>CAWGXH010000016.1:0-4683 GCA_963826525.1 uncultured Methanomicrobiaceae archaeon | reverse complement strand
TGATCTGTAGGATAACGGCAGTATTCCGCCCGCCGTCTGCATCACCAGTTCAGGGTGTGGAGTGCATCCGGGTCGGTGCAGTGCCTCTCTGAAAGGGAGTTACCCGGAGAACTCGTCGCCGTAGACGCCCGTCGCGATCTCGTCCTCGATCGTGCCGGTCTCCGTCTCCTCAATCGCCTCCTCCCGTCGCCGCTGCAGTTCCCGGACGAGGTCTCCGACGGCATGCGGATCAGGGGCGGACTCCGGCGAAGACTCACGGGCAAGGGCGGCAATCTCCAGCAGTGCCTCGCCGATGCGGTCGAGGTCGCTGTACTGCCCGATCTCGATCAGGAATCGTTCAAGGGTCGGCCCCGGACTGGTAGGCGAAGTCTCCCTGGATTGAGGCGAGCATGAGGATCTCGTCGGCAGCACCGCCCGCTGCCACCTCGATCTCGAGTCTCGCCGGAGAGATCTCGTAGGTGTCGCTACCACCTGTTTCGAACGACCGAACCAGCCGGATCCTCATAGCCCGGCCGCTGCCGGACTCCGCATCACAATCCCTCATGACTACATCCCTTCCAGGAGATCGCCGTGCCGGAGGATTATTGTTTGCTTCTTTACCTCCCGTTCGTCGCAGAGGATGAGGGCCTCCTCCTCACGGGCGGGGAAGGGTGTATCCGATGAACGGCTCAAAGGTTATTCGGCCGCCTTATTCCGGGCATCCTCAATCTCGTTCACCCTCGCTTCGAGCCGTTCCACCGACTGCCGGAGCGCCTGCAGCCCGGCCTCATGCTCCGGCACGGCAGATTTCCGCCCTGCTATTGCTGCCGCCTGCCGCTCAATCCATTCCTTGAGCCGTACAATAATGACGATCAGCAGGGTAGCGGCGGTCAGGTTGACGATGATGATGTACGCCATCGAGACGTACCCGAAGACCGGCGTACCGGTTATCTCGTAGGCGATACGCCCTCCGAGCAGCAGGACGATCGCTGCGCCCCAGAGCGCCGCGAGGAAGTATTTGATTCGATTGTCTGCCGTCATCTTCCGATCACCCCCGCCGGAACGCAATGCTCACCGCCGCTCCGCCGCTCCCGGTCACTGACGAGACCCCGTTCGCCGGGCCGTGGGTGACGGTGACGATGTAGCCGCCGTCATCGGTCATGACGAGCGGTCCTACCTGACTCCCTTCTCCGAGATCGACGGAGGTGTTCCGGATCACCGCCCCGGATGCGTCGAGCGGGACGACGTGCAGCACCGTTCCGTAACAGTACCAGCCGCCCTCTCCCTCAAACGGCATCGGGAACGCGGCGAAGACGTAGCCGCCGTCCGGCAGCCGGAGCACCGGGGTGAAGGCGTCCAGCGTCCGGTTATCGGCGGGCGTCCCGTCCGGCCCGAACGTGGCGACGACCGTCTCGAACCTTCCCTGCCCGGGCCGGATGACTTCGTAGACTATCCCTATCTCCCCGTCCGTCTCCCAGAGATCCGAGATGTCCCAGATGAGGGCCGAATATCCCTCTTCCACAGTCTGTTCCCAGAGCACGGCTCCGTCAGCGTCGAGCCGTGCAACCCAGGTCGACGAACGGAGTTCTCCTCCCTCGGCGGCGGTTCCGGCGACGGCAAGGCCGCCGTCCGCGGTTGGCAGGATGCACTCGACCAACGCTCCTTTCTGGCCGGAAAAAATCGTCGACCAGAGTCCGGAGCCCGTATCGTCCAGCCGTGCGACGGCGGCACCTCCGTCGGCACTGCCCCCGATCAGGTACCCGCCGGACGGAGCCGGCACGATCGTCCGGATCGCCGTCCAGCGAGAAGCACCTTCTCCCACTGCACCGTGCTGTTCGCATCGAGGCAGAGAAATGTCCCGGAACTGCCGGTGACGGCAAGTCCGCCGTCCGGTGCCGGAGCGGCACTGCCGGCGGCCATATCCGGGATCGGCAGTGTCCGGTTCCCGAGGAGCGAGCCGTTCGCATCGAGCATCGCCACGAAAGGACGGGGTATACTGAAATTTCCGCCCACCGGTATCGTCTGCCCGGTGACGGCGTAGCCGCCGTCCGGCATCGGGATTACCGATGAGAGAATCGTGTCTCGCCCGAGGGAGAGCCGGGTCTGCCACGCGACGGTTCCGTTCGGATCGAGTTTGATCACCGAGGCGTCGCGGAAGAATGCATCCGGCAGATTCGACCCCGACGCCGGGCGAAGACGACCCGAATAGGCACCCGGATACCATGACGACGCTGACGAGCAGCCCGATGATCGGCAGAGGGTATCGCATCAACGTTTGCTTTCTCCCGGTTATCGATTAGCCTTTCCCTTTTTCCCGTGCGATGGTGTCCGCGTGGGCATGGGAAGCGGGAGACCCCCGGCTGCCGCCGGTCATACCTACGTTATCTTCTCGGCGAGCCCGAACCCTCCCGGAGCGTGAACCGGAACGCCGCCCCCTCCTCCGGCCGGCCGGTCACCCGGTCGTCGATCCAGATCTCTCCGCCATACCGCTCGATGAGGGTCCTGACGATAAAGAGCCCGAGCCCTTCGCCGCGCCCTCTGGCCATGCCCCGTTCGAACCGGCTGAAGATCTTCTCTTTCACCTCGTCCGGGACGCCCGGGCCGGTATCCTCGACCGCGACCAGCACTTTGCCGTCCTGCATCTCCACCCGGATGGTAATCTCCACATCAGGTCCGCCGTACTTGACGGCGTTCCCGATGAGGTTCGTGAAGATCATCGGCACAAGATTATCCGCCAGCACCTCGACCGGAGGGTCGATGTACCGGATCGATGCCCCGGGGAAGTTTCCGATCTCCTCCTTAATGACGGCATCGAGGTTCACCGGCACCAGGTTGCCGGATTCCTCGGAAGCCCGCCGGATAGTGGCGACATTCTTGAGGATTCCGGTGCTTCGTCCGATGCTGCCCTGCAACTTCTCTGCGTAGGCCTTCAGGGTTCCGTCCGCCAGGTCGGTCAGGAGATCGGCGTACATGCTCGAGACGTTGTTGGCGTTCCGGACATCGTGGGTCATGATGTCGAGGTACATGTTCGCCTCATTGCGTGCCGCCTCAATATCCCGGCTCTTCCGGACGAGGTCATCGGTCCGACGCTGAAGTGCCTCCTCCGCCCGCTTGCGGTCGGTGATATCCGTAAAAAACGCGATGAAGTGCCCCTGTTGTGGGGAAAACACCGCTACCTCAAACCATTTCGAGATAGAAGGGATGTGATAGTGAAACGTCGTCGGTTCCCCCGTCAACGCTACCCTTCCATAGCGCTGCGTAAGCTCGGCTACTTCTTCGGGAACGAGAACCTCCGTCACTCGTTTATTCAGAACATCTTCTCGTTTCAACCCGGTTATATCTTCAAATGCCTGATTGATCTCCAGATACACAAAATCTACCGGGTTACCATGCTCGTCCATGATGATCCTGCAGAGAGCATACCCGACAAGCGGGTTATTAAAAAACTGCTGATACCGCTCAATGTTTTCTCTGAGTGCTTCTTCTGCCCGCTTGCGCTGGGTGATATCCGCTGTGGTCAACAGCATGTGCCAGTCTGAAAACGGGAGCGGCACCGCACTCACGTTTGTCCATATGGTGCTGCCGTCCTCTTTCTCGATGCCGATCTCGACGTTTCGGACTTCGGTTTGCTCCGTGATTGCGCGGGTGCTCGGGAATTCGGCCGCAGGCATCTCGGTTCCATCGGGCCGGAGTACCGGCGATTCTCATAGGTTCCGTGCAGGAGGTCGTCACGCGACAGGTCGAGGATCTCCCCCAGCACGGGGTTGGCCTGGAGTACCTTTCTGTGCTCATCGAGGATCGAGATGCCGACGGGCAGGAATTGGAAGAGGACCTGGAGTTTCTCGTTGCTCTCCCGCAGTTCCTCTTCCGCCCGCTTCTGCTCGGTGATATCCTGAACGACGCCCCGAACCATTCTCGGTTCGCCACGTTCATTGCAGTACACCTGGCTCCGGACCTGCACAAATCTCACGGTGCCGTCGGGCTGCACAATGCGGTGTTCATTGATCCCGGGCTTTCCTCCTTCGACCGCACTCCGTATCTTCCGGAGCGCCTCTTCCCGATCATCGGGATGGATGAAGGCCGTGTACGCAGTCATAGGTGGGCGGGAATTCATGCGGAGCGAGCCCTAAAATCCGATACAGTTCATCAGACCACATCATCAGATCCTTTTCGAGATCCCAGAAGTAACTCCCGACGTGTGCGATCGCCTGGGAGGCAGCGAGATTCTCTTCGCTGAGAAGCAGTTCGTTCTCCGCCTGCTTCCGCTCGGTAATATCCAGGTTGATGCCGACGGCTCCCGTTACCCGGCCCTGTCTGTCCTTAATCGGTGCAGCAGAAACCAGCACCGTCCCTTCGGTGCCGTCGAAACGACGGATCTGCAATTCAACGGGCTCGATCGGCCGGCCGGCCAGCAGTGCCCTGGCCACGGGGTATTCCTCAGGCGACACCATCTCTCCGCTATCGGCATACCAGGCCGTATACTGCGGATAGTCCTCGATGCCTTCCAGGAGCGGCGCATTGCCGGCCGAGATCCGGTTGGCCTCCTCGTTTTTGCCGATGAGCCTGCCGTCCCGATCGGCAATCCAACGCCTACCGGCAGAGTCTCAAGGATGGTCGACAACCGGGCTCGTTCCACCTCGAGAGACCCGGCAAGTTCACGCTGCCGGCGTTCACTTTCGTAGAGCGTCCTCTCCGCCGCGTTCA
>CAWGXH010000015.1:0-4375 GCA_963826525.1 uncultured Methanomicrobiaceae archaeon | reverse complement strand
TTTCAATTTCGATTCTCTCCCCAAATCGTTAAATAGTCTCTTTCTGACCTCGCTTGCATGGGAGAAGCATTCGGAGCCTCAACCCAGGTACAGCAATCATTCCAGCTCGTCAAACCGGAATGCGCTGAGGCATCGATCCAGCGTGCCATCGACGAGGAACGGCTCGATAAAGACGATGCCGCACTCATCCGGGAGTTTGTCGCCGAGCTGCGGGCATCAAACGGGATCGGCACCGCACGGGCGAACAAGATCACCTTTGCCCTGGTGAACCGGCGGCACTTCATCGGCCCCTACCGCAGCAACATCGTCGCCGATCTCTACCAGGCAATCCACGTCATCAAATCCGCAACCAGCCAGCGGGGACGGCCGTTCGAACAGAACACCATCCGCGATCAGATCATCTTCCCAAAAAGGCTCTATCTCTGGATGATCGAGAACGATTACAGCGACATCTCCCTCAAGAAAGTCGAGAAGATCCGGGCACCTCCGGAAGACCACAATACCAAGCTGCCGGAGGATCAACCGAGTCGCCCAGGAAGGGGCTATCGCAATGACTCCCCTCCTCCCGCGGGAGGAGGGCAGAGCGACCGGAGGGAGCGGGCGTGATATACGCGCATCAAAAACCGCATACGGGAGGGTGAGGGGAGCAAACCACATCCAAAAGAAGTGTGGCGGTTGTTAAAATAACAAGTGCATTTTTACCGAAATCTATCGGCGGTACTACGTGGCTTTCTTCAGCGTGAACCGGAACGCGGCTCCCTGCTCCGGGTGACCCGCCACCCGGTCGTCGGCAAAGATCGTTCCACCGTAACGGTCGACCAGGATCTGGACGAGATACAGCCCGAGGCCTTCACCGACGCCCCGCCTCTTCTTTTTGTACCGGTGGAATATCTCTTTTTTCTGATCGTCGGGCACGCCCGGACCGGTATCCTCAATCGAGACCCGGACGAACCCGTTCTCCTCTTGGGTCCTGATGGTGATCTCGACGCCGGGGCCGCCGTGTTTCACGGCATTGCCGATCAGGTTTGCGAACACTTCCGAGAAGAGGTCGTCTGCGAGGACCGACCAGGGAGCACCCTCGTACCGGATTGTCACGTCCGGGAAGTGACCGATCTCCTCCCGGATGACTGCTTCGAGGTCGACCGGACGTATATCCGGTAATCCATGGTGGATCCGCCGGATCTTCGAGACCGTCCCGAGGATCTCGATGCTTTTACTGATGCTCCGCCGGAGTCTCTCTACGTATTCGGCAGCCTCCCCCTCCATGATATCCATAAGCAACTCGGTATAGAGGTTCGAGACATTCTCGGTGTTGCCGATATCGTGGGTGAGGATGTCGAGGTACAGGTTCGCCTCCCGGTGCGCCGCCTCCAGCTGCCGGTGCAGCACAGCCCGCTCCTCTTCGACCTGTTTGCGTTCGGTGATGTCCTGCCCCTGCGCAATCGTCGCAAGCAGCGTTCCCCCGTGACCGGTGATGTTTGCCGAGTTCCAGAGCACCGTCCTGACGCTGCCCGATCGGTCCATGATCGGGATCTCGACCGTGTCCCACCGTTCGCCGGCCATCGTCCGCCGGATCATCTCCATCGATGCATCCCTGCTCTCCTCCGGAAAGAGGATCTCAAGCCTCGCCCCGACGGCCTCCTCTACAGGAATGCCGGTCAGGCTCTCAAAGGCCTGGTTGAACCGGGTGATGAAGAACTCCGGATTCCAGACGATGATCGGGGCGTTGGCGTAACCGATCAGGTTCTCCAGGTACTCTTTTGTCGTCCTCAGTTCGGCCTCCGCCTGCCTCCGCTTGGTGATGTCCCGCAGCGAGATGAGGATTGCCGGAGCACCCTTATAGACAATGGATTTCCCGATACTCTCGACCCACCGCTCCTCCTGCGCCACCGTGAGGATCTTATAGCGTGCAATATACGCGTCAGTCCCTTTTGCCACCTCACCGAAGTCTTTGATGACATCGTCTTGTGACACGGGGGCAACAAACTCCATGACATTTCTTCTCCCGCTCACCTCGTCGGGATCCTCAATTCCTACGAGCCGGACTGCGGCACGGTTCACGGAGAGGATGTTTCCCTTCGGATCAAGGATGAGAGTGCCGTCAAGGGAGTGTTCAACGAGAGCCCGGAACTTCTCCTCGCTCTCCCGGAGCGCCTCCTCCATGTGCTTGCGCTCGGTGATATCCGATGTGGTCAACAGCATGCGCCAGTCCGAAAACGGAAGCGGCACCGCACTCACGTTCGTCCAGATAGTGCTGCCGCCCTCCGTCTCGATACCGATCTCGACGTTGCGAATGGCAGTCTGCTCCGTAATTACACGGCTGCTGGGAAATTCGGCCACGGGCATATCTGTTCCGTCAGGCCGGATGTATCGACGATTGTTGTAGGCTTCGTGCAGGAGACAGTCTCGCGAAAGACCGAGGATATTCTCCAGGGTTGGATTAGCGTCCAGTATTTTCCTGTGTTCGTCGAGGACCGAGATGCCGACCGGCAGGAGCTGAAAGAGGGTCTGGAGTTTCTCTTTGCTCTCCTGGAGCGCTATTTCAACTCGGTCGCGCTCTTCGATCTCGATCTGGAACAGGGTATTGGAGCGCTCGAGTTCAGCCGTCCGGTCCCTAACCCGGTCTTCGAGTTTGACATTGGCCTTGATGAGTTCCTCCTGCAGCCTCTTTTGCTCGGTAGTCTCCTCGGCGATGATATTGATCGCTACAACCAGTCCCGAGTCGTCCTTCAGCGGCAACCAGCTCTCTTTCCAGTACCGCGTCACACCGGGCTGCGAGGGCGTCTCCCCGTGGATCTCGATATCGAGAACGGGTTCGCCCGTTTCAACAACCTTGCGGGCGAGAGCTTCTGCCTCCTCCGCTAGACCCGGGACAAGATCCCTGACCCTTTTGCCAATGTGCTCCTCGATAGAGAAACCGTTCATTTCTGCAAATCGCTGGTTAATACGGAGATACCGGGTATCCGTGCCGAGAAGGCATAGCCCGATGGGTGCCGAAGTATAGATCACATTGAGTTCTGAGCGATCTTTTGCACAGTCTTCGTTTTTTCTAGGGTCTCTCTCAACGTGTTTCAATGTCTCATTCTCATATCGAAGGGTATCAATTTCCGTCTGGAGTTCGGCAGTCCGATCCCGAACGAGTCGTTCCACTTCGGTGGAGATGTCCTGTGCCGCTTCCTGCTTATTAAGATCAGGGTCTTTCTGTGCAGTTTCTCGGGGCGCCGACATCCGAATCAGGACTCCTTTTTAAGCAGTACCCATGAGTAGTATCCCATGGCCGGTAATAACGGTAGCTCTCGGGGAGACTGCATTGACGTACCCTTCTATGAGGTGGGCCACGGGTAAAGATCTGTTATCCGTTTGATGAAACATGCCTGTGCAGGAGTGAGTGTATAGAACGACACCGGGCTGTCATACCGTAGTCGCGGGAGTCCTGCGATCGAGAACACGTCCAGGTCGTGCTGCACCTTGTTGGTTGTGTGAAAGTGCGACAGAGAACGCTAAATCCCACAAAACGAGGTAATACGACGGGGCATGAGGGATATGAAAAGCGCGCGCACAATGTATGTCGGATCAGGGGAAATGCCATAGTGAGGGAACCGCCCCGAAAGTCAAAACACGCGAGCATTGGACCGCAATCCGGATTTTCCGGCCAGGGTCTTTCACATTTCTTCACTTATCACCTCTTGAAATCGTTCGGGAGTCCTGGTTCGCCCTTGCCTGCATGGAGAGACATCCTGGCACCGTTGTCATTTCAGCCCGGAATACACTGATGAGCGACTCGATGAGGCGGGGCGTCACCCCCAACCGGGAGTATGCCACGGGGCGGTGTGAGAGCGACGGCAGGTATGATACTAATACACAGGCAGCAGCATATCCGGGACTCATGGATCGATCTCCCGACACGATGCTCCCGGCGGTCACCGATATCGGGACGGCATTCGGCCGGGTCCGCCTGGTCTGGATCCACGCTGCATCGGGGCCGAAGGTGCAGAGAATCATCCTCCCCGGCGACCCCATGGCCGATGCGGCGATAATCGGAGGGATGCCTTTTATTCAAAACCCCCGGCAAAAAGATATCCGAACATTGATCACCGGCATACAGTCCTTCCTTCTGGGATATGACGTGCAGTTCGATACCGGGCTGCTCGATCTTACCGGCGCCCGCCCTTCCAGCGGCGCGTACTCCTCGCCGAATACGGCATACCCCGGGGATATATCAGCACGTACGGGCGCATCGCCCGCTATCTCGGGAATCCGGGCGCTGCACGGGCGGTCGGCAATGCACTCGCCCACAACCCGTTTCCCCTCGTCATCCCCTGCCACCGGGCTCTGCGATCGGACGGGCGGCCAGGCGGGTTTCAGGCCGGCCGGG
>CAWGXH010000014.1:0-8146 GCA_963826525.1 uncultured Methanomicrobiaceae archaeon | reverse complement strand
GGGAGAACGGGTGGCCGCCCTTTCGGCGGGGAACCCGCCCTGTTCCGAACGGCTGTTCTCACCGGCAGGGTTTCGCCTGATTTTTATCCTGCGATCAGAATGATTCTGAAAAGTTGTTAATCTATCACCGACAGATGTACTACCCACATCAAGGGACAGATTATGGAGAAAGTCAAGATACCGGATAGTCCGGCACCTCTCATTCAGGAACGGAACCTGAGCGTTATAGAGAACGTCTTTGAACGAATTCTCTGGAATTCACGGTTTATCGTTCTGCTCGGCGTGATCTTCGGAGCGCTCAGTGCAATCGTTCTGTTTATTGCCGGTTCTCTGGAAGTTTTCAATATACTTGTGGAGTATATCCTGGTAACGGATAGCCACCTGACCCACGAGGATATTCTGATCGCAATCATCGGGGCAGTGGATTTCTACCTGATCGGCCTCGTCCTGCTCATCTTCAGCTTCGGCATTTACGAGCTCTTCATCTCGGAGATAGACATCGCACGGAAGGATGATTCGTTCGGGAGCATCCTTGAAGTCTCCAGTCTCGACGACCTGAAGAACAAGATCATCAAGGTGATCATCATGGTGCTGATCGTCAGTTTCTTCCAGCGCATTCTCACCATGCAGTTCACTACGTCTATCGACATGCTGGCAATGGCAATCTCGATCGGCGTCATCTGTATCGGCGTCTATTTCCTGGGACGCCACCACGCCTAATCTTTTATTGCAGTCTTCCACTCCCGGAGCCTCCCCGGTTGCGCCCGGCTGCACCGCACCTGCACGACCGGGCATAGCTTTACCAGGGATGCGTCCCTCTCGTGAAACGGAGGGATCTATTGTGAAAGAGGATTTTCCGACGCCTGATAAGGGCATGCTGCTCACCATGCTGCTCATCGTCGAGGATATCGATCGTTCACGCACGTTTTACCGGGATGTGCTGGGGGCGACGGTGGTGCGCGAACGCGACCCGTGTGTTATGCGCTTTCTGAACAGCTGGCTCATCATCAACACCGGGGGAGGGCCGACCGACGATAAGCCGGAGGTGACGATGACGCCGCCGCGAGATCCGAATACTGTCGCCAGTGCGTTAAACATCAGGGTGGCTGATATTCACGCGGTCTATGATGAGTGGCGGGCCCGGGTGCTGAGTTTCTGACGCCGCCGATCGATCGGGGCGTCGAGATCCGGTGCTACCTGCGCGACCCGGACGGGCACCTGATTGAGGTCGGGCAGACGACGGGGCTCCTTGAGTCGTAGTCCTGCGGTTCTCCGGCCGGGTATTCCTCCTGTATGCGCCGACCGGGGAAGTGCCCAAACACGTATTTGTCACTACCTGCACCAGACGGCTCGCCTCTGCGGGGGCGAGGGGGGATAGATGATGAAGACCATCGGGTTTGTTTGTGCAGCTGCTCTGCTGCCGGCATCCATGGCTGGTGTATCGTCCACCCAGCAGACGAACCAGACTGCAATGAGCGAAACGGTCATATCGTTGGTCAACGTCACGGATCAGGCAATCGCGGGTGACGGAGTCGTCGGCAACGTCACTGTCGACGAGGTCGTGAGCAACGGATCCGGCTGTGGCTCATGGTCCACAATAATCTCTTCGACCATCCCGGCGGCGTCATCGGCTACACCGGGGTCGAACCCGGGATGAGCGAGAACGTCACGGTTACTATCCATACGTTCGTCGCCACCGACCGACTCTTTGCCGTCCTGCACAGGACATGGGCATGGAGGTGTTTTTGAGTACCCGGTTCCCGACGTCGAGCAGATGGCAGACGGCCGACTCTCCGGTGACTACATCGGCGCCGAGCGGTGTCACCCGGTAATCGCGGTGTGTCAAGGTGACGGCTTCACCGTAATCGGTTGTCCAGTGGTAGATGACGGCGTCTTCCGCCGGGCCTGTGTAGTGCGCCGCGAGCTCAATCCCGACGGTATGCGACATTGCGGGGGAGTATGCGGTTGTGTTCGAGGAGGTGGTCGCGGTTCCCTCCTGCGGTGCGGCTATGCACCCGCAGGTGAGCACGGCAGCGAGAAGGAGCAGGATGCCGGCACATGAGTACCTGGCGGCAGATTCGTATGGTCTCTCCACCTCTGGTGAGCAATGCGGGCGGATAATCGCAGCGATCCGGCGTCCCGGGCACCGGTCGTGCCGTTTTCTAGCCTCTTTCCCCCGGCGGCGATATATCGTCGTAGATCCTCGCGGCAGAGAGACGTCCCCGCTTTGAAAGTTCGTACACCGCCACCCCTGCCTGCGGAGGGAGCACGTTCGCTCCCCATGCGTCGCAGATGTACTCCACAGCGCACCGGGTGCCGTCGAAGGTCGCCGTGCAATGCCGAAGCGCGATCCCCCCGTCGGCGAGGATCTCACCGTAAAATGCCTTGAGCCCATCGACTCCCGCGTGCGTGTACGCCGCCCCGCTCGGTTCGCGTGCGTAGCCGTCCTCTTCGAAGAGCGCGAGCACCGCTCCCGCATCGCCTTTTTTCAGTGCGGCCGTGTACTCCTCGATGATCGCAGGCTCCTGAAGATCCTCTGCAGGGGCGATGATCGGCGGCCGGATCCAGTGCCGCCCCGTGAGCGGCCATCTGCTGTAGTAGACCCGCATCATCGAGACGACATCGCCGATGCGGTCTGCAGCGATGGCAACCGGGAGCTCGATCGGGGTGCCGCTGCGGACAAGGGTGAGCCTGAACTCCGCGACGACCCGCTCATCGGTGGCGGTGAGCGCGAGGAGATCCGTTCGCGCCCGCTCCTCCCGAAGAAGGCGCCGCTGCTCGTCAATAAATCGGGCAAATGCTCTTCTCTCCCTGATCTCGCCGTGCAGGGGGGTATCGATCTGTGGCTCTCCTGCAAAGAGGCTCTCGAACGATACGGATTCGCCGCCGATGAGCCGCACGAAGCTCTGCGTGATCGCCGCCGAAACACTATCCATGCGGTTCCTGCTTGGGCGCCCGGAGGTTATCAAAGGTTTCCCGCACCGGGGAGTACGGCGGCCATGCCGCTCCGCCTTCAGTCGGGATGGTTCCTTGAGAATAACCGTCTCACACCCTTCGATGCGAGAAAAACAACACCCATCGCCCAGACGGTGAAGAAATCCCCGGCCACAAACCAGAGCGTCCTCTCGGGGTATACCGCATCCCGCACATTCTTCACCGAGAAATAGGCGAGCGCCATCCAGACGGCTGCTACGACCGACTCGGCAGCTACCGAGAGCCAGAGTTCGAGGGTGGCGAATATCAGGCACATGAGAACGGCCAGAATGCCGGTGCAGAGTGCGGAGAAGAAGTTCAGCACGGTGTCGCGGGAGATGACGTCGCGGAGCTGCGGCAGGAGCATGACCGAGAACAGAATTGTGATCGCCGTTATTCCAATATCTTGCCAGCTCATCAGGTATCACCCAGTTGCTGCACGCATTCTGCAGTACGCATACATCTACCTGCGGGTTTATCAGATCAGCACGTTGGTCATGGCGGTGACGGTTGGGAGCGTGGAGAAGCAGGTGATCGGGCGTGGCGAAACGCCGGAAGATCCCTTGAGAGTGTGCCGCCGCCTGCCGCGGCCCGATGGGCGCGCACCTTGCACGGATCGGCTTTCCTGATCCCGGTGATCGGGGTTCGGGCGGGGGATTCGCGCTCCGATACTCTCCTTGTCCCTCCGGTGAGACGGAACCGTGCGTCCTCGAACTCGACACGGTTGGGTGGGTCGGGAGATAGAATCTCTCTTGGGTGTGTGGGCCGGATGCGGTGCGGATCATATGGACTCCCTGTCCGATACGGTCATGCGGCCGGGCATCTTCCGACGCATTGTGGTGCACTTCTCTCTGGAACTGTGCAGATATTCAGTGCACCTCTCGGTAATTGGTGCACTCATTGTGAAACGGATAAATATCTGGCACCACAAATGTGATCCTGTTGGTGCAGCAGAGGTTCAATCCGCCGTGCCAGGAGAGGAAACTATGAATCAGGCAGACGATACGAGCAGAAACAGCATATTCCTTGTTGATGACACAGCAAATCCTGCACCACTTGGGCTTTGTGCGTTCGGCATGACGACCATGGCACTGAGCCTGCATAACGTCGGCATCATTGCCCTCGGGAGCCCCATCCTTGCGATGGCCATTTTCTACGGAGGCATCGCCCAGATCATCGCCGGTATCCTGGAATGGAAGAAGAACAATACCTTCGGCTTTGTCACGTTCGTGAGCTTCGGGTTTTTCTGGGTATCCTTTGCCGCGATTGCGATGCTCCCGGTTCTGGGTCTCGCAAAAGCGCCGGGACCCGTTGAGGTTGCCGCGTTCCTCAGTGTCTGGGGTCTCTTTGCGTTGGGGCTTTTTATCTGCACCTTCAAGATGCACCGTATCCTGCAGGTTACGTTCCTCGCGGTGGTGCTGCTGGTCGCCCTCCTGGTCGCAGCGGATCTCTCCGGGAACGCCTTCATACTGACCCTCGGTGGACTGATGGGACTCCTTGCAGGGGGTCTCGCGCTCTACATCGGGCTCGGCCAGATCATCAATGAGGTCTACGGCAACCGGATCGTTCCGGTGTAACCCCGAAGAACAATTTTTTCGAAATTCAGCCGCGCTTTTTCATCTGCCCTGTCGGGCGGTTATGGTCTCCCGGGTGTCTCTCCTCCGGAGAGTGATGTGGAATCTGCCAATATCTCGCGACCTTTCCAGCAACCAACCTGTCATCGTCGCTGAATCTCCTGTTCAAGGAGCGTATAGAAGAGATCCCGTGCCCGCCGCTCATGCCACGGCGCATGACCGCAATCAGGGAGCAGCACGAACCGGGAGTCGGCGAACACCCGGGAGAGAGGCTCGCGCACTCCTGCTGCCGGATGGGGGTCGCGGTCGCCGTGGATGGCGATCACAGGGCAGTGAATCGCGTTTCCGAGTTCAAGAAGTTCTCCGCTGCTTCGGAGAACCCTCGCCTCTCCCCATACCCTGCGGTTGATCCCGGGCTGATATTCGAGCACCTCATCGTCATGCGGCAGGGGATCGTATGCGTCTGCCGCCGCCATCAGTTTCCCGAATCTCGCGAAGGCCCGATCGTCGCCTTCGGGTGTGGGATCGCGAAGAACTTCCGCCAGAGAGAGGGCTTCCTTTCGCTCCTCCTCACCGAGCCGCTCTAGCCGGGTCGCCATGATCCCGCCGGCATACCGTTCTTCAAAAGGGGCGCTCCCGACGAGGATGAGTTTCCCTACCAACCTCGGGTACCGGGCGGCGACGATGAACCCGAGGATCGCGCCCCAGGAGTGCCCGATAAGAGTGACGGGTTGGTCTGCGTGCCCGGTCAGCACTCCGGCGAGCTCCTGCACCTGGCCGTCGAGCGTCGCCGCTGTCTGGAGCGGCTCGAGGATGCCTGCGTGTGTAGAGAGAGCCCGTGCTACCGGTGCCATCTCCCCCGGCGCCCCGGGACCGCCGTGAACGACGGCGACGGTGTAGGGCGTTCGTCCGTAGGTTCGTAGTCCTGTCGTCATGCCTGCTCCTCCCGATGGAGGGTATCGCCCCTGCGGCCATATCAGTCTTCTGACCCGTTCTCTGTGGATCGGCGAGCTGCCCGGTTGAGCTGCCGTGCCCCGGGATACGGGGCGGCACGTGCACCACGTTTATGGTTTGGGTGCGACCACCGGCCGGCAGTTATCCGGTCACGGGGCGAGCGCCCTTCTTTTCGTGAGAACGGAAGAACGATATCTTCATCACTCGTGGTATGAAACGAGATGAGGCGCACCTTCTCGTAGCCTCCCGGGTAGCACGCGCTCGCTCCGCGAGTGCGTGCACCACGCATCACGGAAGACTCGCCAGGAACGATACCATGGAAAACCCCGGAGCTCCCCGACCTGAAAGACGCCGTGACATCCGGCAACCGCGATGCGATCTACACCGCCCTCCATGAGGTGCTCCTCTACAAATCGGTCTGTCGTGCGATGCCGACGCTCCTGGATTCGGTCGGAATGGCACTCGATCAGGAATACAAGGTTGCTTACATGGCACTCCAGATCCTGTACGACGCCGCTGTCAAGCAGCATGTTCTGCCGACCGATCCCGGGGCGTTTGCCCGGCAGCTCGAGGGAGTCCTCCTGCGGTTCCGGGACACCCCCGAGAGTCGCCCGATTGTCCGGCATGCACTGCACGTGCTGGCGTATATGGGTGACGGGGCCGTCATCGGGCAGCTGGCACACGACGCGCCCCATTTCGGTGGCGATACCGTCAGGAAGGAGGAGTACCTCTATCCCGTCATGGCGGGTGTTCTCGGGCGGCACGAGGGAGAGCTTGCCCTGCTCCAGGAGTCTCTAAGAGGCCGGGGAGACCTGCGAGCTGCAGAAGCGATCCGGACGATCAGGGAGTATGCACGGGATTCTGAAGGATATACGGCGAGAATGAGAGAAGAGCAGGATCAGGATGTCGATGTCTTCTGACGCAGTGCGGTATGCGGCCGGCACCGATGGGCTTCTGCGTGCGGGGGCACAAGGACTAACTATCACCGGACGGTTACGTTCCGTCGGATTTTCATGACCGATCGATCGCACGCCGCTCTGCGCTGCCGGATGCTTGCAGGAGCGCTGCTCTTCGGTGTCGGCGTGCTGGCCCTGCTCGGGATCATCACCGCCGAGGCTCTCTACCCTGGATACAGCACGTCGCTGAATGCGATCAGCGATCTCGGCGCCACGGAGCCGCCGGGGAGCATCATCGTCGAACCCTCCGCAACCATCTTCAACCTGACGATGATGGTATCCGGCCTCCTGACCATAACCGCCGCGTACTGCATCCACCGCGCCTTCGGACGGCTTGTCGTCACCGTGCCGCTCGCCTTCTTTGGTCTCGGCGTCCTCGGTGTCGGCATCTTTCCCGGAAATTACGGTACGGTGCATGCCCTCTTCGCCCTCCTTGCGTTCGGGGCCGGGGGGGTTGCGGCCATTACCGCCTACCGGGTTGAGACCTCGCCGTTCCGGTACTTCTCGGTGGCACTCGGGGCGGTTGCGCTCGCGGACCTTGCCCTCTACTTTATCCTCGGGGATGTGAGCCCGTTCGCTGTCCTCGGCATCGGAGGGCTTGAGCGTTGGATTGCCTATCCGATCCTGGTCTGGGTCACCGGGTTTGGGGGCTACCTGATGGGTCGGTCCAGCACGGAAACCCGGTGATGCACCCGTACTCCGGGTATCCGGTGTGGTTCTGCGGCGAGCCCCGGGGGCAACCTATAAGGTCACCGTCCGGAAGATCACTCCTCCATGTCACAGGATGAATCTGGAACGAGCTTCCTCTCACCGGCGACGATGCTCGGTATCGCACTGGCGGTCTACCTCCGCTAGACCCTGGTCATGTACCTGCTGGAAGGGAGGGTGCACCTCCTGATCAGCGGCGACCCCGTCGGCCGCCTGGCCTATGCGGTCGTCGCGAACCTCCTGATTGGAACGGTATTCACCCTCTACGTCATGAGCGTATTCAGGAGACGGGGCGGTATTCCCCGGGAGTATTTCGGGTTCCAGCCCGCGAAGCGGACGCCAACTATTCGGAATAGAGATGCCCGGCAGTCGGTACCGACATTGAGCAGGACGCGTGCAAGCTCGGTGACACAAGGACGATCCGGAAGTAATGGGTGTTCTCCGGGCGGTTGCACAATTATATTGGAGCGAATTCCGGAAGATTATCCGACTCTGTTGAAATGCTTCACACAACCCCAAAAAATCGGATGCGATGACGAAGACCGATTTCGTCAGGATGGAGAACTACAACCTGCGCTTTCGATCCGCCGGCACGCGCAAAGTCGCCGAGGAGTTCAATTATTCGTTTATATTCCGCCGCGCCTCACACTGAAAAAAACGATAACAATCCCTATAATGAAAGCAATCGCCCCAGCTGCTGCCCAGAACGGTGATCCGCCCACGATAGGTTCACAGTCCGCGACACATAGTATCGGACGCATCTGAATAATTGCTACACCTTGTAGAAACCAAAGCAGACCCAGAAATGCAATAAAGGCGCCGACAAGTACGCCCACTATTTGTATTAGTTTCATTCCCAATTCTACTACTGTCGCTTATCTTATATTAAAAATACGAATATCACAGAAACGTAATGCGGGGGGAACAGGTGATATCATAACTGGCATAGGGGCCATTTTTCGAGATACCTGTAACCCTAAA
>CAWGXH010000013.1:0-9190 GCA_963826525.1 uncultured Methanomicrobiaceae archaeon | reverse complement strand
GCAACCAGCAGAAGGAAGTACAGCGCAGCCAGTCCCGTGAAGAGGAAGTAGGCTGTGATGTTCGCGGTCGCGTAGCGTATGGCGCCGGATCGCTCGGTGCACCGGGCGGTATATCCCACGGAGGGCAACGCCGAGCGGTATGCATCGAGATCGCGGCAAGCGGCCAGAAGTTTACCGGTGCGAAGAGACTCGGTGGCCGCATACAGAGTGATAACCAGCGTCGCCGATGCCGCCGCGAGGGCGATGATCCGAAAACCGTACGCTCTCCCTCTCCTGACGATCATCGTCGGTTTTCCCCCGGCGATATCCCCTTCCATATCCGGGATCTCGACACTGGTGATAAAGACGAGTCCGTAGAGGAAGAACGGCACGCTGTATGCAAAGAAGGCGGGGTCAAGCGTTCCCATCGCCACGAAGTACCCCGCCCCCGGCATGAGAAGGCCGAAGGTGATCATAGTGGTGATTTCCCCGAGGCCGTTGTATGCGAGTCTCAGGGGGGTGCGGTGTAGACCCAGCCCAGGAGGTTTCCGCCGATGGCGAATGCGAGGAAATACGACGGAAACTCGTAGATAATCAGGAATACTTACCCGAGCAGGATAGAAACGGTCATGAATGCAACGGCCGCCCATTTCGTGCACGGCTCGATGCGGGATTCTCCCCAAGAACTCCGCTCCCGCCGGAGATGCCGCGCTCGGTTCACCGAACTGGTCGGCATCGGCATCGAAGTAATCGTTGCTGTAATGGAACTGAAGAGGTGGGCTGCAGCCATGGCGGTGTAGCCGAGAAGGAACTGGGCGAGGGAGAAATCCGCTCCCCTGAAGGAGTGCGAAAAGTGCTCCCCCGAGGAAAGGGACAAAGCCCGAGAGGAGGAGGGAATACCGCCCGAGCCGGATGAATTGCACGAAGGTGTGAAGCGCCATACTGTCGATTCCCTGCCTGTACCTGGCAGCAGGTCAGAGCGAACCTGAATATATACTTTTTCAGGGTGCCTGCATGCCCCCGCCGTCCGGGAGACGGGTGGCCGCCCTTTCGGCGGGGAACCCCGCCCTGCTCCGAACGGCTGTTCTCGCCGGCAGGGTTTCGCCTGATTTTTATCCTGCGATCAGAATGATTCTGAAAAGTTGTTAATCTATCACCGAGAGATGGACTACCCACATCAAGGGACAGATCATGGAGAAAGTCAAGATACCGGATAGTCCGGCACCTCTTATTCAGGAGCGAAACCTGAGTGTTATAGAGAACGTCTTTGAACGAATTCTCTGGAATTCACGGTTTATCGTTCTGCTCGGCGTGATCTTCGGAGTGCTCAGTGCAATCGTTCTGTTTATTGCCGTTCTCTGGAAGTTTTCAATATACTCGTGGAGTATATCCTGGGTACGGATAGCCACCTGACCCACGAGGATATTCTGATCGCAATCATCGGGGCAGTGGATTCCTACCCCATTGGTCTCGTCCTGCTCATCTTTAGCTCCGGCATTTACGAGTCCTTCATCTCGGAGATAGACATCGCACGGAAGGATGATTCGTTCGGGAGTATCCTCGAAGTCTCCAGTCTTGACGACCTGAAGAACAAGATCATCAAGGTGATCATCATGGTGCTGATCGTCAGTTTCTTCCAGCGCATTCTCACCATGCAGTTCACCACGTCTATCGACATGCTGGCAATGGCAATCTCGATTGGCGTCATCTGTATCGGCGTCTATTTCCTGGGACGCCACCATGCCTAATCTTTTATTGCAGTCTTCCACTCCCGGAGCCTCCCCGGTTGCGCCCGGCTGCACCGCACCTGCACGACCGGGCGATAAGTTTTACCAGGGATGCGTCCCTCTCGTGAAACGGAGGGATCTATTGTGAAAGAGGATTTTCCTGATGCTTGATAAGGGCATGCTGCTCACCATGCTGCTCATCGTCGAGGATATCGATCGTTCACGCACGTTTTACCGGGACGTGCTGGGGGCGACGGTGGTGCGCGAACGCGACCCGTGTGTTATGCGCTTTCTGACAGGCTGGCTCATCATCAACACCGGGGGAGGGCCGACCGACGATAAACCGGAGGTGACGATGACGCCGCCGCGAGATCCGAATAATGCTTGCGAGTGCGTTAAACATCAGGGTGGCTGATATTCACGCGGTCTATGATGAGTGGGGGGCCGGGGTGCTGAATCCTGACGCCGCCGATCGATCGGGGCGTCGAGATCCGGTGCTACCTGCGCGACCCGGACGGGCACCTGATTGAGGTCGGGCAGACGACGGGGCTCCTTGAGTCGTAGTCCTGCGGTTTTCCGGCCGGGTATTCCCCCTGTATGCGCCGACCGGGGAAGTGCCCAAACACGTATTCGTCATTACCTGCACCAGACGGCTCTGCCTCTGCGGGGGCGAGGGGGGATAGATGATGAAGACCATCGGGTTTGTTTGTGCAGCTGCTCTGCTGCCGGCATCCATGGCCGGTGTATCGTCCACCCAGCAGACGAACCAGACTGCGATGAGCGAAATGGTCAGATCGTCGGCCGACGTCACGGATCAGGCAATCGCAGGTGATGGAGTCGTCGGCAACGTCACTGTCGACGAGGTCGTGAGCAACGGATCCGGCTGGCTCATGATCCACAATAATCTCTTCTTCGACCATCCCGGCGGTGTCATCGGCTACACCTGGGTCGAACCCGGGATGAGTGAGAACGTCACGGTTACTATCCATACGTTCGTCGCCACCGACCGGCTCTTTGCCGTCCTGCACAAGGACATGGGCATGGAGGTGTTTTTGATTACCCGGTTCCCGACGTCGAGCAGATGGCAGACGGCCGGATCATCATCCGGCCGTTCAACGTCACGTCCGAGAATGCCACGCTGATGAGCCTCACAGAGCAGTGCAGCCCGGTGATGAACCAGACCCGAAATCAGACTCCCGGGGCAGGGGGGTTCCTGACCCCCTCTGCACCCTCTCCTCCCGAAGAAGGCGCCGCTGCTCGTCAATAAATCGGGCAAATGCTCTTCTCCCCCTGATCTCGCCGTGCAGGGAGGTATCGATCCGTGGCTCTCCTGCAAAGAGGCTCTTGAACGATACGGATTCGCCGCCGATGAGCCGCACGAGGCTCTGCGTGATCGCCGCCGAGACACTATCCATGCGGTTCCTGCTTGGGCGCCCGGAGGTTATCAAAGGTTTCCCGCACCGGGGGATAACGGCGGCCATGCCGCTCCGCCTTCAGTCGGGATGTTCTTTGAGAATAACCATCATACTCCTTCCACGCGAGAAAGACAACACCCATCGCCCAGACGGTGAAGAAATCCCCGGCCACAAACCAGAGCGTCCTCTCGGGGTATACCGCATCCCGCACATTCTTCACCGAGAAATAGGCGAGCGCCATCCAGACGGCTGCTACGACCGACTCGGCGGCTACCGAGAGCCAGAGTTCGAGGGTGGCGAATATCAGGCACATGAGAACGGCCAGAATGCCGGTGCAGAGTGCGGAGAAGAAGTTCAGCACGGTGCCGCGGGAGATGACGTCGCGGAGCTGCGGCAGGAGCATGACCGAGAACAGAATCGTGATCGCCGTTATTCCAATATCTTGCCAGCTCATCAGGTATCACCCAGTTGCTGCACGCATTCTGCAGTACGCATACATCTACCTGCGGGTTTATCAGATCAGCACGTTGGTCATGGCGGTGACGGTTGGGAGCGTGGAGAAGCAGGTGATCGGGCGTGGCGAAACGCCGGAAGATCCCTTGAGAGTGTGCCGCCGCCTGCCGCGGCCCGATGGGCGCGCACCTTGCACGGATCGGCTTTCCTGATCCCGGTGATCGGGGTTCGGGCGGGGGATTCGCGCTCCGATACTCTCCTTGTCCCTCCGGTGAGACGGAACCGTGCGTCCTCGAACTCGACACGGTTGGGTGGGTCGGGAGATAGAATCTCTCTTGGGTGTGTGGGCCGGATGCGGTGCGGATCATATGGACTCCCTGTCCGATACGGTCATGCGGCCGGGCATCTCCCGACGCATTGTGGTGCACTTCTCTCTGGAACTGTGCAGATATTCAGTGCACCTCTTGGTAATTGGTGCACTCATTGTGAAACGGATAAATATCTGGCACCACAAATGTGATCCTGTTGGTGCAGCAGAGGTTCAATCCGCCGTGCCAGGAGAGGAAACTATGAATCAGGCAGACGATACGAGCAGAAACAGCATATTCCTTGTTGATGACACAGCAAATCCTGCACCACTTGGGCTTTGTGCGTTCGGCATGACGACCATGGCACTGAGCCTGCATAACGTCGGCATCATTGCCCTCGGGAGCCCCATCCTTGCGATGGCCATTTTCTACGGAGGCATCGCCCAGATCATCGCCGGTATCCTGGAATGGAAGAAGAACAATACCTTCGGCTTTGTCACGTTCGTGAGCTTCGGGTTTTTCTGGGTATCCTTTGCCGCGATTGCGATGCTCCCGGTTCTGGGTCTCGCAAAAGCGCCGGGACCCGTTGAGGTTGCCGCGTTCCTCAGTGTCTGGGGTCTCTTTGCGTTGGGGCTTTTTATCTGCACCTTCAAGATGCACCGTATCCTGCAGGTTACGTTCCTCGCGGTGGTGCTGCTGGTCGCCCTCCTGGTCGCAGCGGATCTCTCCGGGAACGCCTTCATACTGACCCTCGGTGGACTGATGGGACTCCTTGCAGGGGGTCTCGCGCTCTACATCGGGCTCGGCCAGATCATCAATGAGGTCTACGGCAACCGGATCGTTCCGGTGTAACCCCGAAGAACAATTTTTTCGAAATTCAGCCGCGCTTTTTCATCTGCCCTGTCGGGCGGTTATGGTCTCCCGGGTGTCTCTCCTCCGGAGAGTGATGTGGAATCTGCCAATATCTCGCGACCTTTCCAGCAACCAACCTGTCATCGTCGCTGAATCTCCTGTTCAAGGAGCGTATAGAAGAGATCCCGTGCCCGCCGCTCATGCCACGGCGCATGACCGCAATCAGGGAGCAGCACGAACCGGGAGTCGGCGAACACCCGGGAGAGAGGCTCGCGCACTCCTGCTGCCGGATGGGGGTCGCGGTCGCCGTGGATGGCGATCACAGGGCAGTGAATCGCGTTTCCGAGTTCAAGAAGTTCTCCGCTGCTTCGGAGAACCCTCGCCTCTCCCCATACCCTGCGGTTGATCCCGGGCTGATATTCGAGCACCTCATCGTCATGCGGCAGGGGATCGTATGCGTCTGCCGCCGCCATCAGTTTCCCGAATCTCGCGAAGGCCCGATCGTCGCCTTCGGGTGTGGGATCGCGAAGAACTTCCGCCAGAGAGAGGGCTTCCTTTCGCTCCTCCTCACCGAGCCGCTCTAGCCGGGTCGCCATGATCCCGCCGGCATACCGTTCTTCAAAAGGGGCGCTCCCGACGAGGATGAGTTTCCCTACCAACCTCGGGTACCGGGCGGCGACGATGAACCCGAGGATCGCGCCCCAGGAGTGCCCGATAAGAGTGACGGGTTGGTCTGCGTGCCCGGTCAGCACTCCGGCGAGCTCCTGCACCTGGCCGTCGAGCGTCGCCGCTGTCTGGAGCGGCTCGAGGATGCCTGCGTGTGTAGAGAGAGCCCGTGCTACCGGTGCCATCTCCCCCGGCGCCCCGGGACCGCCGTGAACGACGGCGACGGTGTAGGGCGTTCGTCCGTAGGTTCGTAGTCCTGTCGTCATGCCTGCTCCTCCCGATGGAGGGTATCGCCCCTGCGGCCATATCAGTCTTCTGACCCGTTCTCTGTGGATCGGCGAGCTGCCCGGTTGAGCTGCCGTGCCCCGGGATACGGGGCGGCACGTGCACCACGTTTATGGTTTGGGTGCGACCACCGGCCGGCAGTTATCCGGTCACGGGGCGAGCGCCCTTCTTTTCGTGAGAACGGAAGAACGATATCTTCATCACTCGTGGTATGAAACGAGATGAGGCGCACCTTCTCGTAGCCTCCCGGGTAGCACGCGCTCGCTCCGCGAGTGCGTGCACCACGCATCACGGAAGACTCGCCAGGAACGATACCATGGAAAACCCCGGAGCTCCCGACCTGAAAGACGCCGTGACATCCGGCAACCGCGATGCGATCTACACCGCCCTCCATGAGGTGCTCCTCTACAAATCGGTCTGTCGTGCGATGCCGACGCTCCTGGATTCGGTCGGCATGGCACTCGATCAGGAATACAAGGTTGCTTACATGGCACTCCAGATCCTGTACGACGCCGCTGTCAAGCAGCATGTTCTGCCGACCGATCCCGGGGCGTTTGCCCGGCAGCTCGAGGGAGTCCTCCTGCGGTTCCGGGACACCCCCGAGAGTCGCCCGATTGTCCGGCATGCACTGCACGTGCTGGCGTATATGGGTGACGGGGCCGTCATCGGGCAGCTGGCACACGACGCGCCCCATTTCGGTGGCGATACCGTCAGGAAGGAGGAATACCTCTATCCCGTCATGGCGGGTGTTCTCGGGCGGCACGAGGGAGAGCTTGCCCTGCTCCAGGAGTCTCTAAGAGGCCGGGGAGACCTGCGAGCTGCAGAAGCGATCCGGACGATCAGGGAGTATGCACGGGATCCTGAAGGATATACGGCGAGAATGAGAGAAGAGCAGGATCAGGATGTCGATGTCTTCTGACGCAGTGCGGTATGCGGCCGGCACCGATGGGCTTCTGCGTGCGGGGGCACAAGGACTAACTATCACCGGACGGTTACGTTCCGTCGGATTTTCATGACCGATCGATCGCACGCCGCTCTGCGCTGCCGGATGCTTGCAGGAGCGCTGCTCTTCGGTGTCGGCGTGCTGGCCCTGCTCGGGATCATCACCGCCGAGGCTCTCTACCCTGGATACAGCACGTCGCTGAATGCGATCAGCGATCTCGGCGCCACGGAGCCGCCGGGGAGCATCATCGTCGAACCCTCCGCAACCATCTTCAACCTAGACGATGATGGTATCCGGCCTCCTGACCATAACCGCCGCGTACTGCATCCACCGCGCCTTCGGACGGCTTGTCGTCACCGTGCCGCTCGCCTTCTTTGGTCTCGGCGTCCTCGGTGTCGGCATCTTTCCCGGAAATTACGGTACGGTGCATGCCCTCTTCGCCCTCCTTGCGTTCGGGGCCGGGGGGGTTGCGGCCATTACCGCCTACCGGGTTGAGACCTCGCCGTTCCGGGACTTCTCGGTGGCACTCGGGGCGGTTGCGCTCGCGGACCTTGCCCTCTACTTTATCCTCGGGGATGTGAGCCCGTTCGCTGTCCTCGGCATCGGAGGGCTTGAGCGCTGGATTGCCTATCCGATCCTGGTCTGGGTCACCGGGTTTGGGGGCTACCTGATGGGTCGGTCTCAGCACGGAAACCCGGTGATGCACCCGTACTCCGGGTATCCGGTGCGGCCGGAGATTCCGCCCCCCCCCTGAAAGAAGGGCGAATCGAGAGCGTTTTCCTGTTTTAACGCTGGTTTCAGAGTGCGGATCTCGGTGGAGCTATAACCAGGATTAAATCAGCCTGATTCCTGAAATACTTGCAAACCACGAAAATATAGCGGCCATATGAGGGGCGGTAATTTTGGGGAGGGTGGAATCCCTGCCTTGCCCCTTGCAGATCGGCCATCTGTGGGCTTCTGTGAGGGTAGTTTTTTCCCGGTGGATTCGGCCCGGATTACGAATATTTAGGCTCTGTTGAAACCATGCCGTAGGTCAAAGGGAAAGATCCATAAAATCGTTGGCCAAAAAATGGCTCCGGATCCGGGAGACACCTACGGTGTGGAAGTGGAACCGGGGGACGATCAGCGTGCTCATCCTCGCCGTTACGGCGGCGATCGACCAGATGGCGCATTGATTAGGCCGCTATGGGAGAAGAAAAGAGCGAAGGGGTCATCAACGGGTCCGTCGCGACAGCAGGGCAGGAGTGCCGGAGGGCACGGGCAGCCTGACTGGGGAGGAATGGCTCTGAAATCGGTGACCTATTCGGAGATTTGGGATCATCTGAATTATATAAATACTATTTTTATATTTGACGGCCCATCGTTGGTTTTCGAACCCGCCGCCGGTCTGCACACTGCCGGAGAGAGACGTAAAGATTGCAGGTAAAGGCATTCTAACGATGCAATCGTATTGCGCAGCACGGGGGCAACTGGATCACGGGGTGCGGGCAAGCAACCTATGCAGTTTCATCAAGGGGGAATACAAAATGGCTGAAGTTAGTGTATGGACCGATGCAGCCTCCTGGTCATCGGATTCGAGAACCCCGACTTCCACGGCCAGATCCGGCAGGCGCTCGGGTCGGCAATGGAGAAGGGCGTCGTCAGGCTGATCGACTTACGGTTTGTGTACAAGGATGCGGACGGCAACGTCAGAGGCATGGAGGCGACACAACTCGACGATGATGGAACGGGAGCGCTTCGGCGCCGTCGTCGGCGCGCTCATCGGCTTCGGGGCCGGCGGAGAGGAGGGAGCACAGACCGGTGCCGAGGTCGGGCACCATGGCGGCTGCCCAGCAGACCTTCGGGATGACCGAGGAGGACGTCAAGAGGATCGCGGACGACATCCCGAACGACACCGCCGCCGCGGTCTTCCTCATCGAGCACCTCTGGGCGAAGGACCTCAAGCAGGCACTCCGCGATGCCAAACGGATTCCTCATCGCCCAGGGCATGGTCACGCCGGAAGCCCTCGTGATGCGCCGGAGCGGCGCTCCGGGAAGCGGTCGAAGCGGCCGATGCGGAGGAGCAGAAGAAGCCGATGGCTGCCCCGGCACGATGAGAGCGGTGCCGGACCGGCTCGCTCTCATTTTTATCACGACATCCCGTTCCCAATGCATGTGCCGGATTGATGGGACGTGCTTTCAGCGGTCTTACGCGAGTTGACCCGAATAACCATATTGCCGGAGAGCCTGGAAGGCGTCGCAAGGCGACCGAGGAGACCGAATCTAAACTGTATTCGATAAATGAGGGGTTACATGGTGAAGTAAACGAAATGTATCCGAGCAAAAATCCTCTGCCGGCGTTCAGGCGTGGTGCACGTACTGCCCCGTTTATCATGCGGGCAATATCGACGGCGAACCGGGCTGGGTCGAAGAGAACGTGCATGCCGGACATGAACTTCGTCCAGAACCATCATCACCGGTCCGATGATGATCAACTGTGTGAACAAAGGAACGCAGCTGAGGACCAAGGACGCAGGAAACAGCGGTGAACAGACCGCCTGCCTTCCCGGAGACCTCACAGAA
>CAWGXH010000012.1:0-10104 GCA_963826525.1 uncultured Methanomicrobiaceae archaeon | reverse complement strand
CATTATCAGGGAGATCGGGGAGGCGTAAACCCGGAAGTCTTCTTTTTGCCGTTGCCGTGAAACTGGTTCTCTCCTGTGCTTTTCCCTCTCAGGAAGGGTTCGTTCCCTTCGCTTTTGTAAAAATCAGGTGGATACGTAGAGAAACCGGACAGAATTTATAAATAGATCCGGGTTCAGGTTATTTCTTGAGTGCTTCAGAGCGGTGTCTGTAAAAGATCCGGGACTGCCCATCCCCGGATGACGCTTCCTGCATGCCCGAAGGCATGGCCCTTGACCGCAAAGGCGCTGCACAGTGCCTCCCGGATACTTGGAAACAGAGGTAGAGAACGTGAAAGCAAAATGGCTGGGGTGGAGTCTCATCTGCAATTCTGCTGACGCTTCTGCTGTGGGGTATTCTGATATCGGCGGTGGGTGCTGCCGAAGTGAGCGGACTGCAGGAACCGGACGGCAGCCCTGCGATGATACAGGCCGACCCGAATACCGACGTCGAAGGATACGTGCCTGTCGATGTTATCTCCTACGATCCTTCCATTAAAAACGCTACGCCGGTACCTGGATCCTGCTGACGACGGATGAAGTGAGAAAAGAAGAGATAATAGGCTCTCTCGATGCCGTCATCGCAGCGCCGGACGGCGATTATTCTGTAGCGGCAGATCAACTGAAGGACGTAAAAGACCGTCTCCGGGATATATGGGAGAAGTATCCCGTCGTCACCCGGACGCAGGAAGGAGGGTCAGGATATCCGACATATGGTGGAACAATCACCCAGATTCGGTTTGCCTCAACCGTCCGGAATATATCCCTGACCGAGCAGGAGAATGAAGTTCTTGAGACGGTCGAGCTGATCTTACGTGAAGCCTATTACAAAGAGAATCCCGATGAACCGGCTGAAGAGTCTGGCAGGGTAGCAGAGCCCGATCGGCCTACTATAGGAGAAGCGGCGACGTATTCCGGGGCCGCGTCCGCGATCAGCGTGGCCTATAAACCCGTGCTTCTGTGGTATGCTTTGGGGGCGTTGATCGTGCTTGCAGGAGGATATTACCTCGTCCGAAGGTATCGCAGAAAGGGTGCACCGTAATGCACGGAAAGCCATCTGCAGGAGCGGATCGAGTATGGAGGAACCGACAGCAGGGAGAGACTTCGGAACCGGTATATGTCCGGCTCTCTCCGACTGGCCGGTCGAAGGTCAAAGCATGATACACTCACTCCCTGCGACGGTGCACCGGCACAAGCGACTCATTCTGGTACTGTTGTCACTGGTAATCCTCCCGTTAATCTGCGTTGCCGCTTTTCCCTATCTCCTGTCCCTGACCGTGCCGCCCGATCGGCTCCAGGTCTTCGAGGTCACCGACCAGAAAGCCCGGAACGGCACGATTGTCCATCTTGACGAGCAGAACATTCGGGAATATCCCGTGCTGGAAGAGGTGCTGCTCGGAAGCGGGCACGATCGGCCGGGCCGGCCGTATGCCGAAGGCGACCTGCGCCGGGTGGGCGAGGTGGAGTATCCTGAAAAGATTACGCAGACGACCATCGATTGGTATATCATCGACAGCACGACCGGCACGAGGAAGTATTTCGAGTATGCCGGGCGATACTACAGGATCGGGACGGTCTATCAGGACTAACGCTCCTCCGACCATGTTTCGTATCACGGATCTCGCTGGCTGCGTTATGCGACAGATCCCGGGAAGTGAATAGAAATGGCTTCATCAATTCTTTCATTCGTCGCGAAAGTTATCGGCATATCCGGTCATGATACTCGCTATCGTGATCGTCGGAGGAAACATCCTCGTTCACCAGATTCCGACAGTATCGGGACATTACTCATATGTCGTCTCCATTACCGGACTGTCCGGCTACCAGGGAGATCCGGTGACCGAGTTCGTCGTCCCCGTACCGGCCGTCCGCGGTTCACCGGTCTTTTCAGAGGAGGAACTGCAGGGGATTGGCCCCTCCGGCAACTGGACGTCGGTGCCGGTGATGACGGACGGCGGGATCATGCTCGCGTTACGGAGTTCGGGCACGGATCTTACGGATACTTTCGCGGTCATGTCGCGTGACTTTTCAGAAGACCCTTCGGCCGAGGTGCTGCAGGAAGGCGTGTACGTGCCGACCGCTTCGCGCTCAAGCGAGAACGCTTCGGAGAACTTCCCGTATATCATCGTCCCCGACTCCCTCCGGCCGGTATCGAACGATGCGGCCCCTATCACGGTTCGGATCAACTTTACCGTCGTCGGGAGCATGAATTTCGGTGATAAAAAGCCCGATTATCGTATTTCGTTAATGAAGCAGATCCCGCCGGGAACCACCGGGATCATTCCGGTAAAGCCGGAGTTCTCCTATCGCAGCAGCTTCGCCGAGCGCTTCCGCCCTCTGGGAGAGAATATCTCCGGGAACTGATGAATGCGTACGGCTTTCGTCCCGTGTGCACTGTTGGGCGGTGGGAGTGCTGTTCCCGGTGCGGCATTCCCGCCGCTCTAAAAACAGATTCTCTCCCCTGCACGTATCCCCTCTTTTTCGGGAACAACCCGCGGACGTGGAGAGGAATCGGACAGATATTATACGTGGCGGAACGTTCAGGTACAGAGTAACCCTTCTTTGGTGAGATGATGGACGGAGATGATCGGAAGACCGGCAGGACGGCACTCGGGGTGCTCGTTATCGCGGCAATCGTTATCGCCGGAGCCTTCCTGCTCCTGCTCGGCCCTGCGCTCGTCGAAACGACGCTGCCAAGCAACGCCTACGTTATTACGATCACCGGCTTGAGCGGCCTTACCGCGAACGGCACCGCCACGGTCATGGTTCCGATTCCGGCGAATCCGGATGGCGTGCCGGCAATCCCGGAGGAGACGATAAGGACGGTATCCCGATTATGGTGTTAGCGATATCCTCTCTGATTGTCGCCGTTTTGGGGGGGCTTTTTCTAGTTCTCCTGCCGGCTATCGGCATCGGGGCGCTCACCCTTCTGACCTACCGTGCCCTGACAAAGGTGCGGCCGGTGGTTGGCAGACTTGCTCCCGTTGTGGTCGGGCTGTTTCTCTCCGTTCTGGCACCGGTCGTCAGCCCGTTCTCGCTCCCGGTCGCCGTGCTCATCCTGGTAATGGGCGTGCTGACACCGTTCATGCCCGCCGGGAGATACTTCCCCGATCGGTACCGATACCCAATCCTCCTCCTCGGTTCCGTCATTGCAGTATCCGGGCGGCTCTTATACGGGTTTGCGATGGCATTCGGCGGCGGGGGGGAGTCCCCTCTTCTCCGGCTGCTCGGTTCCGTTGCCTCATCCGATGCAGGATTTCTGATCGTGAACTCGGTCGCCCTGTACCTGGAGACGGTGCTCCTCTCGGCGCTTATCTTCGGTAGCATGCTCGTGGCCACGGTTACGTTCCGGAAACTTAGGGGCGGGCAAACCAGATGACGAAGGAAAACAAGGGTATGGGTATGCTGCGGAGCATTCTGCCCCTCCTCCCGGTCACTCTCATGCTCATAGCAGCGCTGCTCGCAGGTGGCTGCACCGATACGGGAGAGACCGTCGAGGGTGTCGGAACGATCTCGCGCCTTGACGACGGGACGTACGTCATCCAGGCGGCGAACGGAACGCGGTATGTTCCCGTCAACCTGGACGAGGATTATCGGGTCGATGGCAGGGTGATCTATTTCCGTGGAGTTATCCCGGAGGATGGCGGAACGCCGGAATCGCCGGGCATCCCTCTCGAGATCCGGGAGATCGGCACCTATGTTCCGCCCGGAACAAACGCCACGATCACGCTTGAGAAGGTGTGGCCGTGAGGCGATACCTGATTGTGTACTGCAGCGATCGAACGGCGGTCTCCCCGTTCTCCGTGCCGAATGAAAACCGGACGAGTTATCATTCTCCGATGTGACGTGGTCATAATGCGCACAGCCTCCCGCCGCTACGCCTCGCTCGCCGTTCTCCTCCTGGCAGCGCTGCTCGCGAGCGGCTGCTGCGATATCATCCCCGGATGCGCACCGCTCACCCCCGGCCACCGGGATTTCGAGGCCGATATCTGGGCGATGAAACTCGATGCCGTCGGGAACCGGGAGTGGTTCCGGGCGATCGATACGGGCCGGTTCGACGAAGCGTGGGATGTTGTCGAGACCTCGGGCGGCGGGTATGCGATCGCCGGTGCCGTCTCGGATCTGCAGGAGTTTCGCCCGGTGCCGCGCCTGATCCTGCTCGACAGCACCGGATCGCTGCTCTTCGATAAGACGTACCCGGCACCGCCCGGCAGCCGGGGAACCGGGATTGCGGAGGACGGGCGGGGATTCGTCCTCGCCTGCTCGGACGGGCTCATCATCCGTGCCGGCGAGGACGGCGGTGAAGCATGGCGGACGGCGGTGAACGCGAGCGGCACGGTCTGGTCGATCGCCCCGGCGGATAATGGCAGTTTCATAGCCGCCGGCGGGAACACGATCGCCGCGCTCGACGGCGACGGCGGGATCCTCTGGCAGAGGTGGTTCGGCGACCTGAACCCTGATGCCCGGCCGCTCGTCGCTGCAGACGCTCGGGGCGGCTGCCTCGTTGCCGGGCAGTCCTTCGGCGTCTACAACACGATAACGCTCGTCCGGCTCGACGGTTCGGGTGAGCCTGTCTGGAACAGAACTCTCGGCGGCGGCGCTCGCAGGTTTACGACCTACATGCCGTCAGCGCTGCGCCGGAACCCGGACGGAGGCTACAGCATCCTCACCGGGTTCACGAAAGGCAACGGTCACCGGCGTCGAGGAGACCCGGCTTTGGGAGGACGGCACGCTGCTCGACCAGACCATACTCGATGCCTCAGCTCCGATCGCCTGGACGGCGGACGGCGGCTACCTCGCCGCCTCGCTTCCAGAGAATACGTACCGGCATGCTCTCCTCCGGATCGAGGGGCTGGACGGGGAGGGAGCACCTCTGTGGGCGGAGTCGTATACGCTCGCCGAGTACAGCACGATCGTGAGCGTTACCCCGACCTCGGACGGGGGAGGGCTGGTGCTCGGGATGTACCGGAAGTAACTGATGCTGCACGGCACGCCGCTGTGAGGAACGGGCTCCCTCCCGTCTCCTCATGCCCTGAAGAGAGTTCGGGGCATTCAGTTTTTGAAACAGCCTGCGGATGTGGAGAGGAATCGGAGAGAAAACTTAAATGGCAGGGTGGCGAAGTAGTCGTACGGACGCAGTGCAGGTGCTGCTCATTCCCGTTGACGCCCCTCACCCCGGGACGCGGCGGCTGGAGTCTTTCCCGGGCTGCTTTTGTGAAGGAGAGATTGTATGCAATTGCACCCATGAAACGCCGGTCTTCTGCTCCTTGTACTGGCCGCTATCATCATCCTGTACGGCCTGATCACCTACCAGTGGGTGCTCGCGATCGTCGCTCTCATACTCGCCGCATGTGCCTTCGTCGTTATGAGCGTGCTCCCGTGGGTCGAGGGGCAGGCAGAGCAGCTCCGGAGCACCGGCGAGCAGGTCGCCGCAGAGCTTGCCGGTATCAGGGAACTGGCCGAGTCTATCGGGCGGGATACCCGTGCGATACAGGAGCAGCTGGAGGAGAGGAGACGTCCGTAATGGCTTTCCCGGCACGGTTTTGCGGCAAAGTGACAGTTGCTGATGCCGTCGCCAGCGCAAGGCCGGTCAGGGCGGCTCCCGTCCCCACAATCTCGGGAAGATAACGATGTCGATACAAACCACTTTCACCGACCTTCGGCGAGCCTTTCAGCAGTCGGAGAGAAGCCGCTGCGGGACGATCTCCGCTTCTTTATCGCGATAGTTATCGCTGGTTCGCTCCTCTTCACGCTTGCATCCCTCCTTACGGTCTCCGAACCGGTCTATCCGTCCGGCAGCACCGGGCTGTATCTCATCGGGATGACAGTAGCAGCCCTGGTCGTCGGCCTCGTAAGGAGCTTGATAGACGGGGCCGTCTTACTCCTCGCGGTCAGTCTCGTCGAGCAGTTCTTCCTGCTCTTCGTCGACGGCCACCGGGGGTTTGAGAGAACCATGAAGTCGGTGGTCTATGCGCTGTCGCCCGGGATCCTCCTCTTCTGGGTGGCTGTTCTTGCAGAGAACGCTCTCGTAAGCCTGTTCCTCCTGGTCTGCTTCTGCCTGCTCACCTACTTTGGTATACGGACGTTTCACGAGAAGTCGATAGACCGGGCTGCATTCGTCTCTCTTGCAACGAGCGCAGTTCTCCTGATGTATTTCTCGAGGTGGCTCTTTGGTCAGGGGCTGCTATGGGGGTGAACGCCGAACAAGCAGAGAGATGGTTCGGACTCATCTTTATCCTTGCTGCCGCCTCTCCGATTGGGTTTGTCTACGTCTATGCACTGGAGACCGGCATGACCGCCGACACCGTGACTGCCTTCTATGCCGCGGGGCTGCTTGCGGGCACGGTGTTGATGTCGCTCTACCGCCTGCCGGGAGGAGATCGCGGTCAGGGCAGGGGGAGGTCGAAACCCGGAACGCGGCTCATCGTCGCCTGCATCCTCGTTGCCGGTATCGTGCTCGCGATCTATCCTGTCCGCCTCTACGCTCCTGAGGCGAAAGCTCTCTATGCTCCCCTGGTGTACTGGGCAGGAGTCATTCTCGGCACCACGCTGGTATGGGTCGCCGCCTGGCCTCTGTCTGCACGGAATGCGAAGTATGATCTGGAACGGTGAATCCGATCGTCCCTCTGGAAAAATACTCTCCATTGGACAGATTCAGTTATTTTGCTCGATTACAACGGGATAGCACTAAATGCCGTCGCATGCAAAAGCATCTATTGCCTGTCGTGCTCCCGTGAGGCTGCCACATACGGGAAGAAGCGCGGGAGTCGACCGCTCCCGAATATACAGGGCAGCAGGACCTCATTGTACATGTTTCAGAGCATCATCCCCGGCTGGCTGCGCTTCGCAATACCGCCGCTCGTTGCGGTCGTCGCATGGGCAGTCTGGGTAGGTGTCTCCAGCATCGCCGCCGGGAGTCCGGGGCCCATACCCCTCTTTGCGCTCCTCACCCTCTTCCTCGTGATCCTGACCCTTGCAATTGCGGGAGCCGCCACGCCGTTTCCCCTCATTGCAGGCATCCTTTCGTTTCACGGCCGAATACAGACGATGTTCGCCACGGTCTTCTACGCCTTCTTCCGGCTGATCGTCGTCCTTCGCTTGAACCATGAAGATGGGGAGGCGGGAGGGGCGGGATGAAGGCAGGCCGCATCAACCTGATCAGGACGCTGGCAATGCTGTCGCTCATCGTCGTCATAGGAGGCGGTGCATTGGTGTGGTCCGGGAACCTTGCCGTAGAGAGGACACCGGTATGCTGCTCGCCGGAGGCGACGACACCGCCCCCCACGCCGGGAGGAAAGCCCTGCTCGTCAACCGAGGAATGGCATCGGAAAGCAGACCTGATCGGGACCTGGGCAGAAGGTATACTCGTCGATGAAGCTTACCTCCGATGACGAGATTGACCGGATACTCCGGAGCCATGGCGTCCCGGAGTCGGTCAGGGTGGATATCCGGCCTGCAGACCATGTCGGTCATTACATAGAGATACGGCCGTTGCAGTACGGTGTCCTGCGCCGGGCAGTCGAAGGAAATGAACTGGCATGGAGTATGTATTTCTCTCCGCCGTCGACGACCGTATTTATCCCGCCATACGTGAAGGGACGCTGTGGCAATATCACGTGTCCCGTATACCTGGAGCCCTCGTCTGCTGCGAACAGATCGCAGGTCTTCCAGGACCTGCTGGATCGGGGAGTGCCGCTGAAGAAAGCAAAGGTAGTGAACTTCTATCTCTACCGGATACTCGCTCCGGCGGAGCGGGAAGAACTGCTCCGTGAACTCAATGCCGATGAGCGGGTGCTTTTCGCCTTGAAAGAATACATGCAGGGAGACATCTGTTAAGGAGATCTACCGATGTACTTTGTTATCGTCCATTGGTTAGTAACCGGAATCCCTGCTCCGGCTGATCAGATAGGAGTCGAACCAAGATGCTAAAGCACGGAACCCCGCTCGCCCTCATCGCGGCGTCACTTCATCGCCCTGCCCGCGGTCGGCGAATACGTCCGGCTTGCCCATGCAGGACAGTTCGCGTACCGGATCGGCGATTACGCACCGCTGCTCCTCCTCTTCTGCATCGTCTCCCTTGCCGGAGCGGTGCTCTTTGCCGTGACCGTGCGGGAGGACGGCGGCCGCTGGTGGACAGCGATGCCCCTCGCAGCCCTCCTCCTGCTGCTCGCCGCCTTCGGGCCGCTGCACCGGTTCTCCGACGTCAGCCTGCTTGCGACCGTCCTTCTCGCTCCTGCCGTCCTTGTCCTGCTTATGGCATTCCCGCTCCGGCAGGGTTCGCTTCCATGGTTCGGGGCTATCGAGGCCGGACTTGTCAGCCTTGTCGGTCTCTTCTGGGCGTACGGCCTCTTCTTCGCACCGCCCCTGCCGGAGAGCGTCCGGGTGCACTCGCCGTCGCTCTCCGAGTTTGCCGGCACGGTCTACGTCTACGCCGCCCTCCCGCTCCTCGGCGTCCTGCTCCTCGCCCTCGTCCTCCGGTGCCGCGGAAACGGTGAGAGACATGAACTGATCTGCACGGCCGGAGTGAAACTATGATAGAAAGGAAGTACGTCGCAGGAATCGCCCTCATTGCCGTCGCCGTCCTCTGTGGCATCCTCCTCGGAGACTCTGCCCAGCCTGAAGGATCCGCCGACCCCTATCTCGTCCCGGAGACGACCGCGGCCGATCACGCGAGAGCCTCGCTCGTCGAGTTCATCGTCGCAGGTCCCGGAACGGCGGAGGGGGAGGCCTGGCGGAACGCGACGATCGCTCCCGGCCCGGTGCTCTTCTACGACTCCGGGGGACGGCCTTTTCTCTACCACTTCACGGTGGAGAGCGACGGTGCGGCGATCGGGGCACTCAAGATTGCGGCACGGAAGGTTATGGGCTCCTCGGTGATGTACTACGAGGTCACGCCGTCCTGCTTCAATCCCGGAGAGCGCATACCCGAAGCGATCGCCGTGGCGGAGCAGCGGTATCCCGGCAGCACCGTGATCTCCGCCCTTCCCTGCTTCTCTCCTCCTCTGACCGGCGTTCTGGTGCGTATCGAGACTGCAGACGGCGGAGCACTCTCCCTGCTCGTCGATGCAGCATCCGGTGCCATGGTGAACGAAAGAGAGATGAGGTCGAAGAGAATGCCACTGTGGTAGACCACCTCGGAACAATCCTTACCGGGGACGAGATCGAGGCGAGGGTTGCGGCATGGACTGCTATCGACGGCCGGTGGCGCGAGATAATCGCATTCGGAGAGCGGCACGGCATCGATCTTTCGCAGCCTCTCGCACCTGCGGATGCCAGCTCTATGCCGACTCCTTCGATACCGCCGATGAGTCTCCCGCGCCTCCGCCGCGGACGCAACCGACGATCTCCGAATCGGAGAGGATTGCACGGGAGGAGGAACTGGAAGCATGGCAGCAGAGCGCGGACTGGCATATCTCCGTGGCCTTTGACGCCGATACTCCCGACGAAGAGATCCTTGCCGTTGTCGAAGAGTACCTTCGGCCGCCGGGTCCGGCAGTCCACCCCGCAAGACCCCTTAACTTCGGGATCTATCTCAACGCGACGAACGAAGCGTTCCCTGCATACCGAGAGTACCTCCTGAACCATCCGACCATCTACGTCTGCGACGATACGGAGGCATTCTTCGTCAGCATCCTCGAGAACCCAAAAGCGGCGGGGAGTAATACGCTATGGGCGATCGACGTCAGTCAGATCCCCGGATCGCACTCCGGAGGAGAACTTCCGGACGCTGGTGGAAGACGGTCTTCCGCTCGGGACGATGAAGACGGTGGGGCTCCGGACATCCGGACTGGATAACGAGACGAGATGGGAACTTGCCCGGCAGTTAAACGAGGATGAACGCGTGCTTTTTGTCATGAGGGAGTTTCTGCTCTGCTGACGGCCCATACTCTCCGCAAAAGAGGGGAGCGCCGGGATACTCCGGACGGAAACGAAACGCTCCGGCCGTTCCCCCATCCCGGTATATATCCCTATCCCCATCCCGCCGCCGAAGTACCCGCCGGACGCTATGATTTCCATCAATCCGAAGTATCCTTTTTCACGGTTCGCCTCAAATATACTAAACACAGA
>CAWGXH010000011.1:0-31531 GCA_963826525.1 uncultured Methanomicrobiaceae archaeon | reverse complement strand
TATGACCCACTGGATCGCCTCCTCCAACCGTGACAACTGGGAGGTCGTCAAGAAGAAGCACGTCTGGGGAGTCCCAAGGCGAAACAAAATCTCATGCAGCGGGTGAAACCCGGCGACACCATACTCTTCTACGTCCGGCAGGAGAAAGAGGGTGACGAGATCCTCCCTTCGGCGATAACCGGAGCCTATAAGGTCACATCCGAACCTTACGAAGACCACTACCCGCTCTTCGTCACGCCGGAGCATATGGGCGACGAAGTCTTCCCCTACCGCGTGAAGGTCGAGCCGGTCGCGGTCTTCGCCGAACCTCTCGCATTCAAGCCGCTGATCCCTGACCTTGCGTTCATCAAAAACAAAACGATGTGGACCGGACACCTCCGGGTGGCGATGCGGGAGATCCCTGAGCAGGACTACCGGCTCATCCTCGAGCGGGCGGGGCGGGAAGCCTAACCGTTGTCCGAGATCGTCGGGGTCACGTTCCCGGTTCCGAAAAAGTATATGTCCCGGTTCTTCGACGAGGGAAAGACCGTCTTCATCAAACCTGCTACCGTCTACAAAGACCTCCGCGAGGGCATGAAACTCGTCTTCTACCAGTCGCACGAGGATACCGGCTATGTCGGCGAGGCTACCATCAGGCGGATCATCATCGCCGACGACCCGCTCGCATTCTTCGATACCTACGGCGATGCCGTCTTCCTCACCCGAGACGAAGTGAAGGCCTACCTGAGCGAGCAGAAGAAATGGCAAGGATTCCGTGTCCGGAAGGGAGAAGCGAAGAAGCGACCCTGGATTGCGCTCGATCTCGAGAATATCAGACGGTATGAACGTCCAATAAAGCCGGAGCGATTTGTTCCGGTCGGCGGGAAATACGTACGGGCGTGAACCTATGGGTGACATCCGCATCTTCCACATGGGCGGCCAGAAGGCACAGGAGCTTAAAGGCTCATCGATTGCCCTGGAAAAATCACTGCAAACGTACATTGAGAAGAACCTGGAGCCCCTCCTCGGTATCACTTTCCTTGGAAGTGAGTATTCGACCGGGAAGACGCATGGTGGGCGTATTGACACGTTAGGGATTGATGAAAACGGTTTTCCAGTTATAATTGAGTATAAGCGAGCACTGAATGAAAACGTAATAAATCAAGGGCTCTACTACCTCGATTGGCTCCTCGATCACAAAGCCGAATTTGAACTCAAAGTTCTCAAGAAGACTAGGAGGGGAATACGAAGAGAGGATAGATTGGGGCAACCCAAGACTTCTCTGCATCGCTGGGAACTTCACGAAGTATGATATTCACGCAGTCCAGCAGATAAACCGCAATATCGAACTGATCCGCTACCGGCAGTTCGAAGACAATCTTCTGCTGCTGGATCTGGTTAATGCGACCACAGCCCAGAACACCGGCACTCCGCTCCGGCAATGGGGGTGGCACAGATCCCAAACCCACCCATAACCGGACATTTTCAGAAGATCTAGAGCGTGCTGACGTGACGCTCCAGGATCGATATGAATCGTTGAAGGCATTTATCGAAGCACTTGGGGATGATGTGCAGACGAAGGTTCTGAAATACTACGTGGCGTTCAAACGGATCAAGAATTTCGCCTGCGTGACTATAGGCGTTCAGAAGAAAGAAATTGTTATTTGGGTGAAGATCGACCCGGATACAGTCGAGATTGAGCCCGGGTTCACGCGGGACGTGAGAAACATCGGCCACTACGGCACTGGAGAACTTGAGATACTGATTCGCTCCGACGCTGATCTTGAAAGGGCGAAACCGCTGATCCTGCAGAGCTACGAGGCGAATTGATCCTCGCCTCCTCTTTTCCCTCGGCGTTCACCAACCCCGGGGCTGCCGCCAGTCAGTAAAAATCCAAATGAGATGGTTTCCACAATCCAGCATCTGAACTCGGCAGCCCACCCTGCCTGAACTTCATAGATGGCAGCGGGAAACTCCTCGTCAGCAGTTTTGCCGTTCCGGCGATCGTAACCGGGGCATTCCCACCAAACGGCACGTTCCAGCTGTTTCTGTTTATATACTGGTGTTACTGAGTTCTAACGTATGAGTGACAAGATATTCCTTCTCAAGGACGACGATGAGTTGTTGGAGATGGTCGAAACCGCATACGACTCTGAAGCACTCCTCCAGCAACTCCTTGAAGACTATCCCGCACTCCTCGCCGGTGATCAGATCGACCCGGCCGAGCCCAAGAGACTGCTGCTGATCAGACGCGAGATGACCGTTCCCGACAGTGAGAGTAGTGCCGGCCGGTGGGCACTTGATCACCTTTTTGTCGACCAGGACGGGGTTCCGACGCTCGTCGAAGTGAAGCGGAGCACCGACTCCCGGATTCGTCGTGAGGTTGTTGCCCAGATGCTGGATTACGCGGCAAATTCGGTTCAATATTGGAACATCGAGGACATTGTCACAACCTTCATCCACACCTGTGCAGAGAGGGGGTCTGATCCGGACGGAACACTTGCAGCATTCCTCCCTGCGTCGATCACCCCGGACGAGTATTGGGAAACAGTGCTGGCAAACCTCAGACGGGGGAAGATACGCCTTCTTTTTGTCGCTGATACCATTCCTCCCGAACTGAAACGGATCATTGAGTTCCTCAACGAGCAGATGAACCCGGCGGAGGTGCTTGGGGTCGAGGTGAAGCAGTACCGCAGGTCAGAGGATGAAGGTTCTCGTCCCCCGAGTTGTCGGGCAGACCATGCGAGCGGTCGACACAAAGCGTGTCCGCTCAGGAAAGCCGCGTCAGTGGGATCGGGAGTCGTTCCTTGGGCAGGTGACGGAGAAGGCAGGAGATGCATCGGCACAGGCTGTGGATACAATTCTCAACGTGGCCGATTCGAACGGCTTGTCGGTGCAATATGGAAGGGGTGCGAATCTGGGGACGATAAATCTTGGGTTTGATACACCGGATGGGAGATTCTGCCGTGTTATAGTATTGGGAGGCATAGGAGATGTTACTCCTTGTTTTGACGTCCTGCTACACTTCCCTCCATTCGACCAAAGAGAGAAGCGCGAGCACTGCTTGGAAGACTGAACAGCGAATGTGGTTTTTCATTTGACCCCGAAAAGACTGATACCTGGTCCAGCCGGCCTCTCGCTCCCCTTACCGATGCGAACTGCCTGCATACATTCTGCGAGATCATGACGTGGGTGCGAGACGAGATAGTGGAGGATCAGCCTCCCGCAGGGAAAAGCGGAGATCGTGAGATAGGTAGAGTATAAGTCAGATAGGCATTTTATCTGCCAAAGAGGGACATGGGTCGAGTTGTGGCCATCACGACGTTCCCCTCCCGCTCCCCTCCTGCGCTGGACATAGCACTCACCATGGAAGACCTCCGTGAATGAGGCCAGATTGGTTGTGTATCACCGGTGACACACAACACAATTTGTGTACCACATCTGTGTGCAGTTATGATACAGTTTTCATGCCATTGAGGGTGGCCTTGAAATCGTAGATTACTCCTGCACCCCCGGGGTAGGCGTCACTCTCCACGGCACCAGCCGGCACACGCTCCCCCCGTACTCCTCACACGCCGACATCCAAAACCGCTGCTGTTCGATTCCCTCTACTGCGTCCCGGATCGCGTCGAGAACCCTTTGTCCGTCCACTCTGGCCTCCACCAAGCGGTCGGCGTCGACGAAGTAGAAGTACGACGTGACCCCCTTGCCCAAGACCTGCTCGGTGGCGTGCCGGAATTGCCGGATGAAGTCGTCCAGCTGAGCACCCGGGATAGTGCGGTACAGAACGGTGCGGGACATCTGGTAATCTCTCCTGGTGAGAGACTGCGGGTTTCCGGAGGATGAGTGTTGTTATTTGCACCGGTGCGCTGCTGCCACAGCTCCCTACCTTCGCCTGGGTATCAAAATAGGAAGAAGGCGAGGTGACCGATGGAGCCGTCCCCACCCTCTCAAGCGACCTCCTCGGCCTCCTCGATGACCGGACGAAAGCGGAGTCTCTGCAATCTTCAAGGAGGCCTGACCCTGGCGAACAATAGAGGCGCCCGGCGACTCATCGTGGAAGAACCGCCCAAGCCCGGCACCCGTCGCCGGAAAAAGAGCCGCAAATTAAGCGAATCGCCGCGCTAGGTTTAAGCGCCCTGCACAGAAATAGAGTGGTAGGAGAGAGGGCGAATGTCGGTACACAGCATGGTAATGCGGCGGATTCTCCGCCTGGAAAAGAAGAACCGGGCTACCGCACCGATCCAGATCGAGAAGGAACTCCTGATTGCCATGGAGTTCCGCGGCCTCGACCGGCACAATACGGTGAATATCGCCCTCGAAAATCAACTTACGCGGCATGAACATCCAGGTCGAACAACCTGCAACCGTGCCGCCGGCTGCCGTCAAGGCGTGACATAAGATAGTTCCCATTGGATTGGGGGCTCCCAGCAACCTTAATTCGTATATACTTCTCAGTATACTTCAAGTGAAAGAGACCTGGAGTTTGAAAGGCTCCGGGCATTTAAAGTATTTAAATTGAAATTTGTTTGGTTAAGATTATATATAGTCTGCAGTATCATATGTTAGTATACCAATCTGTCTACAACGGGCAGGTCTTTTTGGGGAACAGAGTGAGGGGAGTGCAGGAGTATGGCAAAACCGATTGAATTGGGGTTGGTACTAGAAGGCGATGATGCTGTTCGGTTCCAGCGATACATTGAGCATCCCGTCGATACCCCGGATGGAAGAGAATTAATGCGTGAAGCCGCCATTCTAGCGAAGAATGCACGCTTATAAGAATGAAAATCCCTTTTTCTGATTTAGAATTTCGACTTTTAACAGATTCTATCGATTTATCTTCATTTCACTGCGACGACCAGGATCTTGATGAATTCCTTCTGGATGATGCCCTTGATAACCAGAAATCACGGCTGTCTGTAACACGAGTGGCAATGTGGCAGGGCAATGTCGTAGGCTACTTCACTTTGGTAAACGATTGCATTCTGCGAAAGGAATTAAACTCCGGTGACGGTGAAGAAGACTATCCGTATCCTCATTATCCTGCACTGAAGATAGCCCGCCTTGCCACCAACAAGGAATATGAAAGGCGAGACATCGGAAGAAGTATGCTACTGAAGACTGCAATTATTGCAATCCGCCTCTCGCAGCATGTTGGTTGCCGTCTCATCACTGTAGATTCGAAGAGGCAGTCTGTGGGTTTCTATACGAAGTATGGCTTTCAGCTAGCAAATAGCAAAAATAAAAAGAGCACTGTTGCGTTGTACAGAGATTTCCATCGGGCAACGATGGAGGCGGAAGCGCAGATCAACCCAACCCTCGATAAATTCGATGCTAAATAAGGGATAGCAGTCTGCAACCGTCAAACTGGGCACGATTCTTTTTCGTCCACCAGATTACCAGAAACAGTAATAGCAAAAGGTTCTACGAGGGATAATGGAGGAAGGGATGGCAAAACACCTTTTGGATCTCAACATCCCTCTCCCTGTTACGAGAGCAGCGATTACTTCCCCACAAGGGTGAGAATCCCCAACGTTGTGAAGATTTCACCTGCAAGGGGAATCACTCCAACTGATAGGAGTAGTGACCCCAAAGCAACTAGAATGATTCCCTGGTGGAAAGTGCTGAGACTATCCGCTATGAACTACACCTCCGACTAAGTTTTGTTCAACCACTCTTCTTTTTGGAAGAACTTATAGAGGAGGACGTAGAATAGTAGTAAATTGTAGTAATACTACTCCATGAGGTGCAGGGTATGTCCCACCATACCCCACACACGCCCTCATGCTCGTATCTAATTCTTCCTTAACTTTGAACCATTATAACAGGTTCACAGGACTATGGGACGCCCGTCGTAAAAATGGTTCCCATTTGGTGTCCATATGCCACTCGGCCTGCCGCATCAGGCCGTGGAACGGCTCACTGTAATTCGTGGGAGAGACTATCCTCATCCTCAATTAATCGGCCACCAATACCGCAGATCCACCCCTATCTCATACCGCCTTCCGTCTTCAATCAGGCACGACACAGCGCAGTGCTTCGCCTGCCCCGGCTCGAGATCCCCTACCTTGATAACCTCGCTCTTCACGACCCGGCCGCTCTCCCGGTCGAGGTAGCGATACCGGCACCCGATCCCCCGAATCGGGGTCGTGTCCTCGTTGGTCAGGGTGAAGATCGTCACGCCGACATACCGGCCGTCCTCCCCGATGTACCCCGGCGGCTCGAAGGATACGTTCAGGTTCGCCTCCCAGGGGCTGAGCACGTACGCCAGGGAGATGACGAGCAGCCCGATCATCATGCAGCAGGCGATGATGGAGAGGAGGCGGCTGCGGGAAAGGGCGGACATGAGAATACGGTTTTGACTCGAATGCGATAAAATTTCGTTTAGAAATGGTTTTGATTGTCTGAAGAGCATTCCTCGATATGATATTTTAACGGGTGGGGAGTTACAATGGAGTCACAATCTCAAAATCAAATAAATGCTGCTGAATACCTACCTTTAGCGTTCAGTAAAATCAAAGCAGGCATTAGGAGCTTCTACTTTGGATTGAAATCAAATTTATTCGATTCAGTTGCAGTGATTTTGGGGCTTTTGCTTCTACTAACTGGATGGAGCGGCCTAAAGAACCCCGAATTATTTGCAAACTCTGCATTTAACTACTCTGTAGGCCTTTCTATTACAATTTGGGGTGGAACGAAAATCATGAATAACCGCAATGAATCTACGCAAAAGAAGATTCTCGACGCACTTGAAAGAATAGAAGAAAAGCTAGAGACTCTTCCTAAAGGTAAGAAAATAAGGAGTAATCTCGTTCCACAACCCTTTTTCCCCTCCCCGCCGCAATCCTCCATCGTGGCAGACCGGCAGATAACCATCACCCGGAAGCTCTGGCTCTCCGCTCTCGTCCCGGGGCTCGGTCTCCCGGCGGTCGCGGTAGCCATCGGGCAGTTCTGCCTCACCGGCCCGACGTGGTACCCGGCGGGGTGCTGGCGCATCCCTTAGATGATCAAATTTAGAATTTCCGGGCTCCGGCTTCACAGCATTCTTGAAAATCTAAACCCCGGTAAATCTGCCTGATACAGGATCCCTCCTCCATAATTTTCTAAAATGAGATTTGGATAGATATTGGACCCTTGCAGGGCAAATTAGCAAAACTTATGCGCTCAAAAATAATTCTCTACCTTATGGTGCGTATTGAAAATATATACGATAACGCAATAAGTGTCAGGAATCTGGAGATTGATCAATTCTGGAAACGGAATGTATTCTTATTCGGAATTGAAGGCGTAATTCTTTCATTCTTCATAGCAAGTTTTGAGTCGCTTATTGATACCAAGTATAATATTATTTTGGCTCTGTTGAAACCCTAGGGTAGGCCGTTCCTGTCCGGAGGGGAAAGATCTATAAAATCGTTGCTCCTTGTGTTAATGACCAAATCAAGCACAAGGAGCAGAGATAGTGTCGACGAACAGATATATCAACCTTATCGAAGCGTGTCTTCAGGCAGTGCGTTCTTCCCGAATTCCCCTCTATTCCTGCAAATACTCCCGGAGAACGTATACGCAGCATCAACTGATGGCGATCCTTCTCTTTCGGGAGGCTCTTGGGACGGACTACCGTGATACCGTTGCCCTCCTCGACCTGATGGATCAGGATCAAAGCACTGCTTCAGCTGGATCAGGTTCCTCACTACTCCACGCTCCACAAGTTCATGGCACGCATGTCCTCCCTTCTTTTCACGAGGATCCTGAAACAAACCCTTACCCTGTTTTATTCCAAGGGTGAAAGTATTCTGATTACCGCCATCGATTCCTCGGGATTCACCAGCTCGTACGCCAGTCAGTACTACTCGTGGCGGACGGGAAAGATGCGCAAGACCTTCCTGAAGACCTCGATTGCCGTGGATACCCACAAACAGGTGATCCTGGTCGGAAAGATCTCACAACAGCCGGTACATGACATCATCCATGCGAAAGTCACTGATCAGACAGACCCGAAGAACCGGGTGCTACGTCATGGATAAGGGCTATGATTCCGAAGACCTTCACCGCCGGATCCGGGAAGAGATCGGGGCGGATTCGGTGATACCAGTCAGAACGTGGCAGGGGAAGATCCAGTCAGGAAAGTACCGGCAGGAGATGTTCGCCGCCTTCGATGTAGATCGCTACCGGGAACGAAACAAAGTCGAAACCGCGTTTTCAGTCCTCAAAAGAAGATTCGGCGGGGATCTGAAGGCACGGAAGTACCGGTATCAGGTCAAGGAGATCAAGATCAAACTCATTCTCCATAACCTCACCAAGGCACCGCAATCAGTTGTAGTTGTTTTGATTGTTGAGGGATTCAACAGAGCCCGTTTTACATAATTTTGAGCGGCTGGCATTGAGCAATGCCAAAGTTACAGAGGCTGGAGCGAGATATTGAGCACCTCCGCAAGCTGGACCGTGATTACTCTGCTAAGATACTCCGGTATCACACCCTCATCGAAAACCTGCAGGGTGAACTCTCGGAGGCTGAAGAGCAGCACGACAGGACGGTTAAAGAACAATATCACTCGTTCCTGGAACTTCAGGAGAAGATGGAGATACTGCAGGCTCTACGCGCAGGCGCCGCTCCCTCCAGGGTGATTACAGACGATCAGGTTCTGCTTGTGACAGAGAAGATCATAGATCAATGCTGATCTGTAACTGCGGCCTCGGCGAAGCCTCTAGGGTCATGATAGATAGAGGATGGGACATTATCCGGGAGATATTAACCCGGAGGCTCAACTCCAACATGTGACCGACCGTAAGGGTGGTAGTGCCATTCTTCGAGCGGCACCTCGTGTCTGCGAGAAGGCAGAGTGTGAGCCGGTATCTGCAGGAAGGAGTTCCTCTACTTGACTGTCCACAACATTGGGGGAAGGAAACATAACCGGCCTCCAAGAACCGGCCAGCCCTGCAATTTTATGAATGAGGGTGAATCTCATTTTAAAAGCGAGGTAGTTATAAATATCATAAGCGATACAGGCGGGAGCATTTCTTAAATAAAATAACAATAATAAGCCCCCTGATGCCCAAAATGGGCTTGAATATAGGGCAAATCTACAAAAGGCCGTTAAGTTTTAGGAGGCATGCGAAATGAAAAATCTGTGGTTGAAATTGACAATAATGACTTTTACTCTTGCCTTTGCTGTAGGCGGAGTAAGTGCCCAATATATGCCAGCTACACAGTCATCTATGCAGCCTGCGCAGGGTACTGGAGGATCGTTTCCGTATCCAGGGCTAGTCCTAGTTTATGATTACTATCTCACAGACATCAATCAAATTGCTCGAGGAGGCGACTTCGTAAGGGGCGAATGGGTTACTGAGGTACAGGAACAGTCACAGGACGGCTGGATCGGAACCACACAGATGAGGACTACAGCTAATCCAGATGGGGCTGTCACTGAGTGGGAGTATATTCAGGGGCAAGACCCTAACTGGGAAGGCCCTCCGTTATATGTCGATCTTCAGAACCCTGCAAACACAAACGGTGGAATGGGGGCAATGTGGACAGTTGTAGGACCCAGCACCAGCATGGTTCGGACCCCCCCAGATCGGGACACAAGACTCGTTTGTAATGCGTGCGAAAAATCCGGAACAAGGCACCGAATGTAGCCTCATTTGTGACACTACTACTGGAGCAGTTCTTGCCTATACTGTGGCTATTCAAGGTCAGGTACACTCGTGGACACTACGATCCATGCAATAGAACTACACGTCAAAGCCGGAGCAAGAGCGGGAGTACGGCTCCTTCCGGGTACAGGCCACGCAGAGAGCATCAGTTCACAAATTCTTACACGCGATAAGGAGGGGTCCTGCCCCCCTCCCATCGCAAACATTGAGACGAACTCGAAAGAGAGGGGGAAGTTACACCAGAATGGTGCTTCCCTGCAGATAACTCTTCATAGCGCACTGTGGTCAATTCATCGTGATCCATTCTGCATCGTTCGTTCCCCTGTCCGGAATTCCACAAAATCTGCCGCCGCAGGTACCTATATATACTCTCTCCTCTATCCTGCCGCGGCGTGGGATCAGTGATCCTGTGGATATTTCCACCCGCCATCACCTGTAGGTAGCGCTTCCCTTTTGGGAACGGTTAGCGGGATATATACACATCCGGCACAGCAGAGACGCTCAGGAAATGGCGATACCACCGGTCACCTCTCTGCACAGGATCTAGGCACGCGGGATCGTGATCGCATGCACAGGGCTCTCCCTCCTGAAAAGGATGGAGAACGGGCACCAGTCGGGGAAGGTGAATAGTATGAGAATTATACCTTTCAGGGTAATGACCGCCGCTATTCTCGTCATCGTTGTTATTTGTGCGACGGGACTCGCTTCGGCACAGATATCATCAAATTCGGGCAATATTTCTGCCGGACAGGAGAACGATTCGGTGGTGGATAGCACCAGCAGCGTCGTTCTGGGAAATAACCGGTTTGCCTGTGACCTCTATCAGCAGCTTGCCAACGAATCGGCATCGGAGAACCTCTTCTTCTCGCCGTACAGCATCTCGTCGGCCCTCGCGATCACCTACGAGGGCGCCCGCGGCACGACCGCCGATGAGATCCGGTCGGTGTTGCGCCTCCCGGAGAGCGATACCCTCCGGCGGGAAGGGTTTGCCGGGATCAATGCTGGGCTGAACAGCGGCGATGCCAACGACACCCTGCGGACGGCGAATGCGCTCTGGGCGGAGGAGACATACCAATTCCTGCCGGAGTACATCACGACGGCGGAGCGCTACTATTCCGCGAATGCGACGAACCTCGACTTCGCCGGCGCCCCCGAGGAGTCACGCCGGACGATCAACCAATGGGTCGATGAGCAGACCGAGGGGAAGATCCAGGATCTGCTGCCGCCCGGCTCAGTCAGCCCGCTGACCCTGCTCGTCATCACGAACGCGATCTACTTTAAAGGGACATGGGCTGATCCGTTTGACGCAACACGGACGGAAGACGCAGATTTCCGTGTTTCGCAGAGTGAAAACGTCACCGTCCCGATGATGCAACGATCCGGCGATTACCCATATGCAGAGACGGATACGCTCCAGGTGCTTGCGATGCCGTATGCGCACGAGAGCGGGCGGCAACTCTCGATGCTGGTTCTGCTCCCGAAGGACGAGAACCTGACGGCAGCCGAGATAACCCTCGACGCAGAGAAGTCATCAGAGCTGCAGCAGTCATTGGTCTCGCAGCGGGTCGATGTGGACTTCCCGAAGTTCACGCTCGAAACGGAGTACAGGCTCCCAAGGGCACTCGCGGCGATGGGGATGCCGACGGCATTCACCGATACGGCGAACTTCTCAGGGATGGACGGCACAGGGGGGCTATTCATCAGCGATGTCATTCATAAGGCGTTTGTCGACGTGAACGAGGAAGGCACCGAGGCCGCGGCGGCGACCGCGATCGGTATGAACGCGACCGCTGCTCCAAATGATGTGGAAACGACCCCTGTCTTCAGGGCAGACCATCCGTTCGTCTTCCTGATCCTCGACAACGACACCGGGAACATTCTCTTCATGGGACGGGTTGTTCGGCCGGTAACGGCCTGATCCCCTTCTCTTCTCCAACAGGTGCCCTGTTGCAAGACGTTCTCATGGAATGAGCGCGTCCTGCCAGTTCGGGAGATGTCTGCTCGCTATTCCAGCGACAACAGATCCTTCAAAAGAACGCTTATCGCTTCCATATCCGCGACCGAGCACCGCCCGATCTTCCGGACGAAACGGTCTTCCGAGAGGGCAACGATCTGGAAGATCAGCGCCGCACTGTTGGAGGAGAGCCCGTTCTGTGAACTTTTCTCGATGCCGTGGGTGTGCGGGAACGAAAAAGCCGCCAGAGTCGTCGTGAGCGGGACCACGATGGTCATACCCCCGTAGGCGACGGCGAGCACCACCGCAGGACGCAGCCCGCTCTGTTCGTGTCCCCGAGCGTCGGTGAGATCGACGAACCAGATGTCGCCCCTGATTCGACGCATCCTAATGCCTCATCGACCGGATGCCGGCCCGCTGCCACTCCTCTAGCTCGGCTTCGAGCGCCGCCGTCTCTTCGTCGGTGGGGACGAAGAGGAACTGCTTCGCCCGGTTGACGCCCTTGACGATCTGCTCATTGGAGTAGAAGGACTTCATTCTCCGGACGATCCGGTACGCCTGCTGCGGCGGGTGGTGCAGCTCGTAGGCCAGATACCCGTAGGTCGCCCCGATCTCAAGCAGAGAGGGGCTTTTGTCGAAGAGGCCGGTGAGCTCGGCAACCGAGTCCGCCTCGCCAGGCGAGAGCGTGCTCGCCGTCTCGCACCGGGAAAATTCGTCGGCGTGCTGGTAGTACTCCCGTGCAAAGACCGGCGAGTAGGGTCCCCGGACGTAGAGGTGAAACGGATACCCGAACTCGACGCCCTTCAGCTTCAGCAGGTAGACGAGCTTCTGGGCGATGAGCCGGTGCTCGAACTGGTCTGTATCCATCCGGAATCCCGCTCCCCGAAAGCAGGCAATGGCTTTGCTTCTATCGCTCACAGATATCACCTTTGCAGCCCAGGAGTTTGCAGAGCCAGCCCCGGACACGCCGCCACTCAGCAAGCCCTTCCGGGGTGATGGCGTAGAGGCTCGAGTTCTTTTCCTTCGAGGGTCACTTTCTCGGAGCGGAGATATCCCATCCCGACGAGTTTCTTGAGGTTTGCGTAGAGCACCCCGTCGCTCAGGTTCAGCCCGGCCTTGAGCTGGCGTGCGGTGGCCCCGTCTTCGCCGAGCTCGGAGAGCGCCCACAGTATCTCCAGGCGTACCCGGGAGATGAGGGCGCTGTTCACATCCTCGGACTCTTCCACGATTGCTATCAGATCGTCAGGCATAAGCGACTTTCAACTTTGAGTAGATGTTGGAGTGGGAGGAGATAAAGGATTCGGGTGCGGGTGAAAACGAATTCACATTCTCAAGAGCGTGCGGTCAGTTTGTATCCGGGGTGTCCCGATTCAGGCTCGACGAAGTTGCCTTCTGCCATGATACGGTCATATCCTCGATGAACCGGCGCTTCTTGTTTCAGCTCTGCTCTCTGATTGATCCTTCTTTGTTCTTCGAGACATCTTCTGTCCGTATCCTCCTCACGCTCGATACATTCCCATGAGAAAAAGTAATGCTACTTCATCTCCCAGTACCACCATTAGCGCCCTTCGGTCAGGCTGTTTGTCATGAAAAACCAGTACTTCGGCGATATCCGGGACCTGTTCAAATACGACTTGATTCAGCAGATCATGCAGCAGTGCCCGACCCTCAAGCAGTTTTCTTTTATTCCGATGCTCACGGCAAACGATACCCGAACCGACGGTAACAGACGAGGTTTTAACGATAAGCGAATGCAGGGTCGTCCGGGGTCAGGGAATGATGAACTGGTCAAGTATCTTCATAAATATCATTCGATTGCGCCGGAAGACAGAGATTTTACAGAGATTGGGTATTTTTTCGAAAAGAAGGGAATCCAAACGAAGATTTATGATTCGTCAGATCACTCTCTGGAAGAATACTTTACGCACAGAAAACGTCAGGAATACTTCTCGAATATCCCCAAAGACATTTTGGAATCAGCGCTGGTTTTTGTTGATCCGGACAACGGCCTGGAGGTAAAGAAGTCGTCCCACAAGCACATACTGTATTCAGAAGTCAAATCTCTGCTTGATCGCATGAGTGAAGATTCCCTCCTGATGCTCTACCAACACTATCCACGAGAGGATCATGAGGAGTATCATACACTGGAGAGTGCAGGAATTACGTGATGAAACAAAGACAAATCCGTTGTGGATTACTGACAATGAAATCGTATTCTTCTTTGTGGCGAAACGTTACAGGATTCGTGCTGAACTTGAAAATGTTTTATCAGAATATTCGAGACGGTATAGGAGGTGCCGTTTAATTTGTGATATTTCATCATCTTAGTCTATAGGATCTTCAGAGGAGGCTGAATGAAATGACCCGGAAGGTTATCAGCTGCCCGATATGTCGGAGCACTGATATCTATTGGGACGCCCGTGGCCTATATGCAACTCTGTATTACTGTAGGCAGTGCGGGTATCAGGGAGCGTTCATCTTGGAATGCGAGGAGGATGGGGAGCCTCAATAAGTGGTTACCCTACATTCAGTTTCTGTAGCGCCTCGCGTGCGGCGTTCATTTCGGCTCGTTTTTTGGTGAAACCGACACCGTGCGCAAGTTCTTCCCCATTAAGATAGACAGTCTGCTTTCCATACTTTCTTGTGGTCGGGGCCTTCGTCAGAAGGGCTGTATTTCAATCCTCCTAACGAGTGCCGTTCAACATGCTCTTTGAGTCTGCCTATATAATTGCCTTCAGGGTCGAAGGTCTTGAGTTCTTCGATAAATATGCCAAGGATAACCTCACGCGCTTTTTCTATCCCTTCAGCACAATGAATTGCACCGATGAACGCTTCAAAGGCATTAGCAGTCATCTTCATCGTCAGTTTTGTGCCGCTCCCCAAAAGTAGTGCCTCGTCAATTTTGAGATCATTTTTCACGACGATATCCGCCAGATTTGCGTTTGCTGTTACTTTTATCCATTTATTCATTTCTCCCGGATCATACTCGCTTGAGTCATACAGATGTCCAGCAATAACATAATCAAGGAGATAATTGCCAAAAAACTCTAATTTCTCATTATCTTTGCAGGGCATATTCTTCTGCTTCATCTCATTGGCAAATGAGCTGTGCGTGAGCGCGATATCATAGATAGCAAGAGATTCCTCGTGAGGTTCGATCCTGAAGTAAGAACCACTCAGAATATTGAGTATCTGCTTCTTCCGAGACTCTTCCATAGATGTCGATGCACCTCTGGCGATTTAACCATTGGTTTTCTGATCTCCGATGCTTCTGCTCCCAGAGGATATCCTGACGCTCGGATTTTCACAAGCAGAGTTCAAACAGACCACCAGGCTCACTGTAGGCCTGTGAATGTGCTCTTCGTGGGGTATCAACAGCAGGTGACACCCGCACGGATACCCTTTATACATCATCGGGATAACGGTACTATCACGAGCAGGGGTGCAATGATGATGAGACACCTGCAGTACCGTATCCTCCTCCGGAAGGAGCCTGAAGGCGGGTATACCGTCACCGTGCCGACCCTTCCCGGCTGCGTCACCTTCGGGGAGACCGTCGATGAGGCGATAGCGATGGCACGGGAGGCCATCGAGATCTACCATTGAAGACCTCCAGGATAAGGGCGAGGATATTCCCACCGAGGAAGGACTCCTGGAATACACCCTCACCGTCGAAGTCCATGCCTAAACTTCCGGCGCTCACGCCGCCGAAAGTCATCATGATTTCCGTCTCGGTATCGTGATGTCGTAAAAGTCCGGGGTAGATGGTCGCTGTAGCAGAATCCTCGGTTCTTCATCATACTTGACGGAGCTGGCTATTCGGCAGACGTTGGGTGGCTACGGGGACCGTTCTTCGAGAAGCGTGCTCTGGGGGCTCGTGCATCGGTGGCATCATTCGGCGGGTGCGATCACAGGCTAGGGCGATTAGGCGGCCGTGTGGCGCCGACCCCTCCCCGGCCTGCACGAGGCGTGAAACTATCGATGGTTTGTCCTACCGACAAGAATCCTCTCAAAACCGAGCATAACCATGCCGTTCCAACAGGGGAAAACGATGGGTGAAAAGTGCCGATGCAAAAATGCTACAAATTGTAAGGAAAACATTCATAATCTATGAAAGTTATAAGATAGCTTGCAAAACTAAAGAGGAATAAAATGGTGAGAAAATTCGAAAAGGAAAACGCAGACGACTCCGATCCTGAACTCTCCTTAGCAGCATACCTTTTGCAGTTGTTTTGAAATTTTATCTGTTTGGATGTTCTTTTCGTTGTGCTCTATTCCAGTTAAACCCGGGCACTGGCTCTGCGTCTATCAGTCCTCCGCGTGCCGTCCCTGGTCCCACTCCAAAGCCGCGAAAACACTTTCGCGCTCCTCCGGGGAGATTTATCTGCTCGGGTCCCGTATCCGTTGTTACGGAGGTGTTTTTCTGGACGATACACGCACTGCAGATTACTATACGCACGTACACGAAGCAACCCCCGAACTGGATATCGATTACCGGCATCTGATCGCCGGAGCCCCAGTGCCATTCAAGACCATTGCCGAGACCTCTGCCCGAATCCGGGTCCTGAATACCTTGCAGATCGATGAGAAGAGTGCCGTCATCGACAGGATGCTCGACCCCCTCCGGGAGCACGGCGTCGATCCGGGCGGCCGATTTCTACCAGCACTGGATGTACACCATGATGAGCGAGCGGATCGTCGCCGCCGCAGTGAGCCGTGAATGACCGGTGGGCTTGTCAGCACCCCCGCCGCTGGCGATGGCGAGTAGGTCCGGCGGCGTGCCGGAAACCCTCTCCTTCACTTTCGACCCGCGCCCGCCGCGATTTTATATGCCTCCGTTTCCTGAACGCTTACCTATGAGGCAGAAAGAAACCCTGCGCTACGACCAGACGCTCTTCCGGGATCGCGAGGTCTTCGAGTTCACTTTTGTCCCCGACCAACTCCACCACCGCGACGCCCAGATCCGCGAACTCGCCCTCCTCGCCCGGCCGGCCGTCCGGGGCGGCAGCCCGAGGAGCGCTATCCTCCGCGGCCCGCCCGGGACCGGCAAGACCACCACCGTCCACCGGCTCTTCGCGGAGATCGAGGAGGCGACGCAGAAGCTCGTCCCGGTGTACATCAACTGCCAGCAGCACCGGACACCGTTCGCCGTCTTTTCGTGCATCTACGAAAAACTCGTCGGCTACGCTCCCCCGTCGGCCGGCAGGCACCTCGACGATGTCGTCGGCAGCATCACGAAACGGCTCCATGACCGGGACGCCGCGCTCCTCGTCTGCCTGGACGACGCCAACTACCTGCACGAAGCGCGGCAGCTGAACGATCTCCTCTACCGGCTCCTCCGGCTCTACGAGTCGTGGGACGTCCGGAAGGCCGGCGTCTTCGCGGTATCGAGCGATCTTGCCCTGAACCTTGCCGGCGAGGTCGACGAACGCGTCCGGTCGGTCTTCCACCCGACGGAGGTCTTCTTCCAGCCGTATGCACGGCCGGAGATCCGGGAGATCCTCGGCGAGCGGATCCGGCAGGGGCTCTACCCGAACGTGGTGTCGCAGGCGAACATTGCCCTCATCGCGGAGATCGCCGCACAGGAGCGGGACATCCGGGTCGGGATCGACCTCGTCCGGATAGCGGCCGAGAACGCGGAGAGCGACGGGCGCCGGACGGTCACCAGACAGGACGTGATGGCCGCATCCCGGTCGATCGTCACGCCGACCCTGCAGAAGCGGGCCGCGGACCTGAAGGAGGGCGAGCGTGCCCTGCTCTCCCGCATCGCAGAGATGGCACGGGATACCGGTGCGGATATGACGGCGGGAGCGGTCTACGAGGCGGCGCAGGGGTATGCCGTGAGCAGCGAGACGGCCTGCCGGGCACGGTTAAAGCGGCTCGAGGAGGCGGGGCTCATCGACCTGCCGCTCCGCACCGACCGCGGGCGAACCCGGGAGGTCCTGCTCCGGTTCACCCCCGAGCAGGTGCTCGCCGTCTGCGAACAGATGGGAAAATCCGGCGCGGCATAATGCCCCTTCCCGGCGGGGAATATCCTATCCGCCCCCTCTCCGGCCAATTCAACCTTTTCCGGTCAAGTAACGGTTAAATAACCGCCGTTTTCACCCTTCGCCTACATCCCACACCTTTTTAAGCCGTGTACCCGCACGCTGCATTAAGCGGTGCGCGGAGAAGAGCCGTCTCGTGCAGAGGGCGCCGGTGCACCGCGATCTAGAGCCGCGAGGTTACACATGAAACCGAAACCGGAAGAAGGAACCCGGGACGCGATCACAGCCCCCGGAGAGCAGCGGGGCTCCTCTGTCCTGAATGAAGCGAGAAGAGAAGACGATAGAATCTACGGCGGCAGCCAGGCACAACCAAATGTTCACAGCACCAGGATGAACCGGACCGCCAATGGTAATCGGCACTCCAACGATATAAGCGTGTCCGCCCCGAAAGCGGTTCCGCTCTACCTGATCGCCCAGGTGGTCGCAGCCGAGGTCGCCCGGCACAAGCGGGCGCTCCGCGAGATCCACGTCGTCGGCACCGCCGGGCACTGCTACGCGGTCACCGTCCTTGCCGGGGAGGCGGGCGGCGATGAGTGAGCCGGGGACGCTCGCCTACGGCACCGGCGGCACGCTCCACGTCGCGGTCGATGCCGAGCACTACCGGATCGATGCCGAGGACGTCAAACACCTGCTCTTCTCGGGCAGAGTCGTGCCGGTTCGTGCAGGACCGCGTCATCCGCGACGGCGGGACACCGATGGGCAGAACGACGATCGAAGGGCACGCAACGGTGAACTGCACCGGCAAAGCCGTGGTGCTCCACACCCGTGCCGGGTCGTTCATCATCCCGCTCGTCAGCCTGCAGCGGGTCGCCCGGGGGGAGGCAGCGAGCGCTCCCCTCTTCCCCCTCATCCCGGGGGTGACGGCATGAGCGACGCGATACTGCAGGCCGTGCAGGTCATCGCTCCGGAGGGCGTCGTGGAGGTCCGGGCGCTCGCCGAGAGTGCCGTCCACTCCGGCTACTTCGACGACCGCAGCGAACTCGCCGCACGGGCGGAGGTGCTCGACGCCGACCCGGAGGTTGCCGGGATCTACGTCACCCTCAATCCCGTCAACCCGGCGCTCCTCGCCCGGCGGGCGAACCGGATCAAGATGCGCCTCGGTAAGAAGGACGCGACGACGAGCGATGCGGACATCGTGAAACGCCGGTGGCTGCCGGTCGATATCGACCCGGTCCGGCCGAGCGGGGTCTCGTCGACGGACGACGAGCACGACCTCGCGCTCGCGACGGCCGGGCGGATCGCCGCCTGGCTCGGCGAGCAGGGGTTCCCGGCGCCGGTCAAGGCCGACTCGGGGAACGGCGCCCACCTCCTCTACCGGATCGACTTATCCAACGACGAGGCAGCGACCGGGCTCGTGAAGGGCTGCCTCGCGACCCTCGACGCCCTCTTCTCGAACGAGCAGGTCACCGTCGATACTGCGAACTACAACGCCGCCCGGATCTGGAAGCTCTACGGCACGGTCTCGCGGAAGGGCGACAACACGGCGGAGCGGCCGCACCGCAGGGCGAGGCTGCTCGCGGTTCCCGATGAACTCGCAGTCGTTCCGGCCGAAAGGCTCACCCACCTCGCCGGGCTGCTCCCGAAGGACGAGCCGCCGGCGCCGAAGAAGGGCGGGGGCGATCGACCTCGCCGGCTGGCTGCTCGACCACAAGATCGCCGTCCGGTCGGCGAAACCCTACCGGGGCGGGACGCTCTACACCCTCGAGGACTGCCCGTTCTCGGCGGCGCACAGGGACGGAGCGTTCGCGATCCAGTTCGCGAGCGGCGCGATCTTCGCCGGGTGCCACCACCAGAGCCTGCGGCGGCGGCACGCAGCGTTGGCCGGAGCTCCGGGCAGGTTACGAGAAGCGGACGCAGAAACCGGAGAAGAAAAAGCGGGAGGAGACTCCCGCACCCTCTCCAAAACCGGCACCGGCCGATGACGAGCACCGGGAGAAGGCGCTCGCCATCCTGCAGAACGGCGACCCGCTCGCGTTCCTCCTCGAGACCTTCGGTAAAGAGCACGTCGGCGATGCCGCAGTGGCGAAGTGCCTCATCATGTCGATAGCCTCACAGTCGATCGCAAACACCAGAGGGCTGCACGTCGCCATCTCCGGCAACTCCGGCAAGGGCAAGACGCACGCCTGCAATGCGATGCTCAAGCAGGTACCGGAGCAGTACCGTCTCGCAGGCACGGTCAGCGACAAGGCGCTCTACTACAACGACCGATTGTGCCCCGGCACGGTCTTCCTCTTCGACGACGTCTCGCTCTCCGACGATCTGCAGGAGCTTCTGAAGGCGGCCACGGCGAACTTCCGCGAACGGATCGAGCACCAGACGGTAACCATCGACCGGCAGCTCCGCGTCTGCACCATTCCGGAGCGGTGCGTCTGGTGGCTCGCAAAGGTCGAGAATATCGGTGACGACCAGGTGGCGAACCGGATGCTCACCGTCTGGATCGACGACTCCGCGGAGCAGGACCGGGCGGTGCTCGAGCATCTCAAGGCATGTGAGGCACGGGCTCCCGGGGTCGCGCCGGTGCCGGAGGAGGTGCATATCTGCCGTGCGATCTGGACGTTCCTCAAGGAGCGCCTCGTTCACGTCATCATCCCGTTCGCGACCCGGATCCAGTTCTCGAACGCCGCGAACCGCAGAAACCCCGGCATCCTCTTCGACCTCATCAAATGTCACGCCCTGCTCCGGTGCCTGCAGCGCGAACAGGTGCCGTCGGCGTCGGGCGATGTCTGCATTCTCGCGAATCGGGAGGACTTCAAGGCCGCGGTCGACCTCTATGCCTCTCTCAACGGGGTGGCCGGGGGGCAGGAGACGAAACTCACCCGGAACGAGGCGGCGGCCCTCAAGACGGTCGAGGCGATGGGCGTCCCTGTCTTCACCATCAAGCAGGCTTCAGCAGGCGCTGGGCCTCTCCTACTACCAGACGCGGCGTATCATGAACGGCTACGTCAACCGGGGCACCACCCACGCGGGTCTGCTCGAGAAGTGCCCGGCAATCAGTTGCGTCGACGCCACGGTGACGGAGGACGGCTGCGGTACCACGGTCCGGCGGCGGGAGCACCACTACTTCTTCGACGTCGCGGTGTATCGGAGCTGGAGCGCCGGGGCTGCGGTCTGGATCGACGAGGACGGCGATGGGGATGGCGACGACGATGACATGTACACCATGGCAGCAGATGTACACCGTATGTACACCACGTGCTGCCACTATAAAAACGGCGAAAACGGGGGGGAATCTGCTGATACTCTTCTCTCTAGTACTAAAAGTGTCTCTCATAGTACCTGATGTACACCAGAATCGGGGGACAGTGTCCGGGCAGCGTACTCCTGCTTCTTACACCGACTGTGCCTGTGCTCTGGAGAATGGTGTACATGTCGGAGCGAAAACGGCGGTAGGGTCTCCGATCAGTGCCGTTCCGCAGGAGTCGCCGCCGCTCAGTGGCAGCACGCGGTGTACATTGGGTGTACATCCGCTGCACATGGTGCACCCAACCGATTACATCCCGCTGCCGGCGGCGAAGGACGAGCCCTGCCACGTCTGCGGGAGCCGGCCGACGTCGTCGGTGCTGCGGGGGGGAGAGCAGTACCTCTGCTATGCCTGCCTGAAAGCGGCGAAGAAGAAGCCGGGGACGGTCAAGCCGCTGCCCGGACTGCTTGACCACCGGACCTTCGAGCGGGCACGGGTCGATCTCGGGCGGTGCACGATCTGCGATGCGGGAAAGGCGGTCTACCGCTCCCGGGAGGCGCAGGCGAGTATCTGCCAGGGGTGCTATGCCCGGCTCGTGCGGGAGTGGAATAGGGGGGAGGGGGTGCGGTGATTCCCGTCGATCCCCTGCAGGGGCCGGCGGTGGTGCTCGGGATGGCCGGGTCGGTGCCGGGCAACCCGCTCCTCGCCGGGCCGATGTACCTGACCGGCTACATCGAGCGGATGGGCACGGGTACGCGGGATATGATCCGGCGCTGCACCGAGGCAGGCCTCCCGGCGCCGGAGTTTGCCGTCAGCGACGGCTTTCCGGACGATCGTCCGCCGGGTCCAGGGCGGGGAAGAACCTTCGGTGAAAAGTTCGGGGTTCATCCCGGACATGATTGCGATTCCCTTTCACCATCCGGAGGATGAAACTCCTGCAAACGAACTCCGGGACGTTCCGGAGTCAAGAGCGAGCAATGTCTGTCGGGTCAGCGCATATACTTCACCGTGAAGTATACCCTCCTTCTGTTAACGGCAGATTCGCGGGGACACCGTTCGTCCTTACTACCGCTCACTTTTTAAAAATGCACAATGCAGTGACGGGAAAAAAAGAGGTTAGGTTCGGCGGAGTTCTGTCTCCACGCTTTCAAGGTTTGCGATCCGCTTTTCGAGTGGCGGGTGGGTTGAGAGGAGTCTCCATTATGGAGTTTTTCGAGACTGCGGGAATAATGAAGAATGCGTTCGCTCCTTCGACCTGTGTCTTGTACTGCGCAGGTACTACATCCATCCGTCCGCTTATTTTGTAGAGGGCGGTCATCAATGCTCGCGGATTTTTCGTGATGAGCGCGCTGCCGCGATCTGCTGCAAACTCGCGGTATCGTGAGAGTGCAAGGATGAGCAGCGTACTGATCGCATAAACAGCGATCGACACTATCCAGACAACAATCCCGCTGCCTCCTTCTTCGCGATCATGCCCGCCGAATAATGCAGAGAAGAAGAAACTCTGCATGATCATCGACGTGATCATCGCAATGAAACTGGCCATGGTCAGGATCAGGATATCGCGGTTCTTTACATGGGCGAGTTCGTGCGCAAGCACTGCTTCTAATTCTTCCTTGTTGAGCAGCTGCATGATCGAATCCGTGCAGGCAACGACTGCATGCTTCGGGCTCCTGCCGGTAGCAAACGCGTTCGGCACCGGGCTCTGCATGATTGCAATCCTCGGCTTTGGGAGGTCTGCTTCTCTGCAGAGCTTCTCTACGGTCCGGTGGAGATCGGGATATTCACCATCATCGAGGATACGTGCCCCGGTCGACCAGAGCACCAGTTTATCCGAGAAGAAGTACTGGACTAATCCCATGCCCACGGCTAAGAGAACAATCAGCCAGTAACCGGCGCCGAATGCCAACAACACTGTCATAAGCACAAGGTAGAGGATGAACAGCAAGAACATCGTCAGCCATACTCTACCCGTAAGGCCCCAGTCACGTTTCCATTCCATTATGAGTACCTGTTTCAATGCTGGTAATATAAATGTATTGAGATGTATAGCCGAATCCGGCTTGAATATGAACGTTTTTAGCGGTTTAGATCTCGCCAAAAGATCTGTATACCGATTATCCCGGGGGCAAAAGTATACCTGGATATCGCGCCGGGGGAGGCCTGAACGTTTCGTGCGGAGTACAGCATTCCCCGAGGGAGAGTTCAATCTAACCGTGAAATGCCGGCAGGTGAGGAAGGTCAGAGAGGCGATCTCGTCCTGCAGAGCCTACCGCCCGCCGAGCACCCGCACCAGCACCGCGACGAGCCCGCCGACGAGCCCGCCGGCACCGGCACCGATCCGCGAGAGTCGCCGCTCCTCGCCGGTCTTCCGCTGCCGCCAGCCTTCGAGGCTGCGAAGGCGGGCTTCAAACTCCTCGTCCCGCGCCTCCATCCGCTGCAGCGTCCTGCAGATCCACTTCACGTCCCGGCTAACCTCGTAGACGAGTTCCCGGGTTGTCTTCTCCTCCGGCATCGCATCACTCCTCCGTTGGAGAATGGGTATGCGCCGGTGAGGGATATACATTACTTGAAGTAATAATTCTGCGGCAGTACGACGCTCCTTGCCGGGGCCTCTCGGCGTGGTGCAGCAGGGTTATGCGAACCTTGAAAGCCGTTGCGGCTGCGGTGGCGCCCGGCACACACCTCTCAGAACCCCGCCGGTCAAGGCAGATTGATATTCTCTTGGGTAATATCTTATGATTGTCTGTCATCCCGGGACCAGGCAGGCAGGAGCAACAACCAATGGCAGACTTTGTCGAGAAGAGCAACACCAAGACGGCGGTCCGGGAACTTTCCCTGCCGATCGCCGATGTCACCGCTTTTGACACCATTGTCGCGAGCGTGCTTTCAGACAACCCCTTCGAGTGCGTGGACTACATCGAGGGCGGCGTCACGTATGACGGCGTCACGCTGAACCGTGAGTCCTACACCGCGAAGGTGAACTTCGAGGACGACGACGGCAAGCGTGTCGGGGCAATCTCCGCACGGGCACCGACCGTCGCTGCGTTCGGGACCGTCGCCGCCGAGATCATGGGCGACGCCACCCTTGCAACCGCGATGGGCGGCGAGGCCGTCCGCGACGCCGAGCACGACACCTACTCGTGCCAGCTCAAGTGCCACGACCCGTCCGGCGAGATCTACTACGTCACGTTCAGCCGGGACGCGGTCAGGATCACGAGCTACCAGGACGATGCCATCCGCACCACGGTCGAGACCTGGGCGGACGGCATGCCGGCGCTCGGGTGAGGGAGGGATACCCCCTCTCTTTCCGTTCTGGAAGAGGGCTATTTTAGGAGTATTTGTCGGTTTTGAGGCTGATTTCAGAGAGCGGATTTTGGCGGGATTGTTCATCGAAGCATATCGCCCGGATTCCTGAAATCTGGCAGAATCATTGATATATGACGGCCGTATGAGCGACAGTAATTTTCAGAGGGTGGATACCCTGCCTCGCCTCGAGATCGGCCGCCTGTGGGCTTCTGTGAGGGTCGAAATTCCTCCGGATTCGCCCCGGATTGTGGGCATTTAAGCATTGCTTAACCGGAACGGAGGCCTCCGGGTTCCCGATCTGGTTGTTCGCTGCGAAGTACACCTGCCAGCTCGCTCTCCGGGACACGTTGCTGGCCTCTTCGACGCACGCTTCCGCCCCGACGAGTGTAACATCAGCGTGAACATCGGCGAGGCTACTGGGCAGAGGTGATACACCTGCAGAGGACATGAGGAACTGCAACGGATGATTTCGGAGAGGAGGGTATTGGTGGATCTTCTCTCTGTGAGAGGTTATAAGAGAGAACTGCGCATGTGGACGGGAATATAAAATCGTTTTGCTAAATTCTCTTGATCTGTGCAAAGCTTCCGGGTAAACCCCTCCATCTGGCGGCAAGGCATCAGGAGAAAGATGTGGATGCAGGCCATCCACGTGATGAACGGTTCCGGATACTGATACGGGCGGTCACGCCTCCCGGCATTCATCTGCGAAAGGAGCTTGTCCCACTGGCTGATGTAGTCAAGCGAGAGGGAGAACTCACCCCGCCGAACCAGCCGCTCATTATATACTCCAGTCGCGAGTGTCATGGTACGGCCGTCCCCAGCGTTCTTTCTTCGCCATGAAAGACCGGCAGGGGCGACCGGCATCTTCTCTTTTGCGGTCGGGCGACCAGAATTATTCAACACGGCAATGAGCGCTATAACCTTCGTTCCTCGGCTTGATCTCTCCGGAGATAAGCGATCGTGGTCAGGGTGATGAGGTAGCCATGCTATTACTGTCTGGCATCATGCTATTCCCCATGAACTATGTCACTCTTTTCTCTTTTCTGAGAATTTCGTTACCCTTTTCAGTCAGGCGGTATTTCTGCGTCGGACTTTTTGGTGAATCCGGCTGTGTCATCTCAACAAGCCCTGCCTGAATTGCCGGCTTTAGGTAATCATACAGAAATGTGGGGCGGTGGCTGAGATCCAGGCATTGCATGGCATCTTTTCCTCCAAGAGGTTTTGTGTTCAGGCAGACCAGAAGGCGTCTTACTTGTTCGGTTACTTGTTCGGTTACTTGTTCGGTTACTTGTTCGGTTACTTGTTCGGTTACTTGTTCGGTTACTTGTTCGGTTACTTGTTCGGTTACTTGTTCGGTTACTTGTTCGGTTACTTGTTCGCATATCCTCTGCGACTTCGTCCCCGTCGGGATATTCTCCTCCAAAAAAACTGTAAAACGAACTTTCATCCCAATTTCTTCGATCACAGGCTCAGGTAAGTTCTGCTTCTCTGCTTCGTCAAGAATCCGGCGAAACCCGCTGCCCCACTGTTCGATAAGCCCGACTCCCGAAACACACGAGCGATCACACGGTTGCGAATCTTGGATACACCCTGCCTGACGTCCTCAATGGTCATGCCTGGAAGCAAAATGCCAGGGTTTTCTATCTCTACCCGGTCATCATAGATGGCAACCCGCAGAGGTGCACCGATCTGGGAATAATCTGCATGCACTATGGCATTGATAACCGCTTCACGCACAATGATCATGGGAATGCTCCAGACATCGCGACGGCGGATTTCGGATAAGTCTGCCCCTCTCATTGCATGCTTTTTTATAAACTCAATGACACGCTCGACGGCGATAGGCAGGTGCTCATGAATCTCGGTGTGATCAAAGATGACATTCTTTGTCGTACCTGCAAAACGCCCGCATTGAATCCAGGCATCCGGGAAGTGTTCCTCACGGTCTCTTCCGAAGAGTAGCACCCCGCCGATGGTCGGAACCAACTTTCCCTGCACCGGTGTGAGCAGTCTCAGCGTGAGCAGCCCCTTTTCGTTTAACTCCCGCTGTCCTTCAAACAGTGCTCGTGCGGCCGTAAGGTCTAGCGCATCTGCAGTCAGCTCAGGCAGTGGCAACTCATCAAAGGCCGTTCCTGTAACACTGCGTTCCAGCTCCGCGGTAAGTTGCCTATCGGCTTTCCTGTTCGTTGAACCAAGGCGGACATACACGCCATCTGCAGAACCTTCTTTCTTTATCCAGTGGGGGCGCGAACTGCTGGGTACACCTCCACCCCCAGCAGGGCCTTATCTTCAATTGCAATCAGTTCAACATTGGGCACAAGCCGTGGCTCGATACTGTCAGCAATAAGATTACACAGCCGCTCTTCTTCATCCAGCGGGTTTTCAACTCCCAAAACTTCCCTTGAACCGTCTTCCACTCCGATGAAAGCTGTCCGCCGGCTGTGTTGGCAAATGCAACCAGTGTTTTCAGGATATTCCTGGGAGATGAAAGGTCTCGTTTGAACTCCAGTGTTTTGCCTTCGGGCATTGAAATCAGCTGGGCGATGGGGAGACTCATTGAGCCTCCTCCTGGATAGCCTTGCCGGGTTGAGGTACTTCACCTAGAGAACGAGAACTTGCTGTTCCAATTCTTTCACGATATGGATGAAGAGAAACCGGCTTGCTGTCTGCGTTGCTATCTTCATACTTCGCACGACAGCAAGCACCCCTATAATTTTCCGAATGAACTGAGTTCCCAGCAGTTGCTGCTGTACCAAATGCAATTCCCGTGACCACACTACCCCTATGGATCATACATTCGATCATCGTTCTATCAAGCCAATTGATCTGTTCTCTCATCGTCTCGTATGAAGAAATGAACATCCGACTCCACATGGGTAGTGCCTCAATTCTCTGTAGTTTGGTTAAGCCCTGTATCCTTGCCAGATCATTCCTTCTCCATTGTCAAATACCTTCTGCCGGAAATTCCACTCCCTGATGATACCCCATCAAACAGGAACCTGTCAGCATAAAGAGTGATTTCTCGTTGGGAATGCCTCTACTACCGTGGTTCTCCGTATCAACTTCATGTTGCCCTTTTCCATCAGGTTCATTGTTCAAATTCGTCTCCAACGCCTTTCTACGGAGTTTCCCGAAGTAACCCGGATGAACATTTGATGAAAAGAGCAGGTGAAGGAAGTGAAGTGCCGTGTTGCACAAATCCGCCGGAGGGTAATTTCCCACTATTACTGTCGTGCATTCGTTCAGGTCACCATGATAATTAGCGTGTTATTGCGTTTTTTTTCGTCATGACTCAGCGCAGTATCTGCTCCTGGAAATTAGGCCTCACACCTCCTCAGAAAATCCTTTTCACGATGGAGAAGGGTCATTCGATCTGCTATCTCATCCCAGCCGGTTACCAGCGGCAGTACCTGATATCCTCCACATCTGATTCGTTCTCTGATGCATTCGACACGATAGGCCGACCCGGTCGACTGGTCGAGGTATCGGCCTGTGTCTTGATACTGGAAAGGCTATTCCGTTTTTCGGATAGTGAGGAGAGCGTTTTGGTCGTATGCACGGCCTGCTCCTCACCGCGGTGTTGCGGGGCGAGGGCTGCCCACCGGCGCCGGTCTCTCACGATGGAGATCTGCGGTCAGGGGAGGAAAATGGATGTGAAATGTCCTGGACAGGATCACCGCCACGTGATCTTCGCACCACCCCTCGCCTGGATGCGCCGGAATCGGTACTTCGGGTAGCCTCATCATCGCGTAATGTGACCGATGCCCGGGTGGAAGCATGAGTTCTCCAGCCACGTTGGGCGAGAGGCATCCACCGCAATCTGCACGAATCCCGCCCGGCAGGTCCCAAGATCGAAGGCCGGGGCTGCAAGATCGAGGTACGCCATGGTGATTATCGAATCGATGAACGCGGAGGGCTCGTCCCAATGGGCCTGGGCGGACGGGGTACTTACCCCGGGGTGAGGGGAAACCACCCTCCTTCCGTCCTGAACGAAGTGCAAATCGCCGCCCTTTTTCGATTCTAACGAAGTTTCCCGATCCCGGATCCCGCCGCGAAAATTAACCGGAGCATATCGCCCCGATTCCCGAAAATCGGCAGTATCGCAGACCTATACCGGCGATATGAGCGGGGGTAATTTTCAGAGGGTGGATACCCTGCCTCGCCTCGAGATCGGCCGTCTGTGGGCTTCTGTGAGGGTCGAAATTCCTCCGGATTCGCCCCGGATTGTGGGCATTTAAGCATTGCTTAACCGAAACGGAAAGGAAGATTGGCCTCTACAGAACTTCTGGTGATGTAGAGTGAGAATGACGAGCCTCTTCTGGCAGCGAATGAGCACCTCATACAAGGTACGAGACGAAAGAATGAGAAATCCGCCCTCCTGTTCACGCCGGGCAGATATGCCCCTACCACATTCTCCAAAAGAAAACACATAATTTTGGTCGCCGCGAAGGTACTCCTGACATCTCTGCGAGGATTATGCATGGAGAAAATGAAAAATATTTCAGAATGGCTCTATTCCTACTGGCCCTGCGCCCTTCCGTTTCTGGCAGCGTATTCGCTCATGTTCATCTTTCTCTTTGTATATCCTCTCACGCTGCCGGTTTTTCTCATCTGGCTTTGCATTCCGGTCTATTTTATCCATGAGTTTGAGGAATACATATATCCCGGCGGTTTTGATGATTATACCAACCGTCTCTTGCAGAGACATTCGGGGCTCGATGACAACGAGTGCGTGCTGACGCCGAGAGCAGCCTACTGGATAAACGTAGGCATCATCTGGTTCTTGTTTCCCTCATCGGCAGTGCTCTCCACGCTCTATGATCCTGGTTTCGGGGTCTGGGTAGCCTGGCTGACCGTGGTAAACGGCGTTCTCCATATTTTCCGGGCAGTACAGTCTCGAGAGTATAACCCCGGCCTTGCAGCGAGCATCGTTTTAAATCTCCCGGTCGGTATCGCAGCAGTTATTGTGCTTGCAGGAGTAGTGCCCCTCTGGATCGTTCTTCTGTCACTGCTTTTCGCAGTGTTCCTGATGGCTGTCATGATCGTCTATTTTGTGGCAAGGATCAGGCATTTGGAGAAGATTGGCAATGGGGATCTGCCATGATACCCGGAATGAAGTCCTATTAACATATTTTCGGACCCGGAACAGATCATTCATTATCACATCACGGCCATTCACACGTTGACGCATGGGGTTTCCGGCCTCTTCTGATTGCGGGTGTTGCATAAATATTGAAAACCGTTGCTGCTCCCTCAAATTGCCTATTCAAGACCTGTGAACCCAGATTGGGAGAACCCGTAAAGAACCTATAACTATGCTTCTTTTGGACATTGAGATGCTATACTGCTGTTTTCACTACCCTCAGGTAGGTATTATGCAACACAGCAGCACTACACATAGTCTCATATCCTCAACCATCAATCCCGGGAAAGTATACGTAATTGTCATACAACGCGACGTCCCACAACGGTATTGATGCCGCTCGATGACCGCGACGCCTCACCTCCGGCGAAGGATCGCCCCCATCCCGAGCATGGCAACCACTCCTATAATCCCGAACCCGGGCGCCTCCCTCGCTCCCGCAGCAGCTGCCGCGGCCGTTGTCGCCGGCACGACCTCGAGCTCGATCGTCGTGTTCGTCTGCTCTACGAGCGCCCCGGTCGTATTGTATCCACTCACGGAGAGCAGCCATGTCCCCGCCGGCATCGCTGTGGTGTCTGCAAATGCGTGCCCGAACTCATAATTGGCGTATCCCATAAACCCGCCGTCGAACTCCCGGACGAGGCAGCCGGAGAAGGTGAATGTTCCGAGCGTTCCGTTCTCGTACACGTAGGTGAGGATCTGATCGTCGGGGGTGAAGCGGTAGGCACTGCCGGCGCTCGTCAGCGTGGTTGCAATCGGCCGGGTCACCCCGTAGAACGTCAGATTCTCCCCCTGCGTGATCCGAACGCAGAGCGGCGTCGTATCGACGATCATTCGGCTATCGGCGGCGACCGTACTGAAATAGTTGTCCCGGACGGGTTCGCTTGTGATCTCGACGCGGGTGAACACGATCCGGGTTTCGTCGGGATACGGCACGAGACTGCCGCTCACCGACACCGCTTCGCCGGTTGCCCGGTCCACCCACGCCAGCGACGGTTCGCCGACGTCATAGTGCGTAAACGTCATGCCGCCGGAATCCGCGAGACCGCACCGGAGGATCGCGGCAAGTTCGACCTGCCGGGTCGCGCTGGTGTTGCCCATATTGTAGACGATAAAATCGTCCTCTGCGGCGGGAACCGTGTCGATCAGCGTCCCCATAAGGTCGTTTGCGACCTCGATGCCGTTGTTTGTCTGCCACCGATCAGGGATCTCATAGCCTGCGTCCCCGACCTGGAAGTATCCCGGGAACCAGTCGAGATAGGTGCGGAGCGGCGGGTTCCTGCTTTGTGCCCAGTCGACGACGTTCTGCTTGTTTACCTCCGGCCGGAAGAGGCCGAGTGACGCATGGGTTCTTCCGAACGTGATCTGCTTCTCCACCGTCTCCCCGGCGAGATCCCCGTCCAGCCCTTCGACGACGATAGTGTAGGTGCCGGCGGTCAGATCCCGGGTAATCGGGGATAGCGAACCGCCGCTCACATCGGTATAACTCCCCATCTCCTTCGTTGCGCCGCCCTGCACCAGGGCAAGGTAGTAGGTACCGGTCACCAGCAGCTTGTTGCTGCCGTTTCCGATCCCTCCCGGCCCGGTGATCGCGTCGGGGGCGAGGATGTCTCCCCATTTCGACGGGACAAGGCTCATATCGACCGAACGCTCCGGTGTTATGCCGCTTTCGTTGACGGCGCTGACAATCGTGCGGATGACAACGCCGTCGCCGTCCTGGACGGTAACTCTGATGTTTCCGGGCCGCTCGAGCGGTGCCGGAAAGATGCCGTAGACATAGAAGTCCCGCATCTCGGCGAAAACGGTCTCGTTCGCCGAGGGCTGGGTAATGGTGAGATTTCCGGCCGACGCGAGGGGAGCGGCCAGCAGTAGTGCGATGAAGAGTGCCAGGGCATTTTTCAGCGTCATACAAGGGCATAGTCCTGTCCCCGTATTTGAGTACCCCGGTTTTGAAAAGGAGCCGGGCATGGAGAAAACCTTTTTTTCAGCTGGATGAATCGTTCGCGAAGATCGCTCATTCCCTAGGCACATCCCGTCCCGGTCAGAATGCCTTTGCATGCCCGAGAATGGCAAAAATACCCTTGCGCTCACCCGGGAAGGGCGGCCGGTGCCCGAAGCGCTCGAGATCGGAACAGGGGTCGGGAGTAACTCCGGGATGAAACGCCGACGAAAGAGCGTAGGGAGCATATCGCCGGGGTGTATTCAGGGACCATTCACCCGCGATCTGCCCGAGTCCTCGGAGACGTCTTCCACTGGCCGGCGAA
>CAWGXH010000010.1:0-5168 GCA_963826525.1 uncultured Methanomicrobiaceae archaeon | reverse complement strand
CCATCGATTACATCGTGGTGAAGGTGCCCCGCTGGCCGTTCGACAAATTCAAGTCCGCCGACCGGACGCTCACCACGGCGATGAAAAGCACCGGCGAGGTGATGGCGATCGGGCGGACGCTTGAAGAGGGCTTTAAGAAGGCTCTCCGGTCGCTCGATACGGATATGAAGCGGCACACGAACCCGAGCGAGATCCGGATGATCCTCACCCGGCCGACCGACGAGCGGTTCGGCTGCCTCTTCGACGCTTTCCGGGAGGGCTTCTCGGTCGAGGAGATCGCGAGCCTTACCGCCATCACGCCCTTCTTCCTCGAGAAGATACAGAACATCGTAACGATGGAGCAGAAGCTGCAGGCGGACTTTGAGCCCGGGCTTGTCCGTGCCGCGAAGCGCTTCGGGTTTACGACCGAGGAGATCACCGACTCTCGGGCAGAAGCCCGGAGGAGATCGACGCGCTCGCCGGTTCACCGACCTATAAGATGGTCGATACCTGCGCTGCGGAGTTCCCGGCGACGACCCCGTACTTCTACTCGACCTGGGAAGACGGATGCGAGATTCACGAAGAACGGGATGAAGAAGGTGCTGATCCTGGGCTCCGGCCCGATACGGATTGGGCAGGGAATCGAGTTCGACTACTGCACCGTCCACGCCGTCATGGCACTCCGGGAAGAGGAGGGCGTCGAGGTGCATATCGTCAACAACAACCCCGAGACGGTCTCTACCGATGCGGATACCTCGGACCGCCTCTTCTTCGAGCCGATGCAGCTTGAGGATGTGGTGAACATCCTCAAGAAGGACGACTACTACGGGGTCATGGTGCAGTTCGGCGGCCAGAACTCGGTAAACCTTGCCGTCCCGCTCGACGCGGCGATAAAGAAACTCAATCTCCCGGTTCGGATCCTCGGAACCAGCCCCGATGCCATGGACGTCGCCGAAGACCGCGACCGTTTCAGCCAGCTCCCTGACGAAACTTGATATCCCGAGCCCCCCGAACAGCTCCGCGTACTCCGAAGAGGAGGCGCGGGCGATGGCGCAGAAGATCGGCTACCCGGTACTGGTGCGCCCGAGCTACGTTCTCGGCGGCCGGGCGATGGAGACTCGTTCACGACGAGACGGAGACTGAGAGTTACATCAAAGAGGCCGTCCGGGTGAGCAGAAAGCACCCCGTCCTTATCGACTCCTTCCTCCAGAATGCCATCGAGATCGATGTCGACGCCGTCTGTGACGGCACCGACGTGCTGATCGGCGGTATCATGGAGCATATCGAGGAGGCGGGCGTCCACTCCGGCGACTCCGCCTGTGTCATTCCACCGCAGTCGCTCTCCGCATCGGTGATCCAGCAGGTGCGGGACTACACCCGGAAGCTCGCCCTCGGCCTTGGTGTCGTCGGCCTCATCAATATCCAGTATGCGGTCAAGAACGACGTGGTCTACGTCCTCGAGGCAAACCCCCGGGCGAGCAGGACGGTTCCTTTCGTCGCCAAGGCGACCGGCATCGCGCTTGCCAAGGTGGCTGCAAAGGTTATGATCGGGGAGGAACTCGCCGAGCTCGGTGTCACCGAGCGGGAGATCGGCCATGTGGCGGTCAAAGAGGTGCTGCTCCCGTTCAACAAGCTGCCGGGCGTCGATACGGTGCTCGGCCCCGAGATGAAGAGCACGGGCGAGGTCATGGGGATCGACTACGACTTCGGCCGGTCGTACTACAAGGCCTGCACCGCTGCCGACAACACCCTTCCGGTCAGGGGGAACGTCTTTATCTCGGTGACCGACGAGCAGAAGGGGGAGACGGTGCCGATCGCACGAAGCTCGGCGAGATGGGTCTTTCCCTCTACGGCACCGGCGGAACGGTGGAGTTCCTCGGCCAGAACGGTATCGCGGCGAATCTGGTGCGAAAAGTTCAGGAAGGTTCGCCGAACGTCATCGATATGATGCGCCAGGGTGGGATCAGCCTCATCATCAATACGCCTGCGGACAAGGCTTCAAGGCAGGATCACCTCCAGATTATGCGCATGGCTATCGACTACGGCATTCCCTACATCACCACGCTGCAGGCGGCCCGCGCCGCCGCGATGGCGATCGACGCGATACAGCACGAGGAGATCACCATCGAACCGCTCGGCCACTATATCGGAACTGCATAACCGGAAGGTCGTGCTGCGGGAAGAATATCCTCCGCAGAAGACGCCTCCGCTTTTTTCTTACTGCGATACGCAGGATTTATACCGATATCGGTGCCCTCCCGGTGCTCCCGGCGGTGAGTCCGTAGAGAATTCCGAGGATGCCGAAGATGACGGCGTAGATCCCGAGTATCCAGACGAGGGTGACTGCGCCGAGGAGCGGGTAAAAGAGCAGAACTCCCGCCGAAGAGCAACGATACGATACCGAGGAGCACGAGTAAGAGACGCATCCCCATGCCTGCCGATGTGGTGAATGCGGCGACGAGATCGCCGACACCGGTTATCAGTGCCCAGAATGCGATAAGGTAGACGATGATCACGGTGAAGAAGTACGGTGAGATGAGCGTTAAGATGCCGATCAGAATCCCGAGAATCCCGAGGAGTATGATCGACCATCTTCGCGCTGCCGGAAGGGCCGGAGACTGCCCCGGCGATGAGCACGAATGCCGAGATGATGATGGCAAAGAAGCCGAAGAAGTAGACTAAGAATTCAAGAACGATAGCCGGCCATACGATGGCGGCAATCCCGAAGAGGAGTGCGATGACTCCCCGGAGGACATAATACCATTTCTGTCCTGTTCCATCCATGGTAAACCCTTCTGGTTCGAGACTGCATACGGTGCTTGCACTATTTATGCATGCAGGCAGCCTGTCGTCCCGTCAGGAGACGGCGGCGGATGCGGCGGGGGCGATCGGTCTCTGCCGTCGCGATAAGGGAAAGGCCTGTGCTTCCCGGGATGCCGGTACCCGGATGGAGCAGGGGCGTGCCGTTCAGAAGCGTCCCTGGCCCGGAGCGGGTTCTTCGTCTTCTCCGGCCTCTGCTCGTATCGTGAACTCCCTGCGGGTTCCGGACGGAGGCGGGGCGTCATCCTGCGTTATGGCGGTGCTTCTCCCGGCGGGTCATGGCGACGGTTTCCGGGTGTCTTTGCATGCCCCTCGTGCGCAGGAGACGGCTCGCAGGTTTGGGTCTGATCTAGCGTGCAGAAGCCGATACGACAAGGGTTTAATTTGAAAAAGTGCATTCTTGCAGTGGTGCCCGACGATGAGGGGATGGGAGTCTTCATGCGTAACGCGGAAGAGAATACTCTTGTCGAGTTCCCGCTCCGCGGTGAATGGACGGCCGTCCGTACGCCTGCATACCGTTACCAAGCCACGGCACGGGTGAGTTCGGCCTGCGCTATGCCTTCGATTTCGTACGGGCAGACGGGAGCCTTCCATGCGGTTTTCGTCGAAGAACAGGCTTCATCACCTATACGGGCATGTCCCGGCAGATGACTTCTATAGCGGGCGCAGCCGATATATTCTCCCTTCGACGGCGAGGTCGTCATGGTCCGTGACGGCTGGCCCAGACATCCTGGAAGTGAACACGTTCAAGGATATCTTTCACTCGCTTCTTCTCACCTATTCGTTCATGCGTGCCCTCTCCCACCGCCGGAAGATCGATTTCCGCCGGATCGCCGGGAACTGTGTCGTCGTCCGTTCGGAACGCTGCTCGGCTTTTCTGGCGCATCTCCGTGACGGCTCGGTGAACGTAGAAGAAGGGCAGCAGATACAGGCAGGCGCTCTGATCGGCGAAGTCGGCAATTCGGGTAATACAACGGCGCCGCATCTGCATTTCCATCTCATGAAGGGAGACGACCCTTTTACAGCCACCGGCCTTCCCTGTCGTTTCCGATCTTACGAACGTTACCGTGATACGGCATGGGAGTCCGTAACCAACGGCATTCCGGGGAGGCTTGAACGGATAGATATATGGGTGAACTGCCATGACAAAGAAAGCCATGCGGGAAATCGCCACCGGGCGGCTCTGCAGTGAGGCGGCATCAGACGGTTTCACGGCCACGGGGCAAAGACCTGGCCGATAGCCCCGTATGTTCCGACAGAGCCAAAAAAAGAGGATATTAGGCGCCGATCCGGCGTTCACCTGGTCGGGATGGGCATCGATCCATGCCTTTGCCGCTGCCTCGTCCGATGCGCCCTCCTCGATGGAGACCATCACCGACTGCATGTCGTCCGCGGTCCAGGTGAACCGGGAGAGGATTGCGTAGACATCGGGCTTGTCGGTCGCAAGACCCTGGCGGGCGAGCGTCGCGATATACTCTTCACCGCCGTAGATGCCCTTCGGGTCGTCGAGGTTCTTGCATCCCACCGGGCGAACTTCCAGTGCGGCGTCCATCCGGTCACGACGATCCACTCCTCGTTCGCGACGGCGGAACCGACTCGGCGGCCATGCCTGCGCTGCTGCTCGCGACGATCTCGTAATCAAGACCGTATGCATCGATCGCTTCTTCGGTTCTCGACATGATCCCGGCACCGGGTTCAATGCCGGTGATCTTCCCGCCGAACTTCTCCTTAACGCTGTTCAGTTCGTCGATGGAGTCGATGGTCACGTACAGTACGGAACGACAAGTCCGATCTTCGTTCCTTCCATATTCTTCCCGACCATATCGATCGGTTGCCGTACTCCGCCCAGTAGTTTGCCTGTGTGGCGGGGAGCCATGCGGATACCGTACAGTCGACATCGCCGTTCGCAACCGCCTGGTAGAGCGGGCCTGCATCGACGGCGACGATCTCGACGTCGTATCCGGCCTTCTCAAACGCCTGTTTGAGCACGTTGGTGCTGGCGATCTCCGAATCCCAGGTTACGTAGCCGATACTGACGTCACCCTTCGATTCGGTCTGTGTCGCTGCCGGCTGATCCGTGCAGCCTGCCGCCAGAATGCCGAGGACGAGCAGGCACCCTGCCAGCACAATAAGACTAATTTTTTTGAAAGACATACATTCACCTTGTTTCCTGATTTGCCCCGCATCTGTCTGTTCGTCGGGGCAGGAAGAGTCGCATGCCGAACAGTCTGCATGATGAAAAAGGATACACCGGCGTTCTGCCGGCGATCATAGAGAAACCTTTCTCTTGGCCGTTCTGTACGACATGTCAAAAAGGCCAGAAATGACCTCTTTTACATTAGATCCCTACTTTATAAAGAGGCAAATGG
>CAWGXH010000009.1:0-23688 GCA_963826525.1 uncultured Methanomicrobiaceae archaeon | reverse complement strand
CAGAAGCTCTTCACCGATATCGAGGAGACGACCCAGACGCTTGTGCCGGTCTTCGTGAACTGCCAGGTCGAACGGACGCGGATGAAGGTGTTTGCGAAGGTCTACGAGAAACTGATCGGTCATATTCCGCAGATGACCGGAGTGCCGCAGAAGAAGGTGCTCGACGCGATCGCCCGCCACATGCTGGAGGAGCAGCAGGTTGTGGTGGTCTGCCTGGACGATATCAACTACCTGCAGGACGCGGAGACCTTGAACGGCGTGCTCTATACTCTGATCCGGACGCACGAGGAGTACCCGGGCACCCGGATGGGCGTGATCGCGACGCTCTCGGATGTGCACCGCGACCTGAAGGCGGAGCTCGACGCCTGCGTGACCTCGGTCTTCCAGCCGGCGGAGATCTACTTCGATCCCTACACGGCCCAGGAGATGCACGGTATCCTGAAGGAGCGGGTGGCGCAGGGGCTCTACCCGGGCGTGCTCCCGGCGAAGATGCTCGACTTCGTGGTGAAGCAGACGATGCGGTGCGGGGATCTCCGGGTGGGGCTCGACCTGATCAAGCGGTCGGTGCTGCTCGCGGAGGCGGCCGGGAGGAAGGAGGTCTGCCGCGAGGATGTCTGCACCGCCTACGAGCATTCGCGCTACGTGCATCTCGCCTGCACGGTGCGGACGCTGAACGCGGCCGAACGGCGGCTGCTCCGGCATATCGCGGAGATGAGCCAGAAGGATGTGAGGCTGACGTCCGGCGAGGTTTTCCGGTCGGCGAAGGAGCGGATGAAGTTGTCGTATGCGGTCTTCGTCGACCGGCTCCGGAAGTTCGACGAGCTGCGGCTGATCGATATGCAGCACCGGAACGAAGGGGGGAAGACGCGGGATATCGTGCTGCGGTACGAGGCGGAGAAGGTGGTGCAGGTGTGTGGGTGAGTTAAGCAAAAAATTATCTTTTCCAGTTATCTTCCCATGTTTCGAGTGGCAAACCTGGTTAAACCTGATCCGCTCCTCTTTCCTTCGCTCTTCGAACTTCTTCAACTTTAACCCCGAGTGACAGGTAGATCAATGCCGCACGCACCAGTTTCATGATTTTCAATGTTTTACTTTCAAAATCCTGACGATATACTGAGAAGGCCAGCGTATCTCCGAAGCCAGCCCTTTGGTGGGTTGAAAAGTTTAGTGGCAGGTCATGGATTTTAAGATACTTATGTTCAAGGTGATTTCTTACTACGTTCAGATCTCTGGCATCTGGTTCAATCGAATCCTTGAATCCTGGCTTGTCCTCAAATAGATCCTTACTCAACCAAAATAATCCTTGAAATGGCCAGTTCTCCATTCTCTTAAATTCGGTGCGGACGCCTTTTTTCCGATCTTGTTTCTCATACCAGATTGTTCTAAAACTAATATTTTTTTCAGGAATTGACAGACTCGAGATAATGGTTTAAGAAAAAGGCAATTTTATCAAACAGTGAGTATGTCACTCTATATGCTGCCTTTACTTTTTCAATTGTGAGACAGTATACGGGATAGTCCAATGTATTATATAATTGTAATTCACTGTCGGAGAAGTGCGGTTTGGAAGAACTTATTCCTTCAAAGAGAAGGAATCGAGCTGAAACAAATTCTTGCTTCATTTGACTATAAAAAGCATGATCGTTTGGACCTTCATTGATTTTTACAACAATTGATGGAGCAGTTAGCACGTCTCGATTAGCAATGGGATACGAACCTAAATCATTGAGGGGGGTTGAGAAATAATTTGTTATCAAGGCACCATTTGCGGTACTGCTTTTCCTGCTTTGATTTGCCCATTGAGTGTGATGTCAGATCAATTTTATTTTCAAGTATAGAGGACATCCCATAATTATAAGGCGTCTTGAATAAAACTCAGGGTGTATGGCATTCCGGGAAATTGACGATGACCTCTGGGCAATCATCAAGACGCATCTCCCCGCTCAGAAACCCCATATCGGCCGTCCGCGAACCGACCCCCGTGCCATGTTCAACGGGATCCTGTATGTCCTGACCACCGGCTGCACCTGGCACGATGTACCGCGTAAATACGGCACGAAATCGACGGTTCACCGCTATCACCTCGAACTCTGCGAGAACGGCGTCTATCAGGCCATCTTCCTTGACCTTCTCCACTCCGGGTATGAGATCCGGAAAATCGATCTCACGCACTGTTCCACCGATACCAAGGATATCCCAGCAAAAAAGGGGGATCGACCGGCTATGATGGCTATAAGAAGGTGAATGGGAACAAACTGAGTGCTCTGGTCGATCGGAACGGTCTCCCGCTTGCCTGCACCGTCTTCCCGGCAAATATCCACGATTCCCGGCTCTATGAACCAACCCTCGAAGCATTTGCGATTCCGGATGTCCAGGTTCATCCCTCGATCATCTCGGCAGATGCAGCCTACGATTCACGGGAGATTCGCCAGTACAACCGGAAGAGGCGAATAAAAAGCAACATCCCGGTCAACCCGCGATCCCGGATACATCCGAAGCGAGGAAGGCCATTCTGGTTCGATCCGGAACTCTACAAGAAGCGCAGTGCCATCGAACGGTTCTTCAGCTGGATCGAGGCGTTCAAGAAGATTACTCCCCGATATGAGCGCTATGAGCACTCATTCCTCGGGCCTGATCCACCTGGCATGTGCCATGATGATCTGGAGAATTATGGGATGAGCTCATAGCGTGAGGAACGGAAGATTCAAACCTGTCGACGTACCACTTGAATGTTTCACTCGCTTGTTCGTAAAGGGGCTTACTTAAACATTCTTTCAAATATTTATATGCAAAATGAAGGAATATCCCTCTATGTCCATCATCGTAAAGGGCTCCTGAATAGATATAGATTATAAGTCCCTTATTGCCGATAGCCATGCCAAAATTCGGATCGATTGTTAACGCTTTATCGAGATACTCAAGTCCTTCGACGAATCGACCCACTGTATCTAACAGGTTACCTAAATTTGTGTATATCTGGCATATCCTTTCATTTGAGAGTGGAGAAGGGTGTTTATAGTCATTAGACACACCGATGCATAGGGCATTTCGAAGGTGCGTGATCTCATTCTCAATCTCTATACTTTCCCAACCGCAAAGCTGTCCAGATTGTCTTTCTTTAAGTTTGCGAAGGTCTGACCCGGTGTTAGCTATGAAATAGTGTGTTAGGGCTCTTTGCTCATCACTCAATTCTCTTTGTAAAAGTTCCATCGCCAGAGTTTGAGCGTGGTTCGATCCTTCGGGGTTGTTAATGTTAAAAGATATGTCAGTCAGAGTACCAATGATATCCAGTGATTGTTCCACAGATTGCCCTTTCAGATCACCAATTGAAAGAAGAGAAGAGAATTGCTTTTCCAGATCGGTCATTACTGTCTGATACGCTGAGAGCGCTTAATGAACCTTTCTAATCGTAAAATTCGTGTATTCCATTATTGAGGCAACCCGAAATCGAAAACGGTGAGCATCATGTACATCGTTGGCGAAGATTTATCCTTATTGTATCTACACTTTAAGCATGGAAATAGAATCAAGGGTGAAAGCGCTCACTTTCCTAAAAAATACTCATAGAGGTCTTCTTGAATTGATTGAAAACATCACAATAACAGATGCTATTCTTTTTTTAGTCATACCTGTAGTTATTCTAGTTGCAGAATATATTTCGCTGATTAGTAATAGTTTTAAAATTGCGTTTGCATTTCACTACCATGATCCACAGTGGTGGCAATATGTAAGTTCGGCATATGTTCATTCTGACTTTTCGCACTTTTATTCTAACTTTTCTGTGTATTACATAGTTGGAATAATTTGTTTTTTGCTGGCGGTGAACATAAAGAGGCAAAGAGACTTCTTTATTTTACTTTTCACTACGGCCATATGTCTTCCAATTGTTGACTCGATAATCAAAGTGACAATTTATCCACTGTTTCTCCCCAATCTGTATAATCAGTATGATATCGCATTAGGTACCTCTGGAGTTATTTCCGCGATATTTGGTTTCATTCCTGCTTTTTGGATAGCAAATGTTTCTCAGAAAAGCGGTAAAAACCATTATAACAGTCTCTTCTATTTGATTTGCATGATATACATCGCTCTTGTGTTTGAATTGACATACGTGCAGTATGTCCCCTCCGTGGTTCTTTATCTAACGGCATTCGGCCTCGTGCTATTTCTTGGACTTTACTTTCCAAATTGCGTGGAGATTGGACAATTCATATTGAGGGAGGCAGCTGAAAATACAGTGTCCTATTGGTTGGTTTTTTTGTCTCCCTTCTTATTCTTGCTATATCCTTTGTTTTTATTACCGCAGAATCCCATCGGTTTAAATGTAGATTTTCTTAGCGCATTATTTTGGAATAACTTTTGGGGTTTTTATTTGCTATCTTTACTTCGTGGTTGGTTTCAAATGCCAGAACAAAATTTTGATAGAGAGATTTCCTTAATAGAAGGGAGTCTATTTTTCAACGCTCTGCAGGTTCCAGAATTAAATTTGATACCGATAGAAGGTGAAGGGGTTTGATCCACTACCACACGCTTTTGGCAAAAGCCATCACCTACCGGTTGCTGTCTCGTTCACGTACTTGGCGATGATGCCGTCGATGTCCGCCGGATTGAATGAAACGTCGGCATGCCATGTGCCGAACCCTCCGTGACTGTTGATAGCCCTGATCCACTCGGCAAGGAAATTGCGCTTTGTCTGGTTCTCCTGGCTGTCCTGCCCCTTTACCTCCAGAACAAGATAGTCGCCGTTCACCAGTCGAATGAGATAATCCGGCCGGTATTTCTTCACCACGCCCTTGAACAGATACAGGATCTCAAAACCGAGATGATCGTTTTTGGCCCAGGTCCGAACCGAGGGGCTGTTGTCAAGGGCGAAGGCCTCGGTCGCCTCCCAGGGTACTATCGAAGACACAGAAGTTAATCTGCGACTTCCGCGTGTGGCCACAGGGTTTGCTGGTGTACCACGGGCGCATATCGATAGTCGAACGGATCGGCCGACCCTGATCGAGAACGGGCTCGACCTTCTCGGCGTTCTCCTCGCGGATCTGTTCGTAGATATGCTGGACGACCCGGTTCATGTTGAGGACGAGCATGATACGCCTGCGGAGTTCGTCGGCTCCGAAGAGGCCAGGGTTGAATTTGATTTTGTCCGAGCGGATGAACTGCTCGACGATCCGGATGAGCTGCCCGACCAGATCGGATGCGGCACCTTTCCAGTCCGGCCGCATCTGGTCGAGAACGTCCCGGGCCGTTTCAAAGATGATGCGCTGGAGCCGGAATTGCTGACCGAGTTTCTGGAGGTCGATGGTCGTGACCTGTTCCACGGCAGGTTTCCCATCCATGATCGGTGCGAGTTCCGCGATCTTCGGTGTAGAGGCAGCCTCGAGGATGAGCGGTTTTGCCTTCGCGATGTCGAGGGAGAGTTTCGGACGGTACGAGTGCTCGATCCGTAGCACGTTCGGCCAGGTGATGGCGTACTCCTGCCGGGAGGGGAGCGCTTCGATCTTCGTCTTTGGCTTTTCGGGTTTCGGGGGAGCGTCGCCGCCGCCCTCGTGCGGGAGGAAGGTGAACGGGACGCCGAAGATGTTCACGTACCTCGGCGAGAACAGCCCTGTCTCCGGATCAACCTCGTAGTTGGTTCTTCGCAGCCCTCTTCCGACGACCTGCTCACAGAGGAGCTGGCTCGAGAAGGCGCGAAGCCCCATGATGTGCGTGACCGTCCGGGCGTCCCAGCCCTCGGAGAGCATTCCGACCGATATGACGTTCTGGATCTGGGCGCCCGGTTGCCCTGCTTTTCCGACGGTATCGACCTGCTGGCGCAATAGTTCCGCCTGCTCTTTTTTTCGTGAGCGGGCGCTCGGTCTCCTCGTCTTCTGCATCCACCGGTGCGGCGAGCGGTTCGGTCTGGGTCTCGGCCTCTTTCAGCACCTTTGAGTCGATGTGCAGAATGCGCTTTTCATCACAGAGATCGTCGATAAGGATCTTTTTGCGCGTGAAGGAGTAGGCAATTCGTGCGGCCGTCTCCGTCCTGTTTGCAACGGTGATCATGACCGGCGGAGTCTCCCTGCCTGCAGCCATCCATTCTTTCTTCTTCTCCTGCCAGTCCAGCCCGAGGAAGTAGTATGCGTAGGTAACCAGGTCAGGGAGAGGTTCGGACTCCTCGGCTTTTCGGTTGAGGTTGTCGTGCACCTCTTCGTCCATGTAGATGTGATAGAACCGGGATTTGTAATCGGAAGAGAGCGTGCCGTCGTCCCTGACCACAACCCGGGGCGTCTTCACGAGGCCGGACTCGATAGCGTCGTTGAGTGAGAAGTCGCTGACGACCCAATCGAAGAGGGCTTCTTCGCTGCTCTTCTTCCCGCTCGGGGCAAACGGCGTAGCGGTGAAATCGAAACAGGCAAGGATATTGCGTGCCCGGTGAATGCGATCGAGCCCCCTGCACCCAGATGGTTGCCTCGTCAATCTCCTCTTTTGCCACCCCTTTGATCTTGGATTCGGCGGGAACGCGCCAGGCGTGGTGGGCTTCGTCGTTGATGACGAGGAAGTTCTTGTGACGGCTCATCTCTTTGAGGACTTCCCGCACGTAGGCTTCGTCGCTCTTCTGGCCGCGTTTGTCGACGCTCCGCCGCTTTGCAATCTGCTCTTCACTGTCCCAGGAGAGGACGTGCCAGTTCTGGACGAGCACTTTCCCGAGCCTCAGTTTTTCGGAGAGTCCGGGAGGTGTGATGTTGAAGGCATCGTAGTAGTTGCCTTCACTGGACGGGGCGAGTACCGAAAGCCGGTTCTTTACGGTAAGTCCCGGGGCGACGATGAGGACGTTCTGCGAGAATCGTGGATCGTTCGGGTACGTCGTCTTGTTCAGGACCTGCCATGCGATGAGCATGGCCATGACGACGGTCTTGCCGGTGCCGGTTGCCATCTTGCAGCAGTCCCGGACGAACTCGCCGCCGTCGGACGATACCTCGATGCCGGTCTTTGCGGAGTCCGGCGCTTCGACAATCCAGATGAGCGTTTCGATTGCTTCGACCTGGCAGAAGAAGAATGCGGTATCCGTCCGTTCGTCGGGGTTTCTCCAGTGGTCGAGGAGGCGGCGGGTGATCCCGGTGATACCGGGGTAGCCCCTGATCCCGCCATGCTCTGACCCTTTCGCGGATCAGGTTGACCAGCGGGATCTCGATGAACGTGCCGGGGTCGTCGAAGGACTGGGCGCTCTCGGAGGCGACGATGTAGCCGGCGGGGCGTCTGCCGGGGAGGAGTTCGAACGACCGGGTCGTGCGGTTATACCGCCAGTGCTGCTTCGGCTCGGTGTACGGGGAGTTGATGATGAGTCGGTCGATGGTGCCGTGCGACATCGGTTACGTCCTCCCTAGTCGACCTCGCGCTCGACGACGCTCTCGATGCCGCGGTCGTCGACGATCTTCACGGCGATGCGGCGGTTCCGGCCGGGTTTGAACGGCAGGGATACCGTCCCCCCGAAGGCCTCGATCTTCTCCTCGTCAATCTCTGCTTTGAGATTCTTGGCAAGTTTTGCCCACCCTTCGTTCTTGCCCGCCATGGGGAAGAAGACCTGGCGGGGATAGAGGCTCCGGCCATCGTAATCCGTGTCGAGCATCCACATGGCGATCTTCTCCGGGCCGCCGCCGTCGACGGTGCCTTTGCGGGTGTCGTAGTAGTCGAAACCGTTGACGGCGACCTGGACGGTGCCGCCGTCGAGGTGCTCGATGCTGATGTCGGGCTGGCCGATGAGCCAGAAGCTCTCGTTGCTGGTGCGTTTCTTCTTGAGGTCGTCGGTCTGGATGTCCGGATTCATCTGGGCTTTGAGGAGGGTGACACCGGACCAGATGGTTTCGTCGATATCCTTGGCAGCCTCGGGGTCGAACTGGAAGGCGGCGAAGACGAGGATCTCCGGGCGGGGAACCAGCGTCGGGCCTCCGTGATTGCCATCTCGACCTGCCGGGTGTCGAGGGCGGCATGTTCCGGCCCGAAGGAGACGGCGACCTGTTTCGGCACTTCTTCCCGGGTCTCGCCGCGTGCATGGAGCCACCGGGTGCCGCCGAGGGGTTCGAGGTGGGCGAAGCCAGATCCGCTGACCGCTCTTGCCGCGGATGCCGGTGCTCAAAGCTCGTTCGCCACTCGTCCTGCCGGACGGACTCGCCGGTTCTGGCGGCGGAGTCGTCGGCCGAAAGCGGTTCTTTCCGGTCTTCGGCGAGCGGTTTGACGGTTGGGGCAGGGACGGCCTCGACGGTGAAGGGGCCGGTGACGCGGACTTTCGTCTTATCTACCTGCGGCCGGTCGTAGAGGGTTTCCTGCGGTGCGTTCCGCTGGATGCTCGCGTCGATCTCGGCCAGGAGTTTCCGCCGGGCATCGAGGAATTGTGTGTGGGGTATCACCGCCGCTTCCGGCCATGCGGGGTCGGGATCGAACGGCACCTCCCACTCTTTGAGTTCAGTGTGAGCGGCGGCATTGAGGATTCGGCGAGGGCTTTCTCGACCTTCGGTTGGTGCTTCTCGTGGATGACATCGATCTCGGGGTTGTTCGCGATGGATTTGAGGGTAATGTGCGGGACGGTTTCGTAGACAAAGCCGCTGCCGACGCCCTGCTCCGGGTGAGCGAGGTCGTAGTAGTCGAAGGCGGCGGTCATGAGCCGCTGTTTGGCGAGGGTGACAGCGACGCGGGAGGTGTCGCAGGTGATCCAGCGGCGCCCCCACTTCTCGGCGACGAAGGCGGTGGTGCCTGACCCACAGGTGGGGTCGAGGATGAGGTCGCCGGGGTCGGTGGTCATCAGGAGGCAGCGTTGGAGGATTTTTACGCCAGTCTGTACGACATAAATTTTCTCATCGGTGAATCTCCCTGTTCCCGTGTCGTGCCAATAATTAGCAATTGGATATACGGGAAAATCTTAAGAAATCTCACATATGCAATTGTAGATCCTGAAATTCTAAGACGATTTGATAGCGCCAACCTTTCTAAGCCTCTTTGGGTTGTACTCCATCCTCTGCTTTTTTCGGGGAAAAATTCCACTCCTTCAAATATAAATGATTCTGGAAATTGACTCCGCGTGTCATTGAAGAAGTGCCGCTTAAACGAAAAATTCTAGAGTTCTCGGGAATAGGGGTCTGACCCCCGGTATTCTGAAGGTGTCATCCGTCTCCGTGTTCCATCGGTCATTTCAATAAACTGATAGGGACGAGACCCGGATTCACCTCCCCTTTTTTCCCAGAATAATTGATGATACTTGACCTGATTCGCGTCCTTTGAATACCACAATAAAAAATCAGTAGTTATTGCGAGATGCTTATCTGTTTGCCCGCTAGTTTTTGAAACAATGATGTACGGCAAAAGTTCTCCTTCCCAAACACCTCATCCATGATCTCCCGCACATGGTGTATGTTCTCGTCTGATATCTGCACAAACACGCTCCCGCTCTCAGTAAGCAGTTCCCGGGCGAGGAGCAACCGATCCCGCAGATACGACAGATACGAGTGTATCCCGAGTTCCCAGGTGTCCCGGAAGGCCTTGATCGTCTCCGGCTCCTGCGTGAGGTCCTCGTCCTTGCCGTCCTTCACATCCCGCTTGTTCACAAAGGGCTGGAAGTTCGAGCCGTACCGGATCCCATAGGGCGGGTCGATGTAGATCATCTGCACTTTGCCGGCCATTCCCTCCTTCTCGAGGAGCGAGTTCATGACCAGGAGCGAGTCTCCGGCGACGAGGCGGTTCGACCAGTTATGTTTGTGGCGGTAGAACTCCACCGCCTCCCGGAGCGGCGGGTTCTCGATCGAAAACTCGAAGAGAGATGCCTGCCGCTTCTCGGTGGCCTGGCCTCGGGCCGCCCGGATGATCGTCCGTGGGTCGATCCGCTCGTGGACGTGGAGGGAGACCGTCGGAACCGCAAACGACGTATGTTCAGCCTTTCCCGCCCAGACGAGCTGCGGGTCGAGGTGAGGATCGTAAGAGTAGGTCATCGTCCCCTCTTCCGGTTCGGTCTCTGCATCGACGAGGCCGATCGGGGGGTTGTTGAGCCGGCAGGTGCCTTTGTGATCGTACTGCTCGATTGGTTTCGTGTCGGGGATTACCTTTCGCCGGGCCATAGTAGTATCGGTCATTCTCTTTTGGCATAAGTTAAATGTTGTGAAGTTTCCGTGAGCTCACAATTGCTCTTTTGTGATAAAAAGAGCGTGAAGAATAGATCTCGCTCCTCATCTAGCCCCACACCAAGCGGGGCGGGGCGAAATGTATCGAGCGTTCTAAGAGAGATTTAATTGAAAGGGTTTGAGTCCTGACATCCAGAGGGACATAAGGGATCAATGAACTCTTTCCTGACCTGGAACTCGTTGTAGGACGGGGACGTATACTTCGCAGATGTACTGGCCGAAACGCTTGACCAGATCGACGATCGCGGGCGGGGCGGGCATGGTATCAAGTGAATATGGAAAACAGCCCGGCAAAAAGGTTGGCATTTATTCCCGCAGACCGGGGGAGTGGGATCTGGATTCTCCTGTTAGCTGGAGGCTGGTTGAGTCCGGTCACAAGGCGTTCCCGATGCGACGCAGTTCTTCAATCCCCAGATCGCCGTAACCCCGTAAAACCCGAAGAGAACGCTCACATACGGATCGGCGGTCCGGATCCCGTGCAGCAGCCACAGCAGGTTCCCCACGATCCAGCACCCGAACCCCGTCCGCCGGATGCCCGGAGACCGCGACGCCACCAGCACCGCCCCGGCCATCCCGAGCACCACCGCCGGCCCCTGCAGGGGATCAACAGGGATCACCGCACCCCCTCCCTCGCGTTCCCCTCCCGCACCAGCCGGGCATAGCACCCCTGGCAGATACTCGCCCGTGCCTCGCGTGAGTGGTAGGCCGCCCGTGCGGTGTCGCAGATCGTGCACCGCCCGAGGTCGACGGACACCCGCTTGAACGTCCGGTGGTCGAGCAGTCCGGGCAGCGGCCGGACGGGTGTTGCAACACTGTTGTACATGGTGTTGCAAAGGGGTGTGCAAACATGAGTGCAAACACTTTTTGTCTGTGAACTCTCCGCTGCACTTGGGGATTGCTCGATTCATCGACGAATCGCAATTTTCGATTTTTCCGTTTGCAACAGATCCGAAAACACACGGTTCGCTCCGGTCGTGCACGCGATCAGGCTGATCTTCCGGTGGAGTCAAACAGGGTGAACTGTGTGATCCGGAAATTGTTGCAAACGACCTCTGACCGTCGCGATCAATCTCTGCCGAATCTTCTCCGTTCATCGAATCCTCGTCAGAATGCCCCGAACCCTCACCCTCGATCTCTTTGCACTCCCCTTTGCACACCCCCTTGCACTCCTGTTTGCAACCGGCTGTTACAACTCCCGTCCGGAGGCGGCGGGGAGTCCTCCTCCCCGGCCTCGTCATCCTCCAGCCAGACCGCGAGCTGCGCCACCCACTCCCGGTAGCACTCGATGTCGAACTGGAAGTGATGCTCGTGCCGGCGGACGGTCGTCCCCGAGCTCTCGTCGATCACCGTCGCGTCCACCACCCCGAGCGCCGGACACTTCTCGAGGAGGCCGCAGTAGGTCATCCCCCGTGCCGAGTAGCCCTGCAGGATCCGCCGCACCTGGTGATACGACAACCCGGTGACCTGCTGCAGCATCCGGACGGTGAACGTCTCCCAGCCCATCCGGGCGATCGTCGCGAGCGCCGCCGCCTCGTTCCGGGTCATCTTCGACTCCTGCCCGCCGCCCTCCCGGTTGATCGCCCCGTAGAGCCGGGCGGCCGCGTCGAAGTCCTGCCGGGTCGCCTCGATAGCGATCACGCCGTTCACCTCCTTCGGCGAACGCTGCAGGAACCGGAGCGCCGCATGGCACTTGATCAGGTCGAAGAGCATCGCGGGGTTCCTGCGGTTCGCGGCGTTCGAGAACTGGATCCGCCGGGCGAAGGGGATCCGGACGGAGATCCGGTGCTGCTTCACGATTGACCAGAGCGCCCGGGCGGTCAGGACATCCGGATCGGTCTCCTCCTCGCGCTCGCTCGCCTCGGACCGCTTGAGGTGCTCGAGCACCGCCCGGTCCTGCTCGGCCGAGTCGTCGATCCAGACCGTCAGCATCCGGTTCATCACCTGGTCGTCGCCCGGGTTCTCGACCTTCGCGAGCCACCAGACGCACCGCTCGGGGATCTGAACAGACCCGGAGCTGCCGGTCGGCTGTGACCGTCCGGTGCTCGATCGGGTCGTGGAACGAGGAGGTCGCGGACTTCAGGACCTCCTGCAGGTCGTCCGAGAGCGTGGTGTCGTCGAAGAGGATCACCGTCCCGGGCCGGAGGTCGTCGGGTAGTAGAGCGCCTTGTTGGAGACGGTGCCGGTCATTTTGTAGGCCTCGGGGATGAGGTCGAGCATCGTCGTGCAGGCGTGGCTCTTGCCCTTGCCGGAGTTGCCGGAGATCGCGACGTGCAGGCCTTTCGTGTTCGCCACCGACTGCGAGGCGACCGACATCGCCAGGCACTCCGCGACGATCCGGTCGCCGACGTGGCTCTTGTTGAAGGTCTCGAGCAGGAACCCGAGCGGGTCGCCGTCTTGCAGGATGGCGAGCGCCTTCTCCCGGTACTCGTCCTGCTGCGGAGCGGGAGGAGGGGCGCTCCTGTCCGGAGTCTCCCCCTGTTCCTTCTCCCGCTCCTTCTTCTCCTGCTTCTGCACCCGCTTCTCCCTCGGCCGGTAGCGGTCGCGGAGACTCCGGCCAGCGCTGCGCCCCGCCGCCGCAGCTCTGGTGGTGGCAGCCGGCGAAGATCGCGCCGCTCGCGAACTGGATCGCAAAGGCCCCGTCCTTGTGGGCGGAGGAGAACGGGCAGTCCTCGAGGGTGTAGAGTGTGCCGCCCTGGTAGGGCCGCGTCGACCGGACGGCGATCTTATGGTCGAGGAGCCAGGCCGCGAGGTCGATCGCGGCACCGGTGCCGTTCGCCCGCTTCGGTGCCGGCGGCTCCTCCTTCGGGAGCAGCCCGGCGAGGTGGGTGAGCCGCTCCAGCGGAACGACTGTGCGATCTCGTCCGGAACCGCGAGCAGCCTCGCCCTGCGGTGCGGCCGCTCCGCCGTGTTGTCGCCCTTCCGCGAGACCGTGCCGTAGAGTTTCCAGATCCGGGCGGCGTTGTAGTTCGCGGTATCGACGGTGACCTGCTCGTTCGAGAAGAGGGCGTCGAGGGTCGTGAGACAGCCCTTCACGAGCCCGGTCGCTACCTCGTCGTTCGGGAGGTCGATCCGGTAGAGGAGGTGGGCGCCGTTCCCGGAGTCGGCTCTGCACCGGCGCCGGGAACCCCTGCTCCGCGAGCCAGGCGGCGATCCGCTCGGCCGTCGCGAGCGCGAGATCGTGCTCTGCGTCCGTCGACGAGACCCCGCTCGGCCGGACCGGGTCGATATCGACCGGCAGCCACCGGCGTCTCACAATGTCGGCGTCGGCCGTCGTCGCGTCTTTCTTCGAAAGCCGCATCTTGATCCGGTTCGCCCGCCGGGAGAGGAGCGCCGGGTTGACGGGGTTCAAGGTGACGTAGATCCCGCCGACCGCCGGATCGGCGTCGAGCACCTCCACCCGTGCGGCGAGCTCGGTGCGGTCGTCGAAGTAGCCGGAGTGGACGGCGTTCTCGGCGAGTGCCCGCACCTCCACCACGCCCTCCGGGGCGATGACCTGCACGGCCCGGAGCAGTATCGGCGGTCATCCCGTCACCCCCGGCATGAGGGGGAAGAGCGGGGCGCTGACCGCCTCGCCACGGGCGACCCGCTGCAGGCTGACGAGCGGGATGATGTACGACCCGACGCGGGTGTGGAGCGCCACGGCTTTGCCGGTACGGTTGATCGCGGCGTGACCCTCGATGGCGACCTCGCAGATCAGGTAGTCGCCGCCCCGGTTCTTCGTGCAGGTCTGGGTGATCGGCACCACCCTGCCGGAGAAGAGCAGGCCCTTCACGTCCTCCGGCTCGATCCGGTAGCGCTCGGCATCGACGTGGATGTGGAGCACCCCGCCCTCGCCGTAGGAGATGGTTCCCGGCTCATTCATTCCCGTCCGCCTCCTGTCCGGCCACGGTGGTGACCGTATAGTAGTGGCAGCCCGTCCGGAGGATGTGGATCTCCCGGAGTGCGCTGCCGTGCCGGCCGACTTCGGTCGCCACCACCTGCGAGATGAGATAGAGCGGAACCGTGCTTGGTGTGTGTTCCCCGGGACTCATCGCGGGCACGCTCCCGGGGCGGACATGCTTATATCGTTGCAGTGCCGAGTACCATTGGCGGCCCGGTGCACCCTGGTGCTGTGAACAATTGGTTGTGCCTGGCTGCCGCCGCAGATTGCTTCGTGTTCTCTTTTCGATTCTACCAGGATCCAGATACCCTCGCGGAGCATCAGTCTCCCGATGCCCCGATACAGCGGATACTGCTTCTCGAAGGCGTCGATGTCGTCCTGGGTTACGAGTCGTGGTTTTTGTTTCATGCGTAACCTCTCTGCTGCGTTTCGCGGTGCACCGGTGCCCCGCAAACGAGACGTCGGTTCTCGTGCACCGCTTAATTTAGCGTGGGGTACGCGGTTTAAAAATCTGTGGGGTGTATGCCGGTAGTGAAACCAGGTGATTACTTAACCGTTACTTAACCGAAAAAGTGAGCATTGCCGGTGATGGGGCAGATCGGATATTCTCCATCGGAAAGAGGCATTATGCCGGACTGGTTTTTCCCCGTTGTTTGCAGACGGCGAGCACCTGTTCGGGAGCGAACCGGAGATGGATCTCCCGTGTCCGTCCCCGGTCGGTGCGGAGCGGCAGGTCGATGAGACCCGCCTCCTCGAGCCGCCGCAGCCGCGTGTGGTAGGTTGTCCTGCTGTTCACGACATACCCCGGCGCGGCCTCCATGACCGCTCCCGACGTCATCTTCGCATCGCTGTCCTGGGCCATCTCTGCAATGTGGTAGAGCAGAGCACGCTCGCTCTCGCTCAAGTCCGCGGCCTGCTTCTGCAGGGCGGGCGTGATGATCGTCCGGGAGCCTGCCATCACGTCATCTCTGGTGACCGTCCGGCGCCCGTCCGTTCTCCGCACGTTCGGCCGCTATCCGGACGAGGTCGATCCCGATCCGGATATCCTGCTCTTTGGCGGTGATATCCGTGATGAGGTTGAGGTTCATCTTCGGCACCACGTTCGGGTACAACCCCTGCCGGATGCGGGCCGTCCAGGATCTCCCGGATCTCCGACTTCGTGTACGGCGGGAAGAAGACCTCGGCCGGGTGGAAGACCGATCGGACCCGCTCGTCGACCTCGGCGTAGAGGTTCAGGGATAGGTCGCTCGTGACCGAGAAGACGCCGGGTTTGCGGACATCCCACGACTCGTACAGGCGGAGGATCCGGTAGAGGAGGTCGTTCGAGCTGCCGGGCTTCGTGCAGGTAGTTGGCGTCGTCCAGGCAGACGAGGAGCGCGGCGTTCCGTTCCCCGAGGCGTTTGGCGGCTATCCGCACGATGTCCTCGAGGTGCTTGCCGGTCGACGGAGGAGCGTAGCCGACGATCTTCTCGAAGATGCACCCGAAGACGCCGTGTTGCGTCCGGTGCTGCTGGCAGTTGACGTAGACCGGGACGATCTTGCTGCGTTGTCTCCTCGATCTCGGCGAAGAGGCGGCGGACGGTGGTGGTCTTGCCGGTTCCGCGTGGGCCGCGGAGGATCGCGCTCCGCGTGCTGCCGCCCCGGACGGCCGGGCGGGCGAGGAGGGCGAGTTCGCGGATCTGGGCGTCGCGGTGGTAGATCTCGTCCGGGAGGTAGGTGAACTCGAAGACGTCGCGGTCGCGGAAGAGCGTCTGGTCGTAGCGCAGGGTTTCTTTCTGCCTCATAGGTAAGCGTTCAGGAAACGGGGACATATAAAATCGCGGCGGGTGCGGGTCGAAAGTGAAGGGGAGGGCGTTTGGATTTTTTGTTCTATTTCGGTGCCTATAAATCCCAGCCCTCCGTATGCCCTTTCATGCTACCGGCGGAGGCTGCCCAGCTGCTCGACGATCTTGAGGCGGCGCATCAGGACGTGAAGCGGGTGTACCTGGCGTGGTGCCCGGCGCAGACGGGGATGGTTAGGAACGGAGTTGGATCGAAGAACAACGGGCGGACATCTGACTTCCTCAAGAAAGAGAATTGCGCGGTTCTCGGTCAGGTTCTCAGGTTTCGCGATCGTATTATCAGTGCTAGCAAAGGGCTCGACCGGGGGCAAACTTACGAACTGGTCCGAGAGACCTACCTCGCCCATCCCTCATTTCACGAAGTCTGGTGGATCGACAAGCACTTCAAACATGATTACGGGTCAGTAATGTACAACCGTCGGTTCGGACTTGATAAATTGATGGGATACATCGACAGCAATAACACCTCTCGCGTTTACGGGAGTGCTACCTTCCTCACGCGCTACACGTTGCTCCTTGAGAACCTCCTTTCATCAGAGTTAACAGTATCCCTTCTCGACGTGCCTCCCGATCAGGATGCTCTGAATCGAACATGATTGAAGTCATTGATACCTGGGACACCCGAACTCCTCCTACTATTACTGAGTTTGCTCGGGAAATGCCCGTGTTCTTCTCCATCATCCACACGCTCCTCGAAATGACAGATTACAAGGCACTATCCATTGACAAGTTACTCGATACAAGCCGGTGGCTCTCCGGATGGGCTCAATGCTCGGTGAACGAAGGCCCTCTCCTGACCAAGACCTCGAGCCTCTCCCGGACCGAGATCTTCCGGGGTCTACCTTCACTTGAGGATCAGGACGCGATCCGAGATTATTTGCGCCGCCACTACTCCGTCTCGTGCGAGGAATACTACCATGTACGCAACAGCGTGCCACGGACTGATCTTGTTGTTATGCCCCCTGAAGCAGATCGCCCCAAACGCATTCGGAACTCAGTGATGACAAGTAATCCTCGTCCCGATATCACCGAACGAATCGAACAGTGGCGTGATTCCCGGGGCATGATCCGGTTCCCGGAAAAGGGAGTGACTGGTGGTGGGCGGCAGTATGTCTGTTTTCGGTATGGCGATAACAAGAAAGAACTCCATAACCTGATTGTCATCCGCAAAGACATCCAAGTTGGGCTGGATCTCAAATACTTGGGCAAAAAGCCTCCGTTCAATAATCTCAACGAGCGAAGGCAGTTGGTTGCCCACCTCAACCATGAGTTGGGCATAGATCTGCCACCTAGCGAGATCGATGGGACGCCGCTGTTTCCCCTCTCCACCCTCGAAACACCCGAAAGATTTGCGGCCTTCATGGCGATCCTTGACGGCGTGATGGCGGAGATACGGAAGAACGAATCGGCTTCGAAATCGGCATGAGCCCCGAGAGGTACGCCATATTCAGACCGGCTCGGGTAATCTTCACCCTCCGCTCCCGCCCCTCTCTTTTTCGGGACACATAGCCGTTCTCCTCTAGCCGGTCAAGAATTGTTTTATTCAGCGAGGTGAGGGTTTGTTGAATTGTAAGTTTGACATTCGGATCCTTTTTGTAAACGCCGACGCGGTTCACCCTCATGAACTCGACCAACTGTTCTGTCCGCATTTCATCGACACCGGACAGCTCGACGAGCAACTTCATTGCAGATTCATCAGGCATCTTGAAACGCAACGGATCAAGTACCCGGGCAACCGAGCCGAAGCAGATTGACTGGCCATGTTCCTTCATATCATCTTCGTTCGCCGCGTACGCGTCCGCCTCGACATAGTAGACCTCAGCGTCGTGTGCCATCCCGGCAAGTGTTGTGCCTATCGAGGTGAACCGGCCGCAGGCGGATATGTTGACGTAGACCCGGTTTCCAGTCTCAATTTTAATGATCCCTGCAACGTGCCGGAGTACCTCGTGCATGTTGAAGAGGTCCACATCCCAGACATACACGGGAATGGCGAGGTCTGCAAGTGCCTTCTCGACTTGACTCGTGAAGTACCTGTTGCCGGGAGAACACGTCACGGTCGTAGCGGCCGACTGAAAGGATGGCTAGAATATGCACTCGGTCTATCTTTAATTCCCTGAAAAGGGCAATTGCCCGGTCAATCTCGAAGCCCAGAGGAACGATGTGAACTGATCTTGGTAAGCCAATTGTATCAATAGTATCCATTATATCAATTGTATAAATCATATCCCAGATTTATATTAAACGCTTGGAACTCCAACAACAGCCTGTGAAAGGGCTGAGAGCGGATCTACAGGCATTCGAAGGGCAGAGGGTCACGTTCACCGCGTCCTTCGACAGATACGGTGTCTATCGGAAGCATGGCGTGGTCGGGAAAACCATCTTGCTCAAAGATGTGAGAACGCTTGACGGACGTTTCGTCACGCAGCATATCTGGCTGAACTATACTGCCGGGTTTGACAAGGAAGGCAGTTTCAGGCAGGGCGAGCGCATCCGGTTCACCGCGATGGTGAAACCGTACATTAAGGGTTACTTTGGGGATCGTATCGACGACCGGCTTGCCCGGCCGTACGCGGTCGATTACCGACTCACTTACCCGCGGGATGTTTTGAGGCTAGGCACTGCAGGAGCGGCATATCCCGTAGCCTGCTGATGAGGCGGAGAAATGACACAAGATAATATGTATCAGGAAGAATTTGTTCGGCTCCTTCCTCAGGTTCCGGACCGGGAGCTGGGAGAAGATCATGGTCAGTGAGCCGGAGTGGCGGGAAATGGTGAATTTCCTCCCTCGTTACACGTTCGGGCCGTTCGCGACCCTCATGGTCATGGCCGGTCTGAATGATTTCCAGCTGAAAGGGAAGGCCGACAGGGCGTACTGGCCGCCAATCCGAGCCCGACTTGAAGGGGCAGAAGCACCGGTATCACCGGCAAAACTCGCAGACTTGCTCCAGCCTTTCTACGAACGGGAACGGTACAACGAAATGAAAGTGAGCCGACTTCATAAATTCCTCAAGAGCGATCTCGCGGACGAGCTCTGGCAGGCAGAGCCGCGAAAGGTCGCAGAGGAATTTGAAGACATCTGGCGACGGCTGGCTACCGTAATGAACCAAGGGATGGAGAAGAAGACGATAGTGTTCGCCATGAAGTGCCTGGGGCTCGCCCTCATCATGGCCGGCGAGTACAACTTTCCGTCCCAGACACTCGCCATCCCGGTCGACCTTCGGGTTCGTCGGCTGACCGAAGCGCTTGGGGGTTCGACCGGTTCGGATGACTCGGTTCGAGCTTACTGGGATGCCGTCCTCACCGGCGTTCGAGCGACGAAACCGCATGTGACCATGATCCACCTTGACTCGTTCGTCTGGCAGGTCGCCGATGATGTGGGTGAACACGCGATCCGAGTCTATTGCCGTGAAATGGAGATTGGCGAGGCCGGGAACGCGATCGCAGCGTTGATCGGCGGAGGTGCGAATGGCAGGTGAACGGGCGCTCGTGCTCGTCCCGTGCTGTAAGAAGAAGGTACCTCGTCCATTCAAGATCGAGACGGGGATCTCCGTTGCGGGAATACTGCCGCTCCGGGAGCACATGGTTGATCTAGCAGGTGACATCACCACGGGGCCGGCCGTGCCTGCGGTTTCGCTCTACGACGGTGCCCTCTACAGCCGGTGCCAGGAAAGCATGGGAGCCGTGGCCAACGGCCGATACCCGCAGATCGACCTGCTGATAGTCTCGGCGTACTATGGACTCGTGCATCCGGCGGAACCGATTGCAAAATACGACTTGTGCATGGACGACGATGTGGCCGGGATGAAAGCATATCGATTCTGGCAGCAGATGGAGCTGGGCGCCGTTCTTGAAGACTACGTAAGGAGGCGGAAAGTAACCAACGTCTGGTCCCTGCTCGCTTCACAATATCGGAAAGCGCTCAACCCGTTCTGGAAGGATGTGAACGGAACAGTAAACTGCTGGCAGGTCACAGTGCCCGGCGGCGGTCAGAGCAATCCTGCCCGACGTGGAGATTGGCTTGAACGGGTGCTAGCGACCTCGCCTGCCCATCTCCTGGAGGGGGAGCCGGTCCCCGAGTCTGTTGCTCCTCAAGGCGGCTGGGCTGCCAGTGGCAAGCGGCCCATTGAGTATGAGCGGGTATGAGCTTCCCGGCCAGCCTATGGTATGTTTGCCATTTCGACATATAAAGAGCAGACGGCTATCCACAGTCTCTCAGAGGATTGTAACGAAGGACCTGAAGAGTGACTGGTGATAAATGTACAGCAACACATTCTGCGGGCAGTGAAAATTGTTTTTCTGCAATGGAGAAAAGCAAACGGGGGAGAGGTGAAAACACCTGTTTTCTGTGTAAAAATTAACCGCCCTGCCATTCACAGCCCGTTATTCATTGTAATGGATTTCTACTTGAACTCAGGAGTTTAATCTAGAATCTATTTTCTGTGAGCCTGATTATTAGTTCAATGAAATGTTACCGATTCCTTGAGTGTTTGCAAGATAAAGGTACGTTGAGGGTGAATCATCCAATCTTTGGATGCGATCTCTTCTATAACTGATATATGGGGCGATAATTGCACTTAAACCATCAACCATTCTGTCGATAAGTTCCCAAGTCGGAAAACTTCCTGTTCCTAAACCTTCCATGATACTTGCCCCCAAAGAGGCAATTGGGGCTACTGAAAGGAATACAGCATTGCGTCTGCATTGAATTTTTAATTGATCGAGATCTTGCTCAAGAGCATCTAGATCTACCAGGATCTCTCTTACTTCATCTTGCATTACTGCAGGAATTGCGTCCCAAGTGTGCTTCTGAGATACATCTTTAACAATTTTAAACAATTTTCGTTGATACTTGAAGCATTCACGTCTATGGTCGTCACGGAAGCTGATGATCGATTCTATAGGCGTACCCGGCACAGGGGACAATGCCCCTCCGTTGATAAGTACATTGATACATGCCTGTTTGTTGATTGAATAACTTGGATTTGAGAGGTTTTTCCAGTGATCAATTTTTTCCGATGAGGGCAATATTCCAGGGGTATTTGGGTATGAGTTATTATCGGCTATGTTTTGGGACAGAAGTGACATATAAAGGTCGGAGATGGTGTTATCCACAATATAGTAATCCATACCCCTATCTTTTTTCGGTGTCTTGAGTGCCAGCTTTTTCTTAACTAAATACTCAATAATATTCATGGAAATTTTATCTCTGTGAATCCAGGATTGCTTATGGCGTTCTTCAGCAGGAATGTTAGAAAACTCTTTCTTTTGGTTCAATAGTTCTTTAAAGCCTTCAGATTCGATTATTCCAAGAAATTCATCTTCAAAACCGTTATAATCTTGATTTCTTCCAGTTGGATCGAACTTTTTGAAAAGATCATTTGAAGATAATTCTTCAACTTCATTCCGTGATAAATAATAATTTGAAGCGCCTTGTGGCCACATTTCGTTGAAGGACGGATTAAATATGAACTCATCCCTTTGTGAACTATACCAGTCACGTGGAGTGATCGAACCAACCGAGTAACCATTAAAAAGAGCGGTTTTTGCCCATTCGCGGGGTACTGCTACTGTTGGGTAGTATAACAGCGTCTCGATGGTTTTCATATCCAATCTGCTCCCGGTGAAAGTATAAAGTTTTTTAAATCAAGTAATGCAAATGTGCAAGTTTCATAGAGAATATAGCGATTTTACGTGGAAGCAGGAGCAAAGATGGGTTTATGCCATCTGCTCGCGGACAACGCCCTTCCCGGCAAGGATGTCCCGCAGGATCTCCCGGCCGCTTGGCTCCGGGATCTCCCGTCCCTCCTCCCGGGCGGTCTCGAGCCAGAGGTCGATGGCCACCTTCACCTCGGCGAGCGCCTCCTCTTCGGTCTCGCCGAATGCGGAACACCCGGGAAGCTCCGGAACGACGGCGATGAACCCCTCGTCCTCGTCGCTTGGGACAATCCAGATAGAATAGGTCATCGGCCGCCCGCCTCTTCCGAGAGCAACGCTGCATAGACTTCCCGTATCTTCGGCTCGACTGCCGGAACCTCGTTCTGCACTACATCCAGAACGAGTTCCCACCTGACGCTGAAGTAGCCGTGGATCAGTCTGTCCCGCATCCGTGCCATGCCATTCCAGGGGATGTCGGGATACCGTTCCCTGACCTCGGGAGAGAGATTCTTCGACGCCTCCCCGATGACCTCAAGGCTCCGGAGGACCGATCGCTTCATCACCTCATCCCGGACAATCTCCTCGAAGGATCGGTCGGAGAAGTGGGCCTCGATAAACTCCATCTCCTCGAGGATGTGGGCGAGGTACACGGAGTCACGCTTCACACCAGACCACCTCGCTCTCCACATCCTGCCGGATGAGAGGATCGAGCCCTCCGACGGTGAGCAGGTCGACCCTCCGCCCGTAGAGTTCCTCCAGGAAATCGGCGAGCGCTGAAAAGTTCCGGAACGTGAGGTGGTCCGGCGACAGCTCGACCAGCACATCCACGTCGCTCTCCGGCCGGTCTTCGCCCCGGGCGGTCGATCCGAAGATGCCGATCTTCGTGACGCCGAACCGCTCCCGGAGCAGCGGGAGCACTTCTTCGAGTTGAGCGACGAAAGTGCTCTTCTCATCCCGGCGCACCTGGACTGCCATACGGGTTCTGCTCGCCTCCTGATCGTACCTGGGGGTGAGGAGATGATGAAGATTGCCCCTCCCGGGATTGGGCGCGAGCATCAGAGCTCACCCTTCCGCTTCTTCTCCTCGATCAGCTCGGTCAGCAGTTTCCGCACGAGCTCCGGGTTCTCGAGCACATCCTTGCTCATCTCCTCCTGCGTCTCCTCACTGCCTTCGGTGAACGACCTGCCGCAGGTGGAGCAGTAGTTCGAGCGCGGGGCGTTGATGGTCCTGCAACCGGGGCACTGCACCGGTTCGAGATACCGTTCCTCCGCCTTCTCCTGCTGGATGAGGCCGTACTGCCCGAGAACTTCTTTGTCGATGTCCTGGCCGGTGAGGTGGGCGTAGGTAGCGAACATATCGGTGTTGAGGTTTCCCCACATCATCAGTTTGATGACCGACTCCTTCATCCCCTGGTTGATGAGGTGCGTGATCCGAGAGTGCCGGAAGATGTGCGGGGTGATATTCTTGGTGATGCCCGCCCGTTTGGCGATTTTGGGGAGCTGTTCGTAGACGGTGGCGTGCTGGAGCGGCCTCTTCTGTCGCGTGATGAAGACCAGGGCGTCGCCGGTGGGCGCGAAGGGATAATCGTTCTTCCAGGCCGCGAGGTACGGGGTGGCCATGACCAGCCGCACGTAGCGCTGGGTGTGGCACTTCGTGTCCTCGACGGAGACCACCATCCCGTAGGCGTCGAACTGCACCCGCTGCCAGGTGAGCCGGGCGAGTTCGCCGATGCGGCACCCGGACTCGTAGAGGAGTGCGATGATCGCCCGGTCGCGGGAAGATTGGCAGGCCCGCAGGAGCGCTTCTATCTCCTCCTGCGAGAGCATCTGTTCGGGGAGTTTGGTGCAGCGGTCTACCCGTGGCGGTCTGATCTTCCGGACCTTTGCCTGTGAGACGCTTGAGTACTCGTTTTCGATCAGCCAGAGATAGAACCGCTTGAGAAACATGACGTAGTCGTGCAGGGTGTTCTGCTTGAACGACCTGCCCCGCTGGCTCCGGGCATCTTTGATGGTGGCTATGGCCGAGAAGATATCGCCGGTGGTCGCTGCCCGGTAGGGGCCGATGTAGCGGCGCCAGTTGACCAGGTGCGACGTGATCTTGTTCGCCCTGCTGACGGTGATCCCCTGCGATGCCTGGAGTTCCGTCACGAACTCGATGATGAGAT
>CAWGXH010000008.1:0-8660 GCA_963826525.1 uncultured Methanomicrobiaceae archaeon | reverse complement strand
ACCTGCAGGGCGTGCATAAAGAGGGCGTTCGGGATGTCCATCGGACAGACCTCCTCGCACTGGCCACAGTTGACACAGGAGTCGGAGATATGAGCAAACCGGATCAGGTGGAACATAAAGTCGACCGGCAGTTTTCCGGGCGCGACCAGGTCCGGGTTCTTGGTGCTGCAGTCCACGCAGTAGCAGATCGGACACTGGTCGATGCACTGGTAGCACTTGATGCAGCGGCTCGTCTCCTCCAGAATCGTCTTGAGACGCTCTTTGCCGTCGCCGAGCTCACCGAAGTTCTTTGCACGCCACTTGTCGCCGAGTTTGAGCATCGCGTTCTCAACCTTGCCGCGGATCTCGATACCCTTGGGGATCGGAGCCTCGGTTGCGATGGCACCTGCTTTTGCGGCACCGTTCATGAGGTCGGCACCCTTCTCGGAGCAGACCTCGACGAAGGTTGCTTTGCCTGCCTTATCGCCGATGACACCCCAGTTGCCGCAGGCGAGGTCGGCCTGGCGGGGGATTTTCATCTTACAGCGGCGGCAGTTGGAGCGGCGGCCGAAGCCCTCTTCCTCGAGTTCGTCGATGGAGATGCCCTTGTGCCCGCCATCCTTGTTGATAATGATGAACTGGCCCTTGTCGATCTCTTCCTTAGCGACGTCATCGGGGTTGGTATCGAACTTCTGCGCGATCATCTTCCGGGCGGAGACCGGGCTCACGGATCCGCCGCAGTTCAGGCCGATCATGTAGACGTTGTCCAGGTTGACCTGGTTGCGCTTTGCGAGTTCGTAGAGACCCATCGCATCGCAACCCTTTACCGGGACGGCGATCTTCATGTCCTTGGCACCGCCGAGGTACTTCTTGACGAGCTTGGACATCAGGATTGTCCCGCAGTGGAGCGACCCTGAGGTCTCTGCGATCTCTGCCGGGTCGGTGATGACGGTGGGGACGGCGTCGTAGAGGTCGGCCCCCTTCTTCACTGCCAGCACGGCGTCGACCGTGCCGCTCTCAAGGGCGTACTTCAGAAGAGCGCTTACCGCTCCTCCGCACTCGGCCTTTGCGGCCAATTCGGGGCTCGTGGTCCAGGCGTAGACCATATCTCCTTTTGCTACCATCTTCAGGCCTCCGTGAGCTTCTCGACCTTTACAGCACAGTGCTTGAGCTCCGGCATCTTGGACATCGGGTCTCTCACATCGTTGGTGAGCAGGTTGACCGCCCCGGTGCCGAAGTGCATCGTCATCATCAGGACGCCGGGTGCCACTTCGTCGGTCACCCGTGCGAGGGACTCCACCTCACCGCGCCGGCTGCTGAGCTTGATCTTCTCGCCGTTCGCGATGTTCAGTCTCTTGGCATCCTCGTTGTTGATCTGCACGTATGCCTCGGGCACCTCCTGGTGGAGGATCTTGGCGCGGCCGGTCTGGCTTCTGCTGTGATAGTGGAAGAGCAGCCTGCCGGTCATCAGGGTGAACGGATACTCGGCGTCGGCGAGCTCGGCCGGCTGGCGGAACTCGATGCCGAAGAGGTTACCCTTACCGTCGGCCGATGCGAATTTCCCGATATGCAGGATGGGGGTTCCCGGGTGCTCCTCGGTCGGGCACGGCCAGTGCAGCGACTCGGGCTTCCCCAGCCGTTCGTAGTCGAGGCCGGCCATCGAAGGAGTAACCCTCCGCAGGTCGTTCCAGACGTCCTCTGCCGTCTCGAACTCGAAGCCGGGAAGACCCATTCTCTTTGCGAGCTCGACGAAGACCGCCCAGTCCTCCTTGGACTCGCCGGGTCCGTCGACTGCTTTCCGGATACGGTTCACACGCCGCTCGCCGCTGGTGAACGTACCGTCCTTCTCTGCAAAGCAGGTTCCCGGCAGGATGACATCGGCATACTCGCAGGTCTCGGTGAAGAAGATGTCCTGCACGACCAGGAAGTCGAGTTTTTCGAGCGACTTCATGACGTGGTTCGAGTTCGGATAGGTAACGACCGGGTTCAGACCGAGGATGTACATGGTCTTGATGGGATCGCCGCACTGGTCGATCTGCTCGGTCAGGCTTGCACCATACCACTCGGGCAGATCGGTGACGTTCCAGAGACCCTCCATCTTGTGCCGGATATCGTCCACTTCACACTTCTGGTAGCCGGAGTAGACGTTCGGGTAAGCTCCCATGTCGCAGGCGCCCTGTACATTGTTCTGGCCGCGGAGGGGGTTCACACCGACGCCGGGCCTGCCGATGTTGCCGGTGAGCATGGCGAGGTTTCCGAGCGACCGGACGTTATCGGTACCGGTCGTGAGTTCGGTGATGCCGAGACAGTAGATGATGACTGCGTTCTCTGCGCTGGCATACCGCCGTGCGATCTCCTTCACCGTCTCGGTGGGGACGCCGGTGATCTCCTCTACGTTGGCGTAGTTCGCGACCGTAGCCTTCAGGTCCTCAAAGCCCTTGACGCGCTCCTCGATGAACTTCGCATCGTGGAGGTTCTCCTGGATGATCCAGTACATCATCGAGTTGATCAGCGCGATGTGGGTCGAGGGGTTGTAGCGGAGGTAGGTGTCGGCGAGGCGTGCCGTCGGGGTGTAACGGGGATCGCAGACGATGATCTCGACGCCCTTCTTCTTTGCCTGGGCAATCCGCCTGCCGGCGAGGGGGTGCGCCTCGACGGGGTTCGAGCCGATGATGAAGATCAGGTTCGAGTTCAGGACATCCTCGAAGGGATTCGTGGCGAGCTCCCGAACCGAAGGAAAGCGACAGACCCGCAACGGAGGGTCCATGGCAGATACGTGCGCAATTGTCGACGTTGTTGGTCTTGAACCCGACGCGGGCGAACTTCTGCATAATATAGCAGTCCTCATTCGGCGTCCGGCAGGATACCTGGAAACCGAGAGACCGCGGGCCGTACTTGTCGGAGGTCTCTTTCAGCTTGGATGCGACGAGGTCGAGCGCCTCGTCCCAGCTCGCTTCCTCGAACTTCCCGTTCTTCTTGATGAGGGGCGTTGTCAGCCGGTCAGGGCTCTGCACGTGCTCCCAGCAGGTGGCACCCTTGGGGCAGAGTTTGCCCTCGTTCACGGGTGTCCTCTTGAAGGGTTCGACACCGACGAGCTTGCCGTCGTTTACTACAAGATTGAGTCCGCATCCGACACCACAATAGGGGCAGGTCGTTGGGACATACTTCAATGTTCCTTGATTTTCACTCATTTCCATTCTCCCGATGGACTACCATACATTGAATTAAGCATGTCAGGGAATAGCGAACATACTTAACCGTAATCTGCGGTAAACTGATTTAAACTTTTATATTTAATAATAAGTTAAATATAACAATTTGTCATAAACCCTACTGATTTTAAGATATAGTTAACTAATTTTACCTATTCCGGAGTTGTAAACTTACCTTCGTGACAGAATTGTTAAAGTATTATCCTTGTCAATTCCAAAATGTTTACGAATGATATGGATCATACCAGATACGTATGGAATCAACAGAAACAGGGCATGCCCCGCAAGGCATCGAGCGGAGGATGGAAGAGAACGGTCTTACCCCCGATCTGAGGGACGACTTCCGGCGCTCCATCGCGTTCCACACCTACCCGGCACCGGGCCTCCTTATCGGAGTATTCATGGTCGATTATGCCCTCGAGCTGCTACAGGCAACCCGGGGAGAGAAACTGTATGCAGTCTCCGAGACACCGAAATGTCTCCCCGACCCGCTGCAGGTCGTCATCAACTGCACGACGGGGAACCACCGGCTCCGCGTCCTGCCGATCGGAAAGTTCGCCGTCACCGTCAACCGGCCGAGCGATGGTCCCGAGGCAGAGGGCGTGCGGGTCTTCCTCGACGAAGAGAAGATGAAGCGTTATCCCGTCTTCGACCTGTGGTACGCCCACGACCCGGCGTTCGATAAAAAATCCATGGGAGGAAAACTCCTTGATGAGATCTTCGAGGCGCAGCGGGACGTCCTCTCCTACGAACGGGTGCGGATCGACGTCACGGGGAAACAACCCTGGAAATCCGAGCGGTGCGGCGTCTGTGGAGAGATGATCCCCGACTTCATGCTCTTGGACGGGGTCTGCTTCACGTGTTCTGACCGGTCGTACTTCACGGTTGTTGCGGAGTAAGCCCTCTCCAAGATCAATCTTTTTCCCGCAAATTGTTCTTCAGGAATGGGCACATTTTCGAAGACCTCGTGCAGGGTAGTTGACAGATCTCTGTCCCCCTGCTCCTCGTCCACCGCGATGCACACAGTATCCCGGGGACTGATGGGGCAAACGTGTGCGGGAATGAAAAAATCCGCACTATCGACCGCATCACGAGCACGGCCAATCCCCGGGCTATCGCATCGAGGCTCGTCCTCTGCGAGAGAGCATTGAGACGAACTCACAGTTGACCCGGGGCAGAATGCGGAGGAGAGGGGCGCTGAAAAGGGCAGCGGATACGTGTCGGTATGGGGAGTCTCGCCGGAAACCCGCAAACAGGTTTTCATAACATTTATCGATTGTTAACCCATTATACGCTTCACATGGGTATGGAACTCGTCCCCGTAGGAGTTGTCCACTCTTCCGTCCGGTCCCGTCACGAAATGCCCGTCCAGGGAGTGACCGGAGAGGTGGAGATTTATCCGGGGTACGTGGATGCCCTCCGCAGTATCGGGCAGAACTCGCATCTCATTCTCCTCTGCTGGATGCATGAGGCGGACCGGACGGTCCTGACGGCGGTTGCCCGAAAGGTGGCACGCGATCTTCCCGAGAAAGGGGTCTTTTCACTTCGGTCGCCGCCGCGGCCGAACCCAATATCGCTCTCGGTCGTTCGCCTGCTCGAGGTTCGGGATGAGCGGTTCCTGGAGGTGGAGTCCCTCGATCTCATCGACGGCACGCCCGTCCTCGACATCAAACCCTACCAGACCGGGTGGGACTGCGTCTTTGCCGCGACCGGTCATGACCGTTCGGAGAAGATCCGGAAGATGGGGACAGAGGCCTATCGTGAAGGGCTCGTCCGGGAGGCGGTGAATTACCACGGGATGCTCTGCCCGGGCGTTGCAGTCGGCGTGCGGATCGCCGAAGCGGCGACGAGAGTGCTCGGGGGCGATCTCCGGAACCCTGCGATATCGGTCATGCCCGGGGGTGAACCCTGCATCGCCGATGCCCTCATCGGGATCACCGGAGCACGGCCGGGGGATCACCGGCTTCTTTCCGCGCAGGAGAATGATGTCACGAGAAGCGATTGTCTCTTCCGGAAAGGCAGCCGCGAGGTGGCCTTCCTGCTTCGTGCCGACACCCCCCGGACTCCCGGGGAGATTCTGTCGTGCGACGAAGCAGTGCTCTTTACAGCGGAAATTCGTGATACGGAAGAGCGGGCAGTGGCAGTGCACCTGTGCGTCAGATATCCCTGATCCGGTGCGGCGCACTGTAGACCACCGCCCGCGGTCGCCGTGCGAACCCGACGAGAGTCATGTCGAGCCGCCGTGCGAGGTCGACCCCGGTGGAGAACGGGGCGTTGTTCGTTACGATAACCGGAACACCTGCCCGATAGGCTTTTGCGACCATCCCGGCCGGCATCCTCCCCGTGCAGGCCATGAAACACCCGGAGAGATCGAGCCCGGCACGCAGGGCCTTCCCTACCGCCTTGTCGACGGACGTATGACGTCCCATATCCTCGGCATGAGACTGCATTACTCCGTCGCCGCCGATGATCACCGAACAGTGGGTACCTCCCGTGCTCCTCCAGGTGGAGGCCATCCGGTGGAGCGTGTCCATGCCTCCGAAGATGGTATCGAGATCCAGGAGAATGTTGCCCTGTACCGGCTCGGCGAGCTCGTGCCAGGGGGTCTTCACACCGACTCCCCCGGAACTCCTGATCTCGATTTCGGGCGACATTCTCTCTTCATGAAACGTGTTCGTCCGGATATGGACGGTTCGGTCGTCGACGGCAATGCTCTCGACGGCGGAGGGGCCGGGAATGAGGCCTTCACAGACGGCATAGCCGAGGGCAAACTCTTCAAGTTCCGCGGGTGTTACCGTCAGATTTGCTATCCTGGTGTCGTCAAGAAGAAGCGTGACCGTATCTTCAACGCAAACTTCCACACGGCCGTTCCCGATACCCGTCTCAGATACCGTATATACATCGTATTCCCTCGTAAGGCCGGACAAGGCTGCCGGGGCGCTGCTGTCTGATTGCATGCTGATTATCTCCGGGAAGTATCGATCATCCCCGGGTGATGGCGTCGCCAGCCCGGACATGTCTGTCAGCAGAGATATGTCAGAAGAGATAGTTACATTTTTGCAAAAGTAAATAATGAGAAAATATAGTTACCTATTTACGAATGTAAACTAAAATAATCTAACAAGCCTCGCCCTCCTTTGATCCCGGGACGGGCGGTAAGCCCGCTGACTGCTTCGCCCCAAGACAGCAAGAAGATGATCCGATGCTGCACCGATACCTTACTCTGACAACACTTGCCGACGCGCTTTCCGTGATGAAACGAGAGTTTCCACCGCCGAATCATACTGAGACCATTCTGCTGGAGCAGGCGGTGGGACGAGTCACCGCAGAACCACTCTATGCACGGTACATCCGTTCCTCCCGGAAACGTGGCCGCGATGGATGGGTATGCAGTGCAGAGCCGCGAGACGGTGGGGGCGGGCGATCGGCGGCCAAAGATCCTTGCAAAGACCCACCGGGTGAACACCGGAGAGGTCGTTCCGGGGACGTATGACGCGGTCATCATGATCGAGGATGTCTGGCAGGAGAACGGGACCCTTGCGATCCGCAAAGCCGCAGCCCCAGGACAGTTCATACGCCGTGCCGGCGAAGATATCCGGGCGGGAGATCTCATCGTTCCCCGTGGGCATCAGATCCGACCGTTCGATACCGGGGCGCTCGGAGCCTATGGCATCTCGAACGTCCCCGTACGGGCGGTGCACGTCGGAATCATTCCGACCGGAAGCGATCTGGTGCCTATCGGCCAGGCGCCGCTTCCGGGAGAGACCGTCGAGAGCAATACCTGCATGGCCGGAGCCTATCTCGCGGGCATGGGGGCGACGAGCAGACGATACGGGAGCGTTCCGGACGAAGCCGACAGGATCTGCGAGGCGATAGCAGCTGCTGTCCGGGAGAACGATATTGTCATCATCTCTGCCGGAACATCGGCTGGAACGCGCGATTTCACGGCCGCCGCCATCGCAACGCTCGGGGAAGTTCTCGTTCACGGGATCGCGGCAAGGCCGGGAAAACCGGCAGTCATCGGGGCGGTGGACAATAAACCCGTGCTGGGGCTGCCGGGCAATCCGGTGGCAACACAGACAATGCTCCGTGAACTGGTGGCACCACTTCTTGAGTGGTGGGGTTTTGCTCCCTACCAGAGATACGAACGCACCGTGCGGCTGGCAAGGACGGTGACCTCCGATATCGGATTCGAGGAGTTCATCCCGGTCTCCGTCGGGCGTGTGGGCGGCAGGTACTCCGCTGCACCGCATCCCCGCGGCGGCGGCGTCCAGATGGCGGCGGTGCGGGCGAACGGATACATCCGTATCCCTGCATCGGGTGAGGGCTTCGCAGCAGGATGCTCCGTTCCCGTATCCCTCACGGTTCCGCCGGGGTACGTCGACCGGACGCTGCTCTGCATCGGGGTGCGCGACCCGGCGATCACCGAGCTCGCCGACCTTCTGGTCGAACAGGGATACCTGCTCCACTGCTGCGCCACCGATACCATCGGAGCTCTTCTTGCCCTGCAGGAGAACTCCTGCTATGCAGCGGCGGTCATGGTGCCGGAATGCGAACCGCTGGTGCGGGAACTCGCCGGCCGTTACTGTCCCGGCGCGGGCCTCGTCCGGGTACGGATCGCCGGCAGAGAGATCGGGATTGCATCCGCCGGCGGCCTCGATCTCCCCGATCTTTCGTCCGTCCGGGTGGCCGCCCCACTGCGGGGCACTGCTCCGCGGCTCCTCCTGGATGCGCTCCTGCGGGAAGGCGGCACCGACCCCTACTCACTCTCCATCTCCGCGGAGGTGCGGAGTCACGACTCGGCGGCTGCAGCGGTCTCCGGGGGGCTTGCAGATGCCGGGATTTGCAGTGCCGGTGCGGCCGGGAGCGCGGGTCTCCGGTTCGTGCCGCTCGGGTACGAGTCGTATGAGCTCTGGTTCCGATCGGAGGTGCGTGACGACGGCGGAATTCAGGAAATTCTCCAGACTCTCAGATCACCCGTTTTCTCCTTGCGTCTTCGCGACCGGTGGGACTATCTGATCGACCGGACGGGGGAGATTGTCGCGGGATCTCTGGGCAATCTCCCCGGTGACGTTGCCGGTGCACCGGAGCGATCGATATCGTAAGAGGTCGTCCAGGAGCCTTCTAAGATGATAGCCCGACAGAGGCCGTGCTCACAACCCGGCTTCCGTCAGGGTTCGGATCACCGGTAGCGCGCATACGAGGGCTTCGACCGCTTGATTCTCCATCCCCCGGGCACTTCCGGAATGCACTCACGATGAGAAGATACGAAAAACCGCACTGTTTTCCACCCTCCTCACCGTCGGAAAATCCATCCTGGAGAATGAACCGGATACTCCGGGCCGTGGGGGATCAGAACGGGAATGGAGGAGAGGGCATCTCCCTCCCCCGAGGGGATATTCGCCGGAAGCCGCGTGACGGACGGGACGGGGGCCTGTCCAAGCGAGAGAAGGAATTCGCTCAGGCGCT
>CAWGXH010000007.1:0-29231 GCA_963826525.1 uncultured Methanomicrobiaceae archaeon | reverse complement strand
TCGAGGTGGAAGTTACGGAGGTTGCAGAAGCTCAACCTAGAGGTTATCTTTTTAATCTCAGCAGACATATCCTGTACAAAGTAATGCGAAACCTGACCGTTAAAGAATTGAAAAGCAATATGTATCTATATCGAAGATAGTGTTAAAGTTAACTCGAAATTGCTTCCCGTTCTGGTATACGTTGGCAGATTGAAAATGCAACGCCTGAACTGGTTTTGTCGAAACTCGGGAGCTTCGGATCTGAAGGTAACGAGATATCTGGTTATCGGTTTGGAACACTTCCGTTCACCATTCTCGACCGGAATAAGCCCGTGAACTTGAGATTCTGCGCTATTACTACGAACGATTCAGGAGCTCTTTCCGGACGAGAGTGAGCGGTACATGGATGCCATGTATGTTCGCTATGTTCAGGGTTCGACGGCCATAGAGGGGAATACAATCACCCTTCGTGAAGCGCAGGAACTTCTGGATGATGCTATCTCACCTACGGGGAAGAAGATGGATGAGGTCTATGAGATACTCAACTTCCTGAAACTCGGGAGTTTTCTCAGCGATACGGTGGCGATCTCAGGGAGCCGTTCATCGAAAGTTCCACGAGATCATGATGGAACATCTTCTCCGAAACCCGGGGATTACCGGAATATTCAGTCGGCATCGAAAAAGTCGAGTATGAACCCCGCCCGATCCTTGTACCCGACCTGATGAAGGAGTGCCTGCAGTGGTATCGGCAGTACGCAAACGTATGAATCCGTTTGAGCTCGCCGTTCTGGTCCACACCCGGTTTGAGATCATTCACCCGTTCGTCGACGGAAACGGACGGGTGGAAGAGCGCTCATGAACTTCGTCCTCGAACGAGCCGGTCACCCTACGCTCTACTCGGCCTCGAGCACCGCTCGGCCTACCTGACGCTCTCGTTCTAGCGGATGGCGGCACCGTTTCACCGATTGTCGGGACACTCTCCGATCTGTATCTGAATCAGCACGGAAATTTGTGCAGGAAGTCCGGACGCCGAGTGGACAATAGCCCGATCTTCAAAGATGAGCATGAGAAGATTGTGCGGCAGCTTTCTGCGCTGAAAGCATGAGTGAGGGAGATGGAGGAGTCCCATGCCGCGATACGATGGATACTCCTCAGCAGCGGTTCGATCCGATGAACCCGTGACAGACCGAAAAGAGGTGCCTGAAAGATCAGGCGATCTCGACCAGCGTGATCGCGAACGTCAGGTCTTCCCCTGCGAGGCGGCGATTGGCGTCGGCGGTGATCGTCGTCTCGTTGACGTCGAGCACCCGCACCGTCGCACCCCCCCCGTTCGCGGCCCTATTTGCACTGCTGGCCGATCTTCGGCCGGTCGAGCCTGGTACATGCTCCGGTTGAGTTCGAAGATCAGATCCTCGCGGGCTCCCCGTACGCCTGGTCCACGGTACGTGACCGTCTTCGACTCGCCGACCTGCATCCCGGTCACGGCCGCATCAAAACCGGGATCACCGCTCCCGTCCCGATGGTAAACTCGAGAGGCGTTCTTCCTTCCGAACTGTCAAAGACGGTGCCGTTCGCAAACGTCCCGGTATACTCTACCTTTACAACATCGCCTTCTTTGGCGCTCGCCGCCCCGGTGCTCCCCGTGCAGCCGCTCACGAGCACGAGCAGAACCATACAGCAGGCCAGAAACGCCGCCGTCATCGGACTTTTCCATTCCATTCAAAGCACTCCGTTCACTACTCATACCCATTAATCTCGACGGCACGACTGAAACAGTCCGCCGCCTCGCGATACTTGCCGAGACGATCGAGCACCCTGCCTTTGCGGTACAGCGCCTGTGCATGATTCGGATTCGCCGCGATCACCCGGTCGAGACAGCCGAGCGCGGCATCGTTCTCGCCGAGATGCGCAAGCGCGATCGCTTTGTTGAAGAGCACGTTGAGATCGTCGCTGGAGAGAGCGGCCGCACGGTCGAATGCCGCCACCGCATCGGCGTATCTCCCGAACGTATCGAGGAGCATCCCTTTTGCATTCCAGATGACGGCGTTCTCCGGATCGACCTGGAGCGCGGTCTCGTAACTCTTCAGGGCATCGTCGAACCTGCCGGTCTTCTCACAGACCGTCCCCCGCATGAAGAGGGCCGCCGCACTCTCGGGCTGGAGCACGACTATCTTGTCGACCGGCTTTATCGCATCGGCATACTGACCGAGACGGATGAGCGCCGTGCTCTTGGCGTAGAGCATATCGACATTCGTCGGTTCCTGCTCGAGAATTGCCGTATACTCGGCCAGCGCCTCTCTGTATTTCCCGGCTTTTTCGAGCGCGTCCGCAAGGCCGCGCCGCGAGGCCAGGTCTCCGGGGTCGGCGGCGAGCACCTTTCCGTAGCACTGCTCCGCATCACCGTACCTGCCGAGCCAGGAATAAATCTCGCCCCGCTGCTGCCATGCGGACCGGTCTTCGGCGTTGATCTCGAGAATGCTGTCCGAACACTCGAGCGCATCCTCGTAGCGTCCCATGTGGACGAGTGCGTTCGCCAGCATATGCCAGGCTTCATTGTTCGTGTCGTCTTCCTGGAGCACCTGCGCGTAACTCTTGATGGCGTCGCTGTACTTCCCGGCCTTCTCGAGCGCCATGCCGTACGCCATCCGGGCACGCAGATCGCCCGGTGTCGCGGCAAGGTACTGCTCGAATCCGGCCGCCGCCTCTTCGTGCCTCCCGAGCTGTTCGAGCGAACCGGCACGTATCTTCAGCGCCGCTGCATTCGCCGGATCGGCCGCGAGCACCCGGTCGCAGCATTCGATTGCCCGCTGGTCGATGCCGAGCCGGTGGAGCGCCGTCGCGAGGGCGAAGGTTGCACCGACGTCGCCCGGATTCTCCCGCACGATCCGTTCGAACGATTCTGCCGCTTCTGCGTATCCCGAGGTGTAGAGCGTGAATCCACGGTGGAGCAGGGCGAAGAGGTTGTCCGGTTCGGCTTTCGTGACTCTCGTAAAGCGGTCGGATGCTTCGGTAAATCGTCCGAGCGTTGCAAGCACCATCCCCAGGTTCAGCAGGTATCCCGAGTCTGTTGGAGACGCTCTGGAGAGGCGCCGGTAGCAGTCGCACGCGTCTACAAGCCGGCCCTGCTCCTCGCAGATTCTTGCTTTGCGAAGGAGCGTCCCGGTATCGTCGGTATCCACCGCCAGCACCCGGTCGATGCAGGAGAGAGCATCGTCGTATCTCCCGAGCCTCTCGAGCGCTGTTCCCATCTCGAGGAGACTGCCGAGATCGTCGGGGCTCTTCTCCAGAACCTGCTCGAAGCAGAGGAGTGCGTCTGCATACCTCCCGAGCTGAAGGAGAGCCTTCCCTTTGCTCTTCAGCACCGCGCCGTCGCCCGGATTGATGCTGAGAAGCGCATCGAAGGTCTCCACGGCCTCGCGGTACCTGGAGCGGTGCATCAGTGCCGTTCCGCGCTCCTGGAGCGCCATCATGTTCTCTTTGTCGTCCTTCAGGACAGCATCGAGGCACTCGAGCGCGTCCTCGTATCTGCCGAGGTTCATGAGCGCATCCGCCTGCATCGCCATGGCAACGCCGTTATGCGGCTCGCCTGCAAGTGCGGCCCTGAAACACTCATCCGCCGCCTCGTACCGCCCGAGATGGAGGAGCGCAATACCGCTGTTCACCAGCACGCGGATGTTCCCGGGTTCGATCTCGAGCAGGCGGGCAAAACTCTCCTCTGCCTCCTCGTAGCGGCCGAGATGCAGGAGTGCGACGCCGCGATGGTCAGCATGACCCGGTCCCGCGCATCGTAGGTCGCGGGCTTCTTCTGCGTCGCGGCAGACTCGTCACGGTTAAAGAGGATCAGGTCGCTGCCGGTGCCGACCCATTTCACGCTGCCGTCTCTCCTCTTCTCCATCACCCGGTCGAACGACCGCACCGCCTCGGCGTAGTGGCCGAGCCTGAAGAGCGAGATGCCGCGGTTGTACCACACATGAAATTTCGTCTGGTCGTGCTTCAGAACCTGGTCGAATGCCTTGACGGCGCGGTCGTACTGGCCGAGAGTATCGTAGGCAAGCCCCATCGTATAGCGGACAAGAACCTGGTCGGGGTCGTGCAGGGCGACCTTGTCGAAGCAGGCGGCCGCCTCACGGTAGTCGCCGTCCCGTGTGAGGTTGACGCCCTGCTGGTCCCCAGGCAGGCGCGTCCTCGGGGCGGAGGGCGGTGATCGCTCCGTAACTGTCCGCAGCCTCACGGAACCGCCCGGCACCTTCGTAGGCGCGGGCTTTCAGGTATAGGGCATCCGTATCCTCCGGGTTCTTCTCGAGCACGCGATCGAGGCAGGCAACCGCGCCGGTATGATCGCCCGACCGTTCGAGCGCGGCACCTTGTCTCGCGAGCGCATCCCGATCACCCGGGTCGGCTTTCACGAGCCGGCCGTACTCCTTCTGCCGCCGGCCATACTCCCCGAGCCGCTCGAGCAGCAGGGCAAGACGGCGCCGTGCGGTTACGTTCTCGGTCTGGCTGTCGAGCACTCGTTCAAAAGCCTCTTTCGCCTCCCGGTATCGGGCGAGCCGTTCGAGCATCTCCCCACGCTCGTCCATGCCGCGGTATCGGCGGGCTCGCGCAGGGCGACGCCGCCGAAACAGTCCGCGGCCTCCTGGTAGGCGCCGAGCCTCGCGAGCACGTGACCGAGCGTTCGCAGCGCCCCGAGTTCCTCCGGGTTCTTCTCACGGAATCTGCGGAGGCATACGGCCGCTTCTTCATACCTCCCGACAGAGAGTGCGGCTCCGAGCCAGTACCAGACGGATGCGTTTTCAGAATCGATCTTGAGGGCTTTTTCAAAACTTTTGGCGGCTTCGAGATAGTTGCCCGCTTCTATATGAGAATTTCCTTTATTAATCCACGGATTTGGATTTTTTCCCTGCCCAGAATATTACCGAATATATCCATATGACACGCATACTCCTGAGCGATTGTGGTCCATGGGTACACCTGCTCCTTAATGAGTTCTCTCTCTTTTGTCTGACAGGCGGGATATCTGCTGCCCGATGCTCGTTCCCGCCAGGTAGCCTTTTGCCTCCGAACTCCTAGAGTGCTGTTGGAAGGATCACGCGAACGGCAGCCCCCCCGGAGGGTCTGCCGGGCACCCGGTCGTCTGCAACGACCCGTCCCCCATAGCGTTCGACGAGCGTCCGAACGATGAAGAGCCCGAGCCCCTTGCCGCCTTTACTGCTCGCCCCCTTCTGGAAACGGTTGAAAATAGTCCGTTTTTCCTCGTCGGAGATCCCCGTGCCCGTATCCTCCACCGATACCGTCACCTCTCCGTCCCCCTCCTCGACCGAGATGGTTATCTCGACATCGGCGCCGCCGAACTTCGCGGCATTGCCGATCAGGTTCGTGAAGATCGCTCCGGCAAGATCGTCTGCAAGGATCACGGCATCCGTTCCTCCGTAGCGGATACGGGCATCCTTATAGTTATCGATCTCACGGCGAATTACCTGATCGAGGTCGACTCTCCTGAGAGCCGATCGCTCCTCCCTGAGGCGGCGGATCGTGCTGACGCTATGGATAGTCTCCATACTCTGCCGTACGCCGGAAATAGCGCGCAGGGAGAGTTCCTTCTCATCTCCGGCAAGCATCTCGCTGAGCATCTCACAGTATCCGAGTGCGGCCATGTTCGCATTATTGACGTCGTGAACCATGATGTCCAGATACAGGTTGGCCGCTTCGTTGGCCTCTGATAGTGCCTGTTCGGCCTTCTTCCGCTCACGAAGTTCGAGAAGCGCCCGGTCGCGCATCTCCCGGAACGCTTTCACCTCGGTGACGAGATCGGTGGCATCCTCGATAACGACCATGGCATATGAACTCTGCCCGCCACCTCCGTCCAGCGCTATCACGGTCGTCTGCTGTGTCCGTACGGTACCATCCGTCCTCGTCGACGGGATGAAATGCTGGTGAATCTGCGATGAGAATATAGCCGGCAGAGAGGTTGTAAAGACCTGGCGTATGCGCTGGAGATAGCGGGGCTGCCCTATATCCGGGAATCGCTTCGTGATACTATCCCCGACGATCCCGTCCGCGGATAAGCCGGTCCAGTCCTCGAGGCATCTGTTCCAGTAGCGGATCCGAAGATCCGTATCGAGGATGCAGATGCCGACCGGCAGGTAGTCCAGGATCTTCCATTCCGGGTGTTGGTCGAAGATTGCGGACATGCACCTGCACCGTACCGGCGTGTTTACTGTCGGGAGATCTCTTTGAGGAGTGCATCCATCGATCCGACCTCTAAGATCAGGACGATCTCGCCTTCGACATTCAGGTCCTGCACGAGGAACTGCGTGTGGGCGAGCACAAGCCATTCATCGGGGTCGGCACTATGGGTATGGATGAGGTGGACGATGGTATCTTTCATATATGCAGGGAGTGAATAGGCGAGATGCTGGCCGAGCGCGTTGCTGATCGAGCCCATCACCCCGTTGATGATGATATTGCCGATCTCTTTGAGCGTCTCGATCCTGATCGCGTCGAGCTCGGGGCAGGCCGAATCCTCGTCCATGAGCGTCATCACGAGTGCCGCCGCGCTCTTTGCAGGGAATACCAGAGCAGTCGTCCCCGAGAACGCGCCTTTGAAATCGAGTTTCACCATTGCAAGAGACTCGTCCGGGTACTCGTCCGCGACCCCGGCAAGCTCCTGCAGGCGAAGTATCCTGACTCTGGGCACCTGGAGCGCGATGTGCGACCGGGTCATATCGTTGAGCATGCTTGCGGCTCTGCCGACGCCGATATTGATCAGTTCTCTGATTGCATCCAGAGATTCGGGGGAGTCCTGTTCCATACGGCTTCTCACCCGTGCACGACATCCCGGAGCATCGCACAGAGTTCTTCGTTTTTCACCGGTTTATTGAGGAACCCTGCGGCACCGAGGTCCATACATTGCCGTCGTGTCGTCTCCTGGATGTCCGAAGTGCTCACGATGATCGGCACCGTAAGTCCCTCTTCCCGCGCATGAGCCAGCACCTCGGTGCCGCTCATCTCGGGCATGAGGAGATCCAGAATGACCGCACCTACGCCTTCTCCCGACGCCAGTGCGAGCCCTGCCTTTCCATTATCGGCTTCGCGAGTCTCATACCCCGCTTCTTTCAGAAACGAGGTGAGAATCCTTCGCTGAAACGCCGAGTCGTCGATAATCACAATGGTTGTCACCGGTTCGCCCTCCGCATACCGGATGGAAGAGAATCTGCCGTAGCGGCAGGCCCCTTCCTTCCTGTTAGCAGGAATTGGTACCATATGCGAGCCGATAAGGGTAGCGATCCGAACCTGAACCGCTCTTGCATTCCGGATGGGCATGAAAGGCGAAAAGAGTGGGCTTTGGGGAAGCAAAAGGGTCGGGGGGGGTGTCACCCACCGCCCTCCCTCACACGTCGAGGATCGGGTCGAACTGGGTTTGCGGACCGGTCCGTAAAACTCGGTTATCCGCGGATCCATGCCGCAGATCGGGCAGGTATAGTCCTCCGGAAGATCTTCGAACGCCGTGCCTGCCGGAATGCCCCGGCGGGGCTCACCTCTTTTCTGGTCGTAGATATACCCGCAGATCTTGCAGACGTACTTCGTCGGCTCCCAGGGAACAAAACCCCATTTCCCGACGAGACCTTTTCCCGTCGCCCCGCAGACCGGGCAGATGTAATCGTCAGGCAGATCTTCGAATGCCGTGCCGGCGGCTACGCCCCGGTGCGGTTCGCCCCGGACGGGGGAGTAGATGTAATTGCAGACCCTGCACCGATACCGTTTTACTTTCTCCATCGTGTCACCTTCGGGTGTGATTCAACGGCATACATGCACTCGCATCAGATAACACTTACCCCTGCCCTGCTCAGGCACGGCAGAAACGTGATGGCCGGGGCGGGCGGGTATCAATCGACCCGGCAGGGTCGTCCTTCGACCGGCGTGCCGGCATACAGGCGTCGCCCGAACTTGTTGAGCGATACGAACCGTTCGGAACAAGGATCTCAAAGCGTGCACCGACCCCGGGCGTGCCGGTCTCTTCGATAGAGAGGTGGGTGATGGAGAGGATCTCCCGTGCCAGGAATAGGCCGTATCCGGTATTGCTCCCAAAACCCCGTTTGAAGATCCGTTCTTTCTTATGCGCTGGCACGCCGCTCCCGTCGTCCTCGCAGACGATCTTCAGCCCGTCCTCGGTTATACGGTCGTATATGCGGATCCGGGTGATAGGGCCTCCGTGCCTGGTGGCATTGTCGATAAGGTTGTAGAATACCTTCTCGAGGAGCGGATCGGCAAAGATCTCGATGCCGCGTACGTTTACGAATACCGAGACCGCTCCCGTATCGAGCAAGGCCGTCGCACGGGCGACGGCGTCGGGAAGGTTCTGCCAGGCAGGGAACTGCACGCCGATGTCCTGGTAGTCGGTGGTGAAGGCGATCTGGCGGTGAATGGTCTTTGCCGCTCCCTGCATCTTGCCGATGAACTCCTGCAGGAGCGGATCGTCGGTATGCTCCTGCGAGAGGTGCAAAAACCCGATCAGGATGGTGGGCTGATTGTGGACGTCGTGCCGGGTGACGCTGTTGAGGAGGTTTAACTTCCGGTTGGTCTGCAGGACGGCCTCTTCCGCTCTCTTTCTCTCGGTGATATCGATCACCGTCGAGACCACCGCTTCGACACCTCCTTCGCTACCGTAGATCGGTGTCAGCTGGTACAGGTTTCCTTGTCGCCGCTCGCGGTCGGAAAGGTATACTCTCCCTGCAGGTGAGAACCGGTCGCGAGTACGGTCTTGAGCTGCTCTTCGATCGGCTCCATGATCCCGATCGGCATGCTGAGATCGCGCCAGGTCTTCCCGATCATCTCTTCCGGTTTTACGTTCCGTTCCTCGGCGCCTTTCGAACAGACGTAAAGGTACCGGAGATCCCTGTCGTAGACATAGAACTGGACGGGCGTCACGTCGAAGATCGTGTCGAGGAGGCGCTTTCGCCTCTCGATCTCATCAAGCAACCGCTCTCTCTCGGCCTCCGCCCGTTTCATCTCGGTAACGTCGCGGATAGATTCGATAGCACCGACGACCGCGCTGTTGTTGTCGTAGAGCGGCGTCGCCTTGATCCAGAAGATACGGCCGTTCCACTGCGGGAGCGGGAACGTCACCTCCGCAGTCAGCTCGTCCTCCTTCTCCGTGATCAACGTGTACCGCTGCAGGGCTGCCGCATCGGGTTTGAGGATATAATCGGCCAGTGCCGGCCGCCTCTCCCCATAAAAGGGAACTGCGTACTGGCACCCGCCTGCCCCGACCATCTCGCCGGCGGCTATGCCGGTCAGTCCTTCAAGTGCTCTGTTCCAGGCGATGACCCGTGCGTTTTTGTCGATTGCAAATGTCGGCTCCGGCAGATGGTTGATGATCTTCGAGAGGCGCTCTTCGGACTGCCGAAGTGCCTCTTCAGCGAATTTCCGTTCCGTCACGTCGCGGCCGACCGACTGGTACTCGAGAAGCCGGTCATGGGAATCGAAGATTGCCCGATCACTCCACTGGTGCCAGCGAACCTCTCCGTCCGGCATGATTATGCGGTGTTCGAGGGAGGCGACGGGACTGTCGGGGGTGAGCGAGGCGAAGTGTTCCCGGACCAGCGCCTGCTCCTCTCTCGGGACTACCGGTCTGAACCGGTGCCCGATGATATCATTGCACTTCTTTCCGAAGTACCTGCAGTACGCTTCGTTGACGAAGAGGATGACTCCTTCGGGGCTGAACCGGGTGATAAGTTCGGTCTGGCTTTCGACGACGGCGCGGTAGCGCTCCTCGCTCGCTTTGAGAGCGGCCTCGGTCCAGCCGCGCTGGGCCGCCTTCTGGAGCATCTGCTCGAGTTCGGCGAAGACGACCGGAACGTCGGCGTCCTTCTGAAGATAAAAGTCTGCCCCGCTGTTGAGGGCTTCGATTGCGACGTGTTCTCTGCCCTTTCCGGTAAATATGATAAACGGGGTCTCGTCCCCTCGCGCGCGAAGTTCCTGGAGCAGGTCTATGCCGGTATGCTCCGGCATATCGTAACCGGAGACGATGACGTCGAAGCGGGTATCCCTGACGATATCGAGCGCTCCCCGTGCCGAGAGTGCGGTTTCGACGGAGAAACCTTCCCTCCCTTCAAGGAAGATGCGGGCAGCTTCGAGCAGGGAGGGGTCGTCATCCACCAGCAGCACTGATACCGTTATCGTTGCTCCGGGCCTGTTTCCAAAAAAAACCATCTGTCACGCTCTGTTCATCTGGACGGCATCACCCGCCCGTCCGCAAAAGAACCGGATATACACATCGACGTATTCTTTATACTATCGTTATTGAGCATTAAGTAGTTATTGCTCCGCCGGGAAGTTATCGATTATACTGCGCTTAAGGGTCTATCCAAGGCATTTTAGGGGCGGAAGCGGACGCACTGGCCGCGTCTGCTCCTCCGGGCGCGGACAGGTGCCCCCAGGGCGTTTGAAATGGGTATATATTAATCAGTAACCGCCCAATCAACAGCTACCTGGTGCGGATATCATTATGTTTGAGAGGGTACTGGTGCCGACCGATTTCTCCGAGTACTCGGGGAGAACTATAGAGTGTCTCGGACAGATTCCGGGAGTCCGGGAGGTGATTCTGCTCCATGCCCTTGACGCAGACCATGCGTCGATGCGGACATGGATCTCCGGTCAGACGTTTGAGACACCTGCCGAATGTGCAGAACGCCGGCTGGCGATGCAGAGCGAGCGGGTGGAGGAGCTCGGGCTCCGGCCGATAGCGATCCTCGATATCGTCCGGGACGGCGACACCGCCGGAGCGGTCGTCTCGCGTGCTGCCGACGAGCAGATCCCGCTGATCGTCATCGGCGCGCGGGGAAAGGGGATCATTCAGGGATACTTCCTCGGGAGCGTCTCATTGGACGTCCTCCGGAGAAGCACCGTCGATATCCTGATCACCCGCTACCGAGGTGCGGCCACGGAGACATGCCGGATGAATATCTTTTCGCGGGTGCTCTGTCCGGTCGATTTTTCGAGGCCTTCCCGAATGGTGATCGATTTTGTCGGGCGACTGGAGATCATCTCCGAACTTATCCTGGTTCACGTCATCAGGAGCGCGGAGACCAAAGAGGAACTGATAGCGGGGATCGAGGAGGCGGAACGAAGGCTCTCCGGGATCGCGATGGAACTTGCGCGCGGCGGTCTCGCTATCAGGACGGTCGTGCGGTTCGGAAACCCGAGCCAGGAGATCACCGATCTCGCCGAGGAAGAGGACGTCTCCCTGATCCTCATCTCCCGGTACGGCGAGCAGGACTACTTCAGGGATATCCCCCGGAAGTACGGCGGCCGACGTGGCAAAGCGAGCCCGCCGTCCGGTTCTCGTGAAATATCCCATTTGTCGCTGGCTGTGGAAGCCCGTGAACTTGCACCGGAGAGTTTTCGAAGGCAGAGAGGATCTGGAAGGGGTATCACCAGCAGAAGGCGAATAAGGAGACCGATCGTATCTTCGGCGTCTTCCTTGACGGCAACCTCGTCAGCCTCGCCCGGTGCAGGCAGCACCCGGACGGAAGGGAGGTCGACGGCGTCTTCACTCCCGAGGAGTTCAGGGGCGGGGATCGAAGAGAGCGGTTGAAGCGCTCGTCTCCGCCTGCGGGAACGACGTGCTGTACATGCATTCGACGAGCGATCTCGTCCTGTTCTACGCATCCTTCGGCTTTACGCCCATCGGCGAGCGGGAACTGCCGCCGACAATCCGGGAGCGGTACGCCTTTGCGGGCGGCAATATGGAAGGGTCAAGCGTCAGCCCGATGAAGCGGATGCCGTAACGTCACCGCTCGTTTTTCATTTCCCGGTAAAGAGGATGCCGTGCAGCACCCGGAGCAGGAGCGCGACGATCATCAGGATACCGCCGAGCAGAATCAATGCGAGGGATGATCGACTTATGGGGGCGGCTTCTCCGGGTCTTTCTGAGGATGAAAAGCCTCCGCCCGGAGAGTAATAGTAGTATCGGTGAGTTCCCGTCTGCCGATACGCGGAGGATGCTCCCCCGGCCGGTGCGCCGTACGGCGAATACGCCGTGCCGGCCGCAAGGAGCCTGTCATACTCCGTCCTCTTCTCGGGGTCGGAGAGGGTATCATATGCCTCCTGAACCTTCAGGAAGATCTCCTGGGCGCCCGGGGCGGTGCTGATATCGGGGTGATACTGTTTGGCGAGCCTCCGGTATGCGGCTTTGATCTCACCCGCGCTCGCTTCACGGCTGATGCCGAGGACGTCGTAGTAGGTTTCGGCAATCTTCGCCCGGTACGTATTCATCGTGATCCTTCGGTGACACCCGTAGTGGTATCGGCTTTTCGCACAGACCTCTCACGCCGCATCGCCGCAGGCGAGCCGCCCGTATCGCCGTCGACCGTCACGATGCTGCCGCCCGGTGATTGGAGAGGGGCACGGGAGGCTGTCGATCATGGGGATCCCGGCGATGATTGCCCCGACGGCGATGATTGCTTCAGCCTCGGTATTGATGATCGCAGCAGGAGCCCGGCCGCTACGCGCCAGCGCGTAGATGACGTACGAACCGACCGTCGATCCCTTCCCGTACGGGAATGCAAGGACGCGACCGGCAACACTCTCGCCCTCGAGCGGGTGGCCTTTCTCGATGACGACGCCCGTCTCCGGGTCGACACCGGAGAGAAATGAGATCGGCGCAGGACTGACGAGGAGTTCTCCCCTGCCCGACCCTTTCGAAATTGCTCTTCCCTTCAGAATCATGCGACCACAGTAATAAGTGGTTGGAGAAACAACTATATGAGTACCATGGACGAAACCATTGGCAACAACCCTGGCAGTGAGCACGACATGCTCGCACTCCAGATTCAGGATCTGAAGGCGCAGCTCCTGGATTTCAAACTCAAGAACGAGCTGGCCGAGAAGGAACTCGTCCAGCTCCGGAAAGAAACGGCCAGCTGAAACGTGTGCCGCTGTTTGTTGCCGTTGTGGTCGATGCACTGGACAAAGGCGAAGTATATCTCCGGCAGCAGGGCAACAATCAGGAATACGTCACGTCGGTGAACGAGAAACTGCACCGCACCCTCAAACCGGGCACGAAGGTTGCCGTCAATAATACGCTCTCGATCGTCAAGATCATCGGGAACGTCTTCGACTCCCGGATCCGCGTCATGGAACTCGAAGAGCAGCCGGACGTCACGTTCGAGCACGTCGGCGGTCTCAAGGAAGAGATCGAAGAGGTCCGCGAGGCGGTCGAGTACCCGCTGACGAAACCCGAGATTTACGAGCGGATCGGTGTCGAGCCGCCGAAAGGCATCCTTCTCTACGGCCCGCCCGGAACCGGGAAGACGCTGATCGCAAAGGCGGTCGCCCACAACTCGAACGCCCGGTTCATCAGGATGTCCGGGAGCGAACTCGTGCACAGGTACATCGGTGAAGGAGCACAGCTCGTGCGCGAGCTCTTCATCCTTGCCCGGGAGCGTGCGCCGTCGATTGTCTTCATCGACGAGATCGATGCAATCGGCAGCATGCGGATGCACGACGGGACGAGCGGAAGCGCAGAGGTGCAGCGGACGCTCATGCAGCTCCTCGCCGAGATGGACGGGTTCGGAACCGCGGAAACGTGCGGATCATGGCTGCAACCAACCGGATCGATATGCTCAACCCTGCCCTCCTCCGGCCGGGACGGTTCGACCGGATCATACAGGTGCCTCTCCCCGATGCGGACTCGCGGCGCGGATCTGAAAGATCGACACGGCGAAGATGACGATGAAGGACGTGGACCTCGAAGCGATCGTCGGCCAGACCGAGAACACCACCGGTGCGGAACTGCAGGCAGTCGCCCGCGAAGCCGGTATGATAGCGGTCCGCCGCGATGCGGAAGCGGTGGAGCAGGATGACTTCGCCGCTGCGATCAAGAAGGTAAAACGCGAGGAGCATAAGGCGTCACCCCAGGATACCCGCATGTATATCTGATATGGACGCGTTGCTGGTCCAGGCCGATGGGGTCGACCTCTACTCCACCCTTTTGAAATCCGAGACCAGCCGGGATACTTGGTTTTATCACCCCTCGCGCCTCGAGTTCGGCGTGCTGATCAGGACGGCATCCCTTGCAAGCAGTCTCTCTATTATCTCGGAGATCCGCTGGTATATCAGGCGCTACGTCGAGGTGGTGCTCTTCCGGTTATCCGAGGACACTTACCGTTCGTTCGAGCTCGCGAAACAGGTCTACGAACGGGATACGAAACTTGCCGCTCCCTGGGAGTATCGCCTGCTCTACGGTATCCGGGACGGCCGGCTCGTCCAGTCGGTGAAGATGGAGCCGGGCTGTGGCCGGGACGGTTATGCCGACGCTCTCGAGGGTATGGACGACGTCCTCGAGGTCTGGTGCTCGGAGAGCGAGCACGCCGAGCTCCTAGGCATGCCCTCTCTTTTCAAAGGTTTCATCCCAAAATCGCCGATGAGGGCGTTTCGGTCTGAAGAGCACTTCAAATCCGGCATCGATTTTGCGTTTTCAGATCGAGTTTGTACGCGAAACGGTCTGGCAGGAGGGGGCTTTTGCCCCTGAACCTCCCCCGCGATGCGATTACCGGTGGTGGCCGTGTCTGTGATCCTGTCGGTACTGGAGATCTTCTCCCATCTGTGGTCTTGTTTCCCATTTTTCTTGACGTTTTTGCGGGCATCGAACCTGCAGGGGCGTTCACCCTCGGACGGGAGAGGTCGAGAGCCCCCCTGTCGCCTGTGGCGAATGGTGTCTGTACCAAAACCTTCTGCTGGGACACTCCTCCCCGCACCCCCCTGTATGCGATTAGCCGGCAGTGGCCGTGCTCGTGATCAAACCCCTGTTGCGATTCGGATAAACGCCTCCCGATGCCCCCGACGGCATTCCTCATAGAGGCTACGGAAAGAGCCGGGCTATGAATATGGACGGAATTTCGGTATCGTGGTCTGGCGAAAGATATCAGGAGAAAAAAAGGAGGTATCTTCAGGCGAACATCGCGCCATATGAGGAGTTGATATGGTGCTTGTCGAAGTCGAGCGCGAGTTTGTCGATCGCCTTCATGAAGTCGTCCTGCGTGACGGTCTCGTGCTCGCTCCGGATCGCGAGCATATCCGCTTCCATGCAGACCGCCCGAAGGTCGGCACCGTTCTTTCCTTCGGTGAGGCGGGCGACCTCCGCAAGGTCGACGTTTCCGCCGAGGTTCATGCCCTTCGTGTGGATCTTCATGATTGACAGCCGTCCGTGGAAGTCGGGGAGCGGAATCTCGATGATCCGGTCGAACCGACCCGGCCGGAGGAGGGCGCGATCCAGGATATCGATCCGGTTCGTGGCGCCGATGATCTTGACGTCGCCGCGGTTCTCGAACCCGTCCATCTCGGCGAGGAGCTGCATGAGCGTCCGCTGCACCTCGCGGTCTCCCGAGGTCGTCGAATCGTTCCGGTGCGCACCGATCGCATCGATCTCGTCGATGAAGATGATCGACGGCGCTTTCTGTTTGGCAAGCTCGAAGAGTTCGCGCACGAGCCGCGCCCCTCGCCGATGTACTTCTGCACGAGCTCCGAACCGACGACACGGAGGAAGTGCGCGTTCGTCTGGTGCGCGACCGCCCGCGCGAGCAGCGTCTTCCCGGTTCCGGGCGGGCCGTAGAGGAGGACGCCCTTCGGCGGCGAGATGCCGATCTGCTCGAAGAGATGGGGCTTTGTCAGCGGGAGCTCGACCGCTTCCTGGATCTCCACGATCTGCGGCTCAAGGCCGCCGATATTCTCGTAGCGCTCGTCAGGGGACTCGATCAGCTCCATACCGTAGACCTGCGAGTCGTAACTCGTGGGGAGGACGTCGACGATGGCGAGAGACTGCTGGTTTAAGGTACACCGCACACCCGGCTTGAGGAGATCGGGATCGATGAGTTGCGATGTGCGGACGAGGAATCGTGGACCAGCGCTGCTCCGCACGATGACCCGGTTGTTGTCAACGACGTCGGTGACCGTCCCGATAACGAGAGGAGGGCTCCGCAGTTGTTCGATCTCGCTCTTGAGCTTCCGGAGCTCACGCTTGTACCGGATCTTCTGGGTTTCGATATAGCGTTTTTCAGATTCCATCTGCCGGAACTGCTCCCGCAGCCCAGATTTCGGTTTTCGAGGTTAGTTATCCGTTCAAGCAGGTACTGGTAAAGATCTTCACCGGTATCCTTGTCAGGTGCTTGCCGAGCAATATCTCCCATAGGTCTCCTCGATTAATTATATAGGGTAAAATGGATATAAAGTTCTTTGCGAGAACCATGCAATGTGAATTATGCGGCGCTCCTATCCACGGACCGTCTAAGACAGTCCAGGTTGAAGGTGCAGAACTCTGTGTGTGCATCAAATGTGCAAAATACGGTAAGGAAGTCCAGCAATCACGGCGAGGCGGCGTTCCTGTGCGGAAGCCCGGAGCACCGGCGGCCTCGACGCCGCAGCCCGGAGGAGGCCGCGGGATGTCTTTGACCTGATCGAGGGCGATATCGTCGACGACTACCGCGAACGGATTCGCGCTGCCCGGGAAGAGAAGGAATGGTCGACGCTGGATCTTGCGCATGCGACGAAAGAGCGTGAGATCCTGATCAAGAAGATCGAGAAGGGCGATCTCATTCCGGAAGACGCTGTCCGGAAAAAGATCGAGCGGGCGCTCGGCATCAAGCTGATCGACTCCGCGGCCGACGAGACCGAGTCCCGCGGCGCCGGCAGAATGGCGACGACCGTCGGCGATGTCATCTCCTTTAAGAAGATCCGGAAGTGATCGGCAGAAGCAGCGTTCTTTTCCGGAAATAATAGAGTAGCGTCGATATCTGCCGGGTCGTGTCCCTTCTCCCCTCGCCAATTCTCATCCTGCGGGCTTACCTTTTTATAGATTGACGAAATATGATACTATCAATGCGTGGTGAATGTTTTTTGCCGGTGAATGCTTTTATCACTGGTAGCGAAGGATCCATCCGCCGTGCAGGTCAAAGCGACGCACTTCTTCCGCAGGTTCATTCCATTACCGGATGGTGCCTGCCTTTTTGCAATTATCTCCGCTTTTTTAGCACCTTTAACTATTATCCCCGGAACTGAAGCTGATTCTCCACCAGAATCGCTGACGTGCCGGATGAGGAGTATCTGACTATGAGAGGAAAAGAAATTCGCATGGAACGTATCATGGATTGTAATACCGGAAAGACCATCATCGTACCGATGGATCACGGTGTTACGGTCGGGCCAATCCCGGGACTGATTGACCTCGGAAAGACCATCGACCTCGTGGCGGGGGGCGGAGCAAACGTGGTGATCGGGCATATGGGGCTTGCCCTGCATGGTCACCGGCGGCACGGCAGAGATGTCGGGCTCATCCTCCACCTCTCGGCGAGCACCGCCGTCGGACCCGACCCGAACGAGAAGGTGCTCGTCAATACCGTCACGAACGCCCTCAAGATGGGGGCGGACGGCGTCTCGGTGCATATCAATGTCGGTGCGAACTCGGAGGCCAAGATGCTCGAAGACCTCGGCCGGGTGGCGATCGAGTGCATGGAGTGGGGGATGCCGCTGCTTGCGATGATGTACCCCCGGGGCAGAAGATCGCGGACGAGCACGACGTCGAACACGTCAAACTCGCCGCCCGGGTGGCGGCGGAGCTCGGCGCCGATATCGTCAAGACCGTCTACACCGGCGACCCCGACAGTTTCCGCGAGGTCACGCGGGGGTGCCCGGTTCCGGTGGTCGTCGCCGGCGGGTCGAAGACCGACGATATGGCCATCCTCGAACTGATCGAGGGGGCGATGGAGGGCGGCGCTGCCGGCATCTCCATCGGGAGGAATGCGTTCCAGCACCCCGCTCCGGAGAAACTGATGCGGGCCGCGGCGCTCATTGTACACGAAGGAAAACCGGCAGACGAAGCAATTGAGATCCTGAGGGCGTGAGAGAGATGATAGGAAAAGAGATACGTCTTGAACGAATCATGAACCGGAATACGGGCAGATCGGTGATCATCCCCATGGATCACGGGTTCACGCTCGGGCAGATCGAGGGGCTCCGCAACATGACGGAGATCGTCTCCGAGGTCAGCGAAGCGGGTGCGAATGCCATCGTCCTCCATAAGGGGATGGTGAAGGGCGGCCACCGGAAGCACGGACGGGATATCGGGCTCATCGTCCATCTCTCGGCGAGCACCTCGATGAACCCCGACCCGAACGACAAAGTGCTCGTCTGCACCGTCGAGGAGGCGGTCGCCCTCGGTGCGGATGCGGTCTCGATCCATATCAATCTCGGGGCGCCGAACGAATCAAGGATGATTGAGTCGGCGGGGCAGGTCTCGAAAGAGTGCAACCGCTGGGGAATGCCGCTCCTTATCATGATCTACCCCCGCGGCGAAGGGATCGATCCCACGTCCCCGAAGGCGATCGGGCACTGCGTCCGGGTGGCCGAAGAACTCGGCGCCGACCTGATCAAGACGAACTACACCGGGGATGCGGCATCGTTCCGCCGGATCACCGAAGCATGCTCGGTCCCCGTGATGGTCGCGGGCGGCGAGAAGGGCGGCGATATCGAGACGCTGACGACCCTCGGGGAGGCCGTGGCGGCCGGATCCGCCGGTGTCTGCATGGGCAGGAACGCGTTCCAGCGCGATAACCCGCGCCAGTTCATCCGGGCGATCTGCCGGGTGGTGCATGACGAAATCGACCCTGCCTGGGCGCTGGAGATGGAAGGATGAAGGTCTTCTGGGTCGATCTCAGGCCGTGGGATAAAGATCTCGCCACGACCGCCATCGAGAGCGGTGCGGATGCTCTGATGGTCGACCGTGCGGAAGACCTCCGCGAACTCGCACGGACGACGGCCATCGCGCCCGACGGGGATCTTGTCCCCGGCGAGGATGTCTTCGAGGTGGCGATCGTGGACAAGGAGAGCGAAGAAGAGGCGGTCAGGCTTTCACGAAAGGGATTCGTGATCGTCAGCACCGGCGACTGGACGGTGATCCCGCTCGAGAATCTGGTTGCAGCCTCGGACCGTATCGTCGCGGCGGTGACGAACCGTGCGGAGGCGGAACTCGCGCTGACCGTCCTTGAGCGCGGCATTGCCGGGATCCTGCTGAAGACCGGCGATCCGGCCGTCGTCCGTGAGGTCGCATCGCTGATCGCATCCTCCGGCGGGAGCACCGATCTCATTCCCTTCACCGTCACCGGCATCCGGCCGGTCGGGATGGGCGATAGGGTCTGCGTCGATACCTGTTCGCTCCTCGCGGACGGGCAGGGGATGCTCGTCGGCAACACCTCCTCCGCCTTCCTGCTCGTGCACCCGGAGACGCTCGAGAACCCCTACGTGGCGCCCCGGCCGTTCCGGGTCAATGCCGGTGCCGTCCATGCCTACATCATGCTCCCCGGCGGGAAGACGGCGTACCTCGCCGACCTGAAGGTCGGGGATCACGTCGCGGTCGCGGAACGCGGCGGCAGGACGACCGACGCGGTGGTCGGAAGGGTGAAGATTGAACGCCGGCCGCTCCTCCTCGTCGAGGCAAAGGCCGGCGACGCCCGGGTCAGCCTGATCCTCCAGAACGCGGAGACGATACGCCTCGTGGGCGAGGACGGCGGTGCGATCTCGGTCGTCGACCTCAAAGAGGGCGACCGGATCCTCGGGGCTGCGACGGAGGGCGGCCGCCACTTCGGCATAGCGGTGAAGGAGACGATCCTTGAGAAGTGAGCGCATGCTGGCAGGGATCATCGGCGGCACCGGAAAGATGGGGAGGTTCTTTGCGTCCGTCTTTGCTGCCGCCGGATGGGACGTCATCGTATCGGGGCGTGATACGCCTCTCTCGAACCGCGAGGTCGCAGAGCGGGCGGACGTGGTCATGGTCGCGGTGCCGATAGGAAGGACGATAGCCGTCATCGACGAGATCGCCCCGGTGCTTACGGAGGAGCAGCTCCTCTGCGACATCACCTCGCTGAAGGTGGAGCCCGTCCGCGCCATGCTCGCCTCGAAGGCCGGTGTCGTGGGGCTGCACCCGATGTTCGGGCCCGGTGCGGAGTCGCTTCGAAACCAGACGATCATCGTCACGCCCGCACGCTGCGACGGGGCGGCGCTCGACCGCCTGCTCGGCGTCTTCCGCGAGCAGGGGGCGGTGCTGACCTTCGCCACGCCCGAAGAGCACGACCGGATGATGGCGGTCATCCAGGGGCTGACCCACTTTGCAACGCTCTGTGCGGCCGATACGATCCGGCGTGCCGGGGTGGACGTCGAGGAGTCGCTCGCGTTCACGAGCCCCATCTACCGTATCCAGATGGGGCTGATCGGGCGGCTGCTCGCCCAGGACGCCGACCTCTACGGCGATATGCTGCGGCTGAACCCGGCCGTGCCCGAGGTGCTGGCCGCGTTCGAGGATGCCGCAAAGAGCCTCCGCGCGATCGTGGAGACGGGCGACCTTGCTGCCTTCCGCGATTTTTTCGCGAAGAACACCGATCACTATGCCTCTTACGGGAAAACTGCCACGGAGGAGACCGACGATCTTATCAGATATATGGTGACGCGATGACCGTCCTCACACTCGGCCCTGCCGGAACCTTCAGCCACGAGCTCGCCCTGCGGCTCTACGGCGACGATATCGAACTTCTCCCGACGATCGGAAAGATCATCGGGGCGGTCGCCTCCGGCACGGCGGACGGCCTCGTGCCGATCGAGAACAGCGAAGCAGGCGGTGTCGGCTCGACCCTCCGGGGGCTCCAGGATGCCAACGTCTTCATCGTCGAGGAGGCGTACATGCCGATCCGTCACCATTTCGCAGCCCGGTGCGATCCCGGCGACCTTGCCGTGATCTATGCTCACCCCCAGACGCATGAGCAGTGCAGCGAGTTTCTCGACCGGCTCGGCGTCGATATCGTGCATACCAGCAGCAACGCGGCGAGCGCGCTTGCCATGCTCGAGCACGAGGATGCGGGGGCCATCGTCTCCTCGAGTGCCGCGGAGATCTACCGCCTCCCGGTTATCCGGCGGGACGTGCAGAACAGCATGCAGAACGTCACCCGGTTCGTCCGGATATCGGCGACGCCGCGGGACGAAGCAGGCTGCACCAGGTGCAGCATCCTCGTCGACCCCGCTGCGAACCGGGCAGGCCTGCTCCACGACCTTCTCGGGGTCTTTGCCGTCCGCTCCATCAACTTAACGAGGATCGAGTCGCGGCCGTCCCGGCGGGGGATGGGGAGGTACGTCTTCTTCATCGACTTCGATCTCGCGCCCGGATGGGAGGAGGCGAGGGAGGAACTCGCGAGGATGACCGCGGTGAAGGAACTTGGCTGCTACTCGAGGAGGGAGGTGCCCGCATGGACGTGACCATCTCCCGGAGTCCCGCAGTGGACGCTGACGTTCTCCGCTCCTCCCTCGAAGAGCTATACGCACCGGGCGCTGATCGCCGCCTCGCTCGCCTCGGGCAGGAGCCGGATCTGCCGCCCGCTCGACGCCGACGATACCCGGCTGACCGCCCGGGCGCTCCGGAGCCTCGGCGTCCCGGTCGACTGGCAGGACAGCGAGATCATCGTCGACGGAACCGGCGGGAGGCTCCCGACCGGAGATCCGGTCACGCTCGATCTCGGCAACTCCGGGACGAGCCTCCGGCTCCTCTCCTCGATAGCCCTCGTATCGCCGCGTCCGGTGGTGCTCACCGGGAACCGGCGGATGCTGGAGCGGCCGCTCGGGCCGCTGGTGGATGCGCTATGTGCCCTCGGCGGCGAGGTCGTGTACCTCGGCAACCCCGGCTTTCCCCCTATCCGGGTCGAGGGGCGGCTTGCCGGCGGGACGGCCGTCGTCGACGCGAGTATGAGCAGCCAGTTCATCTCGTCGATCCTGATGGCCGCTCCCTCCGCCGATGACGACGTCGAACTCGAGATCCCGGAGATGCCCGCATCCCGGTCGTACCTCGACGTGACGGTCGACGTCATGGAGGCGTTCGGTGCAACGGTCGAGCGGGACGGGTATACCCGGTTCCGGGTGCGGCGCGGCACCCGGTATACCGGCAGGGAGTACACCGTCGAGGGCGACTACTCGTCGGCCTCCTACTTCTTTGCCGCGGCAGCAATCTGCGGCGGCACCGTCCGCGTGAACCACCTGTCCCCCGCATCGGTGCAGGGCGACCGGCGGTTCCTCGACGCGCTCGAAGCGATGGGGTGCATCGTCGCGGCATCGGGCGATATGGTGACCGTCACGCGGACGGGCGATCTCTCCGGTATCACCATCGATATGTCCTCCGCCCCGGATACGGTGCAGACGCTCTCGGTCGTGGCGGCCACGGCATCGACGCCGACGACCATCACCGGGGTCGGGCACCTGCAGTACAAGGAGAGCGACCGCGTCCGGGTCACGGCGGAGAACCTGCAGAGGATGGGAGCCGGGGTCTCGGTCGGCACCGACCGGATCACCATCATCCCCGCCCCGCTGCACGGCGCGGTCGTCGACCCGGTCGACGATCACCGGACCGCCATGAGCTTCGCCGTCCTCGGCCTCGGGGTCGGTGGGATGACGATCCGGGACGCAGAATGCGTCGGCAAGTCGTTCCCCGGGTTCTGGGACGCCCTCGCGGAAGCGGGACTCCTATGAAGATCGTCCTGACTGGGTATCGGGGCACCGGGAAGACGGCCGTCGGGCGGCGGCTTGCCGACCGCCTCGGCCTTCCGTTCGTCGATACCGACGCTGTAATCGAGGAGAAGGCGGGGATCGCCATCCCGGCGATCTTCGAGCGGTAGGGCGAAGCGGCGTTCCGGCGTCTCGAGAGGGAGGTTATCGCGTCGCTCCGGGAATATGACGGCGTCATCAGCACCGGCGGGGGAGCGGTCACCGACCCGGCGAACGTGGAGACGCTCCGCCGGAACGGAACGATCGTTCTGCTGACGGCCGATCCTGCGGTCATCGAGGAGCGTATCCGGGGCAGCGACCGGCCGGGGCTCACGTCGCTCCCGCTTCGGGATGAGATACGGGAGGTTCTCGGGAAGAGGAGGCTTGCCTACCTCTCAAGCGCCGACGTCTGCATCGATACCGGCGCGTCCAGCGTCGAGGAGACCGTCGAGCGGATCGTAACCGTCCTCTCCGCGGCACCGGCGCTGCCTGAAAGCTCCCTTGCCCCGGACGACCTTATGGCGGTGCGAAAGCGCGACCCGCTCACCCGGATCTGCGGCATCGCCGGCAACCCCTGCTCGCATAGCAAAAGCCCCGCCCTCTACAATAGGCTCTTTGAGCACTACGGCTTACCCTACTATTACACGCGGTTCGAGTGGCCCGCGATAGAACCCATCGTCAGGCTCGCACGCGACCTCGACGTCAGAGGGCTCTCCGTCACCATTCCGTTCAAGCAGGATATCATACCGTTCCTGGACGAGGTCGACGCGGACGCGGCCGCCATCGGGGCGGTCAACACGGTCGTCCAGTGCGGCGGAAGGATGCACGGGTTCAACACCGACTGGCTCGGCGTGAAGACGCCGCTCGAGCACCGGCGGGGAGCGAGGGCGGTCGTGCTCGGTGCGGGAGGTGCGGCGGCGGCGACCGTCTACGCGCTCCGCGACCTCGATATGGAGGTGACCGTGCTGAACCGGACCCTCGAAGCCCGCCTCCTTGCGGAGCGGTTCGGGTGCGCATGGGGGGGGCTCGACGAGTTCGAGGGACTCGATACCGACGTTGTCGTCAACACGACCCCGGTCGGGATGGAAGATGCTGGGGGAGCCCTCTTCCGGCGGACCTGCTCGAGCGGGGGATGACCGTCTTCGACCTCGTCTACACGCCCCCCGAGACGAAGCTCATCCGGGAGGCACGGGCTATCGGCTGCGAGACGATCCCCGGCACCGAGATGTTCGTCCACCAGGCCGCAGCGCAGTTCCGCCTGTTCACCGGCATCGCTGTTGAGGCGGAAAGCGTGCGGGAGATGATGCAATGAATACGTTTGGGAGAAACTTTCGGGTCACGACCTTCGGCGAGAGCCATGGAAAGCGCTCGGCGCCGTCATCGACGGCTGCCCTCCCGGTATCGCGCTCTCCGAGGCGGATATCCAGCCCTACCTCGACCGGCGGCGGCCGGGCACGAGCAGCCTGGTCTCCCCCAGAAGAGAGGCGGACAGAGTCGAGATCCTCTCCGGCACCTTCGAGGGTGTCACGACCGGGACGCCGATCGCTCTTGTCGTCTACAACCGGAATCAAGAGTCCGCCGACTACGACGCGCTCCGTGATATCTTCCGCCCCGGCCACGCCGACTACTCGTACACCGCGAAGTACGGTGTCCGCGATCACCGGGGAGGCGGGCGGAGTTCCGGCCGGGAGACGCTCTCCCGCGTCGCGGCAGGCGCGGTTGCGGCAAAGTGCCTCGAACAGTGCGGCATCGGTGTCGCCGGCCGGATCTCCGAGATCGGCGGAGAGACCACCCCCGAAGGGATGGAAGAGGCGATCCGCACTGCACGGCAGGAGGGCGACTCCGTCGGCGGTATCGTGGAGGTCGTCGTCTCCGGGTGTCCGGCAGGGCTCGGCGATCCGGTCTTCGGCAAGCTCGACGCAATGATCGCCGCCGCCCTGATGGGTATCGGTGCGGTGAAGGGCGTCGAGATAGGAGCCGGTTTTGCCGTAGCACGGATGCGCGGGAGCGAGAACAACGATCCGATCACCCCGGATGGGTTCGCCGGCAATAACGCCGGCGGCATCCTCGGCGGGATCAGCACCGGCCAGGCGATCGTGGCCAGGATCGCCGTCAAACCCACGCCCTCGATCGAGAAGGAGCAGGCGACGATCGATACGGCCGGAAACGAGCGGAAGATACGGATAACCGGCCGTCACGACCCCTGCATCGCCGTACGGGTCGTGCCGGTCGCGGAGTGCATGCTGGCGCTCGTGCTCCTCGACGCGCTCCTCGAGCAGGAGAAGTTCCGCGGGTTCTCCGCAGGAAAAGAGTGAGTTACCGGAGCATCTCGAGGAGCTGCTTGAGTTCCTCGACGTGGTACTGCCCTTTCGCCGTCGGGGTTCCGGCGTGGCAGTACGCGAACTCCGATCCGAAGAGCGGGAGGAGAGCGCGGGTATAGCGGTACTCTTCCCCCACGATGCTGACGCAGATCGGTTTTGGCGCTTCGCAGGTGAACGCGAGGAGTGCGAGTACGTCGGCCTGCGACTGCGGGCTGACGGCGATCTTCGGGATATCGCCGAACGCTCGCAGGTCGCTCGCAAGTGCATCGAGTTCGGCCCTGTTCGGCATCTCCGGACGGTGATGCGAGGCGATGATCTGCACGCCGTGCGTCATTATGGTTGGTGCGTGCTCCCGGTATCTCGCCTCTACGTCGACGATATCGACGTGCCTGATGAGCGGCTCCACGATCTCGAACCACGCATCCGCATCCCCGGTAAAACGCCCCCCTTCCTCCCTGCTCCGAAGCGTGGCGATTATCGGAATGATGGTTCTCGCCCGTATCAGTTCGACCGTATCCGCAAGGTCGCCCTCGATCAGGTCGAGGCGAAGCTCGATGAAGTTCGCACCTGCTGAAACGGCCAGGTCGAGCGTATCGGGATCGTGAATGGAGGCGACGAGTTTCATAGCTCTCGGGAGATATACCGTCGGTATTCGGTATTAAGTCTGTTCATTCTCCGGGGGCGCTCTTTCGATCGGCCGCAAGGGCGTCGTTTCGTGCACGTGCCCGCTCGAACATGCGGTCGAAGGCTGCCGGGAGGTCTTCCCGGAGTGACGATACGCCCACCTCGGTGATGCCGCCCGGCGTCGCCACCCGTTCTATCAGGCAGGCGGGGCTCATATCCGTCTTCTGCAGGAGTGCGGCGGTTCCGATGAACGTCTCCCGGGCGAGGCCTCTGGCCTCCTCGTGAGAAAGGCCGCTCTGCCGACGGGCTGCAGCAGCGAGTTCATCGATGATCGCCGCGATCAGCGCAGGCCCGCAGCCGGAGACGACGGTGGCGGCGGGGAGGTCATCCTCGCGGACTTCGAGCACCCTGCCGAGTGCAGAAAGGAGGCGTTCTATCCTCGCGTGCCGCATCTCCGGATACCTTCCGGCCGTGACAGACGAGTGTGACCCCGTGGCCCGCTTCGGAGGTGATGCTCGGCATAGCACGCGAGAGCGGCCCTGCATACTCTCTTTCCAGGTGCTCGAGAGGTATTCCCGCCGCGATAGAGACGATATGTTCGTTCCCGGAGAGTGCCGGGGCAATCTCGCCGAGCACGCCGTCGATATCCGGCGGCCTGACGCAGAGAATGATCAGGCTGCAGAGGCGTGCGAGGCCTGGATTGTCGGGGAGAACCGTGATATCCGGCCAGCGTTCCCGGAGCGGATCGATTCCTCTCCGCGACCGGGAGGCGATGGCAAGCTCGCCGGGCAGAAGGGCACCTGTGGAGAGGAAGCCTTCCGCCAGCATGCTCCCCATATGCCCTGCGCCGATGATACCGACCAGCGGCCGTTCGTTACGCATACGTAAAAACTGGTGTCTCTCTTCCTCATAATTCCTGCTCTCCTCTCCGGCCGGGCATACGCATATAGTGCCGCCCCTCACACGTACCTGCATACTTTCTGGAGCAGCTATGAGCATGGATATCTCGCAAAGACAGTCACGAAGAATCGGATCGCTCCCGGAACTCCTCGCCCCCGCAGGCTCTTTCGACGCGCTCGTCGCGGCGGTAGCGGCCGGAGCGGACGCCGTCTACCCTGAGCGGAACGCGGTTCGGTGCCAGGCGGTATGCGGCAAACTTCACCGATGAGGATCTGGTTCGCGCGATCGAGTACGCCCACCTCCGTGGCGTCTCTGTCTACGTCACGGTTAACACCCTGATGCGGGATGCCGAACTCGCCGATCTTGCCGCCTACCTCGTCCGGCTCTACGAGATCGGTGCCGATGCCGTGCTGGTGCAGGATGCGGGCGTTGCAGGGCTTGCCCGGCAACTCGCGCCCGATCTTGCGCTCCACGCATCCACCCAGATGACGATCCATAACCGGGAAGGGGTGGTGTATGCCGCCGAGCACGGCTTTTCCCGTGTGGTGCTCGCACGCGAGATGCCTCTCGGCGAGATTGAGGAACTCCGGGAAGCGGCGGAGGCATACGGAATCGGGCTCGAGGTCTTCATCCACGGTGCTCTCTGCTACGGCTACTCCGGCCAGTGCCTCCTCTCGTCGGTTATCGGCGGACGGAGCGGAAACCGGGGGATGTGCGCCCAGCCCTGCCGAAGGCAGTATGACCTCCTCGTCGGGCGGAAAGACGAGTACGGCAGGCCTCTGGATTTCCGGCCGGTTCCGCTCGATGAGTCGTATCTCCTCTCGACCCGGGACCCTGCGGTCTACCCGCACCTCGACAGGATCGTGGCCTCCCGCATCGCCTCCCTCAAGATCGAGGGGCGTATGCGGTCGCCGGAGTACGTCGCGACGGTGGTGAGCATCTATAGGAAGGCGCTCGACGCCATCGCCGCCGGGACCTGGTCGCCTTCTCCGGAAGATATGCAGGATCTGGCGCTCGCCTTCTCCCGCGGCTTTACCGGCGGGTATATCCTCGGCGACGAGGCGATCATGGGCAGGGATCTCCCCGGAAACCGGGGAATTCTCATCGGCACGGTGACCGGGTACGACCCCGGGAGACGGGAGGCGACGGTGCTCCGTACCGGAGATTCTCATCCCGGCGGCGGGTGACGGGCTCGTCTTCTGCCGCGACCTGCCCGACGGTGAGGAGGGGCTGGTGCTTCGGTCGTCCCCGGTCGTTCGGGGCGATCGAATCCTCCTTCCGGCCCCGGTTCCGGTCGGCCGGGGAACCCGGGTCTTCCTGACGAAGCGGGCGGCATTCGAAGAGCGTGCCCGGGGCATCATCGCCCGCGAGATCCCGCCGCTTCCGCTCGATATCCGGGTGTCATGGGAGGAGTGCGTCCCCGTCTTCGAGGGGACGGCCACTGCCCCGGACGGGCGGGAGATTCGGTTCAGCATGCGGTCCGATGCTCCGATGGAGCCGGCGCGGAGCCGCCCGCTCACCGGGGATCAGATAGCGGCACAGCTGGCGAAGACGGGCGGGACGCCGTTCACGATCCGGAACCTTCGGCTTGAGTATCCGGGCGGTCTTTTCACGCCCATCGGTGAACTGAACCGGATGCGGAGATCGTTCCTCGACCGCGCCGCCTCAGCCCTTGCCGCCGCGTACCGGCCGGACGCTGCAGCGGTCGGAGCGGCGGCGGAGCGATTCCGGGCACTCCTCCCGGCACTGACCGCTCTCCCCACACCGCCGGTAGAGGGGCAGCGTCCTACCGTCGCCGTCTATGCCGCAACGCTCGACGAAGTGCGGGGCGGGGCGGCAGGCGGTGCCGCTACCGTCTTCTTCGAGCCACAGGTCAGGGCAGATTCGGCCTCCTCGCCGAAGCGGCGGCGGTCTGCCGGAGCGAAGGGGCGGATCTGGTCTGGAAGTGGCCGCCGATAACCCCGCCCGGCTTTCTCAATGCGGCCGTCCCCCTCCTCCCCTCGCTTGCCGGGGCGGGCGTCGGCGGGGTCATGGTGAGCGGCACCGGGGCGGCGGCAGCAGCATCGAAGGCCGTGCCTGAACTCCCACTCTACGGTGCGGCGGGTCTCAACATCTGGAACCACCGGGCGGTCGGCGTGGGCCCGCTCTTCCGGTACTCACCTCTCCCCGGAGGTCCCTGCCGCCGACCTTGCCGATCTCGTCGCACGGTCGCGGCAGACTCTCTCCGGCATGCTCTTCGGGTTTATCGTTCAGGGTAACCTCGAAGCGCTGGTCACCGAAGATCGCCTGCTCCGGCTTGCCGGGGCAGAATCCGGGGATGCCTTCACGGCATCCGGGATACGAAGCGCCACATCTTTCCGATCAGAACCGACAGCGAGGGAAGGACGTACCTCGCAAACGCGGTCGAGACATCTCTGATCGACCACCTCCCCGCCCTGATCGGAGCCGGTCTTGACTCGCTCGTGATCGATGCCCGCGGCCGGGGCGAGCGGTATGCCCGTGAGATGGCCGAGTTATACCGCACGGCGATCGAGTCGGGCGGCGTCACGCCGCACCTGAAAGATGCGGTGAAGCAGCGTTCGTGCGGCGGGATAACCGCAGGCCATTTCCTCCGGGGCACCTCCGACGGTAGCCCCCTCTTTCGAGGGCTATTGTCTATTAAATGATTGCCCTATGAGTCAGAAGTGATTGAAATGGAGTCACCTCTGATCTGATCAACCTGAAGACCTACCAGGAGGGCATCGGCGCACGAGCGCACCGCATCGCCGCCGCTGCCGACACCGTGGGCGCCGAGAGCGGTGTGACCATCGGTATCGCCCGTCGTTCATGGAGATCCAG
>CAWGXH010000006.1:0-26319 GCA_963826525.1 uncultured Methanomicrobiaceae archaeon | reverse complement strand
TTGAGGTGGAAATTATGGTACTAATATATTCTTAACCTCCTCCGGCTGTCGGAGCAGCAGGCCCGATTCCTGTGTAGCGGGCATTCGAGATCGTCCTACAACCCGTCTCCCGTGCGGGGACTCGCTCCCATCCCGAACCTCCCCTCCCTCATGCGATAGGGAGGGCAAAAGCCGCACTTCGCGATCCTGTTTCGATTGCAGTTCCGATCATCGATACCTTGAATAATAGTGCTTCATTGCAGGGAACAACACTTCCCCGATACCTTTGGGATCTCTCCTCTATCTCAAGGCCATGTACCATCCATCACTCTTCGAGCGAACTTGTCGGGTTCGACAGACCAGAAAATGCTCTCCCGAAAGGAGAAAAATAGGTGCCCGAAAGGATCAGGCGATCTCGACCAGCGTGATCGCAAACGTCAGATCCTTTCCCGCCAGCGGGTGGTTGACATCGACGGTGACTGCCGAGTCGGTAACGTTGATCACCGGGACGGTCATCGTCTGGCCGTAGGGTGTGCTGATCGTTATCTCCTGGCCGACTTCGGGGACTGAAGTGTTCCCGAACTGCTCGCGATCGAGGTCGGCGAGCAGATCCTCGCGGTATGCGCCGTACGCCTGGTCTGCCGGGATAGTGACGGTCTTTGATTCCCCGACACGCATGCCGAGAACCGCCCGGTCAAAGCCGGAGATCATCTCCCCGGCACCGACGGTGAACTGCGAAGGCCCTCGTCCCTCAGAGGTGTCAAAGACCGTGCCGTCTGCAAGGGTGCCGGTATAGTGCACTTTGCACGAGATCTCCGTTCTGTGGCTGTTGCCGCTCTCGCTGCACCTGCCGTGCAGCCGCTCACCATTGCGAGCAAAACCATACAGCAGACCAGAAATGCTGCCGTTATCGGATTCTTCCATTCCATTCTAAACGCTTCCTTCTATCACTAATAACCGTTAATCTCGACGGCACGACTGAAACAGTCCGCCGCCTCGCGATACTTGCCGAGACGATCGAGCACCCTGCCTTTGCGGTACAGCGCCTGTGCATGGTTCGGATTTGCTGTAAGCACCCGGTCGAGACAGCCGAGTGCGGCATCGTTCTCGCCGAGGTGCGCAAGGGCGATCGCTTTGTTGAAGAGAATGTTGAGATCGTCGCTGGAGAGAGCGGCCGCACGGTCGTAAGCCGCCACCGCATCGGCATACCTCCCGAACGTATCGAGGAGCATCCCTTTTGCATTCCAGATGACGGCGTTCTCCGGATCGACCTGGAGCGCGGTCTCATAACTCCTCAGGGCATCGTCGAACCTGCCGATCTTCTCACAAACCGTCCCCCGTATGAAGAGAGCCGCTGCACTCTCGGGCTGGAGCACGACAATCTTGTCGACCGGCTTGATCGCATCGGCGTACTGGCCGAGGCGGATGAGTGCCGTGCTCTTAGCGTAGAGCATATCGATATTCGTCGGCTCCTGCTCGAGGATTGTCGTATACTCGGTCAGCGCCTCTCTGTATTTCCCCGCCTTCTCGAGGGCATCGGCGAGGCCGCGTCGCGAGGCCAGATCCCCGGGGTCGGCGGCGAGCACCTTCCCGTAACACTGCTCCGAGTCGCCGTACCTGCCGAGCCAGGAGTAGATCTCTCCCCGCTGCTGCCATGCCGCCCGATCCTCGGCGTTGATCTCAAGAATGCTGTCCGAACACTCTAAGGCATCCTCGTAGCGCCCCATATGAACGAGTGCGTTCGCCAGCATATGCCATGCCTCGTTATTCGTGTCGTCTTCCTGGAGCACCTGTGCGTAACATTTGATGGCGTCGTTATACTTCCCGGTCTTCTCGAGCGCCATGCCGTACGCCATTCGGGCACGCAGGTCGTCCGGTGTTGCGGCAAGGTAGCGTTCGAATCCGGCCGCCGCCTCTTCGTGCTTTCCGAGCCTGCTCGAGCGAACCTGCTCGTATCTTCAACGCTGCCGCGTTCGCCGGGTCGGCCGCGAGCACCCGATCGCAGCACTCGATGGTGCGCTGGTCCATGCCGAGCCGGTGGAGCGCCGTCGCGAGGGCGAAGGTTGCACCTATGTCGCCCGGATTCTCCCGCACAATCCGCTCGAACGACGCTGCCGCTTCTGCGTAACTGCCGAGGTGCAACAGCGCGAATCCCCGGTGGAGCCAGGCGAAGAGGTTTTCGGGTTCAACTTTTGTAACTTCCGTAAAGCAGTTCGATGCCTCCGTGAATCGCCCGAGGGCCGCAAGTACCATCCCCAGGTTCAGCAGGAACCCCGAGTCCGACGGAGATTCTGCGGAGAGGCGCCTGTAGCAGTCGCACGCCTCGAGAAGCCGCCCCTGCTCCTCACAGATTCTGGCCTTCCGGAGGAGTGTCCCGTCATCGTCGGCATCTACCGCCAGCACCCGATCGATGCATGTGAGGGCATCGTCGTACCTGCCGAGCCTCTCGAGCGCCGTTCCCATCTCAAGGAGACTTCCGAGATCGTCGGGACTCTTCTCCAGAACCTGCTCGAAGCAGAGGAGTGCGTCTGCATACCGCCCGAGTTGAAGGAGAGCTTTTCCTTTGCTCTTCAGCACCGCACCGTCGCCCGGATTGATGCGGAGGAGCAGATCGAAGGTCTCGGCGGCTTCGCCGTACCTGGAGCGATGCATCAGTGCCGTTCCACGCTCCTGGAGTGCAATCACGCTCTCGCCGTCCTCTTTCAGGACGTGATCGAGGCACTCGAGCGCATCCTCGTATCTGCCGAGGTTCATGAGGGCATCCGCCCGCATCGCTCTCGCGACGGCGTTATGTGGCTCGTGTGTAAGGGCGGCCCTGAAACACTCATCCGCCGCCTCGTACCGTCCGAGATGGAGAAGCGCGATGCCGCTGTTCACCAGGACGCGAACGTTCTCCGGTTCGATCTCGAGCAGGCGGACGAAATTCTCCTGGGCTTCCTCGTAGCGGCCGAGATGCAGGAGTGCCACGCCGCGATGGTACAGCATAACCCTGTCCCGTGCGTCGTAGGTTGCGGGTTTCTTCTGCGCCGCGGCGGATTCATCCCGCTCAAAGAGGCTCAGATCACTGCCGGTGCCGACCCATTTCACGCTTCCGTCTCTTCTCTTCTCCATCACCCGGTCGAACGACCGTACTGCTTCGGCGTAATGGCCGAGCCTGAAGAGCGAGATGCCGCGATTGTACCAGACATGGAACCTGGTCTGATCGTGTTTCAGGACCTGGTCGAATGCCTTGACGGCGCGGTCGTACTGGCCGAGGGTATCATAGGCGAGCCCCATCGTATAGCGGACAAGAACCTGATCGGGGTCGTGCAGGGCGACCTTATCAAAGCAGGCGGCCGCCTCACGGTAATCGCCGTCTCTGGTGAGGTTGACACCCTGCTGGTACCAGGCGGGCACGTCTTCGGGGCGCAGTGAAGTGATAGCCCCATAACAGTCTGCAGCCTCACGGAACCGACCTGCACCTTCGTATGCACGGGCCTTCAGGTACAGGGCATCCGTATCTTCAGGTTTCTTCTCGAGCACGCGATCGAGACAGGCAATAGCGCCGTTATGATCGCCCGACCGTTCAAGCGCGGCACCTCGTCTTGCGAGCGCATCGATATCACCCGGGTCCGCTTTCACGAGCCGGTCGTACTCTTCCGCCGCCGGAGCAAACTCCCCGTTCCGCTCGAGCAGCAGGGCAAGGCGGCGCCGTGCGGTAGTGTTCTCCGGGTGGCTGTCGAGCACTCTTTCAAAGGCCTCCTTCGCCTCCCGGTATCGGGCAAGCCGTTCGAGCATCTCCCCCCGCTCGTACCACGCCGCGGTGTCGGAGGGTTCGCGCTCGACGACGCTGCCAAAACAGTCCGCGGCCTCCTGATAGGCGCCGAGCCTGGTAAGGACGTGACCCAGAGTTCGCAGCGCCCCAGAGATCCTCCGGGTTCTTCTCGGCGGCTCTCCGGAGGCATACAGCCGCTTCCTCATACCTCCCGAGGCAGAAGAGTGCCGTTCCGAGCGAGTTACCAGATGGGTGCGTTTTCAGAATCGATTTTGAGAGCTTTTTCAAAACTTTTGGCGGCTTCGAGATAGTTGCCTGCTTCTATCTGGGAATTTCCTTTATTAATCCATGGATTTGGATTCTTTCCCTGCCCGAGAATATTACCGAATATATCCATATGACACGCATACCCCTGAGCGATTGCTAGTACATGGGTACACCTGCTCCTTAATGAGTTCTCTCACTTTGTCTGACAGCGCGAAAGGTTCGCTACCCAACCGTAATTTCCGCCGGGTGGCCTTTCGCCCGCGAAATCCTGGAGTGCCGCCGGAAGGGTCACGCGAATGGCAGCGCCGCCCGAGGGTCTACCGGGTTCACGGTGACGTTTTCGGAGAGGGAGTCCGGGAGGCGAAACCTGCCATTCACTCGCACGAGGTTTTCTGCAAAGCCCGTTCCTGAACTATTCAAAAGAGCCGTACCATGGTGCGTCTCGAGAAGTGGAGGGTCAAGGGGCGGTGTCACCCGCAGCCCTCCTTCATACGTCAAGGATCGGTTCAAACTGCGCTTTGCCGACCGGGCCGTAGAACTCGGATATCCTCGGATCCATGCCGCAGACCGGGCAGGTGTAGTCTTCCGGGAGATCTTCGAAGGCCGTACCTGCCGGAATGCCCCGGCGGGGCTCACCTCGTTTCTGGTTGTAGATATACCCGCAGATCTTGCAGACATACTTCGTCGGCTCCCAGGGAACAAAACCCCATTTCCCGATGGGGCCTTTTCCCGTCGCCCCGCAGACCGGGCAGGTGTAATCGTCAGGCAGGTCTTCGAATGCCGTACCGGCCGCTATGCCCCGGTGCGGTTCGCCCCGGATGGGGGAGTAGATGTAGTTGCATATCCTGCACCGATACCGTTTCACATTTTCCATCGTGTCACCTTCGCGTGCGATCGCGGCATACACGCTCTCTCACCACATAACTCTTGCCCCTGCCCTGCTCGGCGAGGCGGAAGGGGGTTATCCGGGAGGCCGGGTAATCAATGAGAACCGGCGTGATCGTACTCCGATGGGTGTGCCGATACCCAGGCGTCATCGGGAATGGCGGTACGATACGATCCGTGTGGTACAAGGATCTCGAAATGCGCACCGACCCCGGGCGTCCCGGTCTCTTCAATGGTAAGATGGGTGATGGAGAGTATCTCGCGCGCCAAAAATAATCCATATCCTGTGTTGTTCCCGAAACCGCGCTTGAAGATCCTCTCCTTTTTATGCGCGGGTACTCCGCACCCGTCGTCCTCGCAGACGATCTTCAGCCCGTTCTCGGTTATCCGGTCGTATATGCGAATCCGGGTGATCGGGCCGCTGTGTCTGGTTGCATTGTCGAGAAGGTTGTAGAATACCTTCTCGAGGAGAGGATCGGCAAAGATCTCGATACTGCTTACGTTTACGAATACCGAGACCGCCCCCGTATCAAGCAGGGTCGTTGCACGGGCGACGGCGTCAGGGAGGTTCTGCCAGGCGGGGAACTGCACGCCGATATCCTGATAGTCGGTGGTGAAGGCAATCTGGCGGTGAATTGTTTTTGCCGCCCCCTGCATCTTTCCTATAAAATCCAGCAGAAGCGGATCGGCGGTATGCTCGCATGAGAGGTGCAGGAAACCGATCAGGATGGTGAGCTGATTGTGGACATCGTGCCGTGTGACGCTATTGAGGAGGTTTAACTTCCTGTTGGTCTGCAAAAGTGCCTCTTCGGCTCTCTTTCTCTCGGTGATATCGATCACCGTCGAGACCACCGCTTCGACACCTCCTTCGCTGGCGTAGATCGGTGTCAGCTCGTACAGGTATTCCTTGTCGCCGCTCACGGTCGGATAGGTATACTCTCCCTGCAGATGACAGCCGGTCGAGAGTACGGTATGGAGCTGCCGTTCGATCGGCTCCATGATCCCTGTCGGCAGCCCGAGTTCACGCCAGGTCTTTCCAATCATCTCTTCCGGCTTTAAGTTGCGCTCTTCGGCGCCTTTCGAGCAGACGTAGAGGTATTTGAGCTCTTTATCGTAGACGTAAAACTGGACGGGCGTCACGTCGAAGATCGTATCGAGGAGGCGCTTTCGCTTTTCAATCTCAGCAATTAACCGCTCTCGCTCGACCTCCGCGTGTTTCATGTCGGTAACGTCGCGGACTGACTCGATTGCACCGGTGATCGAGCCGTTGTGATCATAGAGAGGCGTCGCCTTGATCCGGAAGATGCGGTTCCCCCACTGGGGAAGCGGGAACGTCACCTCCGCTACCAGTTCGTCTTCTTTCTCCGTGATCAACGTGTACCGCTGTAGGGCTGCTGCATCGGGCTCGAGGATGCAATCGGCCAGTGCCGGCCGCTTCTCTCCGTAAAAGGGAACTGCGTACTGCATAGCTGCCAGTACCGACCATCTCTCCGGCCGCTACACCGGTCAGATCCTCAATCGCCCTGTTCCAGGCGATAACCCGTGCGTCCCTGTCGATTGCAAACGTTGCTTCCGGCAGATGGTTGATGATGTTCGAAAGACGCTCTTCGGACTGCCTGAGTGCCTCCTCTGCCAATTTACGTTCCGTTACGTCGCGACCGACCGACTGATACTCAAGAAGCCGGTCCTGGCAATCGAAGATGGCCCGATCGCTCCACTGCTGCCAGCGGATCTCTCCGTCCGGCATGATGATGCGGTGTTCGAGGGAGGCAACGGGATTGCCGGGGGTGAGCGAGGCGAAGTGATCCCGGACCAGCGCCTGCTCTTCCCTCGGGATCACCGGCCTGAACCGGTGCCCGATGATCTCGTTGCACTTCTTTCCGAAGTATCTGCAGTAGGCCTCGTTAACGAAGAGGACGATCCAGTCGGGGCTGAACCGGGTGATAAGCTCCGTCTGGCTCTCGACGACGGCACGGTACCGCTCCTCGCTCGTTTTGAGAGCAGCCTCGGTCCACCCGCGCTGGGCTGCCTTCTGAAGCATCTGCTCGAGTTCGGCGAAGACGGCCGGAAGATCGGCGTCTTTCTGAAGATAAAAGTCTGCTCCGTTGTTGAGGGCTTCGATTGCGACGTGCTCTCTGCCCTTGCCGGTGAATAGTATAAACGGGGTCTCATCCCCCCGCGCACGAAGTGCCTTGAGCAGATCTATTCCGGTGCTCTCCGGCATCTCGTAATCGGAGACGATGACGTCGAAACGGGTCCCCCTGACGGCCTCGAGCGCTTCCCGTGCTGAGGCTGCTGTTCTGATGGAGAAACCCTCTTTCCGTTCAAGGAAGAGGCGGGTGACCTCGAGCATGGGGGGCTCGTCATCCACCAGCAGCACTGATATCAGCATCGTTGCTCCCGGCCTATTTCCAAAAAAAACCATCTGTCACGCTCTGTCCATCGGGACGCATCATCGGCCTATCCCTCAAAAAATCGGATATATACATCAATCTATTCTTTATACTATCGTTATTGCGCATTAAGTAGTTATTGCTCTATAGGGAAGTTGTCGATTATACTGCCTTTAAGAGTTGATTTGCCGCCTATTTCGCGGCAAATGTGCACGTGTCGATGCGCTGGGAGAGAACACCGCACCTCCGGCCGCGGATGGCATCCTCCGGGGCGGAATGCCGCGACGGTTGAAATGGGTATATATTAATGAGTAACCGCCCTATGAACAGCTACCTGGTGCGGATATCATCATGTTTGAGAGGGTAATGTGTACCGACCGATTTCTCCGAGTACTCGGGGAGAACTATAGAGTGTCTCGGACAGATTCCGGGAGTCCGGGAGGTGATTCTGCTCCATGCACTTGATGCGGACCATGCGTCGATGCGGGCATGGATCTCCGGTCAGACGTTTGAAACGCCTGCCGAGTACGCAGAACGCCACCTGGCGATGCAGAGTGAACGGGTAGAGGAACTCGGGCTCAAGCCGATAGCGATCCTTGAGATCGTCCGGGACGGCGACCTCGCCGGAGCAGTCGTCGTGCGTGCTGCCGACGAACAGATCCCGCTGATCGTCATCGGCGCGCGGGGAAAGGGGATCATCCAGGGATACTTCCTCGGCAGCGTCTCGTCAGACGTGCTTCGCAGAAGCACTGTCGATATCCTGATCACCCGTTACCGGGGTGCGGCCACGGAGGCGTGCCGGATGAGTATCTTTTCACGGGTGCTCTGTCCGGTCGATTTCTCGAGGCCTTCCCGAATGGTGATCGATTTTGTCGGACGGATGGGGAATATCCCGGAACTGATCCTCGTTCACGTCATCAAGAGCGCGGAGACAAAAGAGGAACTGGTAGCGGGGATCGAGGAGGCGGAAAGAAGGCTCCACGAGCTCGCGACGGAACTCTCGCGCGAAGGTCTCTCTATCAGGACGTTCGTGCGGTTTGGAAACCCGAGTCAGGAGATCACCGATCTCGCCGAGGAAGAGGATGTCTCCCTGATTCTCATCTCCCGATATGGCGAGCAGGACTACTTCAGGGATATTCCCCTCGGAAGTACGGTGGCCGATGTGGCAAAGCGGGCCCGTCGTCCGGTCCTCGTGAAATATCCCATTCTGTCACTGGCGGTGGAAGCCCGGGAGCTTTCTGCCGGCAGAGCTTCCGAAGGCAGAGAGGATCTGGAAGGGGTATCACCAACAGAAGGCGAATAGCGAGACCGACCGTATCTTCGGCGTTTTCCTTGACGGCAACCTCGTCAGCGTCGCCCGGTGCAGACGGCACCCGGACGGGAAGGAGGTCGACGGTGTCTTCACACCCGAAGAATTCAGAGGGCGGGGGTACGCGAAGAGAGCAGTTGCAGCCCTCGTCTCTGCCTGCGGGAATGATGTGCTGTATATGCATTCGACAAGCGATCTCGTCCCATTCTATGCATCCTTCGGCTTTACACCCATCGGCGAGCGGGAACTGCCGCCCACAATCCGGGAGCGGTATGCCTTTGCGGGCGGCAACATGGAGGGCTCAAGCGTCAGCCCGATGAAGCGGATCCCCTGAAGTTACCGCTCTTTTTTCATACTCCCGGCAAAGAGGATCCCGAGCAGCACCCGCAGGACGAGCACGACGATCATCAGGATGCCGCCGAGCAGAATCCATGCGAGGGAGAACCTACTGACGGGGACGGCTCCTCCAGGGTTTTCCGAGGATGAAAAGCCTCCGCCTGGAGAGTAGTGGTAGTAGTAGGTTCGGGCTTTCGCCTGCCGATACGCGGCGGACGCACCCCCACCCGGAGTGCGGTATGCCGAATAGGCAGTGCCGGCCGCAAGGAGCCTGTCATACTCCGCCCTCTTCTCGGGATCGGAGAGGGTATCATACGCCTCCTGAACCTTCAGGAAGATCTCCTGTGCGCCCGGGGCGGTGCTGATATCGGGGTGATATTGTTTGGCGAGGCTCCGGTATGCGGCTTTAATTTCACCCGCGCTCGCTTCACGGGTGATGCCCAGGACGTCGTAGTAGGTCTCGGCAGTCTTCGGCCGGTACGTATTCATCGTGATCCTTCGGTGACACCCATGATGGTATCAGTTTTTCGCCCGGTACCTCTCACGTCGCATCGCCGCAGGCGAGCTCGCCGGTATCGCCGTCGACCGTCACGACGCTGCCGCCCGGAAGATCGCAGATGTCCATTGGAAGGCTGTCGATCATAGGAATCCCTGCGATGATTGCTCCGACGGCGATGATCGTTTCAGCCTCCGTATTGATGATAGCAGCGGGAGCCCGGCCGCTTCGCGCCAGCGCATAGATGACGTACGAACCGACCGTCGATCCCTTCCCGTACGGGAATGCAAGGACACGACCGGCAACACTCTCGCCCTCGAGCGGATGACCTTTCTCGATGACGACGCCTGTCTCCGGGTCGACACCGGAGAGAAATGAGATCGGTTCAGGACTGACCAGGAGTTCTCCCCTGCCTGACCCTTTCGAAATAGCTCTTCCCTTCAGAATCATGCGACCACACTAATAAGTGGTTGGAGAAACAACTATATGAGTACCATGGACGAAACCATTGGCAACAACCCTGGCAGCGAGCACGACATGTTCGCACTCCAGATTCAGGATCTGAAGGCGCAGCTCCTGGATTTCAAACTCAAGAACGAGCTGGCCGAGAAGGAACTCGTCCAGCTCCGGAAAGAGAACGGCCAGCTGAAACGTGTGCCGCTGTTTGTTGCCGTTGTGGTCGATGTACTGGACAAAGGTGAAGTATATCTCCGGCAGCAGGGCAACAATCAGGAATACGTCACGTCGGTGAATGAGAAACTGCACCGCACCCTCAAACCGGGCACAAAGGTTGCCGTCAATAACACGCTCTCCATCGTCAAGATCATCGGGAACGTCTTCGACTCCCGGATCCGCGTCATGGAGCTCGAAGAGCAGCCGGACGTCACGTTCGAGCAGGTCGGCGGCCTCAAGGAAGAGATCGAAGAGGTTCGCGAGGCGGTCGAGTATCCGCTGACAAAGCCCGAGATCTATGAGCGGATCGGCGTCGAGCCCCCGAAAGGCATCCTCCTCTACGGCCCGCCCGGAACCGGAAAGACGCTGATCGCAAAGGCGGTCGCCCACAACTCGAATGCCCGGTTCATCAGGATGTCCGGGAGTGAACTCGTGCACAAGTACATCGGTGAAGGGGCACAGCTCGTGCGCGAGCTCTTCATCCTTGCACGGGAACGTGCACCGTCGATCGTCTTCATCGACGAGATCGATGCTATCGGCAGCATGCGGATGCACGACGGAACGAGCGGAAGCGCAGAGGTGCAGCGGACGCTCATGCAGCTCCTCGCCGAGATGGACGGGTTCGGCAACCGCGGAAACGTGCGGATCATGGCTGCGACCAACCGGATCGATATGCTCGACCCTGCCCTCCTCCGGCCGGGACGGTTCGACCGGATCATACAGGTGCCTCTCCCCGATGCGGATTCACGGCGCGAGATCTTAAAGATCCACACGGCAAAGATGACGATGAAGGATGTGGACCTCGAAGCGATCGTCGGCCAGACCGAGAAGACCACCGGTGCGGAACTGCAGGCAGTCGCCCGCGAAGCCGGCATGATAGCAGTCCGCCGCGATGCTGAAGCGGTGGAGCAGCATGACTTCGCCGCTGCGATCAAAAAGGTAAAACGCGAGGAGCATAAGGCGTCCCCCCAGGATACCCGGATGTATATCTGATATGGACGTGCTGCTGGTTCAGGCAGATGGGGTCGACCTCTACGCCACCCTTTTGAAATCCGAGACCAGCCGCGGGGTGCTCCGGTTCTATCACCCCTCGCGTCTTGAGTTCGGCGTGCTCATCCGGACGGCATCCCTCGCCAGCAGTCTCTCCATTATCTCGGAGATCCGCTGGTATATCCGACGCTACGTCGAGGTGGTGCTCTTCCGGTTATCTGAGGAGACGTACTGTTCGTTCGAGCTCGCAAAGCAGGTCTATGAGCGGGATACGAAACTTGCCGCTCCCTGGGAGTATCGCCTGCTCTACGGTATCCAGGACGGACGGCTCGTCCAGTCGGTGAAGATGGATGCGGGCAGAGACCGGGACGGTTATGCCGACTCCCTCGAGGGTATGGACGACGTCCTCGAGGTCTGGTGCTCGGAGAGCGAGCACGCCGAGCTTTAGCCGCCTCCTCTTCCGGGCGGGTTTCGTCCGGAAACTCTCTGGCAGGAGGGGGCTCTGCACCCTCCCCCGCGATGCGATTGCCGGTAACGGCCGCCGTGCTCGTGATTCTGCCTGTACGGCAGAATCTTTTCCCAACCTCGACATATCTCCGATACGTTCGACGCTTTTGCGGGCATCGCACCTGCGGGGTGTTCTCCCTCGACGGGAGGGGTCGAGAGTCCCCCTGTCGCCCGTGGCGAATGAGGTCGTCCCAAAGCCCTCTGCCCCGGGGGAGACTCCCTCCCGAGCCCTCCCCTGGTATGTGATTAGCCGGTAACGGCCGTGCTCGTGATCAAACCCCTGTTGCGGTTCGGATAAACGTCACTCATGCCCCCGACGGCATTCCTCGATAGAGGCTGCAGACAGAGCCGGGTCGTGAGTATGGCGAGCTTTCGGGTATCGCACTCTGGAAAAGGTATAGGGAGAAAAAAAGGATCTCTTCAGGCAAACATCGCACCGTACGAGGTGTTGATGTGATGCTTGTCGAAGTCCAGCGCGAGCTTGTCGATCGCTTTCATGAAGTCGTCCTGCGTGACGGTCTCGTGCTCGCTCCGAATCGCGAACATACCTGCCTCCATGCAGACCGCCCGAAGGTCGGCACCGTTCTTTCCCTCGGTGAGGCGGGCGACCTCCGCAAGATCGACGTTCTCGCCGAGGTTCATGCCCTTCGTGTGGATCTTCATGATAGACAGCCGTCCCTGGGGGTCGGGGAGCGGAATCTCGATGATCCGGTCGAACCGTCCCGGCCGGAGGAGGGCGCGATCCAGGATATCGATCCGGTTGGTGGCGCCGATGATCTTGACATCGCCGCGGTTCTCAAAGCCGTCCATCTCGGCGAGGAGCTGCATGAGCGTCCGCTGCACCTCGCGGTCTCCCGAGGTCGTCGAATCGCTCCGGTGGGCACCGATCGCGTCGATCTCGTCGATGAAGATGATCGACGGGGCTTTCTGTTTGGCAAGTTCGAAGAGTTCGCGCACGAGCCGCGCCCCCTCGCCGATGTACTTCTGCACGAGCTCCGAACCGACGACACGGAGGAAGTGCGCGTTCGTATGGTGCGCGACCGCCCGCGCGAGCAGCGTCTTCCCGGTTCCGGGAGGGCCGTAGAGGAGGACGCCCTTCGGCGGCGCGATGCCGATCTGCTCGAAGAGATGGGGCTTTGTGAGCGGGAGCTCGACTGCCTCCTGGATCTCTATGATCTGCGGCTCGAGGCCGCCGATACTCTCGTAGCGCTCTTCAGGGGATTCGATAAGTTCCATGCCGTAGACCTGCGAGTCGTAACTCGTGGGGAGGATGTCGACGATGGCAAGGGACTGCTGGTTTAAGGTACACCGCACACCCGGCTTGAGGAGATCGGGATCGATGAGCTGCGATGTGCGGACGAGGAACCGCGGGCCTGCACTGCTCCGCACGATGACCCGGTTGTTGTCAACGACGTCGGTGACCGTTCCGATTACGAGGGGGGGGCTCCTGAGCTGCTCGATCTCGCTCTTGAGCTTCCGGAGCTCCCGCTGGTACCGGATCTTCTGGGTTTCGATATAGCGTTTTTCAGACTCCATCTGCCTGAACTGCTCCCGCAGTTCCAGATTTCGGTTTTCGAGGTTGGTTATCCGTTCAAGCAGGTACTGGTAAAGATCTTCACCGGTATCCTTGTCTGGCGCTTGCCGAGCAATATCTCCCATAGGTCTCCTCGAATAATTATATAGGGTAAAATGGATATAAAGTTCTTTGCGAGAATCATGCAATGTGAATTATGCGGCGCTCCTATCCACGGACCGTCAAAGACAGTCCAGGTTGAAGGTGCAGAACTCTGTGTATGCATCAAATGTGCAAAATACGGTAAGGAAGTCCAGCAAGCACGGCGAGGCGGTGCTCCTGTGCGAAGGCCGGGAACACCGGCGGTCTCGACGCCGCAGCCCCGGAGAAGGCCGAGGGATGTCTTCGACCTGATCGAGGGCGATATCGTCGACGACTACCGCGAGCGGATTCGCGCTGCCCGGGAGGAGAAGGGATGGTCTACACTGGATCTTGCTCACGCGACGAAAGAGCGTGAGATCCTGATCAAGAAGATCGAGAAGGGCGATCTCATTCCGGAGGACGCCGTTCGGAAAAAGCTCGAGCAGGCGCTCGGCATCAAGTTGATCGACTCCGCTGCCGACGAGACCGAGTCCCGCGGCGGCGGCAGAATGACGACGACCGTCGGGGATGTCATCTCCTTTAAGAAGATCCGGAAGTAACCGGCAGAAACAGAGTCTTTTTCCGGAAACAATGGAGTAGCGTCGATCGTTATCGGGAAAGGGTTGTGTCCCTTTTCCCCTCGCCATTTCTCATCCTGCGTGCTTACCTTTTTATAGATGGACGAAATATGATAGTACCAATGCGTGGTGAATGTTTTTTCGCCGGTGAATGCTTTTATCACTGGTAGCGAAGGATCCATCCGCCGTGCAGGCCTGAACAACGCACTTCTTCCGCAGGTTCGCTCCACTACCGGATGGTGCCTGCCTATTTGCAGTTATTTCCGCTTTTTTGGCACTTTTAGTTATTATCCCTGGAACTGAAGCGTAATTCTACACCAGAATCGCTGACGTGCCGGATGAGGAGTTCTGATTATGAGAGGAAAAGAAATTCGCATGGAACGTATCATGGATCGTAATACCGGAAAGACCATCATCGTACCGATGGATCACGGTGTAACGGTCGGGCCAATCCCGGGACTGATAGATCTAGGAAAGACCATCGACCTCGTGGCGGGGGGCGGGGCAAACGTGGTGATCGGGCATATGGGGCTTGCCCTGCATGGTCACCGGCGGCACGGCAGAGATGTCGGGCTCATCCTCCACCTCTCGGCGAGCACCGCCGTCGGACCCGACCCGAACGATAAGGTGCTCGTCAATACCGTCACGAACGCCCTCAAAATGGGGGCGGACGGTGTCTCGGTGCACATCAATGTCGGTGCGAACTCGGAGGCCAAGATGCTCGAAGACCTCGGACGGGTGGCGATCGAGTGCATGGAGTGGGGGATGCCGCTGCTTGCGATGATGTACCCCCGCGGTGCCAAGATCGCGGACGAGCACGACGTCGAACACGTCAAACTCGCCGCCCGGGTGGCGGCGGAGCTCGGCGCCGATATCGTCAAGACCGTCTACACCGGCGACCCCGACAGTTTCCGCGAGGTCACGCGGGGGTGCCCGGTCCCGGTGGTCGTCGCCGGCGGGTCGAAGACCGACGATATGGCCATCCTCGAACTGATCGAGGGGGCGATGGAGGGCGGTGCTGCCGGCATCTCCATCGGGAGGAATGCGTTCCAGCATCCCGCTCCGGAGAAACTGATAAGGGCAGCGGCGCTCATCGTACACGAAGGAAAACCGGCACACGAAGCAATCGAGATCCTGAGGGCGTGAAAGAGATGATAGGAAAAGAGATACGTCTTGAACGAATCATGAACCGGAATACGGGACGATCGGTGATCATCCCCATGGATCACGGGTTTACGCTCGGACAGATCGAGGGGCTCCGCAACATGACGGAGATTGTCTCCGAGGTCAGCGAAGCGGGTGCAAATGCCATCGTCCTCCATAAGGGGATGGTGAAGGGCGGCCACCGGAAGCATGGGCGGGATATCGGGCTCATCGTCCATCTCTCGGCGAGCACCTCGATGAACCCCGACCCGAACGACAAAGTGCTCGTCTGCACCGTCGAGGAGGCGGTCGCCCTCGGTGCGGATGCGGTCTCGATCCACATCAATCTCGGGGCGCCGAACGAATCACGGATGCTCGAGTCGGCGGGGCAGGTATCGAAAGAGTGCAACTGCTGGGGAATGCCGCTGCTCATTATGATCTACCCCCGCGGCGAAGGGATCGATCCCACGTCCCCGAAGGCGATCGGGCACTGTGTCCGGGTGGCGGAAGGACTCGGCGCCGACCTGATCAAGACGAACTACACCGGGGATGCGGCATCGTTCCGCCGGATCACCGATGCATGCTCGGTTCCCGTGATGGTCGCGGGCGGCGAGAAGGGCGGCGATATCGAGACGCTGACGACCCTCGGGGAGGCCGTGGCGGCCGGATCCGCCGGCGTCTGCATGGGCAGGAACGCGTTCCAGCGCGATAATCCGCGCCAGTTCATCCGGGCGATCTGCCGGGTAGTGCATGACGAAACCGACCCTGCCCGGGCGCTGGAGACTGGAAGGATGAAGGTCTTCTGGGTCGATATCCGGCCGTGGGATAAAGACCTCGCCACGACCGCCATCGAGAGCGGTGCGGATGCGCTGATGGTCGGCCGTGCTGATGACCTCCGTGAACTTGCCCGGACGACGGTCATTGCGCCCGATGGGGATCTCGTTCCCGGAGAGGATATCTTCGAGGTGGCGATCGAGGATAAGGAGAGCGAAGAGGAGGCGGTCAGGCTTTCGCGGAAGGGATACGTGATCGTCAGCACCAGCGACTGGACGGTGATCCCGCTCGAGAACCTGGTCGCGGCGTCCGACCGTATCATCGCGACGGTGACGAACCGCGCGGAGGCGGAACTCGCACTGACCGTCCTTGAGCGTGGCGTCGCCGGGATTCTGCTGAAGACCGGCGATCCGGCCGTCGTCCGTGAGGTTGCGTCGCTGATCGCATCCTCCGGCGGGAGCACCGATCTCATTCCCTTCACCGTCACCGGCATCCGGCCGGTCGGGATGGGAGATAGGGTCTGCGTCGATACCTGTTCGCTCCTCGCGGACGGACAGGGGATGCTCGTCGGCAACACCTCCTCGGCCTTCCTGCTCGTGCACCCGGAGACGCTGGAGAACCCCTACGTGGCTCCCCGGCCGTTCCGCGTCAATGCCGGTGCCGTCCATGCCTACATCATGCTCCCGGGCGGGAAGACGGCCTACCTCGCCGACCTGAAGGTCGGAGACCACGTCGCGGTCGCGGAAAGCGACGGCAGGACGACCGATGCGGTGGTCGGAAGGGTGAAGATCGAACGCCGGCCGCTCCTCCTCGTCGAGGCAAAGGCCGGCAGCGCCCGCGTCAGCCTGATCCTCCAGAATGCGGAGACGATACGCCTCGTGGGCGAGGACGGCGGCGCGATCTCGGTCGTCGACCTCAAAGAGGGTGACCGGATACTCGGGGCTGCAACGGAAGGTGGCCGCCACTTCGGGATCGCGGTGAAGGAGACGATCCTTGAGAAGTGAGCGCATGCTGGCAGGGATCGTCGGCGGCACCGGAAAGATGGGGAGGTTCTTTGCGTCCGTCTTTTCAGCCGCCGGATGGGACGTCATCGTATCGGGGCGTGATACGCCTCTCTCCAACTGCGAGGTCGCAGAGCGAGCGGACGTGGTGATGGTCGCGGTGCCGATAGGAAGGACGATAGCCGTCATCGACGAGATCGCCCCGGTGCTTGCGGAGGAGCAGATCCTCTGCGACATCACCTCGCTGAAGGTGGAGCCCGTCCGCGCCATGCTCGCCTCGAAGGCCGGTGTCGTGGGGCTGCACCCGATGTTCGGCCCGGGCGCGGAGTCGCTTTTGAACCAGACGATCATCGTCACCCCCGCACGCTGCGACGGGGCGGCGCTCGACCGCCTGCTCGGTATCTTCCGCGAGCAGGGGGCGGTGCTGACCTTCGCCACGCCCGAAGAGCACGACCGGATGATGGCGGTCATCCAGGGGCTGACCCACTTTGCGACGCTCTGTGCGGCCGATACGATCCGGCGTGCCGGGGTGGACGTCGAGGAGTCGCTCGCGTTCACGAGCCCCATCTACCGTATCCAGATGGGGCTGATCGGGCGGCTGCTCGCCCAGGACGCCGACCTCTACGGCGATATGCTCCGGCTGAACCCTGCCGTGCCCGAGGTGCTGGCCGCGTTCGAGGATGCCGCAAAGAGTCTCCGCACGATCGTGGAGACGGGCGACCTTGCTGCCTTCCGCGATTTTTTCGCGAAGAACACCGATCACTATGCCTCCTACGGGAAAACGGCCACGGAAGAGACCGACGATCTTATCAGATATATGGTGACGCGATGACCCTCCTGACACTCGGGCCTGCCGGAACCTTCAGCCACGAGCTCGCCCTGCGGCTCTACGGCGACGATATCGAGTTTCTCCCGACGATCGGAAAGATCATCGGGTCGGTCGCCTCCGGCACAGCGGACGGCCTCGTGCCGATCGAGAACAGCGAAGCGGGCGGTGTCGGCTCGACCCTCCGGGGGCTCCAGGACGCCAACGTCTTCATCGTCGAGGAGGCGTACATGCCGATCCGTCACCATTTCGCAGCCCGGTGCGATCCCGGAGACCTTGCCGTGATCTATGCTCACCCCCAGACCCATGAGCAGTGCAGCGTGTTTCTCGACCGACTCGGGGTCGATGTCGTGCATACCAGCAGCAACGCGGCGAGCGCGCTTGCCATGCTCGAGCGTGAGCGTGCCGGGGCGATCGTCTCCTCGAGTGCCGCGGAGATCTACTGCCTTCCGGTTATCCGGCGGGACGTGCAGAACAGCATGCAGAACGTCACCCGGTTCGTCCGGATATCGGCGACTCCGCGGGACGAAGCGGGCTGCACCAGGTGCAGCATCCTCGTCGACCCCGCTACGAACCGGGCAGGTCTGCTCCACGACATTCTCGGGGTCTTTGCCGTCCGCTCCATCAACTTAACGAGGATCGAGTCGCGGCCGTCCCGGCGGGGGATGGGGAGGTACGTCTTCTTCATCGACTTCGATCTCGCGTCCGGGTGGGAGGAGGCGAGGGAGGAACTTGCGAGGATGACCGCGGTGAAGGAACTTGGGTGCTACTCGAGGAGGGAGGTGCCCGCATGGACGTAACCATCCCCCGGAGTCCTGCGGTGGACCTGACGTTCTCCGCACCTCCCTCGAAGAGCTATACGCACCGGGCGCTGATCGCCGCCTCGCTCGCCTCGGGCCGGAGCCGGATCTGCCGCCCGCTCGATGCCGACGATACCCGGCTGACCGCCCGGGCGCTCCGGAGTCTCGGTGTTCCGGTCGACTGGCAGGGCAGCGAGATCATCGTCGACGGAACCGGCGGGAAACTCCCGACCGGAGATCCGGTCACGCTCGATCTCGGCAACTCAGGGACGAGCCTCCGGCTCCTCTCCTCGATAGCCCTCGTATCGCCGCGTCCGGTGGTGCTCACCGGGAACCGGCGGATGCTGGAGCGGCCGCTCGGGCCGCTTGTCGAGGCACTCCTTGCCCTTGGCGGCGAGACTGTTTACCTCGGTAAACCTGGTTTTCCCCCGATCCGGGTCGAGGGGCGGCTATCCGGCGGGACTGCCGTCGTCGATGCGAGCATGAGCAGCCAGTTCATCTCGTCGATCCTGATGGCCGCTCCCTGTGCCGACGAGGATGTCGAACTCGAAATCCCTGAGATGCCCGCATCCCGGTCGTACCTCGACGTGACGGTCGACGTCATGGAGGCGTTCGGCGCACGGGTCGAACGTGACGGGTATACCCGCTTCCGGGTGCGGCACGGCACTCGCTATACCGGCAGGGAGTACACCGTCGAGGGCGACTACTCGTCGGCCTCCTACTTCTTTGCCGCGGCGGCAATCTGCGGCGGCACCGTCCGTGTGAACCACTTAAGCCCCGCATCGGTGCAGGGCGACCGGCGGTTCCTCGACGCGCTCGAAGCGATGGGGTGTCTCGTCGCGTCATCGGTCGATACGGTGACCGTCACGCGGAAGGGCGAGCTCTCCGGCATCACCATCGATATGTCATCCGCCCCCGATACGGTGCAGACGCTCGCGGTCGTTGCGGCCACGGCAGCGACGCCGACGACGATCACCGGGGTCGGGCACCTGCAGTACAAGGAGAGCGACCGGATCGGGATCACGGCGGAGATCCTGCAGAGGATGGGAGCCAGTGTCTCGGTCGGCACCGACCGGATCACCATCACCCCGGCCCCGCTCCACGGCGTGGTCGTCGACCCGGTCGACGATCACCGGACCGCCATGAGTTTCGCCGTCCTCGGCCTCGGGGTCGGCGGAATGACGATCCGGGATGCGGAGTGCGTCGGCAAGTCGTTCCCCGGGTTCTGGGATGCCCTCACAGAGGCGGGACTGCTATGAAGATCGTCCTCGTCGGTTTTCGGGGCACCGGAAAGACGGCCGTCGGACGACGGCTTGCCGGCCGCTTCGGTCTTCCGTTTGTCGATACCGACGCTGTAATCGAGGAGAAGGCGGGCATCGCCATCCCGGCGATCTTTGAGCGGTGGGGCGAAGCGGCGTTCCGGCGTCTCGAGCGGGAGGTTATCGCGTCGCTCCGGGACTGTGACGGTGTCGTCAGCACCGGCGGCGGGGCGGTCATCGACCCGGCAAACGTGGAGAGCCTTCGCCGGAACGGGACGGTCATTCTGCTAACGGCAGACCCCGCGGTCATCGAGGAGCGTATCCGGGGCAGCGACCGGCCGGGGCTCACGTCCCTCCCGCTTCGGGACGAGATACGGGAGATGCTCGGGCAGAGACGGGTTGCCTACATGAGTAGTGCCGACGTCTGCATCGATACCGGCTCGCGCAGCGTGGAGGAGACCGTCGAACAGATTGCAGCCCTGCTCACGGCGCTGCCCGACGACCTCCTTGTTCCCGATGATCTTGCGGCGGTGCGAAAGCGCGACCCGAAGATCCGGATCTGCGGCATCGCCGGCAACCCCTGCTCGCACAGCAGGAGCCCCGCTCTCTACAACAGGCTCTTTGAGCACTACGGTTTACACTACTATTACACGAGGTTCGAGTGGCCCGCAATAGAACCCATCGTCAGGCTCGCACGCGCCCTCGACGTTCAGGGGACTCTCCGTCACCATTCCGTTCAAGCAGGATATCATCCCGTTCCTGGACGAGGTCGACGCGGACGCGGCCGCCATCGGCGCGGTAAATACGGTCGTGCAGTGCGGCGGAAGGCTGCATGGGTTCAATACCGACTGGCTCGGGGTGAAGATTCCGCTCGAGCACCGGCGGGGAGCACGGGCGGTCGTGCTCGGTGCGGGAGGTGCGGCGGCGGCGACGGTCTATGCACTCCGCGACCTCGATATGGCGGTGACCGTGCTGAACCGGACTCCCTCGAGAGCCCGCCTCCTTGCGGAGCGGTTCGGGTGCGCGTGGGGAGGGCTCGACGACTTCCGGGGAGGAGACGCCGACGTCGTCGTCAATACGACCTCGGTCGGGATGGAAGATGCGGGGCGGAGCCCTCTTCCGGCGGACCGGCTCGAGCGGGGGATGACCGTCTTCGACCTCATCTACACGCCCCCCGAGACGAAACTCATCCGGGAGGCGCGGCTTGCCGGCTGCGAGGCGATCCCCGGCACCGAGATGTTCGTCCACCAGGCCGCCTGGCAGTTCCGCCTGATCACCGGCATCGCCGTGGAGGCAGAAAGCGTGCGGGAGATGATGCAATGAATACGTTTGGGAGAAACTTTCGGGTCACGACATTCGGAGAGAGCCATGGAAAGGCGCTCGGAGCCGTCATCGACGGCTGCCCTCCCGGTATCGCGCTGACCGAGGCGGATATCCAGCCCTACCTCGACAGGAGGAGGCCGGGCACGAGCAGCCTCGTCTCTCCCCGCAGAGAGGCGGACAGGATCGAGATCCTCTCCGGCACCTTCGAGGGCGTCACGACCGGGACGCCGATCGCTCTTGTCGTCTATAACCGGAATCAGGAGTCCGGCGACTACGATGCACTCCGCGACATCTTCCGTCCCGGTCACGCCGACTACTCGTATGCCGCGAAGTACGGTATCCGCGACCACCGTGGAGGCGGGCGGAGTTCCGGCCGGGAGACGCTCTCCCGCGTCGCGGCAGGCGCGGTTGCGGCGAAGTGCCTCGAGCGCTACGGCATCGGTGTTGCCGGGCGGATCTGTGAGATCGGCGGAGAGACCACCCTCGAGGGAATGGAAGAGGCGATCCGCACCGCACGGCAGGAGGGCGACTCCGTCGGCGGGATCGTGGAGGTCGTCGTCTCCGGGTGTCCGTCGGGGCTCGGCGACCCGGTCTTCGGGAAACTCGACGCAATGATCGCCGCCGCCCTGATGGGTATCGGTGCGGTGAAGGGCGTCGAAATCGGAGCCGGTTTCGCCGTAGCACGGATGCGCGGGAGCGAGAATAACGACCCGATCACCCCCGAAGGATTCGCTGGCAATAACGCCGGCGGCATCCTCGGCGGGATCAGCACCGGTCAGCCGATCGTGGCCAGGATCGCCGTCAAGCCCACGCCCTCGATCGAAAAAGAGCAGACGACGATCGATACGGCTGGAAATGAGCGGCGGATACGGATACATGGCCGCCACGACCCCTGCATCGCGGTGCGGGTCGTGCCGGTCGCGGAGTGCATGCTGGCGCTCGTGATCCTCGACGCTCTCCTCGAGCAGGAGAAGTACCGCGGTTTCGCCGTGAGAAAAGAGTGAGTTTACTGGAGCATCTCGAGGAGTTGCTTGAGTTCCTCGACGTGGTCACTGCCCCTTCGCCGTCGGGGTTCCGGCGTGGCAGTAGGCTAACTCCGAACCGAAGAGCGGGAGGAGGGCACGGGTATAGCGGTACTCGTCCCCCACGATGCTGACGCAGATCGGTTTTTGCGCTTCAGCAGTGAATGCAAGGAGCGCGAGCACGTCGGCTTGCGATTTTGGGCTGACGGCGATCTTCGGGATATCGCCGAACGACCGCAGGTCGCTCACGAGTGCGTCGAGATCGGATCTCCGGCATCTCCGGGCGGTGATGCGAAGCGATGATCTGCACGCCGTGTGTTTTTATGTCAGGCGCATGCTCCCGGTATCTCATCTCCACGTCGACGATATCGACATGCCTGATGAGCGGCCCCACAATCTCGAACCACGCATCCGCGTTCCCGGTGAACCGCCCCCCTTCCTCTCTGCTTCGAAGCGTCGCGATTATTGGAATGATGGTTCGCGCCCGTATCAGTTCGACGGTATCCGCAAGGTCGCCTTCAATCAGGTCCAGGCGGAGCTCGATGAAGTTCACACCTGCTGAAACGGCCAGGTCAAGCGTATCGGGATCGTGAATGGAGGCGACGAGCTTCATATCTCTCGGGTGGTATTCAGTCGGTATTCGGTATTAAGTCTGTTCATTCTCCGGGAGCGCTCTTTCGATCGGCCGCAAGGGCGTCGTTTCGTGCACGTGCCCGCTCGAACATGCGGTCGAAGGCTGCCGGGAGGTCTTCCCGTAGCGACGATACCCCCACCTCGGTGATGCCGCCCGGCGTCGCCACCCGTTCTATCAGGCAGGCGGCGCTCATATCCGTCTTCTGCAGGAGCGCGGCAGTTCCGATGAATGTCTCCCGGGCGAGGCTTGCGGACTCCTCGGCAGAGAGGCTGCTCTGCCGACGGGCTGCAGCGGCGAGTTCCTCCAGGATCGCCGCGATCAGCGCAGGTCCGCAGCCGGAGACGACGGTGGCGGCGGGGAGATCCTCCTCGCTGACCTCGATCGCCCTGCCGAGCGCGGAGAGGAGGCGTTCCACCCGGTGTGCCGCATCTCCGGATACCTTCCGCCCGTGACAGACGAGCGTGATCCCGCGGCCGGCCTCGGAGGTTATGCTCGGCATAGCACGCGAAAGCGAGCCGGGTCCGCCTCTCCAGGTGCTCAAGAGGTATTCCCGCCGCGATCGAGACGATATGTTCGTTCCCGGAGAGCGCCGGGAGGATCTCGCCGAGCACCCCGTCGATATCCGGCGGCCTGACGCAGAGGAAGATGAGGCTGCAGAGGCGTGCGAGGCCTGGATTGTCGGGGAGAACCGTGATATCCGGCCAGCGTTCCCGGAGCGGGTCGGTTCCTCTCCGCGACCGGGAGGCAATGGCGAGCTCGCCGGGCGCAAGCGCCCCGGACGAGAGGAACCCTTCCGCCATCATGCTCCCCATATGCCCTGCACCGATGATACCGACCTGCGGCCGCCTGTTAAGCATACGTAAAAGGTGGAGTATCTCTCCCTCATAAGCCCTGCTCTCCTCTCCGGTCGGGCATACGCATATAGTGCCGCCCCTCACACGTACCTGCATACTTTCCGGAGAAACTATGAGAACGGAGATCTCGCAAAGACAGTCCCGACGGATCGAATCGCTGCCGGAGCTCCTCGCCCCCGCAGGCTCTTTCGACGCGCTGGCCGCAGCGGTCGCCGCCGGAGCCGATGCCGTCTACCTGGCCGGGAGGCGTTTCGGTGCCAGACGCTACGCGGCGAACTTCTCCGACGAGGATCTGGTCCGCCGTCGACTACGCACACCTCCGGGGAGTCTCTGTCTACGTCACGGTAAACGTCCTGGTCCGGGATGCCGAACTCCCCGACGTGGCGCCTTACCTCCTCTGGCTCTATGAGACCGGGGTCGATGCCGTCCTGGTGCAGGATACCGGCGTGGCGGCGCTTGCCCGGGAGGTGTCCCGGACCTCCCCCTTCATGCCTCCACCCAGATGACGGTCCATAACCGCGAAGGGGTGGCGTTTGCCGCCGGAGAGGGTTTCTCCCGCGTGGTGCTGGCGCGGGAGATGCCCCTCGCCGAGATCGAGGGGACCGGCAAGGACGCGGAGGCACGGGTGTCGGCATCGAGGTCTTTGTCCACGGTGCTCTCTGCTACTGCTACTCGGGCCAGTGCCTCCTCTCGTCGGTCATCGGGGGACGGAGCGGGAACCGGGGGATGTGCGCCCAGCCGTGCAGGAAACCCTACCGGCTCGTGGTCGCCGAAAGGACGATTACGGGCGACCGAAGGATCTCCGGGCCGTGCCCGCAGAGGACCGTTACCTCCTCTCGACACGCGACTTGCGGTATACCCGCACCTTGACCTCCTCGCGGCCGCTGGCGTCGCTCAAGATCGAGGGGAGGATGCGCTCGGCGGAGTACGTCGCCACGGTGATGAGCATCTACCGGCGTGCTCTCGACGCCATCGCCGCCGGGAGGCCTGGTCGCCCTCTCCGGAGGATATGCGTGACCTCGCCCTCGCGTTCAACCGGGGTTTTACCGCGGGCTACATCCTCGGCGCCCGGGATCATGGCCCGCGACCGTCCCGGGAACCGGGGTATCCTGCTCGGCACGGTCACCGGCTACGATCCCCGGAGAGAGGAGGCGACCGTGCGTCTTGCCGGCGACGTTGTCCCCCGCCCGGCGACGGGCTGGCCTTCTGCGACCGCCCGGCGGCGAACAGGACTGGTGCTCCGGGCACCCCCGCCGTCCGCGACGGCCGGTACGACTCAGCGTCCCCGCGCCCGTGGGAGAGGGAACCCGGGTCTTCCTGACGAAGAGCGCGGACCTTGAGGAGCGGGCACGGGTCATGGAGAGCCCCACCAACCGCCGTTTCCGCTCGACGTAACGGTCACCTGGGAGGACGGCACGCCCTGTCTGGAGGCGGTCCTCGCACGGCACGGCGGCGAACCGCTCCGGGTGCGCTACCGCCCGGACCTCCGGATGGAGCCGGCACGGAGCCGACCGCTTACCGAGGATCGGATAGCGACCCGAGCTGACGAAGACAGGTGGAACGGTGTTCACGGTCCGGAACCTTCAGCTTGACTACCCGGGTGGGCTCTTCGCACCCATCGGTGAGCTGAATAGAATGCGAAGGTCGTTTCTCGACCGCGCCGCTTCGGCGCTCGCCGCCGCGTACAGGCCTGACGATGCAGCGGTCGGAGCGGCCGAGGAGCGGCTCGAATCGCTCCTCCCCGCACTGACCGCAGATCCTGCGCCGCCGGGAGAGCCGCGGCACCCCGCCGTCGCCGTCTATGCCGCGACGCTCGACGAAGTGCGGGGCGGGGCGGCAGGCGGTGCCGCTACCGTCTTCTTCGAGCCACAGGTCAGGATAGATGCCGGGGATCTCCTCGCCCTTCTCTCCGAAGCAGCGGCAGTCTGCCGAAGCGAAGGGGCGGAACTTGTCTGGAAGTGGCCGCCGATCACCCCCCGCGGATTTCTCGATTCGGCCGTCCCCCTCCTCCCCTCGCTTGCCGGGGCAGGAGTCGGCGGGGTTATGGTGAGTGGCACCGGGGCAGCGGCAGCAGTAGTAATGGCCGCGCCCGAGTCTCCCTCTTTACGGTGCGGCGGGCATCAACATCTGGAACCACCGCGCGGTCGCCGGGATGAGCCCGCTCTTTCGGTATCTTACGCTCTCCCCGGAGCTCCCCGCCTCCGATCTTGCAGGCCTCGTCGCACGGTCGCGGCAGAACAACTCCGGCACACTCTTCGGGTTCATCGTTCAGGGCACCCTCGAGGCGATGGTCACCGAAGATCGCCTTCTCCTGCTTGCGGGGACAGGGACGGGGGATACCTTCTACGGCCTCCGGGATACGACCCGTCATATCTTTCCGATCAGAACCGACGGTGAAGGGAGGGCGTACCTTTCGAACGCGGTCGAGACATCCCTGATCGATCACCTTCCCGCCCTTATCGGAGCCGGTCTTGATTCGCTCGCGATCGATGGCCGCGGCAGGGGCGAGCGGTATGCCCGTGAGATGGCTGGATTTTACCGCACGGCGATCGAGTCGGGCGCCGTCACGCCTCGCCTGAAAGATGCGGTGAAGCAGCGTTCGTGCGGGGGGATCACCGCCGGCCACTTCCTCCGGGGCACCCCCGATGAGTGACACCCTTCTCCCGAGGGCTATCGTTTATTAAAATGAGTGCCCTATCAGTCAGAAGTGATTGAAATGGAGTCACCTCTGATTCTGATCAACCTGAAAACGTATCAGGAGGGCATCGGCGCACGGGCTCACCGTATTGCTGCCGCTGCCGAGACTGTGGGCGCCGAAAGCGGCGTAATCATCGGTATCGCCCCGTCGTTCATGGATCTCCAA
>CAWGXH010000005.1:0-359932 GCA_963826525.1 uncultured Methanomicrobiaceae archaeon | reverse complement strand
GCTCGAGGTCTTCATCGTCCCGGGCGAGAACGACACCGAAGAGGAACTCCTCCGCCTGAGGGACGCCATCGCCGCCACGGCCCGGACCGCGTCCAGGTGAACACCCTCGATCGGCCCGGCACCGAGATGCGGGTCCAGCCGGCAACGCCCGGGGCTATCGAGCGGATCGCGTCAATGCTCGGCGGGAACGCGGGCGATCGGGGCAGCACCGGAGAGCCGGGCGATGCCGCCGGAGGTCGAGGACGCCGCCGAATCATCCTTGCGACCATCAGGCGCCGGCCCTGCACGTCAAACGATATCGCCGTCCTTACCGGCCTCCGTCCCGCCGAGGTCGCAAAGTGCTTGAGACTCCTTGAGACCCGGGCCGGATCAGCTGGTACGGGAAAAAGGGGGAATAATTTTATCGGCAGCCTGATCATGCCGACTATGGATGTCCACTGCGGGATCGGATCTCGATTCCTTCTTCTGCAAACCGCTCGGAGACGCGCGTGTTCACGTAGTCCTGGACGTCCCAGGCCAGGTTGAAGGCTTTCGCCCAGATGACGAGCATGAAGTTCAGGCTCGAATCGGCGAACTCAAGGAAGTAGACGGTCGGTGCAGGGTCGCAGAGGACGCACTCCGACCGCGCCGCCGCCTCGCCTGCGATCTCGAGGAGGATCTCTTTTACCCGCTTGACATCGCTGCCGTACGCGACCGAGATCGGGACCTTGATCTTTAACTTGACGTCCGGCATGGCGTAGTTGGTGATGACGCTGCTCGCGACCTTTGAGTTCGGGATGGTGATCATCTGGTAATCCATCGTCCTGAATCCGGGTGCTCCGGGGGCCGATGCTGAGCACGTCCCCGAGGTAGGTGTCGATCTTGATCCCGCTCGTTCACCGCAAACGGCTTGTCCATGAGGATCACCGCACCCCCAAAGAAGTTGGAGATGATGTCCTGGGCCGCGAGCGCCACCGCCAGACCGGCGATCCCGGCACCGGCGATGAGCGGCGTGATGTCCACCTCGAGTGTCTGGAGGATCATGAGGATGGCGATGAACCAGACCACGTAGCGTGCCGAGACTTCGAGCAGCCGGATGATCCGGTCGTCAAGATCGGTCTCGGTCTTTGACGCTATCCACCTGCCGTAGAGGCTGACGAAGCTTGTAGGCAAACGAGGAGATTGCCCATGCCGCGATGAGGATTGCCACCGCGGAGAAGTACTTCCCGGAGAAGAGCCACGCGTATCCTCCCCGAGGAGGGCCGCGGGGTCGACGAAGAGCGTTACGGCGATCGAGACGGAACCCAGGACTATAGAGATACAGAGAGGTTTGTCGAGCCAGTAGAGGACGATGTCGTCCAGCTCGATTTCAGTGAGGTCGGCCCGCTTCTGCAGCCACCGAAAGACCCGTGAACGACGAACGCTGCGAGGACCCCGGCGACAATGAGCGCACTCCCGTAGATGATGCTGTTCATTCGGTACTGAATATGTGCTTTGGGTGGAGATATAAGCATGATAATTCATGGCGGTTGGTAAGGAAATCCTCGATACGCTCCGTGCCCTCGTTGACCGGGATATCACGCTCATGCATATCTGCGGGACGCACGAGGCGGCGATCGCGCGCGCCGGACTCCGGAGCATCCTCCCCGAGCGTCTCAAGATCGTGATGGGGCCGGGCTGTCCGGTCTGCATCACGCCGCAGGGCGAGATCGATGCCGCGCTCGACCTGGTGGAGCGGGACTGCACCATCGCCACCTACGGCGACCTCTTGCGTGTTCCCGGGTCGAAGGGTCGCTTGAGTCGAGCGGCGGCGACATCCGGGTGGTGCAGGGCGTCCACAAGGCGGTGGAGATCGCGAGAAGAGAGCCGGACCGCGAAGTCGTCTTCGTATCGGTCGGCTTTGAGACCACCGCGCCGACGGTCGCCGCCACCATCCTCTCCCGCCCGCCCGAAAACTTCTCCATCCTCTCGTGCCACCGGCTCGTCCCGCCCGCGATGGCATGGCTCCTCGGTCAGGGGGAGGCGGCGCTTGACGGGTTCATCCTCCCGGGCCACGTCTGCGCGGTGATGGGCTACGAGGAGGACCAGCAGTTCCCGGTTCCCCAGGTCGTCGGAGGGTTCGAGCCTGAAGATATCCTCCTCGCCCTCCTGATGGCGGTGCAGCAGATCCACGAGGGGGTGCACCGGGTGGACAACGCCTACCCGCGCGTGGTCACCCGGGAGGGGAACGTCAAGGCCAAACGCCTCATGTACGAGGTCTTCGAGCCGTTCGACGTCGAATGGCGCGGCTTTCCCGTGATCCCGGCATCCGGCCTCCGCTTAAAGCCGGAGTTCGAGGGCTACGACGCGCGAAGAAGTTCGATATCGAAATCCGGCACGTGGACAAGCATTCGCCTGCATCTGCGATAAGGTGCTGCGCGGCATCGCCCGGCCGTCGGACTGCACTCTTCGGGAAGGCCTGCACCCCGCGCACCCCGGTGGGCCCCTGCATGGTCAGCCACGAAGGAGCGTGCAAAATCTGGCAGCTCTATGAATCGCGGAGGGTTGGAACCCCCTCTCTCCGCTGGCCTTTTATACCATACACGACAACATCATATGGCAGTCTCGGTAGGGTAGTGGATATCCTGAAAGCCTCCGGCTTTCGACCGGGTTCGAATCCCTGGCCGGGGCGTTTCTTGTTTTGGGGAAGAGATCCCTGTCAGTAGTATTGTGCTCAGAGCAGACGCGCTTTACGTGGCTCAAACCCGCGACAGGCCTTTTTCACCTCATCAAAGAAGAGCGTGCAGGCCATCCTCGGCGAAAAGATGACGGCTTTATCTCCCGGGAGAATCAGGAGTCTTCTTCCGGGTCGAGATCCGGACAAACGCCTGCAGAGGAGGCTCCGCACCGTCCCCGTGCTTTCGCAGGAACCGCCTGACGTTCGCCGACTCGACCCATCCCCGGTCAGTCCGGTGACGATCCCGTCAATCCGGCACGACTGATCGAGGATCTTTGCGACGAGCGGGTCGTCGATCATCTCCGCATACCCGACGATCACCTGCAGCGGGTTCCGGATATGATCCCCGAGAACAGCAAACTGCTCGATATTCTTTTCAATCTGCGAGTACGTCTCCCGTCGCATCTGTTCGGTGAGTATGCGCTCGGTGATATCCATAACGATCAGCATGATGCAGAGCGGCTGCCGGGCATTTTCTGCACGACGCTGCCCGAGACCTGGATGTGAAACGGGGATCCGTTATCCCGCAGCCCGATCATCTCGTCCACGATCGTACGGTTATCAGGAGATGACCCGTGATCTTTTCGCCGAGGGTGGGGTCTGCAAAGAACGCCTCCAGGTTTCTCCCGGTGATCGCTTCCTTCTGCTGGTACCCGAACATTGAGGCAAAACCCGGGTTGGCGTACATACGGCCCCGGTGAGATCGGCGATGAGGATGCCGTTCGTCGACGATTCAAGAGCGCTCTCCTTTATCTTGAGTCGCTCTGGGTGCGGATCCGTCCGTAATGCCCGTGCAATCGCTACGATATATTGCTCGCCGCCGAAAGTGACGGACCGACGGTGATCTCCATCGGGATCTCCGTCCCCTCCCGGGATAGAAGCGATGCAATGCAGACCTGCCGGACGCTGATGGACGATCGCTGATCTTCCGGATGAACTCAGAGAGTCTGGCCTTCTGCTGCGGGGAGATCAGCCTGGCAAACGGTATCGCAACAGGCTCTCTCCTTTGATTAGCCGAGACACTCCCGCAGATGCGTTAACGTCCGCAACTTTCCCGGTCTGTCCGATCAGGAAATTGCGTCGTGCGTCTGGTCGAGCAGGGCCCTGAACCGTTCGAGTTCCTCAAGCCGGCTCTGCATACTCCGGATAGTAACTCTTATGGAGAGACGTCTCTCCAAGGCCGATGATCTTCTCCCGGAGCATATCCCGGTATCAGGACGTTCAGAGCGCATGTTTATAGATCCGTTTCGATATCTTCGCAGGTGAGCCTGCGTGGATTCGTTACCATACAGGGGTCGGTATACGCCCTTCTGGCAAGGGTGTGGATCGCGTCCTCGCGAACACCGATTGCGGGCGAGGGTCTCGGTGATGCCAGCGATCTCCTGAATGCCGCCACCCTCTCTTGCCGGAGACGTCCATCTCGCCCTGTGCCGGGCCGATGATCGCTCCTATCCGGTCCGTATCGCTCCGGTGCCGCCTCGTAGTTGGCCGGGATCACATGCTCAAGGAGCAGCGCATTGCACCGCCCGTGCGAAAATCGCAGAACCCGCCGAGACGTCGCCATCGCATGCACCTCCGAGGCTCGGCGTTTGAGAACGCCAGGCCGGCATGAAAGGCTCGCCAGGAGGGTCGAGAACCGCAGGTCCAGGTCTTCCGGCTCCAGGATGACCGCAGGCAGTGCGTCATGGATGAGCCGGTAGGTATCGCCTCAAGGGCATGCATGTCGGTCATCGGGGAACTGGCGTTCGATACGTAGGCCTCGATCGCGTGGCAGAGGGCGTCCATGCCGGTATTTCACGGTCAACCGAAGACATCGTCGTCAGCGGTTCGGGATTTGAGCAGAGAGATGTCGGGAACGAGTGTCTTGGAGATGATGGCAATCTTTCCGTTTTCGCTCTTCGTCCGTGATGATCGCGAACTGGGAGACGTCGGCAGAACTCCCGGGAGCGCCTGGGATGCAGATGAGAGGCGGCGCAGGCACCGGCACATGGTCGACGCCCTCGAACGTGAGGATATCCCGCATGTTGAAGCGCCTGGTATCCCGATCCCCTTGGCGCAATCCATCGAACTTCCTCCCCCGACGGCGACGATGCCGATGGACTCTTCGGACCGATACACCTCCATGCCCGACATCACCTGCCTCGAGCGGGGATTGACAGAGATGGAGTCGAAGATGGTGAACGATACCCCGGCTTCTGTCAGGCTCTCCCCGACAGCCTCTGCCCAGCCTGCAGCCGGACGCCCGGGTGCGTGGTCGAGGAGCACCTGTTTCATCCCGAAGTTGCGTGCATACCGGGCCTGCAACTGCAGTGCTCCGTATCCACAGATAAATTCAGGAGCTGCGAACTTTCTCAGGTCAGCGGGTTTCTCGGAGTCATGATGTGACACGGCAGTCTGGCGATTGAAATCGGTTTGTTAACCAAGTTATATGAGATCTATCCATATATACGTTGACGAATTGTTCTACGGATAGATATTACGGTATTATCATCAGAGAAATTCATATCGATTATTAAATTCGGTAGAAAAAAATAGGCATTATTAGTTGAAAAATCTCTCTCCCATCCACGCAACTATCGTATCACATCGCCTGTTTTTTCTGGTTATATGTAAATTTCTCAGGACGGCTTCCATCTCCAGCAGTTTCATCCGGAGTAAACTCGACCGATATCTGGCTGATTCCAGGATTTTATCCCAAACATATGGGTGTTTCGGGAAAAACCGCCTCGATCCACGACCGCGACTATCAACACCCGGTTGCGTGCGCCGGCGAATCTGCCGTGCAATAACCTTGCCCGCGACGGATGGCAGCAACCGCGCATCCGATCGGATAATCACCGTGAGGGGCCGGGTCGGTGGGAGCCCATGGCTCACACGGGTAGCGATGCACGGCCCGTAGTTACCCGGGCACCGGGATATCGGAAAGGGCCTGTTGCTAAAAAGAGGGGTATCAGTCGACGGCCGCAAGACTGACGCTCAATGATTCCGTCCAGAAGATATCCAGGTCGTAGTCTGCCGTATCGGAGACAATCGCCGGGTCCTGCCTGACTAACCTGAAGATGGCGGCATCTTCCGGCAGGGCCGGGTCCATCGGGGCATCGACGTTCTTCTGGATGACGAAGCGAGCAGGATCGAGGTTCGTGGCGTAGTAATCCTTGAACGCCGACCGCTTCTCGTCGGAGATGGCGACCCAGTCGGCCGCCTCGGCAACGGTGGGGTCGTTCGGGACCCAGCCGTAGCCGGGGAGGTGGTCTCCGCCAGAAGTGGGTGCCGGGAGCCTCGGCTATGACCATCTGGTAACCCCCGATAGCACGGGCGGGGATCCCGAGCGACCGGCAGAATGCAGAAAAGCATGCTCTGGGTGCCGCAGTCGCCGTGGCCGGTCTCGAACATGTGCGTGGACTCGGCGACCTTGGGCTCGCGGGCTCGAGCGAACCGTGCGGGACATGGCTGTAGGGGTAGGTCTCGATGATATGGTAGTAGATCATCTGCGCCTGAAGGTGCGGGTTTGTCTCGTTCCCGACGATCTCGAGCGCTTTCTTCCGGATCGCATCCGTAAGTTCGATATTGCGCTCGGACGCGGTGTAGAGCAGGTATCGGGATCGCTCGTGTTGTACTCCCGACCAGTGCAGGGTCGATATCGTCAAAGATCTGTTCGTAGGAGGTGAACGCGATATCCACCGAGAGGACGAGGTTCCCGTTGACCGCCCCGGCCGGGATCTCGTAGTAGACGTAGCCGATAGCGCCCGTGGTGACCGGGCCCGCGACGATGTACCCGGGGCACGAGAGGTTGGTGACGGTGACGTTTCGCTGCGAGTCCGTCTCGACCGGGAGCGGGAACCGAATCTTCAGCACGCCCGTCGTCGGGAGCGTCTCGAGGGGATTCGAACCGTTCGGTCCCCGCGTAGTGCACCGGGTTGCGTACGGCCCGGGCCCTTCGGGCTGTTCCTCGACCAGGCATACCGACCGGTAGTCGAAGTCGAGACCCCTCTCGTTCTGCTTCCGCATCTCGTCGAAGTGCGCGTAGAGGTAGTTCCCGGCGACGTCGTAGAAGTAGAGCGTCTCGTTTTCCGAGACAATCTTCTGGGCCCGGTTCTCCAGCCAGTCGGCTATCTGCTCGTCGGTGATGCCGGGGACCTTCTCCCGCATCGCTGCCTCCGCGGCCGCGGTGTCGAACGGGTACCATGACCGTCCGGTTCGCCCGGAACATAGCGTCCCTGGCTGCTCTGGCTTTATCCGGATCGCCGGCGTAGAGGGTGTAGGCCTCTGCAAAGCGTTCTTCGGCGACCCGGTAATTGGCGTCCGCATACTCGGCGAGCCCCTTCGCATAGGCCTCGTCGGCCGGCGAGGAAGCGGGGATATCCATCTTGTTCTTCTTCCGTGGCTGCAATGCATCCTGCCGCAAAGACGAAGAGGAGGGCGGATGCAGCCAGGAAAGCGGTGATCGCACGGTGTTTCATAGTAGAGAGAATATGCAGATTGGCAAAAAACCTTTTTATTTCGACGGGTCTTTCTCCGGGGCGTACCAGGGATTTCCTTTGTTTATGCCGGCTGATGCCCCATTGCGGCCCGTGCAGCCGGGAACTGCGGGGCCGTCCGGCTCTTTGCCCGGATTTGTTCACTCGTCCCGCGCCTTTATGAGCGTGAACCGGAATGCCGCCCCTTCCTCCGGCCGGCCGGGCACCCGGTCTTCCACCCGGACGCTCCCCCCATACCGCTCGACAAGCATCCGCACGATGTAAAGGCCGAGACCCTTGCCGCTCCTCGAACTCTTCCCCTTCCGGAAACGGGAGAAGAGGGTGGGCTTTATCGCGTCGGGAATGCCCGGGCCGGTGTCCTCGACCGAGACCAGCACTTCCCCGTCCTGCTCCTCGACCCGGATCGTGACCACGACATCGGGCTCCCCGAACTTGATGGCGTTCCCAATCAGGTTCGTGAAGACCTCAGAAAGGAGGTCGTCGGCCCTGACGTCGACCGACGTGCCGCTTGTACCGGATGGTGGTCTCCGGGTGCTGCTCAGCTCGGTCCGGATGACGGCGTCGAGGTCGACGGGTTTCAGGACGGGGTTTGGGGGGCGGAGACGCCGGATCGTGGAGACGTTCTGGATGATCTCGATGCTCTGGCGGACGGATGACCAGATCTTCTGCGCCATCTCCCGGTTCTTTCCTTCCAGGTCTTCGCTGAGGATGTCGCTGTATCCGAGTGCCACGGTATTGACGTTGTTGATATCATGGACCATGATGTCCAGGTAGAGGTTCGCCTCCTCGTTCGCCGTCATGATGGCTTCTTCCGACTCTTTCCGTTCGGTGATGTCGGTGAACGTAACCACCGCCATGAACGGGTTGCCGTCCGCATCGCGGACGAGGGTGCCGCCGTAGTTGAATACACGCTGCCGCTCAGTCCCGATACGCAGGGTACGCACCTCCATATCCTGGACCTGATCCCCGCGCAGGACGCGGGAGAGGGGCCACTCCTCCACCGGGAGGACGGTACCGTCCATCGTTGCAAGTTCGAAGATATTGCCGAACTCGCTCACGTTCCCGGGGGCATCCTCAAGGCCGAGCAGTCCGAAGATATCCCGGGCGGCACGGTTCCAGTGGAGCGGGTTGCCGTCGAGGTCGAAGACGCCCAGCCCTTCGTTCAGGTTCTCGACGATCGTCCGGAGCTGGGCCTCGCTGTTCCGGAGCGCCTCCTCCGCCCGGATCCGGTCGGTGATGTCCTTCCCCGACCCGAGGACCCCGGTGACCCGGCCGTCGGTGTCCCGGAGAACGGTCTCCTTCCAGATGAGTGTGCGCTCATCGCCACTCCCCGTCACGATGACGTTCTCATCCGTCTCGGGTGTCTTGGATACCCCGGATGCCACCATGCGGGTGAATGCCCGGCGGGCGTCCTCCCTGTTGCGCTCCGGGACCGCTACGTCGAACCAGTTCTTCCCGAGCAGTTCCTCCTCGCGGTAACCGAGCAACTCGCAGCCACGGCGGTTGATGAGGCCGACGGTCTGGTCCGCGTTGATGACGACGAGGAGAACGGCAGCCACGTCCAGGTAGCCCTGGGCCCGGTCACGCTCTCTCTCGGTGTCCTTCTGCTGCCTTTTTAACCGCTCGGAGAGCGTGGCGATGACGACTGCGACCACGACAAACATCAGCGCACGCCCGTAGTCGTTGAAGGTCCCGACGCCGGTCCTGAGGAGGAAGTGGCTTATCAGGACCAGCCCGCCAAGGAAGAACGCCACGCTGATGCCCTTTCTCCCCCACCAGAGCGCAGCAAGGATGATGGGTATGTAGAAGAAGTGGGAGAAGACGGCCCCGACCGAGAGAACCGCATGAAAGTAATAGGTCAGGAAAACCGATATCCCGAGCAGGGCGCCGATGATGAATATACGGATGGTCTCGGGCAGTGGTGCCATGGCAGGATTCTCCCCCATGCAGGTTCTGGTCTTATAATTTTCCTGCAATAAAATTCATCGGATCGTGGTATGAGCAGTTGTTCTCCGGCACAGTTTCCCGGATACCTGCTCGCCGTCTTTTGGGCTCTCCAGGCCTGCCCTCAGACACCATCCCCACGATAAGGGACGCCACCGGTGGGATTACCGGGCAGCAGCGCCACAACCCGGCTTCTCCGAGGCTCCCGTGGGGTTCCCGCCCTGTTCCGATACGAACTGTTTTCAACCCCCTTTGACCATGAGGACACGGTATGCAGGGAGGTCGTGCATGGGCGCGTTTCTGCGGGGACCAACCGGGAACAACACGCAAACTCTGTTGCTGAACCGAAATATACCGGATTTCTCCCCCAAATTACGTTTAGTATCGCATTTCTACCGTTATAATAGAGAAAGGTATATCCGTGCGGGGATAATTTAATAATTAAAGCGGAGGCTTTTATGCAGAGCGTTGTACGCAATTTCCTGATATTTTCCCTTGTTGCCTGCTGTCTTATCGTCCTTCCTTCGAGTGCTCAGCCACCCGTAGGCGGAGACAACGGGTGGTATGCGGTCAACTGTAACGTGAACGGAGCCGATGTCTACTTCGACAACGATACCAGGGCACGATCGAGGCCGGTGTGCTGTACGTCCCGGTCTACACCACCGGATCTGCCTACCAGACGTTCCGTGTCGAGAAGGACGGATACGCCACCTACTACGGGGGCATCAACTCCGTCCCCGGCAAGGGAGAGGTCTTCGATCTCTACGCAACCTTGAACCCGGTCCAGACCCCCGCACCGGCGCCGATCGGCGGAGATATCGGCTGGTACACCGTCCACTCCAACGTTGACGGCGTGACGGTCCAGTTTGACAACGATGTCAAAGGTGTCACCAGCCAGAACGTCCTCTCCGTGCAGGTCTATACGACCGGGACGCCCTACAAGACCTACACCGTGACAAAAGAAGGGTATCTGCCCTACACAGGCTCTATCGACCGGTTCCCCGCCAACGGCGAGACGGTCGATCTGTACGTGACGATGAATGCGGCGCCGACACCGGCTCCCACGCAGAAGTCACCCCTCTCCCCGGCTCTGGCCGGCGGTGCCCTGCTGATTGTGGGGCTGCTGCTGGTTTCCGGGAGAAAGCAGAACTAACTCCCTTATTTTTTTCGTGGTTGCTGCCTTTACGGCAGCCATGGCATGCCTCTGCCCGGGAGACAGGCGATCGAGCCTTCGGGTATGGGAACGTCCCCCTCTAATGCATCTTGTCACTTTATGTTAGGAATTTCGGCGTGTGGGGGCGGGCGCTCTGCCCTCACGCAGAACAGGGAATTTTCGGCTCTGTTGAACCCGGATCTGTCTGCTCCCGATGGCCGCACTCCGGAGCACGGCTTTCCATCGGGTATCGCCATGACTGCCCCCGCCCCCGGGGCGGGGAGGAGGCGGAGCGCCGGAGGGGTGGGGACAGGGGAGGGGTCTCCCTCTCGCGACCTAGCGGTGGGGGAGACCCCCGGTCGCCTCCCCGTCAGCCCCACCCCCAATGGCGATAGCCACCACGGTCCACGGCATGAGGAGATGCCCGAGAAAAAAGGTCGTCCCGGGGACAAGCCTGGTCCGGCACCAGCCTCATCAGGATAGGGAGGAACCAGAATAGGTTTCAACAGAGCCGAAAAAACTGCAATAGATGCCGGATCGCGAGTACAGTCTTTGCCGGGTTATCACATCGGGAGATGGGCAGGAGTGGGATCGCCCCCTCCTGCCGGAGTGTTTTGGGGACAAACTCCGGTACAGGCTCATTCGTATGCGACGACTCACACGAGCGCCGGTACGAAGACTGCCAGCAGCGAAAGATCCTCATGGTGCGCACTCACCGCATGACGGACCCCTGGCGGGGTGACAAATGTCTGACCGTCAGCGAGGGGAATCTCCTTGTCTTCGAACAAAAAGACCCCCGTCCCGTCGATGATGCGATTCCATTCCCACTGGGTTTCGTGGTCATGGTCCATGACCTCACAGTTCTTCCACACCCGGACGAGGTGGTAACTGAACGCACCGCCGGTCTCTTTTCCGGTCACCAGGTCTTTAAGGAAGACCCCTTTCCACTCAGGATGCGGATACCAGGGTTTTTCCGCACTCACGATCTCAAGATCGGGGAGAAACACGACTCCAGGGTCAAAGATATCCAGGACGTTCTTCTGTTCCATAATTGTTCTCCAGTCCTATGAGCAGGTAAAAAGAGTAAGATAGGTAAATCTTATTCTTTCACTGCGGGGATTACTTCCTTGAAGATATCGATGCCCCGGTTCACATCGGGACTCGAATTTCCGAGGCAGAAATGAGTGATTCCAGCGGCTTTGAATCTCTCGATCTCCTTGATAAGGTCTTCCGCATCGGTTGCAACCATGTAGTTTTCTTTCATCATATCGTGCCCTACGAGGTTTGCGTGGAGTTCGACCTCCTTTGAGTCGTAGACCTTGTACTTGAACATGGCAGGAACCAGGCAACCGGCCCAGAAACGCAGTCCCTCAATTGCTTTTTCGTAGTCGGGATCGGCGGAGTACCAGATCAGCATCGCACGCTCCATCTTGGCGGGGTCTTTTCCCGAGTCAGCCGCACCCTTTACGAAGTTCGGGATGGTAACGTTCTTCAGTACAGACGGGTCCGCAGCCACCGTCATGAGGTGGTCGCCGTATTTCCCTGCCAGCCGTGCTCCCTTCGGACCCATTCCGCTGAAGTAGAGAGGAACCTCATCTTCGGGTTTGGTGTACATGAACGCCTTATCGAGGGTGAAATACTTCCCTTTGAAGGTGACGGGCTCCTGGCTTCCCCAGAGCTGACGCATCACTCCGATGGCTTCCACCGTCATGTCCTGGCGCTCGGGTACGCTCGGCCACTCGCCCGTTACCGGCACTTCGTTCATGGCCTCGCCGGCGCCGACGGCAACACCTACTCTTCCCGGATACATCTGCCGGAGGGTTGCGAATGTCTGCGCGACGATCGCCGGGTTGTACCGCAGGATCGGGCAGGTGATACAGGTGGAGATGAAGACTTTCTTCGTTGCTTCGAGTGCCGCACCCATCCATGCCCAGGCCTGTGCGGACTGCGCGTTGGTGTGGTACCACGGGTGAAAATGGTCGTCAGCCCAGACCGAGTCAAAACCGACATTTTCTGCCCGAATGGTCTGTTCCAGTGCTTCTCTGGGCTTGTACTGCTCCAGAGACGCGAAATATCCTACTTTCGTCTCCATGTTTACTACCTCGTGCCGGAAAAGAGGGACACGCACGGGTAAATGACAGATCTCGCGATCAAAATATTGAACTATTGTTCCGGTTATACATTGATCGGTGTGTTCGGCTGGAGTCCACATATCCGAGGCGATACTCGTCGAAAGTTGTTGACCTCAATGTACGTTATTGTGGATCCCGGCTGCCTCGCCCATGCTGTTTCGCTCGTTTCCGGTATTGTGGACTTTCATCCACGTACTGAAATTTCACGATGGCACAGATAAACCTGTTTTTTATTGCTCGCCATTACGTGAAGACCGCCACGGTCAATGATTCTGGGAATACTCCCGGTTTCTCCTATGCGTGGAAAAATACTCCAGGATCCCCTCCCTGCGAAAAGATCTGCGACCAGTTATTGCTCGCCATTGAATCCCGCACGCACAGATAGTAACGGTGGCGAAGAGGGATGAGCGCAAAAAAGAGGGGATCCCGCCGGAAGGTGTGCGAGCTGACGCGCCGGCCTCTGTTCCGGGGCTTGTATCCTCTATCACCGCTTCGGTGACGTCGATCATGAACGAGGCGATCTCCCCGGAAGGAAGTTTGAAGACATAATGGGAGATCCAGGGAAAGTCCTCGCGGTTCCGGTACTTGAGCGGCGTAACGAACTCCGGCTTTTCGGTGGTCAGAACGCGATACAGGAGATCGTGCACGTACGGGTTCGGGAGATCGGGGAATTCCTCGAAGAGTTTCTTTCCGACGAGATCTTCTTTGTTCGTCCGCAGGAGGGCTGCCGTTACCCTGTTGACGTCTTTGATGATGTACTCCTCTCCCTGCCCGACCGGCTCATAGATCAATACGCCGTTGCAGGTGTTCTCAAAGAACGAGTGATACCGGACCTCCTTCAATTCGGTCCTGCGAAGCGCCTCCTCCGCTCTCTTCCGGTCGGTGATATCGAGGATGATCCCATTCCAGACCGTCTCGTTCTTCAGCCGGACTGGCTGTGAGAGTACCCGGATGAACATCTCCTCTCCGGTCGGCTTGATAAATTTCCCCTCGAACTCCCAGGGTGAAACTCTCCGTATCACGTCCTCTATCGATTTGACCCAGCGTTCCCGGTCTTCCGGAGCGATACAGGAACCGTAGCGCTGGATCCAGGTATCCAGGGGGTCGGGGCGGAGACCATAGACTTCAGTGGAACGGTCGTCGACGTAATACATACCCCATGCGCCGGAGTCGCGGGCATAGAACTGGTAGACGATCCCCGGAAGGTTGCTGGTGATACCCCGGAGCCGCTCTTCGCTCATGCGCAGTGCCTCTTCCGCCTTCTTCCGGTCGGTAATATCCAGGAATATCCCGTTCCAGACCGTCTCGTTTTTCAGACGCACCGGCTGGGATACTCCCCGGATGTGCATCTCCTCCCCGGTGGGTTTCAGGAATCGTCCTTCGAATTCCCAGGGTGCAACCCTCCGTATCACGTCGTTGATCGATTCGAACCAGCGTTCCTGGTCCTCCGGAGCGATGCATGCGCCGTACCTCGCAAACCAGGTCTCGAGCGGCTCGGTCGTTACTCCATAGATCTCCTGCGAGCGTTCATTGACGTAATAGACTCCCCATTCGCCGGTATCCCGGGCATAGAACTGGTAGATGATCCCCGGCAGGTTACTCATTATCCCCTGGTATCGCTCTTTCAGCTGTTTCTCGGCAATTTTCTTTGCCGTGATATCGAGGAAGAGAATAAAAAATTCACGGGGCGCTTTTCCCCCTTTATCGGTGACCGGTGCAAACACAACCTGGAAATACGCTACGCCGGATTTTTTGGTCGACGTAAGGGTCTCTGCTTTCATCCGGTCGAAGTTGCATGACAGCGTCAGTTCGGCGATCTTCCCTTTTCTGATCAGGCCCTGGACAATCTCCCGGGAACACATGACGTCATAGAGCTTGAAATCTGCAAGGTCGGTGAACCTCGCGAGCCCGAGGATCTCGAGCGAAGCCCGGTTTGCATTCAGGATGGTTCCGTCTTCCTGGAAGAGGAAGATGCCGCTCGGGACTTCCTCGAATAGGGTGCGAATCTTGCGTTCGCTGTTTTTCAACGCCTCTTCGGTTTTCTTCCACATGGTGATGTCGCGGAGACTTATCATAATTCCCGGTTTTCCGGTAAATGAGAGGGAAGGTATAACCGTGGAGATGAATTCCGTGAGAAATATCCGTTCTGTCCCACGCTCGATCAGCAGCATCTCGTTGATGAAGGTCTGGGAACTCAGGATCCGGTCAATATTTTCCCAGATCGTGGGGTTATCAAAGAGCGACAGATGTATCCGGGACAGTTCGCTGCCGATGATGTTCCTTCCGGAATGGATGTTGAAAGTATCGATGAAACTTCTATTCACCATGAGGATATGCATGTCCGCGTCGAGGATGACGATCGCATCGGAAAGATAGTCGAAGAGATCGTCGAACGGGACATTTTGCGCCGAGGAATATAATTTGGCCTTGCCGAAGGGTTTCATGATTACATGGCCGTGAGACTGGAGTACCTCGAGATACTTGGCCACGGAACCGCGGTTCATTTTCAAGGTGCGCGAGATTGTGGAGATTGAAACCGCCTCGGGATACCGGTCCTGAAGAAATTCCCGGATCCGGGTATACTGGCCTTCCCTTCCACTCATAGGTACGGTACTATGCAGTACCGACCGTTAAAGGAAATGGTGCTGCATGCACTACGCTGTTCTACCGGCACTTTTACCGCATTCTTCCTTCCCGAAGGGATACCTTACCTGGCGGCGGGAGTGGGCTTTTGCAGCACCGTGGCCACCCTGCCGATGAGCAGGTAGACGACCGACGCGACGCCGATATCCGCGAGCAGAAGACAGAGGTAGAGCAGGGCATTCGAGAGCGGCGTATGCCAGTAGATGAACGGGATCATAGAGAGGCCGGAGGCGATGAGGGCAAACGGGAGCAGGATGCCCGGCGCCGCGACGAGCACGTAGCAAACCAGGACGTGAGAGAGGCGGAGGCTCTTTCCGGGGCGGTCGAAGATCAGAAACGGGGGGACCAGAACAGCCATCGGCGTGCCGATGAGCAGCGCCCCGATGAGCAGCCACGATACATCGGTCTCTGCAAAGAGGAGAAAGTTCAGCGCCATGCCTGCGGCGAGAAACGCCGCCCGGAGCAGCCGGTCATCCAGGTGGCGGAGAACGGCAGCAGCCGCTACGGCAACCCCGCCGCCGGCCAGGAAAACGACCAGGCTGATGAAGATGATTATATAGATGAAGCCCTCGACGACGTCCATGCACTTTTTCCTGTGCGTACAAGAACGAACCGGGGTGTCTTAATGGTGTCGGGGAGAGACCCGATGGGCATGTGGAGGGGTGCCCTCACCGCGGTTGAAAATACGCCCGAAGATCGCATATTTTTCGGTTTTTGCGGCATTTCTGCAGGGCGAAACCGGGGCATACGGTAAAAGCGATTATTTTGCTCCGATCTGTAAAATACGGAGAATTCATCGGGGTATAACGACGATATGAGCCGGGGTAATCTCTGGGAGGATGGATGCTATGCCCCGCCCCGAGATCGGCCGTCTGAGGGCTTCTGTGAGGGTCGAAATTCCGGAAGAACGGGGCGGAAATCCTGCTATTTAAACATTGCCTGTTTCCGGGTGCCGGGAATACCTATGCCTCCCGCCCCGAGTTCTGCTGCAATGCCGATCATCTCACGTATCCGATCGTCGGTCGCATATCCCCTGCCTGCCCACCGGACGATCCCCTGGCGATCGAGGAGGTAGACATACCCGAGTGAGCGGTCGTCGATCTCCAGCGCCTGTCCAAGGTCGGTCGAATCACCATAGTAGGTCACCACATAGGGGTGCTTCTCGCGGGGGATACCGCTTCTCATGCCTGCGTCAATGGAGAACGAGATCAGCCTCGGCCAGAACGCGTCGATGATGGGCAGCTCATAGGCGACATAGGCCTCGTTGCCGCCGAATTTCCGTACAAACGGCTCGCTCCAGGAGTCCAGCATCCCTTGTGCATGTCGTTCGAACGCGACGGAGATAAACGCAATGCGGCCGGAAACTGCATCGGGGATCGTTACCTCCGAGCCTGCAAGTGAACGCCCCTGGATTCTTGGAAACATGCTTCCGATAACACTCATAGTCCTGCCTCCTGTCCGAGATATCCACTGTGCTGAGCAAATACCGTGCATCCCTGATGATAATTGTTTCTCTTCCGTTCCGGCCGGGGCCGGAAAGAGCGAATCCTTTTCAAAAGCATTTTCCCGCTGGAGATGGAACATTATCGATAACTGGGGCATTACATCGGTTAAAATGAAACAGCAGCACCCAAATGTCCTCGGACAATCACAGAGCACCGATGCAAGCGACACCGCTATTCACCTTTAGGCCACGAGTACTATGCCGACAAAGCCGCCCGACCTGATCTATGGGGTAGACGAGACACCGCCGACCGTTACCCTTCTCCTCCTCGGGCTCCAGCATATTTTCATCGTTATGAGTGCACTCGTCTTTCCGGTCGTCATCATCAGGGCGGTCGGGGGCAGTGCCGAAGACGCGACGTTTATCGTCACCATGTCGATGCTGGCAGGCTGTATCGGAACGGTGCTGCAGACGATGAATAGAAGAGGGATCGGGTCCGGGTACCTCTGTCCTGCGGTCTGCGGCCCGTCGTATATCGCTGCATCGCTCCTCGCGGTGCAGACCGGCGGCCTCTCCCTGCTCTACGGCATGACGGCCGCTGCCGGCGTTGCCGAAGCCCTTTTCTCACGGTTCCTCAATCGTCTTCGGTTCCTCTTCCCCGCCGAGGTTACCGGCGTGGTCGTCACGATGGTCGGTATAGCGGTCATCCCGATAGCCGTCCAGAACCTCATCGGCACCGGAACCGGCGATCCCGTCAGCGAGCCGGCGGAACTCCTCGTCGCCGCGGTCACCCTCGGCACCATGATCGCCGCCAGTGTCTGGAGCAAGGGAGGGCTCCGGCTGTACTCCGTCCTCGTCGGGATGGTGGCCGGGTATATCGCCGCCGGGCTGACGGGTGTTCTCGGGGCAGACGCGATTGCCCAATTCATCGATGCGCCGCTCTTTGCACTCCCCGAGATCCGTCACCCCGGATGGTCGTTCGATGTAGCGCTCCTCCTCCCGTTCATCATCGTCGTACTCTCCTCCACCTTCAAGACCATCGGCGACCTTACCACCTGCCAGAAGATCAACGATACCGGCTGGAAGCGGCCCGATATGCAGAATATCAGCGGCGGCATCCTTGCCGACGGCCTCTCCGCCGTCGTCGCGGGAATACTCGGTGGAATGGGGCAGGCGACCTCCTCGAGCAACGTCGGACTCTCCATCGGAACGGGAGCAGCGAGCAGGGCAATTGCGTACGTCGTCGCAGCGATACTGCTCGTCCTCGTCTTCGTCCCGAAACTGGCCGCGGCATTCGTCATCATGCCGTCCCCGGTGATGGGGGCGGTCGTTATCTACGCCGTCACCTTCATCATCGTCACGGGGCTCCGCATCATCACCTCGAGGATGCTGGATGCCCGCAAGACCTTCGTCGTCGGGCTCTCGTTCATCTTCGGTCTCGCGGCAGGGATGATCCCGGGCTTTGCCGACGGCATGCATCCGCTCGTCCAGCCGGTCTTTGCCTCTGCGCTCTCCGTCGCGACCGTGACGGCACTCGTCGTCAACCTCGTCTTCAGGATCGGGATCGCAGAGCGGCAGTCGCTGACACTCGAACCCGGGACCGGGTTTCCGGGCGCAATCTTCTCGTTCTTCGAGAAGGTCGGCGGCGCCTGGGGTGCCCGGCCAGAGGTGATCCACCGGGCGGAATCCGCGGTGAACGAACTGATGGAGCTGATCACCATGACCGGTGCTGCGGACGGCCCGGTGCAGGTGGACGTGACGTTCACCGAAGAGGCGCTCAATATCGATGCCGGGTACCGGGGGAGATCGCTCGACCTCGAAGCCGGCCGGTTGCCGTGCGACGGCGGTGATCTGCTTGCCGACGAGGAAAACCTTGCCCGGCTCCCCGTCCTTCTGATACGGCAGTATGCCGATGCCGTGCGCACGGACGAGCGGGAAGGCGAATGCCGGGTCAGGCTGCACTTCGAGCATTGAGCGGAGAGGCTCTTTTACCGCTCACATGCCTTCCCGGGATCCGCTCTGAGCTTCGGCTACGTTCCGGTGCCCCAGATTATGCTTATCGCGCCTTCCGCAGCGTGAACCGGAATGCCGCCCCCTTCTCGGGGTGACCCGGCACCCGGTCCTCCACCCAGACCCTGCCGCCATAGCGCTCCACGAGCATCCGCACGATGTAGAGGCCGAGACCCTTGCCGCTTCTCTTACTCTTCCCCTTCCTGAACCGGGAGAAGAGCGTGGGTTTCATCGCATCGGGTATGCCCGGGCCCGTGTCCTCGACCGAGACCAGCACCTCGCCGTCCTGCTCAAGGGCCCGGATCGTTATCACGACATCGGGTTCGCCGAACTTGATGCTGTTGCCGACGAGGTTGGTGAATATCGCGGGGAGGAGGTCGTCGCCTCTGACAAAGGCCGGCCGGCCGCTGTACCGGATGCTGGTCTCGGGATGCTGCTCTATTTCTGCCCGGATCACGGCGTCGAGGTCGACAGGTTTCAGGGCGGGGTTCGGTGAGCGGAGACGCCGGATCGTGGAGACGTTCCGGATGATCTGGATGCTCCGGCTGACGGCCGATCGGATCTTCTGCGCCATCGCCCGGTTTTCCCCTTCCACTCTCCATCGAGGAGATCGCTGTACCCGAGTGCTACCGAATTGGTGTTGTTGATGTCGTGCACCATGATGTCGAGGTACAGGTTTGCCTCCTCGTTCGCCGCCAGAATGGCTTCTTCCGTCTGCTTGCGCCCGGTGATGTCGGTGAACGTGACCACCGCCATGAGCGGATTGCCGTCCGTGTCGCGGACGAGGCTGCCGCCGAAGTTGAATATGCGCTGCCAGTCGGTCCCGATGCGCCGGTTCCGTCACTTCCATATCCCGAAGGTGCTCCCCGTGCAGGATGCGGGACAGAGGCCACTTTTCCATCGGAAGGACGGTGCCGTCTATGGTCGAAATCTCGAAGAGCGCACCGAATTCGCTCTGATTACTCAGTATTTCCCCAAGGCCGGGCAGTTCGTACAGTTCTTGGGCGGCACGATTCCAATGCAGCAGGTTGCCGTCGAGGTCGGCGACGACCAATCCTTCGTTCAGGTTCTCGAAGATCGTCGCGGGAGCTGGGCCTCGCTGTTCCTGAGCGCCTTCTCCGCCCGGATCCGGTCGGTGATGTCCTTCCCCGACCCGATGATCCCGGTGGTGCGGCCGCCGGCATCCTTCAGAATGGCCCCCCTCCAGATGAGCGTGCGTTCATCCCCGCCCTTCGTCACGATGACATACTCATCACTCCCATACGACGAGGCTATCCCGGATAACCGGTGCGTGAATGCCTGCCGGGTGTCCTCCCGGATCCGCTCCGGGATGGCTACGTCGAACCAGTTCTTCCCGACGAGTTCATCCTCCCGGTATCCCAGGAGTTCGCAGCCGCGGCGGTTGATGAGGCCGATGGTCTGATCCGCGTTGATGACGACGAGCAGGACGGCAGCCACGTCCAGGTAGCCCTGTGCCCGGTCACGCTCTTTCTCGGTATCCTTCTGCTGGCTCTTCAGTCGCTCGGAGAGCGAGGCGATGACGAATGCGACCACGACGAACATCAGCGCACGTCCGTAGTCGTTGAAGGTCACCACTTCGGTTCTGAAGAGGAAGTGACTCGCGAGAACGAGCCCGCCCAGAAAGAACGCCACGAGGACGCCCTTTCTCCCCCACCAGAGCGCGGCGAGGATGATGGGTATGTAGAAGAAGTGGGAGAAGACGGTCCCTACCTGCAGGACGAGGTGAAAATAGTACGTCAGAAAGACCGATATCCCGAGCAGGACGCCGATGATGAGTATCCGGGTGGTTTCGGTCAGTGGTGCCATAGCAGGACTCTCCCTCGGTGTGTTCTAATTATATTGCTAGAATATTATAATATTCCACAAGACCTTTTTTATTTCGCTGCCTTCCAGAATACCTTCCGGTCTTCCGGCATCTGCTCACCTGTCATCTCACGCGTTAGCCGGGTTTTTTCTCCAGACGATTGCCGCAAGTGTAGACGGGAAAGCTTCTACTTCGCGGACCTGCAGCAGTTCGCCGTGACCCTGACGAATGCCGATGAGACCGACACCTGCCGCCGCGCTGACTACGTCACCGTGACCGAACCGGGGTCGCCGAGCGGCGGGATAGGCTCGCCCTCACAGACGCACGGGAATGGCGGCGGCCGCGCTCCTCTTCGGGCGGAGGAGGAGGCACCGACGCTTTCCGTTCGGTAGGCAGGCCGCGGGCCGGGTATATGGTAGGGGTCTTCCACCGATACCGTGTTTCTCCGGGTGCTGCCGGATCGACGTTGCCGATGCCGTGCACCATGTACATCGAGGTACTACCCGTTTCTCCCCTGATCTCGAAGAGCCGCATCCGGGATGATCTTTGGGTGGTTCGGCGATACGAGCCTCCGCGATGGTGCTTCCATCAACATCTCATCGATACCACCTTCCGGTTCTCCTCGCAGGAACCCGGATAGAAATCCGGCAGATCCCGGCGCATCGCAGATTGGGATGCCTCGAAACCACGCAAATCTTAAAAGGGCTGCAGACACCCATCTTTTCGTGGGCAAACTATAAATGGTATTATTGAACAGTAATACCCAAGGACGCTTACTGGTGATACACTCGATAATCAACCTAAAAAACCTCTCGAGATTGCCGATTTGAATTCGGGAGGCCTATTTTCAACGCGCATGGAATCACCAGCGTTCCGCAGGTTCTCGTGCCCGGCACTTCACTATCCGGCGGGCATGCCGTGAGGCCCTGAGATCTCCATGACTCCAGAATAAATTCCGTACGAGGTCACGATACAGCATGATTTCCGATATGCCAGAGCATAGCATTCATAATCCCGATGAAGATCTGTCCCTCCTCACGCTCCAGACGATCGTTGCCGAGGATGTTCGGACTATTGAAGGTTTGAAGAGAAAATTCCGCCAGACACGTGCAGCGCAGGCATCCACGGGGATCGAAGGCCGCCTTGAGATACGCGAACTCTTTCCCCACGAGTTCCTGCGTGTCGAAAGAGAGGTATGGAGCCACTACCACGACCAGAAGGCGCATCCGGGCAGCGACAGGATCTTCGGAGCGTTGATCGGAGGATACCTTATCGGTGCCGCCCGGTGCCGCACGCATCCGGACGGGTACGACGTGGACGGCGTCTTCGTTCTTCCCGAGTATCGGGGCCGGGGAGTCGCCAGACAACTGATGGATCTTCTCATCCGCGAATGTGGTGAGCGGGAGGTTTTGTACATGCACTCCCGCACCGAGCTCGTCGGTTTTTACGCATCTTTCGGTTTTTTCACTATCCTCGAGAGGGAACTTCCTAAGACGATCCGGGAGCGGTTCAGCTTCAATAGCGGATCACTGGAGACCCTTGAGGTCACGCCCATGAAGCGGGAACCGGGCAAGGCGCGAGTATAACCGGAACAATCAACGGACGTGATAGGAATGACTCTTTACCTCCTGTTTGCCGGCTTCTTCGCGCTCCTTCTGGGCACCGCCCTCCCCCTCCTCATCAGGCGGGAGGATACGCATGTCCGGACGATCTCGCTCATCGCGACCGGGTTCGGATCAGCCTTCCTTGCGGGAGCCGCACTTCCGGTGCTCCTGCAGGATACGACCGTCTCCGCGACGCTCTGGCATCTGCTCCCCGGAGTCGATTTCACCGTCGTGCTCGACAGACTCTCGGCGCTCTTCCTTCTGATCCTGGGCGTCGTCGGCATCGCCGATGCCGTCTATTCCTTCGGATACGTGGAGCACTGCGACCATCCCCGGCGGAGGAACCTGCTCGTCTCCCTGATGAACCTCTTCCTCCTCTCGATGGGAATGGTGATCCTCGCCGGAACCACAATCCAGTTCCTTGTCTTCTGGGAGATGATGGCCGTCGCTTCGCTTCTCCTCGTCCTCTACGACTTCGAGAGCGAAGGGATCGGACGGGCAGGACTCTTCTACGCGGTGATGACCCAGCTCTCCACGGTCTTCCTCCTTATCGGCTTTATTCTCCTCTACGGCGAGACGGGGACATTTGCCCTCATCCCGGCCTCGCCGCTCGTTTCCCCCGGGGCTCTCGCGGCATTCCTCTGCCTCTTCCTCGGTTTCGCGGTCAAGGCAGGCGTTATCCCGTTCCACAAGTGGCTTCCGTACGCCCACCCGGCCAGCCCCTCGAATATCTCCGCCCTGATGTCGGGCGTGATGCTGAAGGTCGCTGTATACGGCCTCGTGCGCGCAGTCCTCGATATATTCAGGCTCGACTTCACCTGGGGCGCCGTCATTCTTCTCTTCGGCACCGCGAGCGCGATCCTCGGGATCATTTATGCCTATAAAGAGACCGATATCAAGGGTCTGCTCGCCTACAGCAGCATCGAGAACATCGGGATCATCTTCGGCGGGATTGGTCTCGCCGTGATCTTCTCCGACCTCGGCATGCCGGCGCTCTCGACGCTCAGTCTCCTTGCGGCTCTCTTCCACTCCTTCAACCACGCCCTCTTCAAGAGTCTCCTCTTCATGGCGGCGGGTTCCGTCGTCGCCGCCACCCACACCCGGAACATGGAAGAGATGGGGGGGCTCGTCCACCGGATGCCGTTCACCGCGGGCCTCTTCTCCGTAGGAGCGATCGCCATCGCCGCGTTCCCGCCGCTGAACGGTTTCATCAGCGAACTGATGCTCTTTGAGTCGCTCTTCTTCGGCCTCCAGGTCGTCGATCCGCTCACGAAGGTTCTCCTCATCTTCGCCCTCTCGCTCTTCGCCCTGACCGGAGCCCTTGCGGCTGCCTGCTTCGTCAAGGCCTTCGGGATCACCTTCCTTGCCCTTCCCCGGTCGGACCGTGCCATGCATGCGGAGGAACCGTGCAGGTCGATGCTTATCGGGCCCGGGATCCTGGCCGGCCTCTGCGTGGCAACGGGTATCGGTTCGTTCCAGAATCTTCTCGGTCCTCGGCTACGACCTCCCCCTGCCCGACATGCTCGTCGTCGGCATGCTGATAGCCATAACCCTCGGCGCCGTCTTCCTCGCGGTGGCGGCAACCGCCTCGCGGGAAACGCGGGTTGCGGAGACGTGGGGATGCGGCCTCCTCTCCCAGAACGGTCGGATGGAGTATACGGGAACGGGATACTCAGAGCCCGTGGTCACCATATTCTCCTCCGTATACCGGACAAATAAGAAGATCGAGAAGACCTGGCTCGACCCTGACCGGGCGATCGTGGCAGGAGCCCGCGCCGAGATCTCGCTGATCAGGTTCTTCGAGGAGTACCTCTACCTCCCGGTGGCCCGGGGAGCCCTCGCCGTCTCCTCGCTCGTCCGAAACTTCCATGCGGGAACTCTGGATACCTACGTACTCTATATCTTCGTGAGCATCGTCATCCTGGTGCTCGGCATGGGGTGGTTCGTATGAACGGCTCCTTCATCGTCTTCGCACTGCTGAACATCGGTTTCGTTCTCCTGATCTCACCGCTCTTCATGAGCCTGATCAAGAAGGTGAAGGCCTGGTCGCAGGGACGGCGCGGACCGAGCCTTTTCCAGACGTACTACACCATCGCAAAGCTCCTCGGGAAAGAGACGGTCTACTCATCGGCCTCCTCGTGGGTCATGCGGGTCACTCCCTATGTCTGCCTGAGCATGGCCGTCGTCGCGACGCTCTTCGTGCCCCTGCTGTACGTCCCCGAACCGGTGGCCGGATTCGGGAACGTCATCCTCTTCCTCTACCTGCTCGGGACGGCCCGGTTCTTTACGGCGCTCTCCGGCCTCGACGCCGGAAGCGCCTTCGGCGGGATGGGCTCCTCGCGGGAGATGAGCCTTGCAGCCGTCATCGAACCGACCTCCATCGTCGTCCTGGCGGCGCTCGCCGTCGTTGCCCAATCGCTCAACCTTCTCGATATCGCGCGGGAGACGGCGGGAGCATTCTTCCCGGCGAGCGTGACGATGATCCTCGTTGCCGTTTCGCTCTTCATCATTCTGATCGTCGAGACCGGCCGGATCCCGGTCGACAACCCGGAGACCCATCTCGAGCTGACCATGGTGCACGAAGGCATGGTTCTCGAACAGTCGGGACGAAACCTGGCAATGATGGAGTATGCCGGCGCCATCAAGCAGACGCTCCTCATCGCCATCCTGATCTCGGTGCTGATGCCTTTCGGGCTCGTGACCGAACTCTCGGCGGGCGGCATCCTCCTCGCCATGGCCCTCTTTGCGGTGAAGGGATCGGTCATCTCGGTGATCATCGGTCTCTTTGAGTCCTCTATCGCGAAGATGCGGCTCTTCTCCCTCCCGAACCTCTTCATCATCGCCTACTTCTTCTCGGTGCTCACGATCTTCATCGAGGTGTTCGCATGACCGAAATCTTATCCCTCGACGGCATCGTCAGGTTCATCTTCGCCGCGGTCGTCATCACGGCCGTCTTCCTGATATCGACCCGGTCGCTTCCCGCCCTGCTCACGACCTACCGGCTGCAGTCGCTCCTGCTTGCAGTACTTGCGGTGGTATTCTCCCTCGTGGAAGGAAGCACCATTCTCCTCTGGATCGCCGCTCTCACGGTCGCGAGCAAGGTGCTCATCATTCCGTACTTCATCGGAGAGATCCAGGAGCGGATCAGTATCCGCCGCGACCTGGAGTTCCATTACCTGGCACCCGCGAGCTCGATCCTCGTCTCCATAGCGCTGATCATCGGCGTCTACCTCTCTCTCGGCAACATCCTATCGACCTATGCGGAGTCCGAACCGACGTTCTTCTTCGGCGCCGTCATCGGGATCTCGCTGATGCTGATGGGAATGCTCGTCGTCTTCTCGCGGAAGAAGGCGATCACCAAGGTGCTCGGCTTTCTCTCGATGGAGAACGGACTCCTCCTCTTCGGTATCTGCGTCACCGAACTCCCGTTCATCATGGAAGTCATGATCATGATCGATCTCATCATCCTGGTACTCCTGACCACAATCCTGACCGTCGGTATCGACTCCACCCTCGAAGCCTACGAAGAGAAACTCAAACAGTATTCGCTCTGGACCGTGCGGGAGGACGCTCCATGATCCTCGTCGCCTATCCGCTCATCGTGCTCGCCGCGATCATCGGTTTCGCGCTGATAGGGCATCGCCGCATCCTGCACATCCTCGCCGCCGTCGAGAGCGCCGCGCTTCTCGCCGTAACAGGCACCCTTATCCTGACCGTGCCGTTGCCGAAGGCCAACCTTGATTTCGGAAGCGGGATCTTCTTTGCAGACCATCTCGGCGTTTTCCTGGCCGTCGTCTCCGGTATCGTCTTCCTCTTCGCAAGCATCTACGCAGGGGGATATACCGAACGGCTGATGGAGACCGGCGAACTTCACCCGAAGAACCTTCGGCTCTTCTATATCGGCCTTGCGCTCCTCCAGCTCTTCGTCACCCTTGCGTTCTTTGCAGATAATCTCGGGCTCTTCTGGATCCTCGCCGAACTGACGACGGTATTCTCCGCCCTGCTCGTTGCGATCCTTGCTGCCCGGGAGAACATCGACGCCGCACTGAAGTACATCTTCATTGCATCCATCGCGATGCTCTTCTCGTTTGCCGGTATCATCTTCCTCTTCGAAACCGCGCGGAGCACCCTCGGGGAGGGGACGCTCACCTGGACGGTGCTGATGCAGCACGCCGCCTCCTTCCCGCCGACCCTGCTCTTTGCCGCCTTCGTCTTCCTCTTCATCGGATTCGCCGCCAAATCGGGTGTCGTCCCGTTCCACACCTGGCTTCCCGACGCCCACTCGAAGGCACCGTCGGCCGTGAGCGCCATCCTCTCGGGCGCTCTTCTCAACGTCGGCATCTACGGGATCATCAGGGTCTTCGCCCTCGTTCACCAGACCCCGATCGCGGAGAGGGTCTCCCTGATCCTCTTCGTATCGGGTCTCCTCTCGGTCGGGATCGCATCCTTTGCGATGCTCTACCAGACGAACCTCAAGAAACTCATCGCCTTCTCGAGTATCGAGAATATGGGTCTCCTCCTCCTCGGCATCGGCGTCGGGTCGCCCCTCGCGATCTTCTGGGTGGTCATCCACATGCTCGCCCACTCGCTGACGAAGGCATCGCTCTTCCTCTCGGCGGGAATTCTTCATCGGCAGTACCGGAACCACGAACCGGGGGCGGACGACCGGATCGTCGATGTCTTCGATCTGCAGCCTTCGGCCGCCTGGGGCATGATCGTCGGCGCCCTTGCCATCGTCGGCATGCCGCCGTTCCCGATCTTCTACACCAAGTTCTTCCTGCTCACCCAGATAGCGACCGTCTCCCCCTGGCTCCTTGCGGCGACGCTCTTCCTTATCATGATCACGGTCGCGGGCATGGCACGGTTCCTGATCCGTGAGTTTTCGGCCAGATCTGAGGCGGACGGCCGGCAGCCGCACCGCTATGCGGTCCCACTCGGGATGCGCCTGCCCTTTGTCCTGCTTATCGTCATCATCACGATCCAGGGACTCTGGTTCCCGGTGCAGGAGGTCTCGGTGATCTCGCAGATCGTCGCCGAACTCGGCTTCGGAGGTGTCTAACGTGACTGAAGGAGATATGCTCGCCGAGCTTGGGATACTGAAACCCGGCACCGTTCCCGAACGGATCCTGCCCGGAGAGGTCTCCGTCGGGATTAACCCCGGCGAGATCGTCTTGTTCTGCAGCCTGGCCGCAGAACGGGGCTTCGAGCTCGTCGATATAACCTGTGTCGAGGGGTTCGACCGTGAGGAGAGAACCGGTCTGCTCTACTGTATGGAAAAACCGGGCATCCCGGAGACTCTCACGCTCTCGTGCACTCTCGAGGAGGGATCGGCTCCCTCCGTCGACCGCATCTTTTCCTCGGCGTCGTGGTACGAGCGCAAGATCCGTGACCTCTTCGGGATCGATTTTCCGGATGCGTTCGATAAAAGAAGGCTCGTCCTCCACGAGTGTTACCCCGAGGGCTTCCACCCGCTGAAGAGATCGGTTCCCAACAGACCATTCTCGCCGAGGACCGCCATCACCCCCGAGGAGGAGTACCGATTTATGCCGGTCGAGGGGGAGGGCGTGTATCAGATCCCGGTCGGGCCGGTGCACGCGGGAATTATCGAGCCGGGCCACTTCAGGTTCAGCGTGATCGGCGAGACCATCGCGAACCTCGAGGTGCGGATGTTCTACAAACACCGGGGTATAGAGAAACTCGCCGAAGGGAAGAGACCGCGCGAGTGCGTCGCCGTCGCCGAAGCGATCAGCGGCGACGAAAGTGTCGCGAACGCCCTCGGGTTCTCGCTTGCGATCGAGAAGATTGCAGGGATAGACGTCCCGGACCGTGCGGAATACCTCCGGACGATCTACGCCGAGCTCGAACGGATCTGCTCCCATCTCGGGGATCTGGCCGGGATGCTCGTGGATGTCGCGTATCCCGTCGGCGCCAACCGTTTCACGGTGCTCCGCGAGGAGTTCTTCCGCATGAACCGGGATCTGACCGGGTCGCGGTTCATGCGGGGCGCCGTCAGGATCGGCGGGGTCGACGCTGATATCTCGCACGACCGGATCCGGAGCCTATCCTGTTTCCTGCCCGGTGCGGAGGAACGGCTCCGTGATTCGCTGAAGATCGTCCTCGCCTCGCCGACGGTCATCGACCGCTTTGCAACGACCGGTATCATCGAGCCGCGGCTTGTCCGCCCGCTCCACATCACAGGGCCAGCCGCTCGTGCATCGGGAGCGAACCGCGACGTCCGCCGTGACCACCCGTACGGTGCCTACGCCGAGATCGTACCGCCGGTGCGGACACTTACCGGCGGAGATGTGCTCGCCCGGTTCAGCCTGAAGGCGTCCGAGGTCATGGATTCGCTCTCGATGATCCGCTCGTGCCTCGAGCACCTGCCGAACGGGCCGGTGATCGCAGAGGACGACGGCGTGCCGGACGGATATGCCCGGGGGATGGTCGAGTCCGCCCGCGGGCAGAACGTCCACTGGGTCCGGGTGAGAGACGGCAGGATCGACCGCTACTCGGTCAGGACAGCATCGTTCTGCACCTGGCAGGCGATCCAGCACGCCGTGATGGGGAACATCGTGGCAGACTTCCCGGTGATCAACAAGAGCCTCAACCTCTCGTACGCCGGGACCGATCTATGAGGTGACAGGAATGCTACCAGTACCTCAGGAATGTTATCTCCCGGAAAACGACCGAAGATATCCCTCTCTCCGACCCGGAGTTCGAGGCGATCGGCAGGGAATTGAAGGCGGCCGTCGACGATAGGATGAGGCGGAGCCTCGCCATCCGCGAACTTGACTCCGGGAGCGACAACGCGACGGAGATCGAGATAAACCTGCTCTCGTCTCCGCATTACGATGTAGAACGGTTCGGCATCTCGTTCGTCGCGTCGCCCCGCCACGCGGACCTCCTTCTCGTCACCGGTGCGGTGACGCGGAACATGGAGGTTGCGGTGAAGAAGACCTACGAAGCGATGCCGGCCCCGAAGTACGTCATAGCGGTCGGAGACGACGCGTGCGACGGTGGGATCTACCGGGGGACCTACGCGGTCCTCGGCGGAGTCGACGCCGTCCTCCCCGTCGATCTGAAGGTCCCGGGCAATCCACCGGAACCGATCGATATCCTGCGGGGCATCCACGCGCTGATGACCCGGTGAACGGGTCTGCCGGTGCAGGCCGGAAGACAGGCCGGGCAGGGTTTCTACCGGTTGGGGAACGAGCCCCTCCCCCTCCCTCTTTCGCGATACTTTCTCGCGCAAATGTGCGGATTCTGGAATTGACCTCATCATTTCTGTTGAGAGCGCAGCGGATTGCCGCCATACCGACGGATCGATCTCGTGTGCCCGGTCAGGAGTCTCTTCGGAGGTAACCATGCAGGGAAGGCCCGGGCATACGACGGACTCCGTGGGGAGAAAGCGGAATGGTTGAGGACGATTTTTGCCTGCCGCATTGCTCCGGTTCGTTCGTCACGTATTCAGCGATACGTGCGGCAACCGTATCCGGATCTACCCGGGCTGCTGGACGGGTGCGGAACCAGCGATGCATTCATTGCTATCCGGTCACCAAGGGGGGGCACCTATGAGGTGAACATGCTATGATGAAAGCAGAGCAAGATCGCAAGGAAATGATCATCACCCGCACCTTCGACGCGCCGCGGGAACTCGTGTGGAAGGCATGGACGGAGCCGGAATACTTCATGCGCTGGTGGGGACCGAAAGGGTTCACCGCACCGGTCATCAGGATCGATCTCCGCGAGGGCGGCAGGTATCTCTGGTGCATGCGCTCGCCCGAGGGGCAGGAGTTCTGGAGCACAGGCGAGTATCGCGAGATCGCCAGGCCCGAGAAGATCGTCTACACCGATTCGTTCTCGGATGCGGAAGGCAACGTGGTTCCGGCCTCGCACTATGGGATGAGCGGAGACTGGCCGCTCGAGCTCCTGGTGACGGTGACGTTCGAAGAAGACGACGGTAGGACGACGATGACTCTGCGTTCGGCCGGTATTCCGGCGGGTCAGATGTACGATATGAGCAGGGCCGGGTGGAACGAATCTCTCGACAAACTCGCAAAGGTCCTGGAGGAAGGGGAAGCCGCGATGGCGAAGACGCATAGTACTGCTGAACCGGGACGGCAGGATATCGTCACGACGCGCATCTTCGACGCGCCGCGCGATCTCGTGTGGAGGGCGGTCACGGATCCGGAGTTCATACCCCGCTGGTGGGGGCCACGAAGCCTCACGACCACGGTCGAGCAGATGGACGTGCGGCCGGGCGGCATCTGGCGCTTCGTCCAGCGCGACGCCGAAGGCAACGAGTACGCATTCCGTGGTGTGTATCACGATATTACGCCGCCCGAGCGGCTCATCTATACCTTCGAGTTCGAAGGCATGCCTGGCCACGTGCTGCTCGAGACGGTGACGCTCGAGGACCTGAACGGCAGGACGAAGATGACGGACCGATCCGTCTTCCAGACGGTCGAAGATCGCGACGGGATGCTTGCATCGGGGATGGAGGAAGGAGCGGCCGAGAGCATGGATCGCTTCGCCGAACTTCTGAGAGAGATGCGGAAAGGATAGATAAGCGGCTGAAAACCCGGAATCACCCGTTTTTCCGGCACGTTGCTCGGATCTGATGGTTGCGGGCGTATCGTGCAGATCGCGGAAAGGAATGGCCATTATGACAAAGAGCACCCTAGAGAAGCCGAATCCCGGACACAGGCGCCTCGATCTATTCGTCGGTATGTGGAATACGGAAGGACGGATGACGGCCGGGAAAGCAGAATAGAGTTTACCGTGAAGCATTTTCCGGCATCGAAGGCCTCAACGACACGGGTCAGACGGTGGCGAGCGGATACCCGATCACAACCTTTATGGTTAGGTAAAACCTAACTAACAAAGAATCGGTTACCATGGTGAGAAAAGAGCATTTATTCGACGTTTTTGAACGCTTGCTCACGATCAAAAACGAATGCTCTTGTCAGATCTTCTCCGAGTGCGGGCTCGCGGATATGACGGTGAAGCAGATCAACTATCTGAAGGTCATTGATGAAAACGGGGACGTAACATTCAGCAGACTTGCCGAGATCACCAGAACCTCAAAACCCACCATCACGGAGATGGTCAACAGGTTTGTCCGGATGGAGTGTGCGTACAGGCAAAAGTCTCCTGACGATGGAAGAATCGTGTACATCCGCCTGACCGAGAAAGGGCAGATGATAGCACAGGCCGACCGGAATGCTTTGCGTCGGGTCATCGAAAGGATGGCGAACTCGTTGGATGAGAAAGAGATGGCTCTCCTTATTGAAATTCTGAAAAAGGTCAGGTAATTTTTTTGCTGGCTTAAAAGTTAGGTAAAAACGAACTAATTAACTGGGATTACTATGTATCTATCACAAACCGATCTAACCAGAGAAATAATGGTCATACCGCTCTTCGAGACGGTGATCTATCCGAAAAGCCGGACAAAGTTCCAGGTCGACAAAGTCACCGGGGAGCGGCTCTTCGCCGAAGTGAGAAATACCGGATCCGCACGTGCGGTCGGGCTGACCGTACACAGCGGCACAGAGCCCTCGGAGGTATCGGCCGGCACGCTGTATCGAACCGGAAATCTCTTCGAGATCTCGCGTGTCCAGCCTACAGACGACGGATACCTGGTCTTTGCAGAGGCAGTACACCGGGTGACGGCCGTAACGCTCTCGGAAGAAGACGGGCTCTTCTCTGCCGCCTGTGAACCCGTTCCGGATCTGCTCGATCTCGACGAGACTACCCGGGCCGAGATTCTGGCGGATGTCAGAGCAGTTATTCACGAGATAAGCGGCCACTTCCAGGGTTCCGAACAGTTTACCCGGCCCGTCGACACGATGGATTCCATCGACCGGATCATGGGATTCGTCATGCCGTTCATGCCGGTAGACCTTGCCGGGAAGCAGGGGCTCCTCGAGATCGCCTCCGTCCGGAAGCGATACCGTGCATTCCTCGAGATCCTGACGACGCTGAAAGAGAGCATCGCCGTCCGGGTCGATGTTGCCAGAAAGGTATCCGACAAGGTCGGTAAGGCGAACCGCGAGGCGATGCTGCGGGAGCAGCTGAAGGTGATCCAGGAGGAGCTCAATGGAGGCGACGACGCTTCCGGCGAGGAGGGATACCGGGAGCGGATCGAGCGCTCGACGATGCCGGACGAGGTGCGGAAGAAGGCACTTGCAGAGCTCAAAAAACTCGAGACCGGCGGCAGCCAGCACCACGAGAGCCAGGGGATCCGAAACTACCTCGACCTCCTGCTCGACCTTCCCTGGACGGTGGAGGAGAAGAAGAGCATCGATATCGAGGAGGCCCGCCACGTCCTCGAGAGCAACCATAACGGCCTTGCGAAGGTCAAGGAGCGGATCATCCAGCACCTGGCGGTCATGAAACTCAAACAGGAGAAGCAGGGTTCGATCCTCCTCTTCGCAGGCCCGCCCGGCACCGGCAAGACAAGCCTCGGGAAGAGCATCGCAGACGCCCTCGGGCGGGAGTACGTCAGGATCAGCCTCGGCGGCATCAAAGACGAGGCGGAGATCAGAGGGCACCGGCGGACCTACGTCGGGGCGCTGCCCGGACGGATCGTGCAGGGCATGAAGCGAGCAGGGGCGAAGAACCCGGTCTTCATCCTCGACGAGATCGACAAACTTGCCGTCTCCTATTCGGGAGACCCGGCGAGCGCCCTCCTCGAGGTCCTCGACCCCGAGCAGAACAGCACGTTCTCGGACCACTACCTCGAGGTTCCGTACGACCTCTCCGACGTGCTCTTCATCGCGACCGCAAACTCCCTCGCGACGATCCCGGCACCGCTCCTCGACCGGATGGAGCTCATCGAGATCTCGGGCTACACGAAGAACGAGAAGTTCGCGATCGCCAAAGACCACCTGCTGCCAAAGACCCTCGAAGGATCACGGCCTCGATGCGGAGAAACTCCGGATAGAGGACGAAGCCCTGATGGTGATCATCGAGCGGTACACCCGCGAGGCGGGCGTCCGGGCGCTCACGAAGCAGCTTGCAACGGTCGCACGGTTCGTCTCCGCGAAGATCGTCTCGGGGAAGGCCGACCTCCCGTACGTGGTGACGGTGGAGATGCTCTCCGAGATCCTCGGACGGGAGACGAACCGGCAGGAGGTGGCCAGGAGAGAGAACGTGCCCGGCGTCGTCACCGGACTTGCATGGACACCGGTCGGCGGAGACATCCTCTTCATCGAGGGTACGTTCATGCCCGGAAAGGGAAAGCTCACGCTGACCGGCCAGCTCGGGGACGTGATGAAGGAGTCTGCGCAAATCTCGCTCAGCCTCATTCGGTCGCGCCTCGCGAACACCGTCGACCGGTTCGACTTCATCACAAGCGACATCCACATCCACGTGCCGTCTGGGGCGACGCCGAAGGACGGGCCTTCGGCGGGCGTGACCCTCTTTACGGCCCTGGCGTCTCTCATCACCGGCAGAACGGTCGACCCGAAGACCGCCATGACCGGAGAGGTGACGCTCTCGGGTGCCGTGCTGCCGGTCGGGGGCATCAAGGAGAAGGTCCTCGCCGCACACCGGGCGGGAATAACGAAGGTGATCCTGCCGCAGGAGAACGAGCGGGACCTGCAGGACGTGCCCGACGATGTCCGGGACGAACTGACGTTCGTGACCGTGGAAACCGTCGAAGAGGTCTTGAGAGAGGCGCTCGGGATCGAGATGCCGAAGATGGTTGTGTCGTATGCAGGCAACCGTTTCGTGCCTGCGCACCATCTGTAATCGCGATGTGATCCCGGACGGGGGGACGGTCACCCCCTCGCCGCCCGGTTCGGCAGCGGCAGAGTCGCTCCTTCACCCGCTCCGGATTTTGACGAAGAAGACGCGGCCTGATCAGGATACCGGCTTACCTGGTTCCGGCGGCGGAACCAGCCGGTAGACACAACCCGTCTCCCCGGTCGGCCCCCGGTTCTCCGAGGTCAGGACATAGAGTTCACGCTCCGCGTCCTGCCCGAATGCGAGGACGTAAGCTCCGATGGTCCGGTTCTCCGTCCTGTTCACGGCCACCTCGACCTCCCCAAACTCCCACATTTTTTCTGTGCTGTCCTTCTCCGGTGGCGTTGCTATGAAGATGATGCCGTCGCCGTCGGCACCCGCCCGGTTCCATTCGCCGAAGATGTAGCATCCTTCAAACGCAGGGATGCTACTTCCACGGTAGACGTATCCGCCGATAACGACCATGCCGATGCCGCCGGGCTGTTTGGCGTTCGGTACTCGATGATCGGGGCGATCAGGGGTTCGCCGCGGAGGCCGACCTTCGGCACGTCTTCCGGTGACTGGTAGGGATTCCTGGGGTCGAAGGCATGGTTGCCTTCCTTGAGGTTCCACCCGTGATTGCCGCCCGCTTCGATGATCTTCACCGATTCCCAGAGGTACTGCCCGGCGTCGGCAGAAAACAGGCGGTTTTCGCCTCCGGCATCGAAGGCCGTGCGCCACGGATTGCGGAGGCCGTAGGCGTAGATCTCATCCCGCCCCTCTTTCCCGACAAACGGGTTGTCCTTTGGGATCCCGTAGGGTTCCTCGCCGTCGATATCGATCCGGAGGATGCTGCCGAGCAGCGTGGTGATGTCCTGCCCGTTTCCTCCGGGCGGGTGACCTGTACCGACGTCGCGGCCACCGCCGCCGTCACCGAGCGGGATGTAGAGGTAGCCGCCCGGGCCAAAGGCGATCGAGCCGCCGTTGTGATTGAGCTGCGGCTGGTCGACCTCCAGGATCACCCGCTCGGAGTAGGGGTCCGCCCGGTTTTTGTCGTCTACCCGGACGGCAAACTCCGCTATCCGGCTGGTGTGATCCCAGTCAGGAGGCGCCCCTTCTGCGAGCGGGGCGCTGTAGTAGACGAAGAACCTGCCGTTCTCCGTGAACTTCGGGTGGAACGCAATGCCGAGCAGTCCGCGTTCATCGTATCCGCCGTGCAGTTTGACGATCCGGTCGGTGAGGTCTAGGAAGGGCGGATCAAGCAGACGGCCGTCTCCGTCGATGATCCGGATGATGCCGACCTGATCCGCGACGAAGAGCCGCCCGCTCCCGTCGCCCGGGGATGCAAGCGCGACGGGCGCGGTGAATCCCCCGGCAACCGGCTCCAGGCCAACCTGTCCCGCTGACTGCCATTTCGAGCTTTTTCTCCTGATCGATCTTCTCGCCTCCGTTCGGGGATGTATCGAGCGGAAGTACTTAATAATACCTGGCCGGGCTGTGTGCCGTGCTATCACGAACGGACTATCGTCTGCAGGGTGCTCTCGCGGGTGCGATGCAGGCGGCGGCTGAGCGATCGCATGCTGCCGTTTAACCGGCTTTCCGGCCGGAGATACCAGGCTTTAGAGGGCTAACCGGTGATGGGAAGAACGTGATCAAAAACCTGCAGAGCGGATCGTGTTTCGGAAAATACATTGCAAACAAAACGAAGCATCTGGTGGCATGTCTCTATCGGAAATAGGCTGTTGTGGTGCGTACTGCGGGAGATGTCGGGTAGTGGAGGAACACCTCTGCAAAGGATGCAAAATCGGATATGATACCGGAGAGCGGGATATCGGCAAGGCCAGATGCAGGATAAAGGTATGCTGTATTACAAAGGGGTATACTTCTTGCGCCGATTGTCCAGATCTCCTCACATGCCAGATAATTAACGAGTTCTACGGTAAAAAGGGGTATAAATACAAAAAGTATCAGGAGGCGACTCTGTTCATCAAACAGAATGGGTATCCTGCATTTCTCAAGATAGCCGATACCTGGACGAATGCCTATGGAAAATATAAGCGTGAGTAACTTTGTTAATGCGTTCAACCCGCTCGTGCATCAGGATGAGCACGCCCGTATCGTCGAAGCCCCTGCCTCAGTTCCCGATGCGAGAGCCTGATAGAATCCACAACCTTTGAATAGTCTCCCCTCCTTCCCCTTCATAGTGCGTGGCCGACGCCTGCCTTTTCGGAGTGATGCGTGAATGACGCGAAAGATCATACGCTGCCCGATCTGCCGGAGTACCGATGTTTACTGGGATGCCCGCGGCCTGTATGCGACGCTGTACTACTGTCGACAGTGCGGGTACCAGGGAGCGTTCATCCTCGAGTGCGATGAGGAAGATGACGATCAGCCGGGTTGAATAGAAACGTCGCCTCTCCGGCTACCGTAGTGTATCATGAATCTGCCGGCTCTTTTGGCTGAGGCTCCGGATACCCTCAAGGACCTTGCAGTCAACCGGTATCCGGAACGTCAAAGTCAAGCTCCACGAAATCCCCTTCAGCCTCGATGCAGTTCATATCCTCGATGAACCGGCGTTTCTTCTCCTGCTCCACCATATGCGAGAGGAGGTCTTTAGATAGTGTCGTAAATATTCTCTCGCTTCCCGACCTTGATGACGTACACAATCAGAGCCTTCTTTCGCAGGTCCAGGACGGCACGATAGTTGCCCACCCGCAACTTGAAGTAAGGAGACCCCTGCAGGTGCTGCAGGTGCTCGTGAGGATTGTCACGGATCTTCTCGACCGCTGCGATGATCCTCGCAGCGGTTTCGCGGGGAAGTTGTTTCAGATTTTTGAGCGCCTTTTCAGTCCAGATCACCGTATAGGGCATCTAATCAATCCCGAGTTCTCTTTTCAGCTCATCCGTGGTATAGACTCTCCCGGCCTTGATATCCTGAATTGCTTCTTCGATGTCGCGGATATCCTCATCCGTCAGCTCCTCCGCAGCCTCCTCCAGGGCGTCCCGGGTAAGGCGGTCGATCACGTCGTTGTACGTCTCCCGGGGGTATTTTTTCAACGCATCCAGCCTCTGCTTTACGTCCGGAGTCACCTTGATTGTAGCTTCCACTGCCATACACCATAATACACCACAGGGTAACATCAATCTTTCCAGAATCCAATAGGCCAACCCGGAATAGAGTGCCGGAACGACGTCGTGGAAGGTGTCCGGAAGTGTGCTGCTTTCGGGTTTTCGCCGGCAGATCTCAAACACCGCATCTCAAACTCCCTTTCATATCTACGAAAGCGTTCATCGTGAGGTATCACCGAGAGGGTGACACCCGCACGGACATCATTTATCGCTCATCGGGTAATGTATGATCACGAGCAGGGGTGCGATGAGATGAGGCATCTGCATTACCGTATCCTCCTCCGTAAGGAGCCGGAAGGCGGGTATACCGTCACTGTGCCGACGCTTGCCCGTGCTCGCGTCACCTTCGGGGAGACCGTCGATGAAGCAATAACAATGGCACGGGAGGCCATCGGGATCTACCTTGAGGATCTCCAGGAGAAGGGCGAGGAGATTCCCACCGAAGAAGGACTCTTGGAATACACCCTCACTGCCAAAGTCAGGGAATGAACGTCCAGTCTCCCTCCGGTACTCCCGCAACGTATGTTACTCCCTCCCTAAGACCTCCCGCCGCCTACGCATGATCACCGGAGTGTCCGTACGGAGGTGTAAGTGTACGCACACCGCAAACAGAAAGCAAGAGAAAGAGAAAATGACAAACGAACCGCACGAAAACCGTATCCGGCGACGGCTCAACATCACCGTCTCCCCGGAAGTCCACGACTTTCTGAAAAACCGCGTCGGAAACGCCAGCCGATTCCTCGATGCGCTAACCAGAGATGCTATTTCCGGAATACAGCCTGTGATATTTTTTCTATCACGAAAAAGGATGGACCGAGCGGGAATTGAACCCGCGGCCTCTTCCATGCCAAGGAAGCGATCTTCCCCTGATCTATCGGCCCGCTGCTGTTACCCTACAATGTTGTCCTCTATCAGATAAAATGATTCGTTTCTGATTTTCACCGCCCTTCACGCCGTCAGCCGGGAGAGACGGGATAAAACCCGCTCCCGTGCCTCCGTATGTCCGGAGTCCCGCACGATGCGGCCGCTTTCGATGCAGGGAACGAGGAGCGGCGTTGCGCCGTCGGGAGCGGGCTCGCGGGCGGGGCGCACGAGATGCTTGCCGGACGGGAGGTCGTAGACCTGCTTTGAACCGCTGCGCTTTCCGCGTTTTGCGCATATTCTGCCGTCTATCTCCACGATATCCATCGAGAAGTCGATCACGGGCGCGTTCGCGATCGCGCCGCCGACCCCGAAGGCATCGACGATATCGCGGTAGGCGAGGATGTCCTCGCGCGTGACGCCGCCGGAGAGGAAGATCCGGACGTCCCCGTAGCCGCGGGCGTCGAGCTCCCAGCGCACCTCCTCGATGATCGAGCGCATATCGCCCCGCCGGGAGCGCGGCGTGTCGAGCCTGACCGCAGCGCAGCCGAGCTTCGCCGCCCTGACCGCCTCCGACTTCTCGTCGTCGAAGGTATCGCAGAGCATGATCCGCGGGACGGACGGCGGCGCGTGGCGGTCGAAGGCCGTCCAGGCATCCTCCTGCCGCGGGTAGCACATGACGAACGCGTGCGGCATCGTTCCGGCGAGGGGGATACCCTCCGGAGCACAGGTGTTCGAGACGCCGTCGACCCCGCCTATCCAGGCGGCACGCTCGATCATCGCGGCGATCGCGGGGTGCTGGCGGCGCGACCCGAAGGAGTAGACCGGGCGACCGCCGGCGGCCATGCGGATATGCGCCGCTGCCGAGGCGACCCCGGATGCATGACAGAGGAACCCGAGGATCGCCGTCTCGTACGCGGCGAAGGTGCGATAGCTCCCGGTAATGCGGAGCACCGGCTCGCCGGGGAAGAAGACCGAGCCCTCCGGCATCGCAGCGACGTCGAGGTCGAGCCCTTCGAGGAGCGAGAGGACGTCGGCGAGGCCGCAGAAGACCGCCCACCCGTCCGGGAGAGCCGGTGCGCCGACCTCCATGACGACCTCCGGGTTGATCTCGTCTTTCGCAAGGACATCGGTGATCCGCTCAAAATAGACGTCGGTACAGCGCCCTTCACGGATCGCGTCGTCATCAACGGTCAAAAATCTGCCCATCGTACTAGCGTGGTCGCTCCCGGGGCTTATGCCTGCTGGAGCAGTCCGCCGCGCCAGGAGCCGGATAGATTGGTTTTTGAGCCTGCACGGGCAACCGGTACACAGATGAAGCACGGAAGGGCGCATGAACCCGGAGATTCGCCGATGGACTGCGTGAACGGAGGATACCGCTGATGCTCGGGATCATCGGCGGAACGAGCCTGCTCTTCGCCGACCTGCCGCCGCTTGAAAAAGAGACGGTCAGCACGCCGTTCGGGCGTGCCGAAGTGTATACGGGAGAGTTCGCGCTCCTCATGCGCCACCAGTTCGGCCTTCCCCCGCACCGCATCAACTACCGTGCCTGCCTCGCGGCGCTCGCCATCCTCGGGGTGGACCGGATCGTCGCCTTCGGCTCCGCCGGGTCGCTCAAGCCCGCCATCACGCCGGGATCGGTGATGGTCCCGTCCGACTACCTGAGCATAACTGATATACCCTCGATCCACGACTACCGGATCGAACATATCCGGCCGGAACTGGATGCGGAACTCAGCGGGACGCTCTGCGAACTGGTGCCGCAGGCGCAGAACGGCGGGATATACGTCCAGACACGCGGCCCGCGCATCGAGACGGTAGCCGAAGTCAAAGCACTTGCAAAGGTTGCCGACATCGTCGGCATGACGGTGGCGAGCGAGGCGACGCTCGCTCTCGAGCTCGGCATGCGGTATGCCGCCGTCTGCACGGTGGACAACTACGCGCACGGCATCGGTGAGGAACTCCTCACCTACGAACACATCCTCGCGACCTCGCGGGCGTACTGCGGAAGGACCGAAGAGATCCTCGAGAAAATTGTGGAGCGATTGACATGAAGGAGATTATCGACGACATCTTTGAGAAGGAGGGTTCGATCCTCATCACCGACGTTCTGGTCGGCGGAAAGCGGGTGGATATTGCGATCGACGAGACGGGAACGATCGTCGGGATCGACGAGAAGAACGGCGTACGGGATGTCGTCGATGTCGATATCGCAGTCGACGGCTCCGAGAGCATTGCCATCCCGGGGCTCGTGAACACCCACACCCACGCGGCGATGACGCTGCTCCGCGGGTATGCCGACGATATGCCGCTCCAGGAGTGGCTGACGCAGAAGATCTGGCCGCTCGAAGCGCACCTGACCGGCGACGACGTCTACTGGGGCACGAAGCTCGCGTGCCTTGAGATGATCCGCACGGGCACGACCGCCTTCAACGACATGTACTTCTTCATGGACCGGGCCGCCGAGGCGACCGACGAGATGGGAATCCGGGGCACCTTCGCCCACGGGTTCATCGATCTAGCGATGGAGGAGAAGCGCGAGACCGAGATACGAGCGACCAAAGCGCTCGTCTCCCACATCAAGGGGCAGAAGAACCCGCGGCTCAGGGCTGCGGTCGGGCCGCACGCGGTCTACACCGTTTCGCCGGAAGGGCTCCGCTGGTGTGCCGACTACGCTCGCGAGCAGGAGATCGGCATCCACATCCACGTCAGCGAGACCGAGCAAGAGGTCGTCGACTGTGTGGCGCAGCACGGCAAACGCCCTCCCGTGCTCCTCGACGAATGCGGCTGCTTAACGCCGCGGACGGTCGCCGCACACTGCTGCTGGCTCGACGAGGCCGACTGCCGGCTCTTTGCGGAGCGGGGCGTCAACGCCTCCCACAACCCTGCAAGCAACATGAAGCTCGCCGTCGGGCGTGCCATGCCCTACCACCACCTCCGGGAGTCCGGGGCGAACGTCTGCCTCGGAACCGACGGCTGCGCCTCGAACAACAACCTGGATATGCTCGAGGAGGTGAAGTTTGCAGCACTGCTGCAGAAGTTCGCCTGGAACTCCCAGACACTGCTCCCTGCAGAACGAGGCGATCCGGGTCGCAACGGCGGGAGGGGCACGGGCGCTCGGCATCGGCCCCGGGACCCTGACCGTCGGAGCACCTGCCGATATCGTGCTCGTCGACCGCCGGAAGGCGTGCGCAACGCCGCTCCACAACGCCGACTCGAATATAGCCTATGCCTGTAACGGGGGAGCGGTGCATACCGTCCTCTGCGGCGGCAGGTTCGTCATGTACGACCGTGTCGTCCCCGGCGAGGCCGCAATCCTGAAAGGAGCCGCGGAAGCGGCTGCGGCGCTGGTTCGCCGGTCCGAGGACGCCTCGTAAACCTTTTTTTTTATCCGGGACGGCGGGGTCGTTGTGCTTCGCAGGGCACACCGGCCTGGCAGAGGCCGCAGCTTGAGACCCCGAGGCCGATATCACTCTCGACGAAGGGCATCGCCACCTGCCGGATGTACTCGTAACACCGCTCTTTGTCGTGCCCTTCCGCGGAGATCGCTCCCGCAGGACAGCGGCGGATGCAGGCGGTACACCCGGCAGTATGGAGACAGTACCGCGGTGCGGCCGGTGTACGGCCGCGGCGTGGCGGATAGATCAATCCTGGCGATGACCGACCCGAGGCGCACCGCCTTACCCCGCTCCGTAATAAGGCCGTCGCAGAGACCGAAGGTGCCGAGACCTGATGCGTAGGCGGCGTGCCGCTCCGACCAGCGGGAAGAAAGCCCGAATCTCTCCGATTCCTCACGCCGCCACGCAGGGAGCCTGACGGGCGCGACGGCCGGGTAACCGGCTCCGGTGAGCAGGGAGGCAAGATGGTCCCGGATATGGTCATTCACCTGCTCCCCGTAGTGGCGAGAGAGGCTCCAGCGGCGTGCGGGGAGTTCTCCCGACGCCCGGTGGTCCCGCCGCGTCGCTCCGGTCTGCGGCAGCGCCCAGACGATGACGGCAAGATCGGCAGCCGTGCTGTCGCTCTCGGGGAACGCAGTGCGGAACGCCTCGAGGGGCGTCCAGTAGAACGGGCCGATACTTTCCGCAAATTCCCGGTAGAGCGAGTCGTCGCCCCGGGAGACGCCGATGAGCGGGCTGGCCCATGCCGGTTCCGGGCAATCCGGGGCGAGCCGGTTTACGGTCGGATCGGCGAGAATCGCTTCGATCTCCTGAAGAAGGGCAGCGCCGTCCATGCTGAAAAAAAGGTTCCGGATGAATCGTCACGCCGTCTCGATCTTCGAGGCGCATTCGAGACCGAGTTCCTCGATCGCCTGCTCCCGCATCTTGAACTTCTGGATCTTGCCGGAGATGGTCATCGGGAAGTCGTCGACGTATTTGTAGTAGCGCGGGATCTTGAAATGCGCAATCTTGCCGCGGCAGAACTCCTTCACCGCGTCGTCGGTCAGGGTCGCCCCGCCTTCCACCTTGATCCAGGCCATCAGTTCTTCGCCGTACTTCTGGTCCGGCACACCGATGACGTAGACGTCGGCGATTGCCGGGTGGTTGTGGAGGAACTCCTCGATCTCGCGGGGGTAGATATTCTCGCCGCCGCGGATGACCATATCCTTCAGGCGGCCGACGATCCGGATGTAGTCCTCGTCGTCCATGGTCCCGAGGTCGCCGGTGTGGTTCCAGCCGTTATCGTCGATGGTGGCGTGGGTGGCGCTTGGGTTGTTGTAGTAGCAGCGCATGACGCAGTAGCCCCGGGCGCAGATCTCCCCGGTCTCGCCGCGGGGGACGACCTTCTTCGTGTTCGGGTCGACGATCTTGATCTCCGTGTGGGGGAACGGCCTTCCCACCGTGGAGACGCGCCGCTCGAGCGGGTCGACCGTCGTCGTCATGGTGACGCCGGGAGATGTCTCGGTCTGCCCGTAGACGATGACGATATCGGACATGTTCATCTTCTTATTGACCTCCTTCATCACCTCGATCGGGCAGGGAGACCCGGCCATAATCCCCGTCCGGAGCGACTCGAGCCGGAACGACGGGAAATCCGGGTGCGAGAGCTCGGCGATGAACATCGTCGGGACACCGTGGACGGCCGTGCACTTCTCGTCCTGGATCGTCTGGAGGACGGCCTCGGCGTTGAAGACGGGGGACGGGAGCACCATCGTCGAACCGTGCGTGACGCAGGCCATATTCGAGAGCACCATCCCGAAGCAGTGGTAGAAGGGCACCGGGATACAGAGCCGGTCCGCCTCGGTGAACTTCATCCCCTCCCCGATGATGTAGCCGTTGTTGAGGATATTGTGGTGCGTCAGCACGACGCCTTTCGGAAACCCGGTCGTGCCGCTGGTGTACTGGATATTGATCGCATCGTCGAACCCGAGCGACTCCTCACGCTCGGCAAGTTCGTTCGGGCTGATCGCCTCTCCCTTCTCGAGGAGTTCGTCCCAGGTGAACATGCCGTTATAGGGGATATCGCCGATGAAGACGACGTTCTTTAAGAACGGGAACGTATCGCTGTTAATCCGACCAGGTGTGCCTTCGAACGCCTCGGGGCACGCTTCGTAGAACATCCCGACGTAGTCGGAGGTCTTGAACCGCCCCTGGATGAGGAGCGTCTGCACCTCGGACTGCTTGACGGCGTACTCGAACTCGTACGTCCGGTAGGCGGGGTTGATGTTCACCATGATCGCGCCAATCTTGGCGGTGGCAAACTGGGTGAGCACCCACTCGGCATAGTTGAGCGACCAGATGCCGACACGGTCCCCGCGCTCGACGCCGATGGCCATGAGCGCGCGTGCAAGGCTGTTCACGCGGTCGAGAAAACCCGCATACGTCCACCGGATATCCTGATGAACCGAGACGATAGCCTCGTTCTCAGGATACCGTGTCGCAATCCTGTTCAGCATCTCTCCTATGGTGATACCCTGCAGGAGGATATCGGAACTTCCACACGCGTAACTGCCCTCAACCATCCTATACATATGGGAAGATAGGGAAAATAAAAGATTGCTGCACCGGCATAGCGTAAATCTTAATACTCGAGACTCCCTCTCTATACAGTGCACGTGGGGTCGTGGCCTAGTCAGGAATGGCGACGGGCTCCAGCGGTCTTTGCATGTGATGAACAATGGGTCTCCTGATGAAGAGATGATGACCCGTTGGAGCACTGATGCATGTCGGAGAGACCCGTCGATCGTGAGTTCAAATCTCACCGACCCCACATCTTACTTCTTCCGGACGTTATGAAGCAGCCTGCGATTTTTGCAGCATTCTTTGCAGATCTTCCCGGATAATCCGGCTATTCCATCTCCGTTCCTCCTGTACAAAGTACCGGAGATTATCCCGGGCTGCAGGCGACCATGTCGATGCGGGCGTGTTAATATAATATGCCCTCCTAATATGAGGGCAGAATAATGGGGACGTTTATGTATCTTATTGGCGAAGCACTCGTTGGAGAAGGCGCGGAACTCGCGCATATCGATTTAATCATCGGGGACAAAAACGGGCCTGTCGGGCATGCCTTTGTAAATGCATTCTCGCAGCTCTCCGCCGGCCACACGCCCCTGCTCGGTGTCGTGCGTCCGAACCTGATGACGAAGCCTGCAACCCTCGTTATCCCGAAGGTCACCCTCAAGAAAGAGGCACAGGTGAACCAGATGTTCGGGCCAATGCAGGCAGCAGTCGCAAAGGCCGTGGCCGACTCGCTCGAAGAAGGCGTCTTCGAGGGGATCGATATCGATGATATCGTCATCCTCGCAAGCGTCTTCATGCACCCGAGCGCAGAGGACTACAACAGGATCTACCGCTTCAACTACGGGGCGATGAAACTCGCTGTCAGGCGTGCGCTCGACCGCTTCCCCGACGCGGATACGCTCCTCCACGAGAAGGACCGTGCCGCCCACGCCGTCATGGGCTTTAAGGTGCAGCGGCTCTGGGATCCGCCCTACCTGCAGGTGGCGATGGACCTCGTGGACATGCGGCAGGTCGAGCGTGTGCTCGCCGGGCTCCCGCAGAACGATCACCTCCTCATCGAAGCGGGCACGCCGCTCATTAAGAAGTTCGGCCTCTCCGTGATAGGAGAGATCCGGAAACTCCGGCCGAACGCCTTCATCATAGCGGACTTAAAGACCCTCGACACCGGCAACCTCGAGGCACGGATGGCGGCCGACGCCGGCGCCGATGCCGTCGTCATCTCCGGTCTTGCGCCTGCCTCCACCATCGAAAAGGCGATCCGCGACACCAAGAAGACCGGCATCTACACCGTGGTCGACATGCTGAACGTCGATGACCCGGTCGCCCTCATCGAGAGCCTCGCCGTCAAGCCCGATATCGTCGAGCCTCCACCGGGCTATCGACGTCGAAGGGACCGCGCACGCATGGGGCAACATCCCCGCCATCAAGGAAGCGGGCGGCAAGAGGCTCCTCGTCGCAACGGCAGGCGGCATCAGGCAGCACGTCGTGAAGGACGCCCTTGCCTCCGGTGCGGATATCCTCGTGGTCGGCCGCGCCATCACCGCAAGCAAGAACATACAGCATGCGGCCGAGGAGTTCCTCGAGGAACTCAGCCAGGAAGAGATCGACCAGTTCCGGATTATGACCGATTTCTAATCGGTCGGAATACTTTTTTTCCAGCACACCTGCCGAAAAGAGGGGTGTATCTCCGTGAGAACTGCGGCTCTCCCGGTTCAGGCGGCAGGTATTCCCGCGAGGAAGCGCGCGGCCCGAACGCGGGGAGGACGTTGCCGCGCCGGTTTTGGCCCGTCCCGGGTAGTGGCGACGCGGTCGGCCCCCGGATCGCTGTTCCTATCCTGTCGATGAACAGATGACCCGGTTTGGTTCGCCTTCGTGTGCGGCGATGGGGAACCACCCCCGGGCGATCTCTTTCGCTCTCCCTTCGTCCCTGTCATAGCAGACGGCAAACTCAAGCATTGGGAGTTTCCCTTCGCTGCCGGACGACCGGAAGGTATCAAGCACCGCTTTTGGCTTTTGCTCATCTTTCCTGCAGCGGAGAGGCCGGCCTCCCGCCGCAGAACCGCCGGGAGCCGTACCGGAACGTTTTAGAACATCAGAGCGTAATGCTCCGGTATGCTTAGAGCGATCCTCCGATTCTCTCCCCTTGTGCTGGTACTTGTCGCACTGCTAACCTGCGGATGTACGGGCAGCGGCAATACCACCGAGCAGCAGACTCCGGCAACGACACTACCGACGGCAGAGCCCACAGAGCAGGCGACAACGCCGGAGACTCCGGTCGACGACGACGCCGACGACGCCGTATGCACCGAAGTACCAGGCGGCCGACCTCGTATCGTCTCCCGACGGGACTGAACTTATGCTGATCACCGCTGCCAACACGACGGACGGAACATACCGGATACAGCCGGTTCTCGGGACCGGCAGCGACGTGTACATCCCGTATCAGGCGAGCGATACCTGGGCGGCTGCACCGGAGTTCGATGAGAGTGGCGTCGTCCAGCAGAGGATCGTCATGCAGATACCCATCAAAGATAGTAGCGGAAACCTGCAAGGAGGTTTCGTCTACGACACACCGGAGACCATGCGGTTCGTCGATCCTTCGCCGGAACTGCTGACCGGCGAGGTGGACTACGTCCTCGCGATCCGGTATAACGGGACGGTGCGGATCTTTTCGGAACTCGATGGAACCTCACTGTCGGAGTGGACGGATACCATTGATCTGGAGAAGGAGTTCCCGCTCGGCACGGGCAAAGCCGCGTACGTGACGGTGAAGAAGGCCGCGCCGGTGTCGGGAACCCTGTATGCCGCCCTGGTCGCCGACGGCGTCGTCGTCGCGGAGTCGGAGAACGACAGCCCGACCACGCTCATCTCCCTCTCCTTCACAACGTCATAACTTTTTCCGGCGCCGGCATCTATCAGAGGGTCGTCACCTGGATATCGTCGAGGACTGCGATATCGGGTTCGTCCCCGATCCCCCAGGTAGACCCGCCGCCTATCCGGAGCGATATGTACTCGTCCGGTTCGATGGGTTCGCCAAAGAGCGTCCTTAACGGAGACGTCCCGAGACACCTGCCGTCGATCCGAACTGACTGGGTCGATGCGTCACGGTCGTAGCAGACACTGAACCGGTGCCACTGCCCCGCCCTGATAATGGGTTCGTCGGAGTAGAGGTGGTGTTTCCCTGATTCGTTCCACTGGTTGTAGCCGATCCGGCCGCCCTCGATCACCTGCAGCGAATAGAGGAGCGACTCTTTCCCGGGAACCTCCCCGAGGATGTACAGGCCGCTGCACGTAAGGGTGCCGAGTTTGTTGGTCTTGAACCACCCCTCGACCATATAACTGCCCGTGTAATTCAGCACCTTGACGAGCGCCCTGCCGGGCGCATCAACCTCCCCTTCGACGATGCAGACTGCTGCATACTCTCCGGTATGGGCGTCGTCCGTAATATGCCACTTGTCCCCGATCTCATCCCAGTTCTCAAAAGTCCCTGTTTCGAAGGAGTCGTCAAAGAGCAGGAGTGGGATCTCTATCGCCGATACATGACCGGCAAGGACTGCAGCAACAACCAGGAGCAGTACACACGCTTTCAAACCCACCATGCTTCTCTCCAGGTCAGGTCGTAAGGAACGGTCTCCCTATCCGGCACACCGGGAGATGATGCACAAAACTCGTAAAAAAGTTAGCGGTCGGGGAGACTGATCGTCAGGCCTTCGTTATCGACCTCGGTGGCGATGGCTATCTTCAGACCGAGCGATCCGAAGACTGCGGCCACATCCGCTTCGTCGCGGTCGGTGATGACGGCGATCGAAGGGCCTACCGAACTCATCCCCACAAACTCGAATCCGGCATCGCGAAGTGCGGCCATATACTGGTAGAGTCCGAACCCGTGGTGCTCGACTTCGGCACGCTTCGAACCCCGGAACTCGATCTCCCAGACGATCTCGCCAATCTTCGCAAGATTGTCCCGCTCGAGGGCCGGGATCAGGTCCATCAGGACCATATACGACTTGAGCTCGCGGTCGCGGTAGTCGAGCGTCCGTGCCTTGTTCATCAGGAGATCGAATTCTTTCTCACCTGCAGACGAGATGTCCGAAGGCGGGATGGCAATGTAGACCCGCTTCCCTTCGGCGAAGGGGTGGCGGTAGACGAGCGTCAGCTCGTCGCCCATGATCGCCATGCCGCCGTAGGTGCTGACGGCCGGCCCGACGCCGGTCTCGAACCCGAAGGCGACACTGCCTTCGGCCGTCTCTTCGACGTAGTTGCTGCCGAGGAGGATGCGAAGCTGATCCTGCGTCAACGGGGCGCCGACCGCAGCGTTCAGGGCGTTTGCAACGGCGATAAGAATGGTGCTGGTCGACCCGAGGCCGACGTGCTCGTGCATGTGGTCGCGCGCCGAGACGGCAAATCCTCCCTCGTAGCCGACGACATCCCGGAAGACCTCGATGAAGTGGCGCAGGATGGGTTTTCGCGAGTAGTCGATCTCTATCCCGGACGGGATGCAGGCAACCTCTGCGGTGCAGTAGGTTTTGATGGCAAACCCAATCCCGCCGCCTCCCGGCCTGTCCGGTGCGAACCGGTTCATATCAAGGACGGTGAGGTGGATGCGGGAGGGTGCCCGCACCCGCACGACTCCCGTGACGGGAGAAAGGGCGTACTCATTCTTGAGCCCGAGTGTTCGGATATTCTCGCCCGGAGGGAATGAGGGGAAATCATACTCGACGAGATCGAGATCGCCTCCCCGGATCTTCATGACGGCCATGGTATCACAATCGGTTAGCGTGTGCGGTCAAAGAAGATATTCTTGCCCGCTGCTTTGAGGGGAATACCGTAGGCGACGCCGCACCCCGCCATCCAGCCGAGCCTGAGTGCGCCGACACCGGCGGTATACATGATCCGGTTGTCGACGTTGTGGATGGATGCCGTCTTGACTGCGGAACCGACGGCGATACCGAGATCCGCCATGCGGACAACGCAGTTATACCCTTTGAACGGGGTATCGCATTTCAGGCTCTCTTTCTGTGCTTCCTGCATCTCTGCACAGGTTGCAAATCCGCATCCCCCGCAGTTGATCCCGACGACGCTGGTCACCTCCGACCCGATAAGGACGCAGGCATCGCTCTCCGCGACATTCTTTGCATCCCTGATGAAGAAGGCCATATCGTTCTCTTCGCCGAAGGCGTTCATCGACCGGGCAAGCTCGGCAAGGTCGCCTCCCGTGACCACCGCGATCGCTATCGCGTCGACTCCTTTCCCCTTCGGAGCCGTCCGCGCGGAGAGTGCCATCAACCGGGCGACGATGATGACGGCTTCCGTCTCGATGCTGCTGTTCATGCGGATTGTATTATCCCGATGAGCTATTAGTATCTCCGTCCGACGGCCCTGATAGCCGTATGCGCAGGTCTCGTCAGGCTCCCAGCGATATATTTATATGTGTGTTCCCAGTATCTCATGCTTGTATCGACGACGTCAAAAGCAGAGTTCACTCTGGCTTAGGGGAAAAACAATGGGGGGAAGAGTAAAGGCATTTGTAGTCTACCTTGGGTTAATCATTACCTACGGAGTCGCATCGCTCTTTGTGTGGACATTCCTGAAAGCATACTCATCGCCGGAGAAGGCCGTGATCTTCTCGATCGATCAGTTCGGGGAAGCGTCTCTCGAGTACCTGATGTTCCTGGTCCTGATGCCGCTCATGACGCTCGCTCTCTTCTATGCCGTCGAGACGATAGGCAGGGAGAGGAGCGTCCGGGATAAACGCCCGTGACCGGAAGCTGTATCGAAGAGAGGAAAGAATCGTGCCCAAAGGGCTTTTACTCCGCCCGCAAGCGATGCCGGGTTGGTGAAAAGCCTGCCTTCAACGGCTTGAAAAGATCTAGCGGGCGCTTATATCTCTGACGTGCACGTATCGTCGGCACCTTTTTTATCCATCATCGCAAGGATGCTACCGATGGCAGAGAAGAGTGATTTTGAGAAGGCTACGTTCGGTGCAGGTTGTTTCTGGGGCGTCGAAGAGGCCTTCCGGAAGGTTCCCGGCGTCGTATCGACGGCGGTCGGGTTCATGGGAGGCACGGTCGAGAACCCTTCCTATCGGGATGTCTGCACGGGGCGAACCGGCCACGCAGAGGTTGTCGAGATAGTATACGACCCGACGATGGTGCGGTACGAGAACCTGCTGCACGTCTTCTGGACGGTGCACGACCCGACGACGCCGAATCGGCAGGGGCCCGATATCGGGACGCAGTACCGGTCGGTGATCTTTTACCACACCCCGGAGCAGGAGGCCGCCGCCCGGGAGTCGAAAGAGCAGATCGGGCGCTCCGGTAAGTTTCGGAGAGAGGTCGTCACCGCGATCGAACCGGCCTCGACGTTCTGGCGGGCGGAGGAGTATCACCAGCAGTATCTTGCAAAACAGGGGAGGGCAAGCTGCCGGTTCTGACCGGCCCGGCCGTCACTTATAGATCCGTTTTGAGTAGCTGGCTTTGGCAGAATCGCCGCCGCTCGCCACGATTGCCAGCCACTCGTAGACCGACTTGATCGTCCCGAACTGCTGGTAGCGGCGCATGGAGAAACCGACACGAAGGGACGGGTCGAGCATCACCCTGCCGAGCTTGCGCATCCGCTGCGCGATCTCGAGGTCGTCTCCGGCGTCGATGCACCGGTACATCCCGGCTTCGATGAAGGCGTCACGGTCGAACGCAGTGTTGCACCCGAGCGTGAAGTAGATGGTGCGGGTATAGTAGCCGAACCGGGAGAAGGTGTTGGCACCGACGAGCGAGAGATTGTTCTTGATCCCGCCCTCGAGGGGATAGACTGTCCCGTAGAGCTGGACGATATCGCGGCGGTCGAAGTCGCGTGCGATCGTCTCCACCCAGTTTCGGGGCAGAATACAGTCTGCATCCGTCGTCGCGGCGATCGATCCCCGTGATTCCATCACGCCGTCGTTTCTGGCGCCCCCGACCTTCTTGCTCTTCTGGATAAAGACACTGTCGGCGAGCGGTTCGGCGAGTTCACGCGTCCGGTCTTTCGAGTTTCCGTCCACAACGATGATCTCGTAGGTACTCCTCGGCACCGTCTGGTCGGCGAGCGACAATAAGCACCGGGTGATATTCTCTTCTTCGTTGTAGGTCGGAATGATGATCGATATCATGGCTCCACCAGGTCTTTGTACAACTGTTGATGCATTCCGGCAATAAGCTTGATGTCATATTTCTCTGTCGACTCCCGGGCCTGCCGCTTGCAGGTCTTGAGCAGCGTGTCGTTTCCGAGCATCTCCTGCACTTCTCCGGCATCCCGGAAGAAGAGCACCGAGTCGCCGAAGATCTCGCGGAACTCATAGATGTCCCGTGCGATCACCGGAAGGCCGGTTGCGAGCGCCTCGACAATGACAAGACCGAAGGTCTCGGCATACGAGGGCATGAAGAAGACGTCCGCCCCGCAGTACGGAGCCGAGATATCGTCGACCAGGCCCGTGAAGATGACGTTGTCGTGGCAGCGGCTTTTTGCCATCTGGATCCGGGTATAGTCCTTTGAGAGTGTGCCGTAGGGGAACCCGCCCACCCAGACCCAAGTCATCTCCGGGTGCTTTGCAGCGAGTTTGAGGAAATCGTATATACCCTTCCGCGGGGTCTGCTGCCCGACGGAGAGCACCACTTTCTGGCCGGGCTCGATATCGTACTGCTCCCGGAAGAGCCGGCGCTTCTTTGCGTCCGGGGTGAAGTACTCCCGGTCGATGCCGTTCGGAATAAGTGTCTTTTCGACCTCGGGCACCATCTGGTCGGTCTCGCGGTGGCAGGGTTCGGAGATGGTGATGATGTGATCGAACTGCCGGTAGATCTTCGGATATACCCTGTTAATCCGCTTGGAAAAGGCGACGTTCCCGTCGTTCAGCCGCGGCGTCGAGTGAGCGGTGAGGACTTTTACCCCGTCGGTGAACTTGAGGTGGTACATCGCCCACGGTCCGAAGGTATGGTAGTGGGTCAGGTCGAAACGGTCTCTGTAGGAGTTTCGCGCCACCTCGAGGTCGGGCAACCGGGAGAGGTAGTTATAGAGCGTCCTTGCGGCCGTCGCACACCCGATATACTTGAGAAAACGGAAATCTTCAACGAAGATGTTGACTCTCATCGATCAGCCCTCGCAAAGGTGATTGCGCTCCTGATGCAGCCGTCCATGTTCAGATACTCAAACTCGGAGAAACGCCCGACGAGAGCGATATTCCGGGCACGGCAGTATTCCCGTACTAGAGTGATATTCTTTTGGTAGTCGAGATCATAGACGACGTAGGCGAATTTCTGGCGCTCGACGCCGGTGTAGACGACGTCCCCGGCATCGCGGATGATCCCCGCCTCGCAGAGTGAGGAGACGGTATGATCGATCGCCTCCGTATCGGTCATCCGGGAGATCGCATCGCCTTCGTTGTAGGTAATCTCGGCGAGGATGGAGCCGTGCCCTTCGGGAGCGACAGCGGTGCTGTAATTCGAGGGGAAGGAGATCCGGTTGAAGAGCCCGACACGCTCCTCGGGGACATAGACCCAGGAGAGATCGGGAACGGAAGTCCGAAGGCCGATGAAGACCGAGCAGAGGGAGTTGTAGCGGAGGGCGTCGCAGGCCTCGAGAACCTCCGGCGGAACATCCTCGAGGGCTGGAAGGAGCGCCTGGAGCGGGATCGTCGAGATGATCCGGTCGGCCTCGATCTCCCGATCTCCGTCGCTGATGATGAAAGTACCGTCTCGCTCGCGGATTGAGGCGACGGAGAATCCGGTTATGACGGACGGGGTGACGGGGGCGGCAATTGCGCGGATAAGAGCCTCGATCCCTCCTGCCACCGGGTAGGTGAAGACGGCCTGGTGGGTGTAGCCTTCGGTCTCGATGCCGATGGCGGACTTGATGATATCTTCTACGGGGGGGCGGGGAATACGGCCGTCGACCCAGTGGTGCGACATCCGTTCTGCGGGGTAGTTCCAGATCTTCTCGTTGTAGGGGAGCATGTAGCATTCGGCTATCCCTCTCCCGAACGTCGCGGTGATCCACCCGGCAAAGTTCGTCGGGGGTGGTACCTCCCCTTTCTCGACGGCGATGAGGGTCCTGACAAACTCGTTGATGCAGAAGAAGAGGTCGTCCTTCGGCAGGGCGGCAAGGCCGTTCTCGAAGGGGTATTTTACGTATCGGTCTTTATAGAGGATCTTCGTATTGCGTGCCCGCTGGTCTTTATTCTCACCGAGCACCTCACGCATGAACGCAAGTACTTCGGAATCCCGCGAAAAAATGATATGCGAGCCTCCGATATCGAAGGTGAAACCGGCACTGGTGACCGACCGGCAGAGGCCGCCGATTTGTGATTCGCGCTCCAGGACAACGACATCTTCTCCTTTTTCCTGCAAGAGCCGGGCAAGGGTGATCCCCGTCAGCCCGCCACCGAGTATCGCCGATTTCACGTTCCTATTGTTTAACATCACTGGCTTATATGGTTGACCATCTATTCTGCCCTGAATTCCCTTCATTATCCGGATATCCCCTTTGGTTTTGGGCCTTCAGCGGAAAGTGTTCACACGCTTCCACCCTCGCTGCTTCATTCCATCTACTTCTGCAGAGATTATGCGCCCCCCGGCAGGGCACCGTTGAAGACGGGGGAGATAATATCTCCCGGAGCATGTGAAAAGCATCTGGTTTATCAGCATTTGGTAATGTAATGTCATGCGCAGGCAAGGCAACTTAGTTTACACCACAGACGTATCTTTCTATTGCTGTTTTCAGCTCAGTAATTAGTAATTTTAGCTAATAAGAATAGATATTTTTTGGTATAGCTCAATAATAGGCACTGGAAAAAATGGTTAATTATTAATAGTACACTATGACTATAATCACATATGGTTGAATGGGCACAGAAACAGTTTGAACTCGGAACCCAGGGGTTTTCACTCCAGATCCCGATCTTCTACAAACTGATGGCCAGTATGCTCTTCGTTGCGGTTATCCCGGTCGCGCTCCTCGGGCTGGTGTCGGCAGGCGATACCGGGAGCGTGATTGCATTGCTCGGCCTCCAGAACAGTATCTTCCTGCTGACCCTCCTCACGGTAGGCCTTGTGGTGATGTGGAGTTTCTTCCTCGCACAGAGCATTACAAGTCCGATCGAGCAGCTCTCCAAGGTTGCAACGAGCGTGAGCCGGGGGAATCTCGATGAAACCGAGATCACCGTCGTCAGCAACGACGAGATCGGCGAGCTCGCCGTAGCTTTTGGAAAACTCGTCAACGCGTACAGGATCCTCGACACTCTGGCAAAAGAAGATACGGAGTGACGCTGCAGGAATAACGTTCTGCACCGCCGGTGAACACCGTAAAACCACACCTTTCGTCCTATGATCGACAGACTGCCTCAGGGAACGAGCATCGGAGAGATGCAGGCACCGCTTGAGTGGATCTATTCGCATACGGCCAGGTTCGTCGGAATCGTAGCGATCACGGTTCAGGACGGAAAAGGCTTCATTCTGGTGCGGAAGGGGACGCCGCTTGCATACTACTTCCGGTATGCGGCCAATATGCTAAAGGGACCTGCCGCTCAGAAGTCACTTCGCACAGCAGTCTCTCCTTGACTTTGATATGCGACGCTACTCGCACGACGAGTTTCTGGCAGCGTATGCCGCCTGCTCAGGCGAGGGTTTTGCTCTTGCATACGGCGACGACGAGCCTCCGACACCTGCAGTTCCGGAATGCCTGCATACGGAGGAGACTCCCGTCCGGAAAGCCTCGCCACCATCACTTACGGAGCGTGACGCTGCAGAGCCCCGCGATGAACACCCGGGCTCCGATCCCGCCTGCCTGCTGGCCGAGCCCGGGATACTAGCAGTCGCCCGCTTCAGAGAAGGGCTCGTCATCAGTTCGGCCGGTGATGCCGATTTCGACTACCTCGTTGCCACGGCGGAGGATATGATCCGCTGGGCGTCCTGCTTCACCTCGATCACCAATCTGGGCTCTTTTGTACAGATGACCAGTTTCTACCGTGAGGGAAACCTGCTCATCACCCCGTTTGGTGAGGACTATCTCTGTATTCTAGCAAGGCCGGAACTGCACTTCGGACAGATCCGAAGGCTGCTGCGCGATCTCACACCATTCGCGTGACTTTGTTCCCGCCGTCCGAGGAGGGTCGGACGGCAGGGGGCGATCGAACACCTTTTTCTTCCCCAGGCCAGTTATCACGATCCCCTCCGGCCGCGCATCTCCTCTCCGCCACCTGGCCGGGATGAACCTTCCGGTGATTACCGAAGTGTATACGGGGAGTATAAGACCGGACGGTGTGCTCCTCGTGAGATATGTACCCGTTGATTAGTATCGGGATCTTGCGCCGGAAAATTGGAAATTGTCATGGTAGAGGCAGTCCGGCGGGATGCTCCGGCAGGCTGGGTGTTCCGACAGTTTCCTCATGTCCGCAAGGATGGAACCGTACGTCGTGACGGGGAATGTGGCATAATAGGGATTAATATATTAGTGCTGCCATGAAACCCGCCGTCACGGGAGGTGACGGATAATGCCAAAATCGGAGATAAAGGCAAATCCGGTGGTAATCGAAAAGTATCTGAAAGGCATCGATTATCCGGCCGGCAGGAAGGACCTCGTTAATCAGGCAAAGAAGAATGATGCCAATAAGGATATCATCGACACTCTGAAGAGCCTGCCTGATTCGACGTATCACTCACCGATTGATATCAGCAAAGCGCTCGCTGGACATGACGTTGCATCGACATCAGCTTCGTCCGGTGAAAAAATCGGGCTTGCCGCTGCCGATAAGGAGACCCGGGAACGTGTCGCCCGTGCCGGCGGCACGGCCCCGCACGAGGTTCGCGGCCTTCAGACTGCCGACGAAGAGACCCGGGAACGTGTCGCCCGTGCCGGCGGTGCGGCCCCGCACGAAGTCCGCGGCCTTCAGGCCGCCGAAGAGGAGACCCGGGAACGTGTCGCCCGTGCCGGCGGCACGGCCCCGCACGAGGTTCGCGGCCTTCAGGCTGCCGACGAAGAGACCCGGGAACGTGTCGCCCGTGCCGGCGGCACGGCCCCGCACGAGGTTCGCGGCCTTCAGGCTGCCGACGAGGAGACCCGCAAGCGTGTCGCGAAGAAGGGTGGAGAAGCATCGGCGAGCGGAAAAAAATCCTCATAGTCGGGACTGTCCATTGACAGGTAGTTTTTCCTGACAACGGCAACGCACGCCATGGATACCGGGGGAGCCTTCACCAGGCGCAGGAGAGCAGGCTACCGGCATCCGGGCGGGGATTTCCCCCCCGGCAGGCTGTTCTTGGTGAAAGGAGAAGTATCCGGGATACTCCGGCAGTCCGGAAGAATGGTACCCCTCAATCCTCGAATCGTAGTAAGGTATATACGAAATACTGAGGACGGTGCCCAGCGTCGCGGAGGTGACAATTATGGCCGAACAGCGAGGAAGTGTTAGTCCGGCATACATCCAGAAGTTCCTTGCCGGTATGGACTATCCTGCAAGCAGGCAGGAGATTGTCGAGCACGCAAAGAAGAACAACGCCGATCAGGATGTCATCAACATCCTGCGGGCGATCCCCGACCAGCAGTACAACTCCGCCGTTGATGTCAGCAAAGGAATCGGCCAGGTCGAGTGAGACTGCAGGATAGGTGAGCGGTGAGTGCGGCAACCATGCCTCTTCACGCTCACCTGTTCTGCCGCGAGTCCTCCACCCTGCAGGTGCTCTTCTGAATGCCTTTGCGCACACATTGGACTCCCACAAAGCTCGCGGGGATTTTTCAGCACAGCACCTGCCGTGATCCTGTACTTTTCGCAGATCCGCCGTGATGGCGATACATTTATATTCCCGGATCTCAAGGACGGAGCCCGAAAGGAGGAGATCGCGTATGGGACAGAGGATGGGATTCGGCACGCAGCGTGTGCAGGAGTATATGGTCGCTCTCGAGTACCCGAAGAGCAAGCAGGAACTCATCGACTATGCCGAGCAGGAGGACGCACCCGACGAGGTCGTCAATGCTCTGCGTAAGATCGACGATCGGCAGTACACCAGCCAGGCAGAGCTCTTCGAGGCGATCAAGAAGGTTCACCGGCCGTGATCGGCCGCCTCTGACGGCAGCAGTCCGAGCCGTACAAGCGCAGATCGGGTATGCCGGGCAGGACCGATATTCTCCGGGGATCCGGCGAGCGTGCGGCAGAGCCGCTCCAGGTCGTCCGCCGTGTCGATATCGCTCCAGGGTGGAAGGAGGGATACCGTCACCCCGAGGTCTCCGGCGCGGGCACGCGTGCATGCAGCAACACGCCCGGAACTCCACGGGATATCGGCAAAAAGTCCGGGAGTCGGCCTCTGCATTCCTATAAGATAGTAGCCGCCGTCGGTTGATGGGCCAAGAACGACGTCGGCGTGTGAAAGGCTCCGGAATGCACGGTGAACGAGCTCTATCGGGAGCGTCGGCGTATCGCTGCCGAGCAGTACCACTGCGGTCGCACCGCGACGAAAGAGTGCCTCCGCTACGCGGGCGAGACGGTCGCCGAGATCCCCCGGTGACTGGGCGATGAGCGTATACCCCTTCGGTACGATTCCGGAGAAGTAGGGCTCTGCAGCCCGGGGAGTATAGGCAAGGAACGGGGCGATGCCGCTCACCCGCCCGAGCTCTTCGATCGTATCGAGCAGAAAACTTTCATAGAGCAGAGCCGCTTCTGCCGGAGAGAGCGGGGGTACAAGGCGGGTCTTGACGTGCCCCGCGTACGGCGCTTTGGCCATGATGGCAGCTGCCTGCATCAGGGTTTCCGCCCGATAAAACGGCCGCGGCCTACCTTCCCTTCTTCGGCGGCTTTCTTCCAGAGTGCGAGTCCGCATTCCGCATCCCGGAAGGTCTCTTCCTCGAAGAGATTGACGATCTCGCGCTTGAGCTCGCCGGTGAGACATGCATGGTAGCGGTGCATCTGCCGGGCAAAACCATCACTGATATCTTCCCGCCTCGTCACCACGAATCCGTTCTGCGTAAGGAGTTCGGTATATCCTTCGAGCGTCTCCATGTACGGAAATACCATGAAGGTGGTGAGGGTGTGCCGCTCCTCATCGCTCATCGGCCCGGTCTGCACCCAGTCGGTGAAGGCGATGGTGCCTCCCGGTTTTGTTACCCTGCTGCATTCCTTCAGCAGGCGGTCTTTATCGGTTACATAGCACCAGGAGTCCTGTCCCCAGACGATATCGAAGGTGCCGGATCTGAAAGGCATATCAAGGGCGTTCCCCTGCCTGAAGGTGACGCGATCGTCGAGCCCTTCGTTCTTCGTCCGTTCTGCTGCTTCGGCGACCATGCGGGGCGTGACGTCAAGGCCCATCACCGTCGCACCATACCTTCGTGAAAGGTGCCTCGCCGGCCCTCCGAGACCGGCAAGGACGTCGAGAACGCGACTCTCTTCACCGATTCCCGCCATCTCCGCAAGAGTCCGGGTCTCCTCCTCGCCGCCGACATGGATCTCTTCTCCCATCAGCATCTCCCAGATCCGGCCGACCGGTCCTTCATAGGCGGTCATCACGTCACCGACGTTGATATCCATCATCGGCATCCGTTTTTTGCCCACGAGATCACCCCCTGCTTCTCACCTCCGAAGGCTGCACGCCAGCACTTCGGGTCTTCTCCGCAGAGATCCCCTGTCGCGTAGTATGCCAGAGCCCGGCATCCCCAGCAGATGGCACTCTGCTCGCACCAGGTGCAGGAGGAAGGGTTCGCACCCGGCTGCTTCATCCGGGAGAAGAGCAGATCGTCCCGGTGCTCTTCCACGATCTTACGAAGCGACCTCTCCCTGATGTTGCCATACCCCTTTCTGATCACCGAACAGGGCGTGACATCGCCGTCCACCGTTACACAGACAGTTCCGCCGCAGTAGAATTTGTTCACGTCCATCGTACCAAGCGACCATGACGAATCGGGGAAACAGATCCTATCCCGCTCTCTGCAGGCGTCGCGGATCTCCCCCGGGGTCGGTATCCACTCCTGATGAACCTCCGCAAGGCCGACGCTGCAGATCTGGGTCAGGCAGATCTTCATCCCGAGGTCCTCAGAGAAGTGCCGCATCGTCTCTTTCACGTCGTCGCCGGCCAGGGGGCGCGTGAAGGTGATGCAGTTTGCAAGTTCGCCGGCAGGCTTTCCGAGGGAGAGGACGGCCTCTATACCGCGGCATATCGCCCGGATCTTCGCGTCCGCGTCTCCGGTATGCAGCAGACCGTAGATCCCGGGGTTCAGGCTGTCGAGATGCACGGAGATGAACCCGCCTTCCGTCACCTCGACTGCCCGGCTTGCAACGGCAGGGTCCGCAAGCGGTATCCCGCTCGTCCATATGTTATTGACAAATCCGAGATCCGCGGCGTGAACCATCAGCTCGTACCAGTCCGGCCGGCACAGCGGGTCGCCGCCGAGCCATTCGATTGCCTTCACGTCCATCGTTGCTCCTGCATAGAGCACGGCGGAGATATCCTCGGCCGAAAGTTCCCATGCGTGCGCACCGTCTGCCGATGCGTAGCAATAACGGCAACCCTGAGGACAGGAGAGATTCGATTCTATCTGGATAGAGTAGACCCGCTCTTCCTCAAAATAGCGGATTACCTCTCCGGCATCGAGGTGGAGACACCCACAGGAAACTATGCTGTCTTCGATCTCTGTCGTCTGTCGGTTATTACTCATGCCGACGAGCCCCTGAAGCCACACCCCCTACCATGACATTATCATATATGTTGATGACGGTGACTGCAGTCATGCGGGGACTATGATATCTATCATCACACCGGGTCCTGAACGAAGAGGGAACTATTCTAGAGTACCTCTCGCACGTCGACGGTCTTGCCGGGGATCTCGAGATTATCGTCGTCGACGGCGGCAGCCGGGACGGGACGCTCCGGGAGATTGCTGCTGTCGCCTCGTCGCTTCGCCACAGGTTTCTCCTGCTGACATCACCGAAGGGGCGGGGGCTCCAGATGAATGCCGGGGCAGCACATGCCGCAGGTGCTATTCTGCTCTTTCTACATGCAGATTGCCGGATCCCGCACGATTCCCTGCGGGTTATCGAGCAGGTGTGTGCGGAAGATACCGTGATCGGCGGTGGTTTTTTGCACTCCTTCGACACCCAGGATCCCCTGCTTCGTCTGACAAGTGCCGTCGGCAACATCCTCGCAGAGAGGACAGAGACATACTTCGGAGACTTCGGCATCTTCATCGAGAGAGAGGCTTTCTTCCGGATCGGCGGGTATGAGCAGCTTCCCTATCTTGAGGACTTCGTCTTCTCCCGGGCGGCACGGCAGTATGGGAGACTTATCAGGATTGACCGGACGATCAGAGCCTCGCACCGGCGGTATGCCGCGGTCGGGAAATACCGGTTGAGCGTCCTCTATCTTCTGGTCCTTGTCCTGAACGCCGTCGGAATCAGGCCCGAAAGCCTCGTCCGGTACATCGTCGAGAAGTGATGTTTCCAAGGGTACTGGAAAAATCCCAGGGCACTGTATTTTTCCAGCACTCCAAAAATACGCCGTTAAATTGCCATACAGGCATTCAGAATCGCCGAAACATTTACGAATGTTTAAGTTTTGCCCTCCAAAATAGAGTATCCGGAAAGGAGTGTGTGTTTTGACACCGTGGCAACAGAGCATTCAGACCAAACTGACGGTCAGTTTCATCGTCCTGATTCTCGTTATATCAGGGCTTACGTTTGTATTTACCTATGGAGAGACGAAATCAGCATTAAAGGAGACCACGCAGGACGAGCTGAAAGCGCTGGCAGCGGTCATCGCAACCCAGATCGACGGTGACGCCATGGCGGCGCTCCGGCCGGGGGACGAGGATACGCAAGAGTTCGTCGCGATCCGTGACCAGCTCGATACCATCCGGTCCTCGAGCCCCGAGATCCTCTACCTCTACACGATGCGGAACGTCGGGGACACCGTCGAGTTCGTCGTGGATGCCGATTACGGTATCGATGACGGAGCCGCAATCGGCGATCTCTACGACGAGACAGTTCCCGAGTTGCTCGCCGGATTTGTGGAATCCTCTGCAGACAGCGAGTTCACCACCGACCAGTGGGGCACCGTCCTATCAGGGTATGCTCCCGTGAAGGACTCGGCCGGCGCCGTCGTCGGGCTCGTGGGTGTCGACATGGACAGCTCCCGGGTGATCGCACGGCAGGACTTCATCGGGAACACCATCTTCGTAGTAATCGGTATCGCCATTCTCGTTGCCGGCGGGTTCATCGCTCTCTTCTCGCGGACGATCATCCGCGACATCAAGAAACTGAACGGAACGGCAAATGCGATCAGCATGGGCAGCACCGACGTCTCCGTCGACGTCGAGCGGAAAGACGAGATCGGAGAACTCGCGGAGTCCTTCGGCCGAATGGTCGCGAGCCTCAAGATCATGATGGACCTGAGTACGGGACAAAGTAGGAGGGTTTGGATGAGCCAGCTCTCAGACGAGGTACTGAAAGTATCTCTTCAGTATCTCGGCCCGGCAGCCGAGCGATTTCTTGAACGGCAGACAAAGTCCCACTTAAACGGTCTTGCATTCACCGATCTGCAGAAGTCGCACATCCCCGAACTGGCCACATGGGTCAGCACATCGGCGGCACTGATCATCGAGAAGAAGAAAGCCGAAGAACTCGCATCAAGGATTACCCGCATGGGATGAGAGGGGGATCCTCTCCCACTCACGGTGGTAGTTGCCCGGGTAATTGAGGGTAACGGTTTAAACCCCCCTCGATATCCGTAATCGTCCACCATCTTTTCTCATAGCCCGGTGCCGTGCCCTACGTTCGGACCAGCGAATACGAGCGGATTTTGTACCTTTACGGATCTCGTGCTCTCCTGGGCGCCGCGGCATAAGGGCCGCGCACCGGCAGTACACAGGGGTTGGTAAACGCTGCCGGGGAAGTCCGAAAACCGGCTTTTTGCATTAAGACGAAACCGGTGCCGGCGGAGACAGCAGAAAGCGATCCGAAAGTCCTTGCAGTGGAGATCGCAGACCAGATCGCCGTTGACGCCCTGGCGGCGCTCAAGCCGGGGGATGAGGATACGCAAGAGTTCATCGCGATATCCGTGACCAGCTCGATGCCATCCGGTCGTCCAACTCCGATATCCTCTATATCTATACGATGCGGAAGGTGGGGAATGCCACCGAGTACATCGTCGATGCCGACTACAGTATCAATGACGGAGCGCCGATCGGCTATGTCTGCTATCCAACGGCTCTGGACACCGCGTTTCTCGCCGGATTTGTGGAGCCCTCCGCGGAACCCGCGTTCTACACCGCACAGTGGGGTAACGTCACGTATACCGCCATCTCCGGATATGCTCCGATAAAGGACTCAAACGGCACCGTCGTCGGGCTGGTGGGCGTCGACATGGGAAGCCTGGAGTGATCGACCGGCCAGGAGATCGCCGATACGAAGATGAGCGGGAGATGACCTCCCGCTCACATTACGGTGCGGCGAGCGCCTCTTCTTCCCTTCGTCGCCCGAAGAGACTCCGCAGCCTATCGGTGATACAGGCCTCGAAGATCATCTCCACCCGTTCGTGTGCCTGGCCTATCCACGCCATCACGTCATCGGGTGCAATATCCCCTTCTTCCGTCAGGTAGTAGTCGATGTTTAGGAGAAACGCATTTGTCCCGGGCATATCGGCCACCGCATCGGTGAGCTCCACCCGGCAGTTGTCCCGTCCCTCCTCGAACGAGAACTCCGCACCGGAGATGAATCCGACCGGCAGCCCTTTGAGCGCTTCGGGGAAGGTCGGGTAGAATGAGAAGTAATCGCCAAGGGCGATCTCCTCTTCCGGAATCTCGATGGTGTTGATGTAGCGAAGGTTCAGTGTCCTGATCCCGGGCACGCCGATGACGTTACGGAAGCGGGAGTATGCACCGTCGATCCGCTGGCTAAATTCGTCCCAGTCTGCGTGGGGTCTCTGGCAGTTCACGGAGAAGAGCCGGGGCCCCACCTGGACGGCACAGGTGCCGTCCTCGGTCGAGAGCATGGAGCGTTCGGTGACCAGGAGTTCTTCCCGGAGCCCTTCGGGACCGAGCATGACGACCACCTCACGGACCCATCGCTGATCCCGTTTCGGATACATACTCTTCATGTTTTCGAACAAAATTCCCGGGAACGTCATATCCCAGGGCATCTCCAGTGGAAACCGGAATTCGCATACCGCCTCGGAGATAGGCGGGTTGGCATACACATTTCTTCTCATATACAGATCCCCTGTTCCGGAGTAAGATAGGAGAAGACCTTAAGAAAGTAACGCGAGTGACAGGGGGTGATCGCCGGATACCTGCTGCAGGAGAATTTAAACAGTATGATTGTGAGAATCATGCGATGGTCGACGAGGTGTTCCGGCAGACGGTGCATTTCCTGATGGGTATACTCGGGGCTCTGATCCTCGTCACCGTACAGCCGGGAACCGCCCTGATCTTCCTGAGTCTCGTCCTCTTCACCGGTTTTATCATCCTTGACGTCATAACCCGCGGCTACGATATCCCGATCCCGGGGCTGGTCTCCCTGCTGGATGAGGTTAAACGCCGGGGCAGAGTGCCGATGAAGGGCACCCTCGCATACGGGATCAGCGCACTCCTCTGCTACACCGTCTTTGGTCGCGTTCTTCACCGCCATCGGTCTCGTCACCCTCGGTATCCTCGACAGCGTCTCGACGCTTGTCGGTATCAGGATCGGGAAGCACACACTGTACCGGAAAAAATCGGTTGAAGGGACGCTTTCCGGGATTATCGCGACCGCTGCTGCCCTCTCGCTCTTCATCCCGCCATGGACGGCGCTCTTCGTCGCTGTGGTGACAGGAATAGTCGAGGTCGTCTCCCCGATCGACGATAACCTGGTCGTCCCGCTTGCGGCATGTGCTGTCCTCACGCTGATCCGGTGAGGAGAGGTTCCGTCACAGCCTGATGCCCCTCTTGCGGAGTTCTTCGGACTTCTTCTTCGAACACTCCTCGCAGCGGAACTCAGGCTCGGCGTCTCCGCTCCGGTCGTAATTATCGGCACGCACCAGCCGGTATCCACGCGCCACTCTGCCGCAGTCGACGCATCGGATCTCTTCCCGCACCTCCCACTGGGCGGCGAGCGCCTGCGACGTGAAGATGAACCGATCGACCCAGAAGAAGATGAGCCCGCCGATCAAGTTTGCAACGACCGTTGCAGCCAGCGCTCCGATAGGCGCAAGAAGATAGAGGGCGACGGCAAGGATCGGCGTCGAGAAGCTGCCACCGGACGAGGTACAGCCCGTATCGCTTAAAATTGATCTGCATATATAAAAGTACCAATATTATATCTTAAAGGTGGGCATAGCCCGGAACATTCTGCCCTGAATAATTCCGGCATCTCTCGCAGTTACCCAAGTACCATGATACGCCGCGTCAGACTCTTGTGAACCCGCTGCAGGTGGGTCTCGAGAATATCGAACTCCCGGGCTGCGATCGGTGTCACGTCCCGGTGGGTGACGATGACCGCCCGCCGACCCGGCCGGAGGATACGGCGTATCTCGGCAAATGCCCCGGCGTAGAGGCCATCCATGCTATCGGCCCGGATCCGTACCGACTGGCCGTACGGCAGATCGGTCACCACGGCATCGATCGAAGCATCGGCGAAGGGCAGGTTCGTCGCATCGGCAAGGATCACGGGCGCCTTCGGGAGGTTCTGGCGGCATCCCTCGACCATCATCGGATCGAAGTCGCTTCCGACCGTCGCAACACCGATAGACTCCGCCTCAAGGAGAATGCCCCCGGTGCCGCAGAACGGGTCGCAGAGCATCTCCCCTTCAGAGACGAGGGAGAGGTTGACGATAGCCCGTGCCGTCCGCGGCATCATCACGCCCGGATGGAAGAAGGGTCTCCGCATGGGATTGCGATACTCGAACGCTCCCCGGTCGATCCGGTCGATCACCCGGCCGAAGTAACATCGATTGTCGGAGACGAGGGCACGGTACTCCTCTTCCGGATTTTTCAGCGAGACCGGACCTCTGATCATCCCGCCGATCATTCGCTCGAGCTCGAGCTGCGGGGTTTCCATCCCGGCGCTATGCACCTTTTTCACCCTGCCGACGAACGGCCGGTCGGTTGTCAGGGAGAGATCCCGCAGGAGATCGGCGAGCGCCTCCTTCGTCGCTTCGCACTCGCCGAGGTACTCGGAGACGACGTGCGTGAGCGCGAGCCGGGATGTTTTTCCCGGATCGGGACACTCGGCTACCGCCACCTGCGTCCGCCGGTCGAGCAGGGTGCCGACGCATGCAAGCTCCGCAACCGGGAGATCCGGGTGCTCGCCGGAGAGTTCGAAGAGGAGTTTCATCTCCCTATCTATTGGATTTGCGGCGCTATTAAACCGGCATGTGATCGGTCGGCAGTGGTGTGTATCGAGGCGATCTGCCGATCGCTGAGAAGAGAAGCGGTGCTGGATCTTTTCTGCCGCGAGTGCCGGTCTTGCTACTTGACCGTCTCTTTCACTTTGTCGACGACGTCCTGGAAGAATCCCTTCTTATGAGATTTTTGGGGTCGTTTCCCCTCAATCTCAAGGAGCTTCTCGTAGAGCTCGCGCTGCTCCGCCGAGAGCGACCTGGGGATGACGATACCGACGCGTGCAATCAGGTCTCCGGGACGGCCGTGCCGGCGTATGCCTTCGCCCGGGATCTTCAGCCCGGTATCGTGCTGCACGCCCGGGGGTATGGAGAGGTCGATGGTGCGGCCGTCGATCGTCCCGATCTCGACCTTCGAACCGAGCGCCGCCTGGGCGGCCGATATCGTGACCGGCGTCTCGAGATCGTATCCGCGGCGGACGAACCTCTTGTGCGGCGCCACCTCTATCTCGATGTAGAGATCCCCGTTCGGCGCTCCATAGTCTCCTGCCTCACCGAACCCCTCCATCCGGAGGCGCATTCCCGTATCGATGCCCGGGGGGACATTAACCTTGACTTTCCGGTGCACCTGCTGGCGGCCGCTCCCGCCGCACGCCCGGCACCGCTCTTCCGGTATCCTGCCGCGTCCGCCGCAGGCGGTACAGGTGCTCATCCGGACGAACTGACCAAAGATAGACTGGCTCATCTGCCGCATCTGCCCGGTTCCGCCACAGGTCGTGCAGGTATTGAATTTCTTCGTCTGGCTGCCCGTCCCGTTGCAGTCCGGGCAGGGTTCCGAGTGGGTGAGGCCGACCTCTTTCTCGGTTCCGAGAGCCGCATCCTCAAGGGTTATCCGCATCTTCATGAGGAGATCGGCACCGGGCCGCGGGCCGGCACTGCGAGCGCCGCCGCCGCCGAAAAAGGTATCGAAGATATCCCCAAAGCCCGAGAAGTCCGCGTTGAACCCACCGCCGGGACCGCCGCCGCCGGAGTACGACCCCTTTGAGGCGTGGCTGAATGCGTCGTGCCCCATATGGTCGGTACTGGGCGCGCTTCTGCGAGTCCGACAGGACGCTGTAGGCCTCGTTGATCTTCTTGAACTTCTCCTCCGCACCCGACTCTTTGCAGACGTCGGGGTGGTGTTTGCGAGCGAGGTCTCGGTACGCCTTTTTGATCTCCTTCTCGTTTGCATCCCTGGCAACGCCGAGGATATCATAGTAGGCTCTCCCGGACCCATTGGACTCACTCTTTCACTTCGTACTCCGCATCAACCACATTCTCGTCTTTCTGGCCGGCCTGTTCCGCCTGTGTCTGAGACTGTGCCTGAGCTTGCTGGTACATCTTGGTCGTCACCGCATATACCGCTTCTGTGAGCTCGTCCATCTCCCGCTTGATGGCCTCGAGATCGTCGCCGTCGAGCGCTTTCTTGAGTTTTTCGACGGCGTCCTCGATCTTCTGCTTGTCGGCAGGATCGATCTTGTCGCCCATCTCTTTCAGCGTCCGCTCGGCGGTGAAGACGGCGGAGTCGGCTGTGTTCCGGAGTTCTATCTCCTCACGCTTCTTCTTGTCTTCTTCCTCGTAGACTCTTTGCATCGTTCATCATCCGCTGGATATCCCCCTCGCTTGGCCGGGAGTCCTGCGGTTTGATGGTGATGGACTGCTGGTTGCCGGTGCCGAGATCCTTTGCCGAGACGTGTACCGATACCATTGGCGTCGATATCGAAGGTCACCTCGATCTGCGGGATGCCGCGCGGGGCAGGCGGGATACCGGTCAGTCTGGAACTTGCCGAGGGAGAAGTTGTCCTTAGCGAGGGCGCGTTCGCCCTGTGCGACGTGGATCTCGACGCTCGTCTGTCCGTCCGCAGCGGTCGAGAAGATCTGGCTCTTCCGGGTCGGGATGGTGGTATTCCGGTCGATGAGTTTCGTGGCGATGCCGCCGAGCGTCTCGATGCCGAGGGAGAGCGGCGTCACGTCGAGGAGGAGCACGTCCTTCGTCTCGCCCGTCAGGACACCTGCCTGGATCGCCGCACCGACGGCGACGCACTCGTCGGGGTTGATCCCCTTGTCGGGCTCCTTGCCGAGGATCTTCTTGACGGTCTCCTGTACGAGCGGCACGCGGGTCGAACCACCGACGAGGAGCACGTGGTCGATCTCGTCCGGTTTGATCCTGGCATCGGCGAGCGCCTGCTTCACCGGGCCGACGGTCGACTCGATGAGATCGCCGATGAGCTGCTCGAACTTCGCCCTTGAGAGGTCGATATCGAGGAACTTTGGCCCGCTCTCGCTCGTCGTGATGTAGGGCAGGTTGATCGTGGTCTTCTGAACGGTCGAAAGCTCGATTTTGGCATTCTCGGCAGCGTCCCGGAGGCGCTGCATGGCGACCTTGTCGTTTCGAAGGTTGATCCCTTCCTTTCTCTTGAACTCCTCGACCAGGTAGTCGGTGACTCTCTGATCGAAGTCGTCGCCGCCGAGGTGGTTGTTGCCGGCGGTCGCCTTCACCTCGAAGACGCCGTCTCCGAGTGCGAGGATCGAGACGTCGAACGTACCGCCGCCGAGGTCGTAGACGAGAACGGTCGAGTCGCCTTCTTTGTCGATGCCGTACGCGAGAGCGCTCGCCGTGGGCTCGTTAATGATCCGCAGCACCTCAAGACCGGCGACCGTTCCTGCGTCCTTGGTCGCCTGACGCTGAGCGTCGTTGAAGTAGGCGGGAACGGTGATGACGGCCTTTGCGATCTTCTCTCCGAGATATGCTTCCGCATCGAGCTTCAGCTTCTGGAGGATCATCGCGGAGATCTCCTGGGGGGTGTAGGTCTTGCCGCCGACGGCGACGTTATCGCTCGTACCCATCTTCCGCTTTATCGAGCTGATCGTCCGGTCGGGGTTCGTAACGGCCTGGCGCTTCGCAACGCTGCCGACGAGACGCTCGCCGTCTTTGGTGAAGGCGACGACCGACGGCGTCGTCCTGCCGCCCTCGGCGTTCGTAATGACGGTTGCCCGTCCGCCTTCCATGATGGCCATACACGAATTGGTCGTTCCCAGATCGATACCCAGAACTTTCTCAGAAACCATGTGTTTTACTCCTCCTTACCTCGTGATACTACGACTTTTGAACATCTGATGACCTTGTCCTTCATGCAATACCCGCGAATTACCTCATCGATCACGGTTCCCTCTATCGCGTCTGCCGGGATATACGCAACTGCTTCGTGCTCCCGGGGATCGAACGGCCGGTTGCAGCAGTCGATCGGCGCGATCTCGTGCCGCTGCAGAATCGCCGTGAAGAGCTTCTTGATCTGGTCCAGGCCTTCGCGGAGACTGGCATCGTCCGCGGCTGTAGCCCGCTCGAAGTTATCGAGCACGTCGAGTCAGCTCTACTGCAAATGATTCAATCGCAAATGTCGTCCGGGTCTCAAGTTCCCGCGCCATCCGTCTCTGGTAATTGTCAAAATCTGCTGCAAGCCGCAGGAAGCGATCGTTGAGGTCATCGTATTCCTTCCGCAGATCCTCGACCTCGGAAGAGCATGCCTCCGGTTCTCTCGCGAGAGTGGCGTTCTCCGCATCAGTCTGTCGTGGTTGTTCCTCAGTCATACGATTACCTCCACGAAAAGATGTATCTCGTGTAATAATAGGTATAGATAAGTATTGTAATGTGGTTCTATATATAACTATCTAACGTCCGGAGAGAAACACTCCGATAATCAGGCCTTTTCCGATATAACCGCTAAATTGGAGCCATTTTGTATCTCCTCCCGGATTTCCGGCGCGGAATGCGCCAGGCGATCGACATGGCGGATCTGCGAACGTTCGGTCATCATTCAGCCCGCATTCCCCCGAAAGCCCCTGAGGGAACGGTACCGTATCCGGGCGAGACCCGATGTCCGGGTCTGCTCGCCAAGTATAAAAGTGTGTCAAGCTCATATGTCCTTCATGAAATGGGCATTGCTGTCTGTTTGGGACAAAACAGGCATCCTGGACCTCGCAAAGGCTCTTGTTGATGCAGATTACGGGATCTTGAGCTCGGGGGGAACGGGATCCGTTCTCCGGGAAGCAGGGATCCCCTACACCGACGTCTCGTCGTACACCGGGTCGCCGGAGATGATGCACGGACGCGTCAAGACGCTCCATCCGAAGGTGCACGGCGGGATCCTCGGAAGACGCGGGATCGACGATGCGGTGATGGAAGAGCACGGCATTGAGCCGATCGACCTTGTGGTGGTCAATCTCTATCCCTTCGAGGAGATGAGCCGGCAGGGGCTCGGCCTCGATGCGATGGTCGAGTACATCGATATCGGCGGTCCGGCGATGATCCGGGCAGCGGCGAAGAATCACAAGGACGTAGCGGTCATCGTCGACCCGTCGGACTACGGCACGGCGATCGAGGCCGTCCGGCGAGGAGGGTTCACTGCTGAAGAGCGGCAGCAGCTCGCCGCCACGGCGTTTGCCCGGACGGCAGCCTACGACGGGGCTATCACGAACTACTTAACGTCGATCGACCGGCCGTTCCCCGAAGTTCTCACCGTCCAGTTCCGGAACGGCCGCATCCTCCGCTATGGCGAAAACCCCCACCAGCAGGCGGCCGTCTACGGCGACCTCGGGATTGCGGCGGAGCTGCCCCTGCAGGGCAAGCAGATGTCCTATAATAACTATCTCGACGTCAACGCCGCCGTGGGACTGCTGCGGGAGTTCGACGAGGTCTGTGCCGTCATCGTCAAGCATAACAACCCCTGCGGCGTGGCGGTCGGCAAGCGCCTGCTCGACGCCTATGTCATCGCACGCGAGGTCGACCCCATCTCCGCATACGGGTCGGTCGTCGCCCTCAATCGGGAGGTGACGAAGGAGGTTGCGGAAGAGATAGCAAAGACCTTCGTCGAGGTCGTCGTGGCACCCTCGTTCACCCCCGAGGCGCTCGATATTATGAAGGCAAAAGAGAATATGCGGGTGCTGCTTCTTCCGGCACCGGTGGAGCAGGACGAACTCCGGACCATCGACGGCGGCATTCTCCTCCAGCGGACGCCGGCCTACCGTGAGAACTGGCAGGTTGTCAGCGAGCGCGAGCCTACCGCTCACGAGATGCGGGCGATGGTTCTTGCGTGGCGGGTCTGCAAGCACACCAAAAGCAACACCATCATCTTCGCGGACGAGTCCTCCGTCCTCGGGATCGGCGCCGGGCAGATGAGCCGGGTCGACTCGGCAAAGATCGCCACCGAGAAGGCGCGGGGATCCCTGAAGGGTTCGGCAGTCGCCTCGGACGCTTTCCTCCCCTTCCCCGACACCCTGGAGGTCGCAGCAGAGGCCGGCGCCACCGCTCTCGTGCAGCCCGGCGGATCGATTCGTGACAATGAAGTGATCGCCGCGGCAAACCGCCTCGATGTCGCCATGGTCTTCACCGGCGTGCGCTACTTCCGCCACTGAAAACCCTTCCGCTTTTTTTTTCGGTGCCGCCCGTGCACCCTGCGGGAAACCGGATCTCATTTTTAGCCCGGGCAACTGCCGCGGGAGGATATTCTGCCCCTGAAAACCCGTAAAATCCCCTCGTTTCTGTAGAGAAATTCCTGATGCCCGAAATACATTTCAAAACGCATTTATATCGTAATTCTCCCATTATCGATTAGGTGTTTAACCAATGGACTACGGAGAGATGCTGAGCGATTCGTTCGGCTATGCAAAGGACGCCGTCTGGGGCAAGTGGGGCCGGTCGGGTCCTGCTTGTCGTCAGCACGATCGTCTTCCCGCTCATCATGGGATATATCGTCCGCATTTACAGCGGCGCAAAACCGGCTCCCGAACTTGAAAACTGGGGAGGGCTCTTCATCAATGGTCTGAAGCTCTTCGTCATCGGCATCATCTATGCCATCCCGATCTTCATCATCGCGGTTGTCTCCCTCATACCGGCGATGATGCTGGCGAACGGCAATCCGACCGCCGCCATCGGGTCGGCCGGTCTCGGCCTGCTGGTCATGATCATCGTCGCGATCATCATCTCGCTGATCTCAGCGATCGGCACGATCCGTTTCGCCCGGAAGGACAGCATGGGCCAGGCGTTTGCCTTCGGCGCCATCCTCGGGCACATCGGGAAGATCGGCTGGGGAAGCTACATCATCGCCCTGATCGTGCTCTGGATCGTCGGGATCGTCTTCAGCATTATCATCACGGTGCTCAGCGCTATTCCGATCATCGGCTGGTTGATCATGCTCTTCCTGTACCCGCCCTGGATCGTCTTCACGGCACGCTACATGACGCTGATCTACGAGAGCGCTCCGGCACCGGCATAGAACAGTCAACACCTTTTTTAAGAGAGGCTACGGAAAGCCCTGCGATACCGGCTGTGGTCTCGTTGAGGGGCAGTTACCCCAAACCCTGCGGTTCCGGTATGATCTTTCACGGAGAGGAGACTGGATACTCCGGACCGCAGGGAAGGGTCTGCCCTGCTTCGGATAAGCCCCCGGGGATCCTTCCGATGGGACGCCGGACGGCGCAGGTGTTAAGGAGAAGGGTTTTCGAAATCCTCTTCAACATCTTTATATAGAGACGTTCTCCCATTACCGATCCACTGGTACCTATGGATTACGGTAACGTCATCGGTCAATCGATCGACTATGCTAAGGAAGGTCTCGTCGGTAAATGGGGACGCTGGATCATCCTGATCGTCCTCTCGCTCATCCAGATCTTTACGCTCTTCCTCGTCCCGCTCTACACCGGATACATGGTCAGGGTCTACGGCGGAGCAAAGCCCGCTCCCGAGGTCGACCAGTGGGGAAAACTCTTCGTCGACGGGTGGAAGCTGAACATCATCGGCCTCATCTACATGATCCCGGTGTTCATCGTTCTCTTCGTCTTCGGCGGTTTCGCCGCACTCAGCGCCATCGCCTCGGAAGCAGCCGGTGGCGACCCCTCTGCAGCAGCGGCAGCGGTAGCCAGTCTCCTCGGCGGCATTCTCATTGCAGCCATTATTGCGATCATCATCTCGTTCATCGCAACCTTCGGCATGCTGCGGTTCGCCCACACGGAGAGCTTCGGCCAGGCATTCAACTTCGGCGCCATCCTCGAGCACATCGGGAAGATCGGCTGGGGAACCTGGATCCTCGCCGTCATCATACTCATCGTCCTCTCATTCATCTACGGCCTTATCGTCGGAATTCTCAGCATGATCCCGATCCTCGGGTGGATCATCGAGCTCTTCCTCGGCGTGGCGTTTGCCGTCTTCGTCGCACGCTACTTTGCCATCATCTACGAGAGCGAACCGGCGCCCGCGTAACGGCAAACCGACAACCTCCCCTATTTTTTCGTGTCCGGGCTCAGCCGCTGTCCGCTGCCCATCTCTGCCTAGTTACACCTCTTCAAGCAGAGCGGAAGAGTGGGGAGATTCCGGTTCTCCACCTATGCAGGAGGCAGATAGATTTAAATAGGGCTATGGCAAGCCTTCCCGCTACTAGGGGGAAGCAACTATGGATATCGCAGAGATGCTTGGGAGCGCGTACGGGTATACGAAAGACGGGCTCTTTGGAAAATGGGGAAAATGGATACTGCTCGCGATCGGGACGATCATCTTTCCATTTATCCTCGGGTATATGTTCAGAATCTTTCGGGGAGCAAAACCTGCACCCGAACTTACCGACGGGGTGAAGATGTTCGTCGACGGCCTGAAACTCTTCGTCCTCGGGATCATCTACTTCATACCGGTCTGGATCGTGATGGCACTCTTCTTCGGGGGGGCATACAATACCTTCATCGATCTCTACCTGGCAGGCGATCCGGTGGCACTGGTCGATACGGTACTGAGCACGCTCGCCGGCCTCGCAATCGGCATCGTCCTCGTCATGATCCTGCAGATCATCATTTACATCGTGCTCATCATCGCAGCCGTCAGGTACGCGAGGACGAACAACATCGCGGAAGCCTTCAACTTCACCGCAATCTTCGAGCAGATCAACCGGATCAGGTGGGGAGAGTATATCATCGCGCTCATCATCCTCTGGATCGTCAGAATCGTCTACTCCATAATCATCGGTATTATCGGAGTTATCCCGATCATCGGGTGGCTGATCGGGCTCTTCCTGTACCCGGCGTACCTCATCTTCATCGCCCGGTACATTACCCTCATCTACGACAGCGGCGGGGCAGAATTCAGATAATCCCACCCTTTTCCGATGGCCGAACGGCCAGGACGCACGAGGTGCACGGCCCCCCGGATAGTCTCAAAAACCGTCTATTTACCTGGAATATACCCTCTGGATGTTGGATAACTATATTTGAGCGAAAACAAACCTTTTCATCAGAAAAGAATCGGTGATATTCATGGAATTCGGATCGATGCTTAAAGACTCATACGAGTATACGAAAGATGCTCTCTGGGGAAATTGGGGAAGATGGCTCATCCTCCTCATCTCGACGATCGTCTTCCCGCTGATCTACGGCTATACCGTCCGGATCATGCGCGGCACCAAGCCGGCTCCCGAGGCAGATAATCTCGTTTCGATGTTCATCGAAGGAATTGTCCTCTTCGTGATCTATCTCGTCTACGCTATCCCTATCTACCTGATCGCCTTCGTCTCCCTGGCGCTGTACTTCATCCCGGCAACGGTCACGAGCGGGCCTGCGATGACCGGCGACCCGGTCGGCTCCGCCGGTCTCCCGTTCGGGGCTGTTGTCGCGGTCATCCTGGCGGTCGTCATCGTCCTTCTCGCGATCGCCATCGGCCTTATGGCTAACTTCGGCGGTATCCGCTACGCCCGCACCGGCAGGTTCGGCGAGGCATTCAACCTCCGTGCCATCACCCAGCATATCGGGCAGGTCGGGTGGCTCTCCTACTTCGCCGCCCTCATCATCCTCGGGATAGTCCTCCTGATCGTCGAGTTCGTCCTGCTCCTGATCCCGCTCATCGGATGGCTGCTCCTCTTCCTGCTGGCGCCGGCATTCGTCGTATTCTCCTACCGGTACATCACGCTGATCTACGACAGCGCTCCTGCACCGGCATAAACACTGTTCCCCTTTTTTGGACAAGATAAGGCTCAACATTTAAGTATCTCTCCGGCGCACCTATTCCTGGTGACAACTGTCCATGAGTGATTGTTTTATTGGGTGAATCGAAGCTACACGGATCGTTTGACCGTAAGGATTCATCTGGAAGTAGGATTCGCTTTTTTGACACCACACTACGTGATGGTGAACAGACCCCGGGCGTATCGCTGACCCCGGCAGAGAAACTCGAGATTGCATCGCACCTCTCCGATATCGGCGTCGACGTCATCGAGGCAGGTTCCGCTGCCGCATCCGTCGGCGAACGCGAAGCAATACGGCTCATCTCCGACGCAGGCCTTGCCGCCGAATGCTGCACCTACGTCCGGGCGCTTGCCTCAGGATATCGATCTCGCTGCCGATTTCGGTGCAGACTCGGTACACCTCGTTGTTCCGGTAAGCGACCTGCATATCGAGAAGAAACTCAGGAAGACCCGCGAACAGGTCTGCGAGATGGCCTGGAGTGCCATCGAGTACGCGAAAAGCCGCGGGCTTATCGTTGAGCTCAGCGGTGAAGACGCATCGAGGGCGGATCAGGATTTTCTCCGCGAGATCTTCCGGGAAGGTATCGAGCGCGGAGCCGACCGGCTCTGCTTCTGCGACACTGTCGGCCTCTTAACGCCCGAACGGGCAGCCGAGGTCATCCCGCCGCTCTGCATGGCACCGCTCTCCATCCACTGCCACGACGACCTCGGGTTTGCGCTCGCAACCACCGTCGCCGCGCTCCGTGCCGGGGCGACCTGTGCTCACGCGACCGTCAACGGCCTCGGGGAGCGGGCGGGGAACACGGCGTTCGAAGAACTCGTGATGTCGCTCGAAGTGCTGTACGGGCGGCGAACCGGCATCGAGACCGGGAAACTCTACCACCTCTCGACAGTCGTCTCCCGGCTGACCGGGGTTCCGCTTGCCACGAACAAGCCGATCGTCGGCGAGATGGCCTTCACGCACGAGAGCGGCATCCACGCCCACGGGGTGATGCGGGATGCGACCACCTATGAGTCGATAACCCCGGAACGGGTCGGCCGCAGGAGGCGGATCGTCCTTGGCAAGCATTCGGGGTCTGCAGCCGTCGAGACCGCCCTTCACGAGATGGGCTACCACCCGCAGCCGCACCAGCTCGCAGAGATCGTCAGCCGGATAAAGCAGACTCGGCGACGCCGGGAAACGGATCACCGACGCCGATATGATGACGATCGCCGATGCCGTCTTCGAGATCGAGTATACCCCGGCGATCGAACTCCGGCAGTTCACGATCGTCTCCGGGAGCAACGCGATGCCGACCGCATCGGTGACGCTGCTCGTAAATGGAGAGGAGATCACCGGCGCCGCCACGGGGAACGGCCCTGTCGATGCGGCTATCCGCGCGCTTCAGCGGTCGGTCGCCGCCGTCGGCACGGTCAGGCTCGAGCAGTACCACGTCGAAGCAATCGTCGGCGGTACGGATGCCCTCGTCGACGTGACGGTGAAACTCTCGAAAGACGGAAAGACCGTGACCAGCCGTGGTGCCCGGACGGATATTATCACGGCGAGCGTCGAAGCAGTTATCGCAGGTATGAACAGACTATTACGGGAAGAGCATGAAAACCGGAGCGAAGATACTGATTGAAGCGCTGCAGCGCGAAGGGGTGGACACCATATTCGGCTACCCCGGAGGCTCGGTGCTGCCGATCTACGACGAGCTCTACGACTCGTCGATCCGGCACATACTGGTGAGGCACGAACAGGCAGCGGCACATGCAGCCGACGGGTATGCACGCGCAAGCGGCCGGGTAGGTGTATGCCTCGCCACATCAGGTCCCGGTGCATGCAACCTCGTGACCGGAATCGCGACGGCGTATATGGACTCCGTCCCCGTCGTCGCGCTCACCGGCCAGGTTCCGACGGGGATGCTCGGCAACGACGCGTTCCAGGAGTCGGATATCACCGGGATCACCATGCCGGTCACGAAGCACAACTATCTGGTGAAGAACGGTGCCGACCTCGCCGGCGTGATCCGGGAGGCGTTCTACGTCGCCGGAACCGGCAGGCCCGGCCCGCGTCCTCGTCGATCTCCCGAAAGACGTTACCACGAACCAGGTCACGAGCCGAGAGAGCCTTGCCTGCAGAGGTATCCCTCCGCGGCTACCAGCCCACGTACCAGGGGCACGCCCGGCAGATCGACAAAGCCCTCTCCCTGATAGCAGAGGCTGCGCGGCCGGTCATCTATGCAGGCGGCGGGGTTATCCTCTCCAACGCATCGGCCGAACTCGTGGAGTTTGCGGAGCGGGCGGCAATCCCGGTGACCACCACCCTGATGGGGCTCGGTCGTCGTCCCCTGCGACCATCCGCTGCATCTCGGGATGCTCGGGATGCACGGAACGCCCGCGGCAAACTACGCCATCACCGAGTGCGATCTCCTCCTCGCCATCGGCGTCCGTTTCGACGACCGGGTGACCGGAAAGATAGAGGCGTTCGCGCCGAACGCGACGATCGTTCACGTCGATATCGATCCCGCGGAGATCGGGAAGAACAAGCCGGTCGACGTCCCGATCGTCGGCGACGTCCGGCTTGTTCTTCAAGCGATGCTCCAGCGGATGCAGAAGCACGGTGAGACGAGCGGGTGGCAGAGCCGGGTGGCGGACTGGAAAGTGCGTTATCCGATCGGCTTCCCCGACGACGACCATCTCCGGCCGCAGTATATCATCCGCCAGCTCGCCGACATCCTGAAGGGCGAGGGGATCATCGTCAGCGAGGTCGGGCAGAACCAGATGTGGACGGCGCTCCACTACTGCTTCACAAAACCGCGCACGTGGCTCACCTCCGGCGGGCTCGGCACGATGGGCTACGGCTTCCCGGCCGCGATCGGTGCGCATTACGCCCGGCCCGATATGCCCGTCGTCGATATCGCCGGCGACGGCAGTTTCCAGATGAACATCCAGGAGCTCGGGACGGTCGCCCAGTACGATATCCCCGTGAAAGTGGTCGTCCTGAACAACATGTACCTCGGGATGGTGCGGCAGTGGCAGGAGCTCTTCTACGACCGGCGCTACTCTTACACGGAGCTGCCGCCGGTCGATTTCGTCAAGATAGCGCAGGCCTACGGCATTGACGGCATCAAGGTCGAGACGAAGGACGCCGTCCGCGAGGCGCTCGAGACGGCGCTTGCGACCGACGGGCCGTTCGTCCTCGACTTCCGGATCGAGCGCGAGGAGAACGTCTTTCCGATGGCACCTGCGGGAGCGGCCATCAACGAGATGATCGGGGTGCACCAGAAATGAAGTCGCATACACTCAGCGTGCTCGTGGAGAACCGGGCGGGCGTTCTCTCACCGCGTCGCCGGCATGTTCTCCCGGCGGGGTTTCAACATAGAGAGCCTTGCCGTCGGCACCTGCGAAGAGCCGAATATGAGCCGGATAACCATCGTCGTGAACGGTGACGACGTTAAGATCGAGCAGGTGATGAAGCAGGCGAACAAACTCATCGAGGTGATCAAGGTCTCCGACATCACCGAGCGCGAGAGCGTCGACCGGGAGCTCGCCCTGATTAAAGTGTCCGCAGAGCCGGGCACGTCCCGTGCAGAGATCATGCAGATAGCCGATATATTCCGGGCGCAGATCGTCGATGTCGGCACGAGGACGCTGCTCTTGCAGGTCGTCGGCGATACCGGCAAGATCGATGCGCTCGAGAAGCTGCTACGCCAGTACGGCATCAAAGAGACTCGTCAGGACGGGGAAGATCGCTATTCTCCGCGGTTCGAAGACCGTTCAGAGCGCTAAGTAAGAGTAACTCTCCCCTCTTTTCTTCTGCTGCCGAACGCCTGGCGGTATACGTCCGGATCGATCATGTTAATATGTAGCACGCTAACATATAGCACACTATGATCCTTGGTCTTCCTCTTGAAACGGCGCTTGCAGTAAGTGGTGCGTTCGTCGCCATCGTCGTTCTGCTCTTCCTCTGGGGCATGAACTTTAGGGAGGCAGGGTGCTGATGATCGATCCGATAACCCTCGGGCTGATAGCACTCTACTTCATCGTCCTGATCGGCATCGGCGAGCTGGGCATCGGGAAAGATTCACAACACCGAGGACTACATCCTTGCAGGCAGGTCGCTCGGGTTCTGGGTCTTCACCATCCTTATCGTCTGCTCCATCTGCAGCGGAATGACGCTTCTCGGGGTCAGCGGGTTCGGGTTTGCATCCGGATGGCCGGGGATCTGGGAGCAGATCTTCGTCCCGCTCGCTGCAGCCTTCTGTATCGTCGTCTTCGGCGTCAAACTCCACCACGTGGGAAAATCCCACGGCTACCTCACCGTGCAGGACTACCTTGCCCATCGGTTCGAGAGTCCGGGGGCGCTGCGGGGACTTTCCGCCGTCGCCGGCATCGTCGTCTCGCTGATCTACCTCGTCGGCCAGTACACGGCGATCAGCATCGTCCTCGTCTGGCTCTTTGAGATCCCGCATACCTGGGCACTTCTCATCTCCGGCGTTATCATCACCGCATACACGGTAGTCGGAGGGCTCTATGCTGTGTCCTGGACGACCCTGGTGCAGGGCGGCATTCTGATCATCGGAGTCCTCGTGATGGCGCCGCTCGTGGTGCTCGCCGCCGGAGGGCTCGAGCATATCAACGTGGTGCTCGCCGGCGTCGACCCGAACTTCATCCAGCCCTGGTACCCGTCACCGGCCTACGCACCCTACGCCTACGCAACACCCGAGTTCCTCTTCTCGTTCGGGATTCTGCTGACCGTCGGGCTTGCCTGTGCACCCCACGTCATCAACAACGTTCTCGCAGCAAAAGAGGCCAAGTACTTCAAGTGGGCGCCGCTCGTCGCCTTCGTCATCTATGCGGTAGTGATGTTCCTCGTGAAGTTCGCCGGGTTTGCAGTCCGCTCGCTCGTCGAAGAGGGGACGATAGTGCTCCCGAATATGGTCAACGCCCAGGATTTTGCGTTCATCTCCGGTGTGGAGTATGCGATGCCGAGCGTTGCGTTATGGGCGCTCTTCGCCGTCATCGTCCTTGCAGCCGTCATGTCCACGACCGACCGCCTGATGCTGACCGTCGGGACGATGTTTGCCTGGGACATCTACAAGAATATCCTCCGCCCGTCCGCACCCGACAAAGAGGTGCTCCTCGTCTCGAAGGTTGCGGTCATCATCGCAGCAGGCGGAACGCTCCTGCTTGCCATCAGCCCGCCGCCGATGCTGGCATGGCTGATCTGGATGGGTATCGGGGTCATGCTCGCCACCTTCGCAGTCCCGCTTCTGGCCGGGCTGTACTGGCGGGGCGCAACCGCAGAGGGGGCGATCGCCAGCATGGCGTTCGGCCTTATCTCTGCCGGGGTCTTCGGCTACTGGCACCAGTACGTGGCAAAACTGCCGGTGCACTTCAGCCTCTACGCGCTGTTCATCTCAATCGGGACCATGATCGTCGTCAGCCTGCTGACCCAGAAGAATACCGATACGGTTCTCGACGAGACCATGACCGGCTGGTACATCCAACCCCTCTCTGTCGGCACTCCTCTCCCCTCTCCGGGACCTGCCGCAGTCTCCCGGATCGAACCTCTGCCGGAGCTCGATGAGCAGATCCGGGAGAGAGAATAACCGCTCCTTTTTTTCTGACGACTACTCCATTATGACGGCGGCGCAACGCCCGCTGCATCCCGGCAGGTAACTCCTTGAAGCGTGAACCGGAATGCCGCTCCTTCAGCCGGGTGCCCCGGCACCCGATCCTCGACCCAGATCCTGCCACCGTAACGCTCGACGAGCATCCTGACGATGTAGAGCCCGAGCCCTTCGCCCCTGCCTTTCTCTTTGCCCCGCTCAAATCGCTGGAAGATCTCCTCCTTCTGCTCGTCGGAAATACCGGGGCCGGTATCGGTGACGGTTACGAAGACGCTCTCGTCTCCGGTTCCCTCCACGGTGATAGTCACGAAAACTCCCTGACCGCCGAACTTTACAGCGTTTCCGATAAGGTTCGCAGGGATCTCGGCGAGGAGGTCGTCTGCCCAGACCGTGACGGGGAAGCCGTCGTAGCGGATCGAAACCGACGGGAACTGGCTGATCTCCTGTTGGATAACCTCGTCGAGGCTGACCGGTTTGAGCGCCCTGCTCTCCTCGTGAATCTTCCGGATGGTGGAGACGCTTCGGAGAATCTCGATACTCTTCTGGATGCTTGCCCGAAGTTTCTCCGCATAGAGGGCATTCTCTCCCTCAAGCGTCTCCAGCAGAAGATCGGTGTACAGGGTAGAGACATTTTCGGTATTCCCGATGTCGTGGGTGAGGATATCGAGGTAGAGGTTCGCCTCCAGGTGAGCGTCCTCCAGCTGCTGCAGAAGCATCATCTTGAGGATTGCAGAACCGATAGCACGGCCTACCGCCTCGAGGATGGTCTTTTCATCGGGTGAAAAAACCGTCCGTTTCCTGCTTCCGAGATAGAATCGCCCCGACAACGACCGAATCGGCGAGCAGGGGGATGCAGGCGAGAGCGGAGACATCGAGCCTTTTTAAGAGCCTATTCCCGGAAGCGCTGATCCCGGGTGTCCTGATGACGTACCGGGGCTGCCCGGTGATGAAGACGATGTTTTCAGGCCGGTTATGGGTGTCGAGTATCCGGTTCCGTGCAAGGTACGCCTCCGGGATTCCGTGGTGATTGCGAAGGATTGCCTGATTCCGGCTGCGGATCGAGGAGGTAGACGGCCCCGCGGTCGATATCCAGCATGGACAGGACCTTCCGCAGCACGGATTCGAGCATTTCGTCGAGCGAGAGCGATGCGACCGAAACCCCGATGACTTCGTTCAATACCGAAAAGTACCGGGTGCGCCGTTTCAGTTCGTCCTCCACCCGCTTTCGATCCCCGATATCGACGAAAGAGACGGCGATGCGGGAGGGCTGTCCTGCAGCGCCGGTGATGGCGCTGGCGGAGAGGAGGATGGTAGTCGCTCTACCGTCGCGCCTCCGACCGGTGATCTCCCCGTGGTAACTGCCGATCTTGAGCAGTGCCCGGCCGATCGCCTCCGTATCGTCGGGGCTCGGCGCAAACTCCCGGATGTTCCGGCCGATAAGGGTGTCGAGATCGCTGTACCCGAACTGGTCGAGCGCCGCGGCGTTTGCAGAGGTGATGGTGCCTTCCGGCGTCGTGATGATGAACGGTGTTGGGGACGACTCGATGGCTGCGTCCCGGATCCGCAGCTGCTCCTCCACCCGTTTCCGCTCCGTGATATCCCGCCCGATCCCCTCGATGCCAATCAGGTTCCCGGCATCGTCGAAGATGGGCGTGACGTGGTGCTCCATCCAGAGAACCGCTCCGTCCTTCCTTCTCTCGCGGAGGGTGAGGGTTACGCTCTCGCTGATATCCCGCTGCGATCAGGGGAGTGAGTTTCTCCCGGTCGTCCGGATGAACGATCGAGGCGTAGAGACCGGGGTCGGCATAGAACTCCTCCGGTGTGTAGCCCATGATCGCGGATGCCGACGGGCTCACGTACGCGAAGTGCGGAACCGGGGTGTAGGCGAAGCGGTAGATGATATCCTGAGCGTGCTCGGTGAGCAGCCGGAACATCTCTTCATCCTCTCGAAGTTTCTCCTCGGCGCACCGCCGTTGCAGTGCAATGGCGGCCAGGCTGCGGAATGTATCGACAGCATCTCTATTGATCTCTGCGGCATCCTGGTTGGTAAGGATCACTGCAGATCCGAAGATTTCGCCCTTCCAGGTGAACGGAATGCCGTATACTGCTCCAAAGCGGGCATACTCCTCGATCCTGCAACAGATCTCCTCCGGGATCTGCCCGAACACCGCCGCCGCAAGGCCGCCTGGAATCGTCTCAATGCTCCCTTCCAGCATGATGGAGCGGATCGCCTGCGGCAGGGCGAGCGTGATCCCCCGCAGGTTCGCACCGAGGATCTGCATCACGCCGGCCAGCAGGGCCTCATCCCCGACGACCGCCCGCGTCGTCAGGGTACCTCTCCGGATATCGGCCGGTACTGACGATAACCGTCGAGCCGGGAATAAGGGTGTGGAGATGCCTGCCGATGACGGCATAGATATCGGCATCCGGGGACAGTCCGACAAGTTCGGTTGCCGCTTCCGAGAGGATAGATGCGTTCCTCCGGCACTGTTGCAGTTCGGTTTCGACCAGTTTCTCTCCGGTGATCCTGCGCAGGTGGATGAGCCATACCATATCGGTGGTTTCATTCACGGGGACTCTGGTGCTCGAGTACCTCGACCCGGCCCGAATAGGTCGGGCTCCGGATCCGGCATATGAGATGGCCGACCTCCTCACCTTGCAGAAGCGTGTTGAAGAGTGTTGTTTTACAGGGGTCACCATCAGGGATCAGCGGGATGAGGTGCGAAGCGAGTAGCTCCAGAGCAGATGCTCCTCGCACCGCTTCTTCCGCTACTCCCAGCATGCGTTCCATAGCCGGGTTTAGCCAGGTGATGGCCAGATCAGGAGTGGCGGTGAGGTATCCGTCCTCCAGAGATGGCGGGATACCGGGGCACCCGCCGATAGGCCCTTCTTTCCCTGGCTGTCATGTCCGCCGGAATCGGTCAGCCCCCATATGCCCTGTGTTCTACCAATCCATCCGTTCGAAGATTTAGTCCTATGGGATTGGAAAAATCCAATAGTACCTGGATACTAAAACAGCACGGCTCGAAATCCAACTGATCCCTGCTCCTGTCGGGCATTGCCCGGTTTATTCCGAAATGGAGTTTATTTTAGAAAAAGCAGGTCTTATACCAGCCCTCACGGGAGAACGATCGGCCATCTGCCGGGAGGGGGCACTGCTCCGCCTGACCTGTCAGACCCAGCGGATGGGTTCGCCGGAGTACGCATCGAAACCGGGGATACGGGGCTCCGATAACAAAGAAGGCACCTGTTGTTCGGGATACCAATTGCAGAAAAATGCAGTCGGGAACGCCTCCCGGTGTTCCGGCAGAACCCGGGAAACCCTCCAGAGGATCAGTGGCCGACAGGCTGTGGGATCTCCTGTTCGGTACGCTTTTTTACGGCCTGGTCATAGATTATCCAGTTCTGCTCCCATGTGCGGTTCTGATCCCGGAGCTGTTCGAGCACACGGCGTCGGATCTCATCCGTCGAGATACCATCGCGTGCAACCCGCTCGACCGCCTTTGCAATCCGACGTGCCTCTTCGGGCGGTGCGCCGGCCTTCACGGCGCTGACCGTGATCTTTTCGGGAACGAACGGCTCTCTTCTCCCGTCTCGCTTGACGACATCAACCATCGGGTATACCCCCTGTGCCGGCATCGGGGTTCTGCAGGGGGATATCTCTTTCGGTGACGCATCCTGGTTTTACCGGCATTCGAGAGAGTCGTTCGCTTGCGCAGGACCCTGGCTCCATTCCCGGCTGCCCTCAGCCGCTTTCGGCATACCGGTTCCATACGTGTCGCAGATCTGCATTGAGCAGGGGGGCAGGAGAGATATACCGTATTGCTATCGTCACGGGTATTACAGAGGCTGGCTTTAGGTATTGATCGGCAGGGCAGGCATACAGCCGCCTGGCTTCAGACCAGTTCATTCCTCCGGAGAAACTCCCGGATTTTACTTGACTCGACCCAGCCCTGATCGAGCTGCCTGATCAGATCGTTGATCCTGACGACCTGCTCGCGGATCCTCTCCGCCGCTGCCTCGTCTCCGAGGAGATCCGCCCGCGCCAGGATCACCTGGAGAGGGTGGCGGATGTGGTCGCCGAGGATCGCAAACTGTTCCATATTCTGCTCTATCTGGTCGAAAGCCTTCTTTTTCACCATTTCAGCCAGTTTGCGCTCGAGGATATCCCGGTTGACGGTGATGTATCCGGTTACGTGGTTCTGGGCGTCAAAAAGCGGGGTGATACTCGACTCTATATGGATCGGCTTGCCGTCCCGGCGGTGATGAACGGTCTCGGCACGGTACTGCCCGGTTGTAACCGCAGCATCGAAGAGCTCCTTCTGCCCGGCACCGGGATTCTCCGGGCGAACGAACTCCGATATGCAGCGTCCGCGCGCCTCGTCCGCCTTCCAGCCGTACATCTCTTCGGCAGCCCGGTTCCATGCCGTCACTATAAAATGCTCATCGGTTGCGATGAGCGCATCGTTTACCCGGTCGAGGAGGTCGGCATGGTAGGCAAGATCGTTCTCCATCCGCTTCCGTTCGGTGATATCTTCAATCGTACCGATGGTGCGATACGGCCGGCCGGCCGCATCCCGCAGCAGCGAGGCGGACAGACGGCCCCAGATAACGTGACCGCCTTTCGTGACGTACCGTTTTTCGCTCAGGAACCGCTCAAGGTTTCCGGCACGCATCTCCGTATAGCGGCGCAGACTTGCTGCGAGATCGCCCGGGTGGATGATCTCGCTCAGTGTCTTTTCCGCAAGTTCCCCTGCGGCATACCCGAGCATCGCCTGGAACACCTGATTGCATTCGAGGATACGGCCGTCCAGATCTGCAAGCATGATACCTATGCCCGCGTTCTCGAAGATGCCGCGGAACCTATCCTCGCTCTCCTTGAGAGCGTACTCGTTCTTCTGCTGCTCGGTGACGTCATACGCCGCGCCTGCGATGCCGATGATCCGATCTCGCATATCGCGAAGGGGTTCGAGCGTCATCTCCCGGACACGCTGAATGCCGCCGATGACGAGGGGGACACTCTCATGAATAACCTCCCCGGTCGCAAGTACCCGCTGCTTGAGCGCGGTCAGCCGGGCGGCATCGTCCGGTGAGAAGATCTCGTCATCGGTCTTCCCGATCATCCCGGTATCGGTCTGCCCGAACTGCTGGTTGTACGTCCAGGTGTAGCGGAGATCGGTACCCTGGGTGAAAACAACCACCGGGGAGTGATCAAGTGCAATCTTAACGTAACGACAGTGCTCCGTATCGGTGATATCGCGGATCCGGACAGCCTGGTACTCGCCTCTTGGGGGATGAATGGTGATGGAGACGGATCTCCCGGCACCGGCGGGATCCCGCATCCAGCAGGTGATCGGCTCTGCCCCAGCCCGGCGGGAGAGGGTATCCGTGATGCACCGCGCCGCCGCATCCCCGAGCAGCGGTGCAAGAACATCCCTGGTAAACTCAAGGGCATCCGCTCCGATAACCTCTTCCTGCCTGATCCGAAGGAGATTCTGCAAGGCTCTGTTGACCCCGAATATTCGCCGCTCTTCGTTGAGTATCAGGATGGCATCATCCAGATCGTCAAGCGCCATGGCAAAGAGCAGCGGTTCGGTCCGATCGGCATATGTCATGGTTCCAGTGAGGGGGCGCCGCAACGCTTGTCCAGTATGATTGATCCCCGGAGGCAAAACTTTTGCTGTTCTATCCCCTGATCGGAGACTGCGCATATCAGGGCGGCCCTTCGAGATCGTACTCCGGGTCGGCATCACCGACCGGACGCCTGCCTGATATCAAGCCGTCAGCCAGGCAGACAAATGGTCTTCTGCAGACTTGCAGATTGAGAAATTATGCCCCCGGAACCCCGGAAAGACCGCAGCGAGCGGAATATCCGGACAGCTTTCTTCTTAAACCTCTCCTTTACGCTCCTCGAGTCTATCGGCGGGGCGTATACCGGGAGCCTTGCGATCACGGCCAACGCGCTGCACGACCTCGGGGACTCCTTCTCCCTCCGTCTCTCCTGGTTCTTCAAGCGTGCCGCCCGCCGGGAGCGCACATCACTCTTCTCCTACGGCTACCGGCGTTTCTCACTTCTTGCGGCACTCATCAACGCCGTTATCCTCGTGATCGGGTCGATCACCATCCCTGCACTGGCCATCCCCCGGATCGCCGCTCCGGAGATGCCCGATGCCGGAGAAAACGCATCATGAGGGAGTACCGAGTGCACAACCAAAGAGACCTGATCCCTGAAAGGCCGCAAGGATGTACCCTATCCCGTGCTTGCGGCCTTACCGGTGCGCCAATCTTCATGACCGAATATGCCGCCGTCGAGCGATCCATCGACGGTTTGCCGGCGCCGGGAAGCGAAACGGGCTCCGTAATGATATCACTTCACGGTTCCCGACACGCTGGTTTCTTTTTCAGAGACGCTCTTCCTGCAATACAGGGGCCGGCATGAAAAAGATTCTTGAACCAAAAAGAGCAATTGCATGCCGATGCCCCCGCAGCCTGACTGCTATAACCTGCACATCACGATGCACGACGGGAAGTTTACCCAAATTGCTCGCGAGATAGCGGGCGCCTTCCGGCTGACCAGCCAGATCCAGTGGTATCCGCACATTACCCTGGTCAGCCATTTCTGGCCTCGCGCGAACTTCTCGGAGGAGAGGCTGAAGTCGGTCATCGAAGATGCGGCCGAACCGTTCGATCGCCTCACGGTCAGCGTCGACGGGTTCATCCGGCTTACCAATCATTCCGTACAGAACCAGGCTATCGCACACAGGGTCATCCCCTCGCGCGATCTTATCGGGTTCTGGCATCCCCTCTCCAAAAGGCTCTTTCATTTCTCGATCTTCCCGCCGAACATCCCTATCGCGCAGGCCGAGAACCGGACGGATCTGTATCCTGAGGAGAAAGCGCTGCATATTACGATAGCGCGGCACCTCCACCGACGTGAGGCGGACCTGCTCTGGAACGAACTGCAGCGTCACCAGAATCTCCGCCCGCTCCAGACGACCTTTGATGTCGTGCGGGTAACTCTCGGGAAGAATATGCGCATCCATGCCGAGTACGATCTTCCCCGGAGAAGGTGGCTTACCGGGAACGAGATGTACTCGAAGGTCGAGTGGGCAAAGACAGAGGAAGCCTACCTGAGAAGGATGAGAGACGGGGCGCGGGTCGAAAGGCCGCTTATACCAGGCTGATCTCCGCCGTCCATAGCGGGGCGAACGGAGACGGTTTCATCAAGAGGCTCCCGGATGTTTGCGGCTTTACGGATGACCCGGGCAACGACCATCTTTGCACTGCTCCGGCATTCTTCACGGGAGAGGGGCCTGCCGACGGCAAAATCCGCAAGGTTCGTCGATATCCGGTGGCTGTCCGCTCTTTCCCGGTCATCGACCGAAGAATGGTTACCCGTGCTTACGGTCACGCTATCCGCCGGGAGATTTACATACCGGGCTCATGTATAGGATGGGGTCTATCCGAGGGGGAAGTGATAATTATGGCAAAAGAGACGCAGAGGTAGGAAACGACCCAACCCCGAGAAGCCGTTCGACGAGAAAGGAACGGATGTTTGTCTACGATCCTGTTCAGAAGGATATCGACGAAGGCCCTCCCGAAAGCAGTCTGCCACCGGAAACACCCGACGTCCAGACAACAACGGGAGAGCGAATGATCGCAAAGCGCCAGGAGATGCGTATTGCGAAGAGATGAGGAGATACAGGACCACGCCCCGATCGCTCCCACCTGTTTTTCGCCTCGCACTGTGGTGGCCGGAGATCCCGATATCCCGGGTCTGCACGCCCGAAACCACCGTTCCGATCCCGGACAGAGGAAAAGCGTGCAATCTGTACTCCGCCTGAAAGAATAACTGTTTTCTCCCTGCCCCACGAATATTGTTCTTATTCAGCGCCCCTCCCCTCATCGGCATACGTGATCCGCTATGGTCAGGTTCAATCTCAGTCCGTCGCTCATCGGGTCGTACTTCTACCACGACTGCGACCGCTACCTCCGCTATCATGCGACCCCGGAACAGGAGCGTGAGGCATCCGGCATCCCCGCGGCCGGTCCCGATACGAGCCCGGTGACGGCGGCACTCCTCGATGCGGGCATCGCGTGGGAGGAGCAGGTGATCCGCACCAGATGTGCAGGCAGGGTTCGGATCCCCGACGGAGCAGGCGCGCTCGCCGATCGTTCCTTCTCTATCGAGGAGAGTTTCGAACTGCTCGCGGGTCTCGCACCCGGTGAAGCGATCTACCAGCCTACGATTCCGGTCTCCATCCACTTCCTGCAGAAGTACGGGCTCGATCCGGCGGTGCACCGGTTTGCCCCCTGCCGCCCCGACCTGGTGGTGCGTGACGGGACCGCACTTCGGGTCATCGACATCAAGGCGAGCGAGGAGCTCAGCGTCAGTCACCGCATCCAGGCGACACTGTATACCCTGTTCCTCGACCATGCCCTGAACCTACTCGGCATCGACCGTCCGGTCGATATGCGCCGGGCAGGGATCTGGCTCTACGACCGGGACGAGCCGGAGACATTCGATCTCTCCCTGAACATCAGGGTGATCGAAGAGTTCCTCCGCTTCCGCCTCCCGGCGATCCTTGCCGCTCCGCCCGGTGAGGTCTCCTGGCACCTCACCTCCCGGTGCGAGTCCTGCGAGTTCTCCGGGAGCTGCCGGGCGGAAGCAGCCTCGTGCCGATCGGTCTCGCTCATTCCCGGCCTCTCGACCATCGGGCGCAGGTATCTCCGGGACGACCTCGGCATCAATACCCTCCCGGAACTGGCACGATTCCTCGAGACGCCCGATAGCGACCGGCACCTGAACGCTTGCGGCTCGTTCGCACACCAGCGCGACCGCCTCTCCGCGACCGTGCGGGCGCTCGAGACCGGCGAGGTGGTCCCCCACACCGGAACTTCACGGGCGCTCCCGATCTACGAGGATATCGGGATCATCACAACCCTCCAGCGCGATCCCGTCTCGGGACGGATCTATGCCGCGGGATTCCGCCGGTTCAGGGGCGATGCGGTCTACGGATCCCCGTCGCACGAGGTTCTCCTCGTTGCAGAAGACCCCGATGACTGCATCCGGGTGCAGAGGGAGTACATCCGGGCGCTCGCCGGCGAGCTTCGGACAGTCCACGACTACAACCGGCAGCGCGAATGGGCCGACCAGAAGTCGGTGCAGACCTACGTCTACGATACCTACGAAGCAGATCTCTTCTCCCGCCTTCTCACCGACGCGCTCGGCGATCCCGATGTCGCCGAGGATGCCTTACTGCTCCGCTTCTACTACCAGGATGCCGGGATGGCCGACGGGCAAAGCCACCCGAACACCGCCGTCACCTACCCGCTCGTCGTCCTGACCCGGGAGATTCCGGCGGCTGCTCGCGCTCCCCGTCCCGTTCTCTCTCAGGATGCCCGAGGTCGTCCGGGAGATCAAGAGTTCACGGTTTGCCTTCGAGCTGAACCCGGGAAGCCTCTTCTGGCACGATCACGGCAACGCTCTCAAGGGCGACGCGATCGTCATGGCATGGGGCGGGACGAAGCCGGAGGGTATCGACTGGATCCGGAGCGAACTCTCCCGCCGCCTGCTCGCGACCGGGAGCCTGCTCGACGGCCTCCGGGAGCGGGTGCGGGGCGGTCTCGTGCGGTGGCCCGCGAACTTCAGGTTTCCCCGGCAGTGGGACGTTGCCACCCCCGAGATATCGCGCCTCCTCTTTATCATGGAGTATGAGTCCGCGCTCGGTGCCCGGCGGGTGCAGGAACTCCGAAGCCGGCCGTGGGCTGCACGGGTGCGTGACGGGATCAGCATACCCGTCCGGAAGAGCATGGGGAACTTCTGGAAGGTGCAGAGCCCGATCGATAGTATGCTCTTTGACCAGTCGGCGACGTTCAGTTACCTCCTTGTGCCGGACGGCGACGCAGGCGAACAGGCGCAGGCGGGTTTTGACGATCCCCGCTACCGGGACAGCATGAACCCGGGAAAGAGCGGCGTCTGCTTTGCGAGGGTCAGCGATACGATCGCCGATCGGAAAGCGGGCTTGATCAAGGGGTTCGCCCTCGAGGTGGGGTACGGCCGCGGGCATGCACCCTTCTCCGAGGGGGACCAAGCGGTGCTGCATCCCCGTTTCACCGATTTTACGGCCGACCGGTACCGGGAGCGCCTCCTCGAACTGGATGCAGAACCGGATAACGCCTTCCTCCGCCTCCTCGACGATCCGCACTCATTCGCAGCTCCGGTGCCCGAACCCGAAGCGATCCGGAGAGAGGCCGGTCTGCTTGCAGGCAAAGCCGGATTCACGCCGAGCCAGGCGAGGGCGTTTGAGAGGATGCTTGCAAACCGTCTCACCCTGGTCTGGGGACCTCCCGGGACCGGGAAGACGCATTTTCTCGCTGCCGCCGTCCTTGCCCTCGTCAAAGCGAGAAAGGTGCACGGGAGAAGGGTCCGGGTGGGGGTGACGGCCTTCACCCACGCCGCGATCGAGAACCTGCTCGTCAAGATGCAGGAGTCCATCGACGAGTACGGCCTTGCCGCCGATCTTCCCCTGTATAAACTCCGCGACCTGCGGACGGCCAAAGGCGAGCGGTGCCTGCAGGTGCTCCCCCACGACCGGGTCGAGAGCGTCGTCGACTACCCTGCCCTCGTCCTCGGCGGGACGGTGCACAGTTTCGGCAGGCTCGAGAAGTTCCTCCCGTCCCTCGATATCCTCATCGTCGATGAGGCTTCGCAGATGAAACCGGCCGAGCTGGCTCTCGTGATCACGGCTCTCGGCGAGGACGGGCGGCTGATCCTTGCCGGGGACGACCTGCAGCTCCCCCCTATCGTGCTCGGTGAGTATCCCATGCCCGAAGACGGGCTGCCGGGGCTTGAGGACTCCATATTTGCCTATCTCCGCCACCGGGACGACCCCGATAATCCGACTTTCACCTGCCAGCTCCTCGAGAACTGGCGGATGAACGCCACCCTTTCGCGGTTCCCGGCGGAGACGCTCTACGGTTCCGGCTACGCTCCTGCGACCGATGCGATCGCCCGACAGCGGCTCCCCCTCCTCCCGGCCTCGTCGGCGTCGCCCGACCGGGAGCTCGTCGAATGGATCCTCGATCCGGCGTACCCTCTGGTGCTCTGCGTCCTTGAGAATGTCAGGACCGCTGTCGAGAACGGGCTGGAAGCGGAGCTAGTCGCGCTTCTTGCTTCCGGCTTACGGGAGCGGCTCGCCGATCCCGGTACCGGCATGCCCTATCCCGCAACGGAAGACGGCGATTACCGGTTCTGGCGGCAGGGACTGTTTATCGTCAGCCCGCACCACGCCCAGATCCATGCCGTCCGGAGCCTTCTCGCGGAGACTCGTAACTGGGAGTACCGCCCCTTCGTGGATACGGTCGATAAAATGCAGGGGCAGGAGGCCGATGCGGTCATCGTCAGTCTACGGCGTGAGCGATCTCGAGACGGCGCTCTCCGAGGCGGAGTTCATCTACAGCAGGAACCGGCTGAACGTCTCGGTGACCCGGAGCCGGTCGAAATGCATCGTCTTCCTGCCGCGGCCGCTCCTCGAACCGCCGCTCGACCTGCTGCAGAACGAACAGGCTTCTTTAGGTCTGCTGCATATGCTCGACCTCCAGGAGTTCTGCCGTGCACGGGGCGGCGAGCGGGTCTTTGACCTCGACCGGATTGAGGGAGCGGCAGGTGCCTCGCTGACCGTGCTTCGGGTTTCAGAATCCTGGGAACGCGGCTGAGCGGACGCGCTCCTGCCCACCTCTACTGCCTCACTCACACCACCGGCGACTGCTTCCTCCACGCCGGCGGTCTCTTCGTGAAGGTGCGTGAAGAGATGGATGACCCCGGAACGTTTGTACGAAATAGTGAATGGCTGAACTATTCGATGCGAATGCTTTTTTGGAAATAAATGCTCACACGAAGACGACATCTGTTAAATATTAAAAAGGATTCAAGGAGAGGTGATGCTCCATGTCATCGGAAGAGAATAAGGCGATTGTTCGCAGGTTTATTGAAGCCTATAATACGCGAAACCTGGATTTATTTGACGATTTGGTGGCACCGGATTATGTTGACCATACCCATCAACAACACGGTCTGGAAAACTTCAAACAGCTCTTTACGCTCGCTTTCAAAGCCTTCCCCGACTGGCATGAACATATTGAAGATATCATTGCCGAAGGGGATAAGGTGTGGGTTTGTGTTACCGCTACAGGGACCCATACGGGCGAGTGGAATCTGTCCGGAGTTCCACTGCCCCCTACCGGCAAGAAAGTAACAATGAGGATGGTTTTCATCTGGCGCGTCGTTAACGGCAGACTTGCAGAGGGATGGGAGGTCGATAACGAATTGAACTTCCTCGAACAACTGGGTATTATCGCATACACCGAAAAAGGAAAGAAAATCTTTCCGGAAGACGTCACGTAGGGAATGCAACCTTCCATGCATATCCCGGCCGGGGCGTCTGAACGGAGGGTTATATGCCCACCTTTTTTCGCACATCATGTTTTCATTGAGAATTGGTTACCTCTTCCTGCGCGTGTTTTCGACAGATGGTTTTCCGATGCAAAGAACGAGAGATCCCCGTTCTTCGCCCGATGGTTCCCGCAATAGTATCATCCGGATTTATTGTTTGCCGACAAGCCGGTAACAACCGTTCGGGACCGTCATCTCGAACCGTGTACCCCTGCCCGGTTCCCCGGTCTCGGTGATCATGATCCCCGTCAGGGAGAGGATATCCCGGATAAGGAAAAGCCCGAACCCCGTGTTTTTCCCAAATCCGAGATCGAAAATAAGCCTCTTTTCGTCAGGAGCGATACCAACCCCGTTGTCTTCCCACACCACGACCAGATCCTTCCCCGACAGGTGATATGACACCCGGATATCCGTCACCCGCTGGCCGTGCCTGACCGCGTTGTCGAGGAGGTTGAAAAAAACCTTCTCAAACATCGGATCTGCAAATACCCCGACACCCTGCACGTCAGCAGTCAGGCTGATTGTTGCCGGGACATGGTCGCGTGGCATGACGGTGGTCAGGTCAATCCACCGCGGTTCATGGGTGCCGATATCCTCGTAGACCCTTGTGAATTCGATCTGGGATTGGATTGTAGTGATCGCGGATTCCATCTTCTCCAGGTACCGGGCCAGCGCGGGGTCTTCGACCTTCATCTCCGCGATTTCCAGAAACCCAAGGGCAATCGAGACATTGTTGAGGATATCATGGCGGGTAATACCGTTAAGCAGGTTGAGCTGGCGGTTCGCCCGACGGAGGGCTTCTTCCGCTTTCTTGCGTTCGGTGATATCCCGTATGACGCCAACCACCCCGAAAAGTTTATTGTCACGGTCAAAGGTCGGGGAGAGAATCGTCTCGGTCCAGACCGTGGAACCGTCCTTCCTGAAAAATTCAAGTTCCATGGTCTGGTATTTCTGGATCGTTCCGCTCTTCCGCATCTCGTTGATTCCCTTCTCGCGCATCAGCATGACTGTCCTGTAGGATGCCGGGGTCAGGGCGTCACTGAGGGATTCTCTCAGAGCTTCTTCGGGCGTCAGCCCCCGAAGCGCGGTGACCGACGGCGAGACGTAGGTAAGGCGCATATCCATGTCAGCAGTCCAGATGACATCATGGACATGGTCTGCCAGCAGGCGGTACTTCGCTTCGCTCTCCCGCATCGCCTCTTCAGCGCGTTTTCGTTCGGAAACGTCACGAAGAATACCGAGAAGTGCCGGCTGGTTCTGATAGAGGATCTGGTTAACAAAGAATTCACATTCCCGTTCTTCACCGCTTTTTAATATGGTTCGCGCGGTAAAGTCAGGAGGGGGCGTGCTTCCGGAGATCCTCAGTTTCGCGTTTTCCTGCAGGTGGGGCCGGTCATCGGGATGGACGAGATCCCAGATGTTCATGCTGATGAGTTCATCATTGGTATAACCGGTGAATTCCGTTGCCCTGCGGTTGGCGAAAAGGATCTGGCTACCACGGTAAATATACACGACATTATCACTATTCTCGACCACAAGCCGGTATTTCTCCTCGCTCTCCCGGAGTTCGGCATCCATTTTTTTCCGTGCGGAAATATCGATAATGACGCCGCGGAATCCGGTAAGGTTCCCATTCCGGTAAATCGGCGCTGTATCGATAAAAACCGGAATTTTGCTCCCATCCTTCCGCAGGCACGTATATTCCTGTGATTCAAGAGCCACTCCGTTGAGGAGTTTCCGGATGTCTTCCTTCACCCGTCCATGCTGGGAAGGTTCGATTATGGACATGGCATTTACGCCGTCTTTGAGGTCCTGTTCGGTATATCCCAGGGTGGCGAATGCATGCCGGTTTGCATAGGTTACCTGAAAATCCGGATCCATCTCAAAAACCATCTGCGGGAGGAGATCGGCAAGCTCGCGGTACTTCGCTTCGCTCTCCCGCACGACATCTTCCTCCCGTTTTTCACTGGTGATATCCTGCGCAATCGAACCGAACCGGAATCCTTTGTCGGTCTTGATCGGAAAGACTGTCTGCCGGTGGAAGATCCGGGCGCCGTCGGGACGCTCCGCTTCGAAAATCCGGGTTTCTTCGAATATCGGGACACCCGTCCTGAGCATCGTACAGATCTTCTGCTCAAGCGCTGCACGGTGTTCTTCCGTGCGGTGCTCACGAGGGAGCATCCGGAACGTCACGTCCCATAAGGAGTCTGCCAAGCGCTTCTTCTTGTGTGATGCCGGTGATCCGTTCAGCCCCGGGATTCCATTCGATCACTTTTCCTTCTTCATCGACCAGGGTGACCGATTCCCGGGTCGTCTCGATGAATAAACGGAGCCGGGACTCGCTGTCTGCCAGTGCTGCCAGAGCCAGTTTCTGCTCTGTGATATCCCTTCCGACCACCTGATATTCGAGGGGTTTTCCCCCGGCGTTGAACAACGCACGGACCGACCAGAGTTGCCAGTACGTCTTCTGGCCCTGCCGGTGACCTTGTGCTCCATCTCGCGAATCGGTGTTTCTGGTGTGAGCGAGGCAAGAAAATTATCCATTCTCTCATGATGTCCCATCTGCACGAGGTCGTGGATCTTCTTTCCCTCGATATCGGTGAGGAGCAGCATGGAGTGAAGGTACCGCCAATAGGCATCGTTGATGAACGTAACGATGCCATCCGGGGTGAACCGGCAGATCATCTCGGTCTGGTCATTGACGATGGTGCGGTTACCGCTCCTCACTCTCCTGCAACGAAATTTCCGCCCGCCGTCGTTGTACCGCCTGCCTGACCTTATGGGCAAGTTCGGCAAACTGCGCCCGCGGCTGGCCGCCTTTCTGGAGATAGAAATCCGCACCGCTGTTGATCGCTTCAATGACAACTATCCTCGCGGCCCCGGCCGGTGAAAAGGATGAACGGGATGGCATTGCCCGAATTTCTCACCCTTCGTAAAAATTCGATTCCATCCATGTCGGGCATCTGGTAATCGGAGATGACGGCATCATACTGCTCCGTGGGAATGCAGGTGAGAGTCTTCAGTGGCCGAAGTGAGGGTATCGACGACAAATTCCTCTCCGGTGTTTTCAAGGAAGAGTTTGCCGATCTCAAGAAGGGCGGGTTCGTCATCGACATAGAGGACGCGTAAGGTCTCTTGCATTATCCACTCCTCCTGGCTGTCCGCCACATTCCTTCGGGCATGGTAATCTTACATCTGGTGACGGGAGAAAGGGAGGTAGTAACTCCGCTGTTCTTCTGGGGTCATGGGGGGATGGGAGAACACTGTATGTGAGCACATTGTAGCCCTGCCTTGCTGGATATCCTCCACCATGCACGGAAGAGGAGGATTTCCGGGTAGTTACTGCGGTATGGCGATCAAGACCTGTCATGCGGGAGAGAGCAGAAATTGAGAGCAGATTCTGCCAGGGGGTTTCAAGGGTGCGGGATAGCGTATCATTTCCCCTGACGATACGATCCTTTTGGCTCATGGAACATAATAAATTAGTGAAATCGATGTTACCAGCAGAGGTGATTCCTTCATAACGACAAATATGCCGGGAACCGGCGTTCGGTTATGATCCCGGCGGGGAACCGGAACCTTTTGTATAAACAAGGCAAAATGTCGCATATAGTCTCGAACTGGATATCCTGGAACTGCGGTTTATCCCAGGACGGTCTCGTTTTTAACAAAGTGGAAACCCTGCAACGCATCCTGCAGATGCCACAGAAGGATGTGAGACGAGGGGTATTCAAGAGTATCAAGGACCGGATACGGAAAGGGGCGGATATCAAGCCGCATACAAAAGCGGTGCGGCGGTTGTTGGCAGGAAAATAATTTTTCAGAAGATATCTACTGTTCTGCATGGCTTTTATGAGCGTGAGTTTAAACGCCGCCCCTTCCTCGTGATGGCCGGACACTCTGTCTTCGGCCCATATCTTCCCGCCATAGCGCTCGACTAGAATCTGCACGAGGACAACTATGAGTTTCCAGAAAAATGCACCAGATCGAATCCGTAAAAGTGATCGATCTTGCGCGACGGCAGAACTATCGAATTTGCGGGTTCTTTTAACAAGAGGGGTTAAGAACTCCGCGAAATGAAGCCTCAGGCGAGATTCGAACTCGCGACCTCGTCCTTACCAAGGACGCGCTCTACCGGCTGAGCCACTGAGGCATGGCGCACCTACATAGGTGGGTGCTCGTCCTAATAAAATTTTACGGATTGAATTTTTGCGAAGACACCCCGTTCCGCCAGGGAATAAAGCCTTAATGCAGCCAGAACCACAATCAGAGCTTCCTGAGCACCTCAATACTTGCCAGCACACCGTCGAACGTATCCACCTCGACGATGGGGATGACGTTGTTCTTCCGCACCGCATCCATCACCGCGCGAAAGTCGATCGTCCCTTCTCCTACGGTGGAGTGGGTATCCTTTCCGCCGTCGTTGTCATGGAGGTGGAAATGGGCGATCGGGTGGGCAAGGAACCCGGGGAGGCTGCCATCATTGAGGTTGGCATGCCCGACGTCGAGTGCAAACCCGATCCCGTCGATGAGCGGGAGTTCGTCGGGCGTCCTGAGGAAGAAGTACCTCCCAGTTACCCATATTCTCGACCGTAAACGAGATCGAGAACTCGTCCGCCGCCCGCAGCAGTTCGTCGAGGGACTGCCGGAACCTCGCCACCGCGCGTTCCCGCTCCTCGCGCCATGCGTAATACCCCGGGTGCACGACGACGTCGGCATCGAGCTCCCCGGCAAGGGCGAAGGTCTCGACGAGCACCTCGACGCTCGCCCTCCGGATCGGTTCGAGGAGGCTTGCGATGTTCACGCCGCGGCTCGGTGCATGGATGGAGCAGGCAAACGAGTAACTCTCGAGGGGCTCTGCGGATTCCAGGTAGTGCAGCCCCTCATCCATCACCTCGACATAGTCGGTGACCGGTGCGAGCCGGTCGAGCGCCGTCTCGAGCGGTTCACGGTGAAGGCAGTACGTAGAGATGCCAAACATACCAGAGATGGCACTCCGGACGGCAAAAAACCGATCGTCACTCCTGACTCTGCAGGTACCGGGACGCTTTTGCAGAGGTACCCTCCAATCGCTCCCCTGCCCTCTCCCGCCTCTTCAGGTAGCGCCGCACGCTCTCGGACTCGACCCATCCCCGGTCGAGGCTCGGTGATGATATCGTTGATCCGCTCCGACTGGTTGAGAATCTTGCCGGTCAGGGGATCGTCGATCATCTCGGCGATGCCGACGATCACCTGCAGCGGGTTCCGGATATGATCCCCGAGGATTGCAAACTGCTCGATATTCTTCCGGAGCTGCTCATACGCATCATGCTTCATCTCCTCCATCTGTTTCCGCTCGGTGATGTCCATGCAGATAACCACCATACAGAGCGGCTGGCCTGAGTCGTTCCGAACGATACTTCCCGAGAGATGCACGTCGAAGACCGACCCGCCGTTCCGTCTCCCGCGCCCCTCACCGGCAAACGATCCCTGACGATAGAGCCGTTCAAGCAGCCTTGTGTTAGTGCCGGTGCAGGAGAAGAAGTCGCTGACGGATTTTTCCTGGATGAGGTGGACGCCCTCGTAATCGAACATGCTGAGGAGGGCAGGGTTTGCGTAAATCGGGAGGCCTTCGAGATCGGCGATCAGAATACCGTTCGTCGACGATTCAAACGCACTCTCCTTGATCCGGAGTTCGCGTTCTGTCCGGATCCGTTCGGCGATATCCCGCGCCACGGCAACAGCGTAGCGCTCGTCCCCGAAGGTCACGAATCTGATGGTGATCTCGACGGGGGTCTCACGGTCGTCGGAGGTCATGAGTCCGGCTACCATAACCTGCTCCCGGCGGGCCCGGTTCTGCCCGGACGCGAAGAACTCGAGGAACCAGGAGCGGCTGGCCGGGGCAATCAGGCTGCAGAACGGAATCCGCATCAGCCTGTCCCGGTCGTAGCCGAGCTGCAGCCATGCCGACTCATTCGTATCGATGAGAAGGCCGGTCTCAGCATCGATGAGAAAGATGGCATCGCTGGTCTGATCCAGAAGTGCGCGGAATCGTTCAAGTTCGGCGAGACGGTCCTGGAGCTCGGGGTAATAACTCTTGTGAATCGAGTGCTCGCCGAGGCCGATGATACGCTCCCGGAGCGATTCCCAGTCAGGCTCCATGTCAGAGTGCCGATGCATAGATCATCTCCACCTCCCGGTGCGTCGGCCGGCGGGGATTGGTGGCCATGCACGGATCGTTGAGCGCCCGTAATGCCAGGTCGGAGAGATCGCCCTCGGTCACCCCGAGGTCGGAGAGCGTCACGCTGATGCCGAGCGACCGGCGGAAGGAAGCGATCGCATCGCGGATGCGCTTCCGTCTCTCATCGTGCCCGACCCCGCACAGGTCGAGCCCCCAGAGCATTGTCCGATCGCGTCGTAGCGCTCGAGGTGCCGCGTCGTAGTTGTAGGCCGCCACATGCTCGAGAAGGAGGGCGTTGCACCGTCCGTGTGCCAGGTCGAGCAGACCGCCGAGGCTATGTGCCATTGCATGGACGGCGCCGAGACTTGCATTGGAGAACGCGAGGCCGGCGTGGAGACTGCCGAGCATGGTCCGGTAACGGAAGTGCAGATCGTCCGGTGCGGCAACGGCATCGGGAAGAGAAGACGCAAGCAGGCGTATCGCCTGCAGGGCATGCAGGTCGGTCATGGGCGAGCTTGCATTCGAGACGTACGCCTCAATCGCGTGGCAGAGTGCGTCGAGTCCCGTATCCACGGTAAGTTCGGCGTCCATCGTCGTCAGCGGGAGAGGATCGAGGAGCGAGATGTCCGGAACGAGCGTCTTGCTGATGATCGCTATCTTCCGCTTCTCCCGCTCATCGGTGATGATAGCGAACTGAGAGACATCCGCCGAGCTCCCGGCGGTTGTGGGAATGCATATGAGCGGCGGACCCGGCAGAAGCACCTGGTCGACACCCTCATAACTCAGAATGGATCGCCGGTTCGAGCTGACGATCCCGATCCCTTTCGCGCAGTCCATGGGACTTCCGCCGCCGACTGCGACGAGCCCCTGGCACTCCGTTGCCTGGTAGACCCCGGCACCGGCCATGACCTCGCCGGCACGTGGATTCGGGGATATCCGATCGAAGATCTCATAAGAGATTCCGGCCTCGGTAAGACTTTCGGAGACCCGTGCAGTCCAGCCGGCTCTCCTGACCCCGGGGTCGGTGACGAGCAGCACCTTCCGCAGGCCGAAATTGCGGGCATACCGTCCTGCGAGGCCGAGTGAGCCGGATCCGAAGATAAACTCGGGAACAACGAATTTTTTCAGTTCGAGTTCGTTACTCGGGGTCATGGAACGGCACCTCACAGATCGTGTTCAACGGAGTTCTGAAACAATGAATATACAGCCTATCTCGATATATATACCTTTGCAGATAAATATGGCGATTTTTACTGAGTTTTAATGTTTTAAAAGGATATATAAGAGAGATTGGAATTATGGGAAACGTAAAGTACATTTCATTTCTTTCAGGATGGAGAGGAAGACTGCTTCAGAGGGCGAAGATTGGGCGAAGCTCCGGAATCGGGATAATTTTACCGAGCGGCGTGAAGCAGCCCCTCAAGAATTTCGGTTAATTTATTACCGTATTTCCCGAGTATATTGTATGGAGGAAGGGTTCGTCCCGGATGTCGTCGTCTCGAGTATGCTCGATAAATCCAAAGCAGAATTATTTGACTATATCAATAAAAACGTTGAGTATATCGATGGGAACTTTCCTGTTTTCTTTGGCAAGGTCGCATCGCTCTTCGATCAGATGAGCATACCCGTTCCCGAACAGGCGTATGACGAATTCGTCGATGCGGTCACGTACAAAGTATTCGATACCACCCGTCGCGCCGACGATACGAAGTTCATTCTCCGTCTCTGTGATATTGCGGCCGGAATAAAACGAAAGAAGGAGAGGATAGCCGGAGTCCACCTCGCCGCTGCTGTCAAGCTGATAAAGATCGGCAGGTACCTCGAAGCGCTCACCTTCCTCAAGCCCTACTGGAAACACGATGCAGAGGTCGGTTGCCTGTATGCATACTGCCACTATGCCCTCTACAAAGAGGGCTCGACGGAACCTGGCTTTTCATCCGGTGAACGGTGGAATTACCTCAAACTTGCGCGCCAGTACCTCGAGGAACTCAGCCAGTGGAAGCCTCCCCTGAACCGCCTCGTCCGCGGCGAGATGAAGAGCGACCGCTGGCTCGACGAGCCCTTCTGGATGATGATCTTCTCGGCCACGGAGTGGTTCCCTGAAAACCGCTGGTTCATCCAGATCGGTTTTAGAAAAGCGAAGAACGACAAAAATCAGGTGGTTCTGGTCAAGATGCTCCAGGTCGCCCTGGTGCGGTTCCCCGACGATATGATCTTCTTCCGGGAGGCATACTACATGCGGTTCGATCAGGCGGAGCTTGGCGATGCGCTCGGCCTCGTCAGGGCGATGCGGGAGAAGTACCCGGATGATATCGAGCCGATCTACTACGGTATCCGGACGTCCTTTTACCTCACCGGGGATAAAGAGTTCAACGAGTTCCGGCGGCTCGCTGCAGAGAAGGGCATGGCCGGCCACGTGCTCGCCATCGCCGATTTCGCTCATGCATTCCTGCGGGGGAAACAGACGGAGTCCACACTCTGTCTCGAGAGTTTTAAACGCAAATATCCCTCGCAGAACTACTATGCCGATCTTCTGGAGTTCGTCGTTGTCGAGGGAACCGGCAAGGTCGAGGGAATCAGGGGTGCAGTCTTCCGGTCGGTCGATAATTACTGCCAGCGAATGCTCGGGATCAAGGAGACTTAGCACAATATCTCTCGATACAGTCCCAGATCTGCCTATAAGCCCGAGCTCCAGGAGACACGGAGGTGGTGAGAGTCCGTATCTGCGCGAGCACCGCGCCATCGATCGGAACCTCGCCGAAGACATCGATCCCTTCATCCCGGCAGAATCTCCGGATATCATCCGTCTTTTTGAGATCCTGTCCTGCTCTGCCGATCACCACCCCGATTACCCCGCCAACGTCCCGGCAGGCAGCCACGACACGTTCAAGGTCGCGGATACCCGCAGCACTCGGTTCCGTCACGACCAGAATGAGATCCGCGCCTGCCACGGCGGCAAGGAGCGCACCCCCGGTTCCCGGAGGGCCGTCGACGAGGAGGAGCGGCTCTTCTCCGGCAGCCTCACGCGCCTGCCGCTTCACCTCGGCCACCAGAAAGCCGTTTGTGCTGTAGCCCGGCAGAAGACGGGCATGCGAGAGCAGGCCGTACGGGGTTTCCGCAAGACAGAGATCCCCGACGAACCACGGTTCCATACGCGGAGCGGATGCCGGACAGACCCTCGTGCAGAGACCGCACCCCTCGCATGCTACCGGACTGACAACGAACCTGCCCGCCCTGTACGAGATCGCCCCGAAAGCGCAGTGCTCCACACAGGAGAGACACTCGACACAGGTGTCGGTATCGATGACGGCACACGGTCTTCCCGTCAGCGGTCTTTTCGAGACCGTGCCGGTCGGCAGGAGCAGGGCAAGGTTCGAAGATTCCAGATTGCAGTCCGCCATGACCACCGGGGACGGGGCGAGAGCGGCAAGTGCCGCCGTCAGCGTCGTCTTGCCGGTACCCCCTTTCCCGCTTACGACGGCGATCATCATGGCAGCACCATCCCGGGCGCCGTGGGGTGCTCCCGCCTCCCCCGTATATTATCGAAGAACACACCGCCCATGAGGCCGTATCCGCGTCCCGCTTCTCCCGCTGTCATCTGACTCTCTCCCGTTTATCGCGATCATCTCTTCCGGCGCGCATTCCTAAATACGTACCGGTGCAACATACTCAGGATAGCAGCACGACGGAGTTTTGATGGTTTACAAACATCTCTTCGGCCCGGTCCCTTCCCGCCGTCTCGGTGTCTCCCTGGGCGTCGATCTCATCCCCCGGAAGACCTGCCCGTATGACTGCATCTACTGCGAGTGCGGCAGGACGACGCGCAAGACCTGTGAGCGGCGCGAATATGTCCCGACGGCTGATGTCATCAGGGAACTTGACGATTATCTCCGGATGGAACCGGCACTCGACCATATCACCTTCGCGGGATCGGGAGAGCCCACGCTGCATTCCGGTATCGGGGAGATCATCGGCTTCCTCAAAGAGCGTTACCCCGGATACCGGGTGGCGGTGCTCACGAACGGCGCCCTTCTCACCGACCCGCAGGTGCGAAGCGACCTTGCGAGCGCGGATCTCGTCGTCCCCTCCCTCGATGCGGTCTCAGAATCGGTCTTTACCGCAGTGAACCGCCCGTGCACCGGTGTAACGGCTGCGTCCGCCCTCGAAGGCCTGATCGCATTCTCCCGCGACTTTCCCGGAGAGATCTGGCTTGAGATCTTCATCGTCCCGGGACTGAACGACTCGGAGGAGGAACTCGCCCGGATCCGCGACGCTATTTCAGCGATCGACCCCGATCGGGTGCAGTTGAACACGCTCGATCGTCCCGGGACGGAGATCTGGGTGACGCCTGTCCCCCGGGCATCGCTCGAACGGATCGCCGCATTCCTGGGCGACCCCCGGGTCGAGGTGATCGCAGCCAGCACGTGCAGGGAGGCGATCCGCACCTTCCGGGCGGAGATCCTCGAATCGGTCTGTGTGACCCTTGCCCGGCGGCCGTGCACCACCGAGGATCTCTGCAGGATCTTTTCGCTTCATCCAAACGAGATGAACAAGTACCTCGGGATACTGCTTGAAAAAGGAAAGATTGAGGCGGTAGCGGAAGAACGGGGATTATTTTTCCGCCTTATATGACGGCATCGGTACTGTCCGTGACCTGATAGACCCCTTCCGGCAGTTTTCCCGGAGAGGAGAATCCGTCCCTGATGTGGAGATCCATCTGGGGGAACGGGATCTCCATACCTTCCTCCGTAAACCGTTCGTCGATCCGGGTATTCACAAAGTCCTGCACATCCCAGGCCATATTGAATGCACGTGCCCAGATGACCAGCATGAAGTTCAGGCTCGACGCCCCGAACTCGAGGAAGTAGACCGAGGGTGCCGGGTCATCGAGAACGTACTCGGACCGCTCTGCTGCCTCCCGGCCGATCTCGAGGAGGATCTCCTTCACCCGGGCAACATCGCTGCCGTAGGCGACCGAGACCGGGATCTTGATCTTCAGTTTCACATCCGGCATCGCATAGTTGACGACGATGTTGCTTGAGATCGTCGAGTTCGGGATGGTAACGAGCTGGTAGTCGAGCGTCTTCATCCGGGTGCTCCGCGGCCCGATGCTGATCACATCGCCGAGGTAGTTGTCTACCTTGATCCGGTCGCCGACCTGAAACGGCTTGTCGACCAGGATCAACGCTCCGCCGAAGAAATTCGACATGATATCCTGCGCAGCCAGGGCGACGGCAAGGCCGGCGATCCCCGCGCCTGCGATCAGGGGCGTGATGTCGATCTCAAGCGTCTGAAGCACCATAAGAACGGCGATGAACCACACGATGTACTTCGCTGCGATCTCCAGAATCTGGATGATCCGGTCATCGATGTCCGTCTCAGTCTTCGATGCCATCCAACGGCCGTAGAGGTTGATGAAACTATAGGAGAAACTCGATACGATCCAGGCACCGATCAGGATTGCGGCGGCGGTGAAGTACCTGCTCGAGAGGAGCCACGCATAATCGCCGAGGAGGGTCGCAGAATCGATGTACATAGTAACTGCGATCCAGAGTGAACCAAGGAAAACGGCGATGGTGGCCGGTTTCGCGAGCGAGAAGAGAATGATGTCATCCATCTTCGATTCGGTGAGGTCAGCCCTCTTCTGCAGCCACCGGAAGATCTCGTGGACGATGTACGCGCCCACGATTCCGGCGACGATAATTCCTATTCCAGAGTAGATACCGTCCATACCAGTACCTAATATGTGATTGCAGCGAATATAAATAGGAGATTTCATGCCGGTTTCAAAGGATATTCTGGACACGCTCGATTCCCTGGTCGATCGGGACATCTGCATCATGCATATCTGCGGCACGCACGAAGCAGCAATCGCACGCGCCGGTATCCGGAGTATTCTCCCCAAAAAACTGAAGATCGTGATGGGGCCCGGCTGCCCGGTCTGCATCACGCCGCAGGGCGAGATCGATGCCGCTCTCGATCTCGCCGGGAAGGACTGCGTCATCGCGACGTACGGCGATCTTCTCCGGGTTCCGGGCGCGAACGGCTCGCTCGAGTCCTCGGGCGGCGATGTGCGCGTGGTGCAGGGCGTCCACAAGGCCGTCGATATCGCCCGCCGCGAGCCTGATAAAGAAGTCGTCTTCATCTCAGTGGGCTTTGAGACGACAGCGCCGACCGTCGCTGCGACGATCCTTACGAAACCTCCTGAGAACTTCTCGATCCTCTCCTGCCACCGCCTTGTTCCCCCGGCCATGGAGTGGCTGCTCCAGCAGGGCGAGGCGAAGCTCCACGGGTTCATGCTCCCCGGCCACGTCTGCACGGTGATGGGATACCACGAGTACCGAACAGTTCCCGGTGCCGCAGGTGGTGGCCGGATTCGAGCCTGAGGATATCCTCCTCGGACTCGTGATGCTCGTCCGGCAGATCCGCGAAGGCGAAGCAAGGATCGATAACGCGTATCCCCGGGCGGTCTGCCGGGAAGGGAACCAAAAAGCGCAGGCGCTGATGTACGACGTCTTCGAATCCTGCGACGTCGAGTGGCGCGGGTTCCCGGTCATCCCGGGGTCGGGTCTTCGGCTCAAGCCGGAGTTTGAACAGTACGATGCGCAGAAGAAGTTCGATATCGAGATACGGCATGTCGATAAGCACTCCGCATGCATCTGCGATCGGGTGCTGCGCGGCATTGCACAGCCGTCGGACTGCAAGCTCTTCGGGAAGGTCTGCACCCCGCGCACCCCGGTCGGCCCCTGCATGGTGAGCCACGAAGGAGCGTGCAAAATCTGGCATCTCTATGAGTCCCGGCGGGTGTGAAGGGCAGAGCCCTCCGCTGGCCTTTTATACCATCCGATACAACCTGATATAGCAGTCCCGGTAGGGTAGTGGACATCCTAGAAGCCTCCGGAGCTTTTGACCCGGGTTCAAATCCCGGCCGGGGCGTCGTTTCGTTTTTCTGCGGTTTAAAAAGTACCTCTGGTCACCATCGTTCGTCAGCCTACAGCCCCAGAGCCTCGGCCACAAGCTGGGTGACATCGACGACCTCGAACGTATCATCGGCTGCGTCCAGGATATTCCGCCGGCAGAACGGGCAGGTGGTGGCCAGAACTTCAGCTCCCGCCTCCCTGATGTCAGTGACTTTCCGTGCGGCGATCGCAAGCGCGAGGTCGGGATTCCCGAGCTTCAGGCCGCCGCCGGCACCGCAGCAGATCTGGAACTCCCGGTTGTCTCGAAGCTCCGTGAGTTCGAGGCCAGGAATTGCGCGGAGAACCTCACGCGGCGCCTCGAAGGCCTGGTCCCGGCCGAGCACGTGCATAACGTGCCGACCGGCGTGACAGGGGTCGTGGTAGACAACCCGCCGATCGATCCTTTTCGTGAAGGAGAGGTTTCCCTCCCGGATCTGGTCTCGAAGGAAGGCGGCAAACGGTACCGGCGTAAACGGCAGCGGGCCTCCCCAGACCCGCGGCCAGTCGGTTGTGGCTGTCTTTAAACACCCGGCACAGGTGAAGAGGAGAGTCGTGATCCCTAGGTCGGCCACGGCCCGGATCAGGTTCCGGATCGCCTCCGCCTCTTCCCGCCAGTGTCCTGTCCGGAAGAGAAGGGAGCCACAGCAGGACTCCTCCTCCCCGAGCATACAGAACCGGGTCCCGAGCGACTGGAGGATGCGGAGTGCCGCCATCCCGATCTCCTGCTGGCGGAATGAAACCGTGCAGCCCGGAAAGTAGGCGACCGGTGCCGTATCGGCGATGACGATGTCGTCCGGGATCCAGGCACTGCGTTTTTCCCGGCTGCCGCCGTAAGGGTTCCGGAGCCGGACAATCCGCTCTGCAGCGTCGTCGAAAACGCCTTCCCGGCTGCAATCGAGGTCCACGATCGCTCCCCGCATCGACTCCCAGAGCCGAGCCGTGGCAATGCCGCTCTCGCAGACGACACCGCACGCACCGCAGGTCGTGCAGGAGTATGCCCTGTCGGCAAGGCCGTGCATGGTTTCCTCATCGAGCGACGGCCGGCCGAAGAGCCGTGCCCGGATACCGGTCTGACGGTCGACTATCCATCTCCAGGTGTCGATGCGGTCCATGGGATTGGTGTCGCGGTCTATCGCGGTGACCGGGCATGTTCGGATGCATTCCTGGCAGCGGGTGCAGGCATCGAGTTCCAGCATCTGGATCGGCGAGAACCAGCGGGAGAGTATCCCGGGGAAGGAGCGGTCGTTCAGATCATTCACCTCCCCGTCGGGCAAGCAGCGTCAGCGGCGTCGCCAGAATGTGGCGGAACTTACTCCAGGGGAGCACCATTACGAAGAGAAAGAGCGCTGCGTAGATATGGATTGCCAGGAACTGCAGGGCAAGGTCCCAGTTTTTCACCGACGTGCCGACGAACGACCCGTATCCGCTGAACCATTCGGCGATCATGCCGATGAGAACGATACCGAAGGTGCTCCCGATGAGGAAGAGGTCGGCAGCGTTCGTTCGCTCCCGAACCTTCCGGGAAACGATCCGGCGTCCGAGGGCAAGCCCCGAACCGATGAGGAGGATGTAGCCCACCAGGTCGAGGGGGATGTGGATGCCGGCATGGAAGCGGGCAAGTGCTCCGCCGACGCCCGCAGGGTCGAGGAGTGCAAGGAGACCGATCAGTATACCGAGGACGATGAACCCGCCAAAGATGCAAAATCCCCAGAACATGGCCATATGCAACGCCCATCGGCCTTTGCTCCGCCGCCAGACACGGCGAAAGAGGAGAACGTCCAGGATCAGCACCCGAAGAAACTTGCCGCCGCCGTATCGGAATGCCTCATCTATCCACAGGGCAACAAACCGCCGTACCCTGCCGTGTCCCCACCGAGAGAAGAGCATCCATATTCCGGCGATACAGACAAATGCGGCGACGACCAGGAGAAAAAGGAGATCGTTCCCGGCGGGAAGAGCGTGCGGTGCCATGCGGATTCTCGTTCTTTATACAAGGTCTTCGCATTCCTCCGATAAAAACCAGTACACTCTGGTTTGGGGAATCCGGGCTCTTACGAAGCTCTCACCATTGGCTTGCTGCGGTATTCTCCTGGCACTCTCCTGCGGGAGGGGGCGAGACTCCCTCCCCACGTGACAATCGGCCACCTTTCACCCCCGGAATGCCTCTGTGCATTGCAGAGAAGAGGAGCACGGAGATTCTCGTCAGGCGCCCTGTGCGAGAATCAGAAGGAAACAAACGACTACACGAGTCGCCAGTTCGGTGGATACATCAAGGATCAGGATGTCGTCCGGGGCGACACCCATCAGGGCTGGGACTACGTCCGACGGTGGCATCTCTGCAGCCATATCCTTTTTTGACTGTCGACACCCGACCGGAATACGGTCTTTTGCCGACCGCGCCTCTATACAGTGTGGATAAGGCAGCGGTGCAGAATTCCTCTCGCAGGCCTATTGACAGGTTTGTGTGCTCTCCCATTTCCCATCACAGCCTCTCTCACGCTGCGTCCCGGGGATGGGAAATTACGATCATCGCAAGGGAGTGGGGAAACCACCCTCTCTCCGCCCTGAACGAAGGGCAGATTGACGTTATTTTCCGATTTTAACGAAGGTTTCAGACGGCGGATCCCGGCAGAACAATTCCCCGGAGTATATCATCCAGATTCCAGAAAAACGAAATATTCTTCGAGATATAAAGGCCATATGAGCAGGAGTAATTTCCGGAGGATGGATACCATAGCTCGCCTCGAGATCGGCCGTCTACAGGCTTCTGTGAGGGTGGTTTTTTCGCCGGATTCAACCGGGATTGACGACATTTAAGCGTTACTGAACCGGAGCGGCAACCTTGATGCACGCCCCGGCCACTGATTTCGCGTGATGCCGCTGCCCGGTTTCGCGGCCGGAAGGAACCCGGGGGCTATCCGGTGCAGGAGAGCATCCCCCACCCCATGCGGCAATTGACCCATCCCCATTGCCGGGATGCCGGAAGCGCTCCTCCGTGCAGCGTCACTACTCTACCCTCTCCCGGCAGGCGCTGCCGGAGAGAAGATCGGCACCGTCACCGACCGCGAGATGAGCCCTGCAGGTTCGTGCAATGACCGGAAGCGCGAACGGGGGGAGCCCCAGTTCTTCGACCACCTGCCGACAGATATCTTGCCGGTCCGATCCCTCCCCGGCACGCACGCTCATGATCGCCGTGTGAAACTGCTGGATGACAGAAAGCCCGTTCTCCATCGTCCGGGAGACGTCGCCGCCCGCTCGTGCAGCATCCCAGGACGCGAGGAGATGCGTGACATCCGGGACACCGAGGAGGCTCCTGATGGATCGGACGGATGCCGCGGCGTCGTCGTAGACGGGGAGATCCCGGGGCACCGGGATGGCGTCGCCGGAGAAGAGCGCACCGTCTGCCGGGAGGTGGAGGGAGATCGAGCCGCTCGAATGACCGGGCGTGTGGAGAACGGTCAGGTCGAGACCGTCGTCGAGACGGATGGTATCGCCGTCGCCGACGAAGCGGTCGACCGTGACGGATCCGGCGACGATCGCGTGGAAATCAGGTACCGGGCGCTCACGCGCCTGCAGGTCGATATCCTCGATCCATGCCCGCTCAGCGGGGTGAGCAACGACGATGCATCCGGTCGCCTCCCGAATAGTCTTCGCAGCGCCGATATGATCGGGATGCGAGTGCGTCAGGACGATCGCTGCGATCTCTTCCGGGCTCCGTCCGGTCTTTCGGAGATACGCGAAGATCACCTTCTCCGCTCCGGCAACGCCGGCATCGACAAGGCAGATCTCGCTGCCGTAAATGAGGAAGCAATTGACGAACCGTTCGATGGCTATTCCGGGACCTGCGGATAGCCGAAAGGGGATCTTCAGGGCATGAATGTGGTCGGTCACCTGCATGATGGTTCACGTCCGAGGGCGGCAGGCGAAGATCGGTTGCCGCGAGTATACCGGAGAAGAGGTTTCTCTTCCGTGGTATTAACATGCGAGTGCAGGTAGAGAAAGACGACGAAAAAGAGGCCGAGAAACCGTGAAGTTTCCGAGGCTTTACAGGTCTGCCGGCCGCTCTGTTCCCGCTTGTGCGGGCGGTTTTCCATGGATGGTTCAAGGTTTTGCGTCTTTTCGAAAAAGATTATTTGTTGATGAAGATGTTGAAGATCTGGTCGTCGCCGGTGTCGTGCAGGCGCTTCCGCTCGGTCTTCTCTTCAACAAGTGCCAGGACGGGCAAGGTCATGTCCACGCCGGGCTTCTGGCCGAACATCTCCTCGAGGTCGACCTGCAGTGCCCGGTGCGGCCACTGCTGCGGGTCTCCGGTTCGTACCGCTCGGCTCCGAGTCGTACCGAGCTCTGGTTCCGGCAGGAAGTGTGTGACGACGGCGGGATTTCGGAAATACTCAACATTCTCGGGTCACCCGATTTCTCCTCGCGTCTTCGCGAGCGGTGGAACTATCTGACCGACCGGACGGGGGAGATTGTAGCGGGATCCCTGGACAATCTCTCCGGTGACGCTGCCGGCGCCCCGGAACGATCGATATCGTAAAGAGGTCGTCTCGGAACTTCTGCGGCGGAGAGGGGGAGACCCCCCCCTCCTGTAAAAGAGATTGGGATGACCTCCGACACTATTCGAACGTGAAATTCTGAAGTGAGAACGGAGCGCCCGTATCGGTATTCAGTAGGATCCCGACCGGCCCTTCGGTTTCGTTCCTGGCGACTCCCCGCACCATTATAACAGATCCGTTCAGCGTGTATGTGGTCGGAGTGTTACCCATAGGTGACGTGGATAACACCGTATCGTACCAACGGGTAACTGCGACGGGATCGTAAGTTGCTATCTCGATGCTCCTGATGCCGGTCGCTCCGTTCGGATGTGCGGTCACGTTTCCGTCCGGTACCCGAAGGGTTCGTGGCGTGTCATCCACGATGAGGAACGGCACACAGGTCGAATAATTGAACACGGGCACAGCAACATTCCATCGCACGCAGATCCCGTCAGGCCGTGTCCGTGACATTGGAATCGGCCCTGCAAGGATAACGCCTCCGCGCTCTGCCAGCATCTGTTCTTCAGAGAGATTGAGTCCGGGAGAGGAGATAGCAAAGTCTTCGAGGCCGGTTCCCTCTGCGAGGTGACGCATGAACCGCTTTTGCATCGCATCTGTTCCCGTCATAGCGGTATCGAACGTTACCGGAGGATACAAGATCGTGCATCTCGGCAGCCATGGCCGGATCGGTAGGGGCGAAGATCTCCAGGTAACTACCGTCTTTGAACGGGATAAGTGCGTTCTGGGTGAGGTTGTCCGCATGGTCGCCTCCCGGAACGACGTTGAATCCCGCTGCACCGAATGTGTCCGTCGATGCAGTAAGATTCTGCACAACGATGACGGCGTGGTCAATCCGCCATGGTCCGGGGTATCGCCCGTGGTTGCATCGTTCTTACCGATGCCGTGTCGAGAGCACCCGGCTGCACCGATGACCGATACCAGGAGAAGGAGTGAGAGGAAGAAATAAACCGGGAAATGCCTCATACACAACGATCCTATCGTCTGTTATTTATGCACACGGGGTTTGATAACAAAATCCATCCTGCCGACCATTCCCGGAATATCAGATCCGGTGGATCGGGGGAAACCGCAATGAGGGTGAGGGAGGTGCCCCCTTACGCTGATGGGATATTCGCCGGAAGCCGCGTGACGGACGGGACGGTACCTGCCCAAGCGAGAGAAGGATCGCTCAGGCGCTCCGCCCGTAATGCATCGTGAAGAGGGTGATATACTCATCTGCATAGCAGGGGGCGTCACACCGGCAGTCGAACTCAGGCCCGAGCACCTCGTCGAAGAGCCTCTGCCACTGGCCGCGGAGCATATGGTTATCCGTACGGTCGCCCCGGGGCTCGGTGAGGAGCGAGACGACTTCGGTCATGAGGAAGTTATCCACGCACCGGGTGGCTACGTCGACGGGAGCGTCGTGCGAGAAGACGAAGTCGATGATACGACCGTAGGACTGGTAGATCGCGAGCGCGAGATCCGGCGACCCGAGATCGGGAGTGTCGTTGTTCGCATCCATCTCAAAGAGGATAAAGTGGTCTATCCAGGGCTTCAAGCGGGCGAGGTGAATTCGTTTCTCCTCGATCGGCATATGGTGGTATGCGAGCGAACTGACGGCAAGGTCGAACCGGCGGTCGATCACGGCAGAGATCTCCTGAATCGTGTGGTTTGCGGTGGTGACGGTCACCCCGGGAATTCGTTCACGCACGGTTTTTTCGGCGAGCTCGAGCATTGCGGGCGACGAGTCGATCAGCAGCACCTCTCCTATCTCAGGCGCCGTGCCGGTCTCCTGCAGGTGAGCGAGCAGCGCCGCCGTGAGGCCTCCGTCGCCGCACCCGATATCCATCATCCGGAGCGGCTCGTCGAAGGGCGGCAGGGTGCATGCACACTGCTCGATAAAAGCCTCGCGTGCGCTCCGCATCACAGGAACTCCGGTGAAGTGAATGTACGGGCGCGGGTCGGCGAAGCAGACGGCAGGGGCGTGCAACCGCCCACCGTGACGTTCAAGGAATCCGAGGAGGAAGGTCGAGGAGAAGAGCCCTTCCCGCTCCCCGAGGGTGCCTGCCTGCAACCACTCTATACCCCGCTCTCCCTGCCCCTCCGCCGCAAGCAGGGTGCCGACGTGGTACCTGGAAGACCGGGAGAAGTTGCGGCCTGACATAGCCGTCGAACTCATCAGGACCGATACCGGATGTTACGATGCTCCGGGCAAGGGATGCCCAGTGCGCTTTTTCAGGTTCGGAGAGAAAATACATGGCTCATCACCCGCGTGCACCCGGGAAAGCCGCACGCGTCCATAGCATCCATCGGTGACGGGAGCATAAGAGTTCGCCGTTTTCTCCTCCGGGGAAGAGAAAACGAAAGGAACTTCTCCCATTCACGCGCGAACTTCTGGTATGAAGGTCAGTGAGCAGACAAGAAACCAGATACTGCGTATGCTCGAGCGGATCGCCGGGGCTCTCGAGACAAAAGACGCAGAGGGCATGATGGCGCTCGTCGACGCGGAGTGCCGGGGTTTCGGCACCGGGGCGGATGAGACGGTAATCGGGAAAGACGCATTCCGCCGACAGTTCGAGCGCGATACACGGGAAGGATCAGAGATCACTGTTGCATATTCGGATATCCGGATCAGCGCCGAGGGGACGATCGCCTGGGTGATGTGCGGCATGACGGTCGGTGCCACTGTCGGCGGCGAGCGCCTGCAGATCGTCGGTCGGTATACCGCGGTCTTCCGCGGTACGGGGCACGCCTGGCTCCTTGCCCAGTCGCACTTCTCCGTGCCGGCGGCAGATCAGGCGGAGGGTAGATCGTATCCGGGAGTGTGACCCGGATCATGCATGCCCGGCGATAGTACACGAATAGATCCGAAGAATTTCGAAGTCAACAATCCCTTTTTCTCCTCCACGGCCTTATACCCAGACTATGGTGCAAAAGAGTGCCTGGAACCGGCAGCATGGAGCGGCAAAGGTGGCACTGCTCGTCATTATTGCTGCATGCATCGTATCCGCCGGGTGCACGTGGGGGGGAACAACGGCAGGCCCCGACGCCGGCTCATTGGCCGGCTCGGCCTGGACGCTCCTTTCGTACGCAGACGAAAACGGGACTGAAACTCCCGTATTGCAGGGAACGACGATAACCGCCAACTTCACCGAGGGCGGCCTCGTCACCGGCTCGGCCGGGTGCAACGGCTACTCGGGATCCTATAGCGTTTCGGGAACCGCCATCGAGATCACCTCGATCGTCTCGACGCTGATGGCCTGCACGGAGCCCCCGGGGATCATGGACCAGGAGAGCAGGTATCTCGACCTTCTCGGATCGGCAGCAGCCTTCCGGGTCGAGGGCGACCAGTTGGTATTCCTCGATCCCGAAGGACGGCCGATCCTGACCTACGAACGGGCAGGCGCCCCTGATACGGTGCATCTCGAAGGGCCGACATGGGAGCTTCAGTCATATAGCAGCGGTAATGCCACGATGGTATCGGTCATCACCGGCACCCGTGTCACGGCGATCTTCGGAAATGGGTCTGTCGGCGGCTCCGCCGGTTGCAACAGTTACGGCGGAGAATATACGGAGAACGGGTCGGCCCTCACCTTTGGATCACTCTTCCGGACGGAGATGTACTGCCGTGATCCGGCCGGGATCATGGAGCAGGAAGACCGCTACCTCGACCTCTCGGCGCGGCGGCGGGGTACCGGATCGAGGGCGACCGGCTGATGCTCACGGGCGGATCGGGTGAGGCGGTGCTGGAGTTCCGGGCGGTGCCAGAATCTGCACCGCTGCCGCTCGAGAACACGACCTGGACGCTGACCACCATCGGAGGGCCGGGCGATACCGTCTCCTCGCTCATCGCCGGGACGGAGATCACCGCGATATTCGGGAACGGCTCGGTCGGCGGGTCTGCCGGGTGCAATTCCTACGGCGGGGACTACACCGTCGACGGCAACCGGCTGACGATCGGTTCGATCGGTTCGACCAAGATGCACTGCACCGAGCCCGCGGGCGTGATGGAGCAGGAGACTCGCTACCTCAACCTTCTCAGCACGACGGCGGAGTACCGGATCGAGGGCGACCGGCTGACGCTCATCGATGCCGGAGGGACTCATTCTGGAATTTCGAGGCAGTCAGTGAATCCTGGACGATTCTCGCCGGGTCGAACTGGACGCTGCAGTCCTACCGGGGTCAAGTGACCTCTGGACGGTCTCCCTCGACGGTACTGCAATCACCGCTTCTTCTGGAGAGGCCGGATGGGCGGAAATGCGGGAAATTATTATCCCGATCACCGGATCGAGCATCTCGCTCTCTTCGCACCCGGTTATCGGACGGATATCCTCTTCACCGAACCCACAGGCGTGATGGAGCAGGAGGAGCAGTCTTCATGCTCCTCGAGGCGTGACCGGGTACCGCCTCGAGGAGAGGAGCCTCGTGCTCACCGATGAGACGGGTCACCCCCTCCTGCTCTATGCCAAAGCGGAGTAAGACGCCGCGAGTCTCATCCGGGGCTCCTGCGGGAATGTTACAGTTCTGTAACGCACCGGATGCCGTTACAAAACTGTAACATTATATCCGTGAGCGTTACACTACTGTAACAATGTCGAAGGTCGTCCGGATCGATGAAGAGGCACTGGCAATTGCGCTCACCTACGGGGACTCGCTCTCCGCGGGAGTGATAAAAATGGCTGATATCATTGCCCGAACCGAGAAGGCACGGGCCGAATACGAGAAGATCGAGCGGATGATCCGAAAGACCATCCAGGAAGAGCTCGAGTCGCTCACCCGGGTCCTGACGCCACCCGGTGCCACCGCCCGGGTATCCCCGATGAGCGCGTCGAACTGCTCCCGTAGATCGTCCGGCACTGCCGTGTACCGTGCCTCCACGTCGCGACTTCCGAAGCCGAGCGCGAGAGCGTGAACGACGAAGGGGTTTTCCCAGACGCTCTGCTCACCGAGTTCCTGTGCCTGGCCGTTCGCGAAGAGTGCCGCCTTCCAGGAGAGCTTCTGGTAGAAGGGCACGCTCTCATAGAGGTGCGTGAGGAATGCAAGCCCCACGATCTCCGCCGCAACCGGATCGGCGCTCGCGAAGACGACGCCGGGATCGGGGGTGACCACATGCGCCTCCCCGAGGCCGCCGTAGCTGTTGTGCACGGCATAGGCATTCGGCCCGAATGTAACCTGCGCCTGCGTGCCGACAAAGAGCGTCACCCTGAGTTTGTCTCGCACCGCAAGCGCGATCTCGCAGATCCGCTCGAAGAACGCATCCCGGCTTCGGTAGTCGGTCTTGAGGTTCGCGTCCTTCACCGCACTCTCGATGAAGGAGTAGAAAGGGCCTTCCGCATGGAACTCAACCCTGGAGTCGTCGCGGAGGATCCCGACCCAGTTCTTGAACCCGAGGGTTACTCCTGCCTGGGAATGGGTGGAGAGCCGCGGCAGGGCGACGACGTGGTCGACCCGGTCGATCCACGACGAATAGTAAAACCCGTTCGGCCAGGAGGGCGCCTGATCGGCCGGGAAGTGCGAGTAGCCCGTATCCCACCCTTCCCGCTCGAAGCCGACGAACCGGTGGGCTCCGCCTCTGCTCATCCCGCTCTCCTGGAAGAGGTCGGTCGTCGAGCCTTTGACCACGCCCGACGGGTTCTGCACCACGGCCGCGACGCCTGCCTGGTCGCCGACGACGACCTCGGCGCCCTGCCCGGCAAGAAGATCGGCGACCGCATGGACGACGAGCGGGTTCGCCGTCGCCGGATACGGGTCGCCCGAGTTATGGGCGGGCTTTAAGAGGACGGTATCGCCGGGAGAGAGCCACGAGAGGCTGCCGGTAGCCTTCAGAAAGACATCCGTAATTGCAGCGGAGAGTTCCCGTGCCGGTGCGTCGGCGGGCACACCGTGAATGAATACTTCAGACATCACCATCACCTCGCCAATGGGGCTGGAGGATAGTGCCGCTGCTCGTATAAAAAAGGAAAGGGGGTGCCGCCCTCAGTCGGTCTCGCCCGGAAACTTGATCGCCTCACTCCCGCCGCGCCTGCGCTCAAGGTTCCATGCGGTTTTCTTCTCCGAGACGGCGCAGACCGCACGATAATCAGCCTCGGCAGCCTTCTGGAGGGAGGGGTAGTGACTTCCAGACGTACTCCTTGACCATCCGCCGTGCAGAGAACTGCGGACTGTTGCTCATGATCGACTCCTTCATCATCTTCACCCAGTCATGGGGAATGCCGTCGATCGACCGGGAGTAATAGCGCGGGATGACCTCTTCTTCGAGGATGCGATAGATGGCGCCGGCGTCGACCTCGTCGCGGTTGCATGAGACCGCCTCCCCGCCGAACGCCCAGCCGTTTCTGCCGTTATACCCTTCGACCCACCAGCCGTCGAGGATGGAGAGGTTTAAGACGCCGTTTAAGGACGCCTTCATCCCGCTCGTCCCGCTCGCTTCCATCGGCGGCAGCGGGTTGTTGAGCCAGACATCGACACCGTGCACCAGGTACTGCGCCATCTGCTCGCCGTAATCCTCTACAAAGGCGATCCGCCCGCCGAACTCGGGCTGCTGTGCGTACCGGTAGATCTCCTGGAGGATGCGTTTGCCGTCGTTGTCCGAAGGGTGAGCTTTCCCGGCGAAGATTATCTGCACCGGGCGCCACGGATTGGTCAGGATCCGCTTTAACCGATCGAGATCCTCAAAGATCAGGTTCGCACGTTTGTAGGTCGAGAACCGGCGGGCAAACCCGATGGTGAGGATGGAGGGGTTCAAGAACGCTCCCTCGGCCACGAGGTTGATCGGCTCGTTCCGCCCTTCGTTCCACTTCACCCGTTTTCGCTCCCGCATCCGGTTGAAGAGTTTTGCCTTCAGCCACTGGTGCAGGTGCCAGAGTTCTTCATCCGGGATCTCATCGGCGAGTTTCCAGATCGCCGGATCGTCGTGCACCTCCATCCAGTCCGGGCAGACCGGCCCGATGTGCCGGTCGTAGAGCTCCCGCACCCGGGGATTCATCCAGGTGGGAACGTGGACGCCGTTTGTCACGTGATCGATGGGAACACACCCCTCCGGCGCTCCCGGCCAGAGGCACTTCCACATATCCCGGGCGACCACGCCGTTCGTCCGGGAGACGCCGTTATGGTGCGCGGATGCCCGGAGAGCAAGTGCCGTCATGTTAAAACCGTTCTCGGGATACTCCGGGTGGAGGCCGAGTTGGAAGAACGTGTTCCGGTCGATTCCAAGGGACGGGTAGTAGCTCCCGAAGTAGCGGTCGATCAGGTCGAAGGGGAAGACGTCGTGGCCTGCCGGGACCGGGGTGTGCGTCGTGAAGACCGAGGTGCCCCGCACGTATTCCAGCGCCTGTTCGAAGGACATGCCGATCTCGACCCGCTCGCGGATCCGCTCGAGCAGCGCAAACGCCGGATGGCCTTCGTTGAGGTGCACCGCCGAGTACTCGATCCCGAGAGCGTGCAGCACTTTCCGACCGCCGATCCCGAGAACGATCTCCTGGCGGAGGCGCTGCTCCCTATCACCGATATAGAGCTGCGAGGAGATCGTCCTCGCAGCAGGGTCATTGATCGGGATATCGGTATCGAGGAGGTAGACGGGGACTCTCCCGACCTGCACTTTCCAGACCGCGACATAGATCGGCGGTTCGATGTGCGGCACCTGGACGATAATCTGCTCGCCGCTCTCGTCGAGTACCCTGTGTTATGGGAGCGGCCTCGCGGTCGAGAGGCTCATTGATGCCGTCCTGCCAGCCGTCGGGACGGATATGCTGGTGGAGGTAGCCCTTTGAGTACATGAACCCGACGGCAACCATGGGGACGCCGAGGTCGCTGCACTCCTTGAGGTGATCCCCGGCCAGGAACCCGAGCCCCCCCGCATAGAACGGGAGCGAATGGTGGAGACCGTACTCGGCAGAGAAGTACGCGATCGTCGGGATGTCGCTCTCGCCGAACTTCTCCGAGAACCATCCCCCGGTCGCCTCCATATACCGGCGGAACCGGTGCATGATTATATCGTAGCGGTGGAGATATTCGGGATGTGCGGCGGCTCTGTCGAGAAACTCCTGCGGGATCTCGCGGAGCATCCTGACCGGGTTGTGAGTGCTCGCCTTCCAGGCCTGCTGATTCAGTCTGTTTGAAGAGGAACCGTGCTTCCGGATTCCAGCTCCACCAGAGATTGTATGCAAGGTCGACGAGACCTGCGATCCGCTCCGGAACGCGTGAAAACTGCTCTCTCTTTCCGTCCTCCATGTCTGCTACCACCTGGGGCGCATCCTTACGCCTGTGTTTATAATTATATACTTCGCAGTATATTAGTGTAGAGGGCAGATCCGGCAAAATGCTGCAATTTTCATGCCCTTCCGTAAACCGTCGCCATGGCAGAGAGGCGGCCGGCGAGATCGTCTGATAACTGATCCGCCTTCACTCGCCATTCCCAGTTCCCCTCTGCTATACCCGGCCGGTTCATCCGGGCTTCTGCGCCGAGTCCGAGGAGATCCTGCATCGGGATGATCACGGTCTCCGCGACCGACATCATGACGAGCCGCACAAACTCCCAGTGAACGGTGTCTGTAGGAATCTCCCTGCCGATGTAGTGGAAGAACGCCCGCCGCTGATCCTGGCCGGCCTCCTCCTCGAACCATCCCCGCACGGTGTTGGTGTCGTGCGTACCCGTGTAGGCGACGGCGTGAGGCGGATAATTATGCGGGGTGAACGGACTGCCGGCGGGATCGCCGAGGAATCCGAAGATGAGGAGACGCATACCGGGCAGGGAAAGTCGGTGCATCAGTTCACGCACCTCGGCGGTGATGAACCCGAGATCTTCGGCGATGAAGGGGAGGCAGGGGAGCGAACGGAGAAGGTGGATGAAGAAGTCCTGACCAGGCCCTGCCATCCAGTAGCCGTTCCGTGCTGTCTTCTCGGATGCCGGCACCTCCCAGTACCCGACAAAACCGCGGAAGTGATCGATCCTGGGCCTGGTCGACAAGAGAGAGGGTATGCTCGACCCGCTGTATCCACCAGCGATATCCCTGTGCCCGGAGCGCATCCCAGTCGTAGACCGGGTTGCCCCAGAGCTGACCGTCGGGGTTAAAATAGTCCCCGGGGACACCGGCGACGACCGACGGCGTTTTATCGTCCTCCAGCTTGAAGAGCCCCGGGTTCGTCCAGACGTCGGCGCTATCGTAGGTGACATAGATAGGGATGTCACCGACGATCTGGATGCCCCGCTGCCGGCAGTACCGCTTCAGCCACGACCACTGGCGAAAGACAACGTACTGCAGGAACCGCTCCCGCTCGATCCGGTCTGCAAGCTCGGAGGCCTTCCGCTCGAGTGCCCCCGGGTCGCGGTCACGCACTTCAGGCGCCCATTCGTTCCAGGGGCGCCCGCCGCTACTCTCTTTGAGCGCGACAAAGAGGGCATAGTCGTCGAGCCACGAGCGGTTCGCATCGCAGAAAGTCCTGAAGTTCGCGTCCTCCCCCCTCTCCCGAAACCGGGTATAGGCACGATCAAAGAGCCCGGATTTATATTCGGCCATGCCGCGGTAGTCCACCCGGTCTTCGGGGAACGCCGGCCAGGGTTCGATATCGGCCTGATCGAGCAGACCGACCGCGACCAGTTGTTCCGGGCTGATGAGCAGGGTGTTGAACGCAAAAGCAGAGAGGCTCTGGTAGGGCGAGTTGCCGTTGATCGTGCTGATGGGATTTATGGGGAGGATCTGCCAGAGCGTCTGCCCGGCACGGGCGAGGAAATCCGCAAAACCGGTATGCATGAGGCCCGAGATCACCGATGCCGTAAGGGGAGGGAAGGGATGGTATCGGGAGGAGGACGCCGCTCTTCCGGACGGTCATGCTCCCACCGCCGGAGGGTGGGGCACGCATCCGATCGGGTCTGCAGGTTCTCCGTGGTCGGTCATCGGATCTTCACCATCAGGTATACTCCCAGTCGCTGAAAGGTATTAAGCCATTCCGCGGCAGCGGGATCTCCCATGCCCGCCCGCCGCTGCATATCTGCATACTGCTGCTGGTATATCGAGAAGAAGATGTCCTGGCTCTCGCGGAGGTCGGGCCTGACCGGTATTCGCTCAAAGGCTCCGATACTCTCCACGATGCTGCCGGGCAGAGAGGGATCGCCGGGTGTCCGCGCAAGGCGTTGTAGGCACGCGGTCAGTCGATCCGTCGCCGCCCGGTTCGTCCCCGGGCCCTCCGGCCGCACCCCCCAGGCTTCCATCGCCGAGAGAACTGTCTCGAGTGACCCCGGGTCGATCTCCCGTCCGGTGAGCAGCGTCGAAAGTTCCGCCTCCAGGATGAACCCGGCGTAGTCGGAAGGCGGCCTCTGCCCGAGTTCGCCGATGAGCGGGAGCAGCGGGCCGTGCTGCCGGGCGATCCCCCTGGCAGCACGCTCCGCCGCCCGGTGCCGGGATGCGAGGATGCGGTGCAGGATGGTCGTCTGTTCGTCGCGGGTGAGACTCCGGAGCGGATAGAGTCGCATCGCCGAAGACATCGGCGAAGGTTGCGTGCATCTGTTCATCCTCGGTCTCCGAGAGAGCCTTCGCCGCATTCCGGAAGAGGAGCCGCCGCCGCCTCGCCATCCGTATGCGGCCGTGTGCCGAGAACGAACAGACCGGAACCGGTGGAGAGGGCGGCGCAGTCGAGGCTGACGACCTCCTGAGTCACGGCGGAGCGAAGGGAGAACGTCCCTGCCGTAAACCGCCGATCGCCAGCCCATCATCCCTCTCCAGCCGTGAACGTGCCGGTATACTCGGCCGGCATATCGGCATCTGCAGATCGCCGGAGAGCGTGAGTGCGGCGAAGTGGACGGCGACCCTGGAGAGGTCCATCCGATACGGCCGGACACAGGCAGCATAGACCTCGGCGCCGTTCCCATATTTTACTGCATTGCTCGGAGCGCTTGAAAGCGGGCTCACATACTCGTCCTCGAGGTCAACGCCTAAGATCTCCTCGGCAAGGTGCATCGCCCGCGCCGCGTGCCGCATCACCTGCACCGAGCCGAGCTCGGAGATGTCGTCGAAGAACCAGCCGCAGCTGGTAGCCATCAGCATCGCCTGCCGTTCCATCTCAAGGAGCCGGAGCAGCATTGCCGTCTCGTCCGGCAGGAGGTTCGCCGCTCCGTGACGGGCAAGAAACCGATCGACACTCGCGTCCGATCTATCCCTGATGAGGCTGATGTAATCATTGCGTGCCTCCCAGGGGTCGCGCACCAGTGAGGCGATCCGGCCCACGTAGAGGTCACGTAGCCGCTCCCGGAGGCGAACGGTAGCCTCGCGGAGGCCGACCCGCCACTCGTGCGTCCCGTTCGGGTACTTCCCGGTGCCGCAGGTGCACCCGCTCCGCCACCGTTCGATCCCGTGGACGCAGCTCCAGGAGGTGTTCTCACGGATCTCTACCTCGCGGTCGGGAGGGAAGCGCTCCAGGGTACTCGCCATAGACGGTGAGATTGGCTCGCCCCACCCGTTCGATCGTTCGGAGGCAGTAGGCGAGCGCCATCTCCGTAAACCGGCGGTGGTGGCCGTAGGTCTCCCCGTCCGTGGCGACGTGAACGAGCCGAGGCCCCGGCAGGTCGGGAGTTACGGCGTTCACCAGCCGTTCGGCGAAACGCTGGCCGTCGTCGAGGAGATCGCCGAACGCGATCTCGTGCGAGATGGCGCCGTCGTAGAAGAAGAGCGCGATCGACCGTCCCGAGGGGAGATTGCAGCGGTACGGCACAGTGGTGTCGAGGCTGCCGCCGTCGACCTCCTCTCCACTCCCCGCTGTCCGGGGATCTGACCCGGTATGCCTGATGGGGGGCGAGGATGGTGAAGCGGATGCCCTCGGCGGCCATGATATCGAGCGTCTCGAGATCGACCGCGGTCTCGGGGAGCCACATCCCTTCCGGTCTCCGGCCGAACCGGGATTCGAAATCCCGTATTCCCCAGACCACCTGCGTCCGCTTATCCCGAGTATCGGCGAGGGGGAGGATCATGTGGTTATAGCCCTGAGCGATCGCCGGGCCGTGCCCGCCGAACCGTTCCTGCCCTTCCCGGTCGGCGGCGACGATGGCCTCGTAGATATCGGGCCGGCAGCGCTCCATCCAGGAGAGGAGCGTCGGGCCGGCGCTGAAACTTATCCGCCCGTAGTTGCTCACGATATCCGTTATCAGCCCGTCCCGGTCAAGGACGCGGGCGTCGGTGTTCGGGCCATAACACTCGGCAGCGATACGTTCGTTCCAGTCATGATAGGGGTAAGCAGACTCCTGCACCTCCACCGTCCCGAACCACGGGTTCTCCCGGGGCGGCTGGTAGAAGTGACCGTGGATGCAGATGTACCGGCTCATGCACCACTCTCACTCGTGCTTGAATATGAGTGTTGCGAGCGGCGGCAGGGTCAGCGCGAGGGAGTGAGGCTGGCCGTGAAGAGGAACCGGATCGGCCGCAACACCGCCGAGATTTCCGACCCCGCTTCCCCCGTATACGTCGGCGTCGCTGTTCAGCGCCTCGTGCCAGACTCCTCCCTCCGGGACACCGACCCGGTAGCCGTACCGGGGGACGGGGGTGGCGTTGCAGACGACGAGGATGGTGCCGGCCGCCGGGTCGCCCGACCGCAGATAACTGATGATGCTCTTCTTCACGTCGCTGCAGTCAACCCAGGAAAATCCCTCCGGGTCGGAGTCACGCTCATACAGTGCGGGTTCGTTCCGGTAGAAGCGGTTCAGGTCCTGCAGGTACTTCCGGACGCCGGCATGGAGGGGGTATGCAAGAAGGTACCATGCAAGGCCTGTATCATGGTCCCACTCGTTCCACTGCCCGAGCTCGGCGCCCATGAAGAGGAGTTTCTTGCCCGGGTGGGTGATACATGTAGCCGAAGAGGAGGCGGAGGTTTGCAAACCGCTGCCAGGGATTGCCGTGCATCTTGCCGATCAGGGAGGATTTTCCGTGGACGACCTCGTCGTGCGAGAGCGGGAGGACATACCGCTCGGAGAAGGCATACCAGATACTGAACGTCAGCAGGTTATGGTGGTACTGCCGGAAGATCGGGTCGAGTCCGAGGTAGCGCAGGGTGTCGTGCATCCACCCCATATTCCACTTCAGGTCAAACCCGAGCCCCCCTGCCGGAACCGGGCCGGTGACGTGCGGCCAGGAGGTCGCCTCTTCGGCGATGACGAGCGTATCGGGGTAGTCGGTTCGTATCGCCTCGTTGAGCCGCCGGAGGAAGTCTATCGCCTCGAGGTTCTCTCTTCCGCCGTACCTGTTCGGCGTCCACTCCCCGGCCTTTCGGGCGTAGTCGAGGTAGAGCATCGATGAGACGGCATCCACCCGGATTCCGTCGACGTGATACTTATCAAGCCAGAAAAGGGCATTGCTGATGAGGAATGCACGAACCTCGTGCCTGCCGTGGTTGAAGGTGTTGCAGGTCCACTCCGGGTGAAGCCCCCGAACGTCGTGCGCATGCTCGTAGAGGTGCGTGCCGTCGAAGGAGGCGAGCCCGTACTCGTCGAGAGGGAAGTGCGAGGGCACCCAGTCGAGGATCACCCCTATCCCCTCCTGGTGGAGGCGGTCGATCAGGTACATGAAGTCCTGCGGCGTGCCGTACCTGCTGGTGGGTGCATAGTAGCCCACCGTCTGGTAGCCCCACGACGCGTAGAAGGGGTGCTCCATCACCGGGAGGAACTCGACGTGGGTAAACCCCATCTCCCGGACGTACCCGGGGAGCTCTTCAGCAAGTTCCCGATAGGTCAGGAACCGTTCGGGCTCGTCCTCCGGGCGCCGCCACGACCCGAGGTGCAGTTCGTAGATCGAGAGCGGCGCATCGACCGCGTTGCTGCGGTGGCGGGAACGCATCCAGTCTTCGTCGTGCCACGCATACGTAAGATCCCAGATGACCGAGGCCGTCCGGGGCGGTGTCTCCCAGAAGAGTGCATACGGGTCGCCTTTCTGCACGCACCCGGCAGGGGTGGTTATCGCATACTTATAGAGGGCACCCTCACGGGCGCCGGGGACGAAGCCCTCCCAGATACCGGAGCCGTCCTGCCGCCGGACAAGCGGATTGGCGCCGCCGTTCCAGCCGTTGAAGTCGCCGACGACCGAGACGGCCAGAGCGTTCGGTGCCCAGACCGCAAACTGCGTCCCTCTCCGGCCGTCGATCTCGACAACCCGGGCGCCGAGCTTGGTGTAGAGCCGGTAGTGGTACCCCTGTCTGAAGAGGTAGGTATCGTAGGCGCTGATCATGGTGCTTCAGCGTCGCTCCGGGTGTCCGCCACCGAGCAGCCGGCGATAGAGGTCTTCCATACCGGCCGCGATGGTGTTCCAGTCAAACTCCGCCTCGACCTTCTTTCTCCCGGCCGCACCGAGTGCCCGGACGGTCGCCGGATCCTGGAGGACGTGCTCGATCCCCCACGCTATCGAATCGGGCCTGACCGGCACTTTGACACCGTCCTTGAAGTTCTCGATGTTCTCGGCAAGGCCGCCGACCTCGGTCGCCACCACGCAGCGCCCGGCACTCCATGCTTCGGTCAGCACGAGGCCGAAAGGCTCGTTCCTGCTCGGGATGACGACGACATCTACTGCGTTCAGGAGGCGCAGATGGTCGGTATCGGAGATGTAGCCGAGGAACTGCACGGGAAGGCCGGCCGCCATCGCCTCGAGGTGCTCGCGCATCTGCCCGTTGCCGGCGATGAGGAACTGAACGTCCCACCTTTTTTCGAGGATGAGCGGGATCGCCTCGATCAGGAGATCGGGCCCTTTCTGGTAGACGAGACGCCCGACGAAGAGGACGGTCGGAGCAAGCGGGTGAATGCCGTACTGCTTCTTCACCGCTCCCGGGTCTACGTCCATCCGGTAGTGGTCGGGGTAGATGCCGTTCGGGATGACCGTGACCTTCCACTCAGGGACATCATAGAGCCACATGATCTCGGTCTTGGTATGATTCGAGACGGTCGTAATCGTCTTTGCGATGTAGCCGGCGTACCACTCTTTCGCCGAGACCTCTTGGAATTCCCACCAGCCTCCGAACTGACTGCCGTTTCGTCCGGTACTCGGTCGAGTGGTAAGAGAGCACCGTCTGCCGGTCTTTCAGGAGGTGCAGGGCTTCGGTGAAGTGCCAGTCGTGGAAGTGGAGGATATCGAACGGCGGCCGGTCATGCTCGAGAAACTTCCCGGTCGCCTCGATGCTCAGGTTCCGGCAGTAGTCGATGATGTTGTCGCCGGTCGGCCGGCAGTAGTGATAGTGAACATTGTTTATCTGCCGGTCTTTCCCCTCGCCGCGGGTGAAGAAGTGAACCTCGTGCTTGCGTGCAAGCTCCTCCGCAAGGTGCGTCGTGGCAGGCGCAAGACCCCCGACCTTGACCGAGAAGAGCGACTCCCAGCCTGAAGAAGGCTATCTTAAGCGATCCCATGATTCCCGTATCCTTTCCTGTATGGCAGTGCGGAGTTCATCGCGGCTCGTGCAGTCCCGGGCTATCGCGCCGAGCCGCGTATCGCCGATCACATCGCGGATCCACCGGACAAAGTCGCCGCGCTCCCGGTGATACGCGATAACCTCTTCGGATGCGTATTCAAGCAGATCGGAGAGTTCCTGAAGACTGTACGCGGAGTATCCGGCGAGTCTCTCCTTCGAGGAGAAACAGAAGGCCGTCTCGGGCGGAACCGACCGCAGAGTCAGGGCAGCATCTTTCGAAGAGACTTCGGGTAGCGATGCCTCTTCGAGGCGCGAGAGCACGTGCATGAAAGCGGTAAAGGAGTCGAACGCCTCCTGCTGGCTTTTCTGCCGATATGCCCCACCGCAGCCTCCCGAATTCATCGCCATGGCCTGGAAGTGGTCGGTCGCGGAGAGGCGGCGCCAGAGTTGTCTATCCGGGAGCCACCGCCCTGCACTCTCCAGGGCATCGAGTGCGGACTGCTGGAACATATTCTTCTGCCAGACCGAAGAGGTGTCATAGACCCCGTCGACAGGTTCGGCGGTATCGGCAAGAGCATTGACGACCTCCGACGGGGTAGTCGGGGTGATGCCGTGATCGGCGAGTGCTTCGGGGAGCGAGCGCATGAACTCCATGAGGGTGCAGTGGCATCCGTCTCTCGTCCGGAAAGCGGCAAGATCGATGGAGAGATGGATACAGTCACCCGGCGACGATGCGATCCACCCGGCGAAGGTATCGGGGGTGAGCGGGTACCTGTCCCACCCGGGATGGTGGAGCCGCTCCGCAATATCGTCGGAGAGCGGGCAGTGTTTGACCAGGACCGGAAGGTCGGCGTAGCGGTATACAAATCCCGGGTCATTCCCGGCGAGCGTCGCCTCCGTTCCCTCGACGTATGCCCCCCGGAGACCCATCGTGCGGAGGCTCGCCGCCATCGCGGGGGTGAGCGGGACACTGGCGGAGTCGAAGATGCAGGGCTTATCGCCGCTCAACCGCTCCATCAGTCCGAGGTGCATTTCGACCTGTTCGCAGAACTCCTCCTGGTCGGCGAAGAGGCCGACAACACTGTGGTAGTAGGTTCCGGCGAGGAGTTCCGTCTCTCCGGCCGTTACGCTGTTACGGAAGAGATCGTACGCCTCCGGCGCCCACCGTTCGAGGTGTTCGACGGCAGTGCCCGAGCAGCTGATGCTGCAGGGAACGTCCCGGTCACGCCAGACCTGCAGGAGCTCGAATGCGGGCAGGTATGCCCCGGCGACCATCTGCAGGAACCAATCCCTCCCGCCCCGGTCGAAGGCGCATTCATCCGGAGTACTCCAGGGACGGGATACGGGTGGTGCATCGAGAATACAAAACAGACTCGCGCCATACCCGCCCCGCCGTTCCTCATAGGCATAGTGTTGTACAGCCCCATATTTAAGTTCTCCCCGGCATAAGCGGGCACAGAATCAATAACCAGCCGCGGTGCCTCCCGGGTATGCCGGAATCTTCCCGAATGAAACCGATTCGTCCGTTCAGGTCCGCCGGTACACTTCCGCAAGCTCCCGGAGCCACCCGGCAGGCGCTTTTGCGAACTGCCCGGGAGTCAGCCGCCAGACCCAGTTGTGCTCCACTGTTGCCGGGCGGTTCATCCGGTCGGCGTTCCCCATCCCGAAGAGGTCCTGGACGGGAATGATCGCTATCCGGGCGACCGAGCCGAGTGCCATCCTGACGAACTCGCTGATGGACTTTGGGGGCGGGATATTCGCCTTCCGAGATACCGGAAGAGACGCCGGCGCTCCTGTTTTCCTGCCGACTCTTCAAACCAGCCCCGCACCGTCTCGTTATCGTGCGTCCCGGTGTAGACGATGCAGTTCTGGATGTGGTTGTGAGGAGCATGCGGGCTCGTCGCCGGGTCGCCCGCGAACGCATAGAGGAGAACCCGCATCCCCGGGAACCCGAAACGGTCGAGAACCGTCTGGATGGCGGGGGTGTTGTCCCCGAGATCTTCGGCGATGATCGGCAGGCAGGGGAAGTGCCCGGCGAGACGGTCGAAGAAGTCCGTACCCGGGCCATCGACCCAGTAGCCGTTCTCTGCGGTCGCATCTCCTGCAGGCACCTCCCAGTAGTCGATAAATCCCCGGAAGTGATCGATACGGGTAAGATCGCACATGTCCAGAGCACGAGCGATCCGCCGCACCCACCATGCGTAGTCCTGTTCTTTGAGGGCCTTCCAGTCATAGACGGGGTTGCCCCAGAGCTGCCCCGTCCTGCTGAAGCAGTCCGGCGGAACACCGGCGACGACCGTCGGCCGCATCCTCTCGTCGAGCTTGAAGATGCCGGGGGTCTTCCAGACGTCGACACTATCGTAGGCGATGTAGATCGGGATGTCGCCGATGAAGTGGACTTTCCGGTCAGCGGCGTAGCGGCGGAGAGACGACCACTGCTCCGCGAAGATGTACTGGAGGAATATCTCCCGCTCGATCTTCTCTTCGAGCTCTTCCTCGCATCCGCGCAAGCATCTCGGGCTGCCGGTCGCGGAGCGGTGCCGGCCAGTCGCTCCAGGCCTTTCCACCGGTATGCTCTTTGAGCGCGACGAAGAGGGCGTGATCGTCGAGCCAGTCTCGATTCTCCCGGCGAAAGGCATCGAAACGACAGTCCCCGCCGCTCTCCCGGAACCGCTCGAACGCCGTATCGAAGATACGGGCGCGGAACCCGGCTGCTTTCGCGTAATCGACGGACGCTGCCGGGAACGTCGGCGCGGGGTCGAGATCCTCGGAGTCGAGGAGGCCGGCAGCCACCATCTCCTCGGGGCTGATGAGCAGGGTATTGAACCCAAGCGAGGACGGGCTCGAGTAAGGAGAGTGGGCATACTCCAGGCTCGTCGGGTTGATGGGGAGTATCTGCCAGTAACGCTGGCCGGTATCGGCGAGGAAGTCTGCAAATCGGTAGGCGGCAGGCCCAAGATCGCCGATACCGAACCGGGACGGGAGCGACGTTATGTGCATGAGAACGCCGCTTCCCCGGACGAGTATCATGTCCTCCCACCCCTGCCGTCCCGGCAATCCCGGTGGGGACGGCCGGAGTCCGTAAATGCGATCCTGGAAGTGTGCATGGTATCACACCGGATACTCTCCCGGCACAATAAAGATTCCAGTCGGCACGGCCCCACCCTGCACGCTGCCGGTGCTGCAATTGAAAAAGCGGATATACCCCCGGCATGCATACTTCATCAGGAGAGATGCATGAGTAAAGAGCTGGTCGTACGGCGGATGGAGCCACGGGAGGTCGATATCGCGGTTGCATGGGCGGAGCAGGAAGGGTGGAATCCCGGGATCCACGACGCGGAATGCTTTTATGCAGCCGATCCCCGAGGCTTCTTCCTCGCCGAGCTCGACGGGGAGCCGATCGGGTGCATGTCCGCCGTCGTGTACGGCGATACGTTCGCTTTCGGCGGATTTTATATCATCAAGCCGGCTTTCCGCGGCAGGGGATACGGGAGCCGGCTCTTTGATGCGGCGATGGCGCACGCGGCCGGCCGGAATATCGGCGGGGACGGTGTCGTCGAGATGCAGCAGAAGTATAACGAGCGATCCGGGTTTATCCTCGCATACCGGAACATCCGGTTCGAAGGTATCGGCGGCGGCGGCGAGCCACCGGGCCTCGTCGATCTTGCCGATCTCCCCTTCGAGCAGGTGCTGGCATATGACACTGCGCATTTCCCCGCACCGCGGCCGGCGTTCCTCCGGGCGTGGCTCTCGCAGGGGGACAGTATCGGACGGGCAGTCCTCCGTGACGACGGACGGCTAGCCGGCTACGGCGTCATCAGGACGTGTTTCAACGGCTATAAGATAGGGCCGCTCTTCGCTGATACCCCCGCTGATGCGGAGACGATCTTCCACGGGCTGATGGCATTCGCACCCGGGGAGTGCGTCTACTTCGATACGCCGGAGCCGAATCCCGCTGCGGTCGATATCGCTCGCAGGCACGGGATGGTGCCGGTCTTCGAGACGATACGGATGTACACGCAGTCGGTCCCCGATCTTCCCCTGCATGAGATCTTCGGCGTCACGTCGTTCGAGCTCGGGTAAGCGGGGCAACCGCCGCGCCGATAGCAACGCTTATGTAGCCACTCCGGCTACCTCCTCATCTCCGGAGAAGGATCAATGGAGTACCAGGAGTTTCCGATTCTGATCATCGACGACGAGCTCCACTCGGAGACCGCCGAAGGGAGAGCCTCGCGGGAGATCGTCGGAGAACTGAAGAAAGAGGATTTTACCGTCATCGAGGCGCTTACTGCCCGGGACGGCATCCATGCATTCCTCTCGCATCCCCACGTCAGCTGCATCATCATCGACTGGGACCTGACCCCCGAGCAGGGGGACGGGATGCTGACGGCGGCCGACGTCATCACTCTTATCCGGGAGCGGAACCGGAAGATCCCGATATTCCTCTATACCGAGCGGCTTGCCATTAGCGCGATACCGCTCGAGGTGATCTCGACGATCGAGGGGTATATCTGGAAGCTCGAGGATACGCCCGACTTCATCGCCGGACATATCAAAAGGGCGGCACGCACCTACCTCTCCGATGTCCTCCCTCCCTTCTTCAAGGCTCTGGTGGAGTACGTCGACGAGTACAGGTACTCCTGGCATACGCCGGGGCATATGGGCGGGGTGGCGTTCCTCAAGACTGCGGCTGGTCGGGTTTTCTTCAACTTTTTCGGGGAGAATACGCTGCGTGCCGACCTCTCGGTCTCGGTGGCGGAGCTCGGGTCGATCCAGGAGCATACGGGCGTGGTCGGCGAGGCGGAACGGCGTGCCTCCGACGTCTTCGGCTCCGACCGCACCTACTTCGTGACGAACGGGACGAGCGGAGCGAACAAGATCGTCTGGCTCGGGACGGTGACGCCGGGGGATATCGTCCTCGTCGACCGGAACTGCCATAAGTCCATCATGCACGCGATCATTATGACCGGGGCGATCCCGATTTACCTCATCCCCTCGCGGAACGAGTACGGCATCATCGGCCCGATCCACAGCAGCGAGTTTCATCACGGGACGATTCAAAGGAAGATCGCCGACTGCCCCCTGATCGCCGACCCCGCGGTGCACCAGGTCCGGCTCGCCGTCATCACGAACTCCACCTACGACGGCCTCTGCTACAACGTCGGGACGATCCACGAGCACCTGAAGGAGATCGTTCCGTTCATCCACTACGACGAGGCGTGGTTCGCCTACGCAAAATTCCACCCGCTGTATGCCGGGAGGTATGGGATGCACCCGGTGGGAAAGGGGAGCCCGACGGTCTTTGCGACGCAGTCGACCCACAAAGTCCTCGCCGCATTCTCGCAGGGATCGATGGTGCATATCAGGCAGGGGAGCTCTCCCGTCGACCCCGTGCGGTTCAACGAGGCGTTCATGATGTTCACCTCCACCTCCCCGCAGTATATGATCGTCGCATCGCTCGACGTCGCGACCAAGATGATGGCCGGCCACTCGGGCAAGTTCCTGATCGAGGAGGCGATCGAAGAGGCGATAGTATTCCGGAAGAAGATGGTGACGGTCGGCGAGGAGATCGCGGCAAGCAGGCGGCCGCCGGAGATGCTCTGGTGGTTCACCATCTGGCAGCCGGACTGTATCATGGATGAGGACGTCGAGGTCTCCGTCAGCGAGGCCGACGAGACCCTCCTTCGAAACTCCGCGAGATGCTGGACGCTCCGGCCGGGTGATGACTGGCATGCCTTCGGCGGGTTTGAGGAGAATTACGTCATGCTTGACCCAATCAAGGTCACCATCCTCACCCCCGGCGTACAGGTTGGGGGGAGGATGGAGGAGTCGGGCATCCCCGCCGGCATCGTGACGAAGTACCTCCGGAACCACGGGATCGTGGTCGAGAAGACGGGATACTACTCGTTCCTGGTGCTCTTCACCCTCGGCATCACCAAAGGCAAGTCGGGGAGCCTCCTCGCCGAACTCTTCCGGTTCAAGGCGCTCTACGACGACAACCACCCCCTCACCGAGGTCTTCCCCGACCTCGCCCCCGACTATCCCGTCGGCTATGCGGAGCGGGGCATCCGCGATCTCTGCCAGGAGATGCACGAGTACCTGAAGGCCGGGGAGATCACCGGGGTCGTCCGGAATGTCTACGCCCACCTCCCGGAGCCTGCGATGACGCCGGCCGAGGCCTACCGGCATCTCGTCCGGGGCAGCGTAACGGAGGTTCCCATCCGCGATCTCGCGGGGAAGCCCGTCGCGATGATGGTCGTTCCCTATCCACCCGGAATCCCCGTCATCATGCCCGGAGAACAGTGTTCGGCGGAGACGCGAGCGATCATCGATTACCTCGCCTTCTGCGAGGATTTCGACAACCGCTATCCCGGTTTTGAGAACGAGATGCACGGGATCGTCGTCCGGGAGGAGGACGGGCGGCGGTCGTACTACGTCACCTGCGTCGATACGGACGGCGGCGGCCGTTGATCGGGCAGTAATGTTCTGGAATTTTCAGGCGTACTTTATACCTACGTGGCGCCGCGCAAAACCGTATTAATGCCGGATGAGCGCCAACACTAATGCGGGATGAACCAGAGCATGAATAAAACCATTGTCACCGTCGTCGGCAAGGACACCGTGGGGATTATAGCAAGGGTCTGTACGTATCTTGCGAACAGTAACGTAAACGTCGAGGATATTTCGCAGACGATCGTGCAGGGCTACTTCAATATGATGATGATCGTCGATACGAGCGGGTCGGAAAAACCGTTCGGTGAGATGGTTACCGAGCTTGAAAACCTGGGCGATGAGATCGGCGTGAAGATCCGATGCCAGCGTGAAGATATCTTCACAAAAATGCACCGCATCTGAAGGAGATTTCATGATCAACATCCTCGAGGTAAACGAGACGAACACGATGATCGAGCAAGAGATGCTGGATGTCAGGACAATCACGCTCGGCATCAGCCTTCTCGACTGCTGCGATTCCGATCTCGATACCCTGAACCGCAATATCTATGATAAGATCACCCGGCTGGCAAAGGATCTCGTCTCGACAGGCCGCCAGATCGAACTCGAATATGGAATCCCTATTGTTAACAAAAGAATCTCCGTAACCCCTATCGCCCTTGTCGGGGGAGGGGCCTGCAAGACCCCCGGAGACTTTGTGGAGATTGCAAAGACGCTCGATAAGGCCGCGAGGGACACCCGGGTAAACTTCCTCGGCGGTTATTCCGCTCTTGTTTCGAAAGGCATGACCCCTGCCGATGAAAACCTGATTCACTCCATTCCGGCGGCCTTATCCTGCACCGAAAGGGTCTGCAGCTCCGTCAATATCGGCTCGACGAAGACCGGGATCAACATGGATGCCGTAAAACTGATGGGGGAGATTGTCAGGGGAACAGCAGAAGCCACGAAGGAAAACAACTCGATGGGGTGTACAAAACTGGTCGTCCTCTGCAATGCTCCCGACGACAACCCGTTCATGGCCGGAGCGTTCCACGGCGTTACCGAGGCCGATGCCGTCATCAACCTCGGTGTCAGCGGCCCGGGTGTTGTAAAGCGTGCACTCGAGAGAGTGCGTGGAGAGAGCTTCGAGGTGCTCTGCGAGACCGTCAAGAGAACGGCTTTCAAGGTCACCCGTGCAGGGCAGCTCGTCGCCCAGGAGGCGTCGGAGAGGCTCGGCATCCCGTTCGGGATCGTCGATCTCTCTCTTGCCCCGACGCCCTCCGTCGGGGACAGCGTCGCCGAGATCCTCGAGGAGATGGGGCTTGAGTCGGTCGGTGCACCGGGGACGACGGCCGCACTTGCCCTCTTAAACGACCAGGTGAAGAAGGGAGGGGTTATGGCGAGCTCCTTTGTCGGCGGACTTTCGGGTGCATTCATCCCGGTCAGCGAGGACCAGGGGATGATCGATGCGGTGAACCGCGGCGCCCTGACGTTTGAAAAGCTCGAGGCGATGACCTGCGTATGCTCGGTCGGCCTCGATATGATCGCAATTCCGGGCGACACACCCGCTTCGACAATATCCGGTATCATCGCGGATGAGGCTGCAATCGGGATGATCAACCAGAAGACGACCGCCGTCCGGCTGATCCCCGTGATAGGAAAGGGCGTCGGCGACACGGTCGAGTTCGGCGGACTTTTAGGCCATGCACCGATCCAGCAGGTCAACAGATTCGGCTGCGCGGACTTCATAAACCGCGGCGGACGGATCCCCGCGCCGATTCACAGTTTCAAGAACTGATTGACAGGACGTTTCCGCAACAGTTCCGGCGGTCGGGTAGGGAGGGCCGGTTCATATTTACTCCCGGTTCCGGTGGCGACCCGGACATATGCACGGCAGGAATCTCGGATACGAAACTCCGGCGGGGGTGCAGAATGCAATGCCGGTCAAGCAATGCTTAAATACCAGCAATTCGAGACCGATCTGCCTGAATTTTCGACCCTCACAGACGCCCACAGACGACCGATCTCCGGGCGAGGCATGATATACATCCTCTCGAAATTACCTCTGCTCATATCGCCGATATGCCCTTGCGATCCTGCCGTTTTTCGGGAATCGGGGGGAGATGCGCCGGTTAATTCCGATAGCCCCGATCCACCCTCCGGTGAGGGCACAAAATTCGAAAAAGAACGCCGATTTGCCCTTCGTTCGGGACGGGATGGGGATGCGTTCCCCTCGCCCGCGGCCGCCCGGATCCGGAGGCTCCGTGTGAGCCGCTCGCCCGCCGCCTGCGTTCGATTCTGGGAAAAGCGCTGCTAAAACCGATTAATTCCTAAACGCCCCGGTACGATGAACGGGAACCGCGGAAATACCTATATACTCCGAAACTCATCTCTCACCATAGGAACGGGGTTTCGACGCATGATCGCGAAGAGAAAGGCCCTCCTCACAGTCATCGGTACTGATCGGCATCGTTTCTGGTATGTACATAACCGGACTGTCATGGTCTGTACGTCCGTGTCACGTCGTTTCCGGACGTAAACGATTCGTATCCGGTCTACCGGACGGTTCTCCCCGACAACAGCACCGAGGAGATCCGGCGCCTCGGCAATCTGTTCGGCGTATCGGGAGACGTGCAGGAGCCTGAAAGGTCTCCCGGAAGTTTGCACTATTACGCGAACTCCGGAGCGTTCCAGGTACATTATCCCAGAAAAGGCGTACCCCTACACCACTCACCGGCAGCCGGACCTCCCATCCGACGAAGAGATCCGTGCGGTTGCGACGAATTACCTGCAGGAACGAGGTCTTCTTCCCGATGGCGTATACTTTGAGGACGTGAGCGTCGGATCTTCATGTGGAAGCATAGGCCCAACCGCCACGGAATATATTCTTACAAAGCACGTGCATTTCGTGGAGGAGATCCAGGAGTGCGTGTCTATAATGCAGGCATTACAGTCTCGATCGGCGAAAACGGCGAAGTGGTAGCGGTTTCGAAGTCTCTCCGGGAACTGGAGCCGCAGCCTGTCCGCTTTGTTCCGATTCTGACGCCGGAGCAGGCGTACCGGCGGCTCTGCTCCGGCGAACTCGTGATTCAGCCGGCGTGCTGCATGCAATTCTGCGTGGTGCGCAACATTTCGCTCGGCTACTGGATAGAGACAAAGACGGAACCACAGCAGTACGTGCTGCCGGTCTATGCGTTCTCGTGCGTGACCCTGGGCGGGGAATCGGTGATGCGCTACGTCTGGGCGGTCGATCCCGCCGAGATGCAGGGTCTCGCCTGATCCGCCTTTCCGGCACACCGCTCTTCACCCTCCGCACCGGCACGGACTGACAGGCTTATTACGGCCGCCCGAAAGAGACTATTGCATATGGTCGTACCAGAAGATTCGGCGCGGTTCTTCGCTGCCGATGCCTTTGCACAACACAACGGGATGGAATGCGTCGAGGTCGCTCCCGGCAGGGCCGTAGTGAAGATGGAGGTTCGGGACTACCACAAAAACAGCCACGGAACCGTCCACGGCGGGGCGCTCTTCACCCTCGCCGATACGGCCTTCGCCCTCGCCTCGAACTCCCACGGGATTCCGGCGGCGGCGATCAACGCAGAGATCTCCTACCTCACGGCCGCACGGGAGGGGACGCTCTACGCCGAGGCGGAGGAGTATGCCTTAAACCCGAAACTGGCATCGTATACCGTCAGGATTACGAACGACGCCGCGGAGAAGATCGCCATCTTCCAGGGAATGGTCTACCGGAAGACGCCCAAGCGCGCCTGAACCGGTCGAACGACAACGGTGTTCTCCATGGCCAGTGACATATTTGATGGAATGACCCCGGAGGAGATGAGAGAGTATCTTGCATTCCTCCTCTGGCATTACCGTGTGGTGGACGCATTCTGGTTCATCAATATCGCCGAGGAGTTCGGCCAGCCGACTGCGGAAGCGGTCAACGAACGAGTCTGGGGGCGCGTCGCCCCGATGGCTGCGAAAGACCTCGTTGCCAGATTCGATATTCGGGAGAAAGGTTTGCGCGGCTTCGTGAAGGCGCTGAAGTTCTTTCCCTGGGCGATCATCGTCGATTACGACATCGAGGAGAGGGACAACGAGGTTATCATCACCGTCCCCTCGTGCCCGAGCCAGGAAGCACGGCTGCGGCGCGGCCTCGGCGAGTACGTCTGCCGCGAGATGCACCGGGCGGAATTCACGGGTTTTGCACGGCAGATCGACGAGCGGATCTGCGTCGAGTGCCTCTTTGCCCCTCCCGATCCGCATCCCGAGAATATCTTCTGCAAGTGGCGGTTTTATCTAAAAGAATAGGGGCTCGGTTCTGATCCGCCGTACGCGATCAAGAGGCTACGTTGAGGATGGCAAACACCCCGAACGCCAGAAGAGCGACTGCAAAAAAACCAGTATAGAGAGTCTTCTTCAGGATCGCCGGTCGCCGTTCCGGTTCGCCCAGGGCATCACGCACGTGAACCACAGCGGCGCCCGCAATATAGATCCCGTAGATGAGGAGCGCTGTTCCCACGGCGGCCGTCCCCCAGGCGAGCACGACTGCAGCGATACTCACAACGCCTACCGCCAGATTCGCGAACCCGACTTCCATCTGGAACTGCGGGCTACCGGGTCTCCACCCCATCCGGGCCTGGTCCGACCGCCAGAAGACGGAGTGCCGGAGGAAACTGATGATACCCGTTATCCCGACGAGGAGGAGGGCTGCGACCTGCACGCCGAGGGCCGGGTCGATGAAGGCGAAGTAGATCCCGAAGAAGACGCCCACGAAACCGATCGCCATCGTCAGCCGGAAGAGGATGGCCGCAGGGCGTGGGGATGTCGTTTGAGGCTTATCCATAATCAGCATATCGCAGGTGCCGGGATAAGGATTTCTTTTTTGAAACGAGCCTGCAGCGCCCGATCTGTATATTCCGGACAGAAGTGCGCCGCAATGCACTGCCGGAGAGTTGTTGAAGGCAATCCGGCGCTTGAAAAACGCAGAGAGTATATCCGCCCCCGTCCCCTAGAATACGTATCGGGATGTGGCCGGAAGGACGGAGTGCAGTATGATGCGGGTGATACAGACAATTGGGCGCGAAGCAGCGAAGAGGGAGGGCCGCACTGGCCCCCGGGGCTAATGGGGGAGAAGAGCAGTATGGCGACCTTTCTTCTCGTCCACGGGGCGATGCACGGCGGCTGGTGCTGGAGGAGGCTTTCGCCCCTCCTTGAGGCGGAGGGGCACCGGGCGTTTGCGCCGACCCTGACCGGGATGGGCGAGCGCTCCCACCTCCTCACCCACGAGACGGGCCTTGCCACCCACGTCCTCGACCTCCAGAGCGTCCTCTCCTTCGAAGATCTCCGACGTCATCGCCGTCGGCCACTCGTACGCCGGGCTGGTCATCTCGCAGCTTGCCGACCGGACATATGACCGCCTCTCCGGGCTCATCTTCCTCGACGCCTATACCGGCCGCGACGGAATGGCGATGTGGGACTTTCAGCCCGAAGCGACCCGCTCTGCGTACACGAAGGCGGCAGCGGAGGGCGGCGACGGCTGGCGCCTCCCCCCCACCGACGCATTCGTCGCAGCGCTCGGCATCGCCGACGAAGAGGAACGTGCATGGGCACGGTCCCACCTCACCGACTTTCCGTCAGGTGCCAGCACGAACCCCTCTGCCTGACCTCCGGCGGATACGAGAAAGTCCCGAAGGGATATATCCACTGCACGAAGTCCCCTCTTGCCCCGAAATTCAGGAGGTTCTGCGACGAGGCAGAGGGAGAGGGCTGGTCGTGCCGGACGATTCCCGCCTCCCACGACGCGATGGTTACCCACCCCGCCCTCCTTGCCCGCGCCCTCATGGAGATTGCCGGGGAGCTGTGATAGACCGATACGGCCTCGGCAACCATCGCCAGCGGAGAAGACAACAACCTGTCAATCATCCTGTCGCACCAGACGGTATTCTTACTGTGGCACGCACTGCATACGCGTGGACCGGCGGCAACTGTATCAGGGAGGGGGGCTTCCTGATCTCCACTCCATGAAATGGTGATAAGAGAGAACGGCCTCTTCACAGACGATACCTATGGGTCTATCGATGACCTTCCTCATCCGGTGCTCCAAGATGAACCCGATAAGTTTAGTAAATTTGCAAAAGATCATAATGTTTCGGTATTTGAAGGAGAGGAATTCGACAAAAACATGGCAGGCATATGTCAGAGAAACCCACGCTGAACGGAGCGGGCTTCGCATACGCCATTATTTCAACCCGATAAATTCGAGTGTAGGGGAAGCAATTTCAAAAATATGTGTCGGGCATGGAGCAGCATTTGAGGAACTGCAACAATACGAAACGATATCCGCTGCAAGATTCTATTCTAGAAAACAGTGTCAATATTTGTGCTTTAACGCTATACGTTCGCCTTATCGACCTATTTGATATGTCCGAGGGCAGAACTCCACTCGTACTATACAAATTTGTATGCTCCAAAAAACTCAAAGTCTCAACTTGAATGGAAAAAACATCGCGCAATAAGACCTGTTACTTTTCCACCCTATCAAAATGGCCGATACGTTCAGGTAAGTGGTTCTACTGAAGACCACGAAGTCTATGCCGCTTTAAAAGATCTGGAAGATTATTGCAAGGAGCAGTTAAAGGGTTGCAACGATATCCTCGCAAGGATGAGAGAAGAAAAATACATGCTCGATCTTTCTCATATCGATTTTAAAATTGAGACAAACGGTTTTGAACCCGTAGTTATTCTGTTTGATTTTGATCGTCAAAATATCTTTGAAATCCTTAGCGAATGAGATATACCATGGCGATTATTATGTATTTCTTCGTGAACTTCTTCAAAACAGCATCGATGCTATTCGAATGCGAAAAGAGTTGCTGAAAGGTGGCCCAGACGGAGCGATATTCGTAAATGTTGAGCATCAAGCAGATGGAGACGTAATTGTAACGTGGAAAGATAATGGAATTGGGATGGACGAATATATTGTCAAAAATTATCTTGCAGTCGCTGGAAGAAGTTACTACCAAAGTGAAGACTTTAAGAAGAAAGAAATCAGTTTAGGTATCAGTTTATACCCTGATTTCTCAGTTCGGAATTGATATTAAGTCGCTTCCAAGTCGCTGAAAAAGTCGAAATATTCACATGCGTTGATCCGTATTTTTCTAATTACGGACATTCTCTTGAAATAACCATCCCGGATGTATTGAGGCATTTTAGAATTTCGAAGCGCCCACAGGACATCAGATCCATAGTAACTACTGTCCGTGTCCGCGTGTACAGCAATAAATTAAGGAAAGGTGGCATATCAAGTGAGGAATTCGATGTTACAATATATTTATCGATTATAGCCGGATTTGCCGAATTTCCAATAATAATCGATGAGAGTGATAAAAAAACAATAATAATTCATCCCAATGAAGATGCAGAAAAGATTAGACACAGATACGGTTTTGAATATCAAATTCAACAGTTAGACCTTACTTACCCATTTGAAGAGGCTTTCTTACCGCATACCGTTCCCTTCGCCAAAGAATTACTTAACGAGGTTTCTTTTTACTTAAGAGAGAACCTTAAACTGGAAGGTTACGAGGGTATTTTTTCACTATTAGTCCCAAAGGATGATATTGATTTTGACAAGGAAATGTCTAATTACGTTCGGAGGAACGATTCTGACTTGGAATGCAACCAACATTCGAACAAAACGGAGATGAAGCATCCTTATATGTAGAGACTCAAGTCCAAGTTGTAATCATGCCTCTCAATTTTCTGTCTACCGTGACGGAATCATGCTGTCAAATGTAGATAAACCCCATTATCTTTAGTATCGCAGTAAGTCGCAAGCACGGAGATTTCTCCTATATATCCACCTAAAATTACTAGTGAATATACCCAAGAAGAAACTTAAAGTCGATGTTGGGAGAATTGAAATAATCGGTTCCAATGAACATTGGTTTGAGCCGATTTTTCGCCAGTATACTAGATTAAATGTTATCAGATCATATCGACGAAATATTCGAACTCGGTCCCGCTGAAAGTGGTATCAGTTAGGACGTATAAACGCATATTTCGGAATACCCTCTGAAACATTCTGGAGTCTTGTCCCTCACGATCGTTTACCTGTTCCGTTGTTGGATGGCGCTGGAAGTCTGACATTCGTAGAATGGAAGGATATATCCTCAAGTGAAATTAATCTCCCACCAGTCATTCCAGTGTCACATTGACGATGAGAGTTTTGGATTTGGAAGAGAACTAGCAATCTTATTTAATTCGTTCTTTTTCCCTCATTGGCAGAAGAGAGTGAGTTAGGAACTGGCAGGGAGATATGTGCGCTGCAATAGGGGTAGGCGATGATTATACAACAGCAAGTGTATTGGCGCTGATCAGTTATGGTATTATCCTCTAAATGATTCTCACCAAGTTTCAAAGATCAGATTTCTTGAACCACCATGGGAAGGCTCTCCACCATTATTACAGAGAATAGCCGTTCCATGTAAAAATAATGGATGTACCGATTACCAATTATTATTGGAAAAGGCTAGCAGTGAACCTCGTGCGCTATCAAATGAAGAATTATGTTTATTGCTCTATTCTTCCTTGAGCATCCGGTTGATCGCGGCGGCGGCCTTCTTCGCAGAGCCCATCGCCCAGATCACCGTCGCCGCTCCGGTGGCGATATCGCCGCCGGCATAGACGTGGCCGATCGAGGTCCTGCCGTCCTTGTCGACGACGACGTTTCCCTTCCGGCTCCGCTCAAGCCCGGGGATCAGCGAGACGAGGAGCGGGTTCGGGCTCGTCCCGATGGCGATGATGACCATATCGACGTCGATAGTAAACTCGCTTCCTTCCTCCTCCTTCGGGGAGGGGCGTCCGCTTGCGTCGAGCTTGCACATCGCCATCTTCACGCACTCGATACCGGTGACGAACTGGTCGCCGATGATCCGGGTCGGGTTCGTGCAGGTGGCGAACTCGATCCCCTCTTCCTTCGCGTGGTGCACCTCGGCGAGCCGTGCGGGCATATCCTCCTCGCGGCGGCGGTAGATGAGAGTGACCTTCGCTCCGAGCCTCCGGGCGACCCGGGCGGCGTCCATCGCGACGTTGCCGCCGCCGACGACCGCGACCCGTGCGCCGTGCTTCACCGGCGTGTCGAAGACGGGGAACTTATCGGCGTGCATCAGGTTGACGCGGGTTAAGAACTCGTTCGCCGAGTAGACGCCGGGAAGGTTCTCCCCGGGAATGCCCATGAACGAGGGAAGCCCCGCTCCCGTGGCGAGGAAGACTGCATCGTACTTGAGGAGATCGGCAGCGGTCAGGCTTCTTCCGACGAGATAGTTCTTCTTCAGCCCGACACCCATCTCGAGCACCTGATCGATCTCGATCTTCACAATCTCCTTCGGCAGGCGGAACGCGGGGATACCGTAGGTGAGGACGCCGCCGGCTTCGTGAAGCGACTCGAAGATGGTCACCGCGTGGCCCGCACGGGCGAGTTCGGCCGCAGCGGTGATCCCGGCGGGTCCCGACCCGACGACGGCGACCCGCTTTCCGGTCGACCCGGCGACCTCGGGGGAGACGAGCCCGTTCTGCTGCTCCCAGTCCGCCACGAACCGTTCGAGGGCGCCGATCCGGATCGGGGTCTCTTTCTTGCCGAGAATACAGACGCCCTCGCACTGGGTCTCCTGCGGGCATACACGGCCGCAGATGGCGGGGAGCATATTCTGCTCCTTCACGATCGCCGCCGCTTTCCGGAAGTTGCCGCTCGCGACCTCGGCGATGAAACCCGGGATATCGATGCAGACAGGACATCCGCCGACACAGAGCGGCTTTTTGCACTGCAGGCAGCGCTCGGCCTCCGCGATGGCCTCGTCGACGGTCATGCCGAGATCGACTTCCTTGAAGTCGTGAACCCGGACGTCGGCCGGCCGGTCACCCATGGTGGTGGCCTCCTTCACCGCACCGGCAGGCATGTTCGGCGAACCGCTCCACCGCCACTTTCTCCTGATCCGTGTAGATCCGCTGCCGCTGCATCAGCTCGACGAAATCGACCTGGTGGGCGTCGAACTCGGGGCCGTCGACGCAGGCGAACTTGGTCTCGCCCCCGACGGTCACCCGGCACGACCCGCACATCCCGGTGCCGTCGACCATGATGGGATTTAGGCTGACGAACGTCCTGACGCCGTAGGGGACGGTTGCGGCCGAGGTGACCTTCATCATGATCGCAGGCCCGATGATCCAGACACGGTCGATCGTCCGGTGGTCGAGCTCCCGCTTGAGGACGTCGGCAGCGTATCCGTGGAACCCTTTGCTGCCGTCGTCGGTGGTGATGAAGAGCTCGTCGCAGATCTCCCGCATCTCGTCTTCGAGGATGAGGAGGCCCGCGTTCCGTGCACCGATAATCCCGATCACGTGGTTACCTGCCTCTTTCAGTTCGCGTGCGATGATCGGCAGGCAGGCGATCCCGGCACCCCCGCCGACGAGGCAGCAGGTGCCGAAATTCTCGATCTCACTCGGTTTCCCAAGCGGTCCCACGACGTCCGCGAGAGCATCCCCTGCTTTGAGGGTTGCCAGGTGCTGGGTCGTCTTCCCGACTGCCATGAAGACCACCCGCACGGCGTCGCCGTTCACGGCGGAGATGGTGAGGGGTATGCGTTCGCCCTGTTCGTCGATGCGCAGGATCAGAAACTGCCCTGCACGTGCATTGCGCGCCACCTGGGGGGCACGTATCCAGAACTCATAGATCCTTTCGGCGATCTCGGTCGCCATATTCACTTTATACAACCGCGTCACTCCTGTTAGTGCCTTGTGAATCGTGGGTATCTATTGTGCTTTCTGTCTCTTTACTGCATCTGTCGAAGCATCCCCGGCATACGGCCTTCGCCGAGCCTTCCGAAGATGGAGAACGGCCCCGACCCGGAACAGAACCCCGGGAATGGCTGTGACCTGGTACGGCCCGCGCCACATCGTATGGAAAAGCCATTATTCATCCGTAGCATGATAGTAAAAGCATGAAGAGTCAGGTGAAGTGGGGAGCCGCACTGATCGTCCTCGGAGCCGTTCTGGCGCCCTTTGCTTTTCCCTTTCTCCTCTTCTACGCCGTCCCCCTCATCCTGATCGGAATCGCGCTCGTCGTATTCCGCTCACGGGAGGAGCAGATCGAGCAGATACAGGAGTGAATGAGAGTGCTTCTATCAACGACAGAATTCATACCGGGCTACGACACATCCGTCATCGGCATCGTCTACGGCAACACCGTCCGGTCGAAACATATCGGAAAAGACATCATGTCGGGGCTCAAGAGCATCGTCGGCGGCGAACTCGAGGCATACACCGAGATGCTCAGCGAGTCAAGGCTCGAGGCGATCAACCGCATGATAAACACCGCAAAAGGCATGGGAGCGGATGCGGTGGTCGCTATCCGGTTCACCACCTCCGAGACGATGCCGGGCGCGGCGGAGATGCTCGCCTACGGGACAGCGGTGAAGCTGACTCCCAAAAAATAATTTTTCTTTCCTTCAAAAGGGGGCGAAAGTGCGGGCACTCCGGCCGCCGGCCTCACTCGAGCTTCGCGCACCTTCCGCGCCTTGACGGCGACACCGCGCTTTGACCGCAGCATCTCCTCGGCGCTCATCATCGCTCTCCCCGTGGCAAGAGCGGACTCGCCGACGATCAGCACCTCGTCGCCCTCCCGGATGGCCGGGTCGGCATCCGTCACGCCGGGGGCGAGGACGTCCCCCTGCGGCACGAAGTTGTCGATCGTCACCCGGTAGCCCTCCGGGATCAGCTGCCACCCTTCGAAGGTCGGCCGGAAGAGTCCCGTCCCGGGGTCGAGGCTGAAGAACTGCTGCTTGCCTTTGAGCACCGAGACCTGCGGCCCTTTACTCCGGACGCGGAGCCCTCTCATATCGATATCGGTCCCGAACTGCCACGAGATCGTTCCCCGCACCATATCGGGCAGTATCCGCCGCTCGCCCTGGAGCGCCGCATCGAGCGCCCGGAGCGATGTCCCGCTCGTCGGGCGGTCGTTGCAGGTCACTTCGAGGTCGATCCCGAGCGTCTCCGCAGCCATCTCCGCCACCGTGAGCGCTCCGCCCTCGAGATGGGCGATAACCCGCCGGTAGGCGTGCTTTGCGAGGTAGCGGGCGAGGATATCGGCGATGAACGCGCACTCCTCCCGGTCCCAGTAGCCGGTCACCGGCACGTCGTAGTGGGCGGCAGGGTAGACCCGTTCAAGCTCCCGCGGCACGAGCCCGAGGGGCGAGGTGACGATCAACTCGTGGCCGCGGTTCGCCACCGCAGCGATGAACTTCTTGTGGCTCTGGGAGAGGCAGTAGGGCTTCCTCGCAGAGCAGGGGAGGAGCACCGCGACGTCGGTACGCGTGGGGATGAACCGTTCGATGACACGCTCGGCGTACCGCCGCACCTCCGGACGGTTCTGGGACTCGGCGGAGTTCGCCCGCATCGTGACATCCCGTGCGATGGGAAGGCGGCGCTCCATGAAGGCGTACTTCCGGTCGAGGAACCGGAGAATGCCGACCTGGCTTGCGTCCATCCGGCAGCGCGCCTCCATCAGTTCGCGGAGCTGCCCTGCCTCGACGAACCGCCTGACAAGGGCGATCTCCCGCTCGAGCGCGAGGCGGTTATGCTGTTTGAGGTCGCCTTCCCGGCACCCGACGCAGCCGCAGAGCCCGTCGTCCATCGCCGCCGCCGGGAACTCCCCTTCGGGGGTGCAGAAGACGCCCCGGGCGGTCGCGAGATTGACTCCCCGGAAGTCGAAGAGATCGAACCCCGAGTAGATGAGGAGAGCGGCCGTCGACGGCAGCGCCGCGGCCGGTGCATACCATGCGGTATCGGGAACGACCTGCTCTTTGAGGGCGATAAGCCACTCGACATAGTTCCGGGGATTGCCAGGCGCCGTGTGCCAGTTCGCGGCCATCACGCAGTCGCCGGACGATGCGGTGTTCTCTGCGGCCGGGTGAATGGTGACCGGCTGGCCGCCGCCCACCGCGAGGTAGCGGCGGACGAACGAAGGATCGGCGGCGAGGGGCACGTTCGAGAACGCCCGGGCGGCGAGGTCGGGGAAGAGGGCTTCGGTCTCCACCGCCGCCGGGAGGGAGAGACTCCGGTCGCCGTCTTCGAAGAGGCCGATCCGTCGCAAGGCCGTCCCGCTTCTTTGCCTCATACCTGCTCATCGTACACCTCCGCACCGGGCACTTCCTCGCGGACCATCGCCGCCCAGGCTGCACCGCACCGGACGGTGAACCGGCTCTCCGGGTGGGCAGCCATCAGGCTCCGAATTCCGGCGCACCCGCTCCGCACCATCGCGTCGTCGTACTCCGGTATCTCGCTCTGGCCGACCGGGAAGGTCTCGCCGAGCTCCGGCGGGTACGGGCCGAAGGGTGGCTTGAACCCGAGCACCGTATCGAACCCGGGCAGATCCCTGCCGTCAAAGGAGATGAGCACCCGCTCGCCGAGCGTGATACGGGGGATCATCCGGTGGTAGCGGAGCACCTCCGTGCGGAGGCAGCTCTCCGTCGCCCCGGTAGAAGAACCGGCGCTTTGAGGCTCTGTCCTGGACTTCGAGCTCCGGGGCATGCCGGAGCAACTCGCGGTAGCCGGAGAGGAGCCGCGGGTGATTCCTGCACCGCTCGTCGACGAGTTCCCAGAGCGTGCCGTCCTGGATTGCCTGCCGTATCCGGGCGATCTCCGCGAGCGTGACGTAGAGGTTGTGGAGGGCGAGCAGCCGTTCGCGGTCGGGGGACTTCTTGAGCTCCTCGGCGGTGTGCGTCCGGCAGACCCGGCATGCACAGGGGAGTTCCGCGAGTTCGTCTATCTTCAGGCTCCCGTGCGTCGTGATATACCGGCCTTCACGGGCGAAGAGTGCGTATGCGGCCGAGTCGAAGAGATCGCATCCCATCGCGACGGCGAGTGCGAACATCGAGGGATGGCCGGCACCGAAGAGGTGGATACAGGTCGCCGGGGAGAGGCCGCGTTTTGCGGCGAGGACGACCTGCACGAGTTCCTTGTAGCGGTAGCTCTCCATCAGCGGGACGACCGCGCCTATCGGGCAGAAGGTGAACCCGAGCTCCTGCACCGCCGCTCCCGCCTCCTCGCGAAGGTCGGTGTAGATGCCGCCCTGCACGGGCCCTGCGAGGTGCGCCTCCGGGAAGAGCGCCTGCCCTTCGCGGATCCGCTCCATCGTGATCGCAAGTTCCGCCTGTGCGGTCTCGCGGTCGGTGCCGGGCGGCGTCGGTATATCGAGGGGGACGATGATATCGCTGCCGATCGCCTGCTGGAACTCAAGGGTATCCCGGTTCGTGACCTCGACCTCGCCGTAGACCGAGAGCTGGAACGAGCCTGAGTCGGTCATGATCACGCCGTCGAAGTCGAGCACGGCGTGGAGGCCTTCGGCGAGCGCCCGTTCCCGGAACTGGGTGCTCCGGTTGAAGATGTAGGCGTTCGTGATCAGCGCCTCGACGCCCATCTCCTGCATCTCGCGGGGCGTCACGAGCGGGAGGTGGGGGTTGACGACGGGCAGGAGCGCCGGCGTCCGGATCGTCTTTTCCCCGACTTTGAGCTTGCCGATGCGTCCTGCAATATCTTTATGGATGATTTCAAAGTCTGATTGCCATTCGAGTTAAACCGCCTGCTCCTCAAATATCTGCCCCTCGAAGGTAAGTACGTTGACATCACCCCGCTTCCAGCAGCCGGGGCTCAGCCCCGCTTTCTGGCAGGTGTGATCGAGGAACTCTCTGCTCTCCCAGTTGTATTCGACCGGCACCTGGGGGAGCAGAAGGCCGCTCGTGCCCATGCCGCTGACGATCAGGCCATGCTTCCCGATGACGACTTTCTCCGGCCGATCCGCCGGCGGGCAGGTGAGCGGTTCGGGCAGCGTGAGCACGGTCACTTCGAGGTCGAGATCGGGGAGTTCCCGCCCTGATATCGGCGGGAAGCGCGGGTCCTGAAGCGCTGCGGAGACCGCGGCCTCGACCAGGGCCTCTCCGAGCGGGCGAACCGGGTAGGGCAACCCTATACAGCCGCGTAGCGAGCCCTGCCGTTTAAGGGTCACAAATACGCCCCGTTTCTCACCAAAGATCGGAGGGAGCGCCGGGGCCGTATACCGCTCTTTGTTGACCGCGTGCTCGATGGCCTTCCGGGCAACCTGCAGTGCGAGTGTTCCTTCTTCCGGGGTCAGCATATTCATCAGAGTGGGTCGTATACCGTTGAATATTTTAGTCTTTTGCGGGCGGTAGCGGAAGAGTGCCGGAGATCTAGACCGGGGAGATGGGGGTGGCGTGCCGGATGATCGTCGGGCCGGCACCCTCCGGGCGAAGGACGATGCTGACATCCCCATCCCGTGCCAGGGGTTCCGGCAGGCCGATCAGCATATCGAACGCCTCGCCGGCGGCGCGGGTGCTGTCACTCGTCCACTCACCTCGCCCGGGGATCTCCGTATCGGCGTAGGAGAGGATGGCAATCCGATCCGCTGCCATGACGGTCACGGTCATCTGCTCGAGATCGAGAGACCGCCCTGGCCTCTACCGGGGCGACCGTCAGTCTGAGGGTGTCGAACAGGGGAGACGGGGTATCCGGGCATACCCTGATACCGGCGACGTCTCCGACGACTGTGAGGCACGGATCGCCGACCGGAGATGACGGATAAGATGCATCGCTGCCGCCTGCAATCGGGGCCGTGCTTGCACTGAGGGCAAGACACGAAAAGAGGGAGGTCACGGCGATGAACGCCCCGAAGACCAGGGCAAGTTCCAGCTGGGTGCTGGCGTCGGATGTGCCTCGGAGAGCCATGGTAGAATCAAAACGTAAGATTTTAATACTGATATTTAATGATTGTGTTACCCAAAAGTAACTCTCCCGGTACCGTCACCAATATGTAGCTGGCGCACCAATAGAATGGGGGAGAGGGAGAGGGCGGCCGACGGTGGCACGAATGTGCTGCTGAGGAAAGTCCTCCCACCGACCGGGAACGCAGCCGCATGCAAGTGCGGGTGGCGAGAGTCACGGCAATGGCACAGAAACGACACGGCCCATCGTCAGTAATGAAACGATCGAGCCCTTCGGGGCGATACCTAACTCGTTGAACGTAGCGATGGGATACGATGAAACGGTGAATCCCTGCGGGTGCAAGCCAAAACAGGGCATATGGATCGCCTGGTATCCGCCCGGGTATGGCGCTTAGCTCGAATGCCGCCACGAACAGAAGGAGGCTTACTCCTCCCACTCCTATTATCGAACGTCTATTCTCGTAGTTTCGACTTCCAACCGTGAATATCGGTCTTTCGGCTTGTGCGATATCACCGCTCACGGTATCTGCAGGTGAAGTGCTATCCGGTCTTCGTCACGCCTTCCTCGCCGGCTTGAGCTCGATCTCGTCGAAGGTCGTCACGTGATCGCCGACGACCTGACCGTCCTCGCCCATCCGGATCAGCACGAATATCTCCGCGTCTGCATTCTCCATCGAGACGACTTCGCCGTGCTCGGCCTTGACGACGAATCCTTCGGACTTGAGCTCGTTCCTGACGGCATCGACCGTTCCGTAGGCAGAGAAGATATCGTGCACTTTCTGGAGGGTCCGCTGCTGGTCTTCTTTATCGACGGCCATACCTTCTCCTATGCCCATGCTCGTATAAATCTTCCGAGGCTGAAAATCTACCTGCATCGAGCCGTAGACCGGGGCGATCGAAAAGAGCATATTCTCGCATCGCATGCATAATGATGCATAACCTTTAGATATTCAAATTACCATTGCTAATATCATGGACATACCGACGCCAGCGGAACTTCGGGAAAAACGGACGCATCTTGGACTGAAACAGGCTGACGTAGCCCGTATGGCGGGAATCAGCCAGTCGATGGTCGCCCGCATCGAGGCAGGCAGCGTCGATCCGAGGGCCAGCACGCTCACCAAGATCGTCAACGTCCTCAAGGCCGCAGAGAACTCCGCCATCACGGCCGCGGATCTCATGCACACCCCGGTTCATAGCGTCTCTCCGTCCGAACCGATCAGCCGGGCCGTAGAGATCATGGGGAAGAACGGGATCTCCCAGCTCCCGGTGATCGAGGACGGCGTGCCGGTGGGGTGCATCTCGGAGTCGGCCATCATCAACGCGATGGAAGAAGGCGGCCTCCAGAAGACGCAGATCCACAGCGTCAGGGACTTCATGGAACCCGGTTTTCCGACCGTCCCGCCATCCATGCCGATAGAGACGGTCGTCCATATCCTGCAGCAGAACCATGCGGTGATCGTGGCCGATAAAGGAAAGGTGCAGGGTGTGATCACCAAGCACGACCTGATCTCGCTGATCGTCTGATCAGAGCAGCGAGACGAGGTCGCGGAGCACCTTCTCGGGGTCGTCCGCCTTGACGACGCTCGACGCCAGCAAAACGCCGTGGGTTCCGAGGTCGAGCGCGATCTTCACGCACTCGCCCGACTGGATCCCGGCTCCGGTCAACACTTTTACGCCGTCGTTTACCTTCCGGACGGCAGCGACCGAGTTTTCGATGATCCCCGGATCTGCCTTCGATACCGAGACCCCGCTCCCGATCAACTCCGGGGGTTCGATCGCGACGTAGTCGGGGGAAAGCGCTGCCGCGGCGGCACTGGTCGGGACGTTGTTCGTGCAGACGACCGTCTGGAGCCGGACTCTTTTTGCCGCCGAAATGGCGGCCTCGATATCGGCGAGGGTAAGCCGCCGCTCCGAGTGGTTGATCAGCGATCCGTGGGCGCCCGCGAGCTTCACGGCCTCGGGGAGGATGTGGCCGGTATCGGCACCGGGGCTGATCCCGTCGATGTGCTGTGCGTAGACGGGAATAGCGTAGTGCCGGCTGAGCGGTTGGAGATCCATGAACGACGGGGCGATACCGATGATTACGCCGCTTTCGGCGCCCACAGTCTCGGCAGCGGCAGCAATACGGTGAGCCCGTGCGCCGATGCCCTCCTGATACGTTTTCAGGTTGATCAGAATCAGAGGTGACTCCATTTCAATCACTTCTGACTGATAGGGCACTCATTTTAATAAACGATAGCCCTCGGGAGAAGGGTGTCACTCATCGGGGGTGCCCCGGAGGAAGTGGCCGGCGGTGATCCCCCCGCACGAACGCTGCTTCACCGCATCTTTCAGGCGAGGCGTGACGGCGCCCGACTCGATCGCCGTGCGGTAAAATCCAGCCATCTCACGGGCATACCGCTCGCCCCTGCCGCGGCCATCGATCGCGAGCGAATCAAGACCGGCTCCGATAAGGGCGGGAAGGTGATCGATCAGGGATGTCTCGACCGCGTTCGAAAGGTACGCTCCTCCCTTCACCGTCGGTTCTGATCGGAAAGATATGACGGGTCGTATCCCGGAGGCCGTAGAAGGTATCCCCCGTCCCTGTCCCCGCAAGCAGGAGAAGGCGATCTTCGGTGACCATCGCCTCGAGGGTGCCCTGAACGATGAACCCGAAGAGTGTGCCGGAGTTGTTCTGCCGCGACCGTGCGACGAGGCCTGCAAGATCGGAGGCGGGGAGCTCCGGGGAGAGCGTGAGATACCGAAAGAGCGGGCTCATCCCGGCGACCGCGCGGTGGTTCCAGATGTTGATGCCCGCCGCACCGTAAAGAGGGAGCTCGGGCGCGGCCATTACTACTGCTGCCGCTGCCCCGGTGCCACTCACCATAACCCCGCCGACTCCTGCCCCGGCAAGCGAGGGGAGGAGGGGGACGGCCGAATCGAGAAATCCGCGGGGGGTGATCGGCGGCCACTTCCAGACAAGTTCCGCCCCTTCGCTTCGGCAGACTGCCGCTGCTTCGGAGAGAAGGGCGAGGAGATCCCCGGCATCTATCCTGACCTGTGGCTCGAAGAAGACGGTAGCGGCACCGCCTGCCGCCCCGCCCCGCACTTCGTCGAGCGTCGCGGCATAGACGGCGACGGCGGGGTGCCGCGGCTCTCCCGGCGGCGCAGGATCTGCGGTCAGTGCGGGGAGGAGCGATTCGAGCCGCTCCTCGGCCGCTCCGACCGCTGCATCGTCAGGCCTGTACGCGGCGGCGAGCGCCGAAGCGGCGCGGTCGAGAAACGACCTTCGCATTCTATTCAGCTCACCGATGGGTGCGAAGAGCCCACCCGGGTAGTCAAGCTGAAGGTTCCGGACCGTGAACACCGTTCCACCTGTCTTCGTCAGCTGGGTCGCTATCTGATCCTCGGTGAGCGGGCGGCTCCGTGCCGGCTCCATCGGAGCGTCGGAGCGCATGCAGAACCGGATCTCCCGCCCGTCCGGGGCAACGACCGCCCCCTCGAAGACGGGGACGCGCTCCTCCCAGGATACCCGCATATCGAGCGGAAGCGCCGGGAGTTCGCGGGCGATGATGCTCCGGGCACGCTCTTCGAGTGCCGCCCGCTTCGTCAGGAAGACCCGGGTTCCCCGGCCGACCGGCACCGGAGGCCGGAAGGAGTATCCGGTCACCCCGAACGACCGGAGGTGACCGGAGCACCAGTCCCTCCTCGCCGCCGGGCCGGTCCCGGCAGAAGACGAGCCCGTCGCCCGGCGCCAGGATGAGGTCTCCGGCACGGAGCACCGTCGCCTCCCGTCTCCCGGGGTCGTACCCGGTCACCGTGCCGATGAGAAGACCCCGGTTTCCGGGAAGGTCCCGGCCCATGATCGACTCGTCGCCGAGGATGTATCCTGCGGTAAAACCCCGGGAGAAGGCGAGCGCCAGATCCTGCATATCCTCCGGAGAAGGCGACCAGGTCCCGGCGCTGATGGCGTCGAGCGCGCGACGGTAGATGTTCACCACCGTCGCGACGTACTCCGGCGACCGCATACGCCCCTCTATCTTGAGGGATGCGACGCGAGAGGCCACGATCCTGTCGAGGTGCGGGTAGACCGCAAGGTCCCGGGTCGAGAGGAGGTACGATTCATCGAGAGGAACCGGACGGAGATCTACCGGTCTCCCGTACTCGTCCTTTCGGCCGACGAGGAGGTCATACTGCCTTCGGCACGGCTGGGCGCACATCCCCCGGTTTCCGCTCCGTCCTCCGATGACCGACGAGAGGAGGCACTGGCCGGAGTAGCAGTAGCAGAGAGCACCGTGGATGAAGACCTCAAGCCCGATCCCGTATCTCTCCGCCTCCTTGCCGGTCCCCTCGATCTCGGCGAGGGGCATCTCGCGTGCGAGCACCACGCGGGAAAAACCCTCTCCGGCGGCAAACGCCACCCCTTCCCGGTTATGGATCGTCATCTGGGTAGATGCGTGGAGTGGGAGGTCGGGACGAGCTCCCGGGCAAGCCCCGCCACGCCGGCATCCTGCACCAGCACGGCATCGGCACCCATCTCATAGAGCCGGACGAGGTAAGTGGCCAGATCGGCGAGTTCGGCATCCCGTATCAGTATGTTGACCGTGACGTAGACAGAAACGCCCCGGAGGTGGGCGTACTCGATCGCGCGGACCAGATCCTCGTCGGTGAAGTTCGCCGCGTACCGTCTGGCACCGAACCGGGTTCCGCTCAGGTAGACGGCATCCGCTCCGGCCGCTACCGCCGCGACGAGCGCGTCGAAAGAGCCTGCGGGGGCGAGGAGGTCCGGCAGCGATCCGATCCGTCGTGACTGTCTTTGCGAGATTTCCGTGCTCATAGTTTCTCCGGAAAGTATGCAGGTACGTGTGAGGGGCGGCACTATATGCGTATGCCCGACCGGAGAGGAGAGCAGGGCTTATGAGGAGAGAGACTCCACCTTTTACGTATGCTTAACAGGCGGCCGCAGGTCGGTATCATCGGCGCAGGGCATATGGGGAGCATGCTGGCGGAAGGCTTCCTCTCCTCAGGCGCGCTTCTGCCCGGCGAACTCGCCATCGCCTCCCGGTCGCGGAGAGGAACCGACCCGCTCCGGGAACGCTGGCCGGATATCACGGTTCCCCCCGACAATCCAGGCCTCGCACGCCTCTGCAGCCTTATCTTCCTCTGCGTCAGGCCGCCGGATATCGACGGGGTGCTCGGCGAGATCCTCCCGGCGCTCTCCGGGAACGAACATATCGTCTCGATCGCGGCGGGAATACCTCTTGAGCGCCTGGAGAGGCGGATGCCGGCCCGCTTTCGCGTGCTATGCCGAGCATAACCTCCGAGGCCGGCCGCGGGATCACGCTCGTCTGTCACGGGCGGAAGGTATCCGGAGATGCGGCACACCGGGTGGAACACCTCCTCTCCGCGCTCGGCAGGGCGATCGAGGTCAGCGAGGAGGATCTCCCCGCCGCCACCGTCGTCTCCGGCTGCGGACCTGCGCTGATCGCAGCGATCCTGGAGGAACTCGCCGCTGCAGCCCGTCGGCAGAGCAGCCTCTCTGCCGAGGAGGCCGCAAGCCTCGCCCGGGAGACATTCATCGGAACTGCCGCGCTCCTGCAGAAGACGGATATGAGCGCCGCCTGCCTGATAGAACGGGTGGCGACGCCGGGCGGCATCACCGAGGTGGGGGTATCGTCGCTACGGGAAGACCTCCCGGCAGCCTTCGACCGCATGTTCGAGCGGGCACGTGCACGAAACGACGCCCTTGCGGCCGATCGAAAGAGCGCTCCCGGAGAATGAACAGACTTAATACCGAATACCGACTGAATACCACCCGAGAGATATGAAGCTCGTCGCCTCCATTCACGATCCCGATACGCTTGACCTGGCCGTTTCAGCAGGTGTGAACTTCATCGAGCTCCGCCTGGACCTGATTGAAGGCGACCTTGCGGATACCGTCGAACTGATACGGGCGCGAACCATCATTCCAATAATCGCGACGCTTCGAAGCAGAGAGGAAGGGGGGCGGTTCACCGGGAACGCGGATGCGTGGTTCGAGATTGTGGGGCCGCTCATCAGGCATGTCGATATCGTCGACGTGGAGATGAGATACCGGGAGCATGCGCCTGACATAAAAACACACGGCGTGCAGATCATCGCTTCGCATCACCGCCCGGAGATGCCGGGGAGATCCGATCTCGACGCACTCGTGAGCGACCTGCGGTCGTTCGGCGATATCCCGAAGATCGCCGTCAGCCCAAAATCGCAAGCCGACGTGCTCGCGCTCCTTGCATTCACTGCTGAAGCGCAAAAACCGATCTGCGTCAGCATCGTGGGGGACGAGTACCGCTATACCCGTGCCCTCCTCCCGCTCTTCGGTTCGGAGTTAGCCTACTGCCACGCCGGAACCCCGACGGCGAAGGGGCAGTACCACGTCGAGGAACTCAAGCAACTCCTCGAGATGCTCCAGTAAACTCACTCTTTTCTCACGGCGAAACCGCGGTACTTCTCCTGCTCGAGGAGAGCGTCGAGGATCACGAGCGCCAGCATGCACTCCGCGACCGGCACGACCCGCACCGCGATGCAGGGGTCGTGGCGGCCATGTATCCGTATCCGCCGCTCATTTCCAGCCGTATCGATCGTCGTCTGCTCTTTTTCGATCGAGGGCGTGGGCTTGACGGCGATCCTGGCCACGATCGGCTGACCGGTGCTGATCCCGCCGAGGATGCCGCCGGCGTTATTGCCAGCGAATCCTTCGGGGTGATCGGGTCGTTATTCTCGCTCCCGCGCATCCGTGCTACGGCGAAACCGGCTCCGATTTCGACGCCCTTCACCGCACCGATACCCATCAGGGCGGCGGCGATCATTGCGTCGAGTTTCCCGAAGACCGGGTCGCCGAGCCCCGACGGACACCCGGAGACGACGACCTCCACGATCCCGCCGACGGAGTCGCCCTCCTGCCGTGCGGTGCGGATCGCCTCTTCCATTCCCTCGAGGGTGGTCTCTCCGCCGATCTCACAGATCCGCCCGGCAACACCGATGCCGTAGCGCTCGAGGCACTTCGCCGCAACCGCGCCTGCCGCGACGCGGGAGAGCGTCTCCCGGCGGACTCCGCCCGCCTCCACGGTGGTCGCGGATACCGGACTTCGCGGCATACGAGTAGTCGGCGTGACCGGGACGGAAATGTCGCGGAGTGCATCGTAGTCGCCGGACTCCTGATTCCGGTTATAGACGACAAGAGCGATCGGCGTCCCGGTCGTGACGCCCTCGAAGGTGCCGGAGAGGATCTCGATCCTGTCCGCCTCTCTGCGGGGAGAGACGAGGCTGCTCGTGCCCGGCCTCCTCCTGTCGAGGTAGGGCTGGATATCCGCCTCGGTCAGCGCGATACCGGGAGGGCAGCCTCGATGACGGCTCCGAGCGCCTTTCCATGGCTCTCTCCGAATGTCGTGACCCGAAAGTTTCTCCCAAACGTATTCATTGCATCATCTCCCGCACGCTTTCTGCCTCCACGGCGATGCCGGTGATCAGGCGGAACTGCGGAGGCGGCCTGGTGGACGAACATCTCGGTGCCGGGGATTGCCTCGCAGCCGGCAAGCCGCGCTTCCCGGATGAGTTTCGTCTCGGGGGGCGTGTAGACGAGGTCGAAGACGGTCATCCCCCGTTCGAGCCGGTCCGCCGGAAGAGGGCTCCGCCCCGCATCTTCCATCCCGACCGAGGTCGTATTGACGACGACATCGGTGTCTCCTCCCCGGAAGTCGTCGAGCCCTCCCCACGCGCACCCGAACCGCTCCGCAAGGAGGCGGGCTCTCGAGGGAGTCCGGTTCAGCACGGTCACCGCCATATCGAGGTCGCGGAGTGCATAGACCGTCGCCGCCGCCGCACCTCCCGCACCGAGCACGACCGCCCGTGCTCCCCGCCGGTGCTCGAGCGGAATCTTCACCCCGAGCCAGTCGGTATTGAACCCATGCAGCCTTCCGCCGCACTGCACGACCGTATTTACCGCGCCGATGGCGGCCGCGTCCGCGTCGACCTCGTCCAGGAACGGGATGATATCCTGCTTGAACGGAATGGTGACGGAGAGTCCCCGAACGTCGAGGGCGCGTGCGAGCCTGACGATGGGTTCTATTGCGGGCCACTCGAACCTCGTGTAATAGTAGTGTAAACCGTAGTGCTCAAAGAGCCTGTTGTAGAGAGCGGGGCTCCTGCTGTGCGAGCAGGGGTTGCCGGCGATGCCGCAAATCCGGATCTTCGGGTCGCGCTTTCGCACCGCCGCAAGATCATCGGGAACAAGGAGGTCGTCGGGCAGCGCCGTGAGCAGGGCTGCAATCTGTTCGACGGTCTCCTCCACGCTGCGCGAGCCGGTATCGATGCAGACGTCGGCACTACTCATGTAGGCAACCCGTCTCTGCCCGAGCATCTCCCGTATCTCGTCCCGAAGCGGGAGGGACGTGAGCCCCGGCCGGTCGCTGCCCCGGATACGCTCCTCGATGACCGCGGGGTCTGCCGTTAGCAGAATGACCGTCCCGTTCCGGCGAAGGCTCTCCACGTTTGCCGGGTCGATGACCGCCCCGCCGCCGGTGCTGACGACACCGTCACAGTCCCGGAGCGACGCGATAACCTCCCGCTCGAGACGCCGGAACGCCGCTTCGCCCCACCGCTCAAGATCGCCGGGATGGCGATGCCCGCCTTCTCCTCGATTACAGCGTCGGTATCGACAAACGGAAGACCGAAGCGGCCGGCAAGCCGTCGTCCGACGGCCGTCTTTCCGGTGCCCCGAAAACCGACGAGGACGATCTTCATAGCAGTCCCGCCTCTGTGAGGGCATCCCAGAACCCGGGGAACGACTTGCCGACGCACTCCGCATCCCGGATCGTCATTCCGCCGACCCCGAGGCCGAGGACGGCGAAACTCATGGCGGTCCGGTGATCGTCGACCGGGTCGACGACCACGCCGTGGAGCGGGGCCGGGGTGATGGTGATCCGGTCGGTGCCGACCGAGACACTGGCTCCCATCCTCTGCAGGATCTCCGCCGTGATCCCAATCCGGTCGCTCTCCTTGTACTGCAGGTGCCCGACCCGGTGATCGTCGTCGGCGTCGCTGCCGTGGCCGCAACGACCGCGAGCGTCTGCACCGTATCGGGGGCGGATGACATATCGATGGTGATGCCGGAGAGCTCGCCCTTCCGCGTGACGGTCACCGTATCGACCGATGACGCGACGAGACACCCCATCGCTTCGAGCGCGTCGAGGAACCGCCGGTCGCCCTGCACCGATGCGGGGCTTAAGTGGTTCACACGGACGGTGCCGCCGCAGATAGCCGCCGCGGCAAAGAAGTAGGAGGCCGACGAGTAGTCGCCCTCGACGGTGTACTCCCTGCCGGTATAGCGGGTGCCGCGCCGCACCCGGAAGCGGGTATACCCGTCCCGTTCGACCCGTGCGCCGAACGCCTCCATGACGTCGACCGTCACGTCGAGGTACGACCGGGATGCGGGCATCTCCGGGATTTCGAGTTCGACGTCCTCGTCGGCACAGGGAGCGGCCATCAGGATCGACGAGATGAACTGGCTGCTCATACTTGCATCGACGACGGCCGTCCCGCCGGCAAGCCTCCCCTCGACCCGGATCGGGGGAAAGCCGGGTTTCCCGAGGTAGACGGCCTCACCGCCGAGGGCACGGAGCGCCTCTACGAGCGGCCCGAGCGGCCGCTCCAGCATCCGCCGGTTCCCGGTGAGCACCACCGGACGCGGCGATACGAGGGCTATCGAGGAGAGAAGCCGGAGGCTCGTCCCGGAGTTGCCGAGGAATCGAGCGTGACCGGATCTCCGGTCGGGAGCTCCCCGCCGGTTCCGTCGACGATGATCTCGCTGCCCTGCCAGTCGACCGGAACGCCGAGATTCCGGAGCGCCCGGGCGGTCAGCCGGGTATCGTCGGCATCGAGCGGGCGGCAAATCCGGCTCCGGCCCGAGGCGAGCGAGGCGGCGATCAGCGCCCGGTGCGTATAGCTCTTCGAGGGAGGAGCAGCGAACGTCAGGTCCACCGCGGGACTCCGGGAGACGGTTACGTCCATGCCGGCATCTCCCTCCTCGAGTAGCAGCCGAGTTCCTTCACCGTGGTCATTCTCCGAAGTTCCTCCCTCGCCTCCTCCCACCCGGGCGCGAGATCGAAGTCGATGAAGAAGACGTACCGCCCCATCCCCCGCCGGGACGGCCGCGACTCGATCCTCGTTAAGTTGATGGAGCGGACGGCAAAGACCCCGAGAATGTCGTGGAGCAGACCTGCCCGGTTCGTAGCGGGGTCGACGAGGATGCTGCACCTGGTGCAGCCCGCTTCGTCCCGCGGAGTCGCCGATATCCGGACGAACCGGGTGACGTTCTGCATGCTGTTCTGCACGTCCCGCCGGATAACCGGAAGGCAGTAGATCTCCGCGGCACTCGAGGAGACGATCGCCCCGGCACGCTCACGCTCGAGCATGGCAAGCGCGCTCGCCGCGTTGCTGCTGGTATGCACGACATCGACCCCGAGTCGGTCGAGAAACACGCTGCACTGCTCATGGGTCTGGGGGTGAGCATAGATCACGGCAAGATCGCCGGGATCGCACCGGGCTGCGAAATGGTGACGGATCGGCAGGTACGCCTCTTCGACGATGAAGACCCCGGCATCCTGGAGCCCCCGGAGGGTCGAGCCGACACCGCCGGCTTCGCTGTTCTCGATCGGCACGAGGCCGTCCGCCGTGCCGGAGGCGACCGATTCGATGACCTTTCCGATCGTCGGGAGAAGTTCGATATCGTCGCCGTAGAGCCGCAGGGCGAGCTCGTGGCTGAAAGTTCCGGCAGGGCCGAGTGTCAGGAGGGTCATCGCGTCACCATATATCTGATAAGATCGTCGGTCTCTTCCGTGGCCGTTTTCCCGTAGGAGGCATAGTGATCGGTGTTCTTCGCGAAAAAATCGCGGAAGGCAGCAAGGTCGCCCGCCTCCACGATCGTGCGGAGACTCTTTGCGGCATCCTCGAACGCGGCCAGCACCTCGGGCACGGCCGGGTTCAGCCGGAGCATATCGCCGTAGAGGTCGGCGTCCTGGGCGAGCAGCCGCCCGATCAGTCCCATCTGGATACGGTAGATGGGGCTCGTGAACGCGAGCGACTCCTCGACGTCCACCCCGGCACGCCGGATCGTATCGGCCGCACAGAGCGTCGCAAAGTGTGTCAGCCCCTGGATGACCGCCATCATCCGGTCGTGCTCTTCGGGCGTGGCGAAGGTCAGCACCGCCCCCTGCTCGCGGAAGATACCGAGCAGGCGGTCGAGCGCCGCCCCGTCGCAGCGTGCGGGGGTGACGATGATCGTCTGGTTCAAAAGCGACTCCGCGCCCGGGCCGAACATCGGGTGCAGCCCCACGACACCGGCCTTCGAGGCGAGCATGGCGCGGACGGGCTCCACCTTCAGCGAGGTGATGTCGCAGAGGATCTGCTCCTCCGCAAGCACCGGGGCGATCTCGTCGATGACGGCTATCGTCCTCCCTATCGGAACCGCGACCATCACCACGTCCGCTCGCTCTGCGACCTCGCGGTTGGAGAGAGGCGTATCGCGCCCCGATACGATGACATCCCATCCGGCGGCAGAAAAGACGGACGCAAAGAACCTCCCCATCTTTCCGGTGCCGCCGATGATCCCTGCCAGCATGCGCTCACTTCTCAAGGATCGTCTCCTTCACCGCGATCCCGAAGTGGCGGCCACCTTCCGTTGCAGCCCCGAGGATCCGGTCACCCTCTTTGAGGTCGACGACCGAGATCGCGCCGCCGTCCTCGCCCACGAGGCGTATCGTCTCCGCATTCTGGAGGATCAGGCTGACGCGGGCGCTGCCGGCCTTTGCCTCGACGAGGAGGAGCGGCCGGCGTTCGATCTTCACCCTTCCGACCACCGCATCGGTCGTCCTGCCGTCGCTTTCCGCGACCGCGACGTGGTCTCCGACCTTCAGGTCGGCGAGGTAGGCCGTCTTCCCGCCCGGGAGCATGATGTAGGCATGGACGGCACCGGCATTGACGCGGAACGGCCGGGGAGCCACGTAGGGGTTCTCCAGCGTCTCCGGGTGCACGAGCAGGAAGGCCGAGGAGGTGTTGCCGACGAGCATCCCCTGTCCGTCCGCGAGGAGCGAACAGGTATCGACGCAGACCCTATCTCCCATCCCGACCGGCCGGATGCCGGTGACGGTGAAGGGAATGAGATCGGTGCTCCCGCCGGAGGATGCGATCAGCGACGCAACCTCACGGACGACGGCCGGATCGCCGGTCTTCAGCAGAATCCCGGCGACGCCGCGCTCAAGGACGGTCAGTGCGAGTTCCGCCTCCGCGCGGTTCGTCACCGTCGCGATGATACGGTCGGACGCCGCGACCAGGTTCTCGAGCGGGATCACCGTCCAGTCGCTGGTGCTGACGATCACGTATCCCTTCCGCGAAAGCCTGACCGCCTCCTCTTCGCTCTCCTTATCCTCGATCGCCACCTCGAAGATATCCTCTCCGGGAACGAGATCCCCATCGGGCGCAATGACCGTCGTCCGGGCAAGTTCACGGAGGTCATCAGCACGGCCGACCATCAGCGCATCCGCACCGCTCTCGATGGCGGTCGTGGCGAGGTCTTTATCCCACGGCCGGATATCGACCCAGAAGACCTTCATCCTTCCAGCTCCAGCGCCCGGGCAGGGTCGGTTTCGTCATGCACTACCCGGCAGATCGCCCGGATGAACTGGCGCGGATTATCGCGCTGGAACGCGTTCCTGCCCATGCAGACGCCGGCGGATCCGGCCGCCACGGCCTCCCCGAGGGTCGTCAGCGTCTCGATATCGCCGCCCTTCTCGCCGCCCGCGACCATCACGGGAACCGAGCATGCATCGGTGATCTGGCGGAACGATGCCGCATCCCCGGTGTAGTTCGTCTTGATCAGGTCGGCGCCGAGCTCTTCCGCCACCCGGACACAGTGCCCGATCGCCTTCGGGGACGTGGGATCGATCCCTTCGCCGCGGGGGTAGATCATAATGAGCAGCGGCATTCCCCAGCAGTTGCACTCTTTCGATACCTGCCCCGCCGACTCGAGCATCCGTGATTCGTTCGGCGCCCCGAGATTGATATGGATCGAGACCGCATCCGCACCGAGGGCGACCGCCTCCTCGACGGTGCAGACGAGCACTTTGTCGTTCGGGTCGGGGTTCATCGAGGTGCTCGCCGAGAGATGGACGATGAGCCCGATATCCCGCCCATGCTTCCGGTGGCCGCCCTTCACCATCCCCTTATGGAGGACGATGGCATTTGCACCCGCTTCGCTGACCTCGGAGACAATCTCCGTCATGTTGCGGAGCCCCTCGATCTGTCCGAGCGTAAACCCGTGATCCATGGGGATGATCACCGATCTTCCTGTATTCCGGTTCATGATTCGTTCAAGACGTATCTCTTTTCCTATCATCTCTTTCACGCCCTCAGGATCTCGATTGCTTCGTGTGCCGGTTTTCCTTCGTGTACGATGAGCGCCGCAGCCCTTATCAGTTTCTCCGGAGCGGGATGCTGGAACGCATTCCTCCCGATGGAGATGCCGGCAGCACCGCCCTCCATCGCCCCCTCGATCAGTTCGAGGATGGCCATATCGTCGGTCTTCGACCCGCCGGCGACGACCACCGGGACCGGGCACCCCCGCGTGACCTCGCGGAAACTGTCGGGATCGCCGGTGTAGACGGTCTTGACGATATCGGCGCCGAGCTCCGCCGCCACCCGGGCGGCGAGTTTGACGTGTTCGACGTCGTGCTCGTCCGCGATCTTCGCACCGCGGGGGTACATCATCGCAAGCAGCGGCATCCCCCACTCCATGCACTCGATCGCCACCCGTCCGAGGTCTTCGAGCATCTTGGCCTCCGAGTTCGCACCGACATTGATGTGCACCGAGACACCGTCCGCCCCCATTTTGAGGGCGTTCGTGACGGTATTGACGAGCACCTTATCGTTCGGGTCGGGTCCGACGGCGGTGCTCGCCGAGAGGTGGAGGATGAGCCCGACATCTCTGCCGTGCCGCCGGTGACCATGCAGGGCAAGCCCCATATGCCCGATCACCACGTTTGCCCCGCCCCCCGCCACGAGGTCGATGGTCTTTCCTAGATCTATCAGTCCCGGGATTGGCCCGACCGTTACACCGTGATCCATCGGTACGATGATGGTCTTTCCGGTATTACGATCCATGATACGTTCCATGCGAATTTCTTTTCCTCTCATAATCAGAACTCCTCATCCGGCACGTCAGCGATTCTGGTGTAGAATTACGCTTCAGTTCCGGGGATAATAACTAAAAGTGCTAAAAAAGCGGAAATAACTGCAAACAGGCAGGCACCATCCGGTAGTGGAGTGAACCTGCGGAAGAAGTGCGTTGTTCAGGCCTGCACGGCGGATGGATCCTTCGCTACCAGTGATAAAAGCATTCACCGGCGAAAAAACATTCACCACGCATTGGTAATATCATATTTCGTCCATCTATAAAAAGGTAAGCACGCAGGATGAGAAATGGCGAGGGGAAAAGGGACACAACCCTTTCCCGATAACGATCGACGCTGCTCTATTGTTTCCGGAAAAAGACTCTGTTCCTGCCGGTTACTTCCGGATCTTCTTAAAGGAGATGACATCCCCGACGGTCGTCGTCATTCTGCCGCCGCCGCGGGACTCGGTCTCGTCGGCAGCGGAGTCGATCAATTTGATGCCGAGCGCCTGCTCGAGTTTTTTCCGAACGGCGTCCTCCGGAATGAGATCGCCCTTCTCGATCTTCTTGATCAGGATCTCACGCTCTTTCGTCGCGTGAGCAAGATCCAGTGTAGACCATCCCTTCTCCTCCCGGGCAGCGCGAATCCGCTCGCGGTAGTCATCGACGATATCGCCCTCGATCAGGTCGAAGACATCCCTCGGCCTTCTCCGGGGCTGCGGCGTCGAGACCGCCGGTGTTCCCGGCCTTCGCACAGGAGCACCGCCTCGCCGTGATTGCTGGACTTCCTTACCGTATTTTGCACATTTGATGCATACACAGAGTTCTGCACCTTCAACCTGGACTGTCTTTGACGGTCCGTGGATAGGAGCGCCGCATAATTCACATTGCATGATTCTCGCAAAGAACTTTATATCCATTTTACCCTATATAATTATTCGAGGAGACCTATGGGAGATATTGCTCGGCAAGCGCCAGACAAGGATACCGGTGAAGATCTTTACCAGTACCTGCTTGAACGGATAACCAACCTCGAAAACCGAAATCTGGAACTGCGGGAGCAGTTCAGGCAGATGGAGTCTGAAAAACGCTATATCGAAACCCAGAAGATCCGGTACCAGCGGGAGCTCCGGAAGCTCAAGAGCGAGATCGAGCAGCTCAGGAGCCCCCCTCTCGTAATCGGAACGGTCACCGACGTCGTTGACAATAACCGGGTCATCGTGCGGAGCAGTGCAGGCCCGCGGTTCCTCGTCCGCACATCGCAGCTCATCGATCCCGATCTCCTCAAGCCGGGTGTGCGGTGTACCTTAAACCAGCAGTCCCTTGCCATCGTCGACATCCTCCCCACGAGTTACGACTCGCAGGTCTACGGCATGGAACTTATCGAATCCCCTGAAGAGCGCTACGAGAGTATCGGCGGCCTCGAGCCGCAGATCGTAGAGATCCAGGAGGCAGTCGAGCTCCCGCTCACAAAGCCCCATCTCTTCGAGCAGATCGGCATCGCGCCGCCGAAGGGCGTCCTCCTCTACGGCCCTCCCGGAACCGGGAAGACGCTGCTCGCGCGGGCGGTCGCGCACCATACGAACGCGCACTTCCTCCGTGTCGTCGGTTCGGAGCTCGTGCAGAAGTATATCGGCGAGGGGGCGCGGCTCGTGCGCGAACTCTTCGAACTTGCCAAACAGAAAGCGCCGTCGATCATCTTCATCGACGAGATCGACGCGATCGGTGCCCACCGGAGCGATTCGACGACCTCGGGAGACCGCGAGGTGCAGCGGACGCTCATGCAGCTCCTCGCCGAGATGGACGGCTTTGAGAACCGCGGCGATGTCAAGATCATCGGCGCCACCAACCGGATCGATATCCTGGATCGCGCCCTCCTCCGGCCGGGACGGTTCGACCGGATCATCGAGATTCCGCTCCCCGACCCCCAGGGACGGCTGTCTATCATGAAGATCCACACGAAGGGCATGAACCTCGGCGAGAACGTCGATCTTGCGGAGGTCGCCCGCCTCACCGAGGGAAAGAACGGTGCCGACCTTCGGGCGGTCTGCATGGAGGCAGGTATGTTCGCGATTCGGAGCGAGCACGAGACCGTCACGCAGGACGACTTCATGAAAGCGATCGACAAGCTCTCGCTGGACTTCGACAAGCATCACATCAACACCTCGTACGGTGCGATGTTTGCCTGAAGAGATCCTTTTTTTCTCCCTATACCTTTTCCAGAGTGCGATACCCGAAAGCTCGCCATACTCACGCCCCGGCTCTGTCTGCAGCCTCTATCGAGGAATGCCGTCGGGGGCATGGTGACGTTTATCCGAACCGCAACAGGGGTTTGATCACGAGCACGGCCATTACCGGCTAATCACATACCAGGGGAGGGCTCGGGAGGGAGTCTCCCCCGGGCAGAGGGCTTTGGGACGACCTCATTCGCCACGGGCGACAGGGGGACTCTCGACCCCTCCCGTCGAGGGAGAACACCCCACAGGTGCGATGCCCGCAAAAGCGTCGAACGTATCGGAGATATGTCGAGGTTGGGAAAAGATCTGCCGTACGGCAGAATCACGAGCACGGCGACCGTTACCGGCAATCGCATCGCGGGGGAGGGTGCAGAGCCCCCTCCTGCCAGACCGTTTCCGGACGAAACCCGCCCGGAAGAGGAGGCGGCTAAACCTCGGCGTGCTCGCTCTCCGAGCACCAGACCTCGAGGACGTCGTCCATACCCTCGAGAGAGTCGGCATAACCGTCCCGGTCTCTGCCCGCATCCATCTTCACCGACTGGACGAGCCGTCCATCCTGGATACCGTAGAGCAGGCGATACTCCCAGGGAGCGGCAAGTTTCGTATCCCGCTCATAGACCTGCTTTGCGAGCTCGAACGAACAGTACGTCTCCTTGATAACCGGAAGAGCACCACCTCGACGTAGCGCCGGATATACCAGCGGATCTCCGAGATAATAGAGAGACTGCTTGCGAGGGATGCCGTCCGGATCAGCACGCCGAACTCAAGGCGCGAGGGGTGATAGAACCGGAGAACCCCGCGGCTGGTCTCGGATTTCGAAGGGTGGCGTAGAGGTCGACCCCATCTGCCTGAACCAGCAGCACGTCCATATCAGATATACATCCGGGTATCCTGGGGGGACGCCTTATGCTCCTCGCGTTTTACCTTTTTGATCGCAGCGGCGAAGTCATGCTGCTCCACCGCTTCAGCATCGCGGCGGACTGCTATCATGCCGGCTTCGCGGGCGACTGCCTGCAGTTCCGCACCGGTGGTCTTCTCGGTCTGGCCGACGATCGCTTCGAGGTCCACATCCTTCATCGTCATCTTTGCCGTGTGGATCTTTAAGATCTCGCGTCGGGAATCCGCATCGGGGAGAGGCACCTGTATGATCCGGTCGAACCGTCCCGGCCGCAGGAGGGCAGGGTCGAGCATATCGATCCGGTTGGTCGCAGCCATGATCCGCACGTTTCCGCGGTTGCCGAACCCGTCCATCATTTTGTTTTGTTTTGTTTTTTTTTTTTTTTTGAGGAGAGAGAGAGAGAGAGAGAGAGAGAGAGCCTGCATGAGCGTCCGCTGCACCTCTGCGCTTCCGCTCGTTCCGTCGTGCATCCGCATGCTGCCGATAGCATCGATCTCGTCGATGAAGACGATCGACGGTGCACGTTCCCGTGCAAGGATGAAGAGCTCGCGCCGCGACTGTGCCCCTTCACCGATGTACCTGTGCACGAGTTCACTCCCGGACATCCTGATGAACCGGGCATTCGAGTTGTGGGCGACCGCCTTTGCGATCAGCGTCTTTCCGGTTCCGGGCGGGCCATCCAGGAGGATGCCTTTCGGGGGCTCGACGCCAATCCGCTCATAGATCTCGGGCTTTGTCAGCGGATACTCGACCGCCTCGCGAACCTCTTCGATCTCTTCCTTGAGGCCGCCGACCTGCTCGAACGTGACGTCCGGCTGCTCTTCAACTCCATGACGCGGATCAGGGAGTCGAAGACGTTCCCGATGATCTTGACGATGGAGAGCGTGTTATTGACGGCAACCTTTGTGCCCGGTTTGAGGGTGCGGTGCAGTTTCTCATTGGCCGGAGCGTGACGTATTCCTGATTGTTGCCCTGCTGCCGGAGATATACTTCACCTTTGTCCAGTACATCGACCACAACGGCAACAAACAGCGGCACACGTTCTGGCCTGGCCGTTCTCTTTCCGGAGCTGGACGAGTTCCTTCTCGGCCACTCGTTCTTGAGTTTGAAATCCAGGAGCTGCGCCTTCAGATCCTGAATCTGGAGTGCGAACATGTCGTGCTCGCTGCCAGGGTTGTTGCCAATGGTTTCGTCCATGGTATCCATATAGTTGTTTCTCCGACCACTTATTAGTGTGGTCGCATGATTCTGAAGGGAAGAGCTATTTTCGAAAGGGTCAGGCAGGGGAGAACTCCTGGTCAGTCCTGAACCGATCTCATTTCTCTCCGGTGTCGACCCGGAGACAGGCGTCGTCATCGAGAAAGGTCATCCGCTCGAGGGCGAGAGTGTTGCCGGTCGTGTCCTTGCATTCCCGTACAGGAAGGGATCGACGGTCGGTTCGTTCAGTTCATCTATGCGCTGGCGCGAAGCGGCCGGGCTCCCGCTGCTATCATCAATACGGAGGCTGAAACGATCATCGCCGTCGGAGCAATCATCGCAGGGATTCCTATGATCGACAGCCTTCCAATGGACATCTGCGATCTTCCGGGCGGCAGCGTCGTGACGGTCAACGGCGATACCGGCGGACTCGCCTGCGGCGATGCGACGTGCGAAAAACCGGGCGAAAAACTGATACCATCATGGGTGTCACCGAAGGATCACGATGAATACGTAGGGAAGACTGCCGGAAATTATACGACGTCCTGGGCATCGCCCCGGTCGAAACGAGCGCGGGTGAAATTAAAGCCGCATACCGGAGCCTCGCCAAACAATATCACCCCGATATCAGCACCGCCCCGGGCGCACAGGAAATCTCCCTGAAGGTTCAGGAGGCGTACTGATACCCTCTCCGATCCCGAGAAGAGGGCGGAGTATGACAGGCTCCTTGCGGCCGGCACTGCCTATTCGGCATACCGCACTCCGGGTGGGGGTGCGTCCGCCGCGTATCGGCAGGCGAAAGCCCGAACCTACTACTACCACTACTCTCCAGGCGGAGGCTTTTCATCCTCGGAAAACCCTGGAGGAGCCGTCCCCGTCAGTAGGTTCTCCCTCGCATGGATTCTGCTCGGCGGCATCCTGATGATCGTCGTGCTCGTCCTGCGGGTGCTGCTCGGGATCCTCTTTGCCGGGAGTATGAAAAAAGAGCGGTAACTTCAGGGGATCCGCTTCATCGGGCTGACGTTTGAGCCCTCCATGTTGCCGCCCGCAAAGGCATACCGCTCCCGGATTGTGGGCGGCAGTTCCCGCTCGCCGATGGGTGTAAAGCCGAAGGATGCATCAAGAATGGGACGAGATCGCTTGTCGAATGCATATACAGCACATCATTCCCGCAGGCAGAGACGAGGGCTGCAACTGCTCTCTTCGCGTACCCCCGCCCTATCAAATCTTCGGGTGTGAAGACACCGTCGACCTCCTTCCCGTCCGGGTGCCGTCTGCACCGGGCGACGCTGACGAGGTTGCCGTCAAGGAAAACGCCGAAGATACGGTCGGTCTCGCTATTCGCCTTCTGCTGGTGATACCCCTTCCAGATCCTCTCTGCCTTCGGAAACTCTGCCGGCAGAAAGCTCCCGGGCTTCCACCGCCAGTGACAGAATGGGATATTTCACGAGGACCGGACGACGGGCCCGCTTTGCCACATCGGCCACCGTACTTCCGAGGGGAATATCCCTGAAGTAGTCCTGCTCGCCATATCGGGAGATGAGAATCAGGGAGACATCCTCTTCCTCGGCGAGATCGGTGATCTCCTGACTCGGGTTTCCAAACCGCACGAACGTCCTGATAGAGAGACCTTCGCGCGAGAGTTCCGTCGCGAGCTCGTGGAGCCTTCTTTCCGCCTCCTCGATCCCCGCTACCAGTTCCTCTTTTGTCTCCGCGCTCTTGATGACGTGAACCAGGATCAGTTCCGGGATATTCCCCATCCGTCCGACAAAATCGATCACCATTCGGGAAGGCCTCGAGAAATCGACCGGACAGAGCACCCGTGAAAAGATACTCATCCGGCACGCCTCCGTGGCCGCACCCCGGTAGCGGGTGATCAGGATATCGACAGTGCTTCTGCGAAGCACGTCTGACGAGACGCTGCCGAGGAAGTATCCCTGGATGATCCCCTTTCCCCGCGCGCCGATGACGATCAGCGGGATCTGTTCGTCGGCAGCACGCGCGACGACTGCTCCGGCGAGGTCGCCGTCCCGGACGATCTCAAGGATCGCTATCGGCTTGAGCCCGAGTTCCTCTACCCGTTCACTCTGCATCGCCAGCCGGCGTTCTGCGTATTCGGCAGGCGTTTCAAACGTCTGACCGGAGATCCATGCCCGCATCGACGCATGGTCCGCATCAAGTGCATGGAGCAGAATCACCTCCCGGACTCCCGGAATCTGTCCGAGACACTCTATAGTTCTCCCCGAGTACTCGGAGAAATCGGTCGGTACCAGTACCCTCTCAAACATGATGATATCCGCACCAGGTAGCTGTTCATAGGGCGGTTACTCATTAATATATACCCATTTCAACCGTCGCGGCACCCTCCGCCCCCGGAGGATGCCATCCGCGGCCGGAGGTGCGGTGTTCTCTCCCAGCACATCGACACGTGCACATTTGCCGCGAAATAGGCGGCAAATCAACTCTTAAAGAGCAGTATAATCGACAACTTTCCTACTAGAGCAATAACTACTTAATGCGCAATAACGATAGTATAAAGAATAGATTGATGTATATATCCGATTTTTTGAGGGATAAGGCACGATGATACAGTCCCGATGGACAGAGCGTGACAGATGGTTTTTTTTGGAAATAGGCCGGGAGCAACGATGCTGATATCAGTGCTGCTGGTGGATGACGAGCCCTCCATGCTCGAGGTCACCCCGCCTCTTCCTTGAACGGAAAGAGGGTTTCTCCGTCGGAAACCGCACCTACTTGACACGCGAAGCGCTCGAGGCCGTCAGGGAGACCCGCTTCGACGTTATCGTCTCCGATTACGATATGCCGGAGAACAAACGGAATGCAGATTTTCTCAAGGAACTTCGCGCACGAGGGAACAAAACCCCGTTTATCTCTTCTCACCGGCAAAGGAAGAGAGAACGTCGCAATGGGAGCAGCTGCCGACGGCAGGAGCAGACTTTTTATCTTCAGAAAGACACCGACGTTCAGGCGTGTTTCGCCGAACTTGAGCAGATGCTCCAGAAGGCGGCCCAGCGCGGATGGACGGAGGCTGCTCTCAAAGCGAGCAAGGAAGCCGCTGCTGGTGCCGTCGTCGAAAGCCAGACGGACTTCATCACCCGATTCAGCCCGGACTGGATCGTTCTCTTCGTCAACGAAGCCCTACTGCAGGTACCTCGGGAAACGGTGCAATGGAATCATCGGGCAACGGAGCCGGCCAGTAATGCAAGAGGAAGAGCAGGCACAAGTTTCAGGATCACTTCACCTACTCTCACCCCCGACAACCCCGTCGCTTCCCTCGAACACCGCATTATCATGCAGAACGGAGAGGTCCGCTGGCAGCAGTGGAGCGATCGAGCCATCTTCGATTGCCAGCACCGGCTCCTCGAATATAGTCGGTCGGCCGCGACGTAACGGAGCAACAGACTGGGCAGAGGAAGGACATCAGGCAGTCCGAAAAGACATCTTTCGAACATCATCAACCATCTGCCGGAAGCAAACGTTTGCAATGGACAGGGACGCGCGGGTTATCGCCTGGAACAGGGCGAGTTGAAGGATCTGACGGGTGTGGCGAGCCGGAGAGATGGTCGGCACTGACGGCTATAGAGTACGCAGTTCCCTTTTACGGAGAGAAACGACCGGCACTGGCCGATTGTATCCTTCAGCCGGGTGCGGCTGGATTCTTGCAGCGGTACACGTTGATCACCGAGAAGGGAGTCAGGGCTTGATAGCGGAGGTGACGTTCCCGCTTCCCCAGTGGGGGACCGCATCTTCCGGATCAAGGCGACGCCGCTCTATGATCACAACGGCTCGATCACCGGTGCAATGGAGTCAGTCCGCGACGTTACCGACATGAAACACGCGGAGGCCGAGCGAGAGCGGTTAATTGCGACATTGGAAGCGAAAGCGTCTCCTCGATACGATCTTCGATGTGACGCCCGTCCAGTTTTACGTCTACGATAGAGAGCTCCAGTACCTCTACGTCTGTTCGAAAGGCGTTGAGGAGCGCAATTTAAAGCCGGAAGAGATGATCGGGAAGACCTGGCGCGATCCGGGCTGCCGAAGGGATCATGGAGCCGATCAACGAGCAGTCCATACCGTACCCTCGACCGCTTGTCATCTGCAGGGAGAATATACCTATCCGACCGCGAGGGCGACAAGGAATACCTGAACAGTGACACCCATCTACGCAGCGAAGGAGATGTCGAAGCGGTGGTCTCGAAGGGGATCGAAATCACCGAGAGAAAGAGAGCCGAAGAGGCACTTTTGCAGACCAACAGGAAATTAAACTCCTCAATAGCGTCACACGGCACGATGTCCAAATCAGCTCACCATCCTGATGGGGTTTCCTCACCCTGATGGGAGGATAACGCCGATCCGCTCTGCTGGATTTCATAGGAAAGATGCAGGGGGCGGAAAAAAAATTCACCGCCAGATCGCCTTCACCACTGACTATCAGGATATCGGCGTGCAGTTCCCCGCCTGGCAGAACCTCCCTGACGCCGTCGCCCGTGCAACGACCTTGCTTGATACGGGGGCGGTCTCGGTATTCGTACAGGTAAGCAGCATCGAGATCTTTGCCGACCCTCTCCTCGAGAAGGTATTCTACAACCTTCTCGACAATGCAACCAGACACAGCGGCCCGATCACCCGGATTCGCATATACGACCGGATAACCGAGAACGGGCTGAAAGATTGTCTGCGAGGACGACGGGCCAGACTGAACCGCGCATAAAAAAGAGAGGATCTTCAAGCGCGGTTTCGGGAACAACACAGGATATGGATTATTTTTGGCGCGCGAGATACTCTCCATCACCGATCTTTACCATTGAAGAGACCGGGACGCCCGGGGTCGGTGCGCATTTCGAGATCCTTATCCACACGGATCGTATCCGTACCGCCATTCCCGATGACGCCTGGATATCGGCACACCCATCCAAGGACGATCACGCCGGTTCTCATTGATTACCCGGCCTCCCGGAAAACCCCTTCCGCCTCGCCGGAGCAGGGCAGGGGCAAGAGTTATGTGGTGAGAGAGCGTGTATGCCGCGATCGCACGCGAAGGTGACACGATGGAGAATGTGAAACGGTATCGGTGCAGGATATGCAACTACATCTACTCCCCCATCCGGGGCGAACCGCACCGGGGCATAGCCGCCGGTACGGCATTCGAAGACCTGCCTGACGATTACACCTGCCCGGTCTGCGGGGCGACGGGAAAAGGCCCCATCGGGAAATGGGGTTTTGTTCCCTGGGAGCCGACGAAGTATGTCTGCAAGATCTGCGGGTATATCTACGACCAGAAACGAGGTGAGCCCCGCCGGGGCATTCCGGCAGGTACGGCCTTCGAAGATCTTCCGGAGGACTACACCTGCCCGATCTGCGGCATGGATCCGAGGATATCCGAGTTCTACGGCCCGGTCGGCAAAGCCCAGTTTGAACCGATCCTTGACGTATGAGGGAGGGCTGCGGGTGACACCGCCCCTGACCCTCTTCTTCCCGAAACTCACTCTTTTCGCTCTTTAATGCCCATCCCGGAATGCAAGAGCGGTTCAGGTTCGGATCGCTACCCTTATCGGCTCGCACGGGGACCAATTCCTGCTAACAGGAAGGAAGGGGCCTGCCGCTGCGGCAAGATCCTCTTCCATCCGGTATGCGGGAGGGCGAACCGGTGACAATCATTGTGATTATCGACGACTCGGCGTTTCAGCGAAGGATTCTCACCTCGTTTCTGAAAGAGGCGGGGTATGAGACTCGCGAAGCCGATAATGGAAAGGCAGGGCTCGCACTGGCGTCGGGAGAAGGCGTAGGTGCGGTCATTCTGGATCTCCTCATGCCCGAGATGCAGCGGCACCCAGGTGCTGGCTCATGCGCGGGAAGAGGGACTTACGGTGCCGATCATCGTGAGCACTTCGGACATCCAGGAGACGACACCACGGCAATGTATGGACCTCTTTTCCGCATAGTTCCTCAAGAAACCGGCTTTGCAAAACGAAGAACTCTGTGCGATGCTCCGGGATGTCGTGTACGGGCGAGAAGCCGTATGGAACAGGACTCCCCCGAATCTCTGGATGCAATCAGAGAACTGATCAAATATCGGCGTCGGCAGAGCCGCAAGCATGCTCAACGATATGACCCGGTCGCACATCGCGCTCCAGGTGCCCAGAGTCAGGATACTCCGCCTGCGGGAGTCTATGGGTCGCGGACGCATACCCGGACGAATCTCTTGCAATGGTGCATCTGATTTCAAGGGCGCGTTCTCGGGGACGACTGCTCTGGGCATTCCTGGCAAAGAGCGCGGCGGCACTCGTGATGACGCTCATGGACGAGGTTTCGGCCTGCCCTGAACTCCTATGCGATCAGGATCGAGACGCTCAAAGAGATCGGCAATATCATCATCAACGGGGTGATGGGCTCGATCAGCAATGGGCTCTGCCAGCATCTCGCCTATTCACTCCCTGCGTATATGAAAGATACCATCGTCCACCTCATCCATACCCATAGTGCCGACCCCGATGGATGGCTTGTGCTCGCCCACACGCAGTTCCTCGTGCAGGACCTGAATGTGGAAGGCGAGATATCGCCTGATCTTAGAGGTTGGATCCAATGGACGCACTTCTCTCGCAAGATCTCCCGACAGTAAACACGCCGGGACGGTGCAGGTGCATGTCCGCAATCTTCGACCAACACCCGGAATGGAAGATCCTGGACTACCTGCCGGTCGGCATCTGCATCCTCGAGTACGGATCTTCGGATCCGCTACTGGAACAGATGCCTCGAGGACTGGACCGGCTTATCCGCGGACGGGATCGTCGGGGACAATAATCACACGAAGCGATTCCCGGATATAGGGCAGCCCCGCTATCTCCAGCGCATACGCCAGGTCTTTAGAACCTCTCTGCGGGCATATCATTCTCATCCCAGAATCTCCAGTATTTCTATCCCGCCGACGAGGACGGATGTACGGGTACGGACACAGCAGACGACCGTGATAGCGCTGGACGGAGGTGGCGGGCAGAGTTTATGCGAGCCTTGTTATCGAGGATGCCACCGATCACGTCACCGGGTGAAAGTCTTCCGGAGAATGCGACCGGGCTCTTCTCGAACTTCGTGAGCGGAAAAAGGCCGACAGCGACTATCAGGAGACCCTCCAAGCGGCCAACCTGTATCTGGACATCATGGTTCACGATGTCAATAATGCGAACATGGCCGCACTCGGAGACTCCCGTGAGATGCTCAGCGAGATGCTTGCCGGAGATGAGAAGGAACTCTCCCTGCGCGCTATTTCCGGCGTGCATGGCAGAGTATGGAAGACTATCCATAGCGTCAGCACGATCGTCCCGCCTCAGGGAGGAGCGATTGGCTCTCAGGAAGAAGTTGACCTCGATCAGGTAATTCGCCGTGAGATTCATAACTATAAGGATGCCCGTATCCGCTACGGAGGAACGGATGCCGTGATCCTTGCAGACGATTCTGCCGGAGCGATCTTCACCAACCTGATCGGCAATGCCGCGAAGTTCGGCGGCGCCGATGTCGAGATAACCATCTCGGTCGAGGAGGGGACGGAGAGGTGACGGTATCGGTGGAAGTAAGATGGGCACCGGGATCTCCGACGAGGAAAAACGGACGATTTTCAACCGTTTCCAGAAGGGGACGAGCAGTAAAAGCGGTAAGGGCTCGGGCTCTTCATCGTTCGGACGCTCGTCGAACGCTATGGGGACGGGTCTTTGCAGCCGACCCGGTGCCCGGTAGACCCTCGGGCGGCGCTGCCATTCGCGTGACCCTTCCGACGGCACTCCAGGATTTCGCGGGCGAAAGGCCACCCGGCGGAAATGAGGTTGGGTAGCGAATCCCGCTGTCAGACAAAGTGAGAGAACTCATTAAGGAGCAGGTGTACCCATGTACGAGCAATCGCTCAGGGGTATGCGTGTCATATGGATATATTCGGTAATATTCTGGGGCAGGGAAAGAATCCAAATCCATGGATTAATAAAGGAAATTCCCAGATAGAAGCAGGCAACTATCTCGAAGCCGCCAAAAGTTTTGAAAAAGCCCTCAAAATCGATTCTGAAAACGCACCCATCTGGTACTCGCTCGGAACGGCACTCTTCTGCCTCGGGAGGTATGAGGAAGCGGCTGTATGCCTCCGGAGAGCCGTCGAGAAGAACCCGGAGGATCTCGGGGCGCTGCGAACGCTTGGTCACGTCCTTGCCAGGCTCGGCGCCTATCAGGAGGCCGCGGACTGTTTTGGCAGCGTCGTCGAGCGCGAACCCTCCGACACCGCGGCGTGGTACGAGCGGGGGGAGATGCTCGAACGGCTTGCCCGATACCGGGAGGCGAAGGAGGCTTTTGAAAGAGTGCTCGACAGCCACCCGGAGAACACTACCGCACGGCGCCGCCTTGCCCTGCTGCTCGAGCGGAACGGGGAGTTTGCTCCGGCGGCAGAAGAGTACGACCGGCTCGTGAAAGCGGACCCGGGTGATATCGATGCGCTCGCAAGACGAGGTGCCGCGCTCGAACGGTCGGGCGATCATAACGGCGCTATTGCCTGTCTCGATCGCGTGCTCGAGAAGAAACCTGAAGATACGGATGCCCTGTACCTGAAGGCCCGTGCATACGAAGGTGCAGGTCGGTTCCGTGAGGCTGCAGACTGTTATGGGGCTATCACTTCACTGCGCCCCGAAGACGTGCCCGCCTGGTACCAGCAGGGTGTCAACCTCACCAGAGACGGCGATTACCGTGAGGCGGCCGCCTGCTTCGATAAGGTCGCCCTGCACGACCCCGATCAGGTTCTTGTCCGCTATACGATGGGGCTCGCCTATGATACCCTCGGCCAGTACGACCGCGCCGTCAAGGCATTCGACCAGGTCCTGAAACACGATCAGACCAGGTTCCATGTCTGGTACAATCGCGGCATCTCGCTCTTCAGGCTCGGCCATTACGCCGAAGCGGTACGGTCGTTCGACCGGGTGATGGAGAAGAGGAGAGACGGAAGCGTGAAATGGGTCGGCACCGGCAGTGATCTGAGCCTCTTTGAGCGGGATGAATCCGCCGCGGCGCAGAAGAAACCCGCAACCTACGACGCACGGGACAGGGTTATGCTGTACCATCGCGGCGTGGCACTCCTGCATCTCGGCCGCTACGAGGAAGCCCAGGAGAATTTCGTCCGCCTGCTCGAGATCGAACCGGAGAACGTTCGCGTCCTGGTGAACAGCGGCATCGCGCTTCTCCATCTCGGACGGTACGAGGCGGCGGATGAGTGTTTCAGGGCCGCCCTTACACACGAGCCACATAACGCCGTCGCGAGAGCGATGCGGGCGGATGCCCTCATGAACCTCGGCAGATACGAGGATGCGCTCGAGTGCCTCGATCACGTCCTGAAAGAGGACGGCGAGAGCGTGATTGCACTCCAGGAGCGTGGAACGGCACTGATGCATCGCTCCAGGTACGGCGAAGCCGCCGAGACCTTCGATCTGCTCCTCCGCATCAATCCGGGCGACGGTGCGGTGCTGAAGAGCAAAGGGAAAGCTCTCCTTCAACTCGGGCGGTATGCAGACGCACTCCTCTGCTTCGAGCAGGTTCTGGAGAAGAGTCCCGACGATCTCGGAAGTCTCCTTGAGATGGGAACGGCGCTCGAGAGGCTCGGCAGGTACGACGATGCCCTCACATGCATCGATTGGGTGCTGGCGGTAGATGCCGACGATGACGGGACACTCCTCCGGAAGGCCAGAATCTGTGAGGAGCAGGGGCGGCTTCTCGAGGCGTGCGACTGCTACAGGCGCCTCTCCGCAGAATCTCCGTCGGACTCGGGGTTCCTGCTGAACCTGGGGATGGTGCTTGCGGCCCTCGGGCGATTCACGGAGGCATCGAACTGCTTTACGGAAGTTACAAAAGTTGAACCCGAAAACCTCTTCGCCTGGCTCCACCGGGGATTCGCGCTGCTGCACCTCGGCAGTTACGCAGAAGCGGCAGCGTCGTTCGAGCGAATCGTGCGGGAGAATCCGGGCGACGTCGGTGCCACCTTCGCCCTCGCGACGGCGCTCCACCGGCTCGGCATGGACCAGCGCACCATCGAGTGCTGCGATTGGGTGCTCGCGGCCGACCCGGCGAACGCGGCAGCGTTGAAGATACGAGCAGGTTCGCTCGAGCAGCTCGGAAAGCACGAAGAGGCGGCGGCCGGATTCGAACGCTACCTTGCCGCAACACCGGACGACCTGCGTGCCCGAATGGCGTACGGCATGGCGCTCGAGAAGACCGGGAAGTATAACGACGCCATCAAATGTTACGCACAGGTGCTCCAGGAAGACGACACGAATAACGAGGCATGGCATATGCTGGCGAACGCACTCGTTCATATGGGGCGCTACGAGGATGCCTTAGAGTGTTCGGACAGCATTCTTGAGATCAACGCCGAGGATCGGGCGGCATGGCAGCAGCGGGGAGAGATCTACTCCTGGCTCGGCAGGTACGGCGACTCGGAGCAGTGTTACGGGAAGGTGCTCGCCGCCGACCCCGGGGATCTGGCCTCGCGACGCGGCCTCGCCGATGCCCTCGAGAAGGCGGGGAAATACAGAGAGGCGCTGACCGAGTATACGACAATCCTCGAGCAGGAGCCGACGAATATCGATATGCTCTACGCTAAGAGCACGGCACTCATCCGCCTCGGCCAGTACGCCGATGCGATCAAGCCGGTCGACAAGATTGTCGTGCTCCAGCCCGAGAGTGCAGCGGCTCTCTTCATACGGGGGACGGTTTGTGAGAAGATCGGCAGGTTCGACGATGCCCTGAGGAGTTATGAGACCGCGCTCCAGGTCGATCCGGAGAACGCCGTCATCTGGAATGCAAAAGGGATGCTCCTCGATACGTTCGGGAGGTATGCCGATGCGGTGGCGGCTTACGACCGTGCGGCCGCTCTCTCCAGCGACGATCTCAACATTCTCTTCAACAAAGCGATCGCCCTTGCGCACCTCGGCGAGAACGATGCCGCACTCGGCTGTCTCGACCGGGTGCTTACAGCAAATCCGAACCATGCACAGGCGCTGTACCGCAAAGGCAGGGTGCTCGATCGTCTCGGCAAGTATCGCGAGGCGGCGGACTGTTTCAGTCGTGCCGTCGAGATTAACGGTTATTAGTGATAGAAGGAAGTGTTTAGAATGGAATGGAAGAATCCGATAACGGCAGCATTTCTGGTCTGCTGTATGGTTTTGCTCGCAATGGTGAGCGGCTGCACGGGGAGCACGGGGCGGCGACCGCCAAAGAACGGCGATGTCGTGAAGGTGGAGTATACCGGCACCCTTGCAGACGGCACGGTCTTTGACACCTCTGAGGGACGAGGGCCTTCGCAGTTCACCGTCGGTGCCGGGGAGATGATCTCCGGCTTTGACCGGGCGGTTCTCGGCATGCGCGTCGGGGAATCAAAGACCGTCACTATCCCGGCAGACCAGGCGTACGGCGCATACCGCGAGGATCTGCTCGTCGACCTCGATCGCGAGCAGTTCGGGAACACTTCAGTCCCCGAAGTCGGCCAGGAGATAACGATCAGCACACCCTACGGCCAGACGATGACCGTCCCGGTGATCAACGTTACCGACTCGGCAGTCACCGTCGATGTCAACCACCCGCTGGCGGGAAAGGATCTGACGTTTGCGATCACGCTGGTCGAGATCGCCTGATCCTTTCAGGCACCTTTTTTTCGCCTTTCACGGGTTCATCGGATCGACCGCTGCTGAGGGAGTATCTATCATATCGCGGCTTGGGGACTCCTCCATCTCCCTCACTCATTCTTTTTCAGCGCAGAAAGCTGCCGCACAATATTCTCATTCTCATCTTTGAAGATCGGGCTATTGTCCATTGTGGCGTCCCGGACTTCCTGCACAAGCTTTCCGTGCTGATTGAGATACAGATCGGAGAGTGTCCCGACGATCGGTGCGACGGTGCCGCCATCCGCTAGAACGAGAGCGTCCAGGTAGACCGAGCGGTGCTCGAGGCCGAGGTAGAGCGTAGGGTAACCGGCTCGCTTCAGGACGAAGTTCATGAGCGCCCTCCCCACCCGTCCGTTTCCGTCGACGAACGGGTGAATAATCTCAAACCGGGTGTGCACCAGAACGGCGAGCTCAAACGGATTCATACGTTTGCGATTCTGCCGATACCACTGCAGGAGCTCCTTCATCAGGTCGGGTACAAGGATCGCGGGCGGGGGTTCATATTCGACTTTTTCGATGCCGACCTGAATATTCCGGTATTCTCCCGGGTTTCGGAGAAGATGTTCCATCATGATCTCGTGGACCTTTCGAATGAACGGCTCGTGAGATCGCCACCGTATTCGCTGAGGAAACTTCGGAGTTTCAGGAAGTTGAGTATCTCATAGACCTCATCCATCTTTTTTCCCGCAGGTGAGATAGCGTGATCCAGAAGTTCCTGCGCTTCACGAAGGGTGATTGTATTCCCCTCTATGGCCGTCGAGCCCTGAACGTAACGGACATACATGGCATCCATGTACCGCTCACTCTCATCCGGATAGAGCTCCCTGAATCGTTCGTAGTAATAGCGCAGAATCTCAAGTTCACGGGCTTTACTCCGGTCGAGAATGGTGAACGGATAGTGTTCCAACCGATAACCAAGATATCTCGTTACCTTCAGATCCCGGAGTTCCCGAGTTTCGACAAAACCAGATCCGGCGTTGCTTTTTCGAATCTGCCGACGTACACCAGAACGGGAAGCGATTTCGAGTTAACTTTAACACTATCTTTGATATAGAGGTACGTATTGCCTTTAATTTCTTTAACGGCCAGGTTTGACATACGCTATAGATGACATGTTTTCTGAGATAAAAAGTTCACCTCAGGGTTAACTTCTGCAACCTCCATAATTTCCACCTCGATCTGCAGAAATTACCACCCTCACAGACGCCCACAGACGGCCGATCTCGGTGCCCGGCAGGGCATTACATCTCCCGACTATTACCGACGCTCATACGGCCAATATACTCCATGATATTTCATTCTTTTCGGAATCTGCACGAGATATGCCCTTAAGCAAATGAGCATCGTTCACCCGATCAGAATAACGAGGAAATCGAAAAATACCCGATTTCCGAGGCTTTTTTCTGCACGAGGAGGGGCGTCTCCCAGCCGAGAGTTTCCTTCTTCTAAGGCCGTCCCCTCTCACCCGGAGCCGGCGGACGGACGAGTGATAATGTGCTTAAAAAATGATACTGCTTTTGATGTTAGCCCGGTGACCTCATCCCCCGAACTCGACTCGTCCCCACTTCTTATCGATCCGGCCGAGGAGCAGGTACGCTGCGATGCCGAGCACGGCGGAGAGGCCGAGCTCGGCCAGCAGCATCTCGGGGTAGAACGACAGGACGATGAGCACGACGAGTACGGGCGCCACGGCCAGCGAGTAGACGGTCATCACCTTGTAGTCGAACATCAGGCTGTTCGTAAAGATGCCGGTCATGTACGCCGTCAGCACTCCCGTATACCCCGAAACCATGAACATGGTGAAGAGGCTGACGGGCAGCAGCGCGAGCTCGCCTCTGGTGAGGGCGATCAGGCAGAGGTAGATCACCGAAACGACGGTGTTAAGGACGACGAACAGGATGAGCTTCGCCTTGATTACGTCGGTCATGCTGACGGGCAGCATCCTGTAGTTCGCGTTGTTGTCGATGTTGTTCAGCCATCCGTAGACCAGGGACGCAAAGAACCCGATGATGACGGAGTAGAAGACCGTGGTAAACGGCAGGCTGATCGCTTCGCCGTCGCTCATGAAGGTCATCACGTTCGACATCATCCAGAGCAGGCCCCAGAGAAACAGGAGGGGGAAGACGAAGGAGAAGAGCACCGATCCGAGCCCTCCGCTCCGCGCAAGATCGATCCACTCTTTGGCCGCCAGTGCGGAGTAGCGCCCGGACAGCCGGAATCTGTCCTGGACGCCACCAAAGTCGCTTTTGTATCGCTTCTCGGTCGAGTGCGGCGTTTCCCGGATGAAGTACAGCGAAAACGCGGAGAGAACGACAAAGACGGTCAGCGATAGCACGATATCGGTCACCGACCCGCCGACGTATGCCCCGACGGTCGGGACGACCCTCCCGATACCGGAGAGCACGCTCGCCTGCCCGAGAGACGCCGTGTATGCCAGCCCGATTATGGCGATTACTATCACGGCAAACAGCGCTTTGCTCCGCACGACGACCGTGGACAGGGCGAAGCTGATCGAAACGCCGAGCAGGAACGACAGGACGAACGTCAAAGCCGCCAGGGGCAGATCGACGTGCAGGCCGGTGACGAACGTGGAGGCGTACAGGCCGAAGAGTACGGGCAGCACGTTCATGCAGATGTAGTAGAGAATATCCTTGAAATAGAAAAAAGCGAAGACTTTTTTATTGGATATCGGCAGCGTGCCCGGAATGTTGAGCAGCAGCCTCACGCCCGGCATGCGGCGTTCCAGTATCGTCTCCTGAAACAGCGCCATGCCGCCGACCAGCATGCCGGACATGAGTATGGATACCTGGGCCAGCGTGACAAGCTCGAAGGTGGAGAGCGACATGCGCAGGGACATCAGCATCAGGCCCATGAGCCCTGCCAGGACCAGTATAAAGACCGGGTACATGAGGAACGAGCTCTTGAACATGGATGACTGAGCCCGGAATTCCTCTTTGATGAACAGCCAGAAGAGATTCGCGCTCATTTGGATTCCTCTTTCACGCGCACTCCTCTTTGACCAGCCTCATGAAGACGTCCTCCAGACTCTCCTGGGACCTCTTGAGCTCCGAGAGTTTCCCGCATGCGATCAGCCTGCCCTCGTACAGGATGCCGGCGCGGTCGCATACCTTCTCGGCGATCTCGAGGATGTGGGTGGACAGGAATACCGTCCCGCCTTCTTTTACGTAGGACCGGAGGTAGTCCTTCATGTTGTGCTGTACGATCGGGTCAAGGTCCAGGAAGGGTTCGTCGAGGAACAGCAGCTTCGGCTCGTGTACCAGCGCAGCCGATACGATCACCTTCTTCTTCGTCCCTTTGCTGAGATCCTTGCAGAGCACATCCTCTTTTGGCCCGAGGTCGAAGAACTCGATCCAGTGATCGATCCGTGGCTTGTGATCGCTCACGTTCCGGATGCTGCAGACCAGACTCCAGGTATCTCCCTGACCGTCAGGAAACTCGGGGGATACTCCGACTCCGGCACGATGCCTACCGACTTTCTAACGCCGATGGGGTCTTTCGCCACGTCAATGCCCATCACCTTCGCAGCCCCCGACGTGGGGCCGATAGACCCGGTCAGTACGCTGATCGTCGTCGACTTGCCCGCACCGTTCGGCCCAAGCAGGCAGAACGATTCACCTTCGGCAACGTCGATGCAGAGGCCGGACAGCGCCTCGAGCTCTCCGTATTTCTTTGTCAGGTCCGTTGTAATTATCGCGGGCATAAGTACAATCAGGCCACATTAGACAGTTAAATGATAAATAATTAGCCATATGACCTTACTGTCGAGAGAAAAGAATATATGGGGCATTCTGCAGATCCCTGGTCGCACGGAATACGCTTCGTATTCCTTCCGGAGCGACCGCAGTATCTTCTACAACTCCATCGTCACATTCGCGACAATGGCCGCCACCGGCTCCGGGATGCGGGGCTACGTTCCATCGTCCACCGATCCGCCTTGTTCCGGAACAGGCTTGACGAGCACCTTATCGACCCGGTACCCGTCCATGTCCATCACCTCGAAGCGGAGATCACGCCACTCGAATGCATCGCCCGTGACCGGCGTGCGCTCGAGATAGGTCATCACGAACCCCCCGATGGTCTGGTAATACCCATGTTCTTCCCCGGGAAGCAGCCCGACATCGAAGATCTCGCGGAACTCGTCGACCGACAGCATGCCGTCGAGAAGCCACGACCCGTCGGGGCGCTGCACGGCCGCCATATCAACCGGCTGCTCTGCAGAGGGAATTTCACCGACGATCGCCTCCAGAATATCGTGAAGCGTGATCAATCCCTGAAAACTTCCGTACTCATCGGTGACCAGGGCAATCTGTGTCCCCGACATTTTGAACTGCTCGAGCACCCGTAATACCGGAATGCTCTCCGGCACAAAGAGCGGCTCATCGAGCATCTGCTTCAGAGCAGGCGTCTCTCCCCGTGCCGTACGCGCCCAGGCCTCCTTGACCGAGACGATGCCGAGAACAGTATCCAGACTCTCACGGTACACGGGAAAGGTTGAGTGCCCGCTCTCGATCATCTTCCTCCAGTTCTCCTCCTCCGGATCGTCGATATCCAGAGCGACCACATCCGGGCGGGGAGTGGCAAGCGAGCTGACCCTTCTGTCGGCCAGACGGAAGACCCGGTCGACCATATCCTGCTCGGCCTCCTCGAAGACCCCTGCCCGGGTGCCCTGCTCGATCATGATCCGTATGTCTTCCTCGGTCACCTGGGGACCTGCCGGTTTCCTGACGCCGAGCACCCGCAACACCGCCTCGGTCGAGATACTGAGCAGGCTGACAAGGGGGGATGCTGCGATCGAGAGGATACGCATCGGGCGGGCGACGAGCGAGGCAATCTGTTCAGCGTTGGCGAGCGCCAGGCGTTTCGGGACGAGCTCCCCTATCACCAGCGTCAGATAGGTGATGGTGAGCACGACAATACCGATGCCGAGCGTCCCGCTGTACGGAGCGGTGATCGGATATCCTTCGAAGAACGACGAGAGGTCCCCGGCGAGGGTCGCGCCGCCGAAGGCGCCTGCGAAAATGCCGATGACCGTGATGCCGATCTGGACAGTGGAGAGAAAGGGTGTCGGTTCATCTGCGAGCTCGAGCGCAATCCGGGCATTTGCATCCCCTGCCGACGCCTGCTGCTGCAGCCTGACCTTCCGTGCCGAGACGATGGCGAACTCGCTCATCGCGAAGATACCGTTTGCAATGATCAGCAGCAGGATAATAATGATATCGGTGGTGGCGGGCATATCGGGACTCCTCCGGCAGCGATGCTGCTCCGGTCACCGGTCGCGTGCCGGTGCACCGATACGGGACGGTTGCTCTCCAGGGTATTAAGTATTTATTCAAGTAGATCCCGACGGAGGCTCATCGGATGCACGTGCTTTTCGTGCTCCCGCCCTAGCCGCGGGTGCACCGTGCAGGGACACCGGATACAAAACTGCTCCGAGGAGGAATTCCGGCAGGAAGCACGCCATTCCCAAAGGTATTATAGTGATTCCGGATATGAGGTCTGTGAGGTGGAGATAGAATGGTGGATATCGGAGAACCGGCACCGGATTTTATGCTCACCGATCAGAACGGCGATCGGTTCATTCTCTCGGACTATCGGGGCAGACGGATCATTCTTTCGTTTCATCCGCTTGCGTGGACGAGCACGTGCACGGAGCAGATGAAGGGGCTCGAGAAGCACTGGCAGGAGTTTGACGCCCTGAACACAATCGCCGTCGGCATCAGCGTCGACTCTGTGCCGTGCAAGAAGGCATGGGCACGGGATATGGGGCTTGAGATGACGACGCTGCTTGCCGATTTCTGGCCGCACGGCGGGGTCGCCCAGGAGTATGCTACCTTCGACGGTGAGAAGGGCGTCGCGTACCGGGCAAACATCATCGTCGATGAGTTCCAGCGCATTATGTTTACAAAGCGTTACGAGCCGTCAGAGAAACCCAACATAACGGAGTTGATAGCGGCACTGCGCGAGCAGGATTCAGGCCGTGTTGAGGATCTTCAGGTCCCGAAGATTTAAGCAGTCCCGGGGCGAGGACAGCACACACGGGAGACACTGAGTTATACACCGACCCTCCAATGCCCTTATCCCGTCAACCGGCTGAACGGTATACATGGCTACGCGGGAACACCGGAAGGCGTACTTTACGGAGGTGCAGCGGTTTCGCCAGCCGCTGCTCTGGCTCTTTCTCCTTGCCATTGCGGCATTCTTCCTGTATGCCGTCATATCCCAGGTCGTCTTCGGGATACCGTTCGGGACGAGGCCGGCATCGGACGGCCTGCTCGTCGTTATCTGGCTGGTCTTCGGCATCGGGTTTCCCTTCTTCTTTGCCCGGCTCGCCCTCACCGTTGAGGTACGTAGCGACGGCCTCTACTACCGATTCTTTCCGCTGCACCTCTCCTTCCGCCGGATTGCATGGGGTGAGGTGGAGGGGTTTGACGGTGCGGAACTACCGGCCGATTCGTGAATTCGGCGGCTGGGGCATCCGCTACGGCGGCGGAGGCAGGAAAGCCTACACCGTCCGCGGAGATTGCGGTGTTGAGTTCCGGCTGACGAGCGGAAGGAAGGTGCTCTTCGGTTCGGCACGGCCGGAGGAGTTTGCGGCGGCGGTGCGGACGGGGATGCAGGAGCGGCACTGACAGAGTCTCCGGGGCTGGTCGGGCGAAACCCTTATCCCTGCCCTATGAGTTTTGGGACCTGTGGTTCTGACGCGATCGGGTCTGCTCTTCGCAGCCGCCATCCTTGCCCTGTACGCCGGTGTAGCCGCAGTCGTGCTGACGTCGCCCTATAACGACCCGTACCCTACGGTCAGTACGGCTCCTGGCCCTCTGGGGCTTCCTCGCTCTCTCTATCGCGACGATCATGACGCCATTCCTCCGGGATATCCGGCGGGTACTCGGCAGGCCGTTTCTCGCGGTGCACCATACCTTTGCCGCCGTCGGCATCCTCCTCCCGACGCTCCACCCGGTGGCCGTTGCCATAGCAACCGCAGATCCTGCCGTCTTCATCCCGGTCTTCAGCCCCTGGACGACTTTCTGGACATTCGCAGGCAGACCGGCACTTTATATCCTCTATATCGCACTCGCAGGCGTGCTGCTCCGGACGTATATCCGGGAGTACTGGCGGTGGGTGCACGGCCTGATGTACGTCGTGCTCGTCCTTGCCATCGTTCACGGGAACCTGATCGGAACCGACTTTCAAAACCCGATCCTGCGAGGTGTCTTCGATGCGCTCTTTGCCCTCGCCATCGCGACGTTTATCATCAAGCGATGGCAGATGCTGGCGCGAGCGAAGAAGAGAACTTCATAGAATGAGGGAGTTCATCGGCCAACGAAGGCTGCTCTCGGCGGTCGACAGACAGGGACTGGAATTTCCATACTGTCGGAAGATGAAACGGCCGCCGACCGGGAAGAAGGAGTATGCATGAAGCAACGCTATCCGTTTCTGATATCCATTCCCCACGGGGGAGAGGTGATCCCACAGGAGGTGCGTGACCGGACAGCGATCACCAGAAAAGATGTTCTCTACACGGGCGACCCCGAGACCCGGCGGCTCTATAATTTCAGGGAGCGCGTCACAGCCTGCAAAACGACCGAGATCGCCCGGTTGATCGTCGACCTCAACCGGGCACCCTACTACGCCCCGTTCATGAGCCCCGACGGCATCATCAAGCGTCTCACCCACGAGGGCATCCCCATCTACCGGGAGGGGATGTACCCAGACAGGATGCTGATCCGGGAGCTTCTCGCGAAGTACTACTACCCCTATCACCGGGAACTCCTGACGGCACTCCGAACAGGAGACATCCGGCTCGCGCTCGACTGCCACAGCATGCTCCCGTATCCGCCCCCCATGGCAGGGGGTGAGAAGCGGCCTCGGCCGCTCTTCTGCCTCAGGAACGGAGGAGACCCGCAGGGAAGACCGACACGGAGCGGCACCGTCACCTGCCCGCCCGCGTGGCTGGCGACACTCGCCGGTGCATTTCGGGAGGAGTTCCGGGGCGAAGGGGATGTCACGCTCAACGATCCCTTCCGCGGAGGATTCATCTCCCAGGCACACTACCGGCATACCGGCATACCCTGGATTCAGATCGAGATCAACCGCGGGATCTACGAGACCGACGACGCCTTCGATCCTGCAGGGCATGTCCGCCGATGTAGTCCCTGATCCGCGATCTCTCCGGCAGGATCTTCTCGGCGATCGAGTCCTTCTGGGACAGCCTGTCCGACGAGGAAGCAGGCATCGATTGAGCAGTCCGGCGCTGTGTTCCGCAGATCTTCGATGACGTCGGAATACCCCCTGATACAGATAACACGCGATAATTTTCGAGTCCCGGCCGGGCAGGAGAGACTATGACGGATGGGGATCAATATATAGTGATGGCTCCGATCCGCCTGATCCTCGAGCGATACTTCGGACACCGCGAGTTTCAGCCCTACCAGGAGGAGATCATCGGCGACCTCCTCGAAAAGCGGGACGTCCTTGCGGTGCTGGCGACCGGCGGGGGAAAGTCGCTCTGCTACCAACTGCCCGCACTCCTCGGTGACGGGACAACGCTGGTCATCTCGCCGCTCATCTCGCTCATGAAGGATCAGGTAGACGAGCTCCAGGCTCGCGGCGTCGCAGCCGAGTCGCTGAACAGCTCGGTCTCTTACACCAAACTCCGGCAGATCACAACCGATCTTGCCGACAACCAGCTCTCGCTCCTCTACCTCTCCCCGGAACGGGCAGTCAGCAGGGAGTTTCTGAACGCCGCTTCAGAGGTTCGGATCTCCCTGATCGCTATCGACGAGGCGCACTGCATCTCCATGTGGGGGCACCAGTTCAGGCCGGAGTACCGGGACCTCCGCCTCCTGAAAGAGCGATTCCCGGACGTCCCGATCATCGCCCTGACGGCGACCGCGACACCCGATGTCCGGGAGGATATCATACGGCAACTCGATCTTCGCGATCCGAAGGTCTATATCGGAACCTTCGACCGCCCGAACCTTCACTACTCCGTCCTGCCCGGGGGTGCCGACGTCTACTCGCGGATACGGGCGTACCTGCAGCAACACCCGGGAGATACCGGGATCATCTACTGCGCGACCAGGGAACAGACGGAATCGCTCGCCTGCAGGCTCAAAGAGGACGGATTTTCAGCCCTCCCCTACCATGCGGGTCTCGGCGCACGCACGCGGTCGCAGGCACAGGAGCATTTCCTCGACGGAGAGGTGCGGATAATCTGTGCGACGACGGCCTTCGGGATGGGGATCGATAAACAGGACGTGCGGTTTGTCATTCACTCCGCCATGCCCCGTGACCTCGAGGCCTACTACCAGGAGACCGGAAGGGCCGGGCGGGACGGCGAACCGGGCGACTGCATCCTCTTCTACGACGAAGAGGACGAGCGGCGGATACGGCGGCTGATCGTCAGCGATTATACCAGCGAGCTGCAACGCGAGATTGCACGAAAGAAACTCGATGCACTCTCCGATTACTGCAGAACGACGGAGTGCCGGCGAAGAAGGATCCTCTCGGTACTTCGGCGAAGAGAGCGGAGAAGAGAGGTGCGGCGCCTGCGACAACTGCACCCGGAAGAGAAGAGCTGGAAGAAAGAGCGACCGTGCCGCTCCCAATGCCGGGTAACGGCGCTCCGAACACCAGCAGGGAAGCATTAATACCGGGTCGGACAGAGAGGAGTGCCCATGAAGAAGAATTGACACGCTCACAGACAGACAGGATGGTTGCCGGTGTCATAGGCGGGCTCGGAGAATACTTCAACGTCGATGCAAACCTCATCCGGGTGTTGTGGGTCGTCATCACCGTCTTTACGGGTTTCATTCCCGGAATCGTCGTCTACCTCCTTCTCTGGCTCATCCTCCCGCAGGAGTAGACCATCCCGGGGGGCGTTGCACCCGTCGTTCCGGCTCCAAAGAGGGGTTTGACAGGATCCCCCGCAGCCCTCTCCGGGTATGAACCGCCCGATCACTCGGGGAGAGCGGGGATGCCATGCTCCCGGAGCTTTTTCATGGTCTCCCGCACCGCAATCGCCCGCTCGAAGTCGAGCCGTTCCGCAGCCTCGCGCATCTCCGCCTCGAGCTCGATGAGCAGATTCGGGATCTCGCGTTTCGGGATATGTTTGACGTCGGTTATCTCGACGACCTTCTCGCGGATGGGCTTTTTAATCGTCTGCGGCGTGATGTTGTGCTTCCGGTTGTAGGCGAGCTGGATCGCCCGCCTCCGCTCGGTCTCCGCCATCGCCCGCCGGATCGAATCGGTCATCCTATCGGCGTAGAGGACGACCCGCGAGTTCACGTTCCGTGCGGCTCTGCCGATAATCTGGATCAGGCTTCGGGCATCGCGGAGGAACCCTTCCTTATCGGCGTCGAGGATCCCGATGAACCCGACCTCCGGGATATCGAGCCCTTCACGGAGGAGGTTGATCCCGACGAGGACATCATACTTGCCGAGGCGGAGCTGGCGGATGATCTCCGTCCGTTCGAGGGTATCGATCTCGGAGTGGAGGTACCGCGTCTTGATCCCCTGGGCGGCCAGGTGCTCGCTCAGCTCCTCGGCGAGTCTCTTCGTCAGCGTGGTGAGGAGGATGCGGTCGCCCCGCTCGATCGTCGACCGGATCTCACCGATGACGTCCCGAATCTGCCCCTCGATCGGACGGATCTCTACGCCGGGGTCGACGAGGCCCGTCGGCCTGATGATCTGCTCCGCGACCTTCGACCGCTGAAGTTCGTACTCTCCCGGCGTCGCTGAGACGAAGATGACGGACTGCATATACCGCTGAAACTCGTCGAACTTCAGCGGCCGGTTGTCGAAGGCGGACGGGAGCCTAAACCCGTACTCCACGAGCGACTTCTTGCGCGAGTAGTCGCCGTGGTACATCGCCCGGATCTGGGGGAGCGTCTGGTGGCTCTCGTCGATCACCATCAGAAAGTCTTTCGGGAAGTAGTCGAGCAGGCAGTAGGGTTTCTCGCCCGCCGCCCGGCCGTCGAAGTGGCGGGAGTAGTTCTCGATCCCCTTGCAGGTGCCCGTCTCCTCGATCATCTCAAGGTCGTAGAGCGTCCGCTGCTCGAGACGGTGCGCCTCGAGCATGCCGAGGTTCGGGAGCCAGGCATCGAGTCCTGGCCCTGATCGACGTAACCGCCCGCATCTTCTCGTGCTCCGGGACGACGAAGTGGCGTGCCGGGTAGACATAGAAGTAGTCCATCTGCTCGAGACGCTGGCCGGTGATCCGATCGACCTCGCTGATCCGGTCGACCTCGTCGCCGAAGAGTTCTACCCGTATGATGTTGTTGAAGTACCCGGGGACGATATCGACGGTATCGCCCTTCACCCGGAACCTGCCGGGCGCAAGTTCGATGTCGTTCCTCTCGAACTGGATATCGACGAGCCTCCGGAGGAGGTCGTCCCGCCGCAGCCGATCCCGGACTTTCACCTCAAATCCCATATTGTAGAAGTGTTCGGGGTTGCCGAGACCGTAGATGCAGGAGACCGAGGCGACGACGATGACATCCCTCCGCGAGAGAAGGGACGCCGTCGCCGCAAGGCGCATCTGCTCGATCTTCGGGTTGATCTGGGCATCCTTCTCGATGTACATATCCCTCTTCGGGATGTACGACTCAGGCTGGTAGTAGTCGTAGTAGGAGACGAAGTACTCCACCCGGTTCCCCGGGAAGAAGTCCTGGAACTCGTTGTAGAGCTGGGCCGCAAGCGTCTTGTTGTGGGCGATGACCAGTGTCGGTCGCTGCACCTCTTCGATCACGTTCGCAATCGTGAATGTCTTCCCCGATCCGGTGACGCCGAGCAGTGTCTGGAACTGCTCGCCGCGGGCGAGGCCGGCGGAGAGCTTCCCGATAGCATCGGGCTGCGAACCCTTCGGGGTAAAGGTATCGGTGAGATGAAATTCGGTCATGATACCATCGCCTTCTTCCGGAGCGTTTTATGGTATGCCAGTGCAAACCGGTGCGCTTCATCCCGGATCTCCTGGATGAAGAGGGATGCCTTCTCCCGCCGGTCGAGGGGGAGGGGGTCAGGCTCTCCGGGCACGTAGATCTCCTCCTCGCGCTTTGCTATCCCGATGACGGGGAGATGCAGCCCGAGGTTTTCGAGCTCCGCCGTCGCCGCCGAGAGCTGCCCCTTTCCGCCGTCGACGACGATCAGGTCGGGGAGTTCCCCGCCCTCGTCCCGCTGGCGTGCATACCTCCTTCGCACGACCTCGGCCATCGCCGCAAAGTCGTCGACCCCCTTCACCGAGCGTATCCGGAACCGCCGGTAATTCCGCTTGTCCGGCTTCCCCCCCCGGAACTGCACCATCGAGCCGACCATCGCCGTTCCGGCGAGGTGGGAGATATCGAAGCACTCGATGACGTTCGGCAGCTCGAGGAAGGCACAGGAGCTCCCGGAGCGCCTCGAGTTTTATCCGGTCGCCGAAGAACCCGATCTCGACGTTCTTCCGGACGAGGTCGAGGAGTTTCTTCTTCTCCCCCCGCCGGGGAACGGTCGCCCGCACCCGGTTCCCCCGGAGGTGCGAGAGGTAGTCAACGATCGACTCGTCGACCGATTCCGGCAGGATCAGCTCCTTCGGCGGCTCCCGCTCCGCGTAGTACCGGGCAAGGAACTCTTCGAAGAAACCTTCGGCGTACTCGAAGACGAACTCGTGCTTCTCGGCGAGCATCCCCAGATGAACGTTGAAGAGCATGAGGTAAACCGTCCCCTCGCTCTCGATATAGTTGATCACGTCCTCGTCGTAGGTCTTCTGCCGCTGCACATTCTGCCGCTCGGTCAGCCGTTCGAGCGCGGCGATCTGGTCGCGGAGCTCGAGTGCCTTCTCAAACTCTTCGCCGCTTGCCCGTTCGGCCATCTCCACCCGCAGGTGCTGGATGAGCCCGACGATATTCCCTTTCAGCACCGCCTCCGCCCGTCGGACGCCCTCGGCGTACTCCTCCTCGGTTATCTTCCCGACACAGGGAGCGCTGCACGACCCGATATGAGCCCGCAGGCACGCCCGTTTTGGGAGTGCCTGCACGATCGCAGGCGGAATGTGGTTTTGAGGAGCCGCAGGATCTCCTCACGCTCCCGGCCGGAGACGAACGGCCCGTAGAACGACCCGGTTCCTGCCGCCGTCCGGCTGGTATGGATACGCGGGAAGGGCTCGTCGGTGACCCGGATGTAGGCGTAGCCCTTCGAGTCTTTGAGGTCGATGTTGAACTTCGGCCGGTGCTTCTTGATGAGGGTGTTCTCGAGGAGGAGCGCTTCGACCTCGGTGTCGGTGACGATAAAATCGACGGAGACGGCAGTGTCCACCATTCTCCGCGTCTTGGCGTCGAGGTCGCGCTTCTGGAAGTAGCTCGAGACCCTCTTCTTCAGGTTCTTCGCCTTGCCGATGTAGATGATGGTGCCCTCTCTGTCCGAGAAGAGGTAGCAGCCGGGGTCCTCCGGAATCCGCGCACGATCGATCATTGTCCTGCAAGAATCTGTCTGAGATACTGTCCGGTATAACTTTCGTCGACGCTCGCAACCGTCTCGGGCGTTCCCGCCGCGACGATCTCGCCGCCGCTCTCCCCGCCCTCGGGCCCGAGATCGATGATATAGTCGGCCGACTTGATGACGTCGAGGTTATGCTCGATAACCACCATGGTGTTCCCACGGGCAACGAGGTCGTCGAGGACGGCGATCAGGTTCTTCACATCGTGAAAGTGAAGCCCGGTAGTGGGTTCGTCGAGGAGGTATATCGTCTTCCCGGTCGCACGCTTGGCGAGCTCGCGGGTCAGTTTGATCCGCTGCGCCTCGCCGCCCGAGAGCGTCGTCGAGCTCTGCCCGAGCTTGATATAGCCGAGCCCGACTCTCGAGAGCGTCTCGAGCTTGTTCCTGATGGAAGGAATGTTTTCGAAGAGCGCCATCGCCTCTTCCACGCTCATGGCAAGAACGTCGGCTATCGACTTGCCGCGGTACCGCACCTCGAGCGTCTCCCGGTTGTACCGTGCTCCCTTGCACTCCTCGCAGTCGATGTAGACGTCGGGGAGGAAGTTCATCTCTATCTTGATGAGCCCTTCGCCCTGGCATGCCTCACAGCGCCCGCCCTTGACGTTGAAGGAGAACCTGCCCGGTTTGTAGCCGCGGACCTTCGCCTCTTTCGCCTCGGCAAAGACCTTCCGGATCTCGTCGAAGACCTTCGTATATGTGGCAGGGTTCGACCGGGGCGTCCTCCCAATCGGGCTCTGGTCGATGACGATCACTTTGTCGATCTCGTCGTCGAAGACGAGATCGTCGAACGTGCCCGGCGACTCCCTTGAAGCGTGGAGCCGCTGCATCAGGGCGCGATAGAGCGTCTCGTAGATGAGCGTCGATTTCCCGCTCCCCGAGACGCCGGTGACGGCGGTCAGCACCCCGATCGGGATCGCGACGTCGATATTCTTGAGGTTGTTCTCCCGGCAGCCACGGAGCCGGATGAACCGGTCGCTCACCCGACGTTTCTCCGGAACCTCGATAGCAAGCTCGCCGGCAAGGTACCTCCCGGTCAGGGACTCAGGGTTTCTTTCGATCTCTTCGGGCGTGCCGGCGGCCACGATCGCTCCCCCGTGCAGCCCGGCTCCCGGCCCCATATCGACGACGTAGTCGGCGCTCCGGATCGTGTCCTCGTCGTGTTCGACGACGATCAGGGTGTTGCCGAGGTCGCGGAGGCGCCGGAGCGTGTCGAGGAGCTTATGGTTATCCCGCTGGTGAAGTCCGATGGAGGGCTCGTCGAGGACATAGAGCACCCCGGTGAGATTCGAGCCGATCTGGGTCGCGAGCCGTATCCGCTGCGCCTCGCCGCCGGAAAGGCTACCCGCACTCCGGGAGAGGGTGAGGTAGCCGACCCCGACCGTCTCGAGGAAGGCGAGACGGTCGACGATCTCCTTTAAGACCTGCCGGGCAATCTCGCGCTGGCTCTCGGTGAGGTTCAGGGTCCGGAAGAATCCCCCTGCCCGGGTGATGGAGAGATCGGTGACGTCGACGATGGACATCCCGTCGATCTTTACGGCGAGCACCTTCTCCTTCAGCCGTTTGCCGCCGCACCGGGGGCACGGCGATATCCGCATGAACCGTTCGAGGTCCCTGCGGCGGTACTCCGACTGCGTCTGGTGGTACAGCCGCTCGGCCTGGGGTGCGAGCCCCTCCCAGGTCCCTGCATGCGACCAGTGCGCATCCCCGTTCTTCATCTCCATGGAGAACCTGATCCGCTCGGGAGACCCGAACATCAGGGCGTTGTACTGCCGCTCGGTCAGATCCTGTATCGGGGTGAAGATGTCGAATCCGAAGTGTTTTGCAACGGCACCGAGGTACTGGCTCCGGTAGCCGTCGAGGAAGTTCCGGTAGAGCGCCACCGCACCGTCGGCGATCGATTTTGTCTTATCCGGGATGATGAGGTCCGGGTCGAACTCCATCTTTATCCCGAGGCCGTTACACTCCTCGCAGGCTCCGAACGGACTGTTGAAGGAGAACATGCGGGGCTGGAGCTCCTCGAACGCGATCCCGCAGAGCGGGCAGGCCATCAGGGACGAGTAGATCTCCTCGCGCCCTTCCTCGTCGACGGCGATGATGAGCCCCTCCGACTTTGCAAGGGCATTCTCGCATGCCTCGACGAGCCGGCTCCGGTCGGCCGGGTCAAGCCGGTCTATGACGACCTCGATATCGTGTTTCCGGTATCGCTCGAGCGTGATCTCATCGTCGGTGCGGTAGATCTCTCCGTTCACCCGCACACGGGTATACCCTTCCTTGTTGAGATCCTTGAAGAGCTGCTGGTACGTGCCCTTCTTCTGCCGGACGACCGGAGCGAGGATAGTGATCGTGCCGTCGCATCTCCGCAGCGATCCGGTCGGCTATCTTCTCGGGGGACTGTGCCTCGATCGGTATCCCATGGGTCGGGCAGAAGGGCGTCCCGATGCGGGCGAAGAGCAGCCGCAGGTAATCGTAGATCTCGGTGACGGTTCCGACGGTACTTCGGGGATTTTTGGAGGTAGTCTTCTGCTCGATGGAGATGGCCGGGGAGAGCCCGTCGATGCTGTCGACGTCCGGTTTGCTCATAAGTCCGAGGAACTGCCGGGCGTACGCGGAGAGCGACTCCACATACCGCCGTTGCCCTTCTGCGTAGACGGTGTCGAACGCAAGCGTCGATTTTCCACTCCCCGAGACGCCGGTGACGACGATCAGGTTGTCCCGCGGGAGTTCGAGGGTGATATTCTTGAGGTTGTGCTCCCGTGCACCTTTGATGACGATACTCTTCATTCTACAGCAGTATCATATTGGTGCCGGGAGATAATAGTGGTATTGACGGGGCGCGAAAGTGTATCGTATCAGCAAAATACGGGAGAACTGCAGAGGATTTGAGGAGCAGCAGCGAATCTTCACCGGCTGCCCGGACACCGTACCCGGAAGGCCGGCATCAGAGATTCGGGCGACCGGATCGTCCTCGGCCGCCCGTTCCCGGAACATACTCCGGGCAAAATTCAGCTCGTCACCGGTTCCCAGTAGGGTCTGAATCCGTAGTACTGGTACACCCGCGATAGCCAGCTCAGTTCGTACATGCCTTCCCAGGCATCCCGGTCATAACTCGGGGCGCTCTCGAGCGTCTCCCGGGTGACGTCAACAATGATGGAATCTTCCTCCATCACTCCGGAATATGCTTCCCAGGGGATCGGGGTGAACTTCTCGCCGATTCCGAGGATGCCACCGGTCGAGAGGACGAAAAATGCAACCCGCCCGCTCTTTATGTCGAGTATCAGATTATGAACGGTGCCGAGAACCTGCTGGTCGGGGTTTTTTACCGTTTTACCAGTGATTACCCTTGATGTGGTTATCTGTGGATACACCACCTTTTCCATTTCCATGCCCATTGCCGTCATAGCATTATCACCACGCTCAACTAAACGCAGGACAGAGTACGCTGTCCTATGAAGAGACAGTTACAGCCTCCCGCCACACTTAAAGGTATCTCCCCGTTTCAGCGCCATGTTGGGGAAACCAAAAGACCGCCAAAAATGGAAGATGGCACGCAGATCTCAGTCACAAGCTGCACGACTCCTTCATCGCTCCCCCACGGGAAGGGATTGCAGAGGTGGGGATATGTTCTTCGAGAATGCCTCGCCATACCCGGCAATCCCCCGTCGTAATACCTGAAATAAAAATGGACGGATATCATACTTTTCCGGTCATGGCTCTGTCGCACCGGTGAGGCCCCCATCGCCTCACGCCCTGCCATACACATCAGGCGTGAATCGAGGGGGGATTTCTCCAGAGCGATTTCATAATCGGGTATTACTGCTCGCGACGCCTCTCCCAGTAGGGCTCGTAGCCGTAGTAGGAGTAGACACCGGTCAGCCACTCGCGGTTGCTCGCCTTCGGCCAGTTTTTCTTGTCAAATCCGGGTGCATTCTCGAGCCGCTCCTTCGACACATCGAGGATGAACCGATGCTCGTGCGGGACAATACGGAGCGCCTCCCACGGGATGGCGAAGTACTTATCGCCGAGTCCCAGGAAAGCCTCCGAAGGAGAGCACGGCATAGGCAATCCTGCCGTTCTCGACATCGATCATCAACTCCTCGATCTTCCCGAGGTCTTCACCCTGCGGGTTTCGCACGCTGTCGCTCTTTATCGTGCTTGCAGAGAGAACCTTCCACTCAGGGACGGCCTCTTCTCGCGTTTCGTTGCAGCTCCTCTCATACCTCATCCATCTCCATCTCGGCAAGGCGAAGACACTTCGCCTCACACAAGGGGCGCAAGATATAATCAATACTATATAAAAATATTCAGGACATATTTAAGGAAAGGATTCTTGATGGCGCCTCATTTTAGAGAGTGCAGATTACTTCGGCTAGTCCCTTCGCGGTCGGATCGGCGTCACAGGGTTTATCGTATCGAACCGTCGCCCAGGACCCGGCAGGTAAACGCGGCACCGGATCTCTCTGGAACCGGGCGAAGAACCTTCCTCGCTACCCTTCCTTCTTTTCCACTCGCCGGTCTTGGAATCTTTCGCGTACTTCCGCTCGACGGCCGCCCAGGCGACTTTATGAGCGACGGCCTCACGGGATTCATCCGGGTCTCTGCGCTCGCCCGGGTCGGCATACTGCTCCCAGGCACTGTTGAATGCCTCACGATAGATATCCTGTGCATGCTCCGGGAGCTCTTCCTGCACCGGTCTTCGGCAATTCGCTGTTCTTCTCATACGGCATCTCATTGCACCTCCATCAGGCGGCGGGGAGATATACCGGCACAGCATGAAAAGGTTTCAGGTAGAACGGGACGTTCGCATGCCCGGAAGGAGACCGAATAGATACGGAGTGAAAAATGGTGCCGGGAGGGGAAGAGAGGTGTTGTCCCCGTCCTGCGAACCACGAAGGACTGACCGGAGTCTGCATGCATATGAGGAACAGAGTATGGATACTCAGGAGAACGGCCTATGGCTACATACTCCCTCCCGACCGGTCGTGCTTGCGTAAAAACTCCCGAACCTTCATCGACGCGAGCCAGCCCCGGTCGAGGTCGGTGATGACCGCGTCGATGGCGAGCGCCTGGCGGATGATCTTCTCCGATGCCTCGCCGCCGGCAAGATCGGCGAGCCCCACAATGGCAGCAAGCGGATTTCTGATCCGGTCCGCAAGCGTTGCAAACTGCTCGATATTTTCATCGATACGTCTCCTGACCTCATCGCCATCCCCTCCCGGGTTCGAGTGGGCGATATGAAGCAGTGCACCTGACGCTCCCGCAGGAACCAGAATACGGGTATCCAGCTGCATAGGAGAGCCGTCTCTTCGCCGATATACCAGCGGCATGGAGAGGAAGGAGAGAGCGGATCCCTCGTCCGCGGCATCGTCACCCGAGCAGATCGCTCCGAGACTCCGGCAGTCGTCGATCGATTCGGGCATCAGTATCCGTTCAAAGGGAGAGCCGGCAATCTCCGAAGGCTGATACCCGAGGAGGTGCCGCAGGGAGAGGCTCACAGTCGTGATCCGCATCTCCGCATCAAGCGTGCATACCATGTCGCCGCAGTCTGCGGCAAGGAAGGGAGAGCGCCGTTCGTTCTTACGGAGCGCTTCTCCAGGCGGTTCTCTGCCCGGGATGATCCGGTACTCATCGCAGCGGGCATACCGGGGGCTGCTCCCGAAGAGTTGGAGGCTCGAGTACTCGATCGGGAGAACAGGGGCGTTTTGGTTCGTAATATACACCCGAACGCTCTGGATCTCTTCGCCGAAGAGTGAGGCGGCGATGATCTTCTCCTTGAACGCCTCCCCGAGCTCCAGCCTCGGCGCGATACAGAGAGCGACAAAATCGATCGCATTCATCCCGAGAGTATCGATCCTGTCGAGGCAAAAGAGCCTCTCCATGCAGCGGTTCATCCATACGACCGTCTGATCCTGGTCGATCAGGACGATCCCGTCGCCGAGCCGGTCGAGATACCGGAAGAGCAGCTGCTCGTGCGTGCACTCCGGGTACGGCTCTCCGGGTGAAAAAACCCGATCACGCCCCCCGCTGACCATAGAATGAGACGTATTCATGTCCGCTGCTCCGGTTCAAGCATGGTGTTCCGAAGATAGTGTTTAAAAATAAGGAATATAAATCGTTTGCGTATAATAATACTGGATTAATTCAGAGGAATTGAAAAAATACATTCAAATGGAGCGATCCAGTACCATTGGATCTTTCCAACCGGATTGGAATATTTTCAGACACTTGCATTTATCCTTATGCAAGGGTTAAGCCTTCTCTATTCGATCCTGATAGTCTCGCTATCAGGAGGCCTGAAAGTACAGTTCGCCTACGAACTCCTCGGTTATGCAGTCCCTCTCAACCAGGTGATCGCTGCATTCCTGGTAACGTATGCGGCATATGCCTTCGACAGGGGTGTCGACAACAAAGAAGATGAGGAACGCGGAAAATTGTTCAAAAAGATGCTTCTCTGGTCGGCTATCCTCTGCACCATCGCATCGCTTATCCTCTTTCCAAATCCTGCTCTCCTCGTTCCGTTTCTCATCGCATACCTCTATGCAAAGGGCATACAGGGGTTCAGACTGAAGGGCGGCGCAGGAGTGAAGAACGCCGTGGTCGCGTTCACGTGGTCTCTGCTCATAGTAATTTTCCTCGGACTCTTCTCGATTCCTGCCGTGCTTCTGTATATGTTCTTCTTTTCAAAAAGTTTCGTGAATACCGTCATCTACGATGTGCGGGACATCGAGAACGACGCTCGTGCCGGGATTAAAACCATCCCCACACTGCTCAAGAAACCCCAGCTCATCACGTTCCTGGTTGCGGTCACCGTTGTGGCGCACGGGGCCGTCCTGTATGCCTACTCGTGCGGCCTGCTCGCGAACGTAGACATCGTACTGATAAGCTCGCTCCACAGTATCTTTTACATCCTCCGCTACTGCAACAACTGCGAGGTGCTGAGAAACACGCTGGTAGACGGGGAATGGATACTCTACCAGGTCATTCAGATCTTCCGGGATTGCTTTATGTAATGCTCGATGAGAGCATTCCCGAACGCTATTCCCCGGGGCGATGTCGAGATGGCATCCCGGGTGAAGTCATCAGCTGCCCGACTTATAGAAGAACCCGAGGGATACGAACCGGTCGGTCACGGCGGCTGCAATCGGCGGCAGCGTATCGATGATGTAGATATTCACCTTCTCCGATTCCAGAGCAGATGAGGAGGGGATACCCTTATAGACCTCCTCGGTGACGACAAGGGAGATAGAATCGAGCGAATTGACCATCTGGTTAAAGAAATTGACATAATCGGGAAACATGATGGGGGATACACCCATGATGGACTTCGATCTCCGGATATTTTCGAAAAAAACCTGATGAGGCCGAAGGATGTTGGAGGGTTCGGAGGTTACGAGCTCGAAGTCCCCCATCTCATGCAGTCGCGTGAAGAACTCATCGGGAAACGCAATCGTGTGATCGGGAAACGCTTTGAAGAGCCTTTCCAGGGTTACTCACATTATCTTTGAAGGTTTCGAAGATTACCAGGAAGGCATGCCCCCGATCGGTCAGGTTTACTTCCCCTCCCCGTTCCTCAGCAAATCCGGCCTGTTTCAGGTGATTCATGGTGAACGCGTACGTCGAGGGTGGGACATGCTCCTTGATCGTCTCCTTCGACTCTCCCCTGACCAGAGCGTCCAGTACTTCAATCCTTCTCTCGCTCGCAAAGATCTTCATGAAGTCGATAATCTTCATTGTCCTTCACCAGTATGCGTCAGCGCCGTACATTAACCTTATTATTCCAGGGAGCCCGAGGGACGCTCCGATCCACAACCGAAAATCACCCGCCGTCAGTGTACGCAACCATTCCAGACTGTCCGCCTCCGTCTCTCCCCTCCCCCATGCCAGCACTTTTTGATGAGCACACCCCATAGTACCGCGAGCATCCGATGGAGAATGTTGTATCCATGAAGGTGAACTGGCGTCATATTCCCCCGGCAAACAACTCATATGCAGCCCTCTACGCTGCCTGCGAGCAGGCGGGATACCGTCTCGATTCGGTGAGCGAGCCGACCGGCGATATCACCTGCTACAGCCTCACCTCCATCTCCGAGCGGACGTACCGCGACGAGATTGCGGGTGCGGACTGCATCACCATCGTCGGAGGCCCGCACGCATCCGCCTGCTACGGTGACGTAGCAGCCTATGCGGATTATGTCATCGTCGGCGAGGGCGAGTATACGCTGCCGCGGCTCATCTCCGCACTCGAGCGGGGAGACGAGATTCCGCCCGGTGTCGCTACCGGATCAGGTTTTACGCCGGTCGATCACACCGTGCTCCTCGATGCCTACCCCCCCTTCACGACGGTCTTCGGCTATACCGAGATCAGCCGCGGATGCCCGTTCGGCTGCGGCTACTGCCAGACACCCAGGCTCTTCGGCAGGTGTATGCGGCACCGGTCGATCGATGAGATCGCAGCCGCCACCGCCCGGTTCCGGGACGTCCGCCTCGTCACGCCGAACGCCTTTGCCTATGGTTCCGACGGCATCCACCCCCGGTTCGACCGGGTGGAGCGCCTGCTGTCACGCCTGAAGAACCGGATCTACTTCGGCACGTTTCCCGGAGAGGTGCGGCCCGAGTTCGTCACCGATCGGTCCCTCGAGCTCGTCGTGCAGTACTGCGCCAATACCCGGCTGCACTTCGGCGCCCAGTCGGGAAGCGACCGGATCCTCCGGCAGATCCGGCGCGGACATACGGTGGGCGACGTTCTCTCCGCCGTCGATCGCTGCCGGGAGCACGCGCTCACGCCGATGGTCGACTTCATCCTCGGACTTCCCGGAGAGGACGAGGAGGACGAGATCGCGACGGTCGACCTGATACGGTCGGTCACGCGCTCCGGTCAGGCACACGTCCACTACTTCATGCCGCTCCCGGGAACACCGCTTGCCGCGACCGAGCCCCACCCGCTGCTGCCGGAAACGCAGAAGATACTCGGTCGACTCGCTCTGGCAGGGAAAATAACGGGTTCGTGGATGGAACATGAGATAAGGTTTTTTAGACGAACTCCACATGTATAGACATGATGGATGTGCTACTCCTAGCAGATCTGCACGGTCAATACGGGAAACTCGAGAGTTTCCAGATTTACGACTACGATGCAGTCATCATAGCAGGCGATATAACCAATTTCGGTCCACTTGAGCCTGTAGATTCAGTGCTTTCCAGCATCGAAGTACCGTGTTTTGCAGTCCCGGGGAACTGTGATCCCCGAGAGATCATCGACGTCCTTGAACACTCCGACGCAGTCTGCCTCCACAACTCGTGGATGGCACTCGGGAAGGTCACCCTTGCCGGCCTTGGAGGTTCGAATCAGACGCCGTTCGGCACACCATTTGAACTGAGCGAAGAAGAGATCGGCACAATTATGACACGTCTCGTCGGAGTGATGGAGAAGAACGTCCACAACGTTCTGCTCTCGCATGCTCCGCCGTACGGGGCACTCGACAGCGTCGGCGACGACCATGTCGGGAGCCAGAGTATCAGAGAACATATGAACCGTTTCGACCTCGTATGCTGCGCGCATATCCATGAGGCGCGGGGAGTCACCGAAGTTGACGGCGTCAAGATCGTTAACCCCGGCCCTGCCTCGGATGGGTACGGCGCTCTCATCCACTTCGGATCGGAGCCCAAAGATATTCAGATAGAAATGATCAGCGTTTAGCGAGGATCATCTCAAGATACGACGTGTGGAGCGGTGGACCCTCCACACCAAGTTCTTTTGCCAGGGCATTGACCCGGTCCGCAGCGTTCTCCCCGTTCTCTTCTGCAAGCACTTCAATCTCGATGAACGTGCCGAGTCCCTCGACGGTATCGAGGGTAACGGTCGCGCCATCGATCTCGAGGAACTCACGGTCTTTGTTCACCTCTGCCGTTGCCGCAAAGCCGACGCGGCCGAGTATCTCTTCGACGGTCAGGCCTGAATCAACCTGCATATTGAACTCTTCACGTGCCTTCGTGCCCTTCAGCCGGATCTTAGGCCCTTTGTAGGTGACGGTGCACGTCCCTTCAGCATACCTGACCCTGAGCGCCTCGTCGGTCTCGCCGAAGTCGCGGTGGGGTGCATTGTAGTAGACGTCCCGTTCATGCTGCGAGCCGCACTGCTCCGCCCCGAGCGCGAGGAGTTTTGCCCTGACCTCATCGAGGCTCGGGACGGCGTACTTCACTTCCACTTCAAGCATTGCTCTAACACTTCCGTTACGGTTTCGCCCTCCAGCCATAATATCACCCCCCATCTGCCCGGTCTTCCGTGGTACTGATAATCAGATCTCTCTGCTCTTCTGCGGCAGCACGAGTTTCCCTATCTCGCGTCTCTCCTGCGGCGACTATTGCCTGGCGTGTCAGCATAAGGGCAGTATCGTATGCGGCAACCTCGTAGTAGCGCCGCCCGAGCTCAAGAGAGAGGGCGAGTGCCCGGGCATACTCACCGGCCGCAAAGAGGTGGCGGACGAGCGAGACGAGGGCATGCTGTCGCCCGGGCAGGCGCTCGAGGAGCCGCTCGAAGCAACGCGCCGCCCGACCGTGCAGGAGGAACCGCTCCTGCTCCGTAAGCTGAGCCGTGCAGTACTCCCGGAGCAGAGGATGCGCAAAATCGTACCTGTCGTGCCCGACTCCCCGAAAGAGGGCGCTCTCCGAAAGAGAGACCTCCACCTGCGAAAGGCCCATCCGGTCATCCTCGAGCATGCATGCGGCCGCCGCCGGATGAAACGGCGGGCTTAAGACCGCGAGAGTCTTCGCCCGCTCCTGCTGCAGGGGTGCTTCTTCAGCGTAGATACGTGCTGCAGGGCTCCGTAGCCCGGGAAGAAGCACCCCGACGGTCTTTTCATCCGGCGTCAGACCCCGGAGCCCGACCTGGGTGAAGAAGACTGTCAGCCCAAGCGGGTCACCGATCGTGCGTGCGAGGAGTTCCGATGCTCCTTCCGGTACCGAGAGATCGAATCGCCGCCGGGCAAGGTCCCGGACCTCCGCCGTGCCAAGGCCGGCGAGGGATATCTCCATCCCTCCCGCTTCTTTGAGAACCTCGAGCACCCGCCGGTAGCGGAGAGGGTCATCGGGGTCGCAGGCGAGAACGAGAGCAATGCCCGGCGGATGCTGCCGGATGAGTTCCAGGGTGAGGCGAAAGTCCGGCTCCGGAGCCCACTGGAGGTCATCCAGCAGGAGAACAAGCACGCCGCCGTTCCTGCTCATCGTCTCTCCGACAGCCCGGAGGGCAGCAAGATACGACGAGAGCAGCCGATCGAGCGAAACGCCGCCGACATCCGCAAAGACGCCGATGATCTCCTCCCCGCTCCGGGCAAGCAGGCCGACCGGATCGACCGGTGCGGTAAACCGGTCGACGAGATCCGAAGCCTGCCGGACGGCCGGATCAGAACCGGTTCCGGAAGGCCCGCTCCGCCTGATCGCCGTCAGTATCTCGCGGTAGACAACTAAAACCAGATCGGGCGCCAGGTAAAACTCCCGGTGCACCGGAAGACTCTGTTCACCTCCCGGCAGGATCTGCCCGCCAACCCAGTTCAGGAGCGAACTTTTGCCGGATCCTGCCCTCCCCGAGAGCAGCACCACCTGACCGGCATCCCGTGCCCGGGAGAGCGCCTCCATAATCCGCACTCGTTCCGGTTCGCGCCCGGCGAACAGTTCCGGCGGGCACGGTGCGTACGGGCTCCGGGAAAGACCCATGAGAACCGGTTCCATAGTTCGCTCCTCCTCAACTCCGACCCTGCCTGGCTCTGCACCTACTTCAATATAATGCAGAGCCAGGAGCCGTGTATCCGGGAGAGCGGCGGGACGTGAGCCTGAGAATATCCGGCCGGGATGATGGATTCGGTCGAATAGGCCCTTCTGCACGACTCTTCCGGGGTTCATGGAATCATCTATAAATACCATTCGCAACAAATGAAATGGAACATCGAAGCAGTGCACGATACCGAACGCAATGGTACACTCACTGGAATCTGTTTGAACACATTATCGCCAAGGTGAATTTTATGGCAATTGAAGAAGGAAATTTTGTTAAACTCACCTACACCGGACGTGTAGGTGACAATGTCTTTGATACCACCTCCGAAGAGATCGCAAAAGAGGAGGGGATGTACAACCCGCAGGCCGAGTATGGCCCCGTCACCATCCGTGTCGGCAGCCACCATGTGATCATCGGCCTTGAAGAGGCCCTGATCGGCAAGGAAGTGGGCGACGAGGGCGAAGTCGACGTGCCGGCGGAGAAAGCATTCGGTGAGCACGACAAAACCGCCGTCCGGTCGATACAGACCTCCCAGTTCCGGGAGAAACCGAAAGTGGGGATGCGGATCGAGGTCGAGAACCGTGAAGGTGTCGTCGTCAATGTCATCGGAAAGAGGGCGCTTGTCGACTTCAACCACCCGCTCGCCGGCAAGACACTCACCTACCAGTACAAGATCGAGGAGAAGGTCGAGGATGCGACCGAGCAGATCCGCGGTCTTATCAAGTTGTATACGGGCAGAACCGATCTCGAGTTCTCCATTACGGACGGCACGGCCGAGTTCCTCCTCCCCCCGCGATCACCTACGACCGCCGCTGGATGGTCTGGAGAGGCACCCTGATCCGTGAGATCTTCGAGTACCTGAAAGACATCAACGAGGTCGTGATGAAGGAGACGTTCAAGCGGCCGGAGCAGAAGGAGATGCCGCCCGCGGAAGCTATCGTAGAAGCAGAGAGCGAAGAGACCGAGGAGTAACTCCTCACAATCCTTTTTTCACTCGATCTTATAGCGCAGGAGCGCGGCAATACCGCCGAGCGCCAAAAGACGCTGCCCCGGTTCGAACTCGGTGCTCAGCACCACCACCGACGCGTTGACGAACTCGGCACGCTCGATGGCGGCCGCGACGGTCTCATCGCGGAGCAGCGTGTCGACGACGAGGATCGTTTCGACGGCACCGTAATCGATCGCCTTTCCGACCTCGCCGATGCCGTAACTGACGGCGCCGTCCTTCGCAATCCGCGCCAGCATCTCGTCCATCATCCGGACCTCGCGGGCGAGATGGAGATCGCCTGCCAGCTGGTCGAGGATGCCGAGGCCGACGACCTCCGAGACCGCACCGCGACCGATACGGCGCGTATCGACGACAGTCATCCGCTCGGCACGCTCCGGAGCCTCTCGCCGGAGGAACCTGGCAAAATCGTCCTTGACAAAGCCGGGCCCTGCAACGATCAGCGGCCCGGTGACGTCCCGGACGTACTCGAGGGTCTTTTCGAAGAGTGCCGACCTCGAATCCTGGTCTGCCCCCTTGCCGCGGCCGAGGGTGATCGTGGTGACGGGTTCGGGGCCGAACTGGCGGAGACGGAATATCTCCGCTTCACCCTCCTCCATGCTCACGACGTGCACGACACCGAAGATCGATGCCGCGACCGCCCGTTCGATCCGCGCAAGGTCGACCGGCCGCCACTGCTTGATGACCGAGAGTTCGTACCCGGGCTCGACGTTCAGGGTATGGTACATACCTGCATCCATCCCGCTCTCGATGATCCCGGTGATGCGGAGGCGGTTTGCATGGTGGTGAAACTCGACCTTCTCCACCCGCACCCCGAGCCGGACCGGCCGCTTCTCCGTTTTCTCGGGACGGAGTTTGTCGCTCGCCGACTCGACGCTCCGGAACGTCGTCGCAAAGACGAGGTCGCCCGGGGCGATCAGGTGCAGAAGGTGCCAGATGTCGTCGAGCGTCTCCGGGAAGAGCCGAATCTCGCCGTACGAACGCTTGATCTCGAGATATTCCGCCTTCATGACTCTATGATATCCGATCCGCCCGGCGGCACGAACCCCGCAACCGCCTCGGTGTTCAGCACGGTTTTCAGACCCGTCCACTCATCCTCGGAGAGCTGCTGGCGCAGAGCCCGAACGACCTTCTTCGCGGTATCGTTCGGCTCGAACTGGCCGGGCAGCAGGTCGACCCGCACCTTCGTCCGGTCTGCAACCGCATCCGGAGGCCCGCCGATGACCGCTACCTCAGGCGTCATCTGCAGGCCGATAGAGACGCCGAGCGGCACGTTCCGGTAGTACGTCCGCTCGCCGCGGATGATGAAAGCGCCCCGGGCAACGAACTCGCCCGACTCCGGAGTCTTGCTCACCTGATCGGGGCGTGCGGCATACACGGTCGCCGCAAAGTGGCCGGCTTTCCAGGCGTTCGAGTAGGACGCCGCGAACTGAACCGCCTCTTCCATATGCTCCGTCGTCCCCTTGACGATGACGATACTGGCACCGTGGACATCGGCATGGACGAACGTATCCCCGCCCTCCATGTAGCGCTTGACCAGCTCCTCGTTCTGGGAGGCATCCCTCCCGCCGAGGACGAGGACGTTATCGCTGGTGTAAAACCATCGGAACCGGTGGAACCAGCGTTTCTTCTGCACCGCAAGCGTAACCTTCCGGCGGGGCTTCTGCACAATCGCCCGCGCCATCGCAGCGAGAGCTCCGGCCTTCTTCTTTCTGAACTTCTTGATCAGGTCGTAGTAGCGGCCGACATTCTGCTCGGGCGTCTCGTGGACGAAGATCTTTACCCGCTCTCCGATATCCACCTCGACCGCCGCTTCCGCAGGGTGGACGGCACGGATCACCCGTGCCGCCGGGTGGTCGCTTCCTTTCAGGACTTCCTCGATCTCCTGCCACGATCGCTGCCGGCTCGCGGTATCGAGCGTCGTGATGACGTCCGCGACGAGCGTGTAGTTCTCGTAGAGCCGTTCCACGACACGCTCGTAGCGTTCGGTCTTATCCTCAAACCCTGCAATAGCCTCAATCTGCCGCTTTCTGATGACCTCTTCCTTTGTCAGGCGCGGTTTCCCCGCCTTCACCTCTTCCTTCCGGGCTGCAGGATAGAATGCATCCAGCGCCTCGTTGAACGTCTCGAACCGCTGAAGAACAGGCGCGTTCCCGATCGGGATCGGCCAGCAGCCCGACGAAGTGATGACCGGCTCGCGCCTCTCCCCGACCTGATCGAGAAGACCCACAAAGGCAGCGTGCAGCGCCACCGGATCCGCCTCACCTGCCGGGAGCGTCTTATCCACACCCGCTCGCGAGCAGACCTCTTCCGCATACTGCCCTCCGAGCATGCAGACGACGGCGAGCGTCCGGACGATGTCGCGGTCGGACTCGCGAAGCATCGCCGAGAACGCCTCAAGCGAAAGCCCCGAGCAGTCGCTACTCGCGAATGCGTATGTCACACCCGGAATGACATCGCGGCCTTTAAACCGGTGGTGCCAGAGGGGCTTGATGATCGTCCACTCGGCATCGCAGAGAATCACGTTTCCGTCGTCGAAGAGTTCGAAGACGAGGTGATACGTCGTACCCCTCTTCCCGACGGCAAGGGCGAAGGTTCTCTCAAGGCCGAGCTGCTCTACCCCGAGCACCCTGCCGCCGTCGAGGTGCTTTCGAAGCAGCATGGCAAAGCTCGGGGGATTCTTCGGCGGTGTCGGAAGCTCGCCGACCAGGTGGGCGCGCCTCCCCGGCTCTGCCAGGAAGAAATATTTCGCCTTTTCCTCGCCGTTTAGCCTGATGCCGACCGATTTGTCGTCGAACTGGTAGATCTTTCCGATCCAGAGAGGTATCCGGGCGTTCAGCTCCGAAACGATCGCCCGGATATCCACTCCGCTCATTCCCTGAAGTGTTGCCATTGGTTCCGGAATACTGTACGGCCCTTGTCCTTAAAATAACCGCAGGGCCGGCGATCACGGGAGGCGTGACGGGGCGGACGCATGAATCGTGCAGGGACTCACCTTTATAACAGGAGAAGACCCTATTCTATAGTGATTCTGCGTCCGCCCTTCGGTGAAAACCCGGGACCAGCCGGGAAGCAGCACCGATAGAGGCCGGGCCGATTCTGAAATACCACCTTCCACGTGCAGGAACATTTCATCCACTGGTGTCATAATGAGTGATGAAGCGATAGAGACTAAGAGCGAAAAAAGCGGTGTGAAAACCCGTGCGGAAAAGAGGGTCGAGCACGAGAAGCGCATCAGGCGTACGCTCGTCGCCTGTTTTATGGGAATTATAACGGGAGGCCTCTCATTCTACCTCGCCGGCACCGCCGATCCGGTAACCGGCCTGCAGCAAAATGCCATCATTGGAGCAATTCTCCTCCTTGCAGGCATCGTATTTCAGAAACACGTCTTCATGCTCCTGAAGATCGACTACATGGAGCTGACCAGCAAAGACTGGTTCTATCAGGGATTCATGGCGTTCGCCCTCTGGTTCATAACCTGGACGCTCCTTCTGACAACAAATGTACTGACGCCAAATGTACTGTGATGCACCATGCGTATAGCAGTAGTTCATAGGAACCGGTGCCACCCGGTCAAGTGCGGAACGGAGTGCATTCTCTACTGCCCCCGCGTGCGGACGGGCGACGAGACGGTCCTCATCGGGGAAGACAACAAAGCCGTCATCTCGGAGGAACTCTGCGTCGGATGCGGTATCTGTGTCAAGAAGTGCCCGTTCGAGGCGATCAATATCGTCAATCTTCCCGAAAAACTGAGCCAGCCGACGCACCGCTACGGGGTGAACGGGTTCGTGCTCTACGGCCTTCCTATCCCGATCGAGGGGAAGGTCACGGGTATCCTCGGCGCAAACGGTATCGGGAAGAGCACATCGGTGCAGATCCTCTCCGGCAATCTCGTGCCGAACCTCGGCGAGCCGGACGGCAGGCCGGACTGGAAGGATGTGCTGAAACTGTACGCCGGCTCCGAGCTCTTCGACTACCTTCAGATGGTCTCGCAGAAGAATGTCAAAGTATCGCTCAAGCCGCAGTACATCGACCATATCCCGAAAATCTTCTCCGGCACCGCCCGGCAGCTCCTCTCGGCCACCGATGAGCGGGGGATGCTTGACACCTATATCGACAGACTCTCGCTCCGGTCGATCCTGGATCGGCCCATCGCCGCTCTTTCCGGCGGAGAACTCCAGCGTGTCGCTCTGACGGCGTGCCTGGCGAAGGATGCCGACTTCTACTTCTTCGACGAGATCACCCCGTTCCTCGACATCTACCAGCGGATGGCCGCCGCAAACCTGATCCGCGAGCTCGCTCGCGAGCGTCCCGTCATCATCGTCGAGCACGACCTTGCTATCCTCGATATGCTTGCCGATACGGTGCACATCGCCTACGGTCAACCGTCGGTGTACGGCATCATCACCTACCCGAAGGGTGTCAGGGTCGGGATCAATCAGTATCTGGAAGGGTATCTCTCCGAAGAGAACGTCAGATTCCGCGAGTACCAGGTGCTCTTCGAACGGCGGGCGCACGCAAGCGACGCACAGCGGGAGGTGCTGCTCGAGTTCCCGACAATGACGAAGAGTTTCGGGGCGTTCTCACTCCAGGTCGACGGCGGCGAGATCCGGTCGGGCGAAGTGCTCGGTGTGGTCGGCGCGAACGGTATCGGTAAGAGTACCTTTGCCCAGCTCCTTGCGGGCACGCTCGAGCCGGATACGGGCTCGATGGATCAGCGGGTCAGGATCTCCTACAAGCCCCAGTATATCAAAGGGAACACGGAGGCTACGGTCGAAGAGCTCCTCCGTCAGTGCACCACGAAGTTCGACTCATCGTTCTACCAGCACGAGATCATCGAACCGCTCACGCTTGCCCCCATCCTCCAGTCGTCGGCGAGCTCGCTCTCCGGCGGTGAGCTGCAGCGCCTCGCCATCGCGCTCTGCCTCTCCCGCGATGCCGACCTCTACATTCTCGATGAGCCCAGTGCCCACCTCGACGTCGAACAGCGGGTAAAGATCACGCGGCTCATACGGAAGCATGCCGAGGGAAGAAACTCGAGCACGCTCGTCATCGACCACGATATCTACCTGATCGATATGATCAGCGACCGGATACTGGTCTTCGACGGCGAACCCGGCGTCCACGGAAAAGCCACGGGGCCGTTCGATATGGCAGACGGCATGAATATCTTCTTAAAGCAACTCGGGATCACCTTCCGCCGGGACAAGAGCGGCAGGCCGCGGATCAATAAACCGGGTTCGTACCTCGACCGGGAGCAGATGTCCATCGGCGATTACTATTACTCGGATATCTCGAAGAGTTAATAGTCACCCCTCTTTTTTTCGGAAACTCCTCGCAGAGCAGATCCCATGAGAGCCGGGAATTGCTGGCCTCTCGATCGAAGCGTTCACAGGCAGATAGCAGTGATATGACCCGCACAAGGTGCCTGAGGGCGAGCACGGCTTCTCCGGGGTATCGCAATGAGGGGGGTGCGTCCCCCTCCCGGCAGAGAATGTCCGGGGTGACCTCAATAGCAGGGGATATTCCATACGAATACTCTCTTGGTTGGAAGGCGTCGGTCGAGCCTCATCTGCACTTTCCCCCTGATCCGATAGCCCCAGAATCCGACTCGATCTCGCCTCCCAGACTAGGGTGGGCGTGCCCGGGAACTGGCATAACGCGGTTACCGGATGGACGACAGACGCCCGCCGTGCAGTGCGGAGTGCGGAATGAGTGGGGTGGAACTTCCAGAAAAGTGGAGTATCGCCATCCCGGGGATTCTCCAAAATGGATAGCGCTTTCGACCTAGAGTCCCGGAGAAGCGGCGCTCCTGTTCAGCGCATTCTGATCGTCCGAACTCCGATTGATCAGGTCGTGGAGGTCGTTTCTGTCGACCTCCATCCCGCCCGGGACATACCGGTCGATGAGATCGTGGACACCCGAGCCGCTGAACTGCCCGGTCTCGCTTGGCTCCTCCGTAAAGATTCCCCGCACCGAATCGCCGATACCCTCGATGAAGTTCGTTTCCTGCTCCCCTGACAGGTTCTCCGCGATACGAGCCGCCTCCGACGGCATCTCATCGGGGAGATCGGGGAATACCGGCGAGCCCGCCACCTGAACCGCGAGCCCGTTGATCGAGCGCTGCAGGGTCCACGCCGAATCCCCGAGCGCTTCGTTCGCCACGGAGACAAAAGCAGCGAAGATATCCACACCGGGATAGGTTCCGGTGCCGGCATCCATCCGTGAATCTCCCGGGAGCGGCTCTGGCCAGGATTCCCGGCGGCTCGCGGGCGACGCTTGCGGTTCGGGGCTGACAGGAGGGGTACCGGATGCGGTTCCCGGTGGGGCACTGATAGCAAGGGAGGTCGTCTCCTCGACGGCAGGCAGGTAGCCGACCGCTCCCGGGACGACGAACCAGCATCTCCCGGCCGTATCGATGAAGACGTTCTTCACGATATCGGAACCGATACCGTCCCCGGCAGTTCTGTGCATCCCGACACCGTTCTCACCCCAGCCGAAGATACCCCGGTCGGTCGCGAGGATCAGCATGCCATGCGGGGTTGCGACGAGATCGTTGATACCGTTCTGCGGTTCGCCGAGATCGGCGACGTTAAGTACCGTCTCTATCGTACCCGGCGGAGAGAACCGGAGAATCTGCGTCTTGTTGAAGATGTACACGCCGCCAAAGGGGTCGGGGCGGACCTGCTGCATCAGCTCGACCGGCCTACCTCCGTCCGTCACCTGCAGGAACCGGGCAGAGCCCGCGTTCTTCTCGAGCAGCCAGAGACCTTCACCGGCCGATCCTACCACGAGCGACCCGGTCCGAGCATCGACCGCCATGCTCACGATCTCCCGACATCCGAGCCCCGCCTCTCCGTAGGGCTTGTACCAGGTCCACGTGCCGTTGACACAACAGTGCAGGCCGGAGTGGCCGGTCGCAACCCAGATCTCGCCGTCCCGGCGGGTGATCTCGTTGATCTGGAGGTTCTTGAGGGAGCTGCTGATCCTGGATCGTCTCATAGCCGGTGCCGTCCGATATCTGCAGGCCGCCCGGATATCCGAGCCAGAGCCTCCCCTGGCGATCGAATTCGACCGCCGTCACCATATCCCGAAGGAGACCCTCGCTGCTGTTCCGGCTCATCCGGACTGCATGCCAGACTCCGCCGGTATCGTAGATGGAGAGACCTCGGTCCGTGGCAAAGATCACCTCTCCGGAGGGGCCGTTGATCATCTCCTTAACGCCGTCGGAGAGGATCAACGTATCCGATTGGGGAATAAAAAGAACAGCGGCAGCAGTTGCCGGATGTATACAGAAGAGGAGGAGGAGAAGGACGATCAGAGGACGACGCATCTGCCATCAGCCCGCTTCACCGTTGTCCGGCCGCCTTCGGAAGGCCGGTAGATGACCGATCGTCCGACCTTTCCTCCCGTCTCCTCGCCGTCGATCCGCAGGCGCTGCCCCTGCAGGAGAGACCGGATCGCTTCCACGTTCCGCTCTCCGATATTGAGGCTGGTGCCGGAGTACGCGAACATGCTTGCTCCACCGACGAGTTTGGCCACCATCGATCCCCGGGTGGAGCCGAGCGCCTCCATCTCGCTCACCAGCACAGCAAGTGCGGTATCCGCAAACTTCCCGGGCCTGTCGGTAGGAGCCCCGCGGCTCTCCGGCAGCATGATATGCGCAAGCCCGCCTATCGAACGCCTGGCGTCGTGGAGAATCAGCGCAACGCAGGAGCCGAGCCCTACGGTGGCCATAGAGGACGAACCGACCCGGTAGTCCCCGATGCCGATAATGACGGCATTCTCTTCCACAAAAAAACGTTTTTCCATCGGGATCAGGCACCAATGTCACGGCACGAGGAGCGCTTCGAGTAACCGGATGATCTCACGGAGTAACTCGGCATTCGGGAGCAGGAAGATACTTCCATAGATGGGAGGAGCACTGCTCGCAAGTTCGGTACTGAAGATGACCACCTCGTTGACGTCGACCGCCATCTGGGCGATGATCGACTGGAAGGCTGCATGAGCCATATCGACTGCGAGCGCAGGGGGGGACGGGAGCATGACAATGCCGAGCAGCTCGGCGGTTGCGTCAAGGAAGGCCGATATCATGATGTTTCCGATCTCGATGACGGCACTCTGATCCATCTCGGTGAGTTCCCGGTCGCTCCCCGTCATCCCGAGCATCATATTCGTCAGACTCGGTAACGGCGCCTATCGGCATGCTGACGACGATGTAGCCGCCGTCCGCAAGGTCTCCCTGGATCTGGAAGACGACCAGGGCCGAGATCTCGTCGCCGATGTACTGGTAGACATCCGCGATATCCACGACCAGCACCTCCGGAACGGTCATCTCCACCGGGCTCATCAGCATCTGGGAGAGTGTCGTCGCGGCATGTGCCGCACCGATGTTTCCAAGCTCGTTCAACGCATCCGTCTGATAGATATCTAGTTCCATAGAGGTTCACCTACACCATTGTGTTCACATCGAGAACCGGCACGACATCCCCGTCACCGGGAATGGTCACGCCGCTGATTCCCCGGCAGCTGCCTACCAGGCGGCTGAGCGGTTTCACCACGACTTCCTGCTGACCCTCAACGGAGTCCACGACGATACAACACTTTTTGCCGTTATTCTGCAGCACGACAAGCGTCTCGCCACTCTTTTTTGTCGCTCCGAACATATCCTCAAGCCGGTGCATGGGAAGGAGGTTATCCCGAAGCAGAATCGTCTCGGTCGACCCGATGTGGTGGACGGCGTCCTGACGGGCCGTTGCTACCTCGACGACGTTGCTGATCGGTATCGCGCAGCGCATCCCGTTGATATGCACCATCATCACGTCGACGATGGCCATGGTCGGCGGCAGGACGAGTTCGAACTTCGTCCCTTTCCCGACGACGGACTCCACCCGGATCGTCCCTTTGAGCGCCTCGATCGAACGCTTCACCACGTCGAGCCCGACACCCCGTCCACTGATATCGGTGATCTTCTCGGCGGTTGAAAAGCCGGGCTGGAATATCAGGCCGATCAGGTCCTCCTTCGACGCCGTTCGTGCGGTTTCGGGGGTCATGAGTTCCTTCTCGACTGCCGAACGGCGGAGCTTCTCGGGTCCATTCCTGCGCCGTCCTCTTCGATCTCGAGGATGACATTGTCCCGATCACGGCGGGCAGTCAGTTTCAGGAGCCCTTTTCGCGGCTTACCTGCGGCCTCTCTCACCGCAGGCGGCTCGATACCGTGGTTGACGGCGTTCCGGATGATATGGAGGAGCGGATCGTTGAGCCCGTCCATCATACTCCGGTCGAGTTCGGTATCGCCGCCTTCGACGACGAACTCAACCTCTTTCCCGTCGTAGTTCGCAACGTCGCGGACGACGCGGGGGAGCCGGCTGAATATCCGCTCGAGCGGGATCATCCGGATACCCATCATGAGGTTCTGGAGGTCGGAGACCGACCGGCCGACCATACTGAGGGCTTCGTCAAACTCTTTGATCCCGTGCTTCCTCGCGATCAGTTCGAGGCGCCCGCGGTTGATGACGAGATCCTCGACGAGGTTCATCATCTGATCGAGCCGATGGATATCGACCCGGATATTTTTTATCTCCCGATTTTTGTCGTTCTTTCCGGGTTTCTGCGGAGCGAGCACCGGGTCTTCGAGCTGCAACGGCTCATCGTCCGCTGCATCCGGTTCATGAAGGGTGACCGTCGCGTGCTGAACATCCGCTCCCGACGCAACGGTCGCCAGTGCCTCGTCGCCCGCATCGCTTGCGACGAGCAGGGAGAACGACCCGTCGAACCGGCCGTCCTCGATGAGATCGCGAGAGGGCGTTGTCGCGAGGATACTCCCGAGCTCTTCGAGGTTCTGGAGAATGATGATGGCACGCACATCCTTCATCCCGCAGGCAGGATCGAGCGTGACGCCGACATCATAGAGAGGAAGCGAGCAGGCAGCATTCACCGAGGATGCCGGGGATTCATACTCTTCAAGGGGTGCGGGCTCTGCCGGCGAGGGTGCATCGGGCAGGTCGCCGATGAAGGCCTTGAGACTTGCGATCAGGTTCCCGGACTTCTCCGAAGCCGGACTGTCTCCCGCCTCGATCTCATCGAGCATCTCCTCGATAACGTCGGTGCAGCAGAGGAGAAGGTCGGCAAGAGCCGGCGTTACGTCTCGCTGCCCGCTCCGGATGAGCTGGAAGATGTCCTCCATGGAATGGCAGAGGTGCTCCATCTCATCGTAGCCCATGGATGCGGACATACCCTTCAGCGTATGCGCAGACCTGAATATCTCGTCAATGGCAGCCGCATCTTCCCCATGCTCAAGAGTAAGGAGATTGTTCACAATAACTTCATGGTTCTCCCGTGACTCATCAACAAAGAGTTTCCGATACATCTCCTCATCAAGCATCGCCATCAGTCTACCTCCTCGAGCGCCTTCATGATCTCACGGGCGATCCCCCTGAGCGGTACAACTCTATCCACGCAGCTGCGGCTGAGTGCCGACCGGGCCATCCCGTAGACGAGGCAGTCATCCTCGGCACAGACCATCGTGACACCGCCGGCCGCCTTCACCGCGAGCGTTCCCTCGCCACCGTCGTGACCCATGCCGCTTAAGATGACGGAGACGACACGAGGGCCGAATACGTTTGCTGCCGAGGTGAATGTCTTATCGACGGCAGGCCGCACGGCATGGACCTGCGGGGCTTTCGAGTGGACGATCCGGCCGTGGTTTCTCCCCGCCTTCCCGGGCACGGCCGATACGACGGTGTGGAATCCGGCTTTCGAGACCACAACGGTGCTGTTCTTCAGGGTCTCCCCGTTCTCGGTCTCCTTGACGTGCAGCGGCGAGATCCGGTTGAGCCGTTCTGCCAGGGGTGCGGTGAACCCTTCCGGCATATGCTGCGTGACGATGACGGCGGCACGGATATCGGAGCGGAGTTTCGAGAGCACCTGATCCAGCATATGCGGCCCTCCCGCAGACGAGCCGATCAGGACGACGGCCTCGGCATCCTCATCCGATACGGAAGAGACGCCTGAGAATACCGGAACCGCGATGAGGCTTTTGATCTTCTCGACGAGCTCCCGCTCAAGCCCTCGAACCTGGTGGATATCCCGGGGTTTAAGCATGAAGTCGTCGGCGCCGAGCTGCAGCGCCCTGTGGGTCATATCGGCATGCCGGGACGTCAGGGTCGAGAGGACGATGATCTTCGGCCGCTGCTCCACCTCTTTGAGCGCCTCGAGCACCTCGATCCCGCTCATGCGGGGCATCTCGATGTCGAGCGTGACGACGTCGGGAGCGAGGCTCCGGATCTTTTCAAGCGCGTCGATGCCGTTTACCGCAGTTCCGACAACTTCGATGCCCGGGTCGTCCTTGAGCATATCCCGAAGGAGCGTCCGGATAAACAGCGAGTCGTCGACGACCAAAACCCGAATCATGCTCATGCACTAAGAACGCTCTTCACTTCTTCAAGGACTTTCGGAGCCTGGAACGGCTTGACGATATACCCGCGGGCACCGCTTTTGATCGCGAGCTTGACCATCTGCTCCTGGCCGACGGCCGTGCACATGATGATCTTTGCCGCAGGATCTGCGGTCTTGATCGCTTTTAATGCCTCAATACCGTTCACTTTGGGCATAACGACGTCCATGGTCACGAGGTCGGGCTTGAGTTCCTGGTACTTTGCGATAGCCTCGGCGCCGTCACCGGCTTCACCGACGATATCGTGTCCACCCGAAAACAGAATATTCTTTAAAAGCGTCCTCATGAACATCGTGTCGTCTACAATCAGAATTCTTCCCATCGCTCACCTTATTCAATATTTGTGTAGTGCGCTATATAGAACTTATTATTCCATAATTACCGGAAAATTAGTTTGTTGAAGATTTTACCGCGTCAGAGATGTGGCGGACGCCTTTTGCGGTCAACTGGATCTCTTTTCTGATACAGATGACCTCCGCGACACCGAGCGAGAGGAGCTTTTCATAAATTGCATCGAGTTCTTTCTGGGAGATCTGGAGCATATTCTCTATGGCATGCGAGTCCATCCCGCTGTAGACCAGCATCGCCACCTGTCCCGTGACCGGATCGAGTGCTTCCGAAGGCTCGGAATCTTGCGTGGCCTCTTTCAGGAAATTGTACAGGACCTGCAGCGTCGTGAGCGGGCAGAGGACGAAACTCGTAACCACCTCGTTCTCGATCAGGTGGTCGATCTTGACGACATCGAGCTCTTTTTCCTGAATTTCGCGTGACGTGAGACTGATGCTTGCCACCTCCTCGAGGGGAATGCAGACCTGCTTATTCTGGCTTACAAACCAGATCCCGGTCTTGAGGACGGCGATCGCCCCCTTCTCCCACTGGGCGTTCTGGACGAGCACGCCTCCCCGTATCGCCGGCGACATGAAGAACGCGTTCAGCCGGTAGGCGCTGCAGGACATAATGACGAACTTCTTTAAGACCTCGAGGACTTTATCGACGGATGCTATCCGATATGTCCGTTCGGGTTCGCCACCGGTCGTTATGGAGACCTGGTTCTTCTTCTGCTCAAGGTCGACTATCGATTTATAGGGGATCTCGGCCGAAACGGGCGCACCGATCGTGATCCGGTCTTCTGCAATGCCCATCCGGGTCGGGACCCACGCCCCTTCGTGTTCAACCTTAATCGGAACTTCTTTCATAGCATTCTCCCCGTCCCGGGGACGTCAGTGTTTCGGCCTCATCGCCCGCAACAGTTCCTCCATCTCACCGGCAAGTTCTTTCCCGCTGAACTTCATGCCTTTCAGATCCCGGAGGAGACTGACGTCCTCGACCACTTTTCGCTTCTTGACGTCTGATTTGAGTTCTGCAAGGAGATCGTCGTCGGCAAGGCCTCCCGAGGCAAAGGAAACCATATCGAAATTCTCCGGCTCCTCCTCCTCGGCCTCTTCCTCTTCGGTCTCCTCGGGTTCCGGTATGAGAGCCGCAAGCCCGCCGGAACCGGAACCGCTCTCATCCTCGATCTCAATCTCGTCGAGATCTATCTCATCGAGATCGCCAAGTTCCCCGCCGAGGATATCGCCGACTGCGCCTGAACTGAGCCCTTCCAGCATATCCGGCAGGAGCGCTGCTCCCGGTACGGGCATGCTCCGCCCGTTCTGGGCTGCCCGCTCTTTAGGAGCGGACGGCGAGGAGGGGAAGCCTTCCGACCCATCGGTCCCAAGGTCGAAGTCCGTCGGCAGCTCGGAGATCATCAAGTTCGTCCTGATGCGCCTTGAGGATATCGGAGACAGCACTCTCATCCTCAGCAGAGAACTTCGATACCTGCCCGGTGCCGAACTTCGAGGCGATCCGCGAGACCTCGCCGTCGAGATCGAGATCGTCGAGCGATGAGGTATCGAGGTCGTCAAGAGCGCTGAACGGATCCTCTGCCCTTCCCCCTCCGGCGGTGGGAGCGGCCGACCTCTCCGGCCCGGCAAGGGGATCGCGGATTGTTCGGTCGAGCATCTCGTCGATCTTACCGAGTTCCGCCCTCTTCTCGTGCTCGGGTGCACGGCTCTTCACGACGGTCTTTCGGAGAGACGCGAAAAACGTCGCAAGGACAGCCACGGCCTGCCGCAGTGCCGCCGCTATGTCGGGGATGCGCCGGGAAGCCTTCGCGGCGGCTTTCGGGGTGGCCGGCTTACGCCGTTTCATCCGTGCCCGTATCGATGCAGACACCCGGGAGGGGTGCAGATCGGCGATCGGCAATGCGCCGGTTCCGAGCAGCATGCAGAAACCGGCAAGAACGGTTCCGCCGATGATCACGATCGGCGGAATGTCAAAGAGGATCAGAAGCGACCCTGCAGTGACCGTTACCAGAAAGAGTACCGGGCGGCGAAACTTCTCTTTCACGTCAAACAGCTCCGAATGTAGGTATGTCGAAGAATATCCCGACCAGAATTGGGGCGACGACGAAGATAATTCCGGTGATGGTGCAGAGCAGGCTTCCGAAGAAGTAGTACATGTACCGGTCTCCGCCGGCGACGATCTTGCCGGCGAAGGTGTTGCTGATGGTCAGTATCACGCAGATCGTCACCACGTACGTCGACATCTCGGCCTCGGGAAAGTCGGTAAAGAAGTTCATCGCACCCGTCATGCTGCCGCCGATCGAGGAGGTACTGCCGGAGAGGGCCGCAGTGGCATCGTTGAGCGTTTCAAACACCGCCGTCACTGCCCGCGACATGGTGAGAAGGATCTCAAAGAGGAATACGAATATCCCGACCATCGCCCCGTGCATGGGGATAAGCAGCACCACGAACCCCTTCACGAGCATATCGCGCTTGCGCCGCAGGAGGACCTGCTCGAGCATCGACGAGCTGACGATCTTGCCGATCCGGTCGGCAGACCCCCCGAGAGCCACCGCATCGCGGAAGATATTCATGTACTTGTAGATGAGATTGCTCCCGGTCTCGCCGATGAACCGCTTCCAGCTCCCCCCTCGTCGATGCCGAGGTTGAGCTTCGAGGTGACGGAGTTGATGAACGGTTCGAGGTTCGATAAGGATTTCTTGTCGATCTCCTGCAATGCGTCCGCGGTCGTGATCCCTTTCCCGCCCATGACCGACCCGAGACTCCGGATAAACGTGGAGAAATCTTCATCGCGGTTGACGACGTTGTCGTCGTCGATATACCCGATGATCCCGAGCGGCATGATGAGCAGCCCTACGAGCAGGAAGATGACACCCGCGTTCACGCCGATGATGATCAGGATCAGGCATATCGCCGCCACCACCGGCAGGACCAGCCGTTCCATCCGGTGTATCGTTCCCTGCTCCCGCGAGCAGACATCCGTAAGGCCGTGGGTCTTCTGATCGTCGGGAACCGCCTTGTACATGATCGCGAGCCCGAACCCGGAGATGGCGATGATGATCATATACGAGGAATTGAGCGCCGACTCTATCCCGTCGGGGGCATAGATCGCGACCGAGATCATGATGATGATCGCGACGAGCGTGCCGGAGAGGAGCATGGCAAGGTAGGCGTCTCCCCATTTCTTTAAGAGCTCGACGCCCTGCTCGAAGGTGTTCCGGTAGATCTCCCGAACTGTCGAGAGTTCGGTCACGATGAAATCGTCGTCGGGGACGCCCGAGTCGATGGAGTTTGCGTAGCGGTTGAGCATGCTCTTGAGCGTCGTGTTTCGGCACTTCTCGGCGATGACCCGGAGCCCGTCCGCATAACTGTACCCCCACCCTTTCACGAGGCGCTGGACCTTCGCAATGTACCGGGTCGGGATGTACTCGAACCGTTCGGCGGTATACCCGAAGATCTCGGGACGGGTGACCGATGCCGTGGTGATCGCCGCCATGTAGGTGTACATGAAGAGGAGATCCTGCCCCATCTTCTTGTTCTCAAGGAGCCTCTCCTGCAGGCTCCCGAGGACTTTGAGCTGATCCTCAAACGGCAACTGGCCTTTGTTCGCCTCGCGGAGCCGGTCGGTGACGCTCTCGAACATGTCAGACCTCGATGGTGAGCAGTCCCTGCTTCTTGATCTTCGTCGTCATATGGAAGAGGTCCCAGAACTGGGTATACCCCGCCTTGTGCAGCCGTTCAAGTATCTTCGCCCGCTTTTCGACCTCGTTGTAGATCTCGGCGCGTTTATTCTCCGGGATACCGAGCGTCGAGGCGATCTTGTTCTCGAGGAGGTAACTGCTCCCCTTTCCGGTGAACGTGAACGAGTCGGTGACCGGGTCCCAGACGAACGCCGCAAGGAACGAGAAGCCCTGGGTCTCGGGATCGAACCCCACGAGTTCGTTGATGCTCAGCATCCGCCGCACCGTCCCTCCCCGCGGCAGTTTCACCGCACTCTGGATGATCACCAGGTTTAAGTTGTCCACGTAGGTCTTCGGAATATTGATCGGATCACCGCAGAGACGCTGGATCAGTTTCTCGACCGATGCCGCGTGGAAGGTGCTCATCACCGGGTGGCCGGTCTGCATGGCCGAGAAGGCGACGCTCCCCTCGATTCCACGGATCTCGCCGACGAGGATCTGGTTCGGGCGCTGACGGAGGGCGGCTTTTAAGAGATCGAACATGGTGACGTCGGACCCTTCGCCCTCTCCCTTCCCTTTGCCTTTCGCGACCTCGCGGCTCCAGTTTTTGTGCGGCACCGTCAGCTCGGGGTATCCTCGATCGTGACGATCTTATTTTCGGGGGAGAGGAAGGTCGTCAGCGCGTTGAGCGACGTCGTCTTCCCGCTCGCGGTCTCCCCGCTCACGAACATCGACATGCCGTACTCGAGGCAGATCCAGAGGTAGCCGGCCATCATGTAGTCGCAGGCACCGCTCTCGATCACCTGGAGGATGCTCAAGGGCACCTCGTTGACCTTTCGGATCGTGAAGTTGCTGCCGTGCTTGCTGATCTCGGTGCCGTAGACGATGTTGATACGCGAGCCGTCGGGGAGCGTCGCATCGACGATCGGGTTTCGGTAGGTGAGCGGCTTTTTGATCCGTTCTGCGAGCTTGATGACGAATTTGTCGAGTTCTCCGGAGTCCTGAAAGCCGACGACCGATTTTAGCCCTTTGAAGATCTTATGCTCGATGAAGATGGGGCCGACGCCGTCGCAGGTGATATCCTCGATGTACTCGTCGCTGAGGAAGGGTTTGAGCGTCCCGAGCTCGATCTTGTCCCGCACCATGAGGTACTCGAGCGCCTTGTACTCCTGCTGCGAGAGGATGATGCGTCCGTCCGCCATCAGCGGCACCGCGGCCTGATGTTTCGGGATCTTCCCCTTCGCGCCGATATCGGAGTTGAGGAACTGCTTGATTCTGGCCTGCAGGTCTTTCGGCGTCCCTCCGGCAAGACGGGACTCGTCGATCACCTCGTCGGGCTGTTTGACGTAGACGGTCTGGCTGATGAATTTCTTCAAGACCTCCGCCCGCGCCTTCTCGGTCACCGGTTCCTCGTCCATGGCGTCGATCATGTCGATCAGTTTCTGCTCTACGAGGGGGAGGAAATCCTTGACGCTGTGGAGAAACGAAGGCTCGATCGGAATATACCAGTTCCGCACGTCGTTCGGGTCCGGGAAGATATGGATAAAGGTTGTATCGTTGACCGGGTAGATGATATTCGGATTCTCCATCGACTTCAAGTCGCGCTTCAGCTCCGAGAGGAAGAGCGGGATCCCGACGGTGTTGACGGGGAGGATATGGAGGTACTCGAGGAGGTGCGGGCTGTCCTTGACGTACTCACGGGCATTGGCCGGCAGCATCCGGTAGAGGGCGCAGGACTCGACGTTGTTGTAGCAGTCGTTCCCCTCGTCGATGAACTCCGGTTCGAAGGGGAGGGCTACCGATGCCGTGAGCGATGCCGTCATGGATCACACCTTTGCGACGGAGACGGGGATGATCTTGATGCCGTACCCGGGGTGAACCTCGAAACTGACGATGTTTCCGGTCGTTTTGCGCGCTCCCCGGACTTTTACGACCTCGAGCATCATCACGTACTTGCCGCCGACGAGGGCTTTCTTCATGAAGAGGTGAGCATCGCAGATCGACCGTATCCGGACGAGCGAGTCTTCGACGAAGGCATACGTATGCAGCGTGATCAGGATCGTCTTGCCGTGGTCGACGAGGTGCTTGCAGTTCGTGAAGAAGGTGAGCACCGTATCCTGCTGGGCGTACTCGGTGAAGAGCGTCAGCGAATCGATGATGATGACCTCGGCACGGCTCCGCTCGATGAACCCGATCATCCGTTCGAGGGTGCCCTGCATCTTCTCCTTCGTCCACTCAAACCCGACGACGTGCATCGGGAAGATCCGGAGGTACCCCCAGGCAAAGTACTCGGAGATGTCGAGGCTCATCGACTCCATCTGCGAGAGGAAACTCTTGCTCGTATTCTCGGTGGAGAAGAGATCGACGTTGAATCCCTGCTTGAGCGCACCCCAGACGATCTGCTGGGTGAGCACGCTCTTGCCGGTATCGTTCTCGCCCTCGATCAGCGAGAGCGACTGGAGCGGGAGGCCGTCGGCGATCTTCTTGTCGAGTTCGGAGTTTCCCGTCGAGAGGATGGTATGCCCATGCATCGGGTCGTATGGCTTCGTCGCTGTCGTAAGTGCTTGCAGGCATGTCGTTCACCTAGATATATGCGGAGTCGTAGACGCCGTTCCCGGTCGTGACCTGCACCCAGGTCGGGTCGTCCCCGGTGTAGAGGACGGAGAGGTTCAGAACCTCGCCGGGGTCGAGCTGGCGCGGGTGGATCTGGTCGGGGTTGATCGCCACATACTGCCAGGTGTCTTCCCCTGTCCCGTAGGGGTAGTAGACGGGAGAGCCGCTGGTGACGAGGTAGACGTCCATATGGGCGAAATTCACGATCGGTTCGTTGCCGCTGTTCTCGACCTCGACATAGAGCACCTGCTCCGCCGCATCCAGGGATGTGGCGGCGATATCGATATTCGTCCTCATACGCGTCTCCTGCTGGATCGCAAGGTCACTCTGTGCCATGACGACGAGCTCCGCCGTGCCGAGGGTGCCCCCGACGAGGACGTATGCCGTGATGACCAGCAGGAGAATGCCGATTCCCGAAGCGACGAGCGATCCGACGCTCATATCAACCACTTACCGCGAATTCGGTCGACCGGGAGAGACCCGTCATCAGGACGAACTGGAAGTAGGCAACATTGCCGGAGGCGTCGGGGAGACTGTCTGTCCGTCCGATGATGTGCAGGGTCTCGCCGGGGTCCCAGTAGCTGTTCGCATCGCTGTCCTCGATCTCGTACGTCCACTTCCCGTCTGCCGGAAGGCCGGCAGTATACGAGAGCCGATCGAAGTTCCCCATCGCCCCGAGGAAGACGTCGCTGTTCTTCAGGTCGGCCTCCGCGATCCGCTGGGTCCCGACGTTCTTGATCCAGATATCGGCCTCCTGCGATAAAGCGCTCGCGTAGGTATTCACGATCTTCGCGTCGACCCGGAGCCGCTCGTCCGCCTCGTGCGTCGAGGATGCGATGGTGTCGGAGAGGGTGTAGATGACGGGGAAGATGGCGTTAATGAGGACGCCGGCCGAGATGATGGCGGCCATCAGGAACATTGCGGTGGTGAAGGTTTCGCTCGACATCCATCATATCCTGTCCAGCATCTCGAGCCATTCGTCACCAGCATACTTCTCTTTCGACGTAACTTTCCCGTCCCGGGTCTTCTCCCCGGACTGCATCCGCTGGACCATCAGCACCTCGATCATATCGCGGTCGAGCGAGGAGTCCCCGGGTTCGAGGATCCGGTTCAGGACGTAGAGCTCGGAGACGAACTCGTTCGGCCCGATCTCCTGGAGGTCGCCGCGGGTGGGGGGTATCATCCGGATGATCTCTTTGATCTGGTCGGCGGAGCCTTCCGCGATGTAGCCCATCGTCAGGTAGGCGTCGATCATCATCTCGAACCGCTCGTGGCCGAACTTCTTGCAGCTCTTATGCGTCCAGTCGAAGAGCTGATGCACCTTCTGGAGTTTCAGTTTCTCCGGGGGCTTTGCCGCGCTCTCGACGGGCGGGGCGGCGGGCAGGGCAAACTGTCCGGCGGGAAGGCCGAACGCTTCGGCGGGCGATAAGAACGGGCTCTTTACGCATGCCGGCAAATCCGTTCTCGAGAGCAAACGCCAGCGGCTCGTCAGCGTCGTGCTCCTCGATCTCGTGCTCCTTCCACGACGCCGGTTCGTCCTCTTTTCCGGCATCCGGCAGCATCGGAGCGGCCGGCATTCTGGAAAAGCCGGTGCTTGAGAAGGGATTGTCGAGTTCGTTCATCCGTTCGCGGATATCGATGAGCAGGCGCTTTAGGGAGGTCTTCATGAAGTCGAGCTCCTTCTCGAGGTTATCGAGCCGGACCTCAGGGTCCTCAGTCGATGCTCCGCTGAGGATCTTATCGATCTGTGCCTGGTCTACCCCCATGGTGAAAGATTATATCAACGACATGGTAAATAAGCCTTTGCAATGCAGGTACGTGATGGGAGAGGGTTTTTGGGTAAAATGTGGGAGATGAGGAGGCGGTTTGGGGGATCGTTGGGATGCGGTTGACGGGACGATAGGTGCAGGCGCCAGTCACATAGAAGGTTAGGTCAAGTGAACTATCGGACCTGGAGGGCAGATCAATTTTTTACCTCTTGCTTGAGAATAGCCATACATGAGTATATGCGTTAGCCTCGGTAGGTAAGAATTACCACTTTGGCCTCATGCGGAATCTTTTTGAGCATTCTTCAGGGTGCATTTCATAGGACAGAATTCTCCTTTCCATGAATAATTTGCCAAATCTAATAGCCCTTAGCCGGGTGGCCACTCTGCACGTTCCGATCGATCACCCTCCTTCCACCGAAAAATGATCAAACCTATACATCCCGCGCGAAGAGTTTGGTCACACTCATACCAGAAGCCCAGCATCAAATGGTTTCGGATCCTTAACAGGCAATTAAAAAAAGAAAGATTAGTAGAGAATATTAACAGCATCAACAGATGCAGGCACAGTTCTCTTAATGGGGAAGACCGCACCAACAGAGGGCTGTAAGTTCAGGCTGAACTTATCGTTAGCCATCAGGCGCATTGAGATCCACCGCAAAGACAAACTGTTCTCCCGGCTCGAGGAGGAGGTTCTCATTACCCACATCATTGTAGATGTCAAGTATGACCCAGTATCAGCTACAACTGCGGCAGCAGGGTCGTAGCAACGATCCGGATCATGCGTGAGATCTCTCAATGGAATTGTCTTTATCAAAAGTCTTGATAGTCTGACCATCCTCGTCAATATAGGTGACAATCATCTGGGTCAGATCGATTGGGGAACCGCCTGCAGTGTTGCCAACGGTAAAGACAACATAATCAATTTCGCCTGCGTCTACCTCATAGCCATAGATATTCCCGATGATCTCCATGCTGGAACCTGCCTGCTCTACACCGGTGTGGACGACCTCCTGGCTCTTCTGGGTCGTGAAGAACCCGGCGCCCAGCACCACATACGAGAACACCGCCGCAACGACGACGAACGCGATCAGCACGATCGCCGCCTCAAGACCGGTGAATGCATCCTCATTCTTTCAGTTTTCTCATCTCATCAACACCTCAGTAGACCTCGTAGACTTTATCTGCTCGAGATGAAGGCGGGGCAATCCGAGTGATCGGATACGATGCACCGACGTCGGGTTTAATCTCAACGGTGAACCGTCGTTGGTTCCAATAGCCGGATCCAGATGCAGTATACATCTATATCGATGACCACAAACTCATTCGGGTCTCAAGCAGATCGGTGCCAGTCATCTGCATCCTGCTCCATACCTCATACCAGTCTGCGGTCGACGTCACCATACGTCGCAGTCATAGATACTCAGTCGGTATCGTTGCAACCGTGTAGGTCACCTTGTTCATGTCAACCGAAGATCCACCAGCTGCAAGCCTGCAGATAGAACGTCGATAGTATTGACCATTGCAGCATCGGCAGCCATGCAACGATGACCGGCCCTGATACTTCCACATTCGAGCTCGCCTGCGATACACCGGTGTGGACGACTTCCTGGCTCTTCTGGGTTGTGAAGAACCCGGCGCCCAGCACCACATACGAGAACACCGCCGCGACGACGACGAACGCGATCAACACGATCGCCGCCTCAAGGCCGGTGAATGCATCCTCATTTCGAACGATTTTACTCATTAAACGTTACCTCCTCTTCCGGAGGCCGAATGAAGCGTTCATTCGGACCATTTCGGTTTAGTTGGAGTATATACACAAGGATCTATTTAACCCTATCGAACAGCAAACACGCGCACAATCCACTTTTTTCATAATCAGGGGTTAATACAATTCAATCGGTTCCGGTTTCTTCGCTGAATTGCGTATTTGTTTCACGAATGATCCGCAGAAATCACCGATTCGGGTTGCCCTGCACCGCCGCTTAGGCATCCGGGATCTGCCGCATGGTGCATCAAAAATCCCCGATAACCGCATCATCCCCCGGAGAACCGATATCGAAGGTATAAATGGTTAGCAGATCAAAACGATGAACGAGAGGCATGGAGAAACAGGATCTGCTCTACGTGGTGCTCGCCGTCGGGATCGTGGTGATCATGGCGCTCGTGGTGAAACCGATGGTGACCGGCGAGCCCGTGAACCTCTTCGGGACGCCCGAGCCGGAGCCGACCGCCGCTCCGACGCAGACACCGCCGTGGGCCTCGGCAGCCACCGCGGCGCCCACTCCGAGAGCCCCGACACCCACCCCGACCTGGAACGGCGTGCCGCAAAGAGCTCGGGTTCGTCGACCCCTCGACGTACCACGTCGACCTCACCACAGAGACCCCGAGTTTCACCACCCCGCCGTCGGGGAGTATGCCGAACACCACCTGGGCGACCTACACCACCATCACGGGGCAGTGGTCCGGCACGACGGGCATCTTCCACATCCCGACGCCGTACTGGCGGCTCGACTACACCAACATCGTCCCGATGAACGAGGAGTTCCCGCGGTTCAACCTCCAGGTCATGGACGCGGACGACCCGAACCGCTTCGTGAAGGTGATCACGCTGAACCGCCAGGACTTCGCGAACTACGACTCGGCGAACAGCACGGCGTTCCGGGAGAGCCAGTGGAATACCAAGTTCTACGAGGGCGACCGGAACTACTACTTCATCATCAATACCCTGGGGATAACGTCGTACGACCTGCAGGTTCAGGTTCCGGAAAGCTACGTCTGACCTCTAGCACCAGTCTCTTTTTTCCAGCGGAGCGCGATGAACTCACGGATGAGCTTCGCCGCCACCGCCGCCGTCTGGCCGGCATCGATCGGGCAGACCTCCACGTAATCGAAGCCCACCACGTGGGGGGCGAGGGTTCGCACCACCTCCCGGAGGTCGCACGAGGTGATCCCGAACGGCTCCGGCGTCCCGACGCCGGGCGTCTCGCAGCAGTCGACGGCGTCGGCATCGATCGAGAGGTACGTCCGCTTCCCCGCGATCGCTCCGGCGATCTCCCGGAGAATCGCCGTGATGCCGCGTTCCCTGACCTCGTCGGCCGTATACAGCGTCACCCGGTCGGCGAAGGCGTACTGCTCGGCACAGCCGCTCCGTGCGCCGATGATGAAGATACTCCGGACGCCGGCGTCGTAGACCCGCCTTGTTACACAGCCGTGGCTGTAGGGCGTCTCGTAGAGCTCGTCCCGGAGGTCGAGGTGGGCGTCGCAGACGACGAAGCAGTCGGGCTGCAGTGCCTCGACCGCACCGACCGTCACCGTATGCTCCCCGCCGAGCATGATCGGGAACTTCCCGTCACGGGCAAGGTCGGCGACGACCTCGCGGACCTGCAGGGCGACCCGTTCCGGCAGGCGGGCAGGATTCGATATCGCCGATGTCGGCGAGGGGAACCTCTGAAAGGTCTATCCCGACAGCCGGCTCGTACGGCTCGAAGTTGAAGGAGACCTCGCGGATTGCCCGCGGCCCGAAACGGGTTCCGGGGCGAAACGAGGTCGTGCCGTCGTAGGGCACGCCGAAGATGACGTAGGTTGCGTCCTCGTACGCTGCGGAGGCATCGGCAAAATGGGACTGGGTGAACTGATCGAGATCCATAGCAGACCTATCGCTTCCTGATAATGTATGTTGCGGGGTGGGAGGTGGTCACCCTCCGGAGCCCTGTCATAGTACCCCGATCACGGCTCCTTCATCACACCTCCGGACAAGCTCCAGATCAAGCAGATCCGAAAATGCCCGGGAACGAAACCACAGGAAGATGACATGCCCCAATGCTCCGGCAGCAGAGACGCTGTCAAACAGGGCATGGGCACGGCCAATCTCCGGGCTATCGCATCGGCGGGGGAGGGTGCAGGAGGGGGCTCGTCCCCCTCCTGCCAAAGAATGTGCCATAAAAACCGATCTAAAAACGGAGCTGGATTCCCGGTTGTCACCGGTCGGGTAACCCGCAGAGCTTGCATGATCGTCGTGGGACGACCCTGATACATGCCGGGCACGGAGGCGCACCTCCCCATCCGTCACCGGGGGATAGTCCTGCAAAAAGAGATTCGCGCACGCCTATAGGGTGCGGAATGCACTATAAAAGCCCCTCCTCATAGAGAGAAGGAAGCAGGAAGCCCTGCCGGAAAAGAGGCGGGGTCGTTCACTCAAGCTTCTTCTTACCCATCGATGCGATATAGGGGACTTCCTTTCCGGCCTCGATCCCGGCAAGCCGCTCGTCCGAGACATTCATCTCGAACATCTCGAAGTCCTTGACGTCCATGAACTGAACGGTGTTGCCTGCGACCGAGATGACCTGGGCGGATTTTCGCTCCACGATCGGGACGTAGATCTTTGCGGATACCGGCTGGACGATGGATCGCTTGACCCCGTCGAAGATCCCCATACAGTCGATACGGGACTTTGCCGCTCCGTGCTTGCCCGGCTTTGAGGTTGCAATGGAGAGGATCTTGCAGGGCTCATCTTCGACGACCATATACCGTCCTTCTTTCAGCTTACCAATTTCAGTCTGTTCCTTCATATTGTCACTCTCGATGTAATCGCGCTATTAATTTATCTTTATTGCATTACATAAATACAGCGCAGGAAAAGAGTATACGTGAGAGGTTCCATGGTGTTTGTCCGGGCGTGCGAAGAGATGGCAGAATGCGTCAAAGATGCCGTATCCGGCCTTGTGGGGAGGCCGGAAGGCGCCGAGTACGTAAAGATGGGCGCGGACGGAACACCCACCAAAAAGATTGATCAGGTCGCAGAGGATGCCGTTATCGAGTATCTGCTGGATACGCCGATCTGCAGGACCCTGATCAGCGAGGAGATCGGGAACCTCGATATCGGCGGGGAGAAGGGAACCCTGTACCTCGACCCCATCGACGGCACCTTCAACGCCGTCCAGGGCATCCCCTTCTTCGCCCTCTCGATCGGGTACGCCGAGAACGGCGCGCTCCTGAAAGGATACGTGCAGAACCTCGCCACCGGGGAGACGTTCTCCGCCGAGCGGGGGTGCGGAGCGTACCTCGACGGACGGCCTATCCGGGCATCGGCGATCTCCCTCCTCGAGGAGAGTGCCATGAGCGTCTACGGGCGCCGGTTCGACCCGGCACCGGTGCTCCACCTCGGCCGCAGGCTCCGCCGCTGGCGCCTCTTCGGCGCATCCGCCCTCGAACTCTGCTACGTGGGAGCGGGGCGTATCGACGGGTTCATCGACTTCCGGGGTACGCTTCGCGTGACCGATGCAGCGGCCGGGATCGTCGTCTGCGAAGAGGCCGGCGGGAGAGCCACCGACCTCGACGGCGGGCCCATCCGGTTCGGAGAGGAGGTCACCTCAGGCTACTGCCTCGTCGCCACGAACGGCGTGATCCATAACAAGGTCATCGAGTATCTGAGGTAGGCGGCATGCGGATGGTACTCATCTCACGGATAGACGACGGGGAGGCGCTCGGCTTCACCGCCTCCCTCGCGGAGCACCTGACGGGGCTCGGCCACGCCGTCACCTTCGAAGCGGGGACGGCCAGGCTCCTCGGGAAGGAAGGAGTCGCCTTCGAGGAGTTTTCGGCCGACCTTGCGGTCGTCGTCGGCGGCGACGGCTCGGTCCTGCTCACCGTCCACCGGATGCGGCGGCAGATCCCGATCCTCGGGATCAACTGGGGCGAGGTAGGGTTTCTCGCGAACCTCGAGCCGGAAGAGGCAGAATCCTTCTTCGCCACCCATACGGATGCCTTCGAGGTCGAGCAGCGCATGCGCATCGCCCTCTCCGTCCGCGGCGAGGAGTTCGGCACCGCCCTCAACGAGGCGGTCATCGTCACCGAACGGCCGGCGAAGATGCTCCGGTTCTCCGTCCACGTCGATGGAATCGCCGCGGAACGGTTCCGGGCAGACGGTATCCTCGTCAGCACCCCGACGGGCTCGACCGCCTATGCCATGAGCGCAGGAGGCCCAATCATCGACCCCCGGCTCGAGGGGTTCCTGGTCATACCGCTCGCGCCCTACATGCTCTCCTCGCGGCCGCACCTGATCAGCAGCGACCGCGCCCTCGACATCCAGCTCGAGACGGAGAAACCCGCCCACCTCGTCATCGACGGCCAGAGCACCTTCGAGCTCGAGAAGAATACGGTCATCTCCGTTCGAAAAGCAGAAGAACCTGCACGGTTCGTCAGGGTCGGAAAACCCTTCTTCGAGAAGGTCGAGTATAAACTTCGCCGGCTGTAACCGATCAGTTGTCACGGACAGAAGGTTAATGCCGCTCCAGGGGAACTGTTCACCCATTAGGAGCGGGAAGGATTATGGAAGACCAGATGCGGATGAAACTCCCCTACGCAGCAATCGCAGAGACCCTGAAAACCGGCCTTGACCTCAAGGGATCGCCGGTCGCGATAAAACTCGCAAAGAGTCCCGAAGGCATCCCCGAAGGGGTGGAACCGATCGAGGAGACGGTCCGGCACTGCCAGATGGTCAGCAGAGCCCGGAAAGACGGCGCCATCTTCTATGCAACGGCCGACAAGCACGTCTGCATGGGCGGGGGCTGGGCGCTCGGCCTCAGAGAACTCACCCCGAGCCTCAGGAGCGGAGAGTTTTACTACAAACTCGGCAAGTTCGAGAGCTGGGCGGCGTGCATGCGGACGATCAACGCAGTCCCGCACGTGCCCGAGAACGAGACCTACGCCACGGTATACGCACCCCTCGAGAAGACGCCGTTCGATCCCCACGTGGTGATCATCGTCGCATCCCCGCGGAGCATGCTGAAACTCGCCCAGAGCGCGCTCTACAAACTCGGCGGACGCATCCAGTCGTCGATGTCGGGGATCCAGTCGGTCTGTGCCGATGCAACGGCGCAGCCGTACATGACGGGGCTTGCCAACTACTCGCTCGGCTGCGACGGATCACGGAAGTTCTCCGGGATCGAGGACGACGAGATGGTCATGGGCATCCCGGCCGAGCTCCTCCCGGAGCTCGCGGAGGCCGTGAGCATCGTGACCGGCGCACCCGGCTCCGTGCGCTGAAAGGATCTCTTCTTTTTCAGGCCGGCCCGGGGCACCCCTCGCGAGGGGGAGTTCCATTGTAAAAGGCTTATCATCACGGCGGGTCAACCCTATGGCAGGTGGTTTTTTTTGCGTGTATCCATGAAACTCGAGATGAAGGATACGCCCGGACAGTTGGTTGCCGCGCTCAAACCGATATCGTCAGTGGGCGGCAACATCATTGCGGTTATTCACCAGCGTGACCCCTCATCGACGGCGGAGACACTGGATGTTCAGATCGTGCTCGAACTGCCGGAGGGCAGGCTCGATCGGCTGCTCGAACTCCTCCGGGAACAGGGTGTCGGCGTGGTGCGGATCGGGGAAGAGCGGCTTTTGCATCAGAGCTCGCTGATCCTGATAGGACATCTCATGCACACGGATCTCTCGGATACGGTCGATTGTATCGACAAGACCGGATTTGCGGAGGTGACGGAGATCTCCCTCGTCATGCCCGCGATCAACAAGCCCTCTTCGGCGCGGATAACCATCCGCTCGGTCAACGTCGACGATATGAAACGTGCGATCGAGATTCTCCGCACGGTTGCGCAGCAGAAGGGCATCCTCATGATCGAACCGCTGGAGGAGATCTAATGCGCATCGCAATCCTTGGTTTCGGCTCGGTCGGCCGGGGCATCGCCCGGGCAATTCTGCAGAAAGACCTCGGCATCACCGTCACGGGACTCGCCGACTCTAAAAGCGGCCTCATCGACCCTGACGGCATCGATATCGAAGCGGCACTCGCACGAAAGCAGGAGAGCGGCTCTCTTGGCGATCCTGCAGTCCGGCCGATCGACGTCGTGAGAGGCGCGGAGTACGACGTTCTCGTCGAGGTGACGCCGACCGACGCCGTGACCGGCGAACCGGCGCTCACGCATATCAGGACCGCGATCGAGCGGGGCAAGCATATCGTCACGTCGAATAAAGGGCCGATAGCAGTCGCGTACGCCGATCTTGCGGCCGTCGCGGAGAAGCGGGGCGTCTGCCTGAAGTACGAGGCCACCGTCTGCGGTGCTATCCCGCTCATTCACGCCATCCACGAGGGCCTCGCCGGGAACAGCGTATCACGCCTCTACGGTATCTTCAACGGCACCTGCAACTTCATCCTGACCCGGATGTCCGAGGAAGGGCTGACCTACGAGCAGGCGCTCCTCGAGGCGCGGGAGCTCGGCTATGCCGAGGCCGACCCGACCTACGACGTCAAGGGGATCGACGCCGCGATCAAACTCGTGATCCTTGCAAACACCGTCTTTCACAAAAGCAGCACGCTCCGGGACGTGGATATCACCGGGATCGACCTCCTCACTCCCGAAGCACTCAAACTTGCAGAGGAGCAGGAGTGCACAATCAGGCTGATCGGTGAGATCGCACCGGCAGAGAACATACTCAGAGTATCCCCGCGGATCCTCCAGAAGTCCCACCCCCTCGTGGTCGAGGGCACGCTCAACGCAGTGACCGTGGAGACGGATATGGCAGGCGAGATCACGCTCATCGGCAAGGGTGCAGGCTCGATCGAGACTGCAAGCGCCGTCATCGGGGACCTCATCTTCATCCGCGACAGGTATGTCAAGGGTACTTGAACGAAGGAAACAGTTCCTGCGGCACATGCGTCAGCTGACGCTCGAGAACGGCTACTTTACGGGAACGGATATCGCGGATCTGACGGGCGTTCCGCGGAGCACCGTCCAGGACTGGATCAACCGCCTCGTGGAGGAGGGATGCGTGATCCTTCGCGAGGAGAAACGGGGACGGCATCCGGCGCAGTACAGGGCGACCAGCGTCGTGCCGACGACCGCCTGCCGCCGTATCTTCACCACCATCGACGGCGACTGCGTCGAGATCTACCACGAGTGCATGAGCGGCGGCTGCGCCGCCTTCTGCGCTTTTCACCACACCCGTGCAGGAGGCGCCCTCACCCGGATTCAGCGGGACGGAACGCTTCTGCGCGAGCGTGCACGGCTCGGCCACCAGGAGATCGTCATCGGGCTCGACCCGAGCGCTGCGGTCGGCATCGCCGGCATTCAACGGGACGGGGAGTACATCATCCAGCACATCAAGTGCACCGGCGGGCCTGCCTACTCCCTGACCGACATGATGTCGCTTGCAGACGGCGTCTGCGAGGTGCGCGTCCATCGGAACGGGCCTCTCGTCGAGGGGGACGTCATCACCCGGGCACTCACCTACGTGGCCATCGGCATCGACGATACCGACACCCATGAGGGAGGGGCCACCTTTGCACTGGCACTCGCACTGCTCCAGCACATGAGCAGGATCGACGGCATCCTTCCCATCGGACACCGCGTGGCGATGCTCAACCCGAACCTCGAGCCGAGAACGGCGGGAAACTCGTGCAGCTGCATCGAACTCGCGGTCGAGCCCGCCCTGCTCGGGCATATCGGCGAGACGGCTGCCAGGTTTGTCGCCGACGAGGCATTATCCCCGGACTGGGGAATCGCCGTCAAAGAGGGGTTTATCGTCCCGAAAGGCATGCGGGAGTACGGGAAGCGTGTTCGAAGAACCGTAATCGACAGAAACGACGCCGAATCGACCGCGGCGACGCACGGCATACGCCTCATCGGAGGACGGGGCGTCATCGGAGCGCTTGCCGCGGTCTCCCTCATCGGTATTCCGCATACCGTCCTCCTTGATCCCGGACGGGAGATTGGTGAAGCGGAGGAAGAACTGCGTCCGGACGCCCGCCGGAACCGGTGAACGGGAGACGCCATCGGTACAGTTTATATCCTAGCAAGCCCAATATCAACGTTCAGTTGTGTGTACGTATTGTGTGATCGCTCGCGAGTGTGCAACACTTTTAATACGGGAGCATATCACGCGAGGATCGCCTGTCAGAATACCGCTTTAAATACACAAAAGGTACGGAATGCATATGCAGTTTCAGGATTTTAATTTCACACCGGAGATATTGAAGGCTATTGAAGATATGGGATTCGAAGAACCGACTCCCATCCAGACGCTCGCTATTCCCCCCATCTCTGCCGGCAGGGATGTAACCGGCCAGGCACAGACCGGCACGGGCAAGACGGCCGCATTCGGGCTGCCGCTGATCGAGAAGATGGACGTGGACGATCGTAACGTCCAGGCGATTGTGCTCTGTCCCACGCGCGAGCTTGCCATCCAGGTTGCCGAGGAGTTCCAGAAGCTCCTGAAGTACCGGAGGGGTGTCAACGTCCTCCCGATCTACGGCGGCCAGCCTATCGAGCGGCAGCTCAAGGCTCTCCGGCAGGGAGTGCAGGTCGTCATCGGAACGCCGGGGCGTGTGATCGACCACCTTGAGCGCGGCACCCTCTCGCTGAACCACGTGAAGATCGCGGTTCTCGACGAGGCCGACCAGATGCTCGACATGGGCTTCCGCGAGGATATCGAGACCATCCTTGACGAAACCCCGGCAAAGCGGCAGATGGTGCTCTTCTCGGCGACGATGCCAAAGCCCATCTTGAGATCTCACGGCGGTTCCAGACGAACCCGGAGTTCCTTCAGGTCGCCCACCGCGAGTTGACGGTTCCGCAGGTCGAGCAGTACTATATCGAGGTGCGGGAGCGGGACAAACTCGAGGTGCTCTCCCGGCTGATGGACATCCACGATCCCAAGCTCGCCCTCATCTTCTGCAATACGAAGCGCAAGGTGGACGATCTCATTCAACACCTGCAGACCCGCGGGTACTTTGCAGAAGCCCTTCACGGCGATATGAAGCAGACGCAGCGCGATCGCGTGATGGCAAAGTTCAGGGGCGGTTCGATCGATATCCTCGTGGCGACCGACGTTGCGGCACGCGGTATCGACGTCGAGAACGTGGACGTGGTCTTCAACTTCGATGTCCCCCAGGATACCGAGTACTACGTCCACCGCATCGGCAGGACGGCACGGGCAGGCAGGGCCGGTATGGCAATCACCTTCGTTGCCCCGAAGGAGATCTACAAACTCCGCGAGATCCAGAAGTTTGCGAATATCCGGATCACCAAGATCCCGGTGCCGACCCTGACGGACGTCGAGGAGACGAAGACCCGGGTCTTCCTCGATAAGGTCAAGGCCAGCATCCAGGAGGGAGAGATCGATAAGTACATCCGGATCATCGAGCAGGTGATGGAAGAGGAGTACACATCCACCGAGATCGCCGCCGCACTCCTCAAGTTCGAGCTCGAACCGCGCCAGGAAGCCGCTCCCGTCCAGGAGGCCCGCATCGCCGATACCGGCGCCGAGCCGGGGATGGTCCGGCTGTTCATCAACGTCGGGAGGAGCCACAACATCGGTCCCGGCGATATCGTCGGAGCCATCGCCGGGGAGACCGATGTTCCGGGCAAGGCGATCGGGGCGATCCGTATTCACGAGGGATACTCCTTCGTCGAGGTGCCGGAAGAGTATGGCCAGCATGTCCTTTCGACGATGAAGGGACGGACCATCCGGGGTCACGAGATCGATATCACCCCGGCGCAGGGCAGACAGCGGTAGGGGATGGACCCGACCCCTCTTTCCGCAGGGACCGTCCGCAAACTCTACCAACAATACATCGAGGAGCAGGAGCGCCTGCACAACCGTGATCTCCGCGCCCTCCTCCGCCTCGACATCATTCCTTCCGAGACCTATGCCGCCTACGAGCGGTGGCTGCCGGAAGGGGGCGCCGATCTCCTTCTCATCGCCGAGGCGCCGCCGTGGCGGGGCGTCGAAGATCCTGACCGGTACCGCTACTTTTACAATCCAGACCAGACACCCGTCACCGGGATAAGCAGGGAGATCTTTGCCGGCCTCGGGATTCGAGGCGGCACGAAACGCGAGTGCCTGGAGGAGTTCCGCCGCCGCGGCCTCTTTTTGACGGATACCATCAAGTGCATCGTCAACAAAGACCTCCGGCCCATATTCCGCGATCCCTGATCGAGTACAGCGCGAAGACGATCCTCGAGCAGGAGATCGAGCGGCTCGACCCCGGCACGATCGGCCTGCTCGGCTCGACGGCGCTGCACGCACTCGCGTCCATCGAATCCTACGCAGGCGAACTTGGGGGTTGCCGGACGATCACCGATGCCACGCATCGCCAACGCGAGCAGGCGTTCAGCGTCGACGGACGAACCGTTATCGTCTCGCCGTATCCGAGCGTGCGGAACGACCGGGGGGCAATTACCGAAGCATTCCGCCTATTCAGAGAACGCTTGCGCCGCCGGTAGAGAGTATATATAGAAGACGCTCCGGAGAGAGTGACGATGACCTCTCCTGCAGGCAGGCGGAACACGCTCATCACCGTGGCGCTCGCCTCGTCCCTTGCCCCCTTCATGGTGGCGGGGACCATCGTTGCGATCCCGACGATCGGCAGGGAGTTTGCCGTCGATCCGGTGACGCTGAGCTGGGTGCCGACGGCATTCTTCCTCGCGGCTGCCATGTTCCTCGTACCGTTCGGGAGGATAGCCGATATTTACGGGGTCAAGAAAGTCTTCACGATCGGGATAGCAGTCTACTTCGCCTCCGCCCTTCTTGCCGCCGCCGCACCCTCCGCCCCTGCCCTGATAGGCGCGAGGTTTCTCACCGGCATCGGGGCGGCGATGATCTTCGGCACGTCGTTCGCGCTTCTGAGCCTGGTACTGCCGGAGACCGAGCGGGGAACAGCCCTCGGCACGAACATCGCCGCGAATTATACCGGCTTTGCCCTCGGATTCCTGCTCGGCGGCCTCCTCACCGCCTACCTCTCCTGGAGAGCGATCTTCCTCTTCACCCTTCCGATAGCGGTGCTGGTCCTCTGGCTCCTCCGCACGAGACTCACCGGCGAGTGCGCTCTCTCGAGCGGGAAACACCTCGACCTGCCCGGCGTCGTCCTGAACGTAACCATGCTGCTCCTCATTATGGTCGGTTTCTCGCTCCTCCCGGGCGCTGGCGGCATCCTCACCCTGCTCCTCGGGCTCGTCGCCCTCGGCATCTTTACGGTCTGGGAACTCCGGAGCAGAAGTCCCATCATCGATCTTCGCCTTCTTGCCCGAAACCGCTGTTTTGCGCGCACCATAGGCTCGGTGCTGATCTTCAATACGGCCACATTCGCCGGGATCTACCTCTTCAGCCTGTATCTGCAGTACATACGGGGACTGAGCCCGGAGACGGCCGGCCTCATTCTCCTCACCTCAACGCTGATCACGGCATTCCTCGTGCGGTTCTCGGGGAGACTCGCGGATATGACACGACCGCACCTGGTTGCGAGCGGGGGTATCGTCATCACGGCCACAGGGCTTCTCTTGCTCACCGGCCTCAATCAGAGTACGCCCCTCGGAGTCGTCCTCTTCGCACTGGTGATGCTCTCTGCCGGAATCGCTTTCTTCCAGCCCCCCATCTACAGCGCAGCCATCGGAGCCATCGGAAGGGAGATGTACGGTGCCGTATCCGGCATGGTCGAGACGATGCGCCTCCTCGGGATGACCATCAGCATGGCGATCACCATCACCGTCTTCGCCCGGTACTTCGGGGAATCAGCGATCGGCCCTGAGACCTTTCCGATGCTCCATCGAGAGCATGAGAATAATCTTCACCGTCTTCCTCGCACTTGCCCTCCTCGCCCTGCTCACCACGCTGCTCGGAGGCCTGGCGGCTCGCTCTGCGAAGTAGAGGGAGCATGGGAAGGCTAGCCGGCGGCCGCCTGCCGTACCATCCTCACGACCTTCGAGAGATGCCGGTTGACCGGGTGAGCTCGCCGGGTCGTGACCCGGGCTCCTTCCAGAGCGGAGAGAAGATCCTTCGGGCCGTCGAAGAGCGGGACTTCGACGTAGGTGCGGGCGAGCTCATACGGGAGGTGAGCATCGGAACCCGCCGAGACCGGCTTACCCAGCTCCCGTGCATAGGCCGCCGCCCGGTCGTTCTCCGCAGGCGAGGGATTCCGTGCGTTGAAACCTTCGACGATATCGACCCGGTCGATGATCTCGTAGAGCGCCTCCCGCCGGATCGCAGTCGAGCGGAGTGTGCAGAACGGATGCGGGACGATGGAGAGCGCCCCCTGGTCCCGGATGGTATCGAGCGTCTCGGCAGCGCTCATTCCGGGACGGATCTCGTCGGTGAGGAAGACGCCGATGATCTCGCCCTCGGCCGTCGTGATCTCCTCTGCGAGGACCAGCGGGATCTCCGGGTCGATCTTTCGTATCCGTGCGTATACCCGCCTCGAACCCTCGATACTGTCGTGGTCGCAGACGAGGGAGAGGACACGGTTCTTCTGCCATGCTCCGACAAGAGCCTCGATGCTCACCATCGAATCAAGCGAGTATGCCGAGTGCACATGCATATCGAGCCGCACAAGACCGCTCCCCCCGACCTCCTGCCGCTTCATCTGTTTCCTGAATACCTGTCATCCGTGCTCCTGAAATGAAGATCGCCGCACAATATCCATATAGTTCAAAACACGAGAATATATCTTTTTCCTAAAATCTCTATTGCATCGTGATGCGCGGGCGCGGGAGATCGTCATGCAGGTATGGTGCACCGTGATGCGTGAAGCGCCCCGACGTCAGGTGTGCCACCACACTTATGCCATAAAACGTTCAACCTCCCGCACACTGTGGTACGAATGAGAGGAACCCTTGGAGTATATATCACCGTCTTCGTCCGGCTCCTCATCCTCCTCAACGTCGGCATCAGCATCGCGGCAGGGAACCTCATCTTTGCCGTATCGTCACTCGGTGCCTTCTTCCTGACACTGGTTCCCTACGCCATAGCAAGGAAAGGGAAAGTACAGATTCCGTGGGAACTCAACCTCCTCATCGCAGTCTCCCTGTACATGCACGTCGCCGGCCATGTCGAAGGATTCTACGTAGATTTCGCCCCATACTACGACAAGGCTGCCCATTTAATCTCATCCGTAACCGTCACGTTAATCGGGCTTGTCGCCGTTCTGCTCGCCGACCGCTTTCTCGGGATGAAGATGACGCGGGGATTCATCGTCCTTTTTGCCTTCCTTTTTGCCATGGCAGCAGGGGCGATCTGGGAGATCTACGAGTTCGTCCTCGATCAGATCTTCGGCCTGTCGCTGCAGCACGGAAATACCGATACCATGATGGACCTCATCGTCGATATGGCCGGAGCCCTCCTCATTGCCTCGCTCGGATACCTCTACCTCCGGAGCACCTCGAAAGAGGAGGTGACAGACAGATTATTAACCCCGTACGCAGATGAGAGCGGATACCTCGAAGCACCTGGACGAATCGGAGATCATCCCCTCTGCCCACGAACAGTGACCACGATAGCGCACCACCCTGCATTATAAATATATATGAAAGCTGATACAAATGGAATGAAGCTGAGCAGGCATAATATCCCCTATCTGGGGGCATTTACACTCATCTTTATCTCCTCCATGTTCGGATATATGACCTGGGAAGCGCATGAAGTCGAGGTAACCGCCCTCACTATCGATGGAGGGCCGCAAGGCGTGGTGTTCATCTCCGACCCCCATCTGAAGGAAGGCAATCTCGAGTATGTCAGGGAAGTTATCGACCGGATCAATCTATTACATCCCTCCCTCGTCTTGATAGGCGGGGACTTTGTGAACGGTGATGAGACCGATTTCGGCATGCAAGACGTATGGGCCGATCTCGACGCTCCCGTCTATGCCGTGCTCGGCAACCACGACTACCGGGCGGGCACCGACGGCATCGGCGGCCTTCAGAAGACGATGGCGGTACGCGATCTTACGATCACCGCAGAGAATTATGACGTCGGCTGTCTGCTGGACGAAGAGACAGATACAGACTTTGCCGACGAACTTTCAAAGACCCTTGATGCGAACGGAGTGCACGTTCTGCGGAACGAGTACGTGACCCTCGACGTCAACGGCACGGAGCTGATGCTCGTCGGCGTGGACGACGCGTGGGCGGGGATGGCGGATCCCCCGGCGGTGCCGAAGACCGATGCCTTCACCATATATCTCATCCACGTCCCGGACTGCAGGGCTGACTGGGATACCGATCTCATCCTCTCCGGCCACACACACGGCGGTCAGTTCATGTTCCCGGTTGTCCAGCAGCTGAGCGAGTATCAGATTATCGAGGTTCGGGGTCTTATCCGGAACGATGGGCCGCCGACCTACATCACCCGCGGTATCGGCGGTTCAACCCTTGCCGGCACCGATCTCCGCTTCAATAGCCCACCCGAGATCGTGCTGATCAACCCGACAGACGAACAACTCCGCCTACTGGGCAGTGATATCGCCACCGTGACGGTCGGCTGAAGACCGGGCAGAGGTCTCCCCGGAACGGTCAGGAGAGGAGTGCTTCGCCTCGTTCGATCAGGGTATCTGCCGTATGCTCCGATATCCCCGCAGTCTCTACGAGCGTTGCCCGGTCCATAGCGAGCAGGTCTCTGACCGTGAGAATTCCGGCGGCAGTCAGCCGTTTCCGGACTGCCGGCGCCATCCCGGAGATGATGGTAACCGGATAGGAACCCGTCTCCTCGATCATTGTCCTGATATTCCGATCGAGCGGATAGTCCCATCCGATGTGTTCGATCCCCCAGCATGTCGCATAGCGTTTCGCATGTTCGGAGAGCTTGGTGTTGCAGACGATCAGAGCGGTATCGACCCAAAGCGAGTTCTCCCCACGGCGATACCCTTCCTGAACATCCTCAATGATCGCCCGTGCAATCCTTCCTTCATCAAGCCCCGTCATCCGGTGATGATTGAAGTGGTGCTTCACCTCGACGAAGTACACGACGCCGTTCTTCCGTGCGATGGCGTCTACCTCGTGTTCGCCACACCGTCCCGCAAGAATGCAGGCAGACTCCACCTCGTAGCCGTGGTCCCGGAGCAGCGCCTGCACGTACACCTCGAAGTCGGGCTTCGGGCTCAATAGGGCAAGCGCCCGGCGAAGATTGGTCCGATAGGCGACGGCCGGCCGGAATACTCTGGCACGTGCCCGGATCATCTTCATCAGCGTGGAGGTCGGAATCCCGTCGTAGACCTGCTCCTCGATCTCATCGGCGATCTGCTCGAGGTGTTCGGGCGACACTCCCAGATTTCTGACGGTTCGTTTCACCCTCTCCCGGTCGAAGGGCTGCAGACTCCCGTTCATCTTGGTGACGTATCTCATGGAGTACCGATATCGTTCTTCGGAGGACGGAAAAATGTTTTTAAACAGTGATGCAGCAAAGCTTACCGGCCGTGATGCTTTTCAGCAAGTTTCCGTGCCGCCTCTCGCGCTTTCATCTCCGACGGGTACAGGCCGGTTTTTCCGATCGAGTTTCCCGCTGCGTCGAAGAGTTCGACGTAGTAGGCACGTTCCTGACGTGAGAAGGAGACTTCACCGACGATGCCGGGGGCATACTCAGTCATACAGAAGATCTCGGAGCAGGGAGATAAGAGGATTGTGCACGGGCAGCCCGAGCACCTTACTCCTGCCCGCGAGGCAGAAGCCCGCCGGGGAGCACCTCCGGCGGGGCGATCCCCTGCCGTTTCATCTCCGTCCAGGCACGCCGGGTCACTTCGGATGAAAATTCGAACTCGTAGCGGAGATCACTGACATAGGCTTTTGCACGGACGCGCTTGTAGAAGGGAAAATCTTCGAGGAGAACCGTATACGGGCGCGACGGGGAGATGAAGACATACTTCGAGGTTCTCACGGCATCTTTGAGGATCGCCATGGCAGCGGCCGCGTCGCTCCGGTGGTCGATGTATACGTCGACCACGACCATCATCTCGGCCTTGCCTGCGTTGCTGCTCGAAGTTGCCTCGCTGAAGATGACGAAATTCGGAATGGAGACCGATGAGTCGTCGGGAGTGATAATACGGGTCGAACGAAGGCCGATATCCACCACCTCCCCATAGTTGCCCCGAATCGAGATCTTGTCGCCGATCTGGTAGGGACGTTCGAAAGAGATGACGATCCCCCCGACGATATCGGCAAAGACATCTTTTAATCCGAAACCGAGTCCCGCACCAAGGAGCCCGGCAAATGCGACGACCTGAGAGAGCGACGGTTCGATGACGGCCTGGAGAATGAGGATGATGACCGCGATGTAGACGACTATCTTGACGAGCGGAATCAGCATGGTGACCGAGAGCCGCCGTTCTCCCGGCCGGTCCGCCAGCCTTTTGAGGAGAGCGGTTGCAACCCGGACGAGCACGTACGCGATGACGATGACGTAGACGATGAAGAGCGCCGTCCCGAGATCGAGATCTTTCAGCGGCAGCTCGCTGATATCGGAAGGAATGCCGTCGACCATCACCACACCATCCGGATCTTCCGTAAGTAGGCGCTGACACAGTGAAGCGCCTCGGGTTTGACGCGGTAGGAGTCCCGCTCCTCCTCGATCAGTCCCTGAACCCTGAGGCGGTAGAGCACCTGCCTGACATCGATATCGGTATGCGCGATCTCCTCGAGATCGCTGAAGCTGATGGACTCCATCGAGAGAATGACCGCAAGAAGGAAGGCCTCATCGATGGTGAGGGAGACGGTGCACGGATTTGCAGGGATACTGCTCATCCTGACCGTATCCGATACGAGGCTTCGCTCCCATATGCGCAGAGCCACACCGTAGTTGCCAAGGGCGATACGATTAATCCGGTCGAAGATCGCATCCTCGGCGGCCCCGGCCGTCTCCGTCACATCCCCGGAAACGCCGGCACGCGGAGCAATCTTCAGCCACGGCACCGTGACCGGCGAGTCGGAGAACGGCAGGTCGAGGAGTCGGCTCTCGATAGAGACCCGGCGCTTCTCCTGCGGGGGCGTATCGTCCACAAAAAGGAGGGGGTGGTCGTATCGCGAGAGGATCATCGCCTTTAAGGTCGCGTTCTCGATGCGGGGGAGCCGGATGACAACGGGGAAGTTCTCTTCAAGACGGGTGACGGCATTCAGGTATGACCATGCAAAGCTGTTCCACCCCGTGATAAAGAGTTTTCCGGAGGTTGCGAGGAGTTCGAGGAATGCATCGAGCATGGCGAATCCACCGATACGCCGGAGAGCGAGGAAGTGGCAGCCCTCCATCAACACGATCTCCTCGGTCCCGCGCACGGTATCGAGGAAACCGGTGTTTCTGACGACCGAATAGAAGGGGAGATGGGTAACCCGGTGCGGGTAAAACCTGATGATCTGCTGCATCATCATGCTCTGACCAGCGAAAGGGTCTGCAATCACTGCAATATGAGCGGGGCTCTCGCCGGTATACGCATCGATAGCCTCTCGAATCAGGGCAACCTCATGCTCGAAGAGCACTGCGGGCATCTCTGCACCTGCCTCCGCCGCCATACAGAAGTATGGTCGGGATCTCCCATTTAGCCATTCCGAAACGCCTTTTTTGAATACCGCTTTCCGGGGAGGCGTCAGGATTGATCGGTAGGCGCATCTTCTATCGTGCACGGGCTGACGGGGAGTTGCCCTGCAACCCGCTCCACTGAAGGCAGCACCCGGGAAGGAGATAGCGCGCTTCCGACCGTCGGATATATCACCACGGGACGTAAGGGAAGGGCATGACCTATCTTCGCGCAACCATCGGGAGATGGACGATCGACTTAAGATCCGGCGAGGCGGACGCGATCTTCCAGAGGATTCATACCGAGGGTGTCAGAGTATTTCGGCAGCAGCCGGGTTTTATCAGTTACCGGCTCATGCGTGCCGACGAGCGTACGACGATCGCCGTCGCGGAATGGGAGTCGGAGGACCTTGGAAGACCGGGTGCGGAGCGTTACCGTGACTGGCTGAAAGAGAGCGGTATTGCCCGAAGGCTGACGCTCGAGACCTACGACGGGGAGGTGGTCGCTACATCGGCGCCACCGGACTGAACCAGGAGCACCAGCGCAGCATTCTTCGGCGATCCAGTTGCAGATGGCTCGCCATGCTTCACGCTTCTCGGCATGCCGCATCGCTGCATATGCAGAACTCGTCGAGGGGAGTCTGTGGACGGCGAATCGCTCGAAAACGCCGGGAAAATTCTTTCGGAACAGGTCTTCCGCTTTTCTCCCGCGAAGTGCGATCTGCCTGATCTTCGGATGCCTCTCGAGGAGAGCAGGCAGATCGTTTCGCTCCGCCCCTGAAATCCTGGAGTCACTGCTTCCTACCCGCTTGTATGACCCGATGACATCCCAGAGCGCGATACCATGCTGCTCCAGTACGGCGATCATTTCATGGTACGGAAGGTCGGCCGGAGATGGCGAAGAGATCGCTCATAATGCGCCTGAACAGATTCTGCCGGTGCCGATAGTACTGACCCCACAGAAGCGCCTCAACACTCGGAAAACTCCCCAGAATCATCATGCGCGGCGATAGGCCTATCTCCGGCGGCAGACCGCACTTCTTCCCGGAGGCGGACATACCTGCAGGTGGATGCCGGGACATATACGCACTTCGATACGGTGAACAAGAGCCCGATGCCGCTCCCCGCCACGACGGATACCCGCATCAGCAGGTAGAGGCCGCTACTGGGGAGAGCGAGATTACATCGATGAGAGAAAGAGTATTTTTGTGTATTATCAGGGATCTACTGTTCCAGGGGCACCCTCACCGGCGAACAGCGGGCGCATCTCTGCATCCGACGTTCGTCACCTGTGAAATGGGTGCGCCCCATATGATAATCCACTAGAATCTTCGAAACTCTCTTCGTGGCTGCTGGGGGCGCGCCTCGTCGATCCGTAAGGTTCGGCCTTCGTAAACGGTTTCGTTCAGTCCCTCTTTTGCTTTTTCAGCCTCTTCGGGGCTTCCCATCTCGACAAACCCAAAGCCTTTGCGTTCGATAACACGGACCTCTTTAACATCCCCGTATGGGGAAAAGAGCTCTCTTAACTGTTCTTCATTTACCGAATAGGTAAGGTTTCCAACGTACAGCTTATTGCTTTCCATTCGGATCTCCTCTGCAACTTAATTTCGCTCAAAGCATAATGTATCTTTTGGAGAAAAGGTTTTTGTTGGCCTGATGTGAGGCGATTCTGGACCGCCGATCACCATCGGTACGGAGAGGCCGCAGAATCCTATGCAGGAGGGCAGCCCGGCACCCGGCCGCATCCACCGTACGCCCCGAGTTCATCTCCGGTAGCCGGATACCAGCCCGGACGTTTTTCGAGATGCACCGCCCGGATGACAGTTACTTTATTAACGGTTCGAACCCTTGATATACCCGTGCATCTGAGTTTATTATACGGAGGAGAAGTAACAATGTATCCGGAGTTGATTAACTGACAGAGAAGAAAGGCCAGGCAAGCGAGAATACGGAGATCGTTCGGGTACGGTTGCCGAAGAAACGGAACAGAGAGATCTTCGCCCGTGCCGAGCTCATGCTTGGAGCCAACCATATCCGTGTACGGTGCGAGGACGGCGTTACCCGCATGGGGAGAATCAAAGGCAAGATCAAGAAGAGACTCTGGATACGAGAAGGTGATCTCCTCATCGTCGTCCCCTGGGACTTCCAGGACGAGAAGTGCGATATCATCTACCGATATATCCGGCCGCAGGTCGAGTGGCTGCAGAAGAACAATTATCTAAGCAAATAACTTTTTTGAGCCCCCCATTCTCCAGGCACTGCTCCCCGAATTGTCAAAGGGGCATCGAAGATGCCTTTTGCCTTCGAAGACGGGAAACCTGCCTCACACCCGACGGATCACGGAACCGGAGTGTGATGCGCTGACGCTCGTGCGGCGGTACTCCGGGAGAGGCGCGCGCTCGTTTGAGATACCGTGCAGCAGGAGAGCGGTTCAGAGAACCAGTATACACGCATACTCCGGACCGGAGCTATGCCGTCTCTCTCATCTCCGGCCATCACCCAGATTGCAGAGCGAAGGAGACGTTCCGCGGCACGTACAACCCGGGGTCGTCCTGACCCGGCACTGGTGGCATCACAGGTTCACACCCGGTGAGAGTGCGGCATCTCTCGAATAGCCGGAAGACAGCGTTCGCTCCAGGCCGCGAGGATCGTTGCAGGAAATGATCGTGCCCCGAAGAGTGCGGGAATGGAACCGGGGAAAAACGCAAGCGAGCAGTGGACTTCTACGTACGCCTCATCCGACAACGCCGGCGAGGCCGTTATGGTCACGGGGTCGACCGATGAGAGCGGTCGGTTCCCGGGGAAGTACCACCTCATCGAATACCGACCGGAATCGTATTTCCGGTTATTACATCGCGGAGGATGGGCAGGTCGAGCCCCCTCCCTGCGCAGGTGCCGACTATGCGAGATCGTCAGCCTCGTCTTCGTGCGGACAGGTGCCGCACCTCCGGCGGGCACATCCGGCGATCCCCAGGGTCTTTCCGTTCACCAGGGCATCGGCGACCTTTCGCCGGGCTTCGTGCAGATCCCGCCACGCCGTCTTGCGGGAGACTCCAAGCAGGGCAGCCGCCTCTTCCTGCTCAAGGCCCTCGAGATCGATCGAGTCTCAGCACCTCGACCTCCTCGGGGAGAAGCATCACCATCCCACCCTCATGCGCATCTTCGGTGCAGAGCGGAGCATAGCAGCGGTAGGCGCCTTCACTTGCGATCGTTCGACGTACCCGCGGCCTCCCGCGCTGTTTTCGGCAGCACCCATTCCTTTCCGGCACCATCACGCTCTCCTCAGTTTCGAAGAAGAGGTTATCGCTCAGTTCTCCAATAACTTTCGCTGCAGGACAATCCATGCGGGTCACCGGTTGATTGTTCCTGACGGCTTCGATCACCAGCGGATCGAACGGAATCAGGCCCACCACGGTCAGCCCCTCCTCCTCGCAGTACGCCAGTATCTCCCGCGTGATCGTCTCCGCGAGATCGAATCGGTTGATCGCGACGAAGATCCGGGCGCCAAACCGGCGGCAGACCGTCACCAGCCGCCCGAGATCGTGCAGTGCGGAGACGCTCGGTTCGGTGACGATGAGCACCGCATCCATCCCGCTGATCGTCGAGATCAGCGGACAGCCGATCCCCGGCGGCCCGTCGACAAGCAGCAGATCGCACCCGGTCTGCCATGCCGTTCGCACGTTTTTTGACCTCGTGCACGAGCAGCCCGGAGTTCCCTGCCCCAGGGTTCAACCGGGCGTGCGCCAGGCGTCCGCATTCCGTCTCCGAGGTGTAGATCTCCCCGCAGACCCGGGGTACCATGGCAATCGCCCCCATAGGGCACGCGTATGCACAGGCACCGCACCCCTCGCAGTGTATGGCGTCGACCTGCCAGGCATCGTCCCGGCGCACGATCGCGCCGAACCTGCACCGGTCTGCACAGATCCCGCAGTCACGGCAGTACTCCGGATCGAACCGGGGCACCTCCAGCCCCATAAAGGGCTCTGTACCGATCCGCCGGGGTGCACAGAGCAGTTCGAGATTGGAGGCATCCACATCGCAGTCGGCAAGCACCTGAGGCATCCGGCCGATATCCGCGAGGGCGGCCGTCACCATCGTCTTCCCGGTGCCGCCCTTCCCGCTGATCACGGCAAGCCGGATCATGTCCTCACCCCGGCACGTTCCGAGACCTTCCCGAAGAGATCGATGAAGCGCTCGGCCCAGCCCGGCAGATCGCGGCTGATCAGGCCGCCGGTGTTCTGGACGGCGGCTATCTTCCGGTCGAAGGGGATCGTCATGAGAACCGGGAGTCCCTGTTCCCGGCAGAACTCCGTGATCGCCTCATCCCTCCCGTCGCTCCGGTTGATCACGACCCCCGAGGGGAGATTGAGACTCCCTGCCACCTCCGCAGCCAGGCGAAGGTCGTGCAGGCCGAACGGCGTCGACTCGGTGACGAGAATGCAGACATCCGACCCCTCCATTGTTTCGATGACCGGGCAGGCAATTCCCGGCGACGAATCGTACAGAATAAGCGGGTGCCCTTCCGCCAGCAGTTTGGCCATACGGATCACCTGAGGCGCCTGCACCTCGCCTTCCCGTAAGAACCCGCTGATGAGGGTCAGCGTGGGCAGAGGCCGGGAGCACCGCACCACCCCGATGGGGCGCCTGACCTCCCGTATCGCACCCTGCGGGCAGACGAAGCCTGCATCCGCCGCAGGAGTGGCAGAGTTCGGGGAAGACGAGAACCCTGTCCCGGAGCACGGTCAGTGCGCCGTAGCGGCAGAACTTCCCGCATTCGCCGCAGAGGGTGCAGCGGCTTTGATCAATCTCGGGAATAGTGACGGTAACCGGCAGATCCGTCGAAGCCGACGGGAAGAAGAGATGGAGGTTCGGCTCCTCTACATCGCAGTCGACGACCGCCACCTCGCGTGTCAGCGAGAGCGAGTATGCAAGGTTTGCCGTCACGGTGCTTTTCCCGGTGCCCCCCTTCCCACTGGCAACGACGATCTTCATCTCTGCATCACTCACAGCAGCGGCTGAAGTTTCCCGGCGGCGTACTGCTCCAGCGCATCCGCCACACGGCCACCGCCCCGGTAGGTATAACCCTTGATGCCGGATGCCTGCAGCGCTTTCGCAGCGTTTCCACCCACCTGCCCGGTGATCAGGACCTCTGCGCCGGCATCGGCGACAAGCTGCACCGCTCTCGGCCCGACACCGCCTGCCGCATCGGCAAAACCGTTCGCTATGCTCTGCGACTCGCCGGTCTCCGTATCGACAAAGACAAAGTAGGGCGCTCTTCCGAATCGCTCTTCTACCGGTGCCTCAGGTCCTGAGGCACGCGCTGTAACACATACTTTCATGCTAGATTCAACTCCTCTATTATTTTGTCAACCTATAAACATAATAGCCGCCTGACTCGACCACAGAATGGGGAACCAGGAGCAATCAGACACCTTCAAGAACACCCCGGAGGGGTGACCGGAAGGCACTGATGACCGGGATAGTGGTTCGGCTGCGGGGCGTTCCCCGGCCGAACCGTGAGGATACGTGCAGTCTGATCCGCTCGCACAGGAACCCGGACGGCATCGGTCGATGCAAGTGCAGGCTCCCGGTGCGGGAAGGGCGGATCTTTCCTTTAGTGCGTTCCGTCGCAGCCCTCGTGCCCGTGGTGGCACGAACTCTCACCCGGCGAGAGGCGGCCCGCGATGTAGTCCTGTGCGACGCAGTCGATTGGTCCGCCGATGCCGAGGAGCACCTCGATGCCGTTCGCTGCAAAGAGCTCGACGGCTCGAGGGCCCATACCGCCCGCAATCACGAGGTTGACCCCGTGTTCGCTCAAGAATACCGGAAGCCGTCCGGGCTCGTGGCCGGGGCTTGCAAGGGTGCCCTCTGTGAAGATGATCGAGTTCTCGACCCGGTATATCGCATACCCTTCGCAGTGCCCGAAGTGCTCGGAGACCTGGTTACCGTCTTTGGCGATTGCTATCTTCATTACTCGATCACCCCTCACATTCTCCGCCGTCGTCCGCCGCCGAAGCCTCTGCCGCAGCCGCACGGCAGTCCGCCACGGCCAAGGCCGTAGACCGGGGTAGCCCGTGGAGCCTCAGGGGTGCCCTGTTCATCTCCGACCTGTACCTGCGCCGGCATACATCGCCCGCGGCGCCATCCCGTCATCGGACCCTGTCCAGCGGGTCCGGTACCATCAAAACCTGGCATTCTGTATTCACCTCATATCTATGAGATATATTACACATATGCGCATAATGTCATAAAAGTTTGCATGGTGCCAATCGGGAAAGATCCGGACGCAGGAGTTTCGACGGAAAAGCACCCTGAAACGGGATGGGTTTTCATGAGAATCTCGGGCTTTTTCGAAGAACATTTGCGGAGATTGACGGCCTTTGGTCTCCCATGATCTCCGCGAGCACCCCCGGGATATCACAGTGAAACAGGGCAGAGCGGCGAGGAGGAGATATTCCAAAGCAGGCAGCAGGGATGCGTTAATAGAGGTAATTCCAGAGCCGACTTCGAAGCACCTATGCAACAACAAAGAATAATTTCACCACAAAAACAGGATTCATGGGATCACGACTTCTCCTTCCCGGGATACCACGATGGCGTGGCCGGAGGATTGCGCAGCCGTCCGAATGATCGAAAGAACGTCCATGCGGGACATAGGATCTTCTTCGTGACTGCTCCCACGACTAAAGTCGTGGGCTTTCTGCATGTTTTGATCGTAAAAAAGGGCTTTTAAGAGATCTCCGGGGAAGTCCCAAGAGATCGCCCATGTACAGGGAGATAGTCTGTCGGAAAACCGAAATCCGACCGGATTATTCCCCCGTCTTCTCCGCCAACTTACGGATCTTCTGGTTAATATTGGGGCTGTTCTCCATATGGTGCCATTCGTTGTGGCTCATCCCCAAAAAGAGCCCGCAGGAGGAGCATTTGAGCCAGACCTCATACTGGTCGGGGAATTCTGCCTTCAGGGTCGACTTGCCGCACCGGGGACACACGAGTGATTTTTCCATGAACGTTCCAGCTCCGGAATGAGGGTTGTGCAATCATAAGCAAAAATGGTGCCGGTATTTTTCAACGCGGGCATATGCTTCATGCACCCGCGGTCAGGGGCTTTTTCTCTCCCAGGAATGGGACATCTCCTCACGGGAGGTTCCAGAGTACACGTATGATCGGGCACTGGAGCGGCATTTCGATATCGTTCGCCGGGGAAACCCCGAACCGGGGCATCTCTGCCGATACACCGGATAAAAAGCATCGCACGATAGACCGGCGGCCGTTCGCATCACCGGTTCTCAAGCCCGGGCATGCAGGCTGCCGTTCCGGTCAAGCAACACTTAAATACCCACAATCCCGGCCGAATCTGCCGGAATAACCACCCCCATAGAAGCCCGTAGACGGCCGATCTCGAGGCGAGCCATACAAAACATCGTCAAAAAATTACCTTCGCTCATATAGCCATTATGGCCTCGCGATCCTGCCGTCTTTCAGCAATCGGAGCGATTTACGTCGCTAATTCCACGGCCAAAATCCGCACTCTGATATCGTCGCTAAAATCGAAAAAGAACGCTAATATACCCTCCTTCCAGGGCGAAGAGAGGGCGTGTCCCTCGCATCCCGGGGCCGGCACCCCGCCCGCCGGAGGCGCTCGCACCGTAGCCCGGATGGTGTTATTCCGGCCCATTTATCCGCTCATTCCCATCGTATCGTCGACCCAGTCGAACTTGGCGGCAAACGACTGCGCGAACGCCCCGAGCTGGCAGTGCGACCCGGCACCGTACTCGTCGGAGAATACCATAAGGTCCCGTTCGCAGGCGAGGTGGTCGTAGAGTGCCTGTGCCTGCACCCCGCCCGGGTCGAAGTGATCGGCCGCACCGGCACCGACCAGCGTGGGGCACCGTATCTTTTCGGCAATTCCGACGAGTGAAAAATCCATCCACTTCGCCCAGAACTGTGCCGGCGAGCTGACATTGAAGACGAACATCCCGTTCTCGTTCAGCCAGCGGGTGCCGGTATCGTGTGCCATGGCATCGCGGAGAGCATTGTTGAACTCAACCGGATCCGTCTGCAGCCATTCCTGCAGCTCTTCTTCCGTCAGGTTAGCGGCCGCTCCCCCGCCTTCCTGCAGGCTCCGCAGGAGTGTCTGTCCGACGTCGTAGGTGCCTGCGTCCGCGACCAGCGCCGTGATCCGTGGCTCATATGCGGCACCGCGGGGGGCGAGGTAGCCCCCGAGCGAGATTCCCCAGAGTGCAATCCGGTCTTCGTCGACGTCGGGCCGGCTCACCGCATAGTCCACGACAGGGCCGATCACATTCTCCCAATCGGGACGAAACGGGATATGCCGGATCCGTATCACTTCGCCCTGGCCCGGCCCCTCGAACGTCAGGACGTTATATCCGCGTTTGATCCCTTCCATCGCATACGGATGGAGTTCCTCCTGGCAGCCGTCAAAGCCGGTCTGGACGATGAGCAGCGGCCGCTGTTCGTCGGAGTCGTCGACTATATAGAAGTAACCCGGCAGCGTCGTATTCTCGTACGGGATGGCGACGATCTGGTACGGGACGACATCGAGCGAGAGTGCGTCGCGGAACGAATCCCGGCTCTTTTCCCAGGTCTCCACGATGCGGGGATCGGTGGGATTGCCATGCAGGAAGAACTCGGCTGTGCGGTAGTACGTTGCGGCCCGGTAGTATGCTTCCCTTGCGGTAACCCTGTGCCCGGCCGCGAGGCTCTCGTCACCCGCCGTCCTGAAGGTGTCCGCAGTCTTGTTCCATTCGCCATACCAGCTTTCAAAGTCTCCCTCTTTGATCCGGGACGCAGTGGCAAGGCACTCGCCGATATCGGCCTCTCCCGAATACGCGGCGCCGAGTGTTCGCCGGAGCTCGAAAGCAAATTCCTCATCCGTAAACACGAGCGAGGGGCGGTCACCGGCAGGCGTGGCAGCTGCAGTGACGACAGGCGAAGCCTGCGATTGCTGACCGGGCCCGATGCAGCCTGCAGAGATGGCAAGGAAAATTGTGATAAGGAGGGTGATCGTGAGTATGAAGGCTTTCTCGGGTTTCATGATGAGTCATGGAAAGATACCGTAACAGGAACGATAACGGTTACGAAGTTTGTGCAGACCATCAATCGTAACGGGACAAGCCTGACGGTAAAAGCCGGACAACTTGAGGAGCATGGTATAGCCCGTTTCATTGGTTGGATTTTGAACTGCATGGTTCATTATAAGACAATAGAGGATACGCTCTGTAGAAATCGTGTTCGGGCTCTTTCTGTGAGTCCGGCGAACACCTTATGAGAATGGATTCATCGATCGCACTGGAGATCGGCGCCGTACACAATTTACAACAAGGCCTCAGGGCGGCCTGATCCCCGGAGATAACACATATTGGCTCCCATGAGAATACTGAGTTGATGATGCCGGACTATCATTTTCCGATTTTAACGAAACCTTCAGAGGACGAATCGCGGCATGGGAATTAACCGGAGCAGATCGGCCTGATGCCTTAAAAGCGGCAGGATCATCAAGGCATAACGGCGATATGCGGCCGGGTAATTTCCGGACGATGTTGTAATCTTTGAAAAGGGCGCTCACATTGAACACAAGAGCAGTGTTGATCTGAGTTGAGCTGTTTTTGAAGAGTGTGATGTCAAGTATGAGGGGGTGGCATTTTTCACTACTAACTATAACCCAGAAGAGTGCTATGCGAGGGGAGCGATTCGAACGCTCGAACACCTTCGTGACAGGGTCCTAAGCCCTGCGCCTTTGACCAGGCTCGGCAACCCTCGCTTCCCTATACTGTGGAAGAGTGCCGGATTTATACCTTGCTCCGAAGCTCCGGCGATTCCTGCAAAACAGGGGCAGCAGCGGCGGATTTACGGTCGCGGATCAGGATGGCGTATCCTGCGACGAGCAGCGCGAGGAAGAGCGGCCCGAGGACGAATCCGATGATGCCCATGACGGCAAGCCCGCCGAAGAACCCTATCCACATGATCACCGGATGAATGCTGGCTCGCCGCCCCATCATCAGCGGACGGAAGTAGATGTCGGGCAGGGCACAGACGATCGGATAGCCGACCAGCGCCACGAAGATCGCTCCCCTGACGTCCCCGGTCGAGAGAGCGAAGATACCGAGGAAGAGCATGATCAGGGATGGGCCGATGACCGGCACGAGCTGGAAGGCTCCGGCCATGACCGAGTAGAAGAGGACGTGCCCGTAGCCGAGGGCGTAGAAGAAGGGGAGTGCAAGAAAGAAGGTGATGACCGACGTCGCCACGTGCACCACGTAGATGGCGTAGAGGGTGTCGACGGTGACCTTCGACATCCGGCCGATTGCATCCCCGAACGTCGCGGGCAGGTGAGCCACGAGCCCGGCAACGGCCTCGGCGCCCTTATGCAGGGCAACGTACAGCGTGAGAAAGAAGACGATGATCTTGACGACCATGATCGGGGCGAGCTCTGCCATACCGGTGAGGGACCTCTCCAGGCTCGCGGCCTGCCCGGCAAACAGTTCCGCTATTTCGCCCTGTGGTATCGGGAGCACCGCCCCTGTCTCGCCGAGCGTCGGTGCGGCGATCCAGTCGGCGATGATCCCGACGATCCCGGTAAGGTACTCCGCATTCTGGGCGAGCACGAGAGCGACGAAGGCTCCGGATGCCAGAAGGACGACGACGACGGCCGCCACCGTCACCCCGGCCGCCGCCGCTCCGGGCAGAAAGCGGGAGAGATAGCGGTGAACGGGATAGATCACCACGGCAACCGAGAGGGCAAGGACGACCACGTCGAGGAGCGGCCAGAAGAGAGCGGCGGCAGCAATGAGAATGCCGGAAAGAAGCGCGAGCGTGACGGGATCGATGCGCGGGGTACTGGACGGCATGGCGCTCTCTTCAAGGATTGGATCTAAAGAGTACATAATGCACTCGGAATTCCACCCGGCGCACCCCGCCGCTCCTGCCCGGGATTCCTATAAGCCCGTGGCCGCCCTGCGGCGGTACGTGAGAATCCGATGACGGTTACTGATATGCAGTATTAATTATATATATTATACCATACGTCGTAGAAATCCGGGGCATCCGTAGTGGCGGCAGAAAACCCGATCTCCCGGAACGAAACGGGAAAGATGGTAACATGAAAACCTTTATCGAATAGACCGCACGTATTTTTCCATAGTTGGAGTACCGATGCTGAATGAACTCATTCACATCCTGGCAGCGGCGATCATCAGCTGGGCTCTGTTCGTAACAATCGACATTCTCTTCCGGTTACCGGAGGCAGGAGGCGTCAGCGGAGCATCCGCTATAGCCAAAGACATCACGGACGGCGGCGGTTCCCTGCACGGCGGCACCATGATGGGGAATATCGTCTGCTCCCCCGATGCCTCCGCGGGAACCCTGCTCGCCGCGTGCGGCGTCTACGTGGCCGGGATTCCGGGAGGTCTTGCAGCAGCGGTGCTCGTCTACATCGGAAACCGCATCTGCCACGACCCGGGATATGCCGGGACAACGGGAGCTGTCATCGCCACGTTCGTGGTGTACGGATTTACCCTTGCAGGGTTTGCCGCCTCCGACTTCATCGCCGGAACGGTCGTCGCGATTCTCGCGATCCAGGGGATATCGCACGTTCACGCGAGCGCCCTCCTCGGACGGCTCTGGGAGTGGCGATCGTGATCGCGCTTCCGCTCCTCGGCGCCATTGCGGTCTTTGCCGCTCTCCGGGCGGTCTTTGAAGGGAAGACGGGCAGGAAACTTCCCTACCTCAACGCCATGAACTTCGCCATAGCGGGATCGCTCGTCCTGCTGCTCGATCACCCGCTCTCGCTCGTCGCGGCCGCGGCGTACTTCGTGGGCTCGACTCTTGAATCGAACGCAATCGCGAGCACCTATGCGGGAGGGGTACCGAAGGATGAATGACCTGCTCGCGGTTCTCTACGGAGCCATCGCCCTCATCGGGGCGGTGAGCGCTCTTCTGCAGACCGACTCCTTCAACAAACTGATCTCCGTCGGGATCATCGCCGGGGGCGTTCTACCGTTCCTCGTCGACCGCGGGTACCTGGACGTCGCCATCGCCGTCGGGCTCATTATCCCGGTGACGACGATCATCATCCTGCTCGTCTGCAGGAGGAGTGCGGCATGAGCCCCGAGTTCCTCCTCGGCTGTGCGATCCTCCTCATCGGGATCGTCGCCGTGGGGTTCCCGCGGGAGAAGACCTACGTCGGTCGATTGATCAATCTCGAGATCCCGGCATTCGGGCTGCTCCTGATCATGCTCTCGTTCAACGAGACGCTGGCGCTGCTCACCTTCGTCGGGGTGACGGCGATCTCGACCTTCGTCCTGGTACGGGTCATCGAACGGAGGGGCGAGCCATGAAACGACCAGGTCTTATCATCAGCAGGATATCCCGGACGGTCTCGAACTACGAGAATCTCTCGGCCCTCTATGCGCTGCTGGTCGTGGCGGCCGTCGTCATCGGCATTGTTACGCTGCCGTTCGTCGGGTACGACGAAAACCAGTTGTATCCGAAGACAATCGATCCGGCAAGCAGCCTCAATCCCTACGACCGGGGCGGGGAGCCGTTCGGTAAGACGGATGTCGTAGCACAGTACCCGGAGAACTCCCCGTATCTCGGCTACGTCACGGCGTACCTGACGCCGTTCTCAGCGTTCCTGGCAGAGCAGACGTTCCATCTCGGCACGACGATCGTCTCGCACCCGGGCGGCATCATCGACGAGATCCTCTACAACACCCGGGGGCTCGATACGGTCGCGGAGACGAGCATCCTCTTCATAGCGTTCGCCATCGCCGCATACCTCTTCAGGAGGGCCGATTGATGGATCCGACCTACAGCCTCGGCCTGCTCGTCGTCTTCCTCGGGATCGTCATCGGGTTCTACGCCCTCATACGGGAGCGGGACGACCTGCACCGGATACTCCTGACGGATCTTGCCGAGATCCTGGCGCTCGCGCTCATCGCCTTCGTCGCCACCGACCTTGCCGAGGCGCTCATCCTCCCTGGCCTCGTCGTCGGGATATCCGAACTCTTAGCCGTCTCGGAGGTCTACCTCGCCAAAGAAGACCTGAGGACGCCACCAGCCACCCCGCCGCTCCGGATCGAGGTGATGGAGAGCGCACCAGGGCTAATGGCGCTGATCCTGGTCGCGTACGGCATCGTCCTCTCCGGGTTCACCGGCGGGGCGATAGCCGCCGTGGGCGCTATCTTCTACTTCCTCTGCAAGGGGCACGACGAGCGGTTCGACCTCATCGAGACCGTCAGCGGCTATGCCTGGGTCTTCTGGATAGGGGCATTCTTCATCTTCATGTTCCTGCCGGTGTACTGGTTCTTCGGCGTGATGATCGCCGGTGGAGCGATCCTGGTAAAAGTGATGGCAAAGATGTCCCTCATCGGGACGATGCGGGGTGGTGCGAATGTTTAATCTCCCGGTAACGAACATCGGCGGCAGCGAGCTCTTCGTCCTGGAGTTCGGGGATATCGTCGACTACTTCAGCGTCTACACCGCCGCGCTCTTTGCCTTCGCCCTCATCTTCACCATCCTTGCGATCGTCAGCAGGCCGGAACGGATGGTCGATATCGCGTTTGGGGGCGACGCCTACTACACGAAGGAGATCGACCCGAAACTGCTCCGGTTCCAGCGGTTCATGGCAATCGCCTGCGGCCTTGCCACGCTCGGTGCCGTTGTGAGCGGCGACGTCTTCAACTACACTCTCTTCGTCTCGATGGTGGGCATCACCAACATCGGCATCGTCGCGGCGTACCGGAACAAACACGTCCTGAACGCCGCCTTCCAGTACGGCATCGTCGCGATGCTCGCCACGGTGCCGCTCTTCGGGGGAGCGGCGATCGTCCTTGCAACGACCGGCACGCTGAGCCTGTGGGAACTCTACCTGCCCGCAATCGCAGTGCCGCTCATTGCAAAGATCTTCCTCGTCCTCGGGGTGATGGGCGAAGGAATGGCACCGTTCTACGTGGCAAAAGCGGAGATCACCCGTGCCCAGGGGGCTCCCTACATCCTGATGGTCCACGTCAGTTCCCTGCTCGTCTTCCTGCGGGTGGTTGAGATAGTCATATCGATGTGATGAGATGATGCCAAAACAGCGTTCACTGAGTATTGCAGCGATCACCGGAATCGTCTGCCTGGCCGCGGCGGTCGCGGCGGCGGCAGGCTTCCTCGACCTCTGGGTCGCGGAGATACTGCTCATCTTCGCGTTTCCACTCTTCGTCGTATTCCTGGCACTGTGGTGGAGCGCATCGGATGGAGTTGCGGACATCCCGTTCATAGGATACTGACATGATAGAATACCTGATCTTCGCACTGTTCGTCGGGCTGCTCTTTCACGGCATTCACCGGAAAGTCATAGCACGGGTGCAGGGCCGCCCCGGCCCGCCGATCTGGCAGGAGATTCTCCATACGCTGAAGTTCTCGTTCAAGGAGACCTGGATACCCCGGACAGCAAGCCGGACGCTCTTCGTCGCGGTCGTGCTCGTGGCGATCGGTATCTGGAGCGCTTCGCTCTTCATCCTGCTCTCCGGCGGAAGCATCCTGCTGCTCTTCGGCGTCTACATGATCCACAAGATCGTGGAGCACGGACTCGGGCTCTCGTCCGGCTCGCCGTACGGAAAGTTCGGGGCGATACGATCGGTCATCTCCGCGGCGTCGGAACTGCCGCTCCTTGCAACGATCGGCGTCATATACTTCTTCACGCACTCGCTGATGCTCTCGGACATCATCGCCTACCAGCAGGCGCATGGCCCGCTGCTCATCGCCGCCTTCCCGGCAGCGGTCGCGATGTACCTCGTGATCCTCTCGAAGCTCCACTACAGCCCCTTTGCCATCATCGAGGCCAAAGAGATCGTGAGCGGCAACATGACCGAACACTTCGGCGTCTGGCGGGCAGGCCTCGAGGTTGCGTATGCGATCAAGACCTACGTGCTCCTCTACGCCTTCGTGCTCATCTTCATCGGGCAGCTGCCCCTCCTCGTAGCCCTGCTCGTGATGCTCCTCGTCCTCATATCGCTCTCGTTCGTCTGCGCGGTCTCGCCCATGCTCTCCCCGTACGATACCGTCACGGTGCAGAGCCTGGTGACCGGGGCGATCGTCGTCTATATCATTGTTCTCGGGGTGATTACAGGATGAATGTGGTGCGCACGCTTATCACGCTCGGGGCCGTATTTTATACTGCAGTGATTCTGGTCCAGGTGGCCATGAACGAGAGCGTACTCGCGCAGGCGGCGGCCGGCATCATTCTGCTCGCTGCTGCCGCCGCGCTCACGTGGCAGCGCGAGAGCCTTGCCCTCAAACGCTACGAGATGACCCTGCTCTGGGCAGGCGTCCTCTGTTTTGCAGTCTACGCATTGATCGGAGGCGGCCTCCTATGAAGTACCTGTACGAAAAGGATCTCCGGCAGATGAAGTACAATATCCTGACGAGCACCCGGCACGACCTTGCCGTCAAGCAGATCGCCCGGCGCCTTGATATAAGCGACCAGAAACTCCGGATGATCCTGATCCGGGATTTCGACATGTCGCTCCTCGAGAATCTTCAGGCCCGCTACGAGATGGGGCTCCTGCTATGCCGACAAGACCGATCCGATCGCCGAAAGACTCGGGTGCGAGCTCTTCACCCGCTTCATCCCCCTGGTCGAACCCGGGACGATGGAGACGATCTGCAGCGATGTCAAAGCGGCGATCGCCGGAGGAACACCGGAGTTACCGGCGATCGACGAAGGGAAGGCACAGATACGGGAGGCGATCAGGCGATGAGCATTCTTCAGAAGATCAAAAACACCGTCCGTTCGCGCTCGATTCACGTCGCCTACGTCGACGTAGGGTCCTGCAACGGCTGTGACATTGAGGTGCTTGCATGCCTCGCACCCCGGTACGATATCGAACAGTACGGCATTTACGTTCACAATAACCCGCGGGAGGCGGATGTCCTGCTCGTCATCGGGTCCATGACACCACAGTGGGTGGATAAGCTCCCGGAACTCTGGGAGAAGATCCCGGAGCCGAAGGTGGCGATAGCCGTCGGCAACTGCCCAATCTCAGGCTGCGTCTTCAACCGGTGGCACTCGTACATCGAACCGCCGGTGGCCAAGTACATCCCCATCGCAGCCCAAGTGCCGGGGTGCCCGCCCCGGCCGACGGAGATCTTAAGCGCAATCCTCGCGCTTGCGCCGACGCTGTTTAACGACTACGAGGAGAAGAAACAGAAATGAAGAAGACTGTCGACGTATCCATTCCCCTCGGCCCCGTGCACCCCTGCTGGAAAGAGCCCGTCCGCCTGAAGTGCGAGACGAGCGGCGAGCGCGTGCTCCGGACCGAGGTTGAACTCGGATACATGAAGAAAGGGATCGAGCGGATCATGCGGGGACGCCCCTGGCAGGAGGTGATGTTCCTCGCAGAGCGCGTCTGCGGCATCTGCTCCGTCGTCCACAACATGGTCTTCATCGAGGCGATGGAAGGGATCAGCGGGATCGAAGTGCCGCCGAGAGCCGCATACCTCCGGGTCGCCGTCAACGAACTCGACCGGATAGCAAGCCACATCCTCGCGAACTTCTCCTACTGCTACACGATCGAGCACGAGACCCTCGGGATGTACCTGTTGAACGTCCGTGAGACCGTTCTCGACAACCTCGAGCGGATCACCGGATCAAGGATCAACACCGCCTACATGATCCCGGGCGGCGTGCGGTTCGACCTGTCGGAAGAGGACAAAGCCGCACTTCTCGCGGACCTTGCAAAAGTCGAGGCGGATATGCAGCGCTATGTCGGGATGTTCGAGACCGGCCCCCTGATCGCTCTTCGGAGCAAGGGGATCGGCATCCTGACCCGGGAAAAGGCGATCGAGGCGCACGCCGTCGGCCCGACGGCAAAAGCGAGCGGTGTGCCGGAGTGCGATCGCCGGCTCTGCCATCCGACCTACCGGCAGCTCGACTTTGAACCGATCTACAGGACGGAGGGCGACAACTTCGCCAGGATCATGGTCCGGTTCCAGGAGGTCTTCCAGAGCATCGATCTCATCCGGCAGTGTGTCGACCGGCTGCCGGAGGGCGGGTCTATCCGCGGCGGCGGCGTCTGCAGTGCCGGCGAGATCGTCTACCAGGGCGAAGCACCCCGCGGCGAGCTGACCTACTCGATCAAATCAGATGAGTACGGCCGGATCCTCGATATCGCCATCAGGACACCGTCCATCATGAATATCGAGGCCTGCGCCCACCACATGATCACCGGTGCAACCTCGATCGCCGACGTGACGTCGACGTTCATCAGCAGCGATCCCTGCATCGCCTGCAACGAGCGGTAGGAGAGACAAAGGATATGGGTCTGTCAATCACCTGGTACTTCCGCGAATTCCTGCGGATGGAGTGGCTCCGAAAGTTCTTCTTCGCAAAGACCGCTCCGCTGGTCTCGCCCCCCTACTTCAAGGACTACCCGCTGCCGACCGGACACGAGTGCACGGCCTGCTTGAGCTGCATGATGATCTGTCCGGCCCCAGGAGCGATCGAGGTCCTCTACCACCAGGACCACTGGAAACCCATGATCCACCGCGGACACTGCATCCGCTGCGGTCTCTGCGTCGAGGCATGCCCCGAAGACGTTCTCTGGAGCGGGCGGGTGCTCGACCGGCAGCAGCAGGAGAAGACGCTCTTTCGGTCGTGGTACCGCCTCACCGTCGACGACGTCCTCTGCATGCGGTGCGGGAACTGCGCCGTCTCCTGCCCGGTCAACAAACGCGAGGACCCGCAGCTCGCATCCACCGGCACCTCCGCAAACGACGAGGTTATCATGAAGGTCGAGGGCGGGCGCCTCCGGGTTATCCACGAGGAGAAGTGCGTCGGATGCAAGACCTGCGAGAACAACTGCCCGAACAAGGCCATCCGCGTCGCCCGGATGGTCGAAGGCATCCAGGAGGAAGCGGCATGAAGTTTCTGATGAACACGGGGCGGACGGTGAACCAGGGCGTGAACGTGGAGAACAAGCGGTCGGTCGCCTACAACGACGAGACCGGCACCTGCTTCATGCACCTCTTCGACATGATGGATCTCGGCGTCGACGACCGGGAGAACGTGCGGGTGACGAGCCCCTTCGGCGAGGTCGTCCTCACGGTCGTATCCGACGAGCACCTCAAACCGGGGACGATCTTCGTGCCCTACGGGCCGTATGCGAACCACATCATCGACGGAGAGACCCACTCGACGGGGATGCCCGACTTCAAGTCGACCGAAGTGACGATCGAACCGACCGACGAAGCCCGCAAGACCGTCTACGAACTGATGGCAGAACTCGGAGGGCTGGCCTATGATCATTAAAGATGCCGTCTGCCCCTTCTGCGGCTGCCTCTGCGACGATATCGAGGTGACGGTCGAGGACGGCAAGATCGTCGCCGTCGATAACGCGTGCACGCTCGGGAACCACAAGTTCCTCGGCGACCACCGACTGAAAGGACCTATCCGGCGCGACGGCGATACCTGGAAGGATATCGGATACGACGAGGCCGTGGAGTACGCCGTCGATATGCTGCTCGAGGCCGACCGGCCGCTCCTCTACGGGTGGAGCGGCACCCACGGCGAGGCGCAGTGTGTCGGCGTCCATATGGCCGAACTCCTCCGGGGCGTCATCGACAACACCTCGTCCGTCTGCCACGGGCCGTCGATCCTGGCCATCCAGGAGGTCGGCCACCCGGGCTGCACCCTCGGCCAGGTGAAGAACCGGGCGGATCTCCTCATCTACTGGGGGTGCAACCCGATCGACGCCCATCCCCGGCACCTCTCCCGCTACACCCGCTATGCCGACGGATTCTTCCTCGAGAACGCCTTCCGCGACCGAAAGGTGATCGTCGTCGATGTTCGGAAGACCGAGACGACGAACCTCGCCGACGAGTTCGTGCAGATAGAGCCCGGTGCCGACTACGCGGTGCTCTCGGCGCTCCGGGCGATCGCCCGCGGCAAGGGCGAATCGCTCCCCCGCACCGTCGGAGGCGTCCCCCGCGAACAGCTCTTCCGCATCGTCGATCTCTGTAAAAAGGCGAAGTTCGGAGCGGTCTACTTCGGGCTCGGGCTCACCATGACCAGGGGGAAGTACAAGAATATCCGGAACGCCATCGAACTCGTCGACGAACTCTCCCGGTACACGAAGTTTACCATCTCGGCGATGCGCGGACACTACAATGTCTACGGGTCGAACGAAGTGAATACGTGGATGACGGGGTATCCGTTCGGGATCGATTTCTCCCGCGGGATCGCGTTCTACAATCCAGGCGAGACGACCGCGGTGGATATTCTCGCACGGAAGGAGTGCGACGCCTGCCTGATCGTCGCGAGCGATCCCGGAGCCCATTTTCCCCGCGCGTGCATCAAACACCTTGCCGATATCCCGGTGGTGCAGATCGATCCATATGCCAATGCAACCACCGCGTTCTGCGATGTGCAGATACCGGTCGCGGTGACCGGGATCGATGCCGAAGGCACGGCATACCGGATGGACGGCGTCCCTATCCGCACGCGCAAAGTGCTCACCACCGATTACCCGAGCGACGAAGAAGTCCTCGGGAGGATATACGCACGTATACAGGAGGTGCGGCAGCCATGAGCGAGCTTCTGATCAAAAACGCCTTCGTCATCGATCCGTTGAACGGCATCAACGGCGAAGTGATGGATATCGCCATTCGCGACGGGAAGATCGTCGAAGGGGTCGGCGATGCGGCGGAGGTCATCGACGCCCGCCGAGGCCTAACGCTGCCGGGAGGGATCGACTCGCATACGCATATCTGCGGTACCAAGGTGAACTTCGGGCGCTACATGAGCCCCGAGGATATGCGTGCGGGACGGACGCCGCGACGCGGGCATATGCACGCCACCTCCGGCTACAGCGTGCCGACCACCTACGGGAACAGCTACCGCTACAGTACGATGGGCTACACCACCCTGCTCGAAGGGGCGATGGCACCCCTCGAAGCACGCCACACCCACGAGGAGTTCGGCTACACACCCCTGCAGGACACCATGGCAAACGCCCTCTTCGACGGGAACTGGTCGGTGCTGGAGGCGATACGAGACGGGGATACAAAGCGGGTCGCCGCCGTCATCGCGTGGGTGCTCTCCGCCGTCAAGGGGTTTGCCGTCAAGCTTCACGAACCCCGGGGGCACCGAGGCGTGGGGCTGGGGGAAGAACGTGAGCTGTATCCGCGACCCCGTCCCCTACTTCGAGGTCACCCCGGCGGAGATCATCAGAACGATCGTGGAGGCGAACGAGCTGCTCCACCTTCCGCACTCGGTGCATCTCCACTGCAACAACCTCGGGAAACCCGGCAACTACACCTGCACGATGGGGACGTTCGGGCTCATCCCCGACCTGAACAAGAAACGCCAGACGCTGTATGCGACGCACGTCCAGTACCACTCCTACGGGGGGTCGGGGTGGAGCGATTTCTGCTCGAAGAGCGAGCCGATAGCGAACATGGTGAACATGCGCCCCCAGATCACCATCGATATGGGGCAGGTGATGTTCGGCAAGACCACGACCATGACCGCCGACGGGCCGATGGAGTTCAACCTCTACCGCCTCCACCACGACAAGTGGAGCAACCACGACGTGGAGCTCGAGACGGGCTCGGGGATCATCCCGGTCATCTACCGCCGCAAAAACCTCGTCAACTCGGTGATGTGGGCGATCGGTCTCGAACTCGCGCTCCTCGTGAACGATCCGTGGCGGTGCCTCCTGACGACGGACAACCCGAACGGCGCTCCGTTCGTCCGCTACCCGGAGATCATAGCACTGTTGATGAGCAAAAAATACCGGGAGGAGGAACTCGCGACGGTGCATCCCGATACGGAACACCGGGTGCCGCTGCCGGCGATCGACCGGGAGCTCGACTGGCACGAGATCGCGGTGATGACCCGTGCCGCCCAGGCAAAGGCGCTCGGCATCGTCGATATCGGGAAAGGGCACCTCGCCCCCGGAGCAGACGCGGATGTGGCAATCTACCCGATCCGCGTCGACGAGGTCGACCCGTCCGTCGACTATCGCGCGGTCATCGATGCATTCGGCAAGACGGAGTATACGATCAAGCGCGGACGAGTCGTCTGCCGGGACGGTGAGTGCCTCGTCGACGGGACCAACACCACGATCTGGGTGAAGCCGAAGGTCTCGCCGGAGTACGACATGGGCTCCGATCCCGACTTTATCAAAAAGTTCGACCGCTACTACACCGTCCGGATGAGGAACTACCCTGTCCAGGACGAGTACCTGAAGCGAAATCTCTGCATCGAGACGGAGGCGGAGTTATGATGCGCGTGACGCTCGCGGTGAAACCGCGCAGGAAACCCTTCCTCCCCATCGAGGCGGAGAGCATCGTGCCGAAGCGTTTCCTTGACGGCGAGGCCGTATCCGTCTGGCGAGGGAATAAGGAACTCCCGCTCGACGAGGTCTTTACCGTTACTATCGAGGGAACGGCGGAGAGCACCAGCGAGGTCGAGATCTTCATCTCCGGCGACACCTCCCGGGTGAAAAGGATCGGCGAGTATATGGACGCCGGGCGGATCGTCATCGAAGGCGATGTCGGCATGCACTGCGGCAACTTCATGAGCGGCGGCACAATCGAGATCGGCGGAGACGCTGACGGCTGGCTCGGCAGGGAGATGCGGGGCGGCACCGTCATCTGCCGCGGCAACGCCAGAGACTACTGTGCAGCGGGGTATCGCGGCGGGCGGAAAGGGATGACCGGCGGGAAGGTGGAGGTTTTCGGCAGTGCCGGCGATTTCCTCGCGGAGAACCTCGCAGGCGGAACGGTCATCGTCCACGGCGATGCGGGAGATATGGCCGGTGTCGAGATGCACGACGGCTCGCTCGTCATCGAGGGGAGCTGCCGGCGTCCGTGCGGGAACATGGCGGGAGGCACATGTGTGGTGCACGGTACCGCCTCCGGGATGCTGCCCACCTTCAGAAAGATCGGGACGATCAGCCTCGAGGGAGTACCATTTACATCGTTTACCGGTGATATCGCCAATCGAGGAAAAGGAAACCTTATTGTAAGGGACTACACATACATGGATTAATGGCCAGGCACGAGTGCGGTTTCGAAGTCTCCGATACACTGCAAAAAGTGCGGAAGGCCGCTGACCTCGAACGAGCGCATCGGCCTGTACTGTCCCCATTGCGGCAGAAGAGTCAGTATGCTCTGCCCGGGGTGTGGACGACGCTGGTGATTAGAGCCGGTTCTTGACCCACTCGGCGTATTGAGCCCGTATTTTATCTATTTCGTCTTTTGAGAACTGCAGCTTTTCCCGCCTTCCGGAGAAACGCCTCCAGCTGGCGTACGACCTGCTCGGCATCCTGGTGATCGCTGACGTCCAGATACCCAGGAGCACGGTTGCTATCTATCACCTCGCCGCAGATATGGCAGAGTTTAAAGCGCTGAAACTTATCCATGTAGGTGAATGCCTGGCATCCCGGACAGCGTGTCACGAGGTACATGATCATGGCAATGTGAGGGGCGAGGGATAAATATCTTCCTATATGCCGCGCTTTTGTGTAATTTTCCGGCGGAAACAAGATGCATCGAGGCACCGCAGGGAGGAATCTCCACTTCGCTCCGGAAGAACGATGCACCCGGAGGGGAGATGCCGGGCTTTGTCGTTATCCGAACGGCTCAGCCCTTCCGGGAATGTGATCGGCATCGTCATATCCTCCGGATCTTTTTTCCTTTCAGATCAGTCACCGTCGGACTCTCGATCACCCTGCCGAAGGCGTCGTAGCGGGACCCGTGGCAGGGGCAGTCCCACGACCGTTCGGCATCGTTCCAGGAGACCCGGCAGGCCATGTGCATGCAGGTCGGGTCCAGCGTATGGACGTTGCCGCCCGTATCCCGATAGATCGCCACGCTCCGGTCGTCGTGGGTAAGTATCGTTCCGGAATCGTTCTCGAGCCGCGAGAGCGCAGCATCCAGCATCTCCCCCGGGATCTCGATCGCCCCGCCCGCGGCCCCGAGCCGCTCGCGGATCCCTTCCTTCGGTTTTGGCTGCTTTCCGAACCGTGCGGGATCATAGACCGCTTCCCAGGGGCTCGGGCTCCCGAGGATCATATCGGTGAGGATCATTCCCGCCGCCGTGCCGTTCGTCATCCCCCACTTCCCAAACCCCGTCGCCACATAGAGGTGCCTGTGCCCTTCCGCGAGAAGGCCGATGTAGGGAACCCGGTCGACCGGCATGGTGTCCTGCGTCGACCAGCGGTACTCGATCGACCGGACGGTGAAGATCGTCCGTGCGTAGCCTTCGAGCATCCGGTAGCGTGCCCAGGTGTTCCCGACCGCACCGGTGGCATGGTTGCCGCCCCCGACGAGGATCAGGTCGCCGCCGGGTGCCGGCTGCGAACGCAGCGAGGTCACGAAGCCTTCCGCGCTGATGAACATACCGTCCGGGAACGGTTCGTCGATCCGAAGGCCGAGAATGTATGAGCGTTCCTGCCGCATCCTGGCGAAGTACGCGCCAAGCCCACCGAGGATGGGAAAGTGCGTGGCAATGACGACGTCGTCCGCAGTCACGGATCCCCGGTCCGTGACGACGATGCAGGGTTCGCCCTCTTTCACGTCGATGACCCGGGTCTGCTCGAAGATGGAACTTCCGCCCCCGTCGATCTGCCCGGCAAGCCCAAGCAGGTACTTTCGCGGGTGGAACTCCGCCTGGTTGTCGAACCTGACGGCACCCGGAGATTCGACGGGCAGCGGCAGATCGTCGACGAAGGTTGCCGGCAGCCCGAGGCTTTCCGCCGCGATGGCCTCGCCGTACACGCCGTCGAGCGATTGTTCGAACCGGGCAAACGTGTATGCAGGCTTTCGCGCAAAATCGCAGGAGATGCCGTACTTCCGGACAAATGCATCGATCGTCTCGATAGCGGCCTGGTTTGCCTCCCCGTACAGCCGTGCCTTCTCCTCCCCGAAGTGATCGATGAGGTAGCGGTAGATGAGCCGATGCAGAGAAGTGATCTTCGCCGTCGTGTAGCCCGTCGCACCCCGAACGACCCTATCCGCCTCGATGACGGCGACCGACCGGCCGGCCTCCTTGAGGAGGAGTGCGGTCGTGATCCCAGCAATACCGCCCCCGACGATCGCAACGTCGACGGTGTGGTCTCCGGACAGGGGCGGGTAGTCGGTATCCGGGGTGGTGGCTATCCAGAACGATTCTGCCCTGCCGGGGATCTCCCATGCCTCGTTTTCAGAATCCGTCATGCTCACGCTTCCTCCACGCCAGGCCCCGGTCATCTGCAGGAGAGAGGCACCGATACGTCGATCCGTATGGTACCGGCAATACCTGTCTCCCGTAACGCCATGCGGGGACCGTCCCGGCTGCACCCCATGGGGGGCGGGCCGGGTACTTAACGGTTGTGCAGCCTGACCGCCCCGGTCGGGAACACCTGCAAGAAGGCTTTTTAGGAAAACCATGTGGATTATTGACAGGTTATGGTACCCCTTAGCCCCTTTCCGCCATGACGCATACGAGGGGCATCGCGATCTCCTCACCGAAAATGCCGCAACGAACGTGGGCAGAATACCGAGGGGTAAATAGTCCTGAAAAGAGCAGCAGGCATCCGGTCAGTAGAGCGATTTTCCGGAGCCAAAAGAAAAAGGAGATCAGTCTCTCCGGGAGATGAGGAGGAGGCCGATCGCAACCGCCCCGAGAGCCGCAAGGATGCCGACAGGAGCCTCTGGTGCCGGAGTGGTGGTGGGTGTTGTCTGCGTCATGACAAGCCCTTTATTGTATGCGATGACGTCCGGGATCGTTTCGACGCCCGGGACGGACTTCGGGAAGTTCGTGAAGACGACACGCTGCGCTGGGATTCCCTGATCGTTCAGAGCCTCCTCGACACCCTTGGCGAGCTCGCCGGACTGCATATTCTCGATAATGTAGGTCACGTTCGCATACTTTTCGGGATTGGCGTTGATATCGTCGACCAGCTTCGCCGCAGTGTACTTTTCCGCCCTGATACTGTTCCGGCGCATACATGTTGACGACGTTGAGCCCGAGCCAGTTCTCGGCCGCATCCTTCTGCCAGACGATCACGATAACATCCTGTCCCGCGGTGATCCGACGTTCGTCACCCGTAAGATCAGCCGCCTCGATCTGCGCCACATACGATGCATACCGGTCCTCATAGTACGTCCGGTTATCGGGGTCGGCGGCGACAAGCCAGTCTTGCACTATCCCGGCCAGGTTCTTCGCAGTCTCGGGCGTGTTCCATGTCAGGCCCGGATCGCCCGGCGTTGTCCACCGAACCTGCCCATACCCATTCGCGGCCGTGAAATCATCAACGAACGGCATGACGTAGGTCTGATCCACCGATGCATTATGAGCGACGTAGAGATCGGCATCCCTGATAAAATCTCGATTGAGCTGGATACGGTTGTTGATCACGTCCTGCTGCATGTGCGGGCAGAGCGTCGGGTCTGCAATGTATATCGCTTCGACCTTCTCTCCGCCGATGTACTGGAGCGGCTCGGCGAGGACAGCCGTGGTGGAAACCACGGTGAGCTCCGCAGAAACCGGAACCGCCAGGAGCAGAGCGATGGTTGCGGCAAAAAGGAATGTTCTGTGCATGAATGAAAAATAGTATGAAGAAAAAGTTAAACTTTGCTATGTGTTACTCGCCTTTTCGGCGACAGTAACACTGCCAGCAGGAATGCACCCGTGAAGATGACCGCAGTGAGCGGGCCTACCGGGAGAGAATACTCAAGCCCCGATAGCGCTCCGGAGACGCTGATGGCTGCAGCGGTGATGGGTGCCAGAATGAACATGGTTCTGACGTTGTAGCAGAACTGATAGACGATCGCTGCAGGCGTCACCAGCCAGACATAGAGCAGCAGACCGCCGATGATGTTCAGAGCCAGCGCCGTCGTCAGTGCAATGATGAAGAGCATGCCGTAATAGATCGGCGTCACCCTGATCCCGGAGGCTTCTGCGATCTTTTTGTGGAAGATGATGGCGGTGATCTCCTTGTAAAAGAGCACTACAAAGAGGATCGCCACCGCGGATATCAGGGCAAGGCTGTAGATCTCTTCACGGTACAGGGAGATGACGTCGCCGAAGAGCAGGCTGCTCGCATTGAACCCCTGCCCGAGGTACTGCATATAGGATATAAAGAAGATCGCAACCGCCATCGACATCCCGAAGAGGACGCCGAGTGTCGTGTCCGTTGAGATCTTTGCCTTGTCCGAGAGCGGCCCGAGCAGAACGGCGATTGCAAGGGCAAAGATGATCGAGGTGATAGTTCCGTTCATCCCGAAGAAGAGACCGACGGCCGCTCCTGCGAAGGCGGCATGCGCCATGGTGAAGCCTATCGACGAGATGTTGATCTGCGTGATGATGACGCCGAGAATGGCGCAGGCGATCGAGGCAAAGAGCATGGCCTCGACTGCGTGGCAGACGATGTTGTTCGGAATAAGAAATTCAAGCATTATTGCACCGCAGAGGCTGTCCGCACCCGTGATTCGACCTCGTCGGGGCTGCACGTTTCATCGAGTGAGAGCGTTCCGTCGCGCATGACGATGATACGGATGTCGCCGTCGGGCAGACCGTCGAATGCGTGCGAGACCATGACGACCGCAATTCCCCGCTTCGTCAGGTCTTTCAAGACCCCGCTCACGAACTCCCGGGTACAGAGGTCGAGGTTGCTGAAGGGTTCGTCGAGCAGGAGAATTTCCGGCTCCTTGGCAAGGTTCTGCGCAATGAGGGCTTTCTGCTGCTGACCACCCGAGAGCGTTCCGATCGGCCGGTCTCTCAGATCTTCGAGACCGAGAAGCCGGATCACGCTATCAACAGCCGCATAGTCCGCCTCCCCGGGGCGCTTGAGGAAGCCGAGCAGCCCGTACCTCCCCATCATGACGACCTGCTCGGTGGTGAACGGGGTTAAGGGGTCGAAGAAGAAACTCTGTACAACATATCCTACGCGCTTTCGCACCTCGTATCCCTGCCGCCGGACATCGAGCCCGCAGACCGTGGCACTCCCGTGCGTGAGCCGGAGCAGACCGTTCATAGATTCGAGCAGCGTCGTCTTGCCGGCACCGTTCGGCCCGCCGACGATGGCGTACTCACCGGGCGCGATGGAGAGTGTTACCCCCCTGATGACCGGGAAGGCGGCACCCTCGTAGGCGGTGTAGATATTGTCGAGGTGAATAAGCGCTCCATTGCCGACCATGGATCGTTCACTCGACACTGACCGAGAAGAGGTCGTTATCCGGGAGAGCATACATCGCTTCCGCAATCGCCTCGATCTTCTGCTGATACCCGGCGTCGCGTTCCGGCGTGGCGAAGGGCCGCGGCACCACGGTCATACGCCTGTCGCCGGAGGAAAACTCACAGAAGAGATCGTTGCTTTCGACGAGATCGATGTTCCGCTTTCCGAGTGTGCAGCCGCTCCCGAGCTGGATGCCATCGATGATGCATGACTGCGGCGGCATCCCCGAACAGTATACTCGTGCGGACATCGAGAAGGGATCATCGCAGAAAGATTCGCGGATATATCTGCCAATACGGTAGCCAAGAACGATATAGGGTCCCAGGTGCCCATGGAATGCCGCGAGGTCTTCAATGGTACACTCATTTTGGAGATGCATGTATCTGCAGCCCTGGTGATCGTGCATACAGAGTATTGGGGAGCCGATAATATAAATAGTGCAAGTTTTCACATCAAATCATATTATCCCAGGATTTGTTGTACAGATCCCACAAGGATACTCATGCCGGCCGCCGGGATGAGGACAGGTGAACGGATGGTGAAGGTTACTCCCGTATGGGCTGACAGTCTCGGGGCAAAATCATTCTGCACGCTCGTGGAGACACCGGATCTTGCGCTGCTGATCGATCCGGGCGCATCGATCCTGCAGAAAGGGTTTCCGGCACCCGATGCCGTGAAAGAAGAGCGGTATAGCGACGCGTGGAAGGCGATAACGGCCGCCGCAGGCAGGGCGACCCATATTGCCGTCACGCACTATCACCACGACCATTACCGGCAGGAGAGAGACCTCTATACCGGGAAACACCTCTTCATCAAATCCCCGAACGCCTACGTCAACCTCTCGCAGTGGCGCCGCTCACGGGAGTTCATGCGGTGGTATGCCGCATCGATCGGCGGTGCCTTCAGAGAATCGCCCCCCGCAGAGCACATATTCCCCGATCCCCTGCATACTTCAGCCGCTCACACCGACGAGGATACTGAAAAACGGCAGAAGCAGTACCGGCGTCACGCCCGGCGCTGGGCGGCAGAGCCGTGGGTGCTGCCGCCGGACGAGAGGGTCGTCTTCTGCGACGGCCGTACGTTCGGCATCGGGAACACCGACCTCCGGTTTTCCGCTCCCCTCTTTCACGGTACCGAGTATGCATCGACCGGGTTCGTGGTGGCGCTCGCTATCGAGCATGCTGCCCGAAAAGTTGTCTACACCTCCGACCTGATGGGGCCGCTCATCGAGGACTACGCTGCCCGGATCATCGCCGAAGCGCCGGACTGTATCCTCATCGACGGCCCGCCGACATACCTCCTCGGGCATCTCCTGAACCGGAGGAACCTCGATCGGTGCATCGCAAACCTCCGGCGGATTCTCCGCGAGTGCCCGGGGGCAACCATCCTGCTCGACCATCACGTCACCAGGGACACCCGCTTCCGCGAGCGGATGGAGGGTATCTACGACCACTCCGGGGTGACGACCGTCGCCGAATATCTCGGCCGGGAGGTCTTTGCCGATCGGTATTTTCACCAGGAAGGGAGGGCAGCAGCGAGCAATGCCGCCGGCCGGTATACATAAAAAGGATCGCCGACACCTTTCGTGCACCCGGCAAACATCCCGGAGGGCAGGATCAATGGAATGGAGCAGGGTTATCACTATCAAAGATTATGAGCCGTTCGTCGAAACGGAGACGATCCGGCGCATACAGGCTAAGGCCAGGGAGATCGGGGATCTCCACGTTATCCACATGAACTCGACATATTCGGGCGGAGGGGTTTCGCAGATACTCTCGTCGCTCGTCCTCGTGATGAACAGCCTCGGCATCCGGACGGGGTGGCGGGTCGTTCACGGCCCTCCCGACTTCTTCAGCGTCACGAAAAAGTTTCACAATGCCCTCCAGGGAGGGGGTATCAACCTGACGGAGCGGAAGAAACAGATCTACGAGCAGGTGGTCTGCGAGAACGCCATCAGCAACCACCTGGACCACGACCTTGTCATCGTCCACGACCCCCAGCCGCTCCCCCTGATTCAGCACTACCGGAAGAAGAGTCCCTGGATCTGGCGCTGCCACATCGACCTCTCCAGCCCAAACCGGGAGGTCTGGAACTATCTTGTTCCGTTCATCGAAAAATACGATGCCGTGATCCTGAGCTGCAACGAGTACCCGACAGAACCTCGAAACACCCCAGCTCTTCTTTATGCCGGCCATCGACCCGCTATCGATCGTCAATCGGGAGATGAACGACAATGAGATCGACGAACGCCTCGATCACTACGGTATTCCGACAGATCTTCCTCTCGTCGTTCAGATATCCCGCTTCGACCGCTGGAAAGATCCCGAAGGCGTCATCAAGGCATTCAGGATGGCTCGGAAGAAGGTAGACTGCACGCTCGTCCTGCTCGGGAACGTGGCGATGGACGATCCCGAGGGGGCGGAGGTATACCGGTCGCTCCTTCGGAACCGGGAGGAGCGGATCATCATTTTAAGCCGGCAGGACGGAGCACTGGTGAACGCACTCCAGCGGAGGGCAGCTGTCGTCCTGCAGAAATCTATCCGTGAAGGGTTCGGCCTCACCGTCGCCGAAGCGATGTGGAAAGGCACCCCCGTCATCGGCGGGAATACGGGGGGCTCAGGTACCAGATCACCGACGGAGTGAATGGATTTCTGGTATCCTCCGTCGAGGAGGCTGCCGAACGTATCGTCCAGCTGGTAAGCAACCCCGATCTGGCGGCGGAGATGGGAAAGGCGGCACGAGAACGAGTCCGGGAGAAGTTCCTCCTGACCCGGCTGGTCGAAGAGTACCTCGACCTTATCGCCGCTTTCGAGGCGAACTTCACGCTCAGAGAGGGATTCGTCACCAGGTGAGCAGAAGTCTGTGCACCACACCATCGCAACCGCCACCCTTCAGTCCGCATCTGCACGGATGGTGCGGTCGCCCGCGCTCCATGATGCCCGTAGCAGGGATCGGTCTCTCCCTGCCGGATCTCTCCATCCGAAACCCGAGGACTTTTAAGATAGCGATTCGACATCTCATCGTGAAGAGCATGGACATCCAGGTACTGGGCGTCGGGGGTCTGCCCCTGATACACGAAGGAGACGATCTTCCCGGCCTGATTGCAGAACGGGTCGCGTTTGAGGACGGAGACATACTCTGTATCGCCTCATCGGTCTACTCAAAGGCAAAGGGCTATACCCGTCGCCTCGCCGATATCGTCCCGGGCGAGCAGGCCGAACGGATAGCATCGGGAACACGCGAAGACCCTAGGTTCGTGCAGGCGGTCATCGACAGTTCGAGCGAAATCCTGCTCGAGTATCCCTTCATCCTCTCGGAGCTTCCATCCGGTCATATCGGTGTCCGGGCCGGCGTCGATCACAGCAACGTCGAGGACGGCATGATCATCTACCTCCCGCCGGACCCCATGGCCGCCGCAGAGGATGTGCGGGATGCGATCCTGAGGATCAGCGGAAAAGAGATCCGTGTCATCATCACCGACACCTGTGGGCGGGCGTTTCGGCGCGGGCAGACCGGCATCGCCATCGGGTGGAGCGGCATGACCGCGATCAACGATTACCGGGGCGATACCGATCTCTTCGGGCACGTGCTCGAGATCACCGAGGAAGCGGTCGTCGACGAGATCGCCGCATTTGCAAACTTCGTCATGGGCGAGAGCCACCAGGGCATTCCTGCGGTTGTCTTCAGGAACTGCGGACGCTGGAAGGGGCACGATGCCATCTACTTTACGTCGAAAGAAGATATTATCAGGTGCGCACTGAAAAGTATGGAGAAAACAGAATAAAATATCTATTTTTACCCGTTACATTGCCGGGAAGAGTGCATTCAGAATGAATATCGCTACGCCGATGACTGCTGCCGCAACGACCACTGCAACCGGACTGATATGGACCGCACGCCGGTCCTCACTGTCATAGTAGTTGACAAGACCGGCCGAGGATACCAGTCTTCCGCCTGATTTTTTTGCCATATAGATGTATTTATCCCTCGGAATATAAAAAGAAGGCTACAGAGCCATGCTGCCATCCTCATACACGGTCACCGGCCATGCACTCCTCGGCGAGGAGCTCGACGAGCAGTGCGTCAGCATTATCGTCGAAAACGGTATCATCCGGGCGATAGAGCCGGCCTCCCGAACGCCGGAATTCTGGATCGTCCCTGCCTTCTTCAACGCCCATACGCACTGCGGCGATACGGTCGCCATGGACTGCCCCTGCAGCGGCAGCCTCGCCGAACTCGTCGCCCCTCCAGACGGGCTCAAACACCGCATCCTTGCAAAAACTCCGCGGAAGCGCCTCATCGAAGCGATGCGCGCGAGCATTACAACGATGGTGCAGTCAGGCACTCAGGGCTTTGCCGACTTCCGTGAAGGGGGTCCGGGCGGTGTCGCCGCCCTTACGGAGGCGGCTCTGGGCCTCGCGGCAACGCCGGTCATCTTCGGCAGGGACGGCGGGGAGCGCGACGCGGACGGGATCGGGATCAGCAGCATACGGGATGTAGAGGGCGTCGAGCGGGAGGTAACCGAGACGCGCAGACTGGGCAAACGCGTAGCGTTTCACGCAGGTGAACGCGACCATGCCGACGTCGATGAAGCGCTCGCCTACGACCCGGACCTGCTGGTACACTGCACCCATGCCACAGACGCCCAGCTCCGTGACTGCGCCGATCGCGAGATCCCGATAGTCATCTGCCCCCGCTCCAACTGGCTGCTCGGGGTTGCGGGATCGTCCGCCAGACCGCCTGTACAGCGCATGCTCTCCCTCGGGTGCCGCATTTACCTTGGAACGGACAATGTGATGTTTGTTCAGCCAAATATGCTTCAGGAGATGGCATTTCTCTCAGTCGTGTACAGGTTCCCCGGCGGAAGAGATTCTGCGTGCTGCCGTTTCAGGATCGGAGCTCACGGGAAGACCATTTTTTATCAAAGAAGGAGATCCCGCGAAGATTACTCTTATCAACGCATCATACGGCAATTTTCGGTTCAGTAAAAACCTTCTTGCAACGCTGGTACGGCGGGTGGACGCTTCTGCTATCGAACAAAATGTATTAAGCATGAGATAGAGATTTAGTAGGGAACGGCCGTTTTGTGGGGTATACATGGTTCAAAAGATACTTGTTGCAGTTGATGGGTCGGAGCCGGCAAAGCACGCTCTTGGTAAAGCCATCGAGGAAGCAAAAATATGGAACGCAGATCTCCACGCGATCTACGTCGTTGAGTCGGGTCTTTTCTCATCACTGCCGATGGATAATACGCTCGAGGTTATCTACAGCCTTCTGGAGAAGGAAGGAGAAGAACTTCTGGCCGAATGCCGGGCAGAAGCCGAGTCGGCCGGGGTCTCCTTAAACACGCACATCCGCCAGGGTCACGCAGGCAGCGAGATCATCGCCCTTGCAGAAGAGCTGAATGCCGATCTCATTCTCCTCGGCTCACACGGAAAGAGCGAGGTCGACCGCCTTCTCCTCGGTAGTGTTACCGACTACGTCGTGAGGCACAGCGGAGTCACGACAACGGTGGTGAGAATATAAGCCCCAGACAGATGCTTGTCCGTGACTATATGGTAACAGACGCCGTCTGTGTCGAGATACCCGGAAACAGGGACGATGTCCTTCGTATCCTGAAGAGAACCGGTATCAGTGGCGTACCGGTCTTAAAAGATAAACAGCTCGTCGGCATCATCACCAGGAAAGACCTGCTCCGCAAAGCTGATGAGTCGCAGCTCGGCCTTTTGATGACGCCGAATCCCGTCGTCATCCGGCCGGACGCTCCCCTCTCCGAGGCAGCACAGGTGCTGGTGCGTCATAACATCCGCAGGCTTCCCGTCGTCGAGGACGGCGATATGATCGGGATCATCAGCGTTGCCGACCTTGTCGGCGCCATCGCCCAGATGCGCCTCTCCAACTCGATCAAAGACCGGTATGTGAGCAAGACCTACGCTCTCTGGGAGGATACGCCACTGACCCTTGTCGGCCGGATCCTTGAAGTCTCCGGGTTTGATGCAATTCCGATCCTCACCGAAGACGGAACGCTCACGGGGATCATCTCGGAGCGGGATCTGATCCGCCACTCCCGGATCGAGGACGGTGTTGAGGTCAGCGACTTCTCGAACGGTACGGATGACGATGAGTGGACGTGGGAGAGCATCCGCGACATGCATACCATCAGCTACGGAATATCAAAGATCCAGCTCCTGCCGATACCGGTGAAGAATGCCATGGTCAAGAACGTGCTCGCAGTCCCCCTCAATGCGGAGATCAGCGAATGCGCCCTGAAGATGAAGCGGTCGAAAGTCGACCAGCTGCCGGTGGTCAACGGCAATAAGCGTCTTGTTGCCATGCTCTTTGACCGCGAGTTGATCAAGGTCCTGCTGCCGGAGCAGGATGCCCGCCAAAACTTTTAAGGGATAATACTCTTATACAATAAAGGTACCCTATCATACCGTGCTATGGCACGGTGCGACAACAAGATTTATGTTTTATCGTGTCATTATATACGCTGAAGCGCTTTTGACCGATTTATAGCGTTTTAGTGATTTTAGGGGGTGTTTCAATGCCTGATATTTCCCAGATGACCTATAAAGGTACAACAACAATTGGTCTGGTCTTCAAAGACGGCGTCATTCTCGCGACCGAGATGCGGGCGACGATGGGGAACCTCATTGCCAGCAAACGTGCCAAGAAGATCTATCAGATCACGAAGAGAGTCGGAATGACCACGGCCGGCGGGGTGGGCGATGCCCAGCAGCTCGTCCGCCTCATGCAGGTGGAGTCGAGCCTGTACCAGGTCCGCCGCGGCAAGACGATGTCAGTCGGAGCGGTATCGACACTGCTCTCGAATTACCTGAATCAGAACCGGTATTATCCCTACTACGTCCAGCTCCTCGTCGGCGGCTTCGACGACAAAGGCCCTGCCGTCTACTCGGTTGATGCCATGGGCGGAGCCACAAAAGAGGAGGAGATCGTAGCGACCGGATCCGGGTCACCGTTTGCGTACGGTATTCTCGAGGATCAGTACCGTGACGGTATGGACGAAGCAGAGGCAAGGGACCTCGCGGTCCGCGCAGTAAAGACCGCTATGCGCCGTGACGCCGGTTCCGGCGGGGATATCATGCTCGTCGTGATAACCAGGGATAAATACGAAGAAACAATCGAACGCGGGCTGCAGGCACCGTCTGTCAGCTCTCCCAACAAACTAACCTTTTTTGGACGATAGTGATGTTAATAGAGGAGAGGCTTAAGGAACTCAAGGATCAGATCGACAAGATTATACCGAGCGGTATTACGGTCTCTGAAGTTGAGTTTGAGGGACCGGAGCTGGTGATCTATACCGACGATCCCAAGAAGTTTGCCGACCAGGCGGATCTCATCAAGATTCTCGCACGCGACCTGCGCAAGCGGATCGTCGTACGCCCGAATATCCTCGAAGATCCGGAACGGGCTGCAGGTGAAATCCGATCGGTCGTTCCGGAGAATGCCGGTATCACCGATCTGTTCTTCGATCCCGAGACCGGGGAAGTTCTTATCGAAGCAGAGAAACCCGGGGTCGTCATCGGCAAGAATGGTGCCACTCTCCGGGAGATCACAAAGCAGATCGGCTGGACACCGAAGGTGGTCAGGACACCGCCGATCGAGAGTTCAACCGTAAAACAGGTACGGACATATCTCAGAGCCGTCAAAGACGAACGAAAAACGTTCCTTCGAACCATCGGAAGGCGTATCCACCGCGAGGTCACGAGCAAGGATCAGTGGCTCCGGGTGACAACGCTCGGGTGCTGCCGTGAGGTCGGAAGGGCGGCGTTCCTCATCTCGACGCCGGAGAGCAAGGTCCTCGTCGACTGCGGCGAGAAGCCGGGCAGCACGACCAATGGAACACCCTACATCTACGTTCCGGAGATCTATCCCCTGGCCAGCGTGGATGCGGTAGTGCTCACGCATGCACACCTCGATCACTGTGCTCTCGTCCCCCTCCTCTTCAAATACGGCTATGAAGGCCCGGTCTATGCGACACCGCCGACGAGGGATCTCTCGGCGATGCTCCAGCTCGACTACATCGACGTGGTCAGGAAAGAGAGCGACAAAATACCGTATACGTCAAACGAGGTCAAGACGTACATCCAGCACTCCATAACGCTGAACTACGGAAGCGTCACCGATATCGCACCCGACATCAAGCTCACCTTCCACAATGCCGGTCATATCCTCGGCTCGGCGATCGCCCACTTCCACGTCGGCGAGGGTCTCTACAATATCGCATTCACCGGCGACTTCAACTACCAGAAGAGCCGCCTCTTCAACCCGGCAGTCTCGTCCTTCCCCCGTCTCGAGGCACTCTTCATGGAGAGCACCTACGGCGGTTCGAACGATATGCAGCCCCAGCGAAAAGATGCGGAGGAGAGACTGTATGAGACCATCACCACTACCGTGAACCGGGGCGGAAAGGTAGTCATCCCGGCGTTCGCCGTCGGCCGGTCGCAGGAAGTGATGCTCGCTCTCGAGGAAGGGATCAGGAACCAGAAGATCCCGCCCGTGAAGATCTATCTCGACGGGATGATCCGCGAGGCGACGGCGATCCACACCACGTATCCCGAGTACCTGAACAGCGACCTCCGGAACCAGATCTTCCGCGAAGGCTTGAACCCGTTCCTTGCAGAGTGCTTCACCCAGGTGGACTCACCCGACCGCCGGGAGAAGGTCATCACCGGAGACCCGTGCGTCATCATCACCACGAGCGGTATGCTCAACGGCGGTCCAGTGATGGAGTACCTCAAGATGCTCGGCCCGGACGAGAGGAACACCCTCGTCTTCGTCGGATACCAGGCCGACGGGACGCTCGGGCGGCGCATTCAGAAGGGGTGGCGCGAGATCCCTCTCGGGTGGCGCGAGACGATCGTCATCAACCTCGAGATCGCCACGATCGACGGGTTCTCCGGTCACTCCGACCGCAAACAGTTGATGAACTACATCTCCCACCTGCAGCCCAGGCCCGAGAAGATCTTTACCATCCACGGCGACGAGAACAAGACGATCGATCTGGCAAGCTCGATCTACAAGCGATACCATATAGAAACACATTCGCCCCTGAACCTCGAAACCTACCGCATGGTCTGAAGATGCTGCAGCGAGCATCGCTCCTCCTCGGAGTATTCGCGGTGATGGCGCTCTCAAACGCCATCGTCCCGGTACTCCCCGATTTTGGTGAAGGAGCGGCACTGCAGGGCGCAATCTTCTCCGCATATTTTTTCGGGGCATTCCTGACGGTTCTCCCCGCCGGGCTTGCCAGCGACCGTATCGGCCGGGTGCCGCTCATTCGGGCAGGCCTTCTCCTTACCCTCGCAAGCGGTATCGTCATCATCCTTTTTCCATCGGGACTGCCGATGATCGCAGCCCGCGGCCTCGAGGGGGTCGGAGCGGGGCTCTTCGTTGCCGCGGCGCTCGCGTGGACGAACTCGCAGGAGAACCACGAAGCGCTGAGCGGTTACTTCATGGCGGCACTGAACCTCGGGCTTGTCGTCGGGCTGCTCGGGACCGGGTGGCTTGACGAAATTATGGCATCTTCCCTTGCCGGCGTCGCCCTCTTCACGGGGATCGCCCTCGTCCCCCTGGCGATGAGCATCTCCCTCTCCGAACAGATCCGGGAGAACTTCATCACGGCGAATCTCCCGGAGGTTATCCGCCACTATATCTGGCTCTACCTTGCGGCCGTCGTCCTTATCGGCGTCACCGGAGCAGTCGCCGCCCTCTACCCGGAGTATACCGGCGAAAACCCCGGACTCCTCAGCATCCAGATCGGGCTTATGAATATCGCCACCGTCGTCACCATCCTCCTCGCTTCGCACATTCACTTCGATCCGGTTCCGACCATCCGCGTCTCTGCGATCGCCATGGCAATCGCGGTCGCGGGGTGCTACTTCACCCCGTGGGCATTCCCCGTTATCGGAGCAATCGCCGGTTTTGTCATCGTCGCCTCGCTCTCGTTCCTTGCACAGACGAATATCCGGCAGGGGGTGGTCACCGGCCTGTTTAACACCTCCACCTACGCCGGGTTCACCCTCCTACCGTTCGTTGCGGGGATCGTTGCGGAGGCGAGCACCTTCTTCGCCGCATTCGTATTTCTTGCGGTGATCGTCGGAGCAACGGCGCTCACGATCGGCCGCTGCCAATGCACGTACGGCGGCTGAAAGGGTCGCTGCCGGCATATAGTACCTCCGCACATAGTATCTCTCCATGCAGATGCTTATCGACGGGGACCGGATCGATGCAGAGAGCGGTGAGACGATCATGGTCGAAAATCCCGCTACCGGAGCGGCGATCGATGCCGTCCCGCGGGGGAATGCCGCGGATCTCGGACGGGCGGTCGATGCTGCTGCCGATGCATTGGATGCGTGGTCGCGTCGTTCACCGCGGGATCGCGGCAAGATTCTCTCTGCAGGCGCTGATGAGGTGCGGCGGCGGAACGGCGAACTCGCCACGCTGCTGACCACCGAGCAGGGAAAGCCATACCGTGAAGCGCTCGACGAGATCAACGGTTTTGCAAACACCCTTGAGTACTACGGCAGCCTTTCGGCATCCCTCCACGGCGAGTACGCAAAGCTCCCCGGCTCCGGTCACGCACTCATAGCAAAGGTGCCGCTCGGCGTCTGCGGAGCGATCATTCCCTGGAATATGCCGGCGCTCATCATGGGATGGAAGGTCGGGCCGGCACTCGCCGCCGGCAACACCATGGTGCTCAAGCCCGCCGGCACCGCTCCCCTCACCTGCCTGACCCTTGCCGGCATACTCGAGGGGGCAGGACTTCCGGGGGGTGTTCTGAACCTGGTCACGGGCCCGGGGGAGACCGTCGGCCGTGCCATCGCCCGCCACCCGGCTATCCGGAAGGTATCGTTCACCGGCGAGGTCGAGACCGGCCGACAGGTCATGGCAGATGCAGCGCCGGCGATGAAACGGGTGACGCTGGAACTCGGGGGAAGCGATCCGATGATCGTCTGCAGCGATGCCGATCTCTCGGAAGCGGTCGAAGGAGCCGTTCGCGGACGGTTTTACAACTGCGGGCAGACCTGCACGGCGGTCAAAAGGCTCTTCGTCTTCGAAGAGATTGCCGATCGCTTCATCGAGAGGCTGACGGAACGGATACGGTCGATCACGGTCGGGAACGGCATGCAGAAGGGCGTGACCATGGGGCCGCTCAACAACCGGACGGCCCTTGACCGGATCGCCGCCCAGGTGGCTTCGGTCCGGGAGCGGGGCGAAGGGAGTATCCTCACCGGCGGAAGCGTGCCGGAAGGTCAGGAGTTCCGCGGAGGATATTACTACCTGCCGACGGTGGTCTCCGATGTCCCTGATGATTCGGTGCTGCTGACGCGAGGAGGTCTTCGGGCCGGTGCTCCCCATTGTTACCGTCGGCGATCTCGATGAAGCGCTCGCCTATGCGAACCGGTACCTGTTTCGGACTCGGCGCCTCCGTATGGGCAAAGGATATCGCGGAGATTACCCGGGCATGCGAGGGGCTCCGGGCGGGCATGATCTGGGTCAACCAGCACCTTCGCGTCCCACCGGAGGTTCCGTTCGGCGGGGTCAACGAGAGCGGCCTTGGCCGGGAGAACGGCTATGATGCGCTCGAGAACTACCTCGAGAGGAAGACGGTGCTGATCAGGCCGTAGGCATGCCTCCCCTGTTCCGGGGGAGAATATTTTTTCTTGTGCGCAACCGGTATATCGCAGAGTGCGGCGGCCGTTTTCGCCGCCGTATCGGCATCCGCATCCTTATAGGTGTGTCGTGCCGGGGCCTGCCGCCCGCCGATAACGCTCCCGGGCATACCGCTTGCATCATAAATAATTTTATATATCCTGGAGTTTATCCCCCCGCCCTCCAGGGGGGAGGGAAAGAGAATGAAACAGATTGTATGGGCATGCGTTCTCCTCATCATAGGGATGGTAGCCGTGACATCGGCTCTTCCGATGGGCAGTGAGAATGCTACGACAGGCAACCAGACAAACATGACCAGTGCAGCCGGCAACCAGACTATGGGAAACCAGACCGGCAATATGACCCTCGTCGATGTGATCCAGCAGGACCCGAACCTGACCACCCTTTCGACAGCGCTCAATGTGGCCAACCTGACCGGGGCGCTTCAAACCGGCGGGCCGTACACCGTCTTTGCACCGGACGACGCAGCGTTTGAAGCGCTCGGCAACGATACCGTCGGAGCGCTGCTGGGCAACCAGGATCAGCTCACGATAATTCTCCAGTACCACGTGGTTCCCGGCGAGTACACGCCGGAGCAGCTGATGAACATGACCCAGCAGCAGAACCAGACCAGCGGGGATATCTTCAGCTTCTTGAGCGGCCTCTTCGGCGGTCAGAACGAGACGCAGAACCAGACCGGGAACATGACCGGGAACGAAACGATGCTGCAGACACTCCTTGGCGAGAACATCACGGTGACCCAGGAGAACGGTCAGCTGGTTCTGAACAACGATACATTCGTTGTCCAGGAAATTAACACCAGCACGGGTGTCATTTATGTCATCGACAAGGTGCTCATCCCGCCGAACATGACAGTCAGCAACCTGACGACCGCCGGTAACATGACCGGAAACCAGACCATGGCCAACGTTACTACCGGGAACGTGACCGGAAACCAGTCAACTGGTAACGAAACGGGAGGCACGACCGGCGGACAGACAATGTAAGGACATCTTCCGGGAGCGTTGCTCCCGAAACTCTTTTTTGTATCATGAATAATGGTTGTTCCTTACCTAGGAGAGAGATGCGGCCGGGATGCTATCGGAAGAAGCATTGCTCTCAAGAGAGTCGATCCTTTCCCGTTACACGCCAGGTGTAAGATTCAAGCGATTTAAATTATAAAAATCATTAAATACAATAAACGAGACCCTTCCAATCCCAGAGGAGGGAATAACCATGAAACATAAATTTCTCCTAACTCTCGGTCTCCTTCTTCTCATTGGCCTGCCCGCAGCAACCGTGGCAGTATCCATCGGGGAGGAGGCCGTCACGCTGAACAGCAGCGAAAACTTCACCATCCTGCCGGTAAACTCGACGCAGCCGTACATCATCCGTGAGAATTCTGCCCTTGGTGCCCTCAATGCCGCATCGGAGGCGGGTAATTTCAACTATACGGTCTCCGAAGATCTTCCGCCGGAGCGGGGTATCCTTGTCGTCACCTCGATCGCCGGTATCGAGAGGGGCATTGTGAACGGTACGGAGAACTCCTGGAAGTTCTGGGTCAACGGGGAGGAGATCCCCGCAGGTCCTGCCAGGATGCGGTTGAACGGTAGTGATAGTGTGATATACTCCTACGGTTCGGCCGGTCACACCCTGCAGGATGCGGAGTACACCCTGAACATATCCGTGAATGTGACGGAGCTTACGACCGGCGGCAACCAGACGGAGAACATGACCGTCGCAGAGGTGATCGACGAGGAGCAGAACCTGACGATCCTGTCGACGGCCATCAATGCTACCAACCTGACCGAGACACTGAGCACCGGCGGGCCGTACACCGTCTTTGCACCGGACGACGCGGCGTTTGAAGCGCTCGGCAACGATACCATCAACCAGCTCCTGAACAACACGGATCAGCTCACGGCAATTCTCCAGTACCACGTTGTCGAAGGCAACTACACTACTGAGGCAGCTGATGGAGATGGTTCGCCAGAACATGACGATTGCAGAGAACCAGACCATGGGTAACGTAACCGGGAACGTGACGCAGAACCAGACTGCCAACATAACCGGGTAATGTGACCGGGAACGTGACGCAGAACCAGACCATGGGTAACGTAACCGGGAACGTGACGCAGAATCAGACTGCCAACATAACCGGGAATGTGACCGGGAACGTGACGCAAAACCAGACCATGGGTAACATGACCGGGAACGCGACGCAGAACCAGACTGCCAACATGACCGGGCAGCAGGCAACGGTCACGCTACAGACGCTGCTCGGCGAGAACCTGACGCTCACCCTCAATCAGACCACGAACCAGCTGATGGTCAACAATGCTACGATCGTCACGCCCGACATCAACGCCAGCAACGGTGTCGTCCACATCATCGACCGGGTGCTGATGCCAGCAAACATGACGATCATCAACATGACGGGTTAGCCCGGTCCAACCTTCCCGGAATATATCCTTTTTTCAGAATTTCACGCCCAGAGCCAAGGGTTTTGAACCGGTCGAGATCCGGGTGGTTCGCCGAAGATCACACAACTCCCCAATGGTATCAACGGAAACGGAGATTTTTGAAGCATCCGATACAACATATAATAATATTTATATACTATTGTGAAGATTGTTCGGAAGCCTCTAAGGGGGGATTGATATGAAGAAATATGCCGTTCTCACTCTGTGCATTCTTTTTCTGCTGGCCATACCTGCCGTTGCCACGGCAGCGCTGGTTGGGGAAGCGAATGCCACGATGGATAATCAGACCATGGGCAATGCAACCGGAAATATGACCGGGAATCAGACCATGGGCAACGCCACCGGAAATATGACCGGGAACATGACAATGGGCAATGCCACCGGGAACATGACTCTGGTCGACATGATCAACCAGGACGGGAACCTGACTATTCTTGCCCAGGCGATCAATGCTACTAACCTGACCGAGACACTGAACACCAGCGGGCCGTACACCGTCTTTGCACCGGACGACGCGGCGTTTGAGGCGCTCGGCAACGAGACCCTCGATCAGCTCCTGAACAACACGGATCAGCTCACGGCAATTCTCCAGTACCACGTTGTCGAAGGCAACTACACCTCCGAGCAGCTCCTGAATATGACGCAGAACCAGACTGCCAACATGACGCAGAACCAGACTCAGGCGCAGAATATGACCGGGAATATGACACAGAACCAGACCGCCAACATGACGCAGAACCAGACTCAGGCGCAGAATATGACCGGGAATATGACACAGAACCAGACCGCCAACATGACGCAGAACCAGACTCAAGCGCAGAATATGACCGGGAATATGACACAGAACCAGACCGCCAACATGACGCAGACGATGACGCAGGCACAGAATATGACGGCGCTTCGGACGCTGCTTGGTGAGAACCTGACGGTCAGCCTCAACCAGACGACAAACCAGCTGATGGTGAATAATGCGTCCATCATCCAGCCCGACATCAACGCCAGCAACGGCGTCATCCACGTCATCGACCAGGTGCTCATCCCGCCAAACATGACGATAGGCAACATGACTGCCGGAAACCAGACCATGGGTAACGCCACCGGGAACATGACCGGAAACCAGACTATGGGCAACGTAACCGGAAACCAGACCATGGGCAATGCGACGGGTAACCAGACCATGGGCAATGTGACCGGAAACCAGACCATGGGTAATGCGACCGGAAACCAGACCATGGCTTACCAGTAGTTAACCAGCGGGGCGACAGCCACGGTTATTTGAAACACGCTGTACTGGTATAATCCGGCCTGAATGATCCAGGCACCGAATCAGATCGCGGCATCCACCGTTCCTGGAACGGTGCTTCCGCCTTTTTTGAACAGATCCACGTTTGAAGGAATGCGTAGACACCCCTTACAGGGATATGACATTCTCGACACCAGGTATAGGTGGCCACGGACATTTCCTGTCACCATTAATTACCGGGAACCAGTCCACATTGACGTACGTCAACCGCATATTTTGTCTTGCGGGGGTGAAGGGGGCGGAGCAGGAAGACCCCGGTCAACAGGTGCGGGGACGGCCGCCCCGCCGCCCTTCGTCATACGTTTTGAGAGATTACTGGAAACTACATCTTATTGTAAGGCGCAATAATCCTTGTATGCTCCAGGCTTACAAGTATCGGATGTATCCCAACCAGGAGCAGACCGCACTCCTCATGCGGCACATCCATGCCTGTCGGTTTGTGTACAACTATTCTCTGGAGCAGAAGATCCGGGCATACGAGCAGGAAGGTCGAAAACTCTCCTGCTTCGACCTGAACACCCGTCTTTCCGCGCTCAAAGAAGAGCATTCGTGGCTCAAATAAGTCAACTCCCAGTCGCTCCAGAGTGCCAACAAGAACCTCGACAATGCCTTCACCCGGTTCTTCCGGGAGAAGAAGGGGTTCCCTCGGTTCAAGTCGAAAAAGAACCCGGTGCAATCCTTTCAGGTACCACAGCATTATACGGTGGATTTCAATCGGGGTCGAATCAAACTCCCGAAGATTGGTGAGGTTAAGGCCGTCTTTCACCGGACATTCGCTGGGAAGATGAAGTATGCTACTGTCTCGGTGACGTCAACCGGGAAGTGGTTCGTCAGTATCCTTGTCGATGATGGGGAACCGGAACCCAAACCAGCACCATTCACGACCGGTTCCACCATAGGTATTGACGTTGGGTTGAAGGATTTTGCAACCTTCTCTACCGGAGAGAATATCGAGAACCCTCGCTACCTGAAGAACTCCCTCCGGCGGCTGAAAGTGCTGCAACGGCGAGTGTCACGGAAAGTGAAAGGATCGAAGAACCGGGAGAAAGCAATCCAGAGACTCGCCCGGTGCCATGAAACTGTTGCGAACCGGCGAAACGATTTCCTGCACAACCTCTCTTTTTGGGTTGTGAGCGAGAACCAAGTTATTGCAGTGGAATCATTAAACGTCGCTGGAATGCAGAAGAATCAGTGTCTGGCACAGGGGATCGGAGATGTCTCGTGGAGTACGTTCTTCACGATGCTTGAATACAAGTGCCGGAAGTATGGGAAGACCATCCTCAAGATCGGGAGGTTTGATCCGTCATCGAAGATCTGCAATCGGTGTGGGTATTACCATCGAAATCTCACGCTCTCTGATAGGGAGTGGACATGCCCCGACTGCGGCACTCACCACGACCGCGATAGCAACGCGGCAATCAATATCAAAAAGTTTGCCCTGCAAGAACAGAATCTTGTCGGGGTTTCAGGTGCGGAACGCGCCTAAGAGCCTGTGGACTTGCCTCGATAGAGGGAGAATGAAGCAGGAAGCCCCGTCCAACAGGTGCGGGGTAGTTCACAGAACGGGCTTTCGAAAACATTGGCATGGAAAGCGGTTCCTGCAGGAGACATCCTTGCTCCCTAGTAGCGTCCGGTGAGTGAACGACGATCTCGGCAGCCGCAGAATCGTCCGGCAATTACATGCACTGCTTCCCGGGTAAAAGAACTGACAGCACCCCTGAACCGGACTTATAGGACTCTATAAAAATCATGGTCGAATTTATATATTAATAATACCATCCCAGGTGACCTTTACAAGGGGGGACAAGCGTGAGATCGTATATCTTAGTAGGCATGGGCATCCTTATCGTGCTGATGGCATCTGCCACTGCATCGGCGGCGGTATTCGGCGAAGATAATGCCACAATGAGTAATGAAAGCAACATGACGATGCCGGATAACGTAACCGGCAACCAGACCGGTATGATGGAGGCGAATCAGACGGGGAATCTGACCGTCGTGGAGATCATCGGCGAGGAGCAGAACCTGACAATCCTGTCGACGGCCATCAACGCCACTAACCTGACCGAGACGCTGAGCACCGGAGGGCCATACACCATCTTTGCACCGACCGATGCCGCGTTTGAAGCGCTCGGCAACGATACCATCAACCAGCTCCTGAACAATACCAACCAGCTCACGGTAATTCTCCAGTACCACGTGGTGGAAGGCAACTACACCTCACAGCAGTTGATGGAGATGGTGCAGCAGAACATGACGGCAGAGAACCAGACCATGGGTAATGTGACCGGGAACGTGACGCAGAACCAGACCATGGGTAATGTGACCGGGAACGTGACGCAGAACCAGACCATGGGTAATGCGACCGGGAACGTGACGCAGAATCAGACTGCCAACATAACCGGGAATGTGACCGGGAACGAAACGATGCTGCAGACGCTGCTTGGCGAGAACCTGACGGTCACGCTCAACCAGACCACGAATGAACTGATGGTCGGGAATGCCAGCATTACGATGACTGAATCACTGGAAGCAACGGTGTCGTCCACATCATCGATGCGGTGCTGATACCGCCTGAGAACGCAACCGTGCAGGCAAACCAGACCGGTATGAGCATCGTCGGCGTAATCGGTGCGGACGATAACCTCTCTACACTGACAACAGCCATCCAGACGGCCAACCTGACCGATACACTCGATACCGGCGGGCCGTACACCGTCTTTGCACCGACCAATGAGGCCTTCGGCGCTATGACACCGGAAAATCTTTCCGAACTGCTCAATAACCCGACCCAGCTTGCTACGGTTACTCCAGTATAACATCGTGGAAGGGGAGTACACGACTGAAGAACTCGTGAGTATGGCGACCGGCGGAAACGCCACCAACGCTACTAACGTGACGACGACGGGTTCGACAACGCTGCAGACGCTCCTCGGTGAAAACCTCACCGTAACCGTCAGGGCGGGAGAGATCATGGTCGGCAACGCAACCGTCGGAGCGGCGGATCTTGATGCCAGCAACGGCGTCGTTCACACTATCGATGCAGTGCTGATACCTGAGAACGTCACGCTGGGGGCGACCACAGCGAACCAGACCGCTAATCTGACACAGAATCAGACCGCCGGCGACCAGAATCACCCAGCAACCAGCCGCAATCTGACACAGAATCAGACTGCCAGCAACCAGACCATGGAGAATCAGACCAACATGACCTCCAGCAATCAGACGATCTAGACCATCCGATGCGGAGAACTCTGCTCCCGTAACCGGGCGCACCTTTTTTTTCAAACACGGGAATCTCTGCTGCCGGCAACGGGTCGGATACTGCAATTGTCTGCTTTGTATTCGGCAATACTACAAACGGGCCAACAATATAAAATATATATGTGCGATTATAAAAAACTTAATATACTCCTTTGACCTTCCTCACCCTCCTCAAGGGGGGGAGTAGAATGAGACGACATTATATCCTATATCTGTGTCTTCTCCTTCTCCTGGTGATTCCTGCCACGACTGCGGCAGCGTCTCTAGGAGAGGGGAATGTCACCCTGGACAGCAGTGGAAACTTTACCATCACGCCGGTAAATTCATCGCAGCCCTATATTGCCAGCAATGTTTCGGTGCTCGGTGCACTTCAGGCCGGCTCTGAAGCGGGCGGATTTAACTACACAGTCACCGACAGCCTGCCGGCAGAGCAGGGCTACCTTGCCGTCGCCTCGATCGGCGGGATCGAGAACGGTATGATGAACAACACGGAGATGAACTGGACATACCTGATAAACGGCGAGCAGTTCACTGCCGGCGTTGCCCAAAAAAGGGTGAGTGACGGCGATAACGTCACGTTCGTCTACGGTGGTGCCAATGACACGCAGATGGAACCCGAGTACACCCTGAAGATCTTCGTGGGCGTCACCGGGAACATGACCGGGAACCAGACCATGGGCAACGCCACCGGGAACATGACCGGGAACCAGACCATGGGTAATGCCACCGGGAACATGACCGGGAACCAGACCATGGGCAATGCCACCGGGAACATGACCGGGAACCAGACCATGGGCAACGCCACCGGGAACATGACCGGGAACCAGACCATGGGCAATGCCACCGGGAACATGACCGGGAACCAGACCATGGGCAATGCCACCGGGAACATGACTCTGGTCGACATGATCAACCAGGACGGGAACCTGACTATTCTTGCCCAGGCGATCAATGCTACCAACCTGACCGAGACACTGAACACCAGCGGGCCGTACACCGTCTTTGCACCGGACGACGCGGCGTTTGAGGCGCTCGGCAACGAGACCCTCGATCAGCTCCTGAACAACACGGATCAGCTCACGGCAATTCTCCAGTACCATGTTGTCGAAGGCAACTACACCTCCGAGCAGCTCCTGAACATGACGCAGAACCAGACTGCCAACATGACACAGAACCAGACTGCCAACATGACGCAGAACCAGACTGCCAACATGACGCAGAACCAGACTGCCAACATGACGCAGAACCAGACTGCCAACATGACGCAGAACCAGACTGCCAACATGACGCAGAACCAGACTGCCAACATGACGCAGAACCAGACTGCCAACATGACGCAGACGATGACGCAGGCACAGAATATGACGGCGCTTCGGACGCTGCTTGGTGAGAACCTGACGGTCAGCCTCAACCAGACGACAAACCAGCTGATGGTGAATAATGCGTCCATCATCCAGCCCGACATCAACGCCAGCAACGGCGTCATCCACGTCATCGACCAGGTGCTCATCCCGCCAAACATGACGATAGGCAACATGACTGCCGGAAACCAGACTATGGGCAACGCGACCGGAAACATGACCGGTAACCAGACCGGGAACCAGACCATGGGCAACGTAACCGGTAACCAGACCATGGGCAACGTAACCGGTAACCAGACCGGGAACCAGACCATGGGCAATGCCACCGGGAACATGACCGGGAACCAGACTATGGGCAATGTTACCGGAAACATGACCGGGAACCAGACCATGGGCAACGCCACCGGGAATATGACCGGGAACCAGACCATGGGCAACGTGACCGGGATGCCGAACGTGACCATCACCATGCCGGAGAACGGATCGACCGTCTCCGTCGGCAATGTGACGGTCGAGGTGAATGTTACAAACTTCACCGTTGTCGAAAAACTCGGACAGGCAGCCGTCCCCGGTGAAGGACATATTCACTACTACATGGATACCGCCATCCCGACCGAGCAGGGCAAACCCGCCATCCCGGAGAACGGATCCTACGCCGTGAGCACCAATACCTCCTATACCTGGGAGAACGTCACGGCCGGCATGCACAACTTCTCCGTGCAGCTCGTCAACAACAATCATACACCGCTCAATCCACCGGTCACCGCCATGGTCAACGTGACTGCCGGTAACCAGACCGGGAATATGACCGGAAATCAGACCGGGAATATGACCGGTAACCAGACCGGAAATATGACCGGTAACCAGACAGGGAATATGACCGGAAATCAGACCGGGAATATGACCGGAAATCAGACCGGGAATATGACCGGAAATCAGACCGGGAATATGACCGGAAATCAGACCGGGAATATGACCGGTAACCAGACCGGGAATATGACCGGTAACCAGACCGGGGGCAACGTAACGACGATGCAGCTCCCAGCTCTACAAGGGATGGAACTTCATCTCGATCCCGACCGAACTTTCTGAAGGGAACGACACGGTAGAGGCCGTCTTCCAGAACGTCGATATGGCTGGACGGGAGGTCTACAGGTTCACCCAGGCTTCAGGCTGGGATACACTCGAGAATGACACCGTTCTCGAGGTGCTCGATGCCTACTGGGTCTACTCGAACGAAACGACAAACGTCACCTTAAGCGTCAGCACCTACCCGGTGAACGTTCCTGCGAGCAAGGATCTCGCCGAAGGCTGGAGCGGTATCGGACTTGCGGACACGCAGCCCCGGTCGGCGAACGAGACCCTGCAATCGGTCGAGGACAACTGGGTCTACCTGCTCGGATACGATGCCGAGAATCAGCAGTACGAACCGGTGATCATCAATGGTGCCACCGGAGCACAGGGTGAAAACCAGACGATGGTCCCGATGAAAGGCTACTGGCTTTTTATGCGGGATTCGGGCAGCCTCGGCGCCCTGACCCAATAACCCCACCTTTTTTCAGTACGGCTCATAACTGGGAGTCTCCTTGCTACCGGTATGCATCTGCTCCTCGCAAGCCTCGTCATCGCGGGCGTTGCAGTTCCGCCGACATCGGGCCAACGGATCGTCTCCGGCGATGATGCAGCATCCTTCTCGATCCCATCCGGCGGGACGGTGAGAAGCAATGACGGCACGACAGACGACGCGATACGGCTCGATTCCCTCAACCGGGCGGAGGTGCTCGCGACTGCCGGGACGTATATCGGCTACGGATACCGTATCGAGCCCGACGGCCTCGCATTCGATCCCCCGGCGACGCTGCGAATCACGCTCGACGGGGACGCGTGGCAGCCAGACACGGGCGGAGATCTCCCCGTCAGACGGTACAACACCTCGCTTGGGTGGGTCGCCATTCCGGCCGCGGTGAACACCGATGCCCGATCCGTCAGAGCGGTTCTTGCGGAGTCGGGGACATACGCCCTCTTTCTCAACACCGCACCGGACGAGGCAGGTGCACCCCCTCCCATCTCACAACAGCAGGAACCCACGACATGGATGGTGGCATTCGGCCTCGCCGCGACTGCCGGCCGTCGCGAACAGAAAAGAGTTATGCGGCCGGCTGTTCCTCGTGCACCGCCCCTGCCGGGGCACTCTTCGAGAACCGCCCCATCAGGGAGAGGACGGCAGGCATCACGAGGATCGCGCCTATCAGCGAGAACCCGACGGTGATGACCGTCACCACGCCGAAGTTCTTGATGATATTGAACGACGAGAGCAGCAGGGCGGAGAACCCGAAGACGGTGGTCATACCCGAGACGGTGATGGCGGTTCCGATCTTCTGCACGGCCTGCCGGATGGCCTCCACCTTCTCCCTGCCGCGTGTGCGCTCTTCCTGGTACCGTTCCATGATCAGGATCGTATACTCCGAGGCCACGCCGATCGTCATCGACCCGAGGGTCGCCGTCATCGGCGAGTAGTCGATTCCTAGGATGAACATAATTGCACCGTTCCAGCCGACGATGAAGATGATGGGGATGATCGGCGAGATTGCAGTGAACCTCCGGTAGACGAAGATCAGGAAGAGCAGGATCAGCCCGAATCCGAGGAGGGTCATCGTGGTCTTGCTCTTCGCGATATCGTTCATCAGGTTGGTGAACATCTCGAGCATCCCGGTCGGGGTTGCGGTGATGCCCGGCGGCGGACTCATCCATGCAATATCCGTATTCATCCGCTCCACGAGCGAGAGAGCAACATCGTTCTCCATCTCCACGAGCCCGAACTCGATGATCGCCTCGGTGTTGCCGCTGATATACTGATCCCGCGTCGCTTCCGGTATGCGCCCGAGCACCTCGGCAGCCTCGGCATCCGTCGCGGGCATGGTGCCGTTGTTGTACTGCAGGACGTAGGTGACGATGCTGGTGGCCGACGTGATCTTGTCGTTATTCGCCAGTTCGTAATCCTGGAACTCTTTTATCCATTCGAGGCCGTCGAGCTCCGTCACCCCGTAGCCGCGGACGAAGATCGGCATGCTCTCGGTCGAACCCATCACCCGCGAGACCTTGTGCAGATCGATCACTGCCGGCATATCGGAGGGGACGAAGGACTCCTCGTCGGAGTTGATGGGGATCCGGCTATCGAGCTGGACGCCCACGACGGCAACGACGCCGAGGATGACGATGAGCGGTATCGGGTTCTTCGCAATCTTTCCGGCAATGTTCCCAAGGAGGCGGTCGTAGGCCTCCATGCTCGCACCGCCAGCGACCCCTCCCGTAGCTTTCGGACGGTACTTGATCAGGGTGCCGAAGGTGGGGACGATGATAAGCGCCGAGAGATAACAGCTGACAACGCCGATAACGCATATCAGCCCGAAGTCACGCACCATCGGCACCGGCGAGATCCACATGGCGATGAACCCGAGCGAGGTTGCCACCATGGCGTAGAAGATGGCAGGGCCGGAGTTTGCCACGGTGGTGACGACCGCCTGCGGTATCGTCGAGGACTGCATCTCCTCGTCGAAACGGGACTGGAACTGGATGGCGTAATCGATCCCGATACCGATGAGCACCGGAAACGCACCGATGACCACCATGCTGATCGGGATGCCCGCAAGCCCCATGATCCCGAACGTCAGGATAAGGCCGGCGGCAACAACGAAGACCGGCAGGAACCGGTAGCGGACGTGGCCGAAGAGGAGAGCGACGGCGAGCACCATCAGCAGCATGGCCGCCCCGATGAGGACGCCCATACTGGTGCTCATCTCATCGCTCATCTGCTTGCTGAACGCGGCATCCCCGGATACGGTCACCTGCACGCCAGGCGGTGTATCGGAGAGGCGTATCCGCGACTCCATATCGTTGAGCACCTCCGTCTTGACCTCCTCGGTGAGGCCGGGCTCAAGCGTGACGATCCCGACCGTCATCAGGTTCGACGGGGCAAAGCGGGCGAGCTGTTCCGCGGGGACACGCTCTTTGGCACGGATGATATCCGCTTCCGAGGTAGGGAGCACGCCCCCGTTGACCTGCTTGACGAGATCGACGATGCTCGATGTTCCGGTGACGTGCTGTCCGCGGGCGATGTCCGCCTGGAGGGCGTCGAGGTATGCCAGGGTTCTCCGGGTCGAGGATGCTGTCGGACTCGATGAGCAGCATCACCGCGTCGGATTTGAAGGTATCCGTATATGTATCGAGCAGAGCACCCCGCGTGGTGTCCTTATCGATGTAGGTATCGCTGCCCGTCTGCATCGTTGTTTGGCCCATGCCGTACAATGCGATGACAAAGACGAGCATGAAGACTGCCGCGACTGCCAGAGGCCTGCGGTTGATCAGCCCGGCGATCAGATGAAATAGTGACTTCACGCTCTCCCTCCGCTTGGCAGTATGGTTGACCACGAGGGTTCATAAAGGGTTTGTCGCGAACGAGACAACAGATCGAGGTATGGCACATGCCTCGCGGATGCGGTCGACCCACCCCGCATGGAAACAGATAACAAAAGGGTTCTGTCCGAACTTGCGGTCCTGGCGTGCGGCGGGAACAGAGCTGCGAGACGGGAGAGGAGGGAGAACCCGGGATTATCCCAGGTTCCCGAGACGCTGGTAATCGATCGCGCTCGCGAACGCCTCGAGGTCCTGCTGTCGTCCCGTCCTCGACACTGACGATAACGATGAACCGGTCGTTCACCCCGACCCATCTGCCGTAGGAGGCCGGCTTTCGTGTAGACTTCCCACGAGGGATAGCCACCGGTCGTGCCCCTGCCGGTAGTAGCCTTCGGTCGTTTCGATCGAGGTGAGCGTATCCCAAACTGCCCACTGCCCGACCTCCTGGTAGGCGGAGTCCTGGATAACGACCGCCGCCGTTGCATCACCCTTGGTGTAGTCACGTGCGGCGAGCTCCACTGCCCTTCGGCAGCGGTCATGCTCCCGCCGACCGGCTCGTCTCCCGTCCAGCCGGCAGGTGCGGCGGGCAGGAGCGCGATCAGGCTTTCGTAGGCGACTGCGGTAGCAGGTAACCGCAGCGGCGGCTGAGGAATCCCGCCTCTGCTGTCGGCACCGTGGTTTCATCGACCGGCGCCGCGGTCGGAGTCGTCGTCGTTACCGGCCCTTCCGTCGGGCTCGATGTGCAGCCCGCTGTGAGGCAGAGGCCAATACCGAGCAGAATAGCAAGCGTCAGGAGGATCAGTTTCAGGTGAGACGGTTTCATGCCGATTACGTCCTTCATACGGGGTATGCAGGCTAAAGAAATACTTATAGAGTTTCCATTTGAGATTTCGCGACCGCAGGGCATCGGTCTTACGGAACCACGGCATCGGCGATGATCGCGACGATATAGATGAGCAGGGAGGCGTGAAAGAGCGGGAGCACCCGCATCGCCGCATCGGCAGTCTTCCCTTTCAGGATACGATAGTTCGCCACGAGGAGGAGGAGAAAGCCGAGAGCGAATCCGCCGGCGGCGATCGGGCCGAGGGCCGCGGCGAAGATAATAGCGAGGAACCCGTGAACCGCCGTGAAGAGGAGCACCCACCGTGCCGCGCCGTCCATCCCGTAGAGCACCGGGATCGTCGCCATCCCCTTGACCCTGTCGTTTGTGATATCCGCCATGTCGTTGACCGCGAGGTGTGCGAGCGTCCAGGGATAGAAGAAGAGGAAATAGAGCAGCGCGGTGATATCCGGGCTGCCCGCCGCCAGATAACCGGCGACCGGGAAGAGTGCGAAATCCGTTCTTCCGAGCAGCCTGGGCGATCGGAACCGTCTGGTTTCTCTTCTTCACCTGGTAGAACGACTCGGCTGCGTAGGCGTATACCATAATCCCGGCGACATACAGGGAGTGCGGGTAGGGGAGGAGGGCGATCAGGACGGCGGCGGCGGCCGCGAGCAGCAGGAAGAGACGGAGCGCAGCCCCGGGAGTTATCCTCCCCGAAGGCAGCGGCCGCTCGTGAAACGGTCTCCAGTAGCGTGTGAGTGTTCCGTCGACGTCTCTCCTGTCGAGATTCCGGTCGATGTAGTCGTTGAGGACAAGTCCGGCCTCAAAGCCGAAGAGGCCGATGAATGCCGCCAGGATCAACGTCCCGAAGGAGAAATATCCGTAGATATCAAACGCTAAGAGGAGCCCCGAACAGAAGAGCAGGGGCCAGACGAAGATGAAATGGGCTCGCGTCAGATCGAGAAGCGCCCGGAGCGTCTGTATCATGCCGCCGCCCGGCGAATCCTTTCCGGCAGGTGGAGAGGGTCTCACGGTCTTCTTTGAGTGGTAGACTTCCTGGTAGAAATAGATTCCACCAACGCGATCACTTCCCAAGAATACGGCGTTTCTGAACGAGGAACTCCTCGTCGCTGATGCTGCCCGCCTGGTTCAGTCTCGAGAACCGTTCGAGGAGATCGGCAATCTCTTCAGGTGTCCTCCCGGGTGGATTCGTCTCACGCTCCGACCGTTTCTTCTGAACCTCCTCCATAAATGCGGAGGCGAAGACTCCCGCAGGCAGCGCGACCATTCCAACCCCGATGAGGGCGATCACCCCCCCGATCAGTTTTCCGAGCGGGGTGATCGGGTATACATCACCGTAGCCCACGGTCGTCAGCGTGGCCACCGCCCACCACATAGCAGCCGGGATGCTCGAGAAGGCTTCGGGCTGCGCCTCATACTCGACGTAGTACATCATGCTCAGAAGCAAGAACAAGCAGGATGACGAGACCGCAGAAGAGGATGGCGATGACCTCTTTCTCCCTGTTGATCGCCCGCGTAAGCATGCCGCCCGCATACGTGTATCTCCCCATCTTGAGAAGCCTGAAGATACGCGTGAGCCGGATCGCCCGGATGAACCGGAGATCGAGCGGGATGAACATCGGGATGAGGAACGGCAGTATCGCGAAGAGATCCACGAGAGCGAGCGGGGTTACCGCATACCGGAGCCTCCCGAAGACGGCACCCCGGAATAATGGGTTTGCCGTGCACGCCCAGAGACGGAGGACGTACTCTATCGCGAAGACGGCGACGGAGAAGAGGTCGAAGGCGATAAAGAACGATGCGTAGCGGAGTGCAATCCCATCGACGGACTCGAGAATTACCACGATGACGTTGGCGACGATCAGCGCCATGATGAAGATATCGAAAAGTCGGCCGGCGCCACCGCTCTCGGGGTGCGGCTCGAGGAACTCATAGATCGTCGACTTCAACCGGCTGTACATCTGCTCTTCACTAAGAAATGGTCATATTCGGATAATAAGTGCTGGTACGATGCAGGCGAGCAGACCCGCATTGACGGACGCGTCGACTACGGTTCCGGCCAGGGGTTTTTCGGCTGTACTCCAGGTATAACTCGCCTGCGAAGCGCTCCCGTATCTCTTTGTAACCGCCCACCGGAACGAAAAGGGGCAGAATTCGTGTATGCGGGCGTTTCCGCGGCACGATGCGATCGATAGGATTATGGCTGATTTGCAGCTATTATTCACTATGGTTCCCGACGGGGTCTGCTCGGCGATCATCTCTCTCTTATACGTCGACGACGAGCCCGCCCTGCTCGATATCGGGAAACTCTTTCTGGAGAGGTCCGGAGGGGTCGCCGTAACAACGGCGGAGAGCGCACTCGAAGCACTTCACATGCTCGGCCGGAAGCGGTTCGACGCCATCGTTTCGGACTACCGGATGCCGGACATGGACGGCATCGAGCTCCTGCAGCACCTTCGAGAGCAGGGAAACGATATTCCATTCATCATCTTCACCGGGAAGGGGCGCGAAGAGGTGGCCGTCGAGGCGCTCAACAGCGGGGCCGACTTCTACGTCCAGAAAGGCGGCGACCCGAAGGCGCAGTTCGCCGAACTTCAGCATAAGATACGCCGCGCCGTCGCCGGCAGGCGTGCGGAACGGGAACTGCAGCGGCGGCACGACGAACTGCTCCTCGCAAACGAGCAGGCTCGCCGCCGCAGAAGAGGAGATGCGCCAGCAGGTAGAGGAGATCGCCGCTGCGCAACAGGCATTGCGGGCGTCCCGGAACCAGTACCGGGGAATATTTGAGAATACCGGTTCGGCAACGATCATCATCGAGAACGACATGACCATTTCCCTCGCAAACAGTGCGTTCGAGCAACTCTCCGGGTTCTCACGCTGCGAGATTGAAGGAACGAAACAGTGGACGGAATTCGTGCACCCGGACGACCTTAAGCGGATGAAACACAACCACCAGAGGAGGAGGGCCGGCCTTCCGGACGTGCCGAACCAGTATGAATTCCGGTTCTTCGACCGCTCCGGAGAGGTGAAGTACATTCACCTGACCGTCGGCCTCATTCCGGAGGCGGATCAGTCGGTCGCCTCCCTCGTGGACATCACCGAAAAGAAGCGTGCAGACGAGGAGCGAAGCATCCTTGCCCGGATTGTAGACACCGCCCCGTCTCCATCACCGTCCATGACATGGAGGGGCGGTTCCTGTATGCCAACCAGCGCACGTATGACCTGCACGGCTACTCTCCGGAAGAACTCTTCGCCATCAATCTGCACGACCTGGACGCACCGGCATCCGCCGACCTGATCGAGCCCCGGATACAGCAACTATCCGAGACGGGCGAAGCAATATTCGAAGTTGCGCACCGGCGGAAAGATAGCACGACCTTCCCGCTCCTTGTGCACGCACAGGCAGTCACCTGGGGCGATACGTCTGCAATGCTAAGCGTGGCCGAGGATATCACCGAGCAGAAACGAGCGGAGGAGGCTCTGGCAGAGAGCGAACGGCGGCTCTCAACCCTACTCGCAAATCTCCTCGGGATGGCCTACCGTTGCAGGAACGACCGCGACTGGACGATGGAGTTTCTGAGCGAAGGTGCGGTCGACCTTACCGGCTACGCCCCGGATGAGATCGTCGGGAGCCGGAAGGTCGTCTACGGCGACCTGATCCACCCCGACGACCGCGAGCGGGTCTGGCAGGAGGTGCAGGCAGCTCGTAGCGGAGCAGAGGCCATTCCAGCTGGTCTTCCGCCTGACCACCCGGGGCGGCGAAGAGAAGTGGGTCTGGGAGCAGGGGCGCGGGATCATCAATACGGACGGCGACCTCGTCGCCCTTGAGGGCTATATAACCGACATCACCGAGCGCATCCGCTTTGAGGACAGGCTCAGAGAGCAGACGGACGCCATGGAAACAGCGATCGACGGTATGGCCATCCTCGACGCAGATCAGAACTATAGCTACATGAACAGAGCCCACGCCGACATATACGGATACGACAATCCCGGAGAACTCATCGGGAGAACATGGCGTGTTCTGTACGACGCCGATGAACTCCTGCGGTTCGAACAGGAGATCATGCCGGAGTTCGGTCGAGTCGGGCATTACCGCGGCACGGCCAGGGGGAAGAAGAAAGACGGAAGCACGTTCCCCCAGGAGGTATCGCTCACCGCCCTGGAGAGTGGGGGGCTGATCTGCGTTGTGCGGGATATCACCGATCACAGGCGGGCAGAGGAGGCGCTGCGTCTCGCAAACAGGAAACTGCACCTCCTCTCGGCCATCACCCGGCATGACATCCTCAACCAGGTGACCGCTCTTTCGGGATACCTCGGTTTTGCACAGGAGCGGGGCAGCGACCCGGAGCAACTCGACTATCTCCGGAGGCTTGAGAAGATTGCAGAGACGATCCGGCAGCAGATCGAGTTCACCCGTGATTGTGAGAAGGTCGGCACCGCGGAACCGGGATGGCAGAGCAGCTCTGCGGCGGTCGCACGCGCCGTCGACGGAGAACTGCCGGTCAGGTGCGACCTTTCCGGACTTCTGGTCTATGCCGACCGGATGCTCGACAAGGTCTTCTCAAACCTGATGGACAATACGATCCGCCACGGTGAGCGGGCATGCGGAGTACACGTGTACTGCCGCTCCTCCGGCAAGGATGTCGTCATTGTCTGGGAGGACGACGGCATCGGAATACCGGCCGACCAGAAAGAGAAGATCTTCACACGCGGGGTCGGCAGGAACCGTGGCTACGGCCTGTTCCTGATACGCGAGATCCTCGCGATCACCGGGATGACCATCAGGGAGACGGGTGAGCCCGGCAAGGGTACCCGGTTCGAGATAACCGTGCCGGAGGGCGCCTACCGGTTCGAAGAGGAGCGGCCGGAGTAGGGGTTCGGCGAGATGTTGAGCGGGCGCCTTTTTCCTCGCATCACGGTTTTTGCATTCTTCCTGATGGGAGGTTTAATAAGGTATGGCAAATCACATTAGTATGAATAGTGTGAATTATCCAATGAGGTACCCATATGTTCGATAACCACCACTGCCATCGCGGCCCCAACGACCGGAAACATATCTTCGGCACGGTCAAGGTCGGCGAACGAGGCCAGATCGTCATCCCGAAGGAAGCTCAGAGAGATCTTCGATATCAAACCCGGCGAGACCCTGATGGTCCTCGGCGACGAGGACCACGGGATCGTCATCGTCAAGGCGGAGAAGTTCCGCCGGATTACCGAAAGGATGCTCCAGATCTTCGAAAAAGCTCCGGAAGAGCCGCCGGAAGAGTGAGACGACACTCCCGGCACAGAAGAACCACCAGACAATCCAACCCATGCCAGCGATAGACGTACATAATCTGACCAAGTCCTTCGACGGGTTCATCGCCGTCGACGGCATCTCGTTCACCATCGGGGAGGGCGAGATCTTCGGGCTGCTCGGCCCGAACGGAGCGGGAAAGACGACGACCATCTCGATGCTCGCGACGATGCAGAAACCCACCTCGGGCGGGGCGACCGTCAACGGTCACGATATCGGGAACGACGAAGACGGCGTCCGAAAGTCCATCGGGATCGTCTTCCAGGACCAGAGCCTGGACGAAGAGCTGACGGCATACGAGAACATGGACTTCCACGGCCGCCTCTACCGGATCCCGGGGGAGGCGCGCCAGCAGCGGATTGGGCGAGCTCCTGACCCTCGTCGGGCTCGAAGACCGGAAAGACGACCTCGTCAAGACCTACTCCGGCGGTATGCGCCGCCGGCTCGAGATCGCCCGGGGGCTGCTCCACGAGCCGAAGGTGCTCTTCCTCGACGAACCCACCCTCGGCCTCGATCCGCAGACACGAAACCACCTCTGGGAGTATATCGAGCGGCTGAACAACGAGAAGGGCATCACCATCATCCTCACCACGCACTACATGGAGGAGGCCGACCGGCTCTGCAACCGGGTGGCTATCATCGACCGCGGGACGATCATCGCGCAGGGCACCCCGGAGAACCTGAAGGCCTCGATCGGCGGCGACGTCATCACCATAGCTTCGCCCGACCCCGGCGCCGTCACCGGTCTCCTGACCGCCCCGTGGATCTCCGGGATCGAGCAGCACGACGGCTCGGTGACGATCCGTCTGCAGGATGCCGACCAGCACATCCCCGGGATCGTCACCTCCATACACCAGAAAGGCATCGGCATCACCTCGCTCTCGGTCAGAAAACCGACGCTCGAGGACGTCTTCCTGCACTATACGGGGAGGACGATCCGGGAGGAGGAGGCAAGCGGCAAAGAGGCGATGCGCATGTTCCACCGGGCAGGGAGGCGGTAGACATGGATATCGTCTATACCATCTGGCTGCGGAATATCAAGCGGTACCTGCGGTCGAAGAGCAGGATCATCGGCAGTCTCGGGATGCCCCTCTTCTTCATGCTGGTGCTCGGGTTCGGGCTGAACTCGATCGTCCAGATCCCGGGCATGGAAGGGGGCTATATGAACTTCATCATCCCCGGCATCGTGGCCATGAGCGTCCTCTTCACCTCGGTCTTTTCGGGGATCCAGATCATCTGGGACAAACAGTTCGGGTTCCTGAAAGAGACCCTGGTCGCCCCGGTCTCGCGCCTCGAGATCATGCTCGGCCAGACATTTGGTGGAGCGACGACGGCGGTTCTTCAGGGGCTGATCATCATGGTGCTGGCGCTCTTCATCGGGCTCCAGCCCACGGGGCTCTCCGGGTTCCTGATCGCCGTCGGGTTCATGGCGCTGATCGGCGTGACCTTCACCGCGTTCGGCATCGCGATCGCGTCGAAGATGGAGGATATGCACGGCTTCCAGCTCATCATGAACTTCGTGATCTTCCCGATCTTCGGGCTCTCGGGAGCGCTCTTCCCCATCGACAGCCTGCCCGCCTGGCTCCGGCCGCTGACGCTCGCCGACCCCCTGACCTACGGTATCGAGGGGATACGCTACGGCCTCACCGGGACAGCCCAGATACACCCGCTCGTCAGCCTCGCCGTCCTCGGCGGGTGCGCCGTGCTCATGACCGTCGTCGGGGCGTACCTGTTCCGGAAGATCAGTGTCTGAAGAGCGGCAACCTTCAGATACCGGGACGGCGCACCGGATACCGTATACATGGTAAACAATTCAGGCGAGGCGGGTTCGGAGGCGGCCGCGACCGAGATCGTGGATCTGATTGCCCGGCTCCTGAACAAAGCGGCGGCGATCGAGCGGGAGCCGGTCGATATCGGGCACGGCGTCCTGCTGCATGCCTCCGAAGTCCACCTGATCGATGCGGCCGGACGGCACCCGGACGAGAGCGTTTCCGAGATAGCATCCCGGCTCGGCATCACGAAAGGCGCCGTTTCACAGACGGCGAAGAAACTTGCGGCGAAGGGCTACCTCGAACGGGGCGGCAGGGAGGGCGATAGAAAAACCGTCGTCCTGCACCTGACGGATCGGGGGAGAGAGGCCTTCGCGTGGCACCGGCTCTACCACGAGACCGTGAACAGGAAAATGGTCGAAGAGATCGCCGGATTCGACCCGGACGCCGCCAAAAACCTGCGACGCGTCCTCGGCGAGATCGAAGGGATGCTCGACTCCTGCCCTGCAGTGAGAGAAGCCGTTACAAAGCGGTTTTTGGAGAGCAACCGCAAACCTATCGAGTAACAACTGATTTCACCGACACCCGCTCACCCCGCAGAGCGGCGAGCCCAAATAGTTTAGCATCTATCCTATTTCCGATACAGGTGCCTGTGATAGCATGACTTCCGATGCGCAGATGAACCGCGACCTCGCCGATGATGGGATCTCCAGACTACCTGAGTGCTCGATGAGGCCGATCGAGGCCGGCGACCGGGAGGCGGTCATCGATCTCTTCAACTACTACATCGAGAACACCTTCGCGGCATACCCCGAGCAGAAGGTGCCGTACGAATTCTTCGATATCTTCCTCGCGATCGCGAGAGATTACCCCTCGGTTGCCGTGCAGGACGCCGACGGCCGATTTTCCGGGTTCGGGATGCTCCGCCCGCACAGCCCCATCCCCGCGTTTGCTCACACCGCCGAGATCACGTACTTCATCGACCCGGCATTGACCGGAAAGGGGCTCGGATCCCGGATGCTCGCGCACCTCGAGCGGGAAGGGAAGAGGAGGGGCATCACCTGCATTCTTGCCGGCATCTCCTCCCGCAACGTTGGGAGCATCCGCTTCCACGAAAAGAACGGGTTCACCGAATGCGGCAGGTTCAGGAACGTCGGCAGGAAACGAGGCGTGGCCTTCGACGTCGTCTGGATGCAGAAGGAGATCTGAAAAGCACCTCTCTCCGGAGCCCGCACCTTTTTCTTCTCGTGAGGGATACCCATCTTCCAATGACCATGGATATGTACCAGTGCTCCATCTGCGGGCACGTCTACGACCCGAAGAAGGGCGAGCCGGCCGATACCATCGCACCCGGAACCACGTTTGAAGACCTGCCCGAAGACTGGCGCTGTCCGGTCTGCCTTGCAGAGAAGAGCAAGTTCTACCCGTACGAGATCCCGACATTCGGAAGGGTCTCAAAATAGGGTTCCCCGTTGGTCGGACGAAGGGCGTCACAGGGAGACGACAAAACCCGCCTTCACGCCCCGCTTGAACCCGGCGTTCTCGTAGAACCGCAGGGTTCCTTCGTCCCTCGCCCCCGTCAAGAGCATCACTTTATAGCAGTCCCGCTCCCGTGCGATGCGGAGCGCCTCGTGCAGCACCTCTGTCCCGTAGCCCCTGCGCCGGTATCCGGGGCGCGTGATGACGTTCTCGATCACCCCGTACGGCCGGAGCCCCCGCGTGAGGTTCCTGATGACGGCGAGGGTGCAGGACGAAACCGGCATGTCGTCTTCTTCGTGGACAATGCAGAAGAGATTCGGATCGTCGCATATTTCCCGCCAGAGCGACTCCAGGCGAGCGGCATCGGTGCAGACCGGGTCTTCCGGGTGCAGAGTCCGGTAGAGCTGGAGCAGGCCGTCCAGTTCGTCGGGGAGGATCAATCGGGGCATCAGGTATCACCATTATTTCCGGCAGGAGATTAAAGAGCCAGATTTTAACTTATTTTTCCCCCGGTACCGGCCAGTCCTGCCGCGTATATGAAAGACCCATCTCCCGGGAGAGACGCTCCCAGATCAGGTGGTTGAAGAGACGGGCATCTTCTTTCTCCGGGATACCCTCCCTGCGGGCGACCGCGAGATACCGGAGCCGGAACTCCAGGTAAAAGCGGTAATCGTTCTCGATCTCCCGATACCGCTCCCGGATCGCCTCCGGCGGCGGCCACCCGTCACCGCCCGGCTTCATCGAGAACGTGAACCGCCGCCCGACCACCCGGATCTCCCGGAGGTCTGCCTCGGCAGCCTTCAGCACGTCCCCGAGCGAGAACGAGTTCGTATACGGCCCGGTATGGTTGTGGGTCAGGATCTTCTGCCGCATCAGCGCGAACTCCTCCTCGGTAAACCCGACACCGAAGATGTAATGCTGCGTGATCCCGCCTTTCAGGAGCGTTTCGTAGTCCTCGAAGATGCAGGCGATCTCATGGTCGCTTGAGCGGATACGCATCTCGCAGTCGAAGATGTCCCTGCAGGGAGGCATGGCGGTCCGGCCGTATGGACGTAGGCGGTGATAAGCGCTTGCAGGGGAGGTTATCCCATCCCTCGCACCGCCTGCTCTGCCGCATACCCGATCCCGACGGCGATGATCGGGATAGTGAGGTAGCGAAGGCCGATCTCTGCCATATAGGTGCCGGCTGACCATCACGGCGGAGATCGCGTTCACCTGGAGAATGAGCAGCGGTTCGACATAGCCCCGAATTGGTCGGGAGGTACGACACGCCGATCCCGAGTAGCGCCTCTACACGCAATCAGAGCGAAACATCGAGATAACGGACGCAATCCGGGAGAAGGCCCTCAGAGATCGTCGGGAACGTAGCACGAACCCGCACCTCCGGGCGAAGACGATCAGATCACTATATCATCGGAAGCTATCCCTACAGCCACGCCCCGCACGGTTCGCTCGACGCCCGGGAGCCGAAGGTCGCGGAGTCCACGTATATGTTCGAGACCGGCCACGGCGACTGCGGGACGCAGAGCATGCTCTTCGCCGCGTTCTGCCGGTCGCCGATGCTCCCGGCACGCACTTCTTGGCCGAGTACCTCCCTGCCGGCTACGAGTGGGTTCCGTGCGACCCGACGGTCGCGGAAGCGGCAGACTGGTTCCTCCACCTCCGACGAGAACCGAACAGCGTTCAAGGAGGAAGGTGAACGCCGCGAATCTAGACCAGGTCAGGCATGTCATCCAGAAGGACGTCGATGCACCGATGGATCCGCCCCTGCCCGACGACGCCGCCGTCTTCAGGCTGGTCGGGCAGTAACCCGGCGCTCGTCTCCTATACGGCGGACTTCGATAGCGATCTTGGCAGTGCCGAGTGCTTCAGTATCAGTCTGACTACTGCGGATCGCTAACACTTCACCCCATTTTCCCTGCAGGGCAGCGAAGGAGAATGGCGTATTTTTGATATGGATCTTCGGATCCTCGCCGCATTTCTCATCGGAGCCATACTCTTTGCCTCTGGGATCTTTCTGCTGAACGGCACCGGGGCAGCGTGCCCAGGTCCTTGAAGAACTGCCTTCGGCGTACGACCTCTGCAACGTGGACGGGAAATGCTTCGTAACACCGGTCAAAACGCAGACCGATTCCTCCTCTCCGAGAGCAGGCGGTTACCGGAGCAGGGATACCACCTCGTCGATCTGAGCCTGCAGTGTCGCGCTCCCTGAGGGCGGTGAATGTATCATCACGCTCGGATTTGCAGCACGGAACGATACGGCAGAGGTCGTGAAGCCGCTCGTCAGTGCCGTCTGCAGGGCAGAGAGCATCGCGGGGTATCGGCCGGTTTCCCCGGGTACCCGGATAGGCATTCTGTAACTCGGCACTCTTCACCGAAAACCCTGACCGCCGGGGAAATTTTATTGTATCGCGGGAGAGAATGCGATCGAGAGAGGGTCGAGACGGATTTCTCCGGTTCCGATCCTCTCTATCCGAAACGAGTCGGCAGAAGAGGATTTTCAGGGCAGTGATCCCGTCAGGTTCCGGTATTACATGAAATCCCCGATACATCGATGGTATCACGCTACGCAGGAAATACTGCACTACTTCCCCGTGGGGCGCGCATGAATAAGAGAGTCTCAACCCGTCAGCCTGTATCTCACGCTCGGAAAGGTGGGGGTCTTCACCTTCGCCCTGATGAGCATCTACCAGTTCATCAAGGACTATCTCTATCCCGAGATCAGTCGCTCGCGGACTCGCACCTGCATACCGTCATCTTCACCACCCTGCTCGCCACGACCGCTGCATACTTCGCCCTCCGCAAACAGCAGGCCCTCCTCACGATGCTGGTAGCCGAAGCGAACGAGCGGAGAGAGACGGAGGAAGCCCTGCAGAAGAGTGAGGAGAAGTTCCGCTCCATCGTAGAGATGGCGAACGAGGGCATCCTGCAGATAGACAGCCGCTTACACGACCACCTACGTCAACCAGAAAATGGCCGGGATGCTCGGTTATTCGGTCGAGGAGATGCTCGGCCGGCCGGTAACCGACTTTCTTTTTACGGAAGAACTCGACAATCACCGAAGCCGCATGGCGGAGAGAGAGCAGGGTCTTGGCGGCAGATATGAGTGCCGCCTCCGGCACAGGGACGGCAGCTATCAGGTGGGTTCTGGTCTCTGCCACCGCCCAGAGGGACGGGGACGGCAGATTTGCCGGATCCTTTGCCATGTTCACCGATATCACCGAGAGGAAGCAGGCCGAGGAAGCGCTCCGGCGCCACACGGACGACCTTGCCCGGCTCCACCGGCAACTCGGTTCGGCGAACCGCGAGGCGAACCTGTACCTCGATATCCTCACCCACGATATCCGCAACACCGAGAACGTCTCGAACCTCTATACCGATCTGCTTATCGAGACCCAGGACGGAGATGCACGGACGATACACGGAGAAACTGCAGCGAAGTATCCGGAAAAGCATTGAGATCCTCCGTAACGTCTCCACGATCCGGCGGATCCATCAGCCATCCGGCGGACACAAGCGCGTGGATCTGGATAAGTTATCCGCGAGGAGATCGCACAATTCCCCGAGAAGATCATCCATTACGATATGGCCCACCGCCAGGTCTGGGCCGACGACCTCCTCTCGGAGGTCTTCGCGAACCTGATCGGCAATGCCGTCAAGTTCGGCGGCCCCGATGTCGAGGTTGTCATCCGGGTGGAAGAAGAGGACGAGTTCGTCCGGGTCTCGGTCGAGGATACCGGCCCCGGGGATCCCCGACGCGGATAAGCAGGCGGTCTTCCACCGGTACGAGCAGAAGAAACGGGGCGTCGGTGAAGGACTCGGGCTTTATCTCGTGCAGGTACTCATCGAGCGCTACGGCGGTGCCATCTGGGCGGAGGATCGGGTGCCGGGCCGCCCGGAGGAAGGGGCGGCGTTCCGGTTCACGCCTCCGGAAGATCGCTTCGGGCAGCCCGGGGGTTTGACTCGCCGACTGCGGACAAAAAGATACAGAGCACTCCAACCGAACGTGAGATTAACCGTGGGGAGTCCTAGGGCTCCAGAAAATATAGCGACGGTATCCGGCTCTGACCAGCGGAAGCGTCTTTTTCTGCAGGGTTTTCACGGCCGCGTTAAGGCTACCTGCACCGTCTATTCTCCCTCTTTACAGCGCATCTCTCTGATTTTTCCGGAAGAAGGATTCTACGGAGGAGCCGATCTCGATATATTTATAACGGGAAATACCGAATACGTGCATTAGATTGACGTATCATGGATCACCTGAACCTGCTCCTGCAGTCGGTCACGATATTTTTCCTCCTGGTTGTTTTCATCCAGGTTCTAAAACGGCAGGGGATCTTCAATAACAGCCACCAACCGGTCTTCAACCGGCTGATCACCGAGCTTGCGCTCCCCGCGACTATCTTCTCCACGCTCGCCGTCAGTTCCATCACACCCGACCAGATCCTCTCCGCCGGCATCATGCTCGGAGCCATCCTCACCTGCTGCGGCATCGCCTATCTTATATGCAGGGCAATGCGTCTTTCGTACCGGACGACCGGTTCTATCGTGCTGCTCGCAGGGTTCGGGAGCACCTCCACCCTTGCATACCCCCTCATCAGCCAGACCTACGGGCTTGACAGCGAGGGAATGATCTTCGGGATCGTCGTCGGAGAGTTCGGAGTCTGCATCCCGTTCTTTACCATCGGCGTCCTGATTGCAGCCTACTTCGGGAGCAGGGAGGGAACGGCGAAGCCCGAGATACGACCGGTCGTCATAAACTTCCTCAAGTCTCCCATCTTTATCGCATTCCTCCTCGGGTTGATCGTCGCACAGATACCGCCGGCATCGGCGTTCATGAACTCCGATTTTGCGGTGAACTTCTTCGGGTATTTTACGCGACGGGCTCGAGATGCTGGTCGCCATAACCGTCGGCCTTATGCTGCGGCCAATCCAGGTCAGGAGTTTCCTTGCGGTGCTCGGTATCATCGTCGCTCTCAAGATGATCCTCCAGCCCCTGCTCGTCCTCGGCGGAGCTTCAGCCGCGGGGCTCGCGGCCCTCCCCGTAGAGATCCTGGTGATCGAGGCTGCGATGCCCTCCGGGGCGGTTGCAGCGGTCATCGCCGACCGGTACGGCTGCGACGGGCCGCTTGCCTCGAATATGGTGATTGCAACCTACCTCGTGAGCCTCGTGACCATCCCGCTCATATCCTTCCTGGTTATCTGAGCCGAACGTGAGAACCAGAGTCCATACCAGCCGGAACATAAACATGAACCCAACGATGCTGCACACACGAAAAACGAGGCGGATGCTGCCATGACGGAGATAAACACTCTCCTGTACCAGTTCGTCATTACCTTCATTCTTATCGTTCTGATTATCCGGGTCCTCAAACGGAGAGGAGTCTTTAACGACAGCCACCAGCCGGTCTTCGACCGTCTCGTCACCGAGCTCGCACTTCCCGCCGTCATCTTCTCAAGCCTTGCAACCATGACCTTCCGGCCGGAGTGGATGGTCACCGCAGGCATCCTGTTCCTGGCCATCATCCTCTCCGGTATCGTGGCGTACGGGGGCTGCCGGGCGCTCGGGCTCCCGTCGAAGACGACCGGTTCCGTCGTTATCGTAGCCGCGTTCGGCAGCACCGCGACCTTTGCCGCCCCGCTCATCATTGCCGCCTACGGGGCAGAGAGCGTAGCGGTGGCCCAGGGGCTGGTGGGCGGCACTTTCGGCGTTGCGATCCCCTTCTTCACCATCGGCGTGATAGTTGCAGAGTATTTCGGCATGGACGAAGAGAAGCAGGGTCACAGTATCATCACGACGCTCAAGGAATTCCTGGCCACGCCCATCTTCATCGCCTTTCTCCTCGGCCTCATCGCATCCGCCATCATTGTCAGGTTTTCACATCCCGGGAGCAGGCGCATTCTCCGACGTGTTCACGGGATTCTTCTCGGTGATCAACCATTCCCTCGAACTGCTGGTCTGGATAGCCATCGGCCTCATGCTCCGTCCCCTGAAGGTAAAGGCATTCCTCCCGCTCCTCGGGCTGGTCGTATTCGTCAAGATGATCCTGCAGCCTGCCCTCGCACTGGGCGGGGCATACGCAATCGGTTTTCCGCTGCTCGCACAGCAGGTTCTGTTCCTCGAGGCGGCTATGCCGTCCGGTGCGATTGCGGCGGTTCTCGCCAGCCGCTACGGCTGCGACGGGCCGCTTGCAGCAGCTCTCCGTGATTGCAACCTACCTCGTCAGCCTGGTGACGATACCGTTCGCGATGCTGATCTTCGGGTGAGTGCATGCCATCTCCTTCCCGCGACGGCGGCAACCGGTTCGCGTATCTTTTGATACGGCAAGTATCGCCGCCGGATTAAAAAAGAAACATTTTGAGGCATCCAAAGAGAGATCCGTCCCGTGAACATCCATGAATGCGAAAAATATCCTTGCAGGAGGATTCATCGGCGGCATGATCCTCTTCGTCGTGAACTTCGTCGTCTCGGCGATTGTACTGGCCGCCGCCCCCTATGATATCTTCACGCTGGGCGGCATCCGTCCGGCCGACGATCCGCTGATGCTGTTCTTCTTCGCCTCCCCGTTTATCCTGTCGTTTGCGGCGGCCGTCGTCTTCGATCTGGTGCATGGCTCGCTGCGGGGTTCGCCGAATAGCAAAGGTGCGACCTTCGGTGCGGCACTCTTCCTCATCTATACGGTGCCGAACGTCTTTATCACCTTTACATCGATGAACTACCCGGCCGGATTCTACTTTGAAAACCTTCTCTTCGGCATCGTCGGTTTTCCGCTCATCGGCGTCATCTATGCCATGCTCTGGGAGCGGCTCCCGTAGCCGCTCCCAATCCGGATCCCTTCCCTTTTCCCCTCGCCGGTATCCCCGCCGGGCACGGTAATCGATAGGGCGATGCCCGCCAACGCGACTCGCTTCGCGGTCGACATATATATCAGTCCGATCAATGAGGGGAACGTGGACCCCCCTATGACAGCAGCCCCAACCCTGCACGGCGGAACCGGGGCAGGCCGCCCAAAGGAGGACGGAGAATGACGGTATCCTATAAACTCGCCGACCGGGAATTCCTCCGGTTCGTGCTCGTCGCCGCCCTGCTCGCTGTGGTGGCCGTAGGAGGGATGATGATCTTTCTTGCGGTGCAGTACCGCGGGAGAGGGGCTCCTCTGGCCGGAGACTCCTCCCATTCCCTTCTTCACCCTGATCCTTACGACCGCCGGCGGCCTGGTGGTGGGATTGTGCCTGCACGTCTTCGGCGACCACGTGCTGCTGCTCCAGCAGAGCCTCACGGAGTTCCGGAAGACCGGCCGGTTCGAGCCCCGGTACCTTCCCGCCGGGCTGCTCTCCATCTACCTCTCCCTGGTCTTCGGGGCAAGTCTCGGGCCCGAGGTGGCCGCCATCGATATGGGCGGGAGCATGGGAACCCTGGCAGGCGACCGGCTGCAGAACCGGGTACGGACGCTGGCGACCATCGGTATCTTCGGAAGCCTGGCCGGGTTCGGGCTCTACCTCTTTATCAACCGGACAACCGGCGGCGCCCTGTACCCCGTTCCCCCGCTCGGGGAGTTCCTCCCGCTCTACCTGCTCTACGCCGTGATCCTCGGCCTCGCCGGTGCGGCGGCGGGAGTCCTGTTCATTATGTCGTTTCACTTCTTCAGCCGGCTGCTCTCTCCCCTCGCCGGGCGATACCTGATCAGGGGAGTTGCCGGGGGCGTAGGCCTCGGCATCGCCGGAACAATCTTTCCGCTCGTGCTCTTCTCGGGCCAGAATGAGTTCAAGACCGTTCTCGACGCGGGTGCGACCACCGGTGCGATCGTGCTGCTGCTGCTCGTCGCGGTGAAGATCCTCGCCAGCACGTGGTGCATGGCAACGCTCTTCAAGGGCGGACCCATCTTCCCCCTGATCTTTGCGGGGGGCTCGCTCGGCCTTGCCGTCAGCGCCCTCTTCCCCTTCATTCCACTCACCGTCGCCGTCCCCGCCGTCATGGCAGGAATGATCATCTGCGTACTGAAGATGCCGGCCGCGGTGATCCCCATCGTGGCGCTCGTCTTCCTGCAGTGGGAGGTCCTGATCATCGTCGTCATCGCCGCCCTGGCCGGATACTACGCCACCCGCAGGGTGATGATGTTTCCTCCCGAAGACGGAGGGGACGGGGGAGAGGCAGGATGAGCGTCTGCGGTTCATGCGAACCCGAAAAAAACCCGCCAGCAATGCATTGACTATAGGAAGAGTGCCCGATCCCCGCGGCAGGGGGATCTGCGAAGATAACTTTATCCCCGTTGACGTGCCTGACACGCCCGGCGATGAGCATGATCGGTGAGATGATCGCAGAAGTGACAGGCACCGTGATCGGACAGCGTATTGTCCGCCATTATGGGGGAGAACCGAAACTCGAAAGGACCACGGAGTCGAAGGGAACGATGCTCGGCATCGAAGTGACCATTATTGCCACGTTCTGGTCCGAGGATCGCCCTCAGGGCGGCGTGTTCTCGAAAGGCAGCGGGATCGTGATGACGAGCACCGGAGAAAAGGCCATCGTGTACGGATCCGGGATCAGCGTTCCGAGCAAAGGCCCCGGGTGGAGCATGCGGGGAGTCCGGTATCTTCAGACCACGTCGCCCGCCCTGAGCCGGCTCAACAATGTGGCGCTGGTCTTCGAGGTTGAGATCGCCCCCGACGGGACGATCCGGGACAAGACGTGGGAGTGGAAATAAACTCCTCATCGGCACGGCATGAAAGAACCGAAGGGGCTTTTACAGTAGTAGGGTGAGTAGTCACGTTGCCAGGCACGGTGCTCGATCCATCCGTGTCCGTTTTCTCCGTATCGCCAGGGGAGGAGAAGAGAAGGAAGACCCGGGGATGGAGGTACTCAAAAAGGCTCCTCGCACTACCTGACGTGACGGCACCGGGCGAGAACCGGAAAAAAGGGGTTGTCCGGGTCTGTTGCTCAGAGGAACCGGTAAGCAATCGGACAGTTCACGATGATGCCGACCGAGCCGTACGGCGCCCCGCCTGGCCCGGTGATATATCCGTCCTGAACAAATCCCAGGATCTGGAACTCTTCCGTCAACCGCGACCGATATCCATTTTCGATGGACGCATTCGTCCACTCACCGAGGTTCATGTCCCAGAGGGGGCTGTAATCGTTGGCAACGGTAGGAATACCGCCGAAGACATTCAGGGGCGAACGGTTGTCCAGCAGAGCGCTGTTCAATCCCTGCCGCTGGGGGTTGTCCACACCGGTCGGCCCGTTGGTGAATACAAAGATTCTCTCTACACCGCTGAAAGCGCTGTCATCCCCACCGACCGGAATGCTGCCGAGTGCCGGTGCATAGGTTGCACCTTCGAGGGCGGCTGCAAGAGGAACGCTGGCGTCGGTGCTCAGGTAGAGTACGGGTTTGGCGAAACTGAATCCCTGCGTGAGTGCGATCGTGACGGTATTGTTGGTCAGATCGATGCCGACTACCTTATCGTGCACGATGCTGTAATCAGGAGTTCCGTTGGAGAAGTTGAGTTCCTCACGGGAAACGTTGAAGGCTATCATGGGTGCGTTATAGATAGCGCCGCCGGCATTCACAATGCGGACCAGAGGGCTGTAATATTCGTCTCCCACCGATCCGGGCGTGGCATTCGTGGGCGGGAAGGCATTCGGAGCCGGCCCGGGCACTACCATACGTTCAGGCCCGAAATCGACGGTTCCGTTCTCAAAAGTTAATGTTGCATTCTGTTCCAGCGTTGCCGTTCTTGCTCCCCGGCCAACGTCCGTATACGTTAACTTGGGTGCCCAGTTCAAACCCAGAGCATCCGCATTCCCTTTATTGTCCGTATCCGTGAGTATGTACCAGACCTTTCTGCCGTCTGCCAGTTGGCCTTCGTACAGCGGCAGGGTGATGGTGCTGGCCTCAAGGTCCATCGTTCCGGCTCGTAACAGCTGGTTTGGACCGACCAGCTCGGGATCGAAGGTCGAGGGAGCAGGGCCAAAGTAGGTGAGGGGTACATCTGCTCCGACTGAGGCAGGAGCAGGGGCCACACTGTTTGATTCGGTTGCATTTCCTGCTTCCTGGGCCGATGCCGCAACGCCGAAGAAGAGAACCGCGACTGCCACCAAAATCAGACCACGATATAATCTCATAATCAATCCTCCTTGACAACGGCCAGGGAATTTGCTGAAGATACCCGCAAGAGAGGAACCGTGAGCCGCCGTCGGAGCCGCTTATACCCGATCATATTATTTTAGCCTTTCCGGCATTCCATGACGCGAAGGCTGGAATGATTGAAAGGGAGAATAGGGTCTCAAATAACCATAATTTTGTCTCCCTGGGTACCCAGGGACTCTTTTTAAAAACGCATGGCCATCGGAGATGTTAATTATTTCACAGAGCCTCGGTAAAGCGATACGCATGCCGGAATGCCGGTTAAGCAACACGTACAGATACCCGCAATTCCGGCAGAATTCACCGAAGAAACGACCCCCGCAGAAGCCTACTATAGACGGCCGATCGCAACGCCGGTAAGGGATTGCACCCCCTCAAAATTACTCCCTGGCATGTCAAAACCCGGGAGGACATGGACAGGATCTTCGATCTTCAGAGGAGAAGGCTCCTGACCGATTGCATCGACTACTATCTTCTCCACTCGCTTGACGCGAAGTCCTGGAAAAAACTGCGTGAACTTGGATGTTTTTGCATTTCTGGAATCTGCACGGGACGCGGGAAAGATCACGAACATCGGGTTCTCCTTTCATGGCGACCGGAAAACTTTCCGGGAGATCGTCGACGCCTACGGCTGGCCCTTCTGCCAGATCCAGTATAACTTCCTCGATGAGGAGAAACAGGCGGGACGAGAGGGCCTTGCCTATGCCGCTTCGAAGAATCTCGGCGTTATGATCATGGAGCCCCTGCGGGGAGGGATGCCCGCCGGCAACCTGCCGAAAGAGGTGCAGGCGATCTACGACAGTTCCGGAATTTCCCGATCCCCGGCGGAATGGGCGCTCCGCTCGGGTCTTCGGTCACCCCGAGGTTATGGTCGTCCTCTCCGGCATGAATGATGAAGGTCATATTGCCGAAAACATCGGGCCTGTGAGGATGCGCTGCCCGGTCCCCTGAACGATGCCGAGCGTGCCGTGGTCGATGCGGCGGCCGCCTCGTACAAAAAACAGATACGGGTTCCCGCACGGGATGTGCCTACTGCATGCCCTGTCCGTTCGGGGGGGTCAACATCCCGCAGTGCTTCCACTTCGACAACCAGTAGCACATGGCCGGCAACCGGATACTGACACGAGGATTTTACATCGCTCAGGTTGTCGGCTTTGACGAAAATCCGTCGAACGCCTCCCTCTGCCGAAACTGCGGCAGATATGCCGGTGTATGTCCCCAGAGAATTGCAATCCCCGAGGAACAGAAGAAGGTCGCACAGGACCTTGACGGCCTTTCGACGAAACTGATGACGCCGCTCGTGAAGATGATGTTCTCTCGCCGGCAGAAAGAGTGACCATGTCGGAAACGGACAAACGCGATGATACACGGGAAAAACTCCTCCGTTCGGCGCTGCATCTCTTCACGACACAGGGATTTCACGCCACGCCGACGGCGCAGATCAGCAGAGAGGCGGGCGTCTCCACCGGGACGCTCTTCCACCACTTCACCGATAAAAATACCCTCACGAGCGAGTTGTACCTGTCCATAAAAAAGGAGATGGCGGCCGGGCTCCGGGAGGCGGACGATGCCGGCCTTCCAGTAGGGGAGCGGATCACGGTCGGACTTCGGAAGTGTATCGAATGGGGGATCGATCACCCGGAAGAGCGGGCGTTTCTCGAGCCTCTTCTACCATTCCCCGAATATCTGCGATGAGGTGAAGGAGAGAGCCTATGCAGATTTTCTGTGGCTGCATGACCTCTGTGCGGAGGCGGTGGCCGGGGGCGTGCTCAGAGAAATTTCGCCCGCACTCCTCTTCCCCCTGATCGTGCAGATGGCGGACGGCATCATTGATCTCGCCGGATCGGGATGCCCGGGGATGACTACGGAGGAGATCATCGATGCGGGTCTTCTGGTGATCTGGCACGGCATCGGGGCGAGAGGTGCAGAATAAAATCACCAGGAAATTGAGGAGCGACGGTGATTCCCGCCGGGAGCTCCCTGCATCCGGCAATATCAGCACGGTGCATACGAAAAAGGGGGAACGTGAATGTCGCACCGGACGTTCTGCTCCGGGATCCGTCATCCCCGGATCTTCAAGAAGGGCGGCATTTTTCGCAACCAACCACACAACCGGAATGCGTGCGTATCCGGTATCTCACGGAAAATCTCGTCGACAGGCAAGCACTTTTGGCAGGTCCGCTCTGCTGTTCCACGTAAAGAGGGTTTATGGCCGACCGGCATGTGGACAGGTCGAGTTAGGTTCGCATGTCCCGGAAATCACCCGTATCATCAGCATCCGGTGACCGGTACAAACCCTTATATTTCCACGGACAGATGTCCCCCCATTACCCGCCAGTCCCCGGACCTGAACGGCTGTGATTCCGAAATATAGCGGACTCTCCCCATTTCGCTCGGTCAGCCGCTGAAAGGCGTTATCAAGACAAACACGTCCCGGTGCCGATCGAAACACTGTACGGAGGAAAGCACGTGAGCGCACTATCTCCATCCAACGAGATCCTGATCATCGACGATGACCCTGCAAGCCAGGAAGTGCTCGCCCGGTATCTGGGAGAACAGGGTTTCAAAGTTCTGGTGGCCAGTGACGACAAGATGGGTCTCACCATAGCCAGGTCCGCTCACCCTGCCCTCATCCTGCTGGACGTGTCGATGCCGGGCAGGGATGGTTTTGAAACGTGCCGCCGGTTAAAAGCAGATGAAACCACGCGGGACATTCCGGTGATCGTTATGATCGCCCTGACCGCGACAGAGGACAAGTCCACGGCGTTTCAGGCAGGCGCAGTGGACTATATCACCAGGCCCTTTCAGCGTGAAGACGTCCTGGTGCGTGTTAGCGCCCATCTGCGCATGCAGCGTCTGATGCGCGAGCTTCAGGAGGCGGAAGCTCGCCTGCGCGTACTGATCGACAACCTGCCTTTCGAGTTCTGGGCTATGGACGGCAGCCTCCGCTATAGTATGCAGAATGCGGTCAGCCGTACGAACTTCGGCGATGTGGTGGGCAAGCGGGTCGAAGAACTGGGGCTGCCCCCGGAGGTTGCAGCCCTGTGGCTTGAGCAGGATACGAGGGTGTTGCGGGGCGAAGTCCTCGGCGGGGAATACGAACGGACGCTGGCGGGCGAAAAAAGAGCGTACGAAAATCTGGTGGCTCCGGTCATTGTGGATGAAGCCGTCGTCGGCATTGTCGGTGTGGCAATGGACGTGACCGGGCGCAAACGGGCGGAAGAGGAGCGGGAGAGCGTCCTTGAGGAACTGGAGGAGCTGGAAACGATTATCAATCGAAGTCCGGCCGTTGTGTTTCTGTGGCGTGCGGCAGAGGGATGGCCGGTCGAATACGTATCCGACAACGTCAGCCAGTTCGGCTACACGCCGGCCGATTTCAGATCGGGTCGCATTCCCTATACCAGGATCGTCCACCCTGATGATCTGGAACGGGTAGCGGCAGAGGTTTCCCGGTATAGCCGCGAAGGACGCGACGAGTTCGTTCAGGAGTACCGCATCCTCACGGCATCCGGCGAAGTACTCTGGCTTGATGATCGAACCTGGGTTCGCCGTGATTCAAACGGCACCATCACCCACTACCAGGGGATCGTGATCGACGTCACCGAGCGCAAGCGGGCGGAAGAGGCGCTGCAAAAAGCCCACGCCGAGCTGGAACGGCGGGTAGAGGAGCGTACCGCCGAGCTGGCCCAGGCCAATCGTATGCTCAACATCCTCAGCGCGTGTAACCAGGCCGTCGTGCGGGCCATGGAAGAGCCCGCGCTTCTGCAGGAGATCTGCCGCATCATCGTAGACGTGGGCGGCTACCCCCTGGTATGGATCGGTTTTGCCGAAGAGGACGCCGCCCGGACGGTACGCCCGGTAGCCCAGTCGGGTTTTGAGGAAGGATACCTGGACACCGTCGACCATTACCTGGGCCGATACCGAGCGCGGTCGCGGGCCGACCGGCACGGCCATTCGTTCGGGCAGGCCCAGCATCGCCAGGGATATCCTGACCGACCCCGACTTCGCCCCCTGGCGGGAAGAGGCGGTCAGGCGCGGTTATGCATCGTCCATCGCGCTGCCCCTGCAGGGCGAAGGCCGGGTCTTCGGCGCACTGAACATCTATGCCGCGGCGCCGGATGCCTTCCACGCCGAAGAAGTACATCTGCTCAAGGAGCTGGCCGGCGATCTGGCGTTCGGCATCACGTCTCTGCGGGAACGGGGTGCGCGCAACCGGGCGGAAAAGGCGCTGAAGGAGAGCGAGGAGCGCTACCGGTCCCTTGTCGAGCTCATGCCGGATGCCGTCATCGTACACCGGGACGGCACCATCGTCTACGTGAATCCTGCAGGCGTCCGGATTGGAGGCGGGAAGAGTCCTGAAGACCTCGTGGGCAAACCACTTGATCTCTTCGTCCACCCCGATTACCGCGATCTCGTCGCCGGGCAGATCCGCCGGATGCAGCAGGAAGGCACGGGTACCCCACTCTTCGAACAGGAGCTCCTGACTATCGACGGCCGGACTATCTGGGTTGAGATCACTGCGGCCCCCATACTCTACCAGGGCCGGCCTTCGACTATGGTCATTTTCCGGGACATTAGCGAACGCAAGCGGGCGGAGGATGAGTAAGAAAAACTCATCGCCGCCTTGAGAGTACGTTGAAATTTATCGAGACGGTCATCTCAGCCGTTCCCATCCCCCTTTTTTATAAAGATAGGGACGGCCGCTATATCGCAGTAAACGATGCATTTGCCGACATCATGGGTTTCACCCCCGAGTATTATAAGGGAAAGACCGTGATGGAACTCTGGCCCGGTGAATTTGCGGAAATGTACCACAAAAAAGACCTGGAGCTGATGGAGAATCCCGAAAAACAGGTCTATGAGTTCAGTGTACGGGATAAGGACGGAGTGATCCGTCCGGTTATTTATGGTAAAAATGTCTTTTATGATGAAGACGGACAGATTGCAGGGATTGTAGGAGCTTTTCAGGACATCACCGAACGCAAACGGATGGAGGAGGTGCTCCGCGAGAGCGAGGAGAAGTACCGCATGCTCGCCGATTTCACCTACGACTGGGAGTATTGGCTGGGGCCGGACGGCCGGTACATCTACGTCTCGCCCTCGTGCGAGCGCATCACCGGCTACCGGGCGGAAGAGTACCTGGCGGATCCAGCCTTGCTGGAACGCATTGTCCATCCCGATGACCGTGCGCTTGTTGCCGACCATCTGAAACAGGTCATGCTGCACAGCAGCGATCAAGCGATTGATCTTCGTGCGATTGATTTTCGTATCATCACCCGCAGTGGTGAGGAGCGCTGGATCGGGCATTACTGCCAGCCGGTCTATGACCCTACGGGGCAATACCTGGGCCAGCGCGGCAGTAACCGCGATATCACCGAGCGCAAGCAGGCGGAAGCAGCCCTCGTGCACCACACTGAAGAACTCACTCACCTGCACCGGCAACTGGAGACCGCGAACCGGGAGGCGAACCTCTACCTCGACATCCTCACCCACGACATCGGCAACACCGAGAACGTCTCGAATCTCTACGCCGACCTGCTTATCGACAGCCTGCAGGGGAAGGAGGAGGCCGGGTACGTGAAGAAACTCCAGCGCAGCGTCCAGAAGAGCATCGAGATCCTGCGCACCGTCGCCACCATCCGCCGGATTCACCAGGCGTCTCCGGAGCTCAAACCGATGGATCTCGATGCGGTCATTCGGGGGGTGCTCGCGGACTTCCCGGGCAGCGCCTTCCACTATGCAGGGGCGCACTACCAGGTCATGACCGACGATCTGCTCTCCGTGGTTTTCAATAACCTTATCGGCAACGCCGTGAAGTTCGGCGGTCCGGGTGTTGAGATCGCCGTCAGGGTGGAAGAAGAGGGCGGGTTCGTCCGTGTCTCGGTCGAGGATACCGGCCCGGGCGTTCCGGACGATGAGAAGTATGCGATCTTCCACCGGTACGAACAGCAGAAACGAGGCGTCGGCGAAGGGCTCGGCCTCTACCTGGTGCAGATCCTCGTCGGGCGCTATGGGGGGCGGGTCTGGGTCGAAGACCGGGCGGTCGGCCATCCCGAGCAGGGGGCAGCGTTCCGGTTCACGCTGAGAACTGCCGCGTACCGGCCGTCATGATCCGGAGCGTTCGGGATGGGATGGGAGAGATCCCTGCACGGCAGATCGATTCACGCTTTTCTGCATCCATCGTCGGGCGGGGCTTGCGATGAACGGAACGATGAATAGTGCGACGATGCCGATAACGCCGCACCACCACTCGGGAACGGCCGGGTACGCGGTTATTCGAAGGCCGATGTAGAAGAGGAAGATGGCAAAGGATACTGCCGAAGCGGCCACGTACTGCAGCGAGCGTTCGTGCGGGGTCACGATTGCGTAGTACTCCGGCATTTTGTAGGCAAAGATATAGTACAGCCCCATAATTCCGAGCAGCGTTCCGGCAAGAAAGATCGGCCACGGCGAGAGTCCGAGTCCGTGGTTGATATTCCCGAAGTCGTCGGTCTGCAGGAAGGAGCGGGTAAAGACGTACTCGAAGACCATAACGAACGTGATGATACCCGTCCAGAAGACGCAGTGGTATGTCCAGCGGCGGTTTTTCACGCTCTTCAGCGACATGAGCCCGGCGGTCACGAAAAAGAGCACGATGTTTGAGAAGGGTCCGGCAAATGCAATGGCCGACGCGGTAGAACCTTTTCCCGCGGCAAAAAGAGCCGAATAATCAACGTTCTCATCCCAGCGCGATCCGATCCAGTTTCCATAGATGATATTCCACGGGTCCTGTTTCGCCCCGAGGAGATACGCGCAAAAACTATGCGAGAACTCGTGCATCATGAGGACAAGAAGATGCAGGAGGAGAAAGGAGACGACCGTTATCGCGAGGAACGCGAGCACCCCTGCAAATGGAGGAAACCGCGAAAAAGAACTCGAATCAGTTTTTTCAGTTCCGGAAGAAGTATTCTCCGCAGCCGGAACTGCAGCCCGGGACTTCTCTCTCCTGCGGTCGATCGCCGGCAGGATATACCCGCAGTAGACCAGGTACAGTATGAGAATTGAGAACAGTATGAGCGATGTCTCCAGAAATTCCATTCCTATGGCGAAGAGAAGGAACATCCCGGCTGCTATCAGTATCAGTCGGGCTGCACCCTGCATAGAGTTCGTACCCGTTCCGGTCGTACAGGCCCCTTCTGTCACAAGAAGTAAAAACGGTCGACAGCAGGATTAATCTTCTGAAATGTATTCCTGTGAGAAGTCGGGACGGCGTGCCTCCTGTTTTCCGCACGAATCATCACGAGGCATGACCTTCCGCACCCGGCAGAGGAGATGCTCTCCCAGGTCGGGCTCTGAGCGTGCCGTGCACCGGGTACTCACAGCCGGTGGATAATCCCGGCTTTTTTCTACTCTTGAGAACCGGGAGATCCTATCCGGCATCAAGACGCGAATCGGTGCCCGCGCCCGGTCTAACCGGATCACCCTATCGTGCCGAATGCGTCGAAGAACGAATACAATTGAGCAGGTATCAGGAACGGCCACCGGAACCGGCTCCGGACCGAGAGGGAAGAAATGCTTGTTCGGTGAAGCGGTGCGGGCTACTCCCGGGGAGGGCATGCTGCACGAAGTGAGAGTGAAGATAACGTGCTTGCACTCGACAGAGTGCGGTGGTGGCATGCACTGAGGCAGCGTGAGGCATGAGAACCATGCAGAAACTGGAAATGTGCAGCACAGCACCCGGGTGCAAAGGGTAATATGGTACCTCCCTGTCTACTCCGCCCGGTGTAACCATGACTCGATCACCGACGATCATCCTCACCGCCGACGAGACGATGATGAGCAACTATCGGGGCGGCATGTTCCTCGGCTTTTCCACCTGCGCTCCCCGCGGTATTCTTCCCGACTGGCTCTTCTTCATCTCATTTGCCCCGCCTGTCCCGCGGAAGGGCGGGAGGGCAGCCTTTGCCGACCTGGGTTTACGGACGCTGGAAGCAGCCCTCCTCGCCGACGGGTTTACCGAAGACGAGGTAGCGGTCGTCCATCCGCGGGACCTGCGGCGGATGGTCGGCAGGGAGACGAAGATCGTAGCGATAGGCGGTCACGACCTCCTCGGCATCAATCCCCCCACCTCCACGTTCGTGGACATCGCGAGGACCGGTCCTCCCTATAACCGGCTGAAGTTCCTGGAATTGATGCGGAATCCTGCCCTGAAGAAGGTTACCACGATCGTCGGCGGCAAGGGCGCGTGGCAGGTCTCCGACCCGGGAGTCATGGAGCGGCTGGGCATCGACCACGTGCACCTGGGGATGGGCGAGATCTCGATGCCCAGGGCATGCAAGGCGATCATCAACGGCGAGGAGGTTCCCCGCATCATTCAGGGCGAGGAGGTTCCCCTCGAGCGCATCCCTCCTATCCGGAGGCCGAGCATCCACGGGCTCGTCGAGATATCACGCGGATGCGGGCGGGGGTGTGCGTTCTGCACGCCCGGCATGCTGAAAGTCCTCCACAAGCCCATCGACCAGATCGTCGGCGACGTGCAGGTGAACGTCCAGGCCGGAAACACGGCGGTATTGCTGCATTCCGAGGATGTACTCCGGTACGGCTCGAAAACAATCAGGGCGGAACCCGAGAAGGTCATGAAGCTCTTCACCCGGGTCGGCGCCGTCGACGGGGTGACGGAAATGGCATGCAGCCATATCGCCCTGGCCACGGCATACCACCACCCCGAGCTCGTCGACCAGCTCTCCGAGTACCTTATGACCCTTCCCGGGCAGCAGTTCATCGGAGCCCAGACGGGGATTGAGACGGCGAGCTCCAGGCTCATGCAGCAGCATATGCACGGAAAGACGCTCCCGGCAAAACCCGAGCAATGGCGCGAACTGGTGATGGAGAGCATCGGTCACCTCTCCGACCATAAGTGGGTCCTCGCCTGCACGCTGGTGACGGGGCTGCCCGGAGAGACCGAAGACGACGTGCTCCAGACGCTGGATCTCGTCGACGACCTGAAAGGAATGCTGGTCCTCATCGTGCCGATGAACTTCGTGGCCATGGGCGAGTCCAGCCTCTCCCGCGAAGAATCGTTCACCGTGGAGAAGATGACGCCGCTCCACTGGCGCCTGATCGGCACCTGCATGGAGCACGACGTCCGCCTTGCCCGCGTGCTGAAGAACACCATCATCTCCGGAAATCCGCTGATCAAACTGGCTGGGCTCCTATGCGTTGGACAGGTTCATCGGGAATGCCGAGAAGTTCGCCGGAACACTGCGGGACGGAACTCCCCCAAGGGACTACACGGTCAACACGAAGAGCTGATCTTCTTCCTGAGGTTTAAAGGGCGAAAGAAGCCCCAGCACCCTCCTTCTCCCACCCGTTTGAAATATTCGGTCATCTGCCTGGACCTCCTGAAAGAGAATCCGTATCCCGGTTCGGACGGCGACAAAGAAAAACTCCACACCGGCAAAAACAGAATCTTGTATCGAATGCACGTGGGTCGGTCGCTCACGGCAATATATGTCGTCGATGCGGAGAATACCAGCGTCCGGATCACCCACATCCTGCCGGTCGAAAAGGCACATCGGAGATACGGCCGGATTTAGACCAGGTTTTGAGATACTTCATCGAGCGTGATATCCTCCCGTTGCCCTTGCGGTAATGTACGACGTGCAGCACGGTCGTAACAGGGTTGCAGCATCTTCCGCAACTATTTCGAGGGAGATGGACGCCCGGTTTCACCAGCGGCCGCAGGGGTGACTCTATCGAGAGTTCACGTACAGCATCCGGCAGATCACAGGCACCGTCAGCAGGAGAGGCACTCGCAGACCCCGTGCTGTGTGCTCATTCTGCTGTAGATCTGTGCATAAGAGATGCGGATATTCCTGTCCATCGGTGAATCTGTGCCCATTTTTTCACAAAGGTTAAGTTTGAGGTAGTAAGATTAGAGGGATTACAACCGTTTGATCGAAATAATTAAATAGCACATACAATTCGTTCTGTTGACTTTAGTCGTGGTCAAGGCCGATTGACTGCAAAGGACATTAACGAATGCAAAGCACATACCGGGGAATTGAGGGATATATCATGTAAGATTTCGATTTCTGATTCATTCAAAAAAAAGAAAGAACCTCTGTCAGGCATCTGATTTTTTTGTCTGTGTTTTTAAATTATAACCGGTAGTTACAAAATAACCGAAAGTTATAAGATAACTCAGAGTGACAACTATCTAGTGAAACTGCCTTCGGGCAGAATCCTGGAGATGATACCTCCCAATGGGAGAGGGATGAATCGCATGGACACTCGACCAAAAAATGGGAATCCTGTGGGAACGTGTATCGAAAGAAAAGGCCCAGGCCTGATGGCAGGAAAAGCAGCGTGATACCGCTGCTTTTGATACGAACGAGTCTTGAAGATAGGACTCTGCAGGAAGGACGTGCAGGATATCGACACTACGCACAGCAGATCAGGTACAGGCTTGTACCAGGGATCGGAATTACAGGAAGTGGGATTTGTCATGGATCATAGAGCAAGGTTTGCAGCGGACTGCTTGCATAAGCAGTACCCGGAACCGGACCGGCTCCCGGAAGATGCATGCCTGGTGTTTGTCCGTGACGGGAGCGTTTGCGTCAGGAAAGGGAGCACTCCAACCATCTTTGAAAAGGTCTCCCCGGATCTTCCGGGAGGGCTGAAGAGGAATGCCCAGTATCTCGGTCACCGGGGATCGGTTCCCTGTTATGCCGTCGAGGTTGGCGACCTGCCTCTGCCCGAAGGGCTGACATATTCCGGTGTACGCGAACTTGCCGGTCTCATCCCGGACGAGGAACTTGCCATTGCCGGGCTTGCGGTTCAGATAATCGATTATGACCGGACCACCCGGTTCTGCGGGAGGTGCGGTACGGCAACAGAACCTGCAAGAACCGAGCGGGCCAAAGTCTGTCCGTCCTGCCACCGGGTCATGTATCCCCGGCTCTCCCCGGCGGTCATCGTCCTCGTACGAAACAACAACTCAGTCCTCATGGTCCGGGGAAATGGGGCGGCACCCGGCAGGTACGGCCTCATTGCCGGTTTTGTCGAACCCGGCGAAACGATCGAAGATGCCGTACGCCGCGAAGTCCATGAAGAGGCGGGGATTGCGATCAAAAATATCCGGTATCGTGCAAGCGAACCGTGGCCGTTCCCTGATTCACTCATGCTCGGGTTCGTTGCCGATTACGACGGAGGAGAAATTGCCCCGGATGGCATTGAGATTGAGAGCGCCGCATGGTTTGACCGGGACCATCTCCCGAATCTTCCGCCGAAATTCGGTATAACCCGTGCGCTCATCGATGACTGGGTAGCTGCCTCCAGAGATCGATTGTCAGAATCCCCAAAGCGCGAATTACATTGAAGGAAGATGGTGAAAAAGATGAAAAAACTAAAAGTCGTTGCATTTAACGGAAGTCCCCGGAAAGATGGCAACACGTCCATCCTGATCCGGCATATCTTTGACGAACTTGAGAACGAAGGTATCGAGGCGGAGCTTGTCCAGGTCGGCGGGCAGATGATCCGGGGATGCACGGATTGCCGGAAATGTTACGAGAACAGGGACCGGCAGTGTGTCTTTGACGACGATATCGTGAATGACTGCATTGAGAAAATGATCGACGCCGACGGGATCATCCTCGCCTCCCCGGTCTATTTCCTTGACGTCTCAGCCGAGATGAAAGCCCTGATTGACCGGGCAGGTGTTGTATCCAGGGCAAACGACGGGCTCTATCGGCGCAAGGTGGCGACTGCTGCGGTAGCGGTGCGGAGATCCGGTGCAAACCATACCATCGATACCCTGCTTCATTTCATGCTTTACAGCGGGATGACGGTCCCGGGAATCCCGGTAATCGGTATCGGTCGGGATATTGGAGACGTCCTGAAGGATGAAGAAGGTATAGCAAGGGCAAAAGAAGTCGGAAAGAACATGGCCTGGCTGCTGAAGACGATCGCACGCGCAGATCAAATGGAGGAGATCGTATGAAAATAGAATCGCTGAAACTGGTATATTTTTCGCCTACGGGAACCACGAAAGCGGTGGTTCAAGAAATCGCACGCGGAATAAATCCCGGCAACGTGGAATTGCTGGATATTACCCGACCGGATGCGAGAATACAACCACTACGAACATCGGAGAATGAATTACTCATTATTGGTGTGCCGGTGTATATGGGGAGGGTGCCGGCACTCTTAACTGATTGGCTGCATGCTATTTCCGCCCAAAATACGCCTGCGGTATGTGTTGTCGTCTATGGCAATCGCGTGTATGAGGATGCACTCATCGAGCTGAAAGATATTCTGACTCGGTGTGGATGTAAACCGATCGCCGGTGCGGCCTATATCGGGGAACATTCATTCTCCACCGACGAAACACCAACGGCCAAAGATCGTCCGGATGCACGCGACGTACACCACGCAGAGTCATTTGGACGAAAAATACAGGAAAAACTCAACACCATTCCGTCAGTTGACCAGATCTCTGAGGTAGATATACCCGGCTGCCATCCTTACCGGGGGGATTCGAGACTGTGGACTGTTGATTTTATTGCGGTCAGCGATGCGTGTATCCAGTGTGGGATTTGTGCAGAGGGATGCCCTGTCGGTGCCATCGATCCGGAAAACAGTAATGTGATCGATACGAAAAAATGCATCACGTGTTGCGCCTGTATCAAACACTGTCCCAAACATGCGAGAACGATGAAATCCGGCCTGGTCAGGGACGCTTCGTTGCGTTTAAGTACGCTGTATAAAGAGCGAAAGGAGCCGGAATTCTTTTTATAATGAGTACATTCAGGGTGCGGAAGAATGGGAATCTCCGATAGAAGACAACGAGAAAAGGAACAGCGAAAGACCGAGATCATCGATGCAGCCGAGCGTCTCTTTTTTTCCCGGAGTTACGAAGATGTTTCCATGGATGATATCGCCCGAGAGGTCGAACTGAATAAGGCTACCATCTATCTCTATTTTAAAAATAAGGAGACACTTTACGCTACTATTGTTCTCCGTGGTATCCGGATCCTGAAGGAAAAATACACGGAATGCATGGAAAAACAGGTTCCCGGAATTGTCAAAGTAGCCCTGATGGGCCAGGCCTATTACCAGTTTTCGCAGGAATACCCGGATTATCTTCGACTGATCCACTTTTACGGATCCGAACGTTTTTCCAAAGAAAACCCGTATACCGCAGAGATTGGAAAGGGGTATGGTACCTGCCGTATGATCCTCGAGGATGCGATCCGGGAGGGCATCGATGACGGGACAATCCGGGCCGATCTCGATCCATTCCTGACCTCGATGTATCTTATGATATCCTTTATGGGTATCCTCTCCCTGGAAGATAAATGGAAACTGGTGATTGAGGCGGAGGGATTCAGCAACGAGCAGTTCTCCAGTGAATTCTTCCGGGTCATTATTCCAGCAATTTCTTCCGGTGAGAAATCTCACACCATGGATGCCAGGGATTTTGAACCATTTGGATTCTTTTTGACCAAGCCTGCATCGCCTCAGAAGAGAAAGAGAGAAAAATCTTAATTTTTAAGTATTGCAGTTGTATTTTAAACCTCCGATGCAATGTGTATCCTTCGTTCCCGTCCACCCATAACAGGGCAAATGGACTCACCCCCGGATTATAATGCAGCGGGTTTTGCTTTCCAAGAATCTCACCGACTCAGAGCGATCCACCCGGGTGTTCGAAGCATTGAATGCAGATGTTGCATCAAAGAGTATGACAAATGCCGCCGAGCGAAATCGTTCCATCCCAATTTAAATCCTTTGAAGGAAACAGAATGCTCTATTAGAAGTGCTCATTTGCCGTTAAACGTCCGGGGGAGTTTACCGTTATCGCAGATCGCCACTCTTCGGAGTGCGCACTCCCGGGAGGGGAAGGGGCTGCAGACGGTTGCAACGGCAGATACGCCCCGAATACAGAATCCAAACAGAGTATCACAACCATATGGAGTACTGTGCATGCAGTTCAATCAAAACAATGCTGGCAGGATCCTTTCCGCCTTGCTCATCCTCCTGACCGCCGCTATTCTCACATCAGGCTGTACTGACATCCTTTCCGAGCCTTCAGAGAGCGAGACCGGTTCCCTGACGGGAGCGTATTCCGACTACGGATACATCCAGATCTGGACGTACCCTTCAGGGGCGTCCGTCTATGTCAACGGAGAGTACCTGGGGGAGACAGACGAAGTGGACGACCTGTTCGTTCAGGTTGGCCCCGGATCGCATAAACTGGAGATATATAAACAGGGATACGAGCCATACCTCGAATACCTGTATATCAGCCGCGGCGAGACCGTGGCCAGGGATGTCTACCTTGAGAACAGCTATTACAACCCATATCCCGAGTCCGACCCGGTATGGACACCTGCCCCGACATGGACCTGGGAGCCGGACCCGACCTATTCGGCCCCGTGTACGTGGCACCCACCCGTCCCATCTATTAACCTCTTTTCAGGTGATGCACGGGCGGCCTGAACTGCCCTGTCTTCTCTCCTCCGGAGAGCGCCGCCGGGCAGCCTCGGCCGCCTCGTTACCGGCCCGTTCAAGATCTGGTCCATGGCTCAAAGCGACGGTAGAAGGGGCGCATGAGGAACTGTCCCGGTAAAAAGCGGTAGCAGAAGGAGAACGCCCGGACACTGTGGAATGCACTGTTGTACGCAGCGAGGTGAGCCATCTCGTACTCTTCGATCACCACGTTCTTCTCCGCTGCCCGCAGGAACCTTGCCGCGGATTCGAGCGAGCCGGGAACGCGCTCCTTTGCCTCAGGAGCGGAGCGGACAAGCCCCCTGTCGACGCACTCCCGCCACCTCATAACAGAGCTCCCCGAACGAGTACGTGATTTTGCAGAACACTGGCGACGAACGGGTCACCCGTCTCTTTCATCTGCTCCCACCGGTAGTAGGGGACGGCCGTCACCTGCACCTCGCGGCCGGTCTCCTGTTCCAGTGCCGATACCCGGCTCTGGTCGACCTGGCCCGGATCGCCGATGATCAGAATGTCGATGTCGCTTTGCTCATCGAAGGTTCCCGCCGAGGTGCTTCCGTAGATCGCGACCGCGATGCTTTCTGGCGCGATCTCTTCGATTCCGGCCTCTGCGAGGAGCAGAACCATGCAGGCCCGTTTCAGTTCCCGGGCGACGAAGGAGTCGTTCTCGAGGGAGAGGAGCCGTGCCGTGCCGAGGCGGGTGACGGCGAGCAGTCCGTCCCGCTCGAAGGTATCGGCATACGCTGTGACGCTCCCCGGGCTGACGCCTATCTCCCGGGCGAGCCGGTTGACGTGGATCTCGCCTGTGGGGTGAGTGAGGAACCAGGCGAGGATCCGGAACCCGACGAACTTCTGGAACTCCCCGATCATATAATATATTGAATGATCGTTCAGTGTATTAAACGGTTGTGTGAATGGACCCGGAGGGGAGGGATTCGCCGCCTGACTCCTGGATGAAGCCTTCGACCACTTTTGTAATCCTCTCCGCTCTCCTGGGTGCCGAAAGAAGGTATATCTGTGATCAGCACCGATCACATTTCAATGACTGTTACGGAGTTCATACCCGTATCGCAGGAAACATACAAAGAGATCGCAGATCTCAAAGGTCCAGACAGAACGTTCGATGAAATTCTTGCCGACCTGGTAGAACGGGCAAAGAAACAGCAGCTCGAATGCGATACCGAAGCAATCCTGTCCCGTAACCGATTCATGAAGTTATAGCCGTGCCGTTCCGGGTCCTGGTGGACGAGGACGCATATGCTTTTTTGAACTCTCTCGACGCCAAAAGCCAGCGCATTGTTCGGGACAAACTGGACACCCTGAAAGAGAATCCGTATCCCGGTCCGGACGGCGACCTCCCTATTCACCGGTGCCTGTCAGAGAGTACTTCGGTCAGTAGTATCACCATGAAGAGAGATGCTCTTCTCCTGGTGAGAACATGAGGACGTTCACGGCCGTGCTCTCCAGGGAAGAAGATATGTACGTAGCGGAGTGCCCGGAGGTCGGCACCGTCAGCCAGGGCCGGACGGTGGAGGAGGCGGTTGCGAGCCTCAAGGAAGCAACGGAGTTGTACCTGGAAGAATTCCCGCTGGAAGATGGCAGGAGGCCGATCATCACGACGTTTGAGGTGGCCGAGGGTGTCCGGGCTTAAACCCGTCTCGGGCGAGACGGTGATAAAGATACTCTCGAAACGGTATGGATTCGTCGTAAGCGGACAATCGGGGAGCCATGTGCGCCTTTGGAAACTCCCGACGGGAAGGTGGGCACGGTCGTCCCGCTCCACAACGAACTGAAGATCGGCACGCTTCGCAGTATCCTGAAACTGGCGAGGATCGATCCCGACGATTTTGCCCGGCATCTCTGAAGGAAGATGCGAGTGCATCTCTCCGGCAGGGGGCGAGATGAGGTTTGGTCGGAGAGACCAGCGTTTGCTCCGGTGTATCCGGGAAGTCGAGCATCCGGTCTCACGGATGTGCGGTAAAGCAATACCCACAGGGCACCCGGTTCAGCAACGCTTACATGTCCGCAATCCAGGCCGAATCCGCCGGAATTTTGACCCTCACAGAAGCCCACAGACGGCCGATCTCAAGGCGAGGCATAGTATCCATCCTCCGAAAATTACCCCCACTCATATGGCCAGTATTGCCTCGCGATCCTGCCGATTTTCGGGAATCGGGGCGAAATGGCCGGGTTCTTTCCAGTGCCCGGATCCGCCCTCTGAAACACCGGTTAAAACCGGAAAAGAACGGCAATTCAGCCTGCTTATCGTAGATGGATATATGGCAACGCGATCATCTCCCGGCATGGCAGATCGGTGAGTAGTCCTCCAGATTAATGCATTAACGAGTGGAGTATCCGGGCAGGATAATTATAATCTGGTTGCAGTAACCAACATACGCACATTCAGGAGGGGCAGCATGGGAGTGCAATATATCTACGATGCAGATGGAAGAAAAACCGGTGTATGGTACCTGTTGACCTGTGGGATTCTCTGAGCCCGAGGATGGCCGGTGAGAAACAGATCGGGGTCAGCGACCCCAGGAAATACCGGGGAATATACAGAGACCTGAAAGTCGATCTGAAGGATGAGATCCGGAAGATGCGGGACGAATGGAACAGAATATGAAACGGTACCTGCTCGACACAAACATTCTCATCTACTATCTTGCAGATGCCATACCACCGGAGAAGGTGCGTGATGTAGAAGCCATGCTCACCTCTTCGTTTCGCATCTCGATCATTACGAAGATCGAATTTCTCGGATGGAAGAAGCACACCCCGGAAGGGTATGCAATGGCCGAAGATTTCATCCACCCTGCAGAGGTATACTCCCTGACCGATACAATTGCAGACAGTGCCATTCACCTGCGCCGAGCGCATGGGTAAAGCTCCCTGATGCGGTCATAGCAGCCACCGCCGCGGTTCACGACTGTACTCTGGTTACCCGGAATGAAAGTGATTTTGCAGGCATATGCACGCTTGAAATTGTAAACCCCTTCGATGACGAATACCGGCCGTAACAGAGAAAATAAGGCCGGAAAAAGTGGCGGGGGAGACAGAGATTATCACTGGTCTCCTAAGAATATCCTCACTAGACATATTTAAGAATCTTTTTCTCTCATTGTCTAGATTATAACATTATGACAAGTGATGGGGATGATTACCAAGAGATGAGGATGAAATTCTCCTCTTTGATTGCCCCCCATCTAGAACCATTGTTTAACATAGTAGATCGGCTTTTTACGCGTTATGGTATTGAGATTCCAATAGAATTCTGGTTTGTCACAATATTAGCGATTAATAGCATAATCATTTATTACGAAAAAATTTCGTTCGAACTATCAATATCTTTCATTTTCCTTGCAATCCTTTTACTGATGGCATCAAATATTGAACTAATAACTAAGACAGTCAGCACAAGGATAAAAAGAAACTCAGCGAAAATTCCAGAAACGACGAGGTTTTTAAATGGATTGGATACAAGAAATTTAACAGAAGTCCAAAAATTTTTACGTAATTACAGAAAATTGAGTTACAGCGAAATAACAACAATTTTGCAAAGTAAATTCAGTGAACATCCTTCAATTCATCAAAGCATAATAAAATATCAAAATATCTCAAGTGAGCTAATCGAATATATTATTGATCGCAAAATCGACGAAAAAATAAGTGAAAGTTTATTGAGCGATTATATTTATGGTACAAAGGATGACATTTCGTCGAAGTACTACAAGATTATAAAAAGAAAATATTCTGGTAGCAAGGAAATTCTCAAATCGCTGCACGTTTCTTATCCCCTACACTCATCAGGGAGAACTCTATTTTTCCGATTTGCAAATTGGAGAATAATAATCCGCGATTGGTTTAATTATGGGAGTGGAGATGGAGTCTTCGGATTTATTGCACTGATACCGACGGTCATTGCGAGCATTCAGTTATGTTTAACTGACCTATCGTGGCGAATTCCTAGCGGTGATACAATAGGGACTGTTTTATTGGGAATAAATTTCCTCATGGCGGGATTTATCATCTGGGGATTAATGTTCATACTTATGAAAGGAACTGCCAAAATTATCCTCTCGATAGTTAAGTGGTTGCTATATATTTTTGCACCAACTAAAAATTAATTATTCTTCAATAATCTTTTCAATTCTGCAAAATTATTCGGGTGAATGAGAACCATTCCTCCCATTGCTGTTGTAACACGAATTTTCCCAACCTCTGCCAGAAATATTAGGATGTGTGTGACGATAGATATCTGGATTCCCGTTTCAGCAGAGATCTCTCCGTTTGTTAATTTATTTTTATTGATTATTGTGGAAATTACAGATAACACAAGTGTTTCATAATTTCCTACGCAGTGCCTGCAATATTTTTCCAGGTACGCGTAGGTACTTTAATCATAGAAATTTCGCCGTCTATAACTCTTTCAACATCAATGTATCTACGATTATCCAATATTTCAAGCGAATCATAGAATTCTTCTTCGGTTATTCCATATTCAACCACTTGCGGCAAAACTTGCCGGGTACTTACAACGAGGGATAGTGATCTTCTATATGTCGTTTTTGCAAATGATTTCCAAAATATAAGCGTCAGCTTTAGTTAAACCAGTGAGATGTAGTTGGCAAGAGGATGTGTATTTAGGAGGTCTACCAATTGGAGGTTCAAGATATCTCACCAAATATGGAGGCCCGAATTCTTTCATAACTTTTATTACAATCATCGAGATTTCGTTATTCTCTCATGCACGGTGTGTTAATCGCATCAGGGACTTCGCAATCGTCAATAATTATGGGGATGATTTTGCATTGCCCCTCAATCTTTTTATATACAGCCGAATTTAGTTCCTCTTTCACCCAGTTTTTCCTTACACTATTTTGAGAAACGACTATGACAACAACATCCGATTGTTTTAGACCTTCATCGAATATCTTTTCAACAAGGCTGTCACCAGGCAGTATTTCCCATTTATCGTACCATGCATCAACCCCATCTTCGCGTAATCTTTGAGCAAGCCTTTTCGACAAATCTCTCTTTGTCCTCACTTGCATGGCTAATGAAAACCTTGGGATTGGATGAACATAACTCTCTGTAATCTGATCTCATTTTTATGCAGATACAGTTTTCTAATTTAGAATCGTGAATCACAAATACAGAATTCATGGAAACAGTAGAATAGTTAGAACCCAAGTTTGCCATTTGGCTTCTGGAGGTGCTTCATGCCCCAAAAAGTGTCCAAGATAGTCAGAATAGAATTTGACAGTTGGGTTAGATTTTTGAGTGAAATGCACGTTTTATTATCAGAATGCCAGGTCTGTCTGAAATTTAAGGTCAAAATGAGGAGATTTCGGGAGATATTTTCCCAAATACTTGGAACTGTCAAATTGTATTCCGCCACAATCTGAGAGATTTGAGTGGAGTGGCAAACTTAGGTTAGAACAAACAGGATCTCAAATCAATGAGGGGAGCACTTTTGTAACCAACCACAAAAACCGAAAATGCGAGAGGCCGGATTCGAACCGGCGAACCCCTACGAGAATAGGCCCTGAACCTATCGCCTTTGACCTGGCTCGGCAACCCTCGCGCTCAAGAGTGTTGTATCTCCAACAAAATAAAGGTAGTTATTTGATTCAGGATGACTCGCCGGTGCTGTTGCTGTTCAAGAACCGCTTCATCTCCATCTCGCGGAGTTCGTTCCGCCGGATCTTGCCGGAGATGGTCTTCGGGAGCGATTCCACGAACTCGATCGTCCGCGGATACTTGTAGGGCGCCGTCGTCTTCTTCACGTGGTTCTGGATCTCCTTGATCAGCGACTCGGACGGCTTATAGCCCGGCTTTAAGACGACGAACGCCTTGACGATCAGCCCGCGGATGACGTCGGGCGACCCGACGACCGCCGTCTCCTGCACGGCGGGGTGCTCCATGAGCGCGCTCTCGACCTCGAAGGGCCCTATCCGGTAGCCCGACGACTTGATGACGTCGTCGTCGCGGCCGATGAACCAGAAGTAGCCGTCGTCGTCCATATAGGCCTTATCGCCCGTATAGTAGTAGCCGTTCTGGAAGACCTTCCGGTTCTCCTCGTCGTTGTGCAGGTACTCGCGGAAGAGCCCGACGGGGCGCGGGTCGAGCTTGACCGCGATCCTGCCCTCCTTATGCTTCCCGACATCGTTGCCGTCCTCGTCGTGGAGCTCGATCTGCCACCCGGGCGAGGGGCGGCCCATCGACCCGAACTTCGGCTCCATCCCGGGGAACGTCCCGATGCAGAGCACCGTCTCGGTCTGGCCGTAGCCCTCGTAGATGGTATTCCCGGTGCCCTCCTTCCACGCCCGGATGATCTCGGGGTTGAGCGGCTCGCCGGCGCTCACGCTGTGGCGCAGCTCCGAGAGATCGAACTTGTCGAGGTCGGCGAGGATCAGCATCCGGTAGATCGTCGGCGGGCAGCAGAAGGTGGTGATCCCGTAGTTCTCGAGGAGCGGGAGGATCTCGGTGGCGTTGAACCGCCCCCGGATATCGTAGACGAAGACGCAGGCGCCCTGGATCCACTGGCCGTAGAACTTGCCCCACGCGCTCTTCGCCCAGCCCGTATCCGAGAGGGTGAAGTGCAGATCGTTCGCTTTCAGGTCGTGCCAGATCCCGGCGGTGACGATATGGCCGAGCGGGTAGCTGTGGGTGTGAACGACCATCTTCGCCTCGCCGGTCGTCCCGGAGGTGAAGAAGATGACGAGCGGGTCGGTCGCCTTCGTCCGGTGCATACCGGGGAGGTTGACGAGCCGGTGGGAGACCGGAGCGGGGTAGTCGAGCTCGACGGGGTAGCTGACCCAGCCCTCGCGCTCGCTGTCGGTCACGAGGCGCACCGCGAGCGAGGGGCACTCCTCCCGGATTGCCTCGATCTTATCGGCGTGCTCCTCGGAGGTGATGATCATCTTGATATCGGCGGCCTGAATCCGGTACTTCAGGTCTTTCGGCGTCAGCATCGTCGGGGCGGGACAGTACACCGCCCCGATCTTGATCAGCGCGATCGTAAAGATCCACCACTCGGGGACGCGGGGGAGCATGATCATGACGCGGTCGCCCTTCTTGATCCCCTGCTTGATGCAGATATTGACGGCCTGGTTCGACCGGCGCATCAGGTCGTAGAAGGTGAACTTCTCCTCGTTGCCGTCCTGATCCGTCCAGATCATCGCGAGCTTGTTACGGTCTTTCTTCGCCCACGCATCGACCACGTCGAACCCGAAGTTGTAGTACTCCGGGACGTCGATCGAAAAATTCGCGTACCACTCGTCGTAACTCGCGGCACCCTGCTCATTCTCGCCCATAAAACGATCACTAGCGTTTGGTCTGCAGGCTTTTAAGCGTATAGCCGGCAGGTGGCATCAGGTACCCATAAAGATATTCCATTAGTATTATGGTTCGAAAAACGATACTCATATCGATGGATGAAAAGGGATACGAGTCATTAAAAATCGAGAACATCGTAGCCTCCGGTGTCATTGCTCACTCAATAGACCTCGCAACCGTTTCCGAAAAAATAAAAAACTGTGAACTGAACACGAAAAGGTTCCCGGGCGCCGTCTACCGGATCGAGAATCCCAAGATCGCATCCCTGATCTTCTCATCCGGCAAAGTCGTGCTCACCGGTATTCGGAACAAGGAAGACCTGCACACGGGCCTCGGTATCATCATCGAGTCTCTGAAAGAGGCCGGCGTCGACGCCTTCGACGAGCCGCAGGTCGCGATCACGAATATCGTCTGCTCGTACGATATGGGGAAGTACATCAACCTGAATAAAGTCGTCATCACCCTGAACCTCGAGAATATCGAGTATGAACCCGAACAGTTCCCGGGACTCGTATACCGCATCGAAAACCCGAAGATCGTGGCTCTCCTCTTCAGCTCCGGCAAGATCATCCTGACCGGCGGAAAGAATATGGAAGATATCAAGCAGGGACTCGACTTCCTCGAGCAGCGCCTCGAGAGTATCCTCTAATCCCTTCGATACTTTTCTCACCAGTAGCGGTGCGTTTTGACGTAGTTCCGCTCGGCCTTCAGGATCTCCCGGTAATAGGCGTCTCCTTCGGCGAGCGTCGCGAGGATGCGCGAGGCGACCTCCGGCCCGACGCCCTTCGCCGCGAGGGCCACGACCGCCTTCTTCCCGCTCGAGAGCACGATGTTCGCGTTCCGGAGCAGCCGCACCTCGGCCGCCCGCTCTTCCTCGCTCTTCTTCTGCTTCTTCGCGGCGGCGATCATCGGCTCGTCCCAGGGCTTTAAGGCCGCTATCAGCCGGGCGCCGCAGAGCGGGCACTGCGGCTTATCCGGCACCCGCTCGACCGTCGTCCGGCTCTTCCACTTCCGGCAGTGCATGCAGAAGAGGATGACGTCCTCTTTTTCGAGGCGGCGCATCAGGGTGCCGATCACCGCCTGGTCGATCGTCAGCGGGGCGATCATATCCCGCGACGACGAGAGGCCCTCGCTCCCGAGGGGGCTCAGGCCGCCGACCGTCACGGCAATCCGGCCGTCGTGGATCGCGGCGAGGATCGATGCTGCGCGCGTCCACGTCCATGTAGTCGCTGAAGAGCTCCCGGTATGCCTCCGCCGCCACGACCGTATCGTCGAAGAGGTCGATGAGCCGGTGGATGCTTATCCGCTCGTAATCGGCGTCGGCGTCGATGGCGCCGAACTTCTTCGCGACCTGCACCAGTTTCCACTTGAACAGCGCCGTCCGCTTCAGCGCGAGCTTCAGAACGCCGCCGACGTGCGCGGGATCGAGCCCGGCGAGCATCTCCTGCACCTCGAGGGCACGGACGGCCGACGGCAGCCGGAGCAGGATCCGGTAGGCGCCGACCTCGATCCCGACGCTCGTCCCGTACCGGGCCGAGATCAGGACGGAGAGTGCGCGGGCAAGGGCCTCGTTCGCCTTATGCCCCCCGCAGATGTTGCAGACCACGCCCTCCGAGGTATTCTCGAGGGTGACGAGGGTGTCCGACGGCACCGGGAAATGCCCGGCGTCCACCCGGGCAAGGAACTCGGCGGCGTACCGGACGGCACGCGGGTCGGCGGCGTAGCGGGAGAACTCCCGGGTTCTCCGGAGAGCCCCGGCCTCGGCCGCCACGGGGAACGGAACCGGGATCTGCTCGCCCTCCCAGGACGGAACCTCTCCTCGCGCCTTCGTCGCCGGCTCGACCGATATCTTCCCGCTCTCCATATCGAGCACCCGCCAGAGCTGGCCCTTCGTGATGAAGACGGCGCCGGTATGCACCCACCCGATCACGAACGACTCGTCGAGCGTCCCGACCGTCCGGCGTGATACGATATCGAAGATCTCGACTTTCCGCTCGTCGTGGATCATCGAGAGGTTCTCGGTGAGGTAGCGGCGTGCCCGTGCCGTCCTGATGATCCGGGTGCCGTCCCGCCGGATCAGCCGGTGCTCCGCCATCTGGGTGCAGACCGACTCGAGGAGCTCGGCGCAGTCGGCGAAGCAGCCCGACCCGGCGAGGATCTTCGCTACCCGGGAGAGCTCGATCTCCCCGTACTCGACCGCGATCGCCGCCACCTGGTTCGCCATGACGTCGGCGGCGTTCAGCGGCGGCCGGATATCCTCGCACTCGTTCGCCCGGGCGCGGCGGGCGATGACCAGCGACTCGAGCAGGTCGTCAAACCCCGTCGCGAGGACGGTGCCGTGCGAGATCGTATCGAGGCGGTGCCCCGCCCGGCCGACCCGCTGGACGAGCCGTGAGACCTGCCGCGGCGAGCCGAACTGGAGGACGTGCTCGATATGCCCGATATCGATCCCGAGCTCCATCGACGAGGTGCTGATGAGCGTGCGGATGGCGCCCCGGCGGAACCGGTCTTCGGCATCGACCCGGACGTCCTTCGAGAGCGAGCCGTGGTGCACCTCGACGTCGCCCCGGGTGAAGAGGTGGTGGCCGAGGGCTTCGGCGGTCACCCGGGTGTTGACGAAGACCAGGGTCGAACCGAGGCGGTCGAGGCAGGTGCCGACCGAGTCCGCCTGCTTCGAGAAGTCGTCGCCGATAAACCGCACGGAGATATCGAGGTGGGAGGCGACCGGCACCTCGACGAGGGAGAACGGCCGGGCGCCGACGAGGAACCGGCCGATCGCGGCGGGGTTCCCGACGGTCGCGGAGAGGCCGATCCGCTGGAATTCACCGGCATGGGCGGCGAGCCGTTCGAGCGCCACCGAGAGTTGGGCTCCGCGCTTGCTGTCCGCGAGCTCGTGGACCTCGTCGACGATGACGTAGCGGACGTTCCTGAGGTGGCCCCGGAGCCTTGAGCCCATGAAGAGCGCCTGCAGGGTCTCCGGGGTCGTGATCAGAAGATCGGGTGGCGAGAGCGCCTGCTTCCGCCGTTCGTTCTGCGGTGTGTCCCCGTGGCGCACCCCGACCGAGAGCCCGAGCTCCTCTGCACCACCACTCCATCCTCGCGAGGATATCGCGGTTGAGGGAGCGGAGCGGCGTGACATAGATCGCCTTGAACCCCTCACCGACAGTCGAGAGCAGCCTCGAAAAGACCGGCAGCATCGCGCTCTCGGTCTTCCCGGTCCCCGTCGGCGCGATAAGGACGAGGTTATGGTTATCGAGAAGGAGCGGGATCGCCTGCTCCTGCGCCTCCGAGAGGCTGGAAAAGCCCCGCCGCTCGACGACCTCCCGGATCTTCGCATCGAGCAGGTCAAGCGCCGTCATCGGGACTGAGGGAGGCCGGGGTTCCGAGATAGGTTCCATCTGCCAGGTATACCTCTGCGGTTGTTTCGTTCATGCACCGGGAGAGCGGCCCAAGACCGCTTGCCCGTATCCGGAGAATATCGATACCGCCCGAGAACTCGTTGAACGCGGGGACGAAGAGCAGCCGTGTTGCGGCTCGCTCCGGGCACCGCTCCTTCCCGAGCAGGCACTCCTCGTCGAGTCCGGCGTAGCAGTACGCCGGCCGTGCACGGGCAGAGCACCCGACCTCGTCCCGGAGCGAGACGACCGGGTGGAGGTGGCCGAGGACGACCAGGCGGCCGAGGAGGTCGACGGCCGGGTGGGTATGCCCGTGGAGGTAGCCGACATTGTCGATGACCGTTCCATCCGCGGGGAGGAGTTCTCCCGGCTCGAGGAACCGGTCGATCCCGCCGTCGTGGTTTCCCGGCACGACGGCGAGGGGCACGGCCTTGCGGAAGCGCTCGAGCACCCCGGGGAGCTCGGCGAACTCCTGCCTGCTGGTGACGGGCACGTTGTGTTTGACGTCCCCGAGGAGGAGCAGGAGGTCGGGGTCGGTCTCGCGGATGCAGGCGAGCACCCGCTCCACCCGGCGGCTGCTCCGGCTCGAGACGTGCACCCCGTGGCGTGCAAGGCCGGACTCGATCCCGATGTGGAGATCGGCGACCACGAGGACCCGGCGGGTATCCTCGACGAGGAGCGCGGGGCCTGATTCTATGAAGTGGAGTTGCATGATTTTTTTGTATCAGATGAGCCGTATCATCCCGGCGGAGGGCGAGTAGCACTCTCCCGCGGCGAGGAGGGCGTCTATCGCCTCGCCGGCCGAGGATGCCGACAGGCCGGCCATCACGGCACCGGCCACCACGTCGCTCCGGGCGAATCCCCGGGGGCCGTTCCCCGCCTCGAGGATCTCCGCGACGATCTCGCCAGCGCTGCGGGGCACGACAGAGTCGACCGCGAGATCCGGCCGGACGCTCCCGAGCGCCGCCCGAACCATCGCAGCCTGCTCGGCGACCAGATCCGTGCCGCTGCCGTAGAGCTGGACTGCAGCCCCGATCCGGGCGTCCCGGCCGGTGCCCCGGAGGACTGCCTGCACCGCCTCGAGGCGCTCGAGCGTCCGCTCGGCCGTCCTCAGGACCCAGAGGTCCCTGACCGTGCGGTCGACGACCGTGAGCGCTTCGGCGGTGACGAGCGCCCGTGGCCGTGACCTGCTGCCGGCGAGGGATGCCCGCCCCGTCACGGCGACGAAGGCGGGCGGCTCGATGTAGCCGAGCGTGGCGGCGACGTCGGGGCTCCGCCGCTCGATCGTGAGGGAGAACGCCCCGGTGGGATCGGCTAGGCGGGCGTGCATGACGTCGCCGGAGCCCTTTCGTTCGGTCAGCGCACCGACGATGAAGAGCCGGCGGCACCAGGCGCCTCCCGGTGTCACGACATAGCAGGGGCTCCCCGCCTCGTCTCCGTCCGCCGTGTAGCGCGATGCATTGAAATCCCGGGCAAAGACCCGTGCTGCCGACTCCATCCGGATGCCTCCGTGCTGCCGGGGTGCGACCTTTGGTTCCACGCGCACCCCCGGCATTTCCACAGATAACTCTGCATATATATCTGTCCGCGGACCTCTAAAAGGGATCATCCCGTCAGCACTTTCCCGCTCCGGCGATGCCTTTACGATGCCCGGGACCCAACTCTAGAGCAAATGGAAGGGAACCACACGATCTGGATTGAGAAGTACAGGCCGCGGAAACTCGACGACATCGTGGGGCAGAAAGACATCGTGGTCCGCCTTCAATCGTACGTGAAGAGCGGCAGCCTTCCGCACCTCCTCTTCACCGGAAGCGCAGGTATCGGGAAGACCACGGCGGCGGTGGCTCTCGCCCGTGAGTTCTTCGGCGAGAACTGGCACATGAACTTCCGGGAGATGAACGCTTCGGACGAGCGCGGGATCGACGTCGTCCGGAACCAGATAAAGCAGTTCGCCCGCACCTCCCCGCTCGCCGGCGCCACGTTCAAGATACTCTTCCTCGACGAGGCGGACGCACTGACGACCGATGCGCAGGCGGCGCTGCGGCAGGACGATGGAGACGTATGCGCATACCTGCCGGTTCGTCCTCTCCTGCAACTACTCCTCGAAGATCATCGACCCGATCCAGAGCCGGTGCGCCATCTACCGGTTCAGGCCGCTCGACCGCGACGCTATTGTCGAGGAGGTGCAGCGGATAGCGGCGGCCGAAGGGCTCACCGTCACGGAGGAGCGGGCTCGACGCCATCGTCTACGTCGCGCAGGGAGATATGCGAAAGGCGATCAACGCGCTGCAGGGGGCGGCGATCGTCTCTCCCACGATCGACGAAGGGATGATCTACGCGATCACCTCGACGGCACGCCCCGAAGAGATAAACGAACTCCTCGACCTTGCCGTCGCGGGAGACTTCGACGGTGCCGAGCGGTCGCTCGAGGATCTCATCCGGGGCCGCGGCATCGCGCCGAACGAGCTCATCAACCAGTGTTACCGCACGCTGATCAAGCGTGATATGAACAGAACGCTCAAAGTCGAGCTGATCGATGCTCTCGGAGAGACCGATTTTCGACTGAGCGAAGGGGCAAGCAGCGAGATCCAGCTGGAAGCGATGATCGCCCGGTTTGTCCTCTCCGCCCGGAAGTATGTATGAGGAAGAAGCCGTGCCCGAAGAAGTAGAGGTAGAAGTCACCGATGTCGTCAGCGAGTGGACGAAGTTTCTGAAGAAACAGTACAAGCGGGAGCTCGCCGAACTCGCCCGCGAGTACCCGCACAAGCGGTCGCTCTACATCGACTACCGCAAGATCCTGAACAACAAGCTGGCGTTCGAGCTCCTGCGGGTTCCCGGCAAGGTCATCTCGGATATCAAAGACGCCATCATCCAGAACCGGCTCATCAAACTGAAAGACGGGCGGGAGCCGACGGAGATCAACGTCCGGTTCGTCAACCTTCCCCAGAAAGTGAACGCCCGCGATATCCGGGCGGACCAGATCAACGCCTTCGTCAGTATCGAGGGGATCCTCCGGAAGACCACCGAGGTCCGGCCGCGGCTCGTGGATGCGGTCTTCCGGTGCAAAGCCTGCGGAAAGAACACCGACCCGATCCCGCAGAACTACTCACGGTTCGAGGAGCCGGATTTCTGCCCGCACTGCGAACGCAAGACCAAGATGGATCTCGTCCTGAACCGGTGCCGGTTCGTGGACGCCCAGAAGATCCGTATCCAGGAGTCGCCGGAGGGTCTCCGCGGCGGTGAGCAGCCGCAGACGCTCGATATCGACGCCACCGACGATATGACCGGGATGGTCGCCCCCGGCGACCGCGTCGTGGTCAACGGGATCCTCCGCTCGATCCAGCGGGTCAACTACGGGCAGAAGAGCACGCTCTTTGATATCTACGTCGAGTGCAACTCGATCGAGGTGGCGGAGAAGGAGTTCGAGGAGGTCGATATCTCCGAAGAGGACGAGGAGGCGATCCGGTCGCTCGCCCGCGACGGTTCGATCTACAAGAAGATCTCCCGCTCCATCGCCCCGACGATCTACGGCACCGACGATGTGAAGGAGGCGATTGCTCTCCAGCTCTTCGGCGGGATCGCAAAGGAGATGCCGGACGGTTCCCGCCTCCGCGGCGATATCCACCTCCTGCTCGTGGGCGACCCGGGTATCGCGAAGTCCCAGATCCTGCGCTACGTCGTCAAGCTTCTCGCCCCGCGGGATCTACACGAGCGGCAAGTCGTCCACCTCCGCCGGTCTGACCGCAACGGCCGTGAAGGACGAGTTCGGCGACGGCCGCTGGACGCTCGAGGCAGGAGCGCTCGTCCTTGCGGACATGGGTGTCGCAGCCGTCGACGAGATGGACAAGATGGCGAAGGAGGACCGGAGCGCTCTGCACGAGGCGATGGAACAACAATCTATCAGCGTGGCAAAAGCCGGGATCACGGCGACGCTGAAGTCGCGGTGCGCCCTCCTCGGTGCGGCGAACCCGAAGCTCGGCCGGTTCGACCAGTTCGTCCCGATCGCCGAGCAGATCAATATGCCGCCCTCGCTCCTCTCCCGGTTCGACCTCATCTTCGTGATGGCCGATCAGCCCGAACCCCAACGCGACGGGGCGATCGCGAACCACATCGTCAAGACGCACGCGGTCGGCGAGCTCATTAAGCAGCACGCCTACAATCCGATCCCCGACGTCGACGAGGCGTATATCCAGCGGGCGCTCGCGCCGGTCATCCCCGATATCGACCCGGTGCTCCTCCGGAAGTACATCGCCTTCTCAAAGCGCACCTGTTTCCCCATCCTCTCGGAAGGCGCGAAGGATGCGCTGATCCAGTACTATATGAAACTCCGGAACCTTGCGAGCGGGAACAAGCCGGTTCCGGTCACCGCCCGGCAGGCTCGAGGCGCTCGTCCGCCTCGCCGAGGCGAGCGCACGGATGCGGCTTTCGAACACCGTCGACACCACCGACACCGACCGGATACTGCGGATCGTGGATACGTGCCTCCGGCAGGTGGCCTACGACGCCGAGAGCGGGAGTTTCGATATCGATAAGATCGTCACGGGCGTCTCGAAGTCGCAGCGCGATATCATCCGGACGGTCAAGGAGATCATCAGAAGCGCCGCCGGCGACGGCGGCATGACCCGCACCGAGGATGTCTTCGATACGCTCGTCAAGCAGGGCAACAGCCGCGAGAAGATCGAGGCCGCTATCGAGCAGCTCCGCCGCGGCGGCGAGGTGCTCGAGCCCCGGCACGGGTTCCTGAAGGTCATCGGGTAGGGAGAGGGGAATCCACCCTCTCTTCGTTCTGAAAAAAGGCCAGATTGACGCCATTTTTTGATTTTACCGGATGCTCCAAAGGAGGGATCTTAACACCAGAATTAACCGGAGTAAATCAGCCTGATTTTAGAAATACGGCAGAATTGCAGACCTATAACAGCCATATGAGCGCGAGTAATTTTCAAAGGATGTTATCCCCTGCCCGGTCCCGAGATCGGCTGTCTGTGGGCTTCTGTGAGGGTCGAAATTCGGCAGGAACCGCCCCGGATTGCTGATATTTAAGCGTTGCTGAACCTAAACGGGGAGAACGCCTAATACGTCCTGACCTTCAACCCCGGAACGCGGGCGAAGTGGCGGTCCCGCGTGACGATCTCGCCGTCGCTTCCGAGCGTGATCGCGGCGATCAGCTCGTCGAAATCCCCGATCGGTCTGCCGCTCCCCCGGAGATCGGCAGCGAGCGTGCCGAAGATCCGGTAGGTCTCGTCGGTTATCGCAGAGCTCGATCAGCGCTCGCGTGATCGCTTCGACTTCCCGGAGATTCTCCTGCAACGATGCCGAGAGGAACGCTCCGCGGTAGAGCTCGAGGATGTTGATCGACGTGGTCGCAAGGGGCAGCCCGTCCTGCTCCATCGCCTCGAGTGTTCTCATCGCCTCCGGGTCGTGCCGGATCAGGTCGACAAGCAGGGACGTATCAAGCGTCGGCATCGAAGTCGACCTCGCGCATCGAAGCCTTTCGCATCTCACGTGAGGCCTCCTCGACCGCATCGGCCAATGCGGGGTTCGGGCCAGACTTCCTTGAGGACCTCCGAGAGGGAACTGCCGGTTCTCTCCGTCAGAGGGCACGCGGGAAGGGGCAGTCCTCCATCACGATGGCCAGCACCGTTCCTCTGGAGATTACCCTCTCCTGGGTCGACGTAACGACGGGCTACGGCCTCGAATCCGGCTCAATCGGTTCACCTCGAGGAACATGACGCTCTACGGACATACCGGCAGTTATCCCGGTTCATGCAGTGCGGTGAGCGGGCAAAAGTGACTGCGGTCGTGCGGTGCCGCGGACGGGCGAATACAAAAATCCGTTCCGGAAAATCCCCCTGACCCCATCCCCAATACTATTTAGTTGGAAGGTGCGTACCTGTATCCATGATCACCGACCGCGAAAAAGCGGCCTTCGAAGCCGGAATCAAACTCGGGGCGCTCTACCACCAGTTCGTGGGAACGCCGATAGCCCGGGAGACCGCCGGCAGCGTCGAGACCGCTATCGAGCAGGCCGTCGGGCTGCAGCCGTTCGTGAAGGAGATTACCGTGCGGCTCAGCCGCGACCTGATGGTCTCGAACAGCTTCGGCTACTCCGAACTCGCCGGAAAGATGTTCGACGCCGAGATACGGACACAGGTCGGCACGGCCTCCTGCAGGGCGACCCTCCGGCTCGAAGACGACTACCCCCTGATGGCAATCACCGAGATCCATGAAACCGCCGGCAATCCCGATCACTGACGATCATATCCACATCGACCCCGTCAACGGCCGGGGGCTCGAGGCGGCGAAGGACTTCAAGCGTTCGGGCGGCACCCATATCTTCCTCGTCACGAAGCCCTCCTGGTCGCACGGCGTCGAACCCTCGTCGGGCGAGGATTACCGGGAGGTCTACGAAGCGACCCTCCGGACTGCGGAGCTCGTGCGGGAGACCGGCATCGTGGTCTTCCCGGTGCTCGGCGTGCACCCGGCGGAGCTCACCCGCATGGCCGACCGGCTCGGGGTAACCGGCGCGGCCGAGGTGATGCAGGCAGGGCTCGATACCGCGGCGGAGTACGTCCGCGAAGGCCGTGCCGTCGCCCTCAAGAGCGGAAGGCCGCACTACGAGGTGGCGCCGGAGGTCTGGGAGGCGTCGAACGGCGTCCTTGCGCACGCCCTCTCCCTCGGCGCGGAGCTCGGCTGCGCCGTCCAGCTGCACGCCGAGAGCGGCCCCTGCGCCGACGTCGTGGAGATGGCGAACCGTGCCGGAATCCCGCTCACCCGCGTCGTGAAGCACTTCGCCACCCCCGATACGCCGCTCGTGCCGTCGTTCATCGCGAAGCACGAGGCTATCCCGGAACTCGCGAGGGAAGGGCGGGCGTTCACGATGGAGAGCGACTACATGGACGAAGTCAGCCGTCCGGGCGCCGTCATAGGGCCAAAATCGGTGCCCCGGTTCACCCTCCGCTACCTGCAGGAAGGGCTGATAACGGAAGAGGACGCCTGGCGGATACACCGCGACACCCCTGCACGGACCTACGGGGTGACGATCGACCTGCCGTGATCGGGACGGCTCACCTTTTTCACCAATCCCGCCAAACGGATCTGCGATGTATTTAAAAGTGCACCACATTTCGGGTTCCGGAGACGTGGTGGCAGTCTGCGACCGTGAATTGCTCGACACAACCCTTCGCCGGGGCGATGCAAATGTCTGCATCACCAGAGGGTTTTACGGGTCAGAGACCGCCACCGAAGAGGAAGTCAGGCGTGCTCTCAAGGGAGCGGCAAACGTCAATATTATAGGGAAGCGTGTCGTTGCTATCGCCATCGACATGGGTCTGATCGCCCTCGAGAACTGCATCATGATCGGCGATGTTCCCCACGCCCAGCTAGTCAGGATCTAACGATATGCATATCCAGAAAACATTCTGTCCGCGTTGCGGAGAACCGGCCGAAGAGGGGCTCTGCCCCCGGTGCCGGGTGGCCGATACCGAGTGGCTCGTCTGCGAGCCCCGGGTAACGACAATATACTGCCCGACCTGCGACTCCCAGAAACGCGGCAAGACCTGGTCCGACCTGCACGTCGAACGCCCCGAGCTGATCAGCGAGCTCGCCATCTCGGCGGTTCACCTCCACCAGGACGTCAGGGACGTTTCGATCACCATCCGTTCCGACGAACCCACCCCGAACAGGACGAACGTCGCCGTCGGGATCGACGCGACGCTCTACGGGCTCCCGGTGAGCGGCGCCTGCCAGGTGGAGATCGTCTGGCAGCGCGAGCAGTGCGACCGGTGCAGCAGGATCAGCGGCGGCTACTATGAGGGCGTCATCCAGGTCAGGGCAACCGACCGGAAGATCAACGCCTACGAGCGGGAGGTCGCCACCAGCATCGCCACCCAGGCGGAGGATTCGCTGCAGGAAGGCGGCGAGCGGCTCTCGTTCGTCACCAGCATCGACGAGACCCGCGACGGCGTCGATATCGTCGTCGGAACGCAGCGGATCGGGCAGTATATCTCCCAGATGATCACCGGGGCGCTCGGCGGGAGGTATACCACCCACCCGAAACTCGTCGGCGAGAAGGACGGCAGGACGCTGTACCGGATCACCTACTCGATCAGGCTCCCGTTCTACCAGAAGGGCGACATCGTCGTCTCGGGGAAGCGCTACTACGAGATACGGGGTGTCGACACCCAGCACCTTACCGTCTTCGACCTTGCCACCGGGATTCCGAAGACGCTTCGCGAGGCGGATATCACCCGCCGGATAGGAAATATCCGCGATGCCGAGTCGGCGATCGTCGCCTTCACGCAGGGGAACACGATCGGGCTCCTCGACCCGAAGACCTACGCGACACGGGAGATGAACGCCGTCCCCTGGCTCACTGTTGCAGAGGGCGTTCCCATCCGGGTCGTGCGGGACGAGGAGCAGGAGAACCTGATCATCGTCGGATAGATGCATGAACGCACGGAAGGTACCGCTCGAAGCGCTGCCGAGCCTTGAGGGCGCCGCATGGGTCGACCGGTCGCGAAGGCCGTACGTCGAAGGGGGTATCGCCTGGGTGCCGGTGAAGGACGGGTATCCGGCCGATGCGCTCCTTCCGGAGCGGGCGCGCTACACCGGCAGGGGCTACCACCTGATCGGCGATATCGCCGTTCTCCATGGGTTGCCTGCGACCGACGACGAGGTCTCAGCGATCATCGAGCACTGCCGGCCCCGCAGCGTCATCAGGATCGCCGCGCTCCACGGGGAGAAGCGGGTACCGGAGGTCGAGGTGCTCTACGGCACCGCCGGCGAGACGGTGCACCGGGAACAGGGCTACACCTTCCGGCTCGATCCGACAAAGGTGATGTTTGCGCAGGGAAACCGCGTCGAAAAAGCCAGAATGGCGGCACTGACTCGCCCAGGCGAGCGGGTCGCGGATATGTTCGCCGGGATCGGCTACTTCACCATCCCGGTCGCGGCGAGCGGCGGCTTTGTCCACGCGATGGAGCTGAACCGGACAGCCTTTGAATACCTACAAAGCAATAGTATTGCAAACCACGTCGAGGGGCGGGTGCGTGCGGAATGCGGGGATTCGCGAAGGCTGCTCTCCGGCTGCTACGACCGGGTGATTATGGGGCACTTCGACGCACCGACGATGCTCGCTGCCCCCCTCGCCCACGTCAGGCCGGGGAGCGTGCTGCACGTCCACAGCATCGGTGCGGCCGAGGAGGCGATCCGGCAGAGCGCTTGAGGACGCAGGGCTCGCCGGAACGATCGCCGCCCGCCGGATCAAGAAGTACGCGCCCGGAGCGTGGCATATGGTGCAGGATGTGACGATCTCGTGACGATACCGCAGACCCTGAAAGGAAAGACGATCGTTCTCGCGGTGACGGGGAGCATCGCCGCCGTCGAGACGGTGAAACTCGTGCATGCCCTGCGCAGGCGGGGTGCGACGGTGCAGGCGGTGATGAGCGAGGCGGCGGCGGGGATCATCTCTCCCGATGCGCTGACCTACGCCACCGGCAGGCCCGCGCTGACCCGGTGCGGCGGCCTTGTCGAGCACGTCGTCTACTGCGGGGAGGGCGGCGAGGCCGATCTCCTCCTGATCGCCCCCTGCACGGCGAATTCCATCGGGAAGATAGCCTGCGGTATCGACGATACCCCGGTCACGACCTTCGCCACCACGGCACTCGGCCGGGGGCTGCCGATCGTCCTCGCGCCGGCGATGCACGAGAGCATGTACCGCCACCCCGCGGTTGATTGCGAACCTCGAGCGGCTCCGCACCTTCGGGATCGATCTCGTAGGCCCGAAGATCGAAGAGGGGAAGGCGAAGATCGCCGATACCGAGGTCATCGTCCTGCACGTCGAGCGGGCGCTCTCCGGAAGATCGCTCGCCGGACGAAAGGTGCTGATAACGAGCGGTGCCTGCGCCGAACCGGTCGACGACGTCCGTATCCTCACCACCCGGTCGACCGGCCGGATGGGCAGGGAACTTGCGCTCCAGGCGTTCCGGCTCGGGGCGGAGGTGACGGTCGTGCACAACGGGGAGATACCCTGCGTGCGGAACGTCCGGGTCACGAGCGCCGCCGATATGCGGGAAGCGGTGATCCGCATTCTCCGCGAGGAGGGCACGGACATCTACGTCAGTGCGGCGGCGATCTCCGATTTCGCGCCGGAGCGCCGGGAAGGGAAGATCCCGAGCGGTGCGCCGGAGACGATACGGCTCGAGCCGCTCCCGAAACTCCTCGACGAGGTGGCGACAGCCGCACAGCCCGTCACGGTCGCGTTCAAGCTCGGGTGGAACGAGGAGGCGAAGGCACGGGCGATGCTCGAAAAAGGGATCCGGATGGTCGTCGTGAACACCCCGCCGGTGATGGGGGCTGCGGCCGGTTCGTTCCTCCTCGTGACGGAGGAAGGGAGCGTTCCGGTTACCGGGGATAAGAGCGAGGTTGCGGAGGCGATATGGGCACGACTGCTGTAGCCTTCTGCCCCGGCCACATCTCCGGCTACTTCAGGCGGGTCGAAGGCGATACGCCGGCGACCACCGGGAGTATCGGTGCCGGGATAGTCGTCGACGAGGGCGTGCGGGCGGAGGCTGCCTTTGCGGAGACGACGAGCGTGACGGTGCGCCGCAGGGACCGGGCAGGCGCCGTCATCGAGACGATGACGGGATCGCCCCCGGTGGAGTACGTCCTCCGAAAGGCTCGGGGTGACGGCAGCGATCACCACCGAGTGCAGGCTTCCTATCGGTGCGGGTTTCGGCATGAGCGCCGCCGCCCTCCTCGCGGTGACGACGGCGGTCAACCGCCTCCACAATCTTTCGCTCTCCGAGGGCGAGGTTGCAGCGCTCGCCCACGAGGCCGAGGTCGTCCACCGGACGGGTCTCGGGGACGTGGCCGCCTGCCGGGGCGGGGGGTTCGTCTGCCGGAAGGGGCCCGGTATCGACGCCGAGATCGTCCGGCACTACGAACCCGGTGCGACGATCGCGGCGGTGACGCTCGGGCCTCTTTCCACGGCCTCGGTGCTCTCGTCGCCCGGGCAGATGGAGGCGATACGGGCAGCCTTTCCGGAGGGGTGCCCGGAGACGCTCGAGGAACTCCTGCAGTTTTCACGCCGGTTTGCCGAGAAGAGCGGGCTTATCTCCCCGGACGTCCGTTCGGTTCTCGCCGCCTGCGACGAGGCGGGCGTCCTCGCGAGCATGACGATGCTCGGAAACGGCGTCTTTGCCTACGGCGATACGGCGAAGGAGACCCTTGCCGCATTCGGGGAGGTCTATATTCTCCGGACCGCCGACCGCGGCGTCCGTATCTCGGAGGAGGAACGATGATACCGAAAGACCATCCCCGCTACCGCTCCCTGGTGGTCAGGGAGCGGCTCAGCCAGTGCGCCAGAGAAGGAATCGTCGCCCTCGAGGGCCTGACCGCCCACGGACGGGGCGAGGCGTTCGACTACCTCCTCGGCGAGCGGACGACGCCGAGCGCACTCCTCGCGGCCCGCACCGCCGCCGCTCTCCTTCTCACCGCAGACCGTCCGGTCATCTCGGTGAACGGCAACACCGCCGCACTCGCCGCCGCCGAGGTGGGCGCTCTTGCCCGGGCGTCGGGCTCGTCCGTCGAGGTGAACCTCTTCCACCGGACAGAAGAGCGCATCCGGCAGATCACCGCGCTCCTCGAGGAGCACGGGGTTACCGTCCTCACCGGCACCGCCGAGCGGCTTATCCCGCTCTCGCACGACCGGGCATGGTGCCTGCCGGAAGGGATCGGCAGCGCCGACGTGGTGCTCGTGCCGCTCGAGGACGGCGACCGCTGTGCCGCGCTCCGGGCGATGGGCAAGCAGGTGATCACGGTCGACTTAAACCCGCTCTCCCGGACGGCGCGGACGGCGACGCTCACCATCGTCGACGAGCTGACCCGCGCGCTCCCGAATATCACCGCCGCCTGCGGCGAACTCGATTCCAAGGCGGCCGGGAGGCTGGCCGGGTCGCTGGATAATGCATATCTCCTCCGGGCGGCAATAGAAGAGATACAGGAGAGGCTCGACCATGCTCTGGATTGAGAAGTACCGGCCGAAACGCTGCGAGGAGATCGTCGGCCAGGAACAGGTGATACGCCGCCTCGTCTCGTTCGCCGACTCGGGGAACGTCCCGCACCTCCTCTTCACCGGGCCGCACGGCACCGGCAAGAGCGCGAGCCTCGAGTGCTTCGCCCGCAGGCTCTACGGCGACTCCTGGGAGGAGAATACGAGCATCTTCAACGCCGCCGAACTCTTCTCGCAGGGAAAGACCTACCTTGAGTCGGAGGAGCGTTTCGCCCACATCTTCCGGAAGGACCAGAGCCTGATCACGAACGTCAAGCAGATCATCAAGTGGTACGCGGCATTGCGCCCGCTCGACGCCGAGTTCAAGCTGATGGTCTTTGAGGATGCGCAGGAGCTGACCTTCGAGGCGCAGCAGGCGCTCCGCCGGATCATGGAGCGCTACAGCGGCACCTGCCGGTTTATCTTCCTCACCACCAACCAGTCGGCGATCATCCCGGCGATCACCTCGCGGAGCCTGCCGCTCTTCTTTCTCCCGATCGATACGGAGACCGTCCGCTCCTGCATGGACGCGGTCCTCGCCCGGGAGGAGGCAAAAGGACGGGTCGCGCCCGACGACCTCGACCTGATCGCGCATGCGGCGGCGGGGGACCTTCGAAAAGCGCTCCTGTACCTGCAGGTCGCTGCCGAGTCCGGGCGCGAGTTCGACCTTGCCGAGATAGCGGGGTCCGAGACCGGGGCGGTGACGACCTCCGCATTCGAGGCGCTCCGGGGCGGGAACTACGAGGCCGCCCGGAAGATCATCGAGTCGCTGATGATCGACTACGGGCTCTCGGGAAGAGAGGTCGTCCGCGAACTTGCCCGGGTCGCGAAACGGGAGTATAATGATCCCCGCATCGCCGTCGAACTTGCCCGGGCGGATTATGCACTCGGCCATGCCGGAAACGAGTTCGTACAGGTAGACGCACTGATCGCAGATATCGTAAGGGAGGCATTCCGTGAAGAAAGTTCAGCAGCACTATGACGACGTCGCCGATATCTACGACGACCGATACGACCGCGCTCAGGGGATCTACTACCATGCGCACATCCGCGACCAGATAGCGTGCCACCTGCCGAAAGGAGGATTTCTGCTCGACCTCGGGTGCGGGACGGGTCTCTTCGTCCGCGAGTACGTCGAGACGGGGGGACGGGCGGTCGGGCTCGATATCAGTCCGAAGATGGTCGGAAAAGCGCAGCAGCGGTGCAGGGAGAGCGGTTTTGTCGTCGGGACGGCCGATGTTCTTCCGTTCCGCGATAATACCTTCGATGCGCTCGCAAGTCTGCTCGCCTTCAGTTACGTTCCCGACCCCGAGGGCATGCTCAAGGAGGCGTACCGCGTCCTTAAGCCCGGAGGCTCGATCGCCATCTGCACGCTCGGCCACAATATCTTCACGAGCGCCGTCCCGGTCATCTACCAGGTCGGCGAGAAGGTCGGCCTGAAGAAGGTCGGCGTCGGGGATTTCGGGGAGCACTACTACAGTGAAAAAGAGATCCGTGACCTGCTCGCCGGAGCAGGGTTCGTGGACGTGGATACGAACCGGTGCTCGTTCGCTCACCTCGCCCTGCGCGGCCCGGTCTTCCGCCTGGCACGGAGCGTGGAGCCGTTCGTCGAGGAGCATATCCCGTACCTGGCCTACAACGTCTGCGGGTCGGGGAGAAAACCGGAACGTTAGGGGGCGTACTCCTTTCGGAGCCGCTCCAGAATACGCTGTTTCTTTTCGCACGCGGCCGCTGCCGCGCGTTCGACGCCCGCCTTCATCTCTTCGAAGTCGCGCTTGTCGTCGTCGACGACTTTCTTCACCGGCGTGTACGCAGACTCCCGGAAGCGGGGAGTAAAGTCCCGGATCTCGCCGCCGACGGAGAGGACGGACTCGGGAGCGCCTTCTTCGACGTAGCCGACCTCTTTCATCCGGACGCCCGCGGACTCCACGATCCTGACGATCTCCGCCGCCGCTTCGCGGGGTGCGACGACGAGGAGGGCGTCGAGGGAGACGCCGAGGTAGTCGATCTCGAGAGCGTCGAGCATCGCGAGCACCTGCGGCTGGACGAGGGTGCGGAGGTCGTCCTCGACGATGACAATCCGGCAGCCTGCGGTCTCGGCCATCTCGTAGGCGTCGCCCCGGAGCCCGCCGTTCGTGACGTCGGTCATGGCGTGGATCGCAGGGAGGATATCGCTTGCGATTAAAGCCTCGGCGGCTTTGAGGAAGTGGAGGTTGATCGTCTGCTCGACGACCTCCGGAAACCCGGAGTAGATGGCGGCGGTGGCGATGGTGCCCCCGCCCGCACCCTCGGTCATGAGGAGGACGTCGCCGGGCCGGATCTCTCTCCGGGCGGTGAGGTGGTCGGTCACGCCGACGGCACCGACGCAGCCGGTCAGCCGGTTCCCGAGCACCATGTCGCCGCCTATCCGGAGCGTCGAGCCGGTGACGAGGGGGACGCCCATCGCTTCGCCGACGGCGCTGACGCCTGCGGTGTAGTCGAAGATCTTCGCGACGTCCCCGTCGTCGGCGACGTGGATGTCGGAGAGGAGGGCTATCGGGCGGGCTCCCATGACGTAGACGTCACGGAGCGTCGCCCGGGTGACGTGAAAGCCTGCGAGGAAGGGGAAGTCGGAGAGGCGGGAGTGCATCCCGTCGACGGTGGTGATGATGTAGGTGCCCCCTGCACTGACGGCGCCGGCGTCGTCCATCTCGTCGACGCCGACCGCCGCAGAGGTGCTGCCGATGATCCGGGCGAGCTGCCGGTGGGCGAAGAAGTCGCCGGAGCCGCGCGATCCGACGCCGAACTCTCCCATCGAGGAGCCGGAGGGCTGGAACTCGAAGAGGTCGCCCGTAAGCCCGGAGGAGTTCTTCACCTCGGTGAGGACGGCGCGTGCGAAGGCTTCCGCATACGCCGCCGGGACGCGGCCCTGCTTCACCTCCAGGATCTCGTCCCGCAGCAGTCGCACAATCTCATCGTCAGGGATACCGGCGGCAGCATGCCGACGGCCAAATTCTTCGACGTCCATCCTTAGAGTGGTCGGTGCGGAATACCATAAATGAGGCGGCTTACGGCCTCCCGGGGATGGGTAAAGGTTCTTGCCGTGGAGCGCCAACGAGAAGTAGGATGACAGAATCGCGGATGATTGCAGCCTGCAGTATCGCCGGGTCGGACTCGGGCGGCGGGGCGGGTATCCAGGCCGACCTCAAGACGTTCACGGCGCTCGGGGTCTGGGGGCTGACGGTGGTCACGGCCGTCACCGCCCAGAACACCCGCGAGGTGCGGGGGAGCTGGATGCTGCCCGCGGAGGCGGTGACCGCCCAGCTCGCGGCCGTCTGCGACGATTTTTCGATAGGTGCGTTCAAGACGGGGATGCTCGGCACGCGGGAGATTGCGGCGGCGGTGGCGGACCGTCTCCCCGCGGGGATACCGCTCGTCGTCGACCCGGTGATGATCTCGACCTCCGGCCACCGGCTGCTCGATGAGGAGGCGGTGGGGGAACTCGTCCGGCGGCTCATCCCCCGCGCCGACGTGGTCACGCCGAATATCCCGGAGGCGGAGGCGCTGACGGGGATGACGATAACCTCGCTCGAGGATATGGCCGAGGCGGGGCGGCGGATCATCGACCTCGGCGCCGGGGCCGTGGTGGTGAAGGGCGGGCACGGTTCCGCCGATGCCGTGACCGATATTCTGGTCGACGCCGCCGGGACGGTGCGGCTCACCGGGCGGCGGTATCCCTACGCGGTGCACGGTTCCGGGTGCTGCTTCGCCGCGGCGCTGGCGGCCTACCTCGCCCGCGGTCTGTCGGTGCGGGAGGCCTTCGCCGCTGCGCGGTCGTTCGTGGACGGGGCGATCGCGGCGGCGGCGGGAGAAAGCGGGAGTCTCCGGATCATCAACCCCGGAGGCAGTTCCTTTACCGAAGAAGGCACACGATAACGGCTCTGCGGCCGTCGGAGCGGCGAAAATACGGTTATCCTGCCTGCCGCCGGTGCGGCACCGGCCCGTATTCCCGTCCGCCGTGATTGCCTGAAATGTCAGACATCTTGGCTTAAAAACGCAGAAGGGTTCAATTCTGCCGAAATAGAAAAAGAAATCTATTTAAGTGATTTCCTGCAACTACATGGTAAATGGATGAGATTGACGGTGCGATAATCAGGGAGCTGGCAGCTTGACGGACGGATGTCCATGGCGGAGCTCGGCGGCAAGCTCGGCATCGCGCCATCAACGGTTTTCAAGCGGATCGAGAAGCTCAAGAATGCAGGGACGATCGAGCGGTTCACCATCGTCATCAACCAGAAGTGCTTCGAGCATACCCTGGTCGCGTTTTTAAACGTCCGCGTCACGCCCGAGGAGAAGGCGGACGTCGAGACGTTCATGGTGAACCTGCCGAGCGTTCTCGAGCTCTACGAGGTGCTCGAGCCCGGCGATTTCTTCGTCAAGGTGCGGGTGCAGAGCATCACCGAACTGAAACGGGAGGTGCTTATCCCCCTCTCGGGACTGCGCGGCGTGAAGGATATCCAGACGATCATATCGGTCCGGAAAGTGAAGGAACAACTGCAGAACGGTTAAGAGGCGGATACTGACATGGAGATCCAACAGATTCAACAGATGCTCGCCCTCGTCTCGCTCCTGATGGGCGGGCTCCTTATCGGCATCATCTACAACGCGTACCGGATCGTCAAGCAGCAGACACTGCTCTACTTTATCTACGGGCTCTTCACGCTGATCGTGGGGATTGCGTTCGCCGATATCGTGAGCATCCTGACGCCGGATCGCATTCGTCGTCCTCTGGTCGACGGTCTTCTCCCGCCTGGTGGTGATCATCGGCCTCGGCGTGATGACCTACGGCGTCTTGCGAGGCTGATATGCGACCGGGAATCTCGTTTGCGAAGGACTGGCAGCTCCTGAAGCTCGCCCGATCCATACGGCGGCACACGGTCTCAGGGCCAATCCTCAAGCGGCTCCTCGACCGGGCGTCCGAAGACCTCGGGCGGGATATCCGCACCCTCGCTCACGAGCTCGGCACCGAGGACGGCAGCGCTCTCCGGAGCCACGCAAGCGACCGGATGGAACCCGCAACCCTGATGGAAGGAATCCTCCTGATGTGGGGCGTCGCGGCGGACCTCGAGGCGACCGAGGAAGCCACCCGGCTCGTGGTGGACACGGCGAACACCGCCGCCCTTGCCGCCGCCTTCGCGGACGAGCGGATCGCGATCCCGTACCTGACCGGCTACATCGCCGCCATCGCCCCGGACGCGACCTTCACCGAGAGTGCGTCCGGGCTTATCATCGATTTTCCCGCGGCGGCGTAGAGCGCGCGCGCCGCAGGACGCCCGGAGTGCCGCCGCCGGCAGGGCTTGCGGTGCCGCATTTTTGGGGGTGTTCTGCCCCGTATCCGAACCTTTTTCATCCCCCGGAGAAAACCCGATTTCCGGATACCGTACTATTCCCACCCGAGCATATTTCGACATAGATAAATATCGGTACAGGTTCTTTCACCGCCGGCCTGAAATCGGTATAAAATGTTTCCCCTGCAGGAACAACACAATACATATATATATTCAGAAATCAGTCGTTATTGTCGAGTGAACGCCCGATACCGGGCGAAAGACACAGTTAGGTGATAAACCATGAACTTCAGAGAGAATGAAGATGCAGTCTCACCGGTCATCGGTGTGATCTTAATGGTCGCCATCACGGTGATCCTCGCAGCGGTTATCGCTGCGTTTGTGTTCGGAATGGCAGGGAACGTGGCATACCACGAAGAGTGTTGCTGCCACGGCAAAACTGGCTGGGGATACAATTTATATCACGTACCAGGGTGGTGCCGATGCAGACGCCGTAGTTGCAATAGTCGGAAAGCGTGCTTCAACAATTGATAGTGTTACTACAGAAGTTGGTTCTTAAGGAGCATATCAAAAGCCTGCAGCTCCAGCGAGAAAGTCCATGTAGTTGTGACTGAAATTCACGGACGGCTCTACCCAGGTCATTTTAGACACCACCCTCTAAAACCTTTTTTACTGAAAATCAACGGCAAGGATCGCCGTTTGTTTTCACTCTGTATGCCTGCAAGTCTGGGAACCATAGAGTGTTTGTAACAAATCGTATGGTTAAAGCAATTATCGTTTCACTTCATTAATAGTGATAAAATCGGGGAAAAGATGAAATTAGAATACCATTTGATTAAAGATTGCTCCCTTCGGCAAAAGAGTTTTAAACTGAACTGGCAGAATCCTGTATTCATCATCTTTTTCGCCTCACTGCTCATTATAATGAGCATCTCTCTTCCAGCCTTTTAGTGAATGATTCTTGCGATCACCACGTCGGCCAGCCCATCAACTCAACACTGGTCAACAGTTGGTCTTTAATGAAGGAAAATACGGCACATTCGAGAACGGTACGCCCTACGTGTATTTTGAAAGTACGGGACAATATCCTCCTCTACTCACTGACACTCCCCTTGGCCTCTTACCCGGCTCTGCAACTATTTACACTCTTTGGCGATTTTTTCGGTTTCTCATCGATCTATCTCGGACGTGCTCGGTGTTCGTTCGTGCCTTGCTGTAAAGCAGTATGCCATGGAGAACACGCCCCTGAAAGACACCCGGGCTCTGCGATCGGGACGGGGGCAGCAATCACCGGACTGTTCCTGATATATTTTGCAAATCTCATGTGCCTTCACCCGGGGGCGATGGTTCGCCCGGAATGGCGCCTCTTGGCAGGTCGCGGCCGTTGTCTTCACTACAACCTGCTCTTTGCCGGATACGCTGCAGTCTCATATCTCACTTTCCGGGAGATCTTCCGCAGTAGAGATAGTCGTGGCACTCCTTGGACGCTGCAGCAAAAGTCTGCTGTTCTCTACATCCTCTGGGGAGGAGCGGCAAGGATCACATGCTCATCGCATTCCTCTTCGCACTCTGCATACTCCTTATCATCCGCTCACCCGCGCCTCAGGGAGGAATCAGGCAAAACTTATATCTCGGGTTGGTGATTATATTTTCGGCCTCATCGGGTGGAGACGGCCGGGGAGACAGGTTTTGCCATCCTCCTGTCGGCCTTGCTCCTCTGGGTAAAGTGTCTGGATACTGCCGATCCGTATAGGCCAGGGCAGGGCGTGCTGAACTCCACCGAAACGAGGGAGCTCTGTGCAACATCCCCTCTTCTACCGCAGTCGGCGGGATTCCTTTCATCATCAACAATCTCATCACCACAGGGACACCCGCTAATCCCGGCCTGGTATGTGAAAAGCATGCTCAACCAGGGAACGACCGTATCAGCCTCTGCAGGGGAGCGACAAAGTCATCCGGAGTCAACATATTTCAGACCCTAACACAACATATCCCGAACCCATTCGCTCCGGATTTCGGTACGGTTGTCTCATCAACTCTTCAGAATGGGTTTAGTGTCCTATTCACGCCTGAATCTGGAAGCATGTCACTTGTGGGGGCAAGCCCATCATTCTTGTGGCATTCCTCCTCCTGGTATATGCAGGGATTGCAAAACGAGATCTCTTTTCCGGACGGAGCACCACAAATCATCCTGCTGAATGTTTTCATAGTCTTTGGAATGGTTCTGGTGTATAGCCGATACCTGACCAGGCTCAATACCAGTACAGGGTATCGCACCCGACATCAGATACCTCGCACCGATATACATGCCTGTTGCAATTCTCGGAATATACTCCTTGAAACCACTTATCGAACACGGAACCTTCGCACGCAGCACCCTTCGCAACTTCCTAGTTGCAGCGGCCATAGCAGTCCCACTCCTCCTGGTGGTGCTCGAGATCCGTTCGATTGAGCGGGATCTTGCTGCCGATAACATGACATTCACAGCCCTGGGAATACTGCTCGGGATCACCGTCGTGGTTCTGGCTATCCTTGCAGACCGAAAGAAAATCAACCCTTACTGGGTGGCCTTACCGCTGCGCCCTCCTGCTCCTGATACCGCTCCTCTGGCAGATGGACGTTATCCAGTACTGCGCAGTCAGGAGGTTCTCAGGATACAACGAGTTCTGGCTTCCCGTCGTGAATTACTTTTATAATGCAATTTTTACGCTGGTTCCCAGCGGGTGATGGATGGTGGTAGCGACATCCTTCTCCCACTAATACAACAAAAGATCAAGGTCATTACAGAACTCTCCAGCAGGAGGGGAAACCCATCCTGCACCCTCCTTCCCGAGGTGATAGCACCCAATACACGCCATGCCCACAGTCCGGCAGGTACTGTGGCTCCTTCTGCCGCTATGTCAGATGGATGTTTCTATCCAGATTGATCTTTTCATTTTCCGGATACCTTCAAAGGTCCTTACCAGTTACGCCTCTGAAGGTACCAGGTCTTCCAGCGTACCAGAGAGCCCCCGTCCATCCTTGAATAGTAACCCGACATAGATGAGCAGCGGTATTCCAATGGGGAAGGTCATCCCTGCCGGCCCGTGCAGAAGTGATACCGGTCCTGCACCACAACAGGATACGAAGAACCAGGATTGCCGCGAGGATAACGCCGATGCCACCAAAACAGCATC
>CAWGXH010000004.1:0-1857426 GCA_963826525.1 uncultured Methanomicrobiaceae archaeon | reverse complement strand
AGTTGCGACCGATGTACACCTCTTTGCGACACGGTGTCGCAAATAAAATAACAATGCACATCTCTATTTTCGACAATCCGCCGACAGAATGACGATCCCGATCAGCGTTTGCGACCGATCCCGAAAGCAGCGTGCGGATCGATCCGCCACCGTCCGGTGCCGGCATCCCCCCTGTGGCCGGGAGTACGTGCGAGGTCTTTCGAACGCCACCTCTGTAGATGTGACTTACACCAAGCGCGGTTCGCAGTTATAACCCCTCTCGTCAACCTCTTTTACGTGCGGGAACCTGCCGACGGCCGAACGCCCGAACCGGGGCGCCACCGCGTCGGCAGCGATCACTCCGATCCACCCGCACGGGAGTAGACCATGAGAGAAATTACCCAGGAAATGCTCGACCGGATCCGGAGCCCGATAGCAAAACGGATCTGGGAGAAGTGGATCGCCGACGGGAAAGCCAGATTGATACCGCAACAGCGGGAGGGAACGAAATGCAGAGCAGAGAGAGGATAGACGGCAGCCCACAGGATGAAGCGTGCGCCAACAGCGATTCACACGGGACTGCCAGATGTCTTTCTGCACCGGAGGAAATAAACGCTGCGGCAGTCCGCCCGCCGCGGAAGGTCCCGCTCTACCTGATCGCCCAGGTGGTCGCGGCCGAGGTCGCCCGGCACAAGCGGGCACTCCGCGAGATCCACGTCGTCGGGACGGCCGGGCACTGCTACGCGATCACCACCGTAACCCGGCAGGAGGCGAACGGCGATGCCTGAGCCGGGGACGCTCGCCTACGGCAGCGGCGGCACGCTCCACGTCTCGGTCGATACCGAGCACTACCGGATCGATGCCGAGGACGTCAAGCACCTGCTCTTCTCCGGGCAGGGTGGTGCCGGTCGTGCAGGACCGCGTCATCCGGGACGGCGGGGCGCCGATGGGCAGAACGACGATCGAGGGGCACGCGACGGTGAACTGCACCGGCAAGGCGGTGGTGCTCCACACCCGTGCCGGGTCGTACATCATCCCGCTCGTCAGTCTCCAGCGGGTCGCCCGGGGGAGGCGGCGAGCGCTCCCCTCTTCCCCCTCATCCCGGGGATGACGGCATGAGCGACGCTATTCACCGTGCGGTGGAGGTGATCGCCCCGGAGGGCGTGGTGGAGGTGCGGGCGCTCGCCGAGAGTGCCGTCCACTCCGGCTACTTCGACGACCGCACCGAGCTCGCCGCACGGGCGGAGGTGCTCGACGCCGATCCGGAGGTCGGCGGGATCTACGTCACCCTGAACCCCGTCAACCCGGCGCTCCTCGCCCGGCGGGCGAACCGGATCAAGATGCGGCTTTCGCAAGAAAGACGCGACGACGGCCGATGCCGATATCCTGAGACGGCGGTGGCTGCCGGTCGATATCGACCCGGTCCGGCCGAGCGGGGTCTCGTCCACGGACGACGGAGCACGACCTCGCGCTCGCGCACGGCCGACCGGATCGCCGCCTGGCTCGCGGAGCAGGGGTTCCCGGCGCCGGTCAAGGCCGACTCGGGGAACGGCGCCCACCTCCTCTACCGGATCGACCTGCCGAACGACGAGGCAGCGACCGGGCTCGTGAAGGGCTGCCTCGCGACCCTCGACGCCCTCTTCTCGAACGAGCAGGTCACCGTCGATACCGCGAACCACAACGCCGCCCGGATCTGGAAACTCTACGGCACGGTCTCGCGGAAGGGCGACAACACGCCGGAGCGGCCGCACCGCAGGTCGAAACTGCTCGCGGTTCCCGACGAGATCGGTCTTGTTCCGGCCGAAAGGCTCACGCACCTCGCCGGCCTGCTCCCGGAGGACGAGCCGCCGGCGCCGAAGAAGGGCGCCGGCATCGACCTCGCCGCCTGGCTCCTCGATCACAGGATCGCCGTCCGGTCGGCGAAACCCTACCGGGGCGGGACGCTCTACGTCCTCGAGGACTGCCCGTTCTCCTCCGCACACAGGGACGGGGCGTTTGCCATCCAGTTCGCGAGCGGCGGGATCTTCGCCGGCTGCCACCACCAGAGTCTGCGGCGGCGGGACGCAGCGCTGGCCGGAGCTCCGGGCACGGTTCGAGCAGCGGGGGAAGCGGGACAGGCGGGGAGGCGCCCGGAACCGCACTCAGGAGGATGCCCCTCCTCCCCCGCTAAGGCAGGAACCGGTTTCTCCTGCTCATAGCGATGATGCATACCGGAACCAGGCGCTCGAACTCCTCCGGAACGGCGACCCGCTCACCTTCATGCTCGATACCTTCGGTAAAGAGCACGTCGGCGACCGGACCGTCGCGGAGTGCCTGGCCCTCTCGATCGCATCCCAGGCGGTGCAAACACCAGAGGCCTGCACGTCTCCATCTCCGGCAACTCCGGCAAGGGCAAGAGCCATGCCTGTTCGACGATGCTCAACCAGGTGCCGGAGCAGTACCGCCTCGCCGGCACGGTCAGCGACAAGGCGCTCTACTACAACGACCGACTGCAGCCCGGCACGGTCTTCCTCTTCGACGACGTCATGCTCTCCGACGACCTGCAGGAGATCCTGAAAGCGGCGACCGCGAACTTCCGGGAGCGGATCGAGCACCAGACCCTCACCACCGACCGGCACCTCAAAATCTGCTCCATCCCGGAACGGTGCGTCTGGTGGCTCGCGAAGGTCGAGAACCTCGGCGACGACCAGGTGGCGAACCGGATGCTCACCGTCTGGATCGACGACTCCCTCGAGCAGGACCGGGCGGTGCTCGAGCACCTCAAGCAGCAGGAGACGGACGAAGGCAGTAGCGTGGGAACCGATGAGGATATCCTCGTCTGCCGGGCCTCTGGGAGATCGTCAGGCAGCAGCTCGTCCGGGTCTCGATCCCGTTCGCCCGCCGGGTCCAGTTCGCGAGCTCCGCGAACCGCAGAAACCCCGGCATCCTCTTCGACCTGATCAAGTGCCACGCGGCTCTGCGGTTCATGCAGCGGGAGCAGTTCGATGCCGGGGAGGGATCCATCGGCATCCGGGCGACGCGAGATGACTTCGCCGCGGCATCCCGGATCTACGCCGCCATCAACGGCGAAGCCGGCGGGCAGGAGACGAAGCTCACCCGGAACGAGGCGGCCGCCCTCAAGACAGTCGCGGCGATGGGGGTGGATACGTTTACCGTCAGGAATCTCCAGCAGGCGATGGGCATCTCCTACCAGAACGCCCGCCGGGTCCTGCAGGGCTACGTCAGCCGGGGGACGGTATATTCGGGTTTGCTCGAGAAGTGCCCGGCGATCAGCTGCGTCGATACGACGGTGACCGAGGACGGCTGCGGATGCACCATCCGGCGGCGGGAGCACTACTACTACGTTCGATCGTCGAGGTGTACCGGAGCATGGGCGCGCACGGGGCAGCGGTCTGGCTCGAGGAGGACCCGCGACGGATGACGACGACGATGACATGTACACCATCGCAGCACGTTTTGCACCGAATGTACACCACGTGCTGCCACTATAAAAACGGCGAAAGACGGGGGGAATCTGCTGATACTACTTCTCTAGTACTAAAAGAGATGTCTCTCATAGTACTCGTATGTACACCAGAATCGGGGGACAGTGTCCGGTGCAGGCGTACTCCTGCTTCTTACACCGACTGTGCCTGTGAACTCCCGAGAATGGTGCACATGATCGGAGCGAAAACGGCGGAGTGGCTGCCGATCAGTGCCGTTCCGGCAGGATGTCGCGCCGCTCAGTGGCAACACCGCGGTGCAACGTCTGCAAACGGCTGTACATCCGCTGTCGCACGATCACCCACGCCGACTACATCCCGCTGCCGGCGGCGAAGGACGAGCCCTGCCACGTCTGCGGCAGCCGGCCGACGTCGTCGGTGCTGCGGGGGGGAGAGCAGGACCTCTGCTATGCCTGCCTGAAAGCGGCGAAGAAGAAGCCGGGGACGGTCAAACCGCTGCCCGGACTGCTCGACCACCGGACGTTCGAGCGGGCGTCTGTCGAGCTCGGGCGGTGCACGGTCTGCGATACGGGGAAAGCGGTCTACCGCTCCCGGGAGGCACGGGCGAGTATCTGTCAGGGGTGCTACGCACGGCTCGTGCGGGAGTGGAATAGGGGAGAGGGGGTGCGGTGATCTCCCGTCGATCCTTTGCAGGGGCCGGCGGTGGTGCTCGGGATGGCCGGGGCGGTGCTGGTGGCGTCACGGTCGCAGGGTGTCCGGCGGGCAGGGTTTGCGGCTTGGGTCGTAGGGAATCTGCTATGGGTGGTGTACGCGTCGCTGCAGGAAAACGCGTATATGATGTTCCTCTCCGGGTTTTACTGGCTCACGGCAGCACTCGGATTGATGAACGCACGAGAAAAAGGTGGGACACGGATCGATTTGCTTCGTAACTTGGATGAAATTCGAAGTTCTTCTCCATGGTACTGACCGAAATATCCGGGTGATCATCTCATCACCATCAAAAGGGTTCGAAACCCCTCACCCACATACCTCCCGCACCTTCTCCGCTTCGTATCTGAGCACGATCTCGCTCGTCCGCCCGCTGGGCGGCACCCGGATCAGGTCGACCAGCCGCAGGGCGCCGAGTTTCTGCAGCCGCTTGAAGAACGCCGCATAACTGATCTTTGCGGTGCTCTCCAGATCGGCGTAGACCGCACCGGAGGTCAGCGGCCCGGTCTGCTCCCGCGAGAGGTCCGCGATCCTCCGGAGCAGCAGCAGTTCACCCGCCGAGAGCGCCCGGGCGGTAAAGGCGAGGTGAACGTGCTTCGCCCGCTCGTAGGCGGCCATGACATCCTCCCGGGTGACCCCGGTGCGGCCGGCCTCCTCCGCGTTCGTGACCGCCCGTTTGACGAGGTCGAGCCCCACCCGCAGATCGCCGGACTCCATCGTCGTGCGGGCGATGCAATCGAGCATCTCCGGCGAGACGACGTTCGGGTAGAGCCCGACCCGCACCCGTTCGCGGAGAATCTCCCGGATCTCGTCGGCATCGTAGGGCGGGAAGCAGATCGTCGCCGGCTGGAAGACCGAGACCACCCAGGCCTCGAGCTCCCGGACGAGATTGATCTCCACGTCGCTGATGGTTACAAAGACGCCGACCTTCGTGCCCGGGTAGTCCTGGTGCAGTCGGAGCAGGGAGTTCAAGACGTCGCCGAGCGTGCCCGCGTAATGCAGCAGGTTCGCATCGTCCAGGCAGACGACCAGGCTGCTCTCCTGCTTCTGCAGGGCATCGCCGATCGCGTCCATCACCGACAGAATCGAGATCCCGCTCCGCGGCGGGGCGTGGCCGAAGAGCTTTCGTAGATCCGCGAAAAGACCATGTACTTCGTCCGGTCGGTCTGGCAGTTCACGTAGACCGGCAGCACCTTCTTCGTGGTCTCCTCGAGTTCGGCGAAGATCCGCAGAACGCTCGTCGTCTTCCCGGTGCCGGGCAGCCCCCTGCAGATGGCGTTCAGCGCCCGCCCTCCCCGGAGCGCCGGGTAGATGTGGTGGGCGAGGTCGGCAAGCTGGGTCTCGCGGTAGTTGAAGAGTTCGGGAACGTAGCCGATCTCGAAGACATCGACGTCCCGAAAGAGTGTCTGGTCGGAGAGAAGGAACTGCTTTACCATACAGGGATCGTCGGGCGCCGGCTATTTAGGAGGGAGCCGTGCGTATGGTGAAAGTGAACGAGGGCGGGGCTGCCAGGGGACGGTATCGGGCAGCGACGGCATTGAGCCGCCAAAACCCTGTGGCAGACCTTCGCATGAATCCATCATCTTAATATATCGATTAATCCAAGGTTCTCGTATGACCTACGCCGAGAGGGTCGAGTTATATAGGCAGATCGAGGAGGAGCGCGGGCGGCCACTCATCACATACGTTACCAGCTCGAGGCCAAATGCCGAAGGAGTTATTGCTTCTGATGTAATACCGGAATTCTGCCGGCAGATCCTCGAGATCCCGGAGGATGAGAGAAAAATCGACCTCCTTATCGTCAGCAGGGGAGGCGATCCGATTGTTTCGTGGCGAATTATTAGCCTGCTGCGTGAACGATTTGATGAAGTCGGCGTTCTGATACCCTATGAAGCGTACAGCGCAGCGACGCTTCTCGCCCTCGGTGCTAACGAAATAGTCATGCACCCGTTTTCCAACCTCGGGCCGGTCGATCCTCAATTGCAGATTGTTAAAAATATAGAAGGAAAACAGGAAAAACTCGACTTTGCCGCAGAAGACCTGGCACACTTTCTGGATTTTGTCAGGTACAGATGTAGGCATCTCGGATCAGGAGCAGAAAGAGCGCGCTTTCGAACTGGTCGCAAAAGAAGTTGGGGCAATCCCCATCGGAGCCGCCAAGCGAAGCTCGAATCTCGCTCTCTCGCTCGGTGCGAAACTGCTCGGTCTCCATATGGCTGACCACAACAAAGTGAAGGCAATATCTGAAGCACTCAACAAATCCTTCTACCATCACGGTTATCCGGTAGGGAGAAAAGAAGCAAAACAAATTGGTCTAAATGTCATCGATGCACCTCCGAGCCTTGAAAAGCTGATGTGGAGAGTATGGGAAGATGTAGAGGCGGAAATGAAATGTAAGGAGACATTTAACCCGTTTGACATAGTTATGAGGGATCCTTGTCTTTCTCAAGCCATAGGGTCGGTTCAACAACTGCAACTACCGGCAAATACTCCTCCACAATTTTTACCCCAAATATTCCAGCAACACTTCCAGCAGATCCAACTTTTAACGCTCCCATCCGTTAACTACGAACTCCTCCAGGCAACTGTCGAAAGTACCCGTCTGCGAAGCGAGTACCGGTCGATGAGAGTTGATCAGCGCCGTCCGCATGCCTGACCTGAACATTAATATCAACGTAGCACCAATGACTCCTAGGTTGGAAAACGATTCAGCCGTATAGAGGAGGTAGCGAGGGATGTATTCACGGATAACAGGTTCAGATAATGAGAAGGGGCTCTTAAAACCCGTTGGCCCGTACCGCTATCACTCCTCAGGCAATTCAGTCTCTTCAATGCAGAGTTCGGGGACGTTTGGCCTTATTGGTACCTTCACCATCGCGCCTCTGATCCAGTGTCCCGTCCCGGAGGCACGGGAAGAGATACCGCAGCCCTCGAAGGGCGATGATTTCAGGATGCTCATGCAGCGGCACAAAAAGACCCTCGAGCTCCTGGCAGAATAATTCACCGACTTTTTTTCGCAACCGAGCAGAGCCAGACTCTGGCATCTTCGCGTGTCTTCCTGCCTTCGGCAACGTCCCGCACGAAACGGTCGTTCTCCTCGTCGGAGCTTGTGATGACATACCGCTCCGGTGTTCGGAGCAGGATGAGAGCGGCGAGCAGAAACGCGACCCGTTTGTTCCCCTGGACGAAGGCATGCCCCGTCGTAAGCCCGTGCAGCACGAACGCGGCTCTCTCGAACGGGTCAGGGAAGTTGCTGCTGAATGTCACGGTAAAGTCGAGGTTCCCCAGGTTGAGCAGCTGCCCTTCGAGCCCCCGATCCTCCTCAAGATCGCTTGCCAGGATGATCTCGATCTGGTAGCCGATCACCTCCTCTACCGTGAACTCTTCCATTGCCGATCTTCTGCTCCTCCGTCAGCCGCCGGAATAATGAAGTATTGATGCTATCCGGGAAAAAAGGTTCTCACGCGACGTTGTGTGCCGACACGAGGCGGCGGATACCGCCGGAAATCTCCTACCACCCGCCGAGCACCCGCACCAGCACCGCCACGACCCCGCCCACGAGCCCTCCCGCCCCGGCGCTGATCCGCTGGTTCCGCTGCTCCTCGCCGATCTTCGTCTGCCGCCAGCCCTCGAGGTTTCGCAAACGATTCTCGTGGTCACCGGCCTGCTCCTTCATCTCCGCAAGCGTCCTGCAGATCCACTTCACATCCCGGCTGACCTCGTAGACGAGCTCCCGGGTAGTCTTCTCCTCCGGCATCTTCGCACTCCTCCATTGGAGAGAGAATAGGCGGTCAAGGCAGATTAATATTACTTGAAGTAATATTTTATGATTGTCTGTCATCCCGGGACTCGACAGGCAGGAGCAAAACCTATGGCAGACTTTGTCGAGAAGAGCAACACCAGGACGGCGGTCCGGGAACTTTCCCTGCCGATCGCCGACGATCAGCACCTTCGACGCTATCGTCGCAAGCGTGCTGGCGGACAACCCCTTCGGGTGCGTGGACTACATCGAGAGCGGCGTCACCTATGACGGCGTGACCCGGAACCGCGAGTCCTACACCGCGAAGGTGAACTACGAGGACGACGACGGCAAGCGCGTCGGTGCCGTCTCCGCACGGGCGCCGAGCGTCGCAGCCTTTGGCAGCGTCGCTACCGAGATCATGGGCGACGCGACCCTCGCGACCGCAATGGGCGGCGAGGCCGTCCGCGACGCCGAGCACGATTCCTACTCGTGCCAGCTCAAGTGCCACGACCCGTCCGGCGAGATCTACTACGTCACGTTCAGCCGGGACGCGGTCCGGATCACGAGCTACCAGGACGATGCCATCCGCACCACGGTCGAGACCTGGGCGGACGGCGTGCCGGCGCTCGGGTGAGGGGGAACACCCCCCTCTCTGCTGTCCTGGAGGGAAGGGTAAATTGAGGGCATTTTTCGGTTTTGGGGCTAGTTTCTGAGGGTGAATTTCAGCGGCGACATTATCAGGAGCATCGCAGCCGGATTCCCGAAATGCAGCAGAACCATCGAGGTATACCGACCATATGATCAAGAGTAATTTTGAGAAGGCGATACCATGCCTCACCTTGAGAACGGCCGTCCGAGGGCTTCTGTGAGAGTCGTTTTTTGGTGGATTCTGCCCGGATTATGGGCATTTAAGGGTTGCTCGGTGCTGTGTTGCACAAAACCGCTCGAATCCGGCCCGCTGGCAGCAGTTTGATAGCGTCAGCAGATGCTGAAAGTCTGCTGAACTGCTGTCATCGTCTGCCGGATCACAGGCCGGCAGGTCGGCAACTATCCTCTGCACCGGAACGTCTCCATCACCGGATATAGGTATCCTCAGCACCTACACCTCCACTATGGCGGCGACCAGATTCATCCCGGTGTCGCAGGAGACCTACGATGAACTCGTCGCACTGAAACGCCCCGATCGATCGTTCGACGATCTGCTCGCCGGGCTGGTGGAGACCCGGAAGAAACACCGGTTCGCCCGGGACATGGACCGCATCCGAAGTCGGGGAACATTCGCGGTCTTCGATCCGTGACCTGCACGATCCTCATCGAAGAAGACGCTCTCACCTCTCCAGCAGCTTGATGAGAAAAACCGCCGCGTCATTCGGGAAAAACGCAAAACCGTGGCCGAAGATCCATATCCCGGCAAACATTCCGACAAAGAGCGTCTCCATGTTGCCGGCCGATATGAAACCTACCGGCGCCATAGCAGCTACTTGTTCACCGCCTTTTACCAGATCGAATGTGCTCAGGTCTTCGTAAATCACCAACAGAGGCACGCATCCTTTGCCGAAGGGGATCAGTCCTATTGCATTCGTCCGCACTTCCTACCAGGGGCATCGGTACCAGCCCGCGTGTGAACGACCCGGGAGCTACCTTCATATCCCATAGCACCCCATAGGGATCCATGGTTACGACGATCCAGCTTCAGCCGGAGACGAAAGCCCGCCTGGATGCCGTGAAGGTACACCCCCGCGAGAGTTACGACGAGGCGCTCAACCGCCTTCTGGACGCGGCATACGATCAGGAGCCTTTGAGCGAGGAGACGTTGCAGAAGATCGAGGAAGGCATCGCAGACATTCGAGCCGGCCGGTGCCGCCCGTTCGAAGAGGTTGTCCGGGAACTGGATCTGGAATGATCTGGCGTCTCGTCATCTCTCCAGGGGCGGAGCGGGATTTCAAGAAGCTTTCAAAGCCGGAGCAGCAGCAGATAAAAGACGAGCTGTATGCTCTCGCGGACGAGCCGTATCCGCGTTCACAGGTCAAGAGACTGAAGGGGCACCGGGATCTCCCGCTCTACTCCCTTCGTGCGGGACGGTATCGTGTTATCGTGGCCATTGAAGATGACGTCATGGTCATCTTCGTTATCGAGGTTGGAGACAGGAGCACCGTATACCGGAAATACTGACCCTCGGGATCTCTCTTTCGTGCCACAGGAGAGAGGGCGATGGGGCTGCAATACGATACGGAGAATGTACATGAACCGGGTGAAAGAGCAGATTACCACAGAACAAAGCGGCCTGCCCGAACAGGCTTGTGAAGAGGTCCTCGACTTCATCCGGTTCCTCAAAACCAGGCGGAGAAAGGACACTCTGGAGACCGCCATTGCGAGCGAGTCCGCACTCGGGAAAGACTGGCTGGCACCCGAGGAGGATGAAGCGTGGAGCGAACTCTAAAAGGCGACACTGTCAATGTACCGCTTTTAATCCGTCGCCTCTACCCGATCGCAAATGGATAGGAATAACCACCGGAATAACTCCATACAGGGGGCTCTGGAAGGAATGAAATGCACCGTACTTATCGAGAAAGACGAAGACGGTTCCTTCGCCGCGACGGTCCCATCGCTCCCGGGATGCCATACGCAGGCAAAAAGCCGCGATGAACTCCCGCCCCGCATCACAGAGGCGATTGAGGTCTACCGGGATGTGAAAGGCTGCATCGATCGCGAGGAGTTCATCGAGGTGCAGGTCATCGACAGGGAGACCTGCCGATCCGAAGAAAATACTTGAACTCCGCATGCTGCCGGGCCGTAGTGCAACCCAACTACCTGCCACCGAAGCATTTTTGCCTCCCGCCGTCGTGAACGGCACCGATACGAACCGGAGTATACGGTTCGATCGCTTTCGGAGGTAATCGATTCATGCCAGAATTTGCCAACCCCTTTGCGGGGAACAACCCTGACCGCAAGCTCTCTCGCGGCGAGATCCTGCGGGCGGTCCGCTTCTCAATCGCCGCCGAGTACGAGGCGGTCCAGCTCTACATGCAGATCGCCGACTCGACGGAGAACGCCCTCGTCAAGAAGGTGATGGTCGACGTTGCGAACGAAGAGAAGGAGCACGCCGGCGAGTTCCTGCGGCTGCTCCGCGAACTTGCGCCGGAGGAGATGGACTACTACGACCACGGCACCAGAGAAGTCGAGGAGATGATCGAGGAACTGAAGAAGGGCGGGAAGTAACCCGCCTTCGTCTTCGAGCAGACTGCTCTGGAAAAGTCACCGAATGCCGACGCCGCACCGGCCCCGGGATTCCAGGCGGCGTTCCTCGGCGGTGTCGCGGTCTGCATCCTTGCGCTGCTCCTCTCCGGTGCGGCCAGGGACCGCGACACCGCCGAAGTGCCGGAACCGGCTCTTTCCGCGGCCCCGTAGGCCTGCACCACTCCCTTATAACCCTTTCAGGCAAACAGGAACGTGAGCGGCTTTTCCCGGCCGCAGACCTACATGGAGGAACACGTATGCCCGAATTTGCAACACCGTTTGCCGGAAACAGCCTTGACCGCAAACTGACGAAGGACGAACTCATCCGCGCCATCCGCTACAACATGGCGGCAGAGTTCGAGGCGATCCAGCTCTACATGCAGCTCGCGGACGCCACCGACGACCCCCTCGCAAAAGAGGTCTTAAAGGACATCGCCGACGAGGAGAAAGTGCACGCCGGTGAGTTCTACCGCCTGCTCATGGAGCTCGACCCCAAAGAGGGCGAGTTCTACCGGAAGGGAATGAGCGAGGTCGAGGAAGAGATCGAGAAGATGGCTTCCCGATCCTGATCACCCCTTTTTCACCACAGATCGGCGGGCGCTTCCGGCGTGAATCCCGGAAAAACCCAGAAAAACCCGGAAATTAATTATTGATCCTGAGTAATATATTTATCACATAGATAAAAATAAATGGACGGGTGGATAATGCTGATCAACAATGATACCGATCCCGGTGCCCGGCCCTGAATTCTTCTCGCTCATCATTCTCCCGCTAGCTATCTTCTTCGCCCGTATCTGCGACGTCACCTTCGGGACGATGCGGATCATCTTCATCTCGCGGGGCATGAAACTCATCGCGCCGATCCTCGGATTCATCGAGGTATTCATCTGGATCACCGCTATCGGCCAGATCTTTCAGAACGTGGCAAACCCCATCAACTACTTCGCTTACGCCGCAGGATTCGCCGCCGGGAACTACGTCGGGATGGTCGTCGAGGAGCGGCTTGCCGTCGGCCTGACGCTGGTCCGGATCATCAGCCAGCGGGATGCAACAAACCTCATCGACTACCTCCGGGGCTCGGGCTACGGGGTCACGGTCATCGACGCACAGGGGCAACAGGGTCCGGGAAAGATCATCTTCACCGTCATCAAGAGAAAGAACCTCCAGTACGTCCTCGACGCCATCCACCAGTACAACCCGAAGGCGTTCTACGCCATCGAGGACGTCCGGCACGCGGCGGAAGGCACGTTCCCCATGATGCAGCCGCGCCCCGGACCGTTCCACCTCGGGAGAGTCGCCCGGAAAGGGAAGTGAGCGGCGGCGCCTACCGGCCGGTATACCCGATCCGGTAGACGGCGTTCGCGGTGTCGTCCGAGACCAGCAGCGCACCGTCCGGCATCACCTGGACGTCCACCGGGCGCCCCCACGCCTCCCGTCCCTGGAGCCACCCGTCCGCGAAGACCTCGTAGCCGACGGGCGTCCTGTTCTCGTCGAGCCGCACGAGGGTTACCCGGTAGCCGATCGGAACGGCGCGGTTCCAGGAGCCGTGCTCCGCGATGAATATCTGGTTTGTGTACTCCTCCGGGAACATATCGCCGGTATAAAACCGCATCCCGAGCGCCGCGACGTGCGGCCCGAGATCCTGCACCGGCGGCGTGAACTCGCTGCACGGATGCCCTTCGCCGAACTCGGGGTCAGGAATGGAACCGGCATGGCAGTAGGGGAACCCGAAGTCCAGTCCTGCCACCGGCGCCCGGTTCAGCTCGTCCGGCGGGGTATCCTCGCCGAGCCAGTCGCGGCCGTTATCGGTGAACCACAAAACGCCCGTCTCCGGGTCCCAGTCGAACCCCACCGTATTGCGGATCCCGCGTGCGAAGATCTCGAGGTCCGATCCGTCCGGGTTCATCCGCATGATCGTCGCGAACCGCTCGTCGTCGGGCTCGCAGACATTGCAGGGAGCGCCGACGGGGACGTAGAGTTTGCCGTCGGGGCCGAAGGCGATGAACTTCCAGCCGTGGAGGGGATCGTCCGGGAACGCATCGCTCACCACGACGGGCTCGGGCGGATCGTCGAGGCGGGCTTCGATATCGTCGTAGCGGAGAATCCGGCTGATCTCGGCGACGTAGAGCGAGCCGTTCCGGAACGCCACGCCGTTCGGGGAGTTTAATCCGCTCGCGACGACGATCACCTCGTCACCGCGGCCGTCGCCATTGCGGTCCGGGATGGCGTAGACCGCTCCCGGCGCCCGGCTCCCGACGTAGAGCGTTCCTTCGGGAGAGAGCGTCATCGACCGGGCGCCGGTGACGTTCTCTGCGTAGACCGAGATCGAAAATCCCGGCGGGAGCGTGATCGTATCGAGCGGCAGGGTGGTAGCCGTCGCGGTCGGCAACGAGGTGTAGATGAAGGCCGCCAGCACGATGAAGATCGCTATCGTCAGCAGAATGACAAGAGTCCTGTGCCGCATGGCTATCGGTCGGGGGTATCGGGGTGCGGGGATATAAAATGAGCGGCGGGGATCGTGGAGGGGTGGGCTGCCGTCTCTACGGCCGCCCCGGATGAGCGCGGCTCTTTCGGATACGGCTGCAAAAAGAGTGATCGATCATATCGCGAACCAAATGGGAATTACACATAGGTATCTGCGATAACCGTGGGAAAATCTGCATCATAGTAACTGGTAACGACCAGATGCTGTCCTGTCGACCCATTCCGATAAACATCCGGCCCGCTTATGGTAACCGAGGTTCCGTTTCCATACCGGGTAATTCCTTCCGCAGGAGTGATGACATCCTGCAACCCCTGCCGGTGAATTACGGACTGGGTTGAAAGATCCTTACCATCCAGCCGGATCTGCATCGGCATGCGTGATGGATATAACCGGGCCGTCCATTTCGCGGATTCACAACCGCCGAAATGGGCGATCACGACAAGAGATAGCGAAGTATCATTGATACGATTCGTATCAACGGAATGAAGATCTTGAAGTATCACTGAGATCAGTCATACACGTACCGGCACTCACGCCGGACATTACCAGTATAACGCTGCCCCCCGATGGAAGAACCATACATGCGAGAATGACGATTACAAAGACAGACAGGCCTTCCTTGAAACCGACCCTCTTACGGAACCCGATCCGTTGACTTTCGGTTCCGTGTCCGGGGGTGACCGAATAAGATACGATGCGAGTAATGCACCTGCTATTCCGAAACATGCAATGACCCCGATCATCAGGAGTATCATTATCACGGTGACTGGAATCAGACGAGGGTGCTGAATGAAAATATAATTGATTGTCGTCAATATCCGGGCGGATGGCGCAACGAATTGTATCTGCCCGTATACTGAAGAAGAAAGCTGCGAGAAGAGCGAGAAGAGCGACACGACAACAACGCTGACACTCCCGCTAACAATCATCAGACTCCTTCGCGATTGCACTGTCCCTGCAAACACCCGTGCCGTGATAAAACCGGTTAGTACCAATCCCGAGACTGAGGGAAACATACATTCCGGTTGTAATTATCAGCCAGAGGGTTCCACAGGTGAATTCGAAATATCTGTATACAATAATCTGGTTGAATAGGAGAATCGACGAAAGAATGAGTATCCCTATGAAAATAGATGTGACAAAAAGGGAGATCTCATGCCTCTTCTGTAAGATCGTATCTTTTCCGGTCATGCACTATCACCCACACGTTACGAATAATTTTCTTCGGCTGCCGCAGGTTCCTCCCGCCGCAGCCGGTATCGGATTTTTCCCTGCCGGTGAAACGGAGGTTTCGATCCGTTCCGGAATTACCTCGCAGTCAACGTCGGCAGCTCCTGCGTTCGCGGTTCCAGCGGTGCTGGCGGTGCGTCCGTGCCTTTCACGATAAACGTTGCACATCCTCGGGAACGGGGTGTCCTATTATAATAGTCGGGGTCCGGAGGATAGCCGGGGTCGAGATCCTCGTGCCAGAAGGAGTTGGTACCCATCATGGTGGCGGTCACCCGGCGGGGATCGTAGGTGAGCGACGTACCGTTCGGGGTCGTGAACGTGAACGGCGTGGTCAGGGTGACCGTCAGGTGAATGACCTCCTCCGGTTCCGGCTTCGGAAGGCCCGCCGTCACCCGCAGATTGCGCCAATCCCCATCAGCAAGATCGACGACCGGCACCTCGGTCGGGGAACCGGGGGTAAATCCTCCTCCCGGATCCACGTGGTGGTGTTCAGGCGCTCGACCGCAGTCGCTAGGGTGAAGTTGGCGTTGGCACAGTCTTCCCTTGCAAAATTTCCGATCAGAAAGTCGATACCGATCATATCGCCATCGATCGCGATATCGGGGGTATAACGGGTATCCTCCGGGCTCGACGAGTCGGCGTTGTTGCAGATTGGCCGGTACCACCACCACTCCGCGATATCGATTGACCGGTTCCAGGCGGTGTCATTCTGTAGCAGCCAGGAATCGTTTTTCCTATCATACACAATAACCAGACTTTCGGAAGGGTCGCAGTACGCGAGCCCCGGCGCGGTCGCCTCCAGCCAGTCCACCGTCTTGAGCGGTTCCGGCACCTGCTTCTTATACAGGATATCATGCTGTACCTGGGGAGAGGCGACGATTACAGCGAATCCGATGAGGACAGCGAGGAAGGCGCCGAGACAAACGCAGAGTATCCATCTTTTTGCAGTCATCATATCACGTGCGAAGAACGGCGATTTAGAGGTATGGGCTCACCATCAGTACATCTCCGGTCTGTGCGTCGATGACGACCAGCCCTCCCTGGAGGACGTACTCCTTGGGCTCGCCCATCATCGTCACCACCCATGTCAGCGTCTGCACGTCTGGTTGCGTGTATTCGACGGAGAGATCTGCCGTGGCGTCGGTCACCTGAATACCCGGGAACTGCCCGGCCGTGATCTTCAGCGCTTCATCCCGGGTGACCGCCGGTTCAAGCGGGCATTGGATCTCGCGCCGGATTCCGATGTAGGAGGTGACGGCGCCGCTCGCCGGGTCAATGCTGACGGCAACTCTGTTCGGCGTCAGGACGCCGTTGATCTCTTCTCTCCAGACGAATGAATGCTCTTTTCCGGCATCTCCGTGATCCAATTCCTTTGATTCAACCAGTTTCATCGACATCCGGTCAAAATCTGCATATTTTTTCTCCGCAAAACCCCGTGCAACCAGTTCCGCCTGATCGAGGCTTAATGAAGCCGCAGATGCATTTGTATTCATTCCGGTACGCTGGAAAGACTCCACAGTCCCGATCTGCATATTCACATAGAATACGCCGTCGCGGGTGCGCAGTTCATACATTTCTCCGACAGGTGAACTCCTGTTGCCTTTCAGCGCTACCTGTGCACCAGGATCTTCGATGAATATCCTGACGTTCTCTTTAGCGACCTCAATTCCTAGAGAGGCATTGCGATCTCCATACTCGTGAAAATCGTTGTGAAGCGTGCCGTTCGGCGAAAGGTCTGCCGATGAGGTCTGCGATGCGCAGCCTGCCGAAGCGGCGAAGATTGGAAGCAGGAAACAGAGAATGAAAAAATATGCCGGTATCGAACCGGTCACTGCCGCAGGCGCTCTCGTCTTCTGCAAGATCGTATCTTTTCCGGTCATGCAATTTCACTCATATAGTACCGAATAATTTTCTTCGGCTGCCGCAGGTTCCCCCCGGTGCTGTCTGGTGCAGATAGGGCAGCCCGACGCCGGCGATGATGATTCCCAGCGCAATGACTGAGAGCCCGGCTAATAACTCCATTTTCCTCATCACTTTTCCCTCCTGCCCGCTCTCTGCACCGGCATACGTCACAACCCCGTTCCTACAGTGGAAAAAGATTCTCACGGTATAAATACATTGCCACGGTTGACCGCTCGTCAGACCGATGAATTCGGGAATACACGTAGTATAACAGCGTTCTCCCCAAAATAGGGCACAGAATGCAGATATTGCCGCTCACCGGAAGGAGCAGCTCGACAGTGGGAACATACTAACCCGGAAGCCCGCTGCCGAGGGGAGCCTGCCCTCTTCCCGTCCCAAACAAATGGCATATCGGCGTCCGTTCCCCGGTTTTACCGGGAGTTCCGGAGGCCGGATCCCTCTCGAAAAATTCACCGGAGTATATCGTTCCGATTCCCGAAAAACGGCAGGATACAGAGGCCTATATCGGCGATATGAGCCACAGTAATTTTCACAGGATGGAGAGTATGGCTCGCCCCGAGATCGTCCGTCTGAGGGCTTCTGTGAGGGTCGAAATTCGGCAGGATTCTCACCGGATTTCGGATATATAAGCGTTGCTTGACCAGTACCGCGTTTCCCTTCCAGCGAGAGCAGCCAACACCCTCACATCAGCCGGCGCATCTCGGCGAGCGGCGGGAAGACCACGACCTCGCGGTCGACCTCCACCACCGGCTGGAGCCTCCCCGCATCCACCCGGCGGAGGAGGGGCGAGAGGAAGTCGCGGCCCTTCGCGTAGTTGATGATGACGCCCGGGGAGAGCGGGTTGAACGCGGGCATCATGATAAGGTCCTTCCCGTTCACGACGCCCTGCCCGTAGAGGAAACAGGGGAACCGCTGCAGCTCGATCTCGATCACCGGGTGGTCGTGCCCCATCACCAAAAACCCGTGGTCGGGGAACGTCTGGTCGCCGTGGATCACCGTATACTCCCCGGCATCGTAGCGCTCGACGCTCCCTGCCATCACCGACGGGAGCATGGTATCGTGCGACCCCCGGACGAAGACGACCTCGCACTCCGCCCGGAGCCGCTCGACGATGGTCGCGAACTTCTTCTGCACGCTCCGGGCGATGCGGTCGAAGGAGTGGAAGATATCGCCGTCGAGGACGAACGTCTGCGGGCTGAATCGCTCGAGGATCGCCTCGAACCGGTCGAGCAGGGTCGCCCCCTCGCGGAGCGGGAAGTGCAGCCCCTGTGCATAGAGCGTCTCTTCAAGGCCGATATGGATGTCGGAGACGACGCAGAGTTTCTTCTCGCGGATATAGAGGGCGCCGGAGAAGAAGTCGAACCGCTCGAGGAGTTCCGCCTCCATCGCGAGATTCACGCCGCCATCTCCCCCGCGATACTGTTGATCACCCGGCGCTGGAACTCCCGCAGGAGCGAGAGTTTGTCCTTGACGTAGACGGCGTCGCTGACACCGAGCGTCGCTATCCCGAAGGCCATCGGGCTCGGCGAGGGAGCGGCCGTCTGCAGAACGTCGATCTCGCCGTCCCGGACTGACGGCGACGATCCGTTTGATATTCGCCACCTCGAACTTATCCTCGATGATCTCCCGGTAGGTCTCCTTCATCACCGCGAAGTCCGGAAGGCTGCTTGCGAACGAGATCAGCATATCGGCGCTCACCTGCTGCCGGCGGGCGCTCCTCCGCCGTCCCATGTAGTTCCTGAGGATCATATAGGAGCGGGATGCGTTGATCCGGAAGAGACGTTTCAGGAGCTGGGTGTTCTCGATCGCGACCTCGAGGATAGCCTCGCAGTCCTCGGGCCGCAGCCGGGTGAGCAGGGCGGGCAGATCGACCGTCTTCTCGAGCGGGATCGAGACGGCAAACCCCGTATCGCTGATCCCGACCGAGACGTTGGTCGTCACCTCCTGCGAGATGAGGTAGGCGACGATCCGGGAGAAACCGTCGTTGAACCGGAGGCCGTAGTTGGTCATCACATAGTAGAGGCGGCGCTGGTTCGTCTCATCCGCCTGCTCCTCGACGACGATCCGCACCGGCGTCGGGATCGCGTCGGTTCCGAGATACCCGGCCTGGTGCTCGAAGATCTCGCAGATGCTCCGGGCGCTGTTCTCGTCGATCGGATAGTTGCAGAGCAGGTGCTCGACGAGCTCCTCCCGCACCATCTCGGCCATCCGCCCGATCATCCGCTCTTTGAAGAGGAGGACGTGGCCGCCGAGGTCGAAGGAGAGGGGGAGCTTCTCCGAGAACCAGCTCGGAATCGTGGGCCGGTCGCCCGTCGGGTCGACGTAGAGCTTCCCGCCGCGCCGGTAGACGAACTTGTAGCGCTGCCCGCCGAGGGTGAAGACGTCGCCCTTGTTCATCCGCTCCAGGTACTTCTCGTCGAGGGTGCCGACCCGGACCTGGTCCCGGGTGAGGACGTCGCAGGAGAACTCGTCCGGGATCGTCCCCGAGTTTAAGAAGTAGATCATCCGGGCGTTCCGCCCGCGCTTGCCGAACGTCCGGCTCTCCGCCTCGTACCAGATCTTGGCGTAGATCTTCCGCTCCTCGAACCCTGCGTAGTCCCCGGAGAGGTAGCGGATGACGCTCATGAACTCCTCTTCGCCGAGGGTGCGGTAGCAGTGGGAGCGCCGGACGACGGCAAGCGCGGTGTCGAGGTTCTGCCCGCCGTCGAGCGCCATCCCGAAGACGTGCTGGGTGAGGACGTCGAGGCAGTTCTCCGGGATATGGATCCGGTCGACAAAACCGCCCCTTCCCTCGCGGAGCATCACCGCGCACTCCACGAGCTCGTCACGGTCGAGGACGAGGATCCTCCCCTTCACGACCTCGCCGAGCCGGTGGCCCGCCCTGCCGATACGCTGGAGGAGTGCGGCGACCGACTTCGGGGAGCCTACCTGGAGGACGAGGTCGATGTAGGGCATATCGATCCCGAGCTCGAGCGAGGTCGAGGAGGTGGCCACCTTCAGCTCCCCGGACTTGAGCTTATCCTCGATGGCAAGCCGCCCTTCCGTCCCCATCGATCCATGGTGGCACCCGGTATTCTCGTCGGTGTAGTAGCCCGGATACCGCACCCGCAGATTGTGGAGAACCCGCTCGGCGCCGTTCCGGGTATTCGTGAAGATGAGCGTATTCCGATGCTCCTGCACCATCCGGTGGACGATATCGTAGAGGCGGAAGTTCACCTCCTCGGGAGACGCCTCGATGAGGTCCGGGACCGGACAGACGAGCTGCAGGTCGAACTCCCGGGCGAACCGGGTATCGACGATTGTCACGTCCCGGTCAGCCCCTGCGAGGAAACGGGCAATCTCGTCGAGCGGTTCGATCGTCGCGGAGCACCCGATCCGCACGAACCCGCCGTCCGGTCTTCCGATGAGCTCTTCGAGCCGCTCGAGGCTGACCGAGAGGTGAACGCCCCGCTTCGAACCGGCGAGCGAGTGGATCTCGTCGACGACGACCCAGCGCACGGTCTTGAAGCTTCTCGCGAAAGCGCGGGGAGTTCAAGAGGATGGCGAGCGTCTCCGGGGTGACGTTGAGAATGTGGGGAGCCTTCCTGCTCATCTTCGCCTTATCCGCCCGCGAGACGTCGCCGTGCCGGATGGCGTGGCGGATCGGCGTGGCGGTTATGCCGCGCTCCTCCAGAATCTCCCGGACGCCGGCAAGGGGCTCGGCAAGGTTCTTCTGGATATCGTTTGCAAGAGACTTAAGGGGAGAAATATAGAGGCAGTAGACACTGTCGGCAAGCCCTTCCGTCCGGGAGAGGGCGGTCAGCCCGTCGATGATCGGGAGAAACGACGAGAGGGTTTTTCCGGAGCCCGTCGGCGAGCAGATCAGGACGTTCTTCCCCTCATGGATGAGGGGGACCGCCATCCGCTGCGGGGGTGTAAACATAGTCTCCCGCCCGCCGAATTTTCGTATGCACCACTCTCTGACATTTTCGTCCAGGAGTGCGAGGACTGCATCGTCGCTCGCCTCCATTGCTGCTGTCGTAACACTGCCCATGGGATACTCCTGCTATCACGGAAACTTCTCTGTCATTGCTCTGCCCGCGTACCGCGGGCGAAGGGCGATTGCTGCTCATGCTGAATACGGTCTGGCCGACGGGGAATTTCCGGACAACGCTTTCGGCACTTTCATATTGGAGCAAAGCACGATATAATGAGACGCAATTCCCCGCCGAAACTACAGGCAGACGTTTCGTTCGTACCAATGTACTGAGGGACACTCTTTCATATTCTTTTTCCTCGCCGCATACGGGATCCGCAGAGGCATTACACCATTTTATCTCCATTAACAGCCATAATTGGAGAATAATGACCAATACGCAGAAAACGCACAATCGAGCAGGGAGACTCGAAGGGAGGGCGAGGGCAAATAATTCCAAAATATTTTCTGGCACTTTCTGCACATTCGCCTCCTGACCGGGAGCTGCGCACGAAACGCTCCGCCATACGCCTGCACGTCCGGCATTCAGGGCAGAAGCAGATATTCTAATGTATGATCTGATGACAACGTGTAACAGGAAGTACGATGACAAATCACCCGGTTAAGGACATGATGCGGCTCATGGCAACCAAGATACGAACAATCGCCGATGTCATGTCCGATGAGGAGATCGATGCACTGCTGAACGAGATACTGAGTGCAGACCGCATCTATACGATAGGCGCCGGCCGTTCCGGACTGGTGGCGAAGGCTTTTGCAATGCGGCTCATGCACCTCGGGCTGCAGTCCTTCGTCGTCGGCGAGACCGTCACCCCGGCGATGAGGAAGGGGGATATCATCATCGCGTTCTCCGGGTCGGGCGAGACGAAGACCGTTGCCGATATCTCCGAGACCGTCAAGGATATCGGCGGCAAGGTCTGCCTGATCTCATCGAAGCGGGACTCGCGGATCGGCCGCATGGCCGACTGTATCGTCATCATCGAGAGCCAGCGCGACAGGGTCAGCGACGAGTCGGCGGAGTTCGAGATCCGGCAGATGATGGGCGAGCATAAATCGTTCGCGCCTCTCGGCACCATCTTCGAGACGACGGCCATGGTCCTTGCCGATGCCATCATCTCCCGCCTCATGGAGATCACCCAGTGCGACGTCGAAGATCTCCGGTGCCGGCACGCGAACATTGAATAAACCAAAAGGAGACAGACGATCGGCATGACGACACGGCGATGTGCCCGACGGGTTCTCGACGTCGAGGCATCGGGGATACGAAAGCTCTTCGACGCGGGAGGAGCGGATGCGATCAACCTCGGTATCGGCCAGCCCGACTTCGATACGCCCGCCCACATCAAAGAGGCGGCGGTCCGCTCGATCCGCGAGGGAAAGACCGGGTATACCGCAAACGCAGGGATCATCGAACTGCGGGACGCTATCTGCGAGAAACTGCAGAGGGAGAATAATCTCTCCTATACCCCGGAGCAGATCATCGTCACGGCGGGCGGGAGCGAGGCGCTGCACCTGGTGATGCAGGCGCTCGTCGAGACCGGGGACCGCGTCCTCTTCGCCGACCCGGGGTTCGTCGCCTACCCGACGCTCGCGGCCATCGCCGGCGGCCGGCCGGAGGGAGTGGCGCTCAATGGGACGCTGCATATCGACGTCGAAGCGGCGAAGGAGCAGATGGACGGCGCACGCATCTTCATCCTGAACACTCCCGCAAACCCCACCGGAGCGGTGGAGAGCGAAGAGTCCATCCGGGCGCTGGTAGAGTACGCAGACGACCGGGGCGTCACCGTCGTGAGCGACGAGGTCTACGAACACTTCACCTACGAAAAAGAGCACTGCAGTGCCGCCCGCTACGGCGAGGACGTCATCACCATCAACGCCGCCAGCAAGACCTACGCCATGACCGGGTGGCGGGTCGGGTTCCTTGCAGGCCCCACCGAATACGTCGACCAGTGCATGAAGGTGCACCAGGTACTGCCAGGCCTGTGCCGCGTCCGCCTCCCAGTATGCCGCCCTCGCCGCGTACACCGGCGACCAGACGCCGGTCGCGGCAATGCGGGACGAGTACCGCGCCCGCCGGGATCTCCTCTACGAGGGGCTGACCGGTATAGGGCTCGACTTCCCGCGCCCCGAGGGGGCGTTTTATATGTTCGTCCCGATGGGGCGAACGCTTATACAGCAGGCGATCGAGAAGGGAGTGGTCATCGTCCCGGGCGAAGCCTTCGGCAAAAATGCGGCCGGCTACGCCCGATTCAGTTATGCAACCTCGCGGGAGAATCTCCTGCGGGCGGTAGAGAGACTCGAAAGACTCATGGAGTGAATAAAAAATGGTAAAAGAACTCTTGCGAACGCTCTCCGATGCACACGGCCTGACGAGCAGCGAAGGGAACATCAGGGAGATCGTCAGAAAAGAACTCGCCGGCCACGTCGATGAGATCCGCGAAGACACCATGGGCAACCTGATCGCCGTCAAGCGCGGCGGGGATTTCTCGATCATGGTCGCCGCCCACATGGACGAGATCGGCCTGATGGTGCAGTATATCGACGAGAAAGGATTCATCCGGGTCGTCCCGCTCGGCGGCTGGTTCGGCCCCGTCCTCTATACCCAGCGTGTCGTGCTGCACGGTGCGAAGGGCTCGGTCCGCGGCGTCATCGGGGCGAAACCCCCGCACAAGATGAAGGACGAGGAGCGGAAGAAGGAGATCAAGATCGAGGACATGTTCATCGACGTCGGTGCCGCGAGTGCCGACGAGGTGGCAGCGCTCGGCATCGAGATCGGCACGCCGATCACCATCGACCGTGAGTTTGCCGAGCTTGCGGGCAACCGGGTGACGGGCAAAGCGCTCGACAACCGCGTCGGCGTCGCGATGCTGATCCGGGCGCTCCAGCAGGCAACGTCCCCGCATACCATCTACGGCGTCTTCACCGTCCAGGAGGAGATCGGCCTGAAAGGCGCGAAGGTCAGCGCCTACTCGTTAAACCCCGACTGCGCCATCGCAACCGACGTCACCATCCCGGGCGACCACCCCGGGATCGAGAAGCGCGACGCGAGCGTCGAGATGGGCAAAGGCCCGGTGCTCGTCATCGTCAGCGCCAGCGGGCGCGGGCTGATGGCCGATCCCCGCATGACGGCGTGGCTCCGGGAGACCGGCGAGAAGAACAATATCCCCGTACAGATCGAGGTCGGGACGGGCGGCAATACCGACGCGACCATCATCCACCTTGAGCGGGAGGGTATTCCGAGCATTCCCCTCTCCATCGCCACGCGCTACATTCACTCCCCGGTCGAGGTCGTCGATATGGCGGATCTCGAAGCGGGCATCAGGCTGCTCGTCGAGGCGCTGAAGACCCGGCCTGCCCTCTAATTTTTTTCGCTGCCGCCCGGCCGGGCATATATTCAGATATATTCCGAGGTGGGTAGGGCTCCCTCCGTGCGATGGTCGGATGGTACGGATACGGGGGACGGCATATGACCTGGATCGAGGATGTTATCGTCGGAAATCTCTTCGACTATGGAAGACTGCTCATCGTCGGCATCTTTGCCTATCTTGCTCTCGTGATCATTCTCCGCATCTCGGGCAAACGGACGCTCGCCGCGATGAACATCTTCGACTTCATCGTCACCGTCGCTCTCGGTTCGACGCTTGCATCGGTCATCACGTCCGCGACCGTATCGCTGCTCGAGGGGATCCTCGCGCTCTTCATCCTCGTCGGCCTCCAGTATGTCGTCACCTGGTCGTCGGTCAGATTCAATCTCGTCGAAAGAATGGTCAAATCCGAACCGCGCCTCCTTTACTACGAGGGGGAGCTGCTCCGGGACGCCATGAAGGCGGAGCGGATCACCGAGGCGGAGATAAAGCAGGCGCTGCGGGCGCAGGGCAGCCTTGCAGGCGTGCACGCGATCGTCCTCGAGACAAACGGGAATCTATCGGTTCTCCCGGCGACCGACAGAGGAAACGTCACCTCGCTCTCGAACGTCGTAGGGTACCGCGCCCTAGGACGGGAGATGCGGCTTATAGTCCCGGAGATAGAGAACGTCGCTGAGAAGAGCGGTGCCCAAGGGAGGAATGCAGATTCCAGAACATTTCGGACTATGACATGGCGTTTTTGTCGTTCACCTATCTTTTACCGGATCGATAGGTGAACTCGCCATACCATAGCCTGCTCTGGTATGATCCCTCACTTCAGGCAGCCACCCCTATACCATCATAGAAGATATACCTTTTCGATCAATGACCTTAGCAATAGATCCGGCAGATGCGGGCCGGCGATCCGACCAAAGAACTGCGGTGACGGGGCGGCAGGGAGCCTGAAGAGAGAAAGCGCCCGTATCGGGATACCGCCATGGATCGTGCGGCCTTGACCGTTCAGGAGCTCCCGCACCCCGCAGGCCGGGATCAGTCCTCGACGAATATCACCGTCACCGGGCACTGGTCGGCAGCCTCCCGGACACAGTCCTCCTGCGATGCGGGTGCATCCCCTTCGGCAGGGTCATCCCCGACCCGGTACGGCTCGGTTACCTGGCTGAACTCGTCGTTCGGATTCTGCTCGAAGAAGTCGGGGCAGAGCAGCCAGCAGGCCTCGCAGCTGATGCATTCGTCCCGGTTGATCGTAACTTTCACCATCGTTTCAGTCCTCCGTGGTTGTTCATCGTCAGTTACGCTCATCCCAGTTAAACGTAGCGCATCCCACGGAGGCACCGTTTGAAAATGCTTAACCGGCACCGTTCCAATACCGTAAACGGGAAAGAGATGGAGATACACTCTGCACGAAGGGACGGCGTTCTGATCGTCGCCCTCACGGGAAGGCTCGACGGATTCGGAGCAGGCCGCCTCTCGGAAGGCATCGCCGGAGCCCTGCAGGACGACGATCGTGCGGTCGTCCTCGACTGCAGCGGCATGACCTATCTCAGCAGCGGAGGGATTCGCGTCTTTATCGCTCTGCGGAAGCAGATGAAAGAGCGCAGCGGCTCCGTCGCCCTGGCAGGAGTCGGCGACTACCCGCAGAAAGTCCTCGAGATGGCGGGAGTCCATACCATCCTGAAGATGTACCCGACACTCCAGGAAGCGGTCGCCGCTTCTTCCGCACCGGGAGCGAGCCTCTCGGTCATGCAGGAGATAAAACGGCCGTCGGCGATACGAAACGGCGTGCGCTACTCGATAGAACCCGTATCCCGGAAAAAGAGCGCACTCCGTGTCGTCGGGAGCCTTGAGAATGTACTGTACGCCCGGCTCCGGGAGGACGATATCCACACCCTCCGCTTCTCCGATACCGGCTACGCTCTCGGCCTCGGGGCGCTCGGCGAGGATCTCGCCGATGCATATTCCCTCCTCGGCGAGATGGTCTCGCTCCACGGTTCGATGGTCTGGCTGCCCACGGACGGCAATAACACGCCGGACTTCTTCGCGCCGGTGAAGGATACGGGGGACGTTCGGATCTACTCGGGGTTCAACGTGACCCTCGACGGACCGTTTGCCGAGATCATCACCGTCGAGACCGAGAGCGACGAGGGCATCACCCTCGCGGACCTCTACCGGCTGATCTTCAGCCTCGCAGACGAGCGGAAGGTGGAACGTGCCGGTGTCGTGGCCGTCGCCATGTGGTCGGTGGTCGCCGGCGTCTGCAGCTCCGGGGTGAAACGTGCCCCCGTCCGGAGGGACGCCCCCGCAGACGGTTCATCGATCATGGACTCGCAGAACATCGAAGCATGGCTCGCGATCGACGAAGAGCCGAAGTACCGCGGAGATACGATGGTCAGTTTCGGCATCGGCGTCAACCGTGCCGGCGACCTCTCCTCCTTCGACCCCGCGTGCATCGCATCGCTCTCCTACCGCCACCCGGCAAACCCCGATGCCGACGCGATGTACCTGCATAACCACGGCGTCATCTTCAGGAATGTTCCCTGGGACGGAACGCTCGACCTGGACTCCCGCGTCCGGTGGATCGTGAACGAGGGCGAGTTCGTCGATATGCGCCACCTCCTCGACAGCACCCGGATACGGCGAGCGAAGCTCGGCGTTGCGTATATCGCGGAGATCACGCGGGAACCCTGACGGCCCTGCGATCGGCTTCTTTCGCCTGAAAAGGCAGAAGCCGGATACGACCCTTCACCCGCCCAAGGGAGCCGGCAGCTCTCGTACATCAGGGAACAGCACGGAGAGCAGAAGGCTACCTGAAAGAAATGAGTAAAAACAAGAACGCCCCGGCCGGGATTTGAACCCGGGTCAAAAGCTCCGCAGGCTTCTAGGATGTCCGCTACCCTACCGGGACTTGAGGGCTGTTAGACCTGCCTAATAAGGTAGATCTTCCAGGGATAAAAAGCATTGCTCGCCCGGCGGAGCAGACGTACCCGGCGAAGCGTGCATTGCTTCACCAATGGTGCCTTACCTAAGGAGATCACTCGGAATCCGAGAATATTTGGGGAGGATTTCAAAAAGAGGCGGGGAAGAGGAGCGGAGAGATCTACGGCGAACCTGCGCGCATCCTCACGTCGACTTTGACCAGGTTGCCGGTTATCTCGATCAGGTACACGCCCGCGGTCCTCACCGTCATCTCTTTCCGGGTCTCGGTGCTGTACATCTTTGCAAACCCATCCTGCAGGACGATCGCTCCGCTCCTCTGGTCGCGGACCGTTACGGTAAACCATGCCTGATCATTGATGTTGGTCACGGTCACGGTCTCTTCCTTCTGCGACCCGTACTGGCTGGTGACGGTCTTTGTCCGGGTGACCATATCGGGTGTCACCGTAAACGCGATCAGGAGCGGCGGTGACGAGAGGTTGTAGACGAATGCGTCCGTCGTGTAGTTGTACCGTGCCGTAGCGTTGTATATCTCAAGATACGCGCTATTCCCCTGCTCCGCCTCGGGCGGAGTCCGGTACGTCGGCTGTGCAAGACCGCTGCCGCCCGTGACAGTCGGGTAGGGTGTCGCCTGCGTCACGTACGTATTGGTGGGCGTAGCCGACGATGCGCCCGCATTACTGCCCCCCGACGACGACTCACCCGACCAGAAGGAAGAATCTTCCGGTGGGAGATCCGCACACCCTGCCGATGCCAGAGCCAGAACCAGCATAACTACGAAAAATACTCCGCTAACCACCCTTTTCATGGAGTAGGAGTTGCTCAATCCAGTATTTATGTTTTTACTCTCGGAGAACCGGGGAAATAAAAAGAGGGAGATATCCCTGCACCGTTCAATGCCATACACGCTCGTGAAACAAAACCCCCAAACCGTGGCCGTGCCGGGAAACATTTTTGTACCGGAGAAGGGACGTATCGGCACACGGATCGAGGCCGGGTGCACCGCGAAGGGAGAGTCCGGCCGCAGGGCAGAGTCCGGACAAACGGGTCGGATGTCATCCAGCAACCATTATCTGCGCCCGCGGCATAGGTTTAATGATTCTCATGAAGAAGAAGCAGGGGAGAGAGGAGAAAGGCAGAGCGTCTTCATCAAGCGTATTCTGTGACACAAAATCCGACGACGGGACGACGACAGGCGGATCACCGGGGGGAAACAGTACCCCGGAACGGATACTGACACTCTTGAAGACCTGCCCGTATGTGCAGATGCTCATCGTCCTTACCGCAATCGGGCTGCTTTTACGGTTGTACAACCTCGGATACAACTCCCTCTGGCTCGACGAAGCCTCGACGCTCTACTTTGCCAGGCAGTCGCTTGCAGGCATCTGGGCAAGCACGGCGGGAGGAGAGTTCAATCCACCCCTCTTCTACTGGATAGAGCATGTCATGCTGGTCTTTGGAGACAGTGAATTTGTGCTCCGGCTCATCCCCGCACTCCTCGGCGTCCTGACGATACCGGTCTTTTATGTTGTCGGAGCGACGTTCCGGGACAAAAATACCGGTATCATCGCAGCGGCGCTCTTAACCTTCGCCCCGTTTCACATCATGTACTCCCAGGAGGCGCGTGCGTATGCCCCGATGCTCTTCTTCTTCGCACTCTCCCTCCCCTTCTACTTCAAGGCACTCCGAACGAACGACCTATCCTCCTGGATACTCTTCGGCATCCTCTCCGCCCTCGCCTTCTGGACACACTTCTACGCCTTCGTGCCGATCGGCATCCTCCTGCTCTTCGGGCTCGCCGCTCAGGCGGGAGAACTGCGCGAAGACCCGTGGCGGGTGAAAAACTTGCTCATCGGCGGGCTCACATTCGTCCTCGCCAGCCTTCCCCTCATCATCGTCACCGCAGGTCTCTTCATTGAGCGAACAGCAGCACCCCCCACCCATGGGATGCAGAGTCTGACCATCATCTACGAGACGCTCCGACAGATCTCGGGGTACAACGAGTTCATCCTTATCTTCTTCCTGTTCCTCTTCGTCGTCGGCTTCTGGTTCATCTGGCAGGACAATAAAAGAGGTGCATGGCTCATCGCCAGCATGATCATCCTACCGCTGATCGTCAGTTCCCTCCTTGCATCGAGCATGCCGATGATGCCACGCTACCTCATCTACCTCCTGCCGTTCTACTTCATCGGTATCGCCGCGTCGTATCAGGCTCCGTTCACGGTATTCCCGGGGAAGAAGGTCATCTACCTCTTCATCGCGGTCATCATGCTGCTGAGCGTTCCGTTCCTTGCCTCATACTATACCGAGTACCAGAAGAACGACTGGAGAGGCTTTTCGACAGCCCTCGAGGAGACCACGGCGGCCGGGGACGTCGTCGTCGCGATGCCCGGGTACATGCGCCACCCGCTCGACTACTACTACGACAACGCGACGGACGGAACCCTTGAGTATGGAGCCACGACCTCGCAGGATCTCGAGTCGATACAGGGCAGGCATGGCGGTACCCGGACATTCTACGTCGTGACCGGCGACCTTAGTGCCGCAAACCCGAACGGAGACGCTCTTGCCTGGCTTCACCAGAATACCCGGTATGCAGGGCAGAACATGGGAATATATATCTTTGTATCGCCGTAATGGTGGAGGGACAGGCTGAACAGTGATTATGACAGAGAGGTCATAGTCCCACCTTTTTTAACGAAGAGGAGAATCCCAGGGCGCTCGTCGAAGTGGCCGACGGCGCTCTTGGCAAAAACAATCTTTCGGCCGACGCAGGGGTCGCCAACGACATCTCTCGCAATCGCCACGGAGAAGAGCAACGCCAGAGCCCTGCCTCAATATCGACCATATCACAGACCTATCCTTGATATCGGCTATAGCATCGGAGGGAGAGGGCGGGACGGCGTGCCCTCCTATTGCCAAAGAGTATAGGAGTGACCTCATCCGGAGGAGAGGGAGCTCAATGGTGATCCAGAAGAATATCGACAATCCTCTTCCCCGAACGACCATCGCCAAAAGGATTCGACCAGCTCCGGTTTCGCTGCAGCATAGCCAGTGCCCCGGCCACAATACGTTCGGGGTCCAGACCCACCAGGACATTTCCTCCCACCTCCAGAGTTTCAGGCCGTTCAGTATTTTCTCGCAGCGTCAGGCATGGAACCTGAAGTATGCACGCCTCTTCCTGAACCCCACCGGAATCTGTCAGAATGAGTCGCGCATTTTTTTCCAGCAGCAAAAAATCCAAGTATCCCAGCGGCTTGATCAGGCGAACTCCTTCCGGTACAGGTATAGAAAACTCATTAAGTCGTTTTAACGTCCGTGGATGTACTGGAAATAGAATAGGGACCTTACTCACCGTGTAGAGTCTACTAAGCCCTTTGAAGAGCCTCTCCACATTCACCTTTTCGTCAACATTCTCCTGCCGGTGAGCAGTGAGTAAGAAGTATTCGTTCGGATTTACGTCGAGTTTACGAAAGATAGTCTCATGCTTCTCTGCAATCTCGATATTCTGGAAGACGGCATCCGCAACCGTATTCCCCGTTACCCGGATCATCTCCTCACTGATCCCTTCCCGTATCAGGTTGTTTTTTGCCAGTAGGGTAGGGGCAAACAGATGCCTTGAGAGGTGATCCGTTACAATCCGGTTTGTCTCTTCAGGCATCGTTCTATCATGACTGCGTAAGCCAGCTTCGACATGCCCAATAGCGATGTTCAGCTTTGCAGCGGCCAGAGCGCATCCGAGGACAGTGTTGGTATCACCCTGAACGAGGATCTCATCCGGCTTATCCTGCATCAGGATCTTCTCCACCCCAACCATAATTTTAGCGGTCTGCTCCGCATGCGTCCCTGAGCCTACATCCAGTTTGTGCTTGGGTTTGGGCAGTCCAAGCTCCTGAAAAAATGCAGCATCCATTTCATATGAATAATGCTGACCGGTGTGGATGGTGCAGGTACTCAACGCGAGACTTTTCGCAATACCGGATAATCGGCGACATTTTTATTATTTCTGGACGTGTTCCCAGAGCAATCGCAATGTACATCTCTAACCACCTTGAACAAATGCAAAGACACCCGATGAAGCAGAGTTAATAACCAGAGTGATCTCAGTTCCAATCATTTTTGAGAATCCGGATTTTCATTATCTTGGTTAAAAGCCTGATATGGTTATTAATCTCTTTTTTTACATTTATCTTAGATTCACCATGCCTACGAGCATGGAGAACAACCGGCACCTCTATAACGCTTTTCCCACCGAGAATGAGTTTTGCAATAATCTCAGCGTTGATATCAAAGTTATTGCTCTGGATGTTCAGACTCTCAAGAACTTCCCTTTTATAGAGTCGAAAAATCGGACTGACACAGGTGATCTCCGGACTGAGAAGAACCCGGTACATCGTATTCACGGATTTGCTGAGAAGATATCTGAAGATAGTCACTTCTTCCATTAATCCCCTTGCGACATATGGCGAGCCTGAAACACAGTCCGGTTGGCCTTCTTGGTATGCAGTTATCAGGGTACGAATATCTTCAGGCCGGAACGTCAGGTCGGAATCCATCGTAACAATGAGGTCGCCCGAACAGTGACGCAACCCTTCCTTTATCGCGGCACCCATCCCCTTGTTTGTCCCATTCGTTGCTACAGTAATATCGGCTCTCATCCCGGCAAGATCCTGCAACAGATCGTAGGTGTCATCCTGACTTCCATCGTCTACTAATACGTACTGGAAGGTTTCGCCCATCTCCATAGTTATGGCATCAACCTTCGGGAAAAGTTCCTCGCCGTATGTCAAAATATTCTCTCTTTCGTTGTACAATGGAATAATAAGCGAAATCATCAGGTAACCTCCGAAACATTCAGTCACGTGAGAGAGTAGTAATTAAGTAATGTATGGGAAGGTAATTAATTATAGGTAGTTGGAAATCCAAAATCATCCCGAAGAGCCAGACAGAAATATAGTTCGCTTCCGGCAGATGTAATGAGAGCCAAACATATTGACATAACCAATCGAATGAAAGATAATCCATCAAAAACACTCGGACTACAATACACATTTGGATCTTGAGGACACCATGGAACTTCATCTGACCCGTCGGGGTCTCATTCAGCTCGTCTTGCTCTGTTTTGGCCTGATAATACTATTTTTCTTTATCAAGGGGTCAGGGATACTTGAGAACATCGAGGTCTTTACGACAATCAGTATTCCGCTGCTAATCCTTGCAATACTCTTATCACTGGCAAATATCGGATCAAAGGTCTATCGCTGGAAGTATCTCAGTCAGCATTATTATGGAGAGATCTCATGGTATGAAGCATCGCTGCCAAGTATCTCCAGCCTGTTCTTCGCAAATATCACCCCGGGCAAGGTTGGTGACCTTTACAAGGCATACTTCATGAAACACAGATATCAAACACCTTTCCTCGACGGAGTATCCATGATCTTCTACGAGCGCTTTTTTGAATTGATAATACTCTTCCTGGTCGCTTCCGGTATCATCATGATCCAACTCCGGGCAGTGACCGTAATCGCACTAGAACTTACATTGCTGATACTATTCCTGCTGTTGGTTCTGTACCATAAAGCGGATTATTTCATACACCTTGCAGAGAGGGTACTTGTAAAACTCCCCCTCAGTAAGGGGGAACACGAACTTGATTACTCAATTAAGAAGATGCCGCCGTATAGAATACTCATCGTCTTCCTGATAACACTGGTGTCACTGGTATTGGAGTATATCCGTCTCTGGACGGTAGCACTGGCATTTGGATTTCTACTAAATCCAATCCAGATATCAATATTCATGAGCCTAGCTTTCATTGTGGGTCTTGTGTCACAGATACCCCTTGGCATCGGGGCTATGGAAGGTTCGTTGAGTTACTTCATTGCAACAATGGGCGTTCCATCAACAGTTGCAATTGCGATTGTCCTTGTCGATCGGACAATTTCAATGTACTTTTCCCTGGTACTAGGGTTTGTATTTTCAAAATTTTCCCTCGACGCACTCGAAGAGACCAGAACGCAGGAGGCAGATCTTCGTTAACGGATAGATCAAGCGGAATACTCCCCGATCACTCCCCGATACACGTCTCCCGCCCTCTCGAGCTGCTCCACAGAAACCTTCTCATCCACAGCGTGAAGCGTGGTGATATCGCCCGGCCCGTAGTCGACGACGTTAAAACCTGCCCACCGGAGATACCGGGCATCGGTCGCCGCCCACTGGAGAATCGGCGCGGCGGGACTTCTGTAGACCTGCTCGATCGCAGTGCAGACGATCCCGACGAGTGGCGTATCGGCCGGCGTCAGGGTCGGTTCCGCCACATTGATCTCGCGTATCACGGCATTCTCTGCATGGGCGGCTATCGCCGCAAGGAGCGCCTCCGTCGAGCAGCCCCAGGGGAGACGAATATCGAGCTCCATCCTGCAGCGTTCCGCAACGATGTTCGCCTTCTCCCCACCCTCGATCCGGCCGGGGTTATACATGACCCGGGTCAGGACATCGCGGAGCCCTTCCATACCGAAGATATCCTGGAGCACCTGCGACGACCGCTCTACGATCGCCTGCATCTCGCCTCCCGCCGCATACTCGTGTGCGTGGAGTTCTTTCATGTACTCGATCAGCGAAACCGCCTCCATAATGGCGCTCCTGCCGACGACAGGATAGAGAGAACTGTGGCCCGGCTCTCCTGAAAAGCAGAGTTCCAGGCGGCAGAGCCCCTTCTGCCCGATACAGGGGTTGAGCGGGGGCGACGGCTCGGCGATCAGGCAGTCACGGGGCGTGAGCAGACCCTCCTTGAGCAGGGAAGAGATACCAAACTCACCCCCCGTCTCCTCGTCGCAGACGAAGGCGAACTGCACCTTCGGCTCCTCCCCGGCATCCACGAGGTTTTTATACGCTGTAAGGAGCGCCGCACAACCGCCCTTCATGTCCGTGGCGCCCCGCCCCCAGACGAACCCTCCGGCAATCTCGCCGCCGTACGGGTCGTGCACCCACGCATCGGCAATCGCCGGCACGACATCGACGTGCCCGCAGAGAAGGAGCCGGGAATCCGGCGCCGTCGTAACGAGGTTCGCCCTGCCGTCGGGTACGACATGACCCGGCTCCGGGCACCGAGCGTATCGAGAAAGTCCCTGATATACTCGATGACGTCGGCCGTACCGCCGGGGGGATTCTCACTCTTGATCCGGACGAGCGATGAACAGAGGCGGGCGACATCCATGCCGTATCACCTCACGGGGCAGATCTGGTTCCGGCAAATTCATCGAAGAGATTGGCGAGCATTGAGCCGCGGTAGAGCCGGCGCAGGAACGTCTGCTCGAAGAACTGATCGACGAATGCGGAGAGATACTCTGCCGGGAGCGGTTTTTTGTCGTCGGGATTCAGCACGATGCGGAAACTCCGGTACGAGGCGGGGTCGTCGTTGTCGTAGATGCCGCTCCAGAGGAGAGGGAGCGACTCGAACGTATCGTGATGCTCCGCCTTCAGCCAGTTGATGAACTCCGGGAAGAGAGCACGTTCGCCCTGCTTCCCCTGGTCGAGACGCCACCGCAGGTATTCCATATTCATGACATTCTTCGGGGACATATAGTTGAACGACAGTATCCCGAGCGTAAAGTCGATGTGGGCGAGCGAATCGACGAAGTAAAAATACAGCACCGGGTGGAAGTCGGAAGGGTCTTCGAGTATCAGCGACTTGCCGTACAGCTTCTTCATGACACCGACATATTCGTTCTCTTCCAGCATACCAACCTATTGGAGAGAGAGTTAAAAAATATTGCTTTCGCGGCGAAACAGGAGCAGACAGGATGAATTTTTCCAAAGACGCAGCTCAGGCGGGTGCATCCGTAAGGAGCAGGACAAACCACAGGGAAAGGGCGTTACCTGAAGTAACGGTTCGCGCAGGCTTACGGCCTCTCTGAAGGCCGCTTCAAGGTCTTCGCCGTGTTTTCCCCGGATAGGGATCAGGTTATCGCTCCGCAGGAGGCACGGTTTGAGCTTTCCGTCCGAGGTGACGCGAAGCCGGTTGCAGAAGCCGCAGAACTCCGTATTGTGGAGCGGCCGGACAACCTCGACCTCGGCATTATCGAGACAGTATTTCCTGCGGTGGTGCATCCTCCGCGTCACGATCTGCTCCGCCCGGGTGTTTAAGTCGCGCTCGACGCCGTCGACATCCCCGTGGAACTTACAGTCGTGAAAGTCCATCAGCTCGATGACCTGCAGGATGAGGTTCCGGTTCCCCCGGACAAACTCCATGAAGTCGTCGAACTCGTCGTCGTTGATCCCCTCGAGGAGCACCATATTCGAGCTTCACCGGCGTGAGGCCGGCATCGATGGCCGCCCGGATGCCTGCAAGCACCCGATCGAGCTGATCTCTTCCGGTAATCTCCCGGTATCGGTCGGGTCTGAGCGTATCGAGGCTGACATTCACCCGGGAGAGGCCAGCTTCCCTGAGAGCAGCAGCTTTGCCTGCAAGCAGGGTGCCGTTCGTCGTCAGGGACGACTCGATGCCCGGAGGCACCGCCCGGATGATATCAATGATATCGGAGCGGAGCAGAGGCTCCCCGCCGGTAAACTTGATGCTTCGGATACCGAACTTCGCCCCGACCTGCATCAGCTCGGCGATCTCGTCGGCACTCATCTGCTCCTTCGGGTCGACCTCACCTTCTGCATGGCAGTAGATGCACCGGAGATTGCACTCCGATGTCAGGCTTATCCGGAGATTCGTTACGGTACGGCCGTATGTGTCCTTAAGCGCCATCCTCTCGCCCTATGAAACTTTTCGCAATGATATACGTCTCGGTACTCCCTCTCCGCGTGGATTTCGCCCGATAGCCCCTGACGGAATGGAAGTGTTCCTTGATATCGTTCATCAGATCGGAGAAGAGCTCGCCCTGAAACGACTTTATCACAAAATTTCCTCCCGGCTTGAGGACGGTGCAGGCGAACGCGAGTGCTTCCTCGCCGAGCCCGATCGCTCGTGCCTGATCGTAGCTCTTCTGCCCCGAGAGCTTTGGAGATACATCGGAGACCACGACGTTCACGACGTCAAGCTCGGCTAAAACCCGCTCCCGCACTTCCTCCTGCGTAAAATCGCCGACGATGGTAGTGACGCCTTCGAGGGGTGCGATTGGGTTTAAGTCGATGCCGACGATCTTCCCGTCCGTGAGCTCGCGCAGTACCTGCAGCCAGCTCCCGGGTGCCGCACCCAGATCCACCACATTGTCGTCGGGACGGATGATACCGTTCCTCTCCTGAATCTCCAGGAGTTTATATGCGGCGCGGGATCGGTACCCGGCCTTCATGGCCCGGTTGTAGACCTTATCTCTCGACCACTGAGAACCCATTCTGCAAATACTCCTTCCGTCTACGACCGATGCGGACGATAGCGCATCGGCAGATCAATAAAAGATCACGTATACTATATGCTTTCGTGCAACATCAAAGTATGGGATTTCTGCAGGACCGGTGCATTCCCCCTGACCGTTGATACGCAATCGTAAAACACTATAATTAAAAGTATGATTATATAGGTTATAATTGAGTTTGATTAAGGGATCATGATGTTAAAGGCAACGATTGACGCGGAGATATTCAGGGAGTCTATCGACGCAATGGCGGCTCTTGTCACCGAGTGCCGACTTCATACGGAAGAGGATACGCTTCGAGCACGGGCAGTCGATACCGCAAATGTGGCTATGGTCTCGCTTGAGCTGAAGAGCGGAGCCTTTGACACGTATGCGGCAACACCGGGAGAGCTCGGTCTTGATATCGCGAAAATGAAGAACGTCCTCGGGATGATGAGCAAAGGCGATAAGCTGGCGATGAACCTCCCCGAAGAGGAGCGTAAACTCGAGCTCTCGTTCAAGGGATACCGCTACTCCATCACGCTCCTCGACGTCAACACCATCAGAAAAGACCCGAACCCACCGACAATCGAGCTGCCGGGCAGAGTGATCATCTCCGGGAACGCACTGAACAACGCAATCAAGGCTGCCGCGGTCATATCCGATAAGATAGCCCTCGGCATCGATCCCGATTCGATGACGTTCTACATGGAGGCCGAGGGCGACACCGATCAGATCAAACTCGCTCTCGGGGAGGACGAACTCGTGAGCTTAAACCCGGTCGGTGCACGTTCTCTCTTCTCCCTCGACTACCTCAAAGATATGGGTAAGGTTATGGCAAAAGCAGCGGAGGTCGAAGTCCACCTCGGCGTCGATCACCCGGTCAGGTTTGCGTTCGATATCGCCGACGGCAATGGTCGCGTCGAATATCTCCTTGCACCCCGGATCGAGGCTGATTGATGGTAATCGCTCTTGATATCAAAGAGCTTGGCAAATACCCTTTTTTAAAAGAATCAGAACAGCTCGTCAGGAAACAGTTCGACTCGCTCGACCGGTTTCTCGCAGGCCCTCGCGGCAGTGAAGCCCTGAACCGCGCACAGGAGCGTGTCCTTGACGCCCTCGCCGGAAAGAAGGAGTTCCGCGACGACGAGGCGCACCAGGCACCCCCCGAGATCGAGATCGCAAGTTACGCTCTCGCCCGCATGCTGGTCTCCTGTATCGGCGACCGTATCCTCACCGACCGCCTGACACGATTCGAGGCGAGGCGGGCATCGGTACTTTCTCGAACGCGAGGAACCCGAAAAGAAGCAGTATGTCGCACAGAGCGTCGGGATCGACACGAGTCGGGGGACGCTGCCGGTCTGTGAATACGTCGAACTGGTCACGCAGCTGCGGGACTCCCGCTGGCGGCTGGTCAACCGCGAGGTGCACGCCGGTATCGTCACGCTCGATGCGGACGAGCGCGACGAACTGCTCCGCGAACGGATCCGCGTTATTCTCCACCGTCAGCTTCCCCTGAAAATACCACGAACGCTCTGCGATCAGTTCGCCCCGATAACCGCCGGGATAACCGCAGCATACCAGCAGCAGATCCTGGAACAGTTCGGTGCGGTCGAAGAGGGTGCGTTCCCACCCTGCATAGGGAGCCTTATTGCGGCGATCACTGCAGGCACGAACCTCCCGCACATGGGGCGGTTTGCCATAACCGCGTTCCTCCATACGATCGGGCTGAGCCCAACGGAGATTGTCGGGATGTTTCAAAGAGCTCCGGACTTCGACGTCGGAAAGACGATGTACCAGGTGGAGCATATCTCCGGGCGGAGCGGGACGGAGTATACACCGCCGTCATGCGCGACTATGCGCACGTTCGGACTCTGTGTCAACCGGGAGAAACTCTGCGAGCGTGTCAGCCACCCCCTTTCCTACTACAGAATAAAGAAGAACGATAAGAAGAAGCAGGCTTAAGCCGCTCTCTTATCGAGGGCGGATCCCGCCGCGCTCAGCATGAGGATGAAGACTACCAGAGCGATAAGGTACGCCAGACCCTGGAACTCTGCCATAATCAAGGGCAACAGGACGAGCAGCGCGATGAAGAGCGCGAGGCTCGCTATCGCAGTCACCACCTCGAGAACACGTATATCCATAGTATCAGATCATCGTCAGGACGGGGTAAATCTTTATGCTTTCTCCGACGGCGAGGGGGATCGATCACCATCACCGTTATGGTTCCGGATGAGAATCTGATCCCTATGGACAGTGCTGAAGCGGAGAGGCTCCTCCACCGACATGTGACGACCGGGTCGCTCCTGATTCACAGTTATGCCACAGCGGCGGTGATGAAGAAGATCGCAGAGCATCTCGGCGAAGATCCGGAGACCTTCCGGGTGATCGGCCTTCTGCACGACATCGACTACGAGGCGACGGGAGGCGATATGACCCGCCACGGTCTCGAAGGATACCATATCCTGATCGAAGCGGGCTTACCGGAAGAGCAGGCAGGCATTATCATGCGGCACAATCACCTGCTCTTTGGCAATTACCGGGAACCGGTCGAGATAGCCCTACAGGCGGCGGACAGCGTCTCGGGGCTGGTTCTCGCCTGCGCGCGAGTCAAAGGCGGGAGGATAGACGAAGTCTCGCCAAAGACCGTCCGGAAAAAGTTCAAGGAGAAGTCGTTCGCCGCCGGATGCGAGCGCGAGCGGATCGCATCCATCGAGACCCTGATGGATCTCGATACCCTGTACCGCCTCGCCATCGAAGGTCTTGCAGAAGTGAGAGACCGGGTCGGCCTCGTATAGCCGTTACCCTTATGCCGCTCGTCTGCGAAAGGTATGTGCTATGCCACCAGATGAACGCGCAGCAGTCATCCGGAGACTCGGGGAGGCCGTCACGATGCTCGCCGGAGCGATGGACGTCCGGCTCATCCCCGAGGTAGGCATGAACATCGCCTACGCGCTCCCCGACCCGCGGAGCAGAGAGGACGTCGCGGCCGTCGCAGGCAGGATCGTGCGGCTCGGCGATGCGGTCCATCCGGTCGGCGAAGTAGCCTTTGGCGCCAGCGATCACGTCGCACGTATCGTCATGACGGCGATGAAGTTCGAACCCGCCATACGGAGCGCGGCGAATATCCGCTACTCGGCGGCGGCGATCGACGAACTCGAGAACCTCATGTTCGAGATCTGCTCCTTCGACCGAACATGCGAACCTCCCGGCATCCGGACGATGGACTGGGGCGTGGCATCCTGCTGCAGGGACGGTGTGCCCGACGTGATCTACGATACCGGAGCCGTCGGAAAAGAGCCCATGATTCGCATCCTCGGCGAAGATCCGGTCGTAGTAGCACATAATATTCTTAAACTGTCGAATCGCATAACATATACACAAGTTTAGGGAAGGTCAATATGGGAATTAAACCGTCATACATCAAGAACCTCGGCCAAGAGCTGATGGAAAAGCACGGCGAGAAGTTCAGCAACAACTTTGACGAGAACAAGCATGCAGTTCTTGAAGCAGCAGTAATCGACAGCAAGCGCGTCCGGAACCGCGTCGCCGGATATATCTCAAGAAAGATAAATAGAAGAAGGCCGTAAACCTCATAGTATGTTTGAGGGAGTTCTTCCGGCAATCATCACCCCTTTTGAAAGGAGTCCGAAGCTGGATCTCGATATTGGAGGGTTACGCTCAAATATCGAATTTTTATTGCAGAACGGTATTCACGGCATCGTCCCGTGCGGTTCGACCGGCGAGTCGGCCACACTCAGTTTTGAAGAGCACGAGCGTGTCGTCAGCGAGACCGTCGACGTCGTGAACGGCCGGATTCCCGTGCTTGCCGGGACGGGATCGAACAATACCGAGGAAGCCGTAAGGCTTACCAGATCCGCAAAAGACGCCGGGGCGGACGGCGCCCTTATCATCAGTCCGTATTATAACAAGCCAAACCGTTCAGGCCTCGTCAAACATTTCACCAGACTCGCGGATCTCGATATCCCTCTGATTCTGTACAACGTGCCGGGGCGGACGGGCCAGAACCTCCGGCCGGACCTTATCGCAGAACTCGCACAGCACCCGAATATCTTCGGGGTCAAGGAGGCAAGCGGCGATATCACGCAGATCTCGCAGATCATCGAGGAGACACAGGACGAGGATTTCGTGGTGCTCTCGGGAGACGATGCCATGACCATACCCATTCTCTCCCTCGGCGGAGCGGGCGTCATCTCGGTCGCGGCGAACATCGATCCCCTGCGGATGGTCGGGATGTACGAGTCCTTCGGCGCCGGCGATCTCCAGCAGGCCCGGCAGCTTCACTATACACTCTCACCGCTCTTCCGGGCTATGTTCATCGATACGAACCCGATCCCGGTGAAGAAGGCGGTCGGGCTCCGTGGCATGGCGGCAGGACCCGTGCGGCTGCCGCTCGATGACCTCGACGAGGCAAAGACCCAGGTACTCAGGATGGTGCTTTCACAGTATGACTAAGATAGTAATAACCGGCGCACTCGGCCGTATGGGAACGACGATCGGGAGGATCGTCGACGAATCCCCCAACCTCGAACTTGTCGGCGGAGTCGACATCAAGGAAGGAACGCTCTTCGGCGCCGACGTGGTGACGGCGGATCGGATCGACGAACTCCTGCAGTCGAAGCGGCCCGATGTCCTCATCGATTTCACGGTCGCCCATGCCGCCGTGGAGAACATCAGGGCGGCGGCACGAAACAACGTGGCGCTCGTCGTCGGCACGACGGGTTTTTCACCCGAGCAGCGTGCCGCCATCGACGAGGCAGTCATCGGAACCGTCCCTGCCGTTATCTCGAGCAACTTCAGCGTCGGCGTCAATATCTTCTGGCAGCTCGTCCGGCAGGCCGCACGCATGCTCTCCGACTACGACGTCGAGGTGACCGAGGCTCACCACCGGTATAAGAAAGACGCACCGAGCGGGACGGCAAAGACCATCCTTGAGATCCTCGACCAGGAACTCGGGAGCCGCGAGAAGGTATACGGCAGAGAGGGGATGGCCGAACGGAAAGACGAGATAGGCGTCCACGTGATCCGGGGCGGCGACATCGTCGGCGATCATTCCGTCCTCTTTGCAGGAAACTACGAGTGCATCGAGGTATCCCACCGTGCCTACGACCGTGCGGTCTTTGCCGAGGGAGCAGTGCGGGCAGCGGCGTGGGTTCCCGGAAGAGAGAAGCGGATCTACTCGATGCAGGACGTTCTCGGCATCTGATCGTCACCGCAAAGCCGCAATCCGAAAAGACTGTCGCCCCGAAAAGGGCAAACCGAAATATTTTTTTAGCCTTTTACCGCACATATACAGTCGGAGGAAATATATTGCCCGCAATTGTGGATCTGGAGAAGTGTACAGGCTGTGAGACATGCGTCGGTATCTGCCCCGCCGAAGCGATTCGGATGGAAGGCGGAAAGGCAGTAGTCGATATCGACCTCTGTGTCGATTGCGAATCCTGCGTCGACGAATGTCCGGCCGAAGCAATCTCAATGGAATAAGAATCACATTCTTTAATAACACCAACACTACAGATACTTTTGTCTATGATAAACGTAGGAGTGCTTGGTGCCACAGGAGCGGTGGGACAGCGCTTCGTTCAGCTTCTGCGCTGACCATCCCTGGTTTCATCTGGAGGCGCTCACCGCTTCTGAACGAAGTGCGGGAAAGAAATTCAGCAATGTCGTAAACTGGCGCCTTGATGCGCCGTTTCCGGATTCGGTAGGCGACATCACCGTCACTCCGACTACTGTCGAGAGCGTGAAAAACTGTGATCTCGTCTTCTCGGCGCTTCCGGCCGATATTGCAACCTCGATCGAGGCCGATGTCGCAGATGCCGGAGTCGCCGTATGCAGCAATGCCCGGTCGCACCGAATGGATCCGACCGTCCCGCTCGTCGTCCCCGAGGTCAACCCCGATCACCTGGGTCTTATCGACGTGCAGCGCGATAAAGGCCGGGACGGATTTATCGTAACCAACCCGAACTGCTCCACCATCGTACTCGTTATGGCACTTGCACCCCTGCGTTCGTTCGCATTCCGCGATGTGCGTGTGGCAACCATGCAGGCGATCTCGGGAGGAGGATTCTCAGGGGTATCCGCAATGGATATCTATGATAATGTCGTCCCCTACATCGGCTCTGAAGAAGAGAAGATGGAGACCGAGACCCTGAAGATCATGGGAACTTTCGACGGATCCGAGGTGCACGACGCCCCGTTCAACGTGAGTGCGAGCTGTCACCGGGTTCCGGTCATCGACGGGCACACTCTTGCGATCTGGGTCGACGTGCAGAGTCCGGTAGACGAAGTCAAAAAAGCTTACGCAAGCTTTAAATCCCCGTTCAGCAATCTTCCATTACAACCGGCAAAGCCTGTTGAGATCTTCGACCAGCCCGATCGTCCGCAGCCACGCCTTGATCGCAATCGGGGCAGGGGCATGACGGTCTCGGTCGGCAGAATCCGGGAAGGACTGCGGTTCGTTGCGCTCGGTCACAATACCATCCGAGGTGCCGCAGGTGCTTCCGTCCTCAACGCCGAGCTGATATACTCGAAAAAGTATCTCTAATGAGGTGGGCAATGATTAAGGACAACACAGTATTCGTTGGGAATAAACCTGTTATGAACTACGTACTCGCGGTGGTTACCCAGTTCAACAACGGAGCGGACGAGGTTGCGATCAAAGCGCGAGGGAAGGCCATCTCACGGGCTGTCGATACGGCCGAGATAGCCCTGAACCGGTTTTTGGCAAATGTCAGCAAGAAAGAGGTCTTAACGTCCACGGAGATGATCGATACCGATACCGGCAAAACCAATGTGTCGAGCATCGAGATCGTCCTCTCCCAGGTGAGGTAGACTTCGGAACAAACCGCCCTTTGTTCTCGAAACCTCCCCGGGAGACGGAAATACCCCGGGACTCTTTTTTCCGTGAGAGCGTTCACGGGTATCGGCAATTCCGGCGCCGTAATCGAAAAAAACCCGGTGTCTATCGAATATTCTCCATTCTCCCTGCACAAGACCATAAAGGATTTATCAGCTTCACAATAATGTACTGAGTAATGAGATGGGGAACGCTCGGGCTTGTTCTGGTACTCATCTGCGCACTCACCGTCCCTGCCTTTGCAGGCGACGATGCTGCACGATACGGTTACGTTACCGTACAGAGCGTTTCTGTCAACCTTGTTGAGGAGCACGCCGTCATCACCGTCGATTACACGATAGACGGCGGAATCAGCCTTCTCGTATTTCTCCTCGGCCAGTCGGACTTAAAGAAGAAGGTGCTGCAGGTAACCGACTTTGAAAAGGCACGCATCCAGCGGATCGACCTTGAGCGTGCCGTAATCATCGTCAGCAATGCATCGTACGACTACGGGGGAGATGCATACTGGTTCCCCCCCCATACCTTCAACGTAGAGGTTCCCTCGCTCACCATAACAACGCCGCAGGAGACCAGACACTATGAGAAGGTACGGGCGGTTCCGAACGGCGTCGGCTACTTCACCGCCCCCTGAACCTCGCCGAAGGCCGGCCCTGACCGGTGCGATTGCCTTTTCCGGGTAGGGCGCCCTCACGGACGTGCGGAAGAACCATCACACGGAGCGAAGCGGAAGACGCCGGCGGAGCCCGACATACTGCAGCAATGCTCCGGGGATACGGGATAATCGCCGGGAAAGGATTACCCGATCGCGTCTGCCCCGGAATGCGGGAGAACACCCGCCCGGGACTGGGACTGCATCAAAAAACCAGAGATATCTCCCACGCCGGCGGGAAAGAGTCACACATCTCTCTCAATCGCAGCCGATCCGCGTTCTCCCGCCCACCTGCTGAGAAGGGACTGGAGATATACTCCGAAGAAGGCGAGGAACAAACCGCCGATCGTCGCGAAGACGATGTATCGTATCCCGACGTCTTCGGCGATAGGGAACTGCGGAATATCGCTGATCGAGAGCGTATAAATGCTGGCGCCGTACGCGATCGCCCCGAGCGCCAGAACGAAGAACGGCAGGGCGACAACTCTTCTGAGATTCTCCCGTTCGTTCAGGAGGACATCGATCATCTTGCCGACCGATGCAACGAGCCCCGCTGCGGTGAACCAGACGATTGCACCGTAGATAAACGTCAGGATATAGAAGAAGATACCGGAGGTCTTGTAGAGTGTCAGCAGGGTCGTAAAGCCCATGACGATCCCGACGATCACCATCAGTATTGCCGCGATGTAGGACACGAACGTAAAACGCCCGCCCCGCAACGACGCCTGCAGCGATGTGACGAAGTAATGGAAGATCTCGTCGATACCGAATCCCTTGAAGAGCAGATAGGTGCCGATGACCCCGACCACGACGATGGTGGCACCCTCCGGATACCCGAGAAGGTATGCAGTCGCATAGAGCAGCATGGCAAGACCGATCGGAACGAGAACGATCTTTGAGATCTTGGGATCGTCGAGGAGGCGCTTTAAAATATAGTAGGTGCCTTCGAGGTTCGGCATCTGGTTGACGACGACCCTTCGGACACTGCTGACCGGCACCCGTGACTGAATGATCGGCATGACATACTCGTCTTCGGCACCGTCCGTCACCAGGATACAGGACGTGGCACCCGTCGCCCCGAGGATGGTATCAAGACCCGACGCAATCCGGCGGTCACCCTCAAGGAGGTTCATATGGTTGCCGCTGATGACCGCAATGGCAACCTCCTCTCCGCGAGTGTGGAGGAGGTCGTAGATCTTGACAGTCTCGAAGATGGCGTTGACGTCCGAGTCCTCAGGGTCGATCAGGGCAAGAGCATTTGCCGTCTTCAGGCACGCCTCTCTCCCGACTACCGGACCTTCGATACCCGCCTTATATCCTATATCGTCGTCGCGATCGACACAGAGGACTAGCGTCCGGTCTCTGGACATCTCAATAGAGATCGCTTCAAATCTATTAAATGATTTTCAACCATTTGAAGAACCATTCACAGATTTTTGCACTTTCGTGCGGGAAAAATAAGGATTATATAAGTTTTGCGCGCTGAAGAAGGAGCAGATCGTCGGTCGTGAGTTTCTCGCCACCGCGGAAGTTCTGGAAGATCTGTTCTGCTTCTTTTCTGACGGCTTTCTGTTCTTTGGTGACTTTCGTCTTCCTCGTCTTCTTGCGTAGGCCCGATATCACCTTGTCGTAGTCGCGAAGCTCCTTCTGGCAGGCGATGAACTGCTTGTGCTCCTCATCGGCAGACTCCTGCGCCTCGACAAAGAGCTGGTGGGACTGGTCTGCGGCCTCGCGAGACTTATCGGCCTTGCGATACGACTCCACCATCAGGTCGTGGTGCTGCTGTGCAAGCTCGGCCTTCTCGGTCACTTCTTTATGGATCTCGGATGCGAGCCGGCGAAACTCACGGGCATCGGTCAGCTTCGTCCGCATATCTTTATTCTGTTCAAGCTCCGCTTCCTGCTCTTTTACGGAGGCTTTGAGCTGCTTGATCTTATCGATCAACTCACGCTCTTTATCGGTGCTGTAGACCTCCGTCTGCTGCTTGAACTCTAAGTGCTCGATCTGCTTCTGAACTTCCTTGATGCCACGGTTCTTCAGGTTCCCGTGCTCTTTCTTGAAGGCTTCGATCTCTTCGAAGAGCACGTTCGCCTTATCGTTGTGCTCGTTGCGCTCCTCCTTCAGCCTCTGAACGTCTCCGTTGTTCTGGTCACGGAGCTCCTTGTGCTTCTGCGCCTCCTCAACGAACTCGCGAGTCTGGTTGTTCAGCGTGTTACGCTCCCGGGCGTACTTGCTGGCAAGCGCATTCAGGCTCGTTCCTTCGGTTTTTGTGCTGTTCAGACTCTGCGAGAAACTTCTTTCTCTTATCAACTAAATCGTTCAACATCCACTACCAATCCTCAACGTTCGCTACCTGTCCGGTGTATCCCGCCGGAGGGTGGATAGATCGATGCCGGAGACTCCGGAGTTAATAACAACATAACAAAAGACGCTTCGCCGGACACACCTGTCCAGGCCGATATTCATCCATCTGTTCATGGTTGTTCAACCCCCGGTACCTCGTGGCATTTCCCGATGACTGATGTAACCGGGAGATCCACCATTCCACCCGTAATAGGCGGGATTTTACAGGATCGTTCTATTATTCAAATGACATCCGCACTATTAAGTATTTCGGGAGGACGTGCGTACCCGTTCGTCACCGCCGGCACAGGCGGTGCGGCACCGAACGGGTCACGGGTACCACCGGAAGGAGAAAATGAGGAGGTTATATTCAAAGGAAATCTATAAGATGCCCGCTGGTCGCGTCCCGGGATGCAGGACGGCGTCCCGACTGTATATTCTGCCGGTTTGCCACGGGCTCGAACGCACGCTGCTGTCCGAGAATCTGCGCACTCTTGACACCGGTCATGATGGCCATGACGCGGACGCGGCCTTCGTATTCGCTGTTGACACGTGCGCCCCAGATGACATCCGCGTGCGGGTCGAGCTCGTAGGTGAGGGAACTTGCGATCTCCTCGGCATCCTGGAGCGTCAGATCGTTTCCGCCGGTGATGTGGATGAGACTGCCGGTCGCTCCACGGTAATCGATATCGAGGAGCGGGTGATTCAGGCACTCGTGCACGACGCTCTCGGCCTTGTTCTGCTGCTTGCTCTCACCGACGAGCATCACGGCCACGCCACCCTTGCTCATGATGGCACGGACATCGGCGTAGTCGATGTTAATGAGCGAGGGCTCGGTGATCGTCTCGCTGATACCCTTGACGGTCTCGGCGATGAGCTGATCCATGACCGAGAAGGCCTGTCCGAGCGGCAGGTTCGGGACGAATTTAATGAGCCGGTTGTTGTCGAGAACGATCACCGAATCGGCGGCCGCGGCAAGCGCCTCCATACCTTCCTCAGCCCGGAGAAGCCTGGCCTTCTCGACCTGGAAGGGGTAACTGACCATGCCGACGACGATGGCTCCCTGCTCTTTCGCGATCTGCGCCACGACCGGGGCGGTTCCGGTACCGGTGCCTCCGCCCATACCTGCAGTGATAAAGACGAGGTCGGCGTCGGCGAGCAGGCCCTCAAGCGTCGGGCGTGCCATCTCCGCAGCCCTTCTGCCGACATCGGGGAAACCGCCGGCACCGAGACCCTTGGTAAGGGACTTGCCCACAAGCACCCTCTTGTCCGCCTGGATCATATCCAGGTGCTGCTTGTCGGTGTTGATCGCAATCGTCTCTGCGCCGTTGACCTGCATGTGGTACAGACGGTTAATCGTGTTGTTACCGGCGCCGCCGCACCCGACGATAACGATACGCGGCTGACCGATCATATCATCGCCATCGTCGTTCATGGCGTTCTTGGTAAATCTCTCTCGCTCTGCGTGTTTCAAAGCTTCGTTAATGATAGTCTGCATGGATGCCTAACCCCCTAAACTTTAAATGAAACCTGATCGATCTCGCGGAGGACACGGTTGCCATGCTTCTCGAGAAGCTCCCGGACGGAATATCGCACAGCCTCCGAGACGGTAGGGAACTCCCCGGCCTCTACCAGTTTCTCAAGCATCTCAACCTGCTGCCTGGGCAATCTGATCGTAATTCGGTCCATCATTGTTATCACTCATATCCGACATAAAGCAGACAAAAGCCTGCCATTTGTCAGACGACGGTCACCTTATTATCTGACAACATCAGATAAACCCAAATAATACCCCGATAGTATAAATACTTTTTTAAATCGCTCAGGGAACTCTCAAAACCGTTTTATGCATTGCAATCTACAGTCTACCTGCGATAAGTGCCATCATTATGAGAAAAGAATTTCCAACGAAAGTGGTGCACGGCGGAACCGTGCAGTGGCACAAAAGCCACGGAGGCGGAGAATTGCTCGATTTTAGTGCAAACATCAATCCGTTTCCCCCCGACATCGACTGGAAGCCCGACCCTGCAACGCTTGCAGACTACCCCGACGATCGGTACGAAGTCCTCAAAAGCGTCATCGGGCGCACCTTTGCCAGGAGCCCCGACGAGATTGCCGTGGGCAACGGGTCGGTCGAGCTCATCCGGGCGTTCTGCTCGGTTGTTCTCGGTGAAGGCGACGGCGTTTTCCTCGAAAAGCCCACCTTCGGGGAGTACCGAACTCGCTTCCCGCATGGCGGGAGCGACGCCTACGCCCGACGAGAAGGCGGCATCGGTGCGCTTCTGCTGCAACCCGAATAACCCAACAGGCTCGCTTCGTATGCGCGGCGCCGTCACCACGCTTCTCGAGCAGACAGCCTCGAACGGTGCATGCCTCTTTCTCGACGAGGCCTTCATAGAACTCTCCGATCCCGATCAGAGCCTCGTCGATCTCCGGCACGACGATCTCTTTCTCCTGCGCTCCCTCACGAAGTGCTTTGCCGTTCCCGGCATCCGGTTCGGCTACGGGTTCGGCGAGCCGGAACTCATCGAACGGATCGAGACGGCACGGCTCCCCTGGACGGTCAATGCATTTGCCGAGGCCTATGCAATCGAGGCATTCGCACACTACCACGAGCTCAAACGCTCGAGAGAGCAGATCGCCGGCGAACGTCGATGGCTCTGCGAGCGGCTCGGGGAGATGAACCTCCCGTACGGGGAGCCATCTGCAAACTATATCCTGATCGCCCTCCCCATTGCGGCGCCGGTCATGACCGAACAGCTCCTGCACAGGGGAATCCTCGTTCGGGACTGCTCCTCGTTCGGGCTTCCGAAGCACATCAGGATCGCGGTCAGAACCCATGCAGAGAATCTGCAGATCATCGAGGCGCTCGAGGCATGCTTGCGCTGATCATGGCCGGAGGAGCCGGTTCACGCCTGGGGATGGGAGAAAAGCCGCTCGTTACCATCTGCGCACGACCGATGATAGCCTACGTCCTCGACGCCTTCACGGCCGCAGGGCATGAAACACTGGTCGTCACCTCGCCACGCACGCCGGTTACGAAGAACTGGTGCCGTGCGAACGGGATCGAGCGGTACGACGCCGAAGGCTCCGGGTATATCGAGGATCTCGAAGAGGTGGTGCTTGCACTCGATCTCGACGAGCCCCTCTTCACCTGCGTCGCCGACCTCCCGTGCCTGAAGGCCGATATCATTACCACGATAGAGGAGCGCTACCGCATAGCCGGCACACCCGCCTGCTCGACGTGGGTTCCCCACAGCCTCTGCAGGGAGCACGGGTGCAGGACGCAGTATACGGCAGTCGTGGACGGCACGGACGCCTGCCCGGTCGGGATCAACATCGTCGACGGTGCGGGCATCGGAGATGCGCAGGAAGAGGTAGCGGTGCTGATCCGCGATCGGCGGCTGGCCTTCAATATCAACACCCGCGAGGAACTCGCCCTGGTTCAGGCATACCTCTGCGGATGAGGCTCTCGCAGAAACATCTCCACTCACCGGTACACGAGCCGGATACGGTTCTTCAACGGCCAAATTTTCGAGAGAAACACTCTTATCGCATCATCACCGACCTATCAGTATGGAACTCTGCCGGGAAATCGAACTTGAGGGCCATATCATCGATTCCGGCATCATGACCCTCGTTTTCGATAAGATCATGGACATGGGCGGGGAGTTTGAGATCCTCACCTTCAACGTAGGAAAACATAAAAAAGACCCGAGCTACGCGCGGCTCCGTATCACCGCCGCCGACGATCAGCAGACTCGACTCCATCCTCTCCGAGCTGCACCGCCTCGGCGCACGCTCACCCGAGATCAACGACGTTACCCTCAAACCGGCAGAGGGCGACAGGATTGTTCCGAAGGGCTTTTACTCAACCACCAACCACCCGACGTTCGTCAAGTACCGGGACGAATGGCTCCCGGTCGAAGGGATCGAGATGGATTGCCTCATCGTCGTCGAGGAGGATGAGAAACGGGCGATCTGTACGCCGTTATCGAAGCTCAAGGCCGGAGACGCCATCGTCATCGGTGAGAACGGTGTCCGCGTCGTATACCCCGAACGCCCCCGGAAGATCAGCACCTTCGAGTTCATGCACGGCACGGTATCCTCCGAACGGCCGAGCGAGACGATCATCGCCAAGCTCGCGCGGGAGATCCTCGCTCTGAAGAAGAAGGGAGGGAAGATCGCCATCGTCGGCGGCCCGGCGATCGTGCATACCGGTGCGGCGGACTCGCTCGCGAAGATGATCCGGGACGGCTATATCGACGTCCTCTTTGCCGGGAATGCCCTTGCAACCCACGACATCGAGTACAACCTCTTCGGCACGTCGCTCGGCATGGACCTCAAGACCGGGACGCTCGTCACGGGCGGGCATAAGCACCACATCTACGCCATCAGCGAGATCATGCGCGCCGGTTCGATTAAGAACGCCGTGGACCTTGGCATCGTCACCGGCGGGATCATGTACGAATGCGTGAAGAACGGCGTCCCGTTCGTACTTGCAGGGTCCATCAGGGACGACGGGCCTCTCCCCGACGTCATCACCGACGCCATGGAGGCGCAGGATGCCATGCGGGAGCTCATTCAAAAAGATGTCGGGATGGTCCTGATGATCGGGACGCTGCTCCACTCCGTCGCCGTGGGCAACTGTCTCCCCTCCTACGTCAAGACCATCTGTGTCGATATCAATCCCGCATCCGTCACCAAACTGATGGACCGCGGCACGATGCAGGCGGTCGGCGTGGTGAGCGATGCGGGTGCGTTCCTGCCCCTGCTCGCCAAACAGCTTGATGAACAGAGCGGTTCGTCTACCGCGTAAGCGGCATGCAGTAGGGGCGCTCCTCCCGGAGCACGAACTCCCACTCCTGCTTGCAGGAGCAGTCCTCTTCTGCGAGAACCCGGAGGAGTTCTTTATCCCCGGTGAGCGAGTACTCGCCGATTCCCTTCACGATCGGGCGGTCGCAGGCACCGCAGTTATGCGGCCCCCGCATCTGCCCGCCGCCGACCGGGTCGCAGAGGACGTGAACGGGCGATCGGATCAGCACGTCGAGGACGCTCCAGAGATACGGCGGGCGGTACGCATTCTGCTTCCAGAGCCGCTCCACATCGGTTCTGCTCTGGACGGTGCAGAGGTTCATCGAGATCATATCGGCAACGGATGAGACTTCTTCTATCGAACGCAGCATATCGTCCCGCGCCTCGGCTTCGGTCAGGAACGGGGGTTTCATCATCAGGTAGGCCTTGACACCCGCTCCGGCGCGATGGGCGGTCGATGCCGCCTGCAGGAAATCGGCGTAGGTAAACCCCTTATCGATGCTCTTCTCCCGGATAGCGTCGTTCGTGGTCTCGAGGCCCATCGCAACGTGGAGAGGCGTAGACCAGGTGCCGTCATCGATGCCGGCGATGAACGCCGCCAGACGATCCTCGCTTGCGTACTCCGGCCTCGTCTCCGCAACGATCAGCTTGCCCCGGAACGCCTCGGCTAGCGGCGGTCAGCACCGCCGCGGGAACCTCCGCCGGGTCGAAGAAACTCCCCGAGGTGAAGATCTTCAGCATCTGGTAGTCGTCGTCGGCGAACGACTCTTTCACCCAGGCGATCTGCCCGAGGAGACGGTCGACAAGTTCGCTTTCGGAGAGCGGCGGGTAGCGTTCGTGACGGTATCCGCACATCAGGCACCGGTTCCAGGAGCAGCCCGCCGTCCTGAAGATGACGGTCACCGTTTCGAGAACCTGTCCATCGTAGAGGTCTTTTCCCCGCCAACAGGCCAGAGGTTTCAGAGCACTTTTGGATATCATTAACACTATACCAGTTCATTCTATGATTATGAAAAGGATCGCATGGCTATCATTCATAAGCATGCTGCTGATCGTGGGCACCGCATCGGCGGCATACATCGGAATCAGTGCACCCGATCGTGTCGAGGCAGGCGAGCCGCTCATTGTGACGGGAACCACCATGCCCGAAGGCCTCACGAAGCCGTCGCTCACTCCGGGTTTCTCGACGGATGTCGTCCTCTATTACGCATCCGGAACCAAACAGGAGATTGCGCGAAACACCATCGTCATCCAGCAGGATGGAACGTTCATGACCACGTTCGAGACGGCGGGACTTCGAGGCGGCCAGTATACCGTCGAGATCATCGACCCGACGAAGACGACCTTCGGTGGGAGCTCGATCACCTTAAAGTTCGTTACCATCGTCAATAGAGCCGAGGAGATTAAGCTCACCGCACCCACCACCCAGATCTACGACGGCACCTTAAGCCTCGCCGGCTCGGTCCCGAGTCTCGGGGATGCAGGTGTCCAGATCGAGGTCGCTCACGGATCCGCAACGGTCTTCGGTCCGACCTACATCAAGACCGACGAGAACGGCGCCTTTTCGCTTGAGGTGCCCATCACGGAAGGCGGAATGTACCGGGCGCAGTATGCCGACTATAAAGGGTTTATTACCGCCGTTGACTACACCGTCACCGGAGGCTTCGTTACCCCCACTCCGGCAGGCCCTACGCCGACGATACTGCCCGATGCCATGACCGCCGCTGCCGGCGCCTCGCGGGACGCTCCGGCATACTTCGTCATCGATACGAAACCCGGTACGGTAACGATCACCACCTCCCCCGGGATCGACTGGGTGATCGAGTACACCGATGAAGATCAGGCCACCCATAAGGTAAACAATAAGGGTCTTGTCGAGGGAGAAGAGGCCTCGTTCACCGCCCGGGGCGGCGTGGTCTACGTCAAGGTATATCCCATGAGTTATACGGACAGCGGCACCGTCCGCCTCACGGTCGAGAATGCAGAGACCGTGCAGGCAAGCCAGACGCCGCCGGCGGTCTTCGGCGACGTACCGGCCACGACACCGGCAACGCCGATACCCGTGGTGCTCGGCATCTTCGCCCTGCTCATCCTGCTTGTCATCAGGCAGCGGTGACCAATCTATTTTTATCCGGAGAACCTACAGTATACGGCAAGCCGGGATAGTCTAGTCCGGAAAGGCGGCGGCCTTGAAAGCCGCTGGTGCTTTGCGCCTCGGGAGTTCAAATCTCCCTCCCGGCGTCCATTTTTGTGAATGTTCACTGTTTCATAGCGCAGCAACGGCACCCCGCATGCCCTCTTAATGTGAGTACGGCAAGGGTTGTTGTCCGCCGCGAACGCCGTCCTGATCAAACACAACCAGATCGAGACGGTCACCGAGACGAACGCTGCTGTCAGGCTGGCGCAGCAGAACGGTTGGGGTGCGGGGGTCTCCCACCGGAGCGGCGAGACCGTCGATACGTTCATCGCCGATTTCACCGTCGCCATGCAGACCGGCCACCTCAAGACCGGGGCGCCGGCACGGGGCGAGCGGGTGGGGAAGTACAACCAGCTCCTCCGGATCGAAGAGGCGGCAGGGGATGCAGCCCGGTACGCCGGGCGGAAAGGGTTTGTCCGGTAGGATCGTGCATGGCGTCGATGATCGATGACCTCAAACAGTCGATCACGGGACGGCTGGAGTTCGCCGGTGCCACTAGTGCCGCCGGCTGCGATGCTGAGGAGGAACTCGCCACGGCTACCGGAGATATCGAAGCACTCTGCAACGAAACCGACCGGCTCTACCGCAACACCGTGACCTCAATGTGGTGAACAGTGCGAGCCGGTTTGTCTCCGTCCACCGGGCGTATCCGGGCAGTACGAAAAACACTTTGCACTGTGCATACGGAGAGAGGGTGGCAGTACCGGGACTGCAGTACCTCTCAGGACAAAGAATTAATTATCCGCACGGCGAGATACAGAGGTACAGATTCAGGTGATGGAGTTCACCTCTAACCGCTTTTGTGGCTGATAACTCCTACCATCCGTCGGCGGATACGACAGGTATCCCACCCGATTATCAAGGAGAGATCCCATGAGTAGCCACACCCGGCATCTGCCCGAGAGCCTTGCCTGCGAAGCCGACCGTATCCGATCGTTCGGGCCTGAGTATGCGCCGTACGCCGACCAGCTCCGCGCACTGGCGGACCGGCTCGGTACCGGCCGGTTCCACCTCGCCGTGCTCGGCCAGTTCAAGCGGGGGAAGAGCACCCTGATCAACGCGCTCCTCGGCGAAGCCCTTCTCCCGAGCTCGGTGATCCCCCTGACCGCCATCCCGACACTGATCGCCCACGGCGACCGGCGGAGCGTTTGTATCCGGTTTCTGGACGGTCGCGACGACGAGATCGTCGAGAGCGACACTCCCCTCGACCTGCAGCGGGCACTCCTCCGGCATGTCTCGGAAGAGTTCAACCCGAGGAACGAACAGGGTGTCCTGCAGGTGGAGGTGACCCATCCCGCAGCACTCCTTGCAGAGGGCGTTGTCCTGATCGACACGCCGGGGATCGGGTCGGTCCACCAGCACAACACTGAGATGACCTTGAATTTCCTCGCTCAGTGCGATGCAGCGCTCTTTCTGGTCTCCGCCGACCCGCCGATCACCGAGGTGGAGGTCGAATTCCTCCAGACGATCCGCGATGCGGTTGCAAAGGTCTTCTTCGTCCTCAACAAGGTCGACTACCTCGCCGACGACGAACGGGAGACAGCACTCGCGTTCTTCGAGACGGTGCTCCGTGAGCGGGCCGGTATCGAAGGACAGGTCACCGTCTTCCCGGTATCGGCGAAACAGGGGCTTGCCGCCAGAGCAGCCGACGATGCCGGCCTCTGGCGGTCGAGCGGGATGGCGGCGGTCTCGGAGCACCTGATCGGGTTCCTTGCCGGGGAGAAGAACGCCGTGCTCCGGGATGCGGTCCTGAAGAAGGCCCGTGACCTGCTGGGTGATGTCACGCTCCGGATCGAGCTCTCGCAGCGGGCGCTGGAGATGCCGCTCGATACACTCGAAGACCGGATGCGGACGTTTGAAGCGAAGATCCGTGAGGCGGAGCTCCAGCGGCGGCATGCCGCCGACATCCTCGCGGGCGACCATACACGGGTGGCAGCCTGGCTCGAAGAGCAGGTGCAGGCGCTCCGGGAGCGGGCGGGCGCATGCCTCCGCGGCGTGGCGGAAGATGCACTCGCGGCTCCCGGCGGCCCCGACGAAGCGGCGGCGCAGGACGCCGTTGCCGCCGCCATCCCGTCGCTCTACGAGCACGAACTCGGGGAGATGACCACGGCGGTCGAGCAGGAGGTGACGGTGCTCCTGCGGCTCCACCAGCAGCGGGCCGACGACCTGATCGAGTCGGTCAGGCTGGCTGCCGCGGACCTCTTCGCTATCCCCTACCGTGCCCCGGAGAGCGGGAGGGAGCTCTCGATGCGGCAGGAGCCGTACTGGGTCTCCCGGAAGGGCTGGGAGAGCACCTTCAGCCCGGTCACGAACGAGCTCCTCGACCGGGCACTGCCCCGTTCGATGCGGGAGAAGCGGATCCGGGCGCGGCTTGAGAAGCAGATCGCCTACCTCGTGGTCAGGAACGCCGAGAACCTCCGGTGGGCGACGCTCCAGAACATCGATGCGACGTTCCGGCAGTTCGCCCGGGAACTGGATACGGATCTGGCAGACACCGTCGATGCCACTCAGGGAGCAATCACCGCCGCCTACCGGAAGAGGAAGGAGCACCTGAACGAGACGACGGGCGAGGTCGCCAGGCTGCAGCAGGCATCGGCTGAGGTTGCCGCCGCTCTCTCGGACCTGGAGCAGGGGTGAAGGGATGACCGAAGAGATCGGGCAGGGGAAGTCGCGGATCACCGCCACCCCCCGTTCCAGCCGACAGCGTGCCCGGTCTGTCCCCGGCAGACGGCATGCCGGCACCCGGGTGAAGGGGGTGCCCCTCACCCATCCTGAAATAAGGTTAATTTGCCGTTAGTTTCCGATTATAGCACTGTTTTCAGAGGCCAGATTTCAGAACCAGGATTAGCCGGAGCATATGGCCTATATCCCCGAAATATTGAAAAATCTTCGAGATATAACGGTAATATAAGGGGCAGTAATTTTTAGAGGATGGATACCCTTACCGACGTTGCGATCGGCCGTCTGTGGGCTACTGTGAGGGTGGTTTTTTCGGCGGATTCAGCCGGGATTAGGGATATTTAAGGATTGCTGAACCGGAACGGCGAGCCGGCCGCGGTGCGAGGCCGTGCCGGGAATCAGCCTTGATACCTACCCGCAAACCGGGAGCGCAGCCGCCGGTGTCTGAAAAGGAAGGCCGGGTCTTTCCCGCCTCTTCATCAGGAGCAGTACGGGCACCCTGCATGCTTTCCGGCCTTCTTCATTATAGCGAGGGCTACGCCCGCCAGAACGACCAGCCCGAGTCCAGCAACAACAATCTTCATGGCTTTCATACACACTTCCTCCACACGTAAGAGAATGTATCCGAGCCCGGGTACATGCCGTTCTCCGTGCCGACATGCAAAACCTGCATCGGAGAGCTCACCCACCGCGGGGGCAGCGGCATCGGCATGACGATGCATAAACCTTGCGGGCACCCGCATTGCTACTCGGAGAGGAGCGGAAATATCCTCATCAAGGCGGGATTGAGCGGTTTTTTCTTCTGCCAGGTCTCCTCAAGCGGCGTATAGACGACCTCCCCCTTCACCTCGCCGACCATACACCCGCTCCGGCCGTCCTGGAGCGCCGTAACGGCCGCGACACCGAGCATGCTTCCAAGGACGCGGTCACGTACCGTGGGCGGCCCTCCGCGCTGGAGGTGCCCGAGAACAACGACACGGGATTCGAACGCGAGATACTCCCGGAGTGACTCGGCTATCTCGAAGGATCTCCCCGGCCGATTCCCCTCCGCCACGACCACGATAGCACTCTTCTTCCCGATGGCAAGCCCTTCTTTGAGTCGGGTGGCGAGCTTTTCAAGCGGGAGCGGCTCCTCGGGGATGATCAGCTCCTCGGCGCCGCCGGCAATGCCGCTCTCGAGTGCAAGGTAGCCGCTCTCCCTGCCCATCACCTCGACAAAGAAGAGGCGATCGTGCGACCGTGCCGTATCGCGGATCCGGTCGATCGCGTTGAGGGCGCAGTTCGCGGCGGTATCGAAGCCGACGCAGGAGTCGGTACCGTAGACGTCGTTATCGATGCTCGCCGGCACCCCCACAAACGCTGTCCCCCACTCGTCGGCGAAGATGCTTGCGCCGTGGAACGTCCCGTCGCCCCCGATCAGGATCAGGCCGTCCAGGTTCTCCCGTTGAACAGTCGCTGCAGCCTCTGCCCGCCCTTCACGGGTCAGGAACTCCCGGGAGCGGGACGTTTCGAGAATCGTTCCGCCGAGGTGGATGGTGTTCCGGATGGCCGTCCGGTCAAGCGGCATCGTCTCGCCCCTGATAAGCCCGGCATACCCCCTGCGTACCCCGACCACCTCCACGCCGCCTGCAAGCCCGGTGCGCACCGCAGCCCGGATACAGGCATTCATGCCCGGCGCATCACCGCCGCTCGTCAATATGCCTATCCGCTTCATCGCCATTCCCCGGAGTGCCGGACGATCAGGCCCTCTTCTCCATGAGTTCCGGCCTCGCGTCCTGGAGTGCCTCGACACCGGGCAGCGGTTTTCCCGCAAGAAGTTCCAGCACGGCTCCGCCACCCGTCGAGATATGCGAGATCCGATCCGCAAAACCGAATCGCTCGACCGCCTCGATGGTCGATCCGCCACCGACCGCCGTGGTTCCCCGGATCGATGCAATAGCCTCCGCAACCTGCCGTGTTCCCGTTGCGAACTCGGGGATCTCGAAGATGCCCACGGGTCCGTTCCAGATGGCGGTACGGCAGCGGGAGAGCGCCTCTGAAAAGTCGTGAACCGTCTCCGGCCCGATATCGGCGATGCGGCATCCCTCCGGAATCGCGGTTATCGGGACGATGCGTGTCTTTGCGCCCGCCCCCAGCACGTCGGCCACGACGACGTCGCGTGGGAGGAGAAGAGTGACCGGCAGTGACTCGGCCTTCTTCTCGATCTGCCTGACCGAATCGAGCTGATCCGCCTCCACGCGTGATGCACCGACGCCGAGCCCCTCGCTCGTGATGAAGGTAGATGCCATCCCTCCCCCGATGATCAGCAAATCCACCTTCGTGATGACATTCTCAAGGACAGCGAGTTTATCGCTCACTTTCGCACCGCCGATCACCGCAGCAAACGGCCGCTCCGGGTGTTCGAGAAGATCCGCAAAGACATCGACCTCCCGCTGCAGGAGCAGCCCGGCTACCGCCGGCAGGTGCTTCGGAACGCCGACCACCGATGCCTGAACACGGTGGGAGACGCCGAAAGCATCGTTGACGTATACCTCGGCAAGACGTGCCGAGCTGTTCGGCAAATCCTGGGTCGTTTGCTTTCTCTCCCTTGTGGAACCGGAGGTTCTCGAGCAGCACGACATCCCCCGCTCTCATGCTGAAGACAGCCGCCTCGACCTCAGGCCCGACACAGTCGCGGAGCGCCGTGACGGGTTTATCCAGCAACTCGGAGAGGCGGTCCGCGACCGGGGCGAGTCGGAGAGAATCCACCACCTTACCACCGGGCCGACCGAGGTGGGAACAGAGAATGACCCGCGCATTCTTCTCGAGCAGGTAGCGTATCGTCGGCAGCGTTGCACGTATCCGGGTATCATCGGCGATAGAGCCGCTACTATCGAGCGGAACGTTATAATCGACCCGGATAAGTAAACGCTTTCCATTCACATCGATATCCCGTATGTTTTTCTTCCTCATTTTCATCACTCCCGGCATTCTGCTCGCCCACGGCGGGACGAGGGCGCGCCCTCTGCACCCGTATCCGCAGCGCTCTACGGAGCCACATACCGTCGCTACAGATACCGGCATCAGCCGCTGGATCTTCGCAGGTTCTTCGGGATGCGTCCCGCGGCATATAATGCTGTTGCTCATAGGCCATACGTGACCGGTGCGGGTATCCGGATACATCCCCGGCTTCGCAGAAGATCGTCGACCACGACGGCAGCAGGTCCTCGTCGGATCGCGATCCGCCCTTCCCGGTGCCGAAGTCGCCGACACGGCAGGAACGGCATCCCGGAGCTCCGGGCGAACAGGCCGTGGGGCGGTTCCATACGGGCCTCACCTGCACACCGGTTAAAGAAGGAGACTCAAACGTAATCGGGCAGGCGGAAGACAAAAAGGAGCCTTCGGAACGAGCAAACTGATGATGCGCATACTTTTTCACGTGACGGAGCGAACCGTATGTATGCCGGAGAGAGAAAGCGCCGAAGACGGTACGCCGCATGACCACAGGAATGCGCCCATCCCTTTTCAGGTAGCAGCATACCATCTTTGAGGCAGGTCATCCGGATATAACGAGGAGTGAAGAGACATGTGCATCGCAATGCCCGCTGAAGTACTGGAGATCAAAGACGATAACATCGGGGTCGTGGACTTCGGCGACCTCAGGCAGGAAGTCAGGCTCGACCTTGTGGATGTGGAGATCGGCGAGTTCGTACTGGTTCACGTCGGATTTGCAATACAGAAACTCTCGCGGGAGGAAGGGCTCGAGACCCGTGAGATCTTCCGGCAGGTTCATGCGGCGATGATGGAGGAGTAATGCACGAGTACAGCATTGCCCATGACATCTATGCGACCGCACGCCGCGCAGCCATCGAAAACAAAGCTGACCTGGTGAAGTGCGTGCACATCGATTTCGGGAAGATGGCAATGGTGAACCCGGAGCAGGTGAAGTTTCTCTTCGAGGTCATTATCGAGGATGACCCACTCTTTGCCGGGGCAACACTCGACTGCCGCGATGTCGCGATCAGATCCCGCTGTCCGTGCGGATACGAAGGGAGCGAGCGGTTCGTCTGCCCGGGATGCGGGAAACTCCCCGAGATTGTCGACGGCAGGGAAGTCGTCGTCACCAACATCGAGATAGAAGTCGCAGACTGACCGGCGCGGCACCGGGCCTGCCGGGACAGAGATCTCTTCGCGGATACCCCTGCGGGCAGCGGTATACCATGCCACGGGTTGTAAGTCGCACTGTTTTATCCCTGTTTTCCAGACACTGGTTTTTGTTTCAGTTTTTCCCATCATACCCGGGGAGCACGCCGTCGCGGAGCACCGGGATAACGGCCGCTACAGAGAAGAGATACTTTATGGGGTGCCGGATCAAACGTACTACCCGGAAGAACCAGTCATAATTCAGGACATCTGTCAGAGAATTCGGTTCAAATAGCGAATATGCGAAATAATTTCTCAGAGAAGTGGATGCGCGATGAAAGTAAACCTCATGCACGGAGCCGGCGGAGAAGTGATGGGCGAACTCCTCAAGACCATCACCAACCTGAAAAATAACAATGCCGGCGGAATAGGGCTCGAATCGCTTGACGACGGCGCAGTGATCCCCATAAGCGGCAGGAACATCGTTTTTACCACCGACAGCCATGTCGTCTCCCCGATATTCTTTCCAGGCGGTGACATCGGCCGGATCGCCGTCTGCGGGACCATCAACGATCTCGCCATGATGGGAGGCAGACCCATAGCACTTTCATGCGGGATGATTATACCGGAAGGATTCGAGATCGCCGACCTCGAGCGGATCGTCGCGTCCATGGATGCCGCACTCGGAGAATGCGGTGCAAACCTCGTCACCGGCGATACCAAAGTGCTCGAGCGGGGAGCTGCTTGATACCATCATCATCAACACCGCCGGGATAGGTGTCGCCGAACAGGTCGTGCGCGATAACGGACTTGCCGTCGGCGACCGCATCATCGTCAGCGGCACCCTCGGCGATCACGGGATCGCCATCATGGCGCACCGGGAGGGATTCGAGTTCGGCGACCAGATCCGCTCGGACGTATCGCCGCTCTGGCCGCTCGTCGAGCGTGCGATGGCGGCGGGGGAGATCCACGCGATGAAGGACCCGACCCGGGGCGGGTTTGCAAACGCCATCAACGAGATGGCCAGGAAGAGCGGGCACGGCGTCGTCATCGAGGAAGAGTCGCTTCCACTGAAGACGAGTGTCCGGAGTGCGGCAGGCATGCTCGGCCTCGACCCCCTCGAAGTGGCGAACGAAGGGAAAGTGATCCTCGGCGTGAAACCGGAGGATGCCGATGCAATTCTCGCTGCACTCCGCTCCCACCCCTACGGCCGGGATGCGGCGATCGTCGGCACCGTCGTCGAGGGATCGAACGTCGTTATGAAGACCGCCATCGGGGGAGAGCGGTTCATCGAGCCGCCGATCGGCGACCCCGTTCCAAGAGTCTGTTAGGGCGAAGACCCACAGATACACTTTTTGAGTTGCCGCGCCGTAAGCCTGCGAAACAAACCTGAGTGATACAGTCCGGGATGGAAGGAGATACGGATATGGAGCAGGGAACGGGGATCGAGATACGGATGGTGAACGCCTGGGACGAAGAGGTGATCGCCGATCTCTACCGCGCAGGAGGATGGTGGAACGAACGGTGGGATCCGGCCGGGCTCGGCGCCCTCGTCCGGGGGAGTTTTGTGTTCGCCGTCGCCGTCGAGAGAGAGAGCGGCCGGACGGTCGGGATGGGCCGGGTCATCTCGGACGGGGTCTCCGACGCATATATTCAGGACCTCGTCGTCCTGCCCGATCAGCGGGGGCGGGGCATCGGGAAGATGATCGTCTCGGCACTGCTGGAGCAGTGCAAAGCTGCTGATCTTGGGTGGATAGGACTGATTGCCGAACCCGGAACCGAAGAATTTTATCAACCGATGGGCTTTTTGAGACTCGAAGGCTTTGTGCCCATGCGGTATTACGGAGAGCAGTGAAGATGCTGTCACTGAGTGATTTCAAACCGGTTACCCTGGATGATAGAGATACTTTTAATGAACAGTACGCGGCGTACCCGCAGGTACACAGCGATAACACGTTTGCAAATATGGTCTGCTGGAATCACTATGCGGACTATCGGTACGCCTGCGTCGGGGATGCGATCGTCATCTCGAGCACGATCGACGGCGAAACGACCTTCCGCCCACCGATAGGGCCGAAGGACCCCGCCCTCCTCCGCGAGGTGCTGGAACTTGCCGCATCGGCAGGCGGCAAAACCCCCCTCATCTCGCTCGATCCGGATTCGACGGCATGGATACGCACGCTCTATCCGGATCTCACGCTGCACCCGGACAGGGACTTCTTCGACTACATCTACCGCGCCGATGACCTTGCCAAACTCCCCGGCGGCGATTACCTCACCATACGCCGGAACCTCAACAAGTTCAGGCGCGAATTTTCGTATACGACCGATGCGATCACGCCGGAGACTATCGACGAGGTGCTTGAGTTCCTCATCGAATGGTGCGAGTGGAAGGACTGCGACTCGGTACCCATCCTTGCCTACGAGAAGGACGCCATCCTCTTTGCCATGGAGCACTTCTTCGATCTGCAGCTCCGCGGCACGATCGTCAGGGTAGGAGAGAACATCGGTGCGATATCGGTAGTGGGACGGCTGAACGAGACGACCGCGGTAGTGCACTTCGAAAAGGCGCTACCCGATGTGTACCGCGGGATCTATCGTGCGATCAATGCCGAGACCGCGTCCGGCCTCGTGAACGAGTACCTCTGCATCGACCGGGAATGCGACATGGGGGTTCCCGGACTCCGGGAAGCGAAGATGCGCTATAAACCGGATCATATGGTCGAGGTGCATTACGTGCAGAAAGACGACCTGAAGGCGAACCTCGCATGACCCGGCCGGTCGATCTCCTCCTCGAGAATGTGACGCTCCCGGACGGGAGGGTCGCCGATATCGCCGTCGATCGGGGGCTCGTCAGGCACGTTGGGGCACCGCTCCGGGCTTGTGAGTCCGTCGACTGCAGCCGGTTTATCTGCATGCCGGGGGCGGTCGATATGCACGTGCATATGCGAGGCGGAGAGCAGGCGCACAAAGAGGACTTTGCCAGCGGCACGGCAAGCGCCGTCGCCGGCGGTGTGACGGTCGTCGTCGATCAGCCGAACACCATCCCTCCCCTCACCACCGGAGAGCGGCTTTCCACGCGGATACGTGAGGCTGCGGAGCATGCCGTCTGCGGTTTTGCGGTGAACGCCGGCGTCACGGCGGATGCGGATCTCGAAGGGATGTGGCGTGCGGGCGCACTTGCCTTCGGCGAGACGTTTGCAGCCCCCTCCAGCTACGGCGAGGCGCTCTCGCCCGAGGCACTCACCGATGCCCTCCGGCGCATCAACCGTCTCGGCGGGCTTGCCACGATCCACGCAGAGGAGATCGCTCTCGAGGGGGCCCCGCAGACCCTCGCCGATCACGACCGGATGCGCCCGGCGGACGGGGAAGCGCGCGCAGTCGCGATCGTCAGCGGGCTTGCGCCACCCGGTTCGCGCATCCACTTCTGCCACCTGAGCACCGCCGCGGCCGTCGATGCCGCACAAGGAACGGTGGAGGTGACGCCGCACCACCTCTTCCTCTCCCGGGAGCAATTCGACCCTGCCGATGCGGCCGGAAAGGTGAACCCTCCACTTCGGAGCGAGACGGAACGGCGGCATCTCTGGTTGCGCTGGGAGAAGATCGATGTCATTGCATCCGATCATGCCCCGCATACGGCAGAGGAGAAGCGCCGTGCTATCGCCGATGCACCATCGGGGATCCCCGGTGTCGAGACGATGGTGCCTCTGCTCATGGCAGCGGTGCAGAAACGGCAGATCTCGCGGATATCGGTCATAGAGAAGACATCCAGGACGCCGGCAACCCTCCTCGGCATCCCGTGCGCCGGGTTTGCCCCCGGCGATCGGGCAGACTACGCCCTGTATCCCCGGGAGATCACGACGATAGATCCGGGCACCCTGCACTCCCGTGCCGGATGGTCGCCCTACGCGGGCTATGAGGCGGTCTTCCCGACGGAGGTTATTGTGCAGGGGGTGCGCGCATATAAGGAGGGCGAATATCTGGCCGTGCTCCCGCGGTGGTACCCGGCGGAGGGTATAATATCCCGGAGAACGAATAATTGTGTGCCGATACAGCGCACTTTATAGGTCCCCGTGTGATCATCTGGCGAGATGCCTGGATATGAACCTCGGGACAACCCAGGTGCGCGACAGGCAACGCCCGGCATAGGGTTAAAAAGCGGGTGAGGTACGGCACCAGCCACCGGTGATCTTCGCTTGTTAGTGTCGGGCGACACTTCTGATTATTCCACGAGAGAGTCGTGATCGTATGGACTCCTTTGCCGACGCCGTAACAGAGACCGATAGCGGGATACGTATCGCACTCGATGTCTCGGCCGGTGCGAAGAAGAATGCTTTTCCCGCAGGCTACAATACATGGCGAAAGAGCATCCGCTGTCAGGTAGCAGCTCCTGCCGTAGGCGGGCGGGCGAATAAGGCGATCATCGCACTTGTCGCAGAGACCCTCGGCGTGCCACGCAGCTCCGTGACCGTTGCATCGGGAACCACATCGTCCACAAAGACCCTTCTCATCACGGGTGCGCAGCGTTCGGCAGTGCTTGCAGCCCTCAAATCAGCTGGAGAGCCGTAGGAGCCCCGGTATCGGGGCAGATAACAGCCTCTGCTCCGTGCATCATTAAAGCACCATTATAATTCCGCAATAATCTAAATCCCAGCCCATTATTCGATGAATTCGGAATCCATCCCCGCCTGGATTCGCGATACGGCTGCCATTTACTTTAAGTAATTTCACTCTAGATATATAGCTGGACCTATGTTCAGGCTTATGAATGTTTGCATGACATATGGCGATTATCTTCCCGTACAGTGGGGGGGTTTTACATGTATTCACCGGAAACTACAAAGTACCTTATTCACCTTACTTTGCAGACAGAGGGGGTGGTCGATAAACCCGATGTTGTAGGCGCAATATTCGGCCAGACAGAAGGTTTACTCGGCGAAGACCTTGATCTGCGTGATTTACAGAGGACCGGGCGGGTCGGACGGATAGATGTCCAGATCAGTACCAAGCGCGGAGAGACGAAAGGGGAGATTCTGATATCCTCCTCGCTCGATCGAGCGGAGACGGCGCTGCTTGCATCATCCCTGGAGACGATAGACCGCGTCGGACCGTGCACGGCGCACGTTACCGTCGGCCGGATCGAAGATATCCGCGTGACAAAACGCCGGAAGATCGTCGACCGGGCGAAGGAGCTGCTGCTCGAACACTTCGACGAGGGGGAGATCAACAGCGACGAACTGCTCGACGAAGTGAGGGAGGTCATCAGAATCGAGAAGCTCGAACTGCTCGGCGACGAAAAAGTACCGGCAGGCCCGAATGTCTGCGACTCGGATGCAATCATCGTCGTCGAGGGGCGGGCGGACGTCATCAACCTCCTCCGCTACGGCATAAAGAACGCTGTGGCCGTCGAGGGCACCAACGTTCCGGATATCATCATCGACCTCTGCTCCCGAAAGACGGCAACGACGTTCCTCGACGGCGACCGCGGCGGCGAGCTGATCCTGCGTGAACTCTTGCAGGTCGCCGATATCGATTTCGTGTCGTACTGTCAGCGCGGCAAGAGCGTCGAAGGAATGACCAGAAAGGAGATCGTCAAGGCGCTCCGGAACAAAGTGCCGGTCGAGTTTACCGCGGAATACACAGGGAGGGAAGAACAGGAGCAGCCGGGAAGAGCAATCCCGACGGAGGCGAAGTTACCGACCGACGAAAAGACTGCCGATGCACATCCCCCGGAGCAACAGACGGCGCGGGAAGACCCGCAGCCCCTGCAATCGGGAGTCCCGCTAACGCTCGGCGACCACATCGCGAACGTGAAAGATCGCAATCTCGCCCGATTCCTCTCCCCCGACTCCGCCGTTCTTGCAGAATCGGATGCCGCAGATCTGGAGGGTGCCCTTCTGAGCCTGAATGGAAAGGTGGAGGGGCTCGTCGTCGACCGTGTAGTTGATCAGAGACTCCTCGACCGCCTTGGCGGGAAGAACCTTGAGTATGTCGCCGCCCGTGACTTCAAGGGAATCGTCAAGCGGCCCGCTTCCATCAGGCTTATAAAGATGGGGTAGCGGATTTTGGCGTGCAAATTTATATATGTTTATATTTACAATTTTTATTTCAGGGAGAGAATATGCACAAGGAAGAGCTTATAACGCTACATGGGATGCTTACCGAGATAAAAGACTTTTTTGAGATGATGAACCCTGAATTAAAATTCTCGCAGTATTACTCCCTGAAGATCGATCCGACGCAGGTTCATAAAAGTAAAATGGAGCACAAATACGCGATCTTCGTCCTTGGAACCGAACTTGCAAACGCAATGAAAGATGTCGAGTTTTCGTCATCGGGCAGGATCTCGGCGCGCATGCGGGAGCTCGCCGAAAAAACATTGAAGGAAATCGAATATCTCCAGTAATTTCAGGATATAGCCTCTCTGCACGGACACCCTCACTGAGGGCGTCCTATGCCCCTCCTGTGCCCGATTCCGTCCAATCCAGGCGCGCAGGGGCAGATTGTTCTCACGACTTCATCTCCCGTTCCTTCTCGATAAGGAACCCGGCAAGGAGCTTCGGGATCGGTGCCGCCATGCAGTGCCAGTTCGGCGTTCCGTTCACTTCAAGGACAGTATACTCCCGGCCGTCGAGGAGCAGATCCACGCCGCAGTAATCGATCCCGACGGCACGGGCTGCGGCCTCGGCAACCGAGGCCATCTCCGCGTCGACCGGAAGAGCCCTTCCGAGCCCTCCCTGATGGATATTGTGTGTCAGGCTGTCGGAGACACGCTCGATCGCGCCCACGGCCTCGCCGTCGATGACAAAGACCCGGAAATCACGATCGTTCCGGACGTACTCCTGCAGATACCACGGCGGCGCCTCGAGATCGGCGACGTCGGTTATCAGCCTGATACCGTTCCCATCGAAGCCGTAGAGAGGCTTGTAGACGACTTTCCCGCACTCCTCAATGAAGGAGCGGGCTCTCTCGCCCGAGGGCGTAAACAGCGTCCGGGGCGTATTCACACCCCGACGGAGGAGAAGCGCCGTCGTTGCCACCTTGCAGGCGCAGGTGACGATACTCTCCGGAGTATTCACGACACGGTTATCAAGCGCGAGTACGTTGAGCGTCTCGAAGTCATGGCCGTTCTGCCTGATGCCGCATGCCCAGATGAGTTCGCGCTCAAGACCGCTCTCGAGCGGATCGAGGGAGTCGAGATCGAGGAGGGTATATCCCGCTCCGGCCTTCTCAAGTTCACCGATTACCTGCCCGGTGGAGTTGTCGGTGGGCGTATCGGTCGGTTTTGGAACAATGTAGATCATGCTGTTCACGCAACTCCGGTCAGGGACGAAACGACTGCACCCTGAACGGTTTGTACGTACCCTTTTCTACCTGGCACAATAAAACCGGTGGTGAGGAAGAGCGTGACACACACCCGGAGACGAGTAATTGCATGCGGAAACCCGCTCATGGGAAATGACGGGGCAGGAATTGCGGTGCTGCACCTCCTCCTGGAGCTGAATCCCGGGATAGATGCAGTTGACGGTGGAGCCGGCGGGCTCGGCCTGATCCCCCTCATGGAAGGCTATGAAAAGATCGTGATCGTTGACGCTATGGTCGGGATTGGAGAGCGCATCGGAGAAGTGCATATCTTTCGGGAGCCGCCCCCGGTGCGTCACGGATCAATCGTCCTCCATGATCTCGGTGTCGGTGAGGCCGTCACCGTTGCACGTGAACTCGGTCTTGCTACAAAGATAGTAACCATCGGCATAGAGGTCGGCAGCGTAGACCACTATTCACCGGCAATCGATCCAGCCGTTGAAGACGGCGTAAAGACCGCGTATGCGTTCGTTCTTCGGGAGATGGCGGAGTAAAATCATTTTCGGAGAACCGTTACCCGAAAAGAGAGGGGTACCCTCGGGGAATGGAGCAACGATTCCCCACACCCGATAGTATCGGCAGAAAACAAATAAATATAGCATATATTAAATATCAGTGGCGTGAAGTGGTCGTATGCAGCTGCCGCGTGGAATGTTTCACCGCCTTTATAGATCGGTCACCCTTCGTTCACTGAAGGACGAGCTTGGGAGTACGCAGTTCACCGGATATTGTTACAATCGCACTCGGGAAGGAAAGCGCCATATTAGTATTCGATAGGGGGCAGGTGCTGCTTGCCGAGTGCGGTGCGAAGAAGGGAATGCATGCGTTGGACGGTTTGCGGGAAGACGAAGAGCGCGAGGCAGCGGCAGAGCTGAACCATCTCACCCCAGAACAGATCAATCTCGCACGGGAGTTCAACCGCTCCTGCAGCACCGAACCGCCAAAGGCAGGTGCTCCAGGGAAAGCGTCGTTGGCCCGGAGCGGGACCCAGAGACCAGCGAGTTCCCGGATACCGGGGCAGGGGGCAAAACCGCCCGCACCACCGAACATTACCGGACCTGTGGCAGCAGTGCCGCAGGTTCGGCCGAGTCGGGTGACGGGCGATCGAACAGGGGCTCCTCCTGCCGACGGACACCAGGAAGACCTCAATTCGATCGTGCAGACGATCGAAGAGATGGATCTTGATAAACTCAACAGTACGTTCAGGGTCAGCTGCAAGGATATGCTCCGGAGAATTAACCTCGAGCATCTCATTCAGGATGGTGACGCATAGAAGGAGTTGACGCCATTTATGGATCCAACGGGATACACAACATTCCTGATGACCTTTATCGCAATCACCACGGTGATCCTGGTGATAGCCTGCGCAGGATGCCTCTACTTCATTGTAGATCTTCACAGGAACCTCTCTACGATCGTGGACCTCCACAGAAAGGTCACCGTAGGGACCGGATTCGCGAACTTGCGTCCGGAGCGGCTGTCCGTGCAGAACAGAGGGGTTCCGGCAGAGGAAGAGCCGGAGAGTAGCGTAAGAACCGATATCGACCTGACTGCTGCGGAGAGCCTGCAGGAGCATCTCGCCGCTATCGCAGAGAAGTACAGCCTGACGTCCTTTACGCTTGCTACCGCGGACGGTCTTGTCATCGGATCGACGCGATCCGACCCGCAAAAAGAGGCGGCAGAGTTCAGTTACCTCTACCAGCAGGGAGAGAGACCGGCGGGTGAAGATGTCAGGCTTATCGGCGTTTCCCACAGGGGAGAAACGGTGATCGGTATCGCCCGTCCGGTACGGCAGGTCCTCTCCCGATGCTCTGCCAGTGCTTGAAAGTGACGTCGGAGAAGCCCTCCGGAGATGGGTATGACCTACCCGAGAAGAAACGGGGAATGAGCGACCATGGTATATGTATATACAATTGCATCCGGTAAGGGCGGTACGGGAAAGACGACCGTTACGGCAAACCTCGGCCCGATGCTTGCGAAGTACGGCAAGAAGACCTGCATTCTGGATGCTGATGTCGGGATGGCAAATCTCGGACTCATCCTGGGACTTGAAAATCTCCCGGTAACCCTCCACGAAGTGCTCGGGGGAAAGGCATCCGTCCGGGACGCTATCTACGACGGCCCGCTCGGGGTGAAGGTCGTTCCAAGCGGTCTCTCGCTCCAGGGGTTCCAGAACTCCAATCCGGATCGCCTCCGCGACGTCATGAGTGAGCTCATCGGCGACTTCGATGTGATGCTCATCGATGCTCCGGCAGGAATCAGCAGAGACGGCATCATTCCGCTGACCGTTGCCGACGGGGTGATTCTCGTGGTCAATCCGGAGATCTCCTCCATCGTCGACGCGCTGAAGACCAAGATACTGACCGAGACCGTCGGCGGCCATGTGGAAGGGGCGATACTCAATCGCGTCACCACGACCAACGATGAGTTCAATCGTGCACAGATGGAGAAACTGCTCGGGGTACGGATCATCGGCATCATCCCCGAAGACCCGAACGTCCGGCGTGCATCCGCGGGCCGTCACCCCATCGTCGTCAAGTACCCTTCGTCCGATGCATCACGGGCGTTTCGGCGCATTTCTGCAAATATTGCAGGGATCGAGAACACGGACGACGAACCCGACCGCCCGGTGAGGGAGGGATTCGTCGACAGGCTGGCGAGGACACTCTTCAGGGTGAGATGATGGCGGTTGAGAGCATACTGCTCGTAGCCTTCAGCACCATCGTACTCTTCCAGATCTTCATGGTATACGTCATGTACCGCTGTATCCGGCAGCAGCAGGACGAGGTCGATCATCTGCAGGGAAGGATGTCGTTCTCCGAAGACGATCTTGAGATGCTCATGACCGCCACCAGAAACGTTGCAGAACTCAACTAATCCACCATTTTCTCTCGTGAAGGGCACAGGGGCGGATGAGCCCCTCCCGGGTGCGGCCGGAAGACTCGCAATCGGCCTGGCGAAAACAATATACTGCCGCCGATTGAACGTAGCCCATCATCCGACTTTAAAAAACGACATTATCGGAAGAAATCTTTTTTCCTTGAACAACCGAAAACACAACGTATAAATATCGGAGGATTTTTATATCACAGTGATTGAATCTACCAAGAGGCTCAAGAGATGGATATACGTGTAGATAAGGACGCGTGTCTCGGGTGTGGTCTCTGTGTCAAGGATTGTCCCATGGACGTCTACGAACTCCAGGAGGGGATTAGTGTCCCCGTCAAACCAAATAACTGCATGGGCTGCCTCTCCTGCCACGAGATCTGCCCGTCCCAGGCACTGGAGCACCGCGGGATCTATCCTGCCCGGAGGCACTACATCGACATGCGGGTCTGTGAAATGTTGAATCGGGTGATCTGATGACAGCAAGTTATATCGACGAGCTCCATGAGAGTTTCCACACCGATATCGTCTACCTCTCCGAGGACATCCCTCTCGACTGCACACCGCGACCGAGGGAGATGGAGCAGACGCTCCACGGAGTCATGAAACTGAACGGGCTCATCATCCGTTCACTCGAAGAGATCGCAGGCCGGGGGGCAAATGCGGTCACGTACCGGGCCGGAAAGAAGTTCGGCCATGAAACTGCCAAATACTTCCAGAAGCGTGAGGACGTCGAAGGGGCGCTCCACGAGCTCTCTGACCTCCTCTCCGGGCAGTACACCTTCGAGGTCTGGAAACCCGAGGATAAAGAGAGTTTCATCATCGAAGAGAACGGCGAGACGTTCATCTACCTCGTATTCCACGACTGCATCGTTCGCCAGACGCTTCGCCGGAACGGCCTGGAACAGGGGGGACCCCTCTGCCAGACACTCTTCGGATACGTCGTCGGCGCTATCGAAGAGATAACGGGGCGGCGTGCGAAGCTTGAGATCGTCCATACCGGGCCGAATGCCTGCTTGAAGAAGCTCGTTCTGAAATGAGGTGACCCTGTGAAGATAGCCATTGAAGAACTTGCAGGGTGCTCGGGGTGCACGATCGCCGTGCTCGACCTCCACGAACTGATCCTCGACCTTGTCGAGAAGGCCGATATCGTCTACTCGCCGGTGATCATGGACGTCAAGGAGCCCCCGGAAGGCATCGACATCGCGTTCGTAACCGGAGCAATACGGAACGTCGAGAATCAGGAGCGGCTACATCTCCTCAGAAAGCGGGCAAAGAAGATCGTCGCCTTCGGCACCTGCGCCTGTTACGGCGGCGTCTCGGGGCTCTCGATGCTCAGCAGCAATGCCGAACTCTTCGACTACGTCTACCGCGGCGTGGAGACGGCGCACCCGGACGGTACCATTCCGAAGGATGTCCCTGCGTTCCTGTACCGGGCGTTCGCCGTCGGGGATATGACGAAGATCGACTACTACATCACCGGGTGCCCGCCGAAAGAAGCACTCTTAAAGCAGATTATTCCGGCGCTGATAGCAGGTGATACCCTCGAACTCTCCAGGAAGTCCGTCTGCGCAGAGTGCGACAGGACGATGGGGCCTGTCGAGAACTGGTCGCTGAAACGGCGGTACGAGGGAATTCCCGACCGGGAACACTGTCTGCTCGGCCAGGGATACCTCTGTCTCGGAAGCGTGACCTTCGGGAGATGCGGAGCGGCGTGCCCGAAGAACAACGTGCCGTGCCACGGGTGCAACGGGCCGTCGCTCGACATTCTCCGCGAACCGTGCCGCGACATCTACAATATGATGGTGCGGCGGATCTCCGATCTGACGGATAAACCGCAGAAAGAGGTTGAAAAAGAACTCTACGATGTCGCCCATACCATGTATGCGTTCACCATCGGAAGCCTGATCATGGAAGACAAAGAGAACTCAAAGATTCGCGACCTTATCAAGGAGAGAAGCGGATGAAAGAGATCACCATCAGCCCGGTCACGAGGATCGAAGGGCATGCAGGGGTCAAGATCTACGTAAACGACGCCGGGGAGGTCGAGTCCGCTCATTTCCAGGTCGTCGAGCTCCGGGGCTTTGAAAAGTTCCTCATCGGGGCAGCCGTCGAAGAGGCGCCCCGCATCACGCCCCGGATATGCGGCATCTGCCCTTCCGCCCACCATCTCGCCGCAGCGAAAGCGACGGATCAGATCTTCGGCGTCAAACCCCCGGAAACCGGCAAGAAACTCCGCGAACTTCTCAATGTCGGGCAGTTCGTCCATTCACACGCCCTGCACTTCTTCATGCTCGCGGCACCCGACTTCCTCATCGGCCACGAGGCCCCGCCGGAGGAACGCAACGTCATCGGGCTTGCAAAGAAGTCGCCCGAGATCGCAAAGAAGGCGATCGCGGTCAGGAAGTTCGGGCAGCGCCTGACGGAAGCCGTCGGCGGCAAGCCAATCCACCCGGGGAACGCGCTGCCGGGCGGGATGTCCGCACCCTTAAGCGAGAGCAAGCGAAGCGACCTTCTTTCGATGGCGAAGGAGTCGCTCGCCATCGCTGAGGAGGGATGGGATATCGCAAAGGGGCTCCTCGACGACGTCGACCCCTCGTTCGGTGCCGTCAAGACGGCATTCGTCGGCCTCTCCGACAAGGGGACGTTCACGACGTATGACGGCACTGCAGAGGTGCTCGGAGCCGGTGGAGAGCGGATCGGGTCCTTCTCGGGAGAAGACTACGCGACGTACATCGATGAGTACTCGGAACCCTGGTCGTACCTGAAGTTCGCCCGGCTCAAATCCGGCGACTACTACCGCGTCGGCCCTCTGGCACGGCTCAACATCGTTCGGGAGATGGGAAGCGAGCGTGCCGACGAAGCGCTGGCAGAATATCGCCGGAAGTTCGGTGCGCACAGCCAGACTACCCTCGCCTACAACATCGCCCGGTATATCGAGTTCATCGCATCGTGCGAAAAGGCAGTCGCCTATCTTTCGGATACGGACATCACCGGGCAGGATATCAGAACACCTGCGGTGGGAGTCGCGAACAGGCGCGGCGTCGGCATCATCGAAGCGCCGCGGGGCACGCTGATCCACGACTACTCCGTGAGCGAGGACGGACTGATCGAACGGTGCAACCTGATCGTGGCGACCTGCCAGAACAACTATGCCATGGACAGGGGCGTCGAGGATATGGCACGCAGGGTCGTGCAGAACGGTGCCCTGACCGAGAGCGCGGCAAACCGGATAGAGATGGTGATCCGTGCGTATGATCCCTGCATTTCGTGCGCAACCCACGCCATCGGACAGATGCCCATCAGAATAGACATAGAAAACGCAAAACAAGAGGGGATGAAGAGATGCTGAAACAGATTCTTGGAGAGTTCTTAAAACTCGACGGAGTGACTGCCGCTGTCGTCGCAGGACGGGACGGCTTTGTCATTGAAAGTGTGGTTGCAGGCAATGTGGATATCGAAGCTCTTGGAGCGATGGCATCGACCGGCATGGGAACATCGGAGGCGATGAGCATGGAACTCGGGCAGGGGGAGATGCTCCAGATGCTTGTCGAGCTTGAGAACGGCCCGATTCTCCTCTCGCCGCTCTCCGAGGACGAACTGATCGCCATCGTCGCGAATGCAAACGTCAACGTGGGCAGGATCAGATACGAGCTGAAGAAGAACCGTGACCGGATAACTGCCGCTCTGTGAGACCGATGCTGCCTGAAGGGACAATGCTCGGCAAGATGCAGGGGACTCTTGCGAATCTCATGAGCGTCAGCCCCGGGTTTACCGGCGCGCTCACTATCACCGGGCCGGAAGGCGGCGGCTTTCTCGTCGTCGAGGCAGGCAATCCCATAGCCGCGAGGTTCGAGGAGGACGACCGGGTCTACAGTATCAGCGGTGAAAATGCGCTCGACTACCTCTACGGCAGGTCGTTGCTCGAATGCACGATGATAGCATACACCCCGGACGAGCTCGAAGCAGCATGGGAGTACTGCAGGGCTAACGGCTGCAGTATAGTCGAAGAGGAACCGGAGCAGGAGGAGCCTATCGCTCGCGAATCGACGATGAGTGAGGAGAGGCTGGCACAGATCGGGAGACAACCCGGCGTGATCGCCGTCTCGGTATTTCATGAAGGATTTGCACTCCAGTCCATCGGCAACGCCGATGTCGAACAGGTTGCCGCCGTAGCCGAGGATCTCCTCCGGGCCGGCGTGAAGATCGTCTCGGATATGGAGATGGGCAACTTAAACCAGATGATCCTCGAGTCCCCCGACGGCAAGCTGATCATCGCCCCGTACGGCGACCTCTATATCTGTGTCTTCACAAAGCCCGATGCACACCTGGGACTCATCAGGCTGACCATCCGGGGCATTCAGGAAGAGATCTGAGGCAGGAGCAGATCAGACTCTTTTTCTTCTCGCGTGCGGATACCAGGAAGCATGCGATACTATTCAGGCGGCGGAGAGCAGATCCGGTACGCCGACGTGAACCGGGCCGTCGAAACGGTGTTTGCCGAGGCCGGCAGGGGAAATATCCGAATGCCGCCGAAGATCTACGTCACCTTCGATGCGGGTGACCTTCGGACCATGCCCGCCTACCTGCCGGCGCTCGGCATTGCAGGCGTGAAGATCGTCACCGTGCATCCGCAAAACCGCTCTCGCGGCCTTCCGACCGTGATGGCGCTCACCATCATCCTCGACCCGGAGACCGGCCTTCCCGAGGCCATCATCAATGCAACCGAGCTCACCGCCATGCGTACCGGGGCGGCAGGAGCTGTGGCGGCAAAGTACCTCTCGCCGAAGAGAGCAGTGACGCTCGGGCTCGTCGGGAGCGGCAGACAGGCAGAGGCACAGCTCGAAGCGATCGCTGCGGAGCTCACCATCGAGGAGGTGAAGGTCTGGGCACGGAACAGAGGGCACGCCGAGGTGTTTGCCGGGCGGTATGCCCGGTACAACGCCCGCAGCGCCTCACTACAGGAGGCGTGCGACTGTGACGTACTCGTGACCACAACCCCGTCCACCGTGCCGATCGTGCGATCGGAATGGATTGCAGACGGAACCCACATTAACGCCATCGGTGCGGACGCTCCCGGCAAACAGGAGCTCGACCCTGCTCTCCTCCGGCGGGCGGAGGTATACGTAGACGACCGGGAACAGGCCGTCCACTCCGGCGAGATCAACGTACCTATCAGCCGGGGACTCTACACGCCGGGCGAGATTGCCGGCACCCTCGGGGAGGTGGTTCTCGGAAAGAAGCGCCGGAGAACGCCTGAAGAGATCACCATCTTCGATTCGACGGGTCTTGCCATTCAGGACCTTGCCATCGCCGGTATCGCCATGCAAAAGCTGGAAAGTATAACGCTGCCATTTCCGTAACTGCACACGGTGAGCAGATCTCACAAAGAGCAGGGAAGTGTCGGTCTCTCTCGGGGTATCGCATCGACAGGAGGAGGGGGCAGATCCGACCTCTGCCGGAAAATTACCATGACAATCGATTTTCATCGGTCGAGCCTATGGCCGGTATGGCCTTATCGGCGGTTTTCGAGATGAACTCGCCATAAAAGGGAGGGAAGCCTAGTTTTCATCGGGAGGCTGTGCGAAGGCCTTCCAGACCTGCTCCCGGTAGACGGGGCCGCTATTGTAACTGCAGAATGGAATAACGCGCCCGTCCGGTGTCGCATAATGGATGCAGCAGCGCCGGACACGCTGAAGATCGTAGTTGAAGTTGTCCATGAAATGCATCGTCCCGATGAAGAGAGCATTCCAGTGGAACTCCCGCAGCGCTTCGAAGTTATGCAGAACCAGCGCTTTTGCGATCAGTTTCCAGAAATCCGTGGTGTTGCCGTCCTCGGCCTTCTTCACAGAGGTATGCAGATCCCGCACCCCCTCGACAAGGGTCACGTACTTGTTGATCGATCCGCCTTTCCGAAGTTTCGTCTCCATCTTCTTGATCGAATCGAAGAAAGTATCGACATCGAGCATTCTGTTTACCGGAACCATGCCTTCGTCGGTGATAAAGACGTAGGTCGCGGCTCCGCAGTGCTGATGTGCCGTGAATACGAGCTGGGGTTTGCCGGTATACGCTTCCACGAGCTCGGATACCGGGACGACGCAGGGCACCGGGTAGAAGAAGTCTTTTTTTATGATGCCGTCGGTCTGAGCATCGATACACTCGGCAAGGTCCGGGATGGTGATCCGCTCTTTGGCGACGTCGTCGTCGCTGGCGGCTCCGGTGAATGCCACCGGCTGGAAGTTTACGCCGCGGACGACGTGGATCCGTTCCGCCGCATACCGGATGATAGCTCCAGCTCGTGATCGTTGCGGCCACGGATGACCGTCGGCACCAGCACGACACCCATGCCGACTTCTGCGCAGTTACGGAGCGCTTTTTCACTGGTCGGGAGGATAGGATTTGTCTCTCTGGAGACGCCGTCGAAGTGGAGGTATACTGTGCTGAGTCCGGCATCCTTCAGTTCCTGGATGTAGTGTACGTCCTTCGCGAGGTTGATCCCGTTCGTCGCGATCTGCACCTGCTGGAACCCAAGTTCCTTGGCCTTCCTGATGATCTCCGGCAGATCGTCACGCATGGTCGGCTCGCCACCCGAGAACTGGACTGCGGGAGCCGGCACAGGCTTCTCTCCGCGCAGGAGGCACATCATGTCCACAATCTGTTCGAAGGTCGGTTCGTATATAAAGCCGCACGCACGGGCGTTGGCAAAGCAGAAGTCACAGTTTAAGTTGCAGCGATTGGTCAGGTCGATGTTCGCAAGCAGGGTCGTTGACGAGTGATTATTGCATAGACCGCAGGCCGTGGGGCATTCGTCCTCGGACGCAGATCTCTGCGGATTCGAAACGCCGTTTCCAACCACCTCGTACTCTTCGAACCGCCTGAACATCTCCGGGTCGGACCAGTACAGACCGCGATACGTCCCATGTTCCGGGCACGTCCGCACCAACCAGACCTTCCCGTCCTCTTCCACGACATCCGCGTCCAGTACCATACGGCATGTGGGGCAGAGGCTCTTTGTCTTCTTGATAATCATCGAATCACCTGTGCCGTCGTCCATTCTGATCTCATATTTCGATACCTTAATCTTTATATTTACTCTTTATACTAGACTATTGGCGACTAGAAGTATGGATATCGCTTACATTGCGCTCTCACTATTGTCAGCGATATGGATAATGATTCCGGCATACGTGCCAAACTCTGCCGCCGCCCTCTTCGGGGGCGGGAGACCGATAGACCTAGGAATGAAGTTTTCCGACGGCAGGAGGGTTTTTGGCGACGGAAAGACGTACCGCGGTTTCATCGGAGGGGTGACCGCCGGGGTGCTGGCGGGAGTCGCGGAGATCCTGCTTCGCAGTCTCGCGGGCTGGACGTTCCTCCCGGAGTTGACGGTTCTCACGGTCGTGCTGCTTGCCGCGGGAGCACTCCTCGGCGATCTTGCCAAGAGTTTCATCAAGCGGCGCCTTGGCAAAGACCGGGGAGAGAAGTGGCCGGTCGCCGACCAGTACGACCTGGTGGTCGGGGCATTTATTCTCGTCCTCATAGGGAATCCCTCGTGGTTTTTTGAAACCATAACACCGGCAATCGCGATCTGGATTCTCATTCTGACACCCCTGCTCCACCGGCTGGCAAACATTATAGGATACCTTACAGGAGTGAAGGACGTACCATGGTAACCACAATTCAGGAGATGCTGATCGAAAGCGGAGCAATAGAGTTCGGAGACTTTCTCCTCGCCTCGGGAGCGCGGAGCAGATACTACATCGATATCAAGACCGCCACGACCAATCCGGAGATACTCGGTGCAATCGGAGAAGAGATTGCAAAGACCCGGAACTTCGACGTCGTGGCCGGGGTCGCAGTAGGAGCGGTGCCGATAGCGGTGGCGGTCTCGCTCGCAAGCAGAAAGCCCTTTGCCATCATACGCAAGACCGAGAAGGAGCACGGCAAATCGGGCGCCATAATAGGGGAGGTAAAAGATAAAAAGGTGCTCCTCGTCGAAGACGTAACGACATCGGGAGGAAGTGCCCTGTACGGTGTGGAGATGCTCCGCTCCGCCGGTGCACAGGTACATGTCGTGGTGACCGTCGTCGATCGCGAGGCCGGCGCTGCCGAAGCGCTGAGCCGCCAGGGAGTCCGTTTCGAGGCTCTTGTGCGTGTCAGCGAGGTTCTGAACGAATAACCATTAAACGACATGCGGTTCATATAGATGGATATGAGAATACTTGTTGTAGGTGGTGGTGGCAGGGAACATGCGATCACCAGAGCGCTTTCCTGCAACAGCGACGTGAGAATTTTTTCTGTGATGGCCAGGAGGAATCCCGGGATAGCCCGACTCTCCGAAAGCGTGCTGATCGGAAGAGAGACCGACGTTTCAAAGATAACGCAGTTTGCCACCGAATGCGGTGTGGAGAGCGCAGTCATCGGTCCTGAAGCACCTCTCGAAGCAGGCATCGTCGATATGCTCGAAGGGGCGGGCATCCCCTGCATGGGTCCAAACCGCATTGCGGCACGCCTGGAGACGGATAAATCCTTCTGCCGGGAGATGATGGAACGGGATGGTATTGCCGGATGCCCGAAGTACCGCGTCTTCCACGATAGTGCAGCGGCACGCGAATTCATCGAGGCATACGACGGCGACCTTGCCATTAAGCCGATCGGGCTCACCGGAGGAAAAGGAGTCCGCATCATGGGCGAGCATGTCGATACCAGAGGAGCCGTCGAGTATGCGGAGAGCCTCGGCGGCGACCTCATCGTTGAAGAGCGGCTGATCGGCGAGGAGTTCACCCTGCAGGCATTCGTCGACGGCACCCATCTCGTGCCGATGCCGCTCGTCCAGGATCACAAACGTGCATACGAAGGCGACATGGGCCCGAATACCGGGGGAATGGGATCGGTACTCCCTCCCTGACCACAGGCTCCCCTTCGTCGGCGCTACCGACTACGAAAAAGCTCTTCGTATCATGAAAGACGTTGTCGCAGCAATGCGGGGTCGCGGCACGCCGTACCGGGGCATCCTGTATGGTCAGTTCATGAACACCCGGGAGGGGCCGAAGGTCATCGAGTTTAACGCACGGTTCGGGGACCCCGAGGCGATGAACGTCCTCTCTCTCCTTGAATCCGACTTCTCCGAGATGGTCTGCCGCCTCGTCGAAGGAAACCTCTCTGCATCGAACGTCAGATTTGCCAAAAAGGCAACGGTCTGCAAGTACCTCGTTCCCGAGGGATATCCCGACCATCCGGTCTTTGGCCGCCCTCTTTCCATGGGCGACGCCGGGAAGGCGCTGACGTACTACGCAAACGTGGAGGAGCGAAGCGGCACGCTCCATACCCTGACCTCACGCACACTTGCCTTCGTCGGTATCGGCGATACGCTCGAAGAGGCGGAGGCAATCGCAGAGGATGCAACCGCCTCGGTTACAGGCCCGGTCTTCCACCGCCGGGATATCGGGACCCGGGAGCTCCTCGACCAGCGGTGCAGGCATATGCAGGAGATTCTATGAAGAAAGATTTCGTCTCGATCATCGATCTGAGCAGCGAAGAACTCGAGTCTCTCATCACCGAGGCGCGCCGGCTGAAGGTGCTGAAACAGGAGGGCATTCCACATGAGGTCCTGGCCGGGAGAAGCCTCGCCATGATCTTCGAGAAGGCCTCGACCCGGACACGGGTCTCCTTCGAGGTCGGGATGACCGATCTCGGCGGGCACGCGCTCTTCCTGAACCCTCACGACATGCAACTCGGTCGGGGCGAGGAGATCCGCGACACCGCCCGGGTGCTTGCACGCTACGTCGACGCGGTTATGATCCGGGCGTACCATCATGAAACCATTGAAGAATTCGCCCGTTATTCAACGGTTCCGGTAATCAACGGACTCTCCGACAGGCTGCACCCCTGCCAGGTGCTCGCCGATATCCTGACGATGAGAGAACGCTTCACCTCGCTCGAAGGACTCCGCCTCGCCTGGGTCGGCGACGGAAACAACGTCTGCAACTCGTTTATCCTCGCCTCCGCGCTCACCGGAATGGAGATTGCGGTGGCAAGCCCACCCGGTTACCAGCCGAAGAACGAGATCGTCGAAATGGCGCGGGATGCCGGAGGGCACGTCAGCATCGGCAGCGACCCGAAAGTTGCGGCGCAGGATGCGGATATCCTCTATACGGACATCTGGGTCTCGATGGGCGACGAATCCCAGCGCGCCGCACGCCTTCGGGCATTCTCCGGATACACCATCGATGCCGCGCTTGTTCGGCACGCCTCCCCGGACGCCCTCGTCATGCACTGCCTGCCCGCACACCGGGGCGAGGAGATCACCGACGAGGTTCTCGAAAGTCCGCAGAGCATTGTGTGGGATCAGGCAGAAAACCGTCTCCACGCCCAGAAAGCGCTGCTCGCAAGGCTGATCGGTGGATCCCGGCAGGATCGATAAAAATAGAATACTATTCTTCTTTTATGAACTCAGCGAGCTCGTTGAAGAGGTACTGCTGTACCTGCTCGACGACCTCGCGTCTTCCGCGGAACGCAAGCAGTTCACGCATATCGCCGTCCATATTGGCAAATTGCATCTTTCTTGGGCGCTTCACGACTTCGACATCGAACTTATTCGGAATCTCGAAGATAATCGACCGGGGCACACCCGGCGGGATGAGCAAATCAAAGAGTTCTTCTTCTGTCAACTGTATCACCGTTACTTTCCAATCTTGATCCGCCTTGCCATAATGCACGGCCCGCCACAGACTCCGCCGAGCGGATCTTTCGGCTTTCCGATCGAGTTCATGCATCGTCCCATCAGGGCTGCACCACGGGCAAGGCCGTCATCGACAAAGACGAGGTGATCGTTCGGCATATCATAGATCCCTCTCTCGGTAATGCCGTCGAGAATGTACTCGGGCTTCCTCCCGGAGATTGCAGCCCTGCCGGTGAACCCTATCGCAGAGTTTGGCGGAACCATCCCCTGTGCGATGGCAACATCGATGAGACGCAGTGCCATCTCTGCACAGACATGATCGACGACCTGGGTGAGGAGGCCGATACCGTGGTTATCATAGATCTCTTTCCCGATCTCTTTAAGGATGTCCATTTCACTGCCGTTGACACCGCAGTCACAGCCGATCAGCGCCACGCCCGACTCCGCGGCCGCGGCTGCGCAGACCGGAACCCGTCCGAACCGGGTTCGGTCGGGAGGAACGATGCGGATATCGATATGCTCGTGGCAGCGGTCGACGTACTCCTTTACGAGAAAGCCCTTCCGGTTCGAAAGTCCGCTACCGATACTCCGATCCCCGAGGAGGTCGAGGGCGGTTCCGGTTCTCTCCCGGACAAGCCCCGTTCCCCGCACGATCGAGTCGGGTATCGCTCCGGCAAGCCCACAGAAGTTGCCGATGGTTTTGGCGAACGGGTTCGGCTCGTCGGGGGCGACATCGCTCGTTATCCGCCCGTCAAGCGTCGTCCCGAAGTCTATCGAGAGACAGGGGTTCCGAAAATCGACCGGCGTCCATTTCGCGCCCTCCTTCATTCCCGCCATGGCAAGCTCGCCTTCCATCTCGTTTGCCACCATCTCGACGCCGGTGCACCCGACCGGCGGGACGACTCCGGCCACCGCGCCGACAAAGACGACCCGGTCGGCGAAACTGTGCTCCCGCAATTTCTTCGGAAGATTCTCGATCGACATCGGAGGCGTCATCTTCCGGGGCGGGACGCCTGCCTCGAGACAACCGTTGGCGAGTGCAATAACGAAGTCCCCAACCTGCTCGGGGGAGTCCATCGCCGCCACCACGCCCGTACTCCTGACAACGAAGTCGAGATCGTCCTGAATAGAGAGGTTCGCTTCTTTATGGCACCGGATAAGGGTGTCGCGGACGAGCTCGGTGACCGACTCGCGGGTCAGTTCGGTGCCGTCGAGCGTGGCACCGAAGACCGCCTCGCCCGGTTTCGGCGCCCGGACGTCCCGACTCATGGTCACGGTCTTATTGATGATATACGTTCGACCGGTCTCGAGGTTCGTACCGGTGAGGATGCACTTCGTCGTCGTATTTCCCATCTCGACGGAGGCCACGATAAAATAGGGTTTCACCTTATACTCCGGCATCGTCATGCCGGCCCCGTGCGAGATCGAGGGTGGAGGCGGACTCTCCACGATATGAGGTTTGGGTTTGAAAAAGCGCTCCAAAAAGCGGGCACACATAGTAGTCGTTTTCGCGTCTGTATCTTTATATCTTTCCATAGTGGCGGCATAGGGCGGCAATCCTCCCGTCCCGTCTGCCGATTTTCCCGCGATGCACATGCAGAGGTCAGGATACCGGTACCAGCGGAATTATATATACCGACGTCCGATACCCCTACGTGGCTGGCCGTAGCAGCCCGCATTGACCGCTACGGCCATATACGAGGAGATGAGGGCATGGTTTCACTAAACGATGAGATGAAGGCTGTTTTTACGAAAAACAAAGTGTTCCCGATGGCGACGGCATCCAGAGACGGCGTTCCGAACGTAGCCCCGATGGGCGCGGTTCAGCTCGTCGACGATGCCACGATCTGGATCATGGACAACTACATGCACAAGACGCTTGAGAACTTAAAAGAGAACCCGACGGTGGCGCTCTACGTCTACGATCCCGATATCAAGCGGTGCTTCCAGGTGAAAGGCTCGGCGGAGATCCAGACTTCGGGAGAGGCATACGAGAAGTTCCGCGCACAGATGAAGGCAAAGAGCGAGGCATACCCGGCAAGATCGCTGATCGTGATCTCGATCACCGAGGTCTTCGAGTGCACCCCGGGGAAAGAAGCGGGAAAGAAGGTGCTGTGAGCACCAATCTTCCGTCTACTTTTTCATATTCTTGCAGAGACGGGCCTGCAGCCCGAAGTAATTGGAGAATCCGACAGCGTGGTTCTGGTCGATAGTGCAGCTGTCGAAGGATACAAGATCGCCCGAGTAGATCGCCAGATCCGACGCTCTGCCGAGCACCTTGACGCTTCCCTTATAGAGACCGACGTCGACCGAGCCGGTGACGCGCTCCTGCGTGGTATCGACGAACGCGTTCAGGGCATGGTAGAGTGGCTCGTGGACGAGTCCCATGTAACCGAGCTCCGACCATTTGTCGTCGACGATATGCTTGAACGCCAGTTCATTTCGGGTCAGCACGAGGTGTTCGAGGTCGCGATGCGCGGCGAGGAGGACGGTAGCAGCCGGGTGCTCGTAGATCTCGCGGGCTTTGAGCCCGAGGATACGATCCTCTATCATGTCGTTCCTGCCGACGCCGTTCCGTCCCGCGATCAGGTTCAGGCGCTTGATGAGGGCCAGGCCGTCAAGCCTCTCTCCGTTGAGTGCGACAGGCACACCTTTCTCAAACCCGATGGTGATCTCTTCCATTCTGTCGGGAGCATCCTTCGGGGAGACCGTCCACGCATAGATATCATCGGGCGGGTGGAAGGCAGGATCCTCGAGCTTGCCCCCTTCGATACTCCGGCTCCAGCAGTTCTCGTCGATGCTGTAGGGTTTCTCCTTGACCACCGTCACCGGGATGTTGCGCTCCTGCGCATACTGGATCTCCCACTCGCGGGTCAGGTTCATCTCCCGCATCGGGGCGACGATATCATACCCTGCCGCTCTGAAGATGAAATCGAACCGAAGCTGGTCGTTACCTTTGCCGGTACAGCCGTGCGCGATGCAGCGGGCGCTCTCCTTATCGGCGACCTTCACGATCTCTTCGGCAATGAGCGGCCGTGCAAGGGCGGTTCCCATCGGGTAGCCTTCGTACGACCCATTTGCCTTGATCGAGCGGAAGAGGTACTCCTCGACGAACCTCTCCTTGACGTCGATCGTATAGTGCTGGTCTGCGAGCAGCGCTCCCTTCTCTGTTGCTCTCCGGATCTCTTCTTCGGGCTGACCGACGTCGACCGCCACGGTAACGACTTCATCGTAGCCATAGTGCTCCCGCAGAAGGGGGACACAGATGGAGGTATCAAGACCTCCGGAAAATGCAAGGACGACTTTTCCCTTCTCCATTCTCAAACTCCCATGTTGCGCTGGATATATCTCCGTAGCAGAACGATACAGTCCATAGTAATATGATCTTTCTCCCAATAAATGAATAGTATCGTGAATCAGCCCTTATAACACACCACCGATAACTCTTCCGGAAAACGGAGCACCTTCACTCCGCAAGGGTCGGGCACGAGACCGCCAATATACATCGCATAGTCAGGGCGACATCTGACCACAGCCAAAAATGCCATACTGTCCATTATATTGCCCCTAATGCCAAAATATCTCTAAATATCAAGATCTACGGACAGCCCGTATAGCGAACCCGAATACCTTTCCAAAATGGCGATATTTTTAAAATTCCACGTATAAACGTCCAAATTTTGAAACCGGAGATTATAAAGTGAGTCGAATAGAAATCAGATCTATCAGTGCCCTATACACTCAGATTCGAATATCCAGATTTTTTGAGAGGATTACATGGAGCAGTACAGAGAAGAGATGCCGATAGTCCGGGTTGATGACCTGGTAAAAATCTTCGGCCCAAAGCCCGAAAAAGCCCTGCAGCTGTTGCGGTCAGGCTCATCAAAACAGGAGATAAAAGAGAAGACCGACCATGTCGTCGCTCTGAAAGATGTTTCATTCTCGGTCTATCCCGGTGAAATATTCGTCCTGATGGGACTGTCGGGATGCGGAAAATCGACCCTGCTGCGCTGCCTCAACCGGCTCATCGAACCGACTGCCGGCACAGTGTCGCTGGAAGGCAGCAATATCGTAGCCCTGTCATCCGACGAGCTGCGGCAGACGCGGCGGCGGAAGATCGGCATGATCTTCCAGAACTTCGCCCTGCTTCCACACCGAAGCGTCATCGGGAACGTTGCGTTCGGACTTGAAGTGCAGGGTATGCCGGAGGATGAGCGCCACCGCAAAGCACGGGAGGCTCTCGCACTCGTCGGGCTTTCCGGCTACGAGGAGAGCATGCCCAGCGATCTCTCAGGCGGTATGAAACAGCGTGTCGGGCTCGCCCGTGCGCTCGCGAGCGACCCGGACATTCTCCTGATGGACGAAGCATTCTCCGCCCTCGATCCGCTGATCCGGAAGGAAATGCAGGACGAACTCATCGAACTGCAGCAGCGGCTCAACAAAACCATCATCTTCGTCACGCACGACCTCGACGAGGCTTTGAAACTCGGCGACCGGATTGCGCTGATGAAAGACGGCGAGATAGTCCAGATCGGCAGTTCCGAGGATATCCTGACGAGGCCGAGCAACGCATACGTCGAGAAGTTCGTCGCCGATGTGGATATGGCAAAGGTGCTGACGGCAAACGACGTCATGAAACGCCCGGAGCCGGTGGCACCGAGCACCGCCGGCCCGAGAGTCGCCCTGCACCTGATGGAGGAGCACGACATTGCCAGCATCTTCGTCGTCAACCGGCAGCGGCAGGTCCGGGGACTCGTGCAGATCGACGACGTCGTCGAAGCGCTCAAGTCGGGGAAATTACTGGAAGATATCCTGATCACCGACGTTCCCACGGTCACCTGCGACACGCCCGTCGCGGATATCATCCCGGTGATCGCCGACAGCCGGTATCCCATTGCCGTCGTCGACGTGAACGGAAAGATCCGGGGTATCATCATCCGGGGCTCGGTGCTCGCCGCCCTGGCACGCAAGGAAGTGGAGAGAGAGCAGCCTGCCGCACCGGATGATGCCCCGGTGCAGCACACCGCCCCGGCGGAGATGGAGGTGCATGTAGATGATGCTGCCTAAACTCCCTCTCGGTGCCGGTGCGGAGATGCTGGTCGACGGGATAGAGGAGTACTTCGGCTGGCTGCTGGACGGCGTCAGCGGAGGGCTCAAATACCTGGTCGACGGGTTCCAGGACATGCTGCTCCTCATTCCGGCGCCCGTCTTCGTCGTCCTCGCCGCTGTCCTGGTCTACTTCATGACCCGCCGGGATCTGAAGGTCACCCTGCTGACCGCTCTCGGCCTTCTGCTGATCTGGAACCTCCAGCTTTGGGACCTGGCGATACTCACGTTCGCGCTGGTGATCTCCGCGACCCTACTGGCACTCGCCATCGCCATCCCTCTCGGCATCCTTTCCGCGACCAACGAGCGGATAAACACCGTACTGCGGGTGGGGCTCGACTTTATGCAGACCATGCCCTCCTTCGTCTACCTCATTCCGGCAGTGATCTTCTTCGGCCTCGGGAACGTCCCGGGCATCATCGCTACCGTGATCTTCGCGATGCCACCCGCGATGCGGCTTACGAATCTCGGGATTCGCCAGGTCCCGACGGAGCTGATCGAGGTTGCGGACGCATTCGGTACGACCCCAAGGCAGAAACTGCTCAAAGTGCAGCTCCCCGTCGCCCTGCCGACGATCATGGCGGGCGTCAACCAGTGCATCATGCTCGCACTCTCGATGACGGTGATCGCCTCGATGATCGGTGCGGCAGGTCTCGGGCTCGAGGTGCTGAAAGGAATCCAGCGGGTCGATATCGGGAGCGGGTTTGAAGCGGGCCTTGCCATCGTTATTATCGCCATTATCCTCGACCGGATCACCCAGAATGTTCTCCCACATAAAAGAAACCCATAATCCCTTTATGGCGTGAAGAACAACCCTTTAATCGGTCATTATTGGCCTTTCCAATCAGACTGCAGAACGGTTTTTGGAAAAGGCATATATGTCGGATATCTGTGATAGAAGGATCGTCTTTTTCACATACACAGAACCGTTCAGCATCAAGGAGAATGCTCTGCACCACTGAAGTGCCGACTTTCGCTCTCGATGTCTATGCAGCACAACCGCTCCGGAAGGTGATTGAGATGTTTTTAAAAAGAGAGAGTGTATTGCTCCTGACCGGATGCCTCCTTTTGGTGAGTATTCTGGCTGCCGGATGCACGACGACCGAAACAACGCCGGCATCCGCACCGACAGAAACCGTAACCATCGGCTACGTAACCTGGGACTCGGAAATTGCCAGCACCAATGTGCTCAAGCAGGCATTCGAAAAAGCCGGATATGACGTCGAGATCGTCGCCGTCGATGCAGGACCGCTCTACCAGGCGGTTGCGAACGGTGATGTCGATTGTACTATCTCCGCATGGCTCCCCGCCACACAGGCAAACTACTGGGAAGAGTATGGCGACCGGATCGATCTGGTCGGGCAGAACATGCAGGGAACCAAGATCGGACTTGTTGTTCCGTCGTACGTGACCATCGACTCCATCGATGAGTTGAACACTGTCACTGAGAAATTTGACGGGAAGATCACCGGCATCGAACCCGGTGCCGGGATCATGTCAAGAACCGAAGAGGCGATCGACGCGTACGGTCTTGACTATGAGATCGTCGCGAGCAGCAGCGCAGGCATGGCTGCCGAGCTCAGTTCCGCTATTGCGAACGAAGAGTGGGTCGTCGTGACCGGATGGACACCGCACTGGAAGTTCGCCCGGTGGGACCTCAAGTATCTCGACGACCCAAAGGGAATCTACGGCGGTGAAGAGTACATCGCAACGCTCGCCCGCCAGGGTCTTGCGACCGACAAGCCCGAAGTCTACGAGATCCTCACCCGGTTCAACTGGACTGCCGACGATATGCAGTCGGTGATGGTCTCCATTGAGGAAGGCGCATCGGATGAGGAAGCAGCAAAGGCATGGGTCGACGCCCACCCCGACCAGGTGAACGCCTGGATCGGCACACAATAACTCTTTTTTTTGGCTCTGCCGGAACATACGGGGCTGTCGGCCAAGTCTTTGCCCCGTGCCCGGTCAGCGGTGACGCGGACGAACTCCAGAGGTGCTCGGCTGATATCTATCAGCATTGCCTTCCGATTGCGGGCGTCGGTGAGCGGATGCACATGAGTAATAGCCACCGAATATCTCCGGGCAGATTTGTGCAACACAGCACCGGTTAAGCAACGCTTATATATCGGCAATCCAGGCCGAACTCTTCCGAATTTCGACCCTCACAGAAGCCCTCAGACAGCCGATCTCTGGTCGAACCAGGGGGAGACATCCCCCTGAAAATTACTCTGCCGCATATGGCCGATATGGCCCTCCGATCCTACCGTTTTACGGCGATCGGGGCGACATACACAGGATAATTTCCGGTACTGGAATCCGACATCCGAAGAGGGCGATAGAACCGGAAAATAACGCCGATTTGACCTTCGTTCGGGATGCCCGGGGGGTGACTTTCCCGCGGGGAGACGTGTTTCGCGATCCGCTGTTCGAAGAGATCCCGGCAAGCCCGGGAGAACGCAGAAAATAGGGCATTTTGCATAATTACTGCCACAGTTATCGTCCATCCATAAGCCATACGCAGATCCGGATCGGCTGCGCATGCTCATCAGGCCTTCCTCTTCAGTCCGAAGAATTGCCGGACGAGCCCGGCATTCTCTTCCCGGATCCTGCTATGTCCACCAGCCAGTTTTTGCCCGACCTCTTCTGCGATGCGGCTGAAAAGTTGTGACCAGGAAGGCGATTGAGAAAGGGATTTCATACCGTCGCATTACGGGTGCTGTTGCACATTGGAGTTATCACTCTTGGTTGTCGTGGAACTCTGTTTCCGTAGCCTTCTGAGTGCAGTCTCACTGCAAGAATTGCCTGGCGATTTCCCGCATGGCTTTCTTTGTCATGGCAGTTCACCCATATACCGTATACGTTCAAGCCGCCCCGGAATGCCGTTGGTTACGGACTCCCATGCCTTGTCACAGTAACGTTCGTAAAATCGGAAACGACAGGGAAGGCCGGTGGCTGTAAAAGGGTCGTCTCCCTTCATGAGCTGGAAATGCAGATGCGGCGCCGTTGTATTGCCTGAATTGCCGACTTCGCCGATCAGATCGCCTGCCTGTATATGCTGCCCTTCTTTGACGCTCACTGAGCCACTCCGGAGATGCGCCAGAAAGGCCGAGCAACGTTCCGAGTGGACGACGACACAGTTCCCGGCGACGCGGCGGATATCGATGCTCCGGGGGGAGGGAGCACGCATGAATGAATAGGTAAGAAGGAGCGAATGAAAGATGTCCTTGAACGTGTTCACTCCCAGTATGTCGGGCCAGCCGTCGCGGACCATGACGACCTCGCCGTCGAAGGGAGAATATATCGGCTGGCTCCAGCCATAGTAGTCATTTACCGGGACATGACCGTATAGTTGATGAAACCTGTTTTTCGACGAAAACCGCATGGAAGGTTCCCATTCTGCCCGTACGAAATCGAAGGCATACCGCAGCCCGAACTCCCCCGTCCCGTGGCTTGGTACACGGTATGCAGGCGTACGGACGGCCGTCCATTCACCGCGGAGCGGGAACTCGACAGTAGTGTTATCTTCCGCGTTGCGCATGAAACTTCCCTCCCCTTCTCATTGCGGGCACCACTGTAAAAATGCACCTTTTTTCGCATTAAATCCTTGGCATCGGTTTCTGCACGCTCCGATTTGACCCAATCCGGCAGCCTCCGTCCGGAACCCGCAGAGAATTCTCGACATGGGCAGAGGCCGGAGAAGGCGAAGATCCGGCCCAGGCCGGGGACGCTTCTGAACGGCACGCTCCTGTTCCACCCGGGTACCGGCATCCCGGGAAGCACAGGCTCCTTGCCTTATCGCGACGGCAGAGGCCGATCGCCCCCGCTGCATCCGTCGCCACCTCCCGGCAGGAGACGGCCGTCCCAACACAATAAATAGTGCAAGCACCGTATGCAGTCCTGAACCAGAAGGTTTTACCATGGACGGAACAGAGCAGAAATGGTATTATGTCCTGAGAGGCGTCATCGCGCTCCTCTTCGGGATTGCCGCCATCGTATGGCCGGCCGTCGTTCTCGAGTTCTTAGTCTACTTCTTCGGCTTTTTTGCCATCATCATCTCAGCATTCGCACTCATCGCCGGAGCAACCTCCGGCCCTTCCGGCGGCGCGAAGTGGTCGATCATACTCCTCGGGCTCCTCGGGATTCTGATCGGCATCTTAACGCTTGTCTCACCGTACTTCTTTATCGTGATCATCATCTATCTCATCGCGTTCTGGGCACTGATCACCGGTGTCGGTGACTTTGTCGCCGCATTCACCGCATCGGCAGGAATGGGGATGCGCCTCTTACTCGTGCTCCTCGGCATCGTATCGCTGATCTTCGGAGGAGTTCTCCTCTTCTACCCGCTCCTCGGTGCAGCCACCATCGTCTGGGTGCTCGGGATCTACGCCATAATCTTCGGCATCCTCGGAATCATCTATGGCTTCACCGGCGGAAGCACCGGGAGGGCACCACTAGCGGCATAAGTCCTGCGACCGCTACCGTATCGTCATGAGAAAAAAGCGGAGGCGTCTTCTGCGGGGAACGTATCTTCCCCGCAGCATGACCTCATATTATGCCGTTCCGATATAGTGGCCGAGCGGTTCGATGGTGATCTCCTCGCGCTGTATCGCATCTATCGCCATCGCGGCGGCTCGGGCCGCCTGCAGCGTGGTGATGTAGGGAATGCCGTAATCGATAGCCATACGCATGATCTGAAGGTGATCCTGCCTTGAAGCCTTGTCCGCAGGCGTATTGATGATGAGGCTGATGCCGCCGTGGCGCATCATATCGATAACGTTCGGCGAACCTTCCTGGACTTTACGCACCAGATTCGCCGCGATACCGTTCTGGGCGAGGAACTCCACCGTTCCGCTGGTGCCGTAAAGGGAGAGACCCATCTCACCGAGTTTCCGTGCGATCGGCATAATCTCCTCTTTCTGCTCATCCGTCACCGAGATGAAGACGTTCCCCCTGACCGGAAGGGTGTTGTCGGCAGCGGTGCAGGCCTTGTAGTACGACCGACCGAAGTCGTAATCGATTCCCATGACCTCGCCCGTGCTCTTCATCTCGGGGCCGAGCACCGTATCGACGCCCGGCAGCTTATTGAACGGGAGCAGCACCTCTTTGACCGCCACGTGGCTGATCTCCCGCTCGGTAACGCCGAGATCGGCGAGCTTCCTGCCTATCATGACCTTTGCGGCCACCTTGGCAAGCGGGATGCCGGTCGCCTTGGAGACGAAGGGGACCGTCCGGCTCGCCCGGGGATTTGCCTCGAGGACGTACACCACGTCGCTCTTGACCGCATACTGGATATTGATGAGGCCGACGACACCGAGGCCGAGGGCGAGCCTCCTCGTGTAGTCCCGCACCTGCTGAATCACCGACGCAGAAAGCGACTGCGGCGGAATAACACAGGCTGAGTCCCCGGAGTGGACGCCCGCCTCCTCGATATGCTCCATGATACCGCCGATGAGCACATCGGTGCCGTCACAGACGGCGTCGACGTCGATCTCCACCGCATTCTGGAGGAAGGAGTCGATCAGGACGGGGTGCTTTCTGCTCACCCGGACGGCCTCTTTGATGTAACTCTCAAGCTCCGTCTCGTCGTGGACAAGTTCCATTGCCCGGCCGCCGAGGACGTAACTCGGGCGCACCAGGACCGGGTAGCCAATCTTTCGCGCCATCGTCCGTGCCTCCTCTTCGGAGTACGCGGAGCTGTTCGGGGGGCTCGGGATCTCGAGTTTCGTCAGGAGCTGGCTGAAACGGTCGCGGTCCTCTGCGACATCCATGGCATCGGGGCTGGTTCCGAGGATCCGAACGGGGAGATTGAGTTTCCGTATCGCCTCATCGAGCGGTACGGCGAGATTTACGGAGTTCTGACCGCCGAACTGTACCATGACCCCGTAATAATCGTCCTTTTTCAGGATGTTCACCACATCCTCAAGCTGCATCGGCTCGAAGAAGAGGCGATCGGAGGTATCCGCATCGGTCGAGACCGTCTCGGGGTTGTTGTTGACGATATGCACCTCGACCCCTTCCTCTTCCCGGAGCGCCATGACGGCGTGGACGGTGCAGTAGTCGAACTCGATCCCCTGCCCGATCCGAATGGGGCCGGAACCCAGGATCAGCACCTTCTTCATCCCGTTCTTCGTGATCTCGCACCCGTCCTCCCAGGTCGAGTAGAAGTACGGGGTCGTCGCCGGGAACTCCGCAGCGCAGGTGTCGACCATCTTGTAGGTCGGCGAACCGGCGAGCGCGTCGATCTCGTCCGGGCTTCTGCCCGAGAACTCGGCGATCTCTTCGGTCGTAAACCCGTAGCGCTTTGCGCTCCGGACATCTTCGGGCTTAAAATCCGCCTGCAGCTTCTGCTCCATCGTCACGATATTCTGCATCTTCTCAAGGAAGAAGGGAGTGATGGCGGTAAGGCTCGCGATCTCCTCGACCGAGAAACCCTCCCGGAAGGCGTCGAAGAGGCAGCCGAACCGCTCGTCGGTCGGCCGGGTGAGGATCATCCGGATCTCGCTCGGGTTCGTGTGCCGCTTCATATCCGTATCGAGCGACCGGAGCGCCTTTTTAAAGCCCTCTTCAAGCGTCCGCCCGATTGCCATCACCTCGCCGGTGCTCTTCATCGCCGTGGTGAGCGTCCGGTCGGCAGACTTGAATTTGTCGAACGGCCAGCGGGGCACCTTCACCACGACGTAATCGATGGCAGGCTCGAACGATGACGGCGTTGCACCGGTGACGGTGTTCATTATCTCGTCGAGGCGAAGGCCGATCGCTATTTTGGCCGCAACCCGGGCGATAGGGTACCCGGTCGCCTTGGAGGCGAGAGCGGATGACCGTGAGACGCGGGGATTCACCTCGATGACCCGGTAGTCGCCGTCCCGGAAGGCGAACTGGACATTACATCCGCCCTGAACGTCGAGCGCGCGGATGATCTTTATTGCGGCGCTGCGCATCATCTGGTATTCGTCGTCGCGGAGCGTGAGGATCGGCGCCACGACGACGGATTCACCGGTATGAATGCCCATCGGGTCGACGTTCTCCATACCGCAGACGATGATGCAGGTATCGGACGAGTCCCGCATCACCTCGAACTCGATCTCCTTCCATCCGGCGACGCTCTCTTCCACGAGGACCTGGTGGATACGGGAACGGGCAAGGCCGAGCTCGATGATCCGGCGCATCTCTTCAGCGGTGTGAGCAACGCCGCCGCCGGAGCCGCCGAGGGTGTATGCAGGCCGGATGATGGCAGGGAGGCCGACCTCGGCAAGAGCCGTATCGATCTCGTCCATGCTCTCGAGGACCATGCTCTTTGGAATCGGCTCGCCGATAGCGTTCATCAGGTCGCGGAACTGCTCGCGGTCCTCGCCGCGGTAGATCGCCTCGAGGGGCGTACCGAGGATCTCGACACCCTCAAGCGCTCCCATCTCCGCAAGCTCGGCGGTCATGTTCAGACCGGTCTGCCCGCCCATGCCGGAGAGGATGCCGTCGGGTTTCTCCTTTTTGATGATTTTAGCAATGATCTCCGCCTTGAGCGGCTCGACGTAGATGACGTCCGCCATATCGGGATCGGTCTGGATCGTCGCCGGATTCGAGTTAACCAGGATGACCTTAACACCCTCTTCCTGGAGAGCACGGCAGGCCTGGGATCCGGAGAAGTCGAACTCCGCCGCCTGGCCGATCTGGATCGGCCCCGAGCCGATGAGAAGAACCGAGTGTATGTGATTTTTCCGCGGCATCAGGGAATCCCCCGGTAGATTCTGTCAAAGAAGTGTGATTCCGTATCGCGCGGCCCCCCGTGCGCTTCGGGATGGAACTGGACACAGGTGATGTCCAAGTCCTTGTTCTCGAACCCTTCGACCGTACCGTCGTTGACGTTCCGGTAGGAGACTAGGCATCCCTCGGGAAGCGTCTGTGCGTCGACCGAAAAACCGTGGTTCTGCGTGGTGATGTAAATGCTGCCGTCTTTGTAGCGGACGGGCTGGTTTGTGCCCCGGTGACCGAACTTCATCTTGTAGGTCTCGGCGCCGAGAGCGAGCCCGGTCACCTGGATGCCCATACAGATACCGATTATGGGAAGCTCGCCCGCAAGGTCGCTGATGAGCCGGATGACCGCTGCCGCCCTGCGGGGATCGCCCGGTCCGTTGCTGATGAAAAGGGCGGCGGGTTCACATGCCATCACCTGGTCGGCCGTGGCGTCGTGGGGGAAGACACAGAGGTCGGCACCCCTTTTTGCAAGACTGACGAGGATATTCCGCTTGATACCGAGATCGATGACGGCTATCCGTTTGCCCTGCCCGGCGATCCGATAGGGTTCCGGACAGGATACGCTGCCGATCAGATCCTGGTCAGTTATCGGCGGGACCGACCGTGCGCGCTCGATCGCCGCTTCTTCGTTATCATCGCCGACGATGAGCGATGCACGCAGCGTGCCGCTCACCCGCGTTTTGATCGTCAGCATCCGGGTGTCGACACCGCATATTCCAAAGTGCCCGTTTTCTTCGAAGAATCGGGCGATAGAAGAGTTCGTAGAGGGTTTTGCACAGATCTCGCGGGTGACGGAGCCCAGCGCATGAACCCGGGAACTCTCGAAATTTTGGGTATCAACTCCGTAGTTTCCGATTGTAGGAAAGGTAAACATCAAGATCTGACCGGCATAACTCGGATCCGTCAGGGACTCCATATAACCGGTCATCTGCGTGGTGAAGACGAGTTCGCCCGAGCAGCTCCCTTCAACACCAAAACCATCTCCTTTTATAAAAGTGCCGTCTTCAAGACCCAGAACCGCCTTCATGAATTACCATAGTACCATAGGTGCGGGACCTTATTAACGGTAGTGACTGACCGGCGCGCTGCCGCATCCCGTCCGTCTTTCTAACGACCTTCCTGCCGCAGGAGCACTCCGTTACGTTCATATGGTATGCCACGCACTGCGATGCATGGAGGCCAGCAGAGAACCGGCAGAGAGCCGGACGGTCGAGACACCGGTCGGAGCGTTCGTCATTAACCTCTTGAGCGAAGACCTTGGTACTGTCTATCCGGGCATGCGGCGATATACCGTGGAGATCCGGCATGCGGGGCAATGCGTCTACCGTTACGTGATCAACTCCTACGAACAACCGCCGCATACGCTCTTCTCCACAGACGAGGTGGCCGACATCGTATTCGGAAGACTCGCGTACGACGTAGCGGCGCGCCCGGAACACTATACGAAGGCCCTGCCACCCGTCAGCCGGACACTCCCGGGCGAGGCCTACGACGTCGTCATCCTTCAGGGCAGCCCGCGGCATTTCGGCAGCTCGGCAACCCTTGCCGGATGGTGTGCCGACGAAGCGTCACGGCAGAAACGTTCGGCGCATATCTTTTCCGTACACGAGATGGATATTCGGCCTTGCTCCGGCTGCTATGTCTGCTACAACCAGGGCATCTGTCTGCTCGAGGACGATATGACAGTTATTCTCAAGGCCATCGAAACGGCGTCCCTCCTCATCATCGCAACACCGGTCTACACCAATACCGTTCCGGCTGCCCTCAAGGCTGTCATCGACCGGGGTCAGGCGCTCCACGCACGACGGACGCTCCTCGGGACACCCGTCGCAACGAACGGCCTTCTGATCGCCGTCGCAGGACGCCCGGGGCCTGAGCCGTTCGAATGCGTCAGGTCGGTCACGGGCGCGTTCATGCGGAACATCGGCATCCATCTCGGCGGGGAGATTCTGGTCGACCGAATGGATACCCGGCGGGACGTCAGGGCGATTGAAGGGCTCGAAGAACGGGTGCGGGCGGCTGTCGCATCACTACTGGAGGCTTCCGGTGAGACGAAGGCTCATATAGGGTGAAACAGGATGGAATGTACATGGCAGATGTTACTGTTGAGATCGTCGGGCTCTCCGAGTCGGAATGCGGCCCGTTTCCCTGTGATGAGACACGCAGCTGCGGCCTTGAGGTCTGTTATCCGTCAAACCGCATGATGGATGCCATAAGCGCTCTGCGCGACGAGCTGAAGAAGGAGTATGGAGATCGCGTCGAGGTCCAGCTGACCATCATCGACGAGGCCGTGCCCGATTACATCAGAGCCCTCATCGAAGAGCGGCATCCACCTATCCCGATGATTCTCGTGAACGGGCGGCTCACGTCCATCGGGAGGATATCTTTCACGTTGATAAAAGAGGAGGTCGATTATGCCCTGGAAGAGGCTTAATAGACTTTTTTCAGCTCGCCGGTAGCGAGATCGAAGTACAGTCCGTGCACCCGGACACGCCCCTCCTTCTCCGCCGCACGAACCGGCGGGTACGTGCGGAGATGTTCGATCTGCAGGCCGACATTCTCGAGCTCGATGAGCCGCCGCCTTATCGCCTCTTCTTCAGGCGTCTTCGGCACCTGCATCCGCGCATCGACACGTCGCTTCGCTTCGACTGCGTTGTTGAGCCAGAGCGGGATGTAGGCATCATTGCTCTCCTTGTCGAGCGCTTTTATAGCCCCGCAATCGGAGTGTCCGCAGACGACGATGTCCCCGACTTTCAGGTGGTTCACGGCATACTCAAGAACAGTGGCAAAGTTCCAGTCGTGTACCGGGACGACGTTGCCGATGTTGCGCTGGACGAATAACTCGCCCGACTTTGCCCCGGTGATCCTTTCTGGGTTGACGCGCGAGTCCGAGCAGCCTATCCAGAGGACGACCGGGCTCTGGCTCGAGACGAGAGCCTCATAGTGCTCGGGGTTCCGGCTATAATCTTCTTTGAGAAACGTCTTGTTACCTTCGAGAAACTTGTCGATCATCACATCACCATGGTATCGTATTGAAGGCTTTCCCTCGGAGGGATCTGCCTGACAGAGACTGTATGCCGGAGGATACATATACCCTCCGCCTTTGGCCGTTTGAAAAAATAAAGGAGATATGGGGTGTTACAGGCCCTAACGCTGGACAGCGCCGAGATTCGCCTGTTCGACAGTTCGTGCGTAGCGGGCGAGCACACCGGAGAGATTTCGCTGCCGCGGGGTCCAGGATCTCCTCCTCTCTTCCAGGGTTCCCGGATCCACGAGGATATCGAGGCGTTTTTCGTAGAGGTCGACCTCGATCCGATCCCCCTCCCGCACCAGCGCGATCGGGCCGCCGACTTCGGCTTCGGGAGCGACGTGCCCGATGCACGGGCCCCGTGTCCCGCCCGAGAACCGGCCGTCGGTCACCAGGACGACGCGGGTATACCCAAGCCCCATCAACGCCGAGGTTGGGGAGAGCATCTCGGACATCCCCGGCCCTCCGCGCGGGCCTTCGTAGCGGATCACCAGGACGTCTCCTTCGGTTATCTCCCGGCTCAAAATGGCTGCCATCGCTGCCTGCTCACCGTCAAAGACCCGGGCAGGCCCCTGGTGCCGCCACATCGACTCCATCACGGCGGCGCACTTCACGACGGCACCGTCGGGGGCGAGCGAGCCGGAGAGGATCTTCAGGCCGCCGGCAGGGCTGACCGGCCCTGCGACGGTCTTTAAGACATCGCCGTCGGCCTCCTTCGCCTCCCGGGCGATGGCAAGGATGCTTTTCCCCGCCACGGTCGGAGAGTCTTCGAGGTATGGGCGAAGTTCCCGCAGAACCGCAGGGATGCCGCCCACCCGGTGGAGCGCGAGCATCGAGTGCGGCCCTGCGGGCTGCATGTGGCAGATATGCGGCGTCTGCTCGGCGAGAGCGTTGAAGGTCTCAAGGTCGAGGGGCACCTCCGCCTCCCGGGCTATCGCCATCAGGTGAAGGACGGTGTTCGTCGACCCGCCGAGCGCCATATCCACTCGAATCGCGTTCTTCAGGCTCTCGAGCGTGATGATCGAGCGCGGCCGGATATCCTCCCTGACGAGTTCGACGACGCGTTCGCCGCTCGCCCGTGCAATCCGGAGTTTGCCCGCATCCACCGCCGGGGTTGCGGCACACCCGGGGAGGCTCATGCCGACCGCCTCGGTCATGCACGCCATGGTATTTGCGGTATAGAGCCCCTGGCAGCTGCCGCACCCCGGCATCGCAGCACACTCGAGTTCGCAGAGCTCGTCCTCCCCCATCACGCCGGCGGCGACCTTCCCGACACCCTCGAAGACATCGATGAGCGAGAGGTCGCGCCCGTCCAGGTAGCCGGGGAGCATCGGCCCGCCGGTGACGACGACCGCCGGGATGTTGCAGCGGGCCGCGGCCATCAGCATCCCGGGAACGATCTTGTCGCAGGTGCCGACGCAGACGAGGCCGTCGAACCGGTGCGCCTCGACCATCAGCTCGATCGAGTCGGCGATATTCTCCCGCGACGGGAGGGAGTAGCGCATCCCCTCGTGCCCCATCGCGATGCCGTCGCAGATCCCGATCGTCCCGAACTCAAAGGGAACGCCGCCTGCCGCAACGATCCCTTCGTTCACCTTCGCGGCGACCGACCGGAGGTGTATGTGCCCCGGGACGATCGTGTTCCAGGCGTTCGCAACACCGATGAACGGGAGATCCATCTCCTTATCCGTCACCCCGAGCGACCGGAGCAGCGATCGGTTCGGCGCTCTCTGGTAGCCTTTTTTAACAGTCTCACTCCGCATGAACATCGTATCCGTTGAAAGGTACGTGGGATGTACGCCTGTATAAGATCTCGGTGCACCACGCAGGGCAGGATTGACTCCCAAAAGACGCACCGCAGCGATGAAGAGCAGCAGGATTGCGTCAGGCAATGAATCCCCGAGCGGGAAGAAAAAAAGGAACTCGAAGATTCTACTCCGGAACGAAAGAACCGTCGTAGAGGTTTACTACGCCGCCGATGACGATGACGGCGGGCGGGCGGACACCTGCCTCCCGGCAGCATCCGACGATCGTCTCGAGCGTCCCGACCGTGACGCGCTGGTCGGGGCGCATCCCGCGCTCGATGACGGCGACCGGGGTGGCAGGATCTTTCCCGCCCGCAACGAGCGCCGACGCGATCACCGGCAGGTTCTTAACACCCATCAGGATGACGAGCGTCCCCGCGCTCCGGGCGAGGAGTTCCCAGTTCAGAGCCGATTCGGGCTTTGTCGGATCCTCGTGGCCGGTGAGGATCGTCACCTGCGAGGCGTACTTCCGGTGCGTGACCGGGATTCCCACGCACTCCGGCACGGCGATGGCACTTGTTATCCCCGGGACAACCTCCACCGCTATACCGTGTTCGCGCAGCACCTCGACCTCTTCGCCGCCGCGTCCGAAGAGGAACGGATCGCCTCCTTTCAGGCGGACGACCGTCTTTCCTTCCCTGACGCGGGCGACCATCAGATCTTCGATCTCATGCTGCTCGAGAGTATGGCTGCTGCCGTACTTCCCGCAGTCGATCAGCTCCGCACCGCCAGGAAGCGTCGATAGGATCTCCTCGCCCGGAAGCTGATCGTAGAGCACCACGTCGGCCGCGTCGATGACTTCCCGCGCCCGCAGGGTCAGAAGCCCGGAACTCCCGGGGCCTGACCCGACCAGATATGCCTTTCCGCTCATCGTGATATCCCCAGTGTTTCGTATGCATCCCGGATCAGGTCTTCGGAGACGGTTCGGAGCGACCGCCCGCACTCCCGCGCCTCGTCGAGCGTCCTGATCTGCTGCTCAACGCGTTCGAAGCGTGTTCCGTCGAGCGCGAGCACCTCCGCGATCAGGTCGCCGTCCCGGCAGTAGATCCCCTGCGGGGTGAAGCATCCCCCGCCCACCTCTTCCATGACCGCTCGCTCGATCTCGACGTCGAACCGTGTCGCGGCGTGATCGAGGAACGAGAGCGTCTCGACAAGAGACGGGTCATCCCGGCAGACGACGGCGATCGCCCCCTGATTCGGTGACGGAACGAACTCGCGAACCGGGAGCCGATCTCCTTGCAGGTGGTACCCGAGCCGCTCGATACCCGCCTCCGCAAGGACAATGGCGTCGTACTGCTTCTCCCGGAGCTTCCGGATCCGGGTATCGACGTTGCCGCGAAGCGGTTTGACCGTGATCGAAGGATCGAACCGGAGGAGCTGGGCACGACGCCGGGTGCTCGACGAACCTACCGCCCGGACATCGTCGATCGATCCTTCGTATGCGAGGAAATCCGCCGGGGAGTCTCGCTCCAGCACCGCACCGAGCGTAAGCCCTGCGGGGCGGGCAGCAGGGATATCCTTCATACTGTGGACGGCAAGGTCGACATCACCCTGGAGAATGGATTCGTCGAGTGCCCTGACAAAGACGCCCTGTCCGCCGATCTCGTGGAGCGGGACGCCCGTAGTCGTGTCCCCTTCCGTACTGATGACGAACGTCTCCACTTCGATATCCCGGTCGGCGAGCATTCTGCAGACCCGTTCCGTCTGCACCAGCGCAAGAGCGCTGCCCCGTGTACCTATTCTGACAGACATTTCACATACGCCGCTATAATCTGGTCGACATCCTGATTCGTGTGCACGGCAGAGAGGAAGTTCGTCTCGAACTGCGAAGCAGGGAGGAATACTCCCGCATCGAGCATGCCCTTCCAGAACCTTCCGAAGGCCGCGGTATCGCACTCCTGCACCTGCCGGTAGTCCCGCGGCGCTTCCGGGCGGAAGTAGTACTTGAACATCGAACCGAGTTTGACGAACGAACCCCGGCCGTTCTTCGGGATCGCTTCATCTATCGCCCGCGTAGCCTCGTCCATCCTCCGGTAGAGGTCGCTGTGTGCGTGGAGGTACCGGATAGTTGCTATCCCTGCGGCGAGGCTTAGCGGGTTGCCGCTGAAGGTGCCTGCCTGGTAGACCGGGCCTAAAGGTGCGATCATCTCCATGATCTCCCGCCGCCCGCCGAATGCGCCGATGGGGAGCCCACCGCCGATGATCTTGCCGAAGGTCGAGAGGTCGGGTCTCACGCCGTAGGCAGCCTGCGCACCCCCGATACCGACCCGGTATCCGGTGATCACCTCGTCGAAGATGAGGAGAACGTCATGGGCGGCGGTGATCTCCCTGACCGCCGCAAGGTAGCCTGCATCGGGGAGGATGAGGCCGATATTCCCCATGACCGGTTCGATGATAAACGCGGCGATATCCTCGTTCGCGGAGAGCAGGGTCTCGAGCGCCTCGGGGTCGTTGAACGGCACCTGCCGGGTATGCAGGGCGAGCTCGGGGAGCACGCCGGCCGAGTTCGGGATCCCGAGCGTGGTGGCACCGGAACCCGCTTTCACCAGCACCGCATCGTGCGCTCCGTGAAACCCGCCTTCGACCTTGACGATATCCTTCTTCCCGGTATACCCCCGGGCGAGCCGGATGGCGGACATCGTCGCCTCGGATCCCGAAGAGACGAAACGGATCATGTCAAGGCCGGGATGGTCGCCGATAATCAGCCCGGCAAGGTCGATCTCAAGCGGTGTGGGTGTTCCGTACAACCACCCTGACAGAAGCTGCCGCTCGATCGCCTCGCGAATCCCGGGATGCGCATGCCCGAGTATCAGCGGCCCGAAACCAAGACAGCAGTCGATAAGATCGGTACCGTCCGCCGTCGCCAACCGTGAGCCCGCCGCACCGGTCGTGTAGAACGGATACGGTCTGATGGCGCGTACAGGGCTGCTGACGCCCCCCGGCATCAGCGTCTTCGCCCGTTCGTAATAATCACTGCTCTTCATCAAGCCACCTCGCTGCGTCTTCGGCAAAATATGTCAGAATGAGATCCGCCCCCGCCCGTTTGATGCAGAGCAGGCTCTCCATCACCACGGCACGCTCGTCTATCCAGCCCCGCTCGGCGGCAGCCTTGATCTGGGCATACTCGCCGCTGACCTGGTAAGCGGCGACCGGAAGCCCGAGCGACGTGAGCGAGGCGAGGACGTCCAGGTACAGTCCTGCCGGTTTGACCATCAGGATGTCCGCACCTTCGTCAGCATCGAGCGCCGACTCCATATACGCCTCGCGGGCGTTGCCCGGGTTCATCTGGTAGGTGCTCCGGTCGCCGAAAGCGTACCCGGAGCCTGCCGCATCCCGGAACGGCCCATAGAGCGCGCTCGAAAACTTCGTGGAGTAGGACATGATCAGGACGTCCTGATATCCGGCGGCATCGAGCGCTTCCCGGATCGCCTGCACCATGCCGTCGAGCATGCAGGACGGCGCGACGACGTCGGCCCCGCTCTCCGCCTGGCTGACGGCGATCTTCGCCATCAGGTCGAGAGAGGGGTCGTTCAAAAGGTCGGGGCCGTCGCAGGTCTCCCCGACGATACCGCAGTGACCATGATCGGTGTACTCGCAGGCGCAGAGGTCGGTGCAGATCACCATATCCGGCACGGTGGCCTTGATCGCCCTGACAGCCCTCTGGACGACGCCGCCCGAGGCATACGCCCCGGTTGCATCGCAGTCTTTCCTTCCGGGTATCCCGAAGAGGATCACCGCACGGATACCGGCATCCCGAAGCCTCCGGACGTACCTTGAAACGCCGTCGACAGGGTGGCGGTACTGGCCGGGCATCGATCCGATGAGCTGTGGTTCCTCAATCGATTCGTCAACAAAGATCGGAGCGATCAGGTCTTTCTTCGAGAGCATCGTCTCGTTTAGCAGAGGCTGAATAGTCCTCCGCCGGAGCCGTCTCATTCGTCGCGTGGGAAACATACTGGTTCACCTTGAGTCATCGCCCGTACAAGGGCTTCCGCCGTGGTCAGATCGCCGCACTCGGCGCTCGACCGGATGGCGACGGTCATATCCGAGAGGAGTTTTTTTATCACCGACCGGGTCAGGTCGTCGACGACGGAGACAACCCGGGGATCGGCTGCCCCGAGACGGTGCAGCGCGCGGTCGCGCTCCCGTATCCGGATCGACTCCGCCCATGTATAGAGGAGGCCGAGCGTCTCGTCTGCCGCCGCCCGTTTTATCTGGCGCACGAACTGGTCGAGTTCTTCGTCCAGTATCCCCCGCGCCCGTTCCGCCTCCGCTTTACGGGAGTTTAAGTTCGTATCGCTCACTTCACGGAGATCGTCGATGGTAAAGAGGTGCACGCCGTCGATCGACCGGACTTCGTCCTCCACATCCCGCGGCTGGGCGATATCGATCAGGATGAGGTGGCGTGGATGGAGATCGAGCGGCCAGAGCCGCTCCTCCATCACCGCCCGGATCTCTCTAGCGTGGATCACCGGGTGCGGCGCGGCGGTGCAGGAGATCACGACATCCGAAAGGGCGACGTACCGGTAGATATCGTCAAACTTGACCGCCTTCCCACCGATCTTCCCGGCGAGAATCTCCGCACGCCGGGGGGTGCGGTTGGTGACGTAGATGGCGGTCAGATCCTTTGCGGCAAGCGCCTGCGCCACGAGCATCCCCATCTCACCCGTCCCCACGACGAGGATATGCCGGTCTTTCAGGCTCCCGAGGAGTTTCTCCGCGAGCGTCACCGCCGCAGAGCCTATGGAGACGGCGCCCCGGTTGATCTCCGTCTGCCGACGGACGCGGACACCGACGTGGACGGCCTTGTTGACGCAGAGCTCGATGAGCGTGCTGCAGGCACCGGTCGTTTGTGAAATGGAGAGCGCTTTTTTAAGCTGACCGAGGATCTGGTCTTCGCCGACGATCATGGAGTCGACACCGGAGGCGAGCTCGAGGAGGTGCCGAGTGACATCCGCCCCTTCAAGGATGAAGAAACCTCCTCTGCCCTGCTCCTGCAGAAACTCCATGAGCGCCGCACCCTCTCCCTGCACCACGACCTCCACCCGGTTGCAGGTCTGGAGGATCAGGGCGCCCTTGAAATATGCCCGGGCAAGCCGGAGGAACTCATCCTCGTCCGGAAAACGGAACCGCTCGAGCGTGGCGATATCGGCGGTGTGGTGGTTTACGCCCGCAAGCGCGAGCGGTGAGAAGGTCGATTCAGGCACGCAGATACCTCTCTTGTGCAATCCGCCGGGCGTCGGCATAATCGGACGCAAGAGCCGCCCAGACCTCCTCGTCGGCGAGGACGCTCCAGAGTGCCGCCGACCGCTTCTCCTGCGACGGCTCGGTCTCTTTCAGCATGGCTCGCAGTTCTCCCTGCAGCTCGATCATACCGTCCAGTTCTCCATACTCGTCCTCAAGCCTCATCCGTATATACCGCGGCACGGCAGGGCTCATCCCGAAGGTGGTTATCGCCATCAGGTAGTGCCGTCCCCGGATCACCGACGGGATCAGCGCATCTCCTCGCTCTCCTGCCGCATTGTTGAAGTGAATCCCCCTTCTCCTGCAGATGCTGCCGATCCGGTCGTTCAGTCCGGTGTCGGGGGTCGCAGCCACGACGAGGAAGACACCCTCGACCAGCCTCTCAAGGTCGTCGTCCGGAATCTCGGCAAGATCCATCCGACGCCGCCGTACCGCAAGATCGTCGAATGCCGGTGCAAAAGAACGGCTAACCACCGTCACGTCTGCCTCATGACGAAAGAACGCGGCTTTTCGAGCTCCGACCTCCCCCCCTCCGAAAATGAGTACAGCCCTGCCCGTAAGATCAAGCATGAGAGGGATCATCTGATGTATATGTGGTGAAACGTCCACATTAAGGTGTTGGATTTCGGCCTGAAGCGTGGAAAATACCCCCAGGAGCAACATACCTAAAGGGCGGCGGTGCGGTTCCAGAATGCTTAACCGGTGAGAGATATGATCTTCTTCCGATCTACATGGCAGACGACACCTATGCATTCGATGAACTCGATGGGACGCTGAATCGCACAAAGGATCTTCTCTGGCCTATAAACTGGGGAATATGGCTCCGCCTCGCGGTTATTGCCCTCTTCGTCGGCGGAGGCTTCAGTTTCCCGAACGTCTTTCAGTACTCCTTCTCCGGAGACGACTACTCCGCCCCTATGGTCGGAGGATTCGACGGTTTCGCGCCGCTCGTCTTCGGCCTCATCGCTCTCGTTCTGATCCTCGCGCTCATCTTCATGTTCGTCAGCGCGACGGTTCAGTTCGTCTTCGTCGAGAGTCTTGCCACCCGGTCTTTCCGGCTGACGCCGCTCTTCATGAAGCACCTCGGGAAAGGGGCGCGGCTCTTTCTCTTCCAGCTGGCGCTTTTGGTCCTCATGCTGCTCGCCATGGCCGCAATCTTCCTCGCCATCTTCGCTCCCCTGATCCTGCAGGGCGGTTCACTCGGGATATCGTACTCCCTTCTCCTCCTGGCTCTCATTCCCGCCGCCATCCTGGTGGCCCTCGTCTTCGGCGTGGTCATCCAGCTCACCGTCGATTTCGTCGTCCCCATCATGCTCCATGACGACTGCGGCGTCATCGCCGCATGGCGGCGCCTCTGGCCGGTACTATCGTCACAGGTGCTGCAGACAGTCGTCTACATCATCGTCAGGCTCATCATCGCGGTTCTCGCAGCGATCGTCGAGGCGATACTCATCATCCTCGCCATGGCCGTCATCGCCATACCCTTCGTCCTCATCGGGGTTGTCCTGCTCGCCCTCGCGGTCCAGAACATCGCAGCCCTTCTGGTCCTGCTCATCCCCTACCTCATCATCGCTATCCCCACAGCACTCCTCATACAGGTGCCGTTCGTCACCTTCCTGCGCCACTACTCGCTCCTCGTCCTCGGGAGGCTGGCACCGCAGTACACCCTCCTCGCATAACCTTTTTTTCGGGCTAGAAGGGGAATCTTTGAAATAATCCTCCGCAGCATAACGCCTCCAGAGCATGTATGAACTGGTCTCCCCGGTGAGCCCCCGATCAATCTTGAAATATACCGGGTATCTCCTGCTGATGATCGGCGTTATCATAGCAGTGCCGGCCGTTGCCGCGCTTATCCTCGGGGAGATTGCATCGGCAGCAATCTACGCGGCGAGCGGCGGCGCCACCCTGCTTGCCGGCGGAGTTCTGATTCGCACCCTCCCCGAGTGCGAACTCCACCCGAAAGAGGCGATAGTCCTCGCCGCGATCGTCTTCCCCCTGAGTTCAATCATCAATGCCGTCCCCTTCGCTCTCGTAAACAACCTGCCACCACTCGATGCGCTCTTTGAGAGCGTATCCGGATTGACGACGACCGGCCTTTCAGTCGCCCCGGCAGGGGTGAGCGCCCTCTTTCTCTTCGCCCGCTCGTGGGCGCAGTGGGTCGGTGGCATCGGCATCGTCGTCCTTGCACTCTCAATTCTCACAACGCCGGGAGCAAGCGCATTCCGGCTCTTCGACGCAAACATCGGTGAGACACGCCTTCGACCGAATGTCGCCGGAACCGCCAGGGTTCTCGGCAGGGTCTATGCCGGGATCACCCTCCTCGCCTTCATACTGCTGCTCCTCGCAGGTATGCCGCTCTTCGATGCGATCTGCCAGACATTCACGACGGTATCGACGGGCGGGTTCTCAACAAAACCGGAGAGTATCGCCGGGTTCGAAGGGGCCGGCATTCCCATCGCCGTCGCATTCGGCTGCATCATGGGGGCGGTCAACTTCGCCCTCTACCCGAAACTCTTCAGAGCCCCACGAGCCGCTCTTGCGAGCATCCAGCTGCGCTACTTCGTACTCTTCCTCCTCCTCGGAACAGTCGGCCTTGCAATCACCATTCCGGGCGATGCGCCCGTGATCAGCGTGTCGGAAGCAGCCTTCCAGGCAACCTCGGCACTGACGACGGCGGGTTTCTCGACGATCGATATCGGCGCTCTTCCGGACACGGCAAAAGCCGTGCTGACGGTGCTGATGTGGATTGGAGGAGGGCTTGGCTCCACAGCAGGCGGCATAAAGATCGTCCGCATTGTGATACTGGCACAACTCGTCCGGATCGTATTCATCAGATTTTTTTGTACCACGGGAGACCGTCACCCCGCTGAAGATCAATGGCCATATCATCGACGAGCAGAAGCTCAACTACCTCTTCACTTTCATCCTGCTCTACTTCGCCGCCGTCGTCCTCTCGGCATTCGCCGTCATGCTCCACGGTGTTCCCATGGTCGATGCGGTCTTCGAGGTCTCAAGCGCCCTCGGGACCGTCGGCCTCTCCTCAGGGATCACCGGTGCCGAGACGGCAGGAACATTAAAGGCGGTCTTGATCGCCGATATGCTGCTTGGGAGAATCGAGATAATTCCCCTCCTGATCTTTCTCATGCCCGGGACGTGGCTACGAAGGCCGGATCGTACCGGCGGTTCCGAAGCGGAGAAGACACCTGCAGCCCATATCCCGGTCATCAGGTAGCGACACAGGATCGCCCGGCGGGCGAAATCTGCCGAGAAAAGCTCATCGTTGATCAGGACAGTGACTGGCAGAGAACTCCGGAGCGTAGAATGGTGCAGATAGATCCCCTCATCCTGCTTTCACTGGCGCTCGGCCCGGGAATTTTCTGGGTCTGGTACTTCTACCACAGGGACCGGTACGACCCGGAACCGCCATACCTGGTCCTGCGGATGTTCCTCCTCGGCATCGCCGTCACGTTTCCGGTCGCCTTCCTCGAAGGGGGTATCGGCATCCTGATAGCCTCCCCGCTCATTCTGGCGGTAATCGTTGCGCCTGTAGTCGAAGAGTACGGAAAGTACTTCGTCGTCCGGAGAGGAGTCTACCGCAACCGCGAGTTCGACGAACCCATGGACGGTATCGTCTACGCGACTGCCGCTGCGCTCGGATTCGCATCGCTTGAGAACCTGATATACGTCTTCTCGGCGTATACCCTCTCTCTGGAAGCGGCGATAGGAACGATCGTCGTTCGTGCACTCTTCTCAGTTCCTGCGCACGCCCTCTTTGCGAGCATCTGGGGATACGCTCTCGGCAGGGCGAAATTTAGCCCCCCGGAACAACGCCGGGGGATCGTCGCCCGTGGCCTCGCCGCTGCGATGGTTCTCCACGGCCTCTTCAACTTCCTGCTCATCACGGCGGAGGTCTACGCGCTTGCGATGCTCGTCTTTTTTCTGGTGCTGATACCGGGAATGTGGCTTCTCGTCAACCGGAACATCGGCAGGGCACTTGACAGGGGGCGATAACGGTAGACAGGCGCCGGTAGGTATAAGGCGGATAGGCCGGGGTAATACCCAGATTACGGAAGTAATTGTATATGCGTGTCATCATCGTCGGAGCAAGCCCGCTCGGACAGCATCTGGCCCAGCGCCTGATCCGCGAGCGGCATGAAGTTATCCTGATCGACAGGAATCCCGAGCGCGCCCGGGAACTTGCAGAGATTCTCGACTGCACCGTGATCAACGCAGAGGGCACCCGACCTGACGTGCTTGAGAAAGCAGAGGTTGGAGCAGCGGATGCCGTTGTGGCGTGCACCGACCATGACCAGGACAATATCATCATCGCCCTGATCGCCCGTGAATCGAACGTCCCCGAGGTCGTTCTTCGAACCGATGACGAGCAGTTCCTGGCGGTGGCGAAGAAACTAGGGTTCCACCACATCATCAACCCGGCGCAGATCGGGTCGATGATCATCTCCGATGCGCTCAGGGGAGTGGATACCACCGAGCTCTCCACTCTCATCCGCGGCGACGTCCGGTTCATCGGTATCATCGTCAAAAAGCGGCTTAAAGGAACCAGGATAGCCGATCTCAGCCTCCCCGAGGATAGTGCAGCCATCGGCATCTACCACGACGGCCGGTTCCTCCTGGCGAAAGAGAACCCCGCGCTTCGGCCGGAAGATGAACTTCTCATCGTCACCCGGAGCACGTACGTCAGGGAGATCTGCTCACGCCTCTGCGAGGAGCCTGAGAATATCATCATTTAGGCGGGCAACATTTCGATAGACTTATAATCTACCAGATACCACTTTGTAAGGCACACGACGTGTGCGCCGATAGTGTAGTGGTTATCACTAGGCGTTGCCAACGCCTAAACCCGGGTTCGAGTCCCGGTCGGCGCATCGATTCTTTCCGTTCTTTGCATCTTCTTTCCAGTATCGTCACACCTCTTCAGTCCACGCCAACGTGAAATAGGCGAAGGTGTGTAAAGTGCGGAGATGAACGTGTATCGCACGTGCCTCCATTCCCTCATACGCCCGGTAGAGAGCAGAGATACCCACAGCAGACAGAAACCGGGAATTGATTACCGTCCGCCCGTGATATGCGGTACGATTACCATCCCTTTCAGGCATTCTTCCACGAACTCACGCACCTTCCACGCGTTCAGCGTATCATTCTGGACGAGCACATTATCGCCGATCTTGATGACGGGAACTCCGTATAGGTTTATCTGCCGGAGTTCTTCGATCTCTGCAGACCCCTCGCTGGCGATCTTTTCAAGGACCACCTCATCATAGTCGATGCCCATCTCAGCGAGTACCAGTCGGACGTTGTCCGCCGCCTGCGCACAGATGTTGCAGCCCAAAGTTCGGTATATCACAATGACACTCACCGGAACCACCGGAGCAGCATCACGGGCAGATGTAAAAAAGTTTCCTTCGAGGCAGATGTATCCGGCGTCCGGAACCGGTATCGGGCGCGAATACCGACGAGGATGCTGCCCAGAACACAATCTGCGATCGGCAGCCTTCGCCGGAGCCGGGGAGTCACGGTAGGTTCCGCCACCAGACCGACAGGCATGATCGGCACTGCCGGGTGGCGGGCCGCCCCACTGCCCCTCCTCTCCGGAAGAACCTATCCTCAGGGAATGACCCCAGGGAGACGAACGGGTGATTGCGCCCGGAGCCAGGAGAAACCTCTCCGGCCGGAGCAGATGTAGGAAGAACTCCGGACAGAATGCGTTCAGAACTTACTTCCGGATCGCCAGCGTCGAAACGACATGCCGAACCGGGTCGTACACCCGGATAGCGTGGTTGCCGGTATCGGCAATATAAAAAAGCCCCTCGAAGGCTACAAGCCCGCCCGGTTCGCTCATCATACCATCACCGGCAAGTCCATCCCGGTAACCCTGCATCCCGTTCCCTGCCATGGAGATGACCCAGCCGGTTGCTACATCGAGCCATTTGATCTTGTGGTTCCCGGTATCGGCAATGTAAATACGCCCGTCGGAGAATGCCACACCATGCGGGTGGTTTATCCTGGCCATCCGTGCGATAGTATCGAGGTCACCGAAATCGGTGAGTCCGTGGCCGATGAGTGTCGTGACCATCCCGCGACAGATCTGCCTGATCGCAGAGGCATCGCTGTCCGCCACAAAGAGCACCTCGCCGTCCGTCGTAATTCCGGTAGGATGTGCAAACGCCGCTTTCTCAAGCGGCCCGTCCCTGAGCGCGGCTATTCCGGTGCCGGCATATGGCCGGATATCGTACGTAGCAAGATCCACTCTCCATATCTGGTGCGACCCCGCCATGGTGACCCAGAGATCGTCACCAAGCAGCACAAGATCCCATGGGAAGCTCGAGCGCGACTTCGGTATCCTCGCCGACGCTTCTCCCGGGCATCGCCTCAAGCCCGGTGCCGGCGATCGTCTCCACCGTTCTCTCCCGGATGGATACTTTTCGGATGAGGTGATTGCCGGTATCGGCAACGTACAGAACCGATTCCCGACCGTCGTATGCAAGTCCCTGCGGCATGTAGAGGGCAGCCTCCTCGAAGGACCCGTCCCGACGACCAGGCTTTCCGGAGCCGATAACCTCGAGTATCTTTCCATCCGGCCTGACAAGGAGGATGCGATGGTGGTTTGAGTCCGATATAAAGAGCCTCTCTCCCCCGTAGTCAGCCTCGATCTTCCCCGGAGAGTAGAGCATGCTCCCCCGTGCGGTATCCCGGATGAAACCCGAGGCCATCCGCTCCTTCTTCAGCGTTCCCCGTTCTTCGTAGGTTCTGCTCATCTTCGCGATCATCGGATCGAGCCGCTCATATATCCCTTCCCCCTCTATCTTGCCGACAACAGCTCCATCAGGGTTGATCAGGACGAACGACGGCCATGACCTGATACCGAAGCGGCGCCAGAGGATCAGATCGCGGTCGACGATCACGGGATACTCGAAGTTCGCATGAATAATAGCCTCCCTGATATTTTCGGTCACGGCTTCAGTCTCGTATTGTGGTGAGTGAACCCCGATGACGACGAGCTCCGGGTACTTCTCGACAAGCCGCGTAATATCCGGCATTACCTGCATACAGCTGACGCAACAGAATGTCCAGAGATCGAGCAGCACGATCTTTCCTGCCAGATCCTGCATTGAGAGAGGGCGATCCGTATTGAACCACTCAAGGTCAGCGGGAAACTCGAAGAGGGGGATCTGCTCCATGAAGGCAGTGTTTACCGCGGGCGGATTATATGAATGTTGGGATGATGGCAGGGATACGGATCGGAGGAGGCGCTCCTCGATATGCCTGATGACGAACTTCTGCGCTGTGATCAGGGCATACCGTTTGCCGCTCGACTCGATGACAATCCGGGGTGCCGCGATTGCATTCTTCCCAAGGGGGAGTTCATCCGGCGTCGAGGAAGAACCCGGGAGCCCCGGAACGGGGCATTACACAGGAGATAGTTCTCTTCGGGCTTTCCGGAGCATCCCGGCGGCAAACCTGACCCCCTCCTCCACCCGGCTCTGCTGGATGACATCCGGTTTGACAAAGAAGTCGTGGCGGAGCGAAAGCATGCAGGAAAACACCTGATCCCAGGGAATGGCCTCACCAGCCGGTTTTCGGCGGGCGATAGGGATATGGAACCCTTTCAGTGATTCCGGGAAGACCCGGGCGAGCGCCCCGGCGCATTCATCCCCCTTCGCGATCCGGAGCTGCCTGATGTCAAGGGCAACGCCGGCGACGCTCTCAAGCTCCGGGGAGTGGTCGGTGAGGTGCAGCCAGAACGATCGCAGCTGGGTCTCGGAGAAGACGGACTGTTCTGCCCGGTTCACGAGGAAGAGAATCGGTGACGAGCCGAATGCGTCCACGTACGCACCGGAGAGAACAGTCATCGCCCGGACGATATCCGCGACGGTGTTCTTTCGATCCCCCGGGTACAGCTCGACGGCGTGCGGAGGGGGGCCGAGGTAGTCCGCAAGGCCGAGAAGCATATCAGTGTAGGCACTCACCCACGCAGCGTCATACCATCGCAGTGGCGCTGTGATCCGCCGTCCGTAACGATCGGTTCTCGGGATTGACGGGTCGGTATGGAGCGAGGTACTTCAGATCGCCGGGGATTGGGAGATCCCGCCGATAGAGGAGTTCGATTGATGATTGCGTAAGAAATGAACCGATGTCCTGCCCGGTGCGCTCCACTTCGGTCTTGTTCTTAATCAGGTCTGCAGGAACCTCGACGATATCGCATCCGATATCCCGTGCCCGTGCCCATCGTTCGGCCAGCCCTCCCCGCTGTTCGAACTCGGTGACGTTGGGGTAGACAAAATGTGCTTGTGCCATCGCTCATCGGCATACCCATACCCCCCGATGAGAAATACGTTGGCACTCAGGAAGATCGGCATTCCCGGTACCTTTATGGACTCCATCGGCGTACATTAACGCCGATGGATACCGATGAGATCGAAAAGCAGCTCTCATTTCTGAAGGCAGAGAGGGATCTTCCGGAACGGTTCGGCATTTCACCGGATGCGTTCCTTCCCCTCTTTTTCTCGCTCCGGTTCGGAGGGGATTATAGTTATGCGGCAGAAGAGATCCGGACGATCTCAATCGTGAAGAAGACATCTGTGTACGACGACGAGACGGGGATCGGGTATTCACGTGAAGAGATCTTCCTCTTCGTCAACCCGCATCTCGTAGAGAGCGAAGGAGCGGTTCACCGGCTCGAGAAGTGTGGTAACGAACAGACCCGGATGCTGGTCAAGCGGCCGTTTCGGGTGAGGGTACGGGCAGGCCAGATCATCAAAATGACCGTCAATCCTCTCCATCGCGAGATCGTCACGGGGAGGCTCTTAGGAATGGAGATGACCCTTTCAGGATCGACGGCGTACGATCTCGCCCACGAGATGGAGCACCTCCAGGAGGGGAAGGTATCGGGAGAAAAACCTCCGGGAGTTTCGGATCCGATAACCGGATTGCCACGTGAACAGGACGATGAAGGCTGCTCTGTCTCCGGATGCGGAGAACGGCAGCAATTCCCGGAACTGCCGGGAGAAAAAGTATCCGGAGCGATCGAACCCTGCGGATACGATCCTTCGAACCCGCAACATCAACAACATACCTGCCGTGTTCTGCCGCGAACGAGGTTAATCGTCGTACATATCCAGTGCTTCGAAGTCGTCGTCGATACTGTCGGGATACGGAACATCCATCACCACAGCGCCGTCCTCAAGAACGTCGCCGATCTCAAAGTACATTCCAGCCGGATACTCGCGCTCTTCCGTCTTTCCACTTGATTGTCTGACAAGCAGCCACATACCGCTACCTCCACTTCACACTCCGCCAGGCCCGTTTCCGCTCTCTCGACGATCGGCGTCCGGGGCCGTGGAGATCTGCCATACTCTTGTATCACCGATAGGGGGATATGGAGTTTACGATCCAGGGCAGGCGCAATCCCGGGAACATTCGAAAATTCCCGGCTGGTTTGGCCTTTGGATAAGAGCGCGCCCGCGAGTCCCTGATAGAAGCGTGGCATGGAACTCAGGGACTTACCGGTGCGGCAGAACGAGAGAGAATCTCCGGAGGAGATGCGCCTCTGAAGCGCGAGGGGCGATCGCACATCCCGCGCAGGCCGGGGAGGCCGGTGCAGGCTTCTGCAGGCCTGATACAGAGGCGTGACCCGATGCAGGCTCGCAGACGAAGGGTATACGTGACGGAAATGATGCGTCGGGTCGACGTGCGGATCCGGAGTCTCCGGTATGCATCAGGTATAAGAATAGAACCGCGATCAGGATACCTGGGTGAGAAGAAGTATGCTCATTGGCCTGATCTCCGATACGCACGACAACCTGGGAATGGTCGACCGGGCAGTCGGGAGGCTGAACGATGAGGATGTCGACCTTGTCCTGCATGCCGGAGACTATGTCTCTCCGTTCGTTATTCCCCGCCTCGGGAGGCTAAACGCACCGCTCATCGGCGTGCTCGGGAATAATGACGGAGATCACGCGTTGCTCCTGGCCCGATTCGCCGAGGCGGACAATCTCGAACTACGGGACAGGTTTGCCGCTATCGCGGCGGGCGGGACCGCCATAGGCCTGCTACATGGCGATCAGAACGAACTCCTGTCGGCACTGATCGAACGGCAGGTCTTCGACGTCGTCGTTCACGGGCACACCCACCGGGCAGGGGCGCATATGAGCGAGGAGACCCTCGTCATCAATCCGGGTGAAGTCTGCGGGTACCTCTTAGGGGAGCCTTCGATCGCACTGCTGGAGACGGATACTCGGAGAGCGACGATCGTGAACCTCCGATAAGGGCGTATCGACGTGGAGGGGAGTCTTCACCGCGCATCCGGTGGACAGCCGCAGCTCGTAGGACAGGGTACCGGATCATCGAAGAACTCCTGCCGGGACGCGGCATGTAGTGGCTGCGAGCCGGGGTCACTGTCCCAGGCATTTCATAAAAATTATTAAATACATTCAGACCATCCTATGCTTCATTTAAAGGGGGGAACCTAATGAGACAGATTATGCTTCTGAGCACACTACTCCTTCTCCTGGCGTTACCCGCCACGGCAGCGGCAGCTCCCGTAGGAGAAGAGAATACATCGGGAAACCTGACGACGGATACCGTGGCCGGTATCATCGAAACAGACCGAAACCTGACCGTACTCGCCCGGGCGATCGACGCGACCAACCTGACCGGGGCGCTCCAGGCCGACTGGCCGTATACCGTCTTTACACCGGAAGATTCCGCTTTTGCCGCGTTCGGCAACGCGACCACCGTTGAATTCACCGCGATCCTGCAGTACCACATAGTTCCGGGGAGTTAAACCTCCGACCGGCTCCTGAATATGACGGCGGCGGAGAACGTGACCGGGAATAGCACTATGCTACAGACACTTTCCGGAGAGAACCTGACGGTGAACAACGCGACGATCATCACTGCGGATATCGACGCCGACAACGGTGTCATCCACACCATCGATCGGGTGCTGATGCCTGTAAATGAATCGAAGATACAGGACTACACAGTCACCGAAGAGGATAACAACGAGACGGTGATCATTCCGCTCGCGAGCAATGTCACCGTCCGGCTCCCGGACAATCCATCAACCCCGCACTTCTGGAACGTAACGGTCACCCGGGGCATGGAGATCGTTGGTGAACAGTTCATATCCGGATCCGGGAACGAAACGGTTCCCGGTGGCGGCGGCATCCGGGAGTGGCGCCTCACGCCGAACGATACGGGCGCCTACCAGTTCACCGCACTCCTCAGGAGCCCGGGAAGAATACCACCGGAACCGAGGAGCGGTTCCAGTTCACCATGCAGGTCGTCAAGAACCTGACCAACGTCTTCACCGGGGCGGACAACGGAAGCACGGTAACGCTCTCGCCCGACACCTATGCCACCGTCAGACTGAGCGAAAACCCTTCGACGGGATACTCATGGAATGTCTCAACGACTGAAGGGCTTCTGATCGTCGGAGATCTCTTTATCGAAAACGAGACAGGCCTCGTCGGGGGGGTGGAACCCAGGAGTGGTTCTTCAGAACGATGGAAGAGGGAAGAGAGACATTCTCGGCCGTGTATAAACGGCCATGGGAGAACGCCACCGGCACCGAAGACCGGTTTGTCCTCGACGTAAACGTATCAGGCGCCGCAGCCGGGATTTGAGGGAGAAAGAACCGGTTCACCCACCATTTTTCGCCTTCTCCCCGTAGATCCGGCGATGCCGGATGGAAAAAAGAGAAAACCGGGTTTACCGTCTGCGCATGAAGAAGATGCCTCCGACGGCAGCCACTGCCAGAACAACCACACCGATGATCGCGAGCATCGGAACCTCGCCGATCGGGGCGGCGGTCTCGATGCCGGTCGTGACCGGCGTCGTTGCAGTCTCCTCCGGCTGAATGGTTACTGTTTCGGTCGGGGTGATCTCCGGGGTTTCCGTCACGTTCGACGGTTGGGTGTCAGAACCGCTGGTCTCCAAGGATGCGCCGGAGAAGATGATACCCCCACCAGTTCCACCGCTCGGTGCGGGTGATAGACCACCACCGCCACCGCCGGGCGTGGAGGTGGGAGCGGGGGTGGGGGTGACGGTGGGCGTAATTACCGGGATGGCTTCCTTCGTAGTCAGATTCATGCGTGTGACCTCTCCGGATGCGAACTGTGTGTCCTGTTCCGCAAGGATGCCGTTTACGTAGAAGGTGATCGTCTGGCCGGATCTGTCGCCGACGACGACGAGCGTTGGTTCTCCGGGATCGACCCATCCGTAAGCTCCTATTCTGGTCATTACGATGCTGCCGCGCTCTTCACCGTTAATGTAAGCCGCAATCTCCGTCCCCACCGGTGCAGGGTTGCCGAGGTTATCGGCGACCGAGCCGTTGAAGAACTGCGGGAGCGGCGGGTGCGATGCATCTTCTGCCAGAACGGTGGTGACCAGAGCACATGACACCGCAAGACAGATTAGAATTACGTATTCGCTTCTCATGTCTTATCCTCACATAAAGAAAAAGCGGGAACCTAGGTTCCCGCTATTTGCTGTCTTTTCTGCATTCCCTTCTCGGACGTGCGGTGCTATCAGCAGCAGAGGTTCACTGCCGGGATGTTCAGGGGTGTTGAGGAGAAGCCTGCGAGCGTGTCGCAGTTCTCCATGAAGACCCAGTATCCTCGTCCGACATCCATGGTCGGCGCCTCATCGCAGCCGACAGTGTAGACCCAGCAGTCTTCGTTCACGGACGGGCTGACGACGAGTGTGTATCCGGTCTTCCCGTCGGGAGTCTCTGCCACGGAGATGAGTGTCTTGTCGACCGGCATGGTCTCCCACGCAAGGCAGTCCTGGTCAAGGCAGTATGCAGGCCCGATCAGGTTCCAGCCGGGCTGGAGGCACTTTATGGCCGGGCTTGTGATCTCCGGGTTGATTGCGAGCGGCACACGGTCGTCGCGGATCATCTTGATGAAGATCGCATCAAGCGGCCTTATCTCGGTGGAGTCGATAACCTGCACCCAGGTCTGCTGCTCGGCATCCCACGTGACTGCAGCACAGTAGTCGAGGCCGTCGCCGAGGTTGCTGATCGAGCCCCAGCTGCTGTTAACGAGCGATATCGGGGTGGAGAGCGTGTTCCAGCCCTTCTTAAGGGCGTAGTAGTCGTACTCACCCTTGAGCTCGAAGCCGAGGGCAGCCTTGTGCTCGCCGATGACGACCGCAAAGGGCTGTGTCAGCCACGGCTCGTAGGTGCAGGTCCCGTAGACGGCATCACCGATGCCCGGTCCCATGCCGGAGGGGCCGCTGACGGCGCCATAGTAGTTGTAGGTCGCATCGGTGGGATCGAAGTGATCGGCCTCGAGCTCTCCGGGCAGGACTATTGCGTCGATCACGAACAGCCCTGCATCGTCGCTGCCGACGAGGTTGTTGAAGTTCACGTCGCCGCCATAGGTGAAGACACCGATACCGGCAGAGAACGCAAGGGAATCTGCATCGGTGCGGTAGCCTTCGGCGACTGCCTCGGCGACTGCGCATCCGTGGCCCTCGACCGTGTTCTGCTCGATGGAGGATTCGTGGTCAAGGATCCCGATACCGACACCGGCACTGAGCGCGTAGCCGAATGCGTTCTCGAGGAGCGCTTCGGTCTCGGCGACGGCGACGGCATTTGCGCCTCCGTTTGCGATGACGTTGTTGCAGGTGACGACCGAGTCGATCGAAGCAATACCTACGGCAAGGCCGGCGGCACCGCTCGCGGATCCGACTTCAAGAGCCGATGCTTCGTAGGTCTCTGCAATTGCTCCGTCCACACAGGCAGTGACGTTCACGTCATTGCCGTGGATGAAGGAGTCGGGAGCGATGATACCCACACTCGCACCAAGGCCGCCCGCAAGAGCAACCGGGTCACCGATACCCTCGGCGTAGAGGTTCATGGTGATGCAGTTTTCAACGGTCACATCATTCTGTGCGACAGTGTTCAGATCGACGAACTCGTCGACCAGATCAAGGGTGTTCAGCGTCACGATACCGATACCGGCCGAGCCGAGGAGGCCGTATGCACCGGCATACTCATCGGGCACGCTCTCAATGGAGGCTGCCTTGTATTCGCCGGAGACATCGATACAGACGGTGTTGTCGGAGACGTCGTTGACATGCGCAAGCGCGGTGATACCGACCGCAGCCACGCCGTTCAACCCGGTCGTGACGGCATCCCTGGTACCGATGAGTTCTTCTTCGGCGTATGCAACGGCTTTGAGAGCGCTGCTAACGGAGACATCGTTCCCGGTGATGATCGCACAGTCACCGGAAGGGCCGATGATACCGAACCCGACACCAAGTCCGGTCTGGCCGGAGAATGCATCCTCAACACCGACCTCGGAGTGCGAGGCGGCGACCGCGGCGGTGTCAACACAGACATCAACGGAGTTATCGTTGATCTCGACGTTTCCGTCGGTATCCGCAAAGATGCCGATGACGGCGTTCGACGATGTCACGGTCGGCGAATGCATCGGTGGAACCGATGATCGAGTTTACGGATTCGTTCACCAGCATGGCCTGCTCCTGAACGAGCATGCCCTCCCGGGCGAGCCGCGCCATCAGGCAGTCAGGAGTCATGCCGGAGCATGATGCGACCGCAACACCGGCGATGGCGTTGCTGCCTTTGACATCGACGCAGTTGTCGATGACGGTCGTGTCGTAGGTATCGTAGAGCGTGATACCGAAGGCCTCGGTGTCTGCAAGACAGACAGTGTTTGCATATCTGGTCTCATCTCCGGAAGCCGAGGCAACCTCGGCGTCGAGGAGCACGGAGACACTGTTTTCGTAAACGTTAGAGTCGCACCCTCTCCAGAGGCTCAGGCCTTCCGCCCAGATGCCGGCATAGGCAACGGCAAAGGCCTCACTCTCGTCAAGAGCCTCGATGCAGAGGTCGACACTGATAGTGTTGTCGTGAATATCCGCCTCATCACAGGCATCGATATCGACACCGGCGGTGCCCGACCACTCTGCAACCGATACACCGGCGACGTCGGCGTGCATCTCATTCATTGCCTGAGCGTGGCCGGAACTCCCGATAGCGATCGCTCCGTCGAGGGACGAAGCAGCAACATTGGCCTTCACATCGACGCAGTTGTCGGCAACCTGGGACTGGTAACTGTCATAGACGTAGATGCCCTCCATCCAGAAGGCTGCACTACATTCTGCGTCGACGTTGTCGACGAGATCGATACCATCAAGGCTCTCGAGGCAGGCGTCGATACCGACGGTGTTGCCGATGACCTGAACCTTCTCGGCATCTTCGACTATGATACCATACCCGGTGGCGACGACGCCGTAGACATTCATGCTGATGACGTTATCGACGACCTGACCCTTCTCGGCATCCCAGATATCGATACCGTACGGGTCGGCGGTGTACGCCTCGGTGCAGGAGTCGATCGTGTTGGAATCGACGATAATCTTCAGGCCGGTGGCATAGATGCCGTCGGCATAGGCACAGTCGGCCGCTGCGGTCGAGGTGATCTGGTTGCAGGAGACCTCGGCGAAGTCGCCTTCGACATCGATACCGACGGTTCCGGCGAAGCTCCCGAACACGCAGACCTCGCAGGTTGAGGTAACGTTGACGACGTTCTCTTCAACCAGTGCGGAGGTACCGTAGACGGAGATACCGGCGGCATATGCATAGCAGGACTGCTCGTTCGCCGCTGAGATCTCAGAAGACTTTACCCCGGCCCGGTGACCTGCCGTATGTCCGGTATCAAGGGCGCTGACGACCGACTCATCGGTCGTGATAATGCCCTCGGAACCAATGACGTTAATACAGATGGAGTTGCAGGTTACCTGAGGATTCTCGGAGTCGTCGACGTAGATACCGTAGGCATCCATGCACGCATCAATCGTGATGCTGTTGCCGGAGATGACGGCATTATCAGAGCAGTAGACAGCGATACCGTCGCCAAACAGTACATCGAGGTCTATGCAGTTGTCGGTTATCCGGACATTGTCGGCATACTCAGCGAGAATCCCGACCTCTTCGGCATTAATAATTGTAAAACCGCTGACGGTGACGTCCGCCGCATCGTGGATGCATATGCCGATCAATTCTCCCGTCGCATCGAGGATAGTGCCCTCATCGGCGATCACGGAGATCCCGGGCGTGGTAATCTCGACGGACTCATAGTAGGTCGCGTCGCCGACATGCACAATGCCGCATTCTGCCACGGCGTCGACTGCCTCCTGGATGGTCTTGAAGTGATCGCATCCATATCCTGGAGTCGATGGTCCATAGCTCGGACAGACCCAGACCTCACAGGGTGCAGGCACCACAGTGGTTTGGGCCGAAACAGCAGGCGTGGTATTCGCCACATCCACTGCACTTACGGGCACGAACAGCAGCGCCGCAATGGCCAGTGCAAACACCGACCAGAGAAGCAACCGGTTTGATTGCCCGAATTTTGCATTCGTCATGAGTTCTTCACCTGTTTTCATACCCATCGCCTGAACGATGTTAGACGCGCATAGACGTAATTTGTATATATAACTTTCCCAAGTAGGAGAATCTGTGAGAAACAATTAAATAAAATAATCTTTGTTTTGACCACCCCATTTTATTCGTCAACGAATAATAATAATCAAAATATGCTTCCACCAAAAGAAACCATTAAATAGTAGTCCCCGGCATACGGCACACCCATGAAGCGGGGATATTTCCTGTGCCTGATAGTTCTTTTACTGATATCAGGCACGTTTGTCACAGTAGCCGGGGCGGAGCAGGTCATAATCGGGTTTCGGGGCGATATGGATCAGACAATGCTTCAACACGGCACAGTCACGCATGTACATCACGGGATCTCGGCAGTATCGGCGGATATGCCCGCGTACGCCATTGAGAGGATTGCACGCGACCCGAGGATAGCCTATATCGAGCCGGACTACCAGGTGCATGCACTGGGTGATACCATCCCCTGGGGCATCGAGAGAGTCGGAGCACCGATGGTGCATGAAGCTGTCACCGGAGATGGAGTACGTGTGGCCGTCCTCGATACGGGCATCGACTACACCCACCCGGACCTGGAAGGGAACTACCGGGGAGGATACGACTTCGCCAACGACGATGCCGATCCCATGGATGACAACGGCCACGGAACACACTGTGCAGGCATCATTGCAGCCGAGATGAACGATATCGGTATCATCGGTGTCGCCCCGAAGGCCGATCTCTATGCGGTCAAGGTGTTAAGCAGCAGTGGCGGCGGATACATCAGCGATGTCATATCGGGTATCGAATGGGCGGTCGACAATGATATACAGGTCATCTCGATGAGCCTTGGCAGCAACTCCAACTCCTATGCCCTTCAGTCGGCCTGTGATGCGGCATACGACGCAGGGATCGTCCTCGTCGGGGCTGCAGGCAATGACGGCAGGTACTCCGGATACGGCGATACAGTCGACTATCCAGCCAGGTATGACTCCGTGATTGCAGTCTCTGCAATCGGCGAGAACGATCAACGAGCATCCTGGTCGAGCACCGGACCTGCTGTGGAGCTCGCTGCACCGGGTGTCGGGATCTATTCAACATATCCGGACGGTTACCGCTCGATAAGCGGAACGTCAATGGCATGTCCGCATGTCGCCGGCGTTGCGGCACTCGTCCTGGCAGCTCATCCGAACCTGAGCAACACCGAGGTTCGGGAGACGCTCGCCACCACCGCGACAGATCTCGGTAAGCCGGCATGGTATGGCAATGGAATAGTGAACGCCGCCGAGGCGGTGGGGAGTCTCCCCATCACGGATACGACCCCGCCGATCATCACCGGCGTTGCGGTTGAGGGGGTAACGGGAAGCGGTGCGGCGATCACCTGGCAGACCGACGAACCGGCATCGGGCATGCTCCGGTACGGCACCTCGCCATCCGCCCTGAACGAGCAGGTATCAGAAACCGACACCGGCGTTTCGCACCGCCTCGAACTCGCGAACCTCGAAAAAGGCGTCGCGTACTCCTACACAGTTTCATCGACCGATGCATATGGAAACACCGCCACCGCCCCTGCCGTGGAGGCTCCATACACCTTCACAACACTGACAAACGACCTCCCGGTTCCCGACGCCGGTGACGATCGGTCGACAGGCGATGCGGACGGTGACGGCCTCGAAGCAGTTTTCCTCGACGGATCAGGCTCTTTTGACCCCGACGGTTCCATCGTCGCCTACGAATGGCTCGAAGGAGACGATAGCCTCGGAACCGGAGAGAGTCTGACGTACACGTTTGTCGTCGGAATACACACGGTCACGCTGCGGATCACCGACACCGACGGGGCAACCGCTACCGATTCGGTGCAGATCGTTGTTGAAGCCAATCAGCCGCCGGTTGCAGTTCTCAACGGAGACAGCACCGTGTATATGGACAGTCCGGCAGTCTTCGACGGTTCGGCATCGTCCGATCCGGACGGCACGATCGTGCTGTATGATTGGGACTTCGGTGACGGCACGAGCGGAACCGGGACGGTGGTAACCCACATCTATGACTCGGCAGGCACCTATGCCGTTACACTCGCCGTCACCGATAACGCAGAAGCATCATCCACGGAGACACAGATCGTCACCGTTATCGGGGTGAACGAAGCGGCCGGGATGCACGTCCAGGCTATCGATATGCTTGTAGAGGAGGCTTCGCACCGCACCTACGGCGTCGCGACCGTCACGATTGTCGATGACGGCAACAACCCGGTTCCGGGAGCTGAAGTCACCGGACACTGGGGCGGTCTTGGAAGGGGTGCCGGGGTCAGAACGACAGACAGCGCCGGTTCGGTAACTTTTACATCGAACACGGTGCGAAACAGCGGCGTCTTCACCTTCACAGTCGATGCGGTAGAAAAAGACGGCTGGACGTACACGCCGGCCGCGAACCTCGAAACGTCTGATTCTGTTTCGGCCTGAACCATTCCTTCTTTTCATGCCGGGGCAGGCAACCGGCCTGCCCGGGTCGGTTTGGGATACCACGGGACCCGACGGGAACGAAACCGTCGTTATCAGATACTTCCGGCGTATACAACTGAGCAGATCCCAAAAGTATCCGGGAGTGAAAAAATTGATTCGGATCGAAGCACTCTCACGGTCACTGCATCAGCGGAAAAGAGCCGCACTATCCACATCGCGAGCACGGCCTGGACGTTGGGCTATCACATAGGGGAGGGGGAGGATCTCCCCCCTGCTAAAGAATATTTTGATGACCTTGCCAGCAATCGCGATGTGAATTCGGACGAAAGAGGGCAGAGCCGACGCTGCAGACACGACTCTTCCAGGACCCTCGCCCCACGGAACATCCCGACCAGCGCCTGCAGTTGAAGAATATGTGGGGCAAAGAGCCGCGGTGAGCCCTTGCAGCCATCGTCCGGAGGCTTCTCCCGTTGGAAGGGAGAGGCCAAGGTGCAAGGCCGTACGTGTGTTGCCCGGTGCAGAGCCTCAAGACACGCTTTGCCCCTAGAAGGCCTGAAGGATACCTGCCCAGGGAAACGGCCACCCGGACGGAAAAAAGTGAAATAAACCGGGCTATATCGCCTGCAGATCACCGTAGATTCATAAGCCGCCAGATAGGTTTGCCCACACCGAGATCGGCTTTTAGGTAGGCCTCCGAGATGTTCATCGCCTCGGGGATCTCGAAGAAGAGGAAGCCCTCCAGTGCCTCATATCGATCAAGCTGTCCGCCCAGATATGACTGACCCTGCGACGTCATCGCAGGGACATCGATCGCCTGGTAGGTCGACTCCTGATAAACAAGCGTGAACGACCGTGCCGCGGGAAGCCTGACAAGATAGTTCTTCCCGTCTCCTTTGTACCCAAGGTGCGTATACTTGAGCGCAACGAGGAGATACTCCCGACCGGGTTCGGCCTCGATGCGTTTCCGCGAGGAGTCTTCCACCGTAAACGCATGTGCCCGTCTCGTTGATTCGACGATAAGCGAGAGCATATTATCACCGCTCGAGTCGTCATAGCAATAACGTTCGCCAAGGCCGAGAGCACCGGGGAATGCGGGAGTCGGCATCGGAGACGGCTCTGCCTGCAGCAAAAACTCATCCGGAGCGACATCTGCTGTATCGTTGAACGATGCCATTACCAGATGCAGGCGATCCGTCCCCACAGCGATGCGGTCGAGTGCTGTCTCGACCTCTGCAGGGTCTCGGAGCCCGCTATCGGCGAGCATTCTGCCGGCTGCTGCGTATTCTTCAAGTGCTGCAATAAAATCCGCCTTGATCGATTCGTTTTCGGGCGAGACCGTGCAGGCCTCGGCATCCTGGAGTGTCGAGAAAGCGAGATCGTATAGCGCCGGAGCAAGTTCAAAAAGCGCTCCTTCATCCCGGTAGTATGCGGCGTGAATGTTCTGAACAGAGAGCATCAGGAGGGGAAGACTTGAATCCGCCATCAGCAGGGCGAGCTCGTCGTCGCCTGAGGCCGGAACGAGGCTGCCGTTCTCACTCGATATATCGGAAGCATTCTCAACCGGAGCGGCGGGAGAGGAGGCTGCGACGGCGAACGGATTCAGTGGGAGCGGAATGAGATCGGCATAGACGGTTCCTGCCGAAGCGTTCCGAACCTCTGCGTAAGCCTCTCCGGGCACAACCATGGTAAAGATGAACGCCCCGAGTAGACCGGCGAGCACCAGCGTTGCTAGGAGAGAGTATCGCAACCGCATACCGCAGAATACCAGGAGATAACATATAATGATTCCGGTTTCCGACAGAAAGATCCGTATCGGCAAAACACTCATTAAGGAGAGCATGCGAACCCGCCACCTGTGAACGCACCGCAGCTCTCCCGGTCGATCTGCAGAAGCGGTTACTGCATGGTCTTGCCGAGTGCCCACACAGGAGAGCCCTGATCTCCGAGGTTCACCGAAACGTAGGCACCGGAGACGTTGAACGATGCGGGCACGTCGTAGATCAGATACCCCTCTTTCGTCTCATACCGGTTCAGTGTGGCTACTCCATACGGAGCGCCATAGGAGGTGGAGGTGGTGACCGTGAGCGGCGAATACGCGGCATTGTAGTAGTGGAGGGTGAACGAACCGGGAGTCGGTGTCTTTATGGTGTATGTCCTGCTCTCCCCTTTGTGCCCGATGTTGGTGACCTGCACGGCGACCAGCAGGAACATCCGCCCCGGCTCTGCGGTAACGGTATCGCCGCCGCCCCCGAGAAGCTGATAGGATCCTGTCCGCCGCACCGACTCGAGGATCAGGGAGATCGTATTCGCACCGGTTCGGTCATCGAAGGTATACCGCTGCCGGAGCGGCAGAGCGGTCTGGAACACAGGGAGCGACGATGAACGGGGAGTCAGTTCTCCTATACCGGAAACCTCCAGCGGAATATCGAGTGCCCGGTCAGAAATGCCGTCGATCGCTTCTCGGAGGTGATCCGTACCTGCAGTAATATTTTCAAAGGCAGAATCCACTTCGGTCGTGGTCAGGAGCGCTGCCTCCTTTAGGACTCTACCGGCTGACGCATACGACTCAAGAGCAGCAACAAACGCAGACCGGGTGCCTTCCCGCTCAGGTGAGATCTCGAGCGGCTTCACCTCCGCAAGGACATCCGTGGCCATATCGGAGAGCTCGCTCCCGCCAGCACTCACGGCAGCCTCGTCCCAGTAGTACAGTGGTACACATTCTGCACCGAGAGCATGCTAAGAGGAATACTGGTGTTGGCGATAAGATCTACCAGAATATCATCGTCATATTCGGGCATCTCCACGGTGACATTGCCCGGATCGACAGGGGCTATATTCGCGGTTTCGCTTTCAACGGGTTCAACGGTCGGCAGCACCGCCGGCAGAGGTTCTCCGGAGAACGCACTTTCCTCAGCCAGCCGGGCGTACGTATCGGCGAAGAGGGGGGCGGTATCAGCCTGGAAGCGCCATCCCTCTGCGGCCGGGTGCGGCACGGACGCGTTGAGCATACCGTCCGGCTCCGAAGCGGCGAGGGAGAAGACCAGAATCCCTGCAAAGATAATCAGGGCGATAACCATTGCGGCAGAGTCCCAACGCTCCATGAATGGGTATAGTGTTTCGTTCTGTTACATAAAGCCTTGCAGATCAGGGTTATCGGCCTCACACCGGTAACCAGAAAAAGAGGAGACCTGAAAAAGAGGTTCAGGGCTGAACTTCTCTGAGGCTCCAACCAGTGACTCCGGGTGATCCGAAGTCTACCTGCAGGCGCGCCTCGGAGACATTCAGGGTGGCAGGCACATCGAAGAGAAGGAAGCTCTTCTTCGATTCGTATCGCTCCAGGCGAGCACCGGCATACGACTCACCGAGAGAGGTCGCAGGCGGCAGAGCGGCCGGGGAGTATACATCGGCGCGGTGGTGAAGCGTTACGGCTGCAAGATCCGGGGTATCCGCTTCGTACAGGTCTCCGTCTCCCTTATGCCCGACGTTGGTCGCTTTCACAACAACGAGGAGGAACTGGCGCCCAAACTCTGCCGGGACGGTCACTTTCTGCTCATCGCGGGTGTAGGTATACGAGTGAACTCTCCCGGTGGATTCGACCACGAACGAGAGCGTGTTCTCGCCCTCAGGATCATCGTAGCAGAACCGCTCGAGGAGAGCGAGGTCGTCCCGGGACGCGATCTGATCTTCCGGAGACGGCATGCCGGCGGCCTGCAGATGCGAGCCGAAGGCTGCCGCCGCAACCATCGCTCCCTGTCCGGGTCCCTGCAGTGCCGTCTGAAGATAACTGCATCCTTCCGTGATCTGCACGAATGCCGCATCGGTTGCAGAGGCATTCTGAGTACCGGCCTCCTTCAGGACAGAGCCTGCACTGATAAAGTTCTCCAGTGCATGCATGAAATCTGCATGCACAGGTTCTAACTCAGCGGATACGGTGAGCGATGCCGCTTTATCACGAGCATCGATACCGAGGTTGTACATCGTAGCAGCACCATTCTGCATAGAAGCAGTATCATTGCCGTGCTCCGCGTACATGCACTGCACAGCAGAGACCATCAGGGGCACTCCGGACTCGGCAATGAGGCCGAGCAGCATCTCATCGGCGTATTCATCCTTATACGAGATCTCCCCCCCGGACGGTGCATCGACGGCATCAAGATCCCGGTTGATTGCGGGCACGCCATCATCGAAAGTGGCAGCATCCTCAGCCGGAGCAGAGGTGACCTGTGCGGAGATATTCTCCAGCGCACTGCCGTCTGTCCCGGCCTCGACAGAGGTTGCCGCCGTATGGTTCGGGGTCAGGTACGACGACAGCGCACCGGCGGCAGGGAACGAACCCTGACCCTGAAGCATGGCAAAATCGAACGGCCCCGTCTGTCCGGTCGGGACGGTGGTTGCATCGAGGGGTATGTCCAGAGCCGATACAGGAAACAGGAACCCCAAAAGTCCGACGATTCCAATGACAAACAGCGCCGATGAAAGACGAACGCGCATACCAGATTATTTTATGCGTAAATATATAAAAGTAATACAATATAATCGGATGAAATACATTTAGTATAAAGGCAAATCAGAAAATAATGAGCATTTATTCCGGAAACCGGCCGGTTAAAAATTCCGGATAGCGAGAGGGACGGTGAAGGCGGACACATATGCCCGCGGGGCACGTAATCCGCACTGGTATCCGCTATCGGGACTCTCTCGCTGGTGCCTGCCGGAGACAGGGCAGCGCACTCCCATGGCGTGGCTTTCCGCCCGGAGATGATTCCCGATGCCACCCGGCAGTGTCGCACGAAAGAACTAAGGGGGTTTCGCTTTCCAGGTGGTTCCGGGGCATATGAGGGGAAGAAAAGCCCGAAAAACGGGAATAATACGCAATAAAGAAACCTTTAAATACGGTTTTGGATAATCGACAGTGTGAGGAATGTGAATGGAAATCGTGAAAATTCCACGAATGGATAAAGCAGAATACGACAACCTCATCGAAGAGGGCTATGTCTCCAGGATCGCCTTTCAGGGGAACAAGTATCCCTATATCGCTCCGTTTCTCTATGTCTTCGACGGGAAATTCCTCTACTTCCTGGCAACCAAATATGGAAGAAAGAACGATCTCTTCCGGCAGCACCCCTACGTCTCGGTGGAAGTCGAGCGCTACACCAAAGACCTCTCCTCATATACCTTCGTGACCATGCAGGGATACCTTGTCCAGCTGGAAGATGCTATCGAGAAGAAGATCATCAGGCAAAAGTTCATCGAGATGATCAAGGAGAAGAATCTCTCCCAGAATATCCTCGCAGCACTCGGTCACAAACCGGAGGAGCCGATCGAGTCGATCGCATCCGAAGAGCGTTCGAACATATGGAAGCTGACGGGCGTCACGGATATCGTCGCCCTGAAAAACCTGTAATACCTTCTTTTTGCGATACGGATCGGGCACACGCAACCTTCACCGATATGCCTATATAGTATCCTACCGGCGTGGTTCTGCTATGTCGGCACGGAGCACTTCCCTGTATATAGTCGTCTTTTGTTGTATCCTGCTCTCCGTCGCCTCCGCACATGTCCCCGTCATGGTTGAAGGCGAGCATGACCGGCCTGCTACCGCAGTCGTCATCGATGATCCGACCCGGTCTTGGGTGATCTATGCAGAACTATCCGGAAACGATACCGTCGATTACTACCGGTTCCGGATGGAGGCGGGAGAGCAGATCCGGCTATCCGTCCAGACACCTGAGACAGGAGCGTTTGCACCCGGGATGGTCGTGATGGGGCCGGGGATCGGATCCACCGGAACCCCGTCGCCGTTCATTCACATACCCGATACCGACGGTGCAGCGGTCATTCCCGGAGCAAGACCGGAGCGACCGTTCTTCGAGCCGTTCACCCCCTCAAAAGCCTACGAAACTGCCGAGATCACCATCCCGGCGCCGGAGACGGGTGACTATTACGTTGCGGTCTATGCCGATGAGGGCGCAGGACCGTATGCCCTCGCCGTCGGCACCCGGGAGAGCTACACGCTCACCGAGTGGCTGACGATACCCGTAGACGTCATCGGCATCCATCTCTGGGAAGGGCAGTCGCTCGCCGTTATCCTGGCACCGCTGATCGGTGTGGTCGCCGCCGGGCTTGTTCTGATCGGCGCGGCGGCAGAGAAAAACCCTATCCGCATTCGGATGGGCAGCAGTGCTCGCCGGCCTGCTCTATATCGGCAGCGGTGCCATGACGATCGTTCAGCTGATCGTCGCCCTCATGGGCCTTCCCCTGACGGCTGCGATACTGGTGACGCTGATCGTCGCCCTCATCCCGATCGTGCTCGGCACCGTCATGCTGGTGGTCGGGCTCCGGCGGAGAAGCGGCATCGCCGATCGTGCCGCCATGGTAGTGCTGGGCATCGTCGGGCTTTTCACCTGGGCAGGCGTGATCGCAGGACCGGCACTCGCCATCCTCTCCGCAGTGCTGCCCGGGGACGGGAAGCCCTGATCACCTCAATCTACCGAAACTCCTCGAGCATCGTTCTTGCGGCATTCAGGAGAGAATCAACGCCTTCAGGAGTCTGTCGTCCCCTTCTCGGCCCACCTGATGGTGCCCTCCCCGTCCACGAGGTAGAGGTAGACAAGCGAGATGTCGCCTAGGCTGAGCTCCCGGGAATATTCGTCAAGGTTCCCGGCGTAGGTGAGGACTCGATCGTGCTTTTCCGGGGGCAGGGCACCCCGCAGAGCCTCATCGACCCGTGAGACGAGCGGTTCTCCCAGCCTCCCGGCGACAACCGTGATCAGATAGGTCTTCACACGCGGATTTCCGGAGAAAGCATGCTCAAACGGCCCGGTCCAGGTCTCCTGCACCGGCTGCACCCACCGGGGAAAGGCAATGACGATGAGCGAGAGGTTCCCCCGAAGGTCGTCCGGAAACGACACAGTCTTTCCATCAAGTGTCGTTGCCGTCAGCGGCGGGAACTGCCGTCCTTCAACCGCGAAGATCGGTTCGGTAGTGCCGGATTGTATAGACATATGCCCGTGCAGTGGAACGGCCATCCTATAAAGTCTCTGCCCCGGGATCGGATCGGGTATGCCGCGGATGCAGGAGGACGAATACGGAGAGGCGGGTTCGGGAAGAGCAGATATTAATACTGTTCCACAAGAGGTATCTTTCAGGCATCTCGGAGCTTCCGGGGAAGGAGTCTGCCGGAGCACCACGCACCGGAGGGGAATGGGAAGAACAGATGAACGAATGTCAGATTCGGCGAGAGGAGACCTGGGATACAATCGCCCGTACGCTCAAAGCGGGGAGAGAGCCGAAGTCGGTCTACGTCATGGGGGGAACCGATAGCGGAAAGAGCACGCTCTGCCGCCACCTCGTCGACGAGGCGAAGGCAGACCGTATCACCGGATATCTCGACTGCGATACGGGGCAGTCGGTAATAGGGCCTCCGACGACCGTCGGACTCCGGATTCACGATCCCCGTAGCGAGGAGCAGGACGTCACCAGGCTTCGCTTCGTCGGTTCCACGTCGCCGCGCGGTCACCTGCTGCAGACACTGACCGGATCGAAACGCCTGCTCGAGGCGGCGATTGCTGCGGATGCATCCACCGTCATCATCGACTCACCGGGATATATCCACGGTGATGCGGCGTTTGAGTTCCAGTTCCAGATAATCGACCTTCTGCAGCCGTCCGGCATTGTCGCCCTCGGAAACGGGTGGGAGCTCGACCGGCTCCTCGCAACCTTCAGCCATCATCCGGGGATGACAATCCATCGCCTCGCGATCTCACCTGCCGTCGTGAGGCGGTCGGCTACGGAACGGCGGAAATTCCGCGAACAGAAGTTCAAAGAGTATTTCTGGCGATCAGAGCCGCGCGAGATTGCGTATGCCGGACTCGGTCTGCAGGGAAGGATCCCCGACCTCTCCGATGCACGCCAGGTGCGCCACCGCCTGATCGCAGTATGCGATGCAGAGAACTTCGTTCTCACCCTGGGCATCCTGAAAACCATCGATACGGGGAGGAGGAGAGTGCGTTTCGTCTCTCCTGCCGCCGATCTGACCAGGGCAGTGTCTATCCGGTTCGGTTCGATATTCCTCGACCCCGGGGCGGCCACAGGCGGAATGGAATCCCATTCGCCATTCCCCGCTACCAGGGAATAGCCGCGAGGAAGACCCAGTATACCGCCGCCTGCAACACCGTCAGCGGCAGACCGACTTCCGCGAACTCCCGGAATGTCAACGTTGCACCTTGTTTTTCCGCGTTCTGAATGATGATAACGTTGCTTGCCGCTCCCAGGATCAGCATGTTGCCCGCAATCGTGCTCCCGGCTGCAAGCGCCATCATCTGCGTGGCGGAAGAACCGGATTGGACGAGAATGGGGAGGTAGAGAGCGACAAACGGAACGTTCGAGACGAGCTGGGAGACGAGCACGCCGGTTGCAAGGATAATCGGAACAGCGGTGATATCGGCCGCGGTCTCCGTGATAAGGGGCTCAAAGATTCCCGACTGCCAGACACTCCCCATCAGGATGAAGAGGGCGGCGAAGAATACCAGCGTTGCCCAGTCGATCGACTTCACCACCTCGGCCCTTTTCTCGCTCCCGACGAGCACGGGAAGCGCAGCTATGAGCGCGATGTATGTCAGCGGAAGGTTAGGCCCGATGCCGAGCAGCACGGTGATTATCTTGACGCCGATCATTACACCAAGCAGGATGAGCGAGATACGCGAGATTAAGGCAAGACGCGCATCCGAGATCTCTTCACGAACGAAGACGAGCGGCATATCCCGAATCTCGCCCCTGAAGCGGATGATGAGAAGAAGATATGCCAGCAGCAGGCAGAGCGCGGTCGGGACAGCAAGGAAGACGAAGAAGGTGACGAACGGGTTTGCAACTCCGCCGCCAAGCGCAATCAGGAGATTCTGCGGGTTCCCGATCGGACTTGCAACGCTCCCCGTCGTGATCCCGAACGCCAGTGCAAGCAGCAGTACCTTTTCGGAGATGCCGAACCGGGCGCTGTAGTAGAGCATGAGCGGCGTTGCAATGATCGCCAGGGTGTCGTTCATCAGCAGCGCGGAGAGAGATACCCGAAGCAACGATCACCAGGAATACAAGGCGCCGGGGGGTCTCGTGCCCGCCGGAAGATGCTGTGAGCGAGGTGGAAGAGGTAACCACTCCGCGAGAGTGCTTCCCCGATGACGAACATGCCGAAGAGAAAGAGCATGATGTCGATGTTGATCGCAGCCAGCGCATCCCCCGGGGAGATCTGACCGGAGATGAGTACAGCAAGAGCTCCACCGACCATAATCTGCCAGATCCGGATGTGAATGCCGCCCACCTTCCGGACGGCGATCAGGAGGAATACACCAGAGAGGATAACGAGAGGGACGAGTGAGCCCATGCGCTGCATCACCGGCAGCCGGAGAAACGGATGCCGCAAATATCCGATATCAAGTTGATCTGGCGGAGTAAAAAGAGAGAGGGACGATGCGGAAGATCAGAGTTCCGTTTCCGATCAGGTGATTGATGATATTTTCACAGATATCGCCGGAGTATTCTCCGATCCTTCTAACACTATCCGAGACCGAACCGAGCGGAATCGCCATGGCCGCGTCGTACTGGAGCGACCGTCCGCTGATCTGCCGGGTCTGCTCCTCGAGATCGGGAACCATCTTCAGGATCTCGTTTGCTTTGACGATGTCGCTGCAGTAGAATGCCTCCATGCTCTTCTGGAAGATCTCGAGCGCAAGTGCGCTTGCAGCCCCGATCAGGGAGAGGGTTTCGCCGTCAATCTCCCGATCTTTCAGGACGAGGGCATTCCTGGCAACCCGGGTCGCATGATCTCCCATCCGTTCGATGATCCTGCTGATCAGGAAGTAATACATCGCCGTGCCGATAGGGACGTTCATCTTCCGCGACAGTGTCATATCGAGGAGGATGAGATGGTTCTGGCGCGCTATCAGCCAGTGCAGCCTGTCGACCTCGGTATCTCGGGCAACCACGTCCTCTGCCAGAGCCGCATCCCGGGTTGTGAGTGCCGTGATCGCGTCTTCCTGCATGGCCTTTACGATGACCGACATCCGCCGGAGGGTGTTGCTGAACGGCATCTCCACGGGGTTGAGGAGATCTTTGAGCGTTATCGAATCGTCGGTCTCATTGACCACCTCCTGGCCGACCGCCATCTGCGTAAAGTCCCGGACGAGCTTCCGGACGAACGATGGAAGACGCCCTTTCGATCTGATCTTGATCGTTGTATACCCGGCGATATAGGCCCCGACGAGATAGCGGAGCAGGTACGTCCTGTCGGTGCTCCCGCTCACCTCAAACTCTTTCACGCGCTGCACCGCTTCACCGCTGATCTTGGGGGTGACAAGCAGAGAGCCGTCAGGCTGGACGATCAGACCAACGGGATCGTTCTTCTGAATTTTTGTAGCTTTTATCCACTCTTTCGGCAGAGAGACGATGTACGACGACCCTCCGGTTATCTGCACTTTCCTGATCTCCATGGGCACAGTACCGTGAGGAGTAGGAGAATATATACATTCCGTATAGATATATATGGCAATAGCGGATATGGGACTTACATATACGCATATATTTCCTTTCGGGAATTAATTTACCCGGCCTTATCCTAGCATTGAGAGGTGAAAAACCTTCCATGCACTCTGCCGCAGAACTGATCCGCGACCGATTCAGAAGACCCTTGTCGTCCACCCGAACGGCCGGATTCCGGATCAGGGAAGACGCGTGCCGTGAGCAAGCACCGGAGAGACGATGATCGATCCCCTGCCGAAGGATCAGGCCGCAGCGCCGAGCGGGGGCGGAGAGGCACGCACCGGAGGCTACCCCCCTGAACCACCATCGATAGCAGAGAAGGCATCCTCGCTGCCGGATATATTTTTTCCCGGCAACACCCTACGGAGGTATCGGGAAAACGGCATCAGGAAGTTCTGGTTTATTACAGCAATATTTGCGGTTCTTGCCATATTTACCATACTCTTCTTCCTCGTCATCGATGCCTACCCCATCTTCGAAACGGTTGGCGTCGTTGACTTTCTTACCGGGGAGACCTGGAACCCGAGCGGAGCTCTCCCCGTCTACGGGATCTACCCGCTCATCGTCGGGACGCTGCTCGTGACGATCGGCGCCATGGCTATCGCCATTCCACTCGGGATCGGCAGCGCGATCTTCATCGCCGAACTGGCCTCACCCCGGATAAGAGCAGTTGCCAAGCCCGCAGTCGAACTGCTCGCCGGGGTTCCCTCGGTCGTATACGGTTTCTTCGGTCTGATCGTCCTGACCAACTGGCTGCGGCTTTCTTTTGACGTTCCCTCCGGCGAGAGCTGGCTTGCAGGCTCCATTCTCCTCGGCATTATGGCTCTTCCCACGATCGTCAGCGTCTCGGAAGACGCCATCACCGCCGTCCCGCGCGGGTTCAAAGAAGGCTCGCTTGCTATGGGGGCAACGCACTGGCAGACAATACAGCGGGTCGTTCTCCCGGCAGCGCTCTCGGGAATTACTGCCGCAATCATCCTCGGAGTGGGCAGGGCGATCGGTGAGACGATGGCGATCATCATGGTGACCGGAAACGCTGCCATCATTCCCGATCCGGTCTGGAATGTTCTCTCGCCGGTCAGGACGCTCACCGGAACCCTGGGTATCGAGATGGGAGAGGTCGCCATAGGGAGCACGCACTATCACGCCCTCTTCGGTGTCGCCGTCGTGCTCCTCGCTATCGCACTCATCGTTAACCTCGGCGCACGAGTCATCTTAAAGAAAGTCAGGGAACGACACACAGCAACCGGGAAGCGGCGGCAGTGGCTCTCACACGAGACTGCAGAGACCGTAAAGCCGTACTTCTTCGCGGGACTCGGGATCGTGCTCGCAGCCCTGCTGCTCCTTGCTGTCGGCGCCGTCACCACCGGCATCATCATCGCCACCGTGCTTGCTCTGGCCTTTATTAAGAACAGAATCTCCCCAAAGGTCGGGCAGAAAGTGGCGTTCGGACTGGTGTACACCTCTATCGCCATGGTTCTTGTCTTCCTCGCCGTCATTCTCTTCGATATCGTCGTCAACGGCCTCCCGGCGCTGAGCTGGGAGTTCCTGACCGAACCTCCCCGCAACCTCGGACGGGAGGGCGGTATCGGCCCGGCCATCGTCGGCACCCTCTACCTCGTCGCCGGAGCAATCCTGTTCGCACTCCCCATCGGCGTCGGCGCCGCAATCTACCTAATGAGTATACCAGGGAGGGGCGCATGACCGAGATCATCCGCTCCGGCGCCGACCTTCTGAACGGTACGCCTTCCATTGTCTTCGGCCTCTTCGGATTTGCGTTCCTGGTACTCTACCTCAACTTCGGCGTCTCCCTTCTCGCCGGTATGATCACGCTCGGCCTGATGGTCCTGCCGACGATCATCCGGACGACGGAGGAGACGCTCAAGAGCATCCCGGATTCCCTTCGCGAAGGCAGTCTTGCCCTCGGAGCAACCAAATGGCAGACGATCTGGAGAGTCGTGCTTCCACCGGCAGTGCCGGGAATCCTGACCGGGACCATTCTCAGTGTAGGGCGGGCAGCGGGAGAGACGGCGCCGATCCTCTTCACAGCGGTCGTCTTCTCAAAGCGCTTCCTCCCGACCTCCCTCTCCGAACCGGTGATGGCACTCCCCTACCACCTATTTATCCTCGCAACCAACGTCCCCGGGGCAGGCCGGAATCAGTATGGTACGGCGCTTGTACTCCTGATACTGGTGATGAGCATCTACCTCGTTGCGATAGTCCTTCGAAACCACTACCAGAAGACCATCAAGTGGTGAATCCATGCAGAAAAACGGCAACATCCTCACAGCAAACGGATTAAACCTCTACTACGGTGAGAGCCACGCGCTCATCGATATTACGATCAGCATCCCGAGGAACCGGGTCACTGCCCTGATAGGACCTTCCGGATGCGGCAAATCAACGCTTCTGCGGTGCTTCAACCGGATGAACGACCTTGTGGATATCGTCACGATCAAGGGGGACCTCATCTTTGATGGAACGTCGATCACCGGACCGGAGACCGATGTCGTCGAGCTACGAAAGAAAGTCGGCATGGTCTTCCAGAAACCAAACCCATTTCCCTTCTTCGATCTATGATAATGTCGCCTACGGCCCGAGGATACACGGGACGAAAGATCGCAGAAAACTCGACGAGATCGTGGAGAAGAGCCTGCGAAAAGCCGCACTCTGGGAAGAGGTGAAAGACCGCCTCCACAACTCCGCCATGGGACTCTCGGGCGGGCAGCAGCAGCGCCTCTGCATCGCAAGGACGCTCGCCGTCGAGCCGGAGATCATCCTCATGGACGAACCCTGCTCCGCACTCGACCCAATTGCGACCGCAAAGATCGAAGATCTCATCAACGAGCTGAAGCAGAACTACACCGTTATCATCGTGACGCACAACATGCAGCAGGCAGCCCGCGTCAGCGATTACACCGGCTTTATGTACCTCGGAAAGTTGATCGAGTTTGACGAGACGACGCAGATCTTCGAGTCGCCTGAGGAAGAGTTGACAAACAATTACATCACGGGACGCTTCGGATAGGTGAAAAAATGGTCGGCAAATTTCGCGATGAACTCAAAGGGTTAAAGGTCTCCGTCCTGGACATGGGGACCTTCTCGACCGATATGCTCCACAACTCCATGCTCGCCTTAAAGACCCAGGATATCGATCTTGCGGAGCGGGTGCACGCAAAGAAGACGGAACTCTCAGACAGGAATCACCAGATCGAGGAGCAGGCACTCCGGCTCATTGCCCTCTACCAGCCTATGGCGCAGGATCTCCGCGCAATTACGTGCGCAATCAGCATGAACTACTCGCTCTTCCGGATCGGCAGGTACGGTAAAGACATCGCCAACATGGTGGAAGGGTTTGGCGACGCACCGCACATCGCCAATATGATGAACCTTCCCCATATGGCGGAACTCGTCTTCGCGATGGTCGACGACGCCCTCAAGGCCTACCGGTACGAGGATATCACACCGCTGAAGAACTTCACGGCCCGTGACGATACCATCGATTCCATGCGCTACTCCATCTTCCGCGAGAGCGTCACCTATATGATGGAAGACCCCCGGAACATCACGCGGTGTATCGACTATGTCATGATCGCGCGGTATCTGGAGCGGTGCGGCGATCACGGGTGCGATATGGCGGAGAAGATCCACTATATGATAACCGGGGAGCGCCTCGAGATCAAATAGCATCACCGGCAGGAACACCGAATTATTTTACAGGAACCCTCCGTCAGGCCCAAGCAGCAGAGATATGACCACGAGCAGGCCGAGGAGAAGAGCGAAGATTACGGCCGACCGGATGATATACTTCTCGGCAGCGATCTGCTCCCGGGACTCCCGCGGCCCGATCTGCAGCACCAGAACGGCAAGGAGCCCCCCGGCCATGAGCCCGATGATCTGATCGAGCACGAGGATGCCGGACGAGATGGCGCTGATCGGCTGGAGCACGAGGACGATACCGGTCACCACGACCGGCGGGAGCAGGGCGGCGGCGATTGCTACACCCGCAATAGTCTCAGGTGTTTCCCGGGTAAATGCGAGTACCGCGGCAAACCCGAGCAGTATTCCCATAATAATATAGATGGGATTCATGATGATACGCGCGACGATCTCATCCGTGATCGGGAGCGGGATGAAGAGGTTAATGACAAATGTGGCGATCACCGAGAGCAGGAGTACGGATCCGAGGAGCGCCAGAAGGACGCCCACGCTGCGGAGGGCATCTTCCAGCCTCCCAAGAGCAATGTTGATGGCAAAACTGTATATCGGCCCGATGATCGGCGAGAGGAGCATGGCACCGATGATGATGACCGGGTTGTTCAGGAATAATCCGGAGAGAGCAACGAGCCCGGCGATGGACGTCAGAGCGATTTTGGTGAGATCAAGTTCGGTATACTGTTCCACGGAGCGTAAGAGTTTTTCAGCAGGGGTGGTTTCATCTTTCTCCTCGGCTTTCTTCTCGGCGCGCTGGAGGTAGGTCGAGATAACAAACTCCGGCGATGTGACCTCGATCATATTCTCGTTGTACCGGAGATCGATAGCCTCCCGAATCTTGTCGATGAGGGAATTGACCTCTGCATCCGGCGTAAAGAGGATAATCTCGTAGATGTCCCCCACATGGTCGGTGACGTAGTAGAGCTCATCAAGAGCCGCCTTTACGCCCTCATAGTCCTCTCCCCTTACGTGAATCAGGATCTTCTTCATGCTGCCGGGGAGTCTATCATAGACTGAAATATCATAATGTTTTTGCCGGAGATGCCCCCGATATCGTCCCCTTCAAAAAAAGGCATCGGCAGACTATCGATACGGGAGAATCTGTCCCGGGACTATCCGTATCCGGTGATCTCGTAATCGATGGCGGTGGAGCTCCGGACGCACGCCTCACCATGTGCGAGGAGATCCTCGATCCTTTTTTCCAGCATCGCAGGATAGACTGCTCCCACCAGTTCCTCGATGGGGCGCCCCATGCAGAAGAACTTGAATGTCGGTGTCCCTCGAACACCGTACCGCTCGGCGGTCCACAAACTCGACGTAATATTTAACCGGGCGAAGAGGAGGACATCACCGTACCTATCGGCGAAATTTTTGAAGTAAGGCTCCATCGTCCGACAGTACGGGCACGCAGGACTGTAAAACATGACAATAGCAGGTTTTTCTCCTTTTTCGACGGTCTTCTCCCAGGTCTGATCAGAAACCTCAACGATCTCCGCACTCATGCAGGGCACCTTCCGGTGCGATATACTCAGGAGAAGTAATTGATACTTTCCCAGGGCACTGCTTGCCGTATCGACACCTCTCTACTCACGAGGTCGTTGATTACGTTCTCGGAGCTTCACCGAGCTTCCGTATGCTCTCTGCAATGTGCCCGACAGAGGCGGCAACGACATTCTTCTGCCGGAGCGCGGTATGGCTGACGAGACGATAGAGACGAGGGATAGAGTTCCATACCGCGGCATATAGGCATCGGTATACGAGAGAGTGCCTCCGGGCGGCGATCAGAACATTGTGCGCTCTGGAACCCGGCAATAGTGGAAGGGCGATCCCCTGCCGGAAAAGTTCGTCTACGGCGTCTCGAGATCGCGGAAGAGGAACATGATCCGCCAGTCCTGCTGCTCCCGGAGCGTAATCTCGTTGGCTTCTTTGAGGAGGTCGATCAGTTCATCCATATCTTCCGCCCGCTTAATCCGGCTGCTGAGGGTGGAGAGATGCCGCACCAGATGTGCGTAGCGCTCCGAGTTTCTCAGATACTCGCGCTGAACCCGGATAGCCTGCAAGCCCTGCACCGATAGCGGGAAGGATGATTGTTATCGCCGGGAGCGCCCGGGAATGGTGTAGCAGTGAGAGAATCTCAGAGCTGTCGAGTCCGGAAGCATGAATTGCGGCGGCGACGAGCGTGACGGCGAAGAGAACTTCTCCGGCCTCTGCAAGCAGAGTATACCACTGTCGGTTCCACACGCTGTTCTTCGTGTAACAGGCGAGCCGGTCGTCGATCCATGCAGCCGACAGGAATGCCTTCAGCGGCCCAAAGGGGATATCGATGTTGCAGGTACTCAAGCGGGCGTCGATCGAGGATCCCCTCGAATGCAAGCAGCATCCAGTCATTCGAACGATGAAAGAGGCTCACATGGCCTGACGCAGTCGGTTTTTCGCACCGTACGCAGATGATGCTCATGAAGAAGCCGGCCATGATCCGCTCGGTCAGAAATCGATAGTCGATCCATTTCCGGTGCCATCCTCCCGTTCGTGATGCCATCAGCAGAAGCAGGATGATGCCGATCTCGGCGACCTCGAACCAGAGCAACTCCGGATAATCAGGGAAGAAGAGGGTCTGGATAGTGACCGTTGCGACGGCGAGGGCGGCGAGGGCATAGACCGCGCTCCCCGCACGCATATACCGTTTCCGGTACCGGGTGGTCAGCAGGCGTGCGCGTGCGTAATCCCGGAGCATTGTCCGGGAGAGCGGTTTGAGGAGATCCGCAGGAAGCCCGGACATCTGCATCTTCCTGGCGAGCCAGTCGCGCCGTTCCGCACAGATCCGGCCGACCTCTTCAACGCCGGCCTCCTCGCCGTTGTACGCATTGAGGTCCTCAAGCGATTCGAGGATCCCGTCCTCGTGCCGCTCCTCAACCACTCTGCCGGTCACGGGGTGAACCCAGAAAAGTGTCCTGCCGGTCATTCTGGCATACCTGACCAGGTGGGCGGTGCTCCCGGGGTCAGGGTCGCCGAGGCCGTCCCAGACAACGAGGAGAAGATCGCAGGTTTGGATGATATGCTGGCCGGTGACCTCGTGGGCAGTGCCGGCCTCCGTCCCGGACTCGTCAATCACCTTGACCAACGATGCGCGCCCAAGAAGGCGCCTGAAGGCATCCTGCTCCCGATCGGTCTCGAGGTTCACAATGCACTCGGCAGGCGATGAGAGGAGGACGACCTCGTACCGCGAGGTTCCCCTCTCCATCCCGTCGGATGAGGCCAGAATCTCCTCGATTACCGGCTCAAAGGCCTCATCGATGCATGACGAGACCACCGTGAACGAATGGGGGGTTTTGCGCAGGATCTCGTCCAGACGGCGCAGCACTGTCCGTATCCCGTCGCGCGCATGCTCCTCGCCGAAGACGGCAACGTGCCCGATAACACCGACGCGAAGGGAGAACGGTATTGCAAAGCCAGTCCGGAGGTCATCCATCATTTCGGCCGCCACCCGTACCACGGAGAGAGAGGTATGCTCATCGCGTTCCATATAGGTTTGGATACCCGGGAGCGGCAGAGGGTTCACCTGATGAACTACCTGCGCTCGAATCGATCCTCTGACTCGCCGAAGATATTCTTCAGAAGAAAGTCCGATTCGCACCCGGGATGGTGCAGGTTCCGATCGTCCCCCGGCCGCTACGGTTACACGCACATGGATGGCCGAAGCAGCCTTCAAAGGAGTGCAGGAGGTACCGGGAGAAAAACAGGGCTGCACCGTGTCCCTGAGATACTTACGCAGGAGGTACTCGAAAAGAGGGGGGCAACGTTCCAGAGGTTATTTCGGGTGCAGTTTCGGAATGCCCCAGTGGCGAATGCACTTCCGCCGACGCCGTCGCCTTCAGAAGCCGGCACGGTTAGGGAATATATGCGGACAGATGTACCGGTTCATCGACGCAACCGGCAGTATCCGGAGACTGCGGCGGCGTTGTCGGTAAAGTAGGGAGCGTCAGTACAAGATCCGCAGCACAGCAGGAGAGCCAGGAAGCAACCATCATACCATGTACCGCTGCCCCATCACGGCGTGATCATCGCCGGGATGCCGCACTCGTCCGAAGGGCAGAATCACCTCAACGAGACCACCGATTCTTCACCAAACGGTGCTTTGAGAATTGTAGGAACCAACCCCGAAGGACGTCTGCCGGGCGCGAACAAACCGGCCGGTGGTACGCCAGGAGAGATACGTCGTATCGATAGCGGCAAGGCTCGCACGGGATATCAAAACCAGAGAGGACGCATATTACGGCCTGCCAGGAGAAGTACCGGGCAAAACGGCAGGAAAGAGAGAAGACGATCCGGAGACGGCATATAGAGAGAATAGGATTCACAAGAAGACGACGTCAAGGGGGGAAGTGTCTTGCATTGGATCCGGTATTCTCTCTATGTCGTATTTGTACGCATACTACATATATAAGTTTTGATTTTGTGAAAAATGAGAAATAAATGTTTTGTTCGCTTGCCGGGCTCAGAGTACCTTCAGCTCGTCTGAGCAGCCACTACACGCTGCTTTCCCGGCTCTTTACCCTCCACAGTCTCGTTCTCCGGATGCGCGACCCACTCGGTATAGGATCCTTCGTAGAGCCTGACCCTCGGGTATTCGAAGTACCACTTAAAGAGGACAAACTCGTTCGTCGCCTCCCTGCCGGTGCCGCAGGAGCAGATGACTGTTTTGTTCCGGTCGATGTTATGCTGCTCCAGGATATCGATCACCTCGCTGTTCGGCTTGAGGAGTGCCGGGTTCTCCGGATCCATCAGGCTCCTCCACGGCAGGCTGACCGCACCGGGGATATGCCCGGGTTTTCTCCACGGACCCTGCCCTTCGTAAAACTTAGCCGGCCGGGCATCAAGCACGATGACATCATCGCGGTCTTTCGTCTGCATAAAGTCCTCATACCCAATGGGGTACTCACCGCGCACCTCCGCGGTAAACCCGGACGGCTCGACCGACGGGAAATCCTGCGAGAGCTCCCGCTTCTCACTCTTCCACGCATCAAGGCCGCCGTCGAGAATGTATACGCGATTATGGCCAAACTTCGCCAGTGAGTAGGCCATCATCGTCTGCCCAAGACCGTCGCCCCACCCGGAGAAAGATCCTTTGCCGGTGTAGACGACAACCGGGGAGTCGGCCTCAAGCCCGACACGCCGGAACGACTCCTGCAGGCAGGCAATAGGACCGTATGAGGTCGGGAAACCATGAGCAGGCACTCTGAGAATCCCTTCGTTGAGATAGAGCGCTCCCGGGATGTGCTCCTGGATATAATCATGAACGTTCGGCTGCACATCGAGTATCCGAAGGTCGCTATCCTGCAGGTGATCCTCGAGCCAGTCTGTGGTGACCAGTTTGACTTTGCCTTCTCCGGGGGGATACGGCGGGCTCTGCCTGGCTGTCGGAGACTGGAGCCGCCCCTCACCACCGGGGGTGGTAAATTCTCTCTTCATACATGTACCTCACGGTCGACTATCTCGACGGCGCTACTCTTCGGTCACCGCATAAAAATTTTGTGCATCGGCAGAAACGGAGGAATTCAGTGACGAAAACAGAGAATGCACCTAACATAGAGATACCGATCCTTTCGAGTGGGCATTGCAACGCCGCAGCCCCCATAGGAAGCCCCCTCTGAAGTCATCCTCTGCCGGACAGTAAGTTCGAATACTATTCCAGATTCACACTTCAGACGAAGAATGCCGCTCAGCGGATGTATGAGAACGCTCACCGGTTTTAACCCGAGAGAGCCGTCTCCGGCTTTGCTCGTTGCGGGTGACATCCCAAGATCGTCGTCACGGACGATGAACCTGACGGCATCCTGCCCGCCCGGTACATACCGGCGTTGCTCCGCCCAGGAGACAGACCTTTGGATATCTCAGGCGGGTAATCCGGGCAGGAGTGAAAAACATCGGTTCAGATCGATAAAAGCAAGCGACTCAGGCCATGCGAAGTATGTGCCTCGGAGATGTCAGATATGCTCTAGTAGCGCTCTTTTTCCCTCTTGAGCGTCAGGGAGGAGAGTTACCATAGGCGCCGATGGCAATGAAGATCCCCGCCCTGAAACCAGCAGCCGTGAGTGCGCCCGGATCGGGGATCTATACAGTATGAAGCACCAGGTAAAGAGTTCCCACCCCGATGACGAAGGGGGGCACCGGGATACCGGTAGGCAGCAGGGGTGATCGTACCGGCAGGAGAACTATCCTATCTCCCGAAAGTGTCCGGATTGATCTCAAGAGAGCCGCCCGGAGCGAGGATCTCCACCCGAATTGAGGTCGTCCGTTCAAGGGCGTGCTTGAACGGCTGCACGTCCTGCTCGATGCGCGGGAAGGTTCCGTAATGCATCGGAATCACCACCTTCGCACCAATGTACTGCGCCGCGATCATCGCCTCATCCGGACCCATAGTATACCGCCCTCCAATAGGAAGCAGCGCAACATCAGGCCGGTACAGATCCCTGACGAGCTGCATATCCGAGAAGAGACCGGTATCGCCGGCATGATACACCCGCAGGCCGTCCATCCCGATGACGTAGCCGGCGGCGACACCGCCGTAAAACCCGGGTCCTGCATCCTCAAGCCAGGAGGAGTGGAGAGCAGGTGTCATAGTGAACCGGATGCCGTCGACGGTAATGGTGCCGCCGATGTTCATCGGTTCGGTCGGGACATCCTGCCGGGCGAGGTAGTTGGCCACTTCATTAACGGCCACGGTCGTCACCCGAAGGTCTGCCGCTATTCCCAGATGGTCGGCATGGGCGTGCGTGACCGCGACAATATCAGGCTCAACGCCGATATCCCCTGACGGCACGAAGGGATCAATGAGGATCTTCTTCGACCCTTCAAGAAGGAAACAGGAGTGGCCAAACCAGGTCAGTTTCATGGGAAGAGCTATTGTCTACGGGGAATACATAAAATGTTTGATCCCACAGCCGTACATCGGGGTTTACCCATTCGGCGGCTTTGTAGAATTCCTCTTACAAGGAGACGGTTGTCCACGGCGTGTCTCCCATGCGCATCCCCGGAACGGGAGGTGGCAATCATACCGGAGAGAGGGGGATCCCCTTTCTCCGTCCTGAAAGAAAGGCAAATTGGGGTCATTTTTCTATTTTGACGAAGGCTTTATGAACCGGATTTTGGCACTAAAATTTAACGAATTATACGCGTCTGATTCAAAAAATACCGGATATCCTTAGATTTATAACGCCCGTATGAGCGGCAGTAATTTTGAGAGGATGGATACCCTTCCCGAGGTGGAGATCGGCCGCCTGCGGGCTTCTGTGAGGGTCGAAATTCCGGAGGATTTGCCCCGGGTTGCAGACATATAAACGTACCTGAACCGAAGCAGCAGCCGTGAGCATCTCCCGGCCCGGGCGGGCGATGCGGGCGGCTGCTTATCGGTCGCGTGATGCTGCCTACCCTACCCCCATAGTCGACCCTACCGGAATATCGCCGCAGTGCCCGAAGATCCAGGCACCATGAAACCTCCCGGGAAGAGATCAAGCAAAAATCTGCCGTTGCAAGGAGTTCAACAGAGTTCATCCGGCAGAGATTCTGCCGGAACGGGGAGCCGGCCACGGTCTCCGTCAGGGAGGAGACCCACATCCCACCATAGAGATACTGCTGCCGGTACGCCGCCTCTCGATCATGCACGACAAACCCCGGGGATGAAGCGTCTCCGGATGCACGGGATGCCGGAGCCTGAGAGACCTGCCTGCAGAGCGACAGCGCGGGGATCGATCCGGGCGGCCCGTTCAGATATTCGTGGAACGGTATTCCTCCTGAGGGCATCCCGGTCACGGCCGGCGGAGAGGCCGCTCGTACGGATACCCGTACGGGAAAAATGTGTTTGAAAATAGAGTGAGGAGCCGAAGCATCAGAGTTCGGACATATCGATTGCTTCGGCGATATCGATGGCCTCACTCAGACCATCGTTCGCAACACCGCGCGTCATCTGCTCGGAGAGATCGCGATCCTCCATGACGTCCCTGATCCGCTCAAGATACGGGTCCAGCGTGGTGTCGGCTTCCTGTTCGATCACGTGGCGGTACTCACGAAGCGTGGAAGGGCTCACGTCGAGCTCTTCACTAACTTCCTTCATGGTCTTCCCTGACTCGAGGAGCGCCTCCATACTATACCGGTCAAAAGGCATCTTAAAGTCAAGATCCCTGAAGAGTTTGAGACGAACCCGGGCACGTGCCACCGTTTTACTCAGCTTTTCGTCGCCAAGTGCCCTCGCTATCTCAGTATCGTTTTTGCCGTCATAGTACGCAGCGACCAGTTTCGCAAGGTGCCTCGGGGAAAGCTTCGTCTTGAAGTGACCCTGATCCAGGATCTCCCGCATAATCAGGGCTATTTCGCGTTCGATGGCCTCCCGATCGCGTAACGTACCGTGAATCTTCTTCATCGGCTCAACGATCTTCGTCTTGCTCGTGATGTTTGTGAACAGCTCGAGGAGCTGTTTCTTGCGAGTATCTTCTGGCATGGCCGTTCTCTCTTCTCCGAATCAGTTACCTCTCACAGGCAGAGCAAGTGACATCCACTACTGCCCATCGTATTTAACCTTATCCCACTCTGGGGACGTAACGTTCCCTACATTACAACTCATCAGATATATAACTTGCCATATATTTTACCGGGATTGAAATCTGGTTTCGGCGGATGAGACGAATCTGATCCGGTTCGAGAGAGTTTTTGGGGATATTCGGGCAAAATGCTTCCATTTGCGATAAGAATGTACAGCCCGGGAGAGCGGAACTATCCTTATAATCATCCGAAGTCAATTATACTGCAGGACTATGACCGCGATGAACGATATCTACGAAAAAGTCATGGAGGTTGCGAAGCGCCGTGGCTTTGTATGGCCCTCCTCGGAGATCTATGGATCGGTTGCCGGTTTCATCGACTACGGCCCTCTCGGGGCGATGATGAAGAGAAACGTCGAGAACGTCTGGCGCAACTTCTACATCATCCAGGAAGGGTACTACGAGATCGAGTGCCCCACCGTCGGGGCGGAAGATATCTACGTTGCATCGGGTCATGTGAAAGAGTTCGCTGATAAGATGTGCCAGTGCCCCCACTGCAGAGAGTACCTGCGTGCCGATCACATCGCCGAAGAGCATGGGGTCGAGGGGGCAGGCGCCCTCTCCGCTGAGGTTCTCAAGGCAAAGATCTACGAGCTGCCCTGCCCCTCATGCGGTGAAGTGATGGGAGAGACAGACATCTTTAACTTCAATCTGATGTTTGAGACCACTATCGGCCCGGGATCACAGCGGACAGGATACCTCCGGCCAGAGACCGCCCAGGGGATCTTCACCGATTTTGCACGTCTGCTGCGCTTTTACCGCGACAAACTCCCGTTCGGTGCGGTTCAGATCGGTAAGTCATACCGGAACGAGATCTCGCCGAGGCAGGGTATGATCCGGCTTCGTGAGTTCTCGCAGGCGGAGGCCGAGATCTTCGTTCATCCTGACGAAAAACAGCACCCCTCCTTCCACCGCTACGCTGATTACGAGGCGCCGCTGCTCACCTACAGTCTGCAGGAGACGGGTCAGCCCCCTGTCTATAAGACCATGCGAAACGCTGTGGACGAAGGGGTGGTGGCAAACGAATACGTCGCCTACTACATCGCCCTCACCCACGAGCTGCTGGTGACGATCGGCGTCGATCCGGAGAGACTGCGGTTCCGCCAGCATATGCCCGACGAACGCGCTCACTACGCAATGGACTGCTGGGACGCCGAGGTCTTCTCGGGGCGCTTCGGCTGGGTGGAGATAGTCGGCATCGCTGATCGGACCGATTACGATCTCCGGGCGCACTCCAAAACCAGCAGTTCGTCCTTCACGGCCTTCATACCCTACGAAGAGGCCAGGAAAACCCTTCAAAAGCGTATCGTTCCCGACATGGGCGTGCTCGGGCCGAAGTACCGGGGTAAGGCCAAGGCAATCGCCGATGCCATGGCAGAAGCGACACCAGGCCCTGATGGTGTAACGGTGACGGTCGAAGGCGAAGAGATCTTCGTCCCCGCCGACCTCTACCAGATCCGGGAGGAAGAGGTGGAGGTCCGGGGCGAGGAGGTCATGCCGCACGTCATCGAACCCTCATATGGCATCGACCGGATGATGTACGTCGTCCTCGAGCACGCCTACGCCGAGGAAGAGGTCGAGGACGAACTGCGCAGAGTCCTCCGGCTGCCTCCTGCCGTCGCTCCGGTGAAGGTGGCGGTCTTCCCGCTGATGAACCGTGACGGACTCGATCTCATCGCCCGGCAGATTGCGGATACGCTCGGACAGCGGGGGATCGTCGCTCAGTACGACGATTCGGGTGCAATCGGGAGGCGGTACCGCCGTCAGGATGAGATCGGCACCCCCTTTGCGATCACCGTCGATTACGACACCAGAGAGGATGATACCATTACCATTCGCGATCGCGACAGCATGAACCAGGTGCGCATTCCACTCGGTCAGGTGCCGGAGATTATCTGCTCGCTCATCGCAGGTACCGTGACTTTCCACGACCTTTCTGCATGAAGTGCATCTCTCATCCGTTGATCAGGCCGGAGAGCCTCGAGGAGCGACGCTACCAGCTCTCGATCGCTCTCCGGGCACTTGACGGCAACACGATGGTCGTCCTTCCGACGGGCCTCGGGAAGACAGCCGTCGCTCTTCTGGTTGCAGCATCCCGCCTCTACTCACACAGTGGCCGGGTGCTGATGCTTGCACCCACAAAACCGCTCGTGGAGCAGCACTACCGTTTCTTTCGGAAGTTTTTGCTCGCGAACGGCGGGGGCGAGCCTGACGATCTGGATTTTGCCATGTTCACCGGGGAAACGCCGCCAGGCGAACGCGCGACTGCATGGGAACGGTGCCGCATCTGCTTTGCCACCCCGCAGGTGATCAAGAACGACTGCATTGCAGGCAGATACTCCCTTGGCGATGTCTCGCTTCTCGTGGTCGACGAGTGCCACCGGGCGGTGGGCCACTACGCCTACGTCTTTCTCGCGAACCACTACGTTACAACTGCCGCTGAACCGCTTCTTCTGGCGATGACCGCATCTCCCGGCGGGGATGCCGCAAAGGTCCAGGAGGTCTGCGGGAACCTCGGTATCAGTGCCGTGGAGTCGCGCATCGAAACCGACGAAGACGTCCGACCCTATATCCACGAGCGGGACGTTCAGTACATCGACGTCCACCTCCCCGAAGAGCTCACAGAGGCACTCGCAGACCTTCGGGCGCTCGTCGAATCACGCCTTGGGAAACTTGCCGAGGTCGGCTTTCACGTTCCGAAAGCCCAGAACCTCTCTATGCGGGCGCTCAATCAGCTGAACGCAGCGATTCAGGAGCGGATCCGATCCCGTGACCAGGCGGCATTCATGGCGGCTTCGCTTCACGCGGAGTGCATGAAACTCCGCCATGCGATATCGCTCACCGAGACACAGGGAAGCGTCGCTCTCCGGCTCTACCTCGACCGGCTCGGGGCGGAGGGGCGCTCCACGACGGGGAGCAAGGCGGCAAAAAGGCTCGTGAACGATGCAACCTTCCTCGATCTCGTGAAACGGTCGCGGGAGTGGACGGAAGAACTCCACCCGAAAGTCGCCATCACGCTGGAACTCGTCCGTGCACAACTTGCGGCATACCCCGAGAGCCGGATCATCGTCTTTGCGACCTATCGCGATACCGTCCAGAACCTCGTAAACGCCATCACTGCCGGCGGCATCGATTGCGAGCGGTTCGTCGGACAGGCAACAAAGGATTCGGAGAAGGGGCTCTCCCAGAAGAAACAGATAGAGGCGCTCGCCCGGTTCCGTGCCGGCGAATTCAAAGTGCTGATCGCAACATCCGTCGGTGAGGAGGGACTTGACGTCCCCTCGACTGATATGGTCGTCTTTTACGAGGCGGTTCCGTCCGAGATCCGGAGCATCCAGCGGAAGGGCAGAACCGGCCGAAGCGGTGCCGGGAAGATCGTCGTGCTGGTGGCGAAAGGAACGAGCGACGAAACGTTCCGGTATGTCAGCCAGAACCGGGAGAAGGCGATGGTCTCGGGCATTCGGAATATGAGCGCGCCCACTCCGTCGCCCCTCGCCGCCCCGGATCAATCACACCTCCTTCCTCTGCCGTCTTCTACGAAGCAGACGAGTTTTACCGAATTCGTCGCACCAGGCCCTGCGATCACCGTCGACGACCGGGAGATGTCCTCAAGGGTCGTTGAGCGGTTGCACGAACTCGGGGCATCGATCGATCTCTCCCGCCTGGAACAGGGCGATTACGCAATAGGAGATCGCATTCTCGTCGAGCGGAAGACCGACCGGGACTTTGTCGATACCCTGGTGGAGAGAGATCTCTTCGGCCAGGTTAAAGCGCTCGCCGAGGCGGTGCCCCGCCCAATTCTGATCGTTGAGGGAGGGGACATCTACACGGTGCGGAATATTCACCCGAACGCTATCCGGGGCACGCTCGTTGCGATAACCGTGGATCTCGGGGTGACCCTGCTCTTCTCCCGAGATGCGGACGATACGGCGAATATGCTCTACGTCCTTGCGCAGCGCGAAGAAGGAGAGCGGGGGGAGAGGAAAATGCATCCCCGGAAATCGTACCGCTCCCGGCGGGAGGAGCAGGAGTACATAATAGCGTCATTCCCGAACATCGGCCTTAAGCAGGCCCGGTTGCTCCTTGAGCATTTCGGCTCGCTGAAGGCGGTTATCGAGGCGGACATCACCGATCTTGTTGCCGTGCGGGGGATCGGAGAGAAGACCGCCGAAGCTCTATGGGATCTCGCCCGGCGCCCCTACCAGTGACGAAGGAGTGAGAGCGCCTCGGCGCCGGCCCTGACGGCCTTCATCAGCCGAAGGCACTCATCAGACCGCGGCTCCGTCCGGATGCGCTCGCAGAGGCCAACCAGGGTGCGTTCCAGCTCGGATGCGCAAGGGTCATACGGTGCAGCGGCAATTCCCTGCGGTGCCTCTTTCACGGGCTGCGCCGGGGCTACGCCTGGTACCGGCGGGATCTCTTCGGCAGCCTCGCCTTCTCCCGGGCATACGACACAGATCGTTTCTCCCTTATATTCAAAGAGAGGGAATCCACACGTTTTACAGCTCTTTGAGAGCATTTTCCCCCCTTTAAGGAGGTACTCAGCCATAACCTCGTCAGCCTTCTCTGCTGTCATGCTTCCAAGCTTCCTTTATCAACTTATTTATGTCGGGATGGAATTAATAATAAAGGGGTGATAATATGCCAAGTCCCGATGAGACAATACGAGTTTGTATCCAAATGTTACAGAATATCACCGAAGATAGTACCATCCCGAGAAATATCCGACGTGTTGCAGATGAAACGAAATCCGTCCTCCAGGACAATTCAAAGAGCATCGGCCTTCGCGCTGCGACGGCCATATCCATGATCGACGAGATCAGCAACGACCCCAATATGCCGGTCCACGCCCGGACGCGCATCTGGGAGCTGGTGTCGCAACTCGAGACCGTTCCCCTCGACTGAACCGGTTACCGTTTTGTACAGGAACCGTCGGGTGGGAGCAGTCACGTGCGAGAAGAGGAGATGCGGATACGCACTTCCGGAGTACCACCGTATTCTCGTGCCCTCGCTTGAAAACAACCACCCCTATACTCCCACTTTTTGTCAGGCAGTCACCACATCATGCGATACTAATCCGTAACCGTGACGATAATCGTCCGGTTCCTGACAGGCCGGACATCAAGTTCCAGAAGGACGATCTGCTGCCAGGTTCCGCACCCGAGATCGCCCTCGATCACCGGAACTGTGACTGAAGGACCGACGACGGCTGCCTTCACGTGAGAACGTCCGTTCCCGTCACCCCATGCCCGGTCATGAGCGTAGGGGATGTCGCCGGGAGCAATCACCGAGAGTGCCCGGGCAAGATCGGCAAGGACACCTGCCTCGTACTCGATGGTCGTCACCGCTGCGGTGGATCCGGGGATGAAGATATTCACAAGCCCGTCCAGAACGCCGCTCTCGCGCACGACACGCTCAACGTGCGGCGTGAGATCGACGATATCCCCTTCGCCGTGGGTTTCAAGACGGATCGTCCTTCTCAGCACAGGTCCACCACCTTCAGCAGAGGCTTCATAAAGTTTCCTTCTCCCCTATCCTACTAAAAGCCCCCGCATACCGCACAACATCTCTGAAGAGCAGAGCGGCTTCATCCAGGAGAGGCACCCTGCGCCCGGAACGGAAGAGCCCGATTCCCGGGTCGGAACTCCCACAAATGTTTTATAACCGAACCGGATACATACACCCCGTAGAGGTGAAAAAGCATGCCTTACCGTTGGAAGGATAAAACCGATGTGGACGAAGCTGTCGTCGTCGTCATGAACACGATGGATCAGAACCAGGAGATAAAGGGGTGGCTCTCACGGACACTGCAGCAGGCGATCAACGACTCCGACCAGGAGTTGTCACGATACTTCTTCGCGGAGGTCGAACGATACACGCCTGCGGCGCTCCCGTACTTCCAGAAACCAACTTACTAAAATCTCTTTTAGGGTACGCTCACTGAAAAGAAGGAGTTATTCTTCCTCCACCTCATCGGAGGCCAGAATGGCGACGCCGACGACCCGGTCGCCATCGTCGAGTTTCATGACCCGGACACCGCGGGTGCTCCGCTTCTGGATGGAGATCTCCGAGACCTTCGTCCGGATAACAATCCCGGACTCGCTCATCACGATGATCTCGGCATCGTCGGAGACTGCCGTTGAGGAGACGACAACCCCTCCCCGCCGATCGGTGAGGATGTTCCGGACACCCATCGTCCCCCTGCCGTGGCCGCGGAACTCGTCAAAATCGGTTCGCTTACCATACCCCTTCTCGGTGATGGTGAGCAGGTGATCTTTCTCGACGACGGAGGCAGACTGAAGGGTATCGTCGTACTTCAGCCTGATACCACGAACACCCATAGCATTCCGGTGGAGCGATCTGACCGCCTCTTCGTGGAACCGGAGGCTCTGTCCGTACTTCGTCGTCAGGATCAGACTCCTTATCGCCGTCCGTGAGCATGACGTCCACAAGTTCGTCGCCCTCGCGGAGAGTGATGGCGTTGATACCGGACTGGCGCGGGCGAGAGAACTCGTCGAGCGGGATCTTCGCCACCGTACCGGCCTTTGTTGCGAAGAAGAGGAACTTGTCGGGGACGAACTCCCGCACCGGTATCACCGTCGTGACTCGCTCGTCATTCAGGTTCAGGAGGTTGACGAGCGCCTTGCCTTTGCCCGTCCGCTGGCTCTCCGGAATGTCGTACACCTTCACCCAGAAGGCCCGCCCCTTATTGGTGAAGCAGAGGAGATAGTCGTGCATATTGGCGACGAAGACCGTCTCCACCCCATCATTCTCTTTGGTGGCCATACCGATCACGCCGCGGCCGCCGCGGCGCTGCATCCGGTAGGTATCGAGATCAATCCGCTTGATATAATTCGAGGAGGTCAGCGACACCAGCATGGGCTTGTCCTCAATGAGATCCTCCCGCTCGATACTCTCGGTTGCGTAGCCGATGACTGTGCGCCGGTCGTCGCCATACCTCTCGGCGCTCTCGACGAGCTCGCTACGGATCTCGGCAAGGATGGTTGCCTCGCTTGCAAGGATTGCGTTCAGCCGTTCGATCTCTTTCTGGATGGCATCGCGCTCGTCCGCGATCTTCTGGTGCTCAAGGGCAGCAAGGCGGCGAAGCTGCATCTTCAGGATCGCTTCTGCCTGGACCTCGTCGAGAGCAAACCGGCTGATAAGTCCGTCTCTCGCCTCTTCGGTCGTCTGCGATCCCCGGATCGTCGCTATCACGGCGTCGATGTTATCGAGAGCGATGAGGAGGCCGCGAAGGATGTGGATCCGATCTTCCGCCTTCCGGAGGTCGAACTCGGTCCGCCGCCGGACGACGTCGATACGGTGCTTGAGAAACTCAGAGACGATCTCTTTGAGGTTCAGGATATGCGGCTGCTTGTTGACGATGGTATAGTTGATGATGCCGAAGGAGGACTCGAGTGCCGTGTGCTTATAGAGGAAGTTTAAGATGACCTGCGGCATGGAACCCTTCTTGAGTTCTATGACGACACGAAGGCCGTCCCGATCGGACTCGTCCCTGATATCCGAGATCCCCTCGACTCTCTTCTCGCGGACGAGATTTGCGATATGCTCGATGAGCCGTGCCTTGTTCACCTGGAAAGGAATCTCGGATATGATGATCTGCGGATTCTTGCCTTCCTCCACGATCTCGGCAACACCGCGAACGACGCACTTGCCGCGCCCCGTGAGGTATGCGTCCCGGATACCCGCAGTGCCCATCATGACACCGCCGGTGGGAAAGTCCGGACCCGGCATGATTCGCATCAACTCGTCAACCGATACGGTGGGCTCGTCGATGATCCGGCAGACAGCATTGCAGACCTCACGGAGATTGTGGGGCGGCATGTTCGTCGCCATACCGACAGCGATACCGCTCGAACCGTTGACGAGCAGGTTCGGCAGCCGTGCGGGAAGCACCTCGGGTTCCTGAAGGGACTCGTCGAAGTTCGGGACAAAGTTGACCGTCTCCTTGTCGATATCCTCCAGGAGCTCCTCGGCAACACGGGTGAGCCTCGCCTCGGTATAACGCATCGCCGCCGCCGCATCGCCGTCGATGGAACCGAAGTTACCCTGTCCGTCCACCAGCATCTTCCTGTAGCTGAACGGCTGGGCCATCTTCACCAGCGTATCGTAGATCGCGGAGTCACCGTGCGGGTGGAACTTACCCATGACGTCTCCGACGATACGGGCGCTTTTCTTGTAGGGCTTGTCGCTGGTGTTGCCCATCTCCCACATGGCGTACAGCGTCCGGCGATGAACCGGTTTTAAGCCGTCCCTGGCATCAGGGATCGCCCGGCCGATGATCACGCTCATCGCATAGTCGATATAGCATGATTTCATCTCTTCTTCGATATTGATCGGAATAACCTGGTCAGATATCAAGGTTCGTCACCTCCTTTGCATGCCTGCGGATGAAGTCCCGGCGGGCTGCCACATCCTCGCCCATCAGTTTCTCGAAGATCTCGTTCGCGTAGATAGCGTCCTCGATCTTCACGAGTTTGAGAATCCGGTGCGCCGGGTCCATCGTCGTCGACCAGAGCTGGCCCGCGTTCATCTCGCCAAGACCCTTGTAGCGCTGGAGGGAGACACCCTTCTCGCCCCATTCCTTGATGATTGCCCGCATCTCCTCCTCACGGTAGGCGTACTGTTCCTGCTTGCCTTTGCCAATCCGGTAGAGCGGAGGCTGGGCGATATAGACGTATCCCTGCTCGATCAGGGGGGTCATGTAGCGGTAAAAGAACGTCAGGAGCAGCGTCCGGATATGCGCTCCGTCGACATCGGCATCGGTCATCAGGATAATATGGTGGTAGCGTGAACGCTCCGGGTCGAACGTCTCGCCGACACCGGTTCCTATCGCCGAGATCAGAGCCTGAATCTCGGCGTTCTTCAGGATCTTGTGCTGCGCCGCCTTCTCAACGTTGAGGATCTTACCCTTCAGGGGAAGGATCGCCTGGAATTTCCGGTCGCGCCCCTGTTTTGCCGAGCCGCCTGCAGAATCTCCCTCAACGATATAGAGTTCCGATTTGGCGGGATCGCGCTCTGAGCAGTCGGCAAGTTTGCCGGGCAGCCCGGAGCTTTCGAGCGTGCTCTTTCGGCGAGCGAGCTCCCGGGCGTTCCGAGCAGCCTCACGAGCCCGTGCTGCAGTCATCGCTTTCTCGAAGATGATCTGGATCACTTTCGGGTGCTCGTCGAAGTACTCCGTGAGCGACTGGTAGACCAGCGAATCGACGATCCCGCGGACGTTGCTGTTGCCGAGGCGCATCTTGGTCTGCCCCTCGAACTGGGGATTTGCTATCTTGGCGCTGATGACCGCCGCAAGCCCTTCACGGACATCCTCGCCTTTGACTAGGGCGTCCGCACTCTTCAGGAGATTGTTCCGCTTGGCGGCGGCGTTGATCGCCCGGGTGATGGCACTCCGGAACCCCTCGAGATGCGTTCCGCCTTCACGGGTATTGACGCTGTTGACGTAAGTGTAGAGCGTCTCGCCGTACGACGAATTGTCCTGAAGGGCAACATCCACCTCGACCATGCTCTCGGGATCGCTCTTCCGGAAAGCGATCACATCGTCGTGCAGTTTCTCTTTCCCCTCACTGATATAGGATACGAACTCCTGGATACCGCCTTCGTACATGTAGATTACGGTATCTCCGGTTCGCTCGTCCTGAAGGGAGATGGTAATGCCGCGGTTTAAGAATGCCAGTTCCCGCAGCCGGTGATCGAGCACGTCGAAGTCAAACCGTACCGTCTCGAAGATCAGCGGATCGGGCATGAAAGTGATGCGGGTACCCCGGAGCCTTTCGTAAGCGACATCCTCGTCCGGTGCCGTACCGTACCGCTGGAAATATCGCTGTCGGCGCTCGTGCTCGTTCTCCTCTCGCTCCGTCAGCAGCGAGGCGACCTGCCCCCGCTCGAACGCCATATCGTATACCTTCCCATCCCGGTAAACGCTCACCCGGAGCCAGCTGGCGAGGGCATTGACGACGGAGACACCGACACCGTGCAGACCGCCGGATACCTGATAGGTATTCTTATCGAACTTTCCACCGGCATGGAGTACGGTAAGAACGATCTCAAGGGCGCTCTTCCCGTACCGCGGCATCATATCCACCGGGATGCCGCGTCCGTTATCATCGACCGTAACCGAGCCGTCTCTATTGATGATCACCACGATGTGATCACAGATACCTGCAAGCGCTTCGTCGACCGAGTTGTCGACCACCTCATAGACGAGGTGGTGAAGACCGCGGGTATCCGTGCTCCCGATGTACATCGCGGGACGCTCACGTACGGGCTTTAAACCCTCGAGTACCTGTAATATGGGATGCATCGTACGTATCAGTCATCTGTGACCTCCGCTAGAAGAGCAGCGTCCTGAATCGTAACAAAATTCACAGTATATATTGGTTTTATAAGCACTTATAGGTGTCCGCTGATCGAAAGCGAATGTTCAGTCATACTTTCCGGCATCCGGATCGGGAATGCCGAGGTGCTTATCGATCGCGATCGCAAGCCGGTTTATGAGCCTTCGGATGTCAGCCGCATCCTCTCTGTCCATCGTGCCGGGCTGGTGCCAGATCACCTGCTTGCGGAGCCGCTCCACAAGCGTTTCGATCTCGGTTCCACGGAATACCTCAGGGAGTATCAGGTCGTCGAGGTGATCCGAAGCGCCGTAGAATGCTCTCTCAGGCGGCAGCCCGAAGTGCTTTGCAAGCAGCATCAGATTGACCACGAACCCTCGCCCAAACTCGCTCGTCATATACATGGATCACATGGGAATCTACATAATAGTGCTGAACGAGAACGTCGAGCATCGGTCGCATCGGGCAGTGCTCCAGCTCCGGCTGCCCGGGTCGGAGGCAGAAGCGGTATTATGCAAGCAGATAGGTACTGACGGAGACCGTCACGATGAAGACGAATGCCATCACCAGGAGCGTCCATTCCCCAGGGCGCAGAGGCTTTTTTGCAAGAAAAATATAGGACTCCTTTCCATAGCCCCGACAGAGCATGCTAATATATGTGCGTTCTCCCTGCTCGAACGACCTGATAAAGACCGACCCGATTGTATAACTCATCTGCCTGAGACGATACGTATACGGCAAGGAACCGTCGAATATGTCGAAGCACCGGGTTTCAAGTGCATGCTTCACCCGGTTGAACATGCTGGCAAAGACGAAGAGATACCGCATCATCATGCCCAGAACAAGCGCAAACTCAGGCGGCAGACCCAGCCTCCCGGCACCATCCAGAAGATCCTGCATCTTGGTCGTCGAGGAGAGCAGGATGATGAAGGAGATGCAGACCAGAAACTTGGCCCCGAGGATAGTGGCGAACTCCACCGATTCGGCGAATATGTGAATCCCGAAGGGCAGGTCGAGGATCGCGTTAAAACTGGAATATCGCGAATTCTCAAAGAAGATCTGGAAGAATATGATGAAAAATCCAAATGGAAGGACCATGAGGAACCGCTTCAGATAAACCTGCGGGGGCAAGCGGGAGAACGCCCACAGACAGAGGAAGAAGAGGAACATCACTCCCCCGAAAAGGTAAACTTGCGTGGAGTATGGGAATGCCACAACGGCAATGATGCATGCAAAGCAGATGAGAATCTTTACTCTCGCGTCCAGGCGGTGGACCGAACTGTTACGATACGCCATGCGTTCGATGTCGTAGAGTTCATCGATCATGGCGATCCCTTGAGCTTCTCCGAAAGTGCCGCCTCCACATCATCATACGTGTATCCCATCCGAATATCCACTCCCTGACGCTGGAGCGAACGAATCAGTCGCGGGAGCACGGGCACCTGCAGGCGTGCGGAGTTCAACAGATCTTCCTGCACGAATACCTCCTGAAGGGTCCCTCTACCGACAACAGACCCCCGGTTCATGATCCAGATCTCGTCTGCAATCTCAGGAACGATCTCGAGATGGTGCGTAGAGATGATCACCGTCATGCCATATTTTTCCGGTAGCGTATTGATGAAATCGACCAGATCGGAGACGCCCTGCGGGTCAAGGCCCGCCGTCGGTTCGTCCATGATCATCACCTGGGGCTCCATGGCTATGATCCCTGCAATGGAGACTCGTTTCTTCTCCCCTCCACTCAGGTGATGAGGGACACGATTCCGGAGATCTTCGATTCCGACAATGCGAAGCGCCTCATCCACACGGTGCTGGACGGTCTCACTGTCGAGCCCCAGGTTTGCCGGCCCGAATGCCACGTCCTGCTCGACGGTCGGCGAGAAGATCTGGTCGTCAGGGTTCTGGAAGACGATGCCGACGAACTTCCGCACCTCCCTGATATTCTGTCTCGTGATCGGTTCGCCTCTGATGAGCACCTCCCCGGATGTTGGCTTGAGAATGCCGTTAAAATGCTTGAAGAGCGTGCTCTTTCCTGCACCGTTCGCTCCAATTACTGCGATCCGTTTCTTCCTGCCCGCAATGAAGTTGACATTGTTCAGGGCCAGGTCAGTACCCCGGTAGGAGTAACAGAGATTCCGAGTCTCGATCAGATGCATCTGTAATCACTACTTTGGAAAAATAGGAGATAAATCATTGTTTTGATGTGGCAACCGCTTTACTGATGCCGAAGACAAGGCCAAAGGCGACCAGGATGCCAACGATTATGGCAATAATTGCGCCAAAAGACCCCAGTTCCTCCCCCAGAGCATAATCAGGCATCGGCGCTTCATAGGCAAATGTGCCGGACCCGACCGCTTCGGGATTGCCATCTTCGGGGGACGAACCTGTCAATGTCTTGTCGCCCTGCACAAAGAGAGCCGTGCTTTCCAGCCCATCCGGATCGCTCGATGCGAGGAATACCGCCGCAACGCCGATGATGATCGCAAGAGCGATCCCGATAGCGATAAACATCCTGGTCTCCATCATGCCGCCACCCCGCTCTCGCTCTCCAGCGACATCAGATCGGGACGGACATGGTATATAAGATAGAGTGCTCCTGCGGTGATCCCGCCTTCGATGATGCCGATGGCCGCATGGTAGGTACCCATGGCGAGAAGGCCCGGAACGAGGGGGAACGTGCCTGCGATGAACATCTCGACCGATGCCGCAAGTGCGGGGATGAGACAGGCAAACCAGGCGGCAATCCCGGCGGAGATATACGTGTTTCCGGTTATGCTCTTTAAGGACGTGAATCCGTAATACCCGACAAAACCACCGATAACACCCATGTTTATGATATTCGCGCCCATGGTTGTGATACCACCGTCGCCGAAGAATACGCCCTGGATGATCAAGACCAGGGTGAGGATAAAGACCGCAGCAAAGGGAGAGCCCAGGACAATCGCGGCAAGGGCCCCTCCCACGAGGTGGCCGCTCGTCCCCATACCCACCGGCAGGTTGAAGGCCTGAATTGCAAAGATTCCTGCAGCCAGAACAGCTACGAGCGGGATTTTCTCCTCGGTAAGCTCCTTTCGTGCCCATCTCAATGAGAGAGCGATGAAGATCAGGGCAATGATCCAGTATACGGCAGCCTGCCCGATCGGAATAAACGCATCAGGTATATGCATTGTAGCACCAGCGAGATAGTAGCACACCCAGATATAAAAGTGTTACGAAGGGTTATTCCAATTTTAGTTTTTCAGAATATGTCGGATGCCCGAGGCAAAAATAACGCCTGCCGCTTTGAGTATCGAAGGTTTTACCGCGAGGCGGCGCACCAGGGCACTCGGGCGATCCATATCCCCGAACCGCACAATCGTCTCAAGGACATCGGGATCGTCCATCACTCTGCAGAGGCGGTCTATCTCTTCCGGGGTCATTGCCTGCCGTATTTTGAGAAGTTTTAACCCCACGGCGAGCTCCTTTCCGAAATCCTGCCGCCACCGGGTTTCATACTCCCGCAGGGCGCCGTCGTCGAACGTCCCTTTTTTACAGCATGCCGATGCCACGAGAGCTGCGTGCTCTGCGGAGCGGACACCGGTATAGACACCTCCGCCGGACGTGGGTTTGGCAAAACCGCCCGCGTCCCCGACAAAGAGAGTTTTGTGGCCGTACGTCCGGGGCATCACCCCGAGCGGTATGGTGCCCGAGACCAGATGAACGCACCCTGCCGGATACTGCGAGACGAAAGCAGCAAAACGCTCCTTCGTAAAAGCGCCGCTGCAGAGGCCGACCCTGGCACGCCGCCCGTTCACCGGTATCACCCACCCGAAGAAGTCGGGCGAGGCATTCGGGTGCAGCTCGACATAGCGCGGGTCTATCTCGCACGGCAGATCGGCCTGGACACCGGAGAGGTAGATCGGCGACCGCTCCATACCGAGCATCCGGGCGATGGAACTCCGCGGCCCGTCTGCGGCGATCAGGAGACGGAACGGTATCTCCTCGCGGCCGCCGAGCCCCCGGGTCAGAAGGTTTCCGTCACGGATCCCGGCAACGTAGGTTTTGAGGCGAAGCCCAGCACCGGCACGGGCGGCCTCTTCTGCCATCTCCCGGTCGAGGACAGCACGGTCGACGACGTAAGCCTTCGTCTTCCCGGCGTCGAAACAGACCTCGCCGCCGATGCCCGATACCATCCGGGCGCCACGGATCTCGTTCAGGATAGAACGAGAGGATACCCGGCATACTTCGAAGGCCGCCGTGCTCAGAAGACCGGCACACTGGACAGGATACCCGACGGCGGCGTGCTCCTCGACAAGAAGTGTCTTTAACCCGTGCTCGGCACAGGAACGGGCGGCAGCACTTCCCGCCGGGCCAGCGCCCACCACTACAACATCGTAGACCAGAATCAGCACCTCACCCTATTCACATTCGACATGGGGCGTGACGTGACGAACGTATGATACTAATGGATCTGAACAGGCATAAACTGACGGTTATGCCGGATGCGGAACAGCGGTGAGGGGGAGTTTGGAGAGCACCTTCAGTTGTACTCCCGCACCGGCAGGACGATGAAGAAAACCGTCAGCAGAACCATGATAGCCATCAGCGATGCTGCAATCTCCGCCACCCCAACTGCAGTGCATGGACACGAGATGTCGGAATATCCGGAAAGCTGGTATGCCATATGGGTAGACACTGTCGACAGCTCTAAGAATAGAGCCATCTAATGTGCTCGCCGCAGAACGAGAATCCCACTGCGCTGCTTCTTGCCTACCCTGGGAGAGAGGGAGCCAGTTCCCACGTACCGCGACCGGCTTTCACTTTCCCGACAGGAGCATATTTGATAGATAACCTCAACAGATACATACGAGATGCCGGATATACCCGATTTTAAGTGGAAACAATGCCTGATTGTGCGTAGCGACGTCAAAATGAGTTGCGGGAAGAAATGCGCCCAGATAGCCCACGCAGCCGTCGGAGCCTATGAGAAGGCCGATAAAATTGCGAGGAAGAACTGGCTTGACGAAGGGCAAAAGAAGGTGGTACTCAAGGCGAATTCCGAGCGGCAACTCTTCGAGATCAAAACAATAGCCGAACAGGCAGGAATAGCAGCTTCGATCATTCAGGACGCCGGCCTTACCGAGATCCCTCCCGGCACCGTGACCGCACTCGGCCTCGGACCTGCCAGAAGTGAAGCGCTTGATCGGATCACCGGCGATCTCTCTCTCCTATGATGCAGTCACCATTTCCCCTGGAACTCGAGCTCGGCATGCGCTACTACAGCAGCGATACGCCGGGCATCGGCGGACGGCTCCGGACAGAACCTGAAGATTTTATCGTCGAGGAGATTCCGCTCCCCTACGGCGACGAGGGATCGCATCTCCTTGTTCGGCTGACCAAAAGGAACTGGGAACTGCAGCGTGCGGTCAAGGAGATAGCAAAGCGCCTCGGAGTCAGCCACCGCCGCATCAGCTGGGCGGGGACAAAAGACAAGAACGCTGTGACGAGCCAGATCATCTCCATCTACGACGTTACTCCCGAAGCAATTGAAGCAGGTACGCCTCTCCGAGATCGAACTTGCGGTCGTCGGGCGCGCAAAAGAGCCTCTGGCACTCGGAGCACTGGAAGGAAACCGCTTCGAGCTCGTCATCAGGGAGTGCGAACCGGACAATCTTGAGGAGAGAGTGAAGGAGGTCTCATCGACCGTGGCAGAGGGAATCCCGAACTACTTCGGCCTTCAGCGGTTCGGCGTCACCCGTCCGGTAACTCATCTCGTCGGGGAGCAGATCCTGCAGGAGGATTATGAGGGTGCGGTGATGACGTACGTCGGGAACGCATACCCGTATGAATCGGAGAATGCACGCCAGGCGCGCAGCAAGTTTGCCGAAACCCGTGACGTGCGCGAGGCGCTTGCCACCTACCCCGTCCAGATGACCTATGAACGCGCCATGCTCCATCACCTCGCCGTACATCCAGGAGACTATCAGGGGGCGCTGCAGGTGCTCCCCCCAAAGCTGCTCTCGATGCTGGTAAGTGCGTTCCAGTCGTTCCTCTTCAACAGCGTTCTCTCGAAAAGATTCGACGAAGGCTTCACGCTCTACGAACCGATTCCAGGAGACCGTCTGATCTTTCCGAACCGACGGGAAGACATCGTGACGGAACGGAACCGCAGCACCGCGGCGCAACACATCAAACGAGGCCGCTGCCGGATAGCCCTCTTCATCCCTGGTTCGGAACCGACGGCGCTGCACGGACGGATGGACGAGATGATGCAGGAGATACTGGAGGAGTGGGGGATCGATGCCACCCGTTTCGAGTCTGCTGCGAGGTTCGTCCGGACACGCTACGCAGGCGCTCTTCGTCCTATCGCACTCTCCGCAGACGTCGTCGCCGAGGTGCAGGATACTACCGCCCTTCTGCGGTTCACGCTGCCGCCCGGGCACTACGCTACAACGGTCTGCCGGGAGTACATGAAGGCCGACCCGTACCGGATGATCTGATCAGACCGTCCGGGTCGGAGTCTCCCCATAGAGGACGTCCCACTCGGTGACCATGTTCGTCCCGCACATATAGTGCTGCTTGAGAGAGAGCCGGATCATCTCCTCTTCCGACTCGATATGCATGCCGCCGACGAGCGAAGGCGTATCGGCTCCGCCTACGATAAACGGCAGGTGGATAAGGCGGATCTCGTCGACCAGGCGGTGCCGGAGCATTGCCCAGTTCAGTGTCGGGCCGCCCTCGACCATCAAGCGGCGGATACCGTACTGCTGTCGTAAGATCTGCATGAGCAATGTCAGGTCGACCGTATCTGCTCCCGCGACGACGACGTCCACCCCCTTCTCTTTCAGAGCGGCAATGCGTTCTTCCGGAGCCTCTCTACCCACGGCGATGACTGTCGGTGCATCCCCTTTGAGGACGTTGGCATCGAGCGGGATGCTGCCCCTGCTGCTCGGGATGACACGAAGCGGGCTTTTTCCCTCGACGAGCCGAACGGTAAGAAAAGAGTTGTCGATGCTGATAGTATTTGGCCCGACCATGATAGCGTCATACTCCGCACGCGTCTTGTGGAGCAGAATTTCAGTCTCATGGGCCATGTATTTCATGAGGATCTTGCTTGAAGCGCCTTTCTTCAAGGTGAGTTTACCGTCAACGGTAATCTCCGACATCATGAGCACATGGGGCCTGCTGCTTTCTGGCATGGAAAATCCTTCACTGTATATGTGGAGGTGAGCGCATTAAAATAGCTGGTGAAAGTGCGGCCGGAGCCCTTGTCCGGACTTCTCCGGGAGAATTGCACCCGTAGTTATAGCAGTATCGACATTTTCAGACATTTCCGGCTTTTAAGGACAGAGCAAAAGTTAAACTCTTTCCCTACCGATGATCTATGAGATATGAATATAACTTCACTGCGGCCTCAGTTCGTCAAGTATACTGAGCCGCTCGCAGCTCTTTTCATCAGACTGGGCGTCACGCCGAACCAGGTTTCGCTCCTCTCCCTTCTCTTTGGGCTGCTCTGCGCTCTCGCCTTTGCAGGGGGTTACTTCCTCGCAGGAAGCCTGCTACTCTTCATCTCCGCAGTGCTCGATCTGGTGGACGGCAATGTCGCCCGCAAGAACCACTCAGAGAGCGATTTTGGTGCCGTATTCGACTGGATAGCCGACAAATACGTCGATGCCGCCGTAATTCTCGGCGTGGGGTTCTCGCAGGTGCCCATAATCAGCCACCTGATTGCAGTCCCTCCGCTTGCAGACTTCGGAGTGGTGGCTCTCGCGCTCTTCGGCTCCATGATAAACACCTTCATCAAACCGGTCGTCTATGCGGAGATCGGCTACAGCGAGCGGATTGCAGGAAAGATTGAGGATCCCCTCGAGGGGATCGGGTTCTTCGGAAGACCCGAGACCGTGCTCTTTCTGGTGCTCGGCGGGGTCACGGGATACATCTGGGTGGCCATCCTGGTCATCGCGGTATGCACCAATCTCTCCGCCATCCAGCGGATCGTATACCTGTACCGCAGGTACGCGTGAGCGGTTAACCCTCACGAGATATCTTTTTTCATCCGGTACCGGAGAAACGCCGTGCCGCACAGCAGTACCTGCTCTTCCCCGAGGCATTCGTATCCACGGCGGGCAAAGAAAGGCCGTGCCGTAATGCTCACATCTGTACGGATGAAACGGCATCCGGAAGCACGTGCACTCTCTTCAAGCACCGAGAGGAGGCGGGATCCGATTCCGCATCCCTGGTATCCCGCATGCGTATACAGCATGTGAAGGTAACCGTCGGCGGTACAGTCGCAAAACCCGACAATCTGTACCCTCGATCACGGCGACGTAAGCGTCGTTCCCTGCGAGGAAAGACTCCCACCGCTCCCGGTCACACCGCTCCGGTGCCCACCGATCGACCTGATCTTTCGTATAATCCCGGGCATTGATGATATGAACAGTATCGAAGAAAAGAAGCAGAATTGAATCGAGATCGGAGGGCATATAGGGGCGGATGGTCAGAGAAGCGATTCCCACTCCAAGACGCCGCTTCCTGCAGGCAGGGTCATCGAGCGGATGCATCCTTCACCCGCTGCACCAGACCGGCAAGTTCTCCCCGGTAGAGTTTGAAGAGATCGTCGGCAAATACTCCAAGCCCCGGGATGATGATGAACAGGCCATACGCGATGGCGACGAGCAGCAGGAGTGCACCGAGTTCGCACATAACATTGTGCGCCCAGAAGAAACTCTCATATCCGAACTCGCCGTTGCCTGCGATCTCCGGGAGATAGGGGAACCACTGTCCGGAGTAGGCCGAGATCACAAAGGCGTTCCGGAAGATATTCAGAATGTAAATCGTCGGAAATACAAGAAGGAATGCAAGTGCCTTCTGCCACAGGGTGGTCTTCACAGCGCCGGCGACGCCGAGCATAATGGCAATGCTCTGGATGCCGGTGCAGGCAAGGATGATCTCGGTCTGAAAACCATTCCGAGTGAGAATGTTCCAGGTGACGTGCGAGGCAGGGTAGCCGGCAAGACCGAGCACCCATGACGTCTGCGCCACAACAGCGCCGATGAGCCAGTCACCGAGCGGTGTGATGAACGCGAAGGGGGCATAGATCAGAAAGGCAACCGCAGCGGCCATGGAGAGTTGCAGCACCTGGGGGTCTTCCCGCAGGAGGGAGCGTATCGTAACATACAGAAATGGTATGGAGAGAAGAGCAATTGTGGGGTACATGAAGTTATTGATGGAGAAGTAGTATGGCAGCTCGGAGAAGAGATACCCTGCGATGCTCACCCACCCGACGATGGCAAAATACTTGCGGAAGATGGTATTGGGGATGAGGAAGGCTAGAAACGCGATGCAGGAGATCAGCACCAGATACTCAATCATTGCCGTACTTTTCTCCATGGGAGGAGATAAAGGATTGCGGGATTCTCACTCGATCGGCCATTCAACCGCCTGAACATCATCCTATCCAAGGGTTAATCAGGGCTGCTCACGCATCTGTATGAATGATGTTTTGTCCACAGTGCAAGGGTCTGATGATCTCATCGGGGGGGCAGATGAAGTGCAGAAAGTGTGGCTGCATCCGAGAAATCACCGCTGAGCATAAGCTCAAGAAGACGGACAAAAGGCTTGAGAAGGAGATCACCATCGTCGACGATCAGGACCAGGTCTCAACAATGCCGACCACCACAGTGCAATGTCCGGATTGTGGCAATATGACTGCTATCTGGTGGCTGCGACAGTTGCGCTCCGCCGATGAGAGCGAGGTCCGGTTCTTCCGGTGCACCGCTTGCAGTAAAACCTGGCGGGAATACGACTGATAACGGAAATCCTGCTAATAGACCGGCTATACGGCCTCCCCTATCCTTTTCGCCCTGCCCCAGGCCGCCATACCGCAAATGCCACGCCTGAAGCGACCGCCGGGCACTGTTCTCTCTCACGATGCCTCTCGATACTCGGGCAGATCGCGAATCGATAGATAATAGGCATCAGCATATACTTGAGCAGAAACACGAAAAGACCGTGCCACATCACCAGAATGTTGATATACAATCGTCATTATTAATAATGTAGAATAGGGGATACGATGGCTGAAGACTTTAACGTAAAACTCGATGCAGCAACGTATTACACCCCGAGCGAGGAGTGCACGAAGGACTCCTGGGTCGGGGACTACGACCAGCGATACCAGGAATTTCTGGCAGACCCCGCCGTGTACTGGGAAAAGATTGCCCGGGAACTCGAATGGTACGAGGAGTGGAATCAGGTCAGAGAGTGGAACTATCCGCACGCGAAGTGGTTCACGGGCGCAAAGCTCAATGTCACTCACAACTGCCTGGACCGCCACGTCTTCAACCAGCGCCGGAATAAAGTCGCCATTATGTGGCGGGGTGAGACGGACGACGAGGAGCGGATCTTCACCTACAAGCAACTTTATCAGGCAGTCTGCCGGTTCGCAAACGGCCTCAAAAGCCTCGGGGTGGAGAAAGGAGATCGCGTCTGCATCTACATGCCGGTCGTGCCCGAGCAGATCATCGCCATGCTCGCCTGCGCCCGTATCGGTGCTATCCATACGGTCGTCTTCGGCGGTTTTGGCGTGAGTGCACTCAACCAGCGTATCCGGGGAGTCGGGGCAAAAGTGGTTATCGCCGCAGATGTCACCTTCAGACGCGGCAAGGCGATTCCGCTCAAGACGATCGTTGAAGAGGCTGTCGTGAATGCCCCGACCGTCGAGCGTATCGTTGTGCTGCGCAGGGACGAGACGAAGCCGGTCGAGCTGCATCCCGAGATGGAGATCGACTTCAACGACCTCATGGAGAACCAGCCCCGGGAGTGCGCAGCCGAGGCGATGGATGCCGAAGACCCTCTGTTCATCCTCTTTACCAGCGGTACGACCGGTGAGCCCAAGGGCATCGTTCATACCTGTGGCGGATACATGGTCGGCACCTATTACACGACCAAGTACGTCTTTGATGTCAGGGACAACGACGTCTACTGGTGCACCGCCGACCCGGGCTGGATCACCGGCCATAGTTACGGTGTCTACGGCCCGCTCCTCAACGGCGCTACCTGCCTCATCGCCGAGACGACGCCCGACTTCCCGGATAACGGCATCTGGTGGAACCTGATCGAGGAGTACGGCGTCACCATCTTCTATACCGCTCCGACCGCCATCCGGATGTTCATGCGGGTCGGTGCCGAGTGGCCACAGAAGTACAATCTTTCATCGCTCCGGGTCCTCGGATCGGTCGGTGAACCGCTGAACCCCGAAGCCTTCGAATGGTACTACCATAATATCGGCAACCGGGAGTGCCCGATCGTCGATACCTGGTGGCAGACCGAGACCGGGATGCATATGATCACGACGATGATCGGTGAGCCGATGCGTCCCGGGTTTGCAGGAAAACCGATCCCCGGCGTCGTCGCCGACGTCGTCGACAAAGACGGCAACCCCGTCCCACCGGGCACCGGCGGGTTTCTGGTCATCAGGGAGCCCTGGCCGTCGATGATGCGCACGATCTGGGGAAACGACGACCGGTACCAGAAGGTACTGGAACACCATCCCCGGCTGCTACACCGCTGCAGACCTCGCGGTGAAGGATGAGAACGGCTATATCATGGTCATCGGCCGCTCCGACGACCTGATCGTCGTCGCGGGGCATAACATCGGCACGGCAGAGGTCGAGAGCGCCCTCGTCTCCCACGAGGCCGTTGCCGAGGCAGCAGTCATCGGAAAACCCGATGCAATGAAAGGAAACGCCATCAAGGCCTTCGTCATCCTCATCGAGGGCTACCAGCCGAGCGAGAAACTGCTGAACGAACTCACCTATCACGTCAGGATGACGCTTGGCCCCATCGCCATCCCGTCCGAGATCGATATCGTAGATGCTCTTCCAAAGACCCGCAGCGGAAAGATTATGCGGCGTGTCTTGAAAGCAAGAGAGATGGGCATGGATCCCGGGGATATCTCCACCCTTGAGGATTGAACACCCAACCCTTTATATACTGTTTTAAGCATTTTATAAATATGAATGAACGCAGACCGGAAGAGTCTCTCAAGATAGAAAATATCGTTGCTTCCGCCAAAGTGACGGATTTCCTTGATCTGCCCTCCCTTGCATCTCAGCTCAAGGACGCCGAATACAATAAGAAACGTTTCCCCGGTGTCGTCCTGCGGATGCAGGATCCAAAGATCGCGGCACTGGTCTTCGGATCCGGAAAAGTTGTGCTCACCGGTGCGAAGAGCATCGACAGCCTCACCAAAGGCCTCCAGATTCTCGGCGACCAGCTCAGGGCGCTGAACATCGATATCTCCGAAGAACTCACTTACAAGATCCAGAATATTGTGACCTCGGCAGATCTCGGCACCCCGATCAACCTCAATAAGATTGCAGTAGGCTTTAACCTCGATAAGATCGAATACGAGCCCGAGCAGTTTCCGGGTCTCGTCTACCGCCTCGACGATCCGAAGGTGGTCGTACTCCTCTTCGGCTCGGGAAAGCTGCGATCATCACCGGGGGAAAACAACCAGAAGACGCAAAGCGGGCAGTCCAGCGGATCCTCTCGGAGCTCTCTAACCTCGGTCTCATATAACCGGGCATTTTCGGCAGATTCTTTCCCATTCATCACATTTTTTTCCTCCCGGTATTCCTAGGGCAGCCTCGGCCGTCGATTGGATGCAGCATGTATGGCGGTCTCTTAAAATAACCGACCCGAAAAACCTGTTTTCCTATCACACACCGATAAAACACCAATATTGAAAAATCTCGTATAGGAATAATAATATTTTTATAGTCAGATTTAAAACAATAGATGGAAGAGTATTGGTGAACGGATGAGGTCAGACAAAGTACGATATTTCACTCCGAAAGAGGAAGAGCTTGCCGAACTGCTCATGGGTATCGGGATCAAACGCAATGTCTCCAAGGTTCTCGTATACCTGGCAAGTATAGACGAAGCTACCTCCCGGGACATCGAGCGGGGCACGGATCTTCGCCAGCCGGAGGTCAGTATTGCGATGCGCTACCTCAAGGAGGTTAATTGGATCGAGACTCGGGAGAGCAAATCCGAGAGCAAAGGAAGACCGGTCAAGATATACACGCTGTCCCTCCCGATAACCGACATAATGGATACAATCGAGAAAGAAAAGAAGAAAGAAGCCCGACACCAGCTCGACCTTATCCAGAAGATGCGCGAGACCATATCAATGCAGTGATACGATACGGCATTCCCGTCCTTCACCCACCACCACACATGTCTTTTCTGCAAAGGTGGTAAAAAGTCCGCAATCGAGAACACCGGAAACGGCAGAGATCTGCCGCTCCAGCGATGCGGGATCGGAAATTGCTCCAAAATTACAATCAACCACAAAATTCCCGTTGTCGGTGACGATCGGCCCGTCTTTTTTAATCCCCTCGCGAAGAACAGGCACTCCACCCATCTCGGTAAGGCGCCGCATGACGAGCCCGCCAGCGAACGGCAGCACCTCGATCGGCACGAACGCACTTAAGGTATCGACCATCTTTGTCGAGTCGACGACGATGGCAACCGCTGCCGCCGCATCCGCCACGCACTTTTCACGAAGGTGCGCCGCCCCACGCCCCTTGATCAGGAAGAGTTGCGGGTCTACCTGATCGGCACCATCGATAGCGAGGGCGATCTGCGGGTGCTCGTCGAGCGTGGTGAGCGGTATACCGTATTCCCGGGCTCGAATCGCCGCCTGATACGACGTCGGCACACCGGCGATGGTAAGCCCGTCCGCGATCCGTTCACTCAGGCGCTCCATCGCAAAAAACACCGTCGAACCGGTGCCGAGCCCGACGACCGTGCCGTCTTCGACGAGATCGGCAGCCCGATATCCAGCAATTCGTTTCGATTCAGCAAGGAGCGATCCATCCATACAGGACCTGTGGCATCTCCCTTCATATCAATGCCCATCATCGGTTTCGGGAACCGGGCGATGGCAAAAAAAGAGTGGTCACCGGAAGATATCGGCAAGCCGGCCGGAGGCGCGCAGCGCCGTGCAGTCGAGGGTGAGCGGTGTAATCGAGACATTGCCCATCCTGACCGCATGCACATCGGTGCCTTCTTCAGCATCTTCATACAGCGGGCCGTCTATCCAGTAGTACGGCCGGCCGCGCGGATCGAGTCTCTTCTCAACCCCGGTATGGAAGAGTTTCTCGGCAAGCCGGGTCACCTCATATCCGCCACGAACCAGGGAGGGGATGTTGACATTGATGACATCTGCGTGCTCCGGAAATCCATGCCGCAGAACCCGCTCACAGACATCGCGGACAATGCGTTTGGTCTCCTCAAACCGATCGGTTGCACGCGAAGGATCGTCGAATTTATCGCCCTGATCCTCCACCTGCAGTGAGAAGGCAATGGACGGCACACCCTGGTTGGAAGCCTCAAGAGCAGCTCCAACCGTGCCCGACGTCATAATGGACTCGTACGAGAGGTTCTCACCGATGTTGACACCGCTGACCACGAGATCGGGAGCAAGATTCAGAGAATACAGGCCGATGATCACCGCGTCGGTCGGTTTCCCACCAACCGAATAGGCCGCCACCCCGTTCATGGTGATCTCGTAGGTGCGGATCGGCTCGAAGATTGAGATGGATCTTCCGACCGCACTCTGCTGTGTCGCAGGTGCAACGACCGTAACATCCGCAATGGGGGAAAGGGCTTCGTATGCAGCCCATATTCCGGCTGACGTAACCCCGTCATCGTTGGTGAGCAGTACTTTGGGTTTCATCTTCGCCTGTATATCTGGCTCCAGGAGCCAAATACTTGACCTATCGTCAGGGTGAAGTCCTCCCCCGTCAACGTATATATGATGAAGGCATTCCTCGCTGAATACACCGTATGCAATGAGCCGATGCTTGCCCGGGAGGGAGCCGCCATGCTCTCCGTCCTCAGGGAGAGTTTCGAAGCGTCCGGATACGAGGTCGTATCCCCCGAAGGTACCGATTTTGAGGGTGAGATCAGGAGGCTTGCCCCTGAGTGCGATCTCGGGCTGGTCATCGCACCCGATCATCTCCTCTTCCGATTCACCTATCTGCTCGAGCAGTTCACCCATAACATCGGGTGCGGAAGCATGAACGCTGCGGTCTGCGCTAACAAACGCCGCACTGCCGGAATCCTTGCAAAACACGGGATAGCAGTCCCCGAGGAGATACAGGGCGGCAGAAAGCTTATCAAGCCCGTTACCGGGTGCGGATCGATGGGTATACGGATATCCGACGGAGAGCCCGGAGAGGGGGAGATCGGCCAGCGGTACATCGAGGGCGACCATATCAGCGTGAGTCTCGTAGGAAGCCGGGTGACCGGGAACGTCTGCGAATACCATACCGGCAAACCCCCGCTCCTGCTGGCGGTGAATCGCCAGGAGATCGCGATCGACGAGGACGGTACGCTCCGCTACCTCGGCGGCGAAACCCCCATCCACCCACAGCGCGAGGATGCGATCGTCGAGACCGCCACAAAGGCAATGAACGTCCTCGGCTGCCAGGGGTATGCCGGGATCGACCTCGTCGTAGCCGACCAGATCTACGTCGTCGACGTCAACCCCCGCCCGACGACAAGTCTGGTCGGCATTGCAGCCATCATGGAGGAGGAGATTGCCGAGATACTCGTCGCGGCGTCCCACGGCGAAGGGCCCGATGCCGTGCACCTCTCCGGGCATGTGTACTTCGATAAGGACGGGAGCGTGCGACACGCATGATCGGCATTGATGTCGGTGGAGCAAACCTCAAAGTCGTGGACGATGCAGGCGTGCATATCCGCTACTGCCCTCTCTGGCAGGAGGCTCCGCTCACTGAGATGCTTGAAGGCTATACCGGCAGGGCGGCAGTGGTGATGAGCGGAGAGCTCGCCGACAGTTTCACGAATAAGATGCAGGGGATTGACTGGATCGTGAAGGCTGTCCGGAGCGCTCTCCCCGAGGCACGATTTTACGGCATGGACGGAGCCTTCCATACGCAGCCGGTGCCGGAACTCGCCGCTGCAAACTGGCTTGCATCTGCAGACTATCTCCGGCAGGAGTATGCGGATGCAGTACTGCTCGATGTGGGAAGCACGACGGCGGATATCATCCCTCTCGGATGTTTTGACACGCTGAAAGGCCTTACCGACACCCTACGGCTCCAGCGGCAGTACCCTCGTGTACACCGGGATGCTGCGAACGAATATCGCAACACTCCTCAGAACGGCGACCCTCGACGGCGTGGAGACACCGGTGAGCACCGAGTACTTCGCAACCAGCGCGGATGCGCACCTCGTCCTCGGCACCATCTCTGCCGAGGACTACATCTGCCCGGCGCCGGATAACGGGGAGAAGACCTATGCCGGCGCGACTACGACGCCTCGCCCGGGTCGTCTGCGCTGATCTCGAGGAGATCGGAGAAGCGGGGGCGATTGCAATAGCGCGGCAGTTCTGGGATATCCAGAAGGGACTGATCGCCCGGGCTGTCGGAAGAGCGCTGTATACAAGCGGTGCGGACAGGATCATAACAGCCGGGATAGGGGCGGAGATCTTTGCCGAAGAACTCCACGGCACCACGCTGCGCCGAGACCTTGGCGATCTCGTGGATGCCCTCCCGGCATATGCCGTCAGGGAGGTGGCGTTACGAAACGGTGGTCCCTGACCCTCATCCTGCTAGCCGTATCAGTTGCTATCACGGTGGTGTCGCTGCTGATGGGGTTTCCCTTCTTCGCCCTGTTTCTCTTCATTCCGCTGATCCCGCTCTTCGGGAAGCCTCCTGCCGTGAAGCGCTGCCCGGTCTGCGGCTTTGAAACCACAGGCAGCGAGCGCTTCTGCCCCCGGGATGGAACGATGCTTGCTTCCGACGGCAGAGAGGGAGAGGTTTAAGAGCGACATAGGGAGCGTGACGCCGAAGAGGCTCGGTATAGGGAATCCGCCCGAAGTCCCGGGCAGCATAGTTCCGGATCGTCCCGCGATCGACGATAACGCCCATTGCCGCAAGCAGGCGTGCCACCCGGTGGAACGGCATCCGCGCAGCGAGGAGGGCGCAGAGATCGACGACGGGAGAGCCAAGACGTGTCTCCGGATAAAACGGCGCTTCTGCATAACAGAGATTTTTGCAGCGATTACAGTAGAATCGCTTGACGTGTACGTGGATGACACGGGGTTTTCCGCCCTCCATGACCACAGCAAACCTCTTTTTCCGGAGATCGTGCCCGGTGAGCGATCCCCCGCACGACGGGCATGCGTCGAGCTCGGTGAATGCAACACCATCCATCGAGACAAGGGCGCTGCCGACGAGGTCGATAAGCATAGGGGGGAGCAGAATTTTCTTCATACTATGATATCACCGGAGCGGAGAGATTTTGTGCAGGTATCAGCTTCCACCGTTATTAACATCTCTCTCCGGGTGCGATGATGCCGGCGTGAAGCGCCCGGCGGAGATCGCCCCTGCGACAATGTTCTGCGCATCCCCATCTCCCTCCATCCCCCATGATTGTTCCCGGTTCACTCGTGATCGGGGGCATGGATACCGCCCGGGCCGGCAGTGAAACGGGACTGACGGGAAGGTCCGTTCAAACCATGCAGAAAGGACGGAGGAACACTTTATACTTCCGATGCAGCAGTCTCCCGCGAGTTCTTCAAACCGCCTAGTTATCCGACCCGGAGCGCGTCGATATAGTCACGGATTGCACCAGCTTTAAATACACAGATATCTGGGGTTTACCGGATTTTCTGCAGGGCAGGAGATAGACAACCCCAATCGCCTATCAAGGGTAACTGAACCCACCAAAGTTAATCAGTATAATTAAATATACCTAACCCCGAAGTCAGTGTATCCGAGGTTTTACCATGGAGTTCAAGTATGTACAGACGACGTGCCCGTACTGCGGCACGGGATGCAGTTTCAACCTCGTGGTGAAGGACGGCAAGGTCGTCGGCACGGCGCCCTACCAGCGTTCACCCGTCAACGAGGGAAAGGTATGCCCGAAGGGCACCTATGCACATGAGTTCGTCAACAGCCCCGACCGGCTGACAACGCCGCTCATCAAGAAGGACGGCACGTTCGTCGAGGCGACCTGGGACGAGGCCTACGACCTGATCGCTCAGAAGTTCAAGTCCTACAAGCCCGACGAGTTCGCGGCACTCGCCTCCGCCCGTGTCTCGAACGAAGAGAACTACCTGCTCATGAAGTTCGCCCGCGGTGTCATGAAGTCCCGGCACATCGACCACTGCGCCCGGCTCTGCCACGCATCCACCGTCGCCGGTCTCGCCGGTGCCTTCGGCTCCGGTGCGATGACGAACTCGATCGGCGACATCGCCGAATCGAAGTGTATCTTCATCATCGGCAGCAACACCTTCGAGCAGCACCCCCTTATCGGACGCAGAGTGATGCAGGCAAAGATGAACGGTGCCAAGCTCATCTACGCCGACCCCCGCTACACTGCAACCGCCAAGCAGGCCGACCTCTACATGGCCTTCACCTCCGGTTCCGACGTGGCTATTCTGAACGGCCTGATGCAGGAGATCATCAAGAACGGCTGGGAAGACAAGGAGTTCATCGCCACCCGCACCAAGGACTTCGAGAAACTCAAAGAAGTCGTCATGAAGGAGGACTACAGCCTCGAGAACGTCTCGAAGCTATCCGGCATCCCGGTTGAGCAGCTCAAGACCGCCGCCGAATGGCTCGGCACCACCAAGCCCGGGGCACTCCTCTACTCGATGGGTATCACCCAGCACACCGTCGGTGTCGACAACGTCAAGTCCACCGCCAACCTCCAGATGCTTCTCGGCAACCTGGGCAAAGCCGGCGGCGGCGTGAACGCACTCCGTGGCCAGAACAACGTCCAGGGCGCCTGCGACATGGGAGCGCTCCCCGTCGTCTTCACCGGCTACCAGAAGGTCATCGACGAGGCCGCCCACAAGAAGTTCGCCGATGCATGGGGCTTCCCCGACGGCATCTGCGAGCCGAAGAACGGCTACGAAGTCACCGTCATGATGGACGTCCTCACCGACAAGCCCGGTGAACTCAAGGCCATGTACATCATGGGCGAGAACCCGATGCTCTCCGACCCTGACCTGACCCACGTCAAGCACGCGATCGAGAGCCTCGAGTTCCTCGTCGTCCAGGACATCTTCCTGACCGAGACCGCCGCCATGGCGGACGTCGTCCTCCCCGCAGCCTGCTACGCCGAGCGCGACGGCACCCAGACCAGCACCGAACGCCGCGTCCAGATGTGGCGCAAAGCCCAGGACACACCCGGCCAGGCGAAGGAAGACTGGAAGATCATCTCCGAACTCGCGGCAAAGATGGGCTACGCAAACCAGTTCCCCTACCAGAGCGCCGAGGAGATCTTCACCGAGGTCGCCGCCGTCACGCCGTCCTACCACGGCATGAACTACGAGCGGCTCAACAGGCCCGAAGCCCTCCACTGGCCCTGCCCCACCGAAGACCACCCGGGAACGCCGATCCTCCACACCGCGAAGTTCGCCCACCCCGACGGTCTCGGCGTCTTTACCCCGATCGAGTGGAAAGCACCGGCAGAGGTCCCGGACGCGGAGTATCCGTTCGTCCTCACCACCGGCCGTATCCTCTGGCACTGGCATACCGGTTCCATGACCCGCAGGTCCGCGACTCTCGATAACGAAGTCCCGACCGGCTGGATTGAGATCAACCCCGCAGACGCCAAGGAACTCGGTATCAAGAACAAAGAGATGGTAAAGGCGACCACCCGCCGCGGCACCGTCAACGTCACCGCAAAAGTGACCGATGAGATCATGCAGGGCGTTATGTTCATGCCGTTCCACTTCGCGGAATGTGCGGCGAACGTCCTGACCAACAACGCACTCGACCCCATCGCCAAGATCCCCGAGTTCAAGGCATGTGCCGTTAAGGTCGAGAAGATCACGGAGGCCTGAATATGGCAGCACAAGGAGACATGGTCTACGCATGGGCGGCGGATGCCGACATGCTGAAAAGGGGAGAGTGCGGAGGTGCGATCACCGCCCTGCAGCAGTACGCCCTTAAATCCGGCATGGTGGACGCTGTCCTTGCCGTCAAGAAGGGGCAGGACCTCTACGATGCCGTCCCCACGCTCGTCACCAACCCGGCAGATCTGGCGCAGACGGCAGGATCCCTCCACTGCGGGACGCTCCTCCTCTCGAAAGTGGTGAAGAACTTCCTGGACAGCAACAAGACCGCACGGATCGGTGTCACGGTGAAGGGCTGCGACCTCATGGGTCTCGTCGAGCTCCGCGAAGCGGGATGCGGTCGATCTGGATCGCCTCCTCCTGCTCGGCGTGAACTGCGGCGGGTCCGTAAGCCCCGTTTCCGCCCGCAAGATGATCGCCGAGAAGTTCGAAGTCGACCCCGATGCGGTTCACAAAGAGGAGATCGACAAGGGCCAGTTCATCATCGAGTATGAAGGCGGCCACAAGGGAATTAAGATCGACGAACTCGAGGACGAGGGCTACGGTCGACGCTCCAACTGCCGTCGCTGCCTCTACAAGGTCCCCCGCCAGGCAGATCTCGCCTGCGGCAACTGGGGTGTCATCGGCGACAAGGCCGGCAAGGCAACCTTCGTCGAGGTCTGCTCCGAGAAGGGTGCGGAACTCCTGAACAAGGCGGTAGCTGCCGGTGCAGTGGTGACCGAGACTCCGAACCCCAAGGCTATCGAGATCCGCGGCAAGGTCGAGAGCGCGATGCTCAAACTCGGCAACAAGTGGCGAAAGAACGACTTCGAAGCGCTCAGCTCCGACCTCTGGGGCACCATCGGCCGCGAGACGGCCCGGTGCATCAAGTGCTACTCCTGCATCGAGAACTGCCCGGTCTGCTTCCCGGCTGCAGAGGAACTCAAAGGAAACTCCAGGATGGTCACCTCCGGACAGGTTCCGCCAAACCCGATGTTCCACCTCCGGCGGTTTGCGCACATCTCCGACACCTGCGTCAACTGCGGCCAGTGCGAAGAGCTCTGCCCGATGGACATCCCGCTTGCACTCTTCTCGCATGCCATCAGGACCGAGGGTGACACTGCATTCGAGCCCAAACTCGGAAGAGCATCCTACACCAACTAACCCTTTTTTGTTCCACACTGCAATCAATCCGGCGCCAGTTCAGGGCGCATCGAGATACAGCCCAAGATTAAGCGCTGAAAAGGTGATCCGACCGATAAATCGCGACATTGAGTTGATCCCCTGAAAAGAGGGGTGCTGTAGCCCACCGTTATTCATCAAAACCGCCAAAGTTAATCATTACAATTAAATATGCCTAACCTCGAAGTTCTATGTATCCGAGGTTTTACCATGGAGTTCAAGTATGTACAGACTACGTGCCCGTACTGCGGCACAGGATGCAGTTTCAACCTCGTGGTGAAGGACGGCAAGGTCGTCGGCACGGCGCCCTACCAGCGTTCACCCGTCAACGAGGGAAAGGTATGCCCGAAGGGCACCTATGCACATGAGTTCGTCAACAGCCCCGACCGGCTGACAACGCCGCTCATCAAGAAGGACGGCACAGTTCGTCGAGGCGACCTGGGACGAGGCCTACGACCTGATCGCTCAGAAGTTCAAGTCCTACAAGCCCGACGAGTTCGCGGCACTCGCCTCCGCCCGTGTCTCGAACGAAGAGAACTACCTGCTCATGAAGTTCGCCCGCGGCGTCATGAAGTCCCGGCACATCGACCACTGCGCCCGGCTCTGCCACGCATCCACCGTCGCCGGTCTCGCCGGTGCCTTCGGCTCCGGTGCGATGACGAACTCGATCGGCGACATCGCCGAATCGAAGTGTATCTTCATCATCGGCAGCAACACCTTCGAGCAGCACCCCCTTATCGGACGCAGAGTGATGCAGGCAAAGATGAACGGTGCCAAGCTCATCTACGCCGACCCCCGCTACACTGCAACCGCCAAGCAGGCCGACCTCTACATGGCCTTCACCTCCGGTTCCGACGTGGCTATTCTGAACGGCCTGATGCAGGAGATCATCAAGAACGGCTGGGAAGACAAGGAATTCATCGCCACCCGCACCAAGGACTTCGAGAAACTCAAAGAAGTCGTCATGAAGGAGGACTACAGCCTCGAGAACGTCTCGAAGATATCCGGCATCCCGGTTGAGCAGCTCAAGACCGCCGCCGAATGGCTCGGCACCACCAAGCCCGGGGCACTCCTCTACTCGATGGGTATCACCCAGCACACCGTCGGTGTCGACAACGTCAAGTCCACCGCCAACCTCCAGATGCTTCTCGGCAACCTGGGCAAAGCCGGCGGCGGCGTGAACGCACTCCGTGGCCAGAACAACGTCCAGGGCGCCTGCGACATGGGAGCGCTCCCCGTCGTCTTCACCGGCTACCAGAAGGTCATCGACGAGGCCGCCCACAAGAAGTTCGCCGATGCATGGGGCTTCCCCGACGGCATCTGCGAGCCGAAGAACGGCTACGAAGTCACCGTCATGATGGACGTCCTCACCGACAAGCCCGGTGAACTCAAGGCCATGTACATCATGGGCGAGAACCCGATGCTCTCCGACCCTGACCTGACCCACGTCAAGCACGCGATCGAGAGCCTCGAGTTCCTCGTCGTCCAGGACATCTTCCTGACCGAGACCGCCGCCATGGCGGACGTCGTCCTCCCCGCAGCCTGCTACGCCGAGCGCGACGGCACCCAGACCAGCACCGAACGCCGCGTCCAGATGTGGCGCAAAGCCCAGGACACACCCGGCCAGGCGAAGGAAGACTGGAAGATCATCTCCGAACTCGCGGCAAAGATGGGCTACGCAAACCAGTTCCCCTACCAGAGCGCCGAGGAGATCTTCACCGAGGTCGCCGCCGTCACGCCGTCCTACCACGGCATGAACTACGAGCGGCTCAACAGGCCCGAAGCCCTCCACTGGCCCTGCCCCACCGAAGACCACCCGGGAACGCCGATCCTCCACACCGCGAAGTTCGCCCACCCCGACGGTCTCGGCGTCTTTACCCCGATCGAGTGGAAAGCACCGGCAGAGGTCCCCGACGCGGAGTATCCGTTCGTCCTCACCACCGGCCGTATCCTCTGGCACTGGCATACCGGTTCCATGACCCGCAGGTCCGCGACCCTCGATAACGAAGTCCCGACCGGCTGGATTGAGATCAACCCCGCAGACGCCAAGGAACTCGGTATCAAGAACAAAGAGATGGTAAAGGCAACCACCCGCCGCGGCACCGTCAACGTCACCGCAAAAGTGACCGATGAGATCATGCAGGGCGTCATGTTCATGCCGTTCCACTTCGCGGAATGTGCGGCGAACGTCCTGACCAACAACGCACTCGACCCCATCGCCAAGATCCCCGAGTTCAAGGCATGTGCCGTTAAGGTCGAGAAGATCACGGAGGCCTGAATATGGCAGCACAAGGCGACAAGATCTACGCATGGGCAGCCGACGCCGCCTGCCAGGAGAAGGGCGAGTGCGGAGGAGCAGTTAGCGCTCTCCTGAAGTACGCCCTCGAGAGCGGCACCGTCGACGCTGTCCTTGCCGTCAAGAAGGGACAGGACATCTACGATGCCGTCCCCACGCTCATCACCGACCCCGCACAGATTGCAGAGACCTCAGGGTCGCTCCACTGCGGAACGCTCCTGCTCTCAAAGCTCGTCAAGAAGTACCTGGACGGCGCTAAGGACATGAAGATCGCCGTCCCCGTGAAGGGCTGCGACGCAATGGGTCTCTACGAACTCGCAAAGCGCAACCAGGTCAACCTCGACAACGTCTTCATGATCGGCCTGAACTGCGGCGGCTCCGTGAGCCCCGTTTCCGCCCGCAAGATGATCGCCGACAAGTTCGGCATCAACCCCGACGACGTCGCCAAGGAGGAGATCGACAAGGGCCAGTTCATCGTCATCACCAAGGACGGCCAGCACAAGGGCATCTCCATCGACGAACTCGAGGAAGAAGGCTACGGCCGCCGCTCCAACTGCCGCCGCTGCAAGATGAAAGTCCCCCGCCAGGCAGATCTTGCCGCAGGGAACTGGGGTGTCATCGGCGACAAGGCCGGCAAGGCAACCTTCGTCGAGGTCTGCTCCGAGAAGGGCGCAGAACTCCTCTCCGGCGCGGAGAAAGCAGGCGCCGTCAAGACCGAAGCGGCAAATCCCAAAGGTATCGAGATCCGCGGCAAGGTCGAGAACGCGATGCTCAAACTCGGCGACAAGTGGCGCGCAAAGGACTTCGCCGGCCTCGGCGAGGGGCGCGACCGTCTCCAGAAGATCATGGAGGCGACGAGCCGCTGCATCAAGTGCTACGCCTGCATCGAGAACTGCCCGATCTGCTACTGCGTGGAGTGCAGCACCAAGAAGGCCGACATGGTCGAGCCCGGCAAGGTACCCCCGGACTTCATGTTCCACCTGATCCGGTTCGCCCACATCTCCGACTCCTGTGTCAACTGCGGCCAGTGCGAAGAACTCTGTGCGATGGATATCCCGAACGCACTCTTCATGCACGCCCTGCAGACCGACCTCGAGGAGATGTTCGGCCAGAAGCCCGGTGTGGATATGACCCTGCCCATCCTGGCGCTCGTTGAAGAGAAGACTGAGAGGAAGCGCCTGCACGACACCGGCGACGACCAGATCTTCAACATCTTCAAGTAAACCAACCCATTTTTCCCCCGTCCTCGTCCCTTTCGGGGACAGGGGTACATGGTATCACCGGCACCAGATCTGGCCGGGATCCACTCCCGGCTTTTGTCCGGCCGAGTTCCACCGTTATTCACCAAATTTTTTGCAGAAACCACCAGTATTAAATACTACAAGCCATGTAGTCCCTCGCGTCGAGGAACAACCATGGATATTAAGTACGTATCTACGACGTGCCCGTACTGCGGCACCGGGTGCGGGTTCAACCTTGTCGTCCGCAACGGCAAGGTTGTCGACACCGCGCACTGGCAGCGCGCCCCGGTCAACGGAGGCAAACTCTGTCCAAAGGGCCGTTATGCCCATGAATTTATCAACAGCCCCGACCGGCTGACAACGCCGCTCATCAAGAAGGACGGCACGTTCGTCGAGGCGACCTGGGACGAGGCCTACGACCTGATCGCTCAGAAGTTCACGTCCTACAAACCCGAAGAGATGGCCTGTCTCTCTTCTGCACGGGTCTCCAACGAGGAGAACTACCTGATGCAGAAGTTCGCCCGCGGCGTCCTGAAGACCCCGCACATCGACCACTGCGCCCGGCTCTGCCACGCATCCACCGTCGCCGGCCTTGCAGTCGTCTTCGGTTCCGGCGCGATGACGAACTCCATCAAGGACATCGCCGAGTCGAAGTGCATCTTCATTATCGGCAGCAACACCTTCGAGCAGCACCCCCTCATCGGACGCAGTATCATCCGTGCGAAAGAGAAAGGCGGAAAGGTAATCTATGTAGATCCGCGTGAGACGGCGACGGCCAAACAGGCCGACCTCTACATGCCATTCACCTCCGGCACGGATGTTGCTGTCCTGAACGGCCTGATGCAGGAGATCATCAAAAACGGCTGGGAAGACAAGGAGTTCATCGAAAAACGCACCAAGGACTTCGAGAAACTCAAAGAAGTCGTCATGAAGGAGAACTACAGCCTCGAGAACGTCTCGAAGATCTCCGGCATTCCGGTTGAGAGCCTCAGGACTGCTGCCGAATGGATCGCGAAGGCCGAGGTGGCAGCACTGATCTACTCGATGGGTATCACCCAGCATACCGTCGGTGTCGACAACGTCAAATCCACCGCGAACCTCCAGATGCTCACCGGCAACCTGGGCAAGCGCGGCGGCGGCGTGAACGCACTTCGCGGCCAGAACAACGTCCAGGGTGCCTGCGACATGGGCTGCCTCCCGAACGTCTACACCGGCTACCAGAAGGTCACCGAAGAGGCTGCCCAGAAAAAGTTCGCGAACGCCTGGTGCTGCGGCATCGCCGAGGGAAAGGTCGGCTACACCGTCACCGAGATGATGAACGTCCTTGCCGACGAACCCGGCAAACTCAAAGCCATGTACATCATGGGTGAGAACCCGATGCTCTCCGACCCGGACCTTCACCATGTACAGGAGGCATTCGGGAACCTCGAGTTCCTCGTCGTCCAGGACATCTTCATGAGCGAGACGGCGGAGCTCGCCGATGTCGTCCTTCCGGCATCCTGCTACGCCGAGAAGGACGGAACCCAGACCAACACCGAACGGCGCGTCCAGCGGTTCAGAAAGGCCCAGGAGCCACCCGGAGAAGCGAAAGAGGACTGGAAGATCTTCTGCGAGCTTGCCGGACGGATGGGCATGGGCGATCAGTTCAACTTTGCAAGCCCGGAAGAGGTCTTCAACGAGATTGCTGCCGTCACACCGTCCTACCACGGCATGAGTTATGCACGCCTCGACCCGGATGGGCTCCACTGGCCCTGCCCGACAGAAGACCACCCGGGAACGCCGATCCTCCACACCGCGAAGTTCGCCACCCCCGACGGCCTCGGTATCTTCACCCCAATCGAGTGGAAACCACCGGCAGAGGTCCCGGATGCAGAGTATCCGTTCGTCCTCACCACCGGCCGTATCATCTGGCAGTGGCATACCGGAACCATGACCCGCAGGTCGTGGGACCTTGAGAAAGAGGCCCCGACCGGCTGGATCGAGATCAACCCCGAGGACGCAAAAGAACTCGGTATCGCGGACGGCGAATTGGTGAAGGCAAGCACCCGGCGCGGCAGTGTCGATGTGCCTGCAAAAGTAACCGATGAGATCATGCAGGGCGTCATGTTCATGCCGTTCCACTACAAGGAGTGTGCGGCGAACGTCCTGACGAATAACGCGCTCGATCCCATAGCCAAGATCCCCGAGTTCAAGGCGTGTGCCGTCAAGGTCGAGAAGATTACGGAGGCCTGAAAATGGCGGTAAAAGGCGATTTACTCTATGCATGGACAACCGACGACGCTCTTCGGGAGAAGGCCGAGACCGGTGGCGCCGTTTCAGCGCTCTCCTGAAGTACGCCCTTGAGAGCGGCACCGTCGACGGTGTCTTCGCCGTCCGGAAGGGCGCCGACGTCTATGACGCGGTACCGACGCTCATCACCGATCCCGCAGAGATAGGAGGGGCGGCAGGGTCCCTCCACTGCGGAACGCTCCTCCTTCCGAAGCAGATGAGGCGGTGTCTCCTTGCTGTCGAACCCGATATAAAAGTGGCAGCAGTGCTGAAAGGATGCGACGTGAAGGCGATGTACGAGATGGCCAAACGCAACCAGGTAAACCTCGACAACGTCATTATGATCGGCCTCAACTGCGGCGGGACTATCAGGCCGGAGACGGCCAGGATCATCGTCAGAGAGAGACTCGGACTCGATCCGGACGATGTCGTGAAAGAGGAGATCGACAAAGGAAAGTTCATCGTCATCACAAAAGACGGAGAGCACAAAAGTATCTCTATCGACGAACTCGAAGAGGGAGCCGGGAACCTGCTCGGTGACGAGGGGCTCGGCCGCCGGAGCAACTGTCGCCGCTGCAAGATCAAGATCCCCCGGCAGGCCGACCTCGCCTGCGGAAACTGGGGTGTCATCGGCGATAAGGCAGGAAACGCTACTTTCGTTGAGATCGGTTCTGAAAAAGGTGCGAACCTCGTGAACGGAGCAGTGAACGCCGGTGCTCTTGCGACCGAAGCGCCGAATCCCAAAGGTATCGAGATCCGCGGCAAGGTCGAGAACGCGATGCTCAAACTCGGCGACAGGTGGCGTGAGCGCTACTTCGGTGCACTCGGCGAAGGGAGGGAGCGCCTCCAGACGATTATGGAGGAGACGAGCCGCTGCATCAAGTGTTACTCATGTATCGAGAACTGTCCGGTCTGCTACTGTCAGGACTGCAGCACGAAGAAAGACTACCTCGTCGAGCCAGGCAAGATTCCACCACCGTTCATGTTCCACCTGATCCGGTTCGCGCACATCTCCGATTCGTGCGTCAACTGCGGCCAGTGCGAGGAACTCTGTCCGGTAGAGATCTCAAACTCGGTCTTCATGCACGCGCTGCAGGTCGACCTCGAAGAACTCTTCGGGTTCCACCCCGGAGAGGATATGACCCCACCCGTCCTCGCGCTCGTCGATGAAAAGGCGGAGAGAAAGCGCCTTGACGCAACCGGCAGCGACCAGATCTTCGATATCTTCACCAAATCCTAACTTTTTAGAGACCTGTCCGGCTGCGCTCGCCCCCCTGCCTCGCAGGCGACTCCGCTGCCTCGCGCTGCTCCGGCGGGTGCCCCTGCACGGCCATCTGCGCAGATCGTCTGATGTAAGCCTTCATGATATCGGTTCTCGTAAGGAAGCCGACGAGTGCCCGTCCGTCATCGGGAGGAACGACGGGCAGATGATGGATCTCGTACCGGATCATCGTGCTGAGTGCCTCTTCAAGGGTATCTGCCGGATGTACGGTGACGACCGGTGACGTCATGACATCCTCCACACGAACAGCGAGAGGATCACTGACTCCTCTGACGTCCCGGATGGCCACGATGCCGATCAGCGATCCTTCCGGATTCAGCACGGGAAAGCCGGTATGCAGGGTCTCATCGATCAGCCCGAGCACCCGTCCCGCCGGATCGCCGGATGAGACCGCAATGATCCGGTCGCGCGCCACCATAACCTCTCCGACCCGGATATCATCGAGAACCTCTATCGTATACTCATCCCGATGCGCCGCTGACTGCGCCCGGTTTAAGACCTGCTCGCGGAAGATCGTGGACTCCCCAATCAGGACATATGCGATCGATACCGCCCCCATCGCGGGTACGAGCAGCGAGAAGTCGCCGGTCATCTCTACGACCATTATCATAACCGCGATGGGAGCGTGGGAGATCGCACCGAAGAGGGCGATCATCCCGACGATGACGAACGCCGGTACCGATTCGAGTGGGACAAGGCCTGGGAGGAGAAGATGGAGCAGGGAGCCGAGAGCACCGCCGGTCGCTCCCCCGATCATAAGACCCGGAGCGAAGACGCCACCGCTCCCCCCGGAGCCGATGGTGAACGACGTCGTCAGGATCTTCGTGAACGGGAGGAAAAGGAGCACACTGAGCGGGAGCATGTTGTAGAGCGCGAGCTGTGCAAAGCCATATCCGGTTCCAAGGCTGGCAAACCCGATGATCGCCGCATCCGGCGAGAGGGATGCAAGACCGATAACGAGCATGCCGGTCAAAAATGCCCCGACCAGAGGCTTCACGTGGTTTGGCAGGTTGTACCGGGAGAAAGTGTCCTTGAATACCCGCTGTGTGCCGTAGAAGAGAGCGATGTACAGGATGCCGACTGCGGTCGAGACCACGCCGAGAAGGAGGAAGAGCGGGATCTGGTAGACGCTCCAGGTGATCGTCGCTGCACCGAATACCGGCTCGAACCCCTCCACAAGGCCGAAGATGGCATAGCCGATGACGGAAGCAAGAAATGCGGGAACAATGGCCTCGGTCTCAAAGTCCTGTTTATAGAGGACTTCAGCGGCGAGGATTGCTCCACCGAGAGGGGCCATGAAGATTGTGCCGATCCCGGCACCGACACCGGTTGCGATGGCTATTCTCCGCTCCTGCGGTGAGAGCCCCAGGAGGTCGGCAGCGATTGAGCCGAAACCCGCGGAGATCTGGGCGGTGGGGCCTTCACGCCCGGCACTTCCGCCCGTGGAGATGGTCAGGATTGCTGTAATCGCCTTGAGAAGGGGCACGCGCTTACGTATCCGCCCATTCCCGTGGAATGCCTTGATAGCCGCATCGGTTCCGTGCCCTTCGGCCTCCGGTGCCAGGGTATAGACGAGCAGACCGGAGACGAGACCACCGAAGCAGATGACGGGCAGGATCATCCAGAGATGGTCAGGAGGCGCCCACTGCCCGATATCCAGCACGGTCTGCCCTTCTCCTGGCAGCTGGAACCCAACCACATCCCCCATAAAAAAGGCTGTTCCGATCTTTAGCCCCTCAAAGAAGAAGAGGGCTCCGATACCGGATACTATCCCAATGAGAACGGCAATGAGGATGAGCTTCTTATATGGAGTGCTTACGGCCTCAATCAGCATGTGTGAATACAGGTTGACCCATCGTCCACTTATGATCAGCGATTATGACCATACTGCAGGTGCAGAATACCAGCGTTTCACCGCAGAGAAAGTACGGGCGCGCCTATCGATTCATGAGCATCAAACACCCTCAGAAAACAGAGGAATCTGCGTGTAGAAGAATACATATCCAACAATATGATTAACATTTCGGCATTATTCATCAAAATGGATTTACCACGTACATACCGGAGAGCGGCAAACGGCTAAAAATTACGTTTCTGATATGCACGATTCGAAAGGTATTAATAGCATTCTCCAATTACTCTAATTTGAACCTATACAGATTAAATTACTCGCTGGTATAGGTAGGACGTTTAGAGAGGTGTAAAGAAAATGGTGTTCCATCCTCCAGTTGCTATTGTGGCAAAAGCCGCAGATGCCGGTAAGTACAAAACCGGTCTGCCGGCATGGAATATGCTCCTCCGTGGACTCATGGCAGGATCATACATCGCCATGGGCGGTGCTCTTGCAACGGTCTGTAGTACCGGTGTGGCGGCATTCCTTGGTGCAGGTTTCGCAAAACTGATTCTCGGTGCGGTTTTCCCTGTTGGGCTTATTATCATCGTCCTGACCGGTGCAGAGCTCTTTACCGGCGACGCGATGCTCGCCCCGATGGCTGCATTTATTCACAAGATCAGCTGGGCTAACGTGCTTAACCTGTGGGTCTGGGTATACATCGGAAACCTTATCGGTTCCCTTATATTCGCATACATCATGGCCTACGGCCCGCTCGTAGGCTTCGATGCAGCAGGCGCAGCAACCGTCAACGCTTTCGGCCTCGCCGCCGTGAACATCGCCGTCGGCAAAGTCGGCTACGTAGGCTTAATGGCACAGTGGTCGCTCTTCCTGAAGGCTATCGCCTGTAACTGGCTCGTCAACCTGGCAGTGCTGCTGGGTATCTGTGCCGACGACCTTATCGGCAAGTTCTTCGGAATCTGGTTCCCCATCATGGCCTTCGTCGCCACCGGATTTGAGCACTGCGTCGCAAACATGTACTTCATCCCCACCGGTATCATGGTCAGCGGGTTCTTAAGCGTAGAACAAGCCACAACCATCGGTGCCAAGCTCGCAAGCCTGTCCTGGGTGACCATGTGGACGAACAACGTCATCATGGCAACCATCGGCAACATCGTCGGCGGTCTCGTCTTCGTCGCTGCCCTCTACTGGGTCGCCTTCCGGAAAGAGATTGCAGCACTGAAGTAAAGAGATTCCAGATGAAAATCGGAAAAGTCAATGTGAAGATATCGGTCATATCACTGGCCGTTTTTGGTATCTTCACCATTATTTTACTCGGTACGGTCATATCCACAGGAGAGACATCGCTCCTGCTCTGGGGAGTCCCGATTCTCGCATTGCTTCTCGTCATTCCCGCAGCACTCAACTACATGAGCCAGCAGCAGTACGCATCGCTGGTTCCGATGTACGAGCAGGAAGCAAAGGATGTCCGGATTCGGGAGATAAACCTGAACATGCTCGGCGAACCGATCCGGATCGTCGGCATCGTAGAGCGGGTGCATTTCCAGTTCCTCAACCGGCCGCAGTACCTCGTTGCCGATCGCACCGGCGAGATAGCGGTGAAGATGTTCACCAATCCGCAGGAAGACATACAGGTGAACGATAAGGTCGAGGTGCTCGGAACGGTCGTGAAGCGATATCTCCTGAGCGGCGACGCAGTCGTCAACTGCGTCTCGATACGGAAGACCGCCGAAGCGACACCACCCGAAAAGAAGAAGAAATAATCCTGACCAACGTCAGGATCTCGTGATACCCGGGGAATAACCCTGCGCGGATCAGCCCGATCCCGACAGACTATCCCCTCTTCTACACTGCCGACAACCTCAGAATCTGGTGTCGAGCCCGTCATCTATCGATTTTCTGACCGGCTTTTTCCCGAGTTCATCGATGTACTCCTCGAAGAGGTGGATGCGCGTACTCACCGGGAACGGAATACGCAGGGTGCTGATGACCGCTTCGCCGGGTTCGAGCGTCTGAATCTCCGTATCGAGGCGTGAAAGATCCTGTTTTGCGCTGCTGGCAATGGTATCGCGGTCGCCGCGGTCCGAGAGCCCCATAACGACGAAGGTATTCAGCTGGGCGAGCACACGGGCATCGATATTCTTCGGCTGCTGGGTCACGACGCAGATGCCGACGCCGAACTTTCTCCCTTCCATGGCGCATTCGCGGAAGATCCGGGTACTCTGCCCGCCGGAGCCAAGCACCCGCTGTGCCTCCTCGATTGCTATCAGCACCTGCTTCTGCTCGTCGGAACCTCCTCCGCTCCCGCACGTCGCGTCATCCCCCTGATGGCGGCGCATAATCTCACGGGTAAGAATCGAGAGGACGAAGAGTTCGCTCTGCTCACTCATCCGGGGGATATCGATCAGCACAACCTTGTTTTCATGGAGCGCCCTGATGATCTCCAGTATCGATGAACCCTTCGAACGGAGAAACGACCGGTTCCGGGCGACCATACTCTCGATATGCCGCTGCACCACCGGGAGCGTCTTCGTAGAAAAGTTTCGCAGATCCCACGCAATATCCCGATACTCCCCCGTATAGGCGCTGGCATCGAAGTCGGAGAGATCCTCGTTCTCCTCAAAAAAGCCGATAACATCGGAGCCCGAATACTTCTCCAGTTTCTCGATGACGTCGCGCTGGGCATCAGAGTGTTCGTACAGGAGCAGGAGATCCGGCGACCTGAAATCGTCATACTCGAGCCAGAGGCGGTTGAGGCCGTACTTCTTCCGCCTCGATTCGTCGATGGTGAAGACCGAGAGCCCCTCCCGCCCGGCCTGATAGTGGACAAGACCCTTCGTCGCAAATCCACTCGACGACCGCCCACCCGCAACGTACTCGCCGTGGGGATCGACGATGAGCAGGCCGAACTGTCTGGCAGCCATACAGGACGCACAGAAGACTTTCATAAAGTTGCTCTTCCCCATACCGGTCGTTGCAAAAACGCCCATGTGCTGGCGCATGACGGCCGCGTGGAGAGAGACCTTCACATCCTGCAGGACACCCTGGCCGCTCTTCATCACGCCGACCTCGATCTCTCCCATCACCTGCCGCAGGAAGAGAAAATCCTCTGCGCTGGGGCGCTCGACCCGTGCGAACTTCGCCGGGATCGTCCGCGGCTTTCGAAAGCGCTCGTCGTCTCCCACATAACCGAGCGGCAGCGCCTCGACGAGAATGTAGACGTCCTCACCAAGGCCGTAGAAGTGTTCGGTGTGGGGACGGGTATCCCACCTCGGGTCGGAGAAGTTGCTGTCGTGGATAAGATCGCTCACCTTCGCAAAGAAGACCAGTCCCTTGACCGTGTCCGTGATCTTCAGGATATCCCCGATGTAGAACTCCTCATCGTGGGGGACTGCGAAACGGTAGCTGAGCACCCGATCCCCGATCAGGCGGTACTTCGAGGTATCGTTCAGATTAATATCGATCAAACTCGTCATGGTAATCTCCAAAGAGGCGTACGTACTCGCGGTGGCTCATGCCCTGTTCGACCATCCCCCGCATGAGGTCCTGGCGTATCTGATCGACAGCATCCTTCCCTATCTTCGTCGTCAGATGTGCATCCATGAGCGGATAGGGATATCCGGTGATCCTTCCATCATCGGCATATGCAGCGAGGCCTGAGAAAACCTTCGCCACCGTTTCGCAACCGTCATACCGGGGGAGTTCAACCTTGAACGCTCTCGGGGAACGGGGATGCAGTCGTGCGATGTACTGGTCGCCGCGCTGCTTCCAGGGATGCGACTGCTGACGGTCGAGGATGTCCTCGAGCCCCGATAGGCGGACGAACCAAGGTTCGGGAACCCCGAACGTTTTGGCCAGCCCCTCGGCCGCCGGAACGATCGGATGCCCGCCACCCCAGGTGAGCGAGGTCCGTTTCGTAACCGCGGCCAGGAGAACTCCGCGGAGGTTGCAGAGGTTCATCAGTCTGACGAGGATCTCATCGTGGCTGGCATGGCTGACCCGCAACGTGCCGTCGATTAGAATGAGGTCTCCGGCATCAAGTGTCCCGGCCATCTCCAGCGCTACCCAGTACTCAAGGGTGTCGCGCATCACGGCGGAGTTCTGGAGCGGGTCGTCGTGATCGAGCAGCGCTTTCGGCGGAGACGAGAAACAGTCCGAGAAGAGCACTTTGAACTCTTCGTTGCACCCTCCCGGATGCACAGCGACGATATGCATGGGTGTTGTCGCTCTCCCATGCCGCACCCCGCCACGGTACGAGCTTGCCGAGGCTCGAACCACCGCTGCCGAAAAACTCCCGGCGTCGAGGAGAAGGGCGTTGCTCCCATCAACCGCGCATACGGTTCCCTCAAATCCGGAAGGACAGGCCAGGAACGACGAAGGATCGAACCGGCTGACTCTCGCGAACCGGTCAATGATATCCGGGGGCACATACTCCCTGATCCGCCCGGCAAGCTTCGCTACCGACTCCCGGTACTCCTCGTGCGGGTCCATCAGCCGATCTCCCGGATACGGCTTGTTCTGTCGGTGCCCATCTCAACCATCAGCGTCGACGCGAACTCATCCTGCACCTCGGCGATATGCGAGATGAGGAAGATCTGCGGGAAGTAGCTCTCCTGAGTCCTGAGTGCCCTTACCAGATTGCCGCGTCGCCCTTCGTCCTGGCTTGCGAAGATCTCGTCAAAGATCAGGAACGTACTGTCATGCAGCTCGTTGACCTCAGCAAGAAATCGTGAAAGAGCGATGCGCAAGGATATGGCGATATCATCCTGCTCACCTCCGCTGAACCTGTCGGCAGGGTAGTCCTCACCCATATCATGTACCAGAACAGCAAAGTCATCGTCAAGCATCACCGTATCGTACCGGCCGTCCGTGATCTCCCCGAGGATACGCCCGGCCTCATCCTCTATCCGATCCCTGACGACCTGCAGGAGATAGACGATGTAGTCGCCGATGACCTTGCGGGTCAGGCGTAAGAGCTCGATCTCCTCCCGGAGACCCTGGCTGGACCGGACAAGTTCGTCGATCCGGGAAAGAGTCTGGCGGAACCGCTCGATATCTCTCTCAGTCTGCTGTATCCCAATTGCGATCCGGTTGTGCTCCTCAATGCATGCCTGCAGATCCTGCTCTCCCCTGGCAAGGGATTCTTCTGCGGCCGCGACCTGCCGGTCGTCAAACCCGAGCGCCGCACGTTCCTTCCGGATCCGGAGGAGTTCATCTTCACGATGGCATGCCTCGGTCTGCCTCTTCTCGAGTCTGATCAGAAGGCGGGGGATCTCCTCCATCCGCACCTCGAGCTCAAGCACACGTCGGCGAGCATCCCCGGCACGGCGGTACAGCTCCAGGAGTTTCTGGTGCAGGATCAGGATCGTACGCCAGCTGCTCCCGTTCCGCCTCGCGATCCCGTATCGCCTGCTTCAGGCTCTCGATCCGTGCATCGAGTTCAACGATCTCATCATAATACTTCGGCTTCTGGGAAAGGAGTGCCTGATTGTGGGTGTACTCCTGATGCAGTCTTTCGAGCTGATCTCGTTCCTCCTCGAGCCGCTTCTTCTCGGCCGGGTCGAAGCCAAGTGACAATAAAGCGGCCTCGAGCACCTCCTTTTGGGCAAGGAATCCTTCAACCTCGCTGATGAGCTCTTTGCGCTCATTTCTGAGTGCCGGGAGAGAACTGCAGATACCCCGAAGCGTATCTGCACGAGACCGTTGCTGCTCAAGCGCAGCCCGACGCTGTTTTACGATCTCGTGTTCGCCGGCATCGTACCGCAGAAGACCGAGTGCCCGAATGGCAGCATCGTGACTCTCATACTCACTCTGCCATTTCAGAAGGCGGCTCATGAGATCCTTCCGCTGAGACCTCTTGATCAGCAGTGCGTTCTGCAGCTCTTCATGCTGCCGGCGCTGCTCTTCAAGGCGAGCAAGTTCTCTCTGTACGCGCACCTGCTCGGCAGCAGCACAGGCATGACTCTCTTCCACCGCCGCCAGAGAGGCCTGCAGCGATGTAGCAGTCTCGGCAAGCTCACCGAGCAGATCTTCATACCGATCTCCGAGGTGCTGACGACACGTCGGACACGTCCCTTCCCTGCCCGCGAGAGCCAGCTCCTCACGGTTTCGGGCGATCTTCTCGAGCTCATGGCAGATAGTCTCTTTCCGTGCGATGCATGACGAGACGACGGATAGCAACTCTTCCTTTCGGTCTGCAAGGGAGGAGGCCAGACCGTCAAGATTATCCAGACCGGCGAGGCTGCCCGATAGCGCCTCGATCTGCTCATCGATACTATCCACCTGCGCCCCAAAGTCGCCCATCTCCCGCTGGCAGAGAGCCTGCTGCCGGGCGAAGACGGCCGCCTGCGAGAGGAGATCGTCGCGGACACAGTATCCCTCATACTCCTTCAGTGCAGCATCGAGAGCCTCAAGGCGCCGCTGCTGCTCCTCAACCACCTCAATTTCGCTCCTGATCTCAACGACACGCCGCTCCACCGCACAAAACCGCTCGTCCAGGCGTGACAACTCGTTTCTCAGGCGTGCATGCTCAGGCTCGACGGCCTTTACCTGCTCGAGGCGCTCAGGGACTTCGCGCCGCATCAGGATCTGCTGCTCAAGGCTGCTCTGCCGCTCTTCGCATTCCCGGAGAGATTCGAGTTCCGAGACAATCCGTTGCCGCCGACCTTCATGCTGCCCGATAAGATCGCGCCATTGAGCACATTCGAGGTCGAACCGCTCCACGCATACCTTCTTCTCCGTACATTCGGCGATACCTGCCTCTGCCTTTTCATAGTGGCCGGCGGTATCGGAGAGAAGGGAGATCTCCTCACGGAATGCTTCGGTTGCGTATATCTCCTCCTTCAATCTCACGGCATTCCAGAAGAACGCGCTGCAGACTCCCCTGCCTGTCGCGACTCTTCGGCGGCGAGCTGGAGATGCTGCTCGCGGACTCCGAACAGGCGATCGCGTTCTCCCCGCGCCTTTTCCCGCCGCTCTCCGGCCGCTGCCCGCTCTTCCTCGGCCCTGCGGATCGCACGCTCAGCCACTTCGTGGTCGCTCTGAAGCAAGAGCAATCGGTCACGGACAGTCTTCTGCATCGAGCCTCTTCAAGCCTTCCGGTCAGATTGGAGAGTTTCTTTTCGCACCCGTCGATACACCGGCGGAGCTCCTCCATGCTGTCACGTTTGAGATACTCGATACCGAGCACCTGCATGAACCAGTCCTTCCTCGACCCCGGGCGGCTCTCGAGAAGCGAGAGGAGATCTTTCTGGCCTGCATAGATAGTGTTTTTAAAATCGGCAGGAGCCATCCCGACGACCCGCTGGACCCCGAGCAGGACGTTCTGTACACCATCGGCATACTCACCGAACGGCCTTCCGTTCAGGAAAAGACGTGCATCGTGTAGTGTCGAAGACGGACGCTTCCGGAATCTGCGAACGACGCTATACTCATTTCCGGCTACGGAGAAATCGAGCCTGACCTCGCAGGGCTCCTGCTGCTCGGCGAACGCGCTGACGATGTAATTCCCGTCAAGGCCCGTTCCCTGCAGCCCGTAGAGTGCGAAGAGGACGGCCTCGATGATGCTGCTCTTCCCGGCGCCGTTGCTCCCAACGATACCGGTTATCCCGTCGCAGAAGGTGATCTCCTGGTCGCGGTAGCGTTTGAAGTTGCGCATGACGAGCCTATGAAGAAGCATCGTTCACCTCTCTCTGCCTGGCAATAACCGACCGCAGAATCCCGCCGCCCTTCTCTTTCACGTACGCCTCCTGCGTATCGTTCAGGTGCTGCATCTCCACAAAACGCTCGAATTCGCTGACGTAGTCCACACCTGCGAGGCTCTGCTCACGAAAGACCGGCGAAGAATCTTCGGCAGCGATTGTTCGGAACTTCAGGTCCAGAAGATCGCTGCGCAGATCATTGAGCGCCCGCTGGTCAAGTCCCCGCAGCGTCTCCCGAAGCACGCCGTCGAGGGTGATCTGGCACATTCCCCCTTGCGGCGTGTGATTCGACGAAGCGAGATCGACGATCCCTGCCAGAATATCCTTTGCAGCAAGGCCATCACAGTTGATCCTGCCGAGATCGACCATCGGAGTATGTGCGAGATCGAGATGCTTCACGCTCCGATCATCAAGGTCGACAAGCAGCCCGCCCTTCGTATCCCGGATCTCACCGTAGGTGCAGTATTCGAGAGACCCGCTGTACCAGGCGTTCTCGGCAACCTGACTCTGGGCATGGTAGTGACCAAGCGCTATGTAATCGAACCGGTCCGAGAGGATCGTGGCATCAATCTCATGCTCCGCCACTGTCTGTAACCGGCGATCCTTGATAGCGCTTGCAAGACCGTGCGTGACGAGCACGTTCTTTCCGGTGCCGAACTCAATAGATTCGAACGCTTCCCGGTATCCACTCGTCTGCAGCATATTCGGGATCAGGTGAAAGATACATCTCCTATCTCGACCCGGTGGTACTGATGCCTGTACGCGGCATGAACCTCGGCGGTATGGTACTCCAGCACCTCGAGCGGGGACGGCGTGTGGCGGGTCTTCGCCATGCTGTGGTTTCCGGCAATAACGACAAAGGGAATACCTGCTTCTTCGAGCCTCCTGAGTGCTTCGAGGACGGTCGTGTAGGCGCGGGTCTTGGGCTTGACCTGATGGAAGAGATCGCCCGCATGCACGATTACATCCGGCCGCTGCCGGACGATCTGATCGACGGCAGCAAGAAAATTATCGTATATCAGCCGTTCTCGTAGATTCATCCCGGTTTCAGGGTCTATCTTATTGAATGCCGACAGCCCGAGGTGCGTATCCGCTATATGAACGATCTTCATGCCCGATCTATCACCTGTCTCCTGCTGTTAAAACCCTGACGGCCGGAGGGCGAATGTATTGGAGTTTCGGCCTCGGTCTTATCAGATCTATCTATATATCATAGCTGATATTAGTATGGTGATATTTTGTCCAGACGGGCCGTTGATGCAATTTTTCAGGCGCTGTTCAACCTCTCGGATCTCCGGGCACTCATGCGTGAGACCGCTCCGGATCATGTCATGGACGACGAGCAGAGACAGCGGGCGCAGGCGTACATCGAGAAGGCAAAACGGCAGATTACGATCATCGAGGAGGAGCTGATCCGATGAAGTGCGCGATCGATATCGAAGTCCGTGACGTCGAGGAGATGTTTATCAACATCGACCCGATCCAGGCAGGGGGCAGGCTCACTGCCGATGCCATGAAGGCAGCTATCGCCTACGGAGACGGGTATTCGGTCTGCGACGCCTGCCAGAAGCCGTTCAGGCTGGACTATATCAAAAAACCCCCGATCGCACAGTTCCACGCCGATCTTGCAGAATGGCTGAATATGGATCAGGTGCGCGTGGTGCCGGGAGCCCGGCGGGGATTTCAGGCGGTTGCAAGTACGTATGTCGAGAAAGGCGACCCCGTTCTCCTCACGTCTCTCGCCCACTATACTGAGTTTGTAGCCGTGGAACAGGCGGGGGGCATTCCACGGGAGATCCCGAAAGACGAGAAGAATCACATCACCCCGGACGCTGTTGCAGCACGGATCGAAGACGTGATCGATGAGTTCAAACGCACACCCCCGCTCATGTTCCTCGACCACGTCGACTACCAGTACGGGAACGTCCACGATGCGAAAGCGATCGCGAAAGTCGCCCACCAGTATGACATTCCTATCCTTCTCAACGGGGCATACTCGGTCGGTACCATGCCGGTCGACGGAAAAGATCTCGGTGTCGACTTCGTGATCGGCTCCGGGCACAAGAGCATGGCCGCACCCGCCCCATCGGGCCTCGTCGCGACGACCGCCGAACATGCAGAACGGGTCTTTCGGACCACCCGGGCAAAAGGCGACATCACCGGCAGGACGTTCGGAATCAAGGAGATCGAGATGATGGGATGCACCCTCATGGGAGTCACCGTCATCGGGATGATGGCATCCTTCCCCCACGTCAGGGAACGGGTGAAACACTGGGATACGGAAGTCGCACGCTCCCGCCGCATCGTCGACGCTCTCCTCTCCATCGAGGGAACACGAGTGCTCTCCGACTATCCGCGCTCCCACACGCTGACCCGTATCGACACCCGCAGCTCCTTTGATAAGGTTGCCGAGGTGCATAAAAAGCGGGGATTCTTCCTCTCAAGCGACCTGAAGAAGAGAGGGATTACCGGGGTCATACCCGGCTCGACCAAGGTCTGGAAGTTCAACACCTACGGCCTTACGGAGAAGCAGGCGGGGCACGTCGCAGACGCGTTCGTGGAGATCGCCCGGGAGAACAACCTCTCCATCACCTGATCGCCACAAGATCGCCGTTCAGAGCCCGCCGACACCCGACCGTTTCGACGGCTCTGGCGACGTGCTCTTCCATCAGAATCTCTTTTTCAATCTCCTCGATGATTTCAGCCTGCGCCGCGGTCGACGGATGTTTCGGGGCGAGACTGCACCCGATATCTCCCTGGACGGGATCGAACGTTCCGATCATCTTTGCACGATCGACGATCTCCGACTTGTCGAACCCGAGGAGCGGGCGGAGGACCGGTATCGTAGCGGCCGGCGCAACCACCGCCATGTTCGCAAGCGTCTGGGAGGCTACCTGCCCGAGGTTGTCGCCGTTGACGACCGCATAGATCCCCCGCCTCTTCGCCACCTCGCTTGCTGCCTTCAGCATGAACCGCTTGCAGAGCACGCACCGGTATCGCGGCTCCTTCAGACTGCACGAGCGCCTCAAAGAACGGCTCCATATCCACGATGAGGAGGTCGAGGGGGTGCCCCGGAGTCCATAGGGAGAGCTTTGCATGGTGCCGGAGAACGGTTTCCTCCACGTCACTGCCGCCGAACCGCCCGCTCCGCATATGCAGATGCACCATTGTGCACCCTCGCCTCATCATCAGCCAGGACGCAACCGGCGAGTCGATCCCCTCGGAGAGCAGCGTCATCACCGCACCCTGTGTCCCGAAGGGGAGCCCTCCCGGTCCAGTCCTGCCTTGAATCGTATACGAGCCCGCCGAACTCTTTCGCCTCCACAAAGATCTCGTAATCAGGCTCAGAGAGGTTCACCGATGCCCCGGGAAACCGCTGCCCGACGGCATATCCGACAGCTCCTGCAAGTTCCTGGCTGCTGAACCCCTCCACACCCGACCGGCGGCCCCTGACGGCAAACGTCATACCGGGTTTGAGGCGGCCCTCCGCACGCTCGACCGCTGCGCGCGAGATCCCTTCGATATCGGGGGTCGTCACCGAGCAGACACTGACGCCCACGACACCGAAGATCCTGCTTGCGATATCGGCGATTGCTCTTGCGTCGTCCCCGAAGATCAGGACCCTGCCCCGGGGCGTCTCTATCCGGTGGGGGAGTGAAGCGGCTTCAAGGGCAAGGCGGATATTCTTCGCGAGAGCCATGATAAATCGTCGTTTGACCGGTTCGCTCTTGAGGAAGAGCTCGCCGTAACGCACCATCACCGCTTCCATGCGTCGGCACCTCCCTGGCGGTAGCCGCCGGGAACGAGGACGGCATCCGTAAAGCCGAGGCGCTTGATCTCCGGGAGGAGCGGTATTATGAGCGGGTGCTCCGAGGGATCGGCCTCAATGAAGGCCCGCAGGTCGACACAGCGCACCCTGAGCATGCCGGTCACTACGCCGCGGAGCAGCGCCTCCGCCCGTCCCGCCATCTCGAGGCATTCCCGGGTGAGGGGAAGGCCCGCAGGTATGCGGGTGGCGAGGCATGACGAGGGTGGACGCACAGGGATCTCGAGATCTGCGGCAAGAGCAACGATATCATCCTTTCCCATGCCCGCTTCAGCAAAGGGGCTGACGATACCGAGTTCACGAAGAGCGGTCATACCCGGCCTGTCCTCGGGCAGGTCGCCCGCGTGGGTTCCATCCGCGACCACCGGGTAGCCATAGTGCTCCGCTTCACGGATGATCGCCTGCATCATCTCTCGCTTGCATACGTAACAGCGGTTCGGGAGGTTCTCCCGGACCTCCGGGATGCTCAGCATATCCTGCCGAACGAGGGCGTACGGCACATCAAGTCCGGTGGCGAGCCTCTCCGCAGCTTCGAGCCTCTCCGGGCGGGCTCATTCCGGTATCGACGCTTATCCCCATGACCCGGAGCCCGAGGCCATGTGCATACGCGAGGAGCACCGAACTGTCGGTTCCGCCGGAGAGCGCGACCGCAAAGGGTTCGCAGGATCTCAGCACCTCATCAAGCCGTTCAAGCATCGCCATCTGCTCTCTGTATGCTCGCTCGATCTACATGAATGTTGGGAAAATGGCGGAAAATCCCCCCGAACCGATGTTATAGAAAATAATTTTAACAGAGGCAGACCGAAATGTGTACTAACATGGCTAGGAAGAAGAGCACCACTGAAGCAGAGCCGATGAAGCTCTTTTATATTTTTTACAATCAGGAACGCTGGAATAACTGGATACAATCACTCGAGCAGGCAAGCTTCGAACCGCAGGATGACGAGGACGTCTCCGAAGGGCTCCAGATACTCTATAGTTTCACCGAAGATGTCACCATCTCGGTGCTGAAGATCATCCGCCTCTACCAGAACGGGCGGTTCACGGTGGAAGAAGCGAAGGAAAAACTCGATGATGTGGAACTGATCGTCATGACCGGTCTTCCCGAAGGAGAACTCGAGGAGATCATCGGCTCACTGCAGCCTACGCTGCTCGTGCTCTTCACCTCCTGCCGGAAATATCTTGAGGGCGGTTACGACTCCGACATCAAGGCGCTGGTCAAGAAAGGCAAGGCGCTCGGGGAGGAAGATCTCGAAGAAGGGCTCGAGATAGCCGCCCAGATCGGAGCAAGCGTCATCGACGGTGCAACCTGCTGTGCACGCTACATCAAGGACGATATGGAGAACCCGACACTCTTTGAGGAGTGGCTCATCGAGATCGATACTATGGCCAACGCGGTAAAATCCTTGAGCAAGTTCGACGAGGAGCCCGGAGAAACGTCGTGATATCAGACAAAGCCAGATTTCGCGCAGCAAGAAAACTTGAGAGGGCGGCAGGGTTTCGCCTCCCGGACAAGGCCTTCTCCGGAGGCTTCCTCGAGGCGGTTGGGACGGCAATCAACTACGAGCATCTCGACCGAAACCTCCGCGCCCAACTCCTCGCATTCTTCGAGGAGTTCCTCGGCTGCACCTGCAAAAACACGCCCCTCTGCGGTTGTCCGGAACGGAAGTTTGCCGAACATATCATTGAACTTCGTGAGCTCGGCCTCGATCACCGGCAGATCGGCGCCCACCTTCTCGACGAGTACGGGATCGACCTCTACCCCGCGGACATACTGAGTTACCTCGAGGACTCCGTCCACATGCTCGAAGCCATCCGGGATATTGCCGAGCTGCAGGGGAGGGAGAAACTCGCAGAGAACGCCTACGATCATATCCGCAAGATCGAACACTGAAACATTTTTTTAGGCCCTCTCTCCATCCCGAACCACACCCCACCTGCCAAACGCTTAGTGCGGACAGACGCCTGCCGGGGATGCGTCTGCTCAGCATACGGGGGAGAGCACCATGCCGGGGTATGAATCGATAGGGAGGAGAAACTCAACGCAGCTCATGAGATCTTCGAACATGGGGAGCGTACTCACTCGCTTCGGACATGATGAGCGTCGGGGAGGCATACACCGCATAGAATAGTTTGAACGGGCGTTTGCCCGGAAGAGGGGCACCTGTCATGCGCTCGCGGCCACCTCGGGCACTGCGGCACTCACCGGTCGCCCTGAAGGCACCCAGCGTGAGAGGCAGCGATGAGGTGATCACCCAGAGTTATACGTTCGTCACCACAGTCGAGCGATAGTTGCATGCGGGGTGTCCCCGTCATCACCGAGATCGACACGACACTGACAATGGACCCGGGCGACCTTGCAGGAAAGATCACCGGAAAGACTAAGGCAATCATCCCGGTGCACACGATGGGCTTCGCGGCTAGGATGGACGAGATCGCAGAGAACGCCGCCGAGCACAGTCTCCCGGGGCTCGAAGGCGGGGTGCTCTCCACGGAGAACGACGAGATCGTCGCACGGGCGCGGGCATATGCAAACCACGGTCGGGTGATGGAAGACCCGCACGCCCCACAGGGTTCAGATCCCCGTCGGTTCCCTGGCTTCAACTTTCGGATGAGTGAACTACAGGGCGCGGTGGGGCTCGCACAACTGTCGGAGGATGGATACGGTTATCGAGCACCAGCGAAAAGCAAAACAGCAGATACAGGATGGATCTTCCGATCTTGCGGGAATAGAACATAGGGAGGTTCCCAATCCTCGTGGCGATACCGGGAGCACGATCGTCTTCTTCTTCCTCGAGAGTCGGAGGCGACTGCGGCATTTGCCCGGTGCTGGAGAGAACGGGAACGTGCAATGAAGAACCTGCCCGACTCACTCGCATGGGACTTTGCCGGAGACTGGGATCATATCCTCCCTCCATAGATATACCCGCTACCGGGAACATGACCGCCACGCCCTCTGGCAGCGATCACGGGCGATCCTGGAGCGGGGGATCGCCATCTCCATACATGTCACAATGAAACATGGGGAGATCGACGCAACCATTGCTGCAGTATGCGGGTGCATCGATGAGGCCGGTCTCAGAGCAAAGCCGGCCAGGGAAGCCCGAGTTTCTGCGTCAGATCTTTGAGTTCGTCGTGGATGCCCCGATCCATCCGGAGCAGCACGACGCCGTAGACCGCCCCGCCAAGAAGCACGGCCCCGAGGACAGGCGAAGACGTTCGTAAGCGGGGCGAACAGGACATAGAGACCGATAACCGCGGCCATGACGAGTGCAGCTGCGAGAATGTTTCCGACCGGGCGGCGCTCGATCCCCACAGGCATGAGGCGGGAGAGCGCACGGTAGGCAAGACCCGCGTTCAGCACCATCGTGACAAGCGTCGCTACGGCTGCCCCGACAATGCCGAGCAGCGGTATGAGGGCGATATTCAGGCCGATGTTGACGACGGCTGCGACGGCCGTCGCCCGGAAGGAGTCCTTCGGCCGGTCGAGGGCGTTCAAGGTCATCGTCTGGAGGAACATAAAGACGTTCGCCACCTGAACGACGAGCAGAACGGCGAGCGCCGGCGCACCGGCGGCGAAAGATGCCCCGTAGAAGAAGTAAAGGAGCCGTTCGCCGAGCAGCCAGCCCCCGGTGAGCACCGGGACGGCGAGGAGGAGCGAGTAGGTGAACGCCCGGGTGAGCGAGGATGCGATGGAGTCATGTTCTCCGTGCGACGCCCAGTGGCTCATCCGGGGAAAGAGCGTGGTGTGGAGCGCCATCGTAATGAAGGTCGCGATTGTGGTGAGCTGGAGGGCGACGCGGTAGATGCCGACATCTGCGTCGGCCATGAAGTAGCCGATCAGGACGGTGTCGGCGTAGGTGAAGACGAGATACCCGCTCGAACTCAAAAACGTCCAGACCGAGAAGGAGAAGAGGCTCGAAAGATGCCGCCACCCGAAGAGTGCTGGGCGGAGATCGAGGAAGAGCAGGTTAAAGAGACCGGCGGCGAGCAGGCCGGCGACAAAACCCCCGACCAGTCCCGCGACCCCGAAACCAATGAAGACCGCAATGACCTGCAGGGAGATCCGCAACACGTTGTTGAAAAGCCCGCTCAGTTGGTAGACCCCGACCTTTCCGCTCCCGTAGACGCTATAGGAGACCGTGCTCGTAAAGACGCTGACGACAAGGGCGACGATCAGCCAGGAGAAAACTCCTGCCGAAGTGAGGTCGACGAGAAACGGTTCGAGAAGCAGGAGCACGGCTACGGAGACGGCAAGGAGAAGGACTCGCAGAACCCCGAAGGCCGAGAAGTATTCGTCCTGTTCCTTCCCTTCGCTGATCCGCTTTATGACGGCTCCCCCAAACCCTCCGTCCCCGACGAGGTCGAAGATCCCAAAGAAGGCGACGAAGATGAAGTACGCGCCGAGCACCGCCGGGCCGACGGCATGGGCAAAGTACATCGTCGAGAGGAACCCTATTGCGGTGATCCCGATCGTCGAGCTGAGACTGATGAGGCTCTGCCGCTGGACGGTGCCGATACCCATGATCCGGGCGAGGTAGCGGGAGGGTTTGAACACAGATACAGGAGATGGGCGCAGAACTGATAACTATTTCTCACGTCTGCAATTTCTGCGGTACAGAATCAGAGGGAGGGAGATTTTTGGTATCAGGATAGCAGCGCTGCTGTAGGGCGAACCACCGTCATTTCCGGCTTCGCGGCGGGAACGGACGGTGTGCATTACTGTCAAACCCGGCCTGTTGCACCCTCGCGATCGATAACGAGAGACAGTATACTATGACATTGGGTTACCCGGTTACACAATTTGGCCCCACATTGAGAGAAAACTATATTTTTCGAAAGAGCGAGAAGAGCATCGGAGCAGAGCCAGGCCGCACCCCACGAAGATGGACGGAGGAGCCGGAATGGAGAGGATGACCAGAGTATGCCTCATATGTCCGTCGATGTCCTCGTTTACCCGGAGGGATCGTGACATTCTGCAAAGACACTACCAGGTCAGGGAGATCGTTCTCGATGCCGAAACCGGTTCGCGGCAGGGCGGCGACGTATCGGCATTCTTTAAGATTGCCATGGGCACCCTCTGGGCCGATGTTGTCTTCTGCTGGTTCGCCCACAATCATGCCTATCTCGCAGTTCACCTGGCACGGCTCCTTGGAAAGCGATCGATCGTCGTCATCGGGGGGTATGAAGTGGCACGAGAACCGGAGATCCACTACGGTTCTCTCCTCGACCCGACGCTCTCACGGAGAATCAGGTATATCCTCAGCCACGCCGACCGCATCCTTGCCGTATCGGACTTCAACCGCGCCGAAATCGAGCAGGTAGCCAGGCCTCGGGCGCTCGAGACCATCTATAACGGGATCGACTGCTCTGTATTTTCCCCGAACGGAGGAAAAGAGGATCTGGTGCTGACGGTCTGCCTGGTCAACAGAGCCAATATCGCTATAAAGGGGCTCGACACATTCATCCGAACCGCCCGATACTTTCCAAAAAACCGTTTCGTCATCGCAGGCAGCATACAGGACAACTCCCTTAAGGTATTCGGTGAGACCATCCCTGCAAACGTCGAATTTACGGACGCATTGTCCCAGGAAGAACTGATTCGGTGGTACCAGAGAGCCAGAGTCTACTGCCAGTTCTCCTATCGCGAATCGTTCGGTGTTGCTCTCGCAGAGGCGATGGCGTGCGAATGTGTACCAGTGGTGACCGACAGGGGCGCGCTCCCGGAAGTGGTCGGGGATGCCGGATTCATTGTGCCTTACGGCAACGTCGAGGCAACGGCAGATGCTGTTGCACGTGCACTCACTGCTGATACGGGCAGGATTGCCCGGAAAAGAGTGCAGCACCGGTTTTCGCTGGAATCCCGGGAAGAGAAACTGAAAAGGGCGATCGACGAGCAGGCCGCATGATCCGGATCTTCGCCGTATGCAACGGCACGCTTCTCAAGAAACTCGGAACAGGCGTATCACCCACATATACCCGGATCCATTTTCTGCTGAAGGAACTTGCGGAATACACGGACGTGGAGATCGATGCCGTCGCGTGCGATCTGCCGCCAGGTGGGGGCATTCAGCGGAGACTGGCAAATAACATTCGAAAAACCCTCGCCGCTCTCCGGTCGGCATACCGTATCCGGCGCGACCGATCGTGGGTGTATTTTGCCTACCCGCACTCGATGACGACGGTGCAGAACCGACTCCTCTTCTCGTTCTGTTCGTTCATCGGGGTCGAGACGATCCTTGACCTGCACGACACTCTGGAGCAGACTGCAGCGGTTGGAGATGGAGAGGAGCGTTTAAGCCGGCGGTTCGAGGCGCACTGTCTCAGCAACGCCCCAGTGATCATCGCATTGAACCGGCAGATGTGGGATCGCGTCAGCAAGACCTACGGCCTTGACGAATCATCGGTCGTCATTGCTCCGAATGCATTCGAGGATACCTTCGTGCACCTGTATCCTGAGCCGTACCGTGCCGTCAACGGCAGGTTTAACGTCTGCTATATCGGTGCCCTGACGAAAAACCGGGGCATTGATCTTCTGGTCGAGGCCTGCACGGCTCTGCATGCGGCAAACCCTGGGGTGGTGCTCCACCTCTACGGCCCGTATGGGCCCGGGATTGCAGGAGAACTCCGGGATCGGATCGAGCATTCGGACTGTATCGTCCGGCGTGAACTGCCGCGCGAGGATATCCCTGCCGCCCTGAAGAGCATGGACGTACTCGTCATGCCCTACAATCCAGAGGAGCCGTACCTGAACCTCTCCTCGCCGACGAAACTCTACGAATATATCGGAACGACCATCCCGATACTCTGCACGAAATGCGAGTCGCTCATCGATATCGGCTGCAACGGCGGGATCGTCTATATCGATTATTCGACCGAGGCCTTCTTTGCAGCGCTCGAGGATCTGCTGAAAAGCCCTGGAAAACGGGAAGAGATGTCGCAGAAGCTCTTTGCCGTGAGAGAAAACTTCACGTGGAGGGAGCAGGCGGCACGGGTGCGCCGCGGGATACTGGAGTATCGGTCAGGCAGAGGCGACGGGGAATCACAGAAAGAGCCGGAGAGTACGACAAAGTGAAGCGGCCGGATCCCACCTCAAACCGGCTGACACCTCTCTTCTTGAAATAGCGTCCCCGGGTGATCAAACCAGATCGACGATACCCTCCATCAGTACAAAGTCTCTTAATTCTCCCGAGCAGGCGCCTTCGCGGGTGGCGATGAGAACGATCTCTGGAGACGCCTTGCAGAGCTGCCGCACCGCCCTCATGAGCACCTGCAACCTCGCCGCTCTATTGTTAAGAGCGGCTATACCGGGTGCAAAGAAAACAATCACATTCTCCCCGGGAAAACCTCTCCTGGAGTGCAATAGTCTCTTCTCTCGAAACACCCGGGTTGTTGGAGTTGTACTCAAACCTGCTACAGACGCCCATCAGCAAAGACATACAGATGGCGTCGGAATAGTGTAATGGGAAAAGCCCCCCTGCATACGGCCTGGCCAGAGAAAACCACATAAATTCCTCCTATTTTCCCAGATGAAGAGCTGCCAGCACTCATGCCGCAGATACAGTAAATTAATACCACAATGTGCAATTGCGGCAATTAAAACAAGTATTGTTGCAAATATATAAATAAGATAATTATACATCCTTGCCCATTCAAAGCCCGCCTCAGGTCTACCGGAAGTGCGGATGCGGACAACTCTGATGCAGGAGCGTCTGCACGGGTCAGGAGTCCCGTATGAAAGTCTGTATGCTTACAACCACCCATCCACCTCATGACGGAAGGATCTTCCAGAAGGAGGCAAGGAGCCTTGCAAAAGAACATGAGGTCACACTCGTTGCGCCATCGAAAGAGGAGAGTATCAGCCGGATCGACGGGGTTTCTGTTGTCACTGTTCAAAGACCCGTCTCCAACCTGCTTCACCCGGTAACGCTCCTGAAGGTGCTTCTGGCCTCATTCCGTCAGGATGCAGACGTCTACCATTGCCACGAGCCGGATGCGCTCCTTCTGGGAGTTTTTTTAAAAATCCTGAAGGGGAAGAAGCTGATCTACGACATCCACGAACACTGGCCAAGCGAGATACCGTTCGATATGGGGCTTGCCGACAATACGGTATTCCACACAGCACTGCGAAAACTCATCGATCCTCTCGAGATGATCCTCTCGCGGTGTTCCGACGGCACCATTGCAGTCAGTGAGAGTGTCGGTGCACGATTCAACGCAATGAAGCGTCGTCCGACGATCCTACCAAACTTCTCTCTTCAGAGCACCGAAGGTGCTCACCCTGTAGCAAGGGAACTGCAGCACCTGGTATACATGGCCGGAAATATGCATGCATTCCACGGCATTAACGAATGCATCCGGGCTCTTGAAATTCTCAGCGAACGCTATCCGGAGATCTCCCTCACCCTCATCGGCAATATACGTGACGGCCTCACGGAGATGCCTGGGGGGCAGGAGATCCGAAAGCGGATCACCGCAACAGGCTACCTCCCCCCCGGTGAAATGTATGCGAGAATGAGCGAGGGGGGCATCGGGCTTCTCGTCTTCCAGCCGCACTACTACAACGTCTACATTGGCCTGCCGAACAAACTCTTTGATTACATGCACCTTGGCCTTCCCGTGATCGCGAGCGACTTTCCGGAGATACATAAAGTAGTCAGCGAGGCGGAATGCGGGATTCTCGTCGATCCGACCGACATCGGCGCCATTGTCGGAGCCGTATCCTACCTGATCGACAACCCCGATGAAGCACGAAGAATGGGAGAGAATGGGAGACATGCGGTTGAGGAGCAGTATAACTGGGAGAGGATCGAAGGGGATCTGCTCGGGGTCTACAGCGCCATGGCTGCCGACTGCAGATGAGTGATCCGCTACAGAATACCTGGCCAGGGAAACCCGAGTTTCTGCGTCAGATCTTTGAGTTCGTCGTGGATGCCCCGATCTATCCGGAGCAGCACGACACCGTAGACTGCCCCTCCGAGGAGTACGGCTCCGAGGGTAAGGAAGATGCTTGTAAGCGGGACGAACAGAAGATACAGACCGATAGCCGCTGCCATGACGAGGGTAGATGCGAGAATGTTTCCAACGGAGCGGCGTTCGATTCCCACCACCGTGAAACGGGAGAGCGCGCGGTAGGCAAGACCCGCGTTCAGCACCATTGTGACAAGCGTCGCTATGGATGCCCCGACGATCCCGAGCAGCGGTATGAGGGCGATATTCAGGCCGATGTTGACGACGGCTGCGACGGCCGTCACCCGGAAGGAGTCCTTCGGCCGGTCGAGGGCGTTGAGGGTCATTGTCTGGAGGAACATAAAGATGTTCGCCACCTGAACGACGAGCAGAACGGCGAGCGCCGGCGCACCGGCGGCGAAGGATGCCCCGTAGAAGAAGTAGAGGAGCCGCTCACCGAGCAGCCAGCCCCCGGCGAGCACTGGAACCGCGAGGAGGAGCGAGTACGTGAACGCCCGGGTGAGCGAAGCGGCAATGGAGTCGTGCTCGCCATGCGACGCCCAGTGGCTCATCCGGGGAAAGAGCGTTGCATGGAGCGCCACTGTGATGAAGGTCGCAACCGATGTGAGTCTGGAGAGCGACGCGGTAGATGCCGACATCTGCATCAGCCATGAAGTAGCCGATCAGGACGGTGTCGGCATAGGTGAAGACGAGTACCCGCTCGAACTCATAAATGACCATAAAGAGAATCCAAGGAGGCTCTGTATATGCCGCCAGTGGAATCTTGCGGGTCGGAGGCTCGAGGAACGGAATATTTACCAGGCCGCCGACCAGGAGCCCGGCAATAAATCCCCCCACAAGCCCGGCAACACCAAAACCCAAGAAAATTGCAATAATCTGAATGATGATCTTGACAGTATTGTTCAGAAATCCACCCAGTTGGAAGATGCCGACCTTGCCGGTACCGTAAACACAGTATGATATGCCGCTTGTAAATACGCTGACGACGAGCGCGACGATCAGCCAAGGAATCAGGCCATTTGAAGTGAGGTCGACGAGAAAGGGCTCGGCCAGCAGCAAGGCAGAGACTGATACGGTTAGCAGTAATACCCGGAGAACGAGGTATGACGAGAAGTAGGCATTTTGCTCAAGACCTTCACTAATTCGTTTAACTGCAGCACCCCCAAACCCGCTATCGCCGATAAGATCGAAGATGCCAAAGTAAGCAAGAAAGAGAAAATAGATTCCAAGGAATGAAGGACCCACGGCATGTGCAAAGTACATCGTGGAGAGAAATCCAATTCCCGTCAAAACCACGTTAAAGAAGAGACTTGCTAAACTTTGTCTTTGAACAGTGCCGATGCCCATAATCCGGGCAAGATAACGGGAAGGCTTGAACACGCAGTATAGGTAGCTCGTGCGGTCAGAAATGGTTTTTTATTCGGGGAGAAAGATTTACCCGGATGTACACGTTATAAGTGCGTCCCATAATTTGAGGCTCCAACAAATCGCCAGGTTAGCCCAGAACGATACTTCCCCAGCAATGCACTCATTGCGAGCCACCTTATTCCACTACTTCAACGAAACCGGTGTGTGATGGGAATGATGGTCAATCACCACCTCTCCGTGCTCGTCTGCTTTTTTAACAGAGATTTTACCCTCCAGCACCTGCGCGTACAGGTTTAGTGACATCTCCGGAGATCCGCTCCCAGGAGTACTCCACTGCATATGCAAGAATCTCCTCCTGCTGCCAGTCCCTGTCCAGAGCAAGGAGGATCTTTGCTGCAAGATCATCCGGGTTCATCGGTTCACAGAGCAAACCGTATCGCTCAGAACGGATGATCGCCTTCGAACCAAAGGTTCGTGTTGCCACTACAGGCTTACCGCATGCCAGAGCCTCGATCTGAACGACACCGAAGCTCTCATTGAGACTTGGCAATACAAGCAGGTCGCAGGCATTCATCCAGATAGGAATCTCAGTGTGAGGTCGATTTCCGGCAAGCATGACGTACTTGAGCAATCCTTCGTCTTTCAACTGTTGCTCCAATTCAGACCTTCGCGGCCCGTCGCCAACAATAACGCATAAGACGTCAGTGCGCTTTCGCAGAATCTCTCGGATAGCACCAACAAGAAAACGATGCCCTTTTATCTCCTCAAGCATGCCGACGGAAAGTATGATCTTTCTCTCTTCAGGCAGGCCAAGCTCTGCCCTGCACTGCTGACGATCCAGAGGTCGGAATATGTGTGCATATCCATTGGGAAGCATCACCACATGAGGATTGTAATCCTTCAGGATATCAGAGTCCTCAGGGTTAATTCGAATCAGGACGTCTGCGTTCATCCAGGCCGATACAATCAAGGGATGACCACCTTGTACTTCCTCCATCAGCCAGTCCGGATCCTCATGAATCGTTGCGACAACGGGTTTTCCATATTTTTCTTTCAGCTTAATCGCAATATAGGCAGATGGCCATGTGAAGTGGGCATGAATGAGATCGAACGTAAGCCCCATCTTCTTAATGCATTGCTCAACGCAGAAAAGGCGGAGATCGAGTGACAATCTTATCCGGTGAAGCAGGGGAATGCGCAGGCACCGGGGAGCAAAGAAGCATCGGGGGAAAAAAACCCGAATATTATCATATTGGTAATCCCTGCATAACCTGTCGCCTCCCAGTATTCCGGCAGAAAAAAACACAGGGGCGATGACAACTATCTCTCTGAATTGATGTTTGATAGCGTCGAGATAATTTTTAACAAAAATTCCACCAATATAGGTATCCGTGGCATCTGGATAATCGGGAGTGAGGACAAGTAACGACTTCTCTCGGGTGTCAATACAACCTTGTACCTGCATCATCATACTCCATATGATATTTTCGCCATGCCGAAAAATCTATTATTGCCATATATTGCAAACTAAGGAGTAAATAATTTTTGCCAGATAAAAAATAGGAAGAGGATTCACTTTTCTATTTGGCAGGGTATTTATAGAACCAGAACCTGTGACAGCAAAAGAGGGTCATGACAGGAGAGCAGGGACAGATTCATATCATGGTTTCGTCCAATGAACCTGCCAAAGTCGCACCAGTTGTAATTAATAGATGGATTTGAAAGCAGGCATACCACCTATCAAATCCTCATGCTGCCGGCACCGACAGAGTTTTGAATCGCTCCCTTCTATCGCGCCAGCACCAACAGGGAATAACCGCCGAATATTCTCACAGTCAGGTCTCTGTTCAGGGGGAAACAGATCCGCCTCGGGATACGCAGGAGATCATCCTTCCAACCATGCCCTCGTGAAACCTGAAAACCGGGTGTATAGCGAGCGTCAAGAATATCGTAGCCCATCTCACTAAAAATCTGCAAGAGTATATCCTTCGTAAAATAATGCAGGTGACCACTGTTTGATCGCTGTTTCTGTAAAAAGCCGGAGTCGATTATCGAAAGCGCAAAAAGTTCCAGCGGGATGTGAAAAACCTTATACAATGCCTTATCTTTAACTGCCCCCAAGAATGCGAGATAGTCTTCAACATGCTCTATCACATCGATGGCAAGGAGAACATCCCAATAGATATCGGGTTTCTGGAGAAGATCGCCCAGGAAGAAGTGCAGTTTCGCGTTCGATTTCTGATTGCAGATCTCAATCGCCTGAGGTGAGAGATCATAACCAAAGAAAACACAATCATCGTTCATCGATCTCTGCAGATTGACCAGTATCTCGCCTGCTCCGCACCCGACCTCACCGATAGTCTGTGCATGGATATTATGCTCTCCGAGCAGCGCTAGAATCTGCCGAGCTTTCCAGGGCGAATCTTCCACATCCCATGTGGGATGCTTCTGAAAGTATTCGCCGCTCCGGTACATGTCACTATAGTTCACGATATCACCTGGTGCACTGAGCCTCAAGAAGGCTGGTAAATCTTCTTTTGATGGTTATGCCATCGAAATCTTCTTTTGCCCGGGCATATGCGGCAGCACTTAAGGTCTGCTGCAGGTGCTTATCTCCGGTGAGCGTATCGATCCCATCTGCAAGCTCCAGGGGATCATTTTTATCGACCACCAGGCCGCAGGAGTGCCGTTTGAAATACCACGAAACGAAAGAGTCCGCAGGAGCATGCACCAATACTGGCCGTCTTGCGGCAAGAGGCTCACCCATCTTCCCGGGCGACGCTGTTTTCACGATCTCCGGAAAGGGCGAGTTGAACGCGAGTGGAAGGAATAAGATGTCAGCCTTCTGTTGAATCTCAGGCATCGAGAAGATCGGCTGATTTTTATGATAGGTGACAAAGTCTCCGCAGATACTGTTTGCTATCAGTTTGGATTCCGATTGCGGTGTGTAGATATGAAGGCAGATCTCCGGCCTGCCCAGAGAGTGAAGAGCCTGGATCAAATTTTGAAAGGCATCATAATGTGCTTCATAAATAGCGCCCGTATAGAGTATCGTTATATCCCGCTCTCCACCATTCGTACAGTGACTCGGATTTGCCTGATACTGAGAGATGTCACAGGGGTTGTGCAGCACCGTCGCCTCAACGCCATAGGCCTGACAGTACTCCCGGCAGAGAAACTCATTAGGCACAATGACTTCTGCTGCTCCCGGGACCAGTTGTTCTTCATGTTTTCGCGCGAAAGCATGAAGGAGAGGGGGCATCCATTGATGGGAGTAATGGTCGAATGCGTACAGGATAAAGGGAATGCCGAGGGACTTGCTTACCAGATATGCTGCGGGAGGATCGAAGAGATCTCCGGTACATGCTATTATCGCATCGCACCGCTCCCGGCTGATTATTCTTTTCAACTGGTGAAACCGTATCTTTAAGAGCGTATTGAGGATTTCCGTGCTACGCACTGCTGACGAAAAACGAAGTATTCCACGGATTATCTGGTAATCCGGATTAATGCAGTAGTATGTGCCGGGCAGGCGAGATGAACCGTTTCCCTGGCTTCCATAGAGATAGAAGTTCTTTTGCGTGATCAAACAGTATTGATCGGGTTTGAAGTCCTTCAGCAGGTGGTAGAGCACGAGCGACTGTCCTGACTGGGATGGAGGCAAACCGAGAGAGACAAGAGCAAATTTCATGACAACTGGCACATCCGTTGCGGCAGTGGCGTCACTTTCTTCTTTCCGGACCGTAGCCCAGAATAATTTTTACTACTCTGTCACTGACCCCGTTTACCGTATACTCACCCGGCACATCCCAGCCGGAGTCCTGCGACAGCACACATTCGACAGCGCGCACGATAGTATCGCAGTCCGCTCCGCTCAACATGTTACTCCCGCTCTCGATAGTCTCCGGTCGTTCGGTCACATCACGGATAGTGACATTCGGGGCATGGAATATGCAGCACTCTTCCTGGACGGTTCCACTGTCACTCAGTACACAGCGGGCATGCTGCTCAAGATGAATGAAATCGAAGAGGCCGAACGGAGCATGGAACTGTATACCGGGATACGTCTGCCCGGGTAATCCGAACCGTTTCATTGTATCCCGCGTACGGGGGTGAAGGCTGCAGACGATAGTAGTTCCATATATCTGATAGAGTCTTTCCAGTGCTGCCATCAATGCACGAAGGCGTGACTCGATATCGACATTTTCAGCCCGGTGCATGGTGACAAGGAAGTATGCACCCGGCTCGAGATCCAGTCGCTCAAGGATATCGGAAGCGTCGATAGAGGTCCGGTAGTGTTGCAACACTTCGTAAATCGGATTTCCCGTCACAAAGATGCGCTCTCCACAGATTCCTTCCCGCAGGAGATTCGCCCGGCTCCGCTCAGTATATGGGAGCAGAATGTCGCTCGAATGATCGATAATCCGCCGGTTGACCTCTTCCGGCACACGGTCGTCATAACATCGGTTCCCGGCCTCCATGTGGTAGACCGGGATTCCCATGCGTTTTGCGACAATTGCCGAAAGACTACTGTTTGTGTCGCCGAGGATGAGCAATCTGTCCGGCTGCTCGGCCTGCATAATCTCTTCAGACGCACGGATTATCTGACCAATCTGGTCACCGAACGATCTTCCCTGAACCCCAAGGAAATAGTCAGGAGGCTCTAATGCCGAGTTCTTCAAAGAAAATCTCGCTGAGGTTCGGATCGTAATTCTGCCCGGTATGAACCAGTACGTGCTCACAGAGTCGATCCAGCTTCGGGATAACCCGGCTTAGCCTGATGATTTCAGGCCGGGTGCCCAGGACGGTCATCACCTTCATCTGAGCAGTTCACCCTCGTTTGTTTCCAGATCCTCAAGAAGAAGACCATGCCGGTGCAGTTCACTGTGCACTTCTTCCGGCGTCATCAGGTTGTCGGATGAACCATATTCCTTGCCAAGAGTCAGCCCTGGCTCTGCCTCTCTGCGAATTTCGGGAAGGATTGGCTGGATGACATAGTAATCGCCACGGGATATAGTGCGATGCGCCTCCTCTTCGGAGACAAGAATCTCGTGGATCTTCTCCCCGGGCCTAATGCCGGTGGTGACCAGTTTAATGGGACGGTCTCCGATAAGGGCGGTGGCAATATCAGTCACCTTTGCCGAGGGGACACGGGGGATATAGGTCTCACCCGGGTGTGCATACGTTACTGCCTCAAAGATCGTGTCAACCGCCTGGTCAAGGCTGAGCAGGAAACGGGTCATATCTGAGGTTGTAATGGTAACGGGGCCGCCGCTCAGGATCTGGTCATGGAACAGCGGGATCACCGAGCCGCGAGATGCGAGTACGTTCCCGTACCGTACGCAGATGAAGCGCGTACCGGGACAATCCAGGTTCGCTGTAATGAATACGCGCTCCTGAATCGCCTTTGTCATACCCATGACATTGACGGGTTTGCAGGCTTTATCCGTTGAAATGCCAACAACAGTATCGATTGGAAGGTTCTGTTCACGTATTGCCCTAACAATATTCTCGGGCCGGAAATATTTGTCAAAACAGACTTCGAATGGGAAGTATTCACAGGAAGGAACTTGCTTCAATGCTGCGGTGTTAAAGACGACATCCACTCCCCGAAGAGCCCTGCTTACGCTATGGAAATCCCTGACATCCCCGATACGGAACTCGAGCATGCGTTTGAAGTTGTTGTAGATCACTTCATCGGTAGCCGTGGTGCGGTTCAGGTATTCCATCCGCATAAAGTGCTGTTTTGCTTCGTCGCGGGAAAATACGATGATCTTTTTCGGCTGACCAATCTCACCTGAAAGTAACCGTCTGATAAGGACCTTGCCAAGCGATCCCGTGCCTCCGGTGACCAGTATTGTCTTGTCTGTTAGCATTCTTTCGACCTCGCTGTTCCGTACGGTGTAGGATCCTGATGCATCTGCTCGATCATTTTTTGCCAGGGAGGAATTATAATATTTGTATTCTCTCGTAATTTGCCTCCGTCAAGGCTTCGATCGATCACGACCGAATCGTCCGGCAGGATCTCAATGTCGACATTATAGACAGTTTTTACCAGTTTGAGCAGATCGTACTTACTGATAGGTTCGGATGCAACGTGCCAGACACCGCGCATTTCCGAATAATCCATTATGACAGTGGCAATGATATCTGAGAGAGCGTTCGTCGTCAGGCCGCTGAATAGCGCATTGGTGTAGCCGCTGACCGTCCTTCCTTCCTGGCTGAGGAACCATTCAATCAGACCGTGGCTGCTCCCGAGTTCGCGGCCGATGATCGAGGTGCGGAGCGTGAGGGCGTTTTCGTAATCGACCTCGCCAAGGTACTTCGTCCGCCCGTACAGGTCGTCAGCGTCGGCAAACTCATCCTCTTTGTAATTCCCTTTCCGACCTGAAAAGACGCAATCCGTGCTGATATGGATCAGACGAATTCCCCTTTGCTCGGCAGATGTATGCGAGCTGGTGCGGGAAGAGGGCGTTTATCGCAATGCTCCGGAGGGGATCCTGAGCGGCCGGCAACTGTTTGACGATGCCGATGCAGTTTACGACGACATCGGGTTTACATTCCTCTATTGCCTTTTCAACTCCGGCAATATCATCCGCGTCGACATGATCGATTATGCTTTCGGAGAGTATCCACAGGGAATGCCGATCTATCACCTCGGATAGTGCCCTTCACAGAGGACTGCCCTGACAACGACTGTAATATCTTGTGACCGAGCATCCCGGTAGCACCTAATACGAGAACTTTCATCCAATCTCTCCGTCCGATTTTCGTTCGGTTCCTGTTGTTATAGACATCACACGGGCTTTCATGTGCAGGCACATCTTCCTACGGTCTACTTCCCCTTTCTATAAGTGCGGCATTCTTTGTAATAAATGCTTGATGACCGGCCTATGGTTTCGCTCATTGAAGGTCGAGCAGTTTTCCTCGTGATCCCTCACAAAAGATGCGATGATAAACCTCACATTCCGCAGGTCTCCACTCAAAGATAGTATCTTTGTACTCGCTTCCGAGCAGTCCGAGAATCTTCCTCAGTTCTTCATTCAGGTTCGTTATCCGTTTCACTCGCTCGCCATCCGCAACAAGCACGAATTCCCTCACCCTCCAGAACAGGAAGAACGTCCATTTCAGTGTTGGCCGTTGTGTCTGTTTTTTTGTCTGGCTGGTGACCGTCTCGCCAACCCGTTCCAGTTCTCGGCGGAGCCGGAACTCGGTCATCGAATAGATAAACAGACAGAGCACCATGATCATCGCCAGCGTCTGGATGCGTGACGTCTTCTTCAAAAAGACCTCTGCCACCCGGAACGACGGGGTCTTTGAGGAATCGGAACCCCCGTTCCACCGTACCCTGCTCTTTGTAGTTCGCGAGCAGCTCGTCCGGGGAGAGAGCCGGTCGTTCGTCGCCAAGACGAACCGGCCGAGTTTCTGTCGGGGGGTTCGACAACCGCGGGGTCGTACTCAATCTCTGCAGAGGCGGTGTAGACCGTCTTCACCGGCTCATCCGCCTTCGGCCTGCCGCGTTTCTTTGTCTTCTTCCACGTAATTGCTCGAATGTCCATCGAGGTGAAGCAGAACTGGGAGTGCTCCTGTAACCACTTCTCGGCAGCAATCCGGGCATCCGGTTCGCAGGCAAACTCTCGTGCCCCGAGTTTCCGGAGTGACGTTTCAGCTTTCTTCTTGTCTTTCTCCAGCCTTTTTGCGAACGTCTTCTCCTGCTGCTCCTGCATCGGTGCTGAATGGTAGACGACCCACTTCTGCGGGATGCCAGCATACTCGGATGCATGCTCCACATACCGGTAGCGATCATCCGCATACGGGTGCAGGACGAGGTCTGCGGCAACGAGATCCTTCACCTCGTTCAGGGTCGCCGGTACCCGGCTGATCAAGAAGGTGCGGGTGCCGAGGGTGGCGAGGTTCTCGGCGGTGTAGAAGGCAGCATCGGCGATATGGTAGACCTTGCCCGGGTACTGCAGGTTCTCGGTGAACTGGGTGATGATCGTCAGCAGCGTCTTCTTATCGGACTCGTTCCCGGAGAAGGTCTGCAGGAAGAGCGGGATGCCATGCTGATCGGTCGCCATCCCGAGGACGAACTGCTTGAGGTCCCATCGGCCATCCTTGGGGTGGCCGTAGGTGATAGTCATGTCGCGGGAGTCGAAGTTGGCGTAGTACTCGCCGCTGACGCTGAAAGCGGTGGTGTCGACGTGGAGGCAGTGCGTGCCGTAGTCGCTGGCGAGCAGACACTCCGCAACGATTTTATTGAAGAGTTCGGTCGGGCCGTAGGCGGCGATCGCGTCGAGCGTCCTGCCCAGGACGTCGTCATTGAGGTGGTCGGTCGTCACGCCGTCGCCGAGGAGCCGGTCGATGACGATGTCCGAGAAGAACTCAGGGTAGAGGTAGAGCCGCCTTTCCACGAACCCAAGGCCGTTGAGCACTATGGCTTTGACAAGCTGGCCGTGGGTGAGATGGTGCTGCCGCGTCTTTGGAATGGCACAATCGATGACCCCAGCGATGCCGAGGGTGTCGAAAGCACCGGCGACGATTTTGAGATGGCCGATCGAGACGTTTGACCCTTCGATGAAGTCAGCAGACGTGAGCACAGCAGAGGTTTTTCCTGAAAGTACAAGGATCTTGCGGTTTGATAATTCGGCGAAGGGCTCGAGTTAGTGCGAAAGGTGGGATATATGTAAAATTAATTCGGGATACCACACACAGAATATTAGAGCAAATAACCTAAATAGTTTTCATGGTTATAATGAGAGAACAGAGATCTTTAGAGATCCAAGATAGATCTGCGTCTGTCATTTCATCCTCTAATTCCACACCCTGCTTGCGCTGCATTTACTTCAGCTTGTGCGAGCCAGAGACGCAATGCGGTTTCGGACCGGGCTTCGTCACCTGAGGGGAATGTGCCATGCGGGATGAGCATGATATTTGAAAGTGAATGATATCTGTGATGCGGGGAAAGAGGTGGCGGGTGTTGAGTAACCTTCAGAAAATCTTACCAGTTGAACCCCTTGTCAGCGTAGGGATCCCAACATATAACAGACCAAACGGATTGCGACGTACATTAGAGTGCATTACCGGACAGACTTACAAAAATCTGGAGATTATCGTTTCGGATAATTGTTCACCAGGATCGGAAACCGAGACGGTGGTCAGGGAGTTTATGGCGAACGATCCCCGAATCCATTATTATCGGCAGGGAGAGAAACAATGGCCCACCTATAATTTTAGATTTGTCCTCGAGAAGCCTACTGGCGAATACTTCATGTGGGCAGCAGATGACGACGAGTGGAAAGATATCTACATTGAAAGGTGTCTAAAGGAATTTTTCAATAATGATTCGCTTGTCTTGTGTTATAGTGAGGCTGCGAAAAAAAATGGCACTTTGCAACAAGAAGAGATATTGGCATCAGATATAACGACAGTTGGCATGAAAAAGATTTCTGGCATTAGAAAACTACTTCTTAACCAATATCGAAATACTGAATTCTATAGTCTGACGAAAACGAGTGTCGCACGTTCATATAAATTCAAAAATTTTTTTGGTGAAGATCACGCATTTATTTTATTCCTTGCTTTGCATGGACAAATTGGAAAAACTGATCCAGGGTTATTTATCAATGGGCCAGGCTTTGCAGGCCGTTCTCCGAAAAACACAACACAAGTCATGGGTCTTCATAAAATCAATAATTACTTAGGTTACATTTCCTTGGTTTTTCACTCGATCAAAATGCTATTTGAATACAAATTCGATCTCACCATTTTTGAAAAAATGTGGATCGTATTACTGATTATTCGAAGAGCAATTACAAGAAGATATTTATTTGCAATTATATTCGGATTTATGTTGCTATTTAGAGATATAATCAGTTCGGTGAGAACAGGAGTTCGAGTCATAACAGATATTCGGGGGACTGATGTGGGCGACATCCTAGGAGGAGATGCTAAGAGGGATGAGGATGAAAATGAACTGCTGTAACATGCTGGTCGCTTACTGGTCTAAGCGAAATGCACGGCAGTAACACTGACAAAGTAACTCTCTGATGAAATTGTGCCATGTTGCACAATTTCCAAAAGAACTTAATTCAATCACAGTGAAGAATACTCTGTGGAGTTATAATCCCTCTATATCTAGTTGATTTCCATTCGATGGGATTGAATGACCATAGTGATCTCTACTTCGGAGAGGCAGAAATGATTGAAAAAACCCAATTGATCGAAGGGACTGAAGGTCGGGGTGGTTCAGATCTCACGGAGTCTTTCCTCAATAAGAAGTTCGAAGTGCATGGTCTTGTGTGGCATTCATCTATGTTCAATTTCAGCAGAATTGACTCGATTTATGTCGGCCCGAGTGAGCCCGGAGCAAGATGCTTCTCGCACAACGGTAAGCTCGCCAATTTAGAGAAGATGCCCATATCCAAGAATGTATATAACAAGTGATCAACTATGAAAGTCCTTATTCTTGCAGGTGGATTTGGTACACGAATTGCGGAAGAAACACAAACAATTCCCAAGCCGATGGTAGAGGTTGGTGGCAGACCAATCCTTTGGCATATAATGAAAACATATTCTTACTATGGTTTTAATGATTTCATCGGTACTCCTTGGGTATAAAGGATACGTGATAAAAGAATACTTTGCAAACTATTTCCTCCACCAAAGTGATGTGACGATAGATCTCGCAAAAAACAAAGTCGAAGTACACCATAACTACTGTGAACCCTGGAAAGTGACTCTGGTTGATACCGGATTGAATACGATGACCGGGGGGCGTATTCTCAAGGCGAGGGATTATGTGGGTGATGAGACTTTTATGCTGACCTATGGAGATGGTGTTTCTGATGTTAACCTTGAAAAACTCCTTGCGTTCCACCGCTCACACGGTCATCTGGCAACCGTAACATCAGTACAACCGGAAGGACGGTATGGTTCAATTTCTGCAAATGATAGTGGAAGGATAGAACGTTTCTTCGAGAAACCTGCAGGTGATGGGTCCTGGATTAATGCTGGGTTTTTTGTCTGTGAACCGGGTGTTTTTGATTACTTACGTGATGGAGGTGCAACGGTTTTTGAAAAGGATCCACTTGAAAACCTCAGTCAGGATGGAGAGTTATTCGCCTATAAGCATACAGGGTTCTGGAAATGTATGGATACACTGCGTGATATGCAGCAACTGAACCAGATGTGGAGTGAGGGCAAGAGCAAGTGGAAGGTATGGGATTGATGAGAGTATGGACTTAACGTCAACCTACAACGGCAAGAATGTCTTCATCACAGGCCATACTGGTTTCAAAGGATCATGGCTTTCTCTGTGGCTTTCCAAAATGGGAGCAAACTTAGTAGGCTATTCTCTCTCCCAGATACCACTCCCAGTAATTACACTGTATCCTCTGTGGCTGAATTACTTTCAGGTGAGATCATTGCGGATATACGCGATAAAAGAGCGCTGAAAACCGCCATTAAAGCAGCAGATCCGGATTTTATCTTTCATCTTGCTCTCAGCCATTGGTCAGGCAAAGTTATCGGTGTCCTGTCGAAACATTTGAAACGAATGTTATCGGTAGCCTGAATGTCCTGGAAGGTCTACGGGAACTTGGCCATCCCTGCTCCGCACTTATGGTAACCAGTGACAAATGCTATGAAAATAAAGGGCATGTATGGGGCTACCGTGAAAACGATCCAATGGGGGGTTACGATCCCTATAGCGCAAGTAAAGCAGCTGCAGAGATAGCCATCTCATCGTACCGACAGTCTTTCTTTCCTACAGACCGTCTGGATGAGCATGGCGTGAACATTGCTACGGTGAGAGCAGGGAATGTCATTGGAGGGGGAGACTGGGCAGAGGACAGAATCATACCCGATGCTGTACGGGCATTGTCGGGCGGCAAATCAATTCTCGTCAGAAACCCAAATGCCATTCGCCCCTGGCAACACGTTCTGGAACCCCTGGCTGGTTATTTACTGCTGGGTGCAAAGATCTCGCATAGCAGTAATCCCGAACTCTGTTCAGCATGGAATTTTGGCCCTCTCTGCAGGGATGAATGTCCAGTTTCCGACCTGATGGATCAATTTTGCAGAGAGTGGGGATGTGGCTGTTGGGAACGGGTAGCCCTTTTAGATGCACCTCACGAAGCTTCCGTTCTGCGGCTGTCTATCGATAAAGCGGTGCACACGCTGCGCTGGACACCCCGGTGGAGTCTTAGCGAGGCGATCAAAAGAACCACCGCTTGGTATAAGAAATACTATGACGGCACTGAGGAATCCATGCAGGTCGCATGTTTCGACGATATTGAGGCATATGAGGGCGGTGTTGCATGAAGATCCGCAAATTACCCCTGGCCGGTGCCGCGGTTATCGAAACAGAGCCCTTTCTCGATCAAAGGGGTGTCTTTGCCCGGCTATTCTGTGAAAAGGAGCTTTCCGGAATTATCGGGGACCGGCATTTTGTGAATGTCAATTTCTCCAGAACTCATGCTGTAGGAGTTATTCGGGGCCTCCACTTCCAGTATCCGCCGAAAGCGGAGATGAAATGTGTGCGCTGTATTCATGGTGCGGTCTACGACGTTATCGTCGATGTCCGTAAGAGTTCTCCGACGTACCTCACGTGGTTTGGTCTCAAACTGATGCCGAGAACATGAAGATGCTGTGTATTCCCGAAGGTTTTGCCCATGGATTTCAGGTACTTGAGGAGCATTCGGAGATGCTCTATCTTCATAGCGAATTCTATTCTCACGAGCATGAGGGGGCACTGAACTACGCTGATCCGTTGCTCGCGATCCGATGGCCTCTGGAACCGACGGATGTGTCCGAGAGGGACAGATGCCATAAAATGATTGACGATGAGTTCCAGGGAGTGCTACTATGAAGTGCCGGTTCTGCGGTCACACACTGGATAAGGTATTTATTGATTTGACGAATGCTCCACCCTCAAATTCCTATCTTACACAGGAAAAGTTGAGTGAGCCGGAGATATATTTTCCACTTAAGGTGTTTGTTTGCGATCGCTGCTGGCTTGTCCAGGTTGACGAATACAAAAAGTCAGACGAAATCTTTAGTGCAGAGTATGCTTACTTCAGTTCATATTCCACATCCTGGGTCAGACACGCGGAAGATTATGTCGAGATGATCTGCAGGCGTTTGTCACTCACTGAATCCTCCCGGGTAATGGAAATTGCGTCCAATGACGGATACCTGCTTCAATTCTTCATGGCGAAAGGAATTCCCTGCTTCGGGGTCGAGCCCTCGGCCGGCACGGCAAAAGCAGCTGAGGAAAAAGGCGTTGAATCGATAGTTGATTTTTTCGGCTTGGATCTGGCAGACCGGATCGCTACGGAGCGTGGAAAACAGGATTTAATTATCGGGAACAATGTTTTGGCGCATGTACCTGATATAAATAATTTTGTTGCAGGGTTGAAGGCCGTACTTTCGGATACCGGGACAATAACGATGGAATTCCCCCATCTTTTGCAGCTAATCCGGCACAACCAGTTTGATACTATATATCATGAGCACTTCTCGTATCTTTCGTTGACTGCCGTCGAGAATATATTCTCTGCGCACGGTCTGAAAATCTATGATGTTGAAGAATTGTCCACCCATGGTGGCTCGTTGAGAATTTACGCCTGCCACGTCGATGATGGATTGCACGGCATGACCCCGGGTGTGGACTCCATGAAGAATAAAGAGCAGGAGTTTGGCCTGCTGGACATCGGAACCTATGCTTCCTTCCAGGAAAGGGCGGACGCAATCAAACACTCATTTCTCTCATTCCTGCTGGAGCAAAGAAGAGAGGGGAAAAGAGTCTGCGTATGGTGCCGCAGCAAAAGGGAATACATTGTTGAATTATTGCGGCATCAAGGGAACGGATCTGATTGAATTTGTTGTTGATGCCTCTCCCCATAAACAGGGGAGGTATCTCCCTGAATCGCACATACCTATTGTACATAAAGAAACGCTTTACAAAGAGAAACCCGATGTCATCATCATCTTCCCATGGAATATCAGTGATGAAATTGTTGCGGAACTTGGGTTTACGCGTGAGTGGGGCTGCGATCTCGTCGTTGCAATCCCTGAGTTGAGGGTGCTTTGAAGAGCGGCGGTGATGCAGTTGGTGAGAGCGTATGATACAGATCCACAGTTCGGCAAAAATATCTCCGCTTGCGGATATTGAAAACTCCATAAAAGGATCAAGTATCCTTATCGGCGAAAACACACAAGTAGACTCATTTGTAAAAGTTAAAGCGGCGGGAGGGGGCGGCGACTTCATTGTTGGAAGCAACTGTTATATTAACTCCGGCTGTTTGTTTTATTTAGGAAACGGAATTAAGATTGGAAATAATGTCCTTATTGCTGGCAACGTCACGTTTGCTCCGGTTAATCATGAGTATAAGGATGGAAAGGCATTAATCCTGAATCAAGGGTTTAAGCCAAGTAAAGGGGGCATAGTTGTTGAGGATGATGTATGGATTGGTTCGAATTGTTAGTTGTGGACGGAACGCATATCCATGAAGGGGCTGTAACCGGGATTCAATCACTGGTAAAGGGCGAAGTCCCTGCCTACTCCGTAAATGTCGGCGATCCTTTGAGGATCATAGGATATAGAGAGCGCGAATAATGGATCGACTTACAGTATTTGGTCATACCGGATACATCGGCTCAAGCATCGTAAAGCATCCTTCTGCTCTTGAAAAAGAACAGATACTCCTTGAGCGAGGTAAAATACCTAGAAAGAATCTGGGTGATGTCGTCTATGCAGTTGGTATTACCAGCGGATTTGTGCAACGCCCGCGTGAAACCCTTGATGCTCACGTATGTTATTTAAGAAAAATTTTAGAAAGGGGCAAATTTGATAGTTTTGTATATCTCTCGTCGACACGCGTATACAATCACATAAACGCCGATATCGTTGATGAAGGAGACACCCGTGGAAGTAAATGTTTGCGAACCATCCGAGATTTATAATATTTCTAAATTACTGGGTGAAAATTTGTGTGTGCTGTTTCGGGAGAAGAACACAGAGATTCTTCGATTATCAAACGTGTTTGGGGGGGAGATGACACGCAAAAATTTTTTGGGAGACATACTTCATCAAGCATTACATTCGGCACGCGTTGTGATGAATCAGACACGAGATAGTGGAAAGGATTACATATCGATTGACGATGTCATCTTCTATACACTACGCATACCGGAATCCGGCAGTAATATCATATACAACATTGCTTCGGGAAAAAACGTGTGTCACTATGAAGTTGCCGATGTATTGGAAAAATATGGGTTAGACGTCAGATTTACAAATCTTTCCGAACGATCGCTTCCTCCGATAATTTCCAACAAACTGCTCTGTCAGGAGTACGGATGTCCGAAAGATGACGTGAAGGCCTACATTGAAAAGACACTTATACAGAATTGTGTCAAGTAAGTACATGGATCCTGTTAAAGCATTTCAGGAAGAATGCAAGATTAGAATCAATAGTAACGCTAAATCAGATGAATTTAAACAATTATCTTCAAATTGGATCCTTCAAGCATTTCAGAAGAAATATAGTAAATTTTTCGTGGTGTGGTAGACCAATAATACAACTGCCGCAGGATATTCTCGCGATGCAGGAACTCATCTGGCAGGTAAAGCCGGATTTGATCATTGAAACGGGCATCGCCCATGGTGGTTCTCTCATCTTTTATGCCTCCATGCTTGAACTTTTAGGAGGGGATAGGCATGTGGTCGGCATCGACATCGATATTCGCAAGCATAACCGCGAGAGATAGAAAACCATCCGATGTTTAAGCGAATTGTGATGATTGAGGGTTCCAGCACGGATGAGAAGATCGTTGAGGACGTACGCCGGATGGCCGAAGGAAAACGGGTGCTGGTATGCCTTGACTCTAATCATACGCATGAACACGCCCTGCGGGAACTTGAACTGTACGCACCCCTTGTATCTGTTGGAAGTTATTGTGTCGTTTTCGACACGATCATCCAGGATCTGCCCAAAGGCTTTTTTAGTGATCGTCCATGGGATGTGGGCAACAATCCGAAGACTGCTGTATGGGCGTATCTGGATGAACACGATGAATTTGTGGTCGATGAAGAGATTGAAAATAAATTATTGATTACCGTTGCGCCGAGTGGATATTTGAAGAGGATACAATGATACAGGCATTTAGCCACACGTAATAATTTCCGTAACCTCCCTGAGCAGCCGGAGCGTCTTCCACAACCCCGGCATCATGCTTATGACAACAACCGTTACCCCCTCTTCTGTCAGGAACTTCAGTTCTCACACTCCAAGAAGAAAACTTATTTATTGTGGCGTTGTATACATCGATTCGTTCGGTCACAGGAAAAATAAGTAAAACAGACAAATTTCCTGCCTTCCGTACCAAAGAAAAACAAGAGGGATGCCCACATCTAGATACTCATGGCGGAGCATATAGTGGTCATCCCAAAACTTTCTAGGCAATTAGATTTATTTTCTAAGTCTGCTTCCTTACAGCAGTAACTCCTATAATCACTCATCATACGGAACATACCATTACCAGGGGAAATATCCAATGATCACCCACCCTCATCCTCGACTTTGACGGCGTCGTCGCCGAATCCATCGCCATGAAGGCGGAGGCATTCCGAAAGACCTTCTCGTTCGCTCCCGAGCACATCGAGGAGATCGTCGCATACCACCTCGAGAACGGCGGCATGTCCCGCTACAAGAAGTTCCGATACATCTACGAGAATATCCTGCACGAAGACCTCACGCCCGAGCAGGAAGAGCGACTTGCAGACCGGTATGCCGGGCTGATCTTCGACAAGATGCTCACCGTCCCCCTCGTTCCCGGCGCGGAGGAACTCCTCCGGGAGTGTTCACGGGTGCTCCCCCTCTATATCGTCTCCGCAACCCCGGAGGGAGAGATGCAGGAGATCGCCCGCCGCCGGGATCTTGCGAAGTACTTCGTCCGGGTATACGGCTCGCCGAAGACGAAGGGCGAGTGCATTCGGGAGATCCTCGCCGCGACAGAAAGCTCTCCGGCGGAGACCCTCTTCGTCGGCGACGCCCCGCAGGACTGGGAAGCGGCAGCGGAGACCGGCGTCCGGTTCGTTGCGCGGGTCAAACCGGGCGACCCCGACCGCTTCTCCGGAATGTCCGGGGTCGAGGTGGTCGTGGGCAACCTTCATGAGCTCCGGTCGTATATACGGGACACTCTATGCTCATCCCGATCTCATACCCCCTGAACCGGCAGTCTCCCCTCTATCCCGGAACGCCCCCGATCACCATTACGCCGCATACCTCGATCGCAGAGGGCGATCCGGAGACGACATCCATAATCTCGCTGCACGGACACTCCGGGACGCATATCGACCTCCCGAAGCACTTCTGTGCGGGTGGCGGGTCGGTCGCCGATCTCCTTGCGCCCGAATCCGTCTTCGAGCCAGCCTACTGCATCGAGGTCCCGATGGAGGGGGAAGTGCCGCTCCGTGCGGCCGACCTCGCCCCCCACCTCCCTGCCGTCCGCGACGCAAAGGCGCTCCTGGTCAGAACCGGCATGTCCCGGTTCCGGGACGTCGATCCGGAGGTCTACGGATCGGCACACCCCTGGGTTCACCCCGATCTCCCGGAGCTATCTCCGGCAGGAGTGCCCATACCTCCGCCTTTTTGGGATCGACACCGTCTCGATCGCCTCGACCGCATACGGCACCGAGGCGGCAGCAGCACACCGCCACTTCCTCTGCGACTCACCGCCGATCTTCGTCATGGAGGATGTCGATCTCTCGTACGGGAGGCTCACCGAGAGTCCCTGGATCCTGCGCCTCTACCCGATGCTCTTCGACGACCTCGACGGTGTCCCGGTCATCGCTCTCGCCGAGACTCGCGCGCCATGAAAAAAAGTTAGATGATACCCATCTCTGATAGGCGGTTTGGCAGATACTCCTTCGTCACGAAGTCAAGGCCGCGGCTTGCGAATGCCTGCTGTTCCGACTTCAGCTTCATCTCGAGCTGCAGGTTGATCTGCTCGCGCCAGTAGTCGGTCGCAAACCGGGGATCGGTCAGACTCCGATTTCAGTGCGGCCACGTCCTGCTCGGTGAGCTTGTCGGAGGGAAGGTTGTAATCCGAGATATCGCTTGGCTGCACGCCGATGAACTGCGCCTGCGGCGTGGCCAGGAGCTCGGACATATGCGCGCTCTTGATTGAACCATAGGCGACGCTCGCAAAGATCCGGTACGACCACGGGTCGCCGTCGGTGAAGACCACGACCGGCAAGTCCATCGTCTCGTTGAGCCGTCGGAGCACCCGCCGGGTCGACCGGGCAGGCTGCCCCTTGAGGTTCACCAGAATAGCACCGTACTCCTCGTCGAACCCGTTCTCCATAAGACGGGCATACATACCACCCGTCTCAATAGCGACAACGAACTTCGCATCGTGCTCGATGAAGTCGAGCGTATCCACGTTATTCGGGATAGGGTAACCGGCCTCGCCGACATTCTCCTGGCAGTGGATCTCGCGGACACCCCGCTGAGTAGACTCACGGATTCTGCAAGGGCCCGAAGATCGCCGCTCCGTCCTCCTCAGGGCGGAGGTGGAAGGCCTCCCGCTGCAGGTCGGTGAGGATCTCGAGGTCTTCGATGAGGCGGTTGCTCTCGTCCTGCGCACCGAACTTCGCCCGCTTCCAGCCTTCGGAGATGTAATAGAGTTCTCTCAAGGTCGACGAGCGGCCTTCGGCGAGCTGCTGCTTCAGAAATCCGATGACGTATGCCATCTTCAGGAGGTGGATGGCACTCTTTTCGGAGTTTGCCGAGCGCGTGCTCTCCTTCTCGCCTGTACGTCCAGACCTCGCTTTCGTCGTTGTATTCGATATTCTGCTTCGTCCGCGTCGGCAGCCGGATGTACGGCACGAGACCGCCCTTCATCTGGTCGTACCAGGCGCGGGCGATATGCATCAGTTGCTCTCGTGCACGAGCGTCCATCTCTTTCCTAGATATCAAGATCCACCATCACTTTGACGTTGTCTTCCACACCGCGGAGATCGATGCTTCCTTCACCGGTGCCGGAGTAGGTCACCTGCCAGACCGTCCCGGGTTCGAGGCGGCACTTCCAGACCTTGTTGTACTCGCCATCGAATTCATCGACGAAGTCGGGTTTCGGAACGGCGTCGCGCGCATCGTCCCGGGAGAGGTTGTAGAGGGTGAAGACGAGCTCGCGCGCCGTATAGTTGTACACATCGATACTGACCGACCCATCGCACGTTCGCTTTTTGGCGACGAGTTTACGCATGATCTTCCCCTCGATCGGGGAGGTGTCGACGGGCGGCAGCTCCACGATCTCGCTCACCTTTCGGGCGATCTCCGGGATGATCGAGCAGATAGCACGGGCGCGGTCGTCCTGCTGTTTATTCCGGTCACGCCGGTTGATGTATGCCTTCAGCTCGCGCCCGAGTTCCTGAAGCACGAGGACGATCTCACGCTCGATCTCGGGGATCGACGCAATCGCATCCTTGCTCTCACTCGTAAAGGGGACGTTCGTCGAGGCCACATGCACCATGATGAGCGCCGGACCGACGGGAAGACCCTGTTGTGAGAGCCCGTAGGACTTCCAGTTCACCTGCGAGATGCAGTTCGTGATCGCGCAGGCACCCTGCTGGTAGAGCAGGGGGACGCGGTTCGCGAACCGGAGGATCTGGGCCGAGCCCTCGGGCGGGATCTTGCCGCCGTAGCCGATCGCCGCCTCGATAATGAACGAGTGTCCGGAGAAGACCGTGCTCGGGCGGGTGCGCGCCTTGATGAAGTCGAGCTGGACCTCTTTCTCGAGCCCTTTGCGGATCAGGTCTTCACCGATCGGGGAGAGACACTGCTGGGCGGGCGGAGCCGGAACCTTCACCTGCTGCATCGCCTCGAGGAGCCGCTTGAGTTCGTCGGAGTCGAGTGTTTTGGCCTTCCGCCTCGGTTTAATCTGCGCAAGATCGATAATCTCGTCTGCGGTCTTCTTTCCGACACGGGAGAAACAGTTCACCAGAAACTCATCGAGGGTATCGCTGCTCGTTGCCGCAATCCGCTTGAGCGCACCGAACTCGATCCCGTGGGGGTGCGGGAGGATCGCCTTCGGACAGGGCGGAACCTCGCTGCTCACCCGCTCAAAGACGGTGACCTCGCCGTCGATATCGGCGGTGATGCGCGCGTGCGGGTTGACGACGGCGGTATAGCGGAGGTACTCGAGGAGTTTTTTCTTCGCGGCGAGTGTGCTCTTAAACTCGATCTCGATGCGGGTGCCGTGCGTCCGGTCCCAGTCGATCTCCTCGTCGACGAGGATGTCCGGCTCGTTCGTCTCGGTCTTTATCATCAGCTCGAACCGGTGCGCTCGCGCGTCCGCTCCCGTCCGGGAGATGACGAGTGCCGGAACACCGGTCGTGAGCTGGGCGTAGAGCACCGCCGCGCTTATCCCGATACCCTGCTGCCCCCGGCTCTGCCTGATCTGGTGGAACCGGGAACCGTAGAGGAGCTTGCCAAAGACGTACGGGACGTTCTTCGGGACGATGCCCGGGCCGTTATCCTCGACCGTTATCCGGTAGACATCGCCGCCGGTCTTCCTGATGGCGACGAAGATATCGGGGAGGACTTCCGCCTCCTCGCAGGCATCGAGCGCATTGTCGACCGCTTCCTTGACGGTGGTGATGATACCGCGCGTCGGCGAGTCGAACCCGAGAAGGTGCTTATTCTTCTCGAAGAACTCCGCAACGCTGATGCTCCGCTGTTGTTTTGCAAGATCTTCAGCGATGACCAAGCCGATTCACCTCGGAGACGGCATCCGCAAGAGACATCTCCTGCTGCTCCCCGGAGTGGAGATTCTTGAGTGTGACGGTGCCCGACTCGGTTTCACGCTTCCCGAGAACCACGGCATAGTCAGCAACCTTCGCCGCATGAGAGAGCTGGGCGCCAAGCCCCCGCTGCATCAGGTCGACCTCAGTTCTGATACCGGCATCCCGGAAGGCGGCGGCAACCTCGAGCGCCCGGATGCGTGCCTCGGGGGTGCAGACCACGCCGACGATCGGCTCGTGCTCCACCGGAAACTCGCCGAGCGAGACCATGACGCGATCGAATCCGATGGCAAAGCCGCAGGAGGCCGCATCGTCGCCGCCGAAGAGGTGGGCAAGACGATAGGTGCCTCCGCCGAGGATCTGGTTCTCGGCGCCGAGATTCGGCGCGAAGGCCTCAAAAACCATGCCGGTATAGTAGTCAAGACCCCGCGCAATCCCGAAATCGGGCGTGTAGGCAATATGCCGAGCGTCGAGGATGGCAAAGGTCTCCTCGATCCGCGCCCGCTCGGGGAGGTCGCCGGTGATGGCAAAGACCTCCGCCGGAGTTCTGCACGACGTCAGCGCGACGAGCGACTCGAGGAGATCGGAGTATCCCCTGGCGGTAAGCCGCTGCTCAAGCCCGGCAATATCGTGTTTGTCGAGGAACGCCATGATCTCCCGCTGCTCCTCCGCGGGGAGATCTTTGACGAGGTGCTTCATCGGTGCAAGGTGGCCGACATGGAGGTCGAACCCGACGCCAGCTGCACGGAGGACGGCATCGGCGAGCATGATCACCTCGGTGTCGGCGACCGCCGTATCGGCACCGATCAGTTCCACCCCAAACTGCCAGAACTGGCGATACCGCCCCTTCTGGGGGCGCTCGTAGCGGAAACAGTCGGCAAAGTAACACCAGCGAAGGGGTTTTGGAAGCACCTTTGCTTCGTTCACGTACATCCGCAGCACTGCGGCCGTGATCTCGGGCCGGAGCGTCAGCTCCCGGCCGCCTTTGTCCTCGAAGACGTACATCTCCTGGATGATGCCCTCGCCCGATTTCATCGTGAAGAGCTCGAGATGCTCGAAGGTCGGCGTGCAGACCTCACGGTATCCCCAAGTCCGCGCCGTGCGGCGCATCCGCCCCTCAATCAGTCTGCGGCGTTCCATCTCTTCGGGTAAAAAATCCCGTGTACCCCGTGGTTTCTGAAGCATTCCTTAAACTCCTGAATAATCTCTCTATTTCGAACCCTTATCTTTTCTGCGCTCCGTCTCTCCGAGGAATCGCTGAATCGTGCTTTCATTGCGCCATACGCGCTCCCGGGAGACGCGTCCCTGCAGGAAGAGAGCGGCGAGGACAAGACCGAGACCGAGGATCTCCGTACCGTACAAGGTCACAAAGAAACCGAGCAACCCGAGGGCGGAGAAAGCAACACCCTGATAGGCCGCGGTACGGTACCCTGCGAGCCCCGTGCGGGAATAGATCCGGAGATCGCGCAGCCACAGAAAAAAAACTGCTGCAACACCGAATCCGGCAACATAAACGAGATACGACATACGATGAAGTAATTATTATACCCGAACCCCTATTTTTGTTACTGACTCATGTCCCCGAATGCCACACTGCGAGATCTCTTAAAGCAGGTACAGAAACGGAACGATCACGGAAGAAGAGACCCTGGATGCGATCGAGGGGCTTCGTATCGAGGCGGTCGAAGGAATGGCCCAGATAGATACCGGGCGGTCCGTCCGGTGCGGAATGCCCGAAGTGGTGCTGGCCGAGGGAAAAGATCCCGACGTGTTCACCGAGATTATGATGACGCACACGGCGGCCTCCGGCAGATGCATTGCAACAAGGGTCTCGCCCGAGCAGGTCGCCGCTCTCCGGGAGCGTATCGGGACGACCGCTCTTTCCCTCGATTACCGGGAACCGGCGCGGGCGCTCGTCCTTGCTCGGAAACCCACACCCGAACAGAGCGGCGGTATCGTCGCCATTCTTACCGCCGGGACATCGGATATCAGGGTCGCGGAGGAAGCCCGCCTGATAGCGGAAGAGATGGGATGCGAGGTCAGGACGGCGTACGACGTCGGCGTGGCGGGAATCCACCGCCTCTTCTCTGCCCTCAAAGGCCTCATCGGCGCTCACGTCTTCGTCGTTGCGGCGGGGCGCGAGGGGACGCTCCCGGCGATCGTCTCCGGTCTCGTCGACCGCCCGGTGATCGGGGTGCCGGTCAGCACGGGGTACGGTTATATGGGCGCCGGCGAGGCGGCGCTCGCCAGCATGCTCCAGTCCTGCTCGGTGCTCAGCGTCGTGAATATCGATGCCGGATTCACTGCGGGCGCGTTCGCCGCCCAGATAGCAAATATGGTGGCGGACGATGCGTAGGGGATTTTACATCGGCAGATTCCAGCCGTACCACAACGGACACCAGTCCGTCCTCGAAGAGATCGCAAAATGGTCGGACGAGATCGTGATCGGCATCGGCAGTGCACAACTCTCCCATACTCTCGAAAATCCCTTTACCGCAGGTGAACGGGTGCTGATGATCACGCGAGCCCTACAGAACCTTGAGTGCCCGTTTTACGTCATTCCCATAGAGGATATAAGGCGGAACGCCATCTGGGTCGCCCATGTCAGATCGATGACGCCCCCCTTCGATGTCGCCTATTCCAGCAACCCGCTCGTGATGCAGCTCTTCCACGAGGCCGGCATGACCGTACGATCTCCGGATATGTACGAGCGTGCAACCCATAGCGGCCGGGAGATACGCCGGAGGATGCTCTCCGGGGACAACTGGCAGGACCTCGTGCCGGACGCCGTCATCGACGTCATCAGGGAGATTCACGGCGTCGAACGTCTGCAGCAGATTGCGGGAACGGATGATTGAGAGTATGCACAAAAGGTAAAGACAATGAGAGCAACTTACGGCGATACCGGGACGCAGAAAGTCCACTGAGGATTGTATGTTCAGGACACTACGCGATCTCTTCAAACGGGAAGAAGCGGCACCGAAAGTCATTGAGATACGGCTCGACGACGTTCCGTCGTGGCTCGATGCACGGAAAGCGACACTCGTAGAGGAATTTACCGATTCGACCGTTCCGAACCGGCAGCGGATCGAGGCAGCCCTCTCGAACATCAGGACGGCGATCGATACGCTCAGGGAGGCAGGTGAGACCCCCGTCCCCCACCCGCGCCTCAAAGCAATCTCCCGGTCGGCACTCCCGGAGTTTGTGAAATCCATCGACCAGCTCCTGGAAAAACAACCTGCCGACGATACCGAGGCATTCTACGCGACGGCAGCAGGAATCCTGAAGGGCTGCCTGCGAGCCCTCAAAGGGCAGGGGAAGTACATCACTGCAGCGTATCCCGAAGAGATGCGCGACTTCCGTGCCGGCGTCAAAGAGCTCGGCACCGAGATCAACCTCATGACGCAGGCGATCGCCGATTATCGCGCACGACACACCGGGGTTGACGAAACCCGTGAGATCTATGAGCGGCTCATGCGGATACGAGGCGAGTATGCCTCGGTTCACGAAGAGTCGATCGCCGAGATCAGCGAGAACACGAGGGAGACTCCCCGCATCCGGCAGCTGGAAGAGGCGCTCCGGGAGCTTGAAAGGGGCCCTCACCACGCCGCGGCCGGGGAACTGGATGCCCGAATTCGCGCGGTAGGGGAGCGAGAGGAAGAAATCGCGAGAGAATATGCCGTCATCAGGACACATGCCCTGCACGTATTCCGAAAAGCGGAGAAGGTTCAGGAGAAGCACCTTGACCACGACACGGCAGAAGAACTGCGCCGGGCAGAAGACGCATTCTCCGCCGTCCCCCCGGAGCAGCCCGACACGATCATAGAGCTGCTCACGAGAGTAATGCCTACCGTGATGGATCTGATCGGCCGGGGTGAGGTGCCACTGAAAAACCGGGAGGAGCAGCACCTCTTCTCGGATGCCGGCATCCTCCGAACGGAACTGGTGCGCGCGATTACGGAGCATCGAAACCTCACCGCCGACATCAGGACTGCCGAAGCAGAGCGGAGCGCGCTTTCCGGCTACGCCGAAGAGCAGAAGGTCTCAGGAGACCTTGAACACCTGCGGCATCAGGTAGCAGAGAGAAGAGACGATGTTGCCGCTCAGAAGCAGCATCTTGCCAGGCTGTACGCATCCGCGGAAACACTCCTCGGGGAGCTTGAAAGCAAGATGGCGACCATTGCAGAGCGAAGCGTGGCCATCCGGGCGAGCGAGCTCCTGCCGATACCCGACTGAACAGAAAGGGAACCTTGTTTACGCTTTCCGCTTCATAGGGTATATGGGAAGGGTCGATGATCACAGAGAATACTCAACCGCACTCGCCACCCGGGCCGCACGCCTGGCTTGCAGTCCCCGCCGTCTCCATCGGCGGAGTCCTGATCGGCATTCTGCTCACGTATCTCCAGGTGCCCTCTGCGACACTCATCGGAGTTGCCGGATGTGTGATCGCATCGTTCATACTCGGCTATGTAGCGTACTTAAAACCGAAGAGGGATATCGTCTCGCTGTTCGCCCCGCTCTACGCGGTGCTCATATTCCTTATCCCGAACGACTTTTCAAACGGTCCGGTCATGCAGATACTCTATGCCGCGAGTATCAGCGTCCTTGCACTCCGGGTTGAGAAAAGATTTAGTAAACCGATATATCAGGAGAAGACGATGAAGCAGTTCTTGAATGAGTATATTGCGCGTATCGAACCGATCACGAAGAGCATCGATGAGGAGACCGGACACCGTTTGGCATCAGCGCTTCTGACATTCAAGTTCGGCCTCTACAAAAACGCGGTCGCGAAGTGCGATGAGGCGCTTGTACGGCTTCGCGAGAGCCGCGCGATGCCGGGACCCCTTGAGGCGGCACTGATGATTGTGCGTGAACGTGCGGAAGACCTGGCCGAATCACGGGTGACTCCGGCGCCGCAGTATACCTTTGCCGAATCAGATACGGAGGCGCTTGCCGTCAGGCTTCGGCCGGAGGACGTGCAGGATAAGGCAGCTCTCGACCTTGATAACGCCCTGGTCCTCCTCTATGCCGTGAGCATAGAGACCTCTCCGGAGGATGAGCAGGCGCTCGAGGAGCATCAGCGATTCGTCACCCAGATACTGGAAGCCTACAAAGAGCACTTGCCCCGGTAACTCCCTCCGGCAGGGGGACTCCTGCTCCAACATTTTTTCAGGAAACGATTAAAGAGCGGATGCCGGCGCAAAAGAAAAGAATAAGCCCGGAATATCAGAACGAATCAAGGCTGACGGAAGAGAATTCGTCGGCAAGCGCACTGATCTCCCTGACACCGAACGCAGTCTGGACGGTCGTAAGGTCGAGGTCTCGTGCCGCATCGCAGACATAGTCAAGGATATCGATGGAGAGTTCCCGCTTCTGTTTGCTCTTTCTCATCTGGTCAAGCAGGAACGTCATCTGCTCGGGAGACTCCATCCTGAGTTTAGCGAGGCTGATAACGCACATATATATCCGGGAGAGGTTTCTATCCTGCCCGGTAATCGTCTCGAAGAAGTTCCGGACCACCTGTGCCTGGAAGACCTCGCCGCTCATATTAATCGATTATTATCCCCGTCCACCATATATACCTGCTGATCCACGTCGAATATGTCGGACAGTGAACGGCCTCATTTCCGGATACTGACGATCTTGATGATATCGCCGTGCTGCAGCTCGTGGTTCTCTTTTATCCGCATGTTCTTCCGCGCATCGATGGCATAGAGGAACCCTTCGCCGATATCGGTGTGCACCTGATACGCAAGGTCGTGGGGCGTCGAACCACGCTTCATCAGGAACGCATCCGGGAGCACCCGCCCCTGCCCGTCGGTGAACTTGTGTTCGTCTTCGACCGGGTAGACGACGATCATGTCAAGGAGATCGAATACCGCCGTATTGAGCGCCTGCTGAATCCCGGTGCCTCCGAACTGTTTCATGAAATCGGCAATCTTTTGAAGCCCCACCCGCTGCGCCGGTGTGAACGGCGCATCGGGGTTTATCGTAAATTCGGTATCCCCGGGGAGATACTGCAGAAACTTCCCCTCGGCAGCCATGCGAAGCGCAAGTTCTCCGGCAGCGCTTGAGAAGATCACGCTGTAATTCTTCAGGTTTTCAAGGAACTCCGGCGGTGCCAGATCGGCCTTGTTCGCGACGATCTCCATCGGTTTACTGTGACTGACAAGGTGCTCGCAGAACGCGATCAGCGCGTCCTCACTCGCCTGCCGCAGATCCGTATCGACGGCAGCTTCCGCCGCCTTCACATCTTCGAGGGTCACCCCAAGCCCGGCGAAGATATCCACGATAGCAAGCAGCAGCGAAAAGTCGCGCTGCTGTGCCTGCCGCTGCAGCTTCGGCCAGTGCTTTCCGAGGATGCCGTAGACCCACATCGTCATCTCATAACGGAGAAATTTGATGTCCCCTTCCGGGTTGTGAGAGCCGATATCCACCGGATTCCCTTCCGCGTCAGTACTTCCGCTGGCATCCACGACATGGAGAATGGCATCCGCCTGCCTTAGATTATCGAGGAACTGGTTGCCGAGCCCCCGCCCTTTGTGAGCCTCGGGCACGAGGCCGGCAACGTCGATGAGGCCGATCGGAATAAACCTGACGCCATCCCTGCAGTGGGGGCACGCGATCTCAAGTTCGCGGCAGGGGCAGGATGTCCGCACATAGGCGACCCCGTGATTCGCATCGATGGTCGTGAACGGATAGTTGGCAATCTCTACCTGTGCCAGTGTCGCTGCCTTGAAGAACGTCGATTTTCCGCAGTTCGGTTTTCCCGCAATTGCCAGTGTAATCATCAAAAGACTCCCCGCGGCCACACCTGCGGGCGAGAGCGATAGAGAATTTGTCCCGCAGTGCCGCGTATCGTATATAGTGTTCGGTAATACCCCATTTATCTTGCGGGGGTGTTCGGGGTGGCGGAGCGGGAAGCCCCGGGCAATAGGCGCGGGGTAGTTCACCTCTGTCTTTTCACCGTGCTTTCCACCGGCGGTACGACCGACGCAAGAGAAGAACGATGAGAAAGCGGTTGGGACTCAAAACCGCGGGGATACGCTCGCCCCCGCCCCCGGAGCGGCGGAACCGAAACCGCCGGGCGGCCTACCATTCATGAAAACAGGGAGATTATAGTAGTAGTGCGGACAAATTTGATAGCATGGGCTTTACAACGAAGAATATTCACTATTTCGACACCCCGGGCACTCATAACACCGGAGATGCAGCCCGATTTGCCGTAGAGCGAGCCCTGGAACTCGGCCTGTCGAGGGTTGTCGTCGCCAGCTCCTCGGGAGGGACGGCGCAGGTCTTTCAAAAAGCGATGGAGGGCACCGATCTCGAACTTATCGTCGTCACTCACGTCGTCGGCTTCTCAAAGCCGGGTGAGTGGGAGTTCTCGTCCGGTGCGGCAGAAGATCTCCTGACGAGCGGCGCGACCATCGTCACCGGCACCCACCCACTATCGGGTCTCGAGCGGGCGATCTCGCGCTCCCCGAAGCTCGGCGGCAGCTCCCGGACCGAAGCGATCGCAGAGGCACTCCGGCGCACGATCGCCGTCGGGCTGAAGGTCGCCGTCGAGTGCGTGCTCATCGCGGCCGATCAGGGTAAGGTACGGATCGACGAGGAGGTCATCGCCGTCGGAGGTACCATGAGCGGAGCCGACACCGTCTGCGTCATCCGTCCTGCACACACCGCCGCGTTCTTCGACCTGCAGGTTCGCGAGATCGTCGCCATGCCGAGAGATCGCTGATTCACCATGGTTCTCGAGTCATTCACCGAGGCTGCCGGGCTTCTGCGCCGGCAGCCGATCCTCTGGTCTATCGGCCTCGTGATGGGAGCGTTCGCAGTTCTCGACGTCATCCTTCCAGTCTACGGTGGCAGTTTCTATGCAGAGCCCCTGGCACTATTCCAGGTCGTCACCCTTCCGTTTCTGGCAGGAGGAGTGTACGGCGCCATCAAGACGGGAGATTACACCCCCGCGTCCTTTTTCACCGCAGCAAAGACCTATTACTTCCGGATACTGCTTCCGGCGCTGGTCGTCTTCTTTGCGGCACTCTTCACCGCGCTGCTGCTGGCGGTTCCCATCACCCTCATTGGTCTTGGCGCAGAGAGCGAGCTCGCCGCCTTCATGATGTTCGGAATCTTCGTGCCGTTCGTCTTCTTCACGTTCTTTTACGACACGGCAGCCGTCTTTGAAGACCGGAAGGTGCTCGACTCAATCCGGAGGAGCATCGAGTTCGTCCTTGGTTCGTCGGGCAGCGTGATCCTCTTCTATGTTATCAACATAGGGATCCTGCTTATCCTCGGGTTCCTCGGCCTGTTCATCTGGACGATACTCCTCGCTCCACAGATCGAACCGCTGACGCAGATGAACACCACCGATCTTCAGACGCTGATGCCGCAGGATATCCTCTCCATGCTCGGGACAGAAGGCATCTGGATCACGGCATTCGTCTATGCCCTGGTGATCACTCTTGCGACGAGCATCCTCTATGCTTACAAAGCGTGCCTCTTCCGCCGGCGTGCGGCAGGAGTCGTGACCATAGAGCAGGGCGAGTACGACGAGAAAGGGCGCTGGTATAAATATTAAAATCTTTTTTTACTGCGAATCAGAAGAGAAGAAACAGTCCCATCGCAGCGACACCGCCGGAGAACGTGGCGGTGAGATTTGTCCCCGAGTTCCCGAACGTTCCCCGGTTCTCAAGCGTGGCGCCGACAAGACTGTCGACGTTCGTCCCGACAAAGCCGGCAATAACCGTGACGATCATCAGCGGGATATCGGCGACTCCCATGGCGTATGCAGCCGCTGCAACGACTGCGGCAGCCGCGACTGCGACGACCTCTCCCCTGATGGTTACTCCTCCGTTCGTCCCCCGAGGAACCGACTTTAACGTTGTGATCAGGTAGGGTACGCTGCCGGTCATGCCGATCTCGCTTGCAGCCGTATCGGCCGCTGCCGATGCAACACTTCCAAGAAACAGCGCGATGAATACAGGATCGCCGGTGACACCGTAGAGTACGGCGGCACCTGTTGCCACAAGACCGTTCGCGAAGACATTGAAGTATCCGCGAACGCCGCCGTGGGATTCGGCTACCCCTATCGATGCCTTGTAGTCGTATTTGTAGCGCGTTGCCGCTGCTCCGATAATGAAGAACGTGAGCATGATCAGGAACCAGCGGACGTCGGCGAAGACGATCAGGATGATACCGATCAGGGCACCGGAGAAGAGACCGCTGATATCCGCGACGCGGAGGCGGTAGGACGAGTAGCCGAAACCGAACGCGATGATAGCCGCAACGAGAAGGAACGTAATATCGACCTGAAAGCCGATCTCCTTGAAGAGCGACATCGTCATCGCGACGCCGAGCGCCTCGATCATCAGCGCGTCGTCGCGTTCCCGGAGGGCGGATCGAGGAGCGCCGCGACAACGACGCCCATCAGAACGATAAGCGGCGTGAGATGGTCGAGGTAGACCATGACCGGCAGCGATGCCGCCGTCGCCGCCACGATATGATAGAGGTACGACCGTTTACCCTCGCCGCCTGCCCGGAACGCCAGCTCGCCGAAGACGACGATCGCAAGAGTACTTGCAAAAACGAAGAGAGACAGCCACCCGAGTCCGTAGAGAACCGCAAGAGCAATGAGCGAGATCGAGGCGTATTTCGTGTCATGGATCAGGAAGAGGACGAGCGAGAAGGGGATGATAAGCACGGAGAGCAGCCAGTTTGGCTGGAGCAGCGGGGCGAGCGCAATACATGCGAACGTGAGTATCGATGCCAGCATGAGCCCCAGCAACTTTGTCATTCATGTACGTTTGGTGCTTGTACGAAAAAGCCTTTAGCCTTCGTGACCTTCCACGCCGCGGCTTCACCGGGAAAACGTGCATTGATAACGCCTGTTTTTGCACCGAACTCTGAGAGACGACCGCTCCCGAAAGGCCGAGCTTCGATCACTATATTTCGTTGCAGAGAGAGAAATAGAAGAGCTGAATATGTCGCCGTCAGATCAAATACCCAAACAGTATGAATGTGGTGAGGTGGAGACCCGCTGGCAGAGTACCTGGCGGGACGAGGAGAATTATTTCAATCCCGACTCTTCAAAACCGCGCTTCATCATCGATACGCCACCCCCGTACCCCACCGGCAACTTCCACATCGGAAACGCGCTCAACTGGTGTTATATCGACTTTATCGCCCGCTACAAGCGGATGCAGGGGTTCAACGTCATGTTCCCCCAGGGATGGGACTGCCACGGCCTGCCGACCGAGGTGAAGGTGGAGGAGACGCACGGCATCACCAAAAACGACGTTCCCCGGGAAGAGTTCCGCACCATGTGCCGTGACCTGACGCTCGGCAACATCGCAAAGATGCGCACCACCATGCGCCGGCTCGGCTTCTCCATCGACTGGAGCCACGAATATATCACCATGATGCCGGAGTACTTCGGCAAAACGCAGCGTTCATTTCTCCAGATGATCAAGGCTGGCGATATCTACCAGAGCGAGCATCCGGTGAACTTCTGCACGCGCTGTGAGACGGCGATCGCCTTTGCGGAGGTTTCATACGAGCCGCGCAGGACGAAACTCAACTACTTCGACTTTGACGGTGTCGAGATCGCAACCACCCGCCCGGAACTGCTCGCCGCATGCGTGGCGGTAGCGGTTCACCCCGACGATAAGCGGTACGGCGGACTGAAGGGCAGGAGACTGAACGTGCCCTTCTTCGGGCATGCCGTCCCGGTCATCGAAGACGTCGCCGTCGACCCCGGGTTCGGGAGCGGTGCGGTGATGATCTGCACCTTCGGCGACAAGACGGACGTACACTGGTGGAAACAGCACAACCTCGACCTTCGGAAGGCCATCGACCGCCAGGGGATCATGACCGATACCGCCGGAGCATATGCGGGCTTAAACGCCGCCGAGTGCCGAGAGCGGATCCTTGCCGACATGAAGGAGTCGGGGATTCTGATCCGGCAGGAAGAACTCGAGCAGCGTGTGGGCACCTGCTGGCGGTGCAAGACACCGATAGAGATCCTCTCCGAGCGGCAGTGGTTCGTGAAGATCCACCAGGACGAGATCCTCGAGGCTGCACGGAAGATTCGCTGGACGCCCGAACATATGTTCACGAGGATGGAGAACTGGGCAGAGCAGATGGAGTGGGACTGGTGCATCTCCCGGCAGCGGATCTTCGCAACCCCTATCCCGGTCTGGTTCTGCCGCTCCTGCGGCGAGATGATCCTCCCGTCCGAAGAGAGCCTGCCGATAGATCCTACTGTCGACAGACCGAAAGAGCCCTGCCCGCAGTGCGGGGGTGCGGAGTTTGAAGGCGAAGAGGATGTCCTCGATACCTGGATGGACTCCTCGATCTCGGTGCTGAACATCACCGGGTGGGACGGAAGCGGCGCTCCTGCCCTCTTCCCTGCCCAGATCCGCCCCCAGGGTCACGATATCATCAGGACATGGGCGTTCTATACGATCCTTCGCGCAAAGGCCCTCGTCGGCAGTTACCCCTGGGACGAGATCCTTGTCAACGGCATGGTGCTCGGCGAGGACGGGTTCAAGATGAGCAAGAGCAGGAACAACATCATCCCCCCGGAGGAGATTGTGAGCCAGTACGGCGCCGACGCTCTCCGACAGTGGGGGGCCGGCGGTGCGGCGACCGGATCCGATATCATGTTCAACTGGAACGACGTCGTCGCCGCGTCTCGTTTCCAGACAAAACTCTGGAACATCTTCCGGTTCGTCCTCGGACATATCGGCGGAGAGGAGGGAGAGGCGGCACCGGTCACCGAGCTCGCCGACCGCTGGCTGCTCGTTCGCCTCTCGGAGACCGTTGCCGAGGTTACTGCGGCGATGGACGGTTACCAGTTCGACCGGGCGCTCCGGGCAGTTCGCGAGTTCGCCTGGAACACCGTCGCCGACGATTATATCGAGCTCGTCAAAGGACGTCTCTATGCAGATGATCTCGGCAGAGCAAGCGCCGTATCCGCACTCAGAACAACGATGGACGCTGTCTGCCGCATGCTCGCTCCCATAATCCCGCACTTTGCGGAGGAGTGCTACTCCCATCTTGCCGGAACGAGCGTGCACGGCACTTCATGGCCGGAGGTTGCGTACTTTGACGATGCAGCCCGAAGAGAGGGCGACCTCGTTGTGGGGATGGTGGCGGAACTCCGGCGGTACAAGCACGATGCAGGCATGGCACTGAATGCGCCGCTCGGGCATGTGACGATCTATACTGCAGAGCCGATCGAGGACGCCGGAGATGCAGGACGGGCATTGAACGCCGACTTGCACTGGAGCACCGAGACGCCGAACCTCGAAGAGGTCATCAGCGATGTCGAGTTCAATATGGCGGTCATCGGCCCGGCACTCCGAAAACAGGCAAAAGCGTTCATGGATGCGGTGCGGACACTGTCGCCGGAGCAGCTCGTCAATCCTCCGGCGACCATTCTCGTCAACGGAGAGGAGATACCCGTGCCCCAGAATGCCTTCACCCCGAAGGTGACTTACCGGGTAGCAGGGGAAGATGTGGAAGTCCTCACTGTCGGGGACGTGATCGTGACGATCGGGCACACTGCCTGATCTCATCACTTACAAACCGACAGATCTCTTCTTTTTCGACCAAAGCATCCACCAGAACAAACCGCGACGGATCGGCAGCGGCAAGGTCCAGATAGTTTTTCTGCACCTCTTCCAGGATTCGCGCATCTTCGAAGTACTCGCGCATCTTTTTCGTCCCGACCCTGTTTAGTGCTGCTTCTACCGGAAGCACGAAGAGGAATGTCCGGTCGGGGCGGATCGACCATCCTTCGTGAATCTGTCGGAGCCAGCAGAGCGGATCCGGAAGAGCATCCGCAAGGACGACCGGCTGGTAGGCGAACCGGCTGTCGGAGTAGCGGTCCGAGACGACAAGGCGCCCCTCCGCGAGCGCAGGTCTCACGATGGTATCGAGGTGCGCCGCATGGTCGGCAACGAAGAGCAGCGCCTCGGCGATCGGATCCATCCGCTCCGCTACCGCACGCCGGACAGCATCGCCGATCCAGGTGGCGCCCGGCTCACGGGTGAAGATCGGATCGAGGTCGGCAAGCGACTCCCGGAGCGCGGCATGGAGAGTGCTCTTTCCACTGCCGTCGATTCCCTCGAGGGTGATCAGCACGGATGCCCCCTCCGGATCCAGGCAAGCGGGATCGATCCACGGTGGACGGCAGTGGCGACGATGGCACCGTCGAATCCGAGATCCGCGAGCAGATAGATATCGTCAGGCCCCGATACACCGCCCCCGTAGAAGAGACGGCCGGGATAGCGGGATCGCATCTCTTCCAGGCACGCTTCCGAAAGACCTTCCTCGGTCCCGACCGCACCGATATTGAGGATGATACAGCCCTCAAACGGCATCGCACTCACCTGCTCGAGAAGAGCGGCAGGCTCGATGCCCCACGGGATGACACGGCCGCCCCGGATGTCCGCGCTCAGGAACCCCCCTGGATATGCGGCCAGACCTTCGACGGTGCGGGCGGCCGTCTCCGTGCCGACGACCGGCGTCACGCCATCGGGCTCGGTGCATTCCGCAGGCGACCGACACCCCCGGTCGAGGTAACAGCGTTCCACGAGCGATGCAGACTGTCGTACCAGATCGTCATGCGGCCGTCCGCCCCGAATACGGTCAAGATCCGCGATATAGAGGAATCGCGGCCGGAGATGCGATAGGTACGCCACCGGCTCTGCCGAAGGGGCAAGCCCCCAGGTCAGCGGGCGGTAGCTCTCCCGCTCCCCTTTTCTTCCGTGTACGACCAGACCGCCTGCGAGATCAACTGCGAGAATCAGTTCCATGTCCTCAACGTAATCACTATTAGGATGCAGGATCATTAATTTATATGCAATTACTCGTCAGTCCTAGCAGTATTGAGGAGGCACAGAGTTCCCTTTCCGCTGATATCATTGACGTTAAGAAGCCGTCAGAAGGATCGCTGGGTGCAAACTTCCCCTGGGTTATCAGGGAGATCAAGCGGATAGCGGAGAATAAGCCTGTCAGTGCTGCGATCGGGGACAATGAGTACAAACCAGGGACCGCGGCTCTCTCGGCCTATGGAGCCGCGTGTGCGGGTGCTGATTTTATCAAAGTTGGCCTGATGTTTGACGGACTCGAACGTGCCCGTGAGGTCATCGATGCGGTGACCACGGCAGTGAAAGGTGATTTTCCCGAAAAGTACGTTGTTATTGCTGCGTACTCGGATTACGAGCGCATGGGAACCATCTCCCCGTTCGCGATCAGTTCGCTCGTAGCGGACGCCGGCGCGGATATCGCCATGGTCGATACCGGTATCAAGGATGGAAAGAGCACCTTTTCGTTCATGGACGAAGAGGCTCTCTCCCGATTTACCCTGCAGAACCGTGACCTCGGACTGAAGACGGCTCTTGCCGGTTCGCTGAAGTTTGAAGATATCGATGCCTTAAACCGCATAGACCCGGATATCATCGGTGTCCGGGGAATGGTCTGCGGTGGAGACCGCTCCGATTCCATCAGGGCGGATCTCGTCGATAAGGCGATGAAGATGATCGGGTGAATTATGTACCTTGAAAAGATGAAGCTTGAAACAACATTTACGTTCGACGATGTGCTCCTCGAACCTGCAGCGTCGTATACCGAGCCAGACGAGGCGGATGTCCGCTCCAGATTCTCACGGAACATCCCTCTCAACATCCCGCTCGTAAGTGCGGCAATGGATACGGTGACCGAAGCGCGAATGGCGATCACCATGGCACGCGAGGGGGGTATCGGGGTCATCCACCGGAATATGCCTCCGGAGCGGGAGGTCGAAGAGGTCAGGATCGTCAAGCAGGCAGAAGATCTGATCGAGCGCGAGGTGCTCACGGTCGGGTCGACCGCAACGGTCGCCGACGTCGAGCTGCTGATGCGGCAGTACGGGATCGGCGGTGTCCCGGTGATGGAGGACGGGCGGATCATCGGTATCGTGAGCCGCCGCGATATCAGGGCAATTCTACCGCGGAGCGCTGCTGCGAAGGTTACGGATTTCATGACGAAGAAGCCGATCACGGCGACCGAGGAGATCACGATGGACTCGGCACTCGAGATAATGTACGCGAACAAGGTCGAGCGCCTCCCGATCGTCAACGATGACGGGAACCTGCTCGGGATCATCACCATGCGGGACGTCCTCGAGAAACGCCAGTTCCCCCGCGCGAACCGCGACGCGAACGGCAGGCTCCGGGTCGCGGCAGCGGTCGGACCCCATGACTTTAACCGCGCCATGCTGCTCGCCGAGAGCGGTGTCGACGCCCTCGTCGTCGACTGTGCACACGGCCACAACATGAAGGTCGTCGAAGCGGTCAAGAACATCAAAGGGAGCGTCTCGACCGATGTCGTGGCAGGCAATATTGCAACACGGAAGGCCGCAGAAACACTCGCAGATACGGTCGACGGCCTGAAGGTCGGTATCGGACCGGGTTCAATCTGCACCACCCGCATCGTTGCCGGTGTCGGTGTTCCCCAGGTCACGGCGATAGCAAACGTCGCCGAGATCGCGCACCCGGCGGACGTGCCGGTGATAGCCGACGGCGGCATCAGGTTCAGCGGCGATATCGCAAAGGCGATCGCAGCAGGCGCCGACAGCATCATGGCAGGGAGTCTCTTTGCCGGCACCGACGAAGCGCCGGGGCGCGTGACCACGATCAAGGGACGCCGGTACAAACAGTACCGGGGCATGGGCTCCCTCGGTGTGATGAGCAGCGGCGAGTCGAGCGACCGGTACTTCCAGAAGAAGGATATCGGCCGGACGAAGTTTGTCCCCGAAGGCGTCGAGGGCGTCACGCCGTACGTTGGGCGGGTCTCCGACGTCATCTACCAGCTGGTCGGGGGGCTGAAGTCCGCGATGGGATACACCGGATCGGCGACGGTGCCGGATCTGAAGCGGAACGGCAGGTTCATCCGGATCACCGCCGCAGGCTACGGGGAGAGCCACCCGCACAATATCATGATCACCGATGAGGCACCGAACTACCGCCTCTTTGAATGATCTCTTTTTATATTTTCACCACTAACATTAGGTAAAGATGCTCGATAGCAGCGAGGTTTCCCGTCTCCTGGATATCCTGGGAAACCGGAATCGAAGACGAATAATAGAACTATTGCGTCAGAAACCGTGTTTTGTGACTGAGATATCCGAGAGGCTCGGTACTCAGTCCGAAAGCGGTAATTGAGCACCTGCAGATGATGGAACGGGAGCAGCTGCTCATCTCCTGTCAGGACGAACGCAGACGAAAGTATTACTATCTCTCACATAACATCAATGTCATCATAGACCTGCAGAAGCAGGACGGGGTGACGCTATCCCGATCAGATGAGGATCAGACGGCAAAGTTCATCGGATCCCTCCTCCTCTTCAGGCGGCTGATACAGGCGCGCGATGATCTTCTCAGCAGTCTCGAAGGTCTTGAGCGGGACATCGGGGCAAAGGTCAATGAGATTATGAGAACCGGGAGCGAGATCCTCGCAAGTGAAAAAGAACTCGATATCATCCTTGCGCTTTCTCACTATAACCTTACCCTGGAGGAACTTGAGGAACTGAGCGACCTGTCCACGGATGAGCTATCCAGAATACTACGGAGCCTCATCGAGAAGGGGCTTGTTGAGCGAACCGACACAGAGTACATGGTACGTGGTGCACATGGCAAATAATCCATATGACGAAATGTTCCGCAATATTGCACGACTGATGGAGCGGCTCCTGAACGATCTCCCCACAGGGGATCCGCGAATGATAGGGTTCACCATCATCGCCGGCCCCGGCGGAATGCCGGCGCCCTTCGATCTCGACGACGCAGATAGAGATGAGACCGACGTCGAAGTGATCGAAGGCGAGGACTGCATCTACATCACCGCCGAGGTGGATGCACGCGCTTTGAGCGCCCCTTACGTGACGTTCCAGAGCGACTCGGTGACACTCTGCACGGGAGGCGACGAAGAGACAGTGATCGAACTCGACTGTGAGATCGACGCCTCCCATAGTTTTTACAATGTGCAGAACGGTGTCATCGACGCAGTCTGCCAGAAGAGCAGGGATATCCCCGCGACCTCGTGAACGCCCGAGCTGTCAGACGGGAGACCCCGCCTCCCGGAAGGGCCACCCGACCTTTTTTTACACCCCGATCTTGACGGCGCGGCCTGGTTTCAGCCGGGAACGCGATGCCTGCATCGATGAACGCCGATCTGATCTCCATCATCGATGATACCCGAATACGGCGGTGCGGGAAGGGATGCAGAGAGGTGAAGCAAACCTTCATCTCCTGCCGTTCCCTACGCGAAGGCCCAGGCCATGGAAAGGAACATTCTACCCGGCTATCTCTCCCTGCACGAGAGCGGCGAACTTACGGAGCGTGCCCGGAAAGCCTGCGAGATCCTCCGCGACTGCACTGTATGCCCCCAGCACTGTCACGTAAACCGAATCGACGGCGATCTCGGTTTCTGCCATACCGGCCATTGGCCGATGGTCGCAAGTTACGGCCCTCATTTCGGTGAAGAGCCGCCACTTGTCGGGAGAGGCGGCTCAGGGACGATCTTCTTCGCAGGCTGCAACATGCGGTGCGAGTTCTGCCAGAACTACGAGATCAGCCAGTGCCGGGCAGGATACGAGATCTCTGCGAGCGACCTTGCCGGGGCGATGATGCACCTGCAGCAGCGGGGCTGCCACAACATCAACTTCGTCTCCCCGTCGCATGTCGTCCCGGAGATCATCGCTGCAGTCGATGTGGCGGCCTCACTCGGCCTGACAGTTCCCCTCGTATACAACAGCGGCGGCTACGACGAGGCGGACACTCTGCGGCTTTTAGACGGCATCATCGACATCTACATGCCCGACGCAAAGTACGGCCGGGACGATGTGGCGCTGGACCTCTCGCACGCCCCGGGCTACACCGGATATATGCAGGCGGCTTTGAGGGAGATGCACCGACAGGTCGGCAACCTCGTTGTCGACGAAGACGGGCTTGCCGTGCGGGGGATGATTATCCGTCACCTGGTGCTCCCCGACAACCTGGCAAACAGCGAGATGGTGATGCGGTTCATCGCCGAAGAAGTTTCGCGGGATTCATACGTCAACATCATGGCGCAATACCGTCCGGCGGGACGGGTAGCAGAAGGGGGAAGGAGCCCGATGCAAAGGGCGCTGCAGCGTCCGGTCACCGGCGAGGAATACCGGTATGCAATCCGCTGTGCAGAGGAGAACGGGCTGCACCGGGGGTTCATCCGATAACTCCAGGGGTTGCCCTTCGAGATCCGGGTGAACAGATCATCCCGCCTTATAGATCGCGGAACAGGCGCGGGGAGACGGCGAGAGCAATCCCGCAGAGGATAAGAGCCGTCAGCGGGGCAAGTATCACCGTGAGCGGATCAGGAGCAGTGCCGGCACCCAGCATCGCCCCGTAGAGGTACCCGAACGGCAGGGCACTGCCGATCCCGGCGAGGAAGGCCATCCCGGCCGGGGTGACGAATCCGGAGACGATGAAGACCGCCATGACCGTTACAATCGCATAGAGGTGGCCTTCGCCGGAGGAGCCCGCGGCAATCGCTACCAGCAGGCCAAGCGCGTTCGCCGCGACCACGGCTGCAGCAAAGCAGATGAGGATGCACAGAGCGCTCCCGGCGAGAGCGTGGCTAACCACCAGGAAGATCCCCACCGGGACGAGGAGCTGCACCCCGTCGAGGAGGGCGTTTGCAAAGATATACTCCCCGATAAACCGGTGCGGGGGAGCTGGCAGCATCGCCAGGCGTTCCAGCATCCTGCTTTCGCGGATCCGGATCAGCCCGACCGACGAGCCGAAGACGCCGATGAAGATCACCGCACCAGCAAGGCCGGCCGCCCGCATCGAGACTGGCACATCTGCGAGCATGAGGGGGAGAGGAGCACCAGCGGGAGGGCGAACTTCAGCAGGAGCGCCCGCCGGTTTCGGAGATCCTCGGCGATCTCCTTCTTCCAGAACGTATCAGGGAGCATCGGATGGCTTCCCCATGAACGCGAGAAATACGTCTTCTAGCCCAGGTGCCCGCATAGCAACGCTCAGGATAGCACCGCCCTGCCGTGCCACCTCCTGTACGACCCGGCCGAGAAGAGCAGACGCTCCGGAGGAAGACCCGTCCGGTGAGGCGATGATCGTGAGCACGAACACGCCGTCCCGTTCATCCGCCCGGGCTCCCTCGACGCCGGCCATCGCGAGCAGCGGTTGCATATGCACCGGCGTTGCCAGTGCCAGGTCAATCGTCATCCTGCCCTTCAGCGAACCGACGAGCACGGACGGTTCTCCCTCGATAAGCAGCCGTCCCCGGTCGAAGAGGGCGACCCGGTCGGCGACGCCTGCCGCCTCATGGACGTCGTTCGTCGAGAAGATGACCGTCGCCCCCCGCTCCGCCTCCTCGCGCAGCCGGGTGGTGAGGGCGACCCTCGCCTGGTAGTCGAGGCCGATCGACGGTTCGTCGAGCAGGAGAAGGGCAGGCTCGTGCACCAGCGCTTCGATGAGGGCGAGCTTGCGCCGCATCCCGTAGGAGTAAGTAAAGACCGGATCGTCCCGCCGGTCGGCGAGCGCCATGCTGGAGAAGAGGCGTTCGAGCCGTCCGCAGGCATCGTCCGGTTTCAGGCCGTATGAGCGGGCAAAGTACCAGGCATTCTCAAACCCGGTGAGCGCGTCCCAGTGGGCAGAGTGGTCAAAGAGCATTCCGATCTCCCGCCGCACCCCCTGGTCCGCCCCCGTCTCCCGGCCGAAGAGAGCGACGCCGCCCCGGTCCTGCGGGACGAGCCCCGCCACGATCTTCAGCAGCGTGGACTTTCCCGAGCCGTTCGACCCGAGGAGCGCGACAATCTCCCCTTTCGCGACGGTGAGTGTGACTCCGTCGAGCGCACGGATGCTTCCGTAGCGCTTCTCCACGCTCCGGATCGATACAGTCTCTTCGGCACTCATCGGAACTCAATATGGCTTGTCTGGGTGATCCTGACCGTGCCGGGGGGAACCGTCTCGGCGACTTCGTAGACGAGGATCTTCTCTCCCGGCCGGACGACCTGACCCATGACCTTCCCTTTCAGGATATGCCGGTGGAAGTCGGGAGCGAACCGTTTGACCTTGATGAAGACGACCACCTGGGCATCGGGGATCATCGGCTCATCCCCCCATCCCGAACCGCCGGGAGACGTCCCTGACGGCCGACTCCGTGACCTCAGCGAGACCCTCGCCACGTGCGTACTCCTCGATGGCGGTCTTTGCCATCCCTTGTGCAAACGGGGGTATCCGCCGGAGGATCGCCTCCGCTTCCGGCGTCCAGGTGAGCGCGGGTGCCTGTTCGACGGGTGCTTCCGGCAGCGTAATCGGCACCTTCGGCGGCTCTACGACGAGCACGTTCGTCGTGCCGGTGCGGGCGAGTGTATGGGCGTTCGAGCCGATAAGTGCCTCGCTCTCCCGGTGGAGCCCGAAGCGGCCGACTACCACGAGTCCCGCCCCGACGGCGGCGGCGTAGTGGAGGAGCTTCGTGGAGACTTTGCCGGCGAGCACCTCCGTCTCCACCGTAAAGCCTCGCGAACTGGCAAAACGGGCTCCCCGTTCCAGGTTCGTCCGGTAGAGACGCTCGAGCCCCTGGTCGATGATCTCGTCGTGAAGCCTGCTCCTGGGCGGCGAAGTTAAACCGTTTCTGCGCCTCGGCAGGCAGCGCGCCGGCAATGGTGCCGAAGACCCCGCTATGGAAGAAGGGATCGTACACCGCAACCGCCTTCACCGTCGTTTCGAAGGCGGCGGCGATCTCGATCGCCCGGACGAGAGCGGCATAGCTGTTCTGGCTCCCGTCGACGCCGACGACAACAGGCCGGTTCCTGAAGGTCCAGGGCCTCCGCACGATCAGGGTGTCGCCTCCCCGTCCGGCAATGAGCGTCCGTTCCGTGAGGCTGCCGAGCTCTGAGCCAGGCTCCGCACCGTGACCGGTCGCCCCGAGGACAATGAGGCCGGGCTGCCGCTCGCGGATCAGCCGGAGGAGTTCGACGTAGTTTCGCCCCTCCGGTGCAACGCACTCGCATGCAATCCCCTGGTTATCAGCCGCCCGGGCAAGAGGAGCGAGATAGGCGTCGGAGATGAGCGTCATACCCTCGGAGATGAGGTCATCGTGTGTATTCCGGAGGTAGCCGAGCCGCTCCTCCTCTTGATACGCTCCGGGAAGGCCGGGTTCCATATCCTCGAACCGGGTGCGGTGCATCCGGGCGGCGTAGACATGGCAGCCCAGCAGGCGGCTCCCCTCTCCTGCAGCCGCAAGGGCGACCGCAGCATCCTGTGCAAGGTCGGAGCATGCCGAACCGTCCACCGCGATAAGAATCTGCTGGTACATGAGTCACATCCGTGTAATACTTGATGCTGCGTGGAACCGGGATTGAAACGTGCCACTGAACGATTCGGAGGATATTAAAACCTTCGGCGCATACGGACGGGCAGAAATACCCGGGGAGGGGGTTTCCACCGCACCGCTCGGGAGGACCTGGCATGAAGACCGACGAAAAGAAGGGTATCGGCCTTCTGGAGGCTATCGCGATCGGGATCGGCGGCATGGTCGGCGGCGGGATATTCGCCGTTCTCGGCCTCGCAGTGGCCCTCGCGGAAGGCGGCACCCCGATTGCCTTCGCCATTGCCGGTGCCGTCGCCCTGATCACCACCTACTCTTATGCACGCCTCTCCGTGGCCTTCCCGAGCCAGGGCGGAACCATTACATTCCTGAATAAGGCGTTCGGCACCGGCCTTTTCACCGGGAGCCTCAACATGCTGCTCTGGATCAGCTACGTCGTCATGCTCTCGCTCTACGCCTACGCCTTCGGGAGTTACGGCTCCACCTTCTTTCCGGAGGCTGTTCGTCCGGTCTGGCAGCACATTCTCATCTCAGCGAGCGTGCTTGCCATCGCCGCCCTCAATGCCCTCGGTGCAAAGATCATCGGCCAGGCGGAGGATCTGATTGTCGGGCTGAAGCTTGCCATCCTGCTCCTCTTCATCGCCCTCGGCATCCGCGGGATCGATACTGCGTACCTCGAGCCGGCAGCCTGGTCGCCGTTCACCAGCCTGATCGCCGGCGGGATGATCATCTTCGTGGCCTACGAAGGGTTCGAGCTGATTGCAAACACCGCGGAAGACGTCAGAGATCCCCGCAAGAATCTTCCGAGAGCGTATTTTACGGCAGTCGTATTCGTCATCGCGCTGTACATCGCAATAGCGATCGTGGCGGTGGGGACGCTCCCGGTCGACCAGATCGTCGCCGCCCGCGACTATGCGCTCGCCGAAGCGGCGAGACCCTTCATGGGCCAGGCAGGTTTCGCCCTCATCGCGGCCGCCGCCATGCTCTCGACGACGTCGGCAATCAATGCGACCTTCTATGGCGCCTCCCGGATCAGTTACATCATCGCAAAAGACGGCGAACTGCCGGCGTTCCTTGAGAGGAAGATCTGGAACCGGCCGCTTGAAGGGCTGCTCATCACCACCGGAGCAACCCTGCTCGTCGCCAACCTCCTCGACCTCTCCAGCATCTCTGCCATGGGCAGCACCGGATTTCTCCTGATCTTCGCTGCCGTGAACCTGGCGAACCTCCGGCTGGCGGAGCAGACGGAGAGCAACCGATATATACCGATGCTGGGGTGCATCGGGTGTATCGGGGCGTTTGCCGCCATCATCTGGTACGTCCTCCGGAACGATCCCACCAAGATAGGGGTGCTTGCCGGAATGCTCGGCCTTGCGATCGCGATCGAGTGGGCCTATCGCGCTACACGGCCCGAAAAGCGGCGCCATGCCCGGTGAAGAAAGGAGAGGCGGGAGACAGGAAGGCCTCCCACCCGGGTCGGGTCGACGTCGTGCCGGGTTACCCTCCGCCCGACCCGGATGTCGGGGAAGGCGTCAGCTGAGCACGGATCTGCTCTGATTCCTGCGTGACGTTGGGCATGCCCGTTTCGGGGAGCCCGAAGGCGACGATGTATCCGCCCGTGTTCGGCGTCTGGATGCCGCCGGTCGGAACGATGAGCATGCCCTGTCCGATGGAGGGGCCGCCGATTCCCACCTGGGCGCCGACGTTCACCTGCCACAGGAGTTCGCCGGTGTCTTTATCCAGCGCAAGAAGGATACCGGACGGCGTAAGGGGCGTACCCTTCTCCGGTCCGCCGTATGCGCTGGGCTTATACGGCCAGCCGGTCGCGGTGATGTGCCCGGCAAAGACCACGCCGTTCGTCACCAGGGGAGACGTCCAGGTCGGGAACAGCGTATCATACTTCCGCTTCAACTGTCCGGTCGCGAGATCGACCGCCATCACCGACCCATTGCCGATGCCGCCAGGCATCGCATTGTAGACCGGGTAGACCGTGTCGTTGGTGTAGAACCGGAACGCCCCGTTGCTCACGTCGGCATAGAGCGTGTCGTTGTCGACGGCGGTGTAGGCTTCAATACCCTGACCGGCTCATGACCTGGTCGTAATTCACCATCGTCCACTCGCTTGCATTCGTCGATGTGTTCATTCCCATCGTCTGCGCGGATACCGCGAGAGGAATGAAGAGAACTGCCAGTATCAGGATGGGCACGACTCTGCGTTGCAAAACCATTCTCTCAACTCCCACCCTGCAGAGAAGAACGGCGGCTGTGTCGCGGCGGCGTTGGGGATACGGCGAGAGATTGTCACAGTGGATGGTGCACCCCTGCAGGACTCGGCCACTCCTTACCGACATAGGGAAGATATACTTTTCGCATGCAAAACCAAACTCATTTTGCTGCCGGGTGCTCAAAAGAGGGGCAGGCCTCAATTATTATAACTCGCCCGGTTCTTATTGTTCATGGAATATCGCGCTCAGGTCGAAAGGAGCGTTGTTCTGAAAAGCCCGGGATCTGCGGCCATCTGCTTCAACGACGCGGTTCCGCCGGGAATGGGTTCACGAACAGCCGCAATGCCCGGGAGGGTCTGCGCACGGGATACCGGGTCCGCGAAGGTGTGCCGGGAGCGGCAAAAAATGAGGTTATGAATACCCGGGGGAATCCGGGGGGACGACGTACCAGAGGCCGCCGAACTGATTCAGTCCCTGTCCTGTGGTCTGACCCGCCGATGAATCCCCGATATAATAGTACAGGGGCATTCCCTTGTATGCGGTCTGCTTCGACCCGTCACTCCGGGTAAACGAGGTGAAGTCGGACGCTTTCAGATCGGACGGGACAGATATCGACGAGGCATAGAAGACCGGCCACGCATTCACGCATCCTCCGGTGCAGGAACTCTTATCCCTGGAGTCGGCCGTGAAGTTGTACAGGGTCATTCCCTTCCCATCGACCAGGAATGTCCCCAGCTGACTGGTCGAGGCTGGTCTTCACGGTATACGACGTGGATGAAGACGTCCCCGTCGGGGTCGCGTTTGCCGTGGGTGTTGCCGTCGCCGCCGTGGTATTCATTGCGGTTGTGGCTGTTGTGGTTACATTCGTCGCAGTTGTGGTCGCTGTCGGGGTGGCCGTCGTGGTTACATTTGCTACCGCCGCGGATGGGGTTGCTGTCGTGGCTGTCGTTCCCGTGGTAGCATTCGTTGCCGCTGTGGTCGCGGCCGATGTCGCCGTTGTGTTCGTCGCTTGTGATGTAACAGGCGGGAGCGGCGTGATGGTTCCCAACGTGAGTATAGGACCTGTGGGCGTCGGTGGAGCAGTGGCGTTCGGTCCTACAACCACCGGTTCGGACACAGCCATTACCGGCGGTTCGAGCGGTTTGTTATTCTGATCCACCAGTTCCACCGCAAAACCATGGTTACCGGGTGAGAGATTCTTCCAGGTATAGGTGGTATTGGTCGAGACTGCAAAGGTGCCGTTCGATGAGGTCAAAGTCATGTTCGCGGATACGTTCCGAGCGGTTACGGCCTGCGCATCCAGGTAATAGATGATATGCCCCGCGGACCCCGATTCCCCAAGACTGAAGTTATCGACCAACACACCGACCTCAACATCGGTCGAGGTGACCGCAGAATATGGCTGCGGGAATAGGATAGTTATGCCGGGCGTGCCGGTTCCGGCGATCACTCCCGGAGTCATGCTCGTGGTGGACCCTGCGGCCTGAGTGGTCTCTGCCGGTGCCGCTGTGGGTTGCGTCGTTGTGACCGGCGTCGTGGGTGTCGGCGTCGGAGTTGTGATATTTCCGGGTGGTCCAACGCATCCCGCCCCCAGGGATGCTGCCCCGATAACGAAGAGGAGAACCAACATTCCGACTTTTACATACATCGAGGCGAATAATAATGTTCGTGCCATATATGCTTTCCCGTCGTTCGTGACCTCTCGCCTTGCGAATAGTTCCGCTCAACCGCGGTGTCGGGGCTTCATCAAGCATCGTGGAGCCGGCAAACCTCCGTAATCTTGTTGCATATGGTGCACGAGAGCAGCAACTTCTATAGGTTTTAGCGGATTTGACCATCTTTGGATGATGTAATGGTTCCGGTCGGTGAAATGCCCCGGCGGGAGCCTCATTAGCGGGGAGATGGACACCTCTCCGGCCAATTGTACCTGCCCTTTGGAAGCGGATACGCTTTCCCGCCCGGGAACACGCAACCGCTCAGACGACGCTGAGGCGGAGCCATAGAAACCTGATCGGTAGATAAAAAAAGGGAGGTCGATTTGTCCCACCGCTTCCGTCAACCCGAGATCAAGGTACGCATCTGTTCGTTCATCTGCTCTGGTGTTGACAACAGGCACCGGAAGGGGTCGGTGTCCGACCTTGGCCTGGTGCGGTGAAGATGTCGATCATAGTTGCAGGGGGTGACGATCAGGGCATGGAGTGTCTGGTAGACCACGTAACGTCGTGATCTACCGTTGCCCGTGCCGTCGAAGTGCACCGTCACCTTGCGCATGTTCTATGCGGTTTTCCGTGCTGTCGGATCAATGTCTCACTCTAACCCCCCGGAGTTACATCGTTGTCGTGGTTGTGTTCGATGGCGACGTATTTGTCATCGTCTGATTCGTGCCGGAAACATTGGACATGTTCGTCGTTGTCGTGGTTGTGCTCGATGCCGATGTATTTGTCATCGTCTGATTCGCGCCGGAAACATTGGACGTGTTAGTCCACGACATGCCGATGTCGTTCGCAACACCGCTGATATTAGTGACGTTGTTGACGGCTATCAGCGCCGTGCTCGTGGGTGTGACGTTGCCTGACGGCAATCCGAATGCGACGACGTAGCCGCCCTTATTCGGGGTCTGGATGCCGCCGGTCGGGACGATGAGCATTCCCTGGCCGATCGAGGGTCCGCCGATACCGATCGGAGCACCGACGTCCGCCTGCCAGAGCGTCGATCCGTTCCCTGCATCGAGTGCCATCAGCACTCCGGAGGGCATCAGGGGCGTGTCGGTCGAATACCCGAACGGTCCGTACGAGTACGGTTTTCCGGTCGCAGTGATCTGCCCCGCGAAGACCAGGCCGTTCGTCACCAGGGGCGACGTCCAGGTCGGGAAGTCGGTCGGCACCTTCCACTTCACCTGTCCGGTGGTGAGATCGAGTGCGGTTATCGACCCGTTGCCGACGCCGTTCTCGATGGAGTCGAAGACCGGGTCGACGTGGCCGAGGAAGTAGTTCATCCCCATGCTGCTCGCAGCGAGATAGACGGTGCTGTTGTCGACTGCCGAGTAGGACTCAACGCCGTGACCCGGACCAGGCCAGACCTCGCCGCTGCCGTTCTCCGCGGCCTGTGCCTCGACGCGGTAGGTGTGTGCGACGTTCGTCCACCAGATCGGCGAACCGGTCTGGGCATCCATCGCCATGACGTCACCGCGCTTGTCGTGGCCGATGACCATCTGCGTGCCGCCTGCCGTCACGAGGTTGCTGCCCCAGGCGGTGTCCCAGTCGTGCGTATCCGGCAGCGTGACGTTCGGGAGCACGGAGCCTTCGGCAATGAATGGCGTTGCCCAGGTAATGACGCCGCTCTCAAGGTCGACGGCGATCATGTGGTTGGCGTAGGGCGTCGGGCCTACTCGCGACTCTGCGGAGAAGTCGGGTGCCGGGTTTCCACAGGGCAGATAGGCGATCCCGTTCGCGTCGTCGATGGCGCCGCCGCTCCAGGTGGTCGCGCCGCCGTGCTGGGTCGCGTTCGCTCCCTCAATCCAGGGCCCTACGGCAGTGCTGTTCTGCCAGACAATGGAGCCGCTCGCTATGTTCAGTGCTGTTACCGAACCGTGCGCCGGGACCGTAAACGGCGGGTTGTCACCGAGGGCGGATCCGACGATCACGTAGTTGTTCCAGATCAGCGGGGGAGACGAGACCCGGAAGGCTGTCTCGTTCGCGAGGACGGGCGACTCCCAGATGGGGGATCCGTTGGCTGCATTGAGTGCGACCACCGTCTGGTGCGGGCCGGTCGGGACGTAGAGTACGCCGTCGCTGTAGGTCATGCCGTGCGATGAGGATGCCCGCGGGACCTCTCCTGCGGTCGTGGCCACGTGCGGATCATATACCCACCGCGGCAGTCCCGTGGCGAGGTCAACCGCAAACACCTTCATGGCATTGTTCTGGATATACGTCGTGTTGTTAATGATCAGCGGCGTGTTCTCCACGGGCTGCGAACCGGTGTTGAAAACCCACTTTATCACCAGCTGGTTGACGTTCGAGGCATTTATCTCGGTCTGCTGGCTGTTCCGGCTCATGACCTGATCATAATTTACCATCGGCCAATCACTTGCATTCGTCGGCGTGCCCGTTCCCGTCACCTGTGCGGATGCCGCAAGGGGGATGAGGAGAGCTGCCAGAAGAAGGATCAGCACTACGTTGCGTTGCAGAGGCATTCGATCAACTCCCGCCTTGTAGAGAAGAGCGGCGTCTTTGCCGTGGCAGTACTGGTGATCCAGCAGGTTCCGTGAGGCGAAATCGTTGTGAATGAATGCAGCTCTACAAGACTCACGCCCCCCATATAAGCATTGCACACATATAGTTTTCGCCTGGAAAAGGAGTTATTTTTATCGGCCTTCATCCCAACGGAGGAGAGTTCTAATTTATCTGAACTAATTGATAATATTAGGACATAGTGATGCTCAAAACCTGATAGAAGTGGTACCGCCCGGCTAATCTTTCGATACTCCGAGAAGATGGTATTTAGATTAACCGGGCAATGGATTGCCCGTTCACCTGCTACAACGGCTTGGTGGTCTTATTCGTGATATCGTCTCGAAAATCCACCGGACGGGCAATCGCAGATGAAACCATGACCTGCCTTGCTCCCCCGCGGCACGATCCACGAGCCGAATACGGGGGTCTCCACGGCCGGGGAACAGATGCACCACCTCCGGGGACGTTCACCGGCATGCCGAATATCGGATGAAAGGCAAACCGGTGCTTGTCCGGACCATCGCAGTTGCCCTGAAATACCTGAAGGGAAAACGAGAAGGGCATGACGTTGAAAACCCGGGCATGTCGTCGACAATCATCGATGGAACCCGCATCGGTGCATCGGATCTGCCAGTCCCGGTTTTCAATAGAAACTAGCATACCGGATGCGAAACCGAGTTATCTGCAGATACGCATGAAAAACCCGGTAATCCGGTATCTCTATGCCATCATCTCACCCCTCCTGAAGAATGCCCGATCGCTCTGCTCTGGGCATGCTGTTCTCCGGTGAACCAGGGACCGCGAACTATCGATGTGCATCTCTTCCGATTCGATCACTTCGGCTTACAATCCAGGAAGTTATCCAGGTGTCAATGAGCGTCGTCGAACAGAACGTTGCAGAGGGGGCACTGAGCGAAGTAATGGGGCCGTTAATTGCCCTACCTGGGACTGGTCTCAAAAACGCCGGAGTATGTTCTCGTACCCTGAATATCTCAGGTGTAGAGTGGGTTGCTGCCCGGGATGATTAAAAAAAGAAAATTCGAGTTACGAATACCCGGGTGAATCTGGCGGAACGACGTACCAAAGGCCACCGAACTGATTCAGTCCCTGTCCCGTGGTCTGACCTGCCGATGTATCCGCGGCATAGTAGTACAGGGGCATTCCCTTATATGCAGTCTGCATCGACCCGTCACTCCTGGTAAACGAGCTGAAGTCGGACGCGTTCAGATCGGACGGAACGGATATCGACGAGGCGTAGAAGACCGGCCACACATTCACGCATGCTCCACTACAGGAACTTTGATCCTTGGAATCGGTCGTGAAATTGTACAGGGTCACTCCCTTCCCGTCGACCAGGTATGTCCCCAGCTGGCTGCTAGAACTGGTCATCACGGTGTACGTCCCACCGCCCGAAGACGTGGCGGTCGCAGTCGTATTCGCTGCGGTTGTGGCCGTCGCGGTCGCGTTTGCTGCCGCCGTGGTAGGGGCAGATGTCGGTGTACCCGTCACCGTCGTGGTTGGCGGAGTCGTTGCCGGGGTGGCGTTCCCGCTGGGCGATGTGCATCCTGCGATGAGAACGCATGCACTCACCACAAGAAGTGCCATGAGAAGAACTCCTATTGGTCTCATGGGAGACCCAATACACGCACCCTATATAATTATTGCGCTGGAATCCATCCGTAGCGTTGCTCCTGACCTGAGGCCATGTAGGGAAGGCTACTTCGAACCCCAATTCTGATTTCCATAACCCTCCACGTCGAGCGCTTCGGGCACCGGCCGCCCTCCCCGGGTGAGGGCGAGGGTATAGATGCTGTCCCGCACGATGAGCCTTCGAACACCGTAACTCAGCAGCACGACGATTGTGGAGGGGACCAGGGCGTTAAAGTTGAGCGTCATCTCGAAGATCATGACGATGGCCGCAAATACCGCTCCGGTCGTCGATCCGAAGACACCCGCCATTCCGGAGATCACAAACGTCTGCGGATTCAGGTGCAGGTCCGGGAAGATCCCTGCAAGGAGATAACCGTAGACACCACCAAACGCTGCTCCCAGGAACAGTGCCGGAAAGAAGACACCCCCCGATGCACCGGAACCAAGTGCAACCGATGTACTGATGAATTTTAAGAGGAAGAGAACCAGAAGGACGGATAGTGCAGAGAGTGACCCGGAGAGGATCTCCTGAACTGGATAGTATCCACCTCCCTCTATGTAATACCGACCGGAGAGCACCATCGTCAGATAGATCAGGATGCCGACCGCGAACATCCCGAGCCCATGGCGGAGGTAGAGATTCTCACCGAAGTGACGCTCCAGGAGATCCTCCGTGCCGTACGTCAGCTCTGATAAACAGCCCCGAAACGATGCCGAGCGCTCCTCCGAGAAGGGCATAAAGGAGCAGAACGGGCGGCGCTTCGACGACACCCGGTGCCGTTGCACCCGTCAGGATAAATATGGGCGCGGATCCGAAGAAGTACCGGCCGATGTACGTGGCCGCGCCCGAAGCGACCACCAGCGGGATAACATCACGAAGACCTGCCCGTTGAAGCACGAGTTCTATGCTGAAGAGGATCCCCCCACCGGAGTATTGAAGGTTGCGGCCACCCCGCCGGCTCCGCCTGCCGCCATGAGTACCCGCGTCCTTTCCCGGGAGAGAGAGAACAACCCCCCTGCTGTTGAGGCGATGGCCGCTCCCACCTGAAAGATCGACCCTTCCCGCCCGACCGGCGCTCCGCTCCCGATGGAAAGAGCAGATGCGAGAGTCCTGAAGATCGCAAGCCCTCTCGCCAGCATGCCATCCTCGTAGTAGACCACGTTCAGGACATCGGGAATACCGCTTCGCAATACCTGGGGTGAGAAGTGCTTTGCGATGAAGGCCACTCCCACTGCACCGACAACCGGCACAAAGACCACGAGCGGCCCCCAGGGGCTCACAGCGGTGTATACGGTTTCGCTATAGGCGATCGATGCCTTGCCGGTGAAGAGGATGTTATGGAAGAGCGCAATCAGCAGCCTGAAGATGACAGCGAAAAGACCTGCCAGTATGCCGATGCATCCAGCAAGTACCGAAAAGGCCAGCAGGCTCGAAGGGACGTTGTCCTGCGGTCGCATATCCGTCCATCCATGCGCCCCCCGCATAATAGTATTATCGCCTGGAATGGCCGCCGCGGTAAGGGCACCTATGACCTCTGTGCAGAATTCTCCACGGGAGAAATCGATTTTCCGGAAGGGGATGACCTGGCTGGCGCTCCCACCACACATCACCGCAATCCTGCCAGGCCGGGTTCGTCTTGCCGAATGATACCGCTCCAGCGCGAAATGCCCCGGGGCAATCGTATCAATACCCTCCCTTTGCCGCATTCACGACTGTCTCTCGACCGTTTCCGGCACATAGTGGAAGACCACCCAGGCTCCGATAAGCGCAAGAATGCCGCCGATAAGGAACGGCAATTCGAAGGCATAGAGGGCAAGAAAACCAGCGATGAGCGGACCCAGCGCAATCCCAAGACCGAACCCGGTCGTAACGATGCTCAAACTACGCCCCTCCGACCCTGCTCCAGACAGATCACCTGCCAGAGCAAAAGCCGGTGCAGCAATTGCCGCAGTGGCGACTCCCTGCATCAGGCGCACGCCGATGAGCTGGTAGGTCGTGAAGATCAGCCCAAGGAGGGCGGTGGATGGGGCCAGGAGCAGCAATCCCCCGATAATGAACGGTTTCCGCCCCCACCGGTCCGATAGTCTTCCCAGCGGTATCTGGAGCACCACCTGGGTCGCAGTGAGCGCTGCGAACGCTATAGAGAATGCAAATGCAGTCTCCTGGAGCCTGGCGTTGAACTGAGGTTCCAGCGTCACAAGCATGGAGAATGACCCGGCCATCAGAAAAACAGCGAATGCCAACCCGAAAATGCCCGCTGAGAGAAGCGAACGGTCAAAGATACGGGAGCGGGACTTCTTATTCCCGCTTCCTGCTGCTATACCTCCTCTGCGCTCATCATGCACCCAGGACTGTACGAGAATGATCGCCAGGACTATGAAGCCGGTTCCCACGTAGAATGCAACATCCGGCCGAAAAGCCGTATAAATGTATCCACCAATCAAGGGCCCTATGGTAAACCCAAGGAATCGCGCACTATTGAACGTGCCCATCGATCCCCCCCGTGTTGCCTGTCCGGTTGCTATCGTCATGATCGCAAGCGATGCAGGAATCGTCAGTGCAAAGGCGATACCCTGTAAGAAACGCAGTATCAAGTCCATCGCTCCAGGGTCCTCATGGTAATTAAACCACACTCATTTCAGGGAAACACCTGTTCCGGAGCGCGTTCCGGTGTCAGACAGAGACCCATATTCGTCAACGGAGGCTCTGATGAAAGATAAAAAACTCGCCCTGCAGCACGATGAGTTGTCCCGGTCCCTGCTCCGGGAACAAGGCTGCAGGTTTTACTCCGTTGGAGAGGAGGAATCTGCCTCTCCAGGACTCCGTCTGGCGTAACGGCTGTACAGGAGCGTGAACGGTGTTGCCGTCAGACCGTGCACCACGATAGAGACAGCGATGACAAGACTGACGATGGTCCATATCGTCGCAAGGCCGGTTTTTCCCGACGGCGAAACCGGCATAAAATAGGGTGGATACCCCCATTGGCCCAAACCAGCCCATGAAGAGTGCATTGACGCCCCTCTTCTCTTCCCATAGGAGAGAGCGAAGGGAGAGGAGCATCGGTATTCGTCTGAAGAGGAGAATGGCGATGAAAAGGATGACAGCCGCCCATCCAAAGGAGAACCATTCATGCCAGGGAACAATGATGCCAAAGAGAATGAATACGGGAACGGTCAGGAAATAGTTGACTGCTTCGAGAATGTCCTCTTTCTGGATAGCCCCGGATTCCACAGACTCTTCCTCGACGACCGAACTGAAGACGACACCGGTGATGAAGACCCCTAAGATACTATCGACCTGCATCACCTTCAGCGCACCCAGAGTTGCAAAGGCAAGGGCAATCGCATATGCCAGAAACGAGCGCTTTTCGATCGTTTTCCGCGCCTCGGCCCACCGAAGAAATGCCCCCGCTCCGTACCCGATGAGGGCGCTGGCGAGTACGGCCATGCCGACCTGCCAGACCACGACGTAGATGACGGAGTCCAGCAGCGCGGGCCGGGCAACCTCCTGCACGAGGAGGATCGCGAAGACAACGAAAGGGAACGCAAGACCGTCGTTCGCGCCGGATTCCGAGGAGATCAGGTTTCGGAGACGTTCGGGCAGATTGGCCTTCGCCACATGTCCCGTCACGATGCTGGAGGCTATCAGTGGATCGGTGGGCGTGAGGATCGCCCCTATGAGCAGACACACAGGAAGGGGAAAACGGAGGAGAGCATATACCAGAACGGTGGTGATAAACCACATGATCACCATCCCTGGCCCGAGGAGCGCAGCAAGCGATCTGCGTTCGCGGGTGAAGAAACCTCGCGGGATCCGGAAAGCGACGCCCATCAACCCGATACCGAGCGTCAACCGCGAGGCCTCCTCCAGTACCAGCGGCAGATTGACCCCGGAGGGCAGCTGGAAGAGCCCGAAGACGGCAGGTCCCAGCAGAACACCGATGAGAAATGCCAGCAGAGGTTCGGGAATATCCCAGCTCCTGAGCCGTCGGGAGACCAGTCCGGTGATAATGACAAAGCCACTGACCACGACAAGGGCCAGATTCAGCACGAACACTATATCCATGGGAAACCGCCTCCCGAACCGTGCGTGCAATCAGTCCCCGGCCGTAGAACCCGGTTTTCGGTACGGAGCAGGTCGTTCATGGAGGGAGGGTATAACTACCTTTCGAGAACCTTTGAGAACTCTCGAACACGGCACTTCAAGCAGAATCGGACAAGGAGATACCAATGCCACCAAAAGCACCGGTCAATCACGGGAGCGCAACTCGAAACTCCCACCACTCTGAGATATATTCAAAAAGGGTCACAAATTGTAGGATTCGTCCCATACACAGCAGGTACACGACTTGATGCTGATCCAATCAGACAGACCCCCGGCACCCCAGTGTCAGGGAACAGGAGTGCCCCTACCGGGAGAGGCCGGGTTGCGGCACGCCCCCGGCAGGCAGATTCTTCGAAGCCCGACCCCACGGGACGGAAAAAGCATTGTTCATGGTCGTTCTCCTGTAGCAGGCACCGGTACGTAGATCTACCTCCGGCCGGGAAATGCCCCGGAGGACACCTTCGAACAGAACGGATCTCCTGCACGGATGTCACGGTCTGATGCGTATGCCCTGATCAGGCACCCGCCGCCGCAGATCTCGTGCTCTGCACAGGAGCTGCACCGCCCGTCCATCCGGAGGGGAGCGTCCCTGAACGCCGACAATACCTGGTTCTCCGGATCGTTCCAGAGGTCGGAGAACCTCTTTTCCCGCACGTTTCCAATGAGAAACGGCTCCAACTGTGCGAACTGACAGGGGTAGACATTCCCCGAGGGATCGATGTTGGCCACCCGCTTCCCCGCACTGCAGCCGCCCATCCGGGCAAGGAGCAACGCTGCCCGTTCCTCTGCCGGATGGTTGTCCGCCTGGAGCCTCTCGAGTAGATAAGCCCCATCCTGGGGCGCGTCGACCGTCAGAAATTCCATGGCCGACGGGTCGGTCAGGAGCGTCTCCCGGTAGATCAGGTCGACGATCGCCCGCGCCTCATCCGGCAGAAGCTGGTGATCGGTATGGATCTCGTTCCCCCGCCCGCTCGGCACAAGCCAGTAGACGCAGAACCGGTTGACTCCCAGGGTTTTTGCGAGGGCAATAAGGTCGCCGAGCTCGTGCTGGTTCTTCTTCGTGACGGTGAACCGGACGCCGCACTTCAGGCCGGCCTCGGTACAGTTTTCGAGTGCCCGGACAGACCGGGCAAAACTGCCCGGCACCCCGCGGAACCCATCGTGCGTGGCTGCTGTCGCACCGTCGAGCGAGATACCGGCATACTCGATCCCAACATCCTGAAGCCTGCGGGCGACGGCGGGGGTGATGAGTGTGCCATTGGTGCTCACGACCGCATGGAGCCCGCGTTTCCGGGCATATGCTGCCAGATCCCAGAAATCTTCCCGGAGCAGCGGTTCACCGCCGGTGAAGAGGAGCAGTGGAACGCCCATCGCTGCGAGATCATCGATGAGAGCAATCGACTCATCCGTTGTCAGCTCGTCGCTGCGCCGCTGATCAGGCCCTCCCCTGATATAGCAGTGGGTGCAGGCGAGGTTGCACCGGTTCGTGATGTTCCAGAAGACCACCGGCCGATAGACCTCTGTAAATGCGAGTTGACTCCTGTCGGTCTCTGCATGTCTGCGGGCGGAGCCGCTCACGGGTGCATCCCCGTAGACGAGCCTGGGTAAACCGGATCATGCGCTGCCCTCCTTCAGGTGTGGGAGCCTGCCTGTCGGGGCTCGTTTCAGTTCCCGGGTGCTGACCAGGACGACGTAATCATCAATACCGGTCGCCTCGGCGATCCGGGCGATGCAGCGATCGACGGTCTCCCGGTGCCGACCGTGGAGGACGGTGAAGAGGTTGTACTCCCACCGGCCGGGAACGATGGCCCGCTCGTAGCAGTGCGTCACCTCCGGGAACCGGATCACGACCTCTGCGAACCGGTCTACCCGGCCGGGGGGCACACACCATCCGACCATCGCGTTGGCAGTGATGCCGGCGTTCCGGTGATTGATCCGCGCTGCAAACCGTCGGATGGTCCCCTCCTCGGCGAGTGCACGGAGCCGCTTGAGCACCTCGTCTTCCGAAACCCCAAGATCCCCGGCGATGGCGGCAAAGGGTTCTTCCACCAGCGGGACCCCCTGCTCAAGCCGGAGAAGGAGTGCACGGTCGAGGGGTATCACGCCTCACCTCCGTCACCGTTCGGAGAGAACCGGAATCGGACGCCGATCTTGAACCGTCTGACCGAAAGCAGATTCAACACGTCCGCCGGAGGAAGGCCGGTCTGCCGGACGATTGCATCCACCGTACAGGAGAGCGTCGCATCATCGGGAGATGCGAGGGTGAACCAGACGTTGTACTCGTGGTCCCTGACGTAGTTATGCGATACGGCTGTGTTGCGGTTGACGATCGCCGCAACCTCATCGATACGCTCCTCCGGCACCCGCATACCGACGAGGGTGGAGGCCGCGAGGCCAATCCGTTTTGATTCGAGGATCGGGGAGATATTCCGGATGATCCCTATCCGAGTGAGCCTCTGCACCCGTTCGAGGATGTCATGTTCCGGCATGCCGAGCCGTTCCCCTATCTCCCGCCACGGCCGGGATACCAGGGGGAGATCGTCCTGCAGTACCTCGAGAAGTTCTCGATCCTGTCTGTCAAGTGTCACATCACTCATCCTGCATCTCTCCAAAAGCCGGTTCATACGGACACCAGGGGTCTTCCGCCAGGTAATCCCCGTCCGGCATGCCGGTTCGTGCCGGACTGCCGCATACATCTCCTGCCTCCCGCCGGACGCCGAACGCCCGGGCGCGGCACCCGCCACAGATGCTGCGGTAGCCGCACCGGCCGCACTTCCCTTTCAGGTTATCCGGGCTGCGGAGAGCGGCCAGCACCGGCGAGCCCGACCAGATCTCCCCGAACGTGCGATACCGGACGTTCCCGACCGGAAGAGGGAGGTACGGGCAGGGCGTTACGTCCCCCGTCGGCGTGATCCGGCAGTAACTGATGCCGGCGATGCAGCCCCTGACCCCAGATGCCGGGTCAATCCCCATCCGGTCTGCCACCCGCACGAACTGCGGTGCACAGGTCGGCCGCACCGAGAGCCCCGGCTCGCGGGCGTGCTCAAGGATCCGCCCGATCACCGCTTCGTCACTCCATCGGCGCAATGTCGTCAAGCTCGCTTCCCCGCCCGGTGGGAACGAGAAAGAAGAACTGGTAATCCCGGATGCCGAGCTCTGAACCGAGCCGGACGATGCTGTCAATCTCGTCGGGATCCGGCGTTCTGACGGCCATATGGATCTGCACGGGAATCCCCTGATCCGTAACCGCACGGACGGCGTCGATAGCCCGGGAGAAGGCACCCTTCACGCCCCTGAAGGTATCGTGAACGTCAGGGTCCGCGGAATCGATGCTGATCGCCACCTTTCGAATGCCGGCGTCCCGCATCTGTTCCGCCACGTCGCCGGTGATGGAAACCCCGCTCGTCCCCATGGCAACCCGCAGGCCGCATTCCGTTGCGTGTCCGGCGAGGTCGAAGATATCCGGCCGCATAAGCGGCTCGCCTCCGCTGAGCACCAGAATCGGCCTCCCGATCTCGCTGATCCGATCGATGAGCGCCATCCCCTCTGCGGTATCGAGCTCGGCAGGGTCTTCCCGTTCGCCTGCATCGAGATAGCAGTGGGCACAGCGTAGCGGGCACCGGAACGTCACGTTCCAGGAGATGATCCGGGGCGGCTCTCCGCCGTTCACGGCATCACCCATGCGATCAGATCTCCGGATACACGTTATCGTCGCTGATGATAGAACCGTCCTGACAGCGTCGATCCATGGGCATTGTGCTACAAACCGATGCCATTCTATAAAAGTCTAATCCGGATCGCCTCCGGAAAGCCTTCAACCAGTTACGCCGGTTCGCTCCCTCGGCGTAACGGCAGGAGGAACAGCGCTGCAAGGAGCATGATCAGATCCAGCGGCGGGAGGAACGATGCAACGAGGGCATACGCCCCCGCCCGCCTCACTGATCCTCCCCTGAGCGTCTGGAGTGCCAGCAGCCCGATACCGATCCCGATGATCTTGACCACGCCAATCGCGATCGCGCCTGCAGGAAACAGGCCAGGAAGAGCGATTCTTCCGTAAAATCCCGCAATGCCGATGTACAGTACCGTCACCGCGACGAAGATCCCGAATATGATGGATATGATGATGAGGATCCGCGCGATCTTCATATCCCTGTCAGCATTAGGCATAGAGAGTCGTTCCTTCACGACACGAGTACTTATCCATTTCCGGAAGATCCGACTCGCCATTTCAATGGCAGGTCGGTTTCTCCGGAGGAACTGCATCGGGATGACGATCATGGAGGGGAGAGAAGAGGCCGGCTGCGTACGCCCCACCGGAAGTAGCCGTCTTGAAGAGCGGGCGGGGCGCATTCCCGATCAGTCACCTCCTTAGCCCGGGCACCTGAGCGGAAGATCGCCTGAGGGGGAAGGGAGCGGTCTGCCGGTGGAGATCGCTTCCCCACACCGCTCATTTCAACCGGCGGCGACTACCGGGCATCCGAGGAGGGTTCGGGAGCCGGATCCTTCCCGTTCCGGAGCGACTCCCAGGAGTCGAGGTTCTTCACGCATCCCGGATCGGGTGCGTTGAGATCCCCGAAGTACGCCCACGCCCGTGCCCTGCAGCCCCCGCAGATATACTTACTCCCGCAATCGCCGCATGCCCCGGAGAGCTCGCTCCGATCCCGCAGCTTCCGGAGGACATCACTCGTGTGCCAGATCTCGATGAACGGCGTTTCGCGAACGTTTCCTACCGGAATCGGCATGAAGACGCAGGGCTGCACGTCGCCTTCGGGCTCGATACTGCAGTACAGCCGTCCCGCCCCGCACCCCCCGATGAACTCTGCGAGCAGCCGTGTCCTGCCTTCCATCTCTTCCCCGGCGTAGAAGTGCCCGACGGGAACTCCCGAACCCTCCTGATCCTCGAGAGCCACTGCTGCGATCTGCGGCGCCGTGGTGAGCGCTTCCGTCTGTGCACCGTTCTGGTTTTTGCCGATAAGGAACCGGATCAGGTCTCTCCTCTGCCCGGGGGTGATATCCAGATCCACGAGTTCCACGCCACGCCCGGTCGGGATGAAGTTGAAGCACATCAGCCGCTTCACCCCGAGGTCTGAGGCGAGATCGTATATCGCGGGTACCTGGTCGTAGTTCGCCTGCGTAACCGTTGTCGCTATACAGGTGTAGAGATCCTCGGCAACGCAGTTTCGGATGCCTTCCACGGCCTTAGCAAACGCACCGGGCATGCCCCGCATGGAGTCGTGGCTCGCTGCATCCTTGCCGTCCACGGAGATCTCCACGTAGTCGATCCCGGTATCCCGGATCTTTTTGGCCGTCTCCGGGGTGATGAGCGTGCCGTTGGTGGCGAGCGCCACGTAGATCCCGTTTTCGCGGGCATGAGCGGCAACCTCGAAGAAGTCCTTGCGCATCAGGGGCTCACCTCCTGAGAATGCGATGATCACCACGCCGGCAGCGGCGAGATCCTCCACGAGACGTTTCGCTTCATCCGTATCAAGTTCGTGCGGAAGCGCCTTCTGGGCATCCTGGTAGCAGTGGGTGCACCGGAGGTTGCACCGGTGGGTGAAGTCCCAGACCACCATAAAGGGAGCGTTGACGATCTGCGGCATGGTGACGCCGTAGCGCCCGATCCCCTCAAGGACGTTCTTCAACCCCCGTTGAAAGACCGTCTCCGAGAGTCCGGAACGAATATCGTCTTCGCTGACGCCGAAGAGTTTACCGCTCCGGCGGAGGGTAAGCCCGACCATGCACCCGGCAAGGTTGCACCTCCAGCAGTGGGTCTCCGACGGGTCCAGGTAGTAGTTGATTGCATTAGTGAGGCGGTCTCCGCAATCATCCTTCACGGTCATGAAACGGAGAGCCGCAAGGGCAAACGGGTTGCCGAGCCACCTCCTAACCGCTGGAAATGAGTATATCCTTTCATCGGCCATTTTGGAATATCCCCCAGACTCCTCTGGAAACGACAGAAGGAGACGTGCAGTCTTACCGGGCAATCGTACCTATGCATTCCGCCCCGCCCGGCAGAGAGGGGGGAGAAGCGGCTACCGAAAAGTACCGACCGGGCGACGGGTGGCAATGAAGCATCACATCAGATTATAGACCACGGAACAAGCACCGCGAGAAACCAGGAGCGATTACGCAGAGGAGGGGCAGGCAGGGATTGAAGACCCTTTCGATCGGTGGTAACGCCGGACTGCGAAACGTCCAGCAGGGTACTCCGCTCAAGCAGGATACACACGGAGAGACACCTAATATACTCAAGGCACCTCATCAGCCCCGATGGTATCCATCGTCACGCTGACCCTGATCGCCGTGGCCGTCCTGGTCTTTGTGCACCTGATAGCCGGAAAACTGCGGTTTCTGGATGTCATCCCCAGAAGTCGATGGCTGTCACTGGCAGGCGGGGTCTCTGTGGCATACATCTTCGTCCGCCTGCTCCCCGAGCTCGGTGCCGGTCAGGAGGTCGTCCTTGCGTCTATCCGCTCCGGAGTGCTCGTCTCCATCGAGAACCACATATACATCATCGCTCTTCTCGGTCTCGTTGTCTTTTACGGGCTTGAGCGCATGGTCAGGAACTCCCAGGAGCAGACAGTTGCTGCCGGCCCCGACCGGACGACGACCAGCCGGAACGTCTTCTGGCTGCACATCACCTCCTTCGGCATCTACAATATGCTCATCGGCTATCTCCTGCTCCACCGGGAAAAGCCGGGTGCACTCAGCCTCGTGTTCTTTGCCGTGGCGATGGCACTGCATTTCTTCGTCACCGACTACGGACTGCGAAAGGATCACCGGCGTGACTACGACGAGATCGGGCGGTGGGTGCTCACCGGTTCATTGGTGGGGGGATGGGTTCTCGGCTACCTGACCGAGGTCTCGGCACTCGGAGTCGCCGTCCTCGCCTCGTTCCTCGCCGGCGGCGTTATCCTCAACGTGCTCAAGGAGGAACTCCCCGAAGAACGAAAGAGCCGGATAACGCCATTCGTCCTGGGTGCTTTTCTGTATACCGCACTTCTTCTGCTGATCTGAAAAGCCCCTCCGACGAACACGGATGGAGTCGTACTTCAAACAGAGAGAGACCGGTTTCAACGCCCCATACGTGCTGCCGGATAGGATCACCTGCACGATAACCGACCGCAAAACCGATACTCCCATGAGGGAGTGTGATAGATAGCCATGATACGGGTGATGCCGCTGTCCGGAGGAGCCGTCGCGTCTGTCAGCGACCAAGGAAAAAGAGCGAGAAACGAGGATGCACTCTTTACCGGCGAGGTCGGGCGATACCGGATCTTTGCCGTTGCAGACGGGCTCGGCGGCCATGCGGCGGGCGATGTGGCGAGCACGATGGCGATCCGCATTCTCACCGAGACCCTTTTGGAGTCCCTGCCGCACCCCGACCCCGGCACCCTGCTGACGATCGGGTTTCGGCGGGCGAATGCCGCGATTTATCGGTACAACCTGGAGAACGGGCTGAATGCGGGGACAACGCTGACCGCCGCGCTCGTCGATGAGAAAGGGATCTGTCGGATCGCCACGGTCGGTGACAGCAGAGCATATATCGTCACCAGGGACGCGATCTGGCACACGAAGGATCATAGTTACGTGCAGGAACTGGTGGATGCAGGGGTGATCGGCGCCGGAGAGGCAGCCCGCCACCCAAAGAAGAACATCCTGACACAAGCCCTCGGCCTTGCCGGGACTGTTTCGGTCGATACCTACGAAAAAGACCTCCGAAACGCCACACTCCTGCTCAGTACCGACGGGCTGCACGATTACGTCCCGGAAGAGCGGATATGGGAGACGCTTCTTTCCGTTGACCCGGGCGAAGCGTGCAGGAGGCTTGTTGCAGCGGCGAAGGCGGGAGCGAGCAGCGATAACATCACCGCCATCGTCACCCGTTTCTGTTAGAGAGATGCAACACTATACGGATCCGGAAGCGTACTTCCCGGAGGGCGGCCGCAATCGCGTCCCGCACGCCCTCGCAGGTCTCCGTATCGAGGGCGCCGTCGAGTGCCCGGGCTGCCTGCTCACCGCCGATGGCGCCGAGCGATACGGCGACACTCCGCCGCACATACTCGTTCTCGTCGCTCTGCAGGGCGATCAGGAAGGGAACGGCACGCAGATCACGAAGTTTTCCAAGACCCTTCGCCGCCATGTACCTGACATGATCCTTTTCATCGGAGAGAGCGGCAACAAGCGGATCGAATCCCGCAGGATCCGCGATCAGCCCGAGCGCTTCTGCAGCCCGATACCGCACTCTCCAGTCCTCGTCCCGGAGTGCCGGAGAGAGCGGTTTCACGGACGGGGAGCCGATCGCAACCAGTGACCGCATTGCCTGAGCCCGCACGTCCTTCTCCGGATCGCAAAGGCCGGCAAGCAGAGAATCCACCGCTTCGGGGCAGGAGAGACTCCCCAGGAATATCGATGCCATCCTGCGTATGCCCGCATCCCCGTCTTCCGTCATGGCCTCCCGCAGCGCCTGTACTCCTTCCTTCTCGACCGTAAAATCCCTGTCCGAGCGGTGTGGCTCAGTGCCTCTCTCCATACAGCATCACATCCTTTGTACTTCTGGTACTGTTTCTTCATACTGTACCGGCAATAGGTAATGAACCTCCCGCATTCGTGCTCCGGATGGCCGCCCACGCAGGCCGAGTCGGCCGGGTGTACCCGGATGTACCGGATGAAGAAATACCATTGACCGATACAGACCCTGGAGCTGCTAACGGGAGCACCGGCAGGAAAAGAACGATCACCCGCCCGGGCATGCAGCACCACGAGCGGCGAAAGTCAAAAGTAGTTAAATCCTCCGGAAACACCCGGAAGAGGATCTCACATCAGTTCAGACAGCGATATGACCATAAATAAGGCCAGACTCCCAAAAGCAACGATTGCAAGGGCGATGATGATATACCCCATACTGTTCAGGAGTGCATCCCCAGGGTGCAAGTGTACCAGACCGCGCATAGGAGTCCATACACTACACCCCCATATTTATACCTTCGCACGGCGAGGGAGGTTTCGCAAAACCCCCCGGGATAAATAGAGTGCTCACAACGAGGGAGAGAGATGCAGGCCTCATCTCAGGAATCCGAGCGAGTCCCGGAGACATCACTCGGCTGTACGGGCACCGGAACGCAAAAGAAACCTGCCAGCATGTGCTGTCAGGTCAGGCGAATGCCATGACGGTCATGGCAGCGGCTCTACTTCTTAAGAACGATACTTGAAATGCAGTGAAAATGGGAAACGCCCAGGACGGAATTCGAATCCGTGTCGACGGCGTGACAGGCCGTCATGATAGGCCACTACACTACCTGGGCACCAATGATTGAGATCCCGCCTCCCGGATTCGAACCGGGGACATCGCGGTAGCCGCGCAGTTCGCCGAAACGGCGATTCTATACTACAGCCGCGCACTCTACCAGTCTGAGTTAAGGCGGGGCACTGCGCTACTAATGTATGAAGGCGTTGTTATTAAATATGTCGATTCTACTCCCGCAATCTGCCCCGGAACCGCCATCGCCATTATATATATGGGCCCCCAATGGTTATGAATGAAACGCATGAACGCCGACGCAGACGCGTACGCTGATGCGTACTGTCTTCTTCGTCGCTAGCCAGGCGAACAAGGACATTACTGTTTTCGACACCACCCTCAGGGATGGTGAACAGACCCCGGGCATCTCGTTCACACGGGAGCAGAAGCTCGGTATTGCACAGCAGATCTCCGACATAGGAGTCCATGTCATCGAAGCAGGATTCCCGGCTTCCTCCGGAGCCGAGAGAGAGATCGTCAAAGCCATCCGCGAGCTGCCGCTCTCCGCGAACGTCTGCGGACTGGCGCGATCCATCCAGGCCGATGTAGACGTCTGCCTCGACTGCGATGTGGACATGGTCCATGTCTTCATCCCGACATCCGACATCCAGCGGGAGCATACTATCCGGAAGAGCCGCGAGGAGGTGCTCGAGATCACCCGCTCGATCGTCGGCTACGTCCGCGAGCACCTCGGCCAGTGCATGTTCTCGGCGATGGATGCAACGAGGACGGACTGGGACTACTTAATCGAAGTCTACCACGCGGCCGTCGAGGGCGGTGCAACCGTCATCAACGTCCCCGACACGGTCGGCGTCATCACGCCGACAGCGATGAGGGAGCTGTGACCCGGATCGCAGGGGAGATCCGCTGTCCCATCGACGTCCACTGCCACAACGACTTCGGTCTCGCGGTGGCGAACACCATCGCCGCGGTGGAGGGTGGTGCCTCTCAGGTGCAGGTGACGGTCAACGGCATCGGTGAGCGGGCAGGAAACGCGGATCTCGCGCAGACGGTGATGACCCTCGAATCCATCTACGGCATCAATACCGGCATCGCCACCACAAGCCTTGTCGAGACCTCCCGACTGGTCTCACGCTACGCCGGCATCCAGATACCGCCCATCCAGCCGATCGTTGGGGAGAACGCATTCGCCCACGAGAGCGGGATCCACTCGCACGGCGTCATCACCCGCTCCGATACCTTCGAACCCGGGATCATGACACCCGAGATGGTCGGCCACCGGCGGAGGCTGAAACTCGGCAAACACGCAGGCCGCCACGCCGTGCGGCAGATGCTCACCGAGGTGCACCTCGAACCGGAAGATGCCCAGCTCGACGAGATCGTACACAGGGTGAAGATCATCGCAAGTAAGGGTAAACGGGTCACCGACGCCGACCTCTACGAGATCGCCGAGAGCGTCATGAAGATCCGGGCCGATGCGAAGGTCATCGACCTGCAGGAGATCGCCATCATGACCGGGAATCACCTCATCCCGACCGCGAGTATACGGGCAACCGTCAACGGAGAAGAGCACAGCTTCTCGAGCATCGGAAACGGCCCCGTCGACGCCGCGGTCAAAGCGATCCTCGGCATAATTCCCGCCCCCATCCACCTCAAGGAGTTCCATATCGATGCGATATCAGGCGGGACGGATGCCCTCGGTCATGTCACTATCGCCGTCGAAGATGCACGGGGCAGAGTCTTTGAGGCTAGCGGCTCCAGCGACGACATCGTTCTCGCATCCGTCGAGGCGATGGTCAACGCCATCAACCTCGTCTGCCGGGTATCGAGGGCTGAAGAGTGACGGACACCCAGCGATAACCGGCATCCCTGCCCACCCCGGTCTCCGGGGGACTTAAAAAAAGGAAGCGACTTCTAACTGGCGCCTGGAGGCTTTCCTTCAAGCGCACCCTTTATCTGAGTGGAGAGCTGTTCAAACCGGCTCTGAAGCGCCTTCTCCTGCTTCTCGAGGGATTTGATACGCAGGTCGAGTGTCTCGAGTTTCTCATTTAACGTCGATATGACCTTATCCCTGCTCTGCTGCATCATGACGTTGCCGACGCTCATGTAGATGTTCGCATCCTCAGGCACGTCACCGAGGTCTTCGACCGCTCTTCTGGCCTCCCGTGCCGTCATCTCGTACTGCGCCTTCTGCGACACGATCGTCTGCAGCTGCTGCTGCATCTGCTGCAACATGGCAAGCTGATTCTGGACTTTTGGCGGAATATTATCCATGTTCACCGATCTCCTCTTAACATACAATAGTATTTTTCATACGTGCGATGGGGACGGCTCAAGGTCTCCCGCGGGATGCGCACTCCATCCTTTGCCTACATGATAAGAATCTTCATACATTAAAAGATGAGGCTTGTATGCCCCTCTCCGGCTACAGAATCTCATAAAGCCCGATGCCGGCCGTCATCGACCCGTCCGCAGATTGCCATCCGTGGCTCTCTCCCGTGAGCGTGAGCACGGCCCGGTCGCGGAACTCATTGCCGGACCAGCCGAAGATAAACCACGTATTCGACCCGGTCAGGCTGACGGAGATAGTTACCGTGGTGTCGGGTGCCGCCTCGTAGTCGGCAAAGAACGACGTTTCGTAGTCGTAACAGGCAGGCGGATCCTGCAGGTCATGCGGAAGATCGCAGCGAACCTCCGTCAGGTTGAACTTCGGCAGAAGCACCGTGCTGTTCCCGACGGGAAAGCGGGTATCGATCAGTCTCTCTGCCTCCGCCTCGATGATGAGCTCGATAGGGACAGGGACAGGCAAACGTCCGGCTGCAGGCGTCAGGTTCTCCCCCTGATCTGCAGGTACGGGAGCAGGACGGTATGCCGCCTCTATCCGTCCGGCCGTAATCTTCAGGAGCGTCGCTTTTCCGGTGCCGTACACCCCGGTCTGCCAGCTCATCGGGAGTCCGTAGATGTCACCCGCGCCGACATCCGCGACAACCGGCGAACGCCCACCGTTGTCGGGCAGAGGGAGAAACAGCGTCACGTTCGAGAGCGGAGCATCGGTCTCGACGGCGACCCCATACGTGTACGTGCTCGTAAGCGTTCGATCGTACATAACTCCAACGTACCCGAAGAAGCCGATGAACCCCCCGGCAAGTACGAGAGCGATACCGAGTGCCAGAATCAGTGCGCGAAGTGTACCATCCATGCCGTCACCACGGGAGAAGACCGTTCGCCCGGAACGTAGTGCAGACATAGAACGGGGAGAGCAAAAAAGTGAGCGATCCGGTTGCGGCTCAGGGGCGCGTCGCCTGCACGAGATCGAGAACCTCGTCCGCAACGTTGATGAGCCGAAGCCAGCTGTTCAGGGCGGCTCGGAGCGCGGCTGTATCCGCGGCGGTAATCAGGAGCATGAGCGTCGTATCATCTTGAATCCAGACCCGGGCAGTCGAACGACCGGCGACCTCCCCCTGCCCCTGACATATCGAACGATAGAGAAGTCCTGCGCTCTCGCCGGAAAACCTGAAGGTCGCCGAAGAGGTCATGGCTCTGTCAGCGTGAGGACATAGTGTTTTCGCTGTGTCCCGTCGAACTCCATCGTATGCTCCCGGAGGTCTTCTGCGTGAGAGACCGCGAGATGATCCTTCAGGTCATCGAAGACCGGGCGGTCGGCCACGTACAGGCCCCGCCGGATCTCCCCCTCGCGGTGTTCGACGGAGAAACCGCTCACGGAGACGCTGGCAACAGGCGTATCGTCGCTATATACCTGTAAAAGAAAGATGCGGCCCTGTTTGGAGAGGACGAGCGCCGTCTGATCCTCTGCGAGGAGCTCGCTCATCCCCATCTTGCCGCGGGTAAAATACCTTCCCCCGAGGGCAAAAGCCATATCGCGCGCTAACGACCGCACCTCGGGGAGCGGTTTGCGTGAAGTGGTGACGACCGTCATCTGGCCTTTAAGTCTTTAATTCCGGCTCCACGCTCTTTAAAGAGGATACGGTGTCCACAGTAGGGACAACGGATATTAATATCAATATCCACCTTCTGCTTGCACCGTGCGCATTTATAGGCTGCCAAACTGATTATGCCTCCTTCTGCATTGAGCGTTCAATGCTCCGGGTAGCGACACGCATCGTCGGGGTCTCCGGCACATAGGTGCCACCAGCGAACTTGAACCCGCACTTGCGGCATTCCCAGATGCCGGTTCCCTGCCGGCGCACAGCAATCTGATCACAGCGCGGACAGCTGTGAAGGGCACGCGAGACCTTCTCGATCTCGTTAACTCTCTTTCTGGTAAATCTCCCATACCGCGGTCCGAAACGACCGGAACTTCCGACAACCCTTCCTTTTGCTCTCTGTTTGCCTTTTGCCATTCCGCACACCTCTGATATGTCCTTTTATATTTGCGTTTTCGATTAATATAGTTAATCACGGTTCAGCGATCCAGAAGTTTGACCTCGGCATCACCCTTCGACACGCGGTTTACCAGACTGAAGAACTCTTCCTGGATCCCGGCGGGAATTCTGACGACACAGATCCACGACCCGTCCTTCTGCCATTCGTTCTGCTCGATCGTGGCGGCCGGCTGAATCTCTCCGAAAGCCCGTGCCGCATAGTCCGGGGGAAACCTCACTGCGATGCGGACTTCCTCGAACCGGATAGGCAGTATCGGCCGGAGAGCCTTTACTGCCTCCTTGACGAGCTCGTCGAGGTGCTTGAACGGGTCGATGTTGATCTTGACCTGCTCCATCGCAAGTTCGATCCGCTGCGGGGGATGAGGGAGGTTATTCTGAGGATTTATCGCATTTCGTGCGATGAACGTGATGACCTGGCGGCGCTTGTCGGCGATCATCTGACGGCGCTGTTCGGCGGTGAGGTGAATCTCGCCCTTCTGGATAATCCGGCGGGCGATCGGTTCGAACTCCGTTGTGGCGAATACTTTCAAAAGCGCCTCTTCGGAAGCCTTCTCCGCATGGGCGGCGTTCGAGAAGACGTAGTCAGCGGCGACTACGTCTTCAAGGTCGACTGCTTCGCCATGCCTGACCGGCACCGCCATATCAGGGTCAACGAGAACCTCGAATCGCTCTCCGTGGCTTTCAAGGCGTGCCACAACTGCCTTATCGAGGGGGATCATGCAGGACGACTCACTGCTCGTACTTGTCGACGAATATTTTTACTTCATCCCGCTCGAGCTTCCGGAAGGATTTCTCCTCCAGGGAAACGATGCCGATCTCGACCGTGTTCACGTCGAACTTCCCCTCGGTCGCGGCATGGAGTGCCTTGAGCCCGAGCTGAACCGCATCTTCAGTGGTCAGGTCTTCCCGGTACTCGTCCTCAAAGACCTTCATGACCGCAGGCCTGCCGGTTCCAATCCCCGTCGCCTTGTATTCAAGCAGCGTACCGCTCGGATCGGTCTCAAAGAGGCGCGCTTCGTTTTCGCTGATGCCGGCGATGAGGAGGGCGGTACCGTAGGGACGGGCGCCCCCGAACTGTGTGTAGACCTGCATGTGATCGCAGAGTTTCTTTGCGAGAACCTCGACGTCCATCGGCTCGTCAAAGGAGACCCGGTTAATCTGAGCTTCCACCCGTGCCCTGTCCACGAGCGACCGTGCATCCCCGACGAGGCCCGAGGATGCCACTCCGATGTGTGCGTCGATCTTGAAGATCTTCTCGATGGAAACCGGCTCGAGGAGGCGGGAACTCACCCTCTTATCGACGATCAGCACGACACCGTTACTGCACTTGATACCGACGGCGGTGGTGCCGCGTTTGACCGCTTCCCGTGCATACTCGACCTGGTAAAGCCGTCCGTCCGGGCTGAATACGGTGATCGCCCGGTCATATCCCATTTGATATTGTGGCTGCATTATCTCTCCTCCAAATCCGTTTCGGTGAAAAACAATAACTTCTGGTCTTTAATACTTTTTTCAACCAAATCAACCTTTTGACGGGGATAGCGGTATACGGTAAAATATTTTTCCCCGATCATGCACTCCCCCGTCTCCGATACCGGACAGATAACCCGGATCTGCCGCTTCAGTGCATGGACGGTGCCGGAGACGGCAACCGTTCTCATAACAGCGGGTCGATCCCCGACAGAGGTAACCGTGGCGAGTGCGGTCGTGATCTCGTGCTCCGAACCCCGGCGACATCGGACGATGACGAACTGATCATCGCAGTAGACGACCGCAGGCTGCGAAAGCCCGGTCACCACGTCGCCGAGGAGTGCGGTTGCCGCATCAATCACCGACAGGTAGATCTGTTTCTGGTCCCGGCAGACCCCGAAGGGGGTGAGCCGGACAAGAATGTATCGCCGCTTCTGCCGCATCACCGGTGGCCGCGGTCTCATTTGATCACCTTCACCGGACGTTCCGGTTCGAGGAGCCGGGAGACGGTTCCGAGGGCGGCGCGTACCTCCTCTGCGGTCATGCCGAAGAGGGCAGAGAGCTCGTGCATCTCCCGGACGGACCGCTGATCGAGGATTGATCGCGCGTTGCTCGAGAGGGTCAGCAGAAAGCCGTAGCGGCGGTGAAGCATGAGCAGGTCGGCATACCGGTGGAGCACCTTCTGCCTCCCGACTCCCCGGTAATGAACGATCGGGTAGAGGTTGATATCGACCGCCACACCCTTTTCCGCTGCGGACCGTGCCGTTACGTGATCAAAGGAGTTCTTAGGTGTTTTGTAGATGTTCCGGAGCACCTGGATCTCTCTGATGGTGACGACCGCCCGGTTGAAGGCGAGATCCCCCGCGTTGACGAAGACCAGATCGGCCGTTTCGCCCGCCCGCTTCGTCTGCCGGAGTACCTCTTTGACGGACGACGCACTGATGATGCTGCCCCGCAGGACTGAAAGGGCATCCGAGTCGGCGTGATTCCCCTCAATGGAGACGATGCTGTCAAACCCGAGTTCCGCCGCTTCGATCGCCATGCGCCGGATCGAAGAATCTCCGGCAGGATAGGAACATACACTTGCGTCAGTGGCGTTCATCAGATCTGTTCGTAAAAAAAGGGTGATTATTTACCGCGGTTTGCATTGGAGCGGATGCTCGGGCGCGTCTTCTCCGTGCCCCTGCCCCGTGTGCTCATGCCGCGTCCTTTCATACCGGCGGAGGTCTTTCCACGCTCCGCACGGCCACGGTGAACGGGGTTTGCAATCCAGCAAAGCGTCTTGTCGCTCCGGATCGAGGGATGGCTGCCGTCGACGAGGATAACCTCATACCACTTCTGGCGTCCGTCCTGACCGACCCAGTAGGAGTTCAAGACCTCCATATTCGGGAACTTGCGGGATGCACGCTCTTCCGCCATCCGCTGCAGGCTCTTGCCGGGTGTGATCCGGCGCATACCCATGCGGGCGGTTCTGCGTCCACGGACGTACCGGGACTTCCTCCGGCCTCCGCGGCGGATCTTAACGCGTGCAACGACGATTCCCTGCTTTGCCTTGTACCCGAGCGTCCGTGCCCGGTCAATACGGGTAGGATGCTCAACACGTACGATGCTTCCTTCGCGCCGCCATACCTGCATCCGCTCCCAGAGGAGACCGCCGACTTCGGATTCGTCGGGGCGCTTCCATGCCTCACGTACGTAGGCATACATTGATTTTGCCATTAGTTCTTCACCTCAGGTTCAGCGTTTCCGCCACATTCCTTTCCCGGGACGAGTCCCGTGGTTCCTAACAGGTCGACAGGAGACGATATAAAGGCTCGTATCCGGCGGAACCGCGAAGGAAGATCCGCCCTACTTCCCCTTTCTCTTCTCAACCACGCGGATCTCTTCGATCCTCGTGACCGGATACTGCCCGTCTTCGTCCTTCTCGGCAGACTTGACCATATCCCAGATGGTCAGAAGGGCGACGGAGACCCCGGTAAGCGCTTCCATCTCGACGCCGGTCTTCCCATACGATTTTACCCCGGCCATCGCCTCGATGTACCCGTCCCCCTCCTCAAAATCGACGGTGATGCTCCCGAGGGAGATCGGGTGGCACATGGGAATGAGCCGCGAGGTCTCCTTCACCGCAAGAGTTGCGGCCACCCGTGCCGTCGCAAGGACATTCCCTTTCAGCGTCTTCCCTTCACGGATAGCCGCAAGCGTCTCCGGCCGAAGGTAGATTTTGCCCTTCGCGATGGCTTCCCTCGTTACGTCCGCCTTTCCGGTGATATCGACCATATGAACGCGGTCGCCCCTGATATGCGTAAACTCAACCATGGATCTTCCTTCCGAATAATTCGCCCGGGATATATTCAACAAGATCGGTCGCCAGCATCCCATTGCCCCGACATTCGGCAGCCGCCATCCCGGCGCGCCCGTTGACGTATGCCGCAAGAGAAGCAGCCTCAAATGCCGGAAGCGTGCAGAAGAGCGCTCCCGTCAGGCCTGCGAGGACGTCGCCCGTCCCTCCGACGGTCATCGCCGACGTTCCGGTACGATTGAACCGCACCCGGGTGCCGTCGGATATGATGTCGACAGGCCCTTTGAGGAGGACGGTTCCCTCTCCGGCTGCGGATCGCACCGTGCGGGCACGGGCGGCGAGGTCTTCGGGGAGGTTATCCCCCGTCATCCGTGAAAACTCCCCGGCATGCGGCGTGTAGATCGTCTCGTCCGCCACCGGCAGCGGGTGCCTGAGAGCATCCGCATCAAAGACTGCCCGTGCAGCGTTTTCAGCGATCGCTCGGACGACGACGTGACTCTCTGTCCCAAGACCCATCCCGCAGACGACCACATCGGCGCGATCGACGAGCCGGAGGATGGTTTCAATATGGTCTTCCGTGATATGCGTCCCTTCGAGCCGCTCGTAGATGAGATCGGGCATCGGGATGAAGGCGGGAGAGGCGATCCGAACGATATCCGCACCGCCCCGGAGAGCGGCAAGAGCGGCGAGGTACGGCGCCCCCTGGTAGGGCCCTCCGCCCACCACCAGCACCTCCCCCCCGGCACCCTTGTGGGCCGACGATGACCGGGTCGGGAGAAGCGCCAGATCGCCGGGTCCGGCATAGCACTCCGCCTCGAGCGGAATGCCGATATCCACAATCTCCGCTCCGTCCTGTTTCGGGCGGTGGAAGGAGAGGATTCGCGCCGCCCGGATACCGGGCGTGGGAAGATCTGCGGCAACGATCGGACTGCCGCTCCCGTTTGCGAGTTCGACGCAGGCACCGAGCGGTTCGCGAAGCGTGCCCCCGGCGCCGGTGCCGAGGAGCGCATCGACGATGATATCCGCTCTCTCGAAGAGGTGGTGGAGTGCCAGCACGTCCGGCGTGCACCGGATAGGGTGCAGGGTAACACCGGTATGTCGGAGCAGCAGGAGTTCGGCGGCGGTTTCTGGCGCCATCCTCCCGGATTCCAGGTAGATGGCATGCACTTCGGCGGCCGACTGAAGGTACCGGGCGGCGACCATCCCGTCACCGCCGTTCTTCCCTTTCCCACAGAGGATCAGAACGCGATCCGGATCGTATGCAAGCACGGCTCCGGCAAGCGCTTTTCCTGCGCTCTCCATCATCCTGGGAGAGGAGAGGCCGAGCGCCATGGCATTCTCCTCTATCGCCCGCATCCTGGCCGCACCGACCACGCCATCCTCACAAAACTCACGCAGTTCATCAGATTTCACGATTCGACCACACTCCGGCAGCTATAGAGAGTGCTATGGACTGCATGCCATAGAAATCTTATGAATCCGAAATGCCCGGTCTCGCGTTTGCCGTTATGGCGATACCAGAATTTATTGGCAGACAGAACCCATACTCTAAGGAGATGGAGTTCGGCGACGATATCAGGAGAGGCGTGAAGACCATACGCGATGCGGATGAGGTGACGATAGTCTCCCATATCGATGCCGACGGTATCAGTACCGAATCGATCCTTGCACAGGCGATCTCGCGGGAGGGGATCCCCGTCAAATCCGTCTTCGTCCGCCAGCTCGAACCGATGGCGATGCGGCACGTACCGAAGGATGCGTCGCTCAAGGTCTTCACCGATCTCGGAGCAGGCCAGCAGAACCTCCTCGAAGCGCACGGCCTTACGGCTGACGAGGTGCTGATCGTCGACCACCACGTCAGCCAGCCCTGCGATACCGGGTACACGCAGGTCAACTGTCTGGATCACGGGCATCAGAAGATGAGCGCCGCAGGCGTTGCATACCTGATGGCAAAGGAGCTCGACAGCGGCAACAGCGACCTTGCCAAGCTCGCCGTGGTGGGGAATGTCGGAGATATGATGGCCAGGGAGGGCTGCGGCCTCGTCGGACCCGCACGCGAGATCGCGCTCGACGGGGCGATGTTCGGCAACGTCGTTATCCGGAGACACGACCTCAACTGTTACGGCACCTCAACGAGACCCGTCCACGTCTGTCTCGGCTACAGCGACGATCCCTACATCGCCGGGATCAGCGGCAACACCAACGCCGCCCTCCGCTTTCTGCAGAAACTGAACGTGACCTTAAAGGCGGACGAAGGGCGCTGGCTTGTCTGGGAGGAACTCTCCTTTGAGGACAAGAAGACGATCATCAGTGCGCTGACCCAGCAGCTCGTCGCCCACGGGAAAGAGACCGGACGCCTCCTCGGAGAGATCTACCTCTTCCCCGACGAACCGGAGCGGACGCCGCTACGGAACGCCTCCGAGTATGCCACCCTCTTAAACGCCTGCGGGCGCTGGACACAGCCCCGTATCGGCAGCAGCGTCTGCCGGGGAGACCGCGGCACCGCCTACCAGGACGCGGAGAGAATGCTCACTAACCACCGTGCGATCATACGAGAGCTCCTCCAGTACATCCTTGATACAGGTGTTACCGAGCTCTCGCACCTCCAGTACGTCCATACCGGCGACCGGTTCCCCGATACGATCGTCGGGATCGGAGCCGGCATGGCACTCTCGAAGCTCGACTGGCATAAGCCGATCCTGATCATGAGCGTCATGATCGACGACCCGGAGATGACCAAGGTATCTGCGAGGACGAACGAGTGGGCGCTTTCCCGGGGCGTCGACCTCCAGGATGCGATGGTGCGGGCGTCGGAAGAGGTCGGCGGTGCCGGAGGAGGGCACCGGATCGCGGCGGGTGCGTATATACCAAAAGAGAAGGAACAGGAGTTTATCAATCGTGTCAACCGAGTACTCGAAGAACAGTCTGCTTCGCAGAGTTCGCACCATTGCTGATTTTCAGTTCGGCAACGGTGCAGGTGCAGCCGTCTTTCCCGACGAGTGTGAGTTTCAGCTCTCCACGACGGGAAGGATCCGCCAGATACTCCTGGGCAGAATCCGCCTTGCCACCGTCCGTGCACAGGACGGCAGATTGACCCTCGGGTATGTCGGTGCATCGCGCCTCGTCTCCGCGTGCCGGGCACCTGCCTACCGCGTGGCGATCAGGGAGGATGTAACGCCTTTTGTCGCGGCAGGAAAGAACGCGATGGCAAAGCACATTGTCGGGGCAGATCCCGGCATCCGGGCGGGGGACGAAGTGCTCGTCGTCGGAGACGGCGATACGCTCGTTGCCACCGGTGTCGCCCTGCTCGGCGGGGCGGAGATGCTGGCATTTAATTACGGTGTAGCGGTAAAAGTACGGCAGGGAAGGGATTCGGAATGTTTCCAAACATAAACCCAAAGAAAATGAAGCAGATGATGAAGCAGATGGGCATGGAGATGGAGCAGATAGAAGACGTCGAGAAGGTCGTCATCTACACTCCAAGCGGCAACTACGTCTTCGATAACGCCGAAGTGGTGGCGACGAAGATGCAGGGCGTGACCACCTACCAGCTCACCGGCGACGCACGGTTCGAAGAAGCAGCGCCGGATATCCCTGCCGAAGACGTAGCCCTCGTCGCATCCCAGACGGGCGTCGGTGAGGAGGCTGCACGGGCTGCACTCACCGAGACCAGGGGCGATATCGCCGAAGCCATTCTGAAGCTTGCACAGCAATGATCGAGGAAGGCGAACGCCTTCTCCTTGTCGGGGAGAAGCGGGAATATTATGTGCAGGCCGGGCCTGGAGAGCTCGGCACGGACCTCGGGACACTCGATCTCGGGACGCTCGTCGGTGCGTCACCCGGCGACATCATAAGAACGCATAAAGATGTGGCGTTTACCATTCTCCGCCCCCGCCCGACGGATTTTTTCACCCATGCCCGCAGGAGCGGTGCACCGATGCTCCCGAAGGATATCGGCATGGTGATCGCCTATACCGGGATGAACCGCCGGGACGAGGTGCTTGATGCGGGAACGGGGAGCGGCATTGCAGCCATATACTTCGGAAACATCGCCCGCCGGGTGGTCACCTGCGAGGTGCGGCCGGAGTTTGCAGCGCTTGCGAGAAAGAACATCAACAACGCCGGTCTTGAAAACGTCGAGGTGCGCACCTGCGACGTGCTTGAGGCCGACGGCCTGTACGACGTCGTCCATCTCGATATGGGGCTCTCTGCGGCGCACGTCGAGCACGCGCACGCCCTTCTCAAACCGGGCGGTTACCTCGCGAGTTACACGCCGTTCCTCGAACATACGTTCACCGTCCTCGATGCGGCGCAGCCCCTCTTCCGGGACGTGCACGCCTACGAGTGTATGGAGCGCGAGCTCGTCCGTTCAGGGCGGGGAACGCGGCCGTCCACCAGGGTCGGCCACAGCGGGTACATCACGATCGCCCGAAAATAGTTTCAGCAACGTTTCCCTTTTTCCTCGCGCAGGGGATGATGCCACCCGGTGTAGCCGCAGTAGATGCAACAGTCCCCCCCGCAGTGTTCGCACTTCCGTGACGGTTGCAGCACCATGACAACGCCCTTTTTATCGCAGTAGAGGCACCCGAGCCCATCGCAGTGGCAGCAGGTTTCGGGTGCGTACTCGCCTTCGATCTCCGGCATTTCGTATCTCCGTTCAGTTAGATTGTTTCCGTATCTGACAAAGGTTGCGATCGGGGGACGGCAACGGTGCCATCACTCTATTATGGGGGAGGACGATACGTTATAGAGGACATATTCCGTGAGAGAGAACGAAAGAAAACGCCGATCCTCTCACCTGCTGCCCACGACTCCCCGGAAGATAAGGCATGACGAACCATATCATCTCGATCAGAGATTATACACGGAGAGATATCGACTACCTGCTTGAGAGAGCAGGTGCGTTCGATACCCGCACGTACGACCGCCACGCTCTCGAAGAGAAACTGCTCGCCCTCCTCTTCTTCGAGCCCAGCACGCGTACCAGGATGTCGTTCGAGACGGCCATGGCACGGCTCGGCGGCAAGTCGATCAGCGTCGACAGTGTCGAGGCAAGTTCCATCGTGAAGGGGGAGACGCTTGCCGACACCATTCGGGTGGTGAGCGGCTACGTCGATGCCATCGTGCTCCGGCACCCGAAAGAAGGGGCGGCCAGGCTCGCAAGCGAGTTTGCGACCGTTCCGGTCATTAACGCCGGAGACGGTGCCGGCCAGCACCCGTCCCAGACCCTCCTCGATCTCTACACGATACGCCAGTCGATGCCGATCGACGGGATCAACGTCGGGATGCTCGGCGACCTGCGCTACGGCAGGACGGCGCACTCGCTCGCCTATGCCCTCTCCCTCTACGGGGTGACCATACACACCATCGCGCCGGCAGGACTCGAGCTTCCGGCGAATATTCTCCACGAACTGCGCGAGCGGGGGATGGAGGTCATCCAGCACGAAGACGTGAGCGAGATCGTCGAAGATCTCGACGTCCTCTACGTCACCCGCATCCAGCGGGAGCGCTTCCCCGATTCGGCATCGTACTATAACGTGGCATCGAGTTACCGGATCACTCCCGAACTCCTGGCCAATGTGCAGGAACACCTGATAGTGCTGCATCCGCTGCCGCGGGCGGGTGAGATCGACTCAGGGGTGGACAGCCTCCCGTACGCACGCTACTTCGAACAGTCACGAAACGGGGTGCCGGTCAGAATGGCACTCCTCCATGAGGTGATGAAATGAACGACGAAGCGAGTCCCGTGAAAGGCCTGCTCATCAGTCCCATCCGGAGCGGCACCGTGATCGATCATATCACTGCGGGAGAAGCACTCAACGTGCTGAAGATCCTCGGGATCACGGGATCGACGACCGAGTCGCTGAGCGTCGCCACCAATGTTGCAAGCCACCGGATGGAGAAGAAAGACATCGTCAAGATCGAGAACCGCGAGCTTCGCACCGAAGAGGTCGACCGGATCGCCCTGATCGCGCCGCAGGCGAAGATCAATATCATCCGGGAGGTACCTTGTCGTCGAGAAGAAAGGGGTCGAGATCCCGAAGATCCTCCGGGGCGTCGTCCGCTGCCCGAACCCGGGCTGCATCACCAACACGAACGAGCCGGTGGAGAGCACCTTTGAGGTGCTCGAAAAAGGTCTGCACTGCCTCTACTGCGACTGGTGGATCAAGACCGATATCGCAGGCCACATCATCTGACGAGCTGGCCGCGGCGGTCGATCTCGCCCCGGTAGATGCGCGTGCTCGAGATCCTTCTTCCGTCTTCAGCGAGCACGCAGCTGATCTCGTGAATGTCCACCTTTTTTCGCCCGTGATTTTTGCGAAGAACGTTTATCTCAACAGCGACGGGGAACGTCTCTTCAGAGACGACCAGGGCGTCGAAGTCCGCCTCGAGCGCAGAGCCATACCGGTCGGAGAGCGGCTCGATCATCCAGCCGGCGGGAAAGCCGCTCTGCCGTATAAACTCCTCGACGTCACGTCTCCGCTCCTCGAACGGCCGGACGGGATGGGTCTTGCTCCCCGCGAACTCGTCGGTCGTTATACCGATCGTCACATAACCGTCCTGCCCTGCAGCCTGGAATGAACGGGTGAGCAACTTCTGGTGCCCGGCGTGCAGGGGATCGAACGTTCCTCCGACCATCACTCTCATTGTGCAGAGAGGTTGTGTCCGGTAAGCCTTATGGGTAGTGATCCGCCATAGGCTCGTCATCCGCGCCGGGCGGCGGGCACCGGAGAGCAATTGCATGCGGCGTTCCACCCTCCGGAATGGAGAGCATTTTGTATGACCGCATCAAATAGTAGACGTACTATGGAGAGCGGCATTGTTGCAGGTTCCCGGGTCTTCATCGCCGAGAATGCAACGGTCATCGGAGATGTCACCATCGGCGACGACGCGAATGTCTGGTTCGGCGCCGTCGTTCGTGCCGACAAGGACCGTATCGCCATCGGGAAGGAGTCGAACATCCAGGACAACGCCGTCGTCCACACGACGACCGGATACCCGGTCACCATCGGCTCGCAGGTCTCGGTAGGCCACGGCGCCATCCTGCACGGCTGCACGATCCGGGATCGCGTCCTCGTCGGGATGGGGGCGATCGTACTGAACGGTGCAATCGTCGGCGAAGGCTCCGTCATCGGCGCCGGGGCGGTCATCACCGAGGGGAAGGAGATCCCGGCGGGCTCCCTCGTCCTCGGCGTCCCCGGCAAAGTGGTGAAGGAGACAAGCGAAGAGCAGCGGCAAAGTATCATCGCGAATGCACGGTCGGTACGTCGAACTTGCAGGGAGGTACCGGCATGGCTGAGGTAGCGGTTATCGGAGCGGGTGTCGCGGGTATCCAGGCGGCTCTTGACCTTGCGGATCATGATATCCACGTTCACCTGATCGAGCGCGAGCCGACGATCGGCGGCCACATGGCTCAGCTCGACAAAACCTTTCCGACGAACGACTGCTCAATGTGCATCCTCTCCCCGAAGATGGTGGACGTTGCACGCCACCCGAATATCACCATCCATACCTGTACCGAGGTGGATTCGGTCGAGGGAGAGGTCGGGAACTTCACGGTCACGATCCGGAAGCACCCCCGCTATGTCGACGAGGCGGAGTGCAACGGCTGTGGGGACTGCGTCCGGATCTGCCCTGTGGAGGTCTACAATCGGTTCGATGCAGGGATCGGCGTCCGGAAAGCTATCTATAAGCCCCACCCGCAGGCCGTCCCCGACATCGTCATCAAGGACAACGAGCACTGCATCGAGTGCGGACTCTGCTACGACATCTGCGGGCGAGAGGCGGTGCTCCGTGAGGACACTGAACGGACGATTAAGATCGGCGTCGCCTCGATTGTGCTGGCGACCGGATACGCGACCTTCAACGCCCGGAGGAAGGAGCAGCTGCGTTACCTCTCAGGCCCGGATGTCATCACGAGCCTTGAGTTCGAGCGGATGATCAACGCGAGCGGCCCCACGGGAGGCAAACTCAAACGGCTCTCCGACGGGACGGCGCCCGGAAGCATTGCGTTCGTGCAGTGCGTGGGATCCCGCGACACCTCAGTCGATCGCCCATACTGCTCCGGGGTCTGCTGCATGTACGCCATGAAGAACGCGATGCTCGTTAAAGAGAAGTACCCGGCAATTGACGTCCGGATATTCTACAACGATATCCGCGCATACGGAAAGGGATACGAGGAGTATTACAACCGTGCACAGCAGATGGGTGTCCGGTTTATCCGCGGATTCCCGGGCGAAGTGATCGTGGGCAGCAGCAGCATGCTCCTCCAGGCCGAGAATACCGAGACCGGCGAGGTCGAGCAGTTCTCTCCCGATCTCGTCGTGCTCTCGGTCGGCCTCGAGCCTGCGGCCGGTGCAGACGAGATCGCGGGAAAACTCGGCATACCCAGGGCGAAGACCGGATTTTTTGCCGCTGAAGACGAGAAGACCGCTCCCGTCAGGACCATCAGGCCGGGCATCTACATCGCAGGAGCTGCTGCGGCGCCCCGCGATATTCCCGACTCAGTGGCAATGGGCGGAGCGGCGGCGATGCGGGCATACCTCGACGCGCTCAGGGCGGACTGAAACGATGACCGGGACGGAATACACGGTTGCATGGGATCGGGAGACAAACAGCATCCTCTTTATCGATCAGACGGCGCTTCCCGGCCGCTACGAGGTCGTCCGGTGCACCACCGTCGACCGGCTCGCCGATGCAATCCGGCGGCTTGCGATCAGGGGGGCGCCGGCACTCGGCGTCGCCGGTGCCATGGGTGTCGCTCTCGCGGCGGCAACCAGCAGTGAGACCGATCCCGACCGGTTCAGGAGCGAGGTCGCGCACGCTGCCGAGATACTTCGGAACACCCGGCCGACGGCGGTGAACCTCGCCTGGGGGATCGACAGGGTGCTTGCAGAGATCCGAAAGGCCACTTCCGTCGGGGAGGCGCGAAGCCGGGCCATTGCCGAGGCGCTGGCCGTCGCCGACGAAGACGAGGCGACCTGCAGAACACTCGGCGGGTTCGGAGCGGATTCTGATCCCCGACGGAGCGACGGTGCTCACGCACTGCAATGCAGGTGCCCTCGCTTGCCGGGCGTGGGGAACCGCGCTCGGCGTGATCCGGTCGGCCGTCGCCGCAGGAAAGTCGGTGCGGGTGATCGCCTGCGAAACAAGGCCGCTCAACCAGGGTTCCCGCCTGACCTGCTGGGAGCTCGCGCACGAGGGGCTCGACGTCACGTTGATCACCGATTCGTCCGCGGCATACCTGATGCAGACGGGAGCCATCGACCTCGTCATCGTCGGGGCAGACCGGATCACCCGCGATGCGGTCTTCAACAAGATCGGCACCTATATGCATGCCGTCTCCGCCCGCCACCACGGCATTCCCTTCTACGTGGCGGCACCGCTCTCCACCTTCGATCTCGCCCACAAGGCAAAAGATATAATAATAGAAGAACGAAGCCGTGACGAACTCGCATACTGCGGAGAGCGGCAGCTCGCCCCTGCGAACGTTAAGGTATTGAACTACGCATTCGACGCCACGCCCCTCGATCTCGTCACTGCCATCGTCACCGAGGCTGGGGTGCTCCGGCCACCCTACGCCGAATCGTTCGCCTCTCTGAAAGCGAGGGGATAGTGACATATGATCGTTGATTCCGGCACATGGACTTCGCTGATGGCCATCATCGGCGAGGTCACGATCCTGATCCTCGTGGGTCTCCTCCTCACCGGCGTAGGACTCGCCGTCACCGCATTCTTCTCCATCACGAACGGGAAGTTCTACTTCCCGCGGATCCTGAAACCCGGCATGGTGCTGATGGAGGGGCTGGTCAGGGCGATCTGCAAACTTCTCGGGATCGACGATAAAGATCTGCTGACGTTCTTTATCAAACTCCATAACGCGATGAATACCAGAGCCTTCGCCGCGATTCCTCTCGACAAGAGGGCAGTCTTCCTCCCGCAGTGCCTGCGATCGTCCCGGTGTCCGGCAAACCTGACGCCGGAGGGGCTCCGGTGCATGCGGTGCGGAAAGTGCGGCATCGGCGAACTGAACCGGCGCCTCGAGGAAGTGGAATACCAGGTCTTCATCGTTCCCGGGTCGACCTTCATCAAACGGATGGTCAAACAGTACCACCCGAAGGGCATTATCGGCGTCGGATGCCTGATGGAGATAAAAGAGGGGCTCGAGATGTGTGACCGGATGGGGATACCGGCTCTCGGCGTCGTGAACTTAAAAGACGGGTGCGTGGAGACGATGGTGAACTGGAATGAAGTCTTCGAGGCGGCAATGCTCGGCCTCGACCTGCCGTCAGGTTCCGTACACCTTTACAGCTCTGCCGACTAGGCGTTCACTCGCTATCTTCCCATACACATAGATCGTCTCATCGCTGCTGACGTCACCGACGACGACCCCCGGGCGGAGGATGATGTCGCCCCCGGCACGTATGGCGAAAAGCCGTGCGTTATCGCAGATAGTCGCATCCTCCGTCACGACGACGGGGCCTTTTATCTTTGCATCGTGGCCGATCACGATGCTTTTGCTCTCCACCCGTCCTCCGACCGTCGAGAGCGGGCCAAGCTCGAGGCTGCCCTCCACGATGAGGTTGCCCCAGAAATGGGTCTCCGGGGGGACGATGAAGTTGCCGTCGATCCTGACGTTGCCGTCGAAGAACGAGCCCTTCGATGCGATGTATGTATCCCCGTGCCGGTAAATTTTCATGAATATCTCCTAGTAACCTCGTAGCGGGAACATAATAAATTTTCATTCTCCGGTCGTCAAAGAAAATGCGTTGAAGGCTGCCGGCCTCTCTGTAGGCGTCCGGGTCGTGCGCCCGCAGTCAGATGAGTGCGGCGACGGTGAAGACCAGAAGGGCGGAGAACATGCCAATCCGGAGGAGCGACGTCGCCTCCGAACTCCGGACACAGGCCGGGGTCTCGCAGAACAGCCCCTTCCCTGCACCGGCGAGAATGATGAGATCCACGACGCCGATGCCGATCAGGTAGAAGAGTCCCCACCAGTTCCCGACCGGAAGATAACTTGCGATCACCGCCCCGCACACACAGGCGAATGCAAGGAGCGCGGTCTTTCGGATACCGACGATCATGGGGAGGGTACGAGCCCCACCTGCCGCATCGCCGTCAACATCCTCGGCATCCTTTAAGAGTTCGCGGGCAACAGTGGCAAGGAACGTGATACCTGCGAGCGGCAGGTTCTGCACAAGGCCGTCGATACCGGCGAAGGCGCCGCCGAAGAGGAAGATACTCGCCGCGAGGTACGCGACAGCGATGTTCCCGAAGAGCGGGGTCTTCTTGAGCCGGACTGCATAGGCGATGAGGATAAGGGTATTGACGACCGCAAATCCAAGACAGAGGATATTAGTGAAGAGCGAGGCGGCGACTCCCACCAGAAAGAGAAGGCCGGCAAATAGCCGTGCGCCGTTGAGGCTTACCGCACCGGACGGAATCGGCCGTTCAGGCCGGTTAATCCGATCGATCTCGATATCGAAGACGTCGTTGAGAACGTTGCCGCCGGCGGTGATGCATGCGACAACCACCACCAGCAGGAGCACTCCGGGAGTGAGACTCCCCGTGGCGATCAGGTAGCCGAGGGCGGCAGCGAGACCGGCAACAACGGCATTATGAGGGCGTGTTATGCGGAAATGTGCAGGCAGGCTCATTATACGGTAGAGAGGGTTCTACGGCGGGAGATAAATAGGTGGGGGGTCTGTCCCCCCGATGCCATCGACCCGGCGGTGCTCGCTCACCAGCTCCGGACGGCCGCATACCGCCGGTGTATCGAATGGCAGGTTCCGGGTGCACTGAATCTCATATACACCCTCTGCTCTCCGTCATGCCGGGAGACGGGCACATCCGGGATAGCAGAGGGAGAGCTTCAAACAGGAAGGCTCCGGGAGGCGGTGATGATGAACGGGGACGCTCCGGTCGGAAAACAGTGAAAGCAGAAAGTAAAGAGCGGGCTTGGGGGGATTTGAACCCCCGACATTCAGTCTAGGAGGCTGACGCCATGTCCGGGCTAGGCCACAAGCCCCGGGATGCGAGCATAGTAGTTTCTCACAAAAAGGTATAAGCGTATCGAACATCCACATGTGTTGACCATATGGATTTTGTCGAGGTTACGGAGGGGAGTACACGATTTCTTGTGCCCAGGCAAGATCCTCACCATACATTCCCGCCCGGTAGCGGCCCGGTCTTTTTCAATCCCCGGATGGAACTGAACCGGGATGCGACGGTGTTGTTTCTTTCGGAGGTGGAACCATCGGACTACCTGGACGCCATGGGCGCCTCGGGAGTGCGGGGGATTCGCGTCTCCCACGAGTGCGGCATCCCGGTGACGATCAACGACCGCGATGTGCGGGCGGTCGATCTCATTCGCCGGAACGCCTCGGATCGCGACGGACAGATTGAAGTTACCCACCAGGACGTCAATGCGCTCATGAGTAACCGGAGCTTCGACGCTGTCGATCTTGACCCCTTCGGAACACCGGCACCTTTCATCGATGCCGCAGCCCGCAGTGCCCGGCGGTACCTCTTCGTCACCGCAACCGACACCGCACCGCTCTGCGGGGCGCACTTGAAAGCGGGCATGCGGCGCTACTTTGCTCGCCCCATGAATACGGAGTACCACGGCGAGGTCGCTCTCCGGATACTGATGGGGTTCGCCGTCCGGGAGGTGATCAAGTACGACCGAGGGGTGGAGCCGATCTTCTGCTTCTCCCGAGAGCACTTCATCCGCCTCCATCTCCGGCTCCTGCGCGGAGCAGGCGCGGCGGACCGCACTCTTGCGAGGATGGGATACATCATGCAGTGTCCCGACTGCTTCGAACGGACGGAAGCGGCAGGGCTCCTTCCGGAGCCGGCGCAGTGCGGCTGCTGCTCCACAAGGATGGTGCCGATAGGCCCGCTCTGGCTCGGACGGATCAACGATCCTGCCACCCTCGCCGCCCTGCGGGAGAGGCTTTCAGGGATGGCGCTCGGGTCGGCAGCCCCGCTTGCACGGCTCATCGATCTCTGCGCTCACGAGCTCGACACCTCGAGCCACTACGACTACCACGTGATTGCAAAAGCGGAGAAGGTCTCGCCGACCGGGATCGAGACGGTGGTCGAGCGGCTCTCCGCGCTCGGCTACCGGGCAAGCAGGGCGCACTATGCGGGGACGGCGCTGAAGACCGATGCGCCGCTCCCGGTGGTAAAAAGCGTAATCAGCAACGAGTGACGACCGTCAGGACATCCCCGTCGTCCAGCGAATGGGCAAGACCGACACGCTGGGCATCGTGCTTGACCGAACTTCCCCAGACTTTTGCGTACCTGAACTTTTCTACGAAGTCGCGGTGGAGCCGGTTACAGACATCCTCCACCGTTGCCGGGGTCCGGATGATGAGCGGTTCGTCCATGTCGGCCGGCCCGCCGACGGGCTTTAAGAAGACCCGCATGAACCCGAGGTTGTCGTAGATTGCATCCTTGAGTTCTTCGATATGGTAGCCGCTGTACGCCGAGAGCATGATCGGGGGCTGTCCGAAGCGGTTCTCCATATCCTCTTCGATCTCCTTTCGGGACTCCTCGTCGACGAGATCGACCTTATTGACCGCGATGAACGCAGGGACGTAGACACGGTTCCCGAACATGGCGTCGATGAAGTCGTCCTGCGTTACCTCGCCGCGGATCAGGACATCCGCATTGACGACTCTGGTCTCCGCAAGGATAGACCGGATATCCTCGATATCGAGCTCCGCCGTACCGACGGTATTCAGCCGGACACCGCCGCACCCCGCCTTCTTGATGGTGATGTCGGGCTTCGGGCGGTTGATCCGGATGCCGGCGTCGTAGAGTTCGCGGAGCAGCACGTCCACGTGCTTTTCGTTGAAAACATCCACCAAAACCAGGATGAGATCCGCGCCCCTCACGACGGCGATGACCTCCTTTCCGCGCCCCTTGCCGATCGCCGCGCCCGCGATCAGCCCGGGAATGTCGAGAACCTGGATCCTCGCACCTTTGTGTTCGAGGGCGCCCGGGATCACCGTCAGGGTCGTGAAGGCATACGATGCCGTCTCGCTCTTCGTGCCGGTGAGTGTATTGAGCAGCGTACTCTTACCGACCGACGGGAATCCGACGAGGACGACCGTCGCGTCTCCGGATTTTTTAACCGAAAAGCCCTCGCCGCCGCCGCTCGATGCCATGGCACGGGCTACGGCTTCGTCGCGAATCCTGGCGAGTTTTGCCTTCAGCCTTCCGATATGCTTCGAGGTTGCTTTGTTGTACGGGGTCTTCTTCAGCTCGTCTTCAATTTCCCGTATCTGCTCTTCAACACTGCTCATTGTAGGTTCATATACGTATGATCGGGAGCTACTTATTGGTGCCTGTGATGGGCATCGGCGAGCCAAGGCCGTTCCGGCGCCGCTTCTCTCCCTAACGCCATATTCCCGGCGAGATTGCACATCGCGCAGAAATGAATAGATTTAAGTACAACAGGATCCAACAATATAGAGCACAACACCTGTGCTGCTATAGTGTAGTCCGGCCAATCATGAGGGACTCTCACTCCCTCGACTGGGGTTCGAATCCCCATAGCAGCATTCCGTTTTCAGGTTCGGATCTCTCGCCAAACGTTTATAAGTCTCTATTCTGACCTCCCTTGCATGGGAACGTTCACAGCACCAACCCAAACGGACAGAGAGTTCCATCCTGTCAATAAAAACTACGCCAGCACAGCCGTCCAGAAAGCATTGGCCACGGACATACTCACCCGCGACGATGCGGATCGCGACTGGGTATCGACGATACGAATTACCCTATTGCATCGCGCATTATCAGTGATACTATTGAAACGGGTCTGATCCGGTTGCAGGACCCGGAGACTCGATCAAACAGGTCAAGAAGATATGTTCCCTACTGGGCATGAAGTATGTAATCCACATGTACAGATCGGGCTGCAGCCGATCAGAAAAAACTATTTTGCAGGGATTTCCGGGAATACGTCAATTGTGATTGGTTTCCGATATGTAACGGGTATGTAATCAGTACACTACTGGGTGTATGTACATCACGGTAGACTGAGTCTGGATCTCCCGTATCCGAAAAACTCCGGATCGGACTCTGTATTGTCATACCTCCCCATATGTTGTCTTTCCAGGTATGTAACGGGCATGTAATCGAGCATGAGCGGGCGAAGAAATGCGGAGCGAATCCAATAATGGCCCTTTTTATGGGATATTCTGGAAAAAGAGAGCACATATGCCTGTAATCAGGCTCACGCTAGCCGGTTCGGGCGAATTGCATATGGTTATGTAGTCCGTCAGCACCAAGGTCATCTATGGCGCACTGGACGATAACCCTAGAGCGTGAGGGAGATGCGATCATCGTCCGGGGAGAGGGCGACGACCCCCACGCCCCTGACCGGATCGACTACGCCGTTCGCGGCAGTCCGGGTCAGATATACCAGGCGCTCCTGGACAGAGTCAAGCCCGGCCCGTGGTCCTGGCTGACGGACCGGATGAGCGATGAGAACGACCTCTACTGGATCGACCACGCAGCCCGGGAGATCACGCTGCTCTATCCCGGATGGACGGTCGAGAGCACTCTCCTCCCGCTGCCGGAGGCGGAGGATGTCCCGGAGGGTGCGGTCATATGAGCAAGAGAGGGAAGAGACCGGAGCAGCCGGTCGACCACACCGAGAAGTTCACCTGGGCTCCTGATGATATCGAGATCGTCGGCCACGAGCCGGTCACGAAGGAGGAGCAGGAGCGCCGGCGGCGGGGTGGCGGTTGAAATCTGCGTATCACCATGGAGTCTTTGCGACCCGGCCCAGTCGACTTTGGCTAATGGTAGAATGCTTATCCCGGTTGAAATGGAAAACCGGGGTCATAACGAGCGAGACCAACCAAAAGGTCAACGGTGAGCGGCTCAAGATTGATTCGCGCAGATGTTCACAGGGTTGATCCCCTTCTTCTCGCATCCAGTGACAATTAGTTTGGGCTAGTGAAAAACTTTTTACCATTCCTTTCAATCGTAATAACCTCCCCTTTTTCCAACTGTATCCTGCCACTGTGAATATCATGATGGTGATAATTACATACCACGATCATGTTGCGGGAGTGGTCGTCACCGTTCTCTGATAAGGGTGTGATATGGTGAACCTGAATAGAGAAGGGGATTTTCACAGGGTCGCATGTGGCACAAATCTGACATTGATAATTACAGCGCTTTTTTACTAAAAATGATAAATATTGGTTTCTTCTATTCTGAGTTTTCCCTGCACGCTGATTTTGTATCTCGATAATGTCACTGATACTTTTCCCTTGTGACAAATACTTTTGAGTAATATCCTCAAAATAGCCTGAAAACGGGTTTTGTAAACCCCTATTTAATTGGTTTAAATCCAGGTCTGGCGATATAATTTCACTCTCAAACATCGGAAAAATATTCGAAAGTCTGATGAGGAGAGCGCCATCCCTACTTTCGATTCTGTTTCGAATCCCTTTTTTAATCAATATTGCATCGAAAATCGCACGGGGGTTTTGTGTCTGAAGGCCACAATCCTCCCAGAAATCCAATACGGAGGAAAGTTCGTTGTAATCTGAAATTGTAAAATTTAAATTCCCTCTCCCGTTCAAAACCATGTTTCCTATCGCATGTGCCCCAGATTCATTCAGCATATTTCTTAATGGCCTTGATCTCCTTATGATTACTTTAATGATCTGTGAATATTTTAGGAAGTCCGGAGCATATGGGCCTTGAGACTTCGTGTATAGAAATTCGAGAAATGCAAGGAGCCGTGCATCGACACCACGGATCTTCCCAGTGGGGCCGAATATTAATTCCAATCGTTTCCCTATCGCATTATAGGTTTCGCGCCTGTCGATGATGTCATCACTCAAAATTTGCAGTTCTGTCTCATATAATCTCCACTTCAAGCGCGTTTCCATGATTCACCCGTGAACAATTCAAAATAAAACTCTGTTGATATTTATTCTTGTATATCTGTCCACCAAAACTCCTTTCACCTTCCCATGCTCACACCGGAGCACGAATCTCGTTTGGCCGACCGCCGGGCTACAACCAGACAGTGCCGATCAATCGCGGGATATTGGTCTTTTTGCAGCCGCTTGAAGAACGCCGTGTAGCCGATATTCGCGGTATCCTTCACCGCCGCGTAGATCTCCTTCGAGACCAACGGCTCGGTCTGCTCCTGCGAGAGCTCCGCAATCCTCCTGAGCAGCAGCCGCTCGCCTGCCGAGAGCGCCCGGACGGTGCAGACGAGATGCACGTGCTTCGCCTGCTCGTAGGCGGCCATGATGTCCTCTTTGACAACCTCAGTGCGGGATGCCGCCTCGGCGTGCATGACCGCCCGCTTCACGAGGTCGAGCCCTACCCGTACGTCGCCCGACTCCATCGTCTGCTCGATGATGACCTCGAACATATCCGGTGAAAGCACGTTCGGGTAGAGTCCAGCCCGCGTCCGCTCCCGAAGGATCCCCCTGATCTCGTCGGCGTCGTAGGGCGGGAAGTAGATCATCGTCGGCCGGAAGACCGAGACCACCCAGGGATCGAGGTTCCGGACAAGATCCAGATCGACATCGCTGATGGTTGTAAAGACGCCGGCCCGGACACCCGGATAGTCCTGGTGCAGCCGGAGCAGGGAGTTTAAGACATCGCCAAGCGTCCCGTCGTAGTGCAACAGGTTCGCATCGTCCAGGCAGACGATCAGACCGACCTTTCGTTTCTGCAGAGCATCGCCGATCGCGTCCATCACCGACCGGATCGAAAGCCCTGTCCGCGGTGGGGCGTGGCCGAAGAGCTTCGCGTAGATCCGGGAGTAGATCATGTACTTCGTCCGGTCGGTCTGGCAGTTCACGTAGACCGGCAGCAACCTTCCCGCGGAATCTGCTCGATCTCGGCGAAGAGCTTCTGAACACGCTCGTCGTCTTCCCGGTGCCCGGCAACCCCTTGCAGACGGCGTTCAGCGGCCGGCCGCCCCGGAGTGCCGGGCGGACATGGAAGGCGAGCTCCCGCAGCTGCCGGTCGCGGTGGTGGAGCTGGTCCGGGATGTAATCGATCTCAAAGACATCGGGGTCGCGGAAGAGCGTCTGATCCCACCCGAGGTAGCCTCTTATCGTCATGATCCAAGCGTCGTCCGCACGAGGTGATAAACGGGGACGCTGTTCACATTCGGCACGCTCGCGAAAAACTCTTAAAGAGGACTCAAAAAGCTCGGTTTCGTCGGAGCGGCACGCAGATCGATTACTTTCGCACCGCTCACGGTTGACAATTCATATGCTGTAAACTGCCACACTCCGGTGATGACCGTCATGCCCTCCGATCTCCCCCGGCAGAAGACCGTTACGCTCCTCATCGCTCCGGGAAATACCTTGCGGGCGGCACTCGCGGGAGCGCTCCGGGAGCACGGCGACTCGGCCCTCTACATCTGCCGCAACGTCCCGCACCTGCTGCCCGTCATCGAACCGGAGCAGAGCGAGCGGGTCCGGGTAGTGCGTGCAGGCGATGCCGGGGCGCTGGCCTACGCCGTCCGGAGGTCGCGGCAGGCCTTCGTCGTCATTGAGTACAATCCCCGGGTACTTTGTGAGTGGCCAGGCGGCGCGGACCATCGCCATGGCCTGCCGGAACCGGGCATGCACGGGCAATACCTCGGTGCTGCTGCTCGCCACCGGCACGGACGGGATCCTCCGGACGATGGCGGTCGACCGGGTGCTCTCCGTGGAAGAGCAGCGGGTCCTGCTGCAGCAACAACTCCCGCTGCCGGCACCGGAAGTGCAGACCGTTGGAGACTGACAGAGCAAGGGGACAAGGTTACGTTCCCGGGTCTCGAAAATGAAAACGAGGCACGAAAGAATGGAACCGGGAGTTTCGGAGCGGAACTATTGTTTTATATGGATTCACCGGCAGACATTCCTCAACACGTATGGACCTGTTCTCTCTCATCCTGGTCGTGGCGGGACTCTGCCTCTTTGAGATCATATCGAGCATCGACAACGCCATCATCAATGCCGAGGTGCTCGCGACGATGCAGGAGAAGGCCCGCAGGTGGTTTCTCATATGGGGACTGCTGCTTGCGGTGTTTGTGATACGCGGTCTCCTCCCCTGGCTGATTGTCTGGGTGGCCACCCCGTCTCTCGGCCCTGTCGGAGCGCTCTTTGCAACATTCTCGAGCGACCCCGCCGTGGTCGAGGCGATCGAGGCCTCCTCACCGATCCTCCTGATCGGCGGCGGCACGTTCCTCGTCTTTCTCTTCTTCCACTGGCTCTTTGTCGAGGAGAAGAACTTCGGCCTTCCGGGAGAGCGGTTCTTCGCCCGGAAGAGCGTCTGGTTCTTTGCGGTCGTCTCGATCCTGCTCTGCGGTATCGTCTGGTTCGGCCTGCAGGTGAGCCCGCTGATGGGGTTCGGGGCGGTCGTCGGTTCGACGGCGTTCTTCATCGTCCACGGTTTCCGGCAGAACGCGGAGGTGCAGGAGGCCCGGCTCAAAGATCAGAGGATGTCGGATATCTCCAAGATCTTCTACCTCGAGGTGATCGATGCGACCTTCTCGATCGATGGTGTCATCGGGGCATTTGCATTCACGCTTGCCGTGCCGCTGATCCTGATCGGAAACGGTATCGGAGCCTTCGTCGTGCGGGAACTCACCATCCGGAATATCGAGCGGATCAAGTGCTACCAGTACCTCAAGAACGGGGCGATGTACTCGATCCTCGTGCTCGGGACGATCATGATCCTGGACAGTTTCGGCGTCCATATCCCGGCGTGGCTATCGCCCGTTGTCACTTTTGTCATCGTCGGTTACTTTTTTTACCGATCGGCACAATGCCGGGTGGAGTGCGGGGCGGAGGCATAGCCGGGGCCTTTCTCCCTCTCACCGGCCGGTGGGGGACACTCGTTGCGGCGGCGCATTTCTTCTCCCTGAATCGCTCCATCATTGATTGAGCGTCCTCTCCTCAAGGAGGGACGAGGGAAAAGACGGTGGCCTGCCCCGGATACCGGAACCCCATACAAAAGGGCGTGATCTTACCGCGAAGTGCCGGTGGCTCCGGAAGACCGTTGAGAGAGACCGTTTTTGCATCCAGGGGGGGCGGATAGAATAATCGCACGACGTCACCCCCGCTTCAGACTCACCTGCCGCAGCAGTCCCATTGCAAGGGCGATCACCGGAATAACCTCAAGCCTGCCTGCCCACATGATCGCGACGAAGAGCCACTTCGACGCCGTGCTCATATCCGGGGTGACGAACCCGGTGGAGAGCCCGACGTTCGACATCGCCGAGATCACGTCGAAGAGGACGTCGCTCGACTCGAACCCGGCATAGCCTTCGAGGTGCATCGTCAGCAATGTCGCGGAGAAGACGATGACGAAGAAGAGGATGACGATCAGCATGTTCTTCGAGACCTCGTACTCGGCGATATTCCGTTCGATGGGTCTCCCCTCGTGCCGGAACGGGATGACCGCCCGGCTGCTCCGGAAGAGCCGCTGGAACCACCAGACCAGGCTCTCCGCCCCGAGGATGATCCGGGAGAGTTTTATCCCGCCGGCGGTGCTCCCCGACGAGCCGCCGATCAGCATGAAGAAGGAGAGGAAGAGCACCGTCACGCTCGACCATTCGATGACGAGGGCGTTGTTAAACCCCGTGCAGGTGATGGCGCTCGCGACCATGAAGACGGCCTGCCGGATTGCGATCACAGGTTCGACGGCAGAGAGATAGACGAGATCGAAGGCGACGATCGCCGAGACGATCCCGATCAGGCCGAAGAGCAGGTATGCCTGGCGGTCGCCGAAGACGCCGAGATGGTGGCGGAAGTACATCAGGTAGTAGATCTTGAACGGCAGGGCGCCGGCGATCATGATCGGGATGATCAGCGCTTCGAGAAGGGCGTTATCGTAGTACATGATCCCCGCGGTATGCACCGAGAACCCGCCCGTCGCGATAGCGGTCATGCTGATATTCACCGCATCCCAGAGCGGAACGCCGGAGAGGAGGACGAGGCCGACCCCGGCCAGGGTGAGGAGGAGGTAGATCCGCCACATCTGCACGGCCGTCGCGACCACGCTCGGCATCAGCGTCTCGCTCCGGCCTTCCGAACGGTAGAGCCGGAAACTCGTCAGGCTCGACCGGGACGCGAGCGCCACGGTGAACGCCACGATCCCGATCCCGCCCATCCACTGGGTGAGCGACCGCCAGAAGAGCAAGGTCATCGGCACGGCATCGACGTCGGGGATCAGGGTCAGGCCCGTCGACGTCCAGCCGGACATCGCCTCGAAGACGGCGTCGGTATACGGCATCCCGATCCCGAGGGTGAACGGCAGAGCACCGATGAGCGAGGCGACGAGCCAGATCAGGGCGACCGAGCCGAGAGCGATCGAGAGCGGCGGCTCCCGTTCGTCTCCCGGAACCCGGACGAGGATCAGGCCGGCAGGACAAAGACCGCCGGAGCCGACGCCATCGCGAGCAGGATCTCGTACTCGGCGTACATGAGGCCGACGAGCAGGGGGAGGCAGGATACCACGCCCATGAACAGGAAGATCCGACCGAGATCCGGGGCGATAGCCGCGATCTCCGAGAACCGGCTCATATTTGCTCAATATTTTTCGACACTGGTTGTTATAGTGATCGATTTTGGAAATAAACTCTCGCAGAGCGGCAGGATACCGACAGTTGACGCCGGAACGAAATATTCGTTGAGGAACCGTTTCGCCTCCCGCACAGTAACCGGCATGCGTAGTTCGCAAAATCCGCACGCCGTTCCCGGAGCGGCGAGAGATTGAGATCGGAAGATGAGCCGCGCGCAAGAATGAAAGTTCTCCTGCTCGGTTGTTTTGTTGCGGTACCTGCCGAGCACGAAAAGGAGACCTGGGGGTATCGACGCCGTCACTTCACCTCGAAGGCATCGAACCCCTTCACGAGGCCGATGAACAGCGCAATCACTGCTACAAACTCCAATCTCCCGATCCACATCAGGAAGATGAAAAGCCACTTGATGGGCAACGGCGAGCCCGGCGTCAGGTACCCGACACTCAAGCCGACATTGCTGAGCGCCGACACTACCTCGAAGAGAACTTCGTAGACGGTAAAGGTTGTCGCCGTGACCTGGAGTGCAAATACCGTCGCCGCGACGAAGGTGGAGAAGTACAGAAAGATGATCAGCATGTTCTTTGCGATCTCGACCTCCGAGATCGATTCCGGATACGTCACCCCTTCGTAGCGGAATGGAATTTTTACGTTCCTGCTGACGAAGAGCCGCTTGAACCACCAGACCAGTGCGCTGTAGGTGAGGAGCACCCGGTTTACCTTGATGCCGCCGCCGGTGCTCCCGAGCGACGTTCCGACGAACATCAGGATCGTGAGCAGGACGACTGCGACCGGTGTCCAGAGGAGTATATCGGAGTTCTGGAATCCGGTGGTGGTAAAGCCCGAGACGACGCAGAAGACTCCTTCACGGATCGCCTGTAATAGCGGCATCCCGTTGTTCCACTGCAGGTTGAAGACGACGAGGGCGGAAACCGTCAGAGTTGCGGCCGTGATGAAGTGGAGGATCCGGCTCCTGATGAACGGCTGGAATTTACCGTAATAAAGCAGGATGCTGACCTGAATCGGCAGAGAGCCGGCGATCATGACCGGTATGAGCATTCCCTCCAGCATTGGATTCTGGTAGAAAAGCACTCCGCCGTCGTGGTTGGAGAACCCACCGGTCGATATCGCAACCATCACAAGATTGAGAGAATCCCAGAGCGGAATCCCGGAGAACAGGATCAAGACGGTGAATGCGACCGTGAGTGCCAGATAGACGATCCATACGCGCCGTGCGGTGCCGGTCACGCTGGGCATAAACTCCTCTGGTCTGCCTTCCGAATGGTAGAGGCGCGAGAGTGCAATGGCAGACCGGTTGTACATCGCGACTCCGAATGCAATGATGCCGATTCCCCCTATCCACTGGGTATACGAGCGCCAGAAGATAAGTGTCTGGGGAAGGTTGTCGATGACCGGAACAACGGAAAAACCGCTGGTTGTCCATCCCGACATTGACTCGAAAATGCTGTCCGTAATGGACATCTGTGCACCGAGCAGAAACGGAATCGCCCCGATGAGCGCTGCAAGGAGCCAGGTGAGCGCCACGCCGACCAGTGCGACACTGAACTTTGGGTGACGTTCGTTCGGACGGATCCTCTGCAGCAGATAACCGAGAATGAAAAAGAGTATCGGTACCGGAGCCATGGGGATGATCATCTGCCATTCCCCGAAGATGACGATAACGATGAAGGGTGCAAGGGCGAGGATGCCGAGCCACCGGAATATCGCGCCGATGTCACCGGCGATGGACGCCAGGTGTTCGATGCGCTTCATGTATACAGCGTGGCACCCTCTCCGATATAAATCTGATATACCCCCGGGCGCCCCCGACGCCCTGTACGAGAAGAAAAGGCGGACGACGAGATATCTGCCGAAGAGATCGAAGGAGGCTGCTATGACGGCGTGCGGATTGCTGCACTACCTCCCCGATCGCCACCGGCGTCCGTTTGGTATTCCACCATGCTTCCCCCCTCGCCCGGGACGACGGACCCGTATAGCATGGTAAAGACTACTCCGCAGGGACGTTAATTTTATAATGATAGGAATTATCTTTCCCAGTTTATACAAACCAGATGATCCGCTATGGCACAACCAGAACCGCTTCTCGACGGTTTCCTCTTCCTCGGGTTCCTCGCAGCCGTAACCGTCGCGGGAGTGTTCTTCAGCAGGTTCATGACCCATGTCTTCTCCGGGGGCTACTCCCGCGGCTTCCTCGGAATGATTGAGACCCGGCTCTATCATTTCATCGGCACATCGGCAGATACGGAGGAAGGGTGGAAGGGGTACGTATGGGACATGCTCATCTTCAACGGCATCGGTTTCTTTGTTCTCTTCTCGCTCCTCCTGTTGCAGGGTTACCTGCCGCTGAACCCGGAAGGCTTCAGCGCATTCGACCTTCGCACGGCAATCCACGCAGCGGTCAGTTTCGTCACCAACACCAATTACCAGATCTATGCGGGAGAGGTCTCCGCGAGTTACCTGACCCAGATGGCAGGTTTCGCGGTTCAGAACTTCCTCTCTGCCGCCACCGGCATCTGCATCGCCGTCGCGGTGATGCGGGGGATCACCCGCCGGTCGACCGACCGGATCGGCAACTTCTGGGTGGACATGACGCGGTGCGTCCTCTACATCCTCCTCCCGGTTGCATTTATCATCGCCCTCCTGCTCGTCTCGCAGGGAGTCGTCCAGAACTTCGACCCCTACGTGCACGCCGTGGGGTACGGCCCTGCCGGACCGCAGACGATCGCCATGGGGCCCGTCGCCTCTCAAGAGGCCATCAAGGAGTTCGGCACGAACGGGGGCGGATTCTTCAACGCCAACTCCGCCCATCCCTACGAGAACCCGACACCGTTCACCAACCTCGTGGAGATCTTTCTGATCCTGCTGATCCCGACCGCCCTACCCTTCGTCTTCGGGCGGATGGCCGGGTCGATGCGGCAGGGATGGGCGATCTACGCCGTTATGCTGGTGATATACCTCTCCGCCCTCGGTGTGCTCTATACCGCAGAATTGGGCGGCAACCCGCTCATGGGGCAGTACGGCGTGACCGGAATCTCCATGGAAGGCAAAGAGGTGCGGTTCGGACTCGGCGGCACCGCCCTCTTCGCCGCCTCCACCACCGCGACGTCCTGCGGAGCGGTCAACGCCCTGTTCGACTCCTTCATGCCGATCGCCGGCATGATACCGATGTTCCTGATCCTGCTCGGCGAGGTCGCCTTCGGCGGGGTAGGATCGGGATTCTATACGTTCATCGGCTTTATCGTGGTCGCCGTCTTCATCGCCGGCCTGATGATCGGGAGGACTCCCGAGTACCCTCGGCAAGAAGATCGAGGTTCGGGAGATGCGCATGGCCGTTCTCACGGTCCTGGTGCCGGGCGTGCTCGTCCTCGTCCTCACGGGAGTCGCCCTGCTCCTGCCGGGCGTGACCGCAGCGATGCACAACCCGGGCCCGCACGGCCTCTCCGAACTCATCTACACCTTTGCCTCCATGTCCAACAACAACGGGAGTGCATTTGCCGGGTTCGACGCATCCGATATCTTCTACGCACTCGCCGGCGCCGCGGCGATGGCCATCGGGCGGTTCGTTCCGGCGGTCGCAATGCTTGCCCTAGCCGGATCGATGGCCGAAAAGAAGGCCGCTCCACCGGGACCCGGAACGCTGCCAACCGCCTCCGGGACGTTCACCGTCTGGACGATCCTCGTGATCCTGATCGTCGGGGCGCTCACCTTCTTCCCGCTCTTCGCCATGGGGCCGATTGCCGATCACCTGCTCCTGTTCGGAGGAGGGTAGCCCGATGACCCGGAAACGGTATCCCCGGTTCGGCGCTCTCGAACCCGAGCTCATCCGCGAAGCGCTCATCGGCACCGTGCGCAAACTGGACCTCCGCAAACAGGTAGACAACCCGGTCATGCTGGCGGTGGAGATCGGCGGGATCGTTACGACGGCGAGCTTCTTCGCCGGCCTCGCCGCTGCAGTCCCCGAAGAGACGATATTCACCGGGCTCGTCTCTCTCTGGCTCTGGCTGACGGTGCTCTTCGCCAACTTCGCCGAGTCTCTCTCCGAAGGGCGGGGGAAGGCACGGGCGGCGTCGCTCCGGCAGTCCCGCACCAGTGTGCCCGCGCACCGCCTCGCGAAAGAGGCATTCGATGCGCCGATCGAAGAGGTCTCTTCCGCCGACCTCCGGCGCGGACGACCTCGTCCTCGTGAGGGCGAACGAGATCATCCCCGGGGATGGGGAGGTGGTGAAGGGAGCCGCTCTGGTCAACGAAGCCGCTATCACCGGAGAGTCCGCACCGGTGGTGCGCGAGGCTGGGGGAGACCGTAGCGGCGTGACGGGGGGCACTACGGTGCTCGCGAACGAGATCATCGTCCGGGTCACCACAAAGCCCGGGGAGACCTTCCTCGACCGCATGATCGCCATGGTCGAGGGTGCCGAACGGCGCAAGACACCCAACGAGGTTGCACTCGAGATCCTGCTGCTGGCATTGACCGCCGTCTTCCTGGCGGTTGTCGGCAACCTCTACCCGGTATCTGCCTACAGCGCTTCGTTCACCGGTTCGGGCGCCCCCGCCACCCTCACGGTACTGGTCGCACTCTTCGTCTGCCTGGCTCCCACGACCATCGCCGCCCTTCTCCCGGCGATCGGGATCGCCGGCATGGACCGCCTCTTCCAGCGGAACATCATCGCACTATCAGGCCGTGCGATCGAGGCGGCGGGCGACGTCAATGTCCTGCTCCTCGACAAGACCGGGACGATCACCCTCGGAAACCGACAGGCGGCAGAATTCATCCCGGTGGAGGGGCAGTCCCGCGATGCGTTGATGCAGGCTTCCCTTCTCTCCTCCTATGCCGACGAGACCCCGGAGGGCCGGAGCATCCTTGCCCTTGTCAGGGAGAAGACCGGTACCATTCCTGCTTGCCCCGGGGAGACCACGTTCATTCCGTTCTCGGCCGCCACCCGGGTAAGCGGCGCCGAGTGCAGGGGGACTTTATACCTGAAAGGAGCCACCGACGCGATTACGAAGATGGTCGAGGAGCGTGGAGAGCCCATTCCTCCCGATCTTATGGCAAAAGTAAACGGGATCGCGTCGGCAGGAGGCACCCCCCTGGTGGTGGCCAGGAACGAGACGATCCTCGGCGTGATCTTCCTCAAGGACATCCTGAAGACCGGCATCAGGGAACGGTTCGCCGACCTTCGCCGGATAGGAATCCGGACGGTCATGATCACGGGCGACAACCCGCTCACCGCGGCTGCGATCGCGGCCGAAGCGGGCGTGGACGATTACCTTGCCGAAGCGAAGCCGGACGATAAACTGCGGATGATCCGCGAAACTCAGGACGAGGGCTCCATGGTAGCCATGACGGGCGATGGGACCAACGATGCACCTGCCCTCGCCCAGGCCGACGTGGCGGTGGCCATGAACAACGGGACGCAGCCGGCGCGGGAGGCGGCCAACATCATCGATCTGGACAGCAATCCCACAAAACTGCTGGATATCGTCGAAATCGGCAAACAGATCCTGATGACCCGCGGGGCCCTCACCACGTTCTCCATCGCGAACGATATCGCCAAGTATTTCGCCATCATACCGGCCGCCCTGGTCGGGATCTACCCAGAGCTCGTGGTGCTGAACGTCATGGACCTCGCGACCCCACAGTCCGCCATCCTCTCCGCGGTCATCTTCAATGCTCTGATCATCCCGCTCCTGATCCCGATCGCGCTCGCGGGCGTGAAGTTCAAACCGATGCCGGCATCAAGGCTCTTCGCCTACAATCTGATCCTCTTCGGTATCGGCGGCCTCGTCGCCCCGTTTCTCGGCATCAAAGCGATTGACCTCGTGCTCGCCGGAATCCTGCATATCTGAAAAGGTGCTTATTCGTGACAACTATACGCCGTGCGGTGAAAACCGGTCTGTTCCTCTTCCTCTTCCTCTTCGTAATCACGGGATTTGTCTATCCCCTTGCGGTAACGATCGTCGCCGGGACGGCATTCCCGTATCAGGCGCACGGGAGCCTGGTCGTCGGCGATCAGGGGCGGGTGATCGGCTCGAGCCTGATCGGCCAGAACTTCAGCGCACCGCTGTACTTCCAGAGCCGCCCCTCGGCGACACCGATCAGCGTGTACAATGCCTCGTTCTCCGGCGGATCCAACCTGGCGCCGATAAGTCCTCTGCTCCAGGAGCAGATCGCAGAGCGGGTGAGCCTTCTCCGGGATGCCGGAGTGAACGGCTCCATACCATCGGATCTGGTCATGGCGTCCGGGAGCGGGCTTGACCCCGCTATCAGCCTTGATGCCGCGCTGCTGCAAGTCCCCGCCGTTGCCAGGGCTCGCAACCTTCCGGAGAGCGAGGTCCGCACACTCGTCCTCGCCCGGGCGGAAGCCCTCCCGGTTCCGTTCACGGGGCAGTACGTCAACGTCCTCTCGCTCAACCGTGCACTGGACGATCTGGATGGAGGAGGATGACGACACCGGAGAGAGATGCCGAAGAGGGCCGCCCCCTGCCCGAGGACCTGCTCGCCGTAGCAAAGCGTGCGGAACAGAAAGCAGAAGAGGGACGTCTGACGGTCTATCTGGGCTATGCCGCCGGTGTCGGGAAGACCTACGCGATGCTCCAGGATGCGCTTTCGCACCGGAGGGACGGGCTCGACATTGTGATCGGGTATGTGGAGACGCACGGGAGGGTTGAGACGGACGTTCTCGCAGCACGGCTCGAGTCCGTCCCCGCGATCGCCGTTGAGTATCAGGGCCTGACGCTGTGGGAGCTCGATCTCGACGCGGTCATCCGGCGCCGCCCGGAGGTCGTCCTCGTCGACGAACTTGCACATACCGATGCACCGGGAAGCCGCCACGCCAAGCGCTACCAGGACATCGAAGAGATCCTCCACGCGGGAATATCGGTCTACACCACCGTCAACATCCAGCACATCGAGAGCCAGAACGACATCGTCGCCCAGATCACGGGGATACATGTCACAGAGACGGTGCCGGATACGTTCCTCTACGACGCCGACGAGATTCGCCTGATAGACATTCCTCCCGAGGAACTTCGTGTCCGCCTCCGTGCCGGAAAGGTCTACGTGCAGGACATGGCCGAGCAGGCCGTCCGGAGATTCTTCAGCACGGAAAATCTGCTGGCGCTCCGGCAGATTGCTCTCCGGTACGTGGCGCAGATCACCGATAGGCAGATGATCACAGAGATGCGAGCCAGGGCCATTCCGGGCCCGTGGCCGGCCGGAGAGCGTCTCCTCGTGGGGATACGCCCGGGTCCTGCGGCGGAGCAGATGGTCCGTGCGGCGTACCGTCTTGCGGATAGGTTCGGTGCGGACTGGATCGTGATCTCTATCGGAACCGGGGAAGAACAGAGTCTCACGGATCGGGAGCGGCAGTGGCTCAACGATGCGATGGAGACAGCGCGAAGTCTCGGGGGGCGGATCGTGCGTTACCGCGGAGAGAATGTGGCGGGAGAACTGCTCAGGTACGCCCGGCAGCACAATGTTTCCATGATCATGCTCGGCAAACCCCGGGGACTGGATATCTTCTACTCTCCCGTGTACCGGATCATGGTCCGGTCGAAGGGGATCGACATCTTCCTCTATGAACCGAAAGCAGCAGTGCCTATTCCCCTTCACCGGCAGCTGCCGCGACTTATGAGCCTGGATTTCACCGTCAGCGCAGTACTCATCGCGCTGGTGACGATAACGAATTACTTCCTGCAGCGTTTCATCAGCCCGTCGAACCTGCTCATCATTCAGCTCGATTCCGGTGGTGGCGGCAGCGCTCCTCTTCCGTCGAGGGACTGCAATACTCACTGCGATTGCAAGCATCCTGGTCTTCGACTTTGCTTTTGTGACACCCTATTACACGTTTACCATCGCTGACTGGGAATATTTCATCTCATTCGTGGGGTATGTGGTCATTGCGTTCATCATCAGCAGTCTCGCTACGAGGCTCCGCAACCTGCTCCCGCAGATACGGAGGAGCGAGGCGGAGGTCGAGGCCGTTGCCGTCCTCTCCCGCGACCTGGCGAACGTCGGGCATCGGCAGGAGCTTCTCGATACCCTCTATCGCCATATGAAGCAGTTCGGCGAGAGTACCTGTGCTATCTTCATGCCGAGGGTCGGGGGGCTTTTTGTGAGCGTCGGCGACCCCGACTTTCCTCTCACACCCAAAGAGACGACGATCGCCCAATGGGCGTTCGAGAACGGCCAGGCGGCGGGCAGGGGCACCGAAACGCTTCCAGCCGGCGCAGGACATTACGTTCCGATGAGAGCATACAATGTTACATTCGGGGTCCTTGGTTTCGCGTTCAGGAACCCAGACGAGATGCTGACACCGGAAAACAAGGATATTCTCCAGACCATGGCATACCTCGGTGCCCTTGGGCTGGAGCGGGTAGCGTGAAGAGCGCAGCGGAACGTTGCCTGATTGCAGAACCCACGTTGGAATGTATCGCCGGTCATGATGGCGACGCCTTTGGTGGTTATTTCTCCCCGGGACGAACGCGACCCGGATGTTATCCTGTCGTATGCTCGTGCTCGTCGTTGTTCTGCGCAGGAACCAGGCTTTTCTCAACCGGAGTCTGGAGGCTCTCGTGAAGTCAGGCAAAGGAAGAGAAGCCGCAGCCATCGCAGGACGAAGACCTCAGGATGTTTCTGCAGCGGCACAAAAAGACCCTCGAGATTCTGGTAGTATATCTTACTGACTTTTTTGTGGCAGAACTGCCCCGCTCTGCCGTCGGCAACATCCTGCACGAAGCGATTGCTTCCTACCACCCGCCGAGCACCCGCACCATGACCGCTACGACCCCGCCGACGAGCCCGCCGGCGCCGGCGCTGATCCGCTGCATCCGCTGTTCCTCGCCGATCTTCGTCTGCCGCCAGCCCTCGATCGCTCGCAGACGATTCTCGTGATCACCGGCCTGCTCCTTCATCTCCGCAAGCGTCCTGCAGATCCACTTCACGTCCCGGTTGGTCTCGTAGACGAGCTCCCGGGTGGTCTTCTCCTCCGGCATCGCATCATTCCTCCATTGGAGAAAGGATAGGTGATAAAGTCACATTAATATTACTGTAAGTAATACCTAATGATTGTCTGTCATCCCGGGACCCGACAGGCAGGAGCACTGCCAATGGCGGACTTTATCGAGAAGAGCAACACCAGAACGGCGGTCCGGGAACTTTCCATCCCGATCGCCGACATCAGCACCTTCGACGCTATCGTCGCGAGCGTGCTGGCCGACAACCCCTTCGGGTGCGTGGACTACATCGAGGGCGGCGTCACCTATGACGGCGTGACGCTGAACCGCGAGTCCTACACCGCGAAGGTGAACTTCGAGGACGACGATGGCAAGCGTGTCGGGGCTATCTCCGCACGGGCACCGACGGTCGCCGCGTTCGGGACCGTCGCCACCAACCTGATGGGCAATGCGGCGCTCGCGACCGCGATGGGTGGCGAGGCCGTCCGCGATGCGGAGCACGATTCCTACTCGTGCCAGCTGAAGTGCCACGACCCGTCCGGCGAGATCTACTACGTCACGTTCAGCCGTGATGCAGTCCGGATCACGGCCTACGAGGACAACGCTATCCGCACCACGGTCGAGACCTGGGCGGACGGCATGCCGGCGCTCGGGTGAGAGGGACACCCCCTCTCTCCGTCCTGAAAGGGGCTAGTTAAGGATTCTTTCCCGGTTTTAACGAAGGTTTTAGAGGTAGGATTTCGGCACGGCGAGTAACCGATGCACATCGCCCGCTAATCCTGAAATGCATGGGGTGCATCCAGGTGATACAACTAGGTATTGCATCCGATACATCCACCTCTAAAAGGAACTTGCCCTGTGCAGCAATGCCAATAAAAATCATGGAGTGATCGACGTTATCGAGAATCCGGAAATTCCCAGAGCTTCATCATCAAGAAAGTTTAAATTATCCAATCAGCAATTACATTCTAATCGTTGTGTTAGTGCCCCATCGACACACTCGATCACGGAAGAGACGTACTGGCAGCCAAACCGGTGAAATCACCGGGCTCGTGAGAGTGGTGCCGGTTCAGCCCCCTTATTACGGTCATACGATATGGGCGGGGCGGCGGAACGGTACGGTGTTTGAACCAAAATCAGCGATACGTAATCAAAATCATGAATAAACATCGCCATCTCCGATTCAGGGGCTCCGACCAGTGTTCCACTCGTTCTGGTCGTAGCGAGTACCTGCCCTTGCCATTGCCATCAGTATTTACTCGCTTGAGTCGGCATCTACATCATATATCAGAATCTTTTTTATTTCCCGATCCTCCTCGCATGCTTTTTTTATGCCCAAAGAGGTTTTGTGTTCTCGGTTGTGCTCGCATGCCTCTATGTCGTCATGGTTTTCTTGTTCACGCAGGATGCGGAAACCATCCTCGGGGCAGCCGTGCGGTTCATTCTCTTCATACTCGTAGCCAGTGTTATCACCTATCTCTCGGCCAGCCAGCAGCGCACAAAAGAGGCATTGGCGGAATCCGAGAAAAAACTCATCAATATCATAGATTTTCTTCCCGATGCAACAATCGTGAGGGATCTGGCCGGCCGGATCGTTATATGGAACCGGGCGATGGAGGAACTGACCGGCACCAAGGGCGAAGAGGTCATCGGCAAGGGAAATTACGAGTCTGCCTACCGCCTCTTCGGAAAACGCCGCCCGATCCTGCTCGATATCGTAATTGATGACGACCCGGAACTGCTCAGGGAGACGTATCCGAACATCCGTAACATCGACGGAGTACTCTCCGGCGATGTCGAAGTCCGAGACCTTCACGGGAGAAGGACTGTGCTCTGGATCATCGCGACCCCCCTTCGCAACAACCAGGGCGAGGTAGTGGGGGCCATCGAATCGATACGCGACGTAACACAGTTCCACGAGACGAGGATTCAGCTGCAACAGGCAAACGAGTCTCTCACCCTGGCCAATACCAAACTCACGCTCATCAGCAAAATTACGCAGCACGACCTGTTGAACACAATTCAAGCTCTGCTGGGGTATATCGAGGTGGCCAAACAGACAGTTCCCGCGACACAACCACTGACGGAATATATCGGTGAGATCGACGTTCTCACCCATACTTTATGGGAGCAGGTGGAGTTTTCGCGGGATTACCAGAGCATCAGGATTAAAGAGCCGGTCTGGCAGGATCTTCGGGATACGATTGCCAGAGGAACCGCAACCGTCACGCCGAAGGGAGTAACAATTACCGTGACGGCCGATCCTATAGAGGTCTATGCCGACGCTCTCCTCGAAAGAGTGATCTATAACCTTGCAACGAATGCGGTCGTTCACGGAGAACAAACAACACGGATCACGTTTTCAACACAGGACAGAGGTCGCGACATGGTGCTCCTCTGCGAAGACGACGGTCAGGGGATTCCCGAACAGCTCAAAGAGGCGATCTTCAAAAGAGAGCATTACAAAAACACAGGTTACGGCCTCTTTCTGACCAGGGAGATCCTTTCCATCACCAATCTCTCTATCCGTGAAACAGGTACTCCGGGAAAAGGCGCCCGTTTTGAGATCCTCATCCCACAGGGATCCTACAGACCGATTCGGAGCAAGGAACAGTGATCATCGGAAGAGAGTCGAAGACACATTCTTTCGTACAGATCGGTCTTCCCGGACGGGGGTTAATTCCCGTACACCTTCAGGATCTGCTCTGCGGCATCTTCGAAGAGTGAACCGGTGCGAGAGCCTTCGCGGGGTGACGGGGGGGAGGGGAAAACTCCCTCCCGATACAATTGGCCTCCTCGATCCCCGGCAGCGCCCAGTGTTGAGGAAGAGCGCAGAGCCGGCAGAATGCCTCATAAAGACTCTCCGGATCCGTCTGCAGGAAGATTCGGGAGTGAGAAGATGCACCGTGTACGGAAATTGAAAATTGTGCCTCTTCGCTGCGAATAAGAAACCTTTAAACATCACCCTTGAAAATACTTTACTGTCGGAACCCGTTTCTCTTCCAGAGCTGCAGCATTCGTTCCGGGAACGGATCAAAAAGACAGGACACTAGGTATGACAAAGAAAGTACTGGTCATCGATGACGACGAAAAAAACCTTCGGATCCTCAACCTGCTGATAAAATCATTTGGATACTCCCCTGTGACGGTGAACGATCCGAGAATTGGCCTCGACATACTAGAAAGCGATCCTCCTGCACTGATACTCCTTGACCTCATGATGTCCCCGATGAACGGGTTGCAATTTCTGGACGAACGGAGGAAACTTCCCGGAGCACTGAATGTCCCGGTCGTGATCCTCTCGGCATGGAAACTAAATGATGAAGAACTTGCACCTTACGCGGATAGCATTGCCGGAGTTGTCATTAAACCCGTCGAACCGGCACGGTTGAAAGAGATCATCGCACAGTACAGCGGACTGATGGGATTATGCCGGTCAGAAAGGACTACAGGGACGTCCGGATAGTGTTCTCCATGAGAGATGCAGCATGAAACCATTCCATTTCGGCACCACCGACATCAACCGCCTGGTTGCAAAGAGGGACATCAGAAATCTGCTGACGGCACTCGGGAGCGAGGATAAGGATCTCCGGTGGATGGCAGCGGGAGGCCTTGGAGAGTTACGCGACCAGAAGGCAGTCGAACCCCTCATGCAGGCATTGTCCGATTCCGATCCGGATGTCCGGTGGAAAGCTGCAGAGGCACTCGGTTCGATCGGAGATTCTCGGGCAACAGACGCACTCATCCCTCTCCTACAAGATCCTGACGGAACAATGCGGCTCCAGGTGATCTGGGCACTTGGAAAGATCCGCGACCCGCGTGCGACGGCGCATATCATTCGGTGTCTCCCGGACGCCGACCACGACATACGGATTGCAACGATTTGGGCGCTTGGAAATGTCGGGGATCAGCATGCAAGTGCAGCATTGCAGGAGAAACTGCTTGATCCGCATCCCGGCATCAGGTCAAAAGCAGCCGAGTCCCTGGAAACTTGCGGGTGGAAACCTAATGATACCAGAGAAATAGGCGTTTTTGCGTTTGCCCGAAGAGACTGGAAGGAAGTGTCGCGGCATCGCAGGCACCTCATTGACGTCCTCGTCTGGGCGCTGAACGACGAGTACTTTGACGTCAGGATGCGTGCCGCAAAAATTCTCGGTGAAACAAGAAGCCCGCATGCGGTTGTGCACCTCGAGCGGGCTCTTGACGATCCGGTAGAAGCCGTCAGTTACGAAGCCGCTGCCGCCCTGGCGGAGATAGGGGATGTCGGATCGATACGGGCTCTTATTCACGGGCTCGAAAGCACCTTTCTGATACCCGAAAAGTAGCGGCAGGAGCACTCGAACGGTTAGGGTGGGAGCCGAAGAGTCTGTACCGGCAGATCCTGTTCCTAAGCGCGAAAGACGATTGGATAGGCCTGGTACGGCTCAAGCGGCACGGCATCGGCCCTCTCACCCGTGAGTTACAGGAACGGCAGGCTGCAGAGAGGACGAACATAGCAGAGGCGCTCAAGATACTCGGTCACCTGGCAACCGAACCCCTCATCGCGTTGCTGAAAAACCCCGACCCGGATATCAGGTGGAGAGCAGCTTCGATACTCGGCGGTAGCCGTGACAAACGGGCAGTCGGGCCTCTCATCGCAGCACTCGAGGATGCAGACAAACGCGTTTCAAGCTCTGCTGCGATAGCCCTCGGAGAAATGAAAGATTCAACAGCAGTGGATCCCCTTATCCGGGCATTTACAACCGGAAACACCGACCTCTGCAAATATTCGGTTATTGCACTCGGGAAGATCGGATCGAAACGCGCCGTTGCGACCATCATCGCCGCAGCCGGTGACGGGAACTATGAGGTTCGTCTCGGCGCAATACAGGCTATGGGCAGCATCGGAGATACGCGAGTGCTGCCGGCTCTGCTCTCCTTCTTCCATGATCCCAATCTCACCGTTCGCATGGAGACAGTACAGGCACTTGGGTCATATCCGGGAACCGAAGCAATGGATCTCCTTATTCAGGCGCTACAAGACCCGGATGTCGGAATACGAAAAGAAGCAGCTCGTCTGCTCGGCATATGCAATGCAGTCGCAGCGGCCCGGCCACTCACGACGCTGCTTGATGACCCGGATACGGAGGTGAGACTGGCGGCAGCTCGAGCACTCGACGCAATCGGCTGGAAACCCGCAGACGCCAAAGAACAATTGGCGTATCTTATTGCAAAGGAGAACTGGAAGGAGATACGGCGCCTCGGCCTTATCAGCAACTCATCTCCGAAGCCGCAGAACGCAAAACCGGCACTGGTGCCGAAGGATCTACGCAGCCGGATCCCGAGAGAGCCAGGAGTCGCCGAACAGGAAAAAGCCCTATCAGGTGAGAAAACCAGGACAGAGATGCTGTCCGAAGTCAAGGAGGCATCTCCCACAACAGACGACAACGTGCCGGACCTGCAGTATTTCATCGGTGCGCTGGCCGATCTTCATGCAGATCCCTCGCTGCGGCACAAGGCTGCCGAAGCGCTGGGCAGACTCGGGGACCTCCGGGGCATTCAGCCGCTCATGAACGCACTGGGCGATCCGGACGCAGAAGTCCGGTGGCGTGCAGCGCTATCTCTCGGAATGCTGGGCGATCACCGTGTTTTCAGTTCTCTGGTCGTTGCACTCGATGATCCGGTATTTGAAGTAAAACGGCGGGCTGCTGAATCAATTGCGGTTCTGAAACCGAGGGGGGCCGTTCGCCCGCTCTGCGAGCTCACGAAAAGTCCGGACCCCGGAAGCCGTTCTCTTGCCGTCAAAACCCTCGGTGAGTTCGAAGACGATGAAGCGATACGCGCACTGCTCTCTGCACTGGAGGATACGCACGCAGACGTGAAATCTGCCGCACGATCGTCCTTGATGAAGCGGGCCGACTATTGGGGCTCGCACGCATCGGTTTTTCTGAAAGACGAGGAGCAGGTCATCCGGCGTAACGCTATCGGTGCCTTGAAGACGCTCCTCGGGGAGGAAAAGGCCATGTCTCAACTTGTCCCTCTCCTTCGCTCCGGCAGTTTTTCCGTCCGCAGGGAGGTGCTTTCGACACTTGAACAGAGCGGGTGGCAACCACGTCTCCCGGAAGAATATGCAACGGTGTTGATAGTGGACAAGCAGTGGGATGACGTTGTTGCACTTGGAAAGCCAGCGACGGGCGCGCTCATCGAGGCACTCTTCGACACGGACCGGGAGATCCAGGAAGGGGCAATTACATCTCTCGAGAAGACCGGGGATAGCGAAACGGTTCAGGCGATTAAAGCAGTATTACGGCGGAGGAGTGATCTTCAGGTCAAAGGAGTCTATGCTGCGATGAAGGTTATCAGCCTCATTCATGAGAAGGATCAGAGGAACTCCGGGGCAGGGAGAGAAGAAGACGAATCCTCTTCCCACGCCGCCTCGTAAGGAGGGAACCCCTCAGAGACACCTCCTCCCGGCTCACGTATGCTGTTTCGGGAGCCGGAGGGTGAACGTACTCCCCTGACCCGGGGTGCTGGCAACCAAAATGGTCCCCCCCAGTATCTCGACATTCTTTTTTGCGATGGTGAGCCCGAGCCCGAGACGTCCGCACGTCCGGGAGAGTTTATCCTTGTCACCGATATAGAACGGACGAAATAGATTTCTGCGGGTAGTCTCGTCCATGCCGGGGCCATTATCGGATATTGAGAGGAGATGAGACTCGGTGTCCTCGGTATACCCAATGACAATGCGATGCGGAGGATCGGAATGCTTCACCGCATTGACGCAGATTTCGTACAACGTTTCGTAGAGGTAGTCCCAATCGGTCTCGATCGTCTGATCGGGAGGGAGATCAAGAGCATACGTCGTCTCGTCTCCGGTGTTGCAGGCCCGAATGACATGGCCGACGAGGTCTTCAAGTGCTACGATCTCCCAATGCGGCTGCACGATCTCCTGTTCGATGTCGGTAAGGCTCACCGCGAGAATCCGGTTTACGACCTCATTCACCCGGGTTATGGATTTTTGAATCTCCTCCAAAAACAGCGTACCCTCTGCAGTCAGTCCAAAATCATGCGGGTTCTCGAGCATGAGATAGAGGTACCCCACGATTGGTTGAAGGGGTGTTTTCAGCTCGTGCGATGCAATCGAGAGAAAATCTGCTTTTCGCTCAAGCTCGTTCTTCAGGGCAGTTTCCGCACTGATCTCTCCGGTGATATCAGTCGACACTCCGAGCATGTGCATAAACCGTTCATCTCCATCCCGGATAGGAAAAACACGATCCCGAATCCATCTGACACTGGTATCCGGGAGGACGATTCTGTACTCGAAGATGGCAAGAACTGCCGGATTTTTGGCCAGCAAGATGCCGTATGAAACTCTCCCGGTCCTCGGGATGAATCGATTGCGTGAGCGCTCGCGGGTCTGCGAGAAGGGTGCGGGGATCGATACCCCAGATGCTGGTTGCTGCAGGGCTGATGTACAGTATTTTTCCGTCATCCGGGTTTCGGAGCCAGAAGATCTCATCCGGGGTCTTTGGTAAACAACAGACGCCCTCATCACGCTCATCCGGAGACTCTTTGGATTGCCTCCAGTACTTCCAGGGAGAGGCGAGGCTGAGGGGCTGGTCATGATCACTATACATTGTGCAACCAGGTTTGTGGACGGTTTTTGTCCAACTTCAAGGTTTCAAAGGAGTAGTACATCCCGTAAAGGTGTTTGGGCATGGAGGCCCCCCCGATTACCTTCCACCCGGACTATGGGCGCCTTCTCCGGGTTTTGTGCTCTCTTGTTCATGTTTGTTTCATCTTCCCTCGGAATTCGGGGGATCCGATACCGATGTATCACCTGGTTCGGATGACAGGGGGAGAACTCCGACTTTCCGATCAGTGAACGAGGTGCTTTGAAGTATCTGGTGCATCAGCAGATCCCTATGGAGCAAGATTTACTGAAAGTGAAATTAAGGAAACCCCATCTTTCATTTTTTGAGACTAAATGTACGATGTCCTGAATATCGTGCCCATCCCCGGAGGAGCAGTCAGAGAAGCAGCGTCCCTCAAAAGATCCTCTGCCCCCTATCCGGGTCTCCGTGTCCGATGCCCAATCAGGCCAACCGGTGCGACCGACCTCGTGCAACAAGCACCCGCGACGAACCGTCACAGTTTGCGGCATATCTATGCTCCCGGAAGAAGTCACGCGACGTCCGTAGCGTATCGAAGACTGCACCGGGCAACCATCGGCGAAGAGGCGGCGAAATTCACCCAGCGTACCGGCGCCGGGTAGCTAGGCCACCGCCCCTCCCCCTCCTGCAGCAATGCTGCCGTGTCTGCAAAAGTATTCGGCTTATGGAATATCAGAAAGAAACCAGAGGCGGATTCGGCAATGGAACGATAAAAAACCAGAAATTCACCGTGTAAAAAAGGCCGGCACCGATCCGACGAAGGCGAACGCCAGAACGTTTCACCATTTGAAACAAAAAATGAAAAAACCCGCATGCCTCTTTTGTCCGGCGGTAAAATGCACAGAAGAGGGCAGTATCTTCGCACCTGAAATGAACCTTGTGCCAAGACACAGCGTGAGAGACAGGCGTCCTCCATGAGGTGTCAACAGCTATGATGACAGGTATGGCGCAATCCGGTAGTACGACGTATGAAGCGAGCAAACCAAACAAGAAGAACCGTTCCGGCGTCTATTTCTACGGGATCGTAGCATCACGGCAGCACAGAGACTTTGGAAATATCGGTGTCGATAGAAAGCCGGTCTATACCGTCTGCTATAACGACATCGCAGCAGTGGTATCAGAGGTCGCAGATGTCTCCAGGGACACCCGGGCGGCGAGGCGCCAGCACCGCGAAGCCCTCAAAAGAATCCGCTCCCAAGCAACAATCTTCCCGATGGAGTATCGGGAACATCTGATGTTAAGCGACGTTAAGCAGATCCTGACCGCGCGATATACCCATTTAAAAATTCAACTTACCCGCCATAACGGGAGTACAGATCTGCGGACGATGCCGCCCGACAGGCATGCCTCTCTCACACCGGAGAACCCGCACCGCAATGTCCACACCGGAGCCGTACGGGAGACACGGTAGAAGGCCGACCTGCAACGATAAAAATTTCCCGCAGTTCGGTTCGCCTCTTTTCGTTTCGAAGGAAAAATGTTCCACTCATAAAAGAGATTTTCTCAATTGCGCCAATTATGAACGATTAATTCACCATATTTTTATACTGGGGAACGAAAGTTGATGTAGCGAACGACCAGCAGTAACTGAGGTCTGCATTCACTCCTGCGACCTCGACCGGTGACTCTCCCATGAACAACACCACGCCAGAGACCGACAGAGCAACGAGTATAGTTCTGCTATCGCACCATATTCCAACAGTCAGCCTGTTTCTCTATTCGAACGGCGTGGACAAGTATCACTATTTTTCTCAGTATATACATCAGGGAATACGGCAATCCGAGCACTGCCTGTATGCGTATTACCATACGAAACTGCGATCTGCCCTGCAGTCCGATATCGCTGCCAAACGAATTTCAGTCCTTGAGTTACGAGATTCGATCGACGAACTGCCGCAGGTTATCGATCATATCTGCGACGGTACAAACGAGGGTCAGGGCACCAGATGTGTGTTTGATTTCTCCAGGATCGACGACTTCCGGAGCATTGTGAAAGTAAAGCAGCAGATCCTGGAGATGCAGGATGCAGGCGTCCCAATATCCGTGCTGCTTGCACTTGACACCAGCTCGATGACGAGCGCGGAGACTTCTGAAATCGTCTGGGGAATACCTCACATTACCATCATGACAGCCAACGAAACGGTCGTTTCCCTCCGGCCGGAACCACGCAACACGCCGCGTATCGACGTTGCAGATCGTACGGTCGTTGAAGATGTGGTTAAAAAGTTACTGGAACCGCTCATCCTCTCCTACCTCACCCGGCCGGTATCGGGATACGATATTCTGCGTGGGATCAATGAACGGTTCCACGTGATCATCCCGATGGCCAGGGTCTATTCCTATCTGTATGACCTTGAAAAGAAGGAGTATCTCGAAACGCGAACAGAGGGGCGTTCCAAGGTATATAGTGCGACACGAGCAGGTGAAGAGTATATCCATCACCGGAAACAGGAGATCCATGCAATCCTCAAACATGTCTTTGAAAATGAGTAGCGGGTCGAACGCGGGGTGATTCTCCTCCAAGTTATACCTTGTGCACAGTTCCAGCGTTCGAAACAAGAAACAGGAAAACAGCAAGCAATTTAAATCATTACCGAAGTATGCGCATATACATACGACCATTGCCCGAACCTTCTCCGCGGCCGTACGAAGCGGATGCGTTTCGAGAGGGAAACGGAGCAAATACCTCTCGAAGGGGTCACCACCAGCACAGGGAAAAAGGGTGGCCACAAGAAAGGGGCCGCGTGTGTCCGTATCGCTCGTGTGCAAAGGACTGCTTCCTCCACGCATCAGAGGACGTCTTACCGCCTCAACGGAGTCAGTTATGAATTCAGTCGTCACCCCCGGAAAAAAAATCGTCATTGTGGAAGATGAAGAGATCGTCGCGATGTCGCTGGAAGAATCTCTGCGGCATCACGGATATGTGATTCCAGCGATCTTCAGAAGCGGAGAGGATGCGCTCCGGGACATACCACAGATCAATCCGGACCTTGTTCTCATGGACATCAGGCTCGACGGGCACCAGGACGGCATTGAGGTGGCAGAGCAGATCCTCAGCACCCTTCGCATCCCCGTGATCTACCTCACCGCCCGTTCCGACGATGACGTGCTCAGGCGGGTACTGCAGAGCGCTCCGTACGGCTACCTCACAAAACCATACCGGACGCGCGAGGTCTTCAGCCTCATCGAGATAGCACTCATCCGGCACCGGATGGAGAAGGCGCTTCTTGAAAGCGAGAGACGCTACCGGGCAATCTTCGACAACGCCAGCGATGCTATCCTGGTAAACGAAGTCTCCGACGGCGTGATCGGACCGTTCACCGAGGTAAACGACGCGACGCTGCAAAAACTGGGGTACGAACGCGAGGCGATGCTCGAGCTGTCTCTTCTGGATATCTGCGATGAGAACTGCGTGGATGACTGCACTGCCATGGCATGTGAACTTCTGGAGAGAGGCGCGGCAACGTGTGAAATTATCCTTGTCGGAGAAGAAGGACGCAGACTCCTGGTAGACGTACATGCACACCTCTTCGCCTTGAACGGGAAGATGCTGCTTCTCTCCGTATGCCGTGACTGCACTCTCTGAACCACCCGGGAGCCGTGCTATTCCCGCACGTCACGTATATATCCACTGCTTCAATTTTTGAAAAACGTCCCTGCCTTTATATCGCGTGCACGCACCTTGCTGGTATGCTTATGACAGCAGGTGCATGGACTTCCACGCTCAATCGAGGGGTGATCAACACCTCCCTGCCAGCCGCCGCGAGGGTTGAGATCTGTTGCCGGGAGGAACAGCCGAAATGCAACGAAAGGCCGTTTTCCCGATCGGAGAGCCTTCCCGACAGCGTCGCAGGAGAGGTAGGCATGAAGATCACACAGAATGCTCTCAGGCACGGCATGAGACCTCGCTGCACCAACTTGAACAGAATCTGAAACGGTTTGCTATCTTCGGAGACAATAACTGCCATCCCCTCCAGGCGTTCCTCGGATGGACAGATGTTACAGGCAATCAGAAAACCGCAGAAAAGATACATGAGCAGGTGCAACAGATAAACGCCGTGATTTACCGGCTTGACCGGGGAGCACTTGAATCGGATACGATCAGGAAGTCTGTCTCCAAGCATCATGCTGCGTATCGCGTGCACCAACCCGGTTGAGGTGACCTAGGGTAACCGGGACACATGGCGGATCGCCAGGTCAGCTCCACCCTTGCACCGGGCGACTCCGCAGGCTGGGAATACAATCGTTCTTTCGGGATACCCATGAGCAACACCGACGACCAGGAGACAATCCTACAGCGCATCGCCGATGCGATGCCTGATGCTGTTTTCATTGTTGATCCAGACGGAGCAGTGCTCTTTGCCAATTCTGCCGCCGCATCCCTCGCCGGAGCGGACCGTCCCGCAGCACTTGTCGGAATAAACTTCTCTCGATGTGCGGAACCTGCGTGCTGGGCCCATGATTCCGGGAAACTCCGATTCGGCTTCACCGATCTGCGCGGAAGTGAACGGTGGGTCGAAGGGCACAGAACAGAAATACCATTCCATGGAATGAATGCGCATCTCATTACCCTCAGAGATCTCTCCGAAAAAAAATCTGCCAAACGCCGGAAAGCGATCCAGCGGGAGCTTGGCATCGCTCTCGCAGCAACGTCGTCGATCGCAGAGGCAGCAGATCTCTGCGTGAAAGCAGCCCTTGCGATCTCCGGCATGAACTGCGGCGCCCTCTATCTCCGGAATCCTGTCTCCGGGAACCTATATCTCATCCACGGAGTGAATCTATCGGAAGATTTCCGAAAACGTGCTTCGTGGTATCCGGCGGATTCCGGTCACGTACAGGTCGTACTGCAGGGAAGGCCTATCTATACAACCGGTGCAGGTGTATCGGCTCTGGTTCACGAACCCGCAGCATCCGAAGATCTCAAAGCGATTGCAATTATTCCGATTCGGAATAAAGGGAGAGTTATCGGCTGTTTCAATATCGGCTCGTACACCGCTGAAGAGGTTCCGCTAAATAGAAGGGCAGATCTCGAAGCCTGTTCCCCGATGATCGGTGCTGTCATCGCACGGATCTCGGCGGAGGAGGCGGTCCTCAAATATAAAAATTATCTCCAGTCGCTCTTTGAGAGGCTGGATGACGTGATACTCGTTGCCAACAAAAAGGGACAGATACTCTATACGAACCCTGCCGCCGCCAGCACTCTTGGGTATACACCCGCTGAGTTGCAGGCCTTAACGTTCCCCGATCTGCATCCCCCCGATCTGCAGAATGAGGCAAAACAGATTTTTGAAGATATGCTCCAGGGAACATGCCACTTCTGTACGCTCCCGGTGATGAAGAGAGACGGTACGGCACTGCCGGTCGAGACGCGTGTTTCCACCGGGCGCTGGGACGATGAGGACGTAATCTTTGGGATTGTTCGGGATCTCACCGAGCGAACACATGCACAGGAAGCGTTGCACAGGCGCGATGCGATATTGCGTGCGGTGAGCTTCGCAGCAGAACGTTTTTTGAGCGACGATACCTGGAACAACCGCATTGACGAAGTCCTGCAAAACCTCGGTGAGGCTGCCGGTGCCAGCAGGGCATACATCTTTGAGAACCGCACCGATCCGCGCACAGGATTCCCCAGCACCAGTTTCCGTTGGGAATGGACAAAACCGGGAGTTTCCACCCTAGGAGGGAAAAACAAACTGCAGAACGTCCCCTATCAGGGAGATCTGTTCCGTTGGTATGAGACTCTCTCATCGGGCAAATCGATCTGCGGCCGGATCAGGGATTTCCCAAAATGCGAACGAGCCCATCTCGAACCGCAGGGCACCCTTTCACTCATTGTGCTCCCTATTTTCGTTGACTCGCGCTGGTGGGGTTTTATAGGGTTCGATGACTGCACCATCGAGCGGAAATGGACGCAGACCGAGATAGATGCCCTGCGTGCAGCGGCCACGATCATCGGCTCTGCCATTATTCGCACCACAATGAATGAGCTGTTCAAAAAGCCGGTCGAAAAGTCACTTGTCGGCACCTATCTCATCCAGAACGGGGTGATACACTACATCAATCCTCGCGGTGCGAAGATACTTGGTGCCAATAAGGACGCCTTGCTCGGAAGATCCTTTGAATCCTGGGTGCATCCCGACGATCTGGCAGCGCTCTACGAGCAGTATCGTCGAGAGGGGAAGAAGAACGAGGATTCGCTCAAGTGCGAGGTGCGCGGCATCACAGCATCGGGCAGGAAGATCGTTCTGCAGGTTTACGGCACTACAATGACGTACTACGGCGAACCGGCAGCAATCGGAACATTCCTGGACATAACAGAAAAGAGAGAAATGGAAGAGGCACTGCGGAAGAGCGAGGAGAGCTACCGGTACGATTGTCGAGACCGCCAGTGAGGGAATATGGGAGCAGGATGACCGGCACGTCACCCTGCGAGTCAATCCCACGATGGCAGCGATGCTGGGCTACGGCGTTGATGAGATGGTCGGTAGGCCAGTGCCGGAGTTTCTCTTTGAGGAGGATATCAAGGAACTCCATACCGCCCTCCAGGCACAGCGGCAGGACGGCCATCGTGGCAAGTATGAATGCCGTTTAAAACACAGAAACGGAACAGCCCGATGGGTTTTGGTGTCGGCAACACCAAAGAGGGATGAAAACGGTAACGTCATCGGCTCATTTGCTATGTTCACGGATATCACCGAACGCAAGCGGGCGGAAGAGGCGCTCCGGGAGAGCGAGGAGCGGGAACGGCGGCGGGCGGCGGAACTGCAGGCGGTCATGGAGGCGGTTCCGGCTACGGTCTTTATCACGCTCGATCCTGAATGCCGCTTCATATTCGGCAGCCGCTGGACCTACGATCTGTTTCGCCTGCCGCCGGGAAGCAATCTCTCAAAATCAGCACCCGACGATGAACGGCCAGCGCATTACTATGTGCTGAAAGACGGCACCGAGGTGCCGCCGGAAGAATTGCCCGTGCAAAAAGCCGCCGCCACCGGTCAGCCATTACATCAGTCCGAATTCGATCTGGTCTTCGACGACGGGACGATACGATACCTGCTCGGCAACGCCGTGCCATTGTTGGATGAGAATGGCAACTCCTATGGTGCGGTAGGGGTCTTTAACGACATCACCGAGCAAAAACGGGCAAAAGAGGCCCTTGAAGCAGCAAATACCTATAACCGCAGCCTCATCGAGGCCAATCTTGACCCGCTCGTTACCATCGGTCTCGACGGAAGAATCACCGACGTGAATACCGCCACTGAGCAGGTGACCGGATACACACGCAACGAACTGATCGGGACCGACTTTTCCGACTACTTCACCAATCCCGGAGAGGCGAGGGCTGGATACCAGAAAGTCTTTGCGGAGGGGCGGGTGCGGGACTACCCACTGGAAATCTGGCACCGGGACGGGCATACGACCCCGGTGCTCTATAATGCAACCGTCTACCGCAGTGAAGACGGGAAGGTCACCGGCGTCTTTGCGGCGGCACGCGACATCACCGAACGAAAGAACTATGAAACGCAGTCTGCAGGCGTCAATCGATGAGAAGTCGGTTCTCCTGATGGAGATCCATCATCGCGTCAAAAATAACCTCCAGATCATATCCGGGCTGCTCAACCTCCAATCCCTGTGCATCGGCGATCCGAGAATCATACACTACCTCCGCGAATGCGAAAACCGGATTATGGCCATGGCAATGGTGCACGAGAGCCTCTATCAGTCCAGCAATCTCGCCCGCATCAATGCCCGTGAACACATCCAAAACCTTGCTACCAATCTTCTTTACTCCGAGAGCACTACAACGCATATTCGGCTTGACACAGAGATTGAGGATCTCTCCCTGGACCTCGATACGGCTATTCCCTGCAGCCTTATTATCAACGAACTGATGACGAATGCAATCAAGTATGCATTCACCGGCCGATCGGAGGGGACTATCCGTATCGCTCTGTCACGGGACAATAACGGCATGCTCACGCTCATTGTCGGGGATGACGGCAGAGGGCTCCCTCACAACTATGACAGTGATTCAGCGAGTTCACTCGGCCTGAAACTGGTCAAACGGCTGGTCACATCTCAGCTGAAAGGAACGCTGGCGATCGATTCGGAGGATGGTATGGTGTTCGTGATGCAATTCCCGGAGAAGAGGCTGCGTGATCCAAGACGACGTTGAAGATGCCTATGGGCATTGGTAGGCTGCATAGTTTTCGAGCACCGGCAGATCCCTTCTCCAACACAGGCCCGCTCTCTGCACGGGCACCAAGTGACACGGTGGGCAACCTACTCGTGCCGGCTCACGTGCCACGACCCGTCCGGCGAGATCTACGTATGTCACGTCCTACCAGGACGACGCTATCCGCACCACGGTCGAGACCTGGGCGGACGGCATGCCGGCGCTCGGGTGAGGGAGGGAACACCCCTCTCTTTCGTCCTGAAAGAAGGCTATTCTGCGAACATTCTTTTGCCGCCCCCACGAGGGGCGCATTTTCCGTGTGCAGCGAAAGCGTCGGGGGAAAACGCAAACCTGTCCCTCGAAACGCTCTGTTCCCCTACGCAGGCCGTCCTGCAGAGTTTTTCTCCCAGAGAACGCATCTCGGAGGAGAGGTGTGGTGCGAACGAAGAGTTAAAGAAGCATCGCCCACCCACTCTAGATTAATATACCAACCCGGCACCTCCCTTCCACCGGCGGTGGTGCACGGCAAGGGGAGATGGAAACCTTCGGCAAAATTTTTCGGGAAACGACCCATGACGCAGAATACAGAGACCAGGAACACACACGAATCCGGAGGTCGATCGAGCGAAGTCATCGGCATCGTCGGGATCGGGGCATCGTCGGGATCGGGGCATCGTCGGGATCGGGGCATCGTCGGGATCGGGGCATCGTCGGGATCGGGGCATCGTCGGGATCGGGGCATCGTCGGGATCGGGGCATCGTCGGGATCGGGGCATCGTCGGGATCGGGGCATCGTCGGGATCGGGGCATCGTCGGGATCGGGGCATCGTCGGGAGGGCTGCAGGCGCTCGAACAGTTCTTCACGCATATGCCGGCGGATCCCCTTCGCAACCGGCCCAACCTGATCCCGCTCGCCATCAAGGACGTCACCGGCCGTCCGGAAGCAGAGGCCGGTGGAACACATGAGGAAACCGCACCCGAGTGAACTGATCACCATGCCGGAGAGATCGTCAGACCCAGACCTCCGGCGACGCGCCGAGGACGAGGTGCGGAAGAAAGGACACGCCGGAGACCTCCCCGAGCAGGACGTGCGGAGACTCTATCACGAGCTCGAGGTGCACCAGGTCGAGCTCGAGCTCCAGAACGAGGCGCTGCAGGATCTGCAGCGCGATCTGCAGGCCTCCGAAGAGAAGTACCGCGACCTCTACGAGTTCGCGCCGATCGGGTATTTCACGCTGGATCTGAACGGCGAGATCCTGGAGACGAACTTCGCCGGGGCGTCGCTGCTCGGCAGGGTACGCGGGCGGCTGATCGGAGCGCGATTCGAGTTCTTCCTCGAACGGGAGAGTCTCAAACAGTTCAACGAGTTCCTTGCCCGGGCGATGACCTCGGATATGAAAGAGGCCTGCGACGTCCGGCTGAAGCGGGCGGAGGGCGAACCCGCCTTGGTGCTGCTCGAGGGGAAGAGCGTCGCAGGCGGCGATACGCCCCGGCTCCGGGTCGTCGCCACCGATATCACCAAGCGGAAGCAGGCGGAAGAGGCACTGCGGGAGAGCCGGAAAGATCTTGACCGGGCACAGACCGTCGGCCAGATTGGAAGCTGGCGGCTGGATATCGACCGGAACGTCCTGACATGGTCGGACGAGAATCACCGCATATTCGGAGTGCCACGAGGGACACCGCTAACCTACGAGACGTTCCTGAGTTTAGTCCACCCCGATGACCGGGAGTACGTGGACACCCGATGGAAGGCGGGACTCTCTGGCGAGCCCTACGACATCGAGCACCGCATTCTGGTGGACGGGCGTGTAAAATGGGTGCGGGAGAAGGCCTACCTGGAGTTCGACGATGCCGGCGGGCTGCTCGGAGGTTTCGGGATAACCCAGGATATCACCGAACGCAAGCGGGCGGAAGAGGACCTGCGGGAGAGCGAGGAGAAGTACGCCCGGTTCTTCTGGGACGACCTCACCGGCGACAGCCAGGTCTCTGTCGACGGGCGGATTCAGGCCTGTAACCCTGCATTTCTCGCAATCTTCGGGTTTACATCCCTGAACGAGGCTCTCGAGAGCAACATCGCGTTGCTCTACCCGGACCCCCAGGAGAGAGCCGATCTCCTAAGCCGGCTCCGGCAGGAGAGAACACTCTACCATCACACAATGACCCTGCGCCGCCGGGACGGCCGGCTGGTCAATATCGTTGCGAACCTGACAGGCATCTTTGACGATACCGGAGAACTCGTTGGAACACGTGCCTATATGTACGATGATACGGACCGGAAGAGGGCGGAAGATAGCCTTAAAAGAGAGCGAAGAGCGCTACCGCATTCTGGTCGAACTCTCCCCGGAGGCAATTCTGCTCCAGCAGGACGAGGACTACATCTACGCAAACCCGGCAGCGGTTCGTCTCTTCCGCGCATCGTCGCCGGAGGACTTCGCCGGCAAAACCATCTTCGACCTCGTCCACCCCGAGTACCACGCACTCATCGATGCACGGTCTCGAGAGAGCCTGGCAAAGGAGAGCGTTTCGCCCGTGGAGGTCGAGATCATCCGCCTGGACGGGCAGAGAGCAGATGTAGAGAACTCCCAAGTGCAGATCAGGTACAAAGGCAAACCTGCCTCAATGCTGGTGATGCGTGACATTTCCAGGCGCAAAGAGGCGGAAGAAGCGCTCCGGCGCCGCACCGACGACCTTATCAGGAAGAGTCAGGAGGTTGAGGCGGCACGCGACGAGGCGAACATGTACGTCGACATCATGACGCACGATGTCCGGAACGCGAACAACGTCTCGAGCATGTACGCCGATCTCCTGGCCGACCTGGCGGAAGGAGACCTGAAGACCTATGCAGAGAAACTGCACGACAGCATCGACCGGAGCAGTGAGATCCTCCGGAACGTCGCCACCATCCGGCGGGCACAGCAGGAATCCGGTCATCCTGGTGCCGGTGAACCTCGATGCCGTCATCCGAAGTGAGATCGAAGCCTTCCCCGATGCATCGATCCGGTACGATCGATCCTCCGGTCGAGGTGCTGGCAGACGGCCTCCTCCCGACCGTCTTCACGAACCTCATCGGCAACGCCGTGAAGTTCGGCGGTCCCGACGTCGAAATCACCGTCCGGGTCGAGGAGCGGGACGGCGAGGTGCTGGTCTCGGTCGAAGACACCGGCCCGGGCGTGCCGGACGAGGTGAAGGCGAAACTCTTCCACCGGTTCGAACGGGGCATGGCCCGAGGGAAGCGGAGAGGGGCTCGGGCTTTTCATCGTCCGAACACTGGTCGAACGCTACGGCGGGAGGGTCTGGGTCGACGACCGGGTGCCGGGCTCTCCTGATGAAGGAGCGGCGTTCAAATTCACGCTTCGGAAGGCGGATCATGCCTGAGCGAAGGGCACTGTACCCGAAGCAGAAAGGCCATGAGGGCCGACGGTGAAGAACAAGGGATACACGAGGTATATGCATGAACGGGTCCGCCGATACGCACGCAGATGAACAGGCACATGCAGCCCTGCAGAAACTCCGGGAACGGGCTGATCCTGCCGATCGCCGCCTCATCGATACTCTTGTAGGCCGGATCAACGCACTCGAAGAATGTGCAGATGCACTTAAAGAGCGTGCCCACAAAGCCGAGCGGGAGTGCGAGCGTCTCGTGGATGAGGTCGAGACCGAGCGTGGCATGCTCCGGGCGGTGATCGACCAGATGCCGGCCGGTGTGCTTATCGTCGAAGCGCCGTCCGGGGAGTTTGTCCTCGGCAATAAACAGGTAAACCGCATCCTGCGGCGTCATTACCTCCCCGCCGACGAAGCGCAGGAGCGATTCGGAGATATCGGGTTTCACCCTGACGGACGGCCGTACCGGCCTGACGAGTGGCCTCTCTCCCGGTCGATCGCTACCGGGGAGCGGGTCACGGATGAAGAGATCGCATTCCTCCGGGCAGACGGCACCACCAGGTACATGGAGGTCAGCACCGCACCCGTCACCTGCTCGGGAGGCGCTCCCCGGTACGGTGTCGCCGTCTTCTCAGATATTACCGAGCGCAAAATGGCTGAACGTGAACTGCGCAGAAGCCGTGACAAGCTGGCACTGGCACTGGACGCCATACAGGCCGGGGTATCGTTCTGGGATCTCGAGAACGACAGGTCGGAGTGGAACCCCCGGCAGTTCGAGCTGCTGGGATATGCACCCGGGAGCGTCGAACCAGGCCACGCCGCTCTGGTTGACCGGCTGCATCCCGAAGACCGCGAACACGTCCTCGCGGAGCTCGAGCGGAGTATCCGTGACCGGAAGGATTTCGTGATGGACTACCGCGTCTGCCTGCCGAACGGCGAAGTGCGCTGGATGCACTCGGTCCGCAGGTTCGCCTGCGATGCCGCCGGCCAGGGCCGTATCGAGCCACGGCATCATGTACGACATCACCGATCGGAAACATCACGAAGCGATCCGGCGGCAGGCGTATGCCCAGATAGAGCAGAACATGGAGCAGTTCGCGATCCTCGGCGACCACGTCCGCCACCCGCTGCAGGTGATCATGGCCAGGGCGGATCTCATGGCCGACGAGGAGACCGCCGCGAGTATCCAGACGCAGGTGAGGCGAATCAACGATATCGTCAGGCAGCTCGACCAGGGATGGGTCGAGTCCCGGGCGATCCGGGAGTTCCTCCGGCGCAACGATCTGGCGTGAGAGGGAACGCCCCTCACCCCGTCCTGAAAGAAGGGTAAATTGCCGCCCTTTTCAGATTTTAACGCTGATTCCAGAGAGGCGGATTCCAGCCGATATAGAAACCAAAGCATATCGGCCTGATTCCAGAAATACGGCAGATTCATCGAGGTATAATGGCCATATGAGGGGCAGTAATTTTCGGAGGATGGATACCCTGCCTCGCCTCGAGATCGGCCGTCTGTGGGCTTCTGTGAGGGTGGTTTTTTCGGCGGATTCGGCCGGGATTACGGGTATTTAAGGATTGCTTTACCGAACAGCAGCCTTGATGCATGCCCGGGCCGGAGCCGGTGATGCGAGCGGCGGGCAGGAGCAGCCGTCACGCTGCGAGGCCTCGCCGAGCGAGTGAGGGCGTCCGCGGTACCGGACACCGGGGAAAAACCAGGGCGATGTTCCGAAGCGAGCAGCGCGAGTGAGGAGTCTCGCCCGGTCGTTCGCTGGTTAACATCCAGATTCTTGCATTTGCCGTCCTGACTACGATAATTTTAAAAAACAGACCTTTGTTTGCTGACAAGCAGTTGCTATAACCTTACTCGGGGTGTCCCTACGCATGCACGTAGAGTGCTATTGTTATTACCCTGCATGGGAAATTCACTGATACTGCTTTAAATAGGAGTCCCGATTCTGATGCCAGCACCCCCAGGAACCCAACAGGAAAAAACCGATCCCACCAGGCGGGACGAAGCGGCACGGGATCTCTCCGCCGAAGTCAAAGACTTCAGGCGGAGATTGATACCCTTCGACGTGAGAATGAACAATTGAAACGCTTTGAAAGAGCTTCTTGGGGAAACGAGGACTATGCGAAAGATCACTTGGAGCTCGATGTCATCTATGCGTCGGCACCGATCGGGCTCTGCCTGCTCGACACGGATACCCGGTACCTCCGTGTCAACCGGCAACTTGCCGAACTGAACGGGCTTTCCGTCGAGGAACATATCGGGAAGAGAGTCCGTGAACTTGTCCCGGATCTTGCGGACGTGGCTGAAGACCTCGTCCGAAGGGTGGTTGAAACGGGTGAACCTGTTCTCGATCTCGAGATTCGGGGAGAGACGCCGGCACAGCCCGGCGTAGCCCGCTGCTGGAAGGAAAACTGGTGGCCGCTCAAGGACGACCGGGGGCGGGTCGTCGCGATCAATATCGTTGTCGAGGAGATCACCGAACGCAAACGGGTGGAAGAGGCATTACGGAAGAGTGAGGAGCGATTCAGGCTGCTCACCGAGAATGCCTCGGATATCGTCGTCGTTCTCGATGCAGAAGGACATATTCGGTATAAAACTCCTTCGGCGAAACAGGTCGGGGGGTATGCGGCCGAAGATCTTATCGGGAGAAGCGGCTTTAAACTGATTCATCCCGACGATCTGCCGCTGGCGATGGACGGCCTGCGCACTCTTGCCGCCCATCCGAAAGAGAAGGTTACTATGAAGCCCGGATCCGGGACAGCTCAGGAGGCTGGCAGTACTTTGATGTGACCGGTGTCAATCTCCTGGAAGAGCCTGCCGTTCGGGGTTTCGTCGTGAATGCACGCAACATCACCGAGCGCAAGCGTGCAGAAGCGGAGTTGCGGGAGAGCGAGGCCCGAGAACGGAGGCGGGCAGCGGAGCTGCAGGCGATCATGGAAGCGGTACCCGCAGCGGTCTTCATCGCGGTCGATCCCGAATGCCTGACCATGCTCGGCAGCCGCAGGACGTACGATCTTCTCCGCCTGCCGCAGGGAAGCAACCTCTCAAAGTCGGGTCCCGAAGGAGAGCGGCCGACGCATTTCCGGGTGATGCAGGACGGCATCGAGGTCCCGCCGGCGGAACTGCCCGTGCAGAAGGCCGCCGCCACCGGCCGGACGGCGGAGCTGGCCGAGCTCGATCTGGTCTTTGATGACGGGACGATGCATCGGCTGCTCGGTAATGCCGTGCCGTTACTGGACGAGAACGGGAGGCCATATGGTGCGGTAGGAGCTTATATCGATATCACCGAGCGCAAGCGGGCCGAAGAAGCTTTACAAGAGAGTGAACAGCGCTTTAAAGCACTGAGCGAAGTTACTCCAATCGGAGCAGGCATAAGTTCGATGGATGGCGTGCTTCGGTACACCAATCCAGCCTTTGAGCGTATCGTAGGTTATGGGCCAGGTGAGATGGTGGGTACGAAGGCATCTGACATTTGGTGGAATGCCGAAGATAGAAACGCCTGGCTAAATATCATGAAAAAGGATGGAGTCGTCCGAGATTTTCAGGCAAAACTCCGGAAAAAAGATGGCACCGCAGTCTGGGGATCAATGGGTGGTGCACCGATAGTGTTCGGAAGCGAGCCTGGCGTTATGGGCACGATTCAAGATATCACCAAGCGTAAGCGGGCTGAAGAAGTGCTTGTGCGCCGCACCGACGACCTCATCCGGCTCAACCATGAAGTCAAGGCAGCACGCGATGAGACGAACATGTACCTGGACATCATAACCCACGATGTCCGGAACGCGAACAACGTCTCCGAGCATGTACGCCGACCTCCTGGTCGACTGCTCGCCGGCGACCAGTGGCTTTACGCCCGGAAACTGCGGGACGCCATCCAGCGAAGCAGCGAGATCCTCCGAAACGTTGCCACTATCCGGCGGCTGCAGCAGGAATCCGATCGCCTGATACCGATGAATCTCGATGCGATCATCAAGGAGGAAATTGAGAACTTCCCCGGTGCATCGATCCAGTTCGACGGCCGAAGGGTCGACGTGCTCGCAGACGGTCTCCTGCCGGTGATCTTCACGAACCTCATCGGCAACGCCGTCAAATTCAGCGGACCTGACGTGGAGATCGTAATCGGTTTCGAGGAGCAGAACGGCGAAGTGCGGGTCTCGGTCGAGGACACCGGTCCCGGTGTGCCGGACGAGATGAAAGAGAAGCTCTTCACCCGGTTCGAGCGTGGCGTGGCCAGAGGAAAAGGGGAGGGGCTTGGACTCTACATCGTCCGGACGCTGGTCAAGCGCTATGGCGGGCGCACCTGGGTCGATGACCGGGTCCCGGGCCGGCCGGAGGAAGGGGCGGCCTTCCGGTTCACGCTGCAGAAAGTCGCGTAAGACGGTCCGGAATGGAATACCTTCCTGCTTACGGCCGCTGCACCATTTTTGGATGGTGCGTTTGCCCCACCTCCGCCCGCTCCCTCCGGTCGCTCCGCCCTCCTCCCCGGGAGGAGGGCAGTCCGGTGCGATAGCCCGTATCCCCGGCAGCCTCTATCGACAGGACAGGTAACAGCCGCGAGCATGCCCGGCGGAGCCGGCGATGCGAGCGGCGGGCGGAAGCAGCCGTCACGAAGCGAGGCCGCGCCGAGCGAGTGAGGGCGCCGGCGATCCCGTACACCGGGAAGAACCAGGGCGATGTTCTGCAGCGACCACCGGGAGCAAAGAATCTCGCCCGGCCGCTCCCGCCCTCGAAAAAGAAGAGGCCTCCTCCCCACCGTTCCCGGTGAGGAAGTCCGCCGCTCGCTGGGCATCCGCCGCGGCCCGGATCACGTCGACCGCCGAACCGTCGCGGATATGCTTCAGCCACCCGGCGATGTAGGCCGCCTGGTTCTCGAGCACCGGCAGATCGGTGCCGGTCATCGCGCAGAGGAACGCGGCGCCCATCTCCGCCGTCAGCTCCTCGCGGCTGTACTCCTCGCTGCCGAACCGGATCGGCTCCGTGATCCCCGGCCGGTCGAGCCGGGAGGCGTGCCCGGTCCAGTGGGCGAGCTCGTGGAAGAAGGCCGCGTAGTAGGCCTCCGCCGAGGTGAACCGGTCCGGCGCCGGCATCGCGATCCGGTCGCTCTTCGGGAGGTAGGCCGGCTCGCCCGGGATCACCCGGGGAGCGTTCCGGGCGATCACGTCCTCGCAGGAGGCGATCGGCTGCACCTCGCCGACGTCCTCCACGGCGATCCCGTCGCACTGCGAGAGATTGAAGACCTTGTAGTAGCGCACCAGCGGCCGCTCCCGCTGCATGATCACCGCGACCTCGTCGCCGTTCTCGCTCACCGTCCGCCGGGTCTCGTCGAACGACCAGAAGACCACGATCCCGGATGCCTTCTCGCCCTTCCGGACGTAGCCGCCGAGGCTGCTTGATCTGGTTGTAGGTGCCCCACCAGGGATGCCCCGCGAGCAGGATCCGGTTGATCCCCCGGTAGGGCCGGCCGGTGGCGAGGTTCATCGGGGACATGCTCTGCCAGGTCTGCCGCCAGGGCACCGTGCCGGCTGAAAGGGAGGAGATGATCCGGTCCCGGACCACCTCGTAGACGGAGACCATCCGTCATACCTCCTCATGCCCGCACTCCGGGCAGGTGTAGCCGGTGATCACCGTGTAGGAACACGGCGCACCCCAGAACTCTTCCCGCTCGCGGCTCATCCGGCAGCAGTCGTCCGGCACCTCGGCGCCGCACTCGTCGCAGGTCGCCGGCATCAGAAGTCCCCTCCGTGCGTCGGCCTCGGCCGCCCACTGTGCGCATGCCTCGAGGCCGTGCTCCGCGACCAGGTCGCGGTACCTGCTGCAGGATCTCCTCGGCCTGCTTGAAGAGGTGGGCGGCGACCCGCTGCGAGAGCGGGTTTCTCTCGGCGCCGATCTCCATCGCCCGCTCATCGAGGTCGGCCATCCGGCGGAGGTCGCGGTACGGGATCGCGTCGGTGAACGAGAGGGGGCGCCCGGAAGGGTTAAGGGGCTGCCCGCCGATCTTCTCTGTGCAGGGGTTCGGGGTGGCTGTCGGCGTCTGTCCAGGACATTTACGCCACCTCGAACACTGCTGCTTTTCCGATATTCCCGCTGACGACCTGCAGGAGTTGCGACTTGATCACGGTGCAGAGCGCTCCGTCCGTCAGGTGCAGGTTCATCGCTTTTCCCGTCGTGCTCGGCATCGCGTAGCCGTGCCGCCGGCCGTCCTCGCCGACCAGGCAGTGATCGTCGAAGGTGAACGATCCGACCGTGTCGATCTCGACCCGGAGCCGGCCGTCGTGCAGGGCCAGCCTTCCGATTTTCTTGAATGTCATCTGTCTATTCCTCCAGTGAGCGCCTCTCCGCTCACTATTATAGTATAGGACGGCTGAGTATTTAAACTTTTATACATTGTATATACAATGTATAATTTAAGTTAGATTTTATATGATACAAAGATTACATAATGAGTATGGATAAAGTGGAACTCACTATCAGCGGATACGAAGTGCGGGAGAAGACCGTTACCAAAACCGGGAACAGCGGCCATGTTATGGTGCCGGTCTCGTGGGTCGGTAAAAGAGTGAAGATCATCCTGCTCGATCCGGTCGAGGAAGAGTAACATTTGCCGGGCCCCGCCGACGGGCGAGATTCCTCGCTCGCGGTGCTCGCTTCGGAACGTCGCCCTGGTTCTTCGCGGTGTCCGGGACCGCGGGCGCCCTCACTCGCTCGGCGCGGCCTCGCAGCGTGACGGCTGCTCCGGCCCGCCGCTCGCATCACCGGCTCCGCCGGGCATGCTCGCGGCTGGAGGTCGGGCACTCGCTACCGTTACCCGCCCTGGCAGTGGAGGCTGGCCCGGGACACGGGGTATCGCACCGGACTGCCCTCCTCCCCTGGGAGGAGGGCGGAGCGACCGGAGGGAGCGGGCGGAGGTGGGACGCTCCGGAGGGCGAAGGAAGACAGAGAATACAGCGGTAGCCGGCTGTTGTGGCAGAGGGGGCACTCACACGTGAGATTACGCCATAAAACCTCTCGTAAGCCGTGCAAAACTCCTTTTGCCACCGCTCGGTGCGTAATAACCGAATGGGAAAAGTTATACTTGATCAGATTAATCGTAGTTAATATCCGTTAAGCAACGCCGGGGCTGAGCAACCAATGCTGATAATGCATTCACAGAAAGAGTATTCATAGCAGGCAAATCACATGACAGCAGCAGACAGCAGTGGCGGACCATGAACGTGCAGCATACCTGGCGCCTGCTTGCTGCCGCGCCCGTTCTTCTGCTGGCACTGGTTTTCGTCGTGCAGGTCTTTGCAAACGTCCCTCTCGATTTTATTGCTCCCTTTCAGGCAGGGTTCAACATCTTCCTGAACATCGGGTTCATCGTTCTCGCCGTGCTCGTTGCATGGGCCGTGGTGAAGACCGGCCGGTTGCAGCTCGTCTGGATGGGGTCCGGCATCCTCGTGCTGGGGCTGGCCATCCTCATGGCGAACCTGTTCGGAACCCCGATCAGCCTGAATGCCGGCGTGCAGATACAGAATATCGGCGCCCTCCTCGCCGGTTCCCTGCACTTCATCGGCGCCCTGACCGCCCTCTTATCTATCGGCCTGATGAGGGCTGACATGCGGCAGCGGGTAATTGCTCTCGCAGCGGGCTATGGCGGCGGGATAGCGGCAGTACTGCTGGTAGTCCTCGCAAGTACGGCGCAGCGGCTCCCCGCCTTTTTCATCGCCGGCGAGGGCGGCACCCCGATCCGGCAGGTGGTCATCGGATTCGCTGCGATCCTGTTTGCGGCCTCCGCCCTGCTGATATTCGTGCAGCACGTCCGGGCACGCTCGTCGTTCCTGTATATGTACAGTCTGGCGCTGGCATTCCTGAGCCTCGGTCAGCTCGCGTACCTGGTGACTGTATCCAGCGGGGATATCATGGCCTGGGTAGGCAGAGCGGGGCAGTGGGGTGCCTCCCTCTACTTCCTGATAGCCCTGATCCTGCTGCTGTACCTCTCCCGCAACCGCCAGACTGACGTTCACCAGATGCTGGACAGGATCTTCCCTCCCTCCGGCGAAGGATACAGACTTCTGATCGAGGCATCTCCCGACGCGATCATCGGCCTTGATGCAGAGGGAACCGTGCTGATCTGGAACTCCGCCGCCGAGAGTATCCTCGGCTACAGCAGCGACGAGGCGGTGGGGAGGCCGCTTCAGGATCTGGCAGGCATCCGGCTGCCGGAGAATCCCGGGACGCAGGAGCAAAAGGAGTTCTTCTTCAGGCGCCGGGATGGTGGGGAGGTGTGGCTTGAGACTTCATTCGCGCATGGCTTTGTCCGTGGAAATCCGATTACCACCGTTAACATCAGGGACATCACCGAACGCAAGCAGGCGGAAGAAGCGCTTATGCGCCACACTGAAGAGCTCACCCGCTTCAGCGGGAACTGGTGGCCGCGAACCGGGAGGCGAACCTCTACCTGGACATCCTCACCCACGATATCGGCAACACCGAGAACGTCTCGAACCTCTACGCCGACCTGCTCATCGACAGCCTGCAGGGGAAGGGGGAGGAAGTCGGGTATGTGAAAAAGCTGCAGCGTAGCGTCCAGAAGAGTATCGAGATCCTGAAGACTGTCTCTACCATCCGCCGGATTCACCGGGAGTCGTTCGAGCTCAAACCGATGGATCTCGATGCGGTGATCCGGGGGGTGACGAAAGATTTCCCGTGCAGCACCATTCTCTGCGACGGGCTGCACTACCGGGTTTGGGCAGACGATCTTCTCTCCGTGGTCTTCAACAACCTCATCAGCAACGCCGTGAAGCATGGTGGTCCCGGCGTCGAGATCACCGTCCGGGTCGAGGATGCGGGCGAAACCGTCCTGGTTTCGGTCGAGGATACCGGCCCCGGCGTGCCGGATACGGACAAGGATGCGATCTTCCACCGGTACGAGCAGAAGAAACGGGGCGTCGGCGAAGGGCTCGGGCTCTTCCTCGTGCAGATACTCGCCGAGCGGTACGGCGGGCAGGTCTGGGCGGACGACCGGGTGACCGGCCGGCCGGAGCAGGGGGCGGCGTTCCGGTTCACGCTTCAAAAAGCCGCACCGCAGAACGGAGAAGCTGTCACGCACGGCATTGCGGCGTAATTCGTATCTCCTCTTGATTTGTGCGGCGGATCTGGTGTAGCAGCAGATCGGCGCACTGTTTTCAGAAAAGGGCGCAGAGGGGTTCTGAAAACAGATGGGGTACAGTTCATCTAAACAAACGGATCCCCTGCAACCGTGGATCCATCATTGAAATGCTCATACGCCATAGAAACATCCTCCCGGCCTACCACCCTCCGACCGTCCTGCTCTGCGAACATCGCCGCCCTCTTCAGGAGGTCAAGACCCACACGGATGTCACCGCATGCTCTCGTCCGCTCCACGACCATCTCGAGCACCTTGACCGGGACTGCGCGGGGAGCGAGCCCCTGCTGCACCCGGTCACGGAGGATCCCGCGGATCTCGCCGACGCCGAACGGCTGGAAGAAGATCTCGACCGGGTGGAAGACCGAGAAGACGGAAGGATCCAGATTGGCGGGGAGATTGTAGGAAAGGTCGCTGACGGTAGCGACCACGCCGATCCTGGTGCCGGGATAACTCTCGTACATGCGCAGCAGCACGTACAGCAGGTGGTTGATCTCGCTTTTGCTGCCGAGGCAGGCGATCTCGTCGAGGCAGACGACGAGCACGGCCTTACGCTCCCGCAGCAGGTCCGCTACGGCTCCCCGGATCTCCCACTCGGCCATCTCTTCCGCAGGCGGCCGGCCGGTCAGCTTCGAGAAGATCCGCGAGAAGATTGCGTGCTCCGTCCGGTCGACGCGGCAGTCGACGTAGACGGGGATGAAGCGATCGGTCATCTCCTCGATATCGGCGAAGAGCGCCCGCACGCATGCGGTCTTCCCGGTGCCCGGCGGGCCCCTGCAGATGACATTGTCCGGCGTTGCGCCGACCATGCCCGACCGCAGGTTAAAGGCGAGCTGCTCCATCGGGGCCGCCCGACTGGGTGCCGGTTCGGGAAGGTAGTCGGCGGCAAAGACGCCCGGGTCCCGGAAGAGCGTCGGGCTCTTGTGTGGCTGGTCTTGCTCCATGCGGTTAGCGTCGGCGACGGGATTTAAACATTCTGAGCAGAAGCGGGGCGAAAGTGTGCGGCAGGTGCGGCACGTCCTATGAACGAGGTTGGGCGACGATTAGGTGGCAGCAAATCAGTGGCATGAGAATTCAATGCGGAGCAGTGATTTCCGTGAAAACAGATGGGAATCAAGAGGACTGGCGATGCGAGCTTACGCGCACAAAGTTTTTCTCCTTTGCTGATATATTACAGATCGGCAACGCGGGCAAAATTTCAATCGGGGGCGGAATTAAGCCCTAATCTGGAAAACTCCATAGCAGCATTCCGTTTTTAAGATCTTTCGTTAAACGCTTTCAGACTCTCTTCTGATCTCCCTTGCAGGAGAATGTCCCGGTACCAACCCGGAACAGAGTGTTCCATCCTATCGATCCTTACCACCGATAGTTCGCCAGCCTTTCACTCACCTCGCCTGCCAGGAGACCGACAGGAAAGCTCCCGGACATTACGGCCTCATTCGGCAGGAGGAGAGCACAAACAGATCTCTTCCCATGCCAGCGTGATCGATACCTCGTGCAGAGATAGGGCGAATGTCCCCCTCATAATATGCACGGAGTATAACCTGGAGCCAACTATGCGGATGGATTGGAGGAGCGGAGTACTGGTGCGTGAGGGTGTCATGAAAAGGAGGAAGGCGGAGTAAGCGGGCCGGAAAAGTGATAGATGAATGATCAGGAGATCTACGGCACCTTTATCCCTCTTTCCTCCTCAACCCTGATCCATAGCATGCCGGATGCACCCCGTACTTCTTCTACACTGGACCGCCGGACGATGTATTCAATCTTCCTGCTCGGATTTTTCGCCATCTTTTCGACAACCATCTCAAAGAACCCGGTGCTGCCCTTGTTCTCGCAGGCCCTTGGTGCCGGTGATGCAGTCATCGGCCTGATTGCCGCGGTCTCCCCGCTCGCAGGGATCTTGTTCTCGTTCCCGATAGGAGTCCTCTCCGATCATATGGGACGGAGAAGGCTGCTCATCGCTTCAGGGGCGGTATTCCTCTCTGCACCCCTGATCTACCTCTTCATCTCCGATCCATTCTGGCTGATCCCGGTCAGGTTTTTCCATGGTACGGCAACCGCGATCCTCGGGCCGGTAGTCTCGGCAATGATCGCCGAGCGATTTTCGGAGAAGAAGGGGGAGATGCTGGGGCAGTACCTCTTCCGCAACCCTGGTCGGGCGGACGCTTGCACCGCTGGTCGGCGGGATCATCATCTCGTACTTCGTCTTTTACCCCGGGCTCATCCCCTACAGGATCGTATATCTGGCTGCAGCACTCGCCGCAGTGCCGGTCGTCATCCTGACCCTCATGTACCGGGAGGAGCATCCGGCCAGGATTACGATTCTCCCGTTCTCTCTGTTTCGCGAAAGTTTTGTCACGTTTTTTACGAACCGGAGACTGCGGGCAACGGCCCTCGCGGATATGGCAACCTACTTTGCGTTCGGGGCGTTTGAGACATTCCTGCCGCTCCTTCTCCTCTCCCGGGGGGTTGATGCGTACCAGACCGGGATTATCTTTACCATCCAGGTGCTGGTCATCGCGGTGACAAAACCGTTCTTCGGCAGGATCGCCGACCGGGCTGACAAACGGGTTCAGATCGTCATAGGTCTTCTCGTTCTCGGGTGTTCAGTAGCCGCTCTCCCGGCAGCATCGGCGTTTGCAGAGTTCCTGCTCATAAGTTCCGTTCTCGGGCTCGGCATGTCGCTCTCTACGGTCGCTACCAGTGCGTATGTCGCGGACATCGCAGAGAAAGAACACCTGGGAGCCTCGATGGGAGCACTCTCCTCCATCATGGATATCGGGCATTCGGCAGGTCCGCTCGTCACGGGAGTCCTTATTGCCGGCAGCGGCTTCGGCATTGGATTTTTTGCAAGTTTTGGTATCGCCGCAGCAGCCTGCGGGTTCTTTGCCCTCTCCGTGCGCGACCGGACGGCATGACAGAGGGTGGCGTGGCAACCCCCCGGAAAAATACGGACAAATTGGCGGTATTTTTCTCTTTTTGCGTCCTCATCCGAGGCTGGATCCGGCCAATCGGAATTAACCGAATCAGATTGCCCGGATTCCCGAAACAGGGCAGAACCGCAGGATTATAACGGCGCTATGAGGACGAGTAATCTTCCGAAGGATGTTTTGGCTCGCCCCGAGATCGAGCGAGCGGAGGCTTCTGTGAGGGTCGAAATTCCGGCGCCGCCGGTCGCGTTTCAGGGGCGCCCGAGATGGCGGGAACCGGGCGACTATTCCGCGGCGATCACCCGGGGCAAAGACGCTCTCCAGGTCGCCGCCTCTCACGGCCCGGCAGGCGGGGGTGCAGGAGCGGACACGATTGTATCATGACCTACTGCCTGCTCGGGCGACCTCCGCACCCGGAGAGGTGCCGACGGTGAGCCGCTCATACAATACGTCCGAGCCCGGCTCCTTTCCAAGAAAACCTTTCAGCAGAACGCCTGCGTCCTGCATGTTCCCCTGTTCGAGAATCCACGTACAGGTACTCACGACCGGTCGTTGTGTTTCGAAGACCGTCACGCGCAAACCGGTCGTAGATATTCAGGGCATACACCTTCGACCAGAGATAACTGTAGTAGCCGGCATCATATCCACCCATGAAATGCCCGATGGTCGCAGGCTCATGATCATCCTCTATCGACGGTATCCCCATCATCTCTTCATACAGCACATCGGATAGCTCCGTCACATTCACCGGCCCGTCTGCAGTATGATATTCCATGTCCTCGCACGAGATTCGCAGCATTCTGGAATAGGTCAGCCCCATGTCCATATCGCGTGCCTCGATCATGGACTCCAGCAGATCGTCCGGGATCTTTTGTGTCGGATCGGTGTACAGGCCGGAGATCTCGCGGAGAACATCCGGCTGCCACGCCCATTCCTCCAGCGCCTGCGACGGCGCTTCGACGAAATCCATCTCGACGTTGTAGCCCGAGAGAGTCGCATACGGTGCACGGGTCAGGCACCAGTGGAGCGTGTGCCCGAACTCGTGAAAGACGTCTTCGATATCGGACTGTGAGAGGAGGGAGAGTTTTTCACCGTCCGGTGCACGCACGTTGCCGACAATGGCACCTACAGGGATGTTGTACGAATCGTTAGGACCTGCCCATCCGGCAACAAGCCCGAACATCGCCATGTGACCGTACTTCCCCTCGCGCGGGAAGAGATCGGTGTAGAAATAGGCAATCGTATCTCCAGAGGTCGCGTTATCTATCCTGTAGAGTTGCACACCTTCCGCCCAGACCTTTGCATCTTTTACCTCGGCGATCCGGATGCCGAGAAGGTCCGAGTATTGGTCGAACATTCCCCCCATCACAGAATCGAGCGGGAAATACTGCCTGACAGTCTCGTCGTCGAGAGAATACCTCTCCCTTCTGAGATTTTCCTGAAGATAGAGAATATCCCAGGCATCCACAGACGTCGCCCGAGGATCGTACTCTTTCTTTACCGCAAGAAGCTCTGCCGTCTCCTGCCCGGTCTTCTCCTGTACCGGCTCTTTCAGGGCAGACAAAAATTTCGCCACATTCTCCTTGTTCTCTGCCATCCTGCCGTCTGTCTGGTAGTCAGCCCAGGTATCGTAACCGAGTTCGTGTGCTATCTGCTGCCGAAGGAGAATCGCCTCTTCAAGAAGCCGCGTGTTCTCCTCAGCCTGCCGGTTGACGTACGCGGCGTGCATCCTCCTGCGGGTTTCGTCGTTGTCCGCATTCTGCATGACGGCAATGTAATCCGGAGACTTCGTGGTGACGAGATAGGTATCCCGGTCGGTCTTCCGGAACGTCGCAAGCACTCCGTCGGGCACGCCTGCGAGTTCTTCTGCGGTAAACTCTAGACTTGAATTGTCGTTGTTCAGGTTCGTCGAGAACTGATTCTCAAGCGTCGAGAGATCTTCCCTCATCTCCCGCACGTGCGCCAGCCGGTCGTCGGGGAGCATCAGCCCGTTCTTTTCGAACTTTTCGATCGTCTTATTGTAGAGCCGTGCCTCATCGGCATTCCGCGGAGTCTGACCGCGGATAGCATCGTAGAGATCGCGGCGCGTGTAAATCTGCGTGGAGAATATAGCCGTTCTCTCCTCGCAGGCAGAGCCTTCCTCCGCAATCTCAGGGTCGGGACTGACGTATCCCATTAGGATCAGGGGGCCCGTCGCATCCGAGAGGTCGCCCATCGTGTTTTCGAACCGGATCAGGGTGTTGTCGACCGTCCGCATCTCGGGAGGTGTATCTGCGATCGCATCGAGCGATGCGTTTGCAGACGCGAATGCGCTCTCGCAGAGCCGGGTGATCTCCCCCGGTTCATACTCAGAACGGATAGGTTCTTTTGGGTCTGGCACCGGCAATTCGGGCATCGTCCACACTACTGTCTCCTCCTGCCGCATATCGTTCGCCTCCCCGAAACCGCCCGGAAAAGAGACGGCGATAAGAAGAACAAGGCACAGAAATCCTGCTAACAGAATAATTCCGGAAATGGTTTTCTGCATATATCCCAAGGGTCATTATAAAAAAAAGTATTAATAAACGCTGATTTTCGTTCCGCCGTTTCGGTTCAGCACCTGTATCCGAAGAGCGACCGCCCAATCATTCGTTCGAACAGCTGGCCGCAGAGGAAGTAGTCACTGGGAGAGGGGTACCTCGACCTTTGCCCTCACGAAGGGCACCTTTCCGGCGGAAGACCCGCTGACCAGAGCAACCCGGAGGCCTCATAATGAACGCCGTCATGATGCCGGAGCGGTAAAAAGGAGAGAGAGTCCCTTCTCAGTGCAGGTGTTCGAACCCGGGAATCGCGAGCACGTGCTTTGCGAGGTACATCGCATCGTTGATCGACGCCTCACCGTCGCCCGAGACCTCGCCGACGCTCTCCGTCATCGGGTAGCCCTCCGTCCCGAGCGTGTGCCGGGCGATGTAGACGGCGTCGTAGAGCGAGACCCGGTTATCCTCGTTCGCATCCCCGTTCTTCACGACCGTGAGCGGGATCGAGGCGGTCGTGCTGCTGTTGCCGGCGGTATCGGTCGCGTTCACGGACAGGTACACCGGCAGGTAGACACCATCCTCGAACGGCGACGGGACGGTGGCGGCCGTGCCCGCCGTCCAGATGCCGTCCCCCGCGTCGTCGGCCATCGACGCTGCCGAACCGCCGATCACCGAGAGATCGACCGTCACCGATGCGACACCCGCACCGGTCACCGTCACGGAGAGGTTCGCCGTCTCGCCCCATCCCGGCGTGCCGTCGTCGTCAGTCGGGATACGGGACGGGGACGCCACCGGGCTGCTCACTACAATGCTGCCGGCCGCGACGGTGAGGTCGAGAGCCTGAACGGCGCCCGGCGTATACGTCGCGGTCTCGCGGGCAGCAGCGCCATTCACCCGAAAGGTTATCGTCTGCCCCACATCGGTCTCGGCTCCCTGGACGAGGAGTTTCGTGTCCCATGCCTCGCTTCCGCCGTACTTCCCGGATTCGGTCGTGGTCAGGGAGCCGCTTTCACTCCCGCCGATCAGTGCGGTGACGACCGTCCCGGCCGGTGCCGGATCGGCGTTCACCGTGACGTTGCCGAAGAAACTGCAGGGCAAGGGCGGGGGAAGCGGAGGAGCCGCAGCAGCCCCTCCGATACCGGCGAAGACGAGGCAGAACGCCAGAAGCCAGCGGATAACTGCGAATCGTGTCATGCTATCCCGTAAGAGCTGCCAGCTCCCCTCCTTCGGTCATGAAAAGCCAGTAGCCCCACCCCGGCTCCATCGTGCGGCTGTCGCTGTACGCACCGCTGCCGCCGTTGATGATCGCAAGCCCGTATCCCTGGTATTCAGCATCCCAGCCGATGGCGTTTGTCCACGATCCTGCCACCGACCAGAGTGCGTCGCGTGCCGTGGCGGAAACGGGGCTTGAGAACCCGATCGCGTTCCAGCCCTGCAAGAGGGTCTTTGACGGCGGCGCCGTCATACCGCCGCCCGCGAAGAACAGGCCGACAGAGGTGCTGCTATTCGCGTAGACCCAGTAGCCGTCCAGGGGTTCAATCACGCTGCCGGCATCGAGAGCGCTCCAGGATTTTGTCGCCGCCTCGTAGCGGAAGAGCGAGTGCCCCGCCATATCGACGGCTCCGAAGACCAGGGCTGCGGTGTTGTTCCCGTCGGCAAGCCGTTTCGGGACCGAGACAAAGTTCCAGCCTTTTGCGAGGTTTATCACAGTGTCAGAGGAGGGCGGCGGCGGATTGGGCCCATCACCCAGCGTGAAGGTCGTGGTCTCCCATGCACCGGTCTCCACGCTCACGACGTTGACGATGTAGTCGTCGGGCAGGAATGCGGAGGCATCGACCATAAAGAACCAGGTGTTATCGGGCTCACCCTGCTGGACGGTCACCGTGCCGGAAGCGCCGCTGAAATCGTAGACTCGTGGTATTCTCGTCCGGGTGGAAGGATGCGCTCGTCACGTCGATCAGCAGCTCGTCGCCGGGCGCCAGGTTGGTGGTGCCGGAGATGGCGAAGGTGCTGCCGACGGTCAGGTTCTCAAGAGGATCGATCCGGATCCAGGACTCCTCCACGTAGAAGGTCAGATTGGTGTAGGTATCGTCCACATTCGGTGAGTTCATAGCGGTCATGAGGGCGGTCGCCGCGTCGGATGCCTGCAGGTTTGCGAGGTCGATGTTGGTCATGCCGGGAGAGGTGATGGTCGCGGTCGTTCCTGCAACCAGGTGGACGTCCTGCAGGCCGTTCATCATCGGGTGCTGGACGACGACGAAGTACTGGCCCGAGAGATAGGCATCAGCCCCGAAATGGTTGATCTTGTATTCGAAGGAGGCGTCGCGCGCAACGGTCACGGGCTCGCCGAGCAGGCGGTCGTTCCTGCCGAAGATCCAGATGTAGATGTTGTCCGGGTTGCCCTCCGCCGTCCCGGAGATGGTCAGCGAGTCACCCCTGGCAACGGTGCTCGCGCTTGCCGTTGCCTCGATGCCGGGGGTCTTCAGGACGACGGACGCGGTCGAGTACTCTGCGTCTGCAAGGTTTCCCTTTGACCTCGGCGCGGAGACGGCGTAGATGGTGTAACAGCCGGAATCCAGCGATGGACCGATCGCCGATGTATCCCACCGGTACTCCCAGATGTCGTCGTACCGGACGCCGGCCAGGGTGAACGAGGCGGCCGAGTCATCCACGACGGAAGCAGTCACATTGTCGAGCCTGACACCGCCGACCGGGAGGTTCGGGCCGGTCAGGAAGAGATAGGTCGTCGTGTTGTCGGTGTTGGTGCCGGAGAGCACGATCTCTTCACCCACATAGTAGACGCCGGTGCCGGATGCCGTCAGGGTGACAACTCCCCGCTCGACCGCCACCATGACCGTATCGGATACGGAGGTGTCGTCCGGGTCGACGACCTTGATCGTGAAACGCCGCTCGTCCGTGGCAGTGGTGGTGTTGAACATGACCGTTCGGGTGCCGGCGGCGTTGGTAGTGATCTGAGCCCGGGTGTAGAGGACATCTGCAGCGTCGGTGACGCCGGGCAGGTTCGTCCCGGGGACGACACCCGGCTGCCCGGGTGCGACCAGGGGATACTGATTGCTCGCGAGCCCCGCATCCCTGACGTAAAGCCAATAAGCCTTCCCGGACTCACCGATGATGGTCACGACGAAGGTGTTGCCGCGGATGACGCTCTCCTTGTTGGCCTCCATCGTGAGAGCCGGAACGGTAACCTGAAAACTGACGGTGTTCGAGTCATACCCCTTGTCGGCAAGACCGGTCGCATCGTTCCACCGTGCCTGAGCAGTGTAGATACCGGCTTCAACGCTGGCGAGGTTTATGCCGCCTACGTAAATTTTGGACGCGTTGATCGGGACGCCCGCAGGACCGACGCCGCCGAACTGGATGAGCTTCCCGCCAGCGGGGGTGGTGACCTCGACGTCCATGAAGGCGACCGCCGGAGTGGCATACAGCCCACCAACGTTGTTCTGGAGCGCGAAGGCGAGCGGCGTGCCGCAGGAGACGGATTTGCCGTTCACCGAGACGGTCCGGGAGTCATTCAGGACGACGTCGAGGGTCACAGCCGGGACCGTGACGACGACGAACGGGTTTCCGGCGATCAGGCCGGCGTTGTCCCATGCATAGTAGGTGCCGGTGATGCCGCCGACATACGCTGCGGAGAGGTCGAAGTTGTTCGCGCTCGCCACATCGATCATGTTGTCGACGGTTCCGGCCGTGAAGTCGTAGTAGTGGACGAGACGGGTGATGCCGGGGGCGACGCCGGTCAGGTCAAGGTCTTCCTCGCCGGCATAGATCGTATCGCCAGAATAGATTCCCTTGAGTCCGTCCCGGGCTGCGGCCGGGGAGGAGATGAGCGCGATCGAGATCAGGGCAATTAGGAGCAGGCCAATTCTTCGTTCATATTTCTGCATGGTATCACATACACACTCAGAGCGGCACACACCGCTTCTTCGACTATGGATCAGCCGGCGCCCGTGCCTGGAGAAAACGGCACGGCGCATCCCGGACGGTGACGGGTACCGACCAGGGACAAGAACCATCTGTTCGCGTTTCATGCCACAATACCCGGTTCTCCCCTGCCCGGGACGTGATTGAAGCCACCTGAAGGCTCGGAATAGTACAACGGTCCGGTGTCGGAAGATTGACAGAAGCGAGTACTTAACATTTGTGAAATGATATGCAGCAAGGATGTACAAATCCAGCGAAGCTGTACAAATCCAGCAGGTACTGGATCCCCTTCGCGACTCTGAAAACTGCCGGAGAGCCCGGCACCCGTACCTGCCGGAGGAATGGGTGGAACTGATGAACACCGCAGTTTCAACCCGTATGATCAGCAACCCCACGGTTTCAGCCGGATCTCCCGCCTGCACCGACACGCTAATAATGCCCGAGTACTCTCTTTCCGGTATCGTACCATGAGGTGATACGTGAATGGCACAGGAACAGATGCAGATGCAGAAGAAGTATGAACTTCCCGCTCTCCCCTACGATACAAGCGCCCTCGAACCGTATATCTCCCGGGAGCAACTCTCCCTCCACCACGACAAGCACCACCAGGGATACGTGAAAGGTGCCAATACGAATCTCGAGAAGATCGAGCAGGCACGGCGGGATAATGCCGATATCGACGAGAAAGCGGCGCTTAAGGAGTTCTCGTTCAACATCGGCGGACATAGCCTCCACTCGCTCTTCTGGCCTACGATGGCACCGGCAGGCAAAGGAGGCGGCGGAACACCGGGCGGGGCTCTCGCGGACGCACTCGACCGGGAGTTCGGCAGTTTCGACCGGTTTAAAAAGGAATTCTCACAGGCCGCATCCAGCGTCGAAGGGTCGGGATGGGCGGCTCTTGTGATGGAGCCCCTGAGCGGCAGGCCGCTCATCATGCAGATCGAAAAACACAGCAACGATGTCTATCCCTCCGCCCCGATCCTGATGGTCCTCGACGTCTGGGAACACGCCTATTACGTCGACTACCGGAACAACAGGGGTCAATTCGTCGACGCGTTCTGGAACATCGTCAACTGGGACGAGGTGACCCGCCGCATGGAGCGGGTTATCTAACCCCCCGCCCCTCATTGGAGAGGCGATCCGGACAGGTGCATCCTCTTTTCATCAGAATACCGGCATGCCAATCATCAAGAGGCCGCCCGAAATCCAGAACGTTTAATGTACTTCCCATCATATAGGTATGGTTCATTCAGAGACTATTCATTGCTCTTTCTTGAATGAAATTGGCAGTAATGCCGGAAACTGACGTACTCATACTCCGAGGTACCATACCATGTCACGACACATGTTGAGTGAATACGAGTCATACGATCTCTTACAGCAGTACCAAATTCCGGTGCCGGATTACAGCATTGTAGAGTCGGCCGCGGAGGCAGGCGAAGCGGCGGAGAAGATCGGCTATCCGGTTGTCATGAAGATCTACTCTCCGGAGATCATTCATAAGAGCGATGCCGGCGGCGTGATCGTCGGTATAGGTTCGAAAGAGGCAGCCCTCGAGGCATTCGATCGAATCGTTGCAAATGCGAAGGCATACAACCCCGATGCCGGGATAAAAGGAGTCATCGTCGAGCAGCAGGCCGCGCCCGGACTCGAGCTTATCATCGGCGGCAAGACCGACCCGGCCTTCGGGAAAGTGTTGACGTTCGGGATGGGCGGAACGCTCGTCGAACTGATGAAAGACGTCACGCTGCGGATCCTCCCCATCGACGAGGCGTCGATTCGCCAGATGGTCAGGGAGATCAACGGCTATCCCGTCATCAAAGGGTACCGGGGAATGAAACCCAAGGACGAGGAAACGCTTGTGCAGATCATCTCTGCGGTTCACCGGTTCTTCGCGGAGAATACCCACGTCGTGGAATTCGACATCAACCCGCTCCGCCTCTACGAGTCCGGCGCCTGCATCGTCGATGCCCGGATATTCGTTGACGACGAAGCCGAGGAGCAGAGGGTACAGGAGCGACCCCTTGTCCCGCTCGAGGTACTTCGCCCCCCGGTCTATTGCCGTCGTCGGCGCCTCCTCGGACCCGAAGAAGATGGGGTACGCCGTCCTGCACAACCTCCTCCACTTCCCGGGACAACTCTACCCTGTGAACAACAAACGCGCGGACATCCAGGGACTGAAAGCCTATCCCTCCATCGCTGCCATTCAGAGCCCGGTCGATATGGCGGTCATCACCGTTCCCGCAAACCACGTCCCCGCAGTGATCGAGGAATGCGGGCAGAAAGGGGTTGCCATCGCCGTCATCATTACAGCAGGGTTCAAAGAGATGGGCGAGACCGGAAAGGCGCTCGAGGATCGGATCGTCGAGATAGCAGAGCGGTACGGTACCCGAATCGTAGGGCCGAACTGTCTCGGCCTGATCATTCCCCCGCGGGGGATCGATACGACCTACGTGCACGAGTCTCCAAAGCCCGGCAGCATCGCATTCATCTCCCAGAGCGGTGCGATCATCAACACCGTTGTGGACTGGAGCATCGCCCACGACATCGGGTTCTCCGCGGTCGTCTCGGTAGGCAACCAGGCAGACCTTAACTTCATAGACTACCTCCGGTTCGTGGAGCGCGACCCGAAGACGAAGGGCATCATCCTCTACATCGAGGAGATCCAGGACGGCACGACCTTCACGAAGGTGGTCGGCGAGGTCTCGAAGAGCAAACCGGTCGTTGCAATAAAGTCGGGTTCCTCGCAGAAGGGGCAGGCAGCCGCCTCCTCGCATACGGGATCGCTCTCCGGGTCGTATGAGGTCTACATGGAAGCGTTCCGGAATTCAGGCGTCATCCCTGTCCACACCCTGACGGGAGCTTTCCAGGTTGCCGAGATGCTTGCATCCCCAAAGGGGTATCCACGGGGGAAACGGGCGGTTGTGGTGACGAACGCAGGCGGTTTCTCGGTTCTCTCCTCCGACTATGCCGAGCGGTACGGTATCGACCTCATCGATCTACCGCCTACGCTCCTCGAAGAACTCAATGAGTTCCTGCCCGAGTTCTGGAACCACGCTAATCCCATGGATCTCCTCGGGGATGCCGGCGAGAAGCGATTTGAGAAGGTCTTCGATGCGCTGATCCGCCACCAGGATGCCTGGGATATCGCGTTCATCATCGGGTTCCCGAACCTCGTGATGAAATCCGACCAGCTGGCAAACCAGACCGTCCTGTTTGCAGAGAAGACCGAGAATATGGTCGTCGGAGCACTCCTCGGCGGCGACTCGATGCAGCGCGGCCGTGATATCCTGAAGGAGAACGGGATTCCAAGTTTCGAGGAACTGGACTTCACCTTCCGGGTTATGGGGAGAATCCTCTGGCAGCGGTTCCGGTAAGGCTCCGTCAGGAGAGGCGGCAGATCCGGGATACCTCTGGCCGCTCACCGGTTTCCATGCAATAATCGGGGAATCCCGAAAAAATCGGGATTTTAGCGGGTAAAATTCAGCATTGAGCGAGCAGATAGGATTAAATCAACATTTCTTTAAGATACTGCGCGAAGCCAGATACTGATTTTCAGATGGACCTTGCAGCACTCATCATCGCCCTGTACCTTCTCGGCAGTGCTCTCGACCGACTTCATCCACGGTGCAGTCTCCGATCACCCCTGCGATGAAAAGTGCGTCCTCAGGTTCACCCGCCTCCTCGTCGTGGGGATAGGTCTCCTCTGCATCGGCATCGGCCTTGGAGCCCCGGGAATCTACGAGATTGTGATCTTCGGGTTTGCACTGCTCTTCGCCGGTCTCTTTCGGGCAGTGGTCTGCGGGCTCTTCCGGAAGAGAGCAAACGCCCCGGCAGGTATCGCGTCGATGCTTTCGGGGTTTGCAACGGTCGTCCTCGGGTGCATCTCCCCCTCAGTCGAGGCCGGGGCGGTTGTCGTCACCCCGCCCGACAATGCGTGGACGGTCTTCTTCACCTTCGTTCCCGTGATTGTCTCGGGGATCGCGATGTATGGAGTGGCGACGCTCACCCAGGCATCGCACCCCCGGTGCCGCTCAAAGATACCGATGGAACCATCCCGAGGTGGCCGGACCTTGAGAATGGAGAGTACACCCCGGGGCCTTCAGGTCACCCGGGCATGTACAGCGTCGAGCCCGGCGAGCGGTGAGCAGGGAGGAGGCTACAATCCACCCCTCGTGCCGCACGACCGGTATCCCCTCTGGCTTCTCCGGGTCGTGTCTGCACTCTCCACGGCCGGACGGCCGGTCGAGGCGTCCGATGCGGGATACGGCAGAGAAACATCATTTTAAAGGGATAATTACTTTACACACGGTATCAAAATTTATTTATAATCTGGTCTCCCCTCGGGGGGGCGGTGAGTAGCATGGCACAGGCAAAAGAAGGAGACACCGTTAAGGTGCATTACACGGGAAAATTACAGGATGGGACGGTTTTTGACAGTTCGGACGAGAGAGAGCCGATAGAGTTTACGATCGGCGAAGGGCAGGTCATATCGGGCTTCGAACAGGCGGTTGTCGGGATGGAACCCGGGGAGACGAAGACCACCACCGTCCCTGCGGATGAGGCGTATGGCTCTCACCGTGACGAGATGCTGCTCGAAGTGGAACGCGAACAGTTTCCGGAGGATATCCAGCCTGAAACCGGCCAGCAACTGCAGATCAGCCAGCCTGACGGCAGAACATTTTTCGTCACGATCAGTGATGTCTCCGAGTCGAGTGTGACCCTGGATGCCAACCACCCACTTGCAGGCAAAGATCTGACATTCGAGATCCGGCTCGTCGAAGTTAACCCGCCCGAGAGCATCACGGCATAACCGCATTCCGAACCTGGCGTATTCCAGGGTTTGTATCCTGCCGGTGCAGATCCGATTCACGTCTTTTTTTCAGGCACCCGTCCCTCGTAGCGAAGCGCTCGGGGGCTTGCGAGTGAATGTCGGTCACCTCCGCCCCGGACTGCTTTCGACGAGGGGAGGGACTCGCCAGAGGTCTATATTCCGTCATCCTATGATACCCACTTTCCCCAAGAACAATAGCAGCCCGGTATCACCGGGTTTTCCTGCCGCCTTGAACTGCTTCTCCGCCATCCTGCGCCCTCGTCTGATCGGGGCAGAAGAGATCCGTGCCGCTATCGATGCGGTCGCAGGTATAAAAATGCAAGGAATACTAATTGCCATCGCCTTATTGGAGATGATCGTTCCGCTGGGTGCGTGCGCCCAGGAGAACGAGACTGCGAACGCCACCGGGAGCATTCCTCCCGAGGTTATCGCGTACGCAGGGAACTGGCCGCTACCGAACTATGACTATGCAAACTCACGGGCGACCATGAACTCAGCGATAGACGCCGGTACCGTCAACGATCTCGGGGTCGCCTGGGCGTTTGCGATTCCGGCCACCAGTGCGTATGGCGCCGCCTCAAGTAACCCAATCCTGATGGGCGACACCGTCTACTTCCAGGACCTCAACGCCAGTGTCTTTGCACTCGACCTCCGGAACGGGTCGGAGATCTGGGCGCATCGATTATCGGCCCGAACGGCCCTGCCGTCGGCTGGGGGAAGGTCTTCGTAGCAAAAGACCCGTTCAACATGGCAGCCCTGAACGCAACAAACGGTGAGGAACTCTGGGCGACGAAACTTGTACTCAAGGTCAACGAAACCGGTACACTTATCGGTGAAGGGATCGACATCCAACCGTCCGTCTACGGCGGTCAGGTGCTCACCTCGACGGTACCCGGAACCGGCGACGTCTTCTATCAGCCGGGAGGTATTAGCGTTATCTACGCCCTCGACCAGGAAACAGGCGAGGTGGCCTGGAGCTTCAGCACCGTCGACTCGCCGGACCTCTGGGGCAATCCTGACGTGAACAGCGGAGGCGGGGCCTGGTATTCACCTGCCGTCGATACCGAACGCAACGTAACCTACTGGGGTATCGGCAACCCGGCACCGTGGCCGGGCACGGAGGAGTGGCCGAACGGAACGAGCAGACCAGCCCCTAACCTCTATACCAACAATATCGTGGCCCTCGAAACCGGGAACGGAAGCCTGGAGTGGTACACGCAGGCAGTTCCGCACGACCTCTTCGATTATGATCTCCAGATCCCACCGATCCTCGCCACCGCGAACGTCAACGGCGAAGCGCAGGATATCGTCATTGGCGCCGGTAAGATGGGACGCGTGTATGCCTTCAACCGCGACAGCAGAGCACTTCTCTGGGTAGCGGTGATCGGCGAGCACCAGAACGACCAGCTTGCCGGAATTCCGCCGAACGAGACAGTTACCGTCTCCCCCGGGTACTTCGGCGGGGTTGAAACGCCTATGGCCTATGCCGACGGCATCGTTTATGTACCGAGTCTCGACCTCTCCGTCAACTACACCTCCACCAGGATAGCCGGCCAGGAGCCCCTCAACGCGTCCGTCGGCAGGTTAACCGCTATCGAGGCGGATACGGGCAAAATGCTCTGGGGCAAGGAGTTTGACTCCCCGAACTTCGGCGGCGCTACGATCGTCAACGATCTCGTATTTACGGCGACCAACGACGGCGTCATCTATGCCTTCGACCGGATGAACGGCGAGGAAGTCTGGAACTGGACGGCCCCCGCAGGCATCAACGCCTGGCCAGCCGTCGTGAACGATACCATTGTCTGGCCCGCAGGTTCCGGTGACCAGCCCGTGCTGGTAGCGCTTCGGCTGGGGGCGGAGGGCGGCAATGTCACGGTGCCCGGGAACACGACCGCAAACCAGACCATGGGCAACGTTACCACCGGGAATCAGACCATGGGTAATGTTACCGGAACTGTAACCGGGAATCAGACTATGGGCAACGCGACCGGGAACATGACCGGAAACCAGACTATGGGCAACATGACCGGGATGCCGAACGTGACCATTACCATGCCGGAGAACGGATCGACCGTCTCCGTCGGCAATGTGACGGTCGAGGTGAATGTTACAAACTTCACCGTTGTCGAAAAACTCGGACAGGCAGCCGTCCCCGGTGAAGGACATATTCACTACTACATGGATACCGCTATCCCGACCGAGCAGGGCAAGCCCGCCGTCCCGGAGAATGGATCCTACGCCGTGAGCACCAATACCTCCTATACCTGGGAGAACGTCACGGCCGGCATGCACAACTTCTCCGTGCAGCTCGTCAACAACGATCATACGCCGCTCGATCCACCGGTCACCGCCATAGTCTACGTGACTGCCGGGGAAGAGGCAGGCAATGCCACCCCCACCCCGATAACGACACCGGCACAGCCCGCAAATGTAACGGTCAACCTGACGGCTGAGAACATCGCCTTCGATACGAATACCATCACCGTGCCCGCCGGTGCGAACGTGACGGTAGACTTCACGAACCTCGACAACGTCCCGCACAACCTGGCGGTGTACACCACTTCCGCCGCAAACGACCCGATCTTTGTCGGTGAGATCATCAATCGGGGGAGCATAACCTACACCTTCACGGCGCCGGAGGAACCAGGGACCTACTTCTTCCGCTGCGACGTGCACCCCACCATCATGACCGGTGATTTCATCGTGCAGTGAACACTTGACCGCCGGCAAGAGACCAAACACCAAACCCCTTTTTCGGCTCTTCCGGGGAAAGTACATAAGGGAACCTGTATAAGACGAATACAGTCCATGACAGAACGCAACCGCCGATCGATCGTCGGAATTACCCTCTCCCGCATCATCGGCCTTATTATATTCCTGATCGTCCTCGGCGTCCTGAATATCGTTGCGGAATCGTTTCAGGCCCCACTCTATCTCCAGATCGTTCTCTTCCTGAACGCCAGTCTCGGACTAATCGTTATCATAACGGCATTCTTCCTCATCGGAGATATCTTCGGAACATTGCGGTTCCCCGCAAATATTCCCGCGCCACTGTTCAATGCCATCGGTGCCGTCTTTCTGGTAGCGTTTCTGATCCGGCTCTTCGGACTGGTCGCCGTGATCTCGGGCGTCGGCGTGTTCCTGCTCCTCCAGGAATTTGCATTCCTCATCTATCCGGCGGTCTTCCTCATCGTCCTGATCGGGGGGTTCATCGGAATCGCCACCTCTTCCGCCGACGCCGACGGCAAAGCGCAGAACGGCAAAGAAGGGAGAGACAGCAGCACGGACAGGACATGGGACGAGATAGGAGAAGACTTCCGGAGAATAGGTGAAGACGTGGTCAGGAAGATCCGCGAAGAGTTCGGGAAGAGATAGCCCTGGCAGAGATTATCGCGGAAACGTCTCCGCTCCCGGCTCACCGGATGCAAAGACTTTCGCTTCGGTTATAGCCTGCGTCTCCGGATCCATCCGGACCAGGACGACGAGTTCATACTCACGGCTCTCCCACCGGGCAAAACCGGGCGTATCCTCCATAGCACGGAAGCTGAGGTTATGCAGCCTGCATAAACCTGAGGCCGGCGAGGGCAGCGGCATGCCCGTCGCGCTACCCGGCGTTGAGTGCATCTTGCACTCAAGAATCAGGTAAGGAGTATTTTCGAGGTGGTGAAAGGCAGTCCACGGTTGCGATGCACTCAACGCCTGGCCGGCGCCACTTCGTCGAAGGATGCGATGCGGTACCCTGAATACCCCCCGCCGAGGTTTATTCTGAGAAAGACAAGGATCTGAAGATCCGGTTGAACCCAGACCGCATACTCCGGCCTGTCGGTCTGCGGAATAAAATTGAGCGATTCAAGTTCGGATTTCACGCCCGAGTAGTCGGGGTTCGACTGGATCATCTCCTCGATCTGTGCCATTACCTGCCTCTGCTGCAGGGATGTCATGCCGTTCATCATGTTCCTCTGGAGATACCATGAGTGGTAATAAACGTGATCCCGGATGATCGAGACTCATCCGAAAAGTTGCATCCCGGGGATCGAAGAGACTTATCCAGGGTACAGGGAAATTACTCTTACCATTGCCGGTTCAACAGGGATGCGGATAATTTCGCAATCTTATTGGGAACAGTTCACCCATAGGAGTACATGGCCGGGTGGCCGGAGCGGGGAGGTCTATGAACGGGGACGAAGCAGGAAAAACAATCATTCTGCCGGAAGATGCGGATTCACTGCAGGAACTCTCCGAGTATCTGGACGTCCTCTCAAGCACCACGCGGCTTAAGATCCTCAAGATCATCGAGAGAAAACCGAAGGAGATCCGCCGGATCGCATCGGAGATCCAGTCGAGCTACGAAAACACAAAGAAGCATATGGATAAGCTTCTCAGCATCGGCGTTGTCCGGAAAGAGGCGGGGCTGTCGCGAGAGACCGCACGAGGTATTCATCCGGTCTGGAAGTATTCGCTCGTGCCCGGGGGGATGGAGGCGATCGTGAGAAATCTCGGCCTCTTCTCCAACATGAAACTTACCATTACCGACGCCGACCTCACGGTCAGGCTCGCGGCAGTCCGCGGCAAGGTTTCGGAAGAGTTTGCAGGGTCGGCACCGGCCGTCACGCTCCTCGGCGGGCCTGATGACGGGACTTCCTTCCCGCTCAAGGGAAACCGCATTGCGGTCGGCAGAGTCGACCGGGATACTCCGGCGGCGTACGATCCCGGCTCCGCCATCATACTCTCCGAGGAGTACGGTGCCGTGACCCGCATATCAAAACCGCATGCCGTCTTTATTCTGCAGAGCGGAATCTGGCACCTCGAGGACTGCGGGAGCACCGGCGGTACGTTTATCAACGGTACCGTACTCGTTCCTCACCGGAGATCTGCACTCAAAGACGGCGATCTCATAGAACTTGCAAAAGGTATCTTCGGAGCATCCTTCGTCTTCGTCGGGGGAACCGAAAGTCGGGGGGTGGAGTCCTGACCCGCGGCGGCGGCAGACCGGGCCACACCCGGGCACGACAGTGCTGCCTTACGACCCTTCTTCTCCTGCTGCTCCTTGCCGCCTGTGCTCCCGGTGCGCTTGCCGCAACCAACACCGTCGGCGCACCGGGCACGAATGCAGAGTCGATCCAGGCGGAGATCGACCTTGCAGCTGACGATACTACCGTTCAGGAAGAGAGCAGCACGACCCGGGGGAAGAAGATCTCCGGATCGAAGGACACCCCCGGCAGCAACAGGGCAGATAATGAAGACGTGGCATCTCCGGATCTGTTGGATACGCCGGTACCCGGGCAATCCGAAACCGCTACCCCGGGCACACCGGTAGTGCAGGCGACCGCGATGTCGTGTCGGTTTCTGCAGCAGAACAGATCCGGGGTACGCCGGAACGGGGAGCGGCGGGTGATGCAACCCTCCTTCTGCTCGCTCTGCTCGCTCTCCTCGCAGCCCTTGCCGTCTTCGTGTGGTACTACCACCGGGAGCGGAACAGGAAGGTCCCGGAGACGAATGCAGCGGCAACCATACGGGCCGACCCCGGGACGCCGCAGGCAGGGACGACCCCGGCAGTGCTCCACGCGCCGGAGATCCCGGCCGGGCTGCAGAGTAAGTACAGCCATAGTGAGTTTATCGGGAAAGGCGGCCTCGGCATGGTCTTCAAGGCAGAGCGAAGAGGCGACGGTGCGATCGTCGCCGTGAAGATACCCATCGCCTTCGACGAAGCCACGGGAAGATCGTTCTTAAATGAGATGCGGTTCTGGGAGAGACTCGTCCACCCCAATATCGTCGAGGTCTATTCGGTCAACATCCTTCCCATCCCCTTCGTGGAGATGGAGTACGTCGCAGGATCGCTTGAAGAGATGAGAAAACCGTTAAACCCTGCTCTGTGCCGTTCGATCGCCATGGGGATTGCCGAGGGACTCGTCTACGCTCACGCCAAAGGAGTCATCCACCGGGATATCAAGCCTCACAATATTCTGATCGCAAACGACGGAGTGCCGAAGATTACCGACTGGGGGATGGGTACGATCCTCGCAGAGAGACGTGCGACGAGTATGCTCGGATTCTCACTCGTCTATGCCGCCCCGGAACAGATCGCTCCGGGGCGTTTCGGCAGAACGGATGAGCGGACGGACATCTACCAACTCGGGGTCATCCTGTACGAACTCCTGACCGGCACGGTTCCCTTCCCGGGAGAGGATATCGCCGGGTTCAGCACCGCTCTTCTCGAGACCGAACCGGTGCCTCCGTCGGCGATCCGTCCCGGCGTCGAGCCCTTCGATGCGATCGTCAGAAAATGCCTCGAGAAAGACCCCGGCCGCAGATATCAGACTGCCGCCGACCTGGCGGCCGATCTTGCCGCCCTCGCATTCGGGGAGCACGGTGAGGAGAGAGCATAACCCGGGGCGAGTGGCAAGAGTTTTGTAGTGGGAGGAGCGAGGTTATCGCCGGGAGAGGCGATGATGGGCAGTACGACCGATACGCTGCGGGCGGGGCTGATCAGGATTCGTCGCGACGGTGTGCGCCGCAAATTCCTCGTCCTCTTAACATCCCTTATCCTGCTGCTGGCACTCTACCCCTACGTAGGCCCGGAAGACGGCGGGGAGATCTTCTTTAAGGTCCTTACCTCCATCGTGCTCATCGCCGGGGTCCATGCCGTCGGCGACAGCAGAAGGGCATTGGTTGTTGCAGGCCTCTTTGCATCGGCGGCGCTGCTCTCCGGGTGGCTGTACGTCGTTACCGGCATCCCCACGCTGAATACCGCTGAAAACGCGATTTCTCTCGTATTTTACGCATATACCACCATCATAATTCTCAGCGTCGTCCTGCGGTCGCGGACGATCACCACCGATACCATCTACGGAGCGGTCTCTGTCTACCTCCTCATTGGACTGACTTTTGCAAACGGGTATACCTTCATCGAAACCGTCTACCCCGGGTCGTTCTATGCCAGCACGGTGCATGACCCGGGCGGCTCGTTAGCATTCCAGGATCTCCTCTACTACAGCTTCGTTACCATGACGACGCTCGGGTACGGGGACATCACCCCGGTAACCGATCAGGCACGGTCGCTCGCCATGCTTGAGGCGGTGAGCGGAGTCCTCTACGTCGCCGTCCTCATCTCACGGCTGATCGGGTCTCTCGGCAGGTCGTCCGAGCAGGATGGTGATGCCGAGCAGAAAAAGTGAAATTACCTTTATTTTTGAAAAAGGACGAAAAATAACTGCGAATATTCTCGAAGTTAAAGGAAGATATTTATTTTTCCGAAAGCAACATCTGATCGATACTTATGCGGGTAAAACTTGCGCTACTGGCAGCAGCTCTTCTGGTGCTCTCCGTTGCAGTCATCGGCAACGTTGCAGCACAGTCTGAAGACATAAAAGAGAAGGTCATCTACACCTCCGGTACCGGAAAAGTGACCACGACCCCGAACCAGGCAACCGTCTCGCTCGCTGTCGAGACCGAGAACGCCGACGTCGCGACGGCGCAACAGGAGAATGCAAAGCGGATGGACGCAGTCATCGCCGCCCTGAAGGCAGCGGGAATCCCAGCCGAGAATATCAAGACGACCGGGTACACCATCACCCCGGTGACCGAAGACACCGTCAGCGCCACCTGGTCGAGTGCGAAGGTCAAGTACTACCGGGTAACGAACACAGTGCGGGTAACGCTGGACGACGTGAACCGGGCAGGCGAGATCATCGATATCGCCATTGCAAACGGTGCAAACCGGGTGAACCAGATCGAGTTCACCATCAGCGACGACCGGCAGCAGGAGCTCCGCACCCAGGCACTGACCGCAGCCGTGCAGCAGGCACGGAACGATGCCGATGCGGTGGCGGCAGCACTCGGTAAGACCATCGTCGACGTGAAAGAGGTCAACGTCGGCGGTAGCTACATCCCCGTCAGGTATGACTCGGCAATGTCCTACAGCGGCACCGCCGAGAAAGCGATGGGCGTGCCCACCCCGATCGAAGTCGGTGAGATGGACGTGACCGCAACGGTCTCGATCACCTACATCATTGCCTGATACCCCTCTTCTTTTCTTTCTTCTCCCGGACAGGCCAGGGCAACCATTATCGCAGTCGGAATACAATCGGTGCGTATGGTGGTCGCGCATGGCAACTATCGTTGAGGTCTACAACAACATAGGATACGACCCTGGTCTCGTCACGGCCAAAGGGTTCTCCTGTTTTCTGCAGGAGACGGGCATACTCTTTGATACCGGAGGCCGAGGAGACGTACTGCTCGGGAATATGCAGCGTCTCGGCATCGACCCCGCATCCGTCAGGCGACTGGTTCTCTCGCACGATCACTGGGACCATACCGGAGGAGCGGCCGCCGTCCTTCGTGCAAACCCGGACATAGAGGTCTTTGTGCCTGCAGGGTTCTCGAAGAAGACCCTCGACCTGCTCGATGCCCATACACCGCCACGGATCGTCGAAGAATGGAGTCCCCTTGCAGAAGGCGTCTTCTCGACAGGGCCGCTCGGCGACGAGATTCCCGAACAGGCGCTCGTCGTCGAAGGAGCCGGCGGATTTCTGATCGTTACGGGGTGTGCCCACCCGCATATAGCAAGGATCATCAGCGCGGTTGCAGAACGGGGGGCGGTCTTAGGGGTCATCGGCGGGCTTCACACCGTATCGCCGGAGGATATCGACGCCCTCGGGGCGGTCTCCTACCTCTCCGCCTCACACTGCACCGACCGGATCGAAGAGCTGCAGAAGCGCTATCCGGATGCATTCCACCCGGGAGGAGCGGGAAAAGTTCACCGGATCGAGTAGGAAACGAAAGGAATCTATCTCCCGGTGTCCCTTCCCGATACCTCTCCCTTCAGCTCGTTCGCAAACCAGAGCGTCCTCTGCGGGAACGGTATCTCGATGCCGTTCTGTTCGAGTTCGGTCTTTATCTTCCAGAGAAGATCCGTCCTGACATCCCACCACTCCCGGGACGGCGCCCAGATCCTGACGCTGATATTGACGCTGTTATCACCGAGTGAGTCGACGTAGACCGAGGGTGCAGGGCTTTTCAACGCAAAGGGGTGGCTCCAGATGACCTCTTTTATGACCGCGACCGCCCTGTCGGCATCGTCCTGGTAGCGGATCCCCACGGTGTAGTCGAACCGCCGGGCGACGTTCTGCACGTAGTTCGTGATATTCGATGTGAAGACCTTCTCGTTCGGGATCCGGACGTAAATCCCGTCGTACGTCTTGACGACGGTCGAGAGAATGCGGATATCCTCGATGTTGCCCGACACGCCATCGAAGCCGATGTTATCGCCTATCTTAATCGGCCGTTCGATCACGAGAAACAGGCCGGAGACGAGATTCGAGACGACACTCTGACTGGCAAAAGCAATCACAAGACCGACGATACCCCCTGCGACGAGAAGGCCGGAGAGGTCGATGTTCAGGTACGGCAGCGCGATGATGACCGCCCCGACGACGATGGCGTAGTAAACGATCTTTGCGAGAACCTCAAGGTCGTTCTTCGGAACTCTCTCGTGCAGTGCCCTCCTGAGGTTGAGCGCCACGACCTTTGCGATCACTATGCCGACGATGAGGATGAGAATGACGGAGAGGATGCTCCCGACGGTCAGGGTGCCGTAGCCGATCGGGACCTCCAGGACCGACGTTACGTTCACGCCAATCCCCACTCCATGAGAAATCCTTTCTTGATTGACGGAATACCCCGGGCAGTATAGAGCTCGATCGACTTCTTCATCCCGGGCTTGAGCGGTGTGTCGAGAATGTCCGTCTCCGCCTGACGTTTCGTGATGATCCGCATCTGGGCGGTCATCGAGACGATATCGTTGTAGTAGATCTTCATATCGTAACTCTCAAAGACCGCCTGTGATACCGTAACCCACTCACGGCAGGTGTTCCGGATGGTGAGTTCCATCACCCCCTCCGTCAGAGGATGCACCTCCGGGATATCCGGGTAGATCTCGCTATGGTACCATCGGGCGATGACACCGTCGCTCGCCGAACCGTAGAGAGTGTATTTCTGGTGAACGAGGCTGAAGACGTCGAGCACCTCGATATCACGCTTTGATTCGACGAAGACGCCGATCTCAACCGGAAACGTCAGGTAGAACCGGTTGACCGAGCCCGGTTCGATAATTATCGGATCGAACTCTATCAGCAGGTAGTTCGTGATCTCTTTCGGGAGGCTAAGCGGCTCGACCGGATTGACGATTATTCCCCCCGACTCGGATGCCAGAAGCCTTTCGAACCTTTTTTCGCCACACGTTCTCCGATAGCAGTAGAGGCCGTCTTTCCGCTCAATTTCGGCCTTAATGCTCCCGTCTTCGACGTGAAACGTATAGTCGTACCGCCCGAACATTACTAGAGTACTGACGATACTCCATATTAAAGTTCCCGCCCAAAAAAATACTTTAATTAACAGATTTTAGCAGATTTCAAGGCAATTTGCCGCACATTCACGGCCGGAAAGCGGGTTGGTCAACGGAAGCGCCCGGTGCGGGATGGCCCTCACCGCGACCCGTTCGGAGAGCATGCAATTCCCCGGGTTTCGGCCGATGCGGGCAGATCGGCACCGGGGTTTATCCCACGCCCCTGCATCCCCCGCCGCCCCCGGCCTCTCTCCCTCGCGTTCCGTTGAACCTTTCATCGCCGCGTATGCATCGGGTAAAATCAGCAGGAGGGTAGGATATTCCCGAAAAAAGGTATTCACATTCCTCTCAGGGGAGAGAGAGAATAACAAAGCATAAGTACAGCATATGAATCCTGATATATTTCAAGACAGATAAATAGATACAGTTTTAAGCGTCTCTTCACGACATTTGATCACGCAAATACCGTGTAAAACACGCCGGACGCGGTCAGATACAGGCGCACACAGAGGTATTTGCATCATTCACCGTGCGTATGCAGTCGGACGTGCCGTCATCTGTCCCCATCCGCCGGCGATCAGGCACCGGGAACCGATACACTAATTATGCCCCGCCAGGTACACCGAAGATCAACCACCGACGAAGCCCGGGTTACAGGCAGTGAAGGGGTAGAGAATCTCATGGAGTGACGAGAGCGTGAGAATGAATCAACAGAGAATCAGGGAGATTATGACGAACGGCAGCATGGATATTGGCATCATCGATCAGATCCCGGGACCGGCATTCGCGCTCGATACTGAGGGAAACGTTCTTGTCTGGAACCACACCATGGAAGACCTCACCGGCGTCCGCGCCCGGGATATCGTCGGCAGGGGAGAGTTTGAGCACAGCCGGATCCTCTTCGGCGAGCGGCGCCCGATGCTGGTCGACGAAATACTCGGTCAGGGCACCCCGGGCGACGGGTTGTATCGAAACCTTATCAGGAACGGAGATCAGGTATATGCCGAATCCTGTGTTCCCTTAACGAACGGGAGACAGGTCGCGTGCACCGCAGGTCCGCTCTACAACAGCAGCGGGAGACGCATCGGGGCGGTCGAGACACTCTTTGACATAACCGAGAAGCGGGCGGCAGAGAACTCTCTCCGACGTTCTGAAGAACAGATCCGGACCCTGATACACTCTCTCCCCGACATGTTCTTTACGATACACCGTGACGGGACATTTCTCGAGTTTTCGTGGAACGATGCCCGGAGATATGGCATCGACCCCGGAGATCTCGTCGGCAGAGGACCGGATGCCCTGTTTCCGAAGGAGGAGGCCGAGTATATTGTGGCCGCCGCCCGGCAGGTGATCGATACCGGACAGATCGTCTCACAGGAGAGGAGGTTTTTGTGGCACGGCGAGGAGCGGGCATTCCAGACAACCCTTCATCCGCTCCACGATACATCGGGAAAAATCGTCGCGGCAACCGGTGTCAGTCGCGACATCTCAAACCGCATGCGGTTTGAAAGAACGGTGCAGGAGACCAATCAGGTCTCCAGTCTGTACCTCGACCTTCTGAGCAACGACATCTACAACACGAGCATGGTTGCCGCGACGATCATCGAAATGCTGCGGGAACGGCTCGATGGCGAAGAGGAGGAACTTGCGCAGCGTGTCAAGACGACCATCGAGCAGAACATCAATATCATCAAGAACGTCGAGCTGCTCAATACCCTCAACCAGCACCGGACGTCGCTTGGCCCCGTCGATCTCGATGCACTCATGCGGGAACAGATCAGACGCTATAGCGGAATTCACATACGCTACCACGGCTGCAACTGCACCGTCTGGGCTAACCCGCTCCTCGAGCATATCATCTCCAACCTGATCAGCAACAGCATCAAGTACGGCGGAATGAAGGTAGTGATCGAGATCTCCGCTCTCGAGACCGAAGAGATTGTAACCCTCACCGTTGCGGACAACGGCATCGGCATCCCCGATCCCCTAAAACCGAACATCTTTGACCGTTTCACGCGAGGAGGAAGACAGACGCCGGGGAGCCGCGGCCTCGGCCTCCATATCGTCAAGACACTGGTCGATCAGTACGGCGGCAGAGTCTGGGCAGCAGATCGTGTTCCCGGAAAACCGGGGGAAGGGGCGGCCATCAAGATCATCCTTCAGAAATGCTGAAGGTTGGCGCCCCAATCCGGTTTTAACATACACCGTACTTACCCTATTTATCATCTCAGCGACCATATGATCTCACACCATGCCCATTGGGGATTAATTCAATGAATCGAACGATATGCTTTAAAGAAAGACGATATATCGAAGAGCTCCGGATTCTCACAAAAGCTACAGCCGTTGACTGTATTATCGACGAACGCTTCGATCGCATCATTTATGTCATCAGGGAAGGGGACATGGGGCTTGCGATCGGCAGAAAGGGGGCAAATATCAAGAAGATGCAGAAAGTCCTCGGGCGCCGGGTAGAGATGGTAGAGTTCGCCCAGGAACCCGTTGCATTCATACAGAACGTATTCAAACCGGCGGAGATTCTGGCGGTGCAATCCGCCGCCGAAGGGCGCACCGACGTATTTGTCAGGAAAAGCGATCTCGGCATCGCCATCGGGAAAGGGGGATGCATGATAGAGAAAGCACGGCTCCTCATAGCACGGTTCCTCGGACGGGAACTCGGCGACATTCAGGTAAGGGAGGAAGAGAATGCAGACGTATGACGTGCTCGCCGAGCTCTGGGGGGTTATCTGTGAGCGTGCAGAGAACCCTACCGAAGACTCGTATGTCAGCAGTATTCTGACGCACCGCAAGGGCGTCGATAAAGCACTCGAAAAGGTAGGCGAAGAGGCGGTGGAGTTCATCCTCGCCGCAAAGAATCAGGTCAGGGAACGAACCGTATCCGAAGGTGCCGACCTGCTGTTCCACTTCCTCGTGGCCCTGCGGGCATCGGATATCGATATCGACGAGATACTCGCCGAGCTTGCCGAGCGGCGTAGATAATCTCCCGGCTCCGCGGCAGACGACGCATGGCCTTCCGCGGGCCACCATTTTTCCCGCCCCCCGGTTGACCGCCCCGCAGAAGTTCTCGTCCGGATCAGAGGTATTCTTTCAGATCGACCATCTTCGGAAGTTCTTCCTTCTTCACCGACGCCGTCTGGATGACCTCCGGCTCGATCAGAATGGGAGCCCCGTACCGCAGAGCAATCGCTATGCCGTCGCTCGGCCGGCAGTCCATCACCTCTGTCCGGCTCTCCTGCCTCAGAATGAGTTTTGCATAGAAGACGCCCTCCTCAAGCGAGTCTATGTGAAGGGCATCAAGCGAGATTCCGAAACTTCTGAGCATCTCGATGATGAGATCGTGCGTGATGGGACGAGGCAGCATCTCCATATTCAGTGCGTTGCTGATGGAGATAGCCTCCCAGAGCCCGACGTAGATCGGGATAGTACCTTTTCCGTCAGCATCGAGCACAACCGTCGGGGCGGCCCCCATCTCACTGACGGACATGAAAACCCCTTGTACGTGGCAACTCTGAGAAGACATGTGATCACCTGACATACTCCTTATCGGGTTTAAAACTTGGGGTGAATCATCGTACCTTCTCGGTTCTCACGACGATCTCACGCCGGACGATCGAGAGGCTTGCAAGGAGGCCGAGGGCGATATTGAAGTAGTACAGGATAAGCCTCCAGAGGAGGACGAAGACCCCGACGATGGATGAGTTCACGAAGAGCCCGTAGAGCGACGTGGCACTGATCTCTGCGATCCCCGATCCGCCCGGGGTGAGCGGAAGCATCATGATGATCGCGATGATCAGCTGCACGACGAACGACTCGATGAAGAAGGGGGGCTGACCGAGCCCGAGGAGAAGCAGGGATGCGATGAAGAACTCCGCCGACCAGAAGAGACCGGTGAAGAGGAAACCCCAGAGGAGACCTACTTTTCCGTGATTGACGAAGCGCACGAGACTTTCGTGGAAGTTATCGACCTCCCGGTCGATCGTCGCGAGGAGGCTCTCAAGCCGCTTCATTTTCCATTTCCTCCCGATCCACGTCGAGATCCATCTTAAAAAGCGTTTCAGGTGGTCGGGGTTCTTTACGGAGAAGACGAAGACGAGCACGAAGAGCGTGATGAAGCCCCACGCCGCATACATCAGGATGCTGACACCGGCAGCAAGGCTGCTCCAGTAACCCCCGAGGAAGAGCATCGCGAATGCACCGGCCGCACCGAGGACGATGCCGTCGAGCACGCGTTCCATGATGACGACGGCGGTTGCATCGCCGAGTTTCACGTCGGCACGGTAAAGTTCGTGAATCCGCACCGGTTCGCCGCCCGCCTGCGACGGTGTGATCGACGCAACCAGCAGGTTGGCGAAGACCAGGTTGAGGCAATGCCCGAACCGGACATGATAGCCGAGCGACCCGGTCATCTTCTGGATGCGGAGCGCCCAGAAACCAAGGGCGCCGACGTGCAACAGCAGCGCGAGGATGAGATAACGGGGGTTAACCTGCTTGAGGTATTCAAGGGTCGTCTCGTCGACGGTGAAGTAGAGAACTAGGATAAGTACGAGCGTGCTGAAACTGACCGAGACCAGGAGCCACTTCCACTGAGACTTTTTCATGTACTACGCTCCAGAACACCGCCGACCGAATCGTGAGCCGCGGGGACGGGATCAGGTTACCGCTGACGCCGGGGGGTACAACCAGAATAATCAGAGGCTGAACCATTATGGTATCTTCCGGATACTATTTAACGCTGTTTTCGTCGCCCGGTACGCACCTTTCGAACGGGGCTGCACCTCTGTCGGAGATACGCATCATCCGGTCGGAGCACGGTTCCGGGCACGTGTCGAAACCGGAGGAGCCGCCCCATTCCTAGACGGTGAAGAGACCTCGTCGCCCGGTGATCCGGAGCAGACCTGCACGGACGCCGGCATCGAGCCAGCCATACCCGTAACTGAAGAGAGCAAGCGCAGTCGCGTACTCGCCGTCCCGCAGGTGCAGGTTCCCGAAGAGGTGCCCCCGGCTTGCTTCCGCGACAAACGTCTCCGCCGCCCCAAAGAGCGGGCTTGCCCGATCGGGCCCCACCTCGACGGCGGAGATCGCTTCTGCGAGCATACGCTCGTACCGGGCCGTCTTCTCGTGGAGGTGCTCAGCCAGCGCTTCCGGGATCGGATCGGAGATGCTGCCGGGGTGCAGTCGTTCGCTCCCGGCAGACCGGATGAGCCCGAGAGCGCAGCCGGCATCGAGCCACCCGAGCCCGTAGGTGAAACTTGCCAGCGCATTCACCCGGTCACCGGTGCAAAGGAAGGTGCACCCGTCACTCCCGTAGGCGGCGGCCATCTCCAGAACCTCTCCGGCGACCCCACGCAGCATGCTCGCTTCGGGAGGGGTCGGGCACGCCCCCGCCACCCGATGGCAATACCGCTCCCCAAATACCGATAATTTCATAGTCGCGCGAAGATCCGGAGGTATTCGTGCTCCACCGGGTGAAGGTCGGCCGGTACGATCAGGATATGGAGCGGCGGTCCGAAGTCCACCGCTTTGAGCAGATCGCCCGTTCCCGCCGCCACCCGCGGGTGCTCCGAGCCTGCCCGCGCGATCCCGACGTACAGCGACGGAGCAGGAGTTTCCAGGGTCTCTGCCATCCGCTCGATGATCGCTATCGCCTCCCCTACCTGCATATACCGGTCAGGCTGGATATCGAGGTACACCAGCGTATGCAGATTGAGGTCGAGGTTCTGGCGGATTGTCTGAAGCGGGGTCGTCGGAAACCAGCCTTTCGCCGGGAACGGAATTGAACAGGATTTTCCGAACCGGTAGTTCTGCAGCCCGGAAAGTCCGCAGACGGCGCTCGAGATGGACGAGGCGTGGATGATCGACGTCGCAACGCCCATCTCGGCCGCGCGGATTCTGAGATCCGCATGGGTCGTCGAGACCATCGGGTCGCCGCCGGTGAGGAAGACCACATCGCCGTCCCGGGCCCGGCGGATCACCTCATCCGGGTGCTGTTCCACATCATCCCGCCCGAGAAGGACAATCTCTTTTCCAAAGACCTCTTCCATCTCGGGAACGCCCGAGCCCATCATCCGGGAGGTATACGCTTCAAGAAAGACAGCATCCGCTTTCCGGACGGCATCGAGCCCTTTCAGGGAGATATCCTTAAGATCAAAGAGTCCAAGACCCACAAACGTCAGCATCTGTTCACCTTCGATTATCCATCAGGAGATCGCCATCACCGGAAGCATTCACTCACCGATCTCCCTGCACGGCATTTCTATATGAAGACGAGTTGCCCGTCCACGATATGATACTGGATCCACTGCGTGGTCGTCCCGTTGATCCCGATGATCCTGAAGTACCACTGGTTCGCCATCCCGACATCGACGGTCTTCACCTCAAGGATCAGGGTCATCAGCTGCTTGATGGTGGAGAGCGTCTTGTCGTCGAACGACTCGTTGTTCAGGAGGTATATCCCGAGCCCCTCGAGTTTCTTCACGCGGTTTGTAATGACGTGGAGGAACCGGTAGGTCACCTCGAGGCGGAAGTACATGAGCAGTGTCGAGACCGAGTTGATGCAGAACCGGATCGGCGGAGGCATCGGCCCGGGAGGCTCCATGGTCACGCTCTCCTTCCACATATCCTCGGCCATCTTTGAGAACTTGATCCCCATCCCGGTGAGGTCCATGGGGCTTGTGACAAACTTCACCCGGGAGGTATCGGAGATGGTCGGGACGGAACACTTCGTGATGGCATCGATGACGCCGATCCGGTTTTTATCCGCCCCCTGCCGCTTTAGGTCCGTAACAACATCGCTTGCCCGCTCGTCGGTCGACATGACGATCGTCCATTCCCCTTCCGCCGGGCATGCGAGCCGGTATGCTATCTGCTCGGCGTAGGAGAGCGGGGGGGCTAGAATGAGGATGTTGCCGGTTGCCTTGAGCCCCTGGAAGTTGTTGTCCACCACCGGGATGCCCGTCGTATAGCGGTACATTGATTCTTGTACAGATCTTACGCGAGGACCAGATTTATAAGTGCTCCGACGATGAGCCCGAGCGAGACCGTGTACAGGGTCACCGCAAGGGTTATCCTCGACCCGACCTCCCGGTGAAGGACGGTGATCGTGGAGAGGCAGGGAACGAAGAGCACCGTGACGATGGCAAAGACGTAGAGTTGCAGGCCGGTCAGCACCGCACCGAGATCGGCAGTCCCGGCGAGGATCGCAAGTGTCTCGAATGCCATCTCCTTTCGAAGGATTCCGAAGATGAGCGCCGTCGCAGTATACCCGGGAAGGCCTAAAAGACCCTCCATGATGGGAGCGACAAGCGCCGCGAAGGAGTTCATCAGGCCGAAGAACTCAAACAGCCCGAGGAAGACACTGCCGATGAGCAGCAGCGGCATGGCGATGAAGAGAAACTCGGAGAGACGCGACCAGGATTTCTTCAGCACCAGGTTCGGGTCGGGCCGGCGGAGCGGAGCCATCTCCATGATCATCCCGAACCGCTCGCCCGGCGTCACCCGGGAGAGCAGAAGACCGGTGATGAGAATCAGCGTAAAGACGATGCCGTAGATGCTGAATGCAGCCCCGATCCCGACGAAACTCGATACGATACCCGCAATAATGACCGTTCGTGCCGAACAGGGCACCATGGTGACGAGAAAGGCCGCAATCATCCTCTCGCGCCTGCTCCTGAGCGTCCGTATACTCATTACGGCGGGCACGGTGCAGCCGAAGGCAAGCGTCATCGGGATGATCGCTCCCCCGTGCATCCCGACCCGGTGCATCGCTTTATCGGCGAGGAATGCCGCCCGGGTCATGTACCCGGAGTCCTCGAGGATCGAGATGAATATGTAGAAGAGCAGGATATACGGGAACGCAATCCCGAACCCTGCCTGGAGCGCAAGCAGGATCGAGAGACCGATTGTCTCGATGAACGGCGGAAGGGCAAGGCCGATGAAGGGCGTTATCACCCAGGTCTCGAAGAGGGTGACGATCAGTTCTTCAATCCAGCTGCCGACGACGAAGACGGTGATGAGCATGGAGAGCAGGATCCCGATCAGCACGGGGATGCCTGGGACGACCCGGGTGAAGATACGGTCGAGGTCGAAGACCGGCGCGGGCTCTTCGACCTTCACGGTGATGGCATCCGCAATCTGCCGGGCGAAGTTATGCCGGTTGGCCGCGATGATCTGGGGGATGGTCATCCGGTGACGGCTCTCGATCTCATCGGCGATCGTCTTCGCCGCTTCCAGGAGATCGGGATCGTCGCCGATCCCTTCGAGCGCCTGCATGCTCTCGACCCTCTCAGCGCCGAGCATCTTGGCAAGGCTCCGGACGGCCGCTTCGATATGGTGGTCGTAGGGAACCTCTACGGTCGACGGCCGTGCGTCGGAGAGTGCGGACGGGACGATCCGGTCGATGTTCTTTCCTTCGAGAGCGGATGTCAGCAGCACCTCGACCCCGAGGATATCCCGGAGTGCCGCGGCATCGACCTCAAAGCCCCGGTCTGCCGCCTCGTCGATCATATTCAGGACGACGATCATCGGCAGGCCGTACTCGGCAACCTGCAGGAGCAGGTACAGATTTCTTTCGAGCCGGGTGACGTTCAGCACGGCGATGATCACGTCGGCTCCATCCTGCCCGAGGAACCGCTGCACCAGAAGTTCTTCGTCGGAGGTGCCGTCGAGCGAGTATACTCCCGGGAGGTCGATGAGTTCGATGATCTCGCGCCGGTAGCAGGTATTGCCCCGCTGGAGTTCCACCGTCGTTCCCGGGTAGTTGCTCACCTCCACGCCAAGCCCCGTCAGCTGGTTGAAGATCAGGGATTTCCCCACGCCGGGGTTGCCGAGAAGGGCGGCCTTCATCGGCACGGCTCCACGAAGATCGATGCGGCAATCTCAGGGCTGATGGCGATATCGCACCCTTTTACCCGCACCATGACCGACCGGTTCGGGAGCTTTCTCCGAAGCTCGATAACTTCGCCGGGAAGGATGCCGAGATCCATCAGCCGGCGATTGCACCCGGGCCTTTTGAGCATGGTGACCCGGAGGGTATCTCCTTCGTCGAAGTCAAGGAGCGATGCCGCCACCCGGCCGCACCGCCGCCGGGGTCCATGACCCGGTTTCCGGCAGTCGATATACGAAGAGAGGCGATCGATCGTCTCGTCGGAGATCTCGTGCTCGAGCGTGCACGCTTCCCGTGAGGCAGCATCGGTGTCGATCCCGAGCATCTCGGTTAGGAAACACTGCAGGACGCTGTGTTTTCTGACCACCTTCGCCGCACGGTGCATGCCCTTCTCGGTCAGCAGGACTTCGCCATCCCCGTGCAGGAGAAGATAGCCTTCCTCGACCAGTGCCGGAATTGTTGCCTCGACGGCCGCTTGATCGGCATCGAGCGCCTCCGCTATCTCGGCGAATGTGACCGGGCGCTGATTCCCCAGTGCGGCATTGTGGATCGCCTCAAGGTAGTCTTCGCAGGTCGAGGGGTGCATTCTCTCATTTTTTCGTCGTCAACGATGTTATGGATTTGGATGCAGACATGCGCCCGGCGGGAGAGGGCAACGTTCGGTGCCGGGATGCGATCCGGGAGAAGCGGGCATACCGGAGATGCGAACCTCCCCTCTTCGCCGTGAACGACTATATACACCTTCTGATGATTGTTATGCATGGAGCGCTCCGATCCGCAGCAGGTCACGAACCGGGATGTTGCCGGGATTCTCACCTTTATGGGTCAGCTTCTCGAGATCTCCGGGGACGACCCATTCAAGGTCAGGGCATACTACCGGGCGGCCCAGGAGATCGAGCGGCAGAGCGAATCCGTGGCAGGAAGAGACGAAGAGGAACTCATTGCGCTTCGGGGTATCGGGCGCCAGATCGCCCGGAAGATCAAAGAGATCGAAGAGACCGGAACATTCCGCGAGCTCGAGGAACTCCGGGCGGAGATCCCGGGCACGCTTATCGAACTTCTGGAGCTCGACGGCGTCGGCCCGAAGACCATCAACGTCCTCTGGAAGAAACTCGGCATTCTGAGCATCGATGACCTGGACAGGGCTGCGAGGAACCACCGGATTCGGGCGTTGAAGGGATTCGGAGCGAAGAAGGAGGAGAATATGCTCCGTGCGGTCAGCCGTTTCCGGCAGAAGGACGAGCGCATGAACCGGGCGGAAGCAGATGCGATCGTCCGTATCGTTACGAGCGTGCTTCTCCCGGACACCTTCACCGTCGCCGGAAGCTACCGCCGCGGGCTTTCCACCGTCGGCGATATCGATATCGTGACGCTGGAAAGCCGGGATGTCGTCAGACCCCGGCTTACGGCCGTTGCCGATGAGGTGATCGATGACGGCAGCAGAAAGACGTCGCTTCGCGTCAGGGGCAGGCGGGTGGATATCCGATATACCACCCCCGATGTCTACGGGGCGATGCTCGTCTACCTGACCGGGTCGAAGGCCTTCAATATCAGGATACGGGCGGTTGCCAATGCCGGAGGGTACACCCTGAACGAGTACGGTCTTGAGGAGCGGAACTCGGGGGGGCTGCAGGCCTTCGCGGACGAAGGCGATCTCTTCCGGGCGCTCGGGATGCGGTACATCCCCCCCGAGATCCGCGAGGACAGGGGGGAGGTCGAGCTCGCTCTCACGGATGCGCTCCCCGCCCTCGTCGATCTCCCGGACGTGCGGGGCGATCTGCACTGCCATACGGTATGGAGCGACGGGCGCCAGACGCTCGAAGATATCGCATCCCGCGGCGACCAACTCGGCTACGAGTATATCCTCATCACCGATCACTCCTCGAGCCTCGGCGTCGCCCACGGACTCGGCACCGACGCCCTGCAGAGGCAGCAGAGCGAGATCGAGCATACCAACAGGGGGCACACCTGCACGCTCCTCTCCGGCGTCGAGGTAGATATCATGGGCGACGGATCCCTCGGCCTTGCCGGGAAAATACTCGCCGATCTCGACCTCGTGATCGCCTCGGTCCACTCGGGTTTCAAGCAGGAGGAGGATCAGATTACCCGACGCATCCTCTCGGCGGTCGAGAACGAGCACGTCGATATCATCGGCCATCCGACCGGCAGGCTCCTCGGTCGGAGACCGCCCTACGCGGTCGACCTTGCGCGGGTGATCGAACGGGCGGCGGAGGTGGGGACGGCACTCGAGATCAACGCCTCCCCGCACCGACTCGATCTGGATGATATTTATATCAGACAAGCCAAGGAAAAAGGAGTGAAACTGGCAGTAGGAACAGATAGCCACAGGACGCCGGAGTTTTCCAATATGCACTACGGCATCACGCTCGCACGGCGGGGATGGTGCACGGCTCCCGATATTCTCAATACTTACCCGCTTGCCAAGCTGCTGGAGTGGTGAATCGTGATCTACTGGCTGTACGAGAAGATCCTTCGAAGGAACCTCTCCACGCTTCCGGAGAAGGTCTGTTTCATGATCACCGGAGAGGATCTGGCCGGGGCGCCGGAGAACCTGTATACGATCACCGAGTGGTGCATCGAGCTCGGTATCGATCACGTTATGTTCCATGTCAGCACGGAGGAGCCCGAGCGGCTCGCAGGGCACCTCCCCGGGATTCGCTCCATCGGGGCTATCGCCCGCCTGACCATACACTATCAAGAGCAGCAGGAGGTTACCGGCAGCGGGATCGACGTGACGGTGGCGATCGGGAAGAGCGGACGGGAGGAGATCACAACCTGCATCAGGAAGATGGCACAGCACGGGGTGAATCCCGAGGATGTCGACGAAGCACTGATCGAGTCGTGCCTCACCTTTTCGTACGAGCCCGATCTCGTCATCAAGACCGGCGGCGACCACCTGACCGATTTTCTCATCTGGCAGTCGGTGTACTCGGAGCTCTTCTTCCTCGACGTCAACTGGGCGCTGCTTCGAAAAGTAGATTTTTTGCGGGCACTGCGCGACTACCAGTCACGAGCCCGCCGTTTCGGAACGTGAGACCGACACCCGGGCGGCGTTATTCGATGCCGGGAGTCTGCAGCCGTTCTTTTAGGCGCATCCTCTGGTCGTAGACCCGCATCGCCCGCAGGAGATCGATCTTGCGGAACGACGGCCAGAAGGGGGCACAGAAGTAGACCGCGGATTCGTGCCCGTTTGCAAGCCACGGCAGGAAGTTCGAGGTCCGGCAGTCGTTCCCGGTCCGGACGATCAGGTCGACGGGGGGGATACGCATGCCGCGGTTGAGGTGCCCCTCCACGAGGTCGGCATCGATATCGTCCACCGTGAGCAGGCCGTCCTCCACCTCCCGGAGGATGGAGCGGGCGGCGTGCACGATCTCGTTTCTGCCGCCGTACGCCAGAGCGATGTTTATGTAGTAGCCGGTATACTCCCGGGTGGTATCCTCGGCCTCCTTCACCGTCTGCAGGAGATCGGCCGGGAGGAGGGAGCGGTCGCCGATCATCTGCACCCGGATCCTATTCCGATGCACCCGTTCGTCGGCCATGACGGCACGGAACTTCTGTTTGAAGAGAGCGAAGAGGGCGTCGAGTTCGTCCGTCTCCCTCCGAAAGTTCTCGGTCGAGAAGGCGTAGAGCGTAATGTATTTGATGCCGAGATCCGACGCCCAGTCGAGGACCTTCTCGGTGGTGTCGGCACCGAGCTTATGCCCTTCGGCGTTCTGCATGCCGTGAGTCTTCGCGAAGCGGCGGTTTCCGTCCTGGATCACCGCGATGTGCCGGGGCACGTACCGTATCTGCAGCCGCAGGAGACGTTCGTACAGCGCCTCCATGCCCTTCCGCGCCTTCAGACCGGGGTCACCTCCACAATCATTCCTCCGTTCGGATAGCGTTCGACGACTTCCTTCTTTCCGGGAAACTCATCGGCGTGTTCGACGAGCAGCCACCATGCCGTCTCGATCCGGTCGCCGACCCGCTCGTAGCCTTCCTCCTCGAGGAGCGGGATTATCTCCTCGAGCGGGCGGGTGGATTCCAGCACGCCGTAGACGATCGTCCCGTCGTCGGTGATCTCGTCGAACGGTCGGGCAGTATTGCCTGCAATACGTTTTAACCGTTCCCGTAGCTGCACCGAGTCCTTGAACGACGACGCGCACCAGTGCACCTTCGGATTCTTCGCGAGCGTCTCCGCCCAGGAGCGGCTGCCCGAGACGGCGTTGTGGAAGCCGTCCTCGGGTTCGTACCCCCGCTCGCGCATCGCGGCGGCGCAGGTGTCTCCCCACTCGAGTTCGTTGATGTTCAGGAAGTCAAGGAGCGGCAGGATTGCTTCGAGGTGCGCAAGGCCGGGCAGTGCCGGCACCTCGATCCCGATCTCAAAGCCCATCTCCCGCGCCATCTTCGCGGATGCCGCCCACTCGCTTTCGGCGATCGTGGGCCAGTCCTCCTCCGGCGGGTGGAGGCGGATCTCGTCGACGAGCCCGGAGAGCCGCCGAAGCGTTTCTTCATCGGGGGCTATTCCGGTGTAGAGGTGGATCTGGTGCTGAATCCGTAGGTATCCTTGAGGAGCGTGCAGTACTCGATCACCCGGTCGAGAACGAGCAGCGGTTCGCCGCCCGTGACCCCGGTGCCGAGCGCGCTCATGATCTCCGCCTCGGCGATGATATCCTCCGGCGTCTCGATGCGCCGGTCGTTCGCATAGGCGGTATCTTTGCCCTTCCGCTCGCGGGAGAGCGGACAGTACCAGCAGGTGCGGCGGCAGCGCCCCGTCACGAAGAGCACCAGTTTCGCACCCTCGTGGCAGAGGACGCACCCGCTCGAGAGCATCACCCCGTCCTTCTCGCAGGCAAGCCGCGGAACCTCTCCCATAGACATCCGTAATGGTTGCACGCCTGATATCAAAAAACCTTGGAGCGGCCCTGAGGTGGGCATTTCGATCGAAAATAGGGGATTCTTGGAAACGGTTTTTATAAAACGTCCGGGGAAACGTCGTGGATCTTTCCAGAAGGGTTATATAGCGCCCTGCTGAAATTTCACGTATCTCTTATGCCGCCCGCCCACCGTGACGACGGTCTCTCGGAAGTTGTCGGATTCGTGCTGATACTGGGGGTCATCGTCCTTGCCCTTTCGATGTACCAGCTCTACGGCGTGCCGGCGATCGGGCGCGAGAACGAGATCCTCCATATGAACGCGGTGAAAGACCGGTTCATCGATTATAAGATTAGCCTCGATTCGCTGTGGCTGAATAACCAGATCGGTACAACCCTCAGCACCTCCTTCGACCTCTCCACCGAAGGCGGCTACACCCAGGGCGGCGGGATGATCTTCCCGGTGCTCGCACCGATCCCATCGTCGGGCGCTATTAACGTGAACCGGCGCGGGACCGAGAATATTACAATAGAATACGATGACGGCACGTCACACACGCTTTCAGGTTTTCCAAAAGAGCACTGGGGCCGTTCAATTCGGATCCGATAACAACTACTGGCTCCAACAGACCTACTACTACCAGACGGGAGGGCTGTTCCTTGCCCAGGACGAGGGGTCAACCATCCGGCTCTCGCCGCCCATCTCCATTTATGAAACCACCGGCGGAGACATCACCGTAGAGATTGCAGTCCTCCAGATGTACGGCTACCAGGAGACTGCCGGCAGGGGCGTCGCACGGCTCGATACGCGGCTGAAGAACGGTCTGCAAACGACCACCCCCGTTTCCAGTGCGAACAATGTCACTATCACAATCTCCGCAGACGACGACGACGCACGGGATGTCTGGGACAATCAGGGGACGGCAGAACTCTGGGAGCACGTCTTCTCAGACGCCGTTGCCCGCGGCGGCCTCGACAGTTCCGATTACACCATCACCGTCGCGGGTGATGGCCATTCCACAATGATCGATATCGGGAAACCGGGAGCGGTGAACCTCGAGACGACCACCGGCTCGTACAGCGCCATCCTGCAGGAGATTACAACGGCATAGCGGAAGATTCTGACAAACAGACGGAAGTGAAGAGAATGCACATGAAATTCAAAAACGAGGACGGGATCTCCGGAAATATCGGCGTCATGCTGATCATCACTGTCGCGGTGATAGGCATCGCCGTCGTCGGGGTGACGGTAACATCCCAGGACACGCCCGACGAGGTGCCGAACCTCGATATTATCATCGGGTGTGATCAGAGCCCGGTGAACACATCTGAGTACGATCTTACCCTGTTCCATAACGGCGGAGACACGATCTCTGCAAGCGAGTTTGAGATCCAGGCATACAATGTAGCAAGGGAAGAGATACACGTGAGGTCCTGTGGAGGATCGTCCGACGACGCCTGGTCGATTGGCAATACAATCTCCTTCATTGCCGACGACGAACCCGCTTCCATCCTGATCATGTATACCGCAGGATCAGCGGGTGCCATGCTCAAATCGCTCGACCTTCGCGTGCCTGATAATGAAGAGGATATCCCACAGGACGTTTTCGTGGATGAAACCGGGACACCAACGGCGACACCTACGGGAAGTCCTACTGTGACTCCTACGCCGACGCCGACACCCGGAATTCAAGACTTTATCGATGCGAACGTCTTCATTTTGGGAAAAAGGTTGCACTTTGAAGGAAATTCGATAAATGGCCCCGGTGCGACGGTTATCCTGACTGATGGCAATCTTGACAAGAACGAACTAAAAAGCAATCCAGATACTTACGTCACCAATATTTATGTCAACGGATACGTGGATTTACCTAATGGAGACGAGGATTTAGGATCCCCAACCCATCCGGGCGAAATTCATGTGAACGGAGATCTGACCTTAAAGGAAGGGCAACGCCATATTTACGGTACAGTTTACGTAAATGGTGATTGCTACCTTAAAGGTCCAAACATTCATGGGAACATGTATGTTGACGGCAATCTCGACATAGGGCCGGGACATATGAGTATAGATGATAATGCCCGTATTTACTATACGGGAATCTTTACCTACGGTTCCGGCGTGCCCGAATCGGTTATATCCAAATGCATCAAATGGGTCACCATTCCGGGAGTTCAATTACCGGATATTGAGATACCGTCTTTAAAATCCGCAGATTGGTATGCGGCCAAGGGCTATTCATCCGGGGGAACCCTGACCAGCAACCTGAAGATTTATGCCGAAAGTTATACACCTCCCCAAGAGGATCAGAATACCGCATATAATGTCATAATCATAGCATACAATGGGGATATTAGTTTAACACATATGCAAGGAAAATATCTCACCGGGATTTTAATTGCCCCGCGAGGAAAGGTTGCATTTAAGGGTAAATCATTTGAAGGGGTTGCTATAACACGGGATGGTTTCTTTGACGAACAGGGTGGATCTACAGTCACCTTCAAAAATATTGGGTTGTTTATCGACGACCCCGACGATTATCCCTTCTAATCTCTTTTTACCCGGGATGCTGCATTGTCACTCCATCACTCATGGCAGCGCCCTTCTTAATCGTAATCTTCCATAGATCATCATCCGAGGGGGTGTCGCATAGCTTGGAAAAATCAACCTCTTTGGGCGAGTTCAGCCTGTTTAACCCTAAGTTTGCCACTCCACTCAAATCTCTCAGATTGTGACGGAACACAATTTGACAGTTCCAAGTATTTGGAAAAATATCTCCCGAAATCTCCTCATTTTGACCTTGAATTTCAGACAGATCTGGTATTCTGATAATAAAACGTGCATTTCACTCACAAATTTAACTCAACTGTCAAATTCTATTCTGGCTATCTTGACATTTTTGGGGCATGAAGCACCTCCAGAAGCCAAATGGCAAACTTGGGTTTAACAGTTTCAAACCATATAAAATATAAATACAGGGAGCAGCGGCGACCAGCGAAATATATATCCATTTATACGACAACTTCGCCATAAGGCGTATTTTCATTGTCCCACGGTGAAACCGGCAGGTGGACATCACCGTTGACAAAGTCACCCCGATCGACGCGACACGGCACAACAGGCTCGAATCTCAAAAGCCCTGACAATCAGGACGCAGATTTCTGATGCACGGGCAATGCGGAGAATTGCGCCATCCATACTTCATAACACAGGAAGGGAAGAATCGCACCAGCAGCAGAGGGGGCGTACAAGCAATGATGAATGAAAACGCAGTCTCCGAGATCATCGCCATCGTCCTCCTGCTCGGTGTACTGGTCGTCGGTGTCGGCATCATCATGGTCACGATAACCTCCCAGCCGCTGCCAGACGAGATTCCGAACATCAATGTCCTCGTCGGGAACACCTCCTCGACCGTCCTGATCAAGCATAACGGCGGCGACCCGTTGCAGGAAGGTGACTTTTCGGTCGTCGTCGACGGCACCACCATACCAAACAGCGGTGCAACCATTACCGGTGGAGACGGAGCATGGCCATGGGTTGTCGGGGAGACGCTGCATACCCGGTGACGGCTGTTCCACACCGGGTCTCCATCGTGTATACCGGCGGAGGCGGATCGGTGCTCCTGAAGTCGGCGGCGCTGGGCGGCGAAATCCGAACAGGAGGCCCAGATGCACCCGGGCAGGAGCGAAGGGACATCGACATCCACTTTGACGACCAGGACGAACTCGATACGTTCGTCGTCGAGCAATTCGTGGGACAACTCGAGAGAGACTCCGTCTACTTTACTCGTGCGGAACGTGGATCACAGGGAACATTCGAAGGTACCCTGCAGTTCACGATATCTGCACCCGGCTCGTACCTGGTGATCGGCAGCAATCCCAGAACGAACCTTGCCGTCGGAGATGCGGTCAGGATGGAATTCATCCAGGGAAAGACACCGGATCTGATGTTCTTCATGCTCGGGAACAAGGGGTGGAGCATCCAGGCACAGGGCGACGGCGTGAACGATCTCCGTATCTACGTGAGACACAACGGCGTCTGGGGGCTGGAGATTAGCGGAAACGGCGACCTGACTGAGAGCTGGATCACGGACTACAGCGACTTTGCCTCCACGCTCAACTTCAGCGTGAAGGGCGGAACCGAACACACCCGCCTGATCATCAATAACGTGACCATACTTGACGGCCAGAACAGTGAAACATTTGAGTTTTACGAGATAGAGCCCGCACACCCCACCCTGCTCATCATGCAGTACGCTTCGACGGGAGCACTCGGCAACGGCGTCTACTTCGTCGGGAAGGCGAAGACGGTGATGCGGGGGAACACGCAAATATATCCATAGGAGACGGAGTGAATGCGACAAAGACCGGGTGGGAAGCCGAAGCGGAACCCCTCACACGAGGGCACGAGCAAAACGGTATGCCAGAGTACCGATACGGAGAAATCTTCGTGAAGACGGCATCTCCGAAGCCGTGGGAACGATGCTGCTCATCACGATCATATCGGTGGGCGTCTCCATCTTCGTCGCCGGAGTCGTGCTGCAGCCGGTAGATTCAGATCCTCCGGTATCTCACTTTTAACGTCTCCTACGGTTCAGGGGGAGAGGTGTATATCCACCATCTCGGGGGGGAATCCATTCCATATAATCTCCTCCAGTTCTACGTCGATGATGGGGAGAGTGTCGAAGACATAACGCAATATATTCGACGATCGACGGCACCACGGCTGGAATACGTGGCATATCGGCGAAACCCTCGTATACGATCCGGGAGATTATGTGAGGGAGATGCACCGCCAGAAGTTGCAATAATTTACGCGGGTCAGGGTGGGGAACAGTCCCTCTTCTACGCATCGTACAACTGGACCGGCACGATTCCACCAGCCACTCCGGGAGTTCCACCTGTCGCAGCATTCTCCGCAAGCCCGACATCGGGCACCGCCCCGCTCACCGTCCAGTTCACAGACTCCTCGACGGGAGGGGTGAGAGAATGGTCGTGGACATTCGGTGACAGCGGTACGTCCACCCTGCAGCATCCGACTCATACCTACGCAGCCCCCGGCACCTACACCGTCTCCCTGACGGCAAGCAACGCATTCGGCAGCGACACCGAGACGAAGACCGATTACATCACCGTGAACGTGCCCCTGCACCGGTTGCGGATTTCACTGGGCACCGCTTTCGGGAGCCGTATCGCTCATCGTCCAGTTCACCGATACCTCGACGAATGCGCCAACATCCTGGGCTGGACGTTCGGCGACGGCGGGACGTCGACATTGCAGAACCCCTCGCACACCTACGCTGCGGCCGGGACGTACACCGTCACCCTGACGGCAGCGAACGCCGGCGGCAGCGACACGGAGACAAAGGTCAGGCTATATTATCGTTACGGAGCCGACACAGCCCCCGACCGCCGCTTTTTCCGCGAACGTGACGACCGGAACCGCACCGCTCGCAGTCCTGTTCACCGATGCCTCGACAAATGAACCGACGTCCTGGAGCTGGACGTTCGGCGACGGGGGGATGTCAACCCTGCAGAACCCGAGCCACACCTACGCTGCAGCCGGGACATACACGGTATCCCTGACCGCCACCAACGCAGGCGGCAGCGATACCGAAGAGAAGGCGGGATACATCACCGTGACCGTCCCACCGCCGGCAACGGACTTCTCTGCCACCCCGACGTCGGGAACCGCACCGCTTATCGTCCAGTTCACCGATGCCTCCACCGGCACCCCGACCTCGTGGCTCTGGAACTTCGGTGACGTCGGGACGTCAGCATTGCAGAACCCGAGCCACACCTACGCATCTGCTGGAACCTATACGGTCACCCTGACAGCGACGAATGCAGGTGGGAGCGACACCGAGACGAAGGTCAGATATGTGACGGTTACGGCACCGGTGAGCGTAAAGTCGGTTACGCTTGACACGTATAAGTCAGGAGCGCTCCGGCCCGGAGGTTACCTCCAGTTCCGGGTGACCGGAGCCGACAGTTACGTTACCGTAGCCGGCCATCAGCATCAGTTAAACGGAGGGAATATCGTTCGCCTGACAATCGGGACCAGACGGGAAAGGGAACATCTATGCAAACATGGCGGCCAGGATATTAATTCGTTCTCGTTCGATGATGTCATGATGCACATTAACGGCGTAGAAGTTGGGAGAGGAACTATCGATGGCATATACATCAGCAACAGCGATTCCTTCAGTTCGACCCTCACAATGGTTGTCGCATCAGGTATGGCGAACACGTACTTCAGTCTACGATGGATCGACCCTGTACAACTATGTAAACGACAATCACCAGATTACCCTCCATAACATTCGGCCCAACAGCGGTGGACTGATGCAACTCATCAATCCGGGCAGCGACCGGGTCTACTATGTGGGCGGGGCGGAGGATTATGCACTCCAGGTTGGAGCGGCCCACGACAGTGACGGGGATTTCTCCAAACAGCGGGAAGAAAAACAATAATGTGTGGCCAACGATCACGGGGAATTGACGTTCATGAGTGGAGCAACAGTGAAATTAACTCGATCAGGGGAGTCGGACATCATTGCAACGAACATATACATTACCGGTTCTACATCAATAGGTTGCAAGATTTCCTTGCCAAATGGAAATCCCACAGGAGACTGGAATGTTGTCGTGACTAACAGTGACGGACAATCCGGAACACTCGTGAATGGTTTCACCATAACTAATAATTAAGGGAAGATCTCCTCTTCTTTTTGCAGAGAGGTGCGCCACATTACATCAAGGTGCTAATGAAATCAGCATCTTTCGCCCGCGCTTTCGTAAAATTCTATTCGGGAGGATAAGAGATGGGATTTTTGGAGGGAAATAAATCATCTCCCTTTGCTCCTGGATTCCCGGTGACACATAACGATGTGGAGAATAATAACGTATTATCTGCTTTTGATTGCTATTTAGTTGAGAGATTATTAGTATTCTGAAATACCGAGTCTCGTTATGTGTTAGGTGCATACACATAACGAGTAAAATAAAATTTCTCCATGAGATTTACTCCGTTCGGAATTTAAGTCTAAATCCAGTCAATTTTTGTGAGCCTCGTTAGGAATGGGCGGGACTGTAGGTTTGCTCTACGCTGCCCGAAAACCAGACTGTGACATGTACGAGCGCACTGTGGTGAAAATCACAGTGTGTTTTGGGAAGGGGGGAAGATGGAAATATCTTATCACCATTCAACGATTGAAGAAGGAGTTAAATTTTTAAGGAAGGGCTATTAGTTAACAGAATCCCAATTCCCATTAAAATGATCAATCCTAAAAAAAATGTCATGCGAATATCATCTTGGAATGGTTTACGGTAATGAGAGAATATTTCACATAGTGATGCCCACGAGCACCGTGTTTTGATCTCAACATCACGTTGTCTTCCTGCAATAATTAGCCAAATGAGAATAAACATGCTCGCATAAGCAGTTCCGATACCCAAAAATAATAAAAACAATGGAGCCATATACGCCCAAAAAAATAGCATTGGGTCCGTTAGATTTTTGATTAGTGTTAATAGGACTTGAAAAACTAACCATCCTACCTCAATAAAAAAAATCGGAAGTAATGTTAGCCACATTAGCATAACAGTAAAGCCCGTTTCATTTGATAGTCTTCTGCTAAATTCTACAAATATCATCGCAATGCTAACTAAGAGGCAAATCGAAAGAATAAATTGATTACCTGCACTCCAGATTAACCCAATAATTAGAGAAATATTCAGGGACATGAATATCCAAAATTCAAAAGAATTTGCGTCAAAATAGCGATTAAATGAGTTTTCATCGGGATGTGAGATTACAATTTGAGTTCCCTTTATCAGTAATGAAGACATTAAGTAAAACGATATAAATAGTGGAAATAAAGATGTAACCTTTACATTCAGGATCAGGTGAATTAACAAAATATTGGAATAGGCCGAGAAAGATTCCAATTATCGCATATACTTGACTGTTCTTTTTAACAAAATCAGTAATAGTAAAAAATTCCGGTCTAACACTATGAATCGATCGTCCACACCCTTCACAGTATTCCAGATTACCAAAATTATCGAAATCGCAATTTGGACAAATTTTCATGCTTTGATGTACATAACGTTTTATAATAAACATATCTCCTTCGCACCCCGCATCCATCAAGAACCATATACCTCGTCAAGGTTCAGCCCCCATTACACATGGATCAGAATGCCCCTGAATCCTGCAAGGTCCGCGACCTGGTGCCGAGGTCTTCGAGGATCAGCCCCTCGTTGCACAGGAACGCAAAAATCTCTCGGTTGCCTCGCCCAGTTCTACTCAGATAACTGGTAATTCCATCGTGCAAATTCATGACAAGGCTCGTATTCTGTCGAGCCAGAACGCGGCCTGTACTTGACCATGCCCGGGAAGCCCCCGTATCGAATGAGAAGTAGTGCTCGTGTCACCGGACCGTCTCTCCGGCAACCGTCGTCGCGTCGATGTAGCACTCACCGCCAGACAGGTTCGCAGTTGCTGCTCTGATTAAATACTCCCAATCCCGCCCAAATCCCGCCGAAAAAACCACCCTCACAGACGGCCGCAGACGGCCGATCTCGAGGCGGGGCATAGGAAAGCACCTCCGAAAATTACCCCCGCTCATACGGCCAGTATACCTCCCGGATTTTTCCCCTTTCCACCATCGGAGCGACATATACCACCAGAATTATTTTGGCAAGAGCCGCCCTCTGAAACCGGCCTCAAAATCGGAAAATACCCGCAAATCGACCGTTTTTCATGACCGGGAGGGGGCATCCCCCGCACCTGCGTAACCCCCCAGTAGCCGGACAGCCCGGGGAGGGCCGGGATCTTCCCCATGCGATGTACAACCTGCAGCACGGTTGCAGCAGAGTTACAGCATCTGCCGCAATCATTCTGAGGACGTAAGGAACTTGGTTTCACCATCGAGCGCCAGGGTGGCTCTATCGTGAGTTCGATTACAGCATCCGGCAGATCACAGGCACAGTCACCAGGAGAGGCATCTGCAGATACCGTGCTGTGTGCTATCTCATTCTGCTGTACATCTGTACATGTGTGTGTATGATCTCTCTTTTCCGCAGCTCGTTTCCCATCAGCCCCCTGCTCCGACCTTTCCCTTCTTTGCAGCAGATGCTTGAAACCTGCTGCAACCCTGCTGCAATGTTGCAACGAGCATCGCCGCCGTAAAACCGCACCGTGCAGCCCTGCCCTCGGTCATCGTGGCATCGACACAGCGATGACCGGGGACTACTCAAGCCCGGATACCCCACCGGACGGATCGTGGCACGAGCAGGTATCGTACCCGGCGTCCCGGGCGACCCCGCCGTCCATCGCGGTTGCAGCGGCAGTTCCCCGAGGGGCACACACCCCGGCGGTAAGGCCCGGGTTACTCCTGCGTGATGCAGGCAATCACAACGGGTCCCTCCCGGCAAGCAGGGCGCGCCCCTTTTCCGTGAGCCGGTACTTCTGATTGCTGCTCTGAGGCCTATCCGGAACGGTCATCTCGATCAGCCCACCATGCATCAGTGGCTTTAACACGGAGTTCCTGAACTTCGTACGATTTGTCCTGCCGACAGCCCCCATAAGCTCGGGTATGGACTTCTCCGTCATGCAGGCACCCAGCACCTCCACTTGGTCCCGACTTAGTCCCCACTTGGTCCCGACCAGACTCTCGGGCTCAACATCCACGCTGATACCCCGCTTCGGCCTCCAGAGGATCTGGACGAACTGCCCGCCATTCTGTCGAAACTCCGGCGGCGACGCTGGTGCCGGGTTCGGGGCAGACTCAAAGGAGAGCAATACCTTAAAGCGCTCCGGCAGCAAAAGGAGACTGAACGCAGGAGATCTGCAGCATATGAAAACCCGCACCGAAGTCCTCGATATTCTCCGGTCGCTGAAAGACGAAATCAGCGAGCGGTACCATGTCGAGCGTATTGCCCTCTTCGGCTCGTATGCCCGTGAGGAACAGGAAGAGGGCAGCGACATCGATGTACTCGCCCGGTTCAGTGCCGATGCGGATCTCTTTGATCTCGTCGGGTTGTCGCAGTACCTTGAAGAGAAACTCGGCCTTTGCGTGTATATCGTGCCGGAGACAGCACTCCGTCCGGAGATCCCAAGCCAGGTTACCCGGAACCTCCTCGTCGCATGAGATTGTATATCCTTTACCTCTCCGATGTAGCGGGCGCCCTGAAGAGGATCGGACAAGGTACCGCGGGCATAACCTTCACCAAAGCCATTACCACCATGCTGGCATCGCACAACGAGGCACCCCATGATCCCTGAAACCCTTCGAGCCCAGATCACCTCCGGCGAAGACAGCCGCCACCAGTTCAAGCGTGATATCACCAATGCCGACGCCCTGGCGGCGGAGATGGCGGCATTTGCCAACGCCGAAGGAGGCACGCTTTTTCTCGGCGTTGCTGATGATGGTTCCGTACCGGGCCTTTCGCGCACGGATGTGAATCGGATCAACCAGCTTATCAGCAATGCGGCCTCGCAGCATGTGAAGAGCCCGCTGACAGTGCGGACCGAGAATATTCAGGTAGGCGACGATCGCATCGTCATCGTGCTCACCGTTCCGAAGGGGCAGGATAAACCCTACTTTGATAAAAACGGCGTGATCTGGTTCAAAAACGGCGCGGACAAACGACGAGTAAACTCCCGGGAAGAACTTCGCCGCCTCTTCCAGAGCGTCGATCAGTTCCATGGCGACGGACTACCGACCAGAGCAGGTATTGACAAACTTGACCGGCTGCGATTTCGGGACTTCCTGCGAGATGTCTATAATCAGCCTTTTCCGGACTCACCCGAAGAACTTGTGACACTCCTGCGGAACATGAACCTGACCACGGACGACGGTATGCTGAACCTTGCCGGCGTGCTCCTCTTTGCTGAGAAGCCCGAGTGGATCAAACCGCAGTTCATCATCAAGGCCATCCGCTATCCCGGCAATGCCATTCACGTACGTGAGTATCTCGACACCGAGGATTTCACGGGAACGCTCCCCGACATCTTCGAGGGTGCCATGGCCTTTGTCATGCGCAATCTCCGGAAAATCCAGGGCGGCAAGGGGATCAATGCCCCGGGAGTTCCGGAGATTTCGCAGGCGGTCTTTGAGGAGCTGCTGGTCAACGCCCTGGTGCACCGGGACTATCTGATCAGCGCACCGATCCGACTGTTCATCTTCGATAACCGGATCGAGATCGTTAGCCCCGGCCACCTCCCGAACAACCTGACGGTGGCGCAGATCCGGACAGGGAATTCCAACATCCGCAATCCAATTCTGGCATCGTACGTCGCAAAGGGACTGCTGCCATATCGTGGTCTCGGCTCCGGCATCAAGCGGGCACTTGAGGACTGGCCGGATATCGACTTTAATGACGATCGGGACGGGTGCCTCTTCACCGTCACTATTCGCCGAAAGGCGGAGAAAAGTTCGGAGAAAAGTTCGGAGAAAAGTTCGGAGAAAATTCTTGCTCTCCTGAAGTCCGAACCGGAGCTTGCGGCAAGAGAGATTGGAGAAAGGCTGGGAATCACGCAGAGAGCGGTCGAGAAGCAGATCGCCAAACTTCGTGCCGATGGTCGGCTATGCCGTATCGGCTCTGCTCGGGGCGGTCACTGGGAGGTGCTGGAGTGATCGAAACCCCCAATCCCCCCAAAAAACACGCCCACAGACGGCCGCAGACGGCCGATCTCAAGGCGAGGCATAGTATCCACCCCCTGAAAATTACTGGCGCTCATACGACCAACATAGCCCTGCGATCCTGCCATATTCCAGGAATCGGGACGATATCCTGCAATTAATTCCAGGGCCGAGATTCACCATCTGAAACAGGCGGTAAAATCGAAAAGTAACGTTAATTTAGCCATCTTTTCAGGCATTGAGAGGGTGGGTCTCCCGTACCCACCGCTCAACCCGGCATCCCGTAGGAAAATCGTCGATTTACTCGAAGATCATCGTGTCGTAATAATTCCGGAGACTCTTCACCGTTCTCTCCAATGAGTCTCTGTCATACACATTGTTGAGGTACTTCCATCCACGGTAGGGGGATACGGCATCGGGGTACCTGGTGGGTACGTAGGTATAGGCCTGACCCAACCTCGCCATCTTCACAATCACAAACGGAGTCTTGTTCCTGCTGAAGACTGCCAGATTTTTCCGATTCTCATCAAGGGGCAGATCGGATCTGTCGCTTCGGTCGATCATCAGCGTAAACGAAATGTCATCTCCCAGGTTCAGGATAACCTCGAGCAGTTTAAGAGCGGCTTCTGCATACCCGGCGTCTTCCGGCAGCGCCGCGTACTTCCGGAGGTTATCGATAGATTTCGACGCAGGGAATTCGTAGTAGTCTAGGAGCCGGTTGATGACGTCATCGAAGCTGTCCTTCATCGACCCAAGGGCGGAGAGACGAGTATAGGTGTCTTCCTTAATTCGAATGTTCTTCCAGTCAGACGAGTTTTTTCCAATTTCTTCAGCACCGATTTCCATTTCTCTCACCACAGCGCATGGGGTTTGCCAAGCACACAATGTGCATCATGTATACTAAGCATACGTAGATTTCCATTCCACTGTAGATTGGAACAATCCCTCGAACACACCGTTTCCGACTGAGCCTGCAATCCATAGGTATATTACAGAATTCCAACGAGAGACATCTATAAGCTCGAGGGTGCATATGAAGGAGTTTCAAGCTCGCGGTTATGTCTTTGAGAAGGTAATCTGGGATTTACTCAAAGAAGCTGGATACGTCGGCGTGAATACTGGAATGCTGGAAGGAAGAGGAGCACCTCACCAGATCGATACATATGGTACGCTGGAAATTCCCACGGCGTTCACGTATCCAATCCGGTTACTGGCCGAAGCCAAGTGTTACAATCGAACCGTAGGACTCGAAACGATAAGAAATTTTTTCGGCGTTGTACAGGATATTTCCGAAAACTACGTCGTCGGCAAGGATAAGGAACGGAATACTCCTCACAGGTATTTAGATGTCGGGTGCGTATTCAGTGCCGGTCCGTATTCCCGTGAAGCTCAGAATTACGCATGGGCACATAATATATTCCTTGTTTCGTTTTCTGGCATTAGAGAAATGACCCACATTACTCAAGGAATTAAAAAATTCGTTTCCGACATTGACAGTGATATACTGAAAAGTCTTAAAAAGAAAGACCTTACGGAAAAATTCGAATACTTCCAGACTACGGCTGATTGTTTCAAAGATATGCCGACGCTGGTAGTTGGTATTGTCGATAATGCTTATCCCGTACTATTGGTTGGTGATAAGGGATGGATAGAAGAGGTTCGAATTCCTTCAGATACGGATCGAATCCCCGGCGTAAAGATCAGTCGAAGAGCGCGGAACGGTGGAACCATTTTCGATTTGCACTTGGATGGTCAAAGGATTTGTTTCAACCTGCCCGACGGAATTGCTCAAAAGTTAATAGAGCGCATTGACAGAACGGACGATGGCGATAAGATTTTTGAACTGGACATTCCACTTAAACAAACAACACCCGGAGCTACGGTCAGGAGAATGATGAAGGTCGATATCAGGCTCCCGGACAAACAGGAATATTGCAGAACCATAACTCCGCCCAAGGAACCGCCCGAAAAACCGCCCAAAGAAAAATCTTTTAGTAAAAAGAGTAGATTCCAGAGCCTCGAATTCTAAAGACATTGCCAAACAATCATCGATGTAATGTCCGGAACTGCTGACACCTCTGGCGAATTCTGGTTAAACTTTTCAACCGGGGGTGTTCCCAAATAGGTGCCCGCGTCTCGGCGGCAGGTGCGGGTACAGCCATATCCCGGACGCCGGTCAAAGCATTCATCATGCCCCGGGTACCTTACCAGAAGGCAAGGTGGTTCGCATGGCAGGAGAACCCGATAGTTCCAATATTTTCAGGACGCTGACCTGGGGAGATCTGGCTGAGTGGGCTGGCGCAAAGACGCTCTCCCGCGGTAAACGCTACCAGCGTGAAGGACGGGTGCGGGACCTTGCGTGCCTTCCCTATGGCGACCTGATCGCGTGGGTGGCCGGCACCGGGAGGTATGCAACCACCGTCTCCACGGACGGTGAGGCTATCGAGTCCCGATGCACCTGCCCGGTGGGAACTTCGTGCAAGCATGCGGTCGCCGTCGTGCTGGAATACCTCGAATCGGTGAAGAAAGGCCTTCCCATCCCAACCGCAGCCGAAGACGACCCACGGCTGCGGCTGCTCGATCCGGATTACAGGGAGACTGCCCCATCGGCGGAACCGCCCCTGCGCCCCTATCTCGAACGGCTGACAAAAGAAGAACTGGTCGATCTCCTCGAAACGCTGGCCTGGCACGATCCTCACGTAAGAAGGGCGATCGACGACCGGCGTTCCATTGCAGCAGGGGATGCCGGCCCGCTCGTTGAAGCGCTGCTCGCCGAGATCGATGCCGTAACCGATGAAAGGTCGTGGGGCGATTACCGGGGCGGCGGCATCCCCGACTACTCGCAGGTGCGGGAGAGGATGGAGGCCCTGCTCTCAATGGGGTATCCGGGCGAGGTGGTCCTGGCCGGAGAAGTTCTCCTGCGGAAGGGAACCAGGCAGATCGAGATGGTCGATGACGAGGGCGAGACCGCCGAACAGATCGCGTCGTGCATGGATGTGGTCTTTTCCGCCCTCGCCGGCTCGCCGCGGCCTGCGCATGAAAAAATACTCTCCGCGATCGAGGCCGATCTTGAAGACGAGTACGACCTCTGCGCGGGAGCGGGGAGACTGCTCGCGGAAGACTACCCGGAAGAGGAGTGGGGCATCGTTGCAGACCGGCTTCTGAAACGGCTGGAAGAGAGCATCCCGTTACGGAAAACCGACGACTTCTCCTCCCGGTATCACCGGGAACGCCTCGTGACCAGAACCGTGGCTGCGCTTGACAGGGCGGGCCGGCAGGACGAGGCAACAATCCTTCAGATGGCGGAGGCCGACAGGACGGATAGCTATCCGGAGCTTGCTGCACGCCTGCTCCGCAAAGGCCGGCGTGACGAGGCGCTGCAGTGGATCAATCGGGGCATCTCGGCAACGGAGGAGACGGCTCCCGGTATTGCCGACGAACTCATGACCATCCTGCGCGAGATGCGGGAGAGAGAAGGTAACTGGCCTGCCGTAGCCGCCATCCGTACCGAAGAGTTCTTCCGCGAACCGACGTACCAGGCCTTCAGGTGCCTGGAGGAGGCGTCACGCCGTGCCGGGGTCAGGGACGAGGTCAGAGACGCTGCGATGCAGTACCTGATCACCGGGGAGAGGCCCACGGCGGGAGATGGCGCGATCCCCGGAGTGCTCCCCGATACGGGCATGGCGGTTCGGGCGCCGCGATGGGAGATCAATGCTCCGGTCGCCGACACCCTTATCGAGATCGCGATTGCGGAGAAGAAACCGGGCGATGTCCTTCGCTGGTACGACCGGTGGGAAGAAGACATAATTGACCGCTACCTGAGGCATAATCTGGAGGACCGGGTCGCGGATGCGGTCGTCGATACATATCCGGAGCGGGCGATTGCCATATGGAAGAAAAAGGCGGAGAGGCTCATCGCCGAAACCCGCCCGCAGTCGGTACGAGGAGTCCGTACGGTACCTGAGAAAGATGCGAACGCGTATGGAAACCCCAGCGTGGGAGGGAGTATATCGAGGAACTGCGGCGCAAGCACGCGAGAAAGAGGCGGTTCCTTGAGGTGCTCGATCACGTGGAGGACCGACGGATCGTTGAAGATGCCCGGTTGTAACCCCGAGATCCGATCGCTACCGGCACTCATCGCCCTCCCCAACAGGCGGATCTCGCCCCGTAACCACAAAATCCCTTCCGAGACTGCGGGAGATCGAGCTCTCCGCCCACAGGAAACCTCGCTCGCACGTCCCGGACGGCGGTGCACTCCCCCACCACATACGATACGGTTATATCGCAATCCATCCGAGACGTGACCAATGGTTCTTGAAGAAGAATTGGTCTTCTCCGATAAAGCCGATGCGGAGGAGTTCGTAAAACAGGTTCGCGCTGCGGGCTGCAGCGGGAAGGTCAGGACGGAGCACGCGATCATCCCCGAGACGATGTTTCACGGCAGGATACGGAGTATTCTCGAACTGCTGGATAGGGAGATTGCCCGGCACGAAGATGACCCTGACATGGCAGAACTCGTTGCACTGTGCGTCACTATGAAGGCAGGAATAGAGCGCAGGCGGGAGAACCTTCGGCGGTTCTTCGAAGAGCACCCGGTCGGCGGGATCATCCCCGAACGGTCCCTCATGCAGGATCTCACCACGATCATCGGGAAGATGGCAGCCGATGAGCAGGGCGGCAAACCGGACCCGGAAGAAGCCGACGCCATCATCACCGCGATCGGGATCAATGCCCTGCTCGAGGAGAACGGGCTTGTTGAAGAGACCAACGAGGGGCTCCGCCTCGTCAGGACCATCGAGCCTGAAGAGGCATACACCTACTGCCCCGAGTATCCCTTCGTCGAAGTCGAGCCCGGAACGCTTCGCGAATACGAGATTGACCGTAAAGATCACGGTCATCGCGGAGGAGCGGTATATCGCCTCGCTTGGACCGGAGGTCATGCTGATCGACGACCCTGAACCGCTCTTTGAGATTCTCGGTGAGATGGACGTCGATGAGGACGACGCCGACATGCTCCGGACGAACATCGCCTTCAAGCAATTCATCATCGAACGCATCATGACCGTTCTCGAAGAGCGGGGACGCGCAAGCAGAGAGGAACTCCTGGAAGAGTCGCTCTCCTTCGACGCCCCGCTGAACGAGGAGCAGGACTCTGCATCGTTCATCCTGACCGAAGAGTATGCGAACGGCGTCCTGAACGACCTGAAGAAGATAGGATTGATAACAGGCAAAGATTCGAAGATCAAGCCGGTTCGCATAAAGTAGTGCCGGAAAGCCGTCCGGCAAACCAGAGAAGGAGCAGCGGAGCAGGGCAGTCCGACGACCGGGTGCGCTTCTCCGCTCGGCGGGAGGGCAGGTCGGCACCTGCACCGTATCGGGGAGGCTGCGCCCGGTGAGACGCCCGGTGGTGTACACGCTGCCTCATGGGATGCAGGGTTCTCCATGAGAACCGGCATATCAATTTTCTTCCAGTAATCCGCAGAGTTTCACGATCCGGGACGAAAACCGGCCGGAGAGTCCGGACGGCAACATCGGGAGACGGAACTACTCGTCACCGTCCTCGCCGAGAATCTGTCCCTCGTCGACGAGCTCCGTATACTCGTCGAACCAGTATGCCTCCGGATTGCTCTTATAGACCATGAACCGCCCGATATTCGCAGGATCGGCCGCCTGGTTGTACTTGAAGAACGTATACTCCGGCGTCCTGCCCACCACCTCGATCTTGCCGGTCGCGTGGGACATCACGAACCGGGCACGTTTCGCGAGGCCCGAGCACATGCCGCGTGCCTGCTCGAAGATCTGGTAGGACTCCTCGACCGGTACGGCATAGGTGCGATTGCCGACCGTCGGGCGGCACTGGAAGACATAGTAGGGGGCGACGCCGATGAACGAGAGCTCCTTAAAGAGCCGGGCAAGCACCTCCGGATCGTCGTTGATCCCGCGGATCAGGGGCGTCTGGTTCATAATCATGGCTCCGGCATCCTGCAGCAGCGAAAGCCCCTGCCGGGCGATCTCGGTCAGTTCACGCGGATGATTGAACTGCGCCATGATGTAGATCCGTTTCTCCTCGGTGCTGTACTCACGGATGAGATCCGGGAGAGCGGGATCGTCCACGATCCGGTACGGGTTGAACGCCGGCATCTTCGACCCGATCCTGATGATCCGGACGTGGTCGATCTGCCGCAGCTCGCCGATGATCCCGCGGAGTCTGCTCGGTCGGCAGGATCAGCGGGTCGCCCCCGGTGAGGAGGACGTTGGTGATCTCGGGGTGCTGCCGGATATAGGCGATCCCTTCCGAGACATCCTTCTTCACCTCGCGCCCGTCGTTGATGAAGAGGCGTTTCCGGAAACAGTAGCGGCAGAGCCCGCCGCAGAGATCGCTCACGAGCAGCAGGGCGGTCTCGCGGTACTTATGCTGCAGTCCGGGCGTGACGGTATACGATCCTTCGGACGAGGGGTCGAGCCTTCCCCACTCTTCGAGCTCCTCCATGCAGGGGATGATGAGGCGGCGGATAGGATCGGCCGTATCCTGCCAGTTGATGAGCGAGAGGTAGTATTCGTTTGCACGGAATGCGAACGTATCGGTAATTTGTGAGAGATCGCCGGGCGCATGGACGCCAAATCCGTCGATCTGATTGAGTGATGAGATATAGCGGGGCTTCATCTGTTTCCTCCGTGTGACTCTCCGTGCATACACCAGTGAAAGAGGCGACATGGGTCAAAAACCGGCGGGCAATCGTTGAAGAGTGAAAGGAGCTTGCCCGCGAACGACCACGGAAGACGCATAGCGCCCCCGCGACTGTGACGGCGACCGTGCCCTGGCCTCACGTATCGGAGTCTTCTGCACGATATATTGTCGTCAGGAGATTTATACCTTCGGAATAAAAATAACGGGAAAAAGAGAGCGTTTTAGTAATTTCCGGAACTAACGTACCCCGAGAACGCTATTCCTTCTTCTTCTTCGACATCGAGAGGATGTCCACCATATACTTCCCCTCACGGTCGAGACGAACAACGACCTCGTCGCTCTGCGCCATCTTCTCGATATTCAGTTCATACGAGCCCGGACCGAGAACCCGGATGCTCTCGACACGATCGTAGATCTCAACGTTCCGCGAGGTGCCGGCAGGCTTCACCTCGAGAACATCCACTCCGGTATCCCCGGCAATCTCCTCGATGGTCTTCTCCTCGAGCACATCATCGTGCCGGTGCGCCTCGCGGATGTAGAGGAACTTCTTCCCGCCGCAGCTCGGACATCCCTTCAGGATCTTCGTCGAACCGTCCTCAAACTCCCTGCCGCATTGCGTGCACTTGTGAGGCATCCCGCACTCACCTTGAGGAGACCCACGCGCTGATGAGATCCTTCTCCTTCTTCAGCATCTTCAGCTGATTTGCCGGCCCGATGACGGTCAGGCGACTCTCGCTCTTACTCCCGCCGAGAAGCCGGGCGAAAAATCCACCCGCTTCCTTGAGGGGATATGTCTCCATCTCAATGCCTGAGAACCCGTCCGGCGTGATCTCCCGCATCGTCACCTCGATAAGTTTGCTCTGCTCGTCGGGAGCAAGACCGCGCTCAAGGACGACGATGTTGCCCTCCATGACATCGTCGAGGATCAGTCGGATCTTCTCCATCGGCGTCAGCCGGTCGAGACGTTCTGCAGAGATCAGGTCAATCTGTACACCCTGTATCATTTCCATCACCCGAAGTAGCCCGTCATCTTCTCGTACAGATCATTCACATTGTTCCCTTCGAGACCCGATATCGAGATGACGGGGTGCTGGGGGAACGCGCTCTTGATCCGGGCTGCCGATGCATCGGGAAGATCGTTTTTGTTGGCAACGATGATGACGGGGAGTTTCCTGCTCTCGATGATACCGACCATCATGATATTGACCTGCATGAACGGATCCTGCGTCGAGTCGAGCATATAGATCACGCCGTCGATATCCTCCCGAAGCCAGTGCATTGCCTCGGCAACCCCTTCGGTCGCCTCCCGCGCCCGCTTGACCGCGTCGTCTTTCTCGAGGCCGTATTCAAGGAACTCGTTATAGTCGATCTTCGTCGTCACCCCGGGCGTATCGACGATATCGATCGTGACGGAGTTCCCGTTGGTGCCGGTAATGGTAATATTCTCCTTCCTGCGGACGCGGCGTGTTTCGTGAGGGACTTCGCTGACCGGCCCGACAGCATCCCCGGTCCAGTCCCGCACGATCCTGTTGGCAAGCGTCGTCTTACCGGCATTGGGCGGACCGTAGATGCCAATGCGGGAGGAGCGCTTCCTGAAGAACGTCTTCAGAAACCGTGAAATCTTCTGCTTTGTACGCTACCAAGAACGTCATTTTGCACCCTCATCTCCTCTATTTTTTACACTACTTAGTAACACTATGCCACTCGTAAATAAATATAATTATATGTAATTGCAGGTGATTTAATCCGATTCGAGGACGAAAGTCCCTTTGCTTGCCACGAGAATTCTTTTATACTGCTGAATCCTAGATACAGGTGAACCTGAAGGATCAGCTAAAAGAGCGACCATATAGGGTGAATTTCATGACGAACCACAACGATTCAATCCACTTCGAGATACGCGTTCCTATCCGCGAAGTGATGCGAAGCCACCCGACGACAATCGACATAGGCGAAACGGTCGCACATGCAGCCCGGGCAATGTGCCGTGACGAGGTCGGCAGCTGCATCGTCCTGAAAGATAACCTCCCGATAGGGATCATCACCGAAGAAGATATTAACTGCAAAGTGGTTGCACAGGACAAAAAACCGAGCAGTGCATACATCAGCGAGATAATGAGCACCCCGCTCATCACTATAGGTGCCGACAAACTTGTCGCCGACGCCGCATACATCATGGTAAAGCACCGGGTTCGGAGGCTGCCCGTGGTCGAGAACCAGACCGTCATCGGCATGGTGACCGTCCGGGACATCCTCACCGTAGCAAACGAGATGAACGAACTCATGGCCGATCTCATCGAGATCAACCGCGAGGAGGAGTATGCAATGGGTGTCTGCGACCGATGCGGGAATATGTCGGACGACCTTCTGCGTATCGACGTCCTGATGCTCTGCCCAGTCTGCCGGGAGGAGGATCGAATCATATGAAAGTCGCTGAAAATCTGATGGTGAGTATACCTAAACTCCGCTACGATGAGTTCGCAACGAAAGCACGCAGTATCCTGCGGGACGATGTCTTTCGCGAACTCTACGTCACTGACGACCGGGGACATCTGCTCGGATACGTGGACATCTCCGATGTCCTCCGGGTAACCGGGACGAAGTCGAACGTCACCGTCGAGGGATTCGTCAAGGAAGCAGCCAGAGTCAATCCCGAGACACCTCTTGAAGAGGTCGCTCACGCAATCAGAAGCGCTATCACCAACAGCGCGGCAGTCGTCGATACGGACGGGAAGGTTCTCGGGGGGGTGCTCCTCTCGGATCTCTTCCCGGTACTCGCTTCACGGAACGAGATACGCGGCCGGGTAGCAGATGTCATGTCACGGGACGTCGTCGCCTGCGGGCCGCATGACCCGATAGCCGGAATATACAGTCTCATCACCACAAGCGGTTTCTCGGCCTTCCCGGTCGCGACAAAGAAAGAACTTATCGGGATCGTCTCGAGAAGAGACCTTCTGCGTGCGGGAAGTGTCCGAACCGCAGTGAAAAATGGCGCCGACTTCACCGTGGAGCGCATCATGACGACGCCGGTCATCACCGTCTCCCCGGACGACCCGGTCAGAACCGCCGCCGACCTGATGGTCAGGCATAATATCAGCAGGCTTCCTGCCGTAGACGGCACGCACCTCGTCGGCATCATCGACCGGCACGACGTTTTAAAATCGTTTGCAACGTAAAAAAGGAAGGTTACACCATGCATCAGAATGACCAGAAGAAGAAACAGGCCGATAAATTGTTAAAGATGCCAGGAAAACTCCACCGCGGCCCGGTCAACTTCAAATCACGGATTGCCGAGCAGGACGGCGAGATCATGGCTTACGCAACCAGGGACGTCATCACCGTTCCGCAGACGACCCCGATCATCCAGGCCGTCGAGATCATGACCCGTGAAGGATTCCGCCGCCTCCCCGTCGCCGATGCGGGAAGCGGTAAACTGCGCGGAATCGTCACGAACAGCGATATCATCAATTTCATGGGCGGCGGCGACAAGTACAACCTGGTTACCGTGAAGCACAAGGGGAACTTCCTCGCAGCGATCAACGAGAGCCTCCGGGAGATCATGACCCCGTACCTGATCACCCTGAACGATGGCGCCCACATTGCCGATGCCGTCGACATCATCCTGAACAGGAACGTCAGCGGCGTTCCCATCGTCGATGGCGATGGGAACCTCAAAGGCATCGTCACCGAGCGGGATGTCATGAAGGTCCTCGCGACTGAGCACTCGAGCCAGACCGTGGAGGAGATCATGAACACGTCGGTACGGGTCGCCCGGCCCGACAGCCCCGTCACCGAGGTCAGCGGCAAGATGGTGAAATACCAGTTCCGGCGGCTCCCGGTCGTCAGCGACGACGTCCTCTGCGGCATCATCACCGCCACCGATATCATGAACTACCTCGGGAAGGGCCAGGTCTTTGAGAAACTGGTTACCGGGGACGCCGCCGACGTCATGGGGCTCCCTATCCGCGCCCTCATGTCCGGGGATCTCCACACCACAACGCCGGAGAAGAACATCCACGATACGGCCGTCGAGATGCTCCGGCAGCATATCGGTGCGATGCCGGTCATCGAAGACTCGCACCTCGTCGGTCTCGTGACCGAGTATGATCTTGTGAAGGCATTTTTAGAGGAGTGATAGAAAGATGCACGCAGTTGACGTGATGTCGTCACCGGTTTATGTCGTGGCGCCGACAGAGAGTATCGGGCATGCCCGGAACCTCATGCTCAGGCACCGGGTATCCCGCCTGCCGGTCATGGAAGGCACCGCCCTCTCCGGGATTCTTACCAAGAAGGATATCGCCTACGGCCTGCGGCATACCGAACCGATCTGGCGGCGAAGGCCCATCGACCGAATCCCGGTCAGTATCCTGATGGCTCCGGAACCGATTACAATCTCCCCTGAAACAACCACCCGGAAGATTGCACGGATAATGCTCGAACGCGACATAAGCGGACTGCCGGTCATCGAGGAAGGGAGCATTACCGGCATCGTAACGAAGTCCGATCTCATGCGTTCCGCACACGTCCGTGGCCTGACCGGACGCGTCGACGCCGTCATGGAGGAACCCGTCACCGTCAACCGCTACCACTCGCTGGATCACATCATCGACACGATAAAAGAGAACAGTGATAAACTCATCGTCGTTAATGATAATGGAAGCCTGGCAGGTATCATTACAGAGAGCAACCTCGCCTTCTTCGAATACCTGGACGAGAAGCGGAACCTGCCGGTCAAAGATGTCACGCATCTTCGGAAAGCCGAACCTGCAGGGAGAAAACGCTTCAGATACGTCACAGAAGTGGCTGCAGTCGCGGAGGATATCATGAGCCGCCCGGTGATCACCACCGGTTCGGAGACATCCCTCGGCGAAGCAGTCGCCACCATGCTCCAGCACCACATCAACAGCCTCGCCATCGTCGACGGCGAGGAAGTAAAGGGAATTATCAAACGAGATGATATCATCAAGGAAGTGGCAAAATGAGCGAGAGATTTCAGATACAGGTCAAAGACGTGATGTCACGGCCCCTCACCATTGCAAAGTCCGCAGTCGTCAGTGAAGCCCTCAAAAAGATGCTCGATGAAGGAGCCGATCCGCTCATCGTCACCAACAACGGCACCGTTGTCGGTACAACCTCCCGGGCTGCTATCGCCGAGAGCCTCGGAAGCAGGAAAAACTCCACGATTGCGGCAACGTCCATTCACGTAGCCAATACCGTCGAGGAAGACTTCACCTCCGCCTACCCCGACCAGAACCTCGGCGTTCTGGTTCCCCTGCTCCAGCGCTACAAACTCGTCGTGGTGCTGGACAGCGAACACCATCTCATCGGCCAGGTCGGATCCGGGGAGATCCTCCGCGTGCTGCGGCCGGCAGGGACACTTGCAGACGTCATGGTGCCTGCATACACCATCCAGGCAGAAGAGCGTGCCGTGCACCTGCGCCGCAGGATGCTCGACGACAACATCGACCGGTTCATCGTCAACGACAACGATACGACGCTCGGCATTGTGACCGAGACGGATGTCGCCAAGGCGATGTTCTCCTTCAAGGAGGTCGTGGAGAGCAAGTTACCAGGACCACCGGATCCGTAACCTCCTCGTCCGGGACATTATGACCTCGCCCCTGATCACCGTCACGGCGGACACAGGTATCTCGGAGATCATCGACCTGATGCTCAAGAGGAACATCAGTTCAATGCCGATCACGGAGAACGGGAAAGTGATCGGCATCGTTACCCGGAACTCGCTGGTTCAGGCGCTGTAAGCGGCGGAAATACAACGTTACTTTTTTTCGGCTATCGCTTAGCGGGAGCGGAGGCTTTAGGATGTGTGTGCCCCATGCAGCGGACAGGAGAGAGAAGCATGCCAAAGGTCTCCCGGCCACCGGCCAGGAACGCGCCGCCGAGACAATACAGTTGACCGTGGGGCAATCGCAAGCGGGAAGGGGTTGCAAGGGGAAGGGGCTCGCCCCCTCCCCTGGTCCCCGTGGAGATGTCCGTCGTGGTCCGGTTCGAAGCGCGAGTGCCCTCTATCAACCGCAAGCCACAACGATCATCCCTCGTCGCGAGACGTCACCGGTTTTCCAGATTTTTCAAAAAAGCGCATCCGCATCTATCCCGGAATCGCCAATACGAATATATGCCCTCGCGAGAACCACCTCTCATGGCCGGAAAACATTACCTCATACGCCTGCTGCTTCTGATCACGGTAAGCGCCATTCTGACGGCGGGGTGTATGTCAGACCGGACAGGGATTCAAAACACCACAACCGCCTCCGCTCCCCCCCACCAGTTCCGACAACCGAACGCATTGATACAAACCCGCCGGGCACTCCATATATCCAGCCAAAGTTCACCACTGGCGACGTCGTCACGGACGACCCTTCGAATACGTGCACCGGGCTCGTCGTGCTGAAACCATCTCTCCCGCACGAAGCATACATCATGCGGGAGGCGAACCGCTGTACGCCGAACAACTCCTCGTGGACGTGGACCAGCGAACCTTTCGGCAGGCCCTACGCTGAGATAGACGGCGGCGCATACGTGGCGATCGATCACATTGACAATACTTTAACGGTAATCGGGCCGGTACGGACGATACCGTAACCTCACAATCAAGCAGTTTTAGTTTCGGTTCATATCGAAGCGATGGAGGCGCAATAAGGGAAAGGGAACCCCCGGCAGCCGATGCGCTTGATCCGAAGAATTTTGAAATACCTTTTACGGCGATAAAACGGCTTTTCCTACCGGCAGTCCCGGACTCCGGGGAGAGCGTGCCGGGCCAAACTCACAGCGAACCCGGGGCTCGAATACCGGACAGGCGACGTCCCCGAAAAGCGCAGCAGACTCCTGCCCGGTTGCGGACAGGTGCGATAGAACCCACTTTTCCATGAGCTCCCCTTCGGTCTTCCATTGTTGACGACCGTACCAGGTATTAATACTCCTCAATCGAAACCCCATAGCGAAGTTTGCCATGAAGCCAACGCAGCCAGTCGAACCGAATGTCAACGTCACGGCTCTCCTTCAGTCGATGAGTAAAACAGGTTTCCAGGGGAGGAAACTCGGCGAATCTCTGGGGATATGGACAGACATGCTCAAAGATCCCGAGTGCACCATCCTGATGGGGCTCTCCGGCGCAATGATCCCCGCAGGCATGCAGACCTGCCTGATCGAACTCGTCAGGAACCGTCTTGTCGACGTAATCGTATCGACAGGCGCGAACATATTCCACGATACGTGCGAACACCTCGGCGTACGCCACTACCTCGGACACCACCACGCCGACGACTCCGCGCTCTTCGAGCAGGGGATCGATCGAATTTACGACGTCTTCGCATATGAGGGGCAGTTTCGGGAGATCGATGCGGAGATCGCACGGTTCGCCGAAGAACTCGCACCGTTCAAAGGCTCGTCGCGGGAGTTCATCGAGCGGCTCGGGCGGTGGCTCATGGAACAGCGGCCCGAGGGGCAGTCACTCGTCGCCACCTGCGCGGAGTACGGCGTCCCGATCTTCATCCCCGCGCTCTGCGACTCCTCTATCGGCATCGGGCTCGTCATGGCGCGGCGCCGGGGCATCTCCGTCGACGTCGACCAGCTGGCCGATACCGACGAGATCACGAAGATCGTGGAGAAAGCGCGGAAGACCGGCGTCATCTACATCGGCGGCGGTGTTCCGAAAAACTTCATCCAGCAGACCCAGGTGATCGCATCGATCCACGACCAGAATCTCGGCGGGCACGCCTATGCAATACAGTATACCACCGATGCACCGCACTGGGGCGGCCTTTCCGGGTGTACATTCGAAGAAGCCATCAGCTGGGGCAAGGAAGCGCCGCAGTCCCCCCGTGTCCAGTGCTTCTGCGATGCAACCATCGCGCTTCCCATCATCACCTCAGGCCTGCTCGGAAGTGGCGTGAAGCGGGGCGGAACGACCCCCTAACACCACAACAGTTATTACCGAATCCTGCACACGATATAAAGCACAAGTCATAGAAAGCTGTGTCTGGAGCAGCACCTCATGGTGTTGCGAGTATCGAGTGATGCGAAATTCTATGTTGAGGTAGCCAAGCCTGGTATGGCGCAGGTTTGCTAAACCTGTGTCCCCCTGGGACTCGAGGGTTCAAATCCCTCCCTCAGCGCTTCCAAACGATTGCAACCACTGACACCACCTGTCAAGAGGCGATTTCATGGATGAAGAAGAGATAAAATACTTTGTTCGGATCAGGAACACCGATCTCGATGGAACCAAGGCAGTGCAGATCGCGCTGACCGGGATCAAGGGAATCGGCCCCCACACGTCACAGACGATCTCCCAGCTCGCTGCGGTCGACGCGCGTGCAATTATGGGAAGACTTGACGACGATTCGGTAGCACGCCTTGCAGATGCCGTCGAAGCGTACACCGCCACGGTTCCGACCTGGATGGTTAACCGCCCGAAGGATATCTACACCGGCGAGTCCAAACACCTCCTCGGCAACGACCTTGTCATGATGCAGGAAGAGGACATCAACCGCATGCGCAAGATCCGCTGCTACCGTGGCATCAGACACGAGACGGGGCAGAAGGTCAGAGGTCAGCGCACCAAGTCCACGGGTAGAACGGGCACGACTGTCGGTGTGAAGAGGAAGAAAGCATAACGCTGGTGTAAACAATGGGATATCCAGGAAAGAACCACAAACAGTACGCCACGCCGAAGAGGCGCTTTGAGAAGACGCGGATCGAAGACGAGAAGCGTCTGGTCATCGAATACGGCCTGCGCAACAAGCGTGAGCTCTGGAAGGCTCAGAGTGTCCTCAGAAAGTACCGTAAAGCGGCACGTGAACTCGTAGCACTGAGATCCGCCGGAGCGACGCACCAGGAAGAGTTTGAGAAGAAGCGCGACCAGCTCATGACCCACCTGCGCCGCTACGGCCTCGTGGCGGAGACTGCCGACATCGACAACGTGCTCGCGCTCAAAGTCGAGCAGCAGCTCGACCGCCGCCTCCAGACCATGGTCTGCAGGAAAGGACTTGCACGCTCCTCGAAACAGGCCCGCCAGTTCATCACCCACGGCCACATCGCCATCAACGGCCGCAGAGTAACCATCCCGAGCTACCGTGTCTCCAGAAGTGAAGAGGCAGAACTCGGATACTACGGCCCCTCCCCGCTCACGAACGAGGTTCACCCCGAACGTGACCGGATTGCACGCGCAGGAGTGAGATAATAATGGCAGCTGATAAAGAGAAGTGGGGCGTCGCACACATCTTCGCCTCCTTCAACAACACCATCATCACCGTCACCGATCTCTCCGGTGCAGAGACAGTCACCAAGAGCAGCGGCGGTATGGTGGTAAAGCAGGACAGGAACGAAAGTTCCCCATATGCGGCAATGCAGATGGCGATACAGGTCGCACAGAACGCCAGGGAAAAAGGTATCACCGGCGTTCATGTGAAGGTTCGCGCACCCGGTCGCGGGAAACAGCGCAGCCCCGGCCCCGGAGTCAGGCAGCCATCCGTGCCCTCGCTCGTGCAGGCATGAGGATCGGTCGTATCGAAGACGTCACTCCGGTGCCGCACGACGGGATCCGTGGCAAAGGCGGACGGAGAGGCAGGAGAGTTTAATGGATATTGCGTTTGCTCAGTCTGATGAGAGAGTCGCGAAGTTCGTCCTGAGCGGAGTTACGCCTGCGTTCGCCAATACGATCAGACGGGCCATGATCAGCGAGGTCCCGACGCTCGCCATCGAGGATGTGCGGATCTATGACAATACAAGCGTCCTCTTCGACGAGATGCTGACGCACCGGCTCGGGCTCATCCCCCTCAAGACAGACCTCAGGAGGTATGCGAGGAAGGACGAGTGCACCTGTGACGAACTCGGGTGTCCGGTCTGCACGGCAACCTATACACTCAGCGTCGAAGGGCCGCGGGTCGTGTACTCAAGCGATCTGATCCCCCAGGACCCCGAAGCCGCACCGGCAGAGGCTGATGTCCCTATCATCAAACTGGCCAGAGACCAGAAGATAGTACTCGAGGCGCAGGCCATCGTCAGGACCGGCAAAGAGCATGCAAAATGGCAACCGACCATTGTCTGCGGCTTTAAGAACTACCCGGTCATCGTCATCGACGAGAACTGCGACGGATGCGGCATGTGTGTCGAAGAGTGCCCGCGGGGCGTGCTTGAGGCGGGACACGGCGGCGTAAAGGTCGCGGAAGGACGCATCGAGCTCTGTTCCATGTGCAAACTCTGCGAGAAGGCATGCCTTGCCGGAGGGATCGGCGAAGAGCCTGCCATCCACGTTCAGGCTGATGAAAGCAGGTTCATCTTTGTCGTCGAAGGCGACGGGTCCCTGCCGGTCCGCGAGATCATCGAGAGAGCACTGCAATATATCCAGAATAAATCAGACGACTTGGTAGAAGTGTTGACGGAGATAACGGGAGAGGGTGCAGATGAAGAAGTCAGTTAACAAGACGAACCCACGCCTCACCAGCCTTATCGTGATGCTCAAAGATGCATCACGCACCCATGAGGCGAATATTTGGCGTGAGATTGCAAAGAGACTGGATTCCCCCCGCCAGAACTACGCTGAAGTAAATATCAGCAAGATCAGGCGATATGCAAACGAGGGCGAAACGATCCTGGTACCCGGCAAAGTGCTCGGCAGCGGCTTATTAGACCTTCCGGTGAAGGTTGCCGCGCTGAACTTTTCCGAGTCTGCGGTGAGCAAGATCACCGGAGCGGACGGTACGTGCATGAGCATCGAGGAGCTCGTCCGGGACAACCCGACGGGAAGCCGCGTGCGGATTCTCAGGTGAACGACATGGTTACAATCATCGACGCCAGCGGACTGCTGCTTGGAAGAATGGCAAGCACCGTTGCCAAACGGTCACTCGAGGGAGAAGAGATTGCCATCGTAAATGCTGAGAAGACCATCATATCCGGTACCCGCGCACATGTCATTGGGCACTACGACGAAAAAAGGAAGCGTGGCTCGCGCGAAGGCGGCCCGTTCTTCCCGCGCAGGCCCGATCACATCGTGAAGCGTACCATCCGCGGTATGCTCCCCTACAAGCGCGAGCGGGGAATCGAGGCATTCAAAAAGGTCAAAGTATTCGTCGGTGTTCCGTCGGAGTTCGAGGGGCAGGAAATGGAGTCCCTTCCAAAGGCGCACATCGACCGGCTGAGCAGCTCGGCGTACGTGACCCTCGATGCGGTCAGCACCTATCTCGGAGCCAAATACTAACCGGTGATACTATGGCAATGGCAAAAATCATAAATACGAGCGGAAAGAGAAAGACGGCAGTCGCCAGGGCAACCTTAAAGAGCGGGAAGGGGAGGATTCGCATCAACTCCGTGCCCCTCGAGATCTACGGCACCGAGCTTATCCGCATGAAGATCTCTGAGCCCCTGCTGCTCATACCGACCGCACTCGACGGCATCGATGCTACCATCGATGTCTACGGCGGCGGCGTGATGGGTCAGGCAGAGGCCATCCGCACGGCAATTGCGCGCGGTATCGTCGACTGGCACAACGATCCCCAGATCAAGGACATTTTCCTGACCTACGATCGCACGCTGCTCGTCAACGACTCCCGTCAGAAAGAGACGAAAAAGCCGCACGGCCGCGGTGCTCGTAAGAAATTCCAGAAGTCGTATCGTTAAATCGCAAGGGATATAAAGGAGACAGGTACACTACTATGATACCAGTACGATGTTTTACCTGTGGTAAAGTCATATCCACCAAGTGGAAGGAGTTCGAGGAGCGGCGGGGTGCCGGCGAGGATCCTAAACAGATCCTCGACGACCTCGGCCTTGAACGCTACTGCTGCAGGCGGATGTTACTGACACACAAGGAAATTGTGGAGGATTTGAATCCATACCAGTGAGGGGTCGTGGGGTAGCCTGGCCATCCTATGGCGTTCGGGATGCTGTGACCTGAGTTCAAATCTCAGCGACCCCATTTTCATTATTAACGAATTTTGAGGACGTATGATGGAATCGTATACTCGATATGAACGAGCGCGGATCGTTGGTGCCCGGGCTCTACAGATATCGATGGGTGCGCCGCTCCTGATAACCACCGCTAAAAATGAACCGCTTGAGATTGCACTCGAGGAGTTTGAGTGCGGCGTAATCCCTATCACCGTGAAGAGAAAGTCGTGATCTGATGACGTCCATAGAACAGATTACCGTAAGAACAATTCTTGATAGTCGCGGAAATGCCACCGTCGAAGCCGACATCTATACAGGATGCGGATTCGGACGAGCAGCAGCTCCGAGCGGCGCCAGTACCGGAATGTATGAGGCAAAAGTTCGGCCTGCCCGGGATGCGGCAGAGAACGCACGGGAGCACCTGATTCCATCACTCATCGGCGAGGATACTCGCGATCAGATCACATTCGACGCACTGCTCCGGGAGCTCGACGGTACTGCAGATTTCAGTTCTATCGGCGCGAACGTCGCAGTAGCACTCTCACTTGCCTGTGCGAAGGCCGCCGCATCTTCTCTTGACCTCGAACTCTTCAGGTACCTCGGCGGAGCATTCTCCAGCAAGACACCCCTGCCTCTCGGGAATGTCATCGGGGGCGGAGCCCATGCCACCGACGCCACCGAGATCCAGGAGTTTCTCGTCGTCTCCACGGGCGCTGCAGATGCACAGGAAGCAGTCTTTGCAAATGCAGCCGTTCACAGGACGGTCAGGGATATCCTGAGGAAGCAGGGCAAGGGCTGCGGAAAGGGCGACGAGGGTGCATGGGCACCCCGGATTGCAGATGCAGAGGCATTCGAGATTGTCAGTGAAGCTATCGGCACCGTATCCGACGATATGAACGTCGAGATCAACATGGGTATCGACGTTGCCGCAAGCGAACTCTTCGACGGCGAGCAGTATCGCTACCGTGACGGTGCGAAGAGCCCCGAAGACCAGGTCGCCTACATGGTCGACCTTGTCGACCGGTACGATCTTGTATTCGTCGAAGACCCGCTGGCGGAAGAAGACTTCGACGGGTTTGCAGACCTGACCGATGCAGTCGGGGATCGCTGCCTCGTCTGCGGAGACGACCTCTTCGTGACAAACGTCGACCGCATCATGCGTGGTATCGAGAGGGGTGCGGCAAACTGCGTGCTGATAAAACCAAACCAGATCGGAACGCTCACTGATACGTTCGAGGCCATTCACCTCGCACAGTCAAGCGGCATGGAGACCGTCATGAGCCACCGGTCGGGCGAGACAACCGATAACACCATCGCTCACCTTGCCACCGCGTTTGAATGTATTTTCTTAAAGACCGGTGTCGTAGGCGGCGAGCGAACGAGCAAACTGAACGAACTAATACGCATTGAGGAGCTGATTTAATGAGCGGAAGCGAGATGGAAATTGAGTTAAAAGAGCCACTCATCCCAGTCGAAGAGTATCTGGCAGCGGGTGTGCACATCGGTACCCAGCAGAAGAGCAAGGACATGAAGACGTTCATCTACCGGGTACGCGGAGACGGACTGTATATCTTAGACATTCAGGCTACCGACGAGAGGATTAAGACCGCCGCAACGTTCCTCTCCCAGTTCGACCCGACGAAGATTCTGGTCGTCACCTCCCGGCAGTACGGTCAGTACCCGGCAAGGAAGTTTGCGGAGACTGTCGGCGGCATGGCCGTCGTCGGCAGGTTTATCCCCGGTATGCTGACAAACCAGCGCCTGAACAAATACATCGAACCCGACGTCATCGTCGTGACCGACCCCATCGGCGATCACCAGGCCATCACCGAGGCGGTTCAGACCGGCATCCCGATCGTCGCTCTCTGCGACACCAACAACATGACCAAGTTCGTCGACATCGTCATTCCCACCAATAACAAGGGTAGAAAGGCGCTCAGTATGATCTACTACCTCCTCACCAAGGAGATACTGCGCTCCCGGGGGATCTCTACCTCCCTCACCCAGGAAGACTTTGAGACAGAGTTATAAGATAGCAGGCATAGAGACACAAGCTGATAGACATGCGCCCATGCAGTGTTGCAGGTACGTTTTATCCTGCGGAGCCCCGCCACCTCGAGCAGCTGCTTGAGAAGTTCTTCAAAACCAGGGCAGCGGGTCTCGATGCACGGGGCATTGTCTCACCCCACGCCGGATACGTGTATTCGGGTGAGACATCAGCCTGTGCCTTTTCAGCCATACCGCCTGAATTCGACGGTACATTCGTCCTTATTGGTCCCAGTCACCGGGGGTACATGACCAGTGCCTCCGCCATACCGTGGGCGACGCCCCTCGGCCTTGTCAACACCGATACAGCCTTTGTCGAAACACTCGATATTGTCATCGACGAGGCGTCGCAACAGAGCGAGCACTCTCTCGAGGTGCAGATGCCGTTCATCAAATACCGGTTCCCCCGCGCACGGGTCGCACCGATTATGATGGGTGATCAGAGCATAGAGGGAGCGGTCGGCCTTGCCGAGCATATCGTGCAGGCGATCGGCCATACCGGGCGTGACGTCAGAATCGTTGCTTCGAGTGACTTTTCACATTATGTTCCGGACGCCACTGCCCGGAAACACGACCTCTATGCGATCGAGGCGCTTGAAACGCTCGATATCCCGGAGTTTTACCGACGCCTGGCCGAGGTGGGAGCAAGCGCATGCGGGTATGGACCGATTGCAGCCATGTGCATTGCATCCCGGTCGCTCGGGGCAACGAAAGGACACCTCCTTCGGTATACGACCAGCGGTGATGTGACAGGAGACTATGATCAGGTGGTGGGGTACGCAGCGATAGCGGTGATCTAGATTGGCAACGTGGAGCGCGCCGGGGAAGGTATTCCTCTTCGGCGAGCATGCTGTCGTTTACGGCAAGCCGGGAGTAGCGATGGCTATCAAACCGCGTGTGTATGTCACCGTACGCAAATCGAAAAACCCCACGCATGCGAAGTCTCCCTACATTGACGAGTGTTTCAAAGAGATGGGCGTGCGCGGGAGTGTATACGTCCATTCCCAGCTGCAGAGTTCAAGCGGGCTCGGATCGTCCGCGGCCGTGACCGTCGCGACGCTCTGTGCGATCAACGACGAGTACAATATCGGTCACTCGCGGGATGCCATCGCAGATATTGCTTTCAATATCGAAAAAAAGGTCCAGAGAGGGCGTGCAAGCCCTACGGACACCTATGTCTCCGCAACCGGAGGACTGGTGCTGATCACCGGTTCGTCCAAGCGCAGACTTCCACCGCAGAACCTACAGCTTGTCGTCGGGAACACTCTTGTCTCGCACAGCACGTCGAAGATGGTCGAGATGGTCGGGAGCCTCCGCAAAAGGCATCCCGATATCGTAAACCCTATCCTCGACGCTATCGGAGCGGTCACGATGACCGCCCTGCACAACATTACCGATCCCAAAGAGCTCGGACGGTGCATGGACATCAACCACGCCCTCCTTGAGGCGCTGGGCGTCGGCCATCCGGCGAGCAGCCGCCTGATCCTTGCAGCACGGACGACCGGCGCATACGGAGCGAAGATCACCGGTGCCGGCGGCGGAGGCAGCATCATCGCACTCTGCCCGCGGCGTGCAAAGAGCCGGGTCGCGGGTGCCATCGAATCCTGCGAGGGCAAAGCCATCATCACCTCCATCGATACGGAAGGCGCCCGAAGAGAGAAGAATGACTGAAACCGTGGTATTGAAACTGGGTGGCAGCGTGGTCACCGATAAAACGGGAGACTGCGCGATAGATCACGCTCGCATCACGGCGATCGCATCGGAGATCGCCGCACGCCGAGCGGAGGCGATCGTCCTGATCCACGGGGCAGGCTCCTGCGGCCATCCGGAAGCACGCCGTTATCGTCTCGGGGAGGGTATCACGCCCGGGAACACTCCCGGCATCTACCATACCCATACCGCCGTCTGCAGGCTCAATACCGCAATCGTCGAGACGCTGCGCGCCGCGGGGCTTGAGGCTGTCGGTCTTCACCCGCTGGATCTGGGACTTGCCGAGAACGGCAGGCTGGTCGCGTTCGAGACCGGGCATATCGAGGAGATGATCAGGCACGGTATCGTACCGGTGCTCCACGGCGATGTCGTCATGGACCGAAGCCGGGGAGCCTGCATCGTCTCCGGAGACCAGCTCGTCCTGTACCTGGCACGCCGGCTGAAGAGCAGCCGGGTCGGGCTTGCAACCGACGTTCCGGGCGTCCTGAAAGAGGGCGCCGTTATTCCGGCCATCGACCGGACCGGCATCGGGGCAATCGCGATCGGCGGATCGGGCAATACCGACGTAACCGGCGGGATGCAGGGGAAGATTACCGAACTGCTGACGCTGGCAGATGACGGAATAGAATCGAATATCTTCCACGTATCGAAGGTCGGCGCATTCCTGGACGGAGTCGACCACGGCGGGACAATCGTCGGGAGGAGCAGATAACATGGAGAGAGGTACGGCAACATCCTCACGGAAGCGTGAGCACCTGAATATCTGCTGCGAGAGAGCCGTCGAAACGGGGGATACCGGTTTTGGCGACGTGCGCCTGGCGCACAACGCTCTTCCCGAGTGCGATATGGAGCGGATCGATACCGGCACCCGCTTTCTCAATACACCCCTTGGCTCACCGTTATTCATTGCAGCGATGACCGGAGGACACCCCGACACCACGGAGGTCAATCGGCTCCTGGCACGTGCCGCGGAGCATTTTAACCTCGGCATGGGTGTAGGTTCTCAGCGAGCGGCATTGGAAAACCCGGATCTCGCGGATAGCTTCTCCGTGGTTCGTGAGGAGGCGCCGAGTGCATTTCTCTGCGCGAACCTCGGAATCATCCAGTTGCGCGATCACGGTATAGAATGGGCGGAGCGGGCGGTCGAGATGATCGATGCACAGGCCATCGCCATCCACTTAAACCCGCTCCAGGAGGCTATCCAGCCGGAAGGAGATCACGATGCGGGAGGATGCCTGGAAGCACTCCGGGACCTCTGCAGGGAGTTTAAGCACCCGATCATCGTGAAGGAGACCGGTTCAGGGATATCGGCAGCGACTGCCGGAGCGATCTTCGGTGCCGGAGCGGCTGCCATAGATATCGGTGGATGGGGAGGAACGAACTGGGCGGCCGTCGAGTGTCTTCGTGCGCCCAACGCCAATCTTGCCCGGCTCGGCGAGGATTTCCTCGGATGGGGAATTCCGACCGTCGTAAGTTTACGTGAAGTCTGCGGCACCGGCGGCCCCGTCATCGCGACCGGGGGTCTTCGAAGCGGCATTGATATTGCAAAGTCCGTCGCCCTCGGGGCATGCCTCGGAGGCATGGCGCTCCCGCTGCTCAAACCGGCGATGCAAGGTGAAGACGACCTCTTTGCAGCCATCGATACGATCCACCGGCAGCTCCGGGTAGCAATGTTCCTGACAGGTTCAAGGACTCTCCAGGACCTGACGAGGACGCATGTGTACATAACCGGACTATCCCGAGAGATGATTGAAAACAACTATTGAGACAGAATAGGAGGATACATGGATATAGAGATTTTGGCAGTGGGCGGTTATAACGAAGTCGGCAGAAATATGACTGCCGTCCGCTGCGGAAAAGAGATCGTCGTCTTTGATATGGGTCTCCGCCTGGATCAGGTCATGATCCACGAGGATGCAGACATCGAAAATATGCATTCTCTCGACCTGATCGAGATGAAGGCGATCCCCGACGACACAATAATGAACACGGTGGAGGGAAGTGTCAAGGCAATCGTCTGTTCGCACGGTCACCTCGATCACATCGGCGCAATACCGAAACTCGCCCACCGCTACAACGCACCGATCATCGGCACGCCCTATACCACGGAACTCATCCGGCAGCAGATCGCCGGGGAGCAGAAGTTCGGCGTCAACAACAAGCTCTTTGCCCTCAAAGCCGGGCAGCGCTATACCATCTCGCCGACACTTACGCTTGAGTTCGTCAAGACCCAGCACAGTATCATCGATACGGTCATGTGCGTGCTCCACACACCCCGCGGTGCGGTGATCTACGCGAACGACTTCAAGCTCGACCGGACGCCCGTGCTCGGCGACCCGCCGGACCTCGCACGTCTCCGGCAGATCGGCAAGGAGGGTGTGCTCGCACTCGTCATTGAGAGTGTCAACGTGGAGGATAGGGGGCGGTGCCCGAGCGAGAAGATTGCACGCGACCTTGTCCGCGATACGATCACGAGTTACGAGGACGACAAGAACGCAATCTTCGTCTCCACCTTCTCATCGCATATTGCCCGTGTCAAGACCATCGCCGAATGCGCCCACGAGATCGGCAGGAAACCCGTTCTCCTCGGCCGTTCGATGGAGCGCTACAGCTCGGCGGCGGAGCAGATGAAACTCGTCGCGTTTCCGGAGACGCTCTCCATGTTCGGAAATCGCCGGACGGTCGACCGGACGCTGCGGCGGATTATAAAGTCGGGGAAAGAGAAGTTCCTCCCGATCGTCACCGGACACCAGGGCGAGACGGGAGCAATCCTCACCCGAATTGTGATGGGGGATACGCCCTACAAACTGGAGAAGGGCGACAAGATCCTCTTCTCGGCAAAGGTGATCCCAAATCCCATGAACTACGGCCAGCGGTATCTCGTCGAGGCGCGCGCCAAAATGTCCGGTGTACGGATATTCGATGAACTGCACGTCTCCGGTCACGCATACCGCGAGGATCACTACGAACTTCTGCATATCTTAAACCCGCAGCATGTCATCCCCTCCCACGGGGATATCGGCATGACCGGAGGGTATGCACGGTTCGGTGAGGAGATCGGGTACACGATCGGAAACGATATGCACATTCTCAGGAACGGAAAGAGTGTACTGATAAAGTAAGAGGTTTGTCCATGGAGCTGACGCAGTATCTTGATGTAACCGCAGACCGTGTCGATAAAGTGATCTACCGCTACTTCGGAGACGTCTTTGGCGATCTCTTCCGGGCCAGCGCCCACCTGCTGCTTGCAGGCGGGAAACGCCTCAGGCCGGCCGTCGTTCTTTTATCGGCCGATGCCGTGAAGAAGGGTAGCTCCGACGATGTGGTTCTTGCGGCAGTCGCGCTCGAACTGACGCACACCTTCACGCTCATCCACGACGATATCATGGACGGCGACACCTCGCGGCGGGGAGTGCCGACGGTGCATACGGTCTGGGACGAACCGACCGCGATCCTCGCAGGGGATGTCCTGTATGCAAAGGCCTTCGAGTTCCTCATCACGGCGGAAGCAGGCGACCGCGCCAAGGTGCATGCGGTACGGATGCTCGGCAGAACCTGCGCTGAGATCTGTGAAGGCCAGAGCCTCGATATGTCGTTCGAGAAGCGCAACGACGTGACCGAGGCGGAGTACCTCGAGATGGTGCAGAAGAAGACGGGTGTGCTCTACGGAGCATCCGCTGCCATCGGGGGGATCCTCGTGGGCGCTTCCCCCGTGGAGAACGACGCGCTCTACCAGTGGGGCATCAACAGCGGTATTGCCTTCCAGATCCAGGACGACCTCATCGACCTTCTGGCAAGCGCCGAGGCGACGGGAAAAGATCGTGCATCGGATATCCGCGAGGGGAAACAGACCCTGCTCGCGATCAGGGCACGGGAGAAGGGGCTTGATCTTACGCCGTACAGGAGGGAACTCTCTGCCTCCGATATCGACGAGGTTATCGCACGTCTCCGCGAGGCGGGGGTCATCGACGAGGTCAGAGCCGTCGCCCTCGAGCGGGCAAACGTGGCGAAACAGGCACTCTCCATCCTTCCCGACTCCGAAGAGAAACAGCTCCTGACAGATATTACGGATTACTTCATCACTCGAGGGTTCTGATATGGATACCGAGCTCCACCGGCTCCTCTTCGTCTATGCGCTCCAGAACGCCGTAAAACATACCGGCACGCCAAAGAGCGGGACAGTCATCGGAACCGTCCTCGGGAAGCATCCCGAATACCGGAGCCGTGCACGTGAGCTGGGGCCTATCGCCGCGGAGGTCATAGCCGAAGTCGCGGGCATGACCGGGGACGAGCGGAGAGCACGGCTCGAAGCACTGGCTCCGGAACTCCTTCTGGAGCTCTCCGAGACCCATGAGCGGGTACGGGAACTCCCCGCGCTCGAGGGTGCTGAGAACGGCGTCGTGATGCGGTTTGCGCCGAACCCGAGCGGACCGTTACACCTCGGGCATGCACGGGCGGCGATCCTGAACGACTACTACGTGCGCCGATACGGCGGGAGATACATTCTCCGGATCGAGGATACCGATCCCCGCAGGGTCGACCCCGAAGCCTACCGGATGGTTCAGGAGGATATCGACTGGCTCGGTCTTGGGATCACCGATATCGTCTACCAGAGCGACCGGCTCGAGACGTACTACGAGTACTGCGAGAAGCTGATAGAACTCGGCGGTGCGTATGTCTGCGTCTGCGATCAGGAGGTCTTCCGCGACCTGAAACTCGCCAGGAAGGCGTGCCCCTGCAGGGACCTGAGTATCGAGGAGAACCTGGAACTCTGGCAGAAGATGCTTGCCGGCGAGTTCTACGAGGGCGCGGTGACGGTCAGGGTCAGGACCGACCTTACGCACCCTGACCCCGCCATGCGGGACTTCTCCATCTTCCGGATCGTCGCCTCACCGCTGCATCCGCGGATCGATGCGACCGTCTATCCGCTGATGAACTTCTCGGTGACCATAGACGATCATCTTCTCGGTATAACACATGTCATCCGCGGTAAGGACCATATCGCCAATACACGCAGGCAGCGGTATATCTTCGACTACTTCGGGTGGAAGCCACCGGTGTACCGGCACTACGGCCGGATGTCGATATCAGGAGTCGTCCTCTCTACCTCCGGGATGCGGGAAGGGATAGCGGCCGGGACGTATACCGGGTGGGACGATATTCACCTCGGGACGCTCCGGGCGATCGCGAGGCGCGGTATCCAGGCAGAGGGCGTGCGGGATGCCATGATCGATATCGGAACCGGTGAGACCGACATATCGTTTTCGTGGGAGAATCTCTACGCCCAGAATAAAGCGGTCATCGATCCGAAAGCAAACAGGTTCTTCTTCGTGCCTGATCCCATCGAGGTCTCGATTGCAGGTGCTCCGCTCCGGACAGCGCAGGCACCGCTGCACCCGAACGATCCGGCACGCGGATACCGGACGCTCACCTGCGACGGGCGGGTGCTCCTGCCGCGAGCCGATATCGAAGGGAAGACCACGGTGCGCTTGAAAGACCTCTATAATATCAGCATCGACTGGTCGGACGGCGTTCCCACAGTGGCTTATGCCGGCGATTCCCTCGAGGATGCACGCCGGGCAAAAGCGCCTATCATCCAGTGGCTGCCTGCGGATGCAAAGATTCCATGCACCCTCCATACGCAGGACGGCGATCTTACGGGGTTCTGCGAAGAGCTGGTAGGGAAAGAGGCAGGGAATGTCGTTCAGTTCGAGCGCATCGGGTTTGCACGTATCGATGCGGCGGGGAAGAACGGTGTCGAGGCTTTCTTCGCCCACCGGTAAAGCGCTGCAGAGAAGAGACCATCCTCATCTTTTTCACGCCCTCTCGAACGCTCCGGTCATGATTGCCGGCACCTCACCCTTTTGGAGTATTCACGCCCTCTGATGATATGGGGGTGCAGACGCCCTCGACACCCGGGCTCGTAGTGGGGGAGATACCCTGGAGAGCAAACTTCTCAGGTCACCCCCGGGATAGCATGCTCCGGAATACAACGGAAGATAAGTGATATGTCAGCGGAGCATTGCACTCTGAGCGCAGGCACAGGTTTTTTTGTCGGCGAGCAGTTCAGAGAGCGCCTCATATGCCCGGTCGATGCCACCGTAGTCGCGGGTTCTCAGGATCTCACAAATGAACGGGGGAATCTCGACGACCTTCTCCGCCTCGCTGACATCGGCAGCGAGCTTGCGAAACGCCTTGTGTGCGAGGATCTGCTCCCGGTTCCGCCGGGCAAAATCCCGATCGGGATCGATCTCGAGGATCCTGTCGTAGCACTCCACGGCCTCATCGTATCGCCGTTCCGCAACGAACACCCATCCTCTGGTATGGAGTGCCGTGACGGACGCAGGGTTGAGCCGGAGGGAGCGGTCGGAACAGGCCAGTGCTTCTTCGGGCCGGTGCAACTTCGCGCAGAGGAAACCCTTCCGCTGCCAGGATACGGCGTCCTCCGGGTCGATCTCGAGGGCTCTGTCGTAGCAGGCCTCGCTCTCTTCATATCGCTGTAGTTTGAGGAGAGCAAAACCCCGGCGTCGCCAGGCGCGGGCATCTCCCGGATTATACTCCAGTGCCCGGCCAAAACAGAGGGCGGCCTGGTCGTACGCTCCTGCATCGCTGAAATATCTGCCCCGGTTGTACCATGTATTGGCTTCCTGAGAGTTCCCTGCCATCGTCCCTGACATGGGTTTTGCATGTAATAACATTAACCGATACCCCCGGGGCGGAGATTCGTGACGGTTCGCTCCTCTCTCCGATACCGGAAGGTATGCATATATACCTGCGGGATAAAAATGAGAACCAGTATGGACGATACAATTCTGGTTGCTTATGCAACCCGGTACGGCTCCACAAAAGAGATTGCCAGTGCCATTGCCGATACCCTCCGCTCCGGCGGGGAGAGCGTCGATCTCCTGCCCGTTGAGGAAGTCACCGATCTCGGCCGTTACCGGGCAGCGGTCGTCGGAAGCCCGATATACATGGGCAAGTGGCTCTCCGATGCACAGACTCTTTATCGAACGGAGGCAGACAGAACTCCGCCGGATGCCGGTCGCCTTCTTTGCTGTCGGTATGACGGTTGCCGATAAGACCGAGGACGGCTACCGGCGGGCGGAAGCCTCGATGGATCAGGTCAGGCTTCTTGTGCAGCCGATCGAGATCGGACTCTTCGCAGGAAGACTGGAACCTTCCGACTGTCACTCCCCGACCGGGCGATCATCACCCTCATCCGGGCTCCAAGCGGCGACTACCGGAATTGGGACGAGATCCACACCTGGGCGTCAGGGCTCATCGAGAAAATCAGATAAGAAGGGTGCCTTCCCGGGACGGTGGGGCCTGCCGAAACGTGAGGAAGTATCTCTCCGACCATAAAAACCTTTTCACACGGACACCGCCTCTCCAGCCTACGGGATCGCCTGCAGACCCGTGCACCGGGGCGGGAGACCTATACTAAAACTGCCTCTCCGTCCTGCTCGTCCGCACCCGACCGGAAGGACGGCCCTACTCGCTTTCCGTATCGGTGCGGGCAAACGTGTGGGAATCGAGACTCGCAGGACTGCTCCACCCCGCCATTTCGCACAACGTTGATATACCAGAAGCAGGCATCTCCTCGCATGATACAAATAACCGTTTTCCGCAGAGAGATCGACCGGAGTGACCCTATACCGAGAAAGGTTTCCCTCGTTCTCCGGGATGCGGCAGTCCGCTTCTGCATCGTGCTGGTCGTAGCTTTCGCAACCGGACTTCGGGCGCTCCTACGGACGAAACAGGCCGTCCGGCAGGCAAAGCCGCAGACCGTCGGCCGCTTCCCGTCAGAGTAACGCCGAAAGCCCGTTGCTTCTACTTATTCAGGCGTTGAATGCCGCACCCCGGCCCTCTTTCGCTGCGGCGTGGAGCATGGGCCGGCAGAGATGAACCCGATCCGCGAAATAGGCGCGGAATGTTCCGCATCTGCTTTCCCAAGTCGTTCCGCTTCACCCTGTCACCCCTACGAGATAAATAGAACAAACACAAACGTACCATTCACGAATTTCGAGGGAGAGGCAGGTTGAAGAGATATTCATTCATAGCTCACATGCCTGACAAGCCGGGTGCTCTCCATAGAGCAGCCGAGATCGTCAAGCAGTACGACGGCAATATCAACCGGGTTCACTACGACCGAAGGATCGACACAGCCACGGTTTTCTTTGAAGTGACGACAACAGAGGAAATATACCGGGCGATGAAGGACGATCTGCACGCCATCGGATATCTGCAGAAGTCCCTTCCAACGCTTGGGGTTCTCACGTTTTACGTCTACCTGCCGCACCAGTCCGGCGCCCTCTTTGATTTTCTCGAGTACATCACGGCCAGTCGGGCAAACATCGCGTACATCAACTTCGACGATCGTGGAAAACACCCAGACCGGCTGAAAGTGAGCCTGAACGTCGAGGAGACCACCGTCGTCAATCACCTCCTTAATCGAGCTCAAACCCCGATACCGCCTCGAGATCATCGAGTACGACACGACCGGAAAGCACCTCGACGATACGGTCTTCTACGTCAAGTTCGCCCAGGAGCTTCGGGAACTTATCGGCGAGGCGGAGGACGAGTTCCTCCTGCAGCTCCTCCACGACATCAACCACATCGTCCAGGAGCTCCAGAGCCGCGGAACCGACCCCGCGGAAGTCTTCAGGACCATTCTTCTCACCGGAAAGACGCTGCAGAGCACACGCGGCGAAAACTTCTACGCCGATGTACAGCGGATACCCGTCACCGGAGATACCGATCTCTTCTGTTTCCAGATGCCCTGCGGTGGGAACGTCTACCTCCTCCGGACGCCCGACGAGACGGTGATGGTCGACACCGGCTACGGCATCTACCACCGGGAGATTGCAGCGATGCTGCGGCATTACGGGCTCTGCGATACGGGGGCGCCCGGGAGAGTCTTCATCACGCATGCGGATGCCGACCACTGCGGCGGGGCGGGATACCTGCAGGCTCCGTCGCTGCTGCATCCGGGCTCGATCGAGGTCATCAGGGAGGCAAACCGGGCGTACGGTTCGCGGAGCGAGAGTTCCATCCTCGAAGAAGTCTATACCACCGTCATCAACCTCTTCTCCGAGTTCCGGCCGCCCGAAGATCTGGTGCTCTTTCCTACAGAGTCGGAGGAGAAGCGGTCGATCTTCCCGATCCTCGACCGGGTTACTATCGGCGATCTGGAGTTTGAGGTTCTGGAGAGCCTCGGCGGGCACCTCCACGGCCTGTTCTATCTCTACTGCAGAGAGCAGGGCCTGCTCTTTACCAGCGATACTCTGATCAACTTCGACAGCCTCGACGAGAGGCGGAGCAGGTATAATGCACTCGCAGATTTTCTGGTGACGTCGGTCAACGTCGACAGCGACCGCGCCCGCATGGAGCGAAGAGCCCTGCTCGAGCTGGTCGGCAGCCGGGATGCATCGTTACGTCATTCCGAAAGGCCGTGCATCATCTGCTGCGGCCACGGAGCAGTCTCCATCCTCGAAGGAAGAAAACTGAAGGCCTACGGCGAGATCGAGCAGTACCGGGCAGGCACCGGGAGCCGGATGCCGGGATCATAGGTGCGTCCGGAAGGACGGTGCCCGGAGTTTGCAAATTTTGGCGTTTCGATCGTCGTGCGGCCTCTGCACCCGGCATACAGAACCAAAGGGGGAGATACGAGAGAGAGAAAGGGGGAGGTGAGCAGGTCTCTGCTGCTTCAGTCGATGCGAACGAATCCTTCCTCTTCAACGATTGCCTGGCCTTCATCACTGAGGATGAAGTCGATGTAATCCTTTGCAAGACCGGTCGGCTCGCCCACCGTGAGCATATACAGCGACCGGGAAACCGGGTACTCATTGCTCTTGACGGTCTCGAGGGTCGGTGCCACGGTCTTGCCGTTCACCACAAGCGGGACACCCTTCACGGTCGCGTCAAGGTATCCGATACCGACATACCCGACGGCACCGGGGGTCTGGGCGATCGGTCTGCTGCACTGCACCGTTCGAGTTCTTCTCGAGCTGGTGTCTGGACGAAGTCTTCCGTCTGCATGACCGATTCGGAGAAGTATTCACGGGTGCCGGAAGCACTGTCACGGCCGATGACGACAATCTCGCCGGCGGAGCCGCCGACTGCATTCCAGTTCGTGTAGGTGCCGTTGTAGATGCCTCTCACCTGGTCGAGCGTCAGGCTGGCGACCTGGTTGCTCGGGTTGACGATCACGGCGATGCCGTCGATGGCAACGACCTGCTCTACAAGGTTCGGGTACTTCTCTTTCTCGGCGGCCTTCACATCGCGGGAGGACATGCCGATATCGGCGGTGCCTTCACCGACAGCCTGAACACCGACGCCTGACCCACCACCGCTGACCTGAATGTCGGCCAGGGAGTCCTTGCTCATATAGGCATCCGCTGCGGCCTGTGCGATGGGAAGCACGGTCGTCGATCCCGTCACCGAGATCGTCTGCGGTTCTGCAGTCTGCTGCTGCTCGGTGCCGGTTCCGGTACACCCGGCAAAGAGCGTTGCAGCGATCACAAGAATAGCGAGCGCGCTCAGCGCCGCACCAGCGTTACGAGGTGGAGATGAAAGTTTCATGCACAAAAGCATGGGCAGGAGAGAGATATATCAGTTCTCGAATGAGAATATATCCAAATATAGGCCAACAATACATCAATAGAGTGACAATAGGACTTCCGGATCATGGCTCACGCCCGAGTTCGATTATCGAGAGCAGCATCCCGAGTATAGTCAGTGCACCGCCGATGAGCAGGACAGCGGGTTCGAGCTGCGTGAGCAACGCGAAACTGGTGATGATGCCGAGCACGGGAAGGACCGGCACCCGGCCGATCGTTCCCGGAGTCCTGAAAGGCCGTTCAAGCCCGGGAGCCCGCAGGCGCAGCAGGATGACGGCCGCGTTGATGACGATGAACGTCAGAAAGAGCATGAAGTTCGTGACGTTCGCGACAAAGGAGATCTCCCCGGCGAAGATAAAGGCGATGGAAAGGAGCATGATAGCGAGGATTGCTACCCAGGGAGTACGGGTTTTGGGGCTGACGCGTGCCAGCAGGCGGGGCAGGGAGTACGACTCCGCCATTCCATAAGTAATCCTCGATGCGGCGACCAGCATAAGAAGAGCAGTGTTGGCGGTAGCAAAGAGAGCGATAACGGAGATGATGGTAAAGGCGGGACTCCCGAGCGCTACGTACGCCACGTCGGCAAAGGGAGCGCGGGAGGCTGAGAGATGTTCCCACCCGACGACGGAGACCGCTGCGAGCGAGACGAGAATATAGAGGACGATCGTTATCCCGAGTGCCAGGATCAGTGCGAGCGGGATAGTGCGCTCCGGGTCATGTACTTCCTCCGAGAGTTTGACCATCTCCTCAAATCCCATATATGCGAAGAAGACGAGCGCCGATGCCTGAAAGATGCCCGAAAAACCGAACGGCATCTCCAGGTAATCGACGCTGCCGAGGTACGGGAGACCGATAAGAATGATCATTACGATGCCGGCGGCCTCGATGAGCGTCAGGATGATGGCGACCGTGGCCGTCTCGCGGATGCCGTACAGAAGAATCGCCGAGAGAACCAGGACGAGAGCGACTGCCGATGCGAGAAGAGGGACGCCCACGAGATCGGAGAAGTATCCCCCGAACCCGAGCGAGACGGTTGCGACACCGAAGATGCCGGAGAGGATGATCAGCCACCCGATGACGAAGGCGACTCTCCTGCCGATTGCGTTCGAGACGTACTCGGTACTCGGCGCTTGCCCGCGGATACATCGAGGAGAGCTCGGCATAACTGAGGGCGGTGAAACCGGCTATCAGCGCCGAGATCGCAAATGTCAGCCAGACGGCGTTTCCGGCAAGCGCGGTCGCCTCTCCGAGGAGCGCATAGATCCCTGCCCCGAGGATGATCCCGACTCCGGAGAGGGTGATCGCGACAAGGCCGAGCTCCCGCCGGAGAGGCACCTTCGTCCGCAGTATCTCCGGCCGTTTCTCCTGCATAGCAACAGAATAGGTACAGCCCCCATTTATGTATATCAGTCAGGAGCCCCCGATCTTGCATTCCCCGGGGAAGCGAGCATATCGTCTGCAGGTACGGGACATGGCACTCCGGAGGGGGGAACCGTCGATGGCAGTAGCCCGGCCGTGGGAACGAAAAAGAGAGCACGGATACTTTATTCTCCCTGCGATCGTCATACACCCGCAGGTAAGGTATCGGTATGAATCTGCATATCGTCGACATGATCCGTCATGACCACGCCCTGGTGCTGCAGCTGCTCAAGGCACTCGAGGAACGGGATGACCGGTGCAGGTGTGACTGCAAGACGATGAAGCATGAACTGCAGGGCCACATGCACGGTGAAGAGGCGACGCTGTACCGGCGGATGGAGCGGAGGATGCACGAGCGGATCGCAGCGTCGAACGAGGAGCATAACTCTTTTCGGAAGATCTTCGGCCGGCTCGACAGAACTCCGATAGAACAGGGGGCGTGGCTTGTGGATCTGGTGGAGCTGCGGCAGGCCGTGCACCGCCATATCGGTGGTGAAGGGGCGAACCTCGAAGGAGCGCTACGGGTATCGGGAAGGCGGAACTGTTCGAGATGGGAGATCACTTCGAGCGGGCGAAACGGGCGATGATCAGGATGGCTTCGGGACGGGACGGGTAACGTCGCAGGACGAGCGGCATCCGGCACTCCGGTGCCGACGGCGAAATCCTTACATACCTGTACATGCTCTTTTGTCCGCCGATACCGGTGGAGAGAATCATGGCAGATGTTATTGAAATGATACGGGAAGATCACTCACTCATCCGAAGACTGCTTGATGATCTGGAGAACCATCCCGATGTACGGGATATCCGATATGTGACGTTGAAACGGGAACTCCAGATGCATATGCATGCGGAGGAGGCAACGATCTACCAGCGCCTCCTTACGGATATACCGGAGACTATCGAGCGTTCGATCGAGGAGCATAACCAAATGCGCCGCCTGCTCGGGACACTGGATACGGCGTCGTTCGATAATGAGATGTGGACACGGCACCTCAGCGAGCTGCGAAGCAGCATCGAAGACCACTTCAACGGAGAGGAGGATCTTCTTCTGAAGCGGGCGGCGGATCTGCTCTCGCAGGTGGATCGCTACGAGATGTACGAACAGTTCCAGATGGAAAAAGGCGTTATGGCACAGTATACGCGATAAGGGACGGCATCGGCCGGGAGGCAACCGGACTCACTCCCGGGAATTGATCCGCGGGGTTGCATGAGTGCAGAAGAGAAATAGGTTCCATACTTTTTCGTAAGGCTTAACGCTCTGTGATGAATAGTTGGAAGCAGAAGTGTGCGGTGTGTCTCTGGAAAGAAACGTTGCGAAGAAGTGATTCGTGTGCTAAGATAGAGGAAGGTAATAGCAGCGAATCATGCTTCCCGAGGACTCGCGTACCTCAGTACAACATGATACGTGAGTGGGCTTCACTGCTGGGTTCGGAATGGGTCCAGGTGTTTCCCCACTGCTATGGCCGCTATTACCAAAGCCAAGGCCCGGACTTGAACCGGGGTGTAGCTGATCTGCAGTCAACCGCGTAGCCGCTCCGCCACCTTGGCAAGCCGTGTGTATTTGGTAGGTTCATGCGTTCATCGGGTATAAACCCTTTGTCTGCTGAACGGTTTGGTGTGCACTCTGGATTTCGTCTGAGTTCGGCGGACGGCATTGGACGTTAGTACTTGCGGACTGAACACGTCGTTGCCTTCGTGCGTACATCCCAAGCCTATCAAACGGATCTTATATCCATGTCCTCAACGGAGTCTCTTTTCAGGTCAGGTTTCAAGCTTAGATGCTTTCAGCTTTTACCCCTTATCGCGTAGCTGCTCGGCATTGCCCTGTCGGACAACCGATCGACCAGAGGCGACGACGGAAAGTTCCTCTCGTACTATTTCCATCTTACCCTCAGACTCCTGACACCCCAAATAGATAGTAACCGACCTGTCTCACGACGGTCTAAACCCAGCTCACGATCCCCTTTAATAGGCGAACAACCTCACCCTTGGCTGCTGCTGCACAGCCAGGATGGAAAGAACCGACATCGAGGTAGCAAGCCGCCGGGTCGATATGTGCTCTTGCCGGCGACGACTCTGTTATCCCCGGGGTAAGCTTTTCTGTCGTCAATAGCCCTCACCAAAAAGGCATATTGGTTCGTTAGACCCGAGTTTCCTCTCGCGATCACTTGCTGTGCGTGATCGCGTCAAGCCAACTTTTGCTCTTGACACTCTCCTGTGAGTTTCTGACTCACATGAGTTGACCTTAGGGCACCCTTGATATTTTTTCGAGGGTGTGGCGCCCCACCCAAACTGCCTACCTATCGTTGTCCTCGTAAGAGTGAGTGTTACAGTAAACCTAGGATGGTGTCTCATCGTTGACTCCCCGCCCCCCAGGAGGGACGGATCGACGTCTCCCATCTACTCTGCGCAAGGAATACCGTAACACAGCGACAGGCTGCAGTAAAGCTCCACGGGGTCTTCACTTCCCATTTGGGGTCACTAGTCTCTGCACTAGTATAAAATGTTCAACGGTTTCGTGTTAGGGACAGTAGGACTCTCGTTAATCCATTCATGCAAGTCGCCAATTAAGCGACAAGGTACTACGCTACCTTAAGAGGGTCATAGTTACCCCCGCCGTTTACGAGTCCTTCGTCCGGTTGAACCCGGTGTTCAGATACTCGCACTGGGCAGGAATCAGTGACTATACTAGTCGTTTCCGAGTTGCAGTCACCTATGTTGTTATTAGACAGTCAGAGTCCCCTGGTCACTGCGACCTGCCTGATCACCAGGCAGGCACCCCTTCTCCCGAAGTTACGGGGCCATTTTGCCGAGTTCCCTTAACACGATTAAACCGACACGCCTTAGCCTCTTCAGCTGAGGGGCACCTGTGTCAGATCTTGGTACGGACAGTCATCTCCCTTTTCACGGACTCCAGGAATTTACTGAATTGCTCCATCACGCTTTCACCCGCTTCTCACCATTGCGGTACTCCACGGGCTTGGACGCTTAGACGGGGCGACGACCCCGCTCAGCATATCCCGAAGTGTCAGGGCATTGCTGCTAAAAGATGAATGGTACAGGAATATTAACCTGTTTCCCTTTCGCTGTACTCGAGTTACGGTACAACTTAGGACCGACTAACCCTCGGCTGACGAACATTGCCGAGGAAACCTAGCCCCTGCGGCGGTTGGGATTCTCACCCAACTATGCTTCTACTGATGCCAGAATTCTCAATTCTACCCGGTCCACTGGAACTTACACCCCAGCTTCTACCCAAGCAGAACGCCTCTCTACGCCATCACCTTGCGGTGGGCCGTGGTCTCTGTAGTAGGCTTTAGCCCCGTCCATTTTCAGTGCCCCAAACCTCGACTGGTAAGCTGTTACGCACTTTTTTAAGGATAGCTGCTTCTAAGCTCACCTTCCAGTTGTCTTTGGCCTGGGACGCCTTTCAGTGTTGACACTTAGCCTACATTGAGGGACATTAACCACGGTCTGGGTTGTCTCCCTTACGGACTACAAGCTTACCCCGTAGCCCGGACTGCCAGCCATCTCCGACGTCGGGGAATTTGGAGTTTGACAGGAGGGCGAGGGATTTCTCCCCCGGCTCCCCCAATCAGTGCTCTACCTCACCGACTATCTCCGGCCAGGTCATGCTGCGGCATGTTTCGAGAGGAACCAGCTCGATGCCCAGCTCGATTAATCTTTCACTCCTATACGCAGGTCACGCGAATGATTTGCATATCAAAACCGCTTGCGGTCCTCCACGCAGCTTTCGCCACGCTTCAACCTGCCCACGCATAGATCGCTAGGCTTCGGGTCTTATCCTACAGACTCCGCGCACTTTTAATACGCCGTCCCATGCCCGAAGGCTACGGACCTGTTGGTTTCCCTTCGGCTCCCCTTTTGGGTTAACCTTCGCCTATAGAATAAACTCTCTGGCCCGTTCTTCAAAACGTACGTTATAACGCTGGCAACTTCGCCCGTACTACCGCCTCGCGACGGGTTCCTTCACGAAGAAGATCCTTGCACGCCATAACCCACTATCACCGGTCAATTTCAGGCACTTTTAACCACCTTTCTAGGGTTACTTTTCAGCCTTCGCTCACGCTACTACTACGCTATCGGTTTCGAGGTGTATTTAGTTTTAGAGGTTGATGACCCCTAGATTCCCGCGAGAATTCCAACCCACGGTACTCAAGACACTGCCAGGACACCGCCGCATACACGTACGGGACTATCACCCTCTATGGTATTACGTTCCAGAAAACTTCCGTTTCGCGTTGGTATCCACACGGCAGGCTTACGACACCACATCTCCCTTGCGGGATTCGGTTTAAACTCTGTCGATTTCGATCGCCTCTACTCACGACATCTCGATTGATTTCTTTTCCTCCCCCTACTAAGATGTTTCAATTCGGGGGGTTCCCGATCCTTACGGATCAACACCGAAATGCTGGGAGGTCCCATTCGGGTATCTCCGGATCCTAGACTCCATGCGTCTTCCCGGAGCTTATCGCAGCTTGGCACGCCCTTCTTCGGCACTCGAACCGAGCCATCCACTGACCGGCTAATAGCCGTTCCGCTGAACTCATTTAACGTCCAGAGTACACACCTATACACGGCTTCGTCAGGTCAAAAGACCTTCAGCCCTTCCCCGGGGACTCACATTCCCGGGTGCATTGACAGTGGACTCAGGGGGATTTGAACCCCCGGCCTCGGCGTTGCAAACGCCGCGCTCTTCCAACTGAGCTATGAGCCCTAGATATCCGTTGACATCGGCAATTCTACGTTTTGTTTAGCAACCGCATGCTTAGACCCAAGAAATGTCATTAGGAGGTGATCCAGCCGCAGATTCCCCTACGGCTACCTTGTTACGACTTAACCCCCCTTGCGGAACCTAGATTCGACTACGGCAACGACCGCAGCCTCATCCAAACCCCACTCGGGTGGTTTGACGGGCGGTGTGTGCAAGGAGCAGGGACGCATTCACCGCGCTATTTTGAAACGCGATTACTACAGATTCCAGCTTCATGTGGGCGAGTTACAGCCCACAATCCGAACTACGAGCAGGTTTAGGAGATTGCCTTCACCTTTCGGTGTCGATACCCATTGTCCTGCCCATTGTAGCCCGCGTGTAGCCCGGATAATTCGGGGCATGCTGACCTACCGTTGCCCATTCCTTCCTCCTCTTTAGCAGAGGCGGTCCCAACAGTGTCCCCATCGATCCGGAGATCATGCTGGCAACTGTTGGCGTGGGTCTCGCTCGTTGCCTGACTTAACAGGATGCTTCACAGTACGAACTGACGACGGCCATGCACCTCCTCTCAGCTGAGTCATGCAGAGTCTTCAGCCCGGCAATCATTCCGCTGTCCTATCCGGTGAGATTCCCGGCGTTGAGTCCAATTAAACCGCAGGCTCCACCTGTTGTGGTGCTCCCCCGCCAATTCCTTTAAGTTTCAGCCTTGCGACCGTACTTCCCAGGCGGCACGTTTCACGGTTTCCCTTCGGCACCTCGACGACTCGTGGTCGTCGATACACCTAACGCGCATCGTTTACGGCTGGGACTACCCGGGTATCTAATCCGGTTTGCTCCCCCAGCTTTCGTCCCTCACTGTCGGAGCCGTTCTGGTGAGGCGCCTTCGCCACAGGTGGTCCCTCGAGGATTACAGGATTTCACTCCTACCCCCGAAGTACCCCTCACCTCTCCCGGTCCCAAGGGTGCCAGTATCCCTTAGACGCCTAACGGTTAAGCCGTTAGATTTCCCAAGAGACTTAACAACCCAGCTACGAACGCTTTAAGCCCAATAAAAGTGGTCACCACTCGAGCCGCCGGTATTACCGCGGCGGCTGGCACCGGTCTTGCCCGGCCCTTTCTTCACGTGTGTTTTAGACACCTGAACAGCCCGCTATACGGGCACTCGGGGTTCCCTTATCACGGTTTCCCGCATTGTAAAGTTTTCGCGCCTGCTGCGCCCCGTAGGGCCTGGATTCGTGTCTCAGAATCCATCTCCGGGCTCTTGCTCCCACAACCCGTACCGATTACAGGCTTGTTGGGCCGTTACCCCGACAACTACCTAATCGGCCGCAGATCCATCCTAAGGCGCCGGAACTTTCGGTTACAGTGCATTCCAGCAGCCGTAACCTATAGAGTATTATCCCCAGTTTCCCGGGGTTATCCTCTTCCTTAGGGCAGGTTATCCACGTGTTACTGAGCAGTCCGCCGAGGGTCTAAACCCTCTCGACTCGCATGGCTTAATCGAACCCCGATAGCAGTGACCTCTGGCAGGATCAACCAGAATTCTTCTCGAAATACGCACACTACTTACTTACTGATAACTTGGGTGGAATTAGCGGTTACTAAACAAATTTCCGCATTGCCAATGCCAACGTCAGAATCAACCCGCTCAATGACGGTCACGTTGATTCTCCATCGAAGAGAACTAATATTTGGTATTACAGTTATTTAAGGCTCTGCATCCTGCGCCCGGAATACTTCCGGGCGCAGGATGCGTGCCTTCATCGTGTGAGGAACAGTATTTGTCGTTCATCGCATATAAAGGTTGTGTCTCGCACAACCCTGCATGCGGGGACAAAACCAACTGTTCCCGGCAGCGTTCGACCCGTGTCCCGAGGATCGTCGAGATTCTCGTTCGCGGCGCGAGCCTGCGCAGGAAACTATGTTGGTTTTGCTCCCATATAAACGTTGTTCCCGCATCAGATCCGAGCAGAACGACTCGGACCCTCATAGTTGCGTCCCTGATAGCGCCGCGGCCAGACCACCCCGAAGGGCTGCACGACCGGGCTTCATACCAACGCAGCCTCCATATGTTAGAGGTAGTAGCATATAAGCATTAGCCCTGATCAGACCAGCCCACCGGAGACAAACAAACGGGCATAAATGCCTTGATTTAAGATAAAACCTGCATAAACCGCAGAAACCGACCATCACGAGAAGATCAGGGGAGCAACCGCCACCCATAACCAGGAAGAGAGATGTTTCCCCGGAGAAAAACCCGAAATGAAGAGGAATTGGCGAAAAAACCTTCGATACAAGTACCTTTGAGACAAGAAATCTGCCACGCGCGTAGCCCCGATAGAAGAATCTGCGAAAAATTACCCGAATCAACAGAAAATACGGGAATTACAAACGAGGATTACGGGCGGGCACTGATCGCGCATACCAAGTGCCGCCGCCAGCCCGGCAGCGGATGACCCACGCGAGGATCACCCCTCTTCCCCGGGTCCGTGTTCACCGACGTAGATCTCCCCGAAGAACTCATCCTGCCAGAGAGCAACCTTCCCTTCGAGCATCAGGAAGAGCAGCGGGATATACACATCGCGCGTCGTCCACCCCATCTGCGACGAGAGTTTCCCGAGGGTCTGGGGCACACCGCCATGGGCGGTGCGGAGGTACCCCTCAAGCACCGTCGAGACCGCCACCTGATACCCTTCGTCATGGGCAAGCGAAACGACCTCATCCGCCCCGATCTCAAACTCGGGCTCCCTGATGGCCGGGGCTCTTCTTCGCTGCCTGCGCCGCTGCTCCCGTTCGGCAGTCTTGAGCTGCTTCAAGAGTTCGTACAGGGTGACCGGCGGGCGCTTCCGGATACTCTTCCGCCCTATCCGACGCTGGATCTCCCGCTCAAGCCGATCCATCGGCTCGCCGCGCTGCCCCGGATCGAAATCAAAGTCAAGATCGACAAGTAGGTCATCTTCGGGCAGGAACTCTCCGTCCTCCCCGTCGTCCGTCTCGTCCAGATACTCCGACTTCATGCGAAGGAGCGTCGCAGCGTAAAAGAGTGTCCTCCCGGATATCCGGAGGTCAAGTTCTTTGCGCCGCTCCATCTCGGCGAGAAACCGGTCCGTCACATCGACGATATCGATATTCCACGGATCGACCTCGCCCCGCTCGGCCATACCGACGAGGATCTCGACCGGTTCTTCATCCATTGTTCTTCACACCGGTCACGTACGTGCTCTTGTCCGGCCGGATGGTCACGCCGACGATACTATCAGCACGCTCTATCATCGGCTTCCGGAGCGAGACAATCACCGACTGTGCCTGTGACGAGAGTTCCTTGATCAGGGAGGCAATACGCTCCACATTATTCCCGTCGAGGAACATATCGACCTCGTCGAGGGCATAGAACGGGGCGGGCATATACTTCTGGATCGAGAAGATGAACGCAAGGGTCGTCAGAGACTTCTCCCCCCCCGAGAGAGACGAGAGGAGGTGGACCTTCTTATCCCGCGGCTGAACGGCAAACGTCATGCCTCCCGAGAAGGGATCCTCCTCATTCTCGAGAACCAGCCGTCCGGTTCCATCCGTCAGGCGCGCAAAGATCTCCCGGAAGTTCGCATCTATCGCCGTATAAGCAGTCATGAACGCATCGTACTTCATCTTCGCGAACCGCTCGATACGCTCAAGAAGCATCGTCCGTTCCCGGGAGAGAACCTCTTTCTTCTCCGTCCGCTCAAGGACGCGCCTGGACACCCGGTCGCACTCCTCGATCGCCAGCATATTAACCGCGCCGATCTTCCGGAGTGCGCGTTCGGCGGCATCGATACCGGCATCGATCTCGGCGAGATCGAGCTCGGACTCGACAGTTCCTGCCTGCTCACGGAGATGCGAAAGCTCCTGCAACAGCGAGCGTTCACGTTCGGCAAAAGCCTCGATCTGCATCCGGATCCGTTCTGCAGCACCCTCGAGCCCGACGATACCTTTCTCAAACTCCTGGATACGGGCGACGATCTGATCCCGCTTCATGCGGAGATCGGCAAGTTCCTGCGAGAACTCCTGCTGCCTGGCCTCAAGGGACTCGATAGACCGGCGGTGCCCGTCGATCTCGGCACCGGATGCGGTTACCTCGCCATCGATCTCCCGGTTCTTTGCCGCAATCCGTTCGCGGTCGGCCGCGAGTTCTTCGAAGCGGTTTGCGAAATGCTGCCGCTCCCGCTTGGCATCCGCAATATCGGCATCCTTGTTCCGGAGCCTTTTCTCGGTCTCGTCGACCTCTTTCCGGTAGCGCTCGTAGTCCCCGGTCAGCGCAGGGATCCCGGTATCGTCGAGCTTCGCCTTGAGATCTGCAATCTCCCCGCTGATGCGGGCGATCCCGGCATTGGCAGCGGCAAGCTCGCTCTCGATCCGTGCGAGCTCCGCCCCGCCGGTCCTCGTGCCGTCGCGCATCTCGGCAAGCGCAGACTCGAGCTCCTCCTTCTCGCTGCCGAGGACATCGACGCGCTTACGATACTCCTCCGCCAGCATCCGGTAGCGGGAGAGCTGCTCGTCAAGGTTCGTCCTTTTGCTCCTGAGATCCTCCGAAAATGAAGAGGAGCGTCGGATAGCGGCATCGACCTCCGCCGCCTCGGCCTCGAGTTCTCCGAGAAGAGCCCGCAGGCGGGCGATCTCATCCTCGACCGCGACACCGAACCCCTTCATCTTCTTCTGCTGGGCGCCCCCGGTCATCGCGCCGGCCTTCTCAAGGACCTCCCCCTCGAGCGTCACCATCTTGTACCTGCCCATCATCCTCCGGGCGCGCTCGAGGGTATCCACCACGACCGTCGTGCCGAAGACCACCCTGAAGGCCCGATCGAACTCGGGGTCGTACTCGAGAAGATCGACCGTGTACCCGATCACGCCGGGGTCGGCGTCAAGCGGCGATATGATCGGCGGCCGAAGTTTATTGAGCGGCAGGAACGTAACCCGGCCGAGACGGTTCTCCTTCAGGAACCGGATCGCCCCCGAGGCAACCGCATCGTCATCGACGATGACGTACCGGAGGCGTCCGCTCGCCGCGACGTCGAGTGCCGTGGCGTACTCGGGGGGGGCGCGGCCGAGCTGCGCGACGGTTCCGTAGACCCCCTCCATACCGAGGATCTCCTCCATCACCCGTCCGCCCGCATCCCCGCCTGCCTGTTGCTGCGCCTCGAAACGGATGATCTCCTGTTCGTGCGCCCGGATCTCTTTCTTTAAGCGATCCAGTGTCGAACGTTTCGCAAAGAGCGAGCTCTCGGCATCGGAGAGCTCCCGCTCGACCCGACGTTTCTCCGCCTCGGCATCCGCGATGCTCCCGGAGTATTCCGCAAGCTGGGCGTGCTTGCTTGCGAGTTCCTCGTCGATCTGCCGGAGGCGCCCTTCGAGGCGTTCCCGCTCGGAGGTGCGCATCCTGCTCTTTTCGATGATAATATCCTGCTCGTGGAGCAGATTCGCCCGGACCTCTTTTTCGCGTTCGAGGGCCTCCATCCCGGCGAAGAGCTGATCCTTCACCCCCTCGACTTCCTTGCTTTCGGCCTCGATCCGCGCCTCGACCTCGCTCATCCGCTCTCTGCTGGCGGAGAGCTCCATCGCGAGATTCGCCCGGTCGATACTCAGGCTGCGGATCTGATCCACGCACTCATTCACCCGCGACTCAGCCCGCCTGCTGTCCATGTAGATACGTTTGCCCGCCTCGAGGTTCTCCTCCTTCTCGCGCTTCAAGCGTTCTATCGTCTTTTCAGCAAGCTTAATCCCGCTTCGCGCCTCTTCGAGCCTTGCTACGATCTGCAGGTACTCGGTGCCGCTCTTTCTGCCGATCTCAAGGTCGAGATCCCCGAGCTCGACGCGCGCCCCGGAGAGTTCCGCCTTCCGCTCCTCGATCTCTTCGCCGGTCCGGAGAAGCGAGGCGTTCTGCCCCTGCACGAGCTCCTGCAGCGTCGCGACCTCCTGCTCCTTGCGCCGGACGAGAGCGGCTCCGCGACACCGCTCCAGCCGTTCCAGTTCGCCCTGCCACCGCTGATACTCGAGCGCCTGCTCACGCTCCTGCTGCAGCTCGTCAAGGCGCGCGGCAAGTTCGTGGAGAATGATCTCCTCGCGCTCGATCCGCTCCCGGACGATCTCAAGTTCCGAGAACGACTGCTCGCGCTTGTGCTCGAACTCCGCAACACCGGCGATCTCATCGATGATCTTACGCCGCTCGGTATTGCTCATCTCCATGATGCGGGTGATATCACCCTGCATCACGACGTTGTAGCCCTCCGGCTTGATACCGAACTTCGCCAGGAACCCAATGACCTCGCCCTGCTTGCAGAGCCGGTTATTGAGATAATTATAACTATAGTAGCCGGTCGGCGTCTGCTTGATCTTCCGCCGTATCGTGGTGCCGTCCGAGAAGGTGATCATCACCTCAGCGGTGCTCTTGCCGGTGTTGACGTTGATCAGATCGGTCAGCTTCTCCGCTCGCAGGCCGCGAGCGCCGGAGAGTGCGAGAACAAAAAGGACACTGTCGATGATATTGCTCTTCCCTGAACCGTTCGGGCCTGATACGACGGTAAAACCTTCAAGAAATGGGATTTTCGTCTTTCTTCCGAAAGACTTGAAGTTGTCGATCTCAAGCTGCGTAATATACAAGGATCAGGCTCCTCTTACTTCTTCGAATCAAATTCGATAGTATCGTCTTCGTCTGCATGAATAATGCTGTCGACTTCTTTCTTCGCCCGTCCCGGCTCCGCGACGACGATACGGTCGGACGAGCCCTTCCTCTTGCCACCCAGAACCTTATCCTGATACTTGTTGCTCGCAACGATATACTCGGAACTCGTCCTCTTCTCCGGCCTCAGCGTTCCGTCGTTCTGCATGATGAGTTCCATATCGGCGTCGTTTTCCGGCTCAGGCCGGGGAGGGGCGGCGCGTACCTGGGGCGACACCAGACTCTGTCGCGGCACCGCCGTCGGCCTGACCAGCGGGTCGGAGCGGCTGACACGCCTGATATCCTGTGTCGGCGCTGCCCGCTCCGGCTCTGCCGAACGGACGGGCTTGCGGATCTCCGGCTCGACGCTCCGCGGCACTGCAGCAGGGACGGCCTTCCCGCGCTCCTCGACCTGACGCTGCATCTTCATGACGATCGATTTGATATCAAGCATCTCCTCGGTCAGACCCTTCATCAATGCTTCAATCTCCTTTATCTTCCGCTCAACGCCGCGCAGGCGCTCGTCATCATTGTCTGAAAATTCCATCGGTTCCACCCCTTTTAACCTTTCCATTTCCCCTTCTCGCTCTGCAAGTTCCCGCTCAAGAAACCGGATTCGCGCATCTTTCTGTGCCATTATTTCCCTCGAAATTAACCTTGATGGTGATAACGTATTAATATTTCATTTGAATCCGGGGAAGAAAGACTATTACCTCTTCAAGGCAACCTTTTTTTACATGTCTAGTCTGGCTGAATTCGATCCAGAAGTTGCAGATCTCATCGAGTGCGAGCGTCTGCGTCAGCTCAATGGATTGGAGCTTATTGCCTCCGAAAACGTCGTCAGTAAGAACGTCCTTGAGGCAATGGGGTCAATAATGACCAATAAATATGCGGAGGGGTACCCCGGCAAGCGATACTACGGCGGTTGCGAGTTTCACGATGTCGTGGAAAATCTGGCGCGCGACAGGCTGTGTAAACTCTTCGGAGCAGAGCACGCCAATGTGCAGCCCCACTCCGGGAGCCAGGCAAACCAGGCAGTATACTTTGCATACCTGAACTACAAGGACAGGATAATGAGCCAGAGCCTCTCACAGGGCGGCCACCTCTCCCACGGTTCACCCGTCAATATCAGCGGCAAGTGGTTACTCGATCTTCCAGTACGGTGTCGATCCCGAGACCGAGACACTCGACTACGCAAACCTCGAAGCGATGGCGCGGATCGTCAAGCCAGCCATGATCGTCTGCGGCGCGAGCGCCTACCCGCGGGAGATTGATTTCAAGGCATTCCAGGAGATCGCCGATTCCGTCGATGCATACTGTATGGCCGACATCGCCCACATCGCGGGCCTCTGCGCAACCGGATACCACAATTCACCGGTCGGCGTGGTCGACTTCGTGACGACCACAACGCATAAGACCCTCCGCGGGCCTCGCGGCGGTGCCATCATGTGCAGAAAAGAGGACGCTCCCGCCATCGACAAATCAGTCTTCCCGGGTATGCAGGGCGGCCCGCTGATGCACATCATCGCGGCAAAGGCAGTCTGCTTCAAGGAGGCCTTGCACCCGTCGTTCAAGGACTACTGCGGCCAGGTCGTCAGGAACGCTAAAGTGATGGCAGAGGTTCTTGCCGAGGAAGGGCTCGATATCGTCTCCGGCGGCACCGACAACCACCTGATCCTCCTCGACCTGACGGGCCTCTCCACGAACGGGGATCACCTGACCGGGCTTGCGGCTGAGAACGCCCTCGGCGAAGCAGGTATCACCGTCAACAAGAATACCATCCCCCGCGAACAGCTCAGCCCCTTCGTCACGAGCGGCCTCCGGGTCGGAACGCCGGCAGTGACCTCGCGCGGCATGAAAGAAGCGGAGATGAAGCAGATCGCATACTGGATCGCCCGCGTCCTCAAAGACATCGCACGGGACAAGACTTCAAAGAAGGCCATCGGCGAAGTGAAGGCGGAAGTCACGGCCCTCGCAAGCAGGTATCCCCTGTATCCTGAAATGATATGATCCTCGACGGCAAGAAAGTCTCTGAGAAGAGGCTCGAGATACTCAAGGAGCGGATCGAGGAGTCCGGGCTCTACCCCCGCCTCGCAACCGTCATCGTCGGCGAAGACCCCGGATCGAAGCTCTACGTCCGGATGAAGCACCGGGCCTGCGAACGGGTGGGGATCGGATCCATCGGGATCGAACTGCCCGAGGACGCCACCACCGAGCGGGTGCTCGAGACGGTCGCCCGCCTCAATGCCGACCCCGACATCAACGGCATCCTGGTGCAGCTCCCCCTCCCGAAGCAGATCGACACCACCCGCGTGATCGAAGCGGTCTCGCCGGAGAAGGATGTCGACGGATTCCACCCCTATAACCTCGGACGCCTCCTCGCCGGAACTCCCGTCTATGCCCCCTGCACCCCGCAGGGGATCATGACCATCCTCGCCGAATACGGGATCGAGACCGCCGGGAAGCGCGCAGTCGTCGTCGGGCGGAGCATCGACGTCGGCCGCCCGATGGCGGCCCTCCTCCTCAACGCCGACGCAACGGTGACCATCTGCCACAGCAAAACCCGGAACCTTGCAGACGAGATGCGTTCTGCCGACATCCTCGTCAGTGCCGTCGGAAAAGCACGGTTCGTCGGACCGGAGATGGTGAAAGAAGGGGCAACGGTCATCGACGTCGGGATCAACTACGACGAGAACGGCAAGCTCTGCGGCGATGTGGACTTTGAAGCCGTGCAGGATCGAGCAGGCGCCATCACCCCGGTGCCGGGCGGCGTCGGCCCGATGACGATCGCAACGCTCATGGAGCAGACCTTCAAGGCTGCAGAGCGGAAGGCATGCATCTCTGTTCTGTAAATCAGATCCCGATAGGCGGCGGCGCCCCCGTCCGCCTCATGGGCGTGATCAACTGCAGCCCCGAATCATTTTTCCGCGGATCGTATACTGCCGCACAGGAGGTTCGCGCCAGGGCTCTTTCCATGCACGACCGCGGGGCGGATCTGATCGACATCGGCGCCCGAAGCACCGCACCCGGCTCGCCGCCCCTGACCGTGGCCGGAGAGGCGGAACGGATCGATTCGGCACTCGGCGAGCTCGACGGGAGTGGTCTTGCCATCTCGGTCGACACGATGCACCCGGAGGTGCTTCGCGTCTGCTTACAGCACGAGATCCACGCGATCAACGATATCGGCGGGCTTGCAGACAGGGAATATGCGGCGATTGCAGCCGACTCAGGGCTCCCCGTCTTCGCCATGGCGAGTTTTTCCAGGCCCGGCGACGCGGTCGGCCTCGACGCCACCATGCAGGCGCTCATAGCGGTCATCGGCCGTTGCGAGGAGTACGGGATCGAGGAGTTCGTCCTCGACCCCGGCGTCGGGAGGTGGACTCCGGAGCGGGGAAGCGAGGAGGACTGGGAACTCTGCAGACACTTTCACGAGTTCTCTGCGTTCGAGCGCCCGCTCCTTGCTGCGGTCTCACGAAAATCGCTCCTCGGGGATCTGCTCGGAAAACCTCCCGAAGAGCGGCTCGCCGGCACCCTCGCTCTCACCATGATGCTTGTCGAGCGCGGAGCGGCAGTGGTCAGGTCTCACGACGTCGCCGAGACCGCAGACCTGCTCGCCGTGCACCGGAAGATGATGAAACCATGAAAGATAATGCATTTTGCGTATACGGCCTCAAGACCGGCCTCATACATCCCGGCGACGATATCGTCGGCCACCTCATCGCTGCGTCCGGTGATGCCGGGTGCGGCGCCTTCCGTGACGGCGATATCATCGTCGTCGCCGAGTCGCCGGTCGCCACAGCAGAGGGAAGGATCGTCAGTCTCGATTCGATAGTGCCGTCGGAACTTGCAGAAGTCCTCGGTGAACGGCACCGGATGGATCCCCGCCTCGCAGAGATCGTCCTCTCCGAGAGCGAGAAGGTGGTCGGGGGAGTCGACGGATTCCTGCTCTGCCTGAAGAACGGAACGCTCCTCCCGAATGCAGGAATTGATGCATCGAACGCCCCCCCAGGCTCGGTCGTCCTTCTCCCCGCCGACTCCGACCGGAGCGCGGCGAGGATACGCGAAGGAATCCGGGAGCGGTGCGGCGCCGATACGGGAGTCATCGTGGCCGACAGTCGGACACACGCGATGCGCCTCGGATCGAGCGGTGTCGCCATCGGGTGCTCGGGACTCCCGTCGGTGATCGACGAGTGCGGCAGAACCGATCTCTTCGGCAGGGAACTGCACGTCACGAAGCGCGCCGTCGCCGACTGCATCGCATCCGCGGCGGAACTCGTCATGGGAGAGGCGGATGAGTGCGCCCCTGCCGCAGTCGTCCGCGGATCAGGTCTCCCCATCGGTGACTATTCAGGGATAGCGACGATCGATGCTTCAGAGTGTCTCTTCATGGGGACTGCGCTTCACGCTAACCCTGCCCTTCTCGATCGAGAGGGAAAAACCGAGCCCCTCTAGATACTCCCTGCTCTTCCCTTTTCCGTGGATGAGAATCTCCACGAGATCCTCCCGTTCATCCATATCCGTCGACATCCGGAACGAATCGATGATATCCACGGTGAACCCGCATTCCTCAGCGATCCGCATGTGGTCGAGGAAACTCGCCCCGTAGAAGTCAGCGTGGAAACAGCGGGGCTTTTTTAAGAAGATCGCATTCGTGCCCCCGCCCCTTCCCGGCACGATGGCCATATCCTTCCCGGTCGATACGAGACGCTGGATATCGCCTGCCCGGACAAGCGGGAGATCGGACATGATGATGAGCGCCGGGCAGTGGAACTGGTCGAGCGCCCAGTTGATAGCCTCGTTGAGTGGTTCTTTGCGAACGGCGACCAAAGCGTCGTCACGCTCGAAGGCACTCGTGCAGAGGAGCGTTGCACTGCACCCGGATTTCAGCACGGCGGCGATGACATCGTCGAGCATCGCCCTTGCGAACGCCTCTCGCTCCTCCTGGCTGAGAACGCAGGAGAGTCGTGTCTTGGGGTTGACCGGTTTGAAGGGGATGAGAGCATGAAAATACATTGAAATCCGGTTGTCGGGTAATCAACAAAAAGGCATCGCTCCATACGGCACCGACACCGGAGATACGCAAAACCCTCCGTGTATTCCCGGATGCACTTCTGCCCGCGGGCGTCGCGCGGAAGAGCGGCGCGGGACGCTGCTCCGCCTGTCCGAAGGTTGAAGAGGAAATATGCCGAAGTACTACCATGCACCACCGGCAGATCACCTTCTCGAAGAACGTGTTCCTCCCACTGACGAGCGTCTGCTTCAACCGGTGCAGTTACTGCTGTTTTCAGACACCGGTCGGGGACGGATGCATCATGCAGCCGGGCGAGGTCATCGCCACACTGGAGCGTGGATCCGCCCTCGGGTGCACGGAGGCGCTTTTCACGTTCGGCGAGCGGCCGGGAAAAGTTCCGGGGTTCTCCGAACGGCTCGCACTCCTCGGGTATACCGATATCCTCGACTACTGCTACGACCTTTGCCGGGCGAGCATCGATGCGGGACTGCTGCCGCACACCAACGCCGGAATTCTGTCATACGCGGAGCTCGAGCGACTGGCAGAGGTCAACGCCAGCATGGGGCTGATGCTCGAGACGACGGCCGACGTTCCGGCGCATGCCGCATCGCCCGGAAAAGATCCGGCGGTGCGCATCGAGATGATGGAGAATGCCGGGAAACTTCGGATTCCGTTCACCACCGGCATCCTCATCGGGATCGGCGAGACCGAAGACGACCGTGAAGAGTCGCTCCGGGTGATCCGGGACCTCCACCGGCGCTACGACCATATCCAGGAGGTCATCGTCCAGAACTTCTGCCCGAAAGTCGGGACGCCGATGGAGCATGCCCGCGTACCGGGCAGCGAGGAACTCTGCACCACCATCGCGCTTGCACGGGAGATCCTCCCGCCGGAGGTAGCGGTGCAGATCCCCCCGAACCTCGCCGACGCTTCTCGCCTCATCGGCTGCGGCGTGGACGACCTCGGCGGGGTATCCCCCCTCACCATCGACTACGTCAACCCGGAGCACCCCTGGCCGCAGATAGACGAACTCCGCCGGGTAGCGGGTGACGCCGTCCTGAAAGAGCGCCTCTGCATCTATCCCCGGTTCATCGGGAAAGGGTGGGTATCCCCGGCGCTCAGGCCGCTGGTGGACAAGCTTCTGCCCGTCTTGATGCCTTCGAGCGTGGCGGCGAACCATAATATCATTCTATAAGAAGGCCTATAGAAAGAGGAGAGATCCGGCTATGAAGCAGCTTGACCTTATGTATCAGGGCAAGGCAAAATCCGTCTACCGATCGGACGAACAGGGTAACCTGATCATGCAGTTCCGGGACGACATCACGGCGTTTGACGGCGGGAAGAAAGACGTACTGGGGGAAAAGGTCGATATAATGCCGAAGTCTCCGCATTCTTCTTCCGGTACCTGGAGGAGCGCGGCATTAAGACCCATTTCCTCGGCATGATCGATCCGATCACGATGGTCGTCCGGGACCTTGAGATGATCCCGCTCGAAGTCATCGTCCGGAACGTTGCGGCCGGCTCCATTGTGCGGCGGTATCCCTTCACCGAGGGAGCTCCCCTTGACCCGCCCGTGATCGTGATCGACTATAAAGATGATTCCCGGCACGACCCGATGCTCAACGATGACCTGATCCTGGCTCTCCGTATCGCCACCCGGGAAGAACTCGACCAGATCAAGGAGAATGCACTGACGATCAACGAGCTGCTCAAAGACCACCTCGATGCACGCGGCATCACCCTTGTCGACTTCAAGATGGAGTTCGGACACCGGGACGGCGTCATCTATCTCGGTGACGAGATCAGCATGGACTCGATGCGGCTCTGGGATAAGGAGACCCGGCAGTCGATGGACAAGGATGTATACCGGTTTGACAAAGGGGACGTTATGGCCGAATATGCAAAGGTGGCGAAGCGTATTATCTCTTGATCACAGGAGGGAAGATTGCCATGAAGTATGATGTAACCATAACCATTGCACTCAAGGAAGGAATGCTCGACCCCGAGGCGCGTGCGATACGGCATGCCCTCGCAAATCTCGGTTTCGAGACCGAAAGCCTCCGCACTGCACGGCTCTTCCAGCTCACGCTGGACGCACCGAGCGCCGAAGAGGCAGCGGCAGAGGCAGAGAAGATGTGCGAACGCCTGCTCGCTAACCCCGTTATTCACCACTATACCGTTGAGGTCGCAGAATGAGGTTTGCAGTCGTCCAGTTCGGCGGGAGCAACTGCGATCGGGATACGCTCTACGTCCTCGAAGAGGTCTGCGGCGTCGATACCGACCTCGTCTGGTACAAGGACGGACTGCAGCGGAACTATGACGGAATCGTTCTTCCCGGCGGATTCTCCTACGGGGATTATCTCCGGGCAGGAGCGATCGCCGCACGAACCCCGGTCATGCAGGATATTCTCCGGCATGCCCGCGAAGGGCGGCTTATCCTCGGCATCTGCAACGGGGCACAGATCGGTTCCGAGGCGGGACTGATCCCGGGGACGTTCACGCTCAACGCCTACCCGAAGTTCATCTCGCGCCATGTCTACCTGAAGGTAGAGAACGACACCTCGCCGTTCACCGCGTGCTACCGGAAAGGCGAGGTTATCCGGGTCCCCATCGCTCACAAGGAAGGGCGGTACGTGGCCGCGCCCGACGTGGTCGACCGGCTGAACCGGGAAGGCCGTATCGCATTCCGTTTCTGCGACGAGCACGGCACCGTCACGCCGGGGAGCAACCCGAACGGCTCGACGGAGAATATTACCGGAGTTCTCGGCGGCGATACGTGCAACGTGATGGTCATGATGCCCCACCCCGAGCGGGCATCGGAACAGGTGCTCGGATCCGACGCCGGCATTAAGATCTTCACCTCGATGATCACGCATATCGAACAACAGAAATAATACCGATATACCCGATACAAGGAGTAGACTATGACAGAAGAAGAACCGATTGAGGGGACGCGAATCTGGGCGAAACGATACGCAAAGGAGCGGGGGTGGGTACTCAATCCCGACGAGAAGCAGTTGAACGCAGTCCTTCGGGGGCTGACGCGGAATAAGGAGCGTTTCGGCGAGCCGTATTGCCCCTGCCGTCTGCGGAGCGGCGAGCCCGAGAAAGACCGGATCATCATCTGCCCCTGCATCTATCACGACAAAGAGATAGAAGAGACGGGCAAATGCCACTGCAGCCTCTACTTTAAGAAAAAGGACGAATGACGGCCGATACCCGCCAGGCATCCCAAGTCAAGATATCCTCTATCCCTCCCTTCTTCTGCAGGCAGACCGCGGTCAGGTTCTGCCCCCGGGCTCGTACACGATAGCATGGTAGATCGCATAGAACCCAACCAGCACCGCAACTGTATACCCGACGATGGCGAGCCACGCGATGTAATTCGGGAGGGTGACGTCCGAGACCCGGAGGACGAGCGATGAACCGACCACGATGGCGGCGACGATGAGCCCGACCAGGATTTTGTCGGTCACGTGATCGAACATCAGCTGTATCTGGTTTAAGGTGTTCTTCTCCATCTCAAGCGCGATCGAGCCTTCGGTAACGTTTTGCAAGGTCTCGGCGATGGAGCGGGGGAGCGTTACGAGGCTCTCGATAGCATCGGTGACCGCACGCCCGGCATCGAGCACCTTCTTCGGCGAGAACCGCTCCCGGGCTGCTATCTCGGCGATATGGGGCCTGACATGTTTATCGAAGTTGAATGTCGGGTCAAGCTCCGTCCCGACATCCAGCACCATGATGATCACCTTCATCATCAGCATGAGCGACGGCGGGACGCGGATCCGGTAGCGGCGAAGGGTATCGGTCAGGCCGATCAGGGCCTGCCCGAAGTCGAACTGCCCGATTTGTGCATCCTGGTAATCGAGGAGCACGACATAGAGTTCATCCTCGACGTTGTCGAGATCCTCGGGCCTTATGTGGACACCGAGGTTGCTTAATGCGTTCATAACCCGACTGACATCGCCGTTGACGATGGCAAGGAGGAGCTCGATGAAACGCCGTTTCTTCTCGGGCCGCAGGACGCCGACGATCCCGAAGTCGAGAAAGACGATGAAACCGTTCTCCGTCACCAGAAGGTTTCCGGGGTGCGGGTCGCCGTGGAAGAAACCGTCGACGAATATCTGTTTTATATAGGCTGAAAAGCCTCGCTCCGCAATCTCCCTCGGGAGCAGCCCCATGCTCTTAATAGCCGGGATGTCATCGATCCGGACACCCTCCACGTATTCCATGGTGAGCAGGCGGGTACCGGTGTACTTCCAGTAGATCTTCGGAACACGAACGCCACGAACCTCCCGCATGTTGTGGCCTATCCGCTCGGCGTTCAGCCCGTCCTGGACAAAGTCAAGTTCCCGTCGGATCTGCACGGCAAACTCGTCGACCATACCCCGGGGGCTGTAGACCCGGAGATCGGGGTACATGCTCTCGACCCGGTCGGCGAGCGACTGGAGGATTAAGATATCCGTCTCGATGAGGTCGACGATTCCCGGGCGCTGAATTTTGAGCGCGACCACGGATCGGTCTTTCAGGACGGCACGATGCACCTGCGAAAGCGAAGCTGCTGCGAAGGGTTCTTCCTCGATGAGGTCAAAGCAACTGCCGAAGTCGGGGCAGTACTCCTCGATGACCGGCTTTACCTCCTCGTACGGCAGGGGAGCCACCTGATCCTGCAATTTCTGCAGCTCCACGATCAGTTCGGGCGGGAGCAATTCCCGCCGGGTGCTCATGATCTGGCCGAACTTAATGAACGTCGGCCCAAGTTCTTCGATGGCAAGGCGGACACGCACGTACGTAGGGAGTTCTTCCTTCTTCCCCCGCCGCTTAAATGCCCGCAGCCGCTCCGAGCCGGGAAAGACCTCTTCGACGAGGATGCCGAACCCGTACTTGATCAGGACATCGGCGATCTGCCCGTACCGCTGGAACCGGGTAACCATCGTGCTCCTCTTCGGCAGTTCCTGTACTTGAGGAGTACGTCTGCCGTGCCGATCACCGGTAACCGGGAAGGAAGCGTGCAAGGGTTTTCCAGGGGTACGGAACCACACTGAAGAGCAGAATCGACGCGATAACCGGCAGGGGTATCGTCAGGAGAGCGGTCTCGAGCGAGAACGTATCGGCGATGTATCCCGTCGCGGCCACTCCCATCCCGCCGGCTCCGACCGCAAGCCCGAGCATCAGGCCGGAGATCACGCCGACGTTCCTCGGCATCAGTTCGTGCGCCATCGCAATGGTCACCGAGAACGTCGACCAGAGCGTGAACCCGAATACCATCAGGATGATGAGCGAGAGCCAATCCGCAGTCGTGAGGAATAGGTAAAAGAGCGGTATCGCAGCGACGAGGCCGAGGAGCGTGTACTCCTTGCGCCCGTAGCGGTCGGAGAGCGTACCTCCCACGATCTGGCCGATCACCCCGGCGACCAGCATCCCGGATACCAGCAGGTTCGCCGTCACGAGATCGATGCCGCGCAGCGTGAGGAACGTCGGAAGAAACGCGACGGAGGCGAATATCGCCCATGCACGGAGTGCGGACGCGATCACCAGGATGGCGATCGGCCGGCGGGGTACCGGCTCTCCCGGAGGTGCGGCGGGGATGATATGCTGTGCATGTGGCCGGGGAGCGGGGAGAACGGCCCTGAGAACGACGGCCATCACAAGGCCGGGGATGACGAGAACCACGAGCCCCGGCAGGCCCATGAGCGCGACGACCGCTCCGGCGCAGATAGGCCCGATGGCGAACCCGAGGTTCCCTCCGACGACGAAGTACGAAGTGATCCTGCCCCTGCTTGCGTCCTGCGTCAGCCTGCTGACCGCTCCAAGAGCACTCGGGTGGAAGAAGGCATGACCGAGCGCCGCAATTCCGGCGCAGACGAGGACGAGGGTATAGTCGGTGACGAGCCCGATTATGGAGATGAATACCGCACTTAAGAGGACGCTGATGCTGACGTGGATGGAGAGCCCCTTCGTATCGTATGCCCACCCGACAAGGGGCTGGACGAGCGAGGAGGTGAGGTTGTAGACGGTTATGATCAGGCCTGCCAGGAGGTAGGTGTAGCCCTCCTGGGCGATGAGCAGCGGCATGATCGCCGGAAGAACGGGCGAGTAGAGATCGGTCACCAGGTGAGCTGCGGAGAGCCCCCAGACTGATTTAGCCTTCGACGTCACGGTATCAGATACGGTGGAAGTGTATGACCTCGACGGTGATATCTGCTCGCTCTTTCCGGTGGTGAGCGAATGTGCGGGGTATCGGGAAGGAGCATGCAATAACCTCATCGATCACGGCGCGCCCTTTGGTATACGCCTCCACGAAGGGGCGTGAACCGGCGTTGAATATACCGTAGACCTCCCCGGCAAGCTCGAGGCTCCTATCGATGAACGGTCTGTCGGCATGCACCTTCTGCGCCCCGAACGGGGGGTTCATGACGACGGTATCGGCGGCAAACATCGTCCAGTCGACATCCCTGCTCGCCACGTTGCCGACGACGAACTCGATCTCCGCACCGATCAGGCGGGCGTTCCTCTGCGCCTGGTCGACGGCGAGCGGATCGATATCGATCCCGACGACCGAGGATGCCCCGAGCATCGCGGCGCCGCATGCAAGAATACCGGTGCCGCACCCGAGGTCGCAGATACGTTTATCCTCGATCGCTCCCTGCATGTAGGCGTGAAAGAGAAGGCGCGCCGCGACGGAAGCCGGCGTCTGGTACTGTTCGAGTCTGGCGACGGGGCGGGCGAACCCCTCGAGGCGCGCGAGTTTGATCTCGAGCTGTCGGAGGTTCATGCAGAGAGGAACTCGTCGATGATGTAGTCGTCGAAGCTTCGCACGCCGCAGAGGATCTCAAACTCCGAGGGGCTCAGCACCGGCACCGGAAACCGGATCTGATCGTCGTAGGCAAGCCGCGGGCATGCCGTATTGACGTAGCAGTCAAACCCAAGGTTTAAGAGCTCGTCCGGGCAGACTTCGCGCATCGTGACGAGGACGGCACGATCGGAGAGCCTGACGAGCCGCCGGGCAAGGTCGAGCCGCTGCTGCCCGCTCTTCGTGCTGACGATGACGCCGATACTTCCGGCATCGCGGGCTTTCTCCATCACGGCAAACCGCCGGCGGATCAGGCGGGAGGCGTCCACCTCCTGCGCCGTTCCGGTGTAGGGGTCGAGCGCGATCACCCGGGCTTTCGTCGCCAGCTGTACGCCGATGGGGTGGAAGAGACCCGTTCCGACGTAGAGGATCTCTTCCGCACCGGTCGCTCGTGCCGCCTGGAAGTTGCACCCGAGCACCTGACCGCAGAGAGGCGCTCTCCCGTCGCCCGGCGCCACGCTGACCCGAAACCCCTGCTCCTCGAGAAACGCCGCCATCTCGTCGATCTGGTGGACGTGCTGGACGGTGGTGACGAGGCCGAGGGATCGCCCCGAGAGGAGCGGCAGGGCTGCCGCAAGGGCGCCGACGTCGATGACGGAACGAACCGTTTCGTAGATCACGTTCTCCCGGTCTTCGACGGGGGCGTGCCCGAAGTGCACCAGCACCTCCGCGAGCGCGAGGGCGTCACGGTCGAGGTCACAGGCGCCGTAACAGGGATCGCCGCTGACGACCACCTCGAACCCCGCCTCGCGGAGCGCCGAGGCGACGGGCCATGCCTCCCGCTTCAGCCCTGCCGGAAACTGGAGGGCAACCTTTCGGATACCGCGGCGCTCGAGCCGCAGGATGAGATCATCGGTAGGTATCAACGACACGCACTCCGGACTCGGAGACAGCCACCTTGACCAGGGTCTTGAACGGCCGGCCGATATCCTCGTCGCCCCGTGTGATCACGACGCAGATATCCGCAACCTCGGCACCGATCTGATCGAGGGCGCTGAGGATGGCGCGCATGGTGCCGCCCGTGCTGCAGACGTCATCGACGACCACGACGCGGTCGCCCTTCTCCACCCCGTTGAGGTAGAGTTCTCCCTTCGAGTAGCCGGTCGTCTGGTGGATCGCCACCTCGCCGGGGAGCTGGTACGGACGCTTTCTCACGATCACGAGGGGGATATCGGTCATCAGCGAGAGGGTGACCCCGATATGGATCCCCATCGCCTCGGCGACCACGATCTTATCGACCCCTTCGAGATCGAGTACCCGCACCATCGCACACCCGACCTCGCGGAGGAGCTCCGGTTCGCAGAGCGGGACGCCGTCGGTGATCGGGTGGATAAAGTAGTTGTACTCTCCCCGTTTCACCATCGGGGAGGCTTCCAGTGATTCAACGAGCCTTTCAAGCATTCAGTTCACCCATGTCACGCAGGAATGCCTCGACGACGTCGCGGTGCACGTGCGGCATGCAGACGATGCGCATATGCCCGTTCCGGGTTCTGGAGACGCGCCACCCGGGCGGCGATTCGTCGCAGACGAAGGTCGCGACGTTGACGTCGGGCGTCACCGCACGCGGGCAGCCGAGCGTCTCCATCCCTTCGATGAGCCGGCGCGTATTCTCCATGCAGCCTGCAACGATTGCACGCATCCCGTCCTTCCCGAGGTATTCGAGGACGGCAAGCGCTGCAGCGACCGAGGCACCGGATCTGGTTCCGGCAAGCGTGCACTCCTGCTTGACAGTAAGATATGGGGTGTCAACATTTAAGCAGGTGAACATCCGGGCATCCCGGACGAGCAGGCAGCCCGCCGGGATCGTGCTCATGCCCATCTTGTGAGGATCGACCGAGATGCTGTCGACACCGGGCAGCAGAAAGTCGAAGGGCGCGGGGTTCGGGAGGAAGGGCACCACCATGCCCCCGAAGGCCGCATCGACGTGGAGGAAGGTATCACGCTCCTCTGCAAGTTCGGAGAGGCGTTCGATCGGATCGATCATGCCGTACTCCGTCGTCCCGACGATGCCGACGATGCAGACGGTGTTTTTATCGACGATACCGTCCAGTACATCGAGGTCCAGCCGGTACCGGGCATCGACCGGCGCCGTCCGCATCTCGAGCGAGAGCATGTCGCATGCCTTCTCGAACGAGAAGTGAGCGGACGCCGGCACCACGACGTTTGGAGATGCCACCGGTTTTCGCTTCTTGGCAATCCTGAGCGCCTGGATATTCGACTCGGTACCTCCCGAGGTCGCATATCCACCCGCATCGGGGTGGTGCATCAGTTCGCCGATCCGCCGAACCAGCAGATCCTCAAGCGACGCGGTTCCCCGAAAAAGACCCGGGTCTCCGAGATTGGTCTCGAGAAACATCGCATGCACCCGTTCCGCCACCGGGTGCGGCGAGGTGCACATCGAACTTAAGATATTGTGATACCCGAGATCCTCTCTCCTCTTCGAAGAGAGGAAGGAGAAAAGTTCTTCCTCAGAGCACCCGCGTTCACGCATTGTTTCGTCTCGCCAGGTCAAGTATCATCTGTTTCTCTTTCCGGGCTACGGCCTCGCGTATCCGGGGCACCGCGTCGATGTTCGCGGAGACGCTGGAGATGCCGTGCTCGACGAGCCATGTCGCCATCGACGGGTCGGAGCCTGCCTGACCGCAGATGGAGCACTCGACGTCGTGCGCACGGCATGCTTTGATAGCCTGGTCGATGAGGCGGAGCACCGCAGGGTGCTTCGGCTTGTACATATCGGCGACGTTCTCGTTGTTCCGGTCGATGGCGAGGGTGTACTGCACGAGGTCGTTCGTCCCGAAGGAGGCGAATTTAATCCCGGCCTCGATGAACTCCTCGATCAGGATAGCGCTGCTCGGGATCTCGACCATGATGCCGAGGGTCACATTCTCCACGTCGACGCCCCAGCGCTTCATCATTGCCTTCGCCTGGCTGAACTCGTCGGGGTGATTCACGAGCGGGAACATCACGCCGAGATTGTCGTACCCTGCAGACCAGAGGCGCTTGAAGGATTCGACCTGCATCCGGAACTGCTCGGGGCTATTGAGGTCACGCCGGATGCCGCGCCACCCGAGCATGGGGTTGTGCTCGACAGGCTCTTCCTCACCGCCCTCCATGTTCCTGAACTCGTCGGTAGGGGCATCGAGTGTCCGCACCCAGACAGGTTTTCCGGGGAAAGCGTCGAGAACAACCTTGATGCCGTCGTAGAGCGACTGGATGAACTCCTCCTCTTTCCCCTCGTTGATATACCAGCCGGGGGTCTTCTGGAGGCCGAGGATCAGGTGTTCGATTCTGAGCAGGCCGACACCGTCCGCACCCGTTGCGGCAGCACGCTGCGCCGCCTCGGGGAGCGATACGTTCACCTTGACGAGGGTGCCGGTGATGACCGGCGCAGCCTGAACGGCAACCGGTGCTGCGGCGACCTCTTTCTTCGCCGTCTCGATAGCACCTTCGTAGATGAGGCCTTTCTCGCCGTCGACGGTGACCATCTGCCCGGCCTTGAGCAGCTTCGTCGCCTTCTTCGTCCCGACGACCGCCGGGGTTCCAAGCTCTTCTGCTGACGATCGCCGCGTGACAGGTCATACCGCCCTCATCGGTGATGATCGCCCGGACCCGCCGCATCGCAGGAACCATATCGGGGTTGGTCATCTTGGCGACGAGGATGTCGCCGTCCTTGACTGCTCTCGCATCCTTCATGTCGCGGACGATGGCCACTCTGCCGCTGCCGATGCCGGGAGAGGCACCCTGCCCTTCGAGCAGAACCGCCCCGAGTTCGCCGCCTTCCTCTTTGCCGGGGAGCGCTATCTCGGAACGCTTGATGGTCGTTATCGGGCGGGACTGCAGGATGAAGAATTCAGTATCCACAATCGCCCACTCGATATCCTGCGGGATACCGTAGTGGTCTTCTGCGATCTTCCCGAGCATGGAGAGGCGTGCCACTTCGTCGTCGGAGAGTACCGCTGCAACGCGCTGCTCCGGCGTCAGGTCGACGATCTTCGTCCCCTTCCCGCCGTCCGCGAGGATGGCGATCTCTTTCTCCGCGATCAGGCGGTCGACGACACGCTCCGTGCGCAGGTCAAAGACGTATTTGTCGGGCGAGACGCTGCCCGATACCACAGCCTCGCCAAGGCCCCACGATCCTTCGATGATCGTCAGGGGTTCACCGGTGACCGGATGCGACGTGAAGAGGACGCCGGCCTTCTCGGACGGGATGAGCTGCTGGACGACCACCGCGATATTGACCGACCGGTCGTCGAATCCCTGCTTTGAACGGTAGTAGATCGCCCGCTCTCCGTAGAGAGATGCCCAGCACTTCTGGACAGCCTCGAGCAGATCGGCGTCTCCCTTGATATTCAGAAATGTCTCCTGCTGACCCGCAAAACTTGCTTCCGGCAGGTCTTCAGCGGTCGCGCTCGACCGCACGGCAACGACCATGCCGCCCTCACCCATCCGTGAGTACGCGCCGGTGATGTCATCCCGGATATGCTCCGGAATCCCGACGTTCAGGACGAGATCCTGCGCATCGCGCGCCACGGCCTCAAGAGCATCCGTGTCGTCGACATCGAGGCGGTCGAGCCTTCTGAAGAGCGTTTCTTCGATTCCCGACTCAATCAGAAACCTGCGGAATGCTTGGGCAGTCACCACAAATGCCGTCGGCACCGGGAGACCTATGGAGGTCATTTCGCCCAGGGAGGCTCCTTTTCCCCCTACAGAGACGATATCTTCCTTCTTTATCTCTTCGAGCCACAGAACATTGGGCATTTGTTTCATGCTCGCACCACACATATACTTCTCATCATCGGTTAAAACATTTCGGAAGAAAAAGCATGAATACCGATGATGCAGATTGAGTATGGGTTATTACTGTGAGCTACAGAGTGCTGGTCAGCGATCCGCTGGCAGATGAAGGGCTCGACATTCTACGGGAATTTTGCGATGTGGATGTCAGAACCGATCTGAGCGAGGATCAGCTCGTTGAGACGATCGGAGAATACGATGCACTTCTCGTGCGCTCCGGTACGGAAGTTACGGCACGCGTCATCGACGCGGGGGCGAAGATCAGGTTCATCGGCCGTGCAGGTGCCGGCGTCGATAATATCGATATGGATGCGGCAACGCGCAGGGGAATCATCGTGGCGAACGCGCCCGAAGGGAACACACTCGCGGCGACGGAGCACACCATGGCGATGATGCTCTCCCTCGCGAGGAACATTCCCCAGGCGAACGCATCCTTAAAGAAGAAGGAGTGGAAGCGGTCGAAGTTCATGGGCGTCGAACTGAACGACAAGACGCTCGGGATCGTCGGGTTCGGTCGCATCGGCCAGGAAGTGGCGAAGCGTGCACGTGCACTCGAGATGAAGTGCGTCGCCTACGACCCCTTCATCAGCAAGGAGCGTGCCGCACAGCTCGGTGTCGAGCTGCTGCCGCTCGACGAGCTCTTCCGGGTGGCCGACGTGATCACGGTGCACACGCCGCTGATTAAGGAGACGCGCCATGTCATCAACGAAAAGAGCATCGCCACCATGAAGGACGGTGTGCGGATCATCAACTGCGCACGCGGTGGGATCATCGACGAGGCCGCCCTTGCCAATGCGGTAAGGAGCGGCAAGGTCGCCGGTGCGGCACTCGACGTCTTTGAGGAGGAGCCGCCGACGGCGTCGCCGCTCCTCGAGATCGACCGGGTCATCGTCACGCCGCACCTCGGTGCGAGCACCGTCGAGGCGCAGAAGAACGTGGCCATCTCGGTGGCAAGACAGTGCATCAGCGTCCTCGAAGGCGGCGCTGCCAAGTACGTGGTCAACGCACCGATGGTGCCGCCGGAGCAGGCGGAGATCGTCGAGCCCTATGCACGGCTTGCAGAGAAGATGGGCAGGCTCTTAATCCAGCTCGTCGAAGGGCCGGTCGAGACGGTCGAGATCATCTACGGCGGCGAGATCGCCCGGATACCGAAGACGAAGTACATCACCCGCACTGCCTTGAAGGGGCTGCTCGACCCGATCCTGCAGGTGCCGATCAATATTGTCAACGCCGAGTTCGTGACGAAAGAGCGCGGGATCCGCCTGAGCGAGACCACGACCGAAGAGGCCTACGGGTTTAAGAATATCATTACGATCACCGTGAAGACCGACCGGATGACCGAGTCGGTGAGCGGGAACCTCTCCGGCCAGAACAAACCGCGTATCGTGAGCATCGGCGGGTACATGACCGATCTGACGCCGACCGGCCACGTCGTCATCTCGCGCCACACCGACAAACCCGGCGTGATCGGCAAGGTCGCCACCATCCTCGGACGGGTGAATGTGAACATCGCGGGGATGCAGGTCGGCAGGAACAAGCCCGGCGAGGAGGCACTGATGGTGCTGACCGTCGACAGCGCCGTTCCCCCCGAGCGCCATGGACGAGGTCCGCGCGGTCGGCGGCATTCACACCGCGAAGCACGCGGAGATCTAGAGAGTCATCATTCAATTCCCCCTTTTTTTCGGCCGTACCGGCGGGCGGCGTCTCTCCCCGCGACACTGCAAAAGCGAATTATTTTATATCCGGGAGATCAACGGTATAGAGCACAAGGCACACCGGGCTCGTGGTCTAGCTGGTTATGACGTCGCCTTGACATGGCGGAGGTCCTGAGTTCGAATCTCAGCGAGCCCATCTTTCTTTTGTTGTTCTTTCTCCTTGAGAAGCATCGTTCGTGCGGCGACGTCTACGGGAAGTTCATCACCATCGAACCCGACCCGGACTGTGATCTCCTCACGGAACTTGCAGAACGCAGCAGCGAAGATTTCGTAGTGGGGAGGGTCGGTTTACCTTTTTCGGGGGTTTTTAGTGGAAAGCCACGCATCAGAAGAATCACTGTACCTCCGGAGGTCGCGGCATATGAGCCGGAAGGCGGAGCGTGCAGGGTTGCGGCCAGGATTGATGATTTACCGTGGTTTTCAGAGGCCGGATCTCGGCAAACGTATTCGCTGGCGTATATCGCGTTGATGACGAAAAAGAGCATAATCCTCGAGGTATATCAGCGATATGAGCCCCAGTAATTTTTGGAGGATGGATACCCTGTCTCGCCTTGAGATCGGCCGTCTGTGGGCTTCTGTGAGGGTCGAAATTCCGGAGGATTCCAGCGGGATTGCTGGCATTTAAGGATTGCTTAACCAAATTCCCTGCAGTTCCCTGAAAACATCGGGGCATCCGACCCATCCGATTGTCGGTAAAAGAGGGCGGGAGCGCGCCCATATTCACAAACCCGCTCGGCAGGATATCCCACTTTTTGGGGAGCGCAAAGCATAATACACAGGTCCTCCCTGAGGGGTCACGATCACCATGGTAGTTGCACGAATGTCAGTATGGAAGTTCAAGAGCGGCCGGCGTGAGAGCGCCTTCGACACTATCGAACGGATTAAGGCAAGCGCACGGAAAACAGACGGCTTTATGGGGCACCTCTTCCTGATGCCGCAGGAGAACCCGGATACCATGACCGCTCATCAGTCTCTGGGAGAATGAAGAGGCGGCGAGGTCCTCCATGCAGGGACTCTTCCGGGAGGCCTCCCGCGAGCTTACGGAGTACATCGCGTCTTCGCCCGAGGTTACGACGTATCAGGTATACTCGGCCAACGTCTCGGACGTGAAACCGCAGATGGCACGACCGATGTAAAACCCTCCCCGGGACGGGGGGCGAAGGGTTCAGGGATCCTCCGGTGAACCGCCGGCGGAGCCACGCCTTTTTTCGGCCACAGCGGCCGCCGGATCGCTTCGCCGCACCCCGAGAGCGAGACCGCTCCCCGGCACGAGATCGAGCACCCGCACGAGGCCGTACGTGATCGCAACCGTCGCGGCGAAAAGTAGCGGGTAGAAGAGCCACGAGGAGGAGCCGAGGCTCAGTTCTGCGAGGACGCCGAGCAGTATCGCGATGACGAGCGGATGGATGAGATAGATGCCGTAAGAGTGTTCACCGATGCTGCGGAGGGCGACCGAACTCCGGGATGCCGAGGCGGCCAGGCGTTCCGCCGCGATGAAGAGAACGAGAAAGAGCGGCAGGTATATGACCGGCTCTGCTATCCGATAGATACAGAAGTATGCCAGTGAAACGGCGTTGAAACTCCCTGACTCGGCAATGCCGATCGACCACATTCGCGGTGAGCAGAACCGTCACGGCGACGGCGACGCCGAGCATCACCTTCCAGGAAAGGGCGCTTTTGATGCTCGTGAACCGGTCGTAGTTCCGGAGCGCCGCTATGCCGAGGACGAACCAGAAGAGGTGCGAGATAAAGACCCGTATCAGCACCGAGTACCAGACCGTCCCGGCATACGCCCCGATAATGTGTGCGCCGACATTCCAGAGGACCTGGAAAAAGAGCAGCGTAAGAAGCAGGAAAGGCACCGCTCCAGAACGCTCAGCGGCGGCATATCCCCGCATGATGAGCGGGAAGAGCAGGTAGAACTGGGCTATCAGGATGAAGAACCAGAGGTGGTAGTGCGCCGTGCCGGTGAGAAAAGCGGTCACGGCCGCATCCGAAGAGGGCAGGCCTGTCGCGCCGGTGAGGAAGAGGAGACCCGCCGCCGGCAGGAGCAGGTAGAGGCCGGAGAAGAGGAGGTAGGGCGGCCCGATAGTCAGAAACCGTCTCCGGTAGAAGAGCCGAAGCGGGTAGCGACCCGAGTACCGGTAGGTGAGGGCAACACCGGATACGAAGAGGAAGAGCGGAACCGCAAAGTGTGTGCCGATATAGACGGCGAGGTTCACGGCCGCAAGGGTATCGAACCGTGCCGCTTCCGTGAAGAAGACCGAGACGTGGACGGCGACGACCGCCAGTATCGCAAACCCCCGCAGGTATTCAAGCTCCCCGATCCGTGCTGTCCCGGGCACGGCTCCTCCGGCAGGCATATCATCACGGATCTGCACGGGAGGTAATGAAGGTGATCCCGGGTGCGCTGCCGGGGAGCCACGAATGTTAATACCACAGAGCGTTCATCTAACAGCGATAAGGACGATTCGTATGCAGTACTCGCAGGGCCGTATAGGCAGGGTCTTTACAATCCGGTTCGACGACGGAGAGGAACTGCTCACCGAGCTCCGGCGCTTCGTCCGGGCGGTGGACGTGCAGACAGGGACTATCCAGATCCTCGGTGCACTCCGGGAAGGGCAGCTCGTCACGGGGCCGAAAGAGCCGGTCATTCCACCGGTGCCGCACCATGAGAATATCTACGGCGGGTGGGAACTCCTCGGGTTCGGAACCGTCTACCCGGGGTCGGAAGGGCCTTCAATCCACCTCCATGCGGCTGCCGGGAAAGGCATGACGTCGCTGACCGGGTGTCTTCGGAACAAGGCCGAGGTATACCTGGTGGTGGAGGCGATCCTCACCGAGTTCATCGGCATACAGGCGATACGGCTCCATGACGAGAAGACCGGGGTTTCCCTGCCGGTCTTCGAGCGGACACTCGAACCGGAGATGCCAAAAGAGCCCGGAGCAGAGCAGCGGTGACGACCGCTTCCAGCAATGTTCAGCCGCGCCACCTTCCCATGTCGGTGAAGGAGCGAGGCGCACCCGGTATCGATGAGTTCGACGTCATCATCGTCTCCGGAGACGCCTACGTCGATCACCCCTCGTTCGGAGCCGCACTCCTCGGCGAGAGTGCTAAAAGACGCCGGCTACTCGGTCGGGATCATCGCGCAGCCCGACTGGACCGGGGAGAGCGACTTTTCGAGGCTCGGGAGACCCCGCCTCTTCTTCGCCGTCTCGGCCGGGAACGTCGACTCGATGGTGAACCATTTCACCCCGAACCTGAAACGGCGGAGCGGCGACGTCTACTCGCCGGGCGGGAAGCCGCGGCGGCCCGACCGGGCGACGATCGTCTATACCAACCGGCTCCACGCCCTCTTCCCGAAGACCCCGATCGTTATCGGCGGTATCGAGGCGAGCCTCCGCCGGTTCGCCCACTACGACTACTGGTCCGACTCCGTCCGGCAGGCGATCCTCGCCGACGCTCCCGCAGACCTCCTCGTCTACGGGATGGGCGAGCGGCAGGTAACGGAGATCGCCCGCCGCCTTCGTGCCGGAGAGGCAATCTCCGAGCCTCACGGACATCCGCGGCACCGCCTACCGGACGGAGGTCCGGGCGTGGCGGGAGACCGACCACGAGCCGTTCGTCGTCCTGCCGGGATACACGGAGGTGAAAGAGGACAGGTACGCCTATGCACGGGCGTTCGCCGCCCACTACCGGGAGCAGGACCCAGTCCGCGGCCGGCCGGTCGCACAGCCGCACCCGAAGACCGTGGTCATCCAGAACCCGCCGGCACTGCCGCTCACCACGGAGGAACTCGACCATATCTACGAGCTCCCGTATACCCGGGAGGCACACCCCTCCTACACCGAACCCGTGCCGGCACTCGAACCGGTCAGATGGTCGGTGACCAGTCACCGCGGATGTTTCGGCTCCTGCTCGTTCTGTGCCCTCACCCATCACCAGGGCAGGATCGTCCAGAGCAGGAGTGTCGAGTCCGTCGTCCGCGAGGTCGAACGGATGACGAAGATGCGGGGCTTTAAGGGGATCGTGCAGGACGTCGGGGGACCCACCGCCAATATGTACGGGATGGCCTGCAGCCGCTGGGAGGAGCAGGGAGCATGCGAAGGCCGCCGCTGCGAATCGTCCTGCCCGACGCTTGCAACCGACGCTGCCCGGTACCGGGACCTGCTCAGGCGTGTCCGCGAGATCCCCGGGGTAAAGCGGGTCTTCATCGGGTCGGGCATCCGCTACGACCTCCTCCCGCCTCTGGACGATACGTTCCTCGACGAACTCTCCGAGTACCACATCTCCGGCCACCTGAAAGTCGCACCCGAGCACGTCGCAGAGGGGGTGACGGAACTGATGCAGAAACCGCCGAAGGAAGTCTTCGAGTCATTCCGGAGAACGCTTTGAGAGTCGGCAGGCGGGAAAACAGAAGCGGCAGTACCTCGTGCCCTACTTCATCTCCGGTCACCCGGGCTGCAGCGTCACCGATATGGTGGAGCTCGCCGAGTACATCCGGGACGACCAACCTCTACACCGAGCAGGTGCAGGACTTCACCCCGACGCCGATGAGCCTCTCCACCGCGATGTACCATACGGGGCTCGATCCCTTCACGCTGCAGCCCGTCCACGTCCCGAAGGGGCGGGAGAAGCAGGTTCAGCGAGCCCTCCTGCAGTACCGCGACCCGGAGAACTACGGTCTCGTCTGCGAAGGGCTCCGCTCGGTCGGGCGGGATGACCTCATCGGCAGCGGCTGGACGTGCCTCGTCGGACGGAACCGGCAGCAGCACGGCATCCCGGCCAGGAAGAAGAGACGAATAGAGCGGCGGCTGACAAACCCTACCGCCGGAGGATAAGACTCGACGCAATCCCGGACGCCATACCCGCCGCCGTCGCGGTCAGCCGGAACGGCACCGGCACCCGCGGCATGATGAGGATCGTCACCGCGAGCGAACCGACGGTGTTCGGAACCGTCCCGGGGGTAAGCAGGGAGTCGAGCATCTGCATGGTCGCCGACCGCCGGGGCGAACAGCACTCAGGGATAGCGGCACCGGGACGGCAGGGGTCGGTCACCAGGGCTATCGCACCGTCAAGCAGGCTCATGGTCATCGAGTTCCACTCCTGCGTTGGCGTATCGGGCTCTTCACATGCCATTGGTGACCGGTGAGGCTTTGAAGTACTTATGCCTTTCCGGCGATGCGCCCGGCACTCCGGCGGGCGAGCCACTCCCGCTGAAGACGCATCATCCGGTGATGGCAGCGGGGGCAAAGAGCGTGCATGTTCTGGACAGTATGCCGCCCGCCCCAGATGACGGGCACGATATGATCGAAGTGCGTCCCTTCCGCCGCGACCGCCGTCCCGCAGGCGGCGCAGCGATATCCCTGCCTCCGGAGAATCTCCCGGACAGCGGCTATCGGTGATATACGTACTGATTATCCGGTCGCTCCGCGGATCGGGATCGTGCAGAATCGATTTCACCAGCGAGGTATACTCCCGTTCACCCATTTAAAGGTTGAGAACGGCCGGCTATTCATTCGGGCCGTTATAAATCTGCCTTTTTCGAACGGAGGTGGTATATCGGGAAAACGGCGATCGATGGGCCTCGGAGCAGGATTCCGGCCATTCCGGCCAATCCGTCGGAATTATCGCCGGGGGAAACCAATTATAGCGAACAGATACCAGAGGATATACTATGCGCTACGAGATAACGGGAGACAATCTCCAGATGGTCACGCTTCACCTCGGAGCGGCCGAGAGCATCTACGCCGAGGCGGGCGCCATGGTCAATATGAGCGGGAACATGCAGCTTACGACCAACATGAAGGGCGGACTCTTCAAGGGGCTGAAACGCATGGTCAGCGGCGAGAGCCTCTTCATGACCGAGTTCACCCCGCAGGGCGGCGAAGGCTTCGTCTCCTTCGCCGGCAATATTCCCGGCAAGATCTTCCCGGTCGACCTGAAGGAGGGGGAGTTCATCGCCCAGAAAGACGCCTTCCTCTGCGCGGAGCACGGGATCGATCTCGATATCGCGTTCACCAAGAAACTTCGATCGGGATTCTTCGGCGGCGAAGGGTTCGTTCTCCAGCGCCTCTCCGGGACGGGGTCGGCGTTTCTCCACTGCTGCGGCGATATCATCGAGATGACGCTCGCCCCGGGCGAGGTCGTGAAGGTGGAGACCGGGCTCGTCGTGGGGTTCGAGAAGACCGTCGATTACAGCATCGCCATGGCCGGCGGCGTGTCGACCGTCCTCTTCGGTGGAGAAGGGCTGTTCTTGACCACGCTGACCGGCCCCGGGAAGGTCATCCTGCAGTCGATGGACCTCGCGAAACTCGCCGCCGCACTGGTGCCCTATCTCCCGAGGCCCGACACCTCAGGACGGTGACGCTGCCCGGAATGAACCGGCAGAAGACCGAAGGGACACCGGCATCGGACGCCGTCATGGTAGTGCATGGCCCGGAGGCTTTCGACAGCGGCGACGCCGGACGGCTCGCCGACCGGATACGGCCACGGGAGATACTTGTCGCCGGGGTGATGGGACGGTGTGCGGCGGAGGCCTCGGGTCTCCCCGTCCGCTGCACCGATATGCGGCCGAGCGTCGTGCTCGCTGCCGGGAGCGGGCGGGCGTTCCTCGTCAACCGCGGGAAGACGCCGGCGTCCGGCCGGATATTCGGCGAGATTGTGGCAGGTCGCCTGCCAGAGGGACGCGGCCTCGTGCACCTCGAGTGCTCGAGCAGGATGATCTTCGTCTGGAACGAAGGCGACCGCAGGCTTGCCGGAGACCTCGCCGGCCTGACCGGGTTTCCGGTCGTGGAGGCGGAAGGGCGTGCCGCGACCGGAGTGACCGGCCGAACCATCCGGGGATGCATCCCGGGTGAAGCAGTCTTCGTCGACGGAATCGTGATCGGAACGGCGACCGCGGATACGGTGGTGCTGGCAGCAGGAGCCGGAACCATCGAAGCGGTCGCAGGAATCGACCTCAAGCAGCACGGCGTCGAGAAGCTGCTCCGGGGAGGAGCCCCTGATCTTGCCGCCGCCTGGTGCAAGAGCGGCCCTGTTCGGTCGGTGGCACCCCGGCATGCCGGACGGGCTCGCGAGACCGGACGGATCGCGGTGATCGATCACGCCGGCCATACGCTCTACCGCGAGATAGAGGAGGGCGTATCCGGCGTCCTCTGCATCGGCGACGACACCACCGCCGTCTGTGGGCATATCTGCGTCCACTACGGCATCCCCGTCTTCGGCGTCATCGACGGCGACGCCGACGACATCATTACGGCAGGGTATGCGCCCGGCTCGGTCGTGGTCGAGGCAGTCGGGGAGCGCGACGACGATCTCGGGTGCGAGATCGCCGCATCGCTCGAGTCAGGAGCCTGTATCCTGGGAGGACTGGGTCGCAGGGACGCTCAAGCGTCTCGGCGGACGGGTTCGGGTCGCCGTCGATCGGCGGGGAAATACTGATGCGGTGCGCTGAGTGCAAGGGGAAGGGACTCTGCGGGCTCGAACGCTGCCCGGTCATCAGCCGGTTCCACGCCCAGCTCACCATGAAACCCTCCGACCACTACATGGGCGGTGCACCGTCGGTCTTCGTCGGAAGCTACGGCTACCCGAACGTCAGCGGCGGGCCGCTTCTGATCAACGACCCCGACACACCCCCGACATGGGTCGACCGCGGCCTCTCGATCGACGATATCGTCGGACTGCGAGCCCGGACAATCCGCGGGACCTCCGCGGTAGCGCGGGTCGTCGACAACATGCAGGAGATCGCGCTCTCGAGCAGACCGCTCGACGTCGAGGTGCGGTTTACAAAGCCCGTCGCGGTCGACGTCAGGTTCGACGGCACGGTCGCGCCGGTCGGCCTCTCCGGCGCCATCAGGAAGATGGACGTCATCGACAACGCCCGGGTCGAGCGGGCGGTGGACAAGATCACCTCCGACACCGACCTCGGAGCGGTGGACGCCTGCAGCCTTCTCCACGAGTCGTCGATCGACGTCTACCGCATCACGGAGATCCTCACGACCGGCCTCCTCGGGAAGAAGCGCCGCATCGTCCCCACCCGCTGGGCGATCACGGCGGTCGACGACATGGTCTCGAACCAGGCTCAAGAAGAATACCGGCCGTTACCCGTCGATCGAGGGCTACCGGCTCTTCGACGGCGCGCTCTACGGGAACCATATCGTCTGCATCCTCGCTCCGGGCGACTGGAAGTACGAGATGATCGAGATCTGGGGGCGCCAGTCCCTCTGGTCTGGGGAAACGGAGACGATAGCGGTCGACGGCGAGGGGCTGAAAAAGGCAGGTTACTCGCCCCTCGCAGGCGCTTACTACTCCGCCCGTCTGGCAGTGACGGAGTATCTCGAGAGCATCCGGCGTTCGGCACGCGTCATCGTGCTCCGCAACGTCTCGAGCGAGTACCTGGGCGCCCCTCGGCACCTGGGTGGTCAGGGAGGCTGCCCGGGCTGCCATGAAGAACGAGATCGCCACCTGCGCCACCCTCGACGAGGCGGTTGCCGCCGCCTCCCGCCTCCTCGGACATGCCCGCTGGCTTCCGGAGAGCAGGCTTGTCCCGGAGCTGAAGACGCAGAGAACCCTCTTCGACTTCTAAGAAGAGGGGGCTCCGCCCCCGTTCTTCTGCTGCCGGTAGCGTTCCCGGACAGCATCGAGCGTCTCGACATCGTCCGCGGCCTTATCCTCGCGGAGCCGGACGAACCGCGGGAACCGGAGGGCGTATCCGCTGCTGTAGTTCGGGCTCGTCTGGATCTCCGAGTACCCGACCTCAAAGACGAACTCAGGCTCGAGGGTCACCTCTTTTCCCGACTGAGCGATGACACGATCCTTCAGGAGCGCATAGAGTTCGGCAAGCATCTCGTCCGAAATACCCGTCGCCACCTTCCCGACGGTGAGGAACTTCCCCTCATCCAGGCAGGCGAGGAGGAACGATCCGAAGACCCCGGTACGGCGCCCTTCGCCCCACTCAGCACCGACGACGACGAGATCTATTGTATCGACGCCGGGTTTCACCTTCACCCACTGCCGCCCCCGGATCCCGGGCAGGTAGCGTGATGCGAGCACTTTGACCATCACGCCCTCGTGGCCCAGATCGAGCGCCGCGGCGTAGATCTCTTCCGCTGCGGTGACGTCAGCCGTCCGAACCTGCGGGGCGACGTGCTCGGAGAGCGCCTCCTCGAGTTTTGTGCGCCGCTCAGATAGGGGGAGATCGATCAGCGTCTCGCCATCAAGGTAGAGAATATCAAAGACCCGCGGGACAAGCATGATCTCTTCCATCATCGCATCGATTCTGTGCTTTCGCCGGAACCGCCTGATGACGTACTGGAACGGCATCGGCCGGCCGTCCTTTATCGCGATCGCCTCGCCGTCGAGGATCACGTCACGGTCCGTAGCGGCCATAAGAAGCCGGGCGATATCGGGGAGCCCGACCGTCACATCCTCGAGCCTCCGGGAGTAGATCCGGCAGGTGTCGCCCTGTTTGTGGAACTGGAACCTGCTCCCGTCGTATTTGTACTCAACCGCCACGTCCCCGTACTCCTCGATCCGCTCGGCAATCGTTCCCTGCTGGGCGAGCATCATCTTCACGGGGCGGAAGAGCTCGATCTTCACCTCCTGCAGGGCATCAGACCCCCGGCGGGCAAGAAGCGCTACCTCACCGAGATCGTTGATCGCCTGGTGGGCATGCTCGACGAGGGCAACGTCGACTGTGAAGGCCTTCGCGATCGCGTCGCGGACGTTCCCCTCACCCATACCGATCCGGAGCTCCTCCAGCATCAGGCGGGCGAGATACCGCCCTTCGAGCGGGCGGGCGTTCGCGAAGAGTCTTCCCGCCACCCGGGTCTTCTCCCGCTGCGAACCGTGCCCCTCGGCGATCGCCATCCGCTCGAGGTCGCGGTAGACCTCGATCAGATCGAGTTCTTCGATGAAGAACGCCGTCTGCTCTTTGGTGGCGAGGAGCTGCTCGACGGCGAGACCGGCATCCCCGAGCATATTGATCGTCTCCCGCACGGCCTCCTTCTTCGTCCCGGCGACGTAGGCCACGGCCTCGTAGAGGAGATTCGGGCCGACCCCGAGTTTCAGCGGGCTCCAGTCGGCGAAGACCCGCCCCATGATGAAGCGAACGAATATCGGGAGCTCCTCATCGGTGAGTGAAGGAAGAATTCCGCTCACGATGTCGATCATCTCAAGGCGGCCGGATATACCCTCAAGCTGCTCGCAATATTGAGAAAACTCCATAAATCGCATAAACGGATCTCAGATCAATCAAGGTTTCGGGGGGGATAATAACCTTGTGTTTCAGGGAACGGCGCTCGACCACGGCGGGCATGTGAATAATAACAAATATCCCTTCATCGCCCAACCATTTAGATAGTATGGAGGAGCCGTGGCAACCCGACGCCGTCCAGGGCCGGAGACTCGACCAGCTGGAGGCTTCCATGTACGAGTATGTCGAGAAGAACATCGATACGATCGAGGTTAATCTTCCGATATTCTTCGGCCACGTCGCCGCATCCCTCGACAGATCGTTCCCGTCGCTGCCCGACAGGGAGTACGACGAGTTCATCGACTCCGTCACCTTAAAACTCCTCAACACCACCCGGCACCAGCCGGACGTGGACTTTCTCGAAAAGGTGCTCCGCCACGCGATGGGCAACAAACGACGGCGGAAGGGCAGGGCAACCCTCGACGTCATCGCCGGACTGAAGCTGATGAACAGCGGGAACTTCAGCCAGGCACTCGATTACCTGATAAAACACCGGAACGCCGACGCCCGCATCAACACTGCCGTTGCCTACTGCTTCTACCGGCTCGGTCAGCAGCAGAAGCCGGGCGCACAGCCGCTGACCCCGTTTCGCCCGGGGAATATGGAACTGCACGCCCGCGAGGAGATGATCACGCTCATCAAGGCAAATCCCCCGCAAAACCGCCTCATGCTCTTCAACCAGAAAGATTCACAGATCGACCGGATCTTCTGGTTTATGCAGGACCGGGCGGTCGAATGGTTTCCGAGCGAGCCGGGATTTCTCCGTCTCGGTATCCGGAAGGCCAGGCTTGACGAGGATACCCCGCGGAGGCAACGCCTCGTCACGCTCGCCACCGAACGGTTCCAAGACGACAAGTACTTCCTAGCGGAGGCATATACGCTTCAGATCGAGCAGCGAAACGGAAACGCGGCCGCAGCCATCGTCAAGCAGATGATGCAGCAGTACCCGGACGATCACGAACCGATCTATTTCGGGCTGAAACTCGCCGTCTTCGGGGCGCAGCCGTCGTCTTACTACAGTTTCCGAAAGTTAGCACTCCTCAAAGAGTTCCCCACCCACCTGCTCCTGCTGCTCGATATTGCGTTCGAGCTGATGTGCAGCAGGCAGAACGAAGCATACCTCTGTTTTCAGGAGGCGAAGAAGGCGTTTGGAAAGAGAAACCACTTCACGACCGCGCTTGAGTATATCTTCCGCGACGCACACCAGGATGATACTGAGCGGGCAAAACGGGCGAAGGCCACCCTCATTACCGCCGTCGATCAGTTCTGCCTGCAGGCGCTCGGTATCAGGCAGGACTGAAGAGATACCCTCTGTCCGTAATCTGCATAGCGTGAAGGCTGCTCCGGGGGAGCTCAGGCGCTTTTCATCCGTTCACCAGAGAAAACCCCGGGGAGCCCTGTTTTTTGAAAATAGACCGCTCGTTCTCCAGAAGTCCCCCAAATGCAAGATAACACGGGATAGCAGAGCGATGCCTATATCTAGGGAAAGACGCAACAGTTCAGTATTGAACGCGACACCGCATCTCATCGACGAACTGCCCTACGCAATCGTCCACACCGACGGTGAACGGACGATCAGGTATCTGAACCGTTCAGCGGAGGCGTTGCTCGGTATCCGTCGTGAGAGCGTCCTCGGGATGCAGGCCGGCGAGTTCTTCGGCCGCTATGTCGCCCCGCATCTTGCATACGAGGCGGTGCACCGGGATACCATTGCAGAGGCGATCCGATTCGACCTTGATGTTCCGACGGCGACGTTCAGGCTCACCGACGATACGGGTGCCCTCTGCGAGGTCGAATACACGAGTGTCGTCGTCAGGGACGGTCCTGCATGCGGCGAGCGGATCGATACCTACCGCAGGATCGGGCAGCGGAATGCGCAGAAGTCGCCCAGGATCGATAAGAGCACCCTCATCGGTGTCCTCGAGAGCGCTCCCTACGGCATCCTCCTTCTCGATGCGGACGGCAGAAGTGCCTATGCAAACCGCACGTTCACCGCGATTACGATCTACTCAGCAGAGGATATTCCGGATCTTGCGACCTGGTTTACACGGGTGCACCCGAATCCGATGTACAGGGCAAAGGTGCTCGATACCTGGAACGAGCAGATCATCAGGAACAGAAGACCCGGTGTGTTTAGTGTCGTCTGCGGAGACGGCAGGGTCAGAGAGGTTGAGATCCGGTCGACGGGCCTCGACGACGGCGCAACCCTCCTTGCCATGCTCGATGTCACCGAACGCAGCGCCGTCGAGGAGCAGCTCAAACAGGCGACGGGCGAGCTCGAGGCGGTGATCGATGCGTTCCCCGACCTGTACGTGCGGGTGAACTTCGACAGCACCATTCTCGAGTTCAGGGCGGGAAAAAAGGCGGATCTCTCGTTCTCCCCGCAGGCACTGCTCGGCAGGAAGCTCCGGGAGATTCTCCCACAGAAGGACGGACAGGCCTTCCTCGAAGCCATTGCACGGGCACTCGAGGGAGAGACGACAACGTCGCAGGAGTTCTCGCTCCACCTCCCCGAGGGGCGGCGGTGTTTCGAGGCGCGGATCGTGCCGCTCCGGGAGCGGCAGCTGATGGTGATCCTCCGCGACATCACCGAGCGGAGATGCGCCGAGGAAGAACTCCGGCGGTACCGGGAGCGCCTCGAGGACCTGGTGGAAGAGCGCACGCTCGAGCTCGACGAGGCGAACCAGCAGCTCCGGCGCCTGCTTCACGATATCGAGATCACCGAGCGGCGGGCTGCTGAGGAGTCGCTCGCACATCCGGGAGATCCCGCAGAGTTCGGGGACGATATGTTTGCCGAACTCGACAGTATCAGCCTTGATGCGCCGCACGACCGGGAGAACGAGTAGAAAAGACCGTCTTACAGGCGGAAACCGCAGCCGGCGGGATGATCCTCCCCCGGGTGCTGGGGGGCGACGGAGATCTGCATCCGGTCGGCGTAGAGGCCGAGACCGCAAAGAGCGGTCGTCAGCGCTTTTTCATGGGTATTGTTCACTTCGGAGAGGTGCGCAAGGAGAACCGAGTCCACCCGGCCGGCCAGCGTCTGCAAGCAGAGGGATGCCGCGGTATTCGAGAGGTGGCCGCGTTTCGACCGGATCCGTTGCTTCAGGTATACAGGATAGGGGCCGTTTTCGAGCATCTCGGGGCAGTGATTGCTCTCGAGGAGAACCGCGTCGCAGGCGGCGAGCCGCTCCATCATCCCGTCGGTGACGACGCCGGTATCGGTGCAGCAGCCGATCCGGAGATCCCGCTCGCCGATACAGAACCCGCAGGGTTCCCGGGCGTCGTGGGATGTTGCAAACGGTTCTATGGTGAAGTCACCAAGACAGAGAGACTCTCCGGTGACGCACCGCTCCGCCTTGACGCATCCCCGGTCTCCGAATTTATTGAAAAACGCCGCAAGCGTTCCTTCCGTGGCGATGATGGGAACGCCGAGCCTCCGGGCGAGGACATCGGCGCCGCGCAGGTGATCCGAATGCTCGTGGGTGATGAGAATCGCTTCGATTCGCTGTTCATCCCCGCCGGCGCGGGCGAGCCGGCGAACGAGTTCGCGCGCACTCAGCCCGGCGTCTATGAGCAGCGCACCGCTCTCGCCGTTCAGATAGGCAGAGTTTCCTTTGCTTCCGCTGGCGAGGATGGTCAACTCCATTCCGGAGATATTGGTACTCTGCCGATTTAAAGTCATAGAACCGGGCAGTCTGCACTCAAAAGGGAACAACGAGAAAGGAACGATCTCTCCGGAGGTGGCGGCGTGGCAGCGGACGGGTGGTGCCGGTCTTTTCCTGCATCTCTCCCGATCCCGGGAACCCCCGAATACAGGTCGGCCGCCCGACGGTGCGTGACCCCGGCACCACCCGGAGAGTCGGATCGCCCGACAGAGCCCGAGCGCGACCGCGTCTTCTCCGGAGCCGTTGCAGAATCTTTATCGGTAGTCTGCTCCATTCTTTGATTGAGAGCATTTCAGTGCTGCACAAGTGACCGATCAACAGGAGGAGACGGTATGGACGAACTATCTATGAAAGCATGCCAGAGCTGCGGAATGCCGATGCGGAAAGAGGGCGATTTCGGTACGGAGGCGGACGGCGCACTGTCGAAGGACTACTGCACGCACTGCTACCGGAACGGTGCCTTCACCGACCCCGGTATCACCATCGATGAAATGGCGGAGAAAGGCGGCGCTATCCTCGCACAGCTCTTCGAGATCCCCGTCGAAAACGCGAAGAACTTCTGCAGAGAGCAGACTCACCTGCCTGAAGCGGTGGGCAGGGCGGGAGGTTGCATCCTGCGAGAGCTGCGGCATGCCCCTTGCACGGGATGAGGACGCCGGGACGGAGGCGGACGGGTCACGGAGCACGACGTACTGCATCCACTGCTACAAGGACGGGACGTTCACCGAGCCCGATCTCACGAGAGAGGAGGCGGTCCGGAAGTACGCCCCGATGATGGCGGCACAGCTCGGCATGCCGGTCGGGAAGGCGGAGGGCATGGTGGCGCAGTACCTCGCGACGCTCCCGCGGTGGCGGGGGTAAGATCACTGCAGCCGTATACCTTTTTTGCACCCGCAAGCGGCTCTGGAGAAGACATTCAGCGGTTTGGCCGCCCCCTGCTTCTTCGCCCTCTTTGGTGGGCGTAGCAGGGGTACTGCCCCTTTCCCCGCATCACCGACGACGTCTGCCGGCCTGATAGCCGTTCGCTTTGCAGCAGGCTGTCCCCTTGCTGCCATCTGTTTGGATCGTGCCGGAAGCCGATCCAACGCCGCTCGAACAGCAGTACCACGATTGCGCCCCGCCCAGCGGAGATGGTCATTCAGGTGCGGCATGCGGCAGAACACAGATACACGCCTATGCTCCAGCGGGGAGGCCGCCAGACCGTGGAACCGATCCGGGACGAAGGCGAACTCGAAGACCTCGCGTTCCCGAAAGAGTACCTCGCCACCGCGGAGGATATCCCGAAGGGAGGGAGGTCAGGCCGCCTCCGGCCGGACAACCCGCCCCATGAAGAGAATCGTGCCGGTCTCCTCCTCCTGGATCAGGAAGACGAACGGATGATCCGCCCTGAATACGGGCGTCTCATCTTCCCGGACGGCGGTCCCTCCTACGACGACCCCGGTCGCCGCTGCGGCCTCGGTGCCCTCCTCGTTCACGTCGACGAACGCCTTATGGACAACCTCGCTGACGAACAGGTTATTCGTGCCGTCCATCCCCGAGAAATCGGCCGCACCGGTGAACGCCGTCGGCATCCCCATCGCCGCGAGCGTTCCCGGGAGGCTGTACTCCGTCTCGAGCGTGAACTTCGGGAAATAGACATCGACACGCTGCGATTCGAGCGACCGGCGCAGTTCCAAGAGGTTCTCCGGATCGAGCGCCTTCTCGGCAGCCGTCAGGTTCCCGTCCTTCGGGAGCATGACAAACATCGAGAGTTCTCGTCCGTTCTCGTTCGCATACGGCATTGCAAGCACCTGAAGCGTATCGGTTTCCGTATACGGGTAGACGGCATCCTCGCCGGTCCGCTGCATCATCGGGACGCGGACAGTCTCGTTTTCTGAAACATGGAAGCCGGCGTCCTCTGTCTCGTTCTCGTCGAACTGCAGCGTCCACGTTCCCTTGAAGTAGATCGCGTTCGTGATAACGAGCCTGGTCAGTGGGGTGATCGAGCCTACCGGCAGCAGATCCCGGATTTTATCCTCGGTCTGCGCCTCGACCCACCGGTTGATCGTCTCGCGGGACTCGTCGGGGCTGGTGATAAAGTCGAGGTTCGTCGCGTTCGCGGCGTAGTAGCGCTCCGCCGTCTCAATGTACTCCGGCAGGAACGGATACGTCTCCTCCGCCCAGAGTGCGTTCGCCGTCCGCAGGGTGTAGTTGGCATCGCCGCTGTTCAGGCCGGCATTGATCCCGGCAAACCCCTCTCGCCGGAGGGTATCGTTCTCCGGGACGTGCAGAACGGACCCGTATCTCGTCGGCGGTCGTGCCGCGGGCGCCCTCGTAGGTGATCGCAAGGGCCGATGAGATGCTGAAGGGTGAGAAGAAGAGATTGTCCGATGCCGAATCGTTCGCGAGGGACCGGTAGAGATTACAGGCGAACTCGTTGTTTCCCGCGGCGACGCTGCCGACGGCATCCGCCACCGTCTCCTGCCCTACGGGAGGGGCAGGCTCTACCGGCGTCGCTCCCGGCAGTTCGGTGCACCCTGCAGCGATACTGCCGAGTGCGATGAAGGATGCCAGGACCAGCATGCCGATCATGGTTCGGTTCATGCTCTGCTATACGGCGCACCGAATAGTTATATCCAGCGTTAACGACGATCTTTTTCGAAGTCTCGCTCCTACGGCCTTACCACACGGTCGGTCGGGATCGGTCTGCACGGAAAATCCGGGAGATGAGTAGATTCCGTCTCTTCAGCGAAGAAGGGAGAGACGGAAGCGTCCGCCCGGTCATTCACGCAGGTTCCCGGCCGCACCGTCGATAAGCCTGCGGGCACCTACTGACCGCCGAGCTTCTTCTTCGCTTCCTCGTACTCCTGTTCTTTCTGTTTTCGGAGTTCGGCTGCCTTCGCAACCTCTTCGGGGCTCCCTTTCTCTTCGAGTTCGATCTGCTTCGCTTCCCGCTCGAGCTCCTCGGAACTCATGTAGCCGGACGGCTCTACCTTCTCCCGGTCTTCCCTGTACTGCTCCTCGACCATCTCCCGGTGCTCTGCTGCAGCCTCTTCGGCGGACCGGGCCTGTGCAGTGCCGGCCTGCTCTCCTTCTTCACTGACCGCGATCTCGATCCCCTGCGCCTCGGGAATCTTCTTCAGCCGCACCGCCAGCACACCGTTCTTGAAGGTGGCTGATGCACCTTCGTCCGTGACGTCTGCATGAAGGTTCACGGTCCTGCTCAGCTCACCGAACATCCTCTCCCTGATAACGTAGCCTTCCCGTGCTTCCTCTGCCGCCCCTTCGCGCCGAGCGGTGATCCGCAGTGTTCCCGGGCTGAGGAGCCGTACCGTGACATCACTACTCTTCAGCCCCGGGAGATCGGCGACGACCACAACTTCATCCTCGAGCTCCCGGAGATCGACCGGCATCTCTCCGCGGATCGCGGGCATCATCTGCTGCCCGGCTCTTCCGGCCCCCGCAACCATCTCGTGGAGCCGCCTGTGCATCTCGGATATCACCGTATCAATATCACTCCGGAGCCCGCCCGGTGATTCATTCTCTACCATATCCACAACTCCTGTTCCATCGTCATGCAGCCTCGACTGCAGGTCTCCTACACGCTCCCGCTCACATAAATGTTCCCGTGCCTGACCCACTTCCGTGCGATTCATCGGGCAGAGATGATGCGGGACACGGGCAGCATACGGATGCCCAAAAGAATCCGGTGGCCTGCCTCTCCGGCAAACTGCCCGCTCGCTCCGTCACCCGTCTTCTCGCCTCCTCGGGGATACGATGCGGGATCAGGGTTGAGACTCTGTTTTCCCGGCGCTTACCACTTAGGGGCACCGAAACAAGTGGAAAATCACGGTCATGCGGAAGGGCAGAACGGAAGGCTCAAGAAGGGGGATGGGCGGCGGGAACCGGAACCGGGCGAATGCCCGGAGACGCACCTTTACGCGATCATGCATCCCTCGCCGCAATCCTCGCAGCCCGGGTGCCGCTCCACCTGCAGAGTTTCCGTCTCTGTTGTAACCCCGCTCCAGATGAGGAGCCTGCCGGCGAGCAGGCCGTCCATCCCGAGGAGGAACTTGATCGCCTCGTTCGCCTGGATCATCCCGATGATCCCGGCCGTGACGCCGACGACCGGGAAGACCTCTGCCGGAGGGGCTCTCGGGAAGATGCACCGGAGGCACGCGGTCTTTCCCGGGATAATGGTTGTCGCCTGACCATCGAACCCCCGAATGGCGCCGTGGATGAATGGGATGTCCTTCCGGAGGGCGACCCGGTTTAAGAGGTAGCGGGTCTCGAAGTTGTCCATGGCGTCGACGATCAGGTCGGCATCGCCGACGAGCGCCGCCGCATTCGCCTCGTCGATGGTGACCGGAAGATCCGTCACCCTGATATCCGGATTCAGTGCACGGAGTTTTTCCGTAGCGGAGTCGGTCTTCCTGCGGCCGACGTCCCGCTCCCAGTGGAGAACCTGCCGGTTTAAGTTGGTGCGGTCGACGACATCGCAGTCCGCAAGCAGGATCTCACCGATCCCCGCCGCGGCAAGGTAGAGGGCGGCCGGGCAGCCAAGCCCGCCGGCACCGGCTATGAAGACTTTCGCTGCCTTCAGCCGTTCCTGCCCCTCCTCGCCGAAGAGGAGGATCTGCCTGCCGTACCGCGAGAACTCGCGCTCGTCAAGAATGCCGGTCACTCCGGTTCCCCCGAATGGTGGGCGCGGGAAGGGCGCTCCTCCCACAGAGCGAGGCCGCTACGCACGCGGTAGTCGTTAATCGCTGCATGGATGCCCTCCTCCGCAAGCACCGAGCAGTGCAGTTTCTGCGGCGGGAGACCTTCGAGCGCCTCGGTGACCGCCCGGTTCGTGATCTCCCAGGCCTCTTTAAGCGTCTTTCCGACGATCATCTCCGTAGCCATGGAACTCGAGGCGATCGCCGCCCCGCACCCGAAGGTCTTGAACTTCGCGTCCATGATCCGGTCGTCGGCGACCCGGATGGAGATCTTCATGATATCGCCGCAGGCCGGGTTCCCGACCTCGCCAACGCCGTCCGCATCCACGATCTCCCCCATATTCCGGGGGTTCATGAAATGGTCCATGACGGTATCGCTGTATTCTGTCATCATCTTCCTCCCTCTGCCGGCGGCGTCAGCGGCGACATGCTCCGGAGCCGTTCGATGACGCCGGGGAGCACCTCGAGGACGTAGTCGAGATCCTCGTCGGAGTTCTCCTCCCCGAGGGTGAGCCGGAGCGAGCCATGGGCGTGTTCAGGTGGGAGGCCGCAGGCGAGGAGGACGTGCGAGGGGTCGAGGGTCGCCGAGGTGCAGGCGCTCCCCGTCGAGGCGGCGATGCCGAAGTGGTCGAGCATCAGCAGGATCGACTCGCCCTCCACATAGCGGAACGCGATGTTGACGTTGTTCGCCAGCCGCAGTGTCGGATGGCCGTTCAACCGGGTATCCGGTATCGTATCGAAGATGCCCGCGATCAGGCGGTCGCGCATCGCGGCGATACGCCGGGTGCGCCCCTCGAGATCGGTGGCGGCACGCTCGATCGCTTTCCCGAGCCCCACGATCCCGGGAACATTCTCGGTGCCCGCCCGTCGCCGCCGCTCCTGGCCGCCGCCGTGGATGAGCGTCTCTGCCCTGGTGCCCTTTCTGATGTAGAGCGCCCCGATCCCTTTTGGGCCGTAGAACTTGTGAGCGGAGAGCGAGAGGAGATCGACGTTCAGTGCATTTACGTCGATAGGTATCGCACCGATCGCCTGCACGGCATCGGTGTGGAAGAGGACGCCATGCTCGCGGGCGATATTCCCGATCTCGGCGACCGGCTGGATGGTGCCGATCTCGTTGTTCGCGGTCATCACCGAGATGAGGATCGTCCCGGGAGTGATGGCGGCCTCGACCGCCGCAGGGTCGACCCTGCCGTACTCGTCGACGGGGAGGTAGGTCACCGAAAAACCCTGCTTCTCGAGGTATTCGCAGGGATGGATGACCGCATGGTGCTCGATCGACGAGGTGATGATATGGTTTCCCTTCTTCCGATGGGCGACGGCAGTTCCCTTTATCGCCCAGTTGTCCGACTCCGTCCCGCCGGAAGTGAAGAAGATCTCCTCGGGGGTAGCCCCGAGCACAGTCGCTACCTTCACGCGGGCTTCTTCCACGGCTTTCCGCGCCTCCCGCGCCCTGCTGTAGAGCGAGGAGGGATTCCCGAACCGCTCCGAGAAGTACGGGAGCATTGCCGTGACGACCTCCGGGTGGGTCGGCGTGGTCGCCGCGTGATCCATATACACCTGTTTCATAGCCATGAACGTCCACTTCCGGTGTGGGCAGGGTGACGGGGAAAGATATTTGTGAGTTCCTGCCCATTCACAATTGTGAATTTCCATTAAATGTGCTATTCACAATCCTTTAAGCGTTGTGATATCATGAAGTTGCCCTGTCAGGCTATTGTCTGGGACGTGCTGCCCGCAATCCGGGCGGCTATCGCCGAAGAACTGATCCGGTGCGATGTCTCCCAGCAGGAGGCCGCACGGCTCCTCGGGATGGCGCCGTCGGCGATCTCGCAGTACCTCTCCGGAAAGCGAGGCTATCGAATCGTCTTTGAGAACGACGTGAAGGCATCAATCGCAGGACTCGCCCGGGACCTCCGCGAAGGGAGGGTGGACGACCTCGCCGCACGGATCTGCGCCATCTGCGTACAGCTCCGGGAAGAAGACCCTGGGTTCGGCAGGTGTAACGAGGAGGGGAAGACCGGTACAAGCCCGGGGACGCCTGACTGACGTGCTCGCGGCGAGAGAGTCGCTCCTAGCCGTCGAGACGCCTGGAGCGGAGCGGGTGCAGTGCACCGAGTATATGCGCCACACACTCAAAGGGCTGTGCTACGGCCTCCGCGTCAGGGCATGTCCGAAGTGACTTTCACACCAGGGGATCGGGCTGCCGGTCTCCGGCGACCGGGAGACGAGTAGGTTTGATCAGCACCGGCTCGTCCGACCGGCATATCTTCTCGATGATGAGGTCTTTGCCCCGTTCGGTCATCGCGTAGACCGGCACCGAGACTCCGGCTTGGACGAGCGCCCGTGAGCCGGCCACCTCCCTGACTGTCCCCGATGCACAGGCCGTCACGAGATCGGCGGCCGCGGCGATAACCGCCGCCTCATCCTGCGTAAGGCCGGTGACATGCACCGCGACGATAAAGGCATCGGGGTGCACCCGGCGAATCTCCGCCACATCAACAGGTAGGGCGACCGTGACAGCGACGCTGTGGTAGCCTTCGGCCTTCGCGAGCGCGACGCCTGCCACCTGGTCGATCGCCGCACTCTCGCGGTCGAGGACGGTGCCGCCACCCTCTTCGATCCGGTCCATGACCGACGGGTACGGCGTCGTCCGGACAAGTCCCGACATCCTGCCGCCGATGCCCTGCAACATAGCAGGGTCGGTCACGACGACCGTGCCGGCGCCGTCGCAGGCGAGAACCGCGGCGTCGAACATACCGGCCTTCATGCCGAAACTGAGCAGCTCGGACGCCCCGAAACCGACGAACTCCCGGGTGTCGTAGACCTCCCGGTCGGGCGTGCACATCCCGAACGCCAGAATCCGGTGCTCGATATTCTCCCTGACCGCTTCTGCCGAGATCTCGCGAACCGGGCATGCGAACCTTTTTGCGAGCGGGCAGTCGGTGATGATTGCCTCGCCGACCTCCACGACCTTTCCGTTCCTGACGACGACCCTGGTCTTTCCTATCGCTTCGATGATATGCTCGTCCGTATCCGGTGCCATGACGTATCTCCCTCGAAGAATGCTCTTTATACCTCTTTTTCTGCAGGCAGATATGCCTCGTGATCCGGGCGTGCAGGCTCTACCGCTCTTCCCGTCCGAGCAGCCTGCAGACCTGGCAGATCTCGCCGCTCGCAAGTTCGCCGCAGATACGGCAGGTGCGAAGCAGCCCTTTCCGGTCGGCAGAACCGGCCGAGCGCCTGACCTCGTCGCGGAACTGCATGAGGCGGCCCATCGTGCCCGGATGGCGATGCTCCATCGCGGCGAGCATCGAGCGCACCTCCGATCGAAGCGCGGTGCCGGCGTACGGGCACTCAGGCAGGTCGCGATAGTACTCCCGGAGGAGCAGGTACGTCGTGATCTCCTTCTCGGAGAGTGCACTGAGCGGTTTTATCCGCGGAACGAAGTGCCCGGGTTGCCCGGACGAGGTATCGTGGAGGAGGTGAGGGAGGTCCCCGCGGAGCACGTTCATAAGGACCGACTGCGCCTCGTCGTCGAGGTTATGGCCGGTGGCAAGTTTCGTCGCACCGATCCGCTTCGCCGCCTCGACGAGCGCCCGCCTGCGCAGCACGCCGCAGACGGTGCAGGCCTGCGCCTCTCTCCCGGCAAGTATCCTGTCGAGATCGTCCCCGAAGAGATCGGCGAACGTGACGATCCGGTGCTCGACGCCGAGCTCGTTCGTCAGGTCTTCCGCGGCCGCGACCGTCTCCTCGCGGTAGCCCGCGATGCCTTCGTCGACGGTGACCGCGACGAGGCTCGCTTCCGGCGTTGGGAGGAGGCGGTGGAGCAGCAGGAGCAGGGCGGTGCTGTCTTTTCCCCCACTCAGGCCGACGGCGATCCGGTCGGCCGGCGAAACCATACGGTCACGTTCGAGGGTGGCGAGAACACGCGCCTCGACGTCCTCGATGAAGTGGCCGACGCACAACCGCCGCTCCGGGCCGGTGAGACGGATGACCGCAGATTCGCGGCAGCGGGAGCACCGGTTCTCTCCAGTGGACATACGCTCACCCGCCGTGCGAGACCCGGAGGATCCGGATCTCGTCGCTGTCGTCCGCCGTCACATCCTCAGGGACGACTTTGCCGTTCTTCACGACGATCACGGTTGTCGGGTTGATCCCGAGCTCAAGGAGGATCGCTTCTATCGGAGCGGAGGTGGCGGGAACCGTCCGCACGCTTTTATCCGGGAGGATGATCTGCATGGATGTATCAGAGGGTTGATCCCACCACCCCATAAACCTCCTGCAGGAGCAGCCGGAGTGCAGGCAAAGCCACCCGATGCGACAGATACACCTGCAATGGGAAGCCACGCATGGATCGTCGATGATCGCTGCAGATCAATCCACAATTGCGAAACGACAGTCGTGTACCATATTGAACCGCGGAGAGAGACGAGAGCATGCATACCTCATCGATATCGGATCGGTGCAAATCTCCTCCCGACGACGGGCAAGGACGAACTGCCTCCCCTGCAATGGATGCATTCTCACCGTTTTCTAGGACGTACGATACGGCAGACGGGACGAACAGCGTATGCAGCCACCCTCACCCTCAAGGTGCTGTAGGAGCGAAAGAGCGGTATCCCGCCCGAGCCGATCTGCTACGAAAGCCAGAAAGAGTTCGATATACTCAACCGGGACACACCCGAGGCTCTCGCTCCCGTCGCACATCAGCCCGGCAAGATAGCGGAGATCGGAGTCGTCGAGCCGCTCCATCCGCTCGAGAAAGTCCCCAGCATCCGTCGCGTGGCGGTTCGCCAGCGGCGGGAGGATCGAGCGGTAGGGACTCCCGGAACCAGTGCAGATCGTCCCCGACGATTCGGGGGCAACTTTTTTCAGGATCGCGAGATCCAATGCATTCAGAATTCGTGGCATTCGGATCACTTCGGTCGGCACCGCCGGCGGGAGGCAGGCCGAAACATTCACAATTGTGATTCGCCCAATAGTACCAATTACCTGCGCAAATAGGTTGTGATTATCATCCCCATTCCGGACAAAACCAAAGACACGGCATCCATATCCCGGCGGATCGCCACGCTCAAGGCCGAGCGTGATGCGACAATTCTCGCGCATAACTACCAGGCTCCCGAGGTGCAGGATATCGCCGATCTCGTCGGGGACTCGCTCGAACTCGCACGGGCGGCCGCAACCCTCGATAGCGGCGTCATCGTCTTCTGCGGCGTCGACTTTATGGCCGAGACGGCGGCGATCCTCTCGCCGGAGAAGACGGTCATCCTGCCCGCCGCGGATGCCTGCTGCCCCATGGCCGCGATGGTCACCGCCGGAGAGGTGCGGGTGCTGTGCGAGCGGTTCCCCGCCGCCGCCGTCGTCGCCTACGTCAACACCTCCGCGGAGGTCAAGGCGGAGAGCGACATCTGCTGCACCTCCGCAAACGCCGTCGCGGTCGTCGAGTCCCTCGCCGCGGAGCAGGTGATATTCCTCCCCGACAGAAACCTCGCCCGCTACGTCGCCCGGTTCACCAAAAAGGAGATCCTCCCCTGGGAGGGCTACTGCATCGTCCACGAGCGGATGACGGCCGATGAGGTGACGGCCGCCCGCCATTCCCACCCGGATGCCGAGGTGCTCGTCCACCCCGAGTGCCGGCCCGAGGTGATCGATCTCGCCGACTACGTCTTCTCGACGTCGGGGATGGTCCGGCACGCCTGCACGAGCACCGCCCGGGAGTTCGTCATCGGCACCGAGGTCGGGCTCCTGCACCAGCTCGAAAAGCAGTGCCCGGAGAAGATCTTCTTCCCCCTCTCAAGCCGGGCGGTCTGCGCCAACATGAAGAAGACCGGGCTTGCAGAGGTGCTTGCTGCCCTTGAACGGCTTGAACCTCGGGTGACAGTCCCGGAAGACGTCGCCGCCCGGGCGCGGACAGCGATCGAGCGAATGCTGGCAGTCCGGCAGGGTGCGTCGATCAAAGTTCCTTTAAGACGTCACTCTGTTTGACGAACATGTCCCAGTCCCAGGGCTCGTCGAAGCACCCGGCGCCTGCGGAGATGCCAGCCGCACCGGCCGCTGAGAAGACATGTCCGGGCAGGTTACGAGTCGGCGGGAGCGTGCCGAAGAGTTCCTTGAGAAGAGGGAGCACCGCACATGAGAGTGAGCAGTCCGACGGTGGTGTTCAGGTGCGCCGGAAACCACAGGAACATGACATACCCCGATGCTCCGGGAGAAGAGGATATCAACAACCGATTCCTTCCTGCGTTCATCCACGCATGTCCCCTTCAGGTGGAGAAAAGTGCGGGGTCTACCGTATGTACCCACCGGGTCCTGCCTTGCTGACGCTCTGGATGCTCCGAAGGAGATGAACTGGAAGTTCTTCCGGAGCAGCCGAACATTTTATCACATGCAAATCCTCAGCATCGGCAAGGATAGCAATGATCCGATTCAAACGTGCCTATGACGAACCGTCCGCCGACGACGGCTACCGAATTCTGGTGGATCGACTCTGGCCTCGCGGGGTCTCACGAGAGAGGGCAAAGATTGACTCCTGGTGCAAGGAGATCGCCCCCAGTAACGGCCTGAGGAAGTGGTTCGGTCACGACCCGGAGCGGTGGGATGCTTTCCGGGAGCGGTACCGGAAGGAACTCGGTGAGAAGAGCGATCTGATCGGCAAGATCCGCAAAAAAGAGAGCGAGAGATTGGTGACGCTCGTGTATGCGGCGAAGGATGAGAGGCACAACAATGCGGTGGTGCTCAAAGAGATTATAGATCAGGAGTAGCACCTACTCCTCGGAGAATTTCCGGTTCCTCAAGCCTGCTGTGTGATGCACCTCCTCCAGGCTTGGTCTCGTGACCCGTCTCCCGATCACTCCCGGAAGAGGAGTTCTCCGGAGCATGCATTCTCCGATTTGTATAAATATTTGAGAATAGTATTCGGGAACCAGAATGGCTGGACCGAAGTATAGCACCGATATCAGGAAGGTTCTGCAGATCCCCGCGGACGAGCGGGAACGGCTCGCCGACGTAGCGCGCAAATTCGCGTTCCGCTCGAACGACTACTACCTCTCCCTCATTGACTGGGACGACCCTGACGATCCTATCAGGAAGATCGCCATCCCCGATCCCGAGGAGCTTGTGGAGTGGGGGAGCCTCGATGCGTCCGGAGAGAGCGCTTATGTGGTGGCACCCGGGATGGAGCACAAATACGGCCAGACCGCCCTCCTGCTGGTGAGCGATCTCTGTGCGGGATACTGCCGCTACTGCTTCAGGAAAAGGCTCTTCATGCATCACACCGATGAGGTGGCGAGGGATATCTCGGCCGATATCGCCTACATCAGCCGGCACTCCGAGATATCCAATGTCCTTATCTCCGGCGGCGACCCCCTGTTTCTCGCGACATCCCGGCTTGAGCGGATCGTCAGGCAAGTCAGGGAGATCGAGCACGTGAAGATCATCCGGATCGGCACCAAGGTCCCAGCGTTCAATCCCTACCGCATCATCGACGACCCTGATCTTCCCGGGATGATCCGGCGCTACAGCACGCCGGAGAAAAGGATCTACATCATGACCCAGTTCAATCACTCAAGAGAGATGACCGATCCTGCTCTCCGGGCGCTCGATATCCTGCAGAGCGCCGGTGCGGTGCTCGCGAACCAGACGCCCCTCCTCCGGGGGATCAACGACGACCCGGCGGTTCTCGCGGATCTCTTCCGGAACCTCTCGTTTGTCGGCGCCGCTCCCTACTACCTCTTCCAGTGCCGCCCGACGCTGGGCAACCGGCACTTCGTCGTGCCGCTGGAGGAGAGCTATCGCATCTATGAGCAGGCCAAAAGCCGCTGCTCCGGGCTTGCCAGGCGGTCGGTCTTCGCCATGTCGCACCGCACCGGGAAGATCGCCGTCGTCGGGCTCGACGACGAGCATGTTTATTTTAAATATCACCAGGCGGCGAGACGCGAGGATATCGGGAAGTTCATGGTCTACCGGAGATGCCCGGAGGCGGTATGGTTCGACGACTATACCGGTGTCGTGCGGGAGAGCAGGGTCGCCAAGGCCGAGGAGGATGCCAGGCAGGTGCCGCCCCTGATCGCCTGAGGCAGGCGGCAGGCGTTCCGCCTCGAGGAGCGCCCGGACTTTTCCGTAACTCCTGCGATGACGCTTCCCGGACAGGAGTTCACTGAAATTTCTGATAAATGGGAATATTCGGAATATAGATATACCGTGCCCAACCACTATCCTGTGGTGAACCTGCATGGCAAACGTCCGGAGAGATGATCGTATTACCCCCTGTTCCTGCTCCATCGAGGCGGTCGTGAACATCGACGCGCGAGGGCAGATGGTGCTTCCAAAAGATATCCGCGAAAGGGCAAACATCGCTCCCGGCGACCGACTTGCGGTCGTGTTCTGGGAGAACGAGGGTGACGTCTGCTGCATCACGCTGATCAAGGCAGATCATTTCAACAGGATGGTAACGAGCCTCCTCTCCCCCATGATGGAAGATATCGCGAGCGGCAGGGAATAAGACACCATACGGAGTTTTGATGATGAAGGAAGATGACGTTCGCAAACAGGTGCGAAGCAGATACGGGCAGGTAGCCCGGCAGGAAGAGTCGGGCTGCGGATGCGGCGGCGGATGCTGCAGTACCGGCCGGGCGGTCGAGTCGGTGAGTCTCGGTCTTGGCTACTCGGCAGAGGAGATCGGACAGGCTCCGGAAGGCGCGAACCTCGGGCTCGGGTGCGGGAATCCCGTGGCGCTTGCATCCCTTCGGGAAGGCGAGACCGTCCTCGATCTCGGATCAGGGGGTGGCTTTGACTGCTTCCTCGCGGCCGAGCGGGTCGGGGAGACAGGACGGGTGATCGGTGTCGACATGACCCCCGATATGCTCGAACGGGCGCGGGAGAATGCACGAAAAGCCGGGTACACCAACGTGGAATTCCGGCTCGGCGAGATCGAGCACCTCCCGGTGGCGGACAACGCGGTCGACGTGATCATCTCAAACTGCGTCATCAATCTCTCGCCCGACAAGGCCCGGGTCTTTGCGGAGGCTTTCCGGGTGCTCCGCCCGGGAGGCAGGCTCATGGTCTCCGACATCGTGCTGACGATGCCCCTCCCGGCACCCATCCGCGAGTCGGAGCTCTTCTATACGAGCTGCGTCTCCGGAGCGCTGCAGAAGGAAGACTACCTCGGGCAGATTGCCGGTGCAGGGTTCGACAGGGTTGCGGTCGCCGGGGAGGCAGTCTTCCCGCTCGACCATATCGTCAGCGAACCGGTGCTTGCAAAGACTCTCGACGGCCTCTCCCTCGACGAAGCCGGGCGGAAAGCACTCCTCGAGAGCGTCGTGAGCATCAAGGTCAGCGCCCAAAAACCGACCGGGTGCTCCTGCTGCGGGACGCGGTAACCCGGCGGAACGTCTCCGGCTGCTGCCGGATATCACGCAGTCTTTTTTCGAGGATTCTTCACACACGGGAAGAAACGCGTATCGCAATTCGCTCCATTTCTGCCCGCCGTCCGGGTATCATCGCCCGGGTGAGGCGTTCCCCACGCCGGAGTTGTGCTCCCGAGTAGGTTGTACGCGACTTTGACCATGAGCAGGGCCAGGAGCTCCCGCGAGATGATCGAACCCCTTTGTGGGAGGAGAACGCTGGCGGCACTGGCGAAGATCGTTTCGAGCGGCTGCCGCTCCGATATATTTAGAAGCGGCGATGCAGTATACCCATCAAATGACAGAGACTGCCCGTGAATTATCACCTGCCGAGTTCCCGCTCGCCGAGAAGGTCTGGAAGAAGTACCGGGGCCAGAAGGCCGACCCAGGCCTCGAACACATCTTCGGCGTCTTCGAGGACGGCAACCTCGCTGCGACCGCCCGGTTCACCAGACACCCGGACGGAAACGAGATGGACTGCGTCTTTACGCTGGACGACTACCGGGGCAGGGGGCTTGCACGGGTCGCCGTCCGGGCGCTGCTCGACGCATGCGGCCACGAGACAATCTTCATCCACTCGACGCTCATCCTGATCCCGTTCTATGGAACCTTCGGCTGGGTGCCGATCCCGGAAGAGCGGCTCCCGACGTCGATCCGGGAGCGGTTCAACTTCTGCTTTGGCGAGATGGAGGGGTGCAACGTCTGCCCCATGGTGCGGGAAGCGGCGCCGTGAGCAGTTCGGCAGCACACCGCCTTGCCCGGAGAAGAGAGGGGGAGGAGGGTCAGGCCGTTGCCGGCCGTATAACCCGCCCCATGAAGAAGATCCGCGAGATAGCAAAGACCAATGTACCCGGGCTCGCTCGCATCTCCCAGGTCATTGACGAGTCGCCCTACCCTGAACGCGAAACAGAAACGCTGCCGGATATGTTACTCCGCAACGGCGAAGTTCTGGAGGCACAGCAGGGATGACTGGAAGTGGTCGAGGTTTGAGCGGTATCGGGGAGGCTACCGGACTGCATCTCCGCAGTGCAGTCGTTCGTGCAACCGGGCAGTGACGAAAGCAGGGAACTGCACAGTGACGGGGTTGACGCAACGAACAAAAAGGTATCGTTTTTAGTCGTACAGATACATCATATTTATAAGGGTTTTCCTGACCGGAGATACGTTTCCCGCCGTGTGATGTGATGGCAGGCATGATGAGAAAGAACCACCGAATCGCCTCAGTGGCATTCGTCATACTTATTATCGTACTATCCGGCGGGCTCGTCTATTCAGTCTCGACGGGAACCAAGGATACGGTCTACGGAGAGGTCCAGGAGCAACTTATCTCGGTTGCAAGTGTCACGGCATCCCAGATCGACGGCGATGCGCTCGCCCGGATACAGAGCGGCGATGAGGATACTGCGGATTTCATCCGCATCAGGGACCAGCTCCGGCGGACAAAGGAGGCAACTCCGAATATTCTCTATATCTATACCATGCGAAGAGGCGGCGATGCCATCGAATTCGTCGTTGACGGCGATTATGGCTATGCCGCCGATGCCGCACCGATAGGAGAGCCATATCCGGAGGCGGAACCGGAGCTCTTCTCGGTTTTGCCGAGCCGTCTGCCGACACCGAGTTTACGACCGACGAGTGGGGGACGGTGCTCTCGGGATTTGCGCCGGTCAGGGATAGTGCGGGAAATGTCGTGGGCATTGTCGGCGTAGATATGGAAGAAACTGTTGTCCTGGAGAAACTGAACGCCGTTGACAGAAGTCTCTACATTCTCTGGCTTATTGCCCTGATCTCTGCGGGTGCCGGGGTTTGCGTCGTCGAACGCCGCAGGGGATCGGACGAGAAACAGCTTGAGGAGAGCGAGAAGAAGTACCGGACGCTCTTTGAAATGGCTGGCGACTGCATCCTGATGTTCGAGGGCGACGGTGAGGAGCAGGGGCGGATCGTTGATGCAAACCGGGCTGCAGCAGAGATGCACGGGTACACCGTCGCGGAACTGAAAGGCATGAAGATTACCAATCTCGATACCGAGGAGTCGCGGCAGTCGGCACCGGAACGGTTCGAACGTGTGCTGAAGGGCGAGCGTCTGCAGGGGGAGGTTGTCCATGTGCGAAAGGATGGAACCTGTTTCCCGATAGAGATCAATTCCCGGGTGCTCTCCATCGGCGCAAAAAAATACGTCTTCGCGATCGACAGGGATATCTCGGAGCGCAAGCGTGCGGAGGAGGCGTTGCACCTGGCTACCCGGAAGCTGAACCTCCTGAATCTGATCACCTTCAGCGACATAAAAAACGCAATGTTCAGCCTTTCCGGGTATATCGAGCTGCAGAAACAACTGGCAACGGATGAGAATGCACTGGATTACCTGGAAAAGCAGACGTTGCTCGTCGGTCAGGTGGAGAACTGGATACAGTTCGCGGAGATGTACCAGGATCTCGGCCTGCGCCCGCCTGCATGGCAGAATGTGAACCTTGCCTTCATCTATGGGATCTCGCACCTGGATTTCACCGGTATATCCCGGAAGCTCCATGTGGAGGGTCTTGAGATCTATGCCGATCCGCTGCTGGAAACCGTATTCTTCAACCTCGCCGAGAACGTGATCGGACACGGCACCACGGCGACGGAAGTATCTCTCTGGTACCGTGAAACAGATGAGGGGCTGACCCTCGTCTTCGAAGACAACGGAACAGGAATACCCGACGGGATGAAGGAAACAGTCTTTGAAAGACGGCGTGAGCGAAAACAGGGGCAGGGTCTCTTCCTTGTGCGGGAGATCCTCTCCGTTACCGGAATTACCATCAGGGAAGCCGGCACCGCGAGCGCCGGCGCCCGGTTCGAGATCCGTATTCCGCGGAACGGATACCGGTTCGTCTCACCACCCGATGTGTAAATCAGGGATACCCCCTCCGGTGAACCACAGGATCCCCAATTTACGTGGTTTCCACCGGACTTTTCCGCGGATATACTCTTGAAGGCCATCCTGACATGCTGTACCCGGGCACATCCTGCACGTGTAAGGGAATGAGGATCGACTATCGGAACACTCTCCCCTAATCTCGCAAGCAGAGAAGAGTTGCACTGGCGACCGGAACGTAAGCACGGGCGGTCTCCGGGTTATCGTATCGGTAGAAGGTCATCCCTTCCTGCCGAAGAGTTTCGCGTGAAATCAATGCGAGAAGGAGATAGGCACCGGATCATGGTGGCGCATGCCGGACAGATAAAACCGAGGAGCAAGTTCGCGTAGTGATCGTATCGGGGAGTAATCTCCATGAAAATGCCTTTATCCGGCTGAAACAGAGTTTGGGAGCACCTCGCTTCGTAGAGAAACTCCGGATCAAACCAGCGTGGCCTTCCTCGCTTCGGGTGCATCCGGCGGTCGGGAGCTATGGAATGCCGTAAAGCAACCAGTGTCACCGGCAGAGAGGTTCATTGCTGGAGCAGCCGTTCCGTGCAGGATATCGAGGAGCCCAACCAAATATATCAGGTCCGGGATATACCGCTGCTCCTGTCGCGCTCCTCCGCAGGTGTCATCACGTGGATGGCACTTACCTTAAACGCAACCGTAATCGTGGCGCCGGGAACGATGCCGAGGTCGTCGACCGCCTTCCAGGTGACGAGGGCGATAATGGGAAAACCGCAGTCGAGGTCGATCCGGGAGAATGGCCCGAGCGACCGGATACCGGTCACGATCCCTGAAAAGACGTTCCGGGCGCTCCCCGTGCCGCTCCCGGGCAGGTGGAGGGTAACATCCTCGGGCCGGATGCAGAGCGTGACCCGCTCGCCCGGACGGCGATCGGTTGCCGCAGCGAGGGATGCGCTGCCGACCGCCACCGTCGCGAGCCCCTGATCGCTCCGGAGAACGGTGCCCTCAAGGATATTCTCCATCCCCACGAACCGGGCGACGCTCCGGCGCTGCGGTGCGGCGAAGATCTCCCGCGGCGTTCCGACCTGGGCAAACGTCCCGTCGATCATCACCCCGATCCGGTCGGCGAGGCGCTGCCCCTGGAGGAGGTCGTGCGTCGTCAGGATCAGGGTGGTGTTGAAATCCCGGTTTATCCGGCGGATGAGATCCTCGACCATCTCGGTCGAGAGCGGGTCGAGGCTGGCCGTCGGCTCGTCCAGGAGCAGGAGGGCGGGGTCGGTGACGAGCACCCGCGCTATCGCCACCCGCTGCATCTCTCCGCCGGAGAGCGTCTTTGCAGGCTGCTCCGCACGGTCGGCAAGCCCGATAACCTCAAGTGCCTGCTCCACTTTCGACCGAAGGTGCCCATCTTCCGCTCCCCTGATTCGGAGCCCCGCGGCGACGTTCTCAAAGACACTGGTCGTCAGAACAACCGGCTTCTGGAAGACCATGCCCATCCGTCTCCGGACGGCGAGCGACCGATCGTTCCGGGCGTGGATGTCGACGCCGTCGAAGATCACCTGCCCGGTCGTCGGCGTTTCGAGGAGATTGAGTATCCGGAGCAGCGTCGATTTCCCCGAACCCGACGGGCCGATGATCCCGAAGATCTCCCCGTCCTGGACGGTCACGTTCACGTCGCGGAGCACCTCTTTCTCGCCGAACCGTTTTGATACACCTCGGACGTCAATCATAGAAGGTCACCGCTGCTGCACCGTCATCAGCACGAGATTCACCACGAGGGCGATGATGAGGAGAATGATCCCGAGCGCCATCGAAAACTCGATATTCCCCATCGAGGTCTCGAGCGAGATCGCCGTCGTCAAAACCCTCGTCGATGTCCAGAACGCCGAGGTCTGGGTATTGCCGCCGATCATGATCGCCGCGCCGACCTCGGAGATCGCCCGCGAAAACCCGACCACCACCGCCGCGAGGATGGCGAACCGCGCCTCCCGGATAAGCAGGCCGAGGTATTGGCGGGTGTTCGCCCCGAGAGAGCGGATGGTGTCGCGGACTGTCGGGTCGACCCCCGATAGTGCGGAGATAGTGAGCCCGGTCATGATAGGAAGGATGAGCACCGTCTGCGCGATGGCCATCGCCGTCGGCGTGAAGAGGAGACCGAGGAAACCGAGCGGCCCTGCACGGGAGATGAAGACGAAGACGAAGAGTCCGACGATCACCGTCGGGAGGGCATAAAGCGTCTGGATGATGTTGATCACCATCCTTTTGCCGGAAAATTCGTTGATCTGGATGAGAAAGCCGAGGGGGATCGCGATCGCCGTCGCGACGAGGGTTGCCGAGAGGGAGATCAGAATACTCCGGAGTGCGATCTCCATCACTGTCGGGTTGAGGGTAACAATCAACTCGACGGCCTGGAAGAACGCCTCGACAATCTCGTTCATGGGATTCCTGCTAGTATGATATTTTGAGTGTAACGAGAAAAATGAGGAGTGTCCGGATCTCCCGTCAGTTCAGCGGGGTCGCGCACTCGTCGGCGGGGACACCGATCGTCTCGGCGTTCCCGGCAGCGGGGAAGAAGAGCGGCTGGCCGTACTCCGTGACGCCGAAGTCGGCGATCTGCTGCTGCACGTCGTCGGAAACGATGTAGTTGATCCAGTCCTTCGCGATGCTGTTGTTGACACCCGGGTGCTTTGCGGGGTCGATGGCCATCACGCTGTAGATGTTGAGGAGACTGTCTCCCTCATCGACGAGCGTGACGAGCGCAAGGTCGCCCTTGTAAGCGAGGTAGGTGCCGATATCGGAGAGCGTGTATGCCTGCTTCTCGCTCGCCATCACCAGGGTCGCGCCCATGCCGGTTCCGGCCTCGACATACCAGTCGCCGGACTGCTGAACCTCGGTCGAGTAGTTGAACCCTGCCCCTTTCCAGAGAGCCTGTTCCTTTGCGTGAGTGCCGGAGCTGTCGCCGCGGGAGACGAAGACCACGCCGGTGCCGTTCATACCCTTCTCACGAATGGTGATGAACGCCTCTTCAGGCTGCATGCCCGCGATGCCGGCCGGGTCGGACTCAGGGCCGACGACGACGAAGTAGTTGTAGGCGAAGACACGGCGGTCGGTGCCATACCCATCGGCGATGAACGTATCCTCGCGGGCACGGTCGTGCACCATCATGATGTCGACGTCGCCGCGCTGCCCGTACTCGAGCGCCTTGCCGGTTCCGGCGGAGACGACCTGTACGACGGCGTTATGCTCCTTCTCGAACGCGGGGGTGAGGGAGTCAAGGAGCCCCGTGTCGTAGAGGCTCGTCGTCGTCGCAATACGGAGTGTCTGCGGTGATTCAGCCGTTGTCGTTGCGGTCTGCGTGCACCCGCAGACGAGAAGCGCAGCAATCAGGATTGCCGCAACAAGAAGGTATTTCTGCATCTTCATAGCGATCGGTTAACATATGTGAAATTCTAAGATAAATCTTGAGATTTAATCGCAGGTTTACTCAATAAAGTTACTAATACTGATTAATTATCGAAGTAAACATATCGACGTGAACAGAGAGGGGGACGTCGACCTCCGGCGTGTCCAGCCTGCCGGTGCTGATCGACGGGAGAATCCTCGAAAAACTGTGCCGAAATCCTACCGGTGCCGACGACGCGGTCGCGGTGCTGTTCGAAGAGATCAAGTCACGTGTCCGTATCCCCCGGTATCGGCGGCACGCCGCGAGCGATCTGGCCAGAGGAACGGATCGATAGTGATGGCGCACGAGTTCCAGACAGCCGTCCGGAAGCAGGCACCCCTGCTGATCTTCGACGACGACCGGTCGGTGATGAACCTTCTCGTGCCCGGGTGCCTCCGGAGCGGGGATGCGACGACCACTTGCGACCCGCCGTGAGGCGCTCAGCGAGACGGCGCTCCTCTCTGCTGCACGTTCGCTCGACATCCTGATCGCCCGGGTGGATCGGATCATGACCCTTGAGGGACATCGGGCGGGATCGATAGAAACGGAAGAGTTCCGGACGCGGATGCGCAGCCGTTTCAGACATCCGAGACGCTCCCCGCTATCGCCCCGAAAAGAGAATGCGAGGGATGCCGGGGCACTCAGGCGTTCCCGCCGGGGAATACGTGGGCGGCAGTGGCTTTGAATGCGATGAAAACCGGATCGCCGATGGAAAGACCGGTTTCCTCGAATCCCTGCCGTGTCAGCGCAACGATAAATTCCGCTCCTGCATCAACCGTGAGCCTGACAAACGCGCCGACGTGCACGATCTCCCGGATCGTTCCGGGGAATGAATTCCGCACCGGCGATGCGAGGGGCTCTGTCGAGATCAGGATATCCTCCGGCCGGACGGAGACGTGGACCTCTCCCTCCTCAACCGAATGAGCACGGATCTGTGGCCCGTCGATCGCGATAACGGCGATACCGTCATCAACCGTGGATATCCCCCGGAAAAGATTTGTCACACCCACAAAATCGGCCACGAACCGATCTTTCGGCCTCCGGAAGATCTCGTCGGGTTTTCCTACCTGAACGATCCGACCCTGATTCATGATAGCGACACGGTCGGCAAGGTCGAAGACCTCCTCGAAGTTGTGCGTTATGTGAATGACGGTCGTCTTCGTCCGGGCATGCAGCGATTTTAGTTCCCTCCGGAGGATCTCGCGGGTCTTTGCATCCAACGCGCTGAGCGGCTCGTCCAGAAGGAGCGCCCGCGGGCTCATAACCATCGCCCGCGCGATTGCAGCCCGCTGTTGTTCGCCGCCGGAGAGCGTGCCCGGATACCGGTGGAGCAGGTGCGCGATGTTCAGCATCCCTGCATAGTTCCGGACCGCCTCGGCGATCTCCTCCTTCGGGACCTTCTTTGACGTGAGGCCAAACCCGATATTCTCCTCGACGGTCAGGTGCGGGAAGAGCATATAGTCCTGGTAGACCATGCAGATCTTCCGGTCCTTCGGCGGCGCATCGGTGATCTCGCGTCCGTCGAGGCGGATCTCTCCGCTGTCCGGTTCGTAGATCCCGGCAACCGTCTCGAGAAGGATCGTCTTTCCCGCCCCGGTCGGACCGATGATCACCAGGTACTCCCCGTCCAGAACCTCAAGTGAGACATTGTCCAGGAAAAACTCACCCATGTCCTTTGATACATTCGTTATCTGCAGCATCCGTTCACTCCTACAGGCGCGCCCACCCGCCGTAGCGTTCGAAGACGTAGAGTGAAACGACGCTGATGGCGATCAGGATGGTCGCCGCCGAGATGGCGAGGTCCAGTTTCCCGCACGACATATTCAGGAAGAGCGAGATCGGCAGTGTCTCCGTCACCATCCGGGTTGCCCCGGCGATCATCAGTGCGGCACCGAACTCGCCGATGCCCTTCGCCCAGGTGATCACCGAACCCGCAAAAAACCCGTTCATAGCCATCGGCAGAGTGACGCGCCAGAGCGCCTGGGTATCGGTGCACCCGAGCGTTTTTGCCACGTACTCATACCGCGGGCTGATCCCCTCGAAGGTGGACCGCATGATGCGTAGCATGAAGGGGACGTTGACGAAGAACTGCGCGACGATGATACCGAGAGGCGTAAAGACGAAGACCAGTCCCGCCATTGACAGCGCCTCTCCAATCGGGGTCGCACCGAAGAAGAGCAGCAGCCCGACACCCGCCACCAGCGGCGGGAGTGCGAGCGGCATGTCGAGGATCGTGTTTACGGCGTGCTTCCCGAAGAAGTCGTAGCGTGCAAGCGCGTACGCTGCTGGAATACCAACCAGAATACAGAGAAACGTCGAGACAAACGACGTCCCCAGGCTCAGGTAGATGGCAAACCAGATCTCGGGAGAGAGGAGCGAGGAGATGAGGCCATCCGGCGTCGGATGACTCATCACCAGGAGCAGGAGCACCACAATGAAGAGAGCGAGCCCGACGCCTGCGCCGATAGTGACGGTCTTCAGCGGCGAGCGGAGATACGCATTCACCGGTTTGTCCTCTCACGGTCGCGCAGCGCTCTCGGCGTGCTGTTCCATTCTGCGATGTCGTCGATATGCTGGTTATCAACCCATCCGCTCCGGACCTCATCACGGTGATCGAACCGGTAGACATAGGGCTTGATGTCGAGCAGCGGTGTCCCGTCGAGGACGTCCACACCTTTGATCTCGAGCACGTTCCCCTGCACCCCAAGCAGACGGACGATTGAGATACCGATCGGGTTCGGGCGCTTGAAGTGCCTGATAGCAAAGATACCGCGCTCCTTTTCGCCGTCCAGGAACGGTTTCTGAAGGAGGGTGCACCCGTCCGCCCGGTCGAAGTGGTAGAGGAGGATTATATGCGAGAAGGACTCGATATCCCGGAGGCCCTCCGCAAACTCGGGAAAGACCTCAACCTGGCCCACGGATTCGTTGAAGATGCCCTGAATCGGCGTCTCATCCTGCTCGGTGAACTCGGAATGAATGATGCCTATCGGTCGGTATCGGATCTCCATGTTCTTCACGTCCTGATCGTTTCGGTTCACGGTAATTACCATCCTCGTTTTTAAGCCCGTTCAGACTGTCCCATAGTAGGCGTCCGGGTAGGTCGTGAATCCGTGCGCGGTAAAGATCGCCTTGCCGTCATCCGACGAGACGAAGGTGACGAACTGATCGGCGAGCTCCTGATGTTCGGAGAAGATCAGGGTACCGATGGGGACGATCTTGACGATGTTGTTCTCCTTCGGGATCTCGATGAGGTCAAGCTTCTCGCTTTCGTAGAGATCCTCCCAGACGATTGCGGCGTCTGCCTGTCTGAGCGAGGCATGAACGATGAGCTCGTTCACGGTGGCCGTCCGTGCAACGGTGTTGGCAAGGACTTCATCCTGGATGCCGCTCTTGGTGAGCAGGCTGTCGCAGAGTTTGCCGATCGCACAGGCCTCCGCGTCACCGAGCTCCACCCTGACCCCCGGCTTTGCAAGGTCGGCAAGACAGGTGATGTTCGCCGGGTTGCCCTTCGGCACGACGATCGCCGGGACGTGGTAGACAACGAGTCTCTTCCTTCTGGACAAAGCCTTTCTCGCGGGCAGTATCGAAGTACGAGGTCGCACCCGGCATGTAGACGTCGCCCTGCTTAACCAGCTCCATCTGCGAGAGCAGTGCATTCGATCCGCCGAAGTTGTAGTTTACGGTAGCACCATACTTCTCTGTAAAGACGGTGGCGATCTCCTCCATAGGCTCACGCATGCCGGCACCACAGTAGACCAGGAGCGATGCCGACTCACCCGTGGTTTCAGTCGACTCAGTAGTTGCTGCAGGACCGGTGCACCCGCAGATGAAGACGGATGCACAGGTGATGAGCAGAAGCATGAAAACAACCCGTTTTTTGTGCATAAAAAGGATTGACCGACCGCAGAAGATAACTGTTTATAATGGAGCACATCGTTTGGGCGCAAAAGTTAAATTTATTTAATTTACACACCATCGGTAGAGCGCAAATTTCGGGCACGGAAAGGCGCGAACGCTCCGGCAGGGCTCAGAGAACAGGCTCACCCGACCGAGGGGACAAAAGAGACCCCACTTCCCCAGACGACTGATGATGTTCCCATCTACGACACGGGTCTCTGCTTTCGTCCCGGTATCGAAATCAACAAACATCATTAATCATTACCGCCTACAGACTACCCGTGAGGAGATGAATGGCACCGCACGCTCGCCCAACAACTGATCCCCCAAGCATCCGGTTCACGCTTGAGGAGATCGCAGGGGGACTCGGGGATATCGGCACGATCTTTCCGATCATCCTCGGTGTCGCCCTTGTCTCGGACGTCAATATCAGCCACATCTTCCTCTTCATGGCTGCCTGGTACGTCATCGCCGGCCTCTACTACCGGCTCCCGATCCCTATCGAACCGATGAAAGCGATAGGGGCTATCGTCATCGCCGAAGGGCTGAGCGGCGGGGAGATCGCAGCGGCCGGGATCATCCTCGGCGTGATCTTCTTCCTGCTCGGGGTATTCGGCGGCATGGAGCGTATCCGGAAGTGGATCCCGCAAAGCGTCATTCGCGGCGTTCAGGCCGGGCTTGCACTCCTGCTGCTCCGGACGTCGCTCGGATACATTCTCACCGACCTTTCGTTCGCCGTGCTCTCGATCGCGATCATCCTCGCCTTCTTCGTCCTCGCAAACCGGACCCGACTGCCGGACATCTCTGCCCTGGTGGTGATCGCTATCGGCCTTGGTGCCGGGATCCTCACTGCAGGGTTCCCACCGCTCCGCTTTATCCCCCTCCCGTACCTGATCATTCCTACCGCAGCGGACTTTGTCGCAGGAGCGTGGACACTGGTTCTCCCGCAGATCCCACTGACGCTGACGAACGCAATCCTCGCGACCTCGCTCCTGACGATCGATCTCTTCGGCAAGGAGGTCAAACCCGATCGCCTCTCCCGGACGATCGGCCTGATGAACCTGGTCTCGACACCCCTCGGCGGGTTCCCGATGTGCCACGGCGCCGGAGGGATGGCAGCCCAGTACCGGTTCGGCGCCCGCACCGGTGGAGCGAACATCGCCGCAGGCCTCTTCATCCTCGCCTTCGCCCTGCTCTTCGCACCTCCCGAGGTGCTGACCCTGATCCCGCTCGGCATCTTCGGCGGGCTGCTCGTCTTCGTCGGAATCGAGCTCGGAAAGCATAGCATCAAGACCGACTCGTATATCGTCACCGCAGTGATCGCCATCCTCACCCTGGCGGTCGGGCTCACGGTCGCGTTCATCGCCGGCATGGTGCTCGCATACGCCCTGCAGCGATGGCGGCCGGGGATGAGGCGATCCCCGGAGGACTGACGGGGGCGCTCCGAAAGTCGGCACCCGGAGATACGGCAGAATTGAAATGGATTTTACGTTTTCGCCCTTTTTTTAGCCCCTTTGCCCGCCACCGGACGAGTTAACCACATTAAGTTAGTTCAATAGATTAAGTAAATGCAAACTATATACTCGCCCCCTTCCACCTTTTTAATGCCTTGCACATGCTGGGAGACGTCTTGGCAGCCTGTTTGCGAAAAGGTGAGTTTATGATACATTTTAAGGAAAACAAAGTGATCTGCTTTACTGTGCTGCTCGCACTGATGATCCTCATCGTGCCTGCGGCGGGAGCCGATACCGGGCTCCCGGTCGAACCGTATGCCCCGGAGAACACCGCCGCCATGATTGCTACGGCCGATCTGCTCTTTGACGATACGGTGACGCTGACCGACAGCACCTTCACCTGCACCGCATCCTCGGGAACGGAGTACACCGTTGACCGGCTCACGCCGCTCGGAGCGCTCGATGCCGTCGCCGATGCCGAAGGATTCACCTACGTCGTCGGGGATAAGAAGAAGCTCTCGAACGGTTTTCTCCTCCTCGATAATGTCAGCGAGTACCTGCTACGTCAAAGGGGGTGCCTCCTGGTATTACATGGTGAACAGCGATCCGCTCGACGGGTTTGCAGCTGCCTCCGAGGGTGTCGACGTCTACGAACTCGTCGACGGCGACGAGGTCGTCTTCTACTACGGAGAGGACGGCATTACTCCGGAGAACGCAACCGCGCTCGTCAATATCACCGTTTCGATCAACGAGGCGATGGACGTCCTCTATGACGGTCCGGTGACGCTGGAAGACGGCACCTTCACCTGCACCGCGACATCGGGGACAGGGTACACCGTCGATACGCTCACGCCGCTCGGGGCACTTGATGCCGTCGCCGAAGCAGAAGGCTTCACCTACGCCGTCGGGGACAAGAAGAAGGTCTCCAATGGTTTTCTCCTCCTCGATAACGTCAGCGAATACTGCTACGTCAAAGGGGGTGCCTCCTGGTATTACATGGTGAACGGCGATCCGCTCGACGGGTTTGCAGTCTGCCTCCGAGGGTGTCGACGTCTACGAACTCGTCGACGGCGATGAAGTTGTCTTCTACTATGGCGAAGACGGCGTTACCCCTGAGACCGCCACCGCGATGGTCGGCATCACGGTCGATATCGCCGAGCCCGAGAGACTGGACGCTCTCCCTGAAAGGTGCCCTGACCGATACCATCGACCAGGCGTACTTCGAGGATGCCGTCGACTGCGGCCACGGCGCAACCTACACCGACGATGACGGAAACGTCTGGTCGGGTGTCCCGCTCTGGTATTTCGCAGGCTGGGTCGACGACGACAAAAAGCACGGTGCCGGTGCATTCAACGACGACCTCGCCGAAGAGGGCTACTCGATTAAAGTCATCGCCGGCGATGGCTACAGCGTTAACTTCGAGAGCGCCAGCGTCGCCCGTGACGATGCGATCATCGTCGCGAACACCCTGAACGGCGAACCCCTCCCGGCAGTCATCGGGGACAGCGAGAAACCCTGCTGGCCGCTCCAGATGATCGGCGCTCATGTGAACGCAGGCCAGAAGGTCGGGAACGTCGTCGAGATCGAACTCATCGGGCTTCCGGAGCCTTCCGACGGCTGGACGATTACCCTGAACGGGAAGTTCTCCCGCACCCTGACGCAGGAAGAGTTCGAGGAAGGCATTGCCTGCGGCCACGCTGCACCCTATACCGACAGCAGTGACCGCGTCTGGACGGGAATGCCGCTCTGGTACCTCGTCGGCGTCGTCGACGATATCGAGACCTCGAACCACTGGACGTTCGACGATGCACTTGCGGCCGAAGGATACACCATCAACGTCACCGCAGAGGACGGCTACACCGTCACCCTCGACAGCGCCGATATCGCAGAGAGCAACGCCTACATCGTTGCGAACAAGCTGAACGCCAGCCCGCTCGGGAACGACGACGGCTACCCCCTAAAACTGCAGGGCTCCGCGTTGACGAGCGGCAAACAGAGAGTCGGCAACATCGCCTCGATCACCCTCGTCGATCTGCCCGGTGCACCTGAGGAAGGAGAATGGACGCTCACCCTCGAAGGGGCTGCGATCACCGCCGTCATCTCCGAGGCCGAGTTCGAAGAAGGTGCCGCCTGCCACAGCGCGACCTACAACGATGGCGTCTCCACCTGGACGGGCGTTCCGCTCTGGTATCTCGCAGGCTGGGTCGACGACGACGTCATGCACGGTTCGGGTGCATTCAACGACAACCTCGCAGCGGCCGGTTACACGGTCATCGTCTCCTCGGGCGGCGTCTCTCCCTACAGCAAGGAGTTTACCAGCCAGGAGATCGTAGCGAATAAGAATAACTACATCGTCGCCAACAAGGTCAACGGCTCTGCCATCACCGGCGGAGCGTTCCCGCTCCGTCTCGTCGGCGAGGGAGCGGTTGGCAGCAAGAGCGTCGGCAACATCGAGAAGATCGCCCTGACAGAGTTCCAGGAGCCGACCGACCTTCCCTCCGTACAGATCATCCGCTACGCCGCCGACGGCGTGACGGTTCTTAACGAGACGACGAAGACCTACCAGTGGATGGAGGAGAACCTCCCCGTCATCGGCGGCGCCGACGGTGTCCGCCTCCGCTACCAGGGTCCGACCTTCGATCCGGACGACCTCTGGAATCCCGCTGAGGATATAAACCCCGGCAAAGTCGATAACGTCGTCCGGGGTACGTGCATCAAGGATCTCTGCGACCTCGTCGGCGGAGCGCCCGAGGGCAGCGAGATCGTCCTCGTCGCCTCCGACGGCTACGAAGCAAAGATCAACTACACCAACCTCTATACACCACTTGACCGGCAGGGCGAGGCTATTCTGGCATGGTGGGCGGACGACGAGTATGTCCCCGACTACCGCGACGGAATCCGCCTCTTCTTCAATGCCCCCGACGGCATCTTCGGAGCCGACGATATGCGGGCATGCCTCGCCGAGGACTACTGGCACTACTACTGGAGCGGCGGCATTCAGTATCCATCCGCTGCCGGAGTCGCGAACAAGAATATCGCCACGGTCGAGATTCACCCCGGCGCACGCGAGGACTGGAACCTCATCCTGACCGGCGCGATCACCGACACCATCACTCGCTCGTACTTCGAAGCCGGGAAGGCCTGCGCCCTCGGCGGCCACGGAGCAACCTACACCGACGATGACGGCAACGTCTGGTCGGGAATGCCGCTCTGGCTCCTCGTCGGCTGGGTCGACGATGCCAACAAGCACGACTACGGTACCAATCCCTTCAACGGAACGCTCGCCGATATCGGCTACAACGTCACCGTCATCGACTACGGCCCCGACAATACAAAGGGCACCGAGGACGACTTCTCCGCCACCTTCGAGAGCAGCTTCATCAAACTGAACAACAACATCATCGTCGCCAACGAGATAAACGGCATCCCGCTCCCGGCGGACGGCGACAAACCGTCATGGCCGCTGAAACTCGTCGGTTCCGCACTGACGAGCGGCAAACAGAAGATCGGAAGCATCGACGAGATCGCCCTGATCGATCTCCCCATTCCCGCCGATGCGGAGCTCTGCCCTGCATCAGGGCTTGAACTTCGTCTCCATCCCCAAGAGGCTTGCAGCCGGCAGCAACACCGCCGCGATCTTCAGCGATGTCAATACCGCAAACCACGCGATCTGGCGCTACAATGCGGCGATTAAGTATTGGGAGGAAGTCCAGGCGACCGATACGCTGAAACCCCTCGCGGCGTACTGGATCTACTCATGCAGCCGCCTGCAACGTGTCGCTCTATTTCAGCGACGAGCCCCTGCAGACGCCGCCGACAGCAGATCTCTATAAGGGCTGGAACGCGGTCGGATTCACCGACACCGAACCTGCACAGGCACGCGACACCCTCCTCTCCCTCGGCGACGCATGGACACAGGTGATCGGATTCGATGCAGAAAACCAGGAATACGAAACCGCCATCATTCGCGGAGGATCTGGTTCGCATGCCGACACGGGAGATCTGCTCTCCGGGCAAAGGCTACTGGGTGTACCTTCGGGGAAGCGGTGAACTTGCAGCAATCGCCTTGTAGGCAGAGATAACCATGGATAGCAGACCAATCATCACACTATTTCTTTTGCTCCTGCTGGTGGGAGCGGCAGCCGCCGAATCGATGCCGGTTCTTCCCGCACAGTACCTGGGGAACGGCCGTCATCGACGGTGCCGACGCACCTGCAGGCACCGTCATCATCGCCAAAATAAACTGGAACGAACGCGGGCGTTTCACCCTCACCGAGCCCGGCACCTACGGGGCGGAGGGAATCTGGGCAAGCCGGCTCGTCGTGCGGGCTACGGAGTTCGATCTCGTCGCATCCGATACACCAACGGTCACGTTCTGGGTCGGCAGCAGACCAGGCAGACCAGGAGATGCCTCTACGCACCCAGCGATGCCAGTGCGATCGATCTTACGTTTACCACCGGGAGCGGGGCGGAGAGGCGGAGACCCCGATCGGATCGGGCGACTGCTCCTTCGCCCCCGGCGGCGTGCAGACAACTACGGCAGGCGGGGCACAGCAGGTGACGATCAACCGGCAGGAGACCACGGCCAACGTCACGACCGACGGCAACAGAATCGTGATGCAGGACGTTGGCAGCGGCTGGGAGGAGATCGTCATCGAGACCGGGGATGAACCTGCGGTCGGCGAGACGACCGTCACCGGAACCGTCACCGGCGTGACCGCGCGGAGCAGCCCGGTGACGGCGAACGTCGATGCTACCGTCGGGACGGCAGCAGCGCAGATCGCGCTCGACATGAGCGAGATGCCGCCGTCGGATGCACGGCTCACGACGACGATCGCACGGGAGCCCGACCCTGCGGCACAGAGCGCATTCCTCCTCACCGCCCAGCAGTCGGGAAGCGGTATCACGGATATCGCATACGTCATGAACGTCCAGAAGAGCAATATTGCGAACGCTGGCGACGGCGGTGTCATCACGGCCGCGACGATCCGGATGGCCGTCAGCCCGGCCTGGGTGACGGCGGTCGGCGGAGTGGAGAAGGTCGTGATCATGCGTAGAGCCGATGACGGCACCACGACTGCTCTCGCAACGACGCTCATCGGCACCGATGATGCCGGCAACTACGTCTTCGAGGCCGCATCTCCAAGCGGGCTCTCGATCTTCGCCCTCATCGGAACGTCCACGGTAAGCCCGGTTACTCCCGCACCGACGACGCCGCCGAGCTCGGGAGGTTCGGGGAGCAGCAGCAGCGGAGGTTCACCGGCCAAATCGAGCTTCGACTACAACCCCGAAGCGACCTTCGCCACGCCGGTGACCACAACCGCCGCCAGTGAACCGACAGCCGCCCCGACCGCCTCAGCGCAGCAGACAGCGGTGATCGCCGCAGCCGCAACGGAGACGACGACGGCGGCCGGCGGATCGTGGTTCCCGCTGTCGCTCCCCGTCCCGACCTGGGTACCGGTGCTCGCCCTCGGGCTGCTCTTCCTCCTCCGCAGGAGATAACACCCATGCCTCTTTTTCAGAGTTCCTCATCTGCACAACGGTGATCCCTATGCCGATACATGCTCTTTTCCGGCTTATGGCCATTCTGCTGCTCCTCTGCATCCTCATCCCGGGGAGCGTCGGTGCCGCGACGACGGAGGTGCATATCGTGCGCTATGCTGCCGACGGAGCAACCGTCCTTCAGGAGACGACCGTCGACTACCGGTGGATGGAGGAGAACCTGCCCGTCCTCGGGGACGGGGAGACGCACTACTACCACCAGGGGCCGGTCTTCGACCCGGTCAGATCCCTGGAATCCGGCGGAGAAGATACCAACGTCACATGAGAAGGATATGGGTGCGGTGAAGGGCACCGACCTCGCCGACCTCTGCGACCTTGTCGGGGGGATGGCGGAGGGCGAAACCGTCAGGGTGAAGGCCCCCGACGGGTTTTCAAAGATCTTTCCCTACCGGAACGTCTACGAGCCCGAACCGCGGCAGGGGCCGATGGTCGTTACCTGGTACCGTGCCGACGAGGGATACGTTCCCGAGTACCGGGAGGGGATGCGGCTCGTCTTCTTTGCGGACACCTCCGTCAACCCCTGGGGAAACCACACCTTCGGTGTCACCGATATGCAGGAGTGCTTCGATCCCGAGTACTGGCATTTCTTCCAGCCCGGTGTGCCGACGACGACCGGCCTATCCGCACAGTACGTCAGCGAGGTCGCCATCTTCAGCGAGGAAGAGGCGACCGGAGCGCTCGAGGTCGAATCAAGCCCTGCGGGGGGAACCGTCTACCTCGACGACGAGAACACCGGTCAGCTCACGCCATGCACGATCCGCGATCTTGAGATAGGGTCGCACTCGGTCAGGGTGGAGAAGGACGGCTACGCCGCAAGTCAGGAGCGATGGATCACCGTAAAAGCACTGGAAACCGGGCAGATCACCTTCGACCTTCTCCCGCTGCAGGGGAGCATCGCCGTCTCGTCCCTGCCCACGGGAGCGGCGATCGTCCTCGACGGAAACGAGACCGGGAACGTGACCGATACAATCCTCGAGGAAGTCGCGGTCGGGGAGCATACCATCGTCCTTTTCAGGGAGGGCTACGAGAACGCCACCACGACGGTCACCGCCGTGGCGGATGAGACGGTCGCCGTCGATCTGGTGCTCGCGCCGCTCAATGGATCGGAACCACTGCCGGCAGTATCTCTCACCGTGACCGTCCCGGCTACCACGACGTCGCCTGCGACCCCGGCGACCACCCGGCCTGTGCCGACCGCGACGGCGACCCCGGCCACGCCCGGACTGTTCGACCCGCTCTTCGCACTCTTCCACTTCATCGCCTCCCTCATCACCGGAGGCTCTGATGAGAGCGAACCTGCGCTCGGGACGCCTGAAGGCCTGCCGGAGCCTGATCTGGGGAGCGAACTGCCGGAAACCCCGACAGCAGCACCAACCGTGACGCCTGAGGCGGTTCGCTCGAACCGCTCCGGCGGACTCTTCATCGACTCCTTCCCGCAGGACGCGGCGATCACCATCGACAATACGCGGATCGACCGGAACACCCCCTCCGTGGTGTACGGGCTCCGCGAAGGACTCCACACGATCGCCCTCGATTACGAAGCCGCGAGCAGCATCGATTCTGCGGATACCGGCATCCACTACGGGACACGCCGGGTGTGGGTCTATCCCGACACCATCACACCAGTCCGTGTAGATGGTGTGCAGAACCGGCGCGTCCGGACGATCACATTCGGGAACCCCGACCTTGCCGGAGCAACGTTCACCGTCAACGGGGCGTACCCGGCGTATACCCTGCCGGCGACGGTGGATATAGACGGCAACGGAGCCTGGATCACCCTCCGCGAGAATGATACCTACCACTCGATCGCGCTGCCCGACACCCTCGCGGACGGGGAGCAGTTCACCGCAGTGCCCGGGGCGGGGGAGACGTACGCCGTCACGGTCGTCTCCGACCCGCCGGGAGCGCTGGTCTTCGTGGACGGGTATCCAACCGATCTTCGGACGCCCGCCGTCGTTCGCGATCTCTCGTCGGGGAGGCACACGATCACCCTCTCGCTCCCCGGATACCTCCCGGCGAACGGGGAGATCACGATCCCGCCGGGTGCTCCGGCAGGAGCAGGAGGGACGATCCGGTCGACCCTGACCGAATATCCCTGCGGATCGCTCAGCGTGAACAGCACCCCGCCGGGAGCGAAGATCTACCTCTATGGACGCTACACCGGGGAGACGACGCCGCATACCTTCCCGGGGATGCGGATCGGCGCCTACGCGGTGAAGGTCGTCGGCGAAACGAAAAGCCGAACTATCGAGAATGTCGTCGTGGCGCCGGGGGCGACGGTCGACTGCACCGTGCTATTTGAAGATACGTAACCAGACCCAAACGTACAGATTCCGGAGATTGACACGATATGACATCACTGACACGAATACTCGCCGTCGCCCTGCTTCTGTTGGCAGCGGCGGGTGCGGCAGAGGCAGCGCCCACCACCGAGCTCCATGTGGTGAAGATCGCGGCCGACCAGGCGACGATCCTGAACGAAACGACGGTGGACTACCGCTGGATGGAAGAGAACCTCCCGGTGCTCGGTGACGGCGTGACTCATTACTACCACCAGGGCCCGGTCTTCGAGGGAGAGAAGTGGGATCCGAACGAGACGACGAACTTCAAGGACCGGGGTGCCGTGAAGGGCACCGATATCCGTGATCTCGCCGAATTGGTCGGCGGTGCGGAGCCCGGCGACGAGGTGATGGTGAAGGCCGCCGACGGTTACCACGTCGAGTTTGCCTACGAGAACGTCTACCAGCCCGATCCCCGGCAGGGGCCGATCGGGATCACCTGGTACAACGGCGATGAGACGGGAGCGGGCGAGCGCCAAGGCACCGGCTATGTCCCGGAGTTCTACAACGGAATGCGGCTTACGTTCTTCGCCGACAACTCGACAAATGCGGAAGGCCTGCACGTCTACGGCAACCAGGATATGTACGAGACGCTGCCCGAGGCCGCCCAGCATTTCTACGACCTGCTCCCCTCCACGAGCGGCCTATCCGTGAAGTGGGTGGACGAGGTCAGGGTCTACGAGGGAGGCTACCAGGGTGAGCGGAGCGCACTTGTCAAGTCGCTCCAGAAGACCGGACCTGCTGCCGATACGACCACTGCCGGGGCTGTCGGAACACCCCTCTCGCTGCTGCCGGTACCTCTCGCGATCGGCGCGGCAAGTTTCTTCTGCGGCAGGAGGTGACGACAGGTGCTGCGTGTTGTATACGCTCTCCTGCTCGCTGCCGCCGTCTGCATCTCCGGGTGCACCGGGCAGGGCGGAGACGGGGTCGAGGAGCAGATAGCCTGGAACCTCACGGTTGCCGGCGAGACCGAAGAAGTGCTTTCGCTTGCGGAACTGCGGGCACTGCCCGCGGAGGAGGGATACGGGTATGCGGTCTCCACCGTCGGGATAACCTTCGGGCCGAACCGGTACCGGGGGGTGCTCCTCACCAACCTCGCTGCGATGGCGGGCGGGGCGGATGAGAATGACCTCGTCTACGTCTCCGCCGAAGACGGGTATCTCTGGGTCTTCGATACCGACCAGGTGCGGGGAGAGGGGTTCTTCACGTTCGATGAGAATCTCCACGAGATCCCGCCGCCGCCCCTCCGGGTGATCCTGGCTTACGAGCAGGACAGCAGACCGCTCACCTACGAGGAGGGCGGCCCCTTACGGATCGTCATCATCACCGAGAGCCCCGACGTCATCACCGAGGGGAGTTCGTGGGTGAAGTGGGTCGACCGGGTCGAAGTGCACAGGCGGTAACGGATGAAGGCGATGCTACTTGCGCTCTGCGCCGTCCTGCTGATCTTCAGTGCGGGCTGCACGGGAGAGGGCGAAACCACGGGAGCTCCGCGTCGTACCGGCAGGCAGCCTGCTCCTGCCCATGGAGGAGATCGAGGCAGCCTACGAGAACCTGCACCCCGAAATCGACGTCCGGGTCGAGGGGCACGGGAGCATCCAGGCGGTCAGGCAGGTCACCGATCTGCACCGGGCTATCGACGTCGTCGCTGTCGCTGACGAGTCCCTGATCCCGGAGATGATGTTCCGCCCGATGGAAGACGGGGGCGGCAATTACACCGATACCTACACATCGTTCGCCACGAACGAGATGGTGATCGCCTACACCGAAAAGAGCCTGCATGCCGATGAGATCACCGCGGAGAACTGGTATGCCGTGCTTGCCCGGCCGGACGTGCGGGTGGGGTTTTCAAACCCGATGCTCGACGCATGCGGCTACCGGGCGCTGATGGTGACGGCACTCGCCGAAGAGTACTACGGGAACAGGGCACTCTTTGACGGAATCATCGCCGATCACCTCGACCCCCGGCCGGTCGTGAACCGGGCGGGCGGGACTGTCACGATCACGCTCCCCGAGGTGCTGCGCCCGTCGGACGGGAAGGTGCAGATCCGGGATGGTTCCATCTACCTCCTCTCGCTCCTCGATGCGGGCGGTATCGATTACGCCTTCGAGTACCGGAGCGTGGCCGACGCCCATGGCCTCTCCTCCATCGATCTCCCGCCCGAGATCGATCTCTCGAGCGCGGACTACGCCGATCGCTACCGGAACGTGGCGGTGCAGCTCGGGTTTCAGCGGTTCGGCTCCATCGGAAATCTCAGGACGGGAGCGCCTATCGTCTATGCCGTGACCGTCCCGACGGCGGCGGAGCACCCGGAAGAGGCCGCCTCGTTCGTCGCCTTTATGCTGGAGGCCTTCGCGGAGGGCAGGGACGGGTGGCCGCAGCCGCTCGGGTGAGGGAGGGGAGGGGTCAGGAAACCTTTAGATACCCGTAATCCGGCCAGAATTCGCCGGAGTTTCGACCCTCACAGAAGCCCGTAGACAGCCGATCTCAAGGCGCGGCAGGGTAACCATCCTCCCACGATTACCCCCGCTCATACGGCCACCATATCCCCAAAATCCTTCCGTTTTTAAGGAAACATGACGATCTGCTCTGGTTAATTCCAGCACCGGGATCCGCCCTCATAAACCTCTGGTAAAATCGAAAAAGAGAGTCATATTGTCCTCTGTTCAGGACAGAATGAGGGCGAGTCCACCCTCACCCGGGCGCCGGGATACCGGCGGCTACCCGACCACGAGGTCGCGGTAGACGCCGCCGGCATCCTCGACGAAGAGCACCGCCCGCCCCTGCCGGAGAGCGGGTTTTGGGAACTTCCGGATCTCGACGACACCGTCGGTGACGAGCATGCCGTCCGGAGTCATGACGCTGTCGACGCCGCCGCCGAGGAGCGTCGCAACAGTCTGGCAGCCTTTGAGATCCCGTGTGCGCCCGCGAACGACGAACCTGCCGTCGTTCCGGGAGGCGGCGAGCCCGACCCCGGCGAGCGCTCCGATGATGCCGCCGTTCGTGCCGCCGAGCCCTTCAAGCGTGATGCCTGTGTCCCGGGCGAGGTGCCGCGCCTCGTCCTCCGTCACCACGGCGCTCTTCGCCCGCATTCCGAATGAGAGCAAATGCCCGGCTACCTGATCCCCAGAAGCGATACAGATACCGGGGTCGCTCCCTTCGACGAAGTCTGCGAGGATCATCTCGCGGGCAGCGCCGAGGATCTCCCGGAGGGATCCGTTCTCCGTCTCCTCGATGTGGATGACGGCGCAGCTGTTCTGGGACGTGTATGGGATATCGTCATGAACATAGAGCTGGTGCCGGGTCACACCGGCTATTCGGCAGCTCCCGGCAAGTTTTGCCGCAATCTTCCGGGCAAGCAGCCCGGTTCCGCGGGATTCGGGGGTGTCGGTGTCGTCGATACCGAGATATACTGTCATGGTCTCTGCTCCGGAGCCTTTCTCTATCATCGGCTCTTTTCGGTGAAGAAGCCTCGCAGAGTTAATGCAATCAGATTAACTAAACAAGACCGACAGAACCCCCCGGTGCCTGAGAATACCATCGATACATCTTATTTCAGCCGGGCAACCGCAAAGATGCGTGATTCCGGTCTCTTGACACCGGTGGGATCCGGCGAAAGTATTAAGATTTCAGGAAATATACCAGGTGGTATACCAACTGTATCAGAGGTGAAAAGAGTATGAAGATCTACGTACGTGAGCGCCAGAAGGTCGGAACCGGCGTAAAGCAGCCGCGTTTCCGCGTCGTCGCCGTAACCGGTGAGAAGGGAGACGATAAACACCTGAAGATCGAGGGGACGCACTTTCGGAAGACCGAACTTGAGCAGATCGCGCAGGACGTCGGTGCCGAGATGATCTACCTCGAAGAGATGGCCGAAGAAGAGCGGGGCGAGAAGAAGAAGGAGTGATCCTTCCGCTGCTCCCATTAAAACCATTCTATTTTAGCGATACACGAGCAGATACCATGTCCGACCAGGATGACATATTCGATGCGGCATTACGGATCCTCCTCTTTGCAGATCGATGCATGACCGTCAGTATTACCCCGGGCGGCGTCTCGATACGCCTCCCGACAACGCGGAAGCTCGCCGAGTACCTCGACGTTCCGCACTACTACGTCCTTCCCGCCTATGCCGCGATGGAGCAGGACGGACTGATCCGCCGGGTTGAGCGAGTCGGGATATCGACCACCCCGGAGGGGACGCGCTGCCTCCTCCGGATGATGGAGACGACGTATGCCGATGCAGCCGAGGAGGTACTGGGCGTCGGAATGCTCGCCGAACTCCTCAGAAAGATGAAGATAAAACCGGATCAGACCACGCGCGGCAGATACCAGGATCACGCTCCCACGGGCAGACCTTCGCTCGACGGGCCGCAAAGCCCGGATACCGAAGGCGAAGACGAACACAACGCTGTTTCTGATTGAGAGAACTTCCAGAATACCTCCGGAGTTTGTTATGCACCGATCTTCCGGGGGGGGTCTCCGGCAATTACATGAATGGCGCTCGCCTTGATGAGCAGAACGACCCCTGATCCGGGATTTAGCCGAAGGTCTTCGACCGACTTCTCCGTCAGCAGCGCGGTCACTGCCACACCGCAGTCGACCCTGACGTCGACGAGCGGCCCGTTGCCGACAAGGCCGGTCACGGTTCCGGAAAAGACATTCCGGGCGCTCGATGCCGGGTTCCCGGAGAGTGCGATGCCGACGTCCTGGCCCCTGATGCAGAGGCAGACGCAGGTCCCGGGTCGGGCCTCCGTCACCGCTTCGAACCGGAGGCCAGAGACCTCGATCACGGCGAGGCCACCGGCGTTCTCGATCACGCTGCCCTCGAGGACGTTCTCGATGCCGACGAACCTGGCGACGTCCGGGCGGCCCGGGGCGTTCAGCACCGCGCTGACACGGTCTTCGGCGACGAGCCTGCCGTCGATGATCACCGCCATCCGGGTGCCGAGCCGCCGCGCTTCGCTCCGCTCGTGGCTCACCTGGACGATCGTCAGGTGCTGCTCGCGGTGGAGAGCCGCAAGGTCCTGCATGAACTTCTCCCGGGTGACCGGATCGAGCGCCGAGAGCGGTTCGTCGAGCAGCAGGATATCGGGCTTCACCGCGATGGAACGGGCGAGCGCCACCCGCTGCTGTTCCCCTCCTGAGAGCGTCAGCGGGTAGCGATCCTGCAGGTGTTCGATGCCGAACCGCTGCAGAAGGTCGTCGACGTCACGGGAGACCTCCTCCTTCGAACGCCCCTGGAGACGCAGGCCGAAGGCGATATTGCCGTAGACGGTCATGTGCGGGAAGAGCGAGTAGTCCTGGTACACAAGCCCGATACGCCGCTCTTCCGGCAGCGTAGCAGTGATATCCTCGCCGCGGAGGAGCACGCGCCCGCGCTCCGGGCGGTGGAGCCCGGCGATCGCCTCGAGCATCACCGTCTTCCCGGCACCGGACGGCCCGACGATGAAGTAGTAGTCGCCCTCGTTGATGGTCAGGCTGACTTCCTTCAGAGCAAACTGCCCGAGCGCCAGCGATACGCGGTCAAACTCGATCATCGTACCTCCCCATATAGCGCGTCAGGCGCCGGAGCACCAGGAAGACCACAAAACTGACGACGATGACGGTGAACGCGATGCTTCTGCTCGTCCTGATACCGTCCGTTGTAAACGAGTAGTAGATCAGCGTGGAGGCGATGAACGGGTAGTATGCGATCATGATAACGGCAGCAAACTCACCGATTGCACGGCCCCAGGCAAGGATCGAACCGTTGTACATGTGGCGGAAACTTAAGGGCAGCGTCACCCGGAAGAAGGTCTGGAACCTCGTCGCCCCGAGTGTCCGGGCAACGTTCTCGAGGTGTACCGGCACTTTCAGAAAACCTTCCCGCATCGTGTTGATGTAGAACGGGGATGCCACGAAGAGCATCGCAACGACAGTACCGGGGTAGGCGTCCTCAAAGGAGAGCCCGACGTCCGCAAGCGGTGCTCCGAGCCATCCTCTTCGCATGAAGAGGAGGTACACCAGAATACCGGCCACCGTGTGGGGCAGGATGAGCGGGATATCGACGATGCTCTCCACCACCTCCTTTGTGCGCGATGGCTGCGACCGGGCGAGCACGTAGGCGAGCGGGGTGCCGAAGAGGATGAGCAGCAGGACAGCGTTCAGACCAGCCCCGAAGGTGAGCAGGATCGATCCGATGACCTCCGCACTCGTGGCCACCTCGAACAGATGCCCGGGGTTGGCAAATTCGGTGATCGAGATATTTGCAAGCGCGAGCACCGTGATGCCGACGATGACCGACCCGAGGAGACAGAACCCGAGGATGCACCAGTCGATCCTGCGTTGAGACCAGCCGGATCTGTCAAACCATCCGGCCATGTCCTCACCAGGCGGAAAGAGATCTTTCAGGAGTGTTGCCATCTTCATCGGTAAAAACGTCCTCTGAGCGTTTCAGATACGTTCGTTTTCTCTGAGCGGTAATAAAAAGGGAGGTTTAGGCCTTCATGGCAACCAGGGAGTTCAGCTGCGCGGACACGTTGCCATAGCCACTGGCCGGGACGATCGGGGGCTGTCCGTCTTCGGTCAGGATCGCCTGCCCGGTGGGACCGATCAGCATCTTGACAAACTCGATACCCATCTCGGGGTGCTCGGCGATCGCGGGGACGGTCACGCCGTAGACGATGGGGGCGCCCACATAGATGGTTGTGCCGTTGCCCTTCTTGCACTCGATCTGGACGGTCGCATAGGTGTCGGCATACTCGACGGAGGAGAGGTCGATCGCTGCCGGAAGCTCCACGAACTGCAGGTCGTTCTGCACCGCGACGCTCCGGTACTCCCACGCATAGTCAAGGCCGCCGGACTGCACCATCTGCACCGAGCTCGACGCTCTTCGGGCGGATGGTCAGGGTTGTGGTGTCGGGGTTCGGTTCGGTGGCGTGGATGGTATAGGTGCCGTTCTCTTCGGTAGCGGTGATGCCGCTGTGCTCCCCGAGAAGTGTCTCGAAGATCTGGTCGTTGTTGTAGCAGGCCTCGGCGAGACTGGATCACCATCGGCGTGCGGTAGCCGCAGGGGTCGGAGTTCGGGTCCGAGAACGCCCACTTGACGCCGTCGCGGTTAAGGACATCATACCAGTTATCCGCGGTGATCTCATCAGCGTACTTGCTCTCGTTCGTGTAGGTGATCACCATCGTGTTCTTGGCGAAGGTGAGATACCAGTCGGCGTGATCGGGAACCATCATCTGCGGAATGAGTGCATAGTCGGCGGATGCAACGACATCAGCGGGCTTGCCGTTCTCCGTCACCTTCTTGATGGTGTCGACGCTCCCTGCGGGTTCGAGGAGCACTTCGGTGTTCGGGAACTCTGCTTCAAATGCCGCTTTCATCTTCTCAAACGGCCCGGCGAGGCTTCCGGCAAGGAAGACCTTGACCTGAATCTGCTCTGCAGACGTCGGAGTGGCAGTGGCGTTTCCCGACTCGGGGGTCTCGGTCGACGTGCCGGTGCAGCCGCAGATCATGACTGCGGCGCAGAGGCACAGGCACAGAAGTGCACATATGCGCATATTGTTCATGAAAAAACCATGAACTGACACCAATATATAGTTTCTATATTCACCTTGAGTTAAGGCAATTTACTGAACGAGGCGTACTCAGAGAAGGAATTAAAGAAGAGAGGTTACTTTTTTCGCAGAAAGAGGGAAAGGGTTGCCTCCCGCCCCTGCAAGAGACGTTACGCCCTGATGATCGTGCCGACGTTCTCCCCACGGAGCGCGGCCGTCAGCAGACCCGGTTTGTGCCCGTTGATGATCTGCACTTTCTTCACGTTCTTGGTATGGAGCAGCAGCTCGACGGCTTTATCCTCGAGGACAAGATCCTCCATCTGCATATCGAGAAGTTCCCGTGCCGAGATATCCCTGATCAGCTCCGCATCGGAGTTCACAAAGGGGTTTTCCGTGTAGAGGCCGTCGACGTTCTTGACGAGAATACAGCTCTTCGCCCCGACCACCTCTGCCGCGAGGAGCGCTCCGGTATCGGTGCGGTGCGGCGGGATCATCCCGATATCGGGCGGGTACTCGTAGAGCCCGTAGGGGGGCGTCCCGTGCGTCACCGGCAGCATGCCCATCTTCAGCAGCATGGGAATATCGAGGAGGTCGGCGGTATGGATCCGCATGCCGCTGTACCGGGAGAGCAGCACCGCCATCATGATCGCATTCTGCTCGCTGATCTTGCTCGTCAGCTCCGCAAGGACGCCCGTCGGCATCCCGAGATCAAGGCCGATGTCGAGGATGTGCCGCACCCGCACGCCGCCGCCGGTCACGACGAGCATCTTATACGTCTTCGAGAGCTCCCCGATCTCATCAACCAGCGGCTGGACAACCGGAGCGCCGTAATCGATGATGCCATGCCCGCCGATCTTGACGACGTTAAGTTCGGGAGCGATCCGGATCTGCGGCCGGCCTTCATACCGCCGCATCAACCCGCGCCTCACCAGCGATTCTCCTTTCAGCTTCGACTCCATCTCTCGTCTCGGACTCATAGTCATACTCCTGCTTGACACATCTTGCATGTATCGTCATGATACTATCCCCCGGCGCCGGCATCCGCCTCCTCCGGGATGAGGTGCAGGGCGCTGGCCTTGAAGGAGACCCAGACTCTTTTTTTGGCCTCTAAGTCCATAGCATCCGCGGAACGGGCGGTCACGAGCGCCGTGACCGGAAATCCGCAGTCAATCGTCACGGCGACGAACGGCGCGGTCGATTCGATACCTGTAATGAAACCCGAAAAGACGTTCCGGGCACTCGTCGTGGCCGGTTCCCCGGTTCCGATCGTGACGTCCTCTCCCCGGAAGACGACCTTCACCCCGGCATTCCTCCTGCCCGGAGGCTGCTCTGCAACCTCGATCCGTTTTCCCTGCACCTCGACCACCGTAAGGCCATTCTGACCGCCCGGGACGATCCTGCCGGAGAGGATGTTGTCGACCCCCACAAACCGTGCGATCTGAAGGTTATTCGGATTGTGGAAGATCTCTCTCGGTTTTCCAACCTGCATGATCTCACCCGCGATCATGACCCCGACCCGCTGCGAGAGCCGCTGACCCTGGAGCATGTCGTGGGTGTTTATGACGATAGTGGTTCCGAGCTCACGGTTCAGCCGCAGCACTATCTCCTCGATGGTGGCCGTGGAAGTCGGGTCGAGGTTTGCCGTCGGCTCGTCGAGGAAGAGGATCTCCGGCTCGGTGACGATCACCCTTGATAACGCCACCCGCTGCTGCTCGCCGCCGGAGAGATCGGGCGCTTTGCTCCTGATGTACTGGGAGAGACCCACCGCCTCAAGCGCCTCCTGTGACGCGCCGGTCGATCTCGTTTCTCGGCACCTTCCGATACTTCATCCCCATGGCGACATTGTTATAGACGCTGGAGTTGAAGACGATCGGCTTCTGGAAGAGCATGCCCATCCGCCGCCGGATCTCTATCCGGGGATGCTTATCCGTCACGTTCACCCCGAAGAGCCTGAGATCCCCCGAGGTCGGCGGCTCGATCAGGTCCAGAAGCCGGAGCAGGGTGCTCTTTCCCGAACCGCTCGGTCCGATGATCCCGAGGGTCTCCCCTTCACTGACGTCAATGGTAATCCCGTGGAGCACTTCGCGGGAGTTGTATGCCTTGGTGAGTTCATGTGCTTCGATGATCATCCGGTTCACCTGCGTTGTACCAGGGAGAGGGCAATGTTCACCCCGAGCGCAACCCCCAGCAGAATGATGCCGAGCGCGATCGACATCGAGTAGTTCGCCATGGAGGTGTTGAGCGCGATCGCGGTGGTGAGCACCCGGGTGTAGCCGCGGATGTTACCGCCGACGATCATCACCGTGCCCACCTCGGAGATCGCCCGCCCGAAGCCGAGCACCACCGCGCCTATAATCGCGAATTTCGCCTCCAGGAGGATGGTAGTGATGGACTGGAACGAGCTGGCGCCAAGAGCTGATAATGGTATAGCGCTTCTCCCGGTCTATGCCCGAGAGCGCCGTGACCGTCAACCCGGTGAGCAGAGGAATGATGAGAACCGTCTGCGCCACGATCATGCCGGTCGGCGTGTAGAGGAGGCGCAGAAACCCTAACGGCCCCACGTTGGAGAGGAGCAGAAACATCAGCAGCCCGACGATAACCGTGGGAAGTGCATACAGTGTCTGGAGCGTGCTGATGACCGCCTGCTTTCCCCGGAACTCCTTAAAGTAGATAAAAGCCCCGAGCGGCATGGCGACGGATGCGGCGATGAGGGTGGCGGTGAGGGATATGTAGAGGGACAGGATGGTGATCTGTACGACGCTCGGGTTGAGGGTGATGATGAGGTTGATCGCCTCGATGATTCCCTGGATGATCTCATTCTCTGCGATCGCTCATCATCTCCCGGTTGTGTCGGGATCACCGGATCCCCATGTTGTCCCTCCCCTCGCTGCCAGGGTTTTCATTCCATATCGAACGCAGTTCCTTCCTTATGCAGGTATCGGGATCGGTTCCGCACAGGTGCAGTTGAACGGCGGCTGCGTGCACTCGGGTGCGTACAGCGGAGTGAAGAGCGCCTTTCCGTACTCCTCAACACCGTAATTACCGATCAACTGCTTCCCTTCGTCCGAGATTATCCAGTTGATGAACTCATCCGCACCCTGGATGTTCGTATCCGGATACTTCTCCGGGTTCACTGCGATCGCGCTGTAGCGGTTCAGCAGTTCCGGACTCTGGTTGACGAGCGGCACGAGGTTCAGCTGCGACTTGAATGCGAGGTAGGTGCCTTCATCGGAGAGGGTATAGCCGTTCTTCTCATTGGCGAGCACCAGCGTGTCGCCCATGCCCTTCCCGGACTCCAGATACCAGTTGCTGGAACCCTGAACCTGGCTGGTGTAGTTGTAGCCTGCAAGAGCCCAGAGTTCCTTCTCCTTCGTATGGGTGCCGGAGTTGTCACCGCGAGAGACGAAGGCAACACCGGAGGTTCCGTTGCTGCCCGCGAGATAGATCTGCTTGAACGCATCCGCGGCGGACAGTCCCTGGATCCCTGCCGGGTCGGCGGGCGGCCCGACGATGATGAAGTAGTTGTAGGCGAAGCAGCGGGGATTGATGCCGTAGCCCTGGTCGATGAATACCTGCTCGAGCGCCGGCGCATGGACCATGATCATATCCACGTCGCCGCGCGTGGCGGTATCGATGGATTGGCCCGTCCCCTGTGCGATGAACTGGAGGTCGACACCGGTCTCGTTCTCGTAGACCTGCTCCATCGCGGTAAGCAGTCCGGTGTTATCGAGGCTCGTCGTAGTCGCAATACGGAGGACATTGCTGCCGCCGGCAGCTCCTGCAGTCCCGACGGGTGTCGCGTTCGCCGTCGCATTCGGAGTTTCGTTCCCCGGTGTTGTCCCGGTGCACCCTGCACACAGAGCAGTGATGACAGCGAGTACGACAATACCGGCCGTAAGAAGCGTCAGTTTCGGTCTCATACTCAGCTGTCTGGAAAGATTAATCTCACATATATAATTTACTGCAACTGATCGGTTGGGGTTAAGGAGATCTCCTCTACTCTCTCCTCTCAATACCGGTCGACACCTCACCGATCTGCTCCGTGACGATAGCGATACATTTCCGGGATTCGGAGGGCGCAAAAAGCATACAGGGGCCTGTATCCGGCCGCAAGCGGATCTCTCCGCCGCCCGCACCTCCCGGCACAGGCGGCGGGAATTGTCCGCGTTCATTGATGGGTACCGTGGTCGTTATGCAGTTATGTTTCCGGTGCAGGTGCAGTTGAAGGATGGTTCTGCACACTGCGGCTCGTACAGCGGGGTGAAGAGCGGCTGCCCGTACTCCGCCACACCGAAGTTACCGATGAACTCCTTGGTGTCGTTCGTGATGAGCCAGTTGGTGAAGTTAACAGCTCCCGGATAATTCGTGGTGGGGTACTTCTCCGGGTTCACCAGGATTGCGCTGTAGCGGTTCAGCAGTTCCGGGCTCTGGTTGACGAGCGGCACGAGGTTCAGCTGCGACTTGAATGCGAGGTAGGTGCCTTCGTCGGAGAGGGTATAGCCGTTCTTCTCGTTGGCGAGCACCAGCGTGTCGCCCATGCCCTTCCCGGACTCCAGATACCAGTTGCTGGAACCCTGAACCTGGCTGGTGTAGTTGTAGCCGGCAGTTTCCCAGAGTTCCTTCTCTTTCGTGTTAGTGCCGGAGTTGTCACCGCGGGAGACGAAGACGACACCGGAGGTTCCGTTGCTGCCCGCGAGATATATCTGCTTGAACGCATCCGCGGCAGAGAGTCCCTGGATACCTGCCGGGTCATCCGGCGGTCCGACGATGATGAAGTAGTTGTAGGCGAAGCAGCGGGGATTGACACCGTAACCATCGCTGATAAACTGTTCCTCAAGGCTCGGGGCGTGCACCATGACCATGTCGACATCGCCCCTGCTGGCGGTATCGAGTGCCTGGCCCGTCCCCTGTGCGATGAACTGGAGGTCGACGCCGGTTTCGTTCTCGTAGACCTGCTCCAGCGCAGCAAGCAGTCCGGTGTTATCAAGACTCGTTGTCGTTGCAATTTTGAGCACACCCGGATCCGCCGGTTCGGAAGCAGATGCCTGATCGGGGCCGACCGGCTGGGCGCAGGCCCACGCCGTGCAGCAGATCAGCACCAGCAATGCCACGATGCCCACACGGGGCATCCATGCTTTCGTAGTCATAGGGTCAGGCACTACCGGGTAATAATATAAAAATATTATTATATTAATCACTGAATACCGACGGAGTAAAAGACATCGGGTTAACCAATCGACAATTCGCCTCTTTTCGACATGTATCGATCACAAGGCGTACCGGGAGTGAAGGCTCTCGATCCGCAGGTCGGTACCGCCGATGCGCCCGCCGGGCTCGTCCGGGGACGATGGGATACCCAAGACCGCACAGACTCCCGGCATACCGCTCTATCGAAACCGTAATAACCACGGCTCGATAACCATCTCTGCCATGTGGAAGGCGCTGGATATCGATACGTGGATTGCCGGGCGGCGCTCGAGCCTCGACGCCGCGAAGGGACCGGCCTCCGAGATCATCGGGAGAGTTCGGGCGGAGGGAGACGCGGCACTCTACGACCTTACGAAGAAGTTCGACGGCATCGACCTTGCGGAGATCGCGGTCACCGACGAGGAGCGGGAGGAGGCCTACGAGAAGGTCGACACGCAGCTCGTCGAGAGCCTGATCGAGGCGGAGGCGCGGATAACGGAGTTTCACGAGATGCAGCGGCCGGAGGATCTCTGGCTGCGGGAGATCGAGCCCGGGATCATCCTCGGCCAGAAGGTCTCGCCGCTCCGGCGGATCGGCGCCTACGTCCCCGGTGGGAGAGCGGCCTACCCCTCGACCGCCCTGATGTGCACCGTGCCCGCCCGGGTTGCGGGCGTCTCCGAGATCTGCTGCTGCACGCCGCCGCCCGTAAACCCCATCACTCTGGTGGCGCTCGACATCGCGGGGGTCGATGAGATCTACCGTGTCGGCGGGGCGCAGGCGATCGCAGCGATGGCGCTCGGCACCGAGACCATCCCGAAGGTCGAGAAGATTGTCGGGCCCGGGAACGTCTACGTGACCGCGGCGAAGATGCTCCTCCGGGAGGAGGCCGAGATCGACTTCCCGGCAGGCCCGAGCGAGATCGCAGTCGTCGCTGACGGCACGGCAAACCCCGAGTTCATCGCCGCCGATATCCTGGCGCAGGCGGAGCACGATCCCCGGGCGGCCTGCGTCCTCATCACCACCGATGCCGCGCTTGCAAAGGCCGTCGGGCACGCCGTCGAGCGGATGGCGGGAGCAGCGGAGCGGAGCGAGATCATCGGCCGGGCGCTCGAAAACTCCGGGTTCGTGGTCGTCGACGACCTCGACGAAGCAATCGAGGCAGCGAGCGGCATCGCACCCGAACACCTCTCCATCCAGGTGGCCGACCCGCTCGCCGTCCTCTCACGCATCCGGCACGCCGGCTCCATCTTCGTAGGCCCCTACGCAGCGGTTGCCTGCGGAGACTACGCCTCAGGGACGAACCACGTCCTCCCGACGGCAGGCTACGCCCGCCAGTACTCGGGGCTCGACGTCCGCCACTTCTGCACGACCTCGTCGGTGCAGGTAATCTCCCGGGAAGGCCTCGAGGCGATAGGTGATCTCGTCGAGACGATCGCCGACGCCGAGGGGCTCGCCGCTCACGCAGAGTCGGTGCGCATCCGCCGCAGGTAACGGAAAAAAGAAGAAAGGTTGTCGGGTTCAGCGGGACGTGGGCGGTGGCGGCGTCTGCATCGCACCCGATCTCGCCTGGATCTTGCCGATCGCATCCTCCGCAACGCTCCGAACCTCGCTGTCCGCGTTCTGCGTCAGTTGCCGGAGAGCGTCGAGTGCACGGGTATCCCCGATCTCACCGAGGATTGCCGCCGCATGGATGCGCCGGGTCCGGACATCCCAGGTGCCGGGAGGCCCTTCGCCCCGGAGGGTCTCCCGCGTATGAAGCGCCTCATGCCCCCGCACGTCCTCGGGGCCGCCGAGGAGATCGTGCTGCGCCAGATCGCCGTGCCGGAGAGACTTCCTGCTGCCGACATCGGTAGGCCCGCCGTACATCTGGTGCTGCGGGAGCGGCTCACGCCGGAACTCCGCCTTCGCCTTCTGATCCACATCGGCAGGCCCGCCGAGGAGATCCTGCTGGGTCATATCCCCCTTCCGAAGACCCTTCTTCGGGCCGATATCCCCGGGCCCTGCATACATATCGTGCTGGGGCAGCGACTCACGGCGGAGGGATTCTTTGTCTTCCGGCTCCACGTCGGCAGGACCGCCGAGCATATCGTGCTGCGCCATACCCTCCCGGGCTTCACCGGCCCATTCGTACCTCTCGGCCCACCAGGACCCTTCGAGCACCTGTATCAGCGGTTCGACCGCCAGGTTCCCCACCATCACGAGTGAATCGGCGGCAGCCTCCCGCACACCCACCACCGGATCGCCGAGCACCCCGATGAGGGGATCGACGGCCGCCGGATCCCCGAGGATGCCGAGCGCCTGGGCGGCGCGCTGACGGATCAGCGCATCGGGACTGTCCAGCGCATCGGTCAGACCGTCTACGTCACCCTCCGATCGCAGCAGATCAACGTCATATCGTCCTCTCTCCTGCTTCTCCTCAGTAACCACATCTCGTCTCTGCATCGGTATCGCCTCCGCAACGGTCCCCCCTAGCGGACGAACAATATAATAATCTTTTCTATAAAAATAACGGAATGGTATTTCCACAGAAAAGAGGATGCCGCGGCAGATCGCGCAGCGGCGGCATGAGGGATGCACCTATATGAGAACGGGGGACAAGGAGATGTACATATGCCGGAGGAGCGGAAACGAGCGGATCTCAAGATATCCGGAATGCACTGCGCATCCTGCGCTCTCAACGTCGAAAAAGCGCTCAAGGATCGCGATGATGTCTACGATGCCCGGGTGAACTTTGCAGAGGAGACCGCAACCGTCGAGTACGACCCGGAAAAGACGAACCTCGCCGAGCTCGAACGCACGGTGGATGAAGCCGGATACGGGGTCGTTACGAGCAGGATAACGCTGAAGATTGGCGGCATGGTCTGTGCGAGTTGCGTCCAGGTGATCGAAGCCGCCCTGCGCGACCTCGACGGCGTCCTCGATGTCCGGGTGAACCTCGCGACGGAGAACGCGCACGTCACCTATACCCCGGCCACCGTCTCCGTCGCCGATATGAAAGCGGCCATCGAGGACGCGGGTACCAGTACCTCGGCGTCGAGGGAGAGGTCGCCGAAGACGAAGAGGAGCGTGCACGGGATAAGGATCTCCGCGACAAACTACTCCGGTTCTCCGTCGGGTTTGCCGTGAGCATACCCCTCTTCTTCGTGATGCTCCTCGGGCTTCCGGCGCTCGTCGAGCTCCCGGTCTCGATCAACCTCATCATGCTCGTCATCACCGCCCCGGTCTTCGTCTACGTCAGTTACCCGATCTTCCACGCCGCACTCGGGGCGCTGCGGCACCGGACGCTGAATATGGATGTGATGTACTCGATGGGTATCGGTGTCGCGTACGGCGCGAGCATCCTCGGCACGTTCGGCCTCGTCCTGACGCCGGCGTTCAACTTCTACGCTACCGCGGTGATGCTCGCCTCGTTCCTCACCCTCGGCCGCTACCTGGAAGCGCGGGCGAAAGGGAGGACGTCGGAGGCTATCAAAAAACTGGTCGGCCTGCAACCAAAGACCGCCACGGTGATCAGGGACGGCAAGGAGGAGGAAGTGGCGATAGACGATGTGCAGGTCGGCGACGTCCTCATGGTCAGACCCGGCGAGAAGGTGCCGGTCGACGGGCAGGTCGTGGGCGGCGAGAGCGCGGTGGACGAGTCGATGATCACAGGCGAGTCAATCCCCGTCTACAAGCAGCCCGGCGACGAAGCGGTCGGCGGAACGCTGAACACGAACGGGATGCTCCGGATCCGGGCGACACGGATCGGCCGTGATACGGCGCTCTCACAGATCATCAGGCTGGTGAAGGATGCTCAGGGATCAAAGCCGCCGGTTCAGCGTATTGCCGATACAGCGGTGAGCTACTTCATCCCGGTCGTGCTCTCGATCGCGATCGCCGCGTTCGTCGTCTGGTACATTGCCCTCGGCGCCACGCTCCTCTTCTCCCTCACCGTGCTCATCTCCATCCTCGTCGTCGCCTGCCCCTGTGCTCTCGGCCTTGCAACCCCAACGGCCGTCACCGTCGGGATCGGCAGGGGGGCGGAGCTCGGCGTGCTGATCCGAAACGGCGAGGCGCTCGAGGTCTCCGAACACTTAACGACGATCGTCTTTGACAAGACCGGAACGCTCACCCGGGGAAAACCCGATGTCACCGACGTTATCGCGGTCGGTATGGATGAAGAGAGGCTCATCGCCCTTGCCGCGAGCGTCGAGAGGAACTCGCAGCATCCCCTCGCCGAAGCTATCGTCAGAAGGGCCGAGGCGGCCGGAACCCCCCTCCGTGAAACGATGGGATTTACCACCTTCGGCGGGCGGGGCGTCAGTGCCACCGTGGACGGGACGGAGGTGCTCATCGGGAATCCCGCATTTCTGGAAGAGCGGGGCGTCTCCCTCGCACCGTCGAGCACCGAGGCGATCGGCCGCCTGCAGGACGAGGGGAAGACGGCCGTCCTCGTCGCCGGGGACGGGAAGTTTGCGGGCATCATCGGGATCGCCGATACCCTCAAGCCGACGACCGGGCCTGCCGTCGCGGCTCTCAAACGGATGGGGCTCTCCGTGATGATGATAACCGGCGACAATGCCCGAACGGCAGACGCCATCGCCCGGCAGATCGGCATCGACACGGTGCTCGCCGACGTGCTGCCGGAGGAGAAGGCACGTGAGGTGAAGAGGCTCCAGGAGCAGGGAGAGAGCGTGGCGTTCGTCGGGGACGGGATCAACGATGCGCCCGCGCTCGCCCGGGCGGATGTCGGGATCGCCATCGGGAGCGGCACGGACGTTGCGATCGAGAGCGGCGATATCGTGCTGATCAAGGACGACCTTACGGACGCCGTGGCCGCAGTCCAGCTCTCACGGAAGGTGATGGGCCGGATCAAGCAGAATATCTTCTGGGCGTTCGCCTACAACGCCCTCTTAATCCCGGTCGCCGCAGGTGTTCTCTACCCGTTCTTCGGGATCACCTTCCGGCCGGAGCTCGCGGCGCTTGCGATGGCCCTGAGCTCCGTCACCGTGGTCTCGCTCTCGCTGCTGCTCAAAGCATATATACCCCCGGCGAAGAAGGGAGTCTTGTCACGCGGAGGGTGAGTGAATCATGGCAGTCGATCCGGTATGCAAGATGGACGTCGATGAAGCGTCCGCAAAGTTCACGTCCGAGTATCAGGGGAAGAAGTACTACTTCTGCGCCCCGGGTTGTAAGAAGCTCTTCGAGAAGAACCCGGAGATGTACCTGAAGGGGTGAACGCCCCCTCTCCGGTTCCGGAGCGACAAAGAGATATACTCCGAAAGCGAGAGTATTTTGAGAAACAGCGAGCGATCAGGCAGATTTTTTATATAGCAACATCCGGTTTATAGACCTGACCAACTACTATCCGAGCCGGAGACGCAGCATCCCGGTGAGCATCCCGAACACGTCGGATCCCCCGACCTTCGATGCGTCCTTATTCTCCCAGACTATCGAGACCTCTTCGACGGCAAACCCCTTCTGCCGCAGCCGCCAGAGCAGTTCGACGTCGAACTCAAATCCCGTTGCCCGGAGATCGGGATAGACCGCCTCAAGTGCTTCTCTCCGAAAGACCTTAGCGCCGCACTGGGTATCGCGATACTCGAGCCCGAAGAGCACCTTCACGGTAAGGTTGAAAAGCCGGCTCTGCACCCGCCGCACGAGATTCTGCTTTACTACAAGGACCGCGCCCGGAACCCACCGGGAACCGATCGCTCCGTCAGCCTGCCCGAGGCGGTCGAAGAGGACGGTCATCTGATCGAGTGCCGTCGACCCGTCGGCATCCATATACCCGACGTAGACTGCCCTCGGAAGCCTTCATCCCGGCAAACACCCCCCCACCTTTTCCGAGGCGGTGGTTGAAGACAAGACAGCGGATGCGAAGCTCGGGCCGCTCGTCTGCAAACGCACGGATGATATTCGCGGTCGAGTCCGTCCCGTCGCAGACGAAGATCAGCTCTCCCGCAAAAGACGAGACGTCGGAGAGGAGGCTCTGTATCCGCGCCTCCTCGTTATAGGCGGGGACTACCAGCGTGCAATCCCGCTGATCCACCCGCACCGGCTGTGATTTGTTCACCATTCGACTTCGCTACGATATTTTCGGCATATTCTACTGCTGCCCCCGGTGATAGTGTGCCTGCTGGCAACGGCCGGTACTCCGGCAGACCGTGATCTCCCGGTATCGGGGTGATGGCGGAGAGCAGCATTCGTATGTACTGATCACGGTCTGCCAATAAGAGTGTTTGTCCGATGCCGGGAATGCCCGGATACGCACAAGGACGACCGTGAGTACCGGCTCTTCCGGGGTAGTCCTCCCGGAGGCAGATCCGCCGAAACGGGGAGAACTCCCGAGACATAAAAACATTATTATAATAATCTGATGATGGGCTGCTGAGTCCGCCGGAGAGCTCTTCCGTACCCTCCTGCCCCCCGGTTTTCCGATGGACACGACCGGCCGGTGGCCGAATGGTGACCATGCTCTTCCGGGCTCGTACACCCGGAGGTGTATCCTATGGAATGGAATCGAAGATGTACCTACCTGACAGTTCTCATGCTCTGCATCTGTCTTCCGATCACCGCCACGGCGGCAGTCGACCTTTCGGTCGTCTGGAATATGACCTACGGCGGAACCGGGGGAAATGACTCGGCATACGCGATCATCGAACCCCCGAACGGTTCCGGATACCTCTTCGCCGGGAAGACCGGATCCTACGGGGCAGGAGGAACGGACGCCTGGGTCGTCGCCCTCACCGGGGACGGCGACGAAGTCGGGAACATGACCTACGGTAGGGGTGAGAACGATACCGCCCGTGCTCTCGTCCCGGTCACGGAGAACCGGACGCTCTTTGCCGGCACCTACACCTTCATCACCGACAATACCAGGAGGGATACCGATGCCTGGGCGGTCATGATCGACGGTTCCGGCGCGGAGGTCTGGAACGAGAAGTACGGCGGCGCTGCGGTCAACGCGACGGCGAACGCCGCGACCAGGGCGAAGGAAGGCGGGTATCTCCTCGCAGGCTCGGTGGAGCCTTACGGGACGGGGCGCACCGACGCCCTGGTAGTGAAGGTGAACGAGTCCGGTGGCGAAGAGTGGAACATGACCTACGGGGCGCCCGGGGGAAATGAGACCGCGTACGCGATCGCCGCCCTGCCGGACGGAGGCTACGGCCTCGCAGGCTCGACCGACTCCGGGAGCGCGGGAGGAACCGATGCCTGGATCGTCAGACTCGACGGGAACGGATCCGAGGTCTGGAACCGGACCTGCGGCGGCCCTGACAACGACACCGCACGATCGCTCGTCGCCGCTCCCGACGGCAGCCTCCTCTTTGCAGGGACGTATACGTCCCGGGACGGCCAGAACCGCACCGATACCGATGCGCTCGTCGTCCGGCTCACCGGTGACGGAGAGGTAGTCTGGAACGCCACCTACGGAAGTCCCGCGGATAACGCATCGGCGTATGCCCTCATCCTGACCAACGACGGAGGCTCGCTCTTTGCCGGTGAGCGGGCGGCGTGGGGAATGAGAATACCGACGCCTGGATCGTCAAACTCGACGGGAACGGATCCGAGATCTGGAATGCGACCTATGGCGGCGCCCTGGCCGACCGCGCGAAGGCGGTTCTCGAGACGGCAGAAAACGAGTATGTCTTTGCCGGCGTCTTCACCACAGGACAAGAGGCGGCGGCAGAGACCGATGCCTGGGTGGTGAAACTCAAAGCAACGGTGACGCCACCGGCGCCGACGCCAAAGCCCCCGAAACCCCCGAAGCCGTTCTGCCCGCCGTCGTGCCCGACACCGGGGCCGACAGCGGCGACGCCCACCCTCACCCCTACACCGACGCAGGTTGTGAAGAACGGCTCCATCGGTGGCATTGTCTGGAACGACACGAACCGGAACGGCACCCGGGATAGCGGAGAGCCGGGTGTGCCCGATATCCTGGTACAACTCCTTAATCGGGAGATGAAACCGGTCGGGACGACCGCGACCGATGCGGACGGGATGTACCGGTTCGGGAACCTCACAGAAGGAACCTACTCCGTGCAGTTCACGCCCCCGGCCGCGTACGCCTTCACCCTCGAAAACCAGGGCACGAACGACTCTGTCGACAGCGATGCCAACCTGACGACCGGCAGAACGGAGAATATCACCCTCCGGTCGGGAGAGAATCAGGAACCTGGGACGCCGGACTTATCCCGAACGAGACGGGGATGTGAACGGGACCATCGGTGGCCTCGTCTGGAACGATACCAACGCCGACGGCATCCAGGATTCCGCGGAGCCCGGCATTGCCAATATTCACTCTTCGCCTGCTCTATGCGAACGGCACGACGGTGAACAATGCTTCGACGGACGAGCGCGGGCTGTACCGCTTCACCAACCTCTCCGCAGGCATCTACTCGGTCGAGTTCCTGCCCCCGGAATCGTTTACGTTTACGACTCAGAATCAGGGTGCCGACGATGCGCCGGGACAGCGATCCCGAACCCCGACTACCGGGCGGACGGGAGCGATCTCCCTTGCGGCCGGGAGAGGAGAACCTGACGATCGATGCCGGGCTGGTCCCCGCGCCGCCCCCGACGGTGAACGAGACGCCGACGGCAACGGAGACGCCGGTCAGTGAATGAAACACCGACGATGAATGATGACGCCGACGGCAACAGAGACGCCAGTCGTGAACGAAACACCGACAGTGAATGTGACGACGCCGACGATAACGGAGACGCCGGTCGTGAACGAAACACCGACAGTGAATATGACGCCGACGAAACGGAGATGCCGAACAGGACGGAAGAATCCGGAGACGGGGATCGGGTGTAACCCCGCTCCTCTCTCACCGCCGGAATGGGACGCTCACTGATGCTTCTCGATGTGCTGACGGAGCGCCGTTCCTGGCCGGTACCTTCTCCGCCATCGCAAGCGCCGTCGCCCGGAGCGCCGCATGCTCTTCGAGGCAGGTCTCCGGCGGCGGCTCTTTTCGCAGAATCGACGACGTATTCTCGGTTATCTGGATCAGCTCCGTGGCGATCACGGCGTTGAGCCAGACAAGATCGCGGAGCATTTCTCGGGTCTCATCCTGTTCCATACAGGATGAAAGGAAGAGGCGCCACATCACCGTTTCGATCCTCCGCAAGGCCAATAGCAACGCTTATTCAGCGAGATCGCAAACGCTTCGGGAGGAGAGGTGACCTATGGAGTATCTTGATGCACTCGCCGCGCAGGGAAGAGACGCAAACCCCTTCTTCCGGCTGATGGAGATCGAGGTCGGGACGTATGGAGACGGCGCCGCAGAGCTCTCGATGACTGTCCGGCCCGACATGATGAACGGCGCCGGCTGGCTGCAGGGCGGGGTCTTCGTCGCCCTCGCCGACGAAGCGATGGCGCTCGCCCTCTACACCGTCCTCGAGGAGGGCGAGGGGATCGCCACCATATCGGAGAACACGAGCTTCTTCCGGGGGGTTGCCGGCGGCACCATCACCGCAGCCGCCCGGGTCGTCAGGAAAGGGCGCCGGGTCGCCTTCACCGAGAGCGAGATCACAAGCACGGACGGGACACTGCTCTCACGGACAACCGCGTCGTTCGCCGTCGTGAAAGTATAAACCGGAATGGGTGCTCCGGAAAGAGGAGGAGGGGGCACGGGGCGCACCCCCGCCATTTCAAGGGCAATACCTTTGTCTATACCGCGCGTATACGTACTTGAGCTGAAGCGTGTAGCGATCCAGACTTGCAGGAGTAGGACATTTTGAAGTACATTGTGGTTACTGGCGGCGTAATGAGCGGCCTTGGTAAGGGCATCACCACCGCATCGGTCGGCCGGTTGCTCAAGAACCGCGGGTATCGGGTAACCGCGGTGAAGATCGACCCCTATCTCAATATCGATGCCGGCACCATGAACCCCGCCCAGCACGGAGAGGTCTTCGTGCTCAGCGACGGAGGCGAGGTCGACCTCGACCTCGGCAACTACGAACGATTCCTGGATATCAATCTCAAATCGATCCACAACATCACGACGGGAAAGGTCTACCGGAACGTCATCGAGAAAGAGCGGCGCGGTGACTACCTCGGAGCGACCGTCCAGATCATCCCGCACATCACCGACGAGATCAAGCACTGCATCAGCCAGGCGGCGCACGAGGAACTCGAGCCTGATAAGACGGCGGACATCTGTCTCGTCGAGGCAGGCGGCACCGTCGGCGATATCGAGAGCATGCCGTTCCTCGAAGCCATCCGGCAGATGCACGGCGAACTTCCGCGAGAGGATATGGCGCTGATCCACGTCACGCTCGTCCCGGTCGATACGATGGGAGACCTCAAGACCAAGCCCACCCAGCACTCGGTCAAGGCGCTGCGGGAACTCGGGCTCCACCCCGACATCATCGTCGGGCGGTGCGAACAGGTGATCGGGCCTCAGGCGAAGAAGAAGATCTCCGCCTTCACCGATGTTCCCGCACGGGCGGTCATCAGTGCAAAGGACGTCCCCGACATCTACCAGGTGCCGATGGAACTTGAGAAAGAAGGGCTCGCGGATGTTCTGATCGAGTACCTGAACCTCGAGAACCGCGGCGAACCCGACTCGGGGTGGTACCACACCGTCTCGCAGGAGTATACGAACCGCATCACCGTCGCCATCGTCAGCAAATACGGGATCGAGGACGTCTACATCTCCATCAAGGAGTCGCTCAAGCACGCGGGGAGAGCGCTCTCGACCGAGGTGAACATCCGCTGGCTCGATGCCGAGACCTGCGATCGGAAACACCTCGCCGATGTCGACGGCATCCTCGTCCCCGGGGGGTTCGGCAAGCGAGGCATCGAGGGGAAGATCCAGGCGATCCGCTATGCGCGTGAGAACAACATCCCGTACCTCGGTCTCTGCCTCGGTTTCCAGCTCGCGGTGATCGAGTATACCCGCAGCGTCGTCGGCATTCCGGACGCCACCAGCGAGGAGATGGGACCGGGAAGCCATGTCATCGCCATCCTCCCCGAGCAGGAGGATGTGGTCGATCTCGGCGGCACGATGCGCCTTGGCGACTGCACCGTCAACCTCAAAGAGGGAACGAGGATCTTCGACCTCTACGGCAGGCGGGAGGTCGTGGAGCGGCACCGCCACCGCTATGAGGTGAATCCCGAGTTCATCGAGGGGATCGAAGAGGCAGGCCTCGTCTTCTCGGGCACCTGTGGAAACCGGATGGAGGTCTGCGAGATTCGGGATCATCCCTTCTTCCTCGCCACCCAGTTCCACCCCGAGTTCAAGTCGAGCCCGACACACCCATCGCCGCCGTACCTCGGGTTCGTCGGAGCGTGCCGGAAGAATAAGACAACCACCCAGACAAGGTGAATGAAGCAATGGTCAACGTCGAGAAATTTATCGAAAAAGCAATATCCCGGATACAGAAAGAGGCGGGCGACGACAAGGTCGTCATGGCGCTCTCGGGAGGCGTCGACAGTTCGGTCTGCGCTGCGCTCGCAGCACGCGCCATAGGCGACCGGCTCGTGCCAATCTACGTGGATACCGGTCTCATGCGCAAGGGCGAGACCGACCGGATCCGGACGCTCTTTGGGGACTTGAACCTCCACATCGTCGATGCCGCGGACGAGTTCTTCGCCGTCCTTGTCGGGCTCACCGACCCCGAGGAGAAGCGAAAGGCCATCGGAGAGATGTTCGTTCGGGTCTTCGAGCGCGAAGCGAGGCGGACGGGTGCATCCCACCTCCTGCAGGGAACCATCTACCCCGACCGGATCGAGAGCGAGGGCGGCATCAAGAGCCACCACAACGTCGGCGGAATGCCCCTTCATATGGAGTTCAAGTCGGTCATCGAACCGATAGCAGACCTCTACAAAGATGAGGTGCGCGAGGTGGCAGGCGGACTTGACCTCCCGCCCGAGATCCAGCACCGGATGCCATTCCCGGGCCCGGGACTCGCTGTGCGGATCATCGGCGAGGTTACCCGCGAGAAGGTCGACATAGTCCGGGAGGCGAACGCCATCGTCGAGGAGTACCTGGTCGAGGAGTTCCGCCCCTGGCAGTGCTTCGCCGCACTCGTCGGGCAGGGAACCGGCGTGAAAGGGGACGTCCGGCTCCACGGCTGGATCGTCGCCGTCCGTGCGGTCTTCTCGCGCGACGGGATGACTGCCGACCCGCTCCTCCTCCCGTACGAAGTGCTCACGAGCATGGCATCGCGGATAACCTCCGAGATCCCGGGTGTCGCCCGCGTCGTCTACGACGTGACGCCGAAACCCCCGGCGACGATCGAGTACGAGTGAGGCGGTCGAGATGGAAGATACGGATACACGGGCTCTTGATGCAAAATACTACATGCCGGCTTTCGGCAGGACGATGAAGATCGTCCGCGGCCGGGGTTCGCACGTCTGGGACGATGCGGGAAACGAGTACATCGACTGTGTGGCAGGGATAGCGGTCTGCAGCACCGGCCACTGCCACCCAGCAGTAGTGGACGCTATCCGGAGGCAGGCAGGAGAACTCATCCACTGCTCGAACCTCTACTACGTCCCGAATCAGGCCGAACTTGCAGAGAAACTCGTAGCGATCACAGGGTTAGGTAAGGCGTTCTTTTCAAACTCCGGAGCCGAGGCGAACGAAGGAGCCATCAAGCTCGCCCGGGTCAGGACGGGGAAGAAGACGTTCGTCGCGTTCATCCACGGGTTCCACGGCCGGACGTGCGGGTCGCTCGCCGTCACCCACAAGCCGGCGATCCGCGAGCCGTTCGCGCCGCTCGAACCGGCCTGCACCTTCGTCGAGTACGGCGACCTCGACGGTGTCATGGAGGCGGTGGACGGCACCACCGCGGGCATCTTCGTCGAGCCGATCCAGGGCGAAGCCGGCGTCATCATCCCGCCCGACAGTTTCTTTAAAGGCATCCGGGAGATCTGCGACGATACCGGCGCGCTGATGATCGTCGACGAGGTCCAGACCGGTATCGGCAGGACAGGAAAATGGCTCGGCATCCAGCACACCGGGGTTACGCCTGACATCGTCACCCTTGCGAAGGGGCTTGCGAGCGGGTTTCCCATCGGCGCGCTCGTTGCCCGCGAGGGGCTCGAGTTCCAGAAGAGCGAGCACGGGAGCACCTTTGCGGGCGGGCCGCTCGCCTGCGCCGCGGCGCTCGCCACACTCGGTGTCGTCGAAGAGATCCTCGCGGATATCCCACGGAGGGGCGAGCGGTTCCGCCAGGGGCTCAGCTCCCACAACCCGCGTGTTCGCGGGCTGATGATCGGTATCACCGTCGGCGAACGCTGCCCGGAGGTTCAGCAGCGGTGTGCGGCCGAAGGTGTCCTCGTCAACTGCGCCGCCGACGGCAACCTCCGTCTGGTCCCGCCGCTCGTCATCACCGACGACGAGATCGACCGCGTGATCGGAGTCCTGAATGCAGCACTTGATTAGGGCGCGCTTCTCCCGGCAGGGATACTCGTACGCCAGAAAGGCGGACGAGGTCGCACGGGAGCACGGGTTTGACCGGATTGCCCGGCTCGCAAGCAACGAAAACCCCCGCCCCCCCTCTTCCCTCGCCATCGAGGCGGCTCATGCGGCCCTCCGGGGCGGAAACCGGTATCCTGACGAGCGGATGGACGCTCTCTGTGAGGCACTCCGCCGCTATCACGGGGATTTCCGATTCGTGACCGGCTCCGGGATGGACGGCGTCATCGAGACCGTCATCAGGACGATCGTCGAGCCCGGCGAACGGGTGGTCGTTGCGTCGCCCACCTTCTCTTTTTACGCCATTGCGGCCGGCGCGCACGGCGCCGTCGTCCAGAACGTGCCCCGGAACGCCGACTTCTCAGTGGATACCAGCACATTCACCGATGCCTGCCGGGGCGCAAAACTAGCGTTCCTCTGCTCGCCGAACAATCCGACCGGAACGGTGACGCCGCCTCCGGCGGTGCGGGAGATCCTCGATGCGATCGACGGCATGCTCTTCCTCGACAACGCCTACGTCGATTTCTCCGGGATAGATTACCGGCCGCTCATGCAGGAATACGATAACCTCATCCTCGGCAGGACGATGTCCAAAATGTTCTCGCTTGCCGGCCTCCGGGTCGGCTATGCCTTCGTGCCGGCGTGGTTCGAGCCGTTCTACCTGCGGGCGGCAACACCGTTCGCACTCAACGCCGTCTCGGCGGCAGCGGCGATCGGAGCGCTCGCCGATAGCGGGCATGTCACGGCAACCTGCGACCACGTCTGCCGGTGGCGGAAGCGTTTCCTTGCAGAGACACCGTTTCCGGCTCTGCCCTCGGACGCGAACTTCGTCATGCTGGACGTCGCCCCCCATACGGGTGACGAGGTCGTCGACCTCCTCGCGGCGAAGGGTGTGCTCGCCCGGTCGTGCACGAGCTTCCCGGGGCTCGGCGATCACTATATCCGCGTCAGCATCGGTGACGACTGGGAAAACAATCGATTCCTCGAGGCGATAGGATCACTATGATGGTCGGCATCACCGGGACGCCCGGCACGGGAAAATCAGCGATCGCCCACGAACTTCTGCGGCGCGGGCACCACGTCGTCCGGATCGGGGAGACTATCGAAGAGTACATCCTCGAAGAAGATAGGGAGCGGGACACGCTCGTCGTCGACGTCGAACGCTGGGCAGAGAAGTTTCCCGCGGTCGACGGGATCGTCGAAGGGCACCTTGCCCACTTCCTCCCGTGCGACCGGATCGTCGTGCTCCGGTGCCGCCCGGATATTCTTGCCGCACGGCTCTCACCCCGGGGCTACGGCCTCGAGAAGATCCGTGAAAACGCCGAAGCGGAAGCCCTCGACGTCATCCTGATAGAGACGCTCGAAGAGCGCCCCGAAGATACCATCTACGAGCTCGATACGACGGAGCAGTCGGTAGAGGAGTGTGCGGATAAAATCGAGCAGTTTATGAAAGGAAAACTGCCACCATCCTACGGGAACATCGACTGGACTCCCTATCTGGATACCGGCTTATGACGCTCGATCAGTTTCGACCGATGGTGCAGGGCATCTTTCAGCCCATGGTGAAGATATCAAAGAAGCTCGGGCTGACTCCGAATACTTATACCGTCGCATCCCTGGCCTTCTCGGCTGCTGCCGGCGCCGCGTTCTGGGCAGGCGGCATCGCCCTCGGCGTTCTGATGGTCGGGCTCAACGCCCTCTTCGATGCGCTCGACGGTGCCCTCGCCCGGGATCTCGGGACAGCCGGTCTCCGCGGCGATTTCCTCGACCACGTCATCGACCGATATGCCGATATCTTCATCATCACCGGCATCTTCGCCGGGGGTGCGGCATCCTGGCAGATCGGCGTCTTCGCACTGACCGGTGTTCTGATGTCGTCGTACCTCGGAACCCAGGCGCAGGCGGTCGGTGTCGGCCGGTACTACGGAGGGCTGCTCGGGAGGGCAGACCGCCTGGTTCTGATCATCCTCGCCGGTATCCTGACCATCATGATACCAGGAGCCATCTTCGGCCTCAATTATCTCGGCTGGCTCCTCGTCATCTTCGGCATCTTCGGGCACTACACGGCACTGCAGCGGTTCGCCCACACCTGGCGGCAGATCGATACGGAATGAGGCGTCCCCGGCCTCAAGACCCCGATCGGAGACGGTCGGGGAAGATCCCCAGGCAGACTCTCTTCTCCCGGAGTTCGAGGTCGTGCCGACATACCGTCACTTTCGCCCTGCATTTTTCCGTTCATTCTGCCGGACGTACCCGAGTATCAGGACATACAGGATGCCGTTGAATAACCGCCGAGGTCGCCCACCATGCGTCTTCCACCGGAGAGGCGCTGCAACGGTTTCACAGAGGTACCCGCCGATATGTAAGGAGTCGTGATCGGGCGATCAAAAGGGTCTGTGGCGTTCCCGGTATGGTGGGATCGGAGAAGTGTGTGCCATGAAGGAGCCGGGAGATCATGAACGGGTGGGCAACCACCCGCGACCCTCTCCCCGCCTCTACGGGTTGAGAACGGAAATACCGTAGTTAAGGTAGGCGGCAAAACTCACCCAGAGAATATAGGGAAGGAGCAGAAGCGCCGCAGGTACGGAGACCTTGGCAAAACTCCATATCGAGAATGCGATCGCAACCCAGAGGATGATGATCTCGATCAGGGCAAAGAAGGGCATCTGAAGTCCGAAGAAGAAGTACGACCAGAGGACATTGAGGACGAGCTGGATACCGAAAATCGAGACTGCGAGCTTCACGTCTTTTCGCTCCCATCCCCGCAGCCAGACCAGGTAGAGCGCGATACCCATCAGGAAGAAGAGAACCGTCCAGACCGGACCGAAGAGGAACGACGGCGGCGTGAGGGCGGGTTTCTCAAGTGCGGCATACCATGTCGGAATCGCCGGAATGGTGAATATCGTCCCGATGAGGCCGGCAGCCTGGCATACGGCTATCGCGACGATGAACTTGACAATATTAACGAAGGGAATGCTCACGAAATCAATAAAGCGACTAGAATTTATAAATCTTTTGAGATTAAATCGTATTGTCCGACAAACGGCCCCTCTCCGTCGGGCATACCCGCTTTTCGCAGAGAGAAATAGAATGCCGCCCCCGCTTCGGGCTGCTTCTCCACCCGATCCCGGACGAGGATTCTCCCACCGTACCGCTCGATGAGCATCCGGGAGATATAGAGGCCGAGACCCTCACCGCTCGCCGGATTCTTCCCGCGCTCGAATCGATGGAAGATGGATTGTTTCAGATCGTCCTGTATCCCCGGGCCGGTATCCTCGATCGTGACGAGGACGTTCTCGTCCTCCTCCTCCACCAGGATACGAACCTCAACATCCTGCCCTCCGAACTTGACGCTATTGCCGATCAGATTGGTGAAGACCTCCGGCAGGAGATCGTCCGCCTCGACATAGACCGAAGAGCCCTCGTAGACGAACCGCAGATCGGGAAACTGGCTCAACTCCTCTCTGATGACGGAGTCGAGATGCACCGGCTTTACATCGACTTCCTCCTGATGGAGACGGCGGATCGTCGAGACGTTGGCTAAAATTCCGATACTCTTGCTGATGCTCCCCCGCAGCCTCTTCACGTAGAGCCCCATCTCCCCTTCGAGCGCATCGCTCAGGATATCGCAGTACAGGCTGGCGACGTTCCCGGCGTTCCTGATATCGTGGGTCATGATGTCGAGGTAGAGGTTCGCCTCTCGGTTCGCGGCCTCGAGACGCTTATGGAGCACCCCTTTCAGGATTCCGGAGCCCACCTCACGCCCGATAGTCTCGAGGAGGATCCTTTTTTCCCGCGGCAGTGCTTCCCCACACCTGCTGCCGATGTAGAGTCCCCCCACGATCACCGACTCTGCAACGAGGGGGATACAGGCGAGCGACGAAACCCCGAGCTCCCGCAGCAGCACCCGTTCCGTCGAACCGGGGTCAAGTCTCGCCTCCTTCATGAGGTACCGAGGCTGGCCGGCGACGAAGACGTAGTTGAACGGCCAGTGATGGATCCGTATGACGCGATTGGCCGCAAGGAACGGCGCGGGGACGCCCCGGCTGCACGCGACATACCCCTTCTTTCGATCTTCATCCGTGAGGTAGGCGATACCGACATCAAAGCCGAGCAGATCCATCGTCTTTGCAAGGGCGCTCTCCAGAATCTCCTGAATCGAGGATGACTGCGATGAGGCGCCGATGATCTGGTTAAGTGCATAGAGTTGCTTATTACGGGAGCGAAGCGCCTCTTCGACCCTTTTGCGGTCGGAGATATCGACGACATACCCGACGAAGCAGAGGGAGTTTCCGTACTCGTCGGTCACGACATTCGCCGACATCTGCGCATCGAAGGGTGATCCGTCCTTCCGGAGTCCCGCTATCTCCCCAACCCAGGTGCCGTCCCGCCGGAGCGCGGAGAAGACCTGTTCCACCCTCTGCTCGGGCTGCCAGAACGTAACTACCGGCCGGTCGAGCACCTCGTCTCCCGAATCGTATCCCCAGAGGCGTAAGAATGCCGGGTTGACATATTCGACCACCCCTTCGAGGTCGAGGAGCAGGATGGCGCTGACGGAGGATGCTATGGCCATCTCCTTGATCTTGAGTTCCGCCTCCGCACGCATGCGATCCGTGATATCCCTGCAGATACCCTGAACGCCGGCCATCACCCCCCCGCTGCCGGTGGGAGAGGCATTGATCTCGATGACGCAGGGCATGCCATCCCTTCGGACGATCGTGAGGGCGAGACCTTCGACCGGCAGCCCGCGCTTGAGAGTCCTCTCTGCATCCTCGAGGCTCCTCTTCGAGGAGGGCATGATCGAGCTCTTCGAAAGAGTGCCCGATCAGGTCTTCCGGGGTGTACCCGGTGATCCGCTCGATCGCCGGCGAGACGTAGGTCAGCACGCATGCCCCGTTGCAGGTGAAGAGCACGTCGAAACTGCGCTGGACGATCTCCCGAAACTTCTCCTCGCTTGCCTTCAGCGCCGCCTCGAGCCGCCTCGTCTCGGTCGTATCAACCAGCGAGACGATGTAGCGCTGCATCCCCGGTATCGCCGCTACGGAGAGGACGACGTCACGGCAGGTCCCTCGACGTCGATGAGCGGGACGGAGTAGTTCCGCGGAGCGTATGCGGGATTTTCCCTGCAAAGCCGAAGGTATTCGCAGATAACGTCCCGGTTACTCCCGGAGAAGAGACGTTTCCAGAGTATGCAGCCCTCAAGGTCGCGCCGGGCAAAGCCGAAGCGGCGCTCGCACTCTGCATTCGCTGCAGCGATCGTACCGTCCTCCTCGACGATCAGCATCGCAGATCCCGAGATCTCAAGAAGTGCCCGGCAGAGGTTCCCGGAGGAGCAGAGGCGTGCCCGGGCATTCCGCTCTCCGGCGGCATCCGTGCAGGAAACGACGAGATATGAGGGAGTGTCGGCCTCACCGGTGACAACCTTGGCCGATAACTGCAGAATATACTCCGAACCGTCCCGCCTCCGGCCGGTTACCTCCCCCTGCCACATACCATCCCGGAGGAGACCATCCCGAAATGCCGCGGTACAATCGCCGTCTCCAAGGAACCGGGAGATCCGCTCTCCGATAATATCCTCCGGACGGAGGCATCCGCAGATCGTGCACGCCGCCCGGTTTGCGTAGATGACCCTGCCGTCAACGCCGGCGATCACCACCGCACCCGTAGATGCTTCGAGAGCCGCATCTCTGATCCGGAGTTCGGCATCGCGATCCTTCGCCCCGGTGATATCCCGAAAGAGCCAGATCAGGCGGACCGGAGATCCACGGCCGTCACCGCAGAGAGTAACTGTTGCGAGGACGGCCAGGCCGCCGCTCCCCTGCCGAAGATCGAGTTCCCATGCAGGCACAGCCTCGCCTGCCAGAACCCGGCGATGCCGCGCAACGAGCGATGCAGCATCCACTGGGGGAAAGAAATGGCGGATCTGCTCGCCTATCAGCGCACCGGGCGCAGACCCGAGCAGGATTGCTGCCGCAGGGTTTGCTTCCCGGATGCTGCCGTCGGGATCGGTTATGAGGCACGCATCGGAGGTGAGGGGGAAGAGATCAGCCGCATACCTCTCTCCCCTGACGGCATCCGCACCTGCCGCCATCAGGTCTTCCCGCTCGCGATACAGTTCCTTCAACGCTGCGGAGAGATGGTGTATCATATCGAGCAGCAGACCCGGCCGCTCCGGGTAGATGCAGGCCTGCCGGTCGAGATCGTCAAGGCATCGCCGGGCAGCCTCGATCTCCTTCTCCAGTCGTTGCATGCTCTAGATATCCCCCCCGGACCCTTCTGCTCCTGTTCTCTCTGTCGGGATAGTCACGGAAAAAACAGGGCCGCGGCAACCTTCAGAGAGATGCCCGGTGGGCTCGCGTGCGCTTCGGCCGACTCCACTCATCCTCACTGAACCAGCTCGGAAAGAAAGTATTTAGCAGGGACTAATAAGCCTTATCGGATTGGAAAAATCCAGTACCACTGGATCGAGCGCGTAGAGAGGTGCTTTTGCGCCACCCCGCCGGTAAGCCCGAGGATCTCGTCTCACAGGAGAAGTTCTTCCTGCGCGCCCATTTTGCCGGGGGATTGGGGAACCGGAGAAGCAGGGGAGCCTCTGGCCGCTACTCCTCGTCCTCAGGCGGGCACGGATCGTCCACCGTCTCATCGTCACCCGCAGGCATGACCTCCTGCAGGGTGAACCGGAAGGCTGCTCCGAGGTCGGGCCGTTCCTCCACTCTGTCGTCGACCCAGACCTTCCCACCGTAACGCTCGATGAGTGTCTTTGCAATATAGAGACCGAGCCCTTCACCGCTGCCATGACTTCTCCCCCGTTCAAATCGGTGGAATATCGTCTCTTTGACCGCATCAGGCACTCCCGGGCCGGTATCCTCAATCGAGACGAGCAGACTCTCCCCATCGTACTCATCGACGCGGACGGCGATCTTGACGTCCGACCCGCCGAACTTGATGCTGTTTCCGATCAGGTTTCCGAAGACCTCGGCGATGAGGTCGTCGGCCCAGACCTCCCGGGGTAATCCTTCATAGGCTATCGAAACGCCGGGGAAGGCCAGACGCTCTTCACGGATCACCCGGTCGAGGTCGACGGGCTGGAGCTCAGCCGTGGTCTGGTGAATCCGGCGGATCGTGGAGACGCTCCGCAGGATCCCGATACTCTTTCTGATGCTCCCCTGAAGTTTCTTCGCGTACAGCGCGGCCTCGCCCTCGAGCATATCGATGAGAAGATCGGCGTACAGCGTGGAGACGTTCTCAGCGTTCCTGATATCGTGGGTCATGATATCGAGGTAGAGGTTCGCCTCGCGGTTCGCGGCCTCGAGACGCTTATGGAGCATCCCCTTCAGGATGCCGGAACCGATCTCCTTTCCTATCGCCTCAAGCAGCGTCTTCTCTTCCGGCGACAATGCAGGTTCGGTCTTGCTCCCGAGATAGAGTGCTCCGACAACAACGGATTCGGCGACGAGCGGGATACAGGCAAGCGATACGGCCCCGAGATCCTCGAGGATCGCCGACTCGATGGAACTGAGACCCTTGCTGCTCTCGATATACCGTGCCTGGCCTGCGATGAAGATAAAGTTGAACGGCCAGTGATGCACCTTGACGATCCGGTGCCGGGAGAGGGCGGAGGCGGGGATGTTCTCCTGATACTGGAGAAGTCCCCGCTTTCGTTCGGCATCGAGCATATAAACGATGCCGATGTCAAACTCCATCAATTCGAGCGTACGCCGCATCCCGGTCTCGAGGAGTTCGGAGAGCGAAAGCGACGATGCGGACGAGCCGATGATCCGGTTTAAGACCATGAGTTGTTTGTTCCGCGTGAGGATCTCTCGCTCGGCACGTTTCCGCTCGGAGATATCGATCAGCGAGACCATGATGATAATAGGCTCTCCGAAGTCGTCGGTTACGGTGTTCGACGAGATCTGCGCATCGAAGATCGAGCCGTCCCGCCGCCTCCCAACGAGCTCGCCCGTCCACTGCCCCTCGCCCCAGACGGCTTCCGAGACCTCTTCCGCCTCGGATGCATCCTCCCAGAAGGAAGAGAGCGCCCTTCCGACCACCTCGTCCGGCGAGGCGTATCCCCAGAGCTCGAGAAACGCCGGATTGACGTAGGTCAGGTTCCCGTCGAGATCGGCAAACGCGATGGGACTGACGGAGGAGGCGATGGCCTTCTCCATACCCCGCATCTGCTGTTCGGCGTTCTTGCGTTCGGTGATGTCGGTGACCCCGGCAATAGAGCCCCGGAAAAGGCCGTCGCCATCGAACAGCGGTGCTGCCGTGATGAGAGCCGTCCGCCGGGCTCCGTCGCTCCTGATAAGGGTGCATTCGTACTGCTCCCGGTGGCCCGCTCTGCGGCGGCGCAGGGACCCGGCTATAACCGGGCGGCTGGCCTCGTCGACAAAATCAAAAGCGGATCTCCCGATAATCGCGCGCTCTGGATAGCCAAGTATCTCGACCATCCGCGGATTGACGAACGTCGTCGTTGCCGCCTCGTCGATGACCCAGATCCCCTCGTTCAGGCCGTCCACCAGAAGACGATACTGCTCTTCGCCCCCCCGGAGCACCTCTTTGGCACCGCTCCGGGCGGGTATCTCGAAGACAGCAGCACGGGTACCGAGGCGTTTCCCGGTAAGATCGGTGACCGGAGATGTGGTGATGCGCACACAGACGGAAGATCCGTCACCGCGGAGCAGCGGCGCCTCGAACATCCCGCTCTCCCTGTCGTTCAGACTCCGGAGGCATTCACCGAGCGCCGCGACCGGGCTGCCGACGAGATCTCCCGGGGCATAACCGAGGAACTCTGCCATGCGGGGATTGAGATACGTGATCCCGCCCCGAAGATCGATCGCGATGACACCTTCGTGCAGGGTATCGAGGTAGTGCCGATGCTGCGCTTCCAGATGCCGCACTGTATCTTCGAGTCGCTTCCGCTCCCGCGCATACCGGAGAAAGCGGGTCAGGAACTCAGGCTCGATCCTCTCTTTTACCAGGCAGTCGAGAACCCCGCTCTGCACGGTGTGGGCGGCGAGATTCGCATCGTCGTGGCCTGACAGAACGATGACCGGGATATCCGGAGCATGGTTCCGAAGCAAAAGAAACGTCTCAACCCCTCCGCTGTCCGGGAGCATCAGGTCGAGCAGGACAAGATCGAACGCATCGCGGGAGAGCGCGGCAAGTCCGGCCGCGAGCCTGCCAGACTCCACCACCTCAAACCGGCTGCCCCTTTCACAGAGTTTCTCCCGAATATACCGGGCGTCCGCGGGATCATCTTCGATCAGAAGTACCTTCACCATATCGTCCATGCTTTCACCCTGCAAACCAGGTGCTATTAACCGGTTTTGCGATATACGAGTTTATCTACGCACGGAGAGGACAGAGATCGCCACTCCCCGCTCCCGGGGCGGCCAAAGCCACCACCGGTGTGAACATTCAGGATGTTCCCCGGCGTTCTCCCGCGCAAAGCCGTTCCGAGCCGTCATCTCGCGTTTTCGGAGCCCGATGCGCGCGATGCGGAGAGAAATTGCAGCGTATACGCGGGATACTGCCGGGAGGGAACTGCCTGTACCTGTACACGTGTCACATCATTTATACTTCCGTCTTCCGGAAAGACCACCATCAGCCGCCGCCCACGCACGAGACGGCATCAAGGACGCGTCTCCCGTCACGAGTATTAGAGAGATCGCTGACTCTGATGGCCGTCGTTCCGGAATCTATCGGTTGCAGATCTCGTAAAAAGTATTCTTCCATAGACCCTCATTGCTCTATGGGTGGCCGGTGCCACCGGTGAAAAAGCGGGTTATCGTCGCCGGGCACGCAGCCTGGCGATCTCATCTCCGCCGGGGACCTTCACGACAAAGGTTCCGTGGCAGGGCTTGGTATACGGGAAGATGACATCGTCTCCGTCGATACCGACGAGCAGCGGTGGAACACCGATCAGGTGGATGTCGAAGATCTTGTAGCCCGGCTCCACTTCATAGTATTCTCTGATATTCTTCTTGACGTACTCCCGCGCCTCCATAAACGAGCAGCGCGAAAGGAGTATATCGGGTTTCATTGCTTCGAGGCAGCCACCCATCGTATCACCTCATCGATCTTTCTCTTCATCGGCATAGGGTTGTGAACAGCTTTTGCCGTCACCTGTTCGCAGGGGAATGTGATTGCCGTAGCGACCTCCTCCGGGTGCTCTCCGAAGAGCAGGACGTAGAGCCGCGCCCGTGACAGGTACGCCATGGTGCCGGCGTAGGCGATGCCGGAGTCGTTGTGGGCGAAGACGAAGCAGTAGTCGACGTCCCGCTTCTTCTCCGCAAACTCGCCGATGACCGTGTCGAGATCCTCGAGCGTCTCTGCGTAGTGCCGCTCCGGGTCGGCAACCTCCAGAAGTTTCCGCGCCGCAGTCGTCCCCGCAATGATCGGGCGGATGCCGTTCTGCTTCAGCAGGTATGCGCAGTACAGGGCAACGCTCGTCTGTACCGGCACCTGCGGGCACCCGAGCAGGATCAGTGCCGTCTTCCCGGCTACATTCTCTTCCGTCATATAACCACCTTTCTCATTCGTTCGAGGACGTCCGGCACCCTTTCTGGGTGCGTATAGATGGTGAAGCGATCACCCCGCGAGAAGCAGATGAGCGTGATACCCGCCCGGTCTGCAGCCCGGATCCCCCGGTCGGTGGATGCAGCACGGGAGACGATGATGGGAATGCCGGCGTTCGCAACCTTCGCCACCATCCCCGCGGGCTGCCTCCCGGTACAGCCGACGATGCACTGCGACCGGTCAAGCCCGCCCCGCGCGGCATAGCCGACCACCTTGTCGAGGGTATTGTGCCGCCCGACGTCACATGCGCGGGTGATCAGGTCGCCTCCGCAGAAGAGCACCGAACAGTGGACGCCGCCCGTGCGCCGCCAGGTCTCGGACTCGATCGCTCCCGTCACCGCATGGATACTGTCCGGGGTTATCTCGATCGACGATTCGACCGTCTTCGCCTCACCCATGACCCGGAATCCACCTGATGATTCGATCTCGAGGTTGATATCCTTTCTCGGGACGGCGGAGACGTAGATATCGTTCCCGGTGACGTTCATCGAACCTATCTCATCGGAGAGCCCCTCGCAGATGATAAAGCCCGCACCGAGGTCCTCGAGACGGTCGGGGCTTGCAACCAGCGTCGTGAGGTACCGGCCGTTGAAGAAGAGGCGGAAGTGATCCTCGACGATGACATCGTCGTGGATCTCCGCCGCCGTATCCCCTTTCACCTGAATGCCGGTAAAGCAGGAGAGATCCATCAGCCCGCCTCCTCTCCTATCCAGTCGAGATACGGGGCATACCCGCCCACGATGGGGAGAGCGATGATCTCCGGGAGCTCATAACTGTGCATCCCGCGAATCCGGGCTATCAGCGGATCGATCAGATCGTAGCGGGTCTTGATGATGAGGAGCTGCTCGGGCTCGTTGCAGACGTCTCCTTTCCACCGGAAGCACGAATCGACCTCGGTGATATTCACGCATGCCGCCAACCGTGCGTCGACCAGTGCCTCTGCAATCGCCTTCGCATCGGCCACCGGAGCCGTGCAGAAGACCACCACATACTCGGGGGGAGCCATATATTCAATCTCTTTCATCGTCCGTATTTAAATTCGTCGCGCTGCCGACCGCAGCGGGCAGCCTTCCCGGGACATCGCCCTGACCGCATATCGGGAACTCCAGCGCCGGCGGTACCACGGGTACTGAGCGGACCCTCCGATCCCATGCGGCGGGGCGGGGGAGAAAAGAAGAATCATTCCGCCCCGCCACTCTTTGAAATGCAATCAAAACCGTACAAAACTTACATAGGGATTCGTGTGCAATGATCTGATAATGTACTCGCAACGTATGGATCACCTTCCACCCTACCTTTTCGCACGCATCGACGAGCTCAAAGGAGAAAAGATCCGCCAGGGTGTCGACGTTATCGACCTCGGTGTCGGAGACCCCGACCTCCCGACACCGGCGCATATCGTCGATGCGCTCTGCACGGCGGCGCGCGATCCAAAGAACCACCACTATCCGTCCTATACCGGTATGCTCGCCTACCGGGAGGCCGTGGCAGCGTGGTACGCCGGCAGATTCGGGGTCGACCTTGCCCCGAAGACCGAAGTACTCGCACTCATCGGCTCCAAAGAGGGAATAGCCCATGTGCCCGAAGCATTCGTCAACCCCGGGGACTACGTGCTCGCCGCAGATCCCGGCTACCCGGTCTACAAGACCTCCACCCTCTTTGCCGAGGGGAAGATTTACGAGATGCCGCTCGCCGCCGAGAACGGTTTCCTCCCGGTGCTTGACGATATCCCGGCAGACGTCGTCGCACAGGCGAAACTGATGTTCATCAACTACCCGAACAATCCGACGGCGGCAATAGCACCGAAGTCCTTCTTTGCGGAGGTCGTCGACTTCGCCCGCGACAACGGGATCGTCGTCGTCCACGACAACGCCTACTCCGAGATAACCTTCGACGGCTACACCGCCCCCTCGTTCCTCGAAGTCGACGGCGCCATGGAGGTCGGTATCGAGATGCACTCGCTCTCAAAGACCTACAACATGACCGGATGGCGTATAGGGATGGCCTGCGGGAACCCCGAGATCATCGCCGGTCTCGGTCGGGTGAAGACCAACATCGACTCGGGTGCTTTCGATGCCATCCAGCACGCAGGGATCACCGCCCTCACCGGGCCGCAGGACTGCGTTAAAAACGCGTGCGAGATATACGAGGAACGGAGGGACGTCCTCGTGAAAGGCCTCTCGGAGATGGGCTTTGAGGTCTCGTCGCCGAAAGCGACGTTCTATGTCTGGATGGCCGTCGACGACAGCATGAAATTCGCCGCACGGCTCCTCGATCAGGCGGGCATCGTAGCGACACCCGGCGTCGGGTTCGGCACCCACGGCGACGGCTACGTCAGGTTCGCCATCACCCGGTCCGTGGAGCGGATAGAAGAAGCGGTCGGGCGGATGCGGGAGATGAATCTATGATACTCCCGTCCCACCTCACCGTCAGGGGCGGCCACCTCGTCATCGGCAGCCACGATACGGTAGAGCTCGCGGAGCAGTACGGCACGCCGCTCTACGTCACCGACGAAGACCGGATCCGGGAGAACTATCAGCGTCTTGCAGAGGCGCTCGGCGGGTACTACGACAAAGTCCAGGTGCTCTACGCGGCAAAGGCGAACGGCAACCTCGCAGTCTTCCGTATCCTCGCCGGGCTGAACGCCGGTGCCGACGTCTTCTCCGCGGGCGAACTGCACCTCGCTCTCTCAGCCGGGATGAAACCCGGGCTCCTCCTCTTCAACGGGAGCTCAAAGAGCGCCGCCGATCTCGCCCTCGCGGTAAAAGAGGGCATACGGGTCTCGGTCGACTCGTTCGACGAACTCCGGCAGCTGAACGCTGCGGCAGAGGCTGCAGGGAAGACCGTCGAGATCGCCTTCCGGGTCAACCCGGCGCTCGAGGTCCCCACTCACCCGAAGATTGCAACGGGTCTTGCAACCAGCAAGTTCGGCATCCCGGCAGGGCAGATCCTCGACGCCTACCGCGAAGCGCTCGCCTGCAGCAACGTCGAGCCCGTCGGCATCCACTGCCACATCGGCTCCCAGATCCTTGAGGTCGAACCCTTCGCGCGCGAGATGGAGGTCGTTATCGAGCTCGCCGGGGAACTCTCAAAGATGGGAGTAACCCTGCAGTTCATCGATATCGGGGGAGGGCTCGGCATCCCCTACCGGCGCGAGACCGACCGCGCACCGACACCAGAGGACTATGCGGGCGCCGTCATGCCGATCTTCCTTGCAGGGATCCGGAAGATCGGTATAGAGCCCGAACTCTGGGTCGAGCCGGGGAGATCGCTCGTCGCCGACTCCACGATCCTCGTAACCCGGGTAAACTCCGTCAAAGAGGCGCACAAGACCTTCGCGAACGTCGATGCCGGGTTCAACCTGCTGGTGCGGCCGGTCATGTACGACTCCTACCATACGGTCGTTGCAGCGAATAAAGCGGACGCCCCTCTAGAGCAGGAGTATACCATCGCAGGCCCGATCTGCGAGACCGGCGATATCCTCGCCAAAGACCGGATGCTGCCCACCCTCGCCGCAGGCGATCTCATCGCCGTCCTCGATACGGGGGCGTACGGATTTGCCATGTCGTCGCAGTACAACAGCAGACCGCGCTCTGCGGAAGTGATCGTCCGGGGAGAGGATGCGACACTCATGCGCCGGGCGGAATCTATCGACGACCTGACGGCACCGATGCAGCGGCCGGCGTGGCAGCAGTAGTCAGGAGACGAGCCGCATGCAGTTCCACTACCTCCTGGTTGACGATCTCATCAGTCGCAAAGCGTTCGAACAGCAGGTAGAGGAGCGGATAGGCGCGTCCGGCGATCTTCTGGACGAGCAGACCGCCGCCATGCTCGTCGTCCGGGATATGGGCCGCGCCCACGTCAGGATCCAGGGGCTCGCACCGGAGTCGAGCCTCGTCTGTTTCTTTGGAAAGGTGCTCTCTCTCGGGAAACCCCGCGAGTTCGAGCGGCCGGACGGCACCAAAGGTCTCGTCGCTAATCTGATCGTCGGTGACGAGACCGGAAGGGCTCGCGTCGTCCTCTGGGATGAAAAAGCCGAAGCTGCGGGCGAGATCGAGATCGGCGACGTCCTCGAGATCCTCGGGCGGCCGAAGGGGGGGGCACCCGCGGAGGTCCACGCTACCGCACTACAGAAGGCTGCCTGCGAGATAACCTGCACCGGGACGGCGGGCGGAGCAGAGATGCGGACATCCTCCCAGAGCGAAGACCTGCTGGTCAAACTGATCGCTGTAAAACCCCTGCGGACGTTCACCCGGCGCGACGGCACACCCGGCGAGATGGTCGAGGCGGTGATCGGGGACGCCGCCGGCGTCGGCCGCCTTGTCGCCTGGGTACCCTCTCTCCTCGAAGGGTTCGAACCGGGCACCGCGGTCAGGATCGCCGGGGCAACGGTAAAGACAGGAGAGCAGGGCGTGGAGTACAGCCTCGGCGAGTCCGCAACCGTGACGGCGGATACCGCCGAGATCGACGTCCCGACCACTCCCATAGCAGAGGTGCGGGACGGGGGAATCTACTCAGTGACCGGGCGCATTGTAACCATCCAGCCTCCACGCAGTTTCACCACGCGGGACGGCAGGCGGTCCTGGGTGCGAAACCTGGTCGTCGCCGACGCGACCGGCGAGATCGCCCTCGTCCTCTGGGGAGAGGAGGCGCAGGCGCACCTGGTTCCCGGAGACGCTCTTGAGGTCTTCAACGTGGCCGCACGCCCCGGCCGATACGGGGGCCTCGAACTCAGCCTCGGCAGGGGGAGCGCGTTTCTTATCCGGAGCGGCACGGAAGAGGAGATCGATCTTACCGGGACGGTCATCCGGACAGACCTCGGTCTCTGTCTCGATACCGCCGACGGGTGTTACCTCCTTGATCTGCCGCTCCCCGTCGGCTTCGATGTCCGAGTCAGGGGCGCTCTTCACCGCAAACGGATCACCGTCCGGGAGTACGAGCCCGTCACACCGGATCTGAAGGGTCTTGCAGACCGGGCGGAGCGGCTGATCCCGTAACCCGGGTACGGGAATTTTTCACTTTCACCCCGCAAGGCCATCGACCTTTATGGTTCCCTACAAATAGTATACGTAGCACAGCAGAAGGACTACACAAGAGATCAAGTGAGGAATCATATGACAGAGATTGATCTGGAAGATTTACCGGGTGTCGGACCCACTATTGCCGAAAAACTTCGCGAAGCAGGATACGGAACCGTCGAGGGGATCGCTACGGCAACCACCTCCGACCTTGCGGAGGCTGCCGAGATAGGGGAGTCGACCGCAAAGAAACTGATCCAGGCAGCCCGGAAGATGGCCGATATCGGCACGTTCAAGACGGGACGCGACATCCTCGACAAGCGCAAAGATGTCCGGAAACTCAGCACCCTTGTTCCCGAATTCGACGCACTGGTGGGGGGCGGCCTTGAAACCCAGGCGATCACGGAGGTATACGGCGAGTTCGGTTCCGGAAAGAGTCAGCTCGTCCATCAGCTCGCGGTCAACGTCCAGCTCCCTGTCGACCTCGGCGGCCTCAACGGAAGCGCCGTCTACATCGATACCGAGAATACGTTCCGACCGGAGCGTATCGAGCAGATGTTGAACGGCCTCGATGTCGATGCCGATCTCGGCACGCTCGATGAAGTGCTCAGCAGGATTCATGTGGCACGGGCGCACAGTTCCGACCACCAGATGCTGCTGATCGAATCCGCACGGGAGCTTGCAAACGAACTGCGCACATCCGATCGTCCGGTGCGGCTCTTCATCATCGATTCGTTGACGTCGCTCTTCCGGTCGGAGTATGCCGGCAGGGGAACACTTGCTGCACGGCAGCAGAAGCTGAACCGGCACATGCACGACCTTCTCAAGCTGATCGACGAACACAATGCCGTCGGGCTCGTGACAAACCAGGTCATGTCGAATCCCGCCGTGCTCTTCGGCGACCCGACAAAGCCCATCGGCGGCAATATTGTCGGACATACCGCAACGTTCCGGCTCTATCTCCGGAAGAGCAAAGCGGGCAAACGCGTCGCCCGTCTCGTAGACAGCCCGAACCTTCCCGAAGGAGAGGCTGCGTTCATGGTCGAGATGGCAGGGATCAAACCGTGCTAAAAGCGCTCGTCACTGACGTTGACGGCACTATCACCGACTCGCGCCGGCGGATCAACACCGCAGCCATCGAATGTATCCGCACCCTCGTCGACGGCGGAGTCGACGTGGTCATAGCGAGCGGCAACACCGTCTGCCTCATGGACGGGCTCTGCAAGATGATAGGGACGAACGGCACCATCATCGGTGAGAACGGAGGGGTATACCGCCGCTACTTCGACGGCACCCTCCAGGTCGCCGGCGACCAGACGGTATGCCGGGATGCTCTCTCCATCCTGCAGGCTCATTTTTCAGCGAAGGGTACAGACCTTGAACTCTACAGCCCCGACTACCGGTTCGCCGATGTCGCCTTTGCGCGGAACGTCGACGTCGACGAGGCCCGGCGGGTGATCCGCGACCACGCCTTCCCGGTACGGGTTCTCGACACCGGATTTGCCGTTCACCTCCAGGTTCTCGGCGTGAACAAGGGCACCGCTCTTCGCGAACTTGCCGATCTGATGGGAATATCCCCGGCCGAGATCATGGCCGTCGGAGACTCGGAGAACGATATCGAGATGATCCGGGCAGCAGGTGTCGGCGTTGCCGTTGCAAACTCCACAGAGATGACCCGCGCGGCCGCCGACTTCGTCTCGGAAGAGAAATACGGTGACGGATTTGTCGAAGCGGTAAAAAAGTATTACGCCGATTTCTTCAGCAGATAGCGATCGACCACGATATAATCCTTAATATCTTTTACGGCCTCGAAGGGGACGAACATCTTGTCGCCGTCCATCCGGTAACCGTCAGTCTTGAAAGAGTCGTCCGGTTTGACGATAAGATCCACAACCTGACCAGTCCCGATGTCCACCATGATATTCTTGATGGTGCCGATGAGCATTCCATCATTGCTCATCACTCTCTTTTTGGCTAAGACACGGCAGAAGGTTTTGCTCATACCCAAGATGGGTATGTTGTACTATATAAACTGTTCCAAAATGCCGGAATCTGTAAATGAAGAAAGAATTGGGATTATTATTTTACAGTCTCGGCGGCCATCCGGACGTCAGTCGCCTTGACCGTCTTCCTCCCCGCATGCCCGGCAAGCTTGATCGCCTCTTTTGCGATCTTCGAGGCATAGGCCTCCATCAGTTTTGCGAGTTCTTCGTTTGCATCGGAGCTGACGCGTTCAGCGCCGGATTTCTTTACGATTCTGCCAACAGGTGCCAGTGGTAAATCAGTCATGATCTCATATCCCCCTTTTCGCTCGAGCTCTCGGAAATGTACTCTGTCCCAGAGACTCGGTTTACAGAACCAACATATGAATACTCATATAAATACTTATCCGTCGTCAGCGGGGTTCACGGGCGAATTTCCCGAGGGAGAGGGTATCAAAGTGAGGGAAACACCCGGATGATGTCGGACTGTGTAACGATACCCACGGGCTTGCCGTCTTCCATGACAATCAGCCGTCCGATCTCCCGTTCTTTGAACCGACCGACCAGTTCGAATATCCGGATGTTCGACGGCGCCTTCACCACATCGGTCGTCATCACCGCCGTCACGCCGGTATCCATCGTCATCCCCTCGTCGAGTCCCCGGATGATATCGCTTATCGTAACGATGCCCACGAGCTCGGCATCGTTCATGACCGGGGCCCCGTGGATACGGTGTGCGCTGAAGAGGCGCACCGCATCCCGGAACGTGTCGTCGTGAGAGAGGGTGAGCAGCGGGGCGCTCATGAATGTCTTGATAGGCTGCTTTGGAAGAGAGATCATCTCGGAGATGCTGATCAGAAGCGCCGGGAGGTTCTCATCCATACCGTATACTTCTCCCCGGACGAGCAGCTTATTGACGGGCGTCGGCCCGATGGTGATGAGGTCGCCGACCTTGAAGTGTTTCACGCTCCCGATGATCTTCACGACCGCGTGGCAGAGGTCAGGGTGGCAGAGCGTTGTAAAATCGAGCTCGGCAACCCGCACTCCCCGTCACCGTCTCCCCGCCGCGAGCGATAGGAACATCCGACTGGTGCTCGTAGTCAACGAGGTTGAGTTCCCGGTACGCCATGGCGGTTGGGGTATACCCACCCTTTGGCCCCGGCACTCCTTCGACGAGGCCGAGCGCTTTTAACGCCTGCATCTGGTTGCGGACAGTCCCGGGGTTTCGCTTGAGAACCTCCGCGATCTCCTCACCTTTTATAGAGTGAGACGACTGATGATATAGAGTAATAAGAGTTATCAGGATATCTTTCTGAATGAGGGACAAATCCATAATTATCAGTTATATTACGTAATTAAATACATTAGGTTGTGCATTGCGTGGAGTTTGAAACAATACCGACCGTACCCACTGCGGAAGAGATACTCGACCGCAGTTTCCGCCGGGCAGCGGCAAGAAAGAAACTGAAGACAAATAAAGACAAGGCGAACGAAGAGTTTGTCAGATCGGTAGCAAGTGCTGTCCACGACAAACTCGATACCGTTGTCAGATCGTTCCCAACCTTCGACCGTCTCCCCCCCTTCTATCGCGATATCGCGGATATTCTCTTCAGCGTCGATCATCTGAAGAAGTCACTCGGCGCCGTTACATGGGCGGGGGAACAGGTGCGCACCGTCGGAACCCAGCATGCACGCGCCATGCGTCCCGCTCTCGATACGGGCCAGGTCAGAAGGCAGGCGGTTGCGCGGATCGCCTCGATCGTCCATCAGGTAGAGGACGACCTGCTGTTCCTCAATGAAGCGAGGAACATCCTCCGGAAGATTCCCCACGTCACCGAGGAAGAGTTCACGGTCGTCGTCGCCGGATACCCGAACGTGGGAAAATCCTCGTTCATCAGGCTCGTCTCCTCCGCAGAGCCCGAGATCGCCGCATACCCCTTCACCACGAAGGGGATCATCGTCGGCCACCGCATACTCGGGACCCGGGACCGGATGCAACTCATCGATACCCCCGGGGTGCTCGAGCGGCCCGCCGCCGAGCGGAACCAGATCGAACAGCAGGCGGTGAGCGCTCTTGTGAACGTCGCCGACGCCGTTCTCTTCGTGCTGGACGCGAGCGAACAGTGCGGCTACTCGATCGAAGACCAGAAGGCGCTCCTCGATGAAGTCAGCGGGATGGTGGACGTGCCGGTTATTGCCGTCGTGAACAAGGCCGATATCCTGAAGGTTGACGGATACCCGGTCATGTCCACCGTGACCGGAGAGGGGATAGAGGAGGCGGTCGAAGCCCTGCTCACACACCGAAGCATCCGGCCAGTGTCCCCGCCAGAATACATCCAAGAATAAAACCGGCGATGGCTCCCCCGTTCAGCGGGGGAAGACCTGCCTGAGGTTTTCCCTGGTTGACGAAGAAGAGCAGCACCGCAAGGCCCGCAAGCGATCCTGCCATCGCGCCGAGGGTGGGGAGGGAGAGCACCCAGATGACCGGCGGCGCGGCGACGAAGATATACGAGGAGGCCACGAGGATGGAAGGCATGATCAGATCTCCCATTCCCATGACGAACGCACCCCGCTCTCCTTTATCCTTTCCAATATCAAGACCTTCTTTGCGGAACGAGTAGTCCCTCCTCTTCGGGACGACCACCAGAATAGGGGTCTTCATCTCAAGGACGCCTTCCGCGAGCGTTATCATGTGCTTTGTCTTGTAGACCGAGATCGCATCGTACACCGCAAGCAGGACGAGAAGCACCAGCACCGGCAGGATCGCGAGCGATATCCCGAATATGGAGGCGACGCCGGCCGATATCAGCACCCCGAGAACGTCGATGACGTACCACTCGGGATAGAAGTACAGGAGTGCCGTCGCTCCGGCGGCAAGGAGCAGCGTCGCAACCGCCGTAACATCCGAGAGACCGAGGTACCAGAGGCCGATCGCCCCGAAGATATAGGTGAAGGTCAGAAATATCGAGAATGCGATAAAGAGACCGATGATGCGCTTCCCACCCTTTTTTATAAGGATCAACAGGACGAGTGTAAACGCAAGCAGCATGCCGATGAATATCAGGGGGTTTGCTACCGAGGTCGGATCCTCGAAGGCCGCAAGTCCTGCCTCCTGCATGGGGATGGAGAGTACTATTGCGATCAACTGAACAAACAGGAGCATCAGGGGCATCCCGACAAACGGTAACCAGTCACGTATCTGCATCATACTTCTCCGTTACTTATAGGTAGGTTAATTAATTCATTTTCATCATCTAAAAGTATGGATATTCGTGAACTCATCACGGACATTATTCTGACCATCGTGATGGTGATCTCCACCGTCGTTCTGGTGATGCGGTTCTGGCAGGATCTGATCCTCGCGGTGGCGGCCACCTTCATGATGCTCTCTCTTGGCGGTCTGATCATCTCCCTCGGCATGAAGATCATAAGCCTCGAACAGAATGTCATCAACAGAGAACGCACCATGCGGGTAAACCTCGAAGAGATGGCAGCGACAATGAACGCCAAATATGATAATACCGTCGCTCATATGGAGGATATCGTCGACGGGCTCTCACGGCGGATGTACCGCTGACCCCCGATCACCAACATTTATACGCACATCCCGGCTCATTGGTAGGATATATGGGTGTTGCACTCCGCGATCTTGCTGCCGACTGCAGGGAGACGGTCGACCTGGACGCGCTTTCCGGTATCGCCGCCATAGACGCGCACAATGCGCTGTACCAGTTTCTCTCGATCATCCGGCAGCCCGACGGCACGCCACTGATGAGCGCCGAGGGACAGATAACCTCGCACCTGACGGGACTCCTCTTCCGGACCGCAAATTTCGTCGAGAAGGGCCTCCGCCCGGTCTACGTCTTCGACGGCACACCCCCGACGTTCAAGCAGGAGACGATCGATCAGCGGCGGGAGGTCAGAACCCGCGCGGGAGATGCCTGGAAGGAGGCGCTCCGGGTCGGCGACATAACCGAAGCATACAAGCAAGCGAGTGCTTCCGCCCGCGTCGACGCCTCAATCACCGGGAGCGCGCAGGAACTCTTAACGCTCCTCGGCATCCCCTGGGTGCAGGCGCCAAGCGAGGGTGAAGCGCAGGCAGCCTACATGGCACAGAAGGGAAGCGTCCGGTTCGCCGTCTCGCAGGACTATGACTCACTCCTCTTCGGCTCGCCGGTCCTCGTCCGGAACCTCACCGTAAGCGGACGGCGAAAGATGCGGGGGCGGACGATAACGGTCAGTCCGGAGCGAATCGTCCTTGACACCCTGCTTGACTGTCTCGGCATCACCCGTGAAGGCCTCGTCGAGATCGGTATCCTGGTCGGCACCGACTACCATCCCGGGATAAAGGGCGTCGGCGGAAAGACCGCACTCAAACTGGTGCGAAACGGGGAGTTTGAATCCGTCATCGCCGAAAGGCTGCCGGGGTTCGATCCCACGCCCATCAGGGAGTTCTTCTTAAACCCCCCGGTCTCCGACGACTACCACCTCACCTGGTCGCCGCCGGATACCGACGGCGTCGTCGAGATGCTCTCCGGCAGGTTCGATTTTTCACGGGAGCGCGTCGAAGGGGCTCTCGAGAAGTTCTCGGTAAAGGCACATCAGAAGACGCTGGATCAGTGGTTCTAGCAGATGACCGGACGACACTTTGCTAGAACCAACACGGACCAGTAGAATCCGGGGGCCTCTTCCCAGTCCACCGAAATGTATATGCGCGATGATCGCCGCTACACATGTGCTCCCATCGAGCCGTGCGTGCCCCGTTTTTAGACAGGGACATAGAGAACCAATCTCTTCAGCATACGAAACGGTCTTCTGCACTGCCGGTGGAACAGGAGGGGTTACAAATGCGGTGCTATGTATGTGCCACGGAAGGAGCGGGGAGCGATGCGGTTGCCGTCTGCATCGTCTGCGGAATGGGTCTGTGTATGGAGCATACCATGCGGGATAGCGTCGAACTCTGGGAGGGCGGCTACCCGTTCCCGGCCAGGGAGATGAAACGACAGGTGCCGCGGGTCCTCTGCCCGGAATGTCGTGAGGCATTCGGCGGACAGAAGCGATCCTGAGCCGGATAGAAGGGAATAGAAGGGACTATCCCCCTGAATCTTTTTTGCCTAGCAACCGGAGGGGCACGCCGGTACCGGATGCGCCTTGCCTCGTTGCGTATACGCAGAGGCGAGCGCCTCCCGGTTTTGCCGGACTCGTCGTCGGACTGACCGTTGCCGGGATCATCACGACGACCGGGAACATCGCCGGTTCGTCGCTCAACCCCACACGAACCTTCGACCCGTATCTTGGCGACTGGCTCCTCGGCGGTACGAATTTCTGGGAGTTCTTCCCGATCTACATCATCGGGCCGATCGTCGGGGCAGTTCTCGCCGCCTTTCTGTATGACTACGTAAGCGGCGGATGACTCCCCATTTTTCGGAACCGTTAGTGCTGGATCCCCCATACATCGTGTTCATAGCGCTGTGCCTTCTCCGAACCCCGCGTGCAGAAAAAGTTGTAGCGGAGCCCCATCTCATCGTGAACCGGGCAGCCGGGACAGAGGCATTCCCTCTCCGTATCGATGCATATGAAACTCTTCCCGTTGAAGCAGAAGAGTTTCTCCCGGTTCCTTTTTGCGCAGTCAGTGTGTGTCGGGCATCCGGGACACCTGCATTGGAGGTTGAGCGATGCGATCATCCGCATCCGTTCGTTCCGATCCCGCTCAGCCAGATCCCGTCCCTGCTCCTCGAACTTCGGCATGCTACGCTCCCCCGCACCGGATCGCTTCAGAACCGGATACCCCATGCGGTGCGTTCATACTGCTGGCTCCAGCCTTGGATTCCATCCTCGTGCAACGGACCGCCTCAAACAGATTAATCATCCTCGCGTCCCCTTTTCATGGCCGGTGCATCCGGGTGCTATTAAGCATTCCGCCCCGCTCAACGGGGGGATGTCTCGTACCCCTGTATCGCCTCCGAGCCTCTCGTGCAGAAGGATCGGTGCTGAAGACCCATTTCGGCATGGACAGGACAGTCGGGGCAGAGACACCCGCGTTCGCTCGAGATGCAGACTGTGCTTCCTCCCTCTGCACAGAAGAACCTCTCACCGGCCTGCTCCGCACAGATGTTGTATGTCGGGCATCCCGGACAGTTGCAGAGCTCCCGAAGAGCCTTAAGAGCGTCTTTTCGTTCCTGCTCTTCCCGGGCAGCAAGACCGGGAACAGCTCGCCGCACCTTCGCCGCAACCGTCGCCATCTCCTCATCTGTAGTGGTCATAGAACGCCATCATCTCGCCGCCGGTATATCACCGTTTCCACACCGCCACGGACGGCGGCAGTCATTCGAACCGTTTCGGATCCGTCTCGATATCCACGATGAACGGCTGGTCGGCCTCTATCGCTTCGATGAGCGCATCCTGGAGGTCTGCCGGTCGGGTAACCCTCCGCCCGGCGCCGCCGCAGAGTCCAGCGTAGGCGGCGAAGTCCGGATTGAGGAGATCGGTCGCATAGGGCGGGTAGTGCGCCTCTTTCTGCTCCTGCGTGATCATGGCGAGCTCGTGGTTGTTCAGGATAACCACCACCATGGGGAGGTTGTACTTGACGGCGGTGAGGAACTCCCCCATCACCATGGCAAAACTGCCGTCACCGGTTATGCAGACGACGGTCTTTTCGGGGTAGGCGAGTTTTCCCGCGATCGCACCGGGAAGCCCAAACCCCATCGTGCCGAGGTAGCCCGACATTGCGAAGCGCTGGTTCTTCATCAGGAAGTTCCGGCCGAACCACCACCCGTTCTCCCCGACGTCAACGGTGATCACCGCATCTTCGGGAAGGGTCTCCGAGAGAACCTTCATAATGAACGGCGGGCGGAGCGGAACCGCCTCAGGGTCTGCCTCGCGGTCGAGCGTCTCTCTCCACTCCCGCTTCATAGCGGCGATGCTCTGCAGGACCGGTTCCCTCTCCCGCTTCCGAACGCGCCCGACGAGTTTCGGGAGGACGTGCTCGGTGCTCCCCCAGAGCGCAGCGGCGAACGGGTGCCTCCCGATCCGGAGCGGGTCGACCTCGATCTGCACCGTCGGTTTGTCGCCCGGGAGACCCGTATACTGCGAGAAACCGACCCCACAGGTGATCAGGAGATCGGCGTCCTTCACTGCCTGTGCCGCCTGCGGGGGCCCTATGGGACCGTGAATACCGATAACCCACTCGTTATCCTCCGGAATGATGCCTTTGGCACGGAACGTGGTGACGATCGGCGCTCCAATCTTCCGGGCAAGGTTGAGGACGTGCGGGGCAGCCTTCATGGCACCCCATCCGGCAACGATAACGGGATGATTCGCCCGGTCGATCACCTTCGCCGCGCCATCGACAGCATCCCCGGCAGGAACGATCGCCCCGTCCTGCAGGCAGGCCTCCCGCCTGCAGGAGGAGGCCGTAAGCCTCTCTTTCTGGATGTCGCTCGGCACGGAGAGCTGGGCGACACCGTGATCGATGATCGCGTAGCGCAGGGCTCGTGTCAGGAGCTCGACTGCCGTCGACCGATCGGAGACAGTATTGTTGAAGACCGTCACCGGCCGGAAGAACGCGTCCTGGTCAATCTCCTGAAATCCGCCGGGACCGGTGTACTGCGTCTTCACCTGCCCGTTCAGCGCAAGGACCGAAGCGCGATCCTCTTTGGCGTCGTACAGGCCCGTCGCAAGGTTGGTGGCGCCGGGACCGGCGATGGTCAGGCAGACGGCAATTCCACCGGTGAGTTTGTTGTACGCCGACGCCGCCATCGCCGCCGTCTCCTCGTGCCGGACGACGATATACCGGAGGTCGTCCCGTCTCCGGATAGCATCGACGAGCGGGAGCGACGAACCCCCAGGCATCCCGAAAATCAGGCGGATACCCCACGCAGCGAGCTCGGCCGCCATGAGATCGGCGACCGTGGTCGATTCAGAGTTCGTCATCGTCATTCACATCCTCTCTCCCTTCGCTGCGCACGAACGCCTCCTTGCCGACCCGGCAGCCCGGACACTGCCAGTCGTCGGGAAGGTCGTGGAAAGCGGTTCCGGGCGGAATCCCGGTTGCCGGATCCCCCATCTCCTCGTCGTATACATAGTCACAGATACTGCAGACCCACCTGACCACAGTTCCCACCTCACATTTCAGTCAGGCGGATACCCCTAACTCAGAGCATAAATACGTTCCGCAGTATCGAAGATACGGCATGAGGCCGCCTCAAACAGCCAGCCACCCGGTCAGAGGGTCGTAGCGGCCACCCAGCAGGCCCGGGAGCGGGTTACGGAAAGGTAGATGTAGCTTACCGGCAAGTCGGCAGTATGGATGAGGAACTCTACCGCGAGTCACTCACTCTGCACAGGAAATGCCGTGGAAAACTCGCAGTCTGTTCCAAAGTGCCTCTTCGGACCATGCACGACCTTGCCCTGGCCTATACGCCCGGTGTGGCAGAGGTCTGCCGGGAGATCCGGAGAGACCCGGCAAAAGCCTACGATTACACCATGAAGGCAAACACCGTCGCGATAGTAACGGACGGCTCGGCGGTGCTCGGCCTCGGCAACATCGGCGCTTCCGCCGCAATCCCGGTGATGGAGGGGAAGGCGATACTCTTCCGGGAATTCGCCGGGATCGATGCCATCCCGATCTGCTTTGATGGCTCCCCTGCCGATCTCGTCGACGGTGTCAGAAAGATCGCCCCGGTCTTCGGCGGGATTAACCTCGAGGATATCGCCGCACCGAACTGTTTTGAGGTTGAAGAGGCGCTCGGAGATCTCGGCATCCCGGTGATGCATGACGACCAGCATGGGACGGCGATCGTGGTTCTCGCCGCACTCATGAACGCCGCCCTGGTCACCGGAAGGAAATTCGAGGACCTCACCATCGCGGTGAGCGGTGCGGGGGCGGCGGGGTACGCCGTAGTCCGGCTACTCCGGTGCCTCGGGGTGGAGGGGGGCAGCTGCAGCCCGGTCAGGGAGATCGTCGTCGCCGATACGCAGGGGATCCTCTACCGGGGACGGGGCGATCTCCTGAAGAACACGCACAAATATATCCTTGCCCACGAGACCAACCCGGAGAACCGGCACGGGACACTCGCCGATGCCATGCAGGGAGCGGACGCACTTATAGGGGTCTCTGTGGGAGGGATCGTCACCGAATCGATGGTGAGGGCCATGGCTCCCCACCCAATCGTCTTCGCTCTCGCAAACCCCGTCCCCGAGATCATGCCGGATGCCGCCGAACGTGCGGGAGCAGCGGTGATCGGCACCGGCCGCTCAGACTTTCCTAACCAGATCAACAACGTCCTCGCATTTCCCGGTGTCTTCCGGGGAGCACTCGACGCCCGGGCAACGGCTATCAACGATACGATGAAACTCGCTGCCGCCCACGCCCTCGCCGGATTCGTAACCCGGCCGACCAGGGAGCGGATCCTCCCGAGTATCCTTGACAAACGGGTGACGAAGGAGGTTTCGGAGGCGGTGTACGAGGCGGCGGTGGAAAGCGGCGTGGGGAGGCGGATATGAAGAACCCTGCCGTCCATTCTTTCGATTGCACGCCAAAAGAGGCGGTCAGCCTTCAGGAGGAACTTCGCAAAAGAGTCGTCCCCCACGGCGATCCCGGAGATATCCGCCTGATCGCCGGCGCGGACGCATCGTATGCGAAGGGGGAGAACATCATCTACGCCGCCGTCGTCGTCCTCGCGTTTCCGGAGCTTATTCCGGTCGAGTACGCCTGGGCACGGGCGGAGACAAGTTTTCCCTATATCCCCGGCCTCCTGACCTTCCGGGAGGGGCCGGCACTCCTCGAAGCGTTCCGAAAGGTACGGTCGGAACCGGAGGTGATCCTCTTCGACGGTCAGGGGATCGCCCACCCCCGCGGCCTCGGGATAGCGAGCCACATGGGAGTGCTTCTCGACCGGCCGACAATCGGCGTCGCAAAGAGGCTCCTCACCGGAACGGCGGCCGAACCTGCACCGGAGCGGGGGGCGACGAGCCCGATCATGAACGAAGGTGAGACGATCGGGATGGCAGTGCGGACGAAGAGCCGGGTCAGATCGGTCTACGTCTCCGTGGGGCACCGGATCGACCTTGCACCGGCGATCGCAATCGTCCTCGCCGCCGACCGGGGGTACCGCCTCCCCGAACCGACACGACAGGCACACCTCTTCTCAAACACCGTCCGGCGACACGGCCGCGGGAGCGGTGAAGCGATACAGACGACACTTCTCTGATCTGCCACCGCCGAAACGGTTATCCACGATCAGGCCGGATAGAGGGAATTAACGGGCGGATCGGATCGCTCCCCTTTTGGGCTCCTGATTCACGGCGCAAGGGCGGAGCAGAGCCGGATCCGATCGTCATAGCAGAACCTGGAGGTCAGACGAGATGGCAGTATATCGACATAACCCACACAGAGCCGCTACGGAGAACACCCACCCACCGGAGGAGGCCTGATCATGCCGGCACGGCAGATTCTGCCCGGGTGCTTCGCTGTCGGTGCAATAGACTGGGATAGAGAGATCTTCGATGCACTCATCCCGCTCCCCAACGGAACGAGCTACAACGCCTATATCGTCCGCGGCAGCGAGAAGGTAGCCCTGATCGACACCGTCGATCCGACGAAGACGAGCGAGCTCTGGCGAACCTGGACGGACTCGGGATCGCGTCGATCGATTACATCGTCGTCAACCACGCCGAGCAGGATCACTCGGGATCCCTTCCGGTGCTGCTCAAACGCTACGAGGGTGCGGAGGTGGTGACAAACGCGAAGGCCCGCGATCTCCTGATGAGCCTTCTGCATATCCCATCCGAAAAGATCCGCGTCATCGCGGACAACGACACGCTCTCTCTCGGCGACCGGACACTCCGATTCTTCATCACTCCCTGGGTCCACTGGCCGGATACGCAGACTTTCGTACCTCGAGGGGGATCGCCTCCTCTTCTCCTGCGATCTCTTCGGCGCTCACTACGCCACGAGCGATCTCTATGCAGACGATACGGCTGCCCTCTATCCTGCAGCGAAGCGCTACTACGCCGAGCTCATGATGCCGTTTCGAAAGAGCATCCAGGGATACCTGGAGAGGCTCGAACCGCTTGGGATCGAGATCATCGCACCGAGCCACGGGCCGCTCCACGACCAGCCGTCACGGATCCTCGACGCCTACCGCGACTGGACGGACGATGCGGTGAAGAACGAGGTCGTCCTTCCTTTCGTCTCCATGCACGGAAGCACCCGGGAGATGGTCGACCATCTTACCGGGGCGCTGATTGCACGAGGCGTCACCGTCAAGCCCTTCAATCTGACGAGAACGGACCCCGGCGAGCTTGCCATGGCGATCGTCGACGCCGCCACCATCGTCATCGGGACGCCGACGGTCCTTTTCGGCCCGCACCCGGAGGTCATCTCCGCCGCCTACATCACGAACCTCCTCCGCCCGAAGACCCGGTATGCCGCAGTCATCGGGTCGTATGGGTGGGGAGGAAAGGCAGTCGACCGGACAACCGGGATGCTCGATCGGCTCAAGGTCGAATTCATCGAACCGGTGATGATCCGGGGCAATCCCGACGAAGAAGCGTTCGCCGCACTCGATCGCCTCGCCGACGAAATCGTTAAAAGGCATGAGAACGACTCCCTCGTCAGAGAAGGAGGCAACATAGCATGAGCAGATTGCTGGAGTTATACAAGTGCCCGTCCACGGGAGACGTGGTGAAGGTATCGCATTCCGGAAACAGCCCCGAGGATACGATCTGCACCGGCGAGACAACCTGCGAGTGGCAGCACCTCCCGGAGAAGATGCGTGAGGAAGGGCTTACGGAGAAGCACGTGCCGGTGATCGAGAAGGCCGACCAGGGCATCCGGGTGAAGATCGGCTCGACGCCCCATCCCATGATACCCGAACACCACATCGAGTGGGTCGAGGTCAGGAAAGGCCCATACCTCTTTATCCAGAAACTCGACCCGACAGGGCCTCCCGAGGCGACATTTCCCTGGATCGACGATACGAACGTAAAAGCGCGGATCTACTGCAATATTCACCAGCTCTGGACGAACAAGCAGTAACACCGAAGATCGGATCGATTATCACACCACTTTTTTTCTGCACAGGGCGCTTCAGTGCTCCCGCTACCGAAATCTTAACGATGCACTACCGTCCACCCGATCACCAACCATGCAGCCCGCGAACTTCAGGGATATCATCGCAGAGTCTCCATATATCTATATCATCGGGGTCGCAGGAGACAGCGGTTCCGGAAAAACGACCTTCACCCGGACGATACGGCAGATATTCGGCGAGGATCTCGTATCCACCATCACGCTCGACGACTACCACTCGCTCGACCGGCAGGAACGGGCAGAACTCGGGATCACGCCACTCGTCCCGGAAGCGAACAGATTCAAACTCCTTGAAGAGCACGTAGCGGCACTGAAAGCAGGAGAAACCATCGAAAAGCCGGTGTACAATCACGACAAAGGCACCTTCGAAGACCCCGTTCCCTTCTCGCCGAGCAAGATCGTCATCCTCGAAGGACTGCATCCCTTCTTCACGCCCCGCCTCCGGGAGCTCATCGACTTCAAACTCTACGTCGATCCCGACCCCGAGGTCAAACGTGCCTGGAAGATACAACGCGATGTCGATCGGCGGGGTTACCGGCCGGAGGCAGTCGTTCAGGAGATGATCCGGCGCAAACCCGATTACGAGCGGTATGTTGCCCCGCAGTGCGGGTTTGCCGATGCGATCATCAGGATCTCATACTCGAAGTACGGACGGGCGGTGAGCGAAGAGCGGAACGTCTACCAGGTTTCACTCTGCCAGAGCAGGCTTGATCGGAGCATCAGGGAGATCGATCTCTCGATTGATCTCTTCTCGCTCCTCTCGCTCTCGGAGAGGAACTTCCTCCTCGAATACTCCGTCGACGATATCTACGGCCGGCCTATGGGGGCGCTCACCCTCGACGGAGAGGTAAACGCCGATGTCATCGGGAAACTTGAGGAGAACATCGAGGATCAGACCGAGATTCACCCCATTAAGTTCGCCGTCGACGATTCCTACCTGACGGCGGGTGAGGTGGTCCAGCTCATCCTCGCCTGGCAGATCATCAATCGCAGAATCTTCATCGAGGCAACGCCCGATCGCACCTGAACCGCGGGGCTTCGCGAGTCTGCGGAACAGCGGGTAAGTATCCCCTCTCCCCGCCATTTCCCGCCCGATTTCAAAGGTCTTACAAGAAAAGAGATAATACGCGATAGAGCGTTGTTTTATCGATGGACAGGGTCGAGCAGTTCTCCATCATCGCACCCGATATCGGCAATATCTTCAGATTTATCAGCATCGGTACAGCGGTGCCGCTCCTTATCACGCTGATCTACCAGGAGTGGAATATGCTGCTCCCGATGGCATCGGTTCCGATCACCCTCTTTCTCCTCGGCACGCTGCTCACGCGGGTTCCGCACCGGGAGCGGGAACCGCCTCTCTCCGCAGCCCTCATGGCGGTCGCCATCATCTGGCTGATCTGTGCTATCGTGGGGGCGCTCCCGTTCACGCTCGGGATAGGGATGCCCTACCTCGACAGCGTCTTTGAAGCGATGTCGGGGTGGACGGATACCGGCCTGACGCTTGCCCCCGATATCGACACACTACCAAAGACGCTGCTCTTCTGGCGGTCGCTCATGCAGTGGCTCGGCGGTATCGGGATCGTCGCATTCACCATCGCCATGGCGAGCAGGACGGGCCTGACGCAGTTCCGGCTCTACCGGTCGGAGGGGCGGAGCGAGGCGCTGATGCCGAGCGTGGTGGCAACAGGGCTTGAGATGTGGAAGATCTATCTCGTCCTGACGGCCGCCTCGGTCGGGATGATCCTCCTCTCCGGGATACCGGTCTGGGACGCAATCAATATCGCACTCGTCGGGATCTCCACCGGCGGGTTCTCCGTCCATGCGGCAGGAATTCCCTACTACGACAACCCGCTTCTTGAGATCCTCATCATACCCGTCATGATCGCCGGCGCCCTGCCGTTCAAACTGTACTACTACATGTACAACAAGAAAGGAGTGAAGTTCTTCGGCGATTCACAGGCACGGCTGCTCTTCATCCTCATCGCGGTCGGTATCGTGGTCATCGCCTGGGACCTCGTCACCCTCTCCTTCGCCGATACGCCGACGGCGATCCGGCAGGCGCTCTTCATGTCGATCGCGGCCGCCACCAGCACCGGCTTTCAGATCGAGCTCGCCGAACGAATGGGCGAGCGTCACGGTGCTCTTCCTCTCGATGCTGATGGTGATCGGTGGAGCGTCCGGGAGCACTGCCGGAGGTATCAAGCTCTCCCGCGTCGTCCTCGGTACACAGAGTCTTTTGTGGTGGTTCCGGAGGATGCTCGTCTCGGGGAAGGTGCTCGTTCCGTTCAAGTACGAGGGGAAGGTCATCCCGAAGAATATCGCCGACCTCGAGGTCTCCCGGAACATGCTGGTGATCATGCTCTATTTCCTGATCATCTTCATCGCCACCGTCCTCGCGATGCACCTGCAGCCGACCGGGTTCGAGTCGAGCAATGTCATCTTCGAGGTCGTGTCGGCGATGTGCAACAACGGGATCAGCACCGGGTTCGTCTCCCCCGATATGTCCGCCTCGGCAAAGGTGCTCTTCATCATGATCATGTGGATCGGGCGTCTTGAGATCATCCCGGTGATCATGCTCTTCCTCGGGATATTCAAGCGGTTCGACTGAGGGGGGCGGGGCCAGCCGGGGCGCACCGCTTTTTGCTATCGGGATTGCCGTCGGCGTCTCTCAGAAAAAGTGGGTGCATCCGGCCGATAGGTAATTCAGGATAGCACCGTGCCCTGAAGGGATTGGAACCGATCCCTCACAGCAGCCCTTACCCCTGGTAGATCTCCACCACCAGATCGTCCGGTATTGCACCTTCCTGCACCGCGGTCTGCAGAGCCGAAAGGATCTCCTCCGCAACGGCACGAACCCTCGGATCGAGATCCCGGAGCTGGAGAAGCCGTTCGCACTCCTCGATAAACGGCGCGGCCTCCTGCTGCTCTTCGAGGGTATAGGTGTCCATCAGTGCCGCGAGCGCAGGATACCCGCCGAGAGAGCGGACGTACGCAGTGAACGCCTCGAAATCCGCGTAGCACCCAAACGATCCCAGCGTCCAGACCTTCGGCGGATCCAACTGGGTCAGTCCCATGACGATCATACCTTCGGGGTCCTTCTCCCGGCCGGTGACCGGTTGCGAGGCCATAGCCGGCTTTTCCGCTACCGTTTGCGGATGGTGGGACGAACGATGCCGGATCGGCTTCGTAGACGTCGGCGAACTGCTTCTTGAGGTGGAAATAGTAGAGGAGGCCGCTGAGACGATCGCGGTACATCTTCAGGCTTTTGAGGTAGGTCTCGATCCCCTCCTGCGCCGCTTTCAGGCGGTCGGCGGTGGGATCGAGCTCGAACTCGCAGAGGGGTACGAGCGCCTTCGGGAGGGCATACTCGACCTTCTGCCAGACCTCGACGCCGCTCTTCCGCTCCTGGACGAAGAGCGGGGTCACCTCCCGTGAGCAGCGGAAGCGCCTCCCCGTACCGCCCGAGGCAGATCAGGGCGTAGCCGTGCCAGAGGTACCCGACGGCGACTTCGCTATAGTCCTGAACCCCCAGTCGCCCCCTGACGTAGTCGGGTGGAAGATCGGTGTTCTCCGCCGCCCACGTAACGAGTCGATGAACCTGATCCGGGTTCTTCCCTGCAAGAAGGAGATAAATCGCATTCTCTATATCTCCCTTTGCTATCATCACGAGAAGATCCGGTTTGGCTTTATCTTCTTCTTTGAACCCTTTGATGTCGAACCGGGATTTTCTGATGGCCGTGCCGAAAAGGGAGAGGTTGGAGAACATCCTTCCGGCAAGGTCGGTCTCTCCGGAATACAGATAGATGGATCCGAGTTTCTCATAGCATATGATCGGCTCTGAGTCGAGTTTTTCCGGCAACCTATCGTACCGCTCCCAATCCCTTCAGGAGCGACTCGCATCGTTCCCGCTCCTCAAATAAATACTTTTGAAATGCATTACCCGCCATGCTCTTCACCTGTTTTTTCACCGCCGTCACCGTAATTTTTACGGTTCCCGAATGTTTTGTACCGTCCTTACCTGTAAATTCATACCATAAACACAGGTCGGGATCAAAGTTCAGGTGACTCCTGATCGCCGTGCTCTCGGGGCTGTTGATATACAGCACGAATTCCTTGCTGACGGTCGACTGCTCCTTGAAGAAGTCCTCTCCGAGGCTCAGAATCACGTAGTCCACGTTGAAAGACTCGGGATTGTACTGTTCGATCGAATTTTATGTAATTCCTAAGATCCGCTCGCTCCAGTCTCTGCCGAGCTTTGACCTCCACGATCTTCAGGGTGTTTCCGCCATCCACCAGCGCGGCGTAGTCGACGCCGCCCGTGTTGATGTCGCTCAGGTCGCGTACCCGCATCGCCGCCGATGTCCAGCCTTTCGCGCAGAACTCGGAATAGGCTCCCTGGAGATTGTTCGTATACCGAAGGACCGACTGTCCAGTTTCCGGCGCGAACGATATTCAGTGTGTTGAACGTCCCCTGTTCCTTGAAGACCAGAGCCCTCCAGGGTCATTCTTATCGCTAAAGAAATTCTTGAGACCCGGGTACCGCACGTAGATGCTCTGGCCGTTGACGACGGCATTGTCCAGCGCTTCGTCGAGCAATTTAGATTTGATCCCCTGTTTAGTAAGCGTACGCTTGCATCATCCTTAAACCCTTTTGCCCTCAACCCGTCGATGACGTATTAACCGATGATCTTCTTAACCGAATCGATGGACGAGGCGATATACCTCGGAACAAACGTTGCGCTACCTCGATTCTTCTCGTGATCGTTTCAAATATTTGGCTCCTTATATAACCGCCCTTTCAGCATCTCCTATTGCCGGGATCTGAGCAAAGGCATTCGCCAGCGTTCCCATCCCGTCGCCGCGCACTATCGACCCGCCTATATCACGGATATCTCCTGCAAGGACAACACCACTTAACATCCACCCGGCAAGGTCGTACAGGTTGTCGCAACGGTCTGCGCCCCTCTCGCCGGAGGCAAAACCGTCGGCAAGAGCAATGGCGTTTTCAATGTAACTCCTGTCGGCATGAACCAGCGGACCGTAGGGATAGTCAAACTGTAACTCGAGATAGTCATCATTCCCGTCATAGTCCGTGTCACGGTTGATCGGATCGGTCCCGAGCAGGAGCTCGCACCTATCGAGGATCCTATCCGAATCGGTATCGCGTCTCATCGGCTGCGTCAAGAACTCGGGCTCGTCGGGATCATTAATCCCATCGTCATCGCTGTCTACTTTCGTCAGGTCGCTCCTGGACTTGAAGAAGAAGAGATTCCCACCCAGATGGACGAGTTCCGTCACCTCGTATCCGTCCGAGAGCCCGTCGCCGTCGGTGTCGACCGAGTCGGGATTGGTTACGTGCCGATTGCCGAAGCCGTCGACGAACCCGTTCCTCTCGTAGTAATCCAGTATGCCGTCCTCCTCTTCGTCGTGTTGTCGAGGTCCGCCTCCACCTGAGCAGTCTGACCATCGGCCACCGTTACCGTCGTCCAGAACGGAGCATAGCCGTCCTTTTGAACGTCGATCCGGTGCTGGCCGGAGTTGACATTCGATATCGTGAGGAGTCCGGAACCCTCTGACGTGGTGTTTCTATACACCTGATCGAGGTACACGGCGGCACCCGGCGGCGTGGAGGTGACCTCGATTGCCCCCGTTGCATCCATCAGGTTAAAGGAAACGTGCGGCTGACCACCGGCAGGTACCAAACATCTGTTTTTGGGGACTCCAACTCACCTTTTCAAATCTAACGATATGCGAATTTGTATCCTGGTTCTGCACAGAGATCGAAAATATAAGCAGTGTTTCCAGTGGCCCTGATAGTACATATCGTCAACGTAGATGAATACCTGCGATTGAGTGTAGGTTACCTCGATCGAACCCGTGAGACCATCGTTGATGACTGCTTTATCGGTACGGTTTGTGCCGAAATCATCGGGATCGATTCGTATGTATCCGTCATGATTGTTGTAGCCTTCCGCTTCGATACGGTAGGAGATAGAGTCACTAAAGGGCCTTTAAAGAGAAAATCATAGGCATTTCCGTATGCATCGGTATACACATATTTCCCACTATCGGAAAGGGTGATTTTTGCGTTGGGCACGCCTGCATGCGACTGCGATATCTTCGACATGGAGCCGCACGATGGCGGTATCGGGCTGTGTGGCTCCGTCTTCGACCAGGCAGTAACATCGTCAATGAGATATGTCAGGTCTGCTTCGTTATACTCGATTATTCCCATGTCCCTGTTCATCGAGACTTTGAAATATAGAGATCTTACACCCTTGACGTCACTCACATCGATAGTTGCCGTCTGCCATTCCTTATCCACCCAGACCAGGCCACTACCGTCATCCCTGAAACTCGGCGATCCCGCAGTGGATACCCCATCGATCCAGTATCGTAACCCGGACGAGGCGATGCCCCCACTCTGATGGCTTTCAATGCACCTGTAGTCTGAATGTAAGGGAATCGACATCTGTCAGATCAACATTGGGGTGCATTACTATGCATTCTGTAAAATCCTCAGGCCTTTTATTCCAGATCGAAATTCTCAAAGATGGCGGAGAAGGTTCGTACCCCGAGTGATAATAGGGCTCAACTATCATTCCATAGTTCGCTTGATTGTAGAAATACTGACCGGACGGCACCCAACCGGTCTGCCCCTCCGAGAAATCTCCGTTTGCAACAGCCTGCCATCCCTCACCTAGTGCCGACACCTCACTGGACGACATGCCCGGCCAGTTGACGAAAAGGGAGTCCCACTTCACCGAATCCAGCACGGCGTACATCGAGGAGTTGGTCACGGCGCAGGTCACGACCCCCTGTGTTTCGTCGACCGTCGAATTGATCGGCAAAAACGTCCCGAAATCTTCGTCGAACCGGTATACCGACAGGGTTTCGTTATCTTCAACGAACGTGCTGTTATACTTGATCGTTACCGTTCCGTGGTCGATACCATCGCCGAACCCGATATCGTAGACCTTGCTGACGAGGACATCCTCTCGCATAAGATTGGTGAAGTTAACCTGGGAACACTGGCGTTGGCGATCGCGTAGCCCCGGCCGTGGACCGTCAGGTTCAGCGTTTCGTTGATATAATGCCCGGTGCTCCAGTAATCCTCCTCACCGTCTAGTGTGCCGAGGACGGCCGTATCGTTGTTCAGAAGGCCGGTTCCGAGTGTCACCTCATAGCCGTCGAGAATGCCGTCGCCGTCGGTATCTGCGTTGCAGGGATCGGTTCCCAGCGAGATCTCCTCCCGGTCGGGAAGAGCGTCGTCGTCGGTATCGGCCATCAGCGGTTCGGTCCCGTAGGTCTGTTCCTCATAATTCGAAAGACCATCATCATCCGGGTCCTCGTCCCTATCCAGTATACCGTTGCCATCGGAATCAGACGAGCAGACACTGGTGGTGAGGGCGAGGTGCATCAGCTCGAAGTCGTCGAGGAGCCAATCGCCGTCACTATCAAACGCGAACGGATCGGCGCCGATCCGGTACTTCACAAAGACCGGCAGCCCGTTGAAGGAGTGCTCGTAACCGTCGATGATCCCGTTGTCTGCCTGGTTTCCATACCACTGGGTCCAGTCGGAATCAGCGTCGAGCGGATCGAACCCGATCGACTCTTCGAAGTCGGCTGGCAGCATATCGCCGTCCAGCAGGAGCGTCTTCGAGATCGGGTTGCCCCACGAGTCGGTGCCGCTGACCGTGATCGTATTCGCATCCGCAAGGGTCACCTTGGCCGAAAAGTATCCCGTTCTGCACCGTGAGGGTCGAATTCACGCCGTTGTGAGTGAGCGTGAGGTTGGTAATGCTCGTATCGGAGACGTTCCCGGCCACGGTGACGTTCTCGCCGGACGGCACCGTATCGTCACGCGGAGAGGTGATGGCGATGGGGGGAGTAGACGGATGCAATTCGAGCGAATAGTAGTCCATCGGGACGTGAGTGCTCCACATCGGGTTCTGCCCATGGGAGATATCTTATCCGCACGGTGTCGGATTGCGGGAAGTCGGCCTGGAACATCCTGGGGATCGCATTGTCAGGATCGGAGGCTGGAGAAACCGGACTCCGAGTAAACAAGCTCGCCGTTCACCTCGATGGTCATCCACCGCCCGGAGGGGACGCTGCTTCCCCCCACGCGCGCGACGAGCGCCAAGCCGTCCCACCCGACACCGGAGGGATCAGTAAAGTTGTGCTCGACACTTGCTATCACCGCACCCGCCGAGAGATGGACGTCCGCACCGTGTTCTCCGTGACCGTCGACCATGACGGGGCCATATTCGGCGCAGGCGCCGTTAGGGCATGTCCACGATGCGGTAGACGACCAGCCTGATACCAGCCGTCGGCAGAGCAGTTCCATGCCGATCCGTACGTCACTGACAGGGATGACGGTCACCTGCGCGGTTACGGTTATCGAACCTGCAGATGCAGATATTTCGGTTGTCCCGTCGTAATTTGCTGAAAAGACACCGTCTTCGGTCACGGTGCCGACCGTCTCGTTGCTGCTCTCCCAGGTGAAGGTGATGTCCACCACGTTACCAGCATCGTCATAAGCAGTAGCAGTGAACTGACAGGTCTCGCCCACCGCTAGATCCACATCCGACGGAGTGACAGAGATCGTCGTCACGACGGGTGATTCCTGCGGTGTTCCATACGTGAACACCGGTTCGGTCTCGACGTATTTCCGGACCCTGACCCAGTCCATCCGTATTACTCGACCGGGAATGTAGTTGTCACCGCCTAGGAGGAACATTTGATGGTTTGATATCCCGGTAGTGCCAGCGAAAACATCGGTGTATGTGGCGCTTCCGCTGACAGTGTGAGTTTGAGTGGAGGGAGTGATGATCCAAGTGCTGTAGTAGTCACCCCCAACCTCGAGACCACGCTGATGTTCCCGGTCGCCATGATGACACACCATTCACGCGGACACGCCGGTCTGTACGGCCCCTCCCAGCACCAAGACATGCCGTTGTAAATGCCGCCAAGGAATAGGGGAAACACCCACAGCTGATGGTGGGAGACCGAGGCAGACTATCGACATGGATGTGCATCGCCACGATCAGCGGTTCGCCGCTCGTGAATCACACTATTCCGAGTATTCTAGTTCGTAGTGCATTATGAGACTGGGCATTGTATATCCAGCCTTTGGAGAAGTAATTCACCCCAGGATAAGGCGATTCATGCCACAGAGTGGTGTCGAGAGACGGCCCGTCGAAGCCATCGTAGAGGGTGAAGACACTGTTCATGTCGCCGATATCGGTGGCAGCTCGCGTTCCCGTAGTACATCCAGATCGAGGTCGTACCGGCGGGAAGGCCGACCCAGATGGCCGCCGAACCGGATGCCGTATAGGACTCTTTCCAGTAGTCGAGGACGGTGCCGTCGTCGGTTGCGAACCGGACGTCATCGAAGTCGCTCTGCATCCCGTCGCGGAATGAGACGTTCTCACAGTGCGAGTAGCCATCGATTGAGGGCGGGCTGATGATCGTGATCGGCACCCAGTATGCCCAGGCGGTAGTCCACCAGGTCATCTCCGGGCATGCGACGCCTCGATGACCGGCGCCGTCTTGATATCGAACTGTCCTATCTCGGCGTATTCTTTGTAGATTACCTTGAACTGATAGGTCTCACCGACATTGAGCCGTCCGCCCTGCCGGGTCGAACGCCACCCACTCCGGCCAGGATTCCTCCCTGGTCTCGGTGCCGGCGATATAGGGCTCTCTGATTGTGACGGTTTTGGAAGTTGTCTCATCAGGAGTGGTGTTTCCGGAGATATCGATGTCAGGGATGACGTCTTCGATGGGAACGTTCTCAGAAGTGCTGTTTTCCGGGGTGCTGTTCTGGTGGGGAGCGCTCTCGGGGACGATCTCCTCGTGAACACCGCTCTCAAGAGTTTTATCCTTCATTAAGATCTCTTCATAGGTACTTTCAGCCCGGCTTTGCCTTGTGAGTCGCCGCTCTGCGAGGGTAATATCTCCGAAGGTGTCGTCAGGATCGACGTCCTCGGGTTCATTCTCAGGAGAGCGGTATGCCGCAGGGTAACATTTCGTTATTCGATGATGTGAATCTCGACGGTATGCGATCTGTTCTCTCAGACGAACCACTGGTAGCCCGTGTGACGTTCTCGTTCCCGTTATGGAGCGCTCTCGTGGCCAGGAAGTCTTCCGATTCGTCGAGTGCGATCATGCGGTGTGCGGTTACCTCGAATATCTCCGTGAAGGTGCCGAGGTCAGGGGTGGCGTTCAGCAGCCTGATCTCGAGTTCATCGTCGCCGCCGTTGCCGCCAGACCTGCTCTCGTCCTGAATCCCGATGGTTCTGGTCTCCGGATCGTGAACCTTGATCTTGGTCTTGCCGGAACCGGTGACCACGCGTTCAACTCCTGCCGCCTAGAGAATCTATACCCGGTTCTGCGGCAGACTCAATCCCCGAAGGGGCATAGCCGGTGGCGTTCGTCCCAGACATGGGTTGTGCCCAGTTCTCTGCCGACCACGACGACTGGTTCTTCTTATTTTTTGCAACGCTTTGACCGTTCGATACCGTCCCGGATGCCGCTCCGGACATCTCTGCGGCAGAAGGGGTTATGTCAGGCACCGAGTATCCCCCCGGCATCCATACTCGATGCAGTTGCCTGCGGTGCCATAGCGCTCACCGCGGGGATGAACGCCGTGGTTATCATCAGCACCGCCATGAGAAGAGGAATGACTCTCTCTATACGTTTCGTGCTCATTGGTAATCACCTTCAAACCGAAGGCAAAAACGAGCAGACTCTTAAGTTGAAGAATGCAAACACATCTGCCTTCGAGCTATAGTATGCTCATCCGGCTTATCAGGGTGGGATGAACAGCACTCGCTTTTCCCTGAATTAATCGCACATCCGAAGTACCACAAACTCTCGCATGGCAATCAGGCCCTTGAGAAACCTTGAACGGTCGAGCATATATCTCAATCGCGCTGGAAAAAATCAGCGTATGGAAAAATCCAGCACCCGTGCCGTCACGTATCATGAAGCCGAATATTCTTCCCGGAACAGGGGACAGTCACGCACATCTCACCGGAGCGCAGTAGACCTACCAGCGGAAATCTGCATCGAGACGCGAAACGAACCCGGTGAGGCATTGATCACCGGCTCCGGCCGGAAAAACGCTCGCCATGCAGGGTTGAAGCCCATCAGTTCATCCCGGCGTTCATTGCGCCGGAACGCAGGATCATATCATCGTACGTAAATCGATTTCCCTGCGGGTTTGAAGAGTCCGGATCGAAAAGACTGAAAGGGAAGCGCCCTGAAATGAGCCTAAAAAAAAACGTGAGAAAAGCCGGATCACGCCGGCTCGGAGGTGCGGTACAGGTCGTCGACGACCGCTGCATCCCCTCCTGTCTCGACGAGCAGGTCGATATAGGTGTAGAGCCCGGGGTTGTCCGTCTCGAGCAGCTCGGGGGATGTGTAGTAGAGCATGAAGGCATTTGCAAAGACGGTCGCACCGGTGACCTCGCCCGGCAGGGTGCTGATTCGGCTCAGGTAAGACCCGGGAGCCGGTGTGAGCGACCGCAGAAGATCGCTCTTCTCAAGCCCCTTCCGGTAGTAGATCCGGTATCCGATCTGCTGGACGAGCGTCTCGTCCGCACTCTCGGGATTCAGATCCGATCGCAGGTAGATCGCATCCTCCTCAAGGCTATAGACACCGTTCACAAAAACCTCGAGCGAGGAGTTTCGGTACGGCTCGAACTTGTCGCTCCGGCTGTCGATGTAGACGGTCACGTTTTCCAGAAACTCTTCCTCAAGCTTGGTGCTCTCCTGCATTACCAGCGATTCGGCAAGTATTGCACCGGTGCCGTTTCCATCCCTGTTCTCCAGTCGGAATCCAGCTACCGGGCTGACCGAAAAAGCCGAACAGATAACGATCATGGCGATGACAACGGCAATCAGTCGTGAACGGTAGTGTGGGTCCATATACGTCAGCTCCCCTGTGGTGTACGTAGGTTTTCAACTCGCCAATTATATACCTTCTGGATAATAAATAACAATTTATAAGACTCAGAATATTAAACTGAATCCTCATCGTGACATATCCTCTAAAAGAGTTCATCTGACCGGATTTAAGAAAGGACAAAACTATTTATTTGAGAAGATGTGTTTTGACGGCCGGCTCCGCGGCACCGGCAGAAGCGCGAGATGGTCTCGGGCTAACGTCTCCGACCCGCCGTTCCCGGGTAGCCGCCGGGAACCGCACCGCCCGGAGATCGAGCATGCGGCGCCTGATAGGCACCCGCCGGGGAATGGAAGGCGGGAGATGCCGTATACCCGGTGTCCCGCACATCCACTTGTCTTTACGAAAATCCAGATTAATTATTTGAGGACAGCGTGCCTAACGTAAGGTAGGTTCTAGGATGAAACAGATCGCCCTCTACGGGAAAGGTGGAATCGGCAAATCCACGACGTCGGCTAACCTTTCGGCAGCACTGGCAAGAAGCGGCCTTGAGATCCTGCAGATCGGCTGTGATCCGAAGCACGACAGCACCAGGATGCTGATGCACGGGACCTGGATCCCGACCGTGCTCGACCTTATCCGTGAGCGGGGAGATGCAAACCTCACCGTGGACGACGTCGTCCATCCCGGTTTCTCGGGTGTGCGCTGCGTGGAGGCAGGGGGTCCGGAACCGGGGATCGGGTGTGCCGGACGTGGAATCATCGCAACCTTCCAGCTTCTGGAACGGCTCGGCGCTCTTAACGGCGACGTGATCGTCTATGACGTCCTCGGCGACGTCGTCTGCGGCGGTTTCGCCATGCCGATGCGGGAGAATTACGCCGAGGAGGTATACCTCGTCACCTCCGGCGAGCTGATGTCGATCTACGCTGCAAACAACATCGCAAAAGCGATCGCCCGCCTCTCGAAGAGGGTCAGAAACGGCTGCAGGCTCGGCGGCGTCATCTGCAACGCGAAGAACATCGAAGGGGAACGTGACCTCGTGGAGGAGTTCGCCCGGCGTATCAACTCATCCCTGATAGCGTATATACCGCGCGACCGCATCGTCCAGCTCGCCGAGCTGAACAGGCAGACGGTCATCGAGTATGCTCCGGATTCCGGCCAGGCAGAGGTCTACCGGCAGCTGGCCGACGATATCTACAAGAACACCCAGACGAGCATTCCGACTCCCTTCGACATGGATGAACTCGAAGCCTTTGCCCTCGAATGTGTCCAGGTTTGAGGGATGCACCCTGACCGGCGCTCTCGCCGTGGTGACAGAGATACGCGACGCGGTCTGCATCATCCACGGCCCTGCCGGATGCACCCACCACAATTTTTCCCTCCTCCATGCAACGCTGCTCGGAAACGATACGGTTGCCGTCCCACGTCTCCTCTCGACCGGGCTTTCCGAGAACGAGATCATCTTCGGCGGTGAAGATGCGCTTGAACGGTGCATCGGCCGTGCTCACGAGGTTCTGCCATCCCCGGCGTCGCTCTTCGTCCTCTCCACCTGTATCGTCGATACCATCGGCGACGACGTCTACGGCGTCTGCACGCGCGAGTGGGATCTGCCGGTCGTTCCCATCCGGACGGCCGGATTCCTCGGCGGCATCTTCCAGACGGGGGTTTCGAATGCACTGCTCGCCGCCGCGACTCTTGCCGGACCCTGCTCACAACAGGACGCCGGGGTGACGCTCATCGGGGAAAAGAACCTCGAATCGGATGTCGACGAAAACTACGCCGAGATGGTGCGTCTGCTTGCATACTTCGACCTTCCGGTGAACCTCCGGTTCGTCCGGGATATCGCTACGCGCGATGTCGCCCGGCTTGGTGCGGGATCGCTCAACATCCTCCGCGAACCGGCTCTCCGGCCGGTCGGGGAGGAACTTATGCACCGACACGGAACACCCTTCGTCGAATCGTTTCCGGCGGGTCTCGCCGGAACCCGCCGGTTCCTCGAAGAGGTGGGCAGACTTACCGGACAGGACTCCCGTGATCCGGTGCATGAGGAGGCTGCATACCAGAAGGAGATTCTGGCAGAGTTCGCCGATCTCGCCGGAACCCGTATCAGGTTCGACCGGTTCTCCCCAATGCTCGAAGAGGATGGGGAAGGGCGCGGGATCGTCGCAGAACTAGTAGAAACGCTCGATCTCCGCCTCACGCAGGATGGGATACCGCTCCCTGCCCCCTACCCGGCTCCTGTCGGAACCGCAGGCATCCACCGGATGCTGCACCGCTGGCAACGGGCAATCCGTTCAGGCGGCCACCGATAAAGGCCGGTTCCCGGCCTGGCCCGACCGTACTCTTATATACAGGATGAACAAAGGTTTGGTTATCCACAGAGGAGGATCCAACCGTGTTTCAGCGCATTTTGTTCCCCACCGACTTCTCCGAGCCCTCATTGAAAGCAATGGACTATATCCGGGATCTGAAGGCCGCCGGCACCCTCGAAGTCGTGATGGTGCATGTCATCGACCAGAAGGATATCACCCTGATCGCATCGGGTGGAGCGGGTTTCCTCGGCTCGGTGCCGGACGTCGAGACCGAGGTTCAGCGACGGTTACGGGAGGATATCCAGAACAACATCATCGACACACGCCGGCAGCTCGAGCGGGAGGGGTTCGCAGTGCATGTCCGGACACCCATCGACGAGCCGGGAAAGGCGATTGTCAAAGCGGCTGACGAGGAGAACGTCTCCCTCATCGTCATAGGATCGCACGGCAGGAGCAACATCCGCGACCGGCTGCTCGGCACCGTCTCCGAGTATGTCGTCAAAAATGCTCATCAGCCGGTCATGGTCGTGAAACGCTAAACCATCCGTCAGAGAAAATGGGGGGAGTTATTCTCGTTTCATCCTGCACGCGAGGTACAGCACCGCGGCAAGCATGAGCGCACCCGGCAGCAGGACAGGAGCACTCCCTGCCTCCGGCGCGCTCTGCTTCGCCATCATGCCTGCCGTGACCTCAGTGGTCTTCCCTGCCGCCACCTGGACATCTCCCGACCAGTCCGTATAGCCGTTCACCTTCATAAGCAGCGCATGCTGACCCGGCGCGACGCCGGCCTGCGTAAGCGGCGTGATCCCGAGATACTGGTTGTCGAGATAGATGTCTGCACTGGAGGGTTTTGAAGAGACCGCGACCAAGCCTTTCTCACCCGGGCCTGCACCGGGCATCATCACCGCGGCTATGCGCACCGTCTGTCCCGGGGCGACGGAAACGCCGGTGACGTAATCGGCATACCGGGCACGCGTCAGCGTGACAGCGTGCGTACCGGGAGAGACCCCGGTGATATCAATCGGGTTCCCGGCGGCAGTCGTGCCCCGGTAGGTGTTGTCGAGATATATCGCCGCTCCCGCGGGCGTGGACGTCACGGCGATGTCACCTACGTCCCGGCAGGTGTCGGGATGAGGACTGCGCTCACCGCAGCGGTCTTCCCGCCTCCAACCGATGCCGTCCCCGTCCAGGTCTGGTACCCGGCGAGCTGCAGGCGGAGCTCGTGTCCGCCCTGGACGACGTTCCCGAGGGTGATCGGGGAATAAACCAGGTACGTCCCGTCAAGATAGATATCGGCACCGGACGGGTTTGACATGACCGAGAGCGTTCCCGTATCCGGCGCCGGGTTCAGGATTGCATTGGCGGTCACCGTCTTCGACCAGGGAACGAAACCCGGTTTCGTGATCTTCACCGAGTGCGTTCCGGGCGCCACGACGGTGAAGTTCGCGGGAGTCGCCCGTGTCTCGCCGCCGTCAAGCGACGCCATCGCGCTCCCGGGCGTCGAGGCGACGTATGCCGCACCCGACGCCGGGGAGGAGGCGAGGATCATCGAGAGCGTCCGCAGCTCGCCCGGCTTCGCCTGGATGGTGGTAACCGAGGGCTGGTACCCGGTGAGTGCTACGGCCACAGTATGGGCTCCTGCGTTCACGGTGACGGAGAATGGAAGGGTCGACCCCGCGAGGTCATGCCGACATAGGAGCCGTCTACCGTGACGGAGGCACCACCGGGAGAGGAGACGATCGTCACGTCGGCGGTCCCGGCAGCAGACGCGGAAGAGACGAACCCTCCCGCGAGAAGCAGGAGCGCGACTAGGAGCAGAGTACAATTCTGAGCCTTAATACAGCATATATTCACGAATAAAAAGAGAATACCCCGTAATTCACATCGGCTGCGGCGAAGTGCCCGCCCCTGCGCCACCCTTTTATCCCGCCGCATCGATGATCTTGCCAGACCATGCACCCACCCGCACAGCAGGACTGCTCAAACCCGCTCTGGCCTTGCGCCATGACCGGAGCGGTCGCGTGTCTCGCCGGGTTCGAAGATCTCGCCGTCATCGTCCACGGTTCGAGCGGCTGCTACTTCTACCCGGCCTCCCTCGTCGCCGCCCCCATCCACGGGACGTTTCTCGTCGAGAACGAGATCATCTTCGGGACGGAAGAGCGGCTCGGCGAGGTGATCGGCGAGGTTGCCGGACGGTACGATCATATCGCCGTTGTCACCACCTGCGTGCCCGCGATTATGGGGGAGGACCTCGCCGGTGTGGTCGACGATCACGACCTGCTCCTCGTCGACAGTCCGGGATTCCTCGGCACGCTCGAGGCCGGGTACCACGCGGCGCTGGAACGGATACAGCCGGCGGTCGACGACGAGATGCCGGGCATCAACATCGACGGGATCAGCCTTATCGATCCGTTGCACCGGGGGAACATGCTGGAAGCCCGGCGCCTGCTCACGGCGGCAGGCGCGGGCATCGGCACGACCTTCGCTTGCGACCGGTTCGATGCGGCGTATAGGGCGGCTCCGTTCACGGTCGGCACGAATCCCGACCTCGCGAGCGGCGTCGGAGAGTGGTGCGGCTCCCTCCTCGGCCTCGATGCAGTGGCGGAGACATTCGAGAGACTCGCGAACACCCGTGACACTATCGACCCCGCACCGGTCTACCGGGAGATCGCCTCCGCCGAGGCGCGGATCGCGAAGGCATGCGACAAGTACCTGCGCCGTTTCGAGCCTCCCCGGGCGGCAGTCTTCGGAGGAGGGGCATATGCAGTCTTCGTCGCGGAGACGCTCGAGCAGCATCTCGACGCCGAGATAGCCTGCATCTGCTCCCGAAACCACGCCCCCCCCTCCCGCTTCCGGGTCGAGGAGACGGTCGACTTCACCCGGATAGCGGATCTGCTCAGGGCATGCGAGCCCGATCTCGTCATCGGTTCGTCCTACGAACAGAGCGTCATCCCGAAGACTCCCTTCGTCCCCCTGACACCGCCGGTGCGGGGGCGGGTGCACCTTCGCGCCCGGGCGCTCGCCGGTGTCGAGGGAACGCTCGAGTTCCTCGACGAGGTACTGAACGCCTGTATGGACGGGCAGCGGCGAAGAGCATAGCCCGCACCCGGATGAGTGAATCCTACAGAACAGGAGCTTCTTTCGCACCGGGGCATCCTCGCAGATCATCAGCAGCGATCGTCCCTCTCTCCGTTAAGAAGCCGCGGTGGCGATATGTCCACCGGCGGCCTGACCCGGGCTCGCCTTTCCGACCCTTCCACTCTGTCGTCTACGCGTACGGCTGGCAGGAATAGTAACGGGGACGAATGCCGAATCAGGCTTCACTTCGATTATCAGGCTTGTACAGGGTTCCGCCACCCCACAAGGTATTAATACCCGCACCGAAACAGGGGGTCACCCGTGGCCATGAGTGACCGCGGATCAGAACAGGAGGAACCATTCTATGCAACATGGTGGCGGATACGACGTACATTCGGAGCTTATGGAAAAGATGTGGAAGCAGCCTCGACGAGGACCAGATCAGGCAGCTGGTTGGCCGGATGATCGAGTCGAAGATTCGGATGAAAGAACATATGATCGAGCAGTTGCAGTATAAAGTCGAGACCTACAAGATGGCACGCGACATGCTCGAAAAGGGCAAAAAGTGAGGTTGAGGCCGTTTTTCGGCCTCACCCCAACGTCGGTAGCGGCCTGAATGTCCGCTCCCCGGCCTCATGTGAGATTTGGCACGTCCCGTTCGGGATATGTATCTCGAACCGGACGCCAAAACCCGGAAGACCGGTCTCCCTGATCGTCATGCCGGCGAGTGCCGGGATCTCCATTGCCGGAAAATAGCCGATAACCAGGATTTTTCCATATCCTGCGATGACTATGCGCATTTTCTTATCGACAGGCACACCGTTCCCGGTGTCCGTCGGTATTGGTATCATAGCAAGGTTGATCGCAAGGAATACGATCCCGAATGGGCATTCTTTTCAAGAACGGCGACGAATATGCCAAGCATGGACCAGATTATCCGGCAGTACCGCGACTCGGATTATTCCATGATCTGCTCCCTCGAAAAAGCGAATATCCCCGGAGAATGCAAACCCGCGGTCTTCATCAGGCAGGCAGGCATCCTCTTCCCGGAGACCTTCCTCGTCGCCGACCGTGACGGTGAGATCATCGGGTACACCATCGGCGCCCGGATCCAGGAGAGGAACTCGCAAGCCTGGATCATCCGTCTCGCCGTCCGGGAGGAAAACCGGAGGCAGGGTGTGGGAGCGAGTCTCGTCGCGAACATCCTCACGGCGTTTCAGGACATGGAGATACACGAAGTATTTCTATCGGTCTCGCCGGCGAATGCCCCGGGGCGGAGCCTCTACGACAGGTACGGATTTACACAGGTCGACTATTGCGGCGACTACTTCGGTGCCGGAGCGGATCGGATGATTATGAGGAAGGAAATAGAGTGAGCCCGGAGGTTATTGTAGTCTCCCGCGAGACCGTGGATTTTTATATCCATCAGGCGATTCATTCATAATGGGCACCATGCGGGTTGAAGGTATGATACTGGTTCTCTTTGTCTCGCTCAGCGCGATGACGCTGCTCTCGGCATACGCCGTCGGCGGCTTCTCGCAGGGCTACCTTACGGTGCAGGCGATCGATACGGCTACGTATACGCCGGAGGACGAGATCGTCTATCGCCTGACCGAGGACGATCTTACCGGGCATCCGGCACTCGCGGAGATGATCCGGGATCAGAAAAGGGTCATCCGCCCGACCGGCACACTCTTCGATCGCCTTCCTCGCCTCTCGAACCCCCCCGAATATAGCTCGCTCCGTATTACGCCCGACGAAGAGGAGCAGTTGATAACCCGCTACGCCTGGTACCCCGATGAGAGCGGAAACGTCCAGAACATCCTTCTTGAGTACCACGGAACATACTACCGGGTCACCGCAGGAGAGACATAAACAGCATTCACGCTATCGAACTGATACCTTCAACACCGGAGAGCGCGAACCAGACGGGTGATACAGATGGCAACCGTACCCTTCCACATCGGAGAGCCGTTCAAACCCGAACCGGCATACCGGACGTATATGTATGTCACGTTCGTCCTGATCGTCGTGGTATTCGTCCTCCCCTTCGTCGTCCTGCCCCTGGGGCTCACTGGATCGCTGCCCGCCGTCCTCGCCGTCGGCATCCCGATCGCCGCAGTCCTCGCCTTCGTCGCAGTCTGGATCCCGCTCTACTACAGAAGCGTCATCTACCAGCTCACCCCTACCGAGATCTCGTGGAGGCGGGGGGTCTGGTTCCGGCAGACCGGGATCGTCCCCTACAACCGAATCACAAACGTCGATATTACCCAGGGGCCGCTGATGCGCTACTTCGGGTTCTCATCTCTCCGTGTCCAGACAGCGGGTTATTCCGCCCAGGCACGGGCGGAGATCAACTTAAACGGGATCGAGGATGCCGAGGATCTCCGGGAGACGATCATGAGTTTTGTCCGGGGCGCTCCTCCCGTCGCAACCGAAGGCCAGCCAGAGCAGCCCGCGGCGCCGCCCCGCACAGTAGCGGGAGACGATGCCATACTCGCGGAACTCAAAGCTATCCGCAGGCTTCTTGAGAGGAAAGCCGAGTAGATCGAGACACTCTCTTTTTCCTGTGGCGCTTTCCGACCGGTGTAAAAAAGGAGTTATCGTTGCAGGACCAGCGACGCCACGTGGTCGCCGACCTCGCTCGTCGTCGCCTTCCCGCCCATATCCCGGGTGACGAACTGTTCGGTGATGCTCTGCTCGATACCCCGGAGGACGGCCGCCGCCGCCTCGTGCTCGCCGAGATGGTCGAGCATCATCGATCCCGCCCAGATGGTGGCCATGGGGTTTGCCACGTTGAGCCCTTTGTACTTCGGTGCCGAACCATGGATAGGTTCGAACATGGAAGTGCCCTGCGGGTTGATGTTCCCGCCCGGGGCGAGGCCGAGCCCGCCCTGGATGATTGCCCCGAGGTCGGTGATGATATCGCCGAACATATTGGGCGTGACCACGACGTCGAACCACTCGGGGTTCTTGACAAACCACATCGTGACAGCGTCCACGAAATTGAACTCGGTCGAAACCTCCGGGTAATCCTTCGCAACACCCGAAAAGACGTCGCGCCAGAGGCCGTAGACATCGGAGAGGACGTTCGCCTTGTCCACGGAGGTGAGTTTCTTCTCCCGCCGCTGTGCAAGGTCGAAGGCGTAACGCATGACACGCTCCGCTCCCTCGCGGGTGATGACACCGATCTGGTAGGCAATCTCCTCCGCATCGGTCGTAACGTCCATCCCGAACTTCACCTGGTAGATATCGCGGACGACCTCGAGCGTCGCTGTCTCGCTCCCGCCGGTGAACCGCGACCCGATACCGACGTAGAAGTCCTCGGTGTTCTCGCGGACGACGACGAAGTCGATATCCGCCGGGGTTTTGTTCGCAAGCGGTGTTGCAACCCCCTCCAGCAGCTTGATCGGCCGGAGGTTGACGAACTGATCGAAGTGGAACCGGAGGGCGAGCAGAATACCCTTCTCGAGGATGCCGGGTTTCACCCGGTCGTCCCCGATAGCCCCGAAGTAGATCGCCTCGGAACCGGGAGAGGTCGGCGAGATCCTCCTCGGTGACGAGCTCGCCGGTCGCGAGGTATCGGTCGGCCCCGATAGCGAAGTCTTCCCATGCGATATCAAAGCCGTACCGCTCGCCGGCCGCATCCAGAACGACTTTTCCGGCCTCGATGATCTCAGGGCCGATGCCGTCGCCGCCTATGCTTGCGATTCGGTACATGTCTCCACCTCATCCATTCCCTTCGCGTACTCGACGAGTCCCCCGGCATCGACGATCCGCTGGAGGAACGGCGGCACCGGCTCGATGGGAAGTTTCCTTCCGTCCGCCTCGACGGAGCCGTCCGCCGTGATTCACGACAATTTCGCTTCCGTCCTCGATCGTATCCGCCTCAGGGCAGACCAGGGGCAGAAGCCCCGTATTGATCGCGTTCCGGTAGAAGATCCGGGCAAAGGACTTTGCGATCACGATCCTGATCCCGGCGCCCCGCAGCGCGAGGGGAGCGTGTTCACGGGACGACCCGCACCCGAAGTTATTGCCGGCGACGAGTATGTCGCCTTCCGCGACGGTTGCGCGAAGCTCGTCGCGTATTCCCTCAAAGACGTGCTCTGCGAGTTCCTTCTCGTCGTAGATCGTCAGGAACCTGCCCGGGATGATTGCATCCGTATCGATATCGTCGCCGAATTTCCAGACTCGCATGGTTCACACCTCCCTCGGATCGGTAATCTCGCCGTAGATGGCGCTTGCCGCCGCAGTCGCCGGGGAGCAGAGATAAACCGACGCGGCGGTGCTGCCCTGCCTTCCTTTGAAGTTCCGGTTCGAGGTCGAGAGCGAGACCTCACCGGGTGCGAGGAGCCCGAACGCGCCGCCCATGCAGGGGCCACAACAGGGAGCCTCGAAGAGCGCTCCGGCCTCCACGAACCGCTCGATGAGCCCTGCCTTGAGCGACTTTAGGTATTCGTCCCGGGATGCGGGGATGACGATAACCCGGACACCCTCCGCGAACCGCTCCTTCCCAAGCACCTCGGCCGCCTCGGCGAGGTCCTCGAACCGGCCGTTCGTGCACGACCCGATGAAGACCTGGTCGACCTTCGTCCCCGCCACCTCATCGACGTCCACGACGTTATCGACGTTGTGCGGGACGGCGACCTGCGGAGCCAGATCGGCGACATCGTACTGCCGGTACTCGGCGTAGACAGCGTCCGGGTCGCTCGCAAGATCGAAGGGCTGCATCGCCCGCCGGGGAGCGAGATACTCCCAGGTCGCCCTGTCCGGCGGCACGATGCCGGCTTTTGCCCCCATCTCGATGGCCATGTTGGCGCAGGTCATCCTGCCTGCCATATCCATCGTCCGGAACGTATCGCCGACGAACTCGAGTGCCTGGTAGGTCGCCCCGTCGGCACCGATATCCCCTGCGATATTGAGGATGAGGTCTTTTGCACCGACACGCCGACCGAACCGGCCGTTCGTCTCGACGAGGATGCTCTCGGGAACCCTGAAGTAGAGGGCTCCGAACTTTAAGACAAAACCCATATCCGTCGAACCGATACCGGTGGCAAACGCACCGCCCGCCCCGTAGGTGCAGGTATGCGAGTCGGTGCCGACCACGATCTCTCCCGGAGCCGCGTGGCCTTTCTCCATGACGACCTGGTGGCAGACGCCTTCCCGCATGTCGTAGTTGTGGATGCCCTGCTCACGCGCAAACTCTCGCATGAAGACATGGTTCTCTGCGGCAGGAATGGAATCCGCAGGAATCTGGTGATCAAAGAGCATGACGATCTTCCGTGGATCGAAGACTCGCTCTCCACCCATTTCGCGCAGCACCCTGACTGCAAGCGGGCCGGTGATATCGTGAATCATCGCCGCATCTACCGGTGCCATCACTACGTCGCCTGCACGGATTTCTCTGCCGCAGTGCGACGAGAATATCTTCTCAACAATCGTCGCTGCCATGTATTACCGGGTAAAACTGTGCTCTTATGACGTATGTAGTTTGGCTGCACCACGCGATTTCTGCCGATCCGGTGCACCCGGTTCCGCCGGATCTTCACTTTTCCGGCGGAGACGCAGGCCTTATGTGCCCTCGCGAGGACCTACTAGTGAAGCGCGATGAAGGACGGACCAAGCCCGGCGATGAAACAGTACTATACGGCTAAGGCAGAGCACCCCGATGCTATCCTCTTCTTCCAGATGGGTGACTTTTACGAGACCTTCGGTGAAGATGCCGCCGTCGTTGCGCGCGAGCTCGATATAGTCCTGACCTCCCGCGGACGGGACAAAAACGGTGAACGGATGCCGCTCGCCGGTGTCCCTCACCATGCCGCCGAGGGCTACATCGCCCGCTTGGTGAACAAAGGGTTCAAGGTGGTGGTCTGCGACCAGGTCGAAGACCCGAAGAAGGCGAAGGGCATCGTGAAGCGGGATGTCGTGCGCGTCATCACGCCCGGCACGGTCATCGACTCCTCGATGCTCGGGTCATCGGGCGCACAGTACCTCATGGCCGTCGCTCCCGGGAAGAAGGGATCGATCGGAACGGCATTCCTCGACGTCTCCACCGGTGAGTTCTTCGTCTCGGCCTCGGATGCAGGGCGCGATTATGGCGAGGTCGTCTCGGAGGTCGTCCGCTACCGCCCGTCCGAGTGCATCGTCCCGGAGAGCGCTCCCGACGCGCTCGCCGGCAGGCTCCGGGCGCAGGGCATTCTCGTTTCCCGCTACCGTGACGATGCCTTCCTCACAGAGACCGCCCGCTCGCTCCTCTGCGAGCAGTTCGGCACGAGTTCGCTCGCCGGATACGGCTGCGAGGAACTCGACGGGGCGGTCGCTGCCGCAGGCGCCGCCCTCCGCTACGCCCGGGAGACACAGCAGTCGGGACTCGCCCACATCGCCGGCCTTGCAACGAGGTTTTCGGCACGGAATATGGTGCTCGACGCCATCACCCTCCGGAACCTCGAAATCACGAAGAGTATCCGGGGCGAGGCGGCCGGTGTCACGCTCCTCGATGCCCTCGACGTCACCGAGACCTCGATGGGCAGCCGCCTGATGCGATCGTTCCTGATAGCCCCCCTGATCGACCCGGAGGCTATCGGCCGGCGGCTCGATGCGGTCGAGTACTTCGTCGATAGTGCGATGGTACGAGCAGACCTCCGCGCCCATCTCGACCGGTGCGGCGATATCGAGCGGATCGCCGGGCGGATATCCTACGGGAATGCCGGGCCGCGCGATCTGGTCACGCTGACCGAGTCGATAGAGAGAATCCCGGCCTTAAAGGAACTTCTCACAGGTGACATGCCGGAGAATATCAGGGGAGCCCTCGACGCCATGAGCGATCTCTCCGCGACCGCGGATCTCATCGCCCGGGCGATCGTCGACGAACCTCCGGCGCTGGCGCGATCGGGGGGGATGATCCGGGAAGGGTTCGATGCCGACCTCGACGAACTGCGGAGCCTCTCGACCTCGGGGAAGGACTGGATCGGGCAGTTCCAGCAGCAGGAGCGGGAACGCACCGGAATCAAATCCCTGAAGGTCTCCTACAACCGCATCTTCGGCTACTTCATCGAGGTGACGAGGGCGAACCTCCACCTGGTGCCGGAAGAGTACCGAGCGCCGGCAGACGACGGCGAACGGCGAGCGGTATACCATCCCCGAGCTTCGCGAGAAGGAGGCGCTGATCGCAACCGCCGAAGAGCGGCTCTCGGTTCTGGAGGCGGAGGTCTACGCCGAACTGGTGAGGACGCTCGCCGAATGCGTTCCCGCGTTGCAGGCGACCGCCCGGGCGATCGGGCACCTCGACGTCTATGCGGCCCTCGCCGAGAATGCGGCCCGTTACGACTATACCCGCCCGGTCATCGAGGAGAGCAGCCGGATCGTCGTTCAGGGAGGGGCGCCACCCGGTCGTGGAGCGGAGCATGGAGTTCGGGTTCGTGCCGAACGACACCGACCTCGATGGGAGCGGCAACCAGATCATGATCGTCACCGGCGCGAACATGGCCGGAAAGTCAACGTACATGCGGGCGGTCGCTCTCCTCTGCATCATGGCCCAGATGGGAAGCTTCGTCCCCGCCCGGCACGCCACGATCGGAATCGTCGACCGGGTCTTCACCCGGGTCGGGGCGTTCGACGACCTTGCGAGCGGCCAGAGCACCTTCATGGTGGAGATGCTCGAACTTGCGAACATCCTCAACAACGTCACGCCGCAGAGCCTCGTAATCCTCGACGAGATCGGCAGGGGAACGAGCACCCTCGATGGGTTCTCGATAGCCCAGGCGGTGGTCGAGTTCCTCCACGGCAAAGCGGTGGTCGGCCCGCGCACGCTCTTCGCCACCCACTTTCACGAGCTTGATCGAGCTCGAGGGGAGACTCAAGCGGGTGAGAAACTTCCACTTCGCAGTGAAGGATACGGGACGCGAGGTGATCTTCCTCCGGCGACTCGTCCAGGGTGCGACCGATAAGAGTTACGGCGTCCACGTCGCGGAGCTTGCCGGTATCCCGAAGAAGGTGACCGAGCGGGCGCTCGTCATCCTCAAAGAGGCGATGGCGCAGGAGTTGAAAGGCGGCGGAAAGACGCCCCGCTACACCCAGATGCTGCTCGTCGATACGGGTGAGGGCGTCGTCGAGGTGAACCCGGCGGTCGAAGAGCTCCGGGCGATGAATCTCGACGAAATGACCCCGCTCGCGGCCTTAAACACCCTCCACCGGCTCAGGAACCTGGCAAACGGAGGAAACGGGCAGCGATGAACGCTCCTGTCCCCGAACCCCGGATCCACCGGCTCGACCCCGCGACGGTGAACCAGATCGCCGCCGGCGAGGTGGTGGAGCGGCCGGCGTCGGTCGTCAAGGAACTCGTCGAGAACGCCGTCGATGCCGGGGCGACGTCCATCCTCGTAGACGTGACCTCCGATATGAAAGGAATCACGCGGATCCGGATCACCGACGACGGGTGCGGGATGACGCCCGAGGAGGCGCTCCTCGCCTTCGAGCCCCATGCAACGAGTAAGATACGGGAGATCGGGGACCTGCACGTCATCCGGACACTGGGGTTCCGGGGCGAGGCGCTCGCCAGCATCGCCGCTGTGGCGCAGGTGACGCTGGTTACCCGGGCGAGAGGAGAGGGGACGATCGCCGCCAGAAGGATCGTCGTCCGGGGCGGCGAGGTGCTCGAAGACCGCGAGACCGGCGCTCCCGAGGGGACGACGGTAATTGTAGAGGATCTCTTCTACAACACCCCCGCCCGCCGGAAGTTCTTAAAGAGCCGGAATACCGAACTTGCCCACCTCTACGGCACGGTCGAGACGATAGCCCTCGCCCACAGCGACATCGCATTCCGCCTGGTACAGAACGGCCGGGAACGGATAGCGACCCAGCGGTCGGCGGAGCTCCGCGACGCCATCGTCGGCCTCCACGGGATCGATCTCGCCCGGTCACTGATCCCGGTTGCAGGGCGGACGCCGTTTATGCGGATGGGAGGTTACATCTCCCGTCCGGCGGAGAGCCGAGGAAGCCCGTTCCAGGTCAGCGTCAGCATCAACGGCCGGAGCGTCGCCTCCCGCCCGATCGTCGGCGCGATCAGGGAGGGATACGGCACCCTGCTCCCGAAAGACCGCTACCCGGTGGTCTTCCTCGACCTCGACATCGACACGACCCTCGTCGACGTGAACGTCCACCCCACCAAGCGCGAAGTAAGGCTCAGCCGGGAGAGGGAGATCCTCTCCGCGATCACGGATGCAGTGGCGGAGGCGCTCGGCGGCCGGGATCTCTCCCGCGACGAGAGGGACGGTGAGCCGGTTCAGACCGCTATAGCGCCCGATCTTCCCCCGCTCCCGGAGATCGGGCTGGTCGCGTCACCGGAGCCGGCCTATGCTCCCAGCCACCGGATGCTCGCCGCCTCCGACCGCCAGCCTCCGCCAGACGGAACTCGCTACTCCGGGAGAGCAGAACTTTCTCCCTGCGATGGAGCCGATAGGGCAGGTCGCTGCGACCTACATCGTCGCCCGCGGGGCCGGACGGGACGCTCTACCTCATCGACCAGCACGCCGCCCACGAGCGGGTCCTCTACGAACAGGTCGTAGAGCGGCGCGACGCAGAAGACCGGTCGCAGGAACTGCTCATGCCGGTGATCCTCTCGCTGCGGCCGGGCGAGTCGGCGATCATCCGCGAGGCAATCCCCCTTCTCGCCGAAGAAGGGTTCGTCGTCGAGGAGTTCGGACGGGACACCTACGCCGTCAGGGCGGTACCGGTCGTGCTCGGGAAGCTTGAGGATACGGCGGTGATCCGCGAGACGATCACCGACCTCATCGGTGACGGGCAGAAGACCGCAGCCGGAGTGAAGGAGCGGGTAACGACGGTCGTCGCCTGCCGGGGAGCGGTGAAGGCCGGAGCTCTGCTCACGGGCGAGCAGATGCGGCGGCTCATCGATCAGCTCGCGGCGACGAAGACTCCCTGGACCTGCCCGCACGGCCGCCCGACGGTGGTGGCGCTGTCGAAGCAGAAGCTCGACCGGATGTTCCAGCGGACGTGAGTGCCCGGCAGAAAACCTACAGGCGCCGTTTCTGCATTCGCGGAGCACCATGCGACGGATACAGCGAAATAACGTTTGAACAGAGTTTTGTAGCAGAAGAATGAATATGGCATTAGTGTATGAAGAAAGTGCCTTCCCGGAAGAGGAGGCAGAAGACCGGAAGACCATGACACTCCTCCAGCAGATCCGCCTCTGGATGAAGATGAAAGAGCCGGGCGAGCAATACCACGACGAGCAGGACGACGCGATCATCGAAGATTACTTCGATATCTCGCCCGAGGTAGTGGTGCCGTCCGACGAAGACGATCTTGTCGAGCTCCCGGAAGAGATCTGGTGAGAGACGGCAGAGCCCCGCTCTTTTATCAGGAGGGGTGAAGCGATCGCTCCTCCCGGCTCACCTCCGGTCATCCTGAAGAAAGCAGGAACATAATCAGATGTTCCCGACCGGTCAGTATCAGGAGAGGTAGTATTTCAATCTCCGGCTTATCTCCAGGAGTCCTCATCAGTTTCGCTCGCATGGCATCTGTCACATTTTCCATTACCTCCGCAATCTACTTCTCCCATCAGGCCAAGTCCGTATCTCCGGAGGTTTGAGAATGGAGATCAATGGAGTGGATACCGGTGCCCTGAAGGCCGGACTGGAACAGGTCACGAAGGATCCGGTGAAAGGGCAGTTTGTCTTCCGGGCGACGACGACCTGGGCCGGGGGGCACGGTCGGTCAGCACGATCCGCAATTTCACGCTCGAGGCCGATGAGTCGGCGGCGCTCTTCGGAACAGACCATGCCCCGAATCCGGTGGAGCAGGGTACTGGCCGCCCTCGGTGGCTGCCTGACCGTCGGGATCAGTTACATGGCGGCGCTGAAGGGAATCCAGATCGATTCCATCGAGATCGAGACCGAAGGGGATCTTGACATCCGCGGATTTTTCGGCCTGGAAGGAGTGCATCCCGGGTATCAGCAGATTCGTGTCCGGGTTCATCTTGAGTGCGATGCCGGAAGAGCGGAGAAACAGACGCTCCTCGACAGGGTGGTCGAAACGTCGCCGGTGGTCGACATCATCACGAGGGGCATCCCGGTCTCGGTGCGGCTAGCAGCGTGAGGTGCGTAGGGAGAGGAAATCAGGACTATCCGGAAAGACTCCCGTCCTCCATTCCTTTCGCTTTCATCTCCTTCGCCCGGCCGATGACGTACTCGACTCCGCGAGCTCGCCGGCGGTCCCGCAGGCACCCTGGCGGCACGCCTCCTCCTGCAGCCGCCGGCACTCCGCGTAAATCCGGTCGAGGTCACCGGGTGCATAGCGGTGGTACCGGGCAAGGATATCCCGATGCTCACGGGAAAATTCCCGTATCTCCATAAGGAGCTGCATCCGGTCACTCTTCCGTCTCCGTTCGCCTGCAGGCGGCGACGAAGGGGCGCCGCACCGGGTCGTCCCGGAGGTGAAGCAATCCATACGCTCCACATTCGGCGTACGGTATCTTATCCTTTCCGTCATGTTTCTCGTGCCCCCGGCCGCGTCGTCGGGATCGTCGCAATTGTCTCTGCCTTCCCAGCGTTCGGCACGCTCACCACCGGGTGGGCGATGGTATCGCCCTATCCTGGCCGGAGCCCGATGGTCGGGCGGGATGTATCGAGCTCATCACCGAGGGGAGACGGGAGCGTGACGGTCGAAGCGGAAGAAAAAGAGTGAAAAAGGTCAGACTGTGACCGTGATCGTCCACGGCCCTTCCGCCATCACATTCAGCAGGTAGTTATCCGCATCGGTGATCCGGACGGTTGCGGTGCCGTTATATGCGCCTTCGTGCCAGTGGAGCGGCTCGACATAGGTGCCGGTCGGGTCGAAGACGAGCGACCCGGTGCTGTTGTAGAGCCAGACCGCACACTCCGCCGGGCTCTCGACCGTCATGGCAAAAGAGGCGTTCCCTGCCGGGATCTGGAAGAGCGGCGTCGCACCGTCACCGGTGCCGGTGAAGGTCTGGGGCGGGATGCCGTTGATCGCCTGCGGCCGTTCGACCGCTATCGTCCAGTTCCCGTCGGCGGTGACCGAAAACTCATACTCGCCGAGAGTCGGGGAGGCCGAACGCCTGCTCTCCGTCGTATGCTCCGGTGGCGTGAGCAAGGCCGCCGAAGACCTCTTCACTCTCGATATCGACGCTGAACGGCCCGGTGCCGTCGTGCTGCATGGCAAAAACGTACAGCCCGGCATCGAGCGCGACAACGCGGGTAGCGTTTCCGGCACCGCCGAGCACCGTCACCTCGCCGTCCGGCGTCGGAGCGGGAGCGGCGGTATCCGTCGGGGTCGGTGTGGCGGTCGGCACCTGGTCCGGTGCTGTCGGGGCGGTTCCCGTGCATCCGCATGCAATGAGAGCGGCGCAGAGGAGGATCGGGATCAGAAGAAACGATCTCATAGAAGAAATAGGGCGAGGAGCAGGAAAAAAGATCATGGTTTTTCTCCCGACGGAGAACGCTCCGATCGGGAGAAGGCCGGCGCAGGGATCAGAGGAAGCGGAACGATTCGAGCATCTCCTCGCCATGACCGGTATACGGATCGTATGCAGGGGGAAACACCGTGTACATCACCGAGTAGACGACACCGTCGTGCACCGCGTACCGGGCGACGAATGTCATAGCGCTCCTCCCCCTGGATCGGGCTCGTAAAGACGCTCTCGTACGCAGGAGCGCCGTCGAGCACGGTTTCGGTCGTCGAGACCCACTCGGTGCCGGGGATATCCCGCGCAAAATCCGAGGCATAGGTGGCGTTCAGCGAGCGGAGGACGGAATCGACCGGGTAGTCGCCGGAGAGGGGATCGGTGGTGATCCGCATCTCCTCGTGGCCGTCCGGGGAGGAGAACGCGACACTCCCGGCAGTCTCGGCGTACTGCCACCCGGCCGGGTAGGTGACCGCATAGCCGTAGGTCGTATTCGTGTAGGTCGGGGCTGAAGGAGCGGTGCCCGGCATCAGGAGCGCCGCGCCTGCAACGATTGCTGCCGTGACCACGAGAGCAGCGAGCAGCAGGAGCATTTGTCGATTCATGGTACCTCTCGGGTACAGTGGCGGGGAGTCCATAAAAGGCTTGAGGAGGAGACGGATCGCTCTCGATAAAAGAGAAGTCATCTGCAGAAGCGGATGCTGAACATCCGGATAAGGGATCGGCTCATAAGCATCCCCCCGTCGGCCGATCGGCCGGCAATTCCAAATCCCTTTATCTCCGGCCGCCGAGTCGTACTGTCATGATAGAGTGGATCCTCATCGCCGCCCTCCTGCTCCTGCTCGCCTATACTGCCTGGCGTTACGCCCGCATCTCGGGGCAGGTCGAGCGGCGGGCACGATCGCTCTTTGATGAGTGGCGGACGACCGAGATGCAGCGGCTCGTCGACGAGAAGGCGGACGTGCTCTTCCGGGAGTGGAAGCTTGCCGAAGAGAAGAGCATCCGCCGCGACGCCGTCACCCGCAGCGAGGCGGTGATCCGGGGGAAGGTGACCGAACACCTCATCCCCTATTTCCCCGACTTTACCTACAACCCGAAGGATGCACGCTTCCTCGGCACCCCGGTCGACTTCGTCATCTTCAACGGCCTCTCGGACGGGGAGGTGACGAGTGTCGCCTTCGTCGAGGTGAAGAGCGGCCGATCGAACCTCTCGGAGCGGGAGCGGGCCGTCCGCGACTGCATTCTCGATCAGCGGGTGACCTACGAGGTCATCCGCCAGAACGGGAAGTAAAATGACAGGGCGTCTCTCAACCACCGGCGCGACCGTGCCGTTCTTTCGGGTCGCTTCCGGCCACTACCACAGAAAAGCGATAACGTCGTCGATTGTATCCACGTACTCCACCCGGATGCCGATCTCATCCTCGATGTACTGTTCCGCATCGAGATACTCCGGCCGCTGCAATGTGATCTCCACACCTCCGATGCTTCGTGTCGTGTCGCCGTACTGCATGACCCGGCTGTTTGTTCGGGGAAGAAGGATGAGCGACTTGCCGTGTGCCTTTGCGGCCTGCGCCTTCTCGACGACACCCCCGATCTCCCCGACATTCCCGACGGAGTCGATGGTGCCGGTCAGGGTGACGGAGTCGTTCACCGGCCGGTTCTCGAGCACCGAGATGAGGAGCGCCGTCATCAGTGCACCGGCACTCGGCCCGTCGATCCCGGACACATCGCTCTCCGCCAGAACCGAGAAGATCACGTCGCTCTCTGAGAGATTCGCTCCGGACTGATCCCGGGCAACGGAGACCGCCGTGTTGGCAGCCTCCTGGAAGACCACCCCCATCAGCGGAGTGGTCTGCACCAGCACCCGCCCGCGCCCGGAAATGACCTCGACCGAGATGTTCACCATGGAACCCTCCTCCGTTACCCGCTGCCGCACGAACGGATAGTTCCTGACGTACTCGACCTTCTCGATGATCACCGGTGCCTGGAGCGTCGCTGTGCTGGATGACGATACCGCCGCCGGCGGGAGATAAGGAGCCGGTTCCGGGACAGGAACCACTGTCGGGGAGGCATACTCCCCCACCCGGGTCAGCAGATCGGCATTCTCTTCTTCAAGGGCGGCAATCCGGCTATTGAGAACACGGAGGTCTCCATCGACCGCGGCGGGAACGATGACCGCGGAGTATACATTTGCAATCAATGAAACGACCAGCACCAGGACCAGTAATCGGGATCGCATCGGAGATCAGGCGGGATATACCCTACACCCGGATATAATGGTTTGGGGTGTGCGGACGAGCAGGTATGACTCTCCCGGGTACCGGTGCCGCAGGAAAGCGACTATCGACCGGCATTTCCCCACTGTCTCGCAAGGCTCTCTGCAAATTCCCCTGCATGCATAAGGTCCCGGGCATCGGGCCTTCCCTTGTTGATCCCGCCGACGAGGCCGAGCACGGTGTAGGTATCCCAGCCCTTACAGGTGAAGTCACCCACTATCCGGAACCCTTTCGCTTCGAGTTCCAGTTTCAGGGCGGTATGATCCTGCGCCACACCCCGCCCGCTCGTCGAGAAGACGAACGCAAGCATTCCGTCAACAGCCGGGAGCAGATCGACGAAGCGGAAGAGGGTCTGGTGATGGCGGCCGTGATAGATACCCGACCCGAAACCGATCAGATCGTAGCGGTCGATCAGCCCGGGCTCGGCTCGTGCCGCAGCGACGATATCGGCACCAAGCACCCCCGCCATCGCCTGGGCGACCTTCTCGGTATTCCCGTGATGTACCGAGGTGTAGATGATGAGTGTCCTCATAGTTCCCCGGAATCCGTGAAGGGAACCGGAGTATAAAATGGTGTCCCGGCACCCGGCCGGACGAACTCCGCGAGAGGGAATCAGTCGCTTCCGGCGAGCTCAACGAGCGAGAACCATCCGGCGTCGTCGGTGAACCAGCGTTCCGCCGCAAGGCCTGCCCGGTCGAAGAGCCGCATAGCACTCTCTCTGCTGAACTTGCGGGATATCTCGGTATGAATCGTCTCGCCCTCCCGGAACTCCACCGTCATATCGAGGAGCCCGATATCGACGGTCACTGCCTGCTGTGCCGCAAGGTACATCTCGATCTGTTCCGCTTCGCTGTTGAAGAACGCAACGTGATCGAAGAGGGAGCAATCGAAGTCGGCGTTGAGTTCCTGGTTGACGACGTTTAAGATGTTCCGGTTAAACGCAGCGGTCACTCCCCGGGAGTCGTTGTACGCCGCCTCGAGAACCGGTATATCCTTCACCATATCGAGGCCGAGGAGGAACCGGTCGCCCGGGTGCATGAGCCCGGCGACCATCCCGAGCAGGCGTTCGGACTCCGTCTCGGTGAAGTTACCGAGCGTTCCGCCGAAGAGGCTTATGATCCGGGTATTGTCATCCGGTATGCGATCGAGGTCGCGGGTAAAGTCGGCGACGATCCCGAGGACGGAGAGAGCGTCATACCGCCGGATCAGATCCAAGGGCAGCCGTTCGAAGAGCAGACTCACTCACATCGACCGGGACATAGCGTATGCCGCGACCGTCCGCCTGCTCTGCAGCATCGATCAGATGGCAGATCTTCCAGTTAGCTCCCGACCCCATCTCCACGAGATCGCCGCCGGCAAACGGCTCCATGATCGCCGGGGCGTACTCCTGCAGGATGGCCATCTCGGTTCGGGTGGGGTAATACTCGGGGAGCATGCAGATCTCTTCAAAGAGCCGCGAACCCCGCTCGTCGTAGAAGTATTTGCTCGGGATCCGCTTTTGGTCGCCGGATAGGCCGAGACGGACGTCGCGGGCAATCTCCTCGGAGAACGAGCGGGTGAGATAGTTCCTGACTTCAAGCCTCGACTCCTCGCCGCCACCGGTCTGCATCTCCGGACACTCCGCAGGTTCCGCACCAGTGGCGTGAGACATCGTCGTTCCGACCGTCCGGAACCGGAAGGCGGGCCTGTGACACCTGCGAACAGAGCACTCCGGGGGCGGCGTTCATACGAACACCCTGCCCGTACGAGGGCGCCCGGGACGGGCTATCCACCGATCTGTCCTCCTGCAGCCTTTCACATGCCCTGTCAGAATACGCCATAGAACCGAATCGATCCTGCCAATGCAATAAAAACATTGCGGGGAACGGCAGAGAAGTCTGCGCCCGGTATACCGAAGAACCCGGCATACGCTCACGGCTCCCGGGCAGATAAACGGAAGACTTTCCGGGAGCCTGCCCGGCCTGTATGCGAGGAGAGAGAGGGAACCTCCCTACCGGCAGGTCACGAACCGGACGGCCGCCTCCCGGTTATGAAGCGTCTCGTCCAGAACCGCAAGCGTCCGATCGACCTCCTCTTCAGTCGTCCCGGCACCGAGAGAGATCCGCACCGAGCAGTGAACCTCCTCGTCTGAGAGACCCATCGCACGCAGCACGTGCGACGGTGCCGGCGACCCCGAGTGGCACGCCGAGCCGGAGGAGATGCAGATCCCCTGCTGGTCGAGGGCGAGCACCACCGACTCCCCCCGATAGCCGGGGAGCGTCATATTAACCGTATTCGGGAGGCGCTGCGTCGGATGCCCGTTCAACCGTGCTTCGGGAACAAGTGCCCGTATGCCGTCTTCAAGACGGTCACGGAGCCGCCTGACCTCCTCCATCCCGGCAAGGTGCTGCCCGGCAAGCTCCGCCGCCCGGCCGAGCCCGACGATCCCGAGCACGTTCTCCGTGCCGGCACGCAGGCCTCGCTCCTGTTCGCCCCCGTGAAGGAGCGGATCGATCTCGATCCCCTTGCGAATGTACAGAGCACCGACCCCCTTCGGCCCGTAGATTTTGTGGCCCGAGAGGCTGAGGAAGTCGACGTCCAGGTCGGCGACGTCGACCGGGATCTTTCCTATCGCCTGCGTCGCGTCCGTGTGGAAGAGTGCCCCGTTCTCGTGCGCTACGCGGGCGAGTTCGCGGATCGGCTGGATCGAACCGGTCTCGTTGTTCGCCGTCATGATACTGACGAGCAGCGTCTCCGCCGTGATCGCCTCCGCGAGATCACCGGGACTGACGCGCCCGGTCGGATCGACGGGAAGCTCGGTCACGGTAAACCCGAACTTCTTGAGCCACCGGATAGGTTCGAGCACCGACGAATGCTCGACCGACGAGGTGATGAGGTGCTTTCTCTCACCATCCCGGGAGGCGAACGCCAGCCCCTTGATGAGGAAGTTATTCGCCTCGGTGCAGCACCCGGTAAAGACGATCCGTTTTGCCGTGCAGCCAAGGAGCCGGGCGAGCATACGCCGGGTATCCTCCACTGCTCTTTTTGCCGCCTTGCCTTCCCGGTAGATGCTCGACGGGTTGGCGTAGTTCGCCTCACCGAAAGCGACCATCGTCTGCCAGACCGCGGGATCGATTGGGGTCGTGGCATTGTGGTCGAGGTAGATCCGGGCAATCTCAGGGGCGGCGGCCGACGGCAGGTCCCGGGGAGCGTCGAGCTCACCCGAACCGATGGCGACCGTCTCCCCGGCAGGACTGTCCATCCGGGTTACATCGCAGAGGAGCACCTTGTAGACGGGAAAACCGGAGATGGGATCGTAACGCTGCATATCGGTCAGCTCGTTGACGTTTCCCTCCTGCCAGGCCTTCGGCCCGACGTGGCACCCGCCGCCCATATTCGCCTCCACGGCACCCTGAACGATATCGTCGGTGACGATCGCCCGGAGGGGAATCCGCCCACGCAGCGTTCTGACAGAGACCCGATCGCCGGTTTTGATCCCGCGCTCCTCCGCATCGCGGGTATTGAGCGTCACTGTCGGTTCGGGACGCTCCCGGAGCAGGCCTTCTACTCCGTGGTGCTGTGCATGAAAATCGGTCGTCACCCGGGCACCGGAGTTGAAGATCAATGGATACGTCTCCGCAACATCGGGCCTGGAGACCGGGCTCTCCTGCGGTTCCGTGTAGACCGGAAGCGGGTCGTAGCCGGACTCCTCGAGGATCGTCGACCAGATCTCAAACTTCCCCGTCGGCGTATCGAACCCGGGCATTCCGTCCGGCCGGAGAAGACCCTTCTCCCACTTTTTGTACTGCATCATCACCGTCGGCGACTGCACCGACCCGCCGGCCTCCCGAACGTCCTCAAGGCTGAACCCTGAGCCCTTCAGAACGTGCCGGAGCATCGCCTCCTCGTCCTGCGGATAGAGGTGACCGTACCCGAGGCGCCGGGCAAGTTCTGCCATGATGAAGACATCGTGCCGCGCCTCGCCGAGTGGCTCGATGACCCTTTCGCGGATCCGGAAGAGAGGACCGTAGGTCATATACGACTCACGCTCGTACATCGTCGTCGCCGGGAGCACGAGATCGGCGTACGCCGCATCGGCAGTGAGGGTACGGTCGACGCAGACAAGGAACTCCAGGTTCTCCAGCGTCTCGCGCCAGAGCGGAGTCTCCGGCCAGGAAATCAGGAGGTGCCCGGCCTGGATGATCAGAGCCCGTATTCTGTAGGGTCTTCCGTGCAGGACGGATTCGGGGAGGGCGATCGGGTGCGCCTCCTGCCGGTATGTCGTATAGACCGGGAACCGGTCGACCCCTATCGCCCGGTTCAGATCCGGATTCTGCCAGGTACTCCGAACGATTGATGGGGAAGGTATTCTCGAGCATCGAGAAGCAGCGGCCGCCGGGAACGTCCATCTTGCCGGCGAGCGCCCAGAGGACGATGGCGGCCCGGATCGCCTGCACACCGGAGTCGCTGTACTCAAGCCCGGTGTACATCGCCCACGTCGCGCCGTCCGCCGCAGTTATCCGCCGGGCGAGCGAGAGAACGGTCTCTGCAGGCACGCCGGTGATCTCCTCCACGACCTCCGGCCGGAAGTGCTGGACGTAGGCGGTAAACTCCGGAAAACCGTGTGTCCAGTTCCGGACAAACTCCTCGTCGTAGAGTTCCTCCCCGATCAGGACATTGCAGAGCCCGAGTGCGAGTGCCCCGTCGGTGCCCGGACGGATCGGCACCCACTCCGCACCGGCAAGATCGACGGTCTTCGTCCGACGGGGATCGATGACGACGACCTCGGCACCGCGGTTTTTCGCCGCCAGGATCTTCCGGAGGGTCAGAGGCGGGAAATCGGTGGCGGGATTTGTACCCCAGACCACGATGAGATCGGCGTTCTCAAAATCGGAGTAGGTGTTGATGTGGAGCCTTCCCATGGTGACGTGGGGGGCTATCATCGCGAACGAAACGTAACAGAGGGCGCCGACGCCCATGGTGTTCGGGGAGCCGTAGGGAAAGAGCACGCTCGACGCCGAGGAGACTGCTACGTCTTTCGGCTGGAATACGTCGCAGTGCGAGAGTTCGAAACTGCCCGAGCCGGTGTAAATTGCAGCGGCCTTCGGCCCGTGCTCTTCCTTGATCCGGGTGAGGTTCTGCACGATGATCGCATATGCCTCGTCCCACGAGATCCGTTCAAACTCGTACGTCCCCTTCGGACCTACCCGCTTTAACGGGTGGAGCACCCGGTCTTGCGAGTAGACGATCTCCGGCGTATGCTCGCCCAGTTTGCAGAGGATCCCAATCTCAGAGTTCTCATCCGGCCGCACACCGGCTATCCTTCCTTCGTCGTCGTAGGTAACGATGACGCCGCAGCCTGCAGCACAGATGCCGCAGAGTGCGCGGCGTTCCCGCACTCTCGATTCACTCACTCCTGGTACCTCCATGCAAGTCTCCCGGCGAGCCCCGGTGTGGCTCATCCCTACTACTGGCAGGCACCTTAAACCTTATCGCAGATCTGTCTCCCATCCGTCTTCCGATTCGAGCCGGAAGAGGGGTCTGCTTCGTTCCTGACCCCGAGGGTGAGCCTACCTTTCCCCGGCCCATCGTTGTGGCAGAACGCGCGAACACCCTCGGATGCCATGTGCGTGGCGATCCTGATCGGAGAAATAATACTCAGGAATGAAGAAGGAAGAATGAACAATATTTCCAAAAACCTAGAGAATTGCAACCAAAGTTTACCATCAGAGTCGTTTTCCGAAATAATCATTCCAGAAGAGATATCGCAGGGAAGCACCAATGGCAGATACGAATATGCACCGTTGAGGAGAGGGCATGGCGGGAATCACGGAGAACATTTTTCGGCACCTATTAGAGAGCGGCGAACTCTCAAAACAGGAGATGATTGCAGCCGGTCGCTCCGCCGATGACGGCCGGATCAGAGAGATCCTCGACGGTCTCATACACAGCGGAGATATCATATCCGATGCTGCAGAGGATACGGACTCCGCGGTGTATCGGATATCTCCCGATCCCGATATCTTTTCCCGGTTGTGGCTCGAGTATCCGAATCTCCGGACAGAGCTCCAGAAGACGCCACGGGTGCTCGATACCATCGCCCGGAGCCGCCTTTCAATCGTCGACGACGAACTCCGGAGCGAGGCCTGCGATCTGCTCCAGACATCCCCCCTTTTCTTCGAACTCTCGTTAAAACACCCAAACATCACCGGGATCATCGCAGGCTGGGATAGGATCATAACCGAGCCTGAGTATACCTTCGACAAAAACAGCATCACCGCGGAGAACGACCCGCTCCCGGCGCATAAAATCCACGGATTCTTCGCCTACTGTGTCTTTTACGAATGTATGACGGCGGAGAATCTGAGTGAACGCATGAGGATGCTCCGTTCGGTGCAGGAGAACACTCCCACACTCCTCGGAGTCTTAAGCACCATCAACCGATTGCGGTGACCCGGCAGAGGTCCCGTGTTGCCCGGAGCACGTACAGCATCTCCCCCTCAAGGCTTTCTTCGTCGACGATGAACGATACGAACCCGTGAGCGGCGAAGATCTTCCGGTACTGCATCAGGATCCGTAAGCGAGGAGACGAGCAGCAGGACTCGCCCGTACGGCGATAAGATGCGGTCGAGATCACGGATGAACCGCTCGATCACCCTTCTCCCGTCCGGCCCTCCATCGAGGGCATACTCAAGCCAGTCGTCTATACGCTCCTCCGGCGACGTCGGCAGATAGGGCGGGTTGAAAACGACGAGATCGAACGGTCCGGCAAGACCGGCGGCGAGATCGCATCGCACCGTCTCGACACCGCACGAGCGGGCGGCGAGCACGGCATACGGGTTGATATCGGTTGCGGTAACACTCCCCCCAGACCCGATAAGCCCGGCGGCAACCCGGCCGCTGCCGGTGCCGACCTCGAGCACCCGATCGCCCGGGCGAACCTCTCTTTGTGCCGCCCTGAGCAGCAGGCAGGTATCGGCTTCGGGCTGGTAGACCTGGTCGTCCATATCCGCATATCCCGTTCAGATCAGGTTCGCTATCATCGCGAACTCCTCAAGCGAGAGCTCTTCGGGGCGGCGCCCGAGCAGATCTTCCGGCAGGTCTGCAATCACCCGCTCGATCGTCTCCGCATCGAAGGTGCCTTTCCCGCTCCGAAGGCCTTTTCGGATCGTCTTGCGGCGGTGCGAGAAGAGCACCCGGAGCAGATCGGCGTAGGCGTCCCGGTCATTGATGGGATACGGCGGCTCGTGCGGAGTTACCTTCACCACCCACGACCGCACCTGTGGCTTTGGTCGAAATGCGCTCGGCGGGAGCTCGAGAAGCGGTTTTACCGTCGCATAGGTCTGCACCATCACCGAGAGGCGGCCGACCGCGGGCGTCCCGGGCCTCGCGATCATCCGCTGGGCAAACTCCTTCTGATACATCAGTACGGCAACCTCAAAACCGATCTCGAGCAGGCGGAAGGTTATCTTCGACGAAGCGGAGTAGGGAAGATTGGCAACTACCATCTCGAAGGGCGGAAGGTCGACGCGTGTCGCATCGCCCCGGATGAGGTGGAGCCTTCCCTCCTCGATCTCATCGGCAAAAGAGAGTTCCAGTTCCTCGCAGAGGGCACGATCGAGCTCGACCGCAATGACCGTCGCACCCCGTTCGAGGAGCGCACGGGTGAGCGGTCCTTCACCGGGCCCAATCTCAAGCACCCGGCGGCCGGAGACGTCGACGAAGCCAGCGATCCTCTCGATCGCCCGGGTATCGACGAGAAAATGTTGGTCTTTCGGAGCGCTCATTTCGTCGTGAAGAGGTGGTATTTTTCCTCGGGATCCTCGATCTCGTGCAGGATGCGGTTGACGATCATCTTGTCGGGATGAGGCATCGACTTGATCCGCTGGCTGATGTCGGCGAAACTCTCGAACGGCTTTCTGTTCCGCTGTTCGATCACTTCCCACATCAGCTTCTTGCCGATACCGGGGAGGAGATGAAGCATATGGAGCTTCGGCGTGATGGAGATTGATTTGTTGAAGAACTCGACGAACCGCTCTTCCTGCTCCTGGACGATCGTCTCGACGGCATACGGCAGTTCGATCTTTGCCGTATGGGTCAGTTCCTCATACCCGATACGCTTCTTGACACGCTCGATCTTCTCACGCTCAGAGTCGCCGATGTATACCTGATCGTGGATCTGAATATCGACACCCGGCTTCGACACAAGCTCGAGCAGCTTGAACTGGTCCGTACCGACGGCCAGAACAACCGGCTCGCGCTTGTAGACCGGACGGGGATCGTTCACATACCCTTTCGGAAGGATGTCAATCACTAATGCGTTGACCTCTTTCTTGTCGGTTTTCACAGGCGCCCTCTCCTAGAAGTGGGTCATTACCAGGTCCAGAATTTCGTCGAGTTCTTCCGGTGTCAGGGTGAAACGTTCTTTTGCATAGATGGCACGCAGTTCGTCCCGCGTTCGAGGCATGAGGTTGGCGATGCGGAACGCAATCTCCTCCTTCATCTTCTCAAGTTTCAGGAGCTCGGCAAGGAGCGCCTTTGCCTTCTCGGCCGAGGTCTTTGAGAGATGATTGGCATGCTCGATGCTCTTGCGAAGTTCATAGGACATCTCCTCTCCTGCAGCAAGTCGTCCGGTTTCCACTTCAAGCAGAATCTCACGTACCTTCGGAAAGCAGGATTCGCTCTTCGCTCACAACTCTTTTTACTTTCATGCCAATCACTTGATGGAGATTATACGTTTTGTGCCTTTAGATGTTGCGGTCGTGCGATTACCATTTTGGTGCAGTTTCCGTCGCGGATCTCGAGAACCCACGCCCGGCCACGCTGACCGACGACCGTCCCCGTCCTACCGTGGAACCGGTGGTGGGGCATACCCTTCTGAACAGAAGGCTCGATAACGATGTGGACTTTCTGGCCGACATCGAAGTTCTGAATCACGGAGGTGACAGGCGGAAGCCCGCGTTTCCTCAAATCTTTCTTGAGTTTATATCTCGTCTTCTTCCTGGGTCCGTTGTGAAGTGCCATTCCTACTCACCATAACCTGTTTCAACCAGCATCACATCAAGGCTGGTAACGCGTGCGTCTCTTCCGAGGATCTCCGAGAGGCTCGGCCGGGTTCGTCCGCCGTCGCCCGATATCAGTTCCTTAATATAGAGGCCTGCTTCGCCGACAACGTCGATGTAAAACCTGTCGTCTTCCGCGCCTCCGTATTCGATATCGATGACCCGTCGCTCCCGAACCTTATCCGCCCGTCTGTGCGACACCCGCTTTGGTGTGCGCTGCTGTATTGTCACACCTTTGAGTTGATCGAGAGCCGTTCCGAGCTCGTCTACCGATACGGAACCGTCGATCTCGACCAAGATCCTGTATTTTTTATGCGCTTTGTCCGATTTAAGGCTTTGCACCGTCTTACGATCCGCCCATCCGGAGAACGTCACGCCGACCCTGTTTTCAGCGCTCGTATTCACGATCTCCTCAAGGTCGCCGAGGTCGACCTGACGGCGGCGCGGTGCGACGACCTCCATGACGAACGGCCGACCGGTACCGAGCATCCGGGCATCGATATCCTCCCGTCCGGAACCGTGCAGGACGGCGTTCTCGGCGTCGAACGCAGCGATAACCGGCCGGCCGATCAGCTCCTCCACCGAGTCGGGATACTGCTTGCCGGTGTAGTTGCACTTCTCGCAGCCCTTCCCCCGGCAGAGCCGGCAGTCCCAGTGCGTCTGGGGGATGCCTCGCTCGTACTTCATGTACCTGCCTGCAATGAAGATCGGGTTTATCTGCACCTCGACCGTCCCTGCGCCGAGATCAAGGATGGCCACGACATCCGGCCTCGAGATGTCGGCAGGTTTCCCTATCCGGGCAGAGACCGCCTTGCCCACCTCACGATTCATCTCCGCCTTCAGCGGCTCCGGGTCACGGAGCGCGAGGTCGCTCCAGACCATCTCTTCACTCTCCGCCATCAGGGGCGGAACCTTCGTGCCGATCAGAAATGTCTCAAAATCGAGCCCGGCGAGTGCTTCGGAGACCTTCTCCGCCCAGATATCGATCATCCCGAATTCGCCTGCACAGATCCAGCAGGCCTCAGGCACCGGTTCGGTGTGAGGGATATTCTCGGCGATTTCGTGAGCGATTCTAAGTGCTCTGCCACGCTCTGTGTTCGAGAGACCGTGCGATCGCTTGCCGAAGAACCTGCCGAGGCAGTGATCGCAGATCTCTCCGTAGTCGAGAATCGACTGTACTTTCTCCGTCATCTCCATCCGTGTTCCCTCCGATCAAGTTCGTTCTGGAGGACAGTGATTGCATGATCCGCGTGGAGCGACTTTGGCCCGACCGAATGGCGGGAACGCCCGGCGATCAGTTCCAGCTCTTCGCTCGAAAAGTTCCGGTGGTCGCTCAGCAGATACGCCTCCGGCAGCGACGATTCGTGCCTGATGTCACTGCCTTCTTCAGCGAGCACGGCAAACGGGTGCTCGCCGAGCAGCCGTGCAAGCCCGCCCCTTCTCACATAGACGCCCGGGGTCGATTCCCGGAATGTGTCGCCGCAGGGGAGGGCAAGCGCCTTTTTGATGAGCGATGCGCTACTCCGCTCGTCCGGGCTGAGATAGCGAACCTCACCGCCCACAAAGAGGACGGTCTTTTCGGGTCCCGGCTCACCGCAGAGGATCAGATAACACTCGACGTCGTCCCGGAGATCGTGCGAGAGAAAAAGTGCCGCGTTCACGCAGCGGCAGAGCACATCCATCCTTCCGGCGCTGCCGGGCAGATCGTTCAGGCTGAAGGTGCCGGCAGTAGCGGCGAGATGGCCGACGATTGCAAATCGCTTCATCTCACTGCGTCCGCCCGAACTTCTTCATCATGCGCTGCATGTTGAATTTGCCGCCGCCCATGCCCCGCATACCCTTCAGGGCGCGCTGCATCGTCTTGTAATATTTTATAAGCTCCCGGACATCGTCCGGCAGGACACCCGCACCTCTGGCAATCCTGTGAATGCGGGAGCTGCTGATGACCGACGGATCGTCGAGTTCGTCCGGAGTCATGGAGTCCATGATCACCTTGTAGCGATCCATCTTGGAACTGGTGATATCGTAGGCGTCATCCGGGATCTGCAGATTACCGAGCGGCAGCATCCCCATGATCTGCTTCAGCGGCCCCATGCGGTTCAGCGCCTCGAGCTGCTTGTACATGTCCCGGAGCGTGAACTTGCCCTTGAGCATGGCATTGACGTCGAGATCCTCTCCGGAGACCGCTTCTTCGGCACGCTCGACGAGAGCGCGAAGATCGCCCATCCCAAGCAGCCGCGAGATGAAGCCGTCCGGGTCGAACCGCTCGAGGTCTTCGATCGTCTCCCCGCTTCCGATGAAGACGATCCCGCTCTTCGTCTCGGATACCGCCGAGAGCGCACCGCCACCCTTTGCCGTGCCGTCCATCTTGGTGACGATGACACCGTCGATCCCGATAGCCTCGTGGAACCGGCGTGCCTGCTCGCTCGCCTGCTGGCCGAGCGCCGCATCGATAACCAGCCAGCGGTGGTCGGCCCGGGAGAGCGTATTGATGTTGATGATCTCCTGGATCAGGTGCTCTTCAAGCGCGTGGCGACCCTGGGTGTCGATGATGACCACTTCGAGCTGCTTGTAGGCGGCAAGCCCCTCCCGCGTGATCTTCTCCGCATCGGTCTCCTTCGGGTTACCGAAGCAGGGGACGTTGATTCGGTCACAGAGGGTCTTGATCTGGTCGTACGCACCCGGACGGAAGGTATCGGCACAGATCACCCCGACGCGAAGCCCTTTTCGCTGGAAGTAGCGGGCGAGCTTCGCGGTCGTCGTGGTCTTGCCGCTTCCCTGAAGGCCGGCCATCAAGATCTTCTGCGGGCCGAGGGTAACTTCGGTGGTGCTTCCCATAAGCCGGACGAGTTCCTGGTAGACGATCCGCAGGACGTGCTCACGCACGCCCATTCCCTTCGCCGGCTCCTCCTCGAGAGAGCGCTGTTTGATCGACTGGGAGAGCTGCATCACCAGTTTGACGTTGACGTCGGACTGGAGGAGCGCCCGCTGCAGATCGCGCACCGAGCTCGTCGACCGCCGCCCGATCGATCACCGTCTTTCCGGCGAGTTTCTTCACCGCATCTTTCAGCGAGGTACCGAGTTTATCGAGCATCAGGCTTCACCACCGAGGAGTACTTCCACAACCTCGCGCGGGGCGAACGGCATGATATCGTCGTAGCCCTGCCCGGTGCCGAGAAAGACGATCGGTTTACCGACGGTGTGGGCAACGGAGATGGCAGCGCCGCCCTTCGGATCCATATCGGCCTTCGTCAGGACGACCGCGTCGGTGCCGACCGTCCGGTTGAACTCATCCGCCCTGATAACCGCATCGTTTCCAGCGACCGCCTCGTCGACATAGATGACGAGATCGGGCTTCATGACCCGGCGGATCTTCTCGAGCTGGTTCATCAGGTTGGCACGGTTGTGGAATCGTCCTGCAGTATCTGCGAGGACGACGTCGATATCGTGCGCCTTCGCGTACTGCACCGCATCAAAGAGAACGGCAGACGGGTCGGCACCCTGCTGGTGCTGGATGACCTTGATACCGAGTCGGTCGGCGTGCGTCCGGATCTGTTCGATCGCTCCCGCGCGGTAGGTGTCGCCGGCGCCGATAACAACCGAAAAACCGTTTTTGTTGAGATAGTGGCCGACTTTCGCCACCGTTGTGGTCTTCCCGGTGCCGTTCACTCCGGTAAAGAGGATCTTCACCGGGCGATCGTGCTGCCGGATAAACTCGGGCAGGTCAAGCCCGTCGCCGAGCACGCCGCAGAGTGCGCTACGAAGCGTCTCAAGAACGAGATCGTCCACCGACGAGCCGATCTTCCGGTGCTTCCCGACAAGTTCCTCTTTCATTCTCGAGATAATCTCGTCGGTCACCGGCAGCGCCACATCGTTCTCGAGCAGCACCATCTCCAGCTCAAAGAGCGGCTCTGCGATATCTTTCTCCTTTAGGAGAAACTCGCGCTCGGTGACCAGCACCTTGAACTTGTTGAAAAACGAGGGTTTGTCGCGTTCCTCTCTCGGCGGTGCCGGTGCGGCCTCTGCCGGCTTTGCAGGCGGCTCCGGCGATCGTGCCGGGGATCTCCGGCGAACAGGAGCCTTCTGCACGGATGCTACTCTCTCGGAGCGGCAGCCGTCTGCTGCTCTGGTGCCGGTTCCAAAGGAGCCGGCCCTGCGGCCTCCTCTATGCTGGAGCCGAACTTATTCCGGATACCTTTCAGCTTCGCTTTGAGGGAATCGAACATAACCTAGCGACCACCCTGGCCAGGCTGAGGTGGCTGACCTCGCTGCCGATATGCGGCTTCGAGCCTGTGGGAGATCTCGTTCACCTGCCCTCTCGAGCTGTTCGAGAGAGCCGGCCACCTTCTTGCCAAGTGCTTCAAGTTCGGTAATGCGATCCTGAAGATACTCTACCGCATCGGCATGGGTACGCTCGACGACCACATCGGAGCCGATGTTCATCATCACATGCTCGGGATCGAGCACCTTCGCGCGCACGACCGCACCGCCGCCGATAGGAAGAAGAACTTCCCCGTCGCCACCCTGTCCGAGTGCCTGGATCGACTCGACAGCAGCGAGCGATTCGAGCCTCTGCTGCTCAATCAGAGTGAGTCTGCTGCGAGAGAACCTCCATCTGCTGCCCGTACTCGTTCAGGTACATCTGGAGCGTCTGGACCTCACGGGGATCTACAGAGTCCACAATCATTCACCAGTTACTACGTTAACTGTCTTGACGCTGATATAATTTCTCTTAAGGCGGTGTTTGCTCCCGACGGTGCAGAACACACGTTCAACTGCCAGATCCTCACTCGGAGCCTCAACAACGGTGGTGTAGGGTTTCCACGCGTTGTTGATCTTTACCGCACCGACTACCTCATACTTCTGATTTTCCATTGAATCGTCACTCCAAAAACCCAAATACTTCCTCAATTCGACCGAGCTCGAAACCGCTCGTATACGTACCTGCAACGTAGCCCTTCGTATTGGCAAGAAGGCCGGTTCCCACAAGGCCGCTTCCCATGTTGATCGACCCGCGGCCGATGGGAAGATCGGTCACCCGCTCGAGCGCCGCTATCTCAGCCTCTCCTGCACGCGGGTGAACCAGAACGCCCTTATTGGTGGCGAATCCCGCCATACCGACGGTTTTAATCCCGCCGAGGGAGATCCGGGCGACCGGGACACCGAGGAACGAACCTATCTCCTCCGCAACGCCGACTTCCATATCCGGATGGACGGCGGCGAAGTAATCGTTCGCAAGGATGACGTTCCCGGCAGCGTTCATGGAACCCTCAAGGAGATACACATCACGGTACTCCTCGAGCGCTGCCAGCTCCTCATCCGATATGAGGCCGCTTACGACGAATCCCCGGCTGTTGCCGGTGAGCAGCGAACCGATGATCTCGCTCCCCTGTACAGACGTTACGAGCAGATCGACGTCCAGTGCATCCCGGAGCGCCGAGCGAAAACTCTCGGGCGTCGTCGGGTATACGACTGCGACGTCCTCAAATACGCGGGCGTACACACCGATATTCGGGTCACCGGCAAGATCGGTTGTACCGCTCATTTCACTCCTCTGCGAGTTCGGCCTGGACCTGACCGTCCTCGAACTTCATCGCACGGATGCGAATCTTTCTCGGCGGCTTTTCGCTGCCGTGTTCCCAGACCTTTTCGTTGATGGTGCTGTCGAGTTTGATATCCTCGCTCTTCATGTGCTGCACAAGGAACGACCTGATATCCTTGATAGCGGTGTTGCATCTCTTCCACCGGGGAGAGCGCTTCACATCGCGCAGGGGGACGACATAAATATGTTCTTTGAGTATCTCGGCCATGATCTTACACCTTCAGCGTGCTCTTTCTCCAGTTGCGCCGGCACGGGTGCGAGACGACGGCCCGGTTTGTTCTGATCATCACCCATGCAGGCACGCGGCGGTTCTGCTCGCACGCCTTTGCCAGCCGGATCTTCCGGCCTTTTGTTACTTTGCTCATAGTTCATCACGTCAATTTGTATCTGTCGGTGATACCGATCACCAGTGACTGCCGGTGGTGTTCGGGAAAGAACGTCGCGGGGTCGAACCCAGAGGCACGGATCGTCGAGCGGAGTTCCTGTTCGTAATCACCGTTCTCGATCGTTCCCGTCTCACCGTATTTCACCACCAGGAGCCTTTCAGCGAGGCGCTCAACCTCGGGTTTTCCATAGCCGAGCAATGGCCGGACATATGAGCAGCGGTAGAGCGCTTCGATCCGCTGCACCTCAGGTCTTGCCAGCATCGGAACCCGGTCCTGCCAGCGGGTGCCGTCCCCCACCACGGCATACTCGCCGCAGAGGAGTTCGACCGCCCTTCGATGCACCAGATTGATGGCATCGTTCGGGTAGCGGCACCGTAGCACGAGGGCGACGGCCTCATCGAGGACATCGGCCCCGAAGACGCGTTTCCTGAACGGAAGGCCGAGTGCGGCGGCGGCAGCCTCAACGCTGGGCATCTCCCGTCCGGGGTCGAACACAAAAGTGTTCAGTTCCACGTCGTAGTCGCGTGCAAGCATGATCGCCGCAAGCGCGCTGTCTTTCCCTCCGGAAAAGAGAACACCGGCTTTCATCACTTTCGCGTTATCTTGTAGTCTCTCTTCGAGGGAATGAGCTGCTTGAGCAGCTCTTTCAGCTGGTCGTCCGTGATACGCTGTCGTATCCGGCCGCTCTGCGCGAGCATGACGAGCTGCTGCTCGACAGCCTTTGCAAAGTCCGGCTTTGTCAACTTGATGGTATTGAGCCGCTCCCTCGCTTCCGGTTCGAGTATCTGCATCAGCACCATGTGAACCTGCGATTCCATCTGCTTCTGCCGCTCGAGCTCGTCTTCCATCGACTGTTGATCCGCCGTCTGCCGCTGCAGCTGCTCCATTCTCCGGCGACGAAGATCAGCGAGTTCGTCGTCTCCCATCAGGCATACCTCCGGTTAATATCTGGAAAGGCCGGGCGCAACCTCAACGGCCTGGGCCTTCACGCTGTTCGCGACGTTGTCCATGAATGACCTGCCGGCCGCAGTGACGATGCGCCCTTCCTTATTCTGCGAGACGTATCCGGCAGATTCAAGCTGCTGGAGGGCTTTGCGCAGGATCGACCCGCTGCCTCTCCTGAACTGGTAGGGGCTTGAGCCCCGGTCGCGCTTCCCGCCGTAGAAACTACGCATCCGCTGGATGCCAACAGGGCCGTCGATATAGACGCGCCGCAGTACCGATGCGGAGCGCATGTACCACCAGTCGGGGTCTTCGGGGGGCATCTCTCTGTGTACTCCCGTCTTGGCGAAGGCCGCCCATTCAGGGGGCTGAACCACGGGGTTTTTCTTCAGTTCTTCTGCTACCTGCCGAATGAACATATCAGCAGGAATGTCATATACGGTTGTCATTGATAATCCTCACCATCGCTAACAGTCTTTACATATTCGTCCAATGACGTTTTATATATTTCGAGAATCTCACCTGGAGCGCCGGGAGGTCCGCTCTGCAAGCACCAGCGTGCGGCCCCGCACGTTGATGAGGTCAGCGCCGGCGGCAGCTGCTATCGCTTCCGGATCGATCTCCGTGTTCCGGAGCCACTTAACCTTGATCACTTTCCGATCCTTGATCTGTCGTTTGATCTCATCGATCATAACGTCAGTGCAGCCCCGTTTCCCGATCCAGATCGTGGGCTTCAGATGATGGATCATCTCTTTATCCATGCTGCGACCTCACTACCGGATATCGTGCCCTATGTCCACAGAGAAGGCAGGTGACGATCACCCGCCCCCGATGTATCCTCACTCTCATATTTTCTCCCGGCACAAGAAACGCATTGCAATGGCGACAGAACTGCCTTTTGAACCGACGGTCGATCCGCACCCGGTGGCGCATTCCGATCTTGCGTGCGAGTTCCACACAGCGGTTACTCCACGCCGGATTTTCCGGGTGGAATGCTGCTGCCTGTCGGAAGAGCACCTCGATCCGTTCACGGGCAATCTTCCTGTGATTGATCTTGCGCGTCTTCCCTGCCATCACACTGCCCCCTTATCGTCTGGGTCCCTAAAACTTGGCCGGGAGAGAATATATAAGAGTAGGGAGATGCCGGGTCACCGGATCCGGACACGCCGCCCCTCTACCGAGAGCCGGTCTTCGCAGAAGAGCCGGACCGCTTCAGGGAGCGCCCGGTGTTCTTCTGCAAGGATTCGCTCGGAGAGCGTCTCCGCATCGTCGCCGTCGAGCACCGGCACACACCGCTGCAGGACGATAGGGCCTGTGTCCATGCCTTCGTCCACCAGGTGAACGGTGCATCCCGATACCCGAACCCCGGTACTCCACCGCCTGACGCTGTGCATGCAGGCCCGAAAAGGCGGGCAACAGGGCAGGATGAATATTCATCATACGCCCTGAAAAGACGTGCACGATCTGCTGCCCGAGGATCCGCATATACCCTGCAAGGACGAAGAGATCGGCCTCGCATCCCCTCATAGCGGCAAGGAGTGCATCTTCATACTCCTGTTTGGTCCGGAACTCCCGGAAGTCGACGACCGTGACCGGAATGCCGGCCTGCTTCGCACGCTCGATTGCATATGCGGACGGGTTATCGGTGATCAGACCGACACAGACCGCAGGGATGAAACCCGACGCGATACCGTCGATAACGGCCTGAAAGTTGGACCCCCGCCCCGAAGCGATGACGGCGATGCGTTTCTTCGGGACATCTCTATCTCTGTACATGGTAACGAATACTCCTCCGGCGGCATGCACTTTTTAGTGCGACTCACTCACGACCGACGGCGAGAGGATCACCTTTACCTTCATAATCCTCCTCCCGCGCATCTGCATCACGACGAGCGTTGTATTGCTCTCCTCGATCTTGACCACTTCACCCCGCCGCGGAATGTGGCCGAGGCGGTCGATCACAAGGCCTCCGATGCTCTCGTACGACTCGTTCTCGGGAAGGTTGATCCGGAGATCCTCGTTTAACCGCTCCACCCACGTCCGGGCATCCACGAGGTATACACCTTCCTCGAGCTCCTGCACCTCGGGCTCCTCCTCGTCAAACTCATCCATAATCTCGCCGACGAGCTCTTCAAGCATATCCTCGACCGTGATAATACCGGTGAACGAACCGTATTCGTCGAGGACGACGGCCATGTGAACCTTTTTCACCTGCAGTTCTTTGAGGAGCTCGTCGATCTTCTTGCTCTCCGGGACAAAGTAGGGGTCGTGTATCAAGTCTTTGATGGTCGCGCTCGACCGCTGCCGGAAGACCGAGGCGAAGACATCTTTGACGTTCAGCAGCCCGACAACATTGTCGATATGCTCATGGTAGACCGGGATTCGTGAAAAACCGGTCTCGTTGAAGATAGTGACGGCACTCTCGACCGTGCTCGCATCGTCGATCAGGACGACATCGAACCTCGGCGTCATCACCTCGCGGACGGTCGTATCGCCGAACCTGAGCACCGAGTAGAGCATCTCCCGCTCTTCCTGTTCGATGGTGCCTTCCTCCTCCCCGACGTCGATCCATTCCTTGATCTCCGCCTCCGTGACGACAGGTTCGGTCAGCCCCGGGCCGAACGCGAAGCGCCGCTTCGCACGGTCGAATCCCCAGAGCAGGGGCGAAAGGACCCGCGAGAGGAGAAGAATCGGTTTTGAGACCCGGAGCGCGAAACTCTCGGTGTTGCGGGCGGCGTACATCTTCGGCCCGATCTCGCCGAAGATCAGCATCAGGAGCACGACGACACCGGTCGCGATACCGATACCCGCATCGCCGTAAAAGCCGATCGCTATCGCGGTTGCGAGCGATGCCGCAGCAACATTAACGACATTGTTCCCGATCAGGATGGTTATCAGAATGTGGTCGGGTGATCGCTTCAGCGTATCCAGCGCTTCCGCTCCGCTGCGACCCTGGCTGACGAGCGCGCGCACCTTTGCCCGCGTGATCGATATCAGTGCAACTTCGGAACTTGAGAAAAATCCGGACAGGAGCAAACAAGCGAGAAACAGGATGATTTCTACAGTTAAAATATCTACGACTACCATTTACTCCACGCCGTAAAACGGCCGCATCACAGTGGTGTTCATACGCGTCTGTAACGAGATAATGTCGCAGTCGGATCTAATAAAGCCAGCGCATCAGGCCATTATGTCACGGAGAACCGCCTGTTCCTTCATCAGCAGCAGGATCTTCTCCTCGGACGAGAGTTCGTGGCTGAAATGGAGATCCTGGAGCTCGAGCGTGAGGTAGCCTGCATAGCCGCGGGCGGCAAGCGATTCCAGGATCAGCCTCGCGTTCCCGTCGGAATGGATAGGATAATGCGGCCGGCCGTTCTTCGTGGCACTGACGTGGACGTTCACGAGTTTATTCCCGCAGAGGTCGATGAACCGGATCGTCTCCTCGACCGAGGCCATCAGGGCGTGCCCCATATCGAGCGTGAAGTGCAGCCACGGCTCGCGCTCGAGGAGTTCGAAAGCGCCCTCGGGCGTGTAGAGGAGCGAGTTTACCTTCGGTTCCATATTCTCGATCGCGACGAGCACCCGCTTTCCCTCCGCCGCGGTTCTGACGCAGGCGATGTAGTGTTCGAAGCGCTCGTAGTCATACGCACTCGGGACGCGCCGTGCAGTCCTCCTTCCGGGATGTATCGTCACCACGCCCGCACCTATCCGCTCCGCAAGCTCGATCGCTTCGACGGTATACTCCACCGAGGCTGCGGCGACACGTGGGTTGATGGAGGTCGGGTTCAGGTCGAGTGTGGGCGCATGGAGCGTGATCGGAGCAAATTCGGGGTGGTTTTCAATGCACCGCTTGAGCTCGTCCTCGGGCATTCCCCGAAGCCAGAAGTGCGGGGTCTCGACCCAGAACTCGATGCCGTCTAGGCCGGATTCGGCAACGTAGTCGAAGATGTACTCGCAGGGATACTCGTGGAAGAGCATGCTCGAAACGGCGAAACGACCCATGGTCACTACTTGATATAAACTATCGGTCTAATAGATTGTGATGGACTGCTCAGGCAACGTCGGCCGTCCGGACTTATACGGAACGCCGATTCTCCGTGTCTCTGAGGTCTCGGGGATGATATGCGCCCTCCTTGAAGACTCCCGCCTGCAGCATATCTGGGTGCGGGGCGAGGTAACCAACTATAAAAATCACGGTTCGGGCCACCGGTACTTCTCACTCGGAGAGCAGAGCGGCAGAGGAAATGCCGTCATCAACTGCGTCATGTGGCGAACATTCGCGCGCCAGCTCGAGTTTGAGCCGGGGAACGGCATGGACGTTCTGGTGATGGGATCGGTCGAGGTCTACGAGCCGCACGGAAAGTACCAGCTTATTGTCCGGGATATCCTGCCGGCCGGGCGGGGGGAGAAGCACCTCCTCATCGAGGAGTGGAAGACACAGCTCACACGGGAAGGGCTCTTCGCAGAGGAACGGAAGCGCCCCTTGCCCCGGTTCCCGTCCCGGGTCGGCGTTGTCACCTCTCCGACAGGCGCAGCGCTGCAGGATATCATCAACGTCGTCTCGCGCCGTTTCCCGGTCGAGATCGTCCTCTCGCCGACGACGGTGCAGGGCGAAACGGCGCACCGCGAGATCGCGAAGGCAATCCGGAGAATAGACGGGCTCGTCGACGTCCTCATCGTCGGGCGCGGCGGGGGAAGTTTCGAAGATCTCTTCCCCTTTAATCACCCCGATGTCGTCCGTGCCATGGCCGGGTGCACGACACCGGTGATCAGCGCCGTCGGGCACGAGGTCGACACCGCCCTCTGCGACTTCGCCGCCGACGTGCGGGCGCCCACACCGTCTGCTGCAGCGGAGCGCGCGGTTCCCGATCGAAAGGAGCTGCTACAGGAGACGGAGGGGATCGCCGGACGGATGCAGTCGCACCTGATGAGGCGGCTCGCAGAGAAGAGGCGGGAGGTCGAAGACCTGCGGGCACGGATGCACCCGGCCAGACTTGGGCGCCGGATCAACGAGCGGATGCAGCGGCTCGCCGAGCAGGAGGAGCACCTCCAACGGGCGGTAACCGTCAGGATACAGCGTGACCGGCTGCACCTTGCAGAGCTTCGTGCCCGCATCGAGGGCAGGAGTCATATGGCCATCCTGCAGCAGGGGTACTGCATCGCCGCAAAGAACGGCCGGGTCGTCAGTTCCGTGCGCGATATCGCCCCGGGAGATCGGATCGTCCTCTGCATGCAGGGTGGACGGAGCAGAGTTATCGTGGAGGATCTGGACTATGATGCGTAGATACGAAGAGATGCTCGCAGAACTGCGGGAGATAGTACGGAAGATCGAGGACGGGGATACCGGTCTCGATGAGAGTATCGCCCTCTATGAACGCGGCTCACTGCTCGTGAAGCAGTGCGAAGACCTTCTCACCACCGCAGAGTTGAAACTTACCGAGCTCGGGCGGGACTGAAATCCGGGACGGTCAGCCGCCGCATGCTCCGGCAGGCCGGTACACTCCGTGAGGAGCCCGGATCTCAAACCTCGCACCTTCGCCCGGAACCCCGGTCTCCCGGATGGAGAGATCGGTGATTGCGAGGATCTCGCGGACCAGAAAGAGGCCGAGACCCGTCTGCTTCCCGTATCCGCGATCGAAGATCCGCTCCTTATTCTGGTATGCAATCCCGATACCGTCATCTTCATAGACGACGGCAAGCCCTGTCTTCGACTCCGAGCAGGAGAAACGTATCCGCGTGACCGATTCCCCGTGCCGGAGTGAGTTGTCGAGAAGGTTTGCAAAAGCCTTCTCGATCATCGGATCAGCGTAGATCTCAAGCGGCGGAATATCGATATCGACCGCGATCGATCCAAGGGTCTGGGAAGCAAGCGCCTGCCGGATCACCCTGCGCATCGTCTGCCATTGCGGTGAGCGGACGCCGACATCCTGGTACATCCTGGTGAAGGCGATGTCACTGCGTATCCCGAAGGCCGCATCCTTCGCCCGTCGCACGTACCTCCTGCAGGATAGGGTCAGCGGTCTGTCCCTGTGCAAGTTCGAGATACCCGAGGAGGACATTCAGACTGGTTGAGGATATCATGCCGCGTCACACTGGCAAGGAGGTGCAGCTTCCGGTTCGAGAGCTCGAGCACCCTCTCCGAATGCTTCTGGTCGGTGATGTCCCGCTCCTTCTGCAGGGTGATATCGTGAAACACCAGAGTGTATCCGGCATGGGCACCCTGATCGTCGTACAGATGCGAGACCGAGACGGAGACCCGGATCGGTTCGCGGTTGGGTGCGAGAAGGAGGGTCTCCCATCCGGATTCGGCCATCTTCTCTTCCGGATGGCAAAGCCACGCCGCAAATGCCCCGGCCTCCTCATCCACGATGAACCGGAGCAGGGGGGTGCCGATCAGGGCGTCGCTATCGGCTCCGAAGAGTGCTGCTGCTCTCCGGTTTGCCTCACGGATGATGCACCCCGGGTCGGTTACGACAGAGGCGTCGGGCGCGGTCTCGAAGAGAACGCGATAGTGCCTGCACCGTGCCTCGGTTCCGGTCAGTGCCGTCGCCATCTCCTCGTAGCGATTCTGCATGGTACCGATGCCGGTCCGCATCGTCTCGAGGGCAACTGCAAGTTCCTGAGCAGCATCCGCCTGCAGCCGCCGTTGATCAGGATCACTGCCGGCACCCTGCCCGATAACCTGCAGTCGCCGCCGTGCATCTTCGATCTCGCGCTCCAGGGGTTTCATCCCTCGCTCACATCCCTCGCAAAAGCCCTCTCCTGTTTTTCCGGGTCTCCAGCAGCATGGTGCAGGTACCCGGCCTCTTCACCGAAGTTCGGACACTGGATTTCCGCAGCGTTCAGAGACCGTATTCGAGTGAGAGTACCAGGACAGGCGTCTTTTCACGCGCTGAAGGGCTGTTTTGAACGATAAATGTATCTATGGGAGAGGCGGATTCGGCGTTCGGATACTCCTGTTCAGCAGGATCCTTCCGGTGTGTCCGGAATCTCTACGATCATCTCTACAACCAGGTCGTCACCCTGCCGGAGCAGGCCGATCAGGGGTCGGGGCAAGGCGCGGGCTACGTAATCGGAGTAGATGCCGACCGTTCTCCCGCAGACAAATCCACTCCTTCTCCAGACGAGATCGGTCGGATGATCCAGTGTAAACTGCGAGCTGCCCCGTGAATAAACCTCAACCGACTCGGTGCCGGCGGTCAATCGGGTAAGAAGAACCGCCCTATCATCGGAGAGCATGCGTTTGAACGGAGCGGAGAGATCGGAAGCGCCCTTGTCGGCGCAGACACCGATGATACAGTCCCCGGCAAGAGTCAGCTCGCATTCGCGGGTCACCTCGAAGGTCGTCTTGTGCAGTCCCTGCACGAGCGGGTGCCCGCGAGACCGTACGACATCTCTGGCCTTCATGATTTATAAGGAGAGGGTGTCCATTGCTAATCAATGATCGGTACCCATTGCCCGACCTGCGATGAGGAGTGTACCTCACCAGGTACTCAAAGAATCCACCGATCTGCTTGTCCAGTGTTCCGAATGCGGGCACGTACACCACGTCCAGAAGCCGCCCGCCCCACAGCTGCTCTCCATCAGGACGATCGTGAGCCGCGAGACCGAATCGACGGTTTGTGTCGTCGAGATGGCGAGCGATGACTACTGCGCGGTAGGCGATCTGATCGTCGCGGAGTGCGGCGACGAGGCGCTCGGGGTCGAGATCACCAGTATCGAGAGCGGCGACCGCCGGGTTGAGCATGCAGTAGCCTCCGACGTCACTACGCTCTGGACGAGGGCGGTCGAAACGGTGGTGGTGAAGGTCTCGGTTCACAGCGGCCGGACGACAAAGCCAATCTACAAACCCGTCGAAGGGGAGGAGATGTTTGTGGTGGGCGAGGTCTACACCATGGGCGGAACCAGGTTCCGGATATCCCACATCAAACTCCGTGAAGGCCAGGTTATGCGAAAAGAGGGCTGGAAAGCATTTGCACGGAGGATTAAAAGGATATACGCCTACCGGGTATAACCAGCCCGTACCGGAGGAGCCTCTACGGTGGGAGAGGAGCGCCACCTCAAAAATGACCCTCCTGCCGGGGGGGTTCCTCGCAGTTCCCATGACCCGGCTCTTTTACAAGGCTCCCACCGGGCATACCGTGCGCCGGGCCGTCACTCCTGCAGATGCTTTTTTATCGCCGTCTCCAGGTCCTCACGGTGGACGAGCCCTTCCATTCGCTCTTTTACATCTCCGTCCACGACCACGAGAGTCGTCGGCGTCACCCGGAGATTGTACTCCTTGATAAACTGCGGCTGTTTGACGGCATTGATCTCCTCGATCCCGATACCGAGATCGGCTTTAACCTCCTGGAGGATCGGTTCCTGCTCGCCGCAGGCCATGCACCCGTCCTGGAAAAAGCTGAGTACTGGTACTGCCATAGACGGAAGAGCTCGAGAAATGATTATAAAAAAACTCCGGTAGGGGAGTCTCTCTCTTCAGGAGATCTGCTGGAGGATGATATCCGCACTACCGTAGCGGTATTGAATGACCAGCTGATCAGGTGTCTTCTCGACGACCTTGGCGATTCTGAGCGCAGCCGTCACGGTCGAGTTCTCCTCGAGGGAGAGATCCGGGGTCGCGGTCATGCCGATCGTGAACGTGTCGCCTACGGTCGCGTTCGCAAAGTCAATCCCAAACTCGTTCGCATCCTCACCGCTGAAATTCATCATCAGGTCGTTCTCTCCATAGTCGAACGTAACGCTCTTCACCTCGCCTGGGCGCATGCCGACGAGCCCTGCCGATACTGCATTCGTCTCGAATCCGAGAAGCCCGAACCCGGAGAATCCGGAGATCTGTGGATAGTAGATCGGCACCGGTGCGACATTCTCGCCGGAGACGGCCATGCCTGCCGGGATCTCCATCCCGCCCGTCAGGATGACGATCCTTCCCTTTTCATACTCACTCTGCACGAGCTGCTGATCGGTGGTGAGGATGGGCTGCCCCGCCACATCGCGTACGGTATAGGCGATCAGAGCAGTATCCCCGGGCTGCATCGTGCGGGCCGAGGTGAAGATCGGGGTCATGTACGTGAGCACCATCGCGGCCGCGAACATGACGGCGACACCGACAAAGACCAGTTTGTACCAGTTTTTCTCGTCTTTCTTGGAGCCGTTCTTCTGGGTTTTTGTCATCGTGAGTACAATCGGCGTGTGGTGAAATAAAATAGTATCGTTCTTGCGGGAGGCGATCAGCACCGGGAGAAGATATATATAGATTCAACACTACCTTAAAGTGAGGCCTGGCGCAAAGGCCGTTTCAGGCAATCAAACGGTAAAAGGAAGTGGAATCAATGGCAGGAACTGAAAAGCGACCATATCGCTCGGTATGGCAGGATTTTGATGACCTCATGGCAGAGATGGAGAGCAGGTTCCAGTCAATGCTCGGCGGCATCGGCTCACGGGGAGAGGAGGTTCGCGGCCGGATGATGCCATCGATCCGCGCCGACTTCCGGGTTGATGTCCGCGACCATGAGGGCGAGGTTATCATCGTTGCAGATCTTCCGGGCGTTGAGAAAGAGAATGTCAACGTCCGCCTCCTCGACCCCCACCACCTCGAGATCTCAAGCGTGCGCAGCGGTGCGACCGAGGAGCACGTTGAGGACTTCTATGTCCGGGAACGCACCTACGGCACGATGAGCCGCATGGTCGTGCTGCCTGTCGAAGTGACCGATCAGAACTCCGCCGCCAGTTTCAAGAACGGCGTTCTTGAAGTCCGCATGAAGAAGGCACCGACCGAAGTCGGGACATCAATTCCAATAGAGTAACCTTTTTTCCACGATTCTTCATTGATTTCCGACCGAATAATTCATGTTCCGGCAATGTGACATATTCATGATGGACAAAAAGAAGGTCAAAGACTACATGACCTATGATGTCGTCACCGTCGACGTTCACGGCACGGTGAAAGACGTTATCGAGACAATAAGAAAGACGCACCATGATGGTTTTCCCGTCATCGGGGGCAAAGAAGTAGTCGGCTATATAGCAGCCCGCGATCTCCTTTTTGCGCATCCGTCCACCCCTGTCGAGCAGGTTATGTCCCGCCATCTCATCGTCGCCGACCCCGATATGAGCATCAACGATGCAGCCAGAGTCATCTTCCGGTCGGGCATTCAGAAACTCCCCGTAGTCAACGAGGACAACAAACTGATCGGGATCATATCGAATGCGGACGTCATTCGCTCCCAGATAGAACACGTATCTCCCGAGAAGGTCTTCAAGTTCATCGAGACGTTAAAGAAACTCTACGACATCGAACCGACGCTGAAACGGGGCCCGGTTCCGACGAACGCGCTCCTCCCCACACAGTCGAAGATCTACGAGGACGAACTCGAAGGAAGGATGTACGAGATTAAGAAGGGGCTTGCCGAACCGGTGATCGTCGTCAGGCGCCCGGGCCGCTTGATCCTGGTCGACGGCCACCACCGGGCCATCGCGGCAAAGAGGCTCGGGATCAAGAGCCTCGACGCCTATATCATTGAGATTACCGCCGACATCGAGCTCGGCATGGAGCGGACCGCACGAACGCTGAACTTAAAGACGCTCGACGATATCAAGGTCATGGATTACGCCCGCCATCCGCTCGTCGCACTCACGCACCGGCTCGTCCGGCACGGTTAGGACCCTTCGATCCTGGTATCGAACGCATCGTTCAGAACGTGTTCCTTCACGATAGTGCCCTCCGGGATGGTGACCTCCGGCCAGAGCCTTGTTCCCGAGTGAACGACCACGTTATCCTTAAGGACGACTTTCGGCCCTATGACGGTGTCGTTCTCGATATTGCAGCCGTCGCCGATGAAGGTACCGTTATCGAGAATGCTGCCGCTGATTGTGGAGTTCCGGCCGACGACGACCCGGTTGTAGATCGAGGACGAGAAGATCTTCGCGTTGCTCTTGATGATACACCCCTCCCCGATACTCGTATACGGACCGATGATGACATTCTCCTCGACGATCGTCCCGGCGCCGATGGAGACCGGCCCTATGATCCGGGAGTTCGTAGAGAGCGAGACCGAACCGCCCATCTGCACGGGCCCGGCAATCTTGGCGCCCTTGACGACCAGATCGCCGCTGATGCTCGTATACGCGATCTCCTGCAGTTTCCACCGCTCCGCCTGCCGCAACGAGCGGGGATTGCCGACGTCCGACCAGTTGCCGCGTGCAAGCCAGGCTTTCAGCGTGTATCCCTTCTCCATCAGAGCGGGGAAGAGGTGTCGCGCAAAGTCGTACTTCTCCCCGGCAGGGATGAAATCGAAGATCTCCGGATCACAGACGTACATACCGGTGCTGGCAAGGTTTGAGAAGATCTCGCCGGGTCCGGGCTTTTCCTTGAACCGTTTGATGGTATAGTCGGCATCGATCTCCGCAATCCCGTACTCGGTGGGATCGTCGATGCTGATGAGCCCGATGGTCGATATCGAGTCGTTATTGAGGTGCTCCCGATAAAATTCGAGCAGATTCAGATTGATGACATGATCGCCGCCGACGACGAGGAACGGCTGGCCGTCCAGATACTCCTGTGCATTCTTGACGCTGCCCGCAGTACCGAGCTTGGTCTTCTCAGGGACGTAGGTGATGTTCGCGCCAAAGAGCGAACCGTCTCCGAGCGACTCTTCGATCGCCGTGCTCATGTACCCGAGGGTGATCATCACATCGTTGAACCCGAGATTCGCAAGGTGGGATACGAGGTGCTGGATCGAAGGCTGGTTGACGATCGGAATACAGGGCTTCGGACGCCCGAACGTGAGGGGGCGAAGGCGGGTCCCTTCGCCTCCGCACATAATGCATACCTTCATGCCACTCCATTGGCAGCAGACGGATTTAACCCTATTGACGGGAGTTTCGGAGAGTATTCCCGAATGGTTGACATAGCACGAGAACCTATGCTACTCTCGATGACCCCGTTTGAGTGCACCCGTTGCGGGAAGTGCTGCATGAACGCCGGGGAGTTTCTCGAGATAGAAAAGCGCCTCTCCGGAAGAAACTTCGCCTGCCGAATGAAGATCACCGGCGAGCGGTTCATCGCCGCAGTAGAGGGGGAGCATTTCGACCTCTATAGCGACCAGGGCTTTCGGCCGCCTTCGTCCCGATGGTGCCCCTTCCTGCGCCCGGTCGCCGGAACGGAAGAGTACATCTGCACCGTCCATACCTCCCGGCCGCAGATCTGCCGGGCGTTCACCTGCTGCACCATGCGGATCTACGATGCGGAAGGCCGGGCGGTCGGCAGCGTCAAAGGGCGGCGAAGCCTCTCCACCAGCGATGCCGCTCTCAGGGACTGCTGGGAGAGTGGGATTTCGTCTATCGCCACGGACGATGACGACTCATGGCGAGAGCAGGTGCGGGCGATCTTACGCGATCGCGGCTACCGGGCGGATAGTTATGAGTGAGAAGAGTGCCGGGACGCTCATCCCGGTCATCGGAGGGCGGGTGGCATGCCCGTCGGGGCAGGCCGTAACGCTCGACCGGTGCAGGTTCTGCGCTCATTCGACACACTTTCAGGTGCGGGGCAGACTGGTGCCGTCTCCCGCACGGGCGTACTGCTCGCGGCAGCGGGGAGGAGAGGAGATCGACCTCGATGCGGTCGAGGCGGTCGTCTGCGACGATCGCTCCGGCGAAGGATACCGGAGCATCATGAACATCATCAGCTGACGAAAGAAACCCTATCTCCAGAACTCCCAGGGGTGTTTCGTCTGGAACGGCACTCCCTTTGCCTGGTTATTCCAGTCGGTCTCGATGGTGTGATGAACCAGTCTCACTTCCTTCCGGAGCTCGTCGAGAACACTTTTTACATCTTCCATATCCTTTTTGAGCGCGTTGATCTCCTCGAACGAACGCTGCTGCTTCACCGTCACGGCCTCACCGTTCTCAAAGTGTGCAAGGCCGGCCTCGATCAGGTCAAGGATTGCTTCGTTCCGTTCCAGGGATCGTTCTTTCGCAAATTGATCGATCTGTTCCATCAGATCGGGGTCCAGCGCAAACGAACATCTCATTACCATATATCATTCCTCAAGGGTTGTCACATCTCCAACCGGCCCAGCCTGCAGGTCGCCGAAGAGAGAGACGATGTAGTCCAGATTCACGTGCCGCTCGAAGTGCCGGGCGAGATCGTCGTACGCTCCGCGGACGGCAGTAGTGCTCATCTCCGAAGCAGACCCGGCAATCGGGGTGAACATCTCCCCCTGCCGGGAGTACAAAAACCCTAGAAGGGCGTTCGCTGCCGAAGGGTTCTGGAAGAGCCCGTGCATGTAGGTGCCGAAGAGGAGACCGTCCGGGCTTGCTGCCCCGTCGCCTTCGAAGGCTTCATCCACGCACCCCCGCTCCGTCTCTCCCATATGGATCTCATACCCTTTCACCTCTCCCATTGCCGAGAGGATAGGGCCGAGAGGACACGCCCGCCGGCAGACCTGCACCGTGGTCTTGCGATACCCGGCAAACCCGGTTGCGATATCGAGGAGTCCGAGACCATCATACGTCCCGGGAACCCCCGATTCCACCCCTGCATCCTCGATCCGCGTGCCGAGCATCTGGTATCCGCCGCAGATACCGATTATCGGAACCCCGGCGTTCCGCATCCGCACCAGTTCGGCGGCGGTACCGCTCTGTTTCAGGGCATCGAGATCCTCGACGGTATTCTTCGTTCCCGGCAGGATGATGCAGTCGTAGCCGTCAAGCAACCCCCCGGGTGGGACGTAGTCAACCGCCGCATGCTGCTCGAGGAGTTCGAAATCGGTGAAGTTGGCTATCCTCGGCAGCCTGATGACGGCAATCCTGACAGTGCGATCGCTTCGCCGCTGCTTGTCCCCAAGCGAGAGCGAGTCCTCGCTCGGGAGATCCATCGCGGCATACGGCACGACACCGAGCACCGGGATGCCACAGAGCCTCTCGATCTCCGTAACACCCGCCGCAAAGAGCTTCGGGTCGCCCCGGAACTTATTGATGACAATGCCGACGACGAACTGCCGGATATCCTCGGGGAGGAGCATAAGGGTCCCGTAGATCTGTGCAAAGACACCGCCGCGCTCGATGTCGGCGACGAGGATAATCGGCAGCTGCAACACACGGGCGAGACGGATATTGGCGATGTCCCGGTCATAGAGGTTCACCTCTGCAGCGCCCCCGGCACCCTCGACCACCACATGGCCGTGACGGGCCTCCAGGCGGCGGAAAGCCGCCACGGCGGTATCGAGCAGTTGGTCGGTCTCTCTGTAGTACTCTCTGATCTGCACGTCCTTATAGGGCCTGCCGAGCAGGACGATCTGCGAGATCTGATCTCCTTTCGGTTTTAAGAGGATCGGGTTCATATCCGCCACCGGTTCGAGACCGGCCGCCGATGCCTGCATCGCCTGGGCAATGCCGATCTCGCTCCCATCCGCGGTCACGAAGGAGTTCAAACTCATATTCTGCGACTTGAACGGTGCCACGGAGATGCCGCGATACTTCAGGGCGCGGCAGAGCGCCGCCACGGTGGTGCTCTTTCCGACGTGCGATGCGGTGCCGAGCACGATTAACGACATTTCATCACTAACTTGGCACGACGATTTATTAAGGGCAGCGTTCCAGTAGCACCGTATGCAGATCTCCGGGGCGGCACGTCGTCTCCTCGAGAGCCGGTATCTCCTGCCCGGTGAGACGGTCGCCGATCTCTTCCGGCGCGTCGCCGGCGCCGTCGGCGGGACGAGGGCGCAGGAGTACGCGACGATCATGAGCCGGTTGCTCTTTCTCCCGAACTCGCCGACCCTGATGAACGCCGGCACACCCTCCGGGCAGCTCTCGGCCTGTTTCGTGCTGCCGATCGAGGATACGCTCGAAGGGATCTTCACCTCTCTCACCCATATGGCGCTGATTCACAAGTCCGGGGGAGGTACCGGGTTTTCATTCAGCCGCATCAGGCCGGCGGGCGACACCGTCGGCGGGGAGGGTGGTGTCGCGAGCGGGCCGGTCTCGTTCATGCACGTATTCGATACCGCAACCGAGACGGTAAAGCAGGGAGGGCGGCGCATGGGTGCGAACATGGGGGTGCTGGCAAGCTCCCATCCCGATATCGAGCGATTCATCGACTGCAAACGTGACGGCGGGTTTCGGAACTTCAATATCTCGGTGGGCTTTGACGCCCGGTTCTTTCACTGCCGGGAGAGCGGCCGGGAGTACGACCTCATGAATCCCCGCGACGGGAGCGTCTGGAGAACCGTTGCCCCGGACGAACTCTGGCGGGGGGTAGCCGCTGCGGCGTGGGCAACGGGCGACCCCGGGATGCTCTTCCTCGATGAGATCAACAGGAGAAACACGACCCCGGGACTTGGTCTCCTCGAGGCTACAAACCCCTGCGGGGAACAGCCGCTCTACCCCCACGAGAGCTGCAACCTCGGGAGCATCAATCTTGCCCGCATGGTCAGGGGAGGCGAGCTCGACGAGGAACTGCTGAAGGCGGTCGTCCATCGGTCGGTGATGTTTCTCGATGCGGTGATAGATGCCACTCGTTTCCCGCTGCCGGAGATCCGCGAGGCGTCGCTTTTGACGAGGAAGATCGGCCTTGGGGTGATGGGATTTGCCGAAGCGCTGATCAGGCTCGGCATACCCTACGCATCACGGGAGGCAGTCGCCGTTGCCGGGCAGGTGATGGCGTTCATCGCATCGGAGGCGAAAGCGGCCTCATCCGAACTCGGAGAGCGGAAAGGATCCTTTCCGGCCATCGACGGGAGCGTCTTTGCCGGGCCGATGCGGAACGCGACCGTCACCACCATTGCCCCGACAGGGTCGCTCCACATCATCGCAGACACCACAAGCGGGATAGAACCGATCTTCTCCCTCGCCCATACACGGCGTCTTGCCGGGGAGGCGGTAGAGGTCATAAGCCCGCTTGCGGCTGAGTTTTTGCCGGAACAGGCGGCAGGACGGGATGTTGCGGCACATATCAGGAAGACCGGCAGCGTCCGGGATCTTCCCCTCGATGCGGAGCTCCAGGAGCTCTTCCGGACGGCGATGGAGATACCTCCGGAGCACCACGTGCGCATCCAGGCCGCGTTCCAGAAACATGTGGACAACGCCGTCTCAAAGACCGTGAATATGCCGGAAGCATCGACGGTGGACGATATCTCCAGAGTATTCGATCTGGCACGGGATCTCCGGTGCAAGGGGATCACGATCTACCGGTATAACAGCCGCAGGGATCAGGTTCTCGCGTACGGGTGCCCTGTGTGCAGTATCGACACATGAGCATGCCAAGACATATATAACGAGAGCTGAAAGGTACAATGTAATGAATGGTGGGATATGTCCGAAATGCGGACTGCCAAAAGAACTGTGTATCTGCGAGGAAGTTGCAAAAGAACAACAGAGAATCAGCGTAAAGATAAACAGACGCCGGTATGGGAAAGAGGTGACGGTCATAGAGGGCCTCGATCCCTACGATATCGACCTTGAGGAGCTCACGAAATTTTTAAAGGCAAAACTGGCCTGCGGCGGTACCGTAAAGAACAGTAGCATCGAGCTGCAGGGTAACCATCGTGAGCGGGTCAAGGCATTGCTTGCCCAGAAGGGGTACAGTTTGGACAATATCAATTAATCCGCACGGGAACGCCCGGGAACCCGGGTGAATCCTTTCTTTTTCTTCTATATTACCGAGGTATAGTTTCTTCTGTGCATCGCCCGCCATCCTCCTGAGCGGTTTTCAGCATCATCTGACGAGTCCGTTGCACTCTCCTCCGGCCGGAGGTGAGAGCCGGACAGGGGACGGATAGTTCAGGAGTACTCCCTCCGTCGATCGAAGAGAGGGGGAGAGCATCGGGGACGGTTACCGGATTTTGCAGGGGGTCGTAACCTTGTTCCCATACGGGAAACGGCAGTCGGAAACCCCCTACCGGGATATGACCGTATCCGGGGCATGTCCCCGGGTGTTCGCACCCGGGGATGAAACGGATTATATAAAGAAACGGAACGCAACCCAGGCAATGATCACCATCATGGCCGAATACTTCAGGCCGGCGACCACTCGTCCTTCACCCATAACACCGGCGGCAAGTCCGGAGAAGAATCCCTGGATAAGCGCGGCGTGGCAGAAGAGCCTGTTGTAGAGGAAGAGGTTGACCGACCCCATGAACTGACTCGATGCGCCGGATGAGGAGACTGCTTTGCCGGCCTCGGCCATGGTGGCGAGGAAAGTGCTCGAGAGGACGCCGATGACGAAGAGGAAGACGAAGAACGACATCAGAACGATTATCATATAGATCATCATGTTGTTCTGCCGCTCGCTCTTCAGGTTGAAGAACTCATATGCATCGTTTGCGGCAGCCCGCAGAACCTCGGAGACGTCCCCGCCGGCAGCACTCGCGTGAGCGATGAGGTCGACGCTCCGTGCAGCGAGCGGGGTGTTCACCCGGCTGCCGAACCGGCGTATGGCCTCCACAAACGGCACGCTCCACGACATCTCTTTCTCGAGTTCCCGGATATGGGGCGTGAGCGTACCCGTACTCACCCTCCGATACGATCCGGATGGCATGCGGCAGCGTCATTCCCGAGTCGTTCATCCCCGCGACATCCCGGAAGAAGTTCGGGAGCGACTCCTCGATGCTGTTCACCCGCCGGGACTCCCTGAAGTCCAGGAGTGCGAGCGGGATGATGGCAAGGAGAAGGGCAAAGACGGCCACATCATCGACCATTGTCGTCGAGAAGAGCACCGAAATCCCATAATTGGCAAGGAGGGTGACAAACCCTCCGGCGAGCAGGACGAGGGCGAGCGGCACAGAGATGTAGAGGACGTTTACCGGGTTCTCGGTGAGGAACTTCACCGGATTTTTGATGAACTTGCCGAACCCCACACGTGTCTTGCGCTGATGCTCGATCTTGTCGAGGATATCCTGCTGCCGACGCTCGACAGTCTCAAGATCGGCGTCGGGGAGGTCGTGGCTCCGGGCAGGGCCGCGATTTAAGAGGTTGTCCATGACGTCTTTAAATCCCATGTATCACACCTCCGGCGTCATCGAGCTGATCAGGACGACGAACATTACACTCCCGAACGGGATGATCAGGTAGATGATCACATACAGGAGGAACGGGTCACTGTCGCCGGAGAGGATCGTCATGATCGACTGGAGAATGATCATAAAGAGCATCCCCGCAACCATGGCGGTGACGTACGACTCGGCGATCAGCCCGAGGGTCTCGAGAAATGCCTTCTGCTGCTGGTTGTTCTCAAGCGAGTACTGCCGTGCCTTGGTGCGGAAGTACTCGGTGAGATTGCTCCCGCTGGAGATGCTTGCGACCGCACCCTGCAGAAACTCCTTCATCCGCTCGCTTGGCGTCACCGTGGAGACGGTACGGAGCGCTTCGAGGAGATCTTTTCCGAAGAAATCGACTTCTCGTGCGATGTACCTGGATTCAACCGCGCTCTCACCGTAGATTTTGCTCTCGCCGAGGAGGCGGAAGATCTCGTCGGGAGTGATACCCGCCGTCGACATGGCCGTGACGTAGTTGATGGCATAGGGCAGCGTGGCGTCGATATTCCGCCGCCGCTCACCGGCGGTGATCCCCGGATAGACAAGGAAGATCAGGTAGGTGATCCCGCCGAATATCGCGAGCGAGAAGGCGGTGATGATGATCGTCCCGAGGAGGAGACGATAATCCGAGAGGGCGTAGAGGAACTCGGGCACCGCACCCCGATAGGTGATCATCTCGGGCACCCGAAGCAGGTAGGTCACGCACCCTATCAGCAGAGCGGCGACGAGGCCGACCGCAACCGAGCTGACGTATGCCGTCGCCATGTAGGCCTCAAAGGGTGTGCCCATTCGGGCGCTCATCATGTCGTTCCTCATCTTGAGGTAGTCGGCACGTTTGGCCTTCATCCTCGGCCCTAACAGATTGAAGCAGAACCGTTCGAAACCGTTCATGCCGCACCTCTCTCGCCGTAGAGATCGGTTCTGACACGCTGGATGACCGTCTCGGGATCGCGGAAGTAGGAGATGAGAATCTTCGCGACGTCCTGGTAGTGGCGGATCTTTTTGAGCCGCATCCACTCAAGGACTTCCTGCCGGCGTTTCAGCTCTTCACGCATTCGCTCGTCGCTCCAGCCGCGATCCTCCATGATCTGCTCGAGGATATAGGATTTGCCGGAGTAGCGTATCTCGTCGGTCGCCGGATGCCACCGGAAGACCTCGTTCGTTATCAGTTCATTCGTCCTCGGGTCGATATCGAGGATCTCGATGAGCTGTTTGTTCCGCCGGATCCGCTGACCGCCCACCCGTCCCTGGACCTGGATTGAGATGAGGTTTAATGCAGAGAGCATATTGCGCGGAACACCGATCGGCGGGTTTTCGAGCCGGTGAACAGCGCTTGCCACCGAATCGGCGTGCATCGTCGCATAGGTGACGTGGCCGGTGCTCATCGCCTGGAAGAGCGTCAGTGCCTCCTTGCCCCTGACCTCACCGACCAGGATATACTCGGGGCGCTGCCGGAGTGCCGCACGGAGAAGCTCGTACATGTCGATCTCTCCCCGCCCGTCACTTGAGAACGAATCACGGGTGATGCTCGGGATCCAGTTCGGATGCGGAAGTTTCAGTTCCCGGGTATCCTCGAGCGTGACGATCTTGACCATCGGCGGTATGAAGAGCGAGATAGCATTCAGGGTCGTGGTCTTCCCCGAAGCCGTTCCGCCCGCAAAGATACAGGATTTCCCGCTCTCGACCGCCAGCCAGAGGAACGCAATGCCGAGCGGCGAGAAGGTATGCCACTCGATAAGGTCGGTCGGAGTGATCGGCTCCTCCCGGAACTTTCGGATCGTAAAGGTCGAACCGTGGGCGGTGACCTCCGAACCGAGCGTCATCTGGATACGCGATCCGTCGTTCATGGTGGCGTCGAGCATCGGTTCGGCGATGGAGATGTACTTCCCGGCCCGCTGTGCGAGTTTCGTGACGAACGAGTCGAGGCTCTGAGCGGTACTGTACATCAGGTTGGTCTTCATCGACTCGTAGGTCGTATGGTAGACGAAGATCGTGCTCTTCACGCCGTCGCACGAGATATCTTCGATGTACTTGTCGTGCATGATAGAGTCGATGAGCCCGTCGCCGAGGAACTCCTTCTCCACATTATAGAGGACTTTCTCCCGCTCCGCGGGCTGCAGGTTGATGTTGTAGTCGGCGATTATCGTATTGGATGCATCCCGGAGAGCCTGACGTGCCGCGTCGCGGGTCATATCCCGGGCGGTGATATCGAGTGTTTCAAAGAGCCGCTCCTTGATCTCTCCCAGGAGCTCCCTCTCCGCGTCGTTCAGCTCGGGCTCGATGACATGATAGGTGTACTCGTGGGTCGAATTGTCGTACGTCACCCGGATGAATGCATACGGTTCGTTTACGGGGTACGTCTCGATCTCTTCAACCCCCTGTGCGGCCCGGAAGGCCATATTGACAAGAGGGCCGTGAACCTTCTGGTTGTACTCCTCAACAACGCTCCGAACCTTCGGCAGGCGCATCTTCCGGATCATGCCGAAGCGCGAGCGCTCCTCGTCCTCGGGGGGACCAGCCACTCCGATTGCCGCGTCACTGACCGCAGCCGCTGAGAAGGCCTCGGAGAAGATGTCGTCGAACTCCGAAGCCACCCGGTCGTCGTCTGCGAAGTCAAAATGGTGCACGTTCCTGGTGATACGCAGATCGTCGACGTCGAACGTCGCACTCTTCGGAAGGATCAGATCGGCAAGGTGCCCAAGATCGTCGACCGAGATCACACCGACATCCTCCTCGCTCACGCTCTCCGGTGCAGGTGACTCCCGGGCAAGGCTCTTTGCCATGCCAAGGAGCCCCTCGCGTGTCTCCGGGGGAACGCCGGCATCCGGTTTTTTCGGAGCAGCGGCGGGGCTCCTCGCCTGACCGCCCATCGCCCCTCCCGATTGCGCGAGGACGGCATCAACGATGGATCGGAAGTTCCTCTTTACCTCTGCATTTGCAGCGGGAGGAGGCGTATCCGGAGAATCCACCCCGCCGGGGAGAGGAACCGCATCCCGGGGCAGATCCTCGCTTTGCGAGGTTCCGGCAGGTTCACCCCCCTCATTCGACGTACTGCTCTGCGCAAGAACGTTTTTTACTGCTGCAATTAACTCGTCTTCAGAATCATCCTGTGTCCTCATTGAATGTGCCCCCAATATCTACAACCGATTCGTGCCTCGCCTCTGCGAAGTCGATGACAAACCGGGTCAGATCACCGGTTTTATCGGATACTATACACGTATACCGCCCACTCAAGAGCTTAAAACAGACAGAACCGTCGGAAGTGGTCATATCGGTGGCAATCACGAGCTTGCCCTTTCTGAGCGAGACATGCACCCCACCAACCGGCCTACCATGGTTGACAACAGTCAGGCAGAGCACTCCTATTCGCTGCTGCATGCCACTCTCGATGGTCGGGATATCAGCAAGAGCACTCTTTTTCAGATGGCTCCGGTCGTATATCCGGCACCGTGCCACCAGCGCGTCGAGTACCGGCAGCGCAACCTGGTAGAGGCGGAACTCTTCCGATCCGTCGATCTGAAGCACCGCCTTGTCACCGAAGAGCGAACCTTTCTCATCGGCAAAGAGAGCGCCTTCCGGCTCGCCACCAACTACCGCCAGCACGAATATGGCGTTGCCGTTCCCCGCTACGCCGAGACCGCTGATGGTCCGCTCCGTAGCGTGCCGCAACATCTCATCGAGAGAAGAATTCCCAAGGTATGTCGACCGCCCGATAATTTCGTCTATAAGGCCGCGTACGTCCATTTAAACCGACAGTTACGTGTACCGACCGAGCCCCGTGAGGATCGGTCGCTCACACAATACCAGATGACCAGACTATTATTAATAGTTTGTGTGCTCCCGAAGGCAATAAATCGCCAGATATCCGGCAAAAACCAACGGATCCGTTCCGTCCCGGAGGCAACCTGCAAAGAACGTTTCTTCGATACTGCAGAGGTGCTTCGGAGTCATCCGCGCCACCGGCGCTCATGCCCGGACCATCCCTGCATCGGGAGATGTCTCATCACATGCGGCTAAATCGCCAGACATATGAGGAACCAAACCCATATCTCTACCCGTCCCATGATTCTGCCGCTCGCAATTACTGCAGTCGCCATAGGCGCTACCCTGCTCTATGCATCGTATCGGGACCTGCGTGAACGCCGGGTGCCGCACAAGACCTGGCGCCCGGCACTGCTGATCGCCGCACCGATGGCACTCCTGGTGTACGGCACGACACTCCTTGCCGACTGGCGGATGGCTGCGGCCTATCTCATCATGGTCGCCCTGTTCTGCGGATTTTTTTACGCATTTGCCGCCTATAACATGTTCGGGGGTGCCGACGCCTACGCCCTCATCATCATCACCGCGGCTATGCCGTTCTTCCCAATAGATCCGCTCCTCGGCATTCCACCTCACGGATTCTTTCCATTTACCGTGCTCGGAAACGCCGTTCTCCTGAACATTGCCGCACCCGCTCTGATATTCCTGAAAAATATCTCGGAGAGGAACAGAGCTCCGCTTCCCTACCTGTTTCTCGGCTTTCCGGTGGACGGAAAGGAGATCCAGAATACGTTCGGCTTCGTGATGGAAGATATCGAGGAGCGGGACGGAACCGTGGAGCGGCGCTTCGTCGGATTCGGCGAGACGCTCCGGCGCATGGCGACAGGAAACCGGCGCAGGTATACAAAGGATCTGCGGCTCTACCCCGAGCGCTACCGGGAAGAACTTGCACTGTACCGGAAAGCCGGACAGGTCTGGATCTCGTACGGCATACCGTTCATCATCCCGATCACGGCAGGGTTCATAGCAGCACTCTTCATAGGAGATATCCTCTACTGGATCATAAAGGCGCTTGCAGGAATGTGATACGATATGACAATCAACTTTGACGGTGGCCTGGTGCCCGTTATAGTACAGGACTCGACCACCCGCGAGGTGCTGATGCTCGCCTATGCTAACGATGCGGCACTGAAACGTACCAGAGATACCGGGTATGCTCATTACTATAGCAGGAGCAGACAAAAGATCTGGAAAAAAGGCGAAGAGAGCGGTCATGTGCAGCGAATCGTCAGGATCCTGACCGACTGCGACGAGGACGCCATCCTCTACCTGGTGGAGCAGCAGGGCGCGGCCTGCCATACCGGCCATATGAGTCTGCTTCTATCGAACCATCGACGGAGAAGAGATCTCCGGGAAAGTCTTTGATCCAGAGAAGGTATATGCTAATAAGGGTGAATGACCTCAACTATATGGTGATATTTTTATGATAATTGTACCCGATACAAGCGTCGTAATAGACGGGCGCATCACCTCAATGATAAAAACAGGTGACTATACAGGCGCAACAATAATCATACCCGAGGCAGTCGTCGCGGAGCTCGAGGCACAGGCCAACCAGGGACGCGAGATCGGCTTCTCCGGTTTAAACGAGCTGCAGCAACTCTATAGAATGATGGGTGAGAAGATCATCGAGCTGAAGTTTGCCGGCGATCGTCCGAGCCTCGAGCAGGTGAAACTCTCAAGCGGCGGTGAGATCGACGCACTGATCCGGAACGTCGCCCTCCAGCATGATGCGAAGTTCATCACGAGCGACCTCGTCCAGGCGGAGGTCGCAAAAGCGAAAGGACTTGACGTCCTCTATCTCCGCCCGCAGATCGGCGATTTCTCCCCGCTCTCGATCGATCAGTTCTTCGATGAGGAGACGATCGCAGTAACCCTCAAGGAGCGCGTCCCTCCCATCGCGAAGAAGGGAAAACTCAAAGATATGAGACTGGTGACGCTCCGGGACAATCCACTCTCCGAACACGAGCTCCGCCACATGGCTCAGGAGATTCTCGAGCGTGCCAAGCGCGACCCGGACGGTTTCATCGAGGTGGAGAAGCGCGGCATAACGGTGGTGCAGATCGGCTCCCTCCGGATCGCGATTGCACGGAGGCCCTTCGCCGACGGAATGGAGATCACGGCGGTGCGTCCGCTCGTGGATATCTCCCTCGACGACTACAACATGGCTCCCGAGATCAAGCGGCGGATCCTCGGAAACCGCAGGGGTGTACCCATCGCCGGACCTCCGGGAGCCGGAAAGACGACCCTTGCCCAGAGCCTCGCCACATTCCTCGCCGACCACGACTTCATCGTCAAGACCATGGAGGCTCCGCGGGACCTGCAGGTGCCGGACCACATTACGCAGTACACGGCGCTTGACGGGAGCATGGCGAACACGGCCGAGGTTCTCCTCCTCGTCCGCCCCGACTACGTTATCTTCGACGAGCTCCGAAAGAGCGAGGATTTCAGTGTCTACTCCGATATGCGGCTTGCCGGCATGGGCATGGTCGGCGTCGTGCATGCCATGGGTGTTCACGACGCACTGCAGCGGTTCTGCGACCGCGTCGACTACAGTGTCCTGCCGCAGATCATCAATACGATCATATTCGTCTCGAAGGGCGAGATCACCATGATCTACGACCTCGATCTGACGATCAAAGTGCCTGAGGGCATGAGCGGCGATATGCAGATGCGGCCGGTCATCACCGTCCGTGAGTACACCCGGCGCGAGGTGGAGATCGAGGTCTTCCGCTACGAAGGGGAGACGTTCGTCATGCCGATCAGACAGGCTCGCGAGGAACCGGAACAGCCTGCTCCGGCCGTGTCCGAACCCGAGGAGAACGTCTCCTGGAGGCTCGCTGAGAAGGACATCCAGCGGGAGATCGGCAGGTATACGGACGGCGCAATCGACGTCCGGATCGTGAACGATAACAAGGCGATCGTCTACATCGAGGACAAGGACGTTCCCGCCGCCATCGGCAAGGGCGGTAAAAACATCGCCGCTATCGTGAACAAACTCGGGATCGGGATCGATATCAGGCCGAGAAGCGAGCTTGAGACGAAGAAACCGGTCGAAGAGGAGATGCAGATAAGCGGCGGCATCAGGATCCGCATCGATAAAAAGCAGCTGACGATCGTATCACCCGAGCACAAAGGTAAGATCGTCGACGTCTTCGCCGGGAAGGAATACCTCTTCACGGCCACGGTCAACGATGAAGGCGATATCCTGCTCGCCAAAAACAGCACCATTGCGCAGGAAATGATCAAGCGGTACAACGAAGGAGAGACGATCCGACTGCGGCCCGTGTGATTCAAGGGAGTATGGAGAGGAGCGAATTTCGGAGGAGTTTTGTTGAGCGGACTTGATATGCGATATACTGAGAAAGAGCTGATTCAGCGATGGGATCACGCCTTTGAAGCCGATCCCGCAGACAAAGAGAAGTTCTACCTCACGGTAGCCTATCCGTATCCGAGCGGCGCCATGCACGTCGGCCACGGGCGCACCTACATCGTGCCCGACGTGCTTGCACGGTTCAGGCGGATGACCGGAAAGCAGGTGCTCTTCCCGATGGCCTTTCATGTCACGGGGACACCCGTCATCGGGATCTCTAAAAGGATCGCGAGCGGCGATAAGAAGACCGTAGGGCTGTACCGTGACCTCTACAGGGTCCCCCAGGATCTCCTCGACCGGTTCGTCGATCCGATGGAGATCGTCCGGTACTTCAGCGAGGAGTACAAGCGGGTCATGCAGCGCTGCGGCCTCTCGATCGACTGGCGGCGGCGGTTCATCACCGTCGACCCCCAGTACAGCAAGTTCATCGAGTGGCAGTACAAGCACCTGCACGAAGAGGAGCATGTCGTCAGGGGCGCTCACCCCGTCAAGTACTGCCCCCAGTGCGAGAACCCGGTCGGCGACCACGACCTCCTCGAGGGCGACAAAGCGGAGATCATCAAGTTCACGCTGGTGATGTTCCGGCTCGGCGACGCCCTGATACCGTGCGCCACGCTCAGGCCCGAGACGACCTACGGCGTGACGAATCTCTGGGTCAACCCCGGCACCACGTATGTCCGGGTGAAGGTCGACGGTCAGGAGTGGATCGTTAGTCCCGAGGCGGCCGAGAAGATCGGTCTCCAGGACCACGAGGTCTTCGTGCTGGAGACGGTCCCCGGCACCGATCTCATCGGCAAGACCGTCTCCCACCCCCTCTCGGGCGAGGTTCCCATCCTCCCCGCCTGCTTCGTCGACCCCGATATGGGCAGCGGGATCGTCATGAGCGTGCCCGCCCACGCCCCGTTCGATTATATCGCCCTCCGTGACCTGCAGCAGCAGGGGAAGTATACCGGTATCAAACCTATCTCCCTCATCAGCGTCGACGGTTACGGAGAGTTCCCGGCACGGGATGCCGTCGAGCGCGCAGGAATCACCGACCAGAACGACCCCGGGATGGAGGCGCTCACCCAGGAGGTCTACAGCGCCGAGTTCTCCCGCGGCCGACTCCACGAGAAGTACGGCGGCAGACCCGTCCGTGAGGCGAGAGACACCGTCGCCGCGACGATGCTCGAAGAGCACGGCTCGATCGTCATGTACGAGTTCGATATCCGTCAGGTCGTCTGCCGGTGCGGCGGCCGGGTCTTCGTGCGGATTCTGCACGACCAGTGGTTCCTCGAGTACAGCGACCCCGCATGGAAGGCGGAGGTGCACGATCAGCTTGCGGAGATGTCGCTTGTTCCCGCCGAGGTCCGGGCGGAGTTCGACCGGACGGTCGACTGGCTGAAGGACTGGGCATGCACCCGGCGGGTCGGTCTCGGGACGAAACTTCCCTGGGATCCTGCCTGGATCATCGAACCGCTCTCCGACTCGACGATCTACATGGCCTACTATACCATCGCCCACCACCTCAGGGCGATTGCACCCGAGAAACTCACCCCGGAGGTCTTCGAGTACATCTTCCTCGGCGAAGGGTCTCCCGAGACCGTCGATCGCGAGACGCTGGAGAAGCTCAGGAGCGAGTTCCTCTACTGGTACCCGTACCAGTACCGGTTCAGTGCAAAGGACCTCATCTCAAACCACCTCACCTTCCAGCTCTTCCACCACAGGGCAATCTTCCCGGAGGAACTGCAGCCGAAGGGAATGGTCGTCTTCGGCATGGGTCTCTTGAACGGGGCGAAGATGTCCTCGAGCAAGGGGAATGTCTTCCTGCTCGAGGATGCGCTCGAGGAGTTCGGTGCCGACACCGTCAGGATGTTCCTCGTCGGGAGTGCAGAGCCGTGGCAGGACTTCGACTGGCGGAACGAACTTGTCTCCTCGACACGGCGGCAGATCGAGCGCTTCTGGAACACCGTGCAGGAAGCACGCGGCGCGGAGGGTTCGTCTGCGATCGATCCGTGGCTGCAGAGCAGGCTCCAGCAGCGTATCACTGCCGTGACCGCAGCGTTCGAGTCGTTCCAGACCCGGCAGGCGCTCCAGGAGGCCTTCTTCGGGATCGAGTCCGACCTCAAATGGTACCGCCGTCGCCTCCCGGAGGGGACGAGCGGCGGAGCGGTGCTCGACGACCTCTGCAGGGTCTGGGTACGGCTCCTCGCTCCGTTCATCCCCTTTACCTGCGAGGCTCTCTGGAACGACCTCGGAGAGTCCGGGATGATCTCCTTTGCAGCCTGGCCGGTCACCGACGAGGCACGTATCAATCCGGAGATCGAGCTCGCCGAAGAGCTCCTCGCCCGGACGGTCGAGGATATCGAGTCGATCAAGAAGCTCATCCCCATAACACCAGCATCCATCAGCCTCTTCGTTGCCCCGGCCTGGAAGCATCAGGTCTTCCGGACGGTCGCCGCGAGCACCGACAAGACGCAGGTGGTCAGGGAGGTCATGAAGGACGAGCAGATGCGAAGGCGGGGTAAAGAGGCGACGGAGACCGCAAAGCAGGTCACGAAACTCGTGCTCAGGCTTCCGCCAAAGCTCGTGGAGCAGCTCCTGAGCACCATGATCGACGAGCATGCCGTCCTCGAAGGGGCACGCGAGTTCCTGGAGAAGGAGTTCGGTGTTCCGGTGCGAATCCAGGGCGCAAACGAGAGCGATCATCCGAAGGCATCGGGAGCGCTCCCCTTCAAGCCCGCAATCGTCATCGAATAAGGAACTATTCTTTTTTTCCCGCGGGTGCATCACCGGGAAGACTGCAATGCCGATACCGGAGGCGAACCTCCATGCCCAAGATCGGTCGCCCGGGCATACGCTTCAGCGCGGTATCGTGCCCGGTGCATCCCTGCCGAAAGGGGGAAAGATTATCGGTGCGATGCCTGCACCAACGAAGGAGAAGAGATATTCTTACGGCTATCAGTCCGTCGATAACTTTCTTTGCCTTCTTCGCACGCTCTTTCGAGTTGTACCCGGTCACCAGTTCGAGGTACTTCCGGAACCGGCGGTTCGTCTCGATGATCGTCTCGTCGTCCACGTCCGCGTTCGATTCCGTATCGACGATCAGCGTCTTGCCCTTCTCCCCGGTCCATACTTCGAGACGCTGCAGAGCACCGAAGGCGATGGTGTGGTGGCCGCCGGACTCGAGGGGCTCCACCCCGAACTGATCCCGGAGGCTCTGGATCATATTCTCTTCGAGATTTTTACCGTATCCTCGCTTAATCGGGTACTCTTGCATAATATTTTTAAGGGACATCCAGCTATGTTAAACTAATCCGACGGGGAGTGATGTGAGCGTATGGACGATATAAAGGTAACCGCCAGGGACCTCGGCAGCGCTGAAAAAACAGTGTTGATCGGTTTTCCCGGCAGTGGTCTCGTGGGCAGTATCGCACTGCAGTACCTGGTCGAACAGATGGAGTTCGAGCAGATCGGATCGATTACGAGCAAGTACTTTCCGCCGGTCGCCCTCATGGCAAAGGGCGTGATAAGTGCCCCGGTACGGCTCTATGAAAAGGATAGCCTTGCGGCAATCGTCTCCGACGTCCCGATCCACCCGATGATCTGCTACGAGGTGGCAGACGGGATCATGAACTGGCTCACCCAGTACAACCTCCAGGAGATCGTCACTATCGCCGGCATCATTACCAATGAGCCCGAGAAGCGTGTCTTCGGTGTGGCGACGACACAGGACGTTCTGCAGAAGATTGCGGACGAGACGATCATCCTGCCCATGGGCAGCATCTCCGGGATTGCGGCGAGTATCCTCACCGAGTGCAAGACCCGGAGCATCCCGGCGATAGGACTTCTCGGAGAGACGGTGAACACGCCCGACCCGCGGGCGTCGGCATCGACGATCGAGGTGCTCAATAAGATCTACAACCTCGGTCTCGACGTGCAGCCGCTCATGGAGCAGGCGGTAGAGATCGAAGCGGCCATGGCACAGGTTGCAGAGCAGATGCAGAAAAGCGAAGCAGCGCCCGGGAGGCGGGAACAGCAGCTGCCGATGTACGGGTGATACTCATGATGTGCACAGCATTAACCGGAATCTCACCATCAGTCATTGCAGAGCTCAAGAACGGAAAAGCCCGCACGATCGAACTCTCAAGCGCCCACAACATCATCTCCCTGACCGAGGCAGCGCCGGGCGAGTGTATCTTCATGACCTCGGTCGACCAGGACGATTTCTCCGAGGGTGATCCCGGGATTCTCGTCGATCTCCTTGCGCTCACCATCAGCATGAAGCGGCTCGTCGAGTTCGTCAATCCGGTCTACTTCGAGGAGCGCGAGCGCATGTCGGCACGGATCAAGGTCAAATACGCCGGATCGACCCTCGCTCGCGAGGTAGAGGGTCAGGACTGGGGAAAACCGACAAAAGTCGATATCATCAGGTCATCCTGCTACCGGGCAGGATGAACCCTCATTTTTGGGTGCGGGTGTGATCCGGCACGGGGACTCAAAGGATTAATTACCACAGAGGCCCAACCTATATGGGAACAATAAAGGGTCTGTGGCTTAGCCAGGACATAGCGCCGGGCTTCTAACCCGGACGTCGGGGGTTCGAATCCCTCCAGGCCCGCTTCACCTTTTCTTGCGCCGCTGCACCCATAGTTTCAAATATAAGAGAATGCCCACAGGCTGCTCGTGAAGCGGGGCCCTATCTCCACCGGGACGGCGACGGCCTGTGCCATCGTCATAGCTGCGGTGCTGATGACCGTCGTCGCCGCAGGCCTCCTGGTGCCGGGAGGGGAGGCCGGAGCCGCAGGCCCGGCACTGCCCCTCTCGGTGGAGATCGTCACCGGGTACGCCGGGACGTCCGGTAATACGCATATCCGGCACGGAGAGCGCGATCAACCTCACGGAGTGCCGGGTCTACCTCATCGACCCCGAAGGAACGCTCCGGGATGTGAATGCCGCGATCCTCCGGAACACGACGCTCGGCGTGGGAGAGGCCGCTTACATCTTCCATTTTCCCGTAGATGACGGGGCTGCGTCCGGCTACTGGATCACCGACGAGCAGGAGATGGTCTTTACGGCCGCCCGCCACCCCGGCGTCCACCCGTTCTCGCCCGGCGGGCAGTGGCGGATCGTCGTCTACGACCAGAGTTCGCTGAAAAACAGGATTGACCAGGTAGTCTGGATCAACGGACCGGTGTCCCCGGGCTGACCGGGCGGAGCGGCACGAGGAGCGACGCCGCATCTCCGGCGGCGAGGATCATGCCCTGGCTCTCGACACCGAAGATCTTCGCCGGTGCGAGGTTTGCAATCATCGCGACATCCTGCCCGACGAGCTCGTCCGGGGAGTAGAACTGGGCGATGCCGCTCACCACCTGCCGGCGCTCTTCGCCGAGATCGACCGTCAGTTTATAGAGTTTCTTCGAGCCCTTGATCGGCTCTGCCGAGGTCACGCGGGCGATGCGGATCTCGAGCTCGCCGAAGTGCTCGATCGGAACCGTCTTCACCTGCTTCTTCTCCGCGGCTCTCTTCGCAGCATCGACGCGCTGGCCGAGGAGCGTCTCGAGGTCGCGGATCCGGTCGTCCTCGATCTTGACAAAGAGCGGCATCGGCTTCTCGAGCGATCGTGCCCCGATCGGCTCTTTCGCCTCCGCGAGCGTGTGAGCTCCGCAGGGCGTCGCCGTACCCGAGCATCTGCCACGCCCGCTGCATCGTCTCGGGGATGAGGGGCTCGAAGACGAGGACGAGGGCTTTGACGAGCTGGAGGCAGTTAGCGATCACCTGCTCCGCCGCATCCCGGTCCTGCTCGATCAGTTTCCAGGGCGCATTGTTCTGGATGTAGCCGTTCCCGAAAGATGCCAGCGTCATCATCGCATCGACGGCGCTCTTGAATTCGTAGTCCCGCATCGCCCGGTCGACGGTGGCGAACGCCCGAGCGATCTCCTCGAGGATGGCAGGCTCTGCCGGAACGTCCGGCACGCCGCCGAACTCCTTCGCGGCGAAGTGCATGGTGCGGTAGATGAAGTTGCCGAGCGTCCCGACGAGCTCGTTGTTCACCCGCTGCTGGTAGACCTGCCAGGAGAAGTCGAGCTCCTTGGTGTGGTTCGTATAGGCAAGGAGATAGTAGCGGAGGTAGTCTGCGGGGAGACCCTGCTCCAGGTAGTCGTCGTTCGTCCAGACGACGTAGCCGCGTGACTTCGAGAACTTCTTCCCTTCGATCGTGACCATCCCGCTCGCCACCACGGCGTGCGGCAGACCGACGCCGGCGCCCTTGAGGAGTGCAGGCCAGAAGATGCAGTGGTGGTAGATGATGTCGCCGCCGATGAAGTGCGTGACCCGGGTATCGTCGCCGCACCAGTACTCCTGCCAGTCCGCACCTGCACGAGTCCGCCCACTCCTTCGTGAACGAGATATACCCGATCGGGGCGTCCACCCAGACGTAGACGACGAGGTCGTCCCTTCCCGGGAATTTGACGCCCCACTCGAGCGTCCGGGTAATGCACCAGTCGTGGAGGGATTCTTTCACCCAGCCGAGCGCGTAGTTCCGGGCGTTCGACGTTCCCCGGAGGTCGGGGAGGTACTCGAGGAGGAAGTCCTTGAACTCCGAGAGTTTGAAGAAGTAGTGTTCCTGGTCGCGATACTCGGCCTTCCCCCCGCAGACCTTGCAGAGAGCATCCTTGATCTCGCCCGGCTCGAGGTGCTGGCCGCACCCCTGATCGCACTCGTCGCCCCGGGCGACGGCACCGCAGTGCGGGCAGATCCCCTCGACGTAGCGGTCGGGAAGGAACCGGCTGCAGTCGGGGCAGTAACTCTGGCTGATCGTCTTCGGGTAGACGTAGCCCCGGTCGATGAGCCGCTGCACCAGGTCTTTCGTCGTCTCGTGATTCGTCGGATCGTCCGTCATGCCGAACCGGTCGAACTCCACCAGCATGCGCTTGAACGTCGAGTCGAAGTGCTGATGGTACCGCTCCGAGAGCTCTCTCGGCGTCGATCCTTCCTGCTCCGCACTGATCACGATGGGTGTCCCGTGATTGTCAGATCCGCAGATAAATACGACGTCTTCCCCGGCGCGACGCATGTACCGCACGTAAAAATCGGCAGGCACATACGTCCGCAGATGTCCGATATGGCAGGGTCCGTTCGTATACGGGAGCCCGCACGTCACCAGCAACGGCTTACCACTCATCCTTATACGTTCTGATGGCGATGCTAATAAAGATACTAGCGTATGGCGAAACGTCTGAATATCCCGATGCGATCCTACGGTTCCGAGGTGGGTACCCCCACGATTGAAGAGCTTGCCGCATGGATAGCGGAGAAGCGGGGGAAGAGCGGAGGCGACCTGATAACCTACCAGCTCGAGACGTCGCTTGCAGCCCAGCAACCGATCGAGGCTCCCTGCGCTGGCGGGCTCTTCTACGGCAAACGGCTCAAGGGCGCACTGATCGGCGTCGAAGGAGGGGTGCTGGTCGATGAACCAGGTCTTGACCCACGTGACGTGACGGCGGATGCAGCGGCACTCGTAGCCCGGAAAAAAGGCATCCGGGTCGCTATCCCCGCTCCTCACCTCCTCGGCGTCACCGACGGCTACATCGGCGACCCAGAAGATTTCTCAGAACTTCTCTCCGGCCTCACCGCCCATCTCATGCGGGAGATGCGGGACCGCGGCGTGCAGGGGCACGTGATGATAGCGGATACCGCAGACGAGGCGGAACTCGAACGCCTTGCCGGGAAGAAGTGCATCTTCCTCCCACAGAACCCCGAACGGTTCGATCTCGAGCTGCTGCTCGAGTACCAGAGCGAACTGCCGATCCTGCCGAGGCAGCTCCCATTCGCGGTCGAGCGTGCCGAAGAGTACTCCATCCGCCGCCTGGTGCTGATCAACCCGACGAGCGCCGATCTGACGAATGCAGCCGGGTACTTCGATCCGGATACGCTCCTTGCGGGCGGCTACTGCACGGAGGACTGTAGCACGTACTGGGAGAGCCTCGCACGAGAGGCGTTTATTCTGAAATAGCGCCCGAGACCTCGACGAGGGAGCGGTAGTGCTTGTTCTTCTTGAAGAGATAGAAGAAAATCCGGTCGAGGAGGGTGAAGTCGAAGCTGCCCCCCGCTGCGTGCGGGTGGCCGCCGCCGCCGAACTCGCGGGCGATCAGGTGGCTGATCGGCGGGACGGAGCGGATGGAGAAGCGGCCGTTCTGGGAGACGATCACCTCGATCTCGGTGTCGAGCGTATCCCGGATCGTATGGGCGGTCTCGCTCGGATAGCCGTAGAGAGGCGCAAAGACGATCCGGTACGGCCTGGTATAGACCGTCGCGTGCCGGAGACTTTTTTCGATGTTCTCTTCCATCTCACGGACGATACCGGCGTACTCCTGCTCGATGTGGGCGTCGGAGAAGACCCCGGCGGCGAGACGGTCGCGGACGTAGTCCCGGTTTCTCCGACCGCGCATCACCACCTGCCCGAGCACCTTCGACCGCGGGTCTTCGTGCTTCCAGAGATCGTAGTCGCAGACCACCCGTGCGATCTCCGTCGCCAGCGGGTTCTCCGGCTCGAGGGCGCGGGCGACGAGGCCGGTGGCGCAGGCGGAGGTATCGACCCGGAGCAGGTCGACCATACCCGTGACCGATCGGATCTCTTCTTCCCGCCAGCGGTGGTGATCCCGCCACTCGATCCGCCAGCCGTTTGAACGGGCTTTTTTGATCCGGCGTTCAACATCCCTGAAGTAGCCGAGATCGGAGATGCTGAGCAGGTCACCGCGGCCCGGCGCGCCCGCGACCGCATCGAAGAGGCCGGGGAACTTCCCCACCGATGCGAACACCGTGAAGACATCGCCGTAGTGTATCCGGTGGATTGCATCGGCACCGGCGGCGTCGAGGTCGTTGTGGGTGAGGTGAACGACATGCTGACTCCGTTCGGAGAGTGACTTCATGAGGTTCGATTCTTTCCCGTCCTGTACGCGGCCGTTCCGATCCATTGATACCAGTTTCGGCACGCAAGATGATAAAAAGGCACGTCTTCGCGGTCGGTTCCGGGATGGTGCAGGGGAGATGTCGGTGGTGAGAAGATGAATCATAGGATTTATTAGGCACCACAGACAACGTTAATATCCAATGCCTCAGTAGCTCAGTCCGGGAGAGCGCCAGACTGAAGATCTGGTTGTCCCCGGTTCAAATCCGGGCTGAGGCATTTCAAACATCTTTTCCGGCTTCTTTTCAAGGTACACCGTAAAGCAGTTCTTTTTCGAACCTATGTCCTGTCGATCACCGCTACGGATTCGATCGCACGGCACTTTTCCTCCTCGCCGGTGCTGCCGAGAGCCGTTCGTTGGGCGTGAGACGTCACGCTTCATCGCCCTCCGCGCCTGCCTCTCCGGCATCGGTCCGCTCCTCAACTCAACAGTGCATGAGCGCCGATGAATCGAGCGGGCTTCGATTACCGCCGAGCCTTGCCTAAAAGAGCCTTCGCCGCCTTCAGACGGGGGATGGATCGGGTACGGGTGCCGGAGATGGGAATCTCCCTGATAATCCTTTGATCTTCCAAAGGATCACAAATTATTTAGTGACCGGTGATGAAATAGGGATTGTGGCAGAGTCAAAGGGTGGCGGCGGCGGCAGAAAGGGAGATCGAAGAAAGAGATACGTCCCCGGTCTTGCAGGTATTAAATTTTCACCGGATGACTACTGGAGCCCGGATGAGGCGCAGAGACGCTACGAAGATGCATCTCACTATCCGGTGAAGCAGGATACAATTCTCTTTGAAGACTGCAGCCGGGGCATGGAGAGGATGCCGGCCGGCTGTGTGGATCTCGTCGTCGCCGATCCTCCGTTCGGGATTGATTTCTCCGGCAAAGAGTCGGTTTACAATAGAAACAGCAACCATGTAGTGGATGCCTACCATGAGGTCGATCTCGATTACGCTGCATTCACCGAAGCGTGGATGGCAGAGATGCAGAGGATCATGAAACCCCATGCCTCTGCGTATGTTTTCAGTGGCTGGAACCACCTTGAGGACGTTCTGCGTGGCGCCCGGCAGAGCGGCCTTACGACCATTAACCATATCATCTGGAGATACCAGTTTGGCGTCTTTACCAGGAGAAAATACGTTACCAGTCACTACCACGTCGTGCTGCTGGCAAAAGACCCCCACAAATACTACTTCAATAAAATGGAGCATTATCCCGAGGACGTATGGGACATTAAACGTACGTATAGCCCGGGAGAAGCAAAAAATGCCACGACATTACCTGTCGAAGTCGTGAAACGATGTATAGAGTTCAGTTCCAGACCCGGCGATCTGGTTTTTGATCCGTTCATGGGTATGGGAACCACCGCCGTCGTCGCGAAAAGCCTCTGGCGCCACTACTTCGGATTCGAGAAAAACGTGCAGATGAAGCAGGTAATGCAAAGACGGATCGATACAGCAGCTCATGGAGAGGGATACATCACCCTGGAAGAAAGACTTGCGAAGATCCGCGCTGCTGCCCGGGAGAAATATCCCGTAGCGTACGAAGCGTTCAGGAAGGAGTCCGAAGAACGCGCTGATGGCAAGCCATGAGCATGAAGCGGGACGGTGACCTCTGAGCCGGTCTTCGAGAGGTCAGGCACCCGGAGTAAGCATGGGGAGAATGCCCCACCTGTGAGACAGAAGAGGCAGGGTATCCCGATGAGGAACTTCGCGGGTATACAGGCACCTGCAGGTTCCAGGCTCATCGGCCTATCGGTGCCGAAAGAGCCCGCGGCAGTGCTGCCGGCCTTTAGCCGGAAAGGCCGGGATGCGGGAGCCGTCCGCGCACTCCCTAGAAGATAAGCGCGATCTCCACCAGGATGATCAGGAGAACCACCAGGATGGCCAGCACCAGAACCGCAAAGATCCCGGCGCCGATCACGAGCAGGAGACGGTTTTCCGACACACCGTCCGCGAACCGATAAACAGCCTCGTAACTCCGGTTTGTATTCGCCGCCGCCGTTCTCGATTCGGTGATCGCCTCATTGAGGTTGTCGGCCAGGATCTCGAGCCGGGGTTGCCCGCCGATCCGGAACCGCTCGATCGTAAGGCGCATCTCATCAATCGAGCGGGGGAGGACTCCCGGCTCGTCCACCGGTACCGACACCAGCCGGACGATCTTCTTCTCCACCTTGAGCCGCTCCCGCTCGTAATACCGGTTGATACCCTGCATTGCGGTAAGGTTTGCAAGCACGGCAGTGATATCGGTGCGTCCCACCACCCGGGCGATCCGGACGCTCTTCGGCGGCCGGAGTGCGCGGGCAGGATGCCGCTCTCCCGGCAGCGCAGGATTCGGTTTCTCCGAACCAGCCCGGTTATCGGACTCTCCCCGCTCACGGGCGCCCGACGTGGGTGAGGTCTCCATAACGGCCGCTTCCCCGGGGTACGCGCGGAGGAGCTCTTCCTGAAGCCGGATCGTCGCCCGTGTCGTCTTCTCGATCAACCGGTCGTAGAGGGCGAGCGAGGTCTGCAGCCGGGCGAGCTCGTCCTGTTTCTCCTTCGGTAGCCCCGCAGGGTCGACTGCTGTATCTCTCCTGATTACGAAAAGCTTCTCAACCTCGTTAAGAACAGACTCCAAAGCCTGCGAGGTTGCCGAGCGCTGCATCGAAGATCTCCTCGATTCCCGGCTGTTCAAGCACGGTGAACCGTTCAAGAATGGCTCTGGCGTCATAGAGACTGGTCGGGATGACGCCCGGTTCTGCTGCGTCGAGTATCTCGTGGACGGCATTTCGCACTATCGAGAGTTTGCTCTCAAGCAAAGCCTGCTCCTGTGGCGCTGACGGTTCATCCTTCTCGTGCCCGGCGAGTTCTTCGAGCAGTTCCTTCTCCTTTACCCGCAGTGCGGAGAGCCTTCTTACATCCGCATCCAGGAGTTCGTCCTCACTGCGGAGGCTGGCGCCCCGGACCGCCACGAGCTCTTCGAGCTCGCCGACGAACGACAGCAGATCACGAGCAGCGCTTGAAAACGCCGTTTCGAACTCGGCTGCCCTATCCCCGGCACCGCCGGTGATCTCCTCGACGGCCAGGCCCGTGCTCCTCACCGTTTTGCGCACCTGGTGCGTGGCCTTCCAGAGGTTATACAGGCCGATGGAAGCAATATCATAGAAGACGTCATCCAGATTCATACCCGATCCCCATCCCCGCTCCGAGGCTGACAGAACCCACGATGGGACTCTCATTCATGGCATTTAAGGTTGTGCGAGAGCAGCGAACGGGATGTAAAACGGCACGTTCAGGATGTATGGCGGGATTCAGCCAGCTGACAACCGTGCATGCAAAAGAGGAATGCGTGGCCTGTCACGCAATCGGCGCATATATCCAGGTGACGAGTGCGTCCTCCGGTGTCTCCCGGGGATCGCTCATGTAGACCTCGCGCAGAGGGCCGGTGATGGTCTTGTGATTCGCCGCTGTCCAGGCATAGAGCTCTTCGTATGTCTCTTTGCAGTCCTGGTACGCACCCATATGGATGATCCGTGCCATCGTCCCGCCGGCAAGTTCGTAGACCGCAATCTCACCCTCTCCTGCTGCATCCCCTTCGATCGGGAAGACCACCTCGATAGAGGCGGCGGCGGCTTTCTCGGCCTGCATCACCTCCTCGGGCGTGATCTCGTGACAGATGAACGCGGGCGGGCCGGTGATATCGATACCCTTCTCCGAGACGAACCGATAGAGTTCCATGAGCATCGGGCCGATCTCTTCGTAGCGTCCGCGTCGGCGGAGACCCGCAACCTTCTGATCGATTACCTCCACAACGGCAACATTCTTCATAACGTCGTCCTCACACCAGTATGACCGCCCCCAGGTTCTTCAATGTTGTGAAAAGCCTGGAAGAGGCAAGCCGCTCCGGCACGGAGGCCGGGGATAACAGACAGGGGGGGCAGTGCTCAGGCGCACCGGAATACTCCTTCCGGAACCAGGATCTCGAAACGGGCACCGCTTCCCTCCTCGCCGATCTCCCGGATGCTCATTCCGGTGATGGAGAGGACCTCGCGGACGAGGAAGAGCCCGTACCCGGTATTCTTCCCGACCCCTCTCTGGAATATCCGCTCCTTCATCGCCACAGAAACGCCGCTCCCGTCGTCGCGGATAGAGACTACGCCCTTCCCCTCCCTGACGGTGAACGTGACCCGGATCTCGGAGACCGCCCCCCCATGACGGAGGGAGTTTTCGAGGAGGTTGAAGAAGACCTTCTCTAACATCGAGTCGGCAAAGATCTCAGCGGTTCCCACTTCGACCCGGACGGTGATGCCTGCCACCGGGTCGAGGCTTGCGGCAGCGGCGTGCACGACGTCGTCGAGACGCTGCCACAGGGGGGCCTTAAGCCCCATATCCTCATAGTCACGGGTGAAGGTGATCTGCCGCTGGATAGTCTTCGTCAGATCGGAGATCCTCTGGAAGTAGTCCTGCACCTCCGGGCCCGGGGGCATCGCATCGCTCAGGATCTCAAGGTACCCGACGATCCCCGTGATCTGGTTTAAGATATCGTGCCGGGTAATACTCGAGAGCAGGTGGAGTTTCCGGTTGATCTGCCGGATCGCCTGCTCCGCCCTGATCCGCTCGGTCACGTCGCGCAGAGAGGCCTGCAGGACGGCCTTCCCGTGCAGTGACAGGACTTTTAGGGAGACTTCGGTATCGACAAGGGTGCCGTCCTTCCTCTGGTGCTGCCAGGAGAACTGCTGCGGCGTTCCGGCGAGTGCGGCACGGACCTTCTCCCGGGCACGGTCGGCAGAAGGCGTGCCGTCGGGCTGAACTGCCGGGGAGATCTCCTCCACCTTTCGACCCACCACCTCATCCCGGGAGTAGCCGAGCAACTCCACAACGCGTTCGTTGCAGTCGATGAAGACGTCCGTCATCAGGATGATGCCGTCCGATGAATCCTCAAAGAGGGTGCGGTACTGCTCCTCACGGTCACGCAGTTCGTCTTCGGCCACTCTCCGCTGCAGCGCGATGGATGCCTGATGCGTAAAGGCCATCAGCATACTTCGGTCATGGAGATCGCACCCGGTGCGAAGATGCACAAGCGCAGCGCCGAAGAGCCGCCCGCCCCACGTAAAGCCAATCCCGTATATGCGCCCTTCCCCGAAGGTATCGTCGATTTGTCTGGAGAGATCGGGCGAGAGCTGCCCAAACGAGCACTCCCGGGCGCCGCCGGGGATCTCGGTGACATCTCCGGAGAGCATGCTCGCCATGCCGACAGGAGGAATCTCAAATCGCCACCCTTCAGGCCTGATCTTCCGAACCTCATCCATCGCCTCCCGAAACGCATCGGAGCCACCGACAACCCGGATCTGCAGTATCCGGGCGGCATCGTCGATGGAACTGACGATGCTCGCTGAGCCGGGGAAGATCTCGAGCAGGCGGTCGCTGATGTATGCATAGATGTCGGTATCCGGCGTCATCTCGGCGAACTCCGTCGCCGTCCTCGAGAGGAACTCGAGGTTTCGCATATTTTCGCGGTCGAGCGTCTCGATCCTTTTTCGTTCCGAGATATCGACGACGACGCCACGCACACCCGCCACCTGCCCGTCTTCGTCGATGGGACTTGATGAGATGATCGCGGGGAACGTGCTTCCGTCCGTTCTGATAGCAGTGTATTCGGCAGAGTACGAGCGCTCCCTCCCCTCCGTGAGATGCCTGATCATCCTGCCGCCGCCCGTTCGCGATCTTCGGGAACGACCGTCTGCAGGACATGCACGCCCCGCTGCAGATCCCCGGGGGTGTATCCGAACGCCGCGAATGCGCTCCGGTTGGCAAACGTAAAGAGCCCGGTCCGGTCGAATTCGAAGACCGGTTGGGGCAACAGTTCTGCGAGCTCCCGAAAACGTCGTTCACTCTCGCGCAGGGCTGCTTCATCACGTTTTCGCCCGGTAATATCCTCGAACGTCATGATGATCACGTCGTTTGGCAGGAGACTTGCCGAGACGAGGAGATCTTTCGCGGTCCCGTCCGGGAGCACAAGATCGGTCTCATAGTTCGATATCGCCTCGCCGCACCGCAATCGCCGGAGGAACTCCTCCCGCTCGCCCCGGACAGGCAGAAACTGATCGAGGGATGTTGCTGCCCATACCGGGGCCGCCGTTCCGGCCATCCAGGTACACTGCCGGTTCGTCTCGAGGATAGTCCCGGAGCGGGCATCGATGAGGCAGATTGCGCTGCCCGCATGATCGAAGACGGTGCGGTACAGCATCTCGTTCACTTTCAGATCTCCCGATACCACTGATATGGCGACGCCGAGGCTGACAAAGACGTAAAACTGCATCGTGGCAGCTGCAAGTTCGCCGATCCCCGGAGAAGCGACACTGTATATAGCGGCGATATATGCCACGGCACAGAACGTAGCGAGCAGAATGCCTTTTTGAGGATAGCGAAATGACGCAAATACTACGGGGAAGTAGAAGAGATGCGTGATAAGGATGTACACGCCGCCCGAGAGGAGAAAAAGGCCAAGATCTGCGATAAGCAGGGTGAATATGACAAATCCCAGGATACTGTAGAGAACAAGATCATCCTTTCGGTACTGCATTACCCGGCGAACACCGCCCTGCAGAGTAGTTGCACAATACGTACCTTAAAGATTTTCATATTGAAATCGTGTCCCCCACTCAAAATACTACTTTTAAGCAGAAACGTGCGGTAAAGTCCGAGAAAAGAAAGGCACTATCCGGGGGATATGCAGTATCCCAGAGCATACCCCGACAAAAGCCGTGTACCCGGCCAGCGGCCGCGAGGTGCACTACGGCGGCCTCATCCGTCCCGATGACTCTGAACGGGTCGGGGAGGCTGTTTCTGTAGCACTTCATGAGGAAAATGCGTTTACACTCACCTATCGGATCATCATCCCCCTTCGGGAGGAAAAGTGAGTCCAAGAACAGGGAACAGCCAACCGGACCCCCGAAGGCGAGTGTATCGCCCTTGAAGGGTTCATAGATATCACCGAACGGAAGCGGGCGGAGAAGCAGGTGATCGCGAGCGAGCGGCGGTTTGAGAGCATCTTCGAGGCATCGCCTACTGCGGCACCGGCGGCAGACTGCTCGACGCCAACCCGGCATTCACCGCGCGCTTCGGTGCAAAGAGCCGGTGCGATCCCGAATATACCAGCATCTTCACCGTATTTGGCATTGCAGGCAGACGGGACACGCTCCTTTCGGGAGAGACACTCCACGAGATCGTCCGGCGGGAGAGTATCCCGGAACGCTCTACCTCGACATCTGGATACATCCGATCCTGTCGACGGAGAAGGGCTCCGTCAAGGGATACCTTCTCCAGATCCGGACGTCACCGGGGAGATCACGATCCGGTAGATCAAACAGCAGGCCTCCGATCAGATCCGGAGGAACATTGAGCAGTTTGCCACCCTCGGCGACCATATCCGCCACCCCCTCCGGGTGATCCAAACGCGGGCGGATCTGATCGAGGATGAGGATATATCACGGAGGATTGTAGAACAGGTAAGACGGATCAATGCGATCGTCAGGGAACTCGACCGGGGATGGGTCGAGTCCAGAAGAACCGCAAGTTCCTTCGGAAGAACGAACTCTCGACCGTCGGGAGCGGGAAAGCGGCATGAAACCCTTACAAGACGATAAGGAACTCTGCGAGGAGAAAACGCCCTGCCCGGGCGCTATCGCTGCCGGGGCGGCCCCTGCCCGAAGTCGCGTCGCTTCGCCCCGAGCGCGACGCCGCCACTGCTCGTCCGGGTGGCGTAATCGGTGGGCACATCACCCTTCCCAGCATCCCTGATCCTGCCGTCCGTCGCCCGGTTGAGGTCACTGCAGAACGCCGTCCCGGGCGGACATATTCTGTAGCCGGTACGTCGGTATTCCCGCAGGTGCGAATACATCCAGAACCTCGGGCTCGAACTCACCGGCGATCACGGCGTCCACCCCTCGCTCAATGAGGGTTCGGGCGGTCCCCGTGCCGGCTCCGGGAACAAGCGTAACTCCGGTGATCGTCTGAACGTCGGAATCGACCAGCGTAAAGACGGTGGCAGCCCCGAAGACCGGGGCTATCGTGTCGTCGAGCCCCCCGCGGCCAGTACCATGCAACAGCGATCCTCATGAGAACCGGGCAACATCTCACCCGGCTCTGGTATATAAGTGCATCGCGTCCGGCATCAGAGATCCGTCAAGTTGTTCGCGGCCTCGGAACTCAGCACCCGGGGGTGGTAACAGATGACACTCTCCCGGGCGGTTAGCTTGCCGTTGACGAGCTGGTCGGCGACGGCGAGATGGTCATGAACTCCCCGCGGAAGGAGGAAGTTCTCCCGTACGAACTCCTTCCCACGAGTCCCCATCCGGTCGGCAGAGCTCCGGATTCTTCAGGAGGTGAACGAGCCGATCAGCAGTCTCCTGCATGGTCGAGACAAGGTATCCGTTCCACCCGTCCTTCACCTGAAGCGGGATTCCGCCGACGTTACCGCCGACGACGGGCTTGCCTTTCCAGAAACCTTCCGAGACGGTGAGGCCGAACCCCTCTTTTAGCGACTTCTGCACGATGATCGCAGAGGCTCTCTGCAGGGCGTTGATCTCCAAGTGACTGTCCGAGGGGAGATCCAGAATGTGGATGTCGGGATGATCCTCCGCGGCCTCCCTGACATTCCGCAGGACGAGGAAACACTCGGGGTCGTCGCACGCCCGTCCGCCGACGAGAAGCAGCTGGCAGGGAACCTTCTCTCTGACCCTTCGAAAAGCCTCGATGACACCGACAGGGTCTTTGAAGGTATCGTATCGCGAGACCTGGGTGATAAGCGGCGTTTCCGTCTCGATGCCGTACCTTCGCGAGAACGCCGTTGATCTCCTGCTCGGTGAGATCACGGTTCTTCTCCGAGAGCGGGTCGATGAACGGAGGTATGATGAAACTCGGGACCTGCCAGAGCGGAAGGTACTGCATACTCGAGAAGACGCTCGCATGGTACTGCTCCACGAGTTTCTTCATAAACCTCCCTATCTCGCTGACCGTGTCGACGGAGAGCGTCTCGAGCTGGACATGGCACCGCCAGATGAATCGCTTCCGCTCAAGGTCGTCGCGGGTTGCATACTCGATCAGCCCGAGCGGCTGCGGGTCGTGGATGGTGACGACGTCGGCATCGTCGTCGATCAGACCCTCATTCTTCCGCAGCGTCTCCCAGTAGACCTCGATCATCGACGGTGAAAAGCCGTCCCTGCCCTGCAGAAAGTTATGGAGCGTCTTTGTCACGTCAAAAAACGGGGCATCCGCTTCCATGACGCTCCACGTCGTCTCAAGGCCGAGAGCCCGGAGGAAGGGGATGTAGGAGTTTAAGATCTCGGCGACCCCGCCACCGGACCGGGTGGAGTTGATCTCCTGAAACGTAACACCGGCAAGCCGGTCTGCAAGGCCTTCGAGCGCCGCGATCCTCTCCTCTCCGATGATTCCCCGATACTCCTGCAGTGAAGGGGCGGCCGGCAGATCAGTTACCTTCATCGAACATCCACTAAAGCGGTATACCGGCACCGGAGACAAAAATTCCTTTCGGTTTGCCGGAAGCGGACTGGCCGAAGATTCACACGCTCCACGATGCCTTCCGGGGCGGCCGACGCAGGGACGGGATGACACCGGGCGGGACACCTCCAATCACGTACCCGGCAGCTTGCCGGGCGAGCGGAGATGCAAAAAAGAGTCAGCACACGTATATGCACGTTGTCGTTATCTGCCGCCCGGATGTGAAGCACCGCTGGCGGCATCCTTCAAATAATGAGAGTTCTCTTTGGGAAGAACTCTCTCAAGAACTGCCTTTAATTCCGCAAGTGAGATCGGTTTCTCCAGGACACCGACAATATCGTCTGCATACCGCGAGTATTCCTCCGGCCAGACATGCTTTGCGGTGAAGAGCAGGACGGGGATCTCTTTGAGTTCCTCGTTTCGTTTCAGCTCTTCAAGGAACTGCCACCCGTCGATGGGAGACATCATCACATCAAGAATGATCAGCGCGGGCCGCTCTTTCTTCAGGATACGGAGTGCATCCCACCCATTATGCACCAGAACCGGCTCCCGATCAATCTTGCGCAACAATAACTCCATCACTTCGAGGGTCGGCAGATCATCGTCTACCACCATGATTTTTTCGCCCATATTTACATCTCCTTGGATATTCGAACGGTAAAGGTACTACCTGCCCCCAGATCACTGGTCACGGATATGTCTCCCCCATGCATTCTGATATACTTTCTGGCAATGGAAAGCCCAAGACCAAGACGCCCGCATTGCCGGTTGAGCTGTGATGCGTCACCGATGTAAAACGGCCTGAAGATCGAGCCCATTACATCACCCGGGATACCGATGCCATTATCGATTACCATAATATAATGGTTCTGATTTGATCCGGTGTACCGTATCCATACTCTTCTCGGCGGTTTATTATACTTTACTGCATTGGAGAGCAGACTCTCCAGAACCTGGTGCAGTCGATCGCGATCGCCCCGAATATGCAGCCCTTTCGGCACCTCGTTGGCGATCACCGCATCCCGATCATACCCCCCATCGGCAATGACCCTTTCGATGAGCAGGTGCACGGCAACATCCGATATCTGCAGTTCGACATGCTCCATCGCGAGCAGGACTCAGCTCGAGCATCGTATCGACCACCGCGCACTCGTGGCTCGAACTCTCAAGACAGAGCGCAAGCAGGCGACAGGACTCGGCGTTCAGAGCGTAGTACTCGGGATCGTCGAGCATCAGCCTCAGGTATCCGACGATCGGCTGAAGCGGTGTGCGCAGCTCGTGGGCGGCAGTCGTGATGAACTCCTTCCACTGGTCGATCTCCCATTCAAGCTGCATGCACGCCAGTCTCTGCTGCTTCATCTCGGTGATATCGCGTGCCGTTCCGACCACGCCGACGAGTTCTCCATCCGGCCCTGGCATGGGCCCGAGCGTCATCGAGAGAACACGGGTGGAGCCGTTGATCCCACAGGTGAGCTCGGAGCATATCGTCGCCCGGGTTTCGATAACCTCGCAAAGCCGTGACTGGTAGCGTTCGGCTGCCTCGGACGGTAGGAGAGCATCTATTGTCTTCCCGATCATCTCCGACGGGTCGATACCGTTCTCTGCCGCCCAGAGCCAGTAAAAGTGGACGAACCTGCCGCTCGTATCCTGCATGAAGATGAGATCGTGAGACTGATAGATGAGCCGCTGGAGGCGGCCATTCGACTTGAGCAGCAGATCCCGCTCACTACGGAGCTGCCCGATGTTGACGAGCGAACACTCAAAGATATTGTCGGGCAGGAGGGCTCTTCCCGAAAGGAGAACCTCGTTCACCTCGCCGCCCTTTGAAAGAAATGTCTGTTCAAGGTTCCCGACGTATCCCTCCCGCCCCATCGTCTCTGCAAACGCCAGCCGCTCCGCTTCATCCCCCCAGAGCGTCTCGGGAGGAACACCGACCAGTTCATACGGCTCGTAGCCGAAGATCTCTGCGCATCTCAGATTCACGGCAAGAATCCGGAGCGTTCCGGCGTCACAGAGAAATCGTGCATCCTCGGCATCCTCGATCAGTTTCCGGTATCGCGAAACAGCGAGGTTTACATTCCGGGTGAAAAGAGACGTAGCACCGAGCATCCAGAAGAAGATCGAAGCATATAACCCGGACAGGATGGGATCGACCGGGACTCCGCCCATTGAGTAGTAGAGGTTGATGAGAAGGAACCCGGCAACGAGGAACGTCGTCACCTTGACCCCCTGCCGGGGGAACCAGAGCGAGATCAGAATGATCGGGATACAATAGATGAGCAGATAAAAGTGGCCTGCCTGATTCGGAAGGGCATATGCGGTTATCATGAGTGATAACGCCACAAATGCCAGTATCGCCACCATCCTGACAATATCCCCTTCAGTATAGAGGTTTTCCCGCCAGACGGAACGGCAATACTGATTTTTAGGCATCGTACCAGTGAGGTAGAGTATTCAAGTAGTGATATTTATACCATTCGTACTTTTAAATCGCACAGATCGCATTAATCAACGAAAAGGGAAAGCGTAATGAAGATATTGAAGAGAAGGGCCATCCAGATGGCCTGATCATTCAGCACTACCCGGAGATAGCAGGGACGAGACACGAACAGCGAGGATAATATGGTGCAGGGGGTGTAATACTGTGAGCATATGCGTCCACGTGTCTTTGTCAACGTCGCGATGAGTGCCGATGGAAAGATATCCACGAAAGAACGGAGGCAGGTTAGGATCTCCGGAACAAATGACTTTGTACGGGTCGACCGTATCAAGGCGGAGAGCGATTGCGTCATGGTCGGCATCGGGACGGTTCTTGCCGACAATCCCTCGCTGACGGTGAAGAGTCCGGATCTTCGAGCGGTGCGCCGCGAAGGGGGGAGAGATGAAGACCCAATCCGGGTGGTCGTCGACAGCCATGCCAGAACCCCTCCCGATGCCGACATTCTCCGGAAGGGAACCGGAAGACGGATCATCGCCGTCGCCGAGAGCGCTCCACGGGAGAGGGTCGAGAACCTCATGAAGTCGGGGACGGTCGTGGTCGCGGGGAAGACGACGGTAGACCTTGAGAAACTTCTCGATATCCTCTACCAGTACGGCGTCCGCCGCCTGATGGTGGAAGGGGGCGGCACGCTGATCTGGTCGCTCATCAGTCAGGGCCTTGTCGACGAGATGTATACGTACATCGGGAGCATGATCATCGGCGGAAAGGATGCCCCGACTCCTGCGGATGGACAGGGATTCTTAAACGAGGCTGATTTCATCAGGTTACGCCTGCGGGACGCCGAACCGGTGGACGACGGTCTCCTTGTCAGATGGGATGTCAGGAAAGAGCCGTGAGGTGCCAAAAGAGTGCTGCTACGGTATCCCGGAAAGGAAAGGGCAGGGTATGCCTATGCCCCCGGTGGCTGCCCTGCCGTCCTTTCGGTTCAGCGCCCCCGGAGGATGGTATCGTAAACCCGGTAACTGCCGCCCGTGCTCAGGGTGACGGTCACGATCACTCGATCGTCCCCACGCGTTCCCGCGATATCCACCTCACTTCCGATCCGCGGTACCATATCGTAGTTGTTGACGATGGTGCCGTCCGAACGGACGACGGTGACATTGATATCCTGCGTCCAGGACTGACCCTTGCCACCGCGGAAGATGACGGCGATCTCGTTTGAAACCGGATCTTTCTGCGCCTGGATGTCCACCCCCCCGAGATTTACCGGCGGCACTTCGGTCGGCTGGGTGGCGAGAGGCACAACCGTCTGGGCAGTCGCAGGTGTTCCCTCTGCCGTCTGAGTCGGTGTCGGCGTCGGTGATGCCGTGCCGTTATCAGGTGTTCCGGTGCATGCTGCGGTCAGAGCCAGAGCGACCAGCACCGCCATAACCGAAAACAAAAGCTTCATTCTCATAAACCATCCTTGTCAGCGAGTGATTTGAGAGTTTCGCATCCCAGAGGCCGGCTCTGCAGGTACGGGGCTCCGTAAAGATACTATATGTCCGAGAGGCCCGGGCTGAAGCGGTTCACGACAGGGGTGAGCCTCTAGCAGCGGTAACCCGTGATCCCCGGCAGCGCCCCCAGCCAGACACCCATATAGCCGGAGTCGATCAGCCAATCGATCAAAGAAACCGCCTTGGGATTTCCGGACGGGCATAGAATAATCCCTACCTATTTATTCAATTTTGACGATAATATTTAATGCAGAGAGGGTATGATGAGTGTCTGATCGCCATGAGTGATAACACAAATACCACCATTCTGATCACCGGGGGGGCTGGATTTATCGGTTCGCATCTTACCGAGGAGCTCTTCAGACACGGATACGACGTCCGGATTCTGGATAATCTCTCGCCGAGGGTGCATGGGGCAGACCGGAGGCTCCCTAAACACCTCGACCCGAGAGCGGAACTGATGGTCGGGGATATCCGGGACGCCCATACGGTGCAGGAGGCGCTGGAAGGGGTCGACGCCGTCATTCACCTTGCCGCTTCCGTCAGCACACGCCAGAGCATGTACACCATCGAGAGGTACATGAGCACGAACGATATCGGCACGGCCGTGCTGCTCGAAGAGCTCATCAAGCAGCCGGTCGGGCGGCTTATCGTCGCCTCGAGCAGCAGCATCTACGGGGAGGGGCTGTACGGGTCGTTCAACGGATCGGTCTATACGACCATCGAGAGAAGGCCCGACCGGTTGGCGAAGGGCGACTTCGAACCCCGGAGCCCGGACGGAGAGGTGCTCTATCCGCTCCCGACACCGGAGGGAAAGGAGCCATCCCCGAAGTCCATATATGCCCTTTCGAAGTACAATCAGGAGCGGATGTGCATGATGATAGGGGGCACGTACGGCATTCCGACGGTAGCGCTGCGTCTCTTCAACGTCTACGGCCCCTGGCAGGGGCATGCAAACCCGTATACGGGTGCCCTGACCGACTATGCCGCCCGGCTCCTCTTAGAAGAGCCTCCGCTGCTCTTTGAAGACGGGCAGCAGCAGCGCGACTTCGTGAGCGTCTACGATGTCGCACGTGCATTCCGCCTCGCTCTCGAGGTGCCGAAGGCCGCAGGCATGACCTTCAACATAGGAAACGGGCGGCCGTACACGTTCCGGAGCGTCGCGACCACCATGGCTCTGCTCATGGGAAAAGCCCACCTCCGCCCGGAAGAGACCGGTACACACCGGATCGGGGAGGTCAGGCACTGCTTTGCCGATATCGGACGGGCACGGGAGGTTCTCGGATACGAGCCGCAGATCCCGCTCGCGGAAGGGCTTGCCGACCTGGGTGCATGGGTTGCAGAGCAGATGGCAGAAGAGCGGGAACTCCGGCAGCAGGAGATCAGTGCGGGAAGAATGGCCACATAGCCCCGGAGCGATCCTCTGCGGCAGAACCGCCGCCCCACTATTTTTTCTCCGAACGGGGGGACACCCCACCCTGCTTCACGAAACGGCGGCAGGAAGCGCTACCCTTTTCCCTCGCCTCCTCCCACACTGATCCGAAGATGATGGTGCATATGAACATACTGCAGAAGTGGGAGACCCGCCTCGGGATCGCCCTCGTCGCGATCTCCCTTCTGATCTACCTGACCAAGTATCTCCTCCTCGGAGATGAGCTGAATACCTACCAGTACATATTTAACGCAATCGGATTTCTGCCGATCAATATCCTTCTGGTGACGCTGATACTGAACCAGCTCTTAAGTGTCCGCGCGAAACGTGAGCGCCTCGAGAAGCTGAATATGGTCATCGGGACGTTCTTCTCCGAAGTAGGGGCAGGACTCCTCGCATACCTCTCCGACCGCGACCCGAATCTCGACAGCATCAAGAGCGATCTCATCGTCAGGGGAGACTGGACCGACGACGAGTTCACCCACGTTCACGACCGGCTCCTCCGGTATCCCTACGACGTTACTGTCGGAGATATCGATCTTTCGGCTCTCCGCACCTATCTGCTGGAGCGGCGAGGTTTTCTCCTTAGGCTCCTTGAAAATCCCGTGCTCCTTGAACACGAGTCCTTCACCGAACTTTTGCGTGCCGTCTTCCACCTCACCGAGGAGCTCGAGCGAAGAGGCGATCTTTCCGCACTGCCGGAGAGCGACATCCGCCACCTCACCGGGGATATCCAGAGAGTCTACGCGCTGCTCGTGCGCCAGTGGCTCGCCTATATGCACCATATGCAGAAGAACTACCCGTACCTCTTCTCACTCGCAATGCGGTCGAACCCCTTCGACGAGAACGCATCACCCATCGTGCGCTAAAAGCCCCCACCATTTTTCTCCCGCATCCCGGGAGTTCTCGTCCGGGAAGAATCCGTATTCCCTGCAGGCAATCGGGTAACTATATTATTGATGCCCGCGTACGCCCCGCGATCAGCATGCGTGAATGTAGCGTCATGATCGGCGGAAAAGCCGGGGAGGGAATCAACACGGCCGGACTGACGATAGCGAGCCTCCTCAACCACCTCGGGTACCGGGTGTACATGTACTTCGACTATCCCTCCCTGATACGGGGCGGGCATAATTTTGCGGTAATCCGGGCGGCGGAAGAGAAGATCGGTGCCACCAGAGACACCTTCGATATCCTGCTGGCACTCGATCAGAACTGCATCGACCGCCATACGGAAGCGATCCGCGACGATACGATAGTCATCTACGATTCGTACCAGGTGGTGCACGCAACCGGACACCCGCTCGACGTCGATCGGATCCTGAAAGAAGAGAACGCCCCGCAGATCACCAAAAATTCCATCCTCATCGGAGGATTCTGCAAGGCTTCCGGGATCGCCTGGGAGATCCTGACAGATGTCTTTGGCAAGACCATCCCGGAGAAGTACCTGGACGTCAATCTGCGGGTCGCCCGCCGCGGATACGACGCCGCTCCCGAGGTGATCCGGATCGAACCGTTGAACCGCCCGACCCTCCCGGTACTCACCGGTAACCAGGTGGCCGGTCTCGGGCTCGTCAGGGGCGGCCTCGACACCTTCGTCGCCTACCCGATGACGCCCACCTCGAACCTCCTCCATTTTCTTGCCGAGCATGCCCGCGACCTCTCGGTGAAGGTCATCCACCCCGAGAACGAGATCGGGGTGATGCTGATGGCGCTCGGGCTTGCGTACGCGGGGGATAAGACGGCGGTGAGCACCTCGGGAGGCGGGTTCTGCCTCATGACCGAGGGGCTGAGCCTTGCGGGGATGTCCGAGACGCCGGTAACGATCGTCCTCGGGCAACGCCCGGGCCCGAGCACCGGCGTTCCGACGTATACCGCCCAGGGGGATCTCCACTTCGCCCTGAATGCCGGCCAGGGAGAGTTTCCCCGCTTCGTCGTCGTTCCGGGAGACCTCGAAGAGATGTACTACTGGTCGGCCGTCGCTCTCGGACTCTCCTGGAAGTACCAGATACCCTCGATCGTCCTCACCGATAAGACACTCGCGGAGGGGGCGTACACCTTCGAGATCGATGCGAGCGGGACGATCCCGGAGATTGCGCCGGTGCTCGCGGACGGGAAGAATCCCTACCGGCGGTATGAGAATACGGAAAACGGTATCTCGCCGCTCGCGTTCCCGCCGGAGAGCGATAGCCCCGATCAAGACGAGCAGTTACGCCCACGACGAGGCGGGGTTCACCACGGAGGAGGCGGCGATGGTCGCCGGCATGCAGGAGAAGACGCTCCGGAAGGCAGAAGGTCTTGCCCGCGAACTCGAGACGTTCCGGGGTGTCGAGAACGGCAGGAGTTCCCGACGCGGGAGTCGCGATCGTCTGCTGGGGCTCGGAGAAGGCGGCCTGTATCGAGGCGGCGGCACGGTTCGGGGCAAAGGTCGTCCGGCCGCTCATCTTCGCACCCTTCCCCGTCCGGCAGTGGCGTGAGGCGATGCTCGGGGTGCACCGGGTTATCGCAGTCGAGAATAACGCCACCGGGCAGCTCGCACGGCTGCTCCGGCAGAACGGATTTCCGGTCGACGACCTCGTGCTGAAGTACGACGGGAGGCCGTTCTCGGTCGATGAACTGGAGAGGAGACTAGCGGAGGTGATCGGATGAGCAACGGAAAACCGGCAGGGAAGCCCGCAGGCGATCTCATCAGCCCTGCAGAGAATACCTGGTGTCCGGGGTGCGGGAACTTCTCGATCGAGCATATGATGAAGTCCGCTCTCGCGGAACTCTCGGAGTCGGAGGGGATTCCCCTTGAAAAATTCGTCATCGTCGGGGGAATCGGATGCCACGGCAAACTGATCGATTACTTAAACGTCAACAGTTTCTACGCCATCCACGGGCGTGCGATCCCGCTTGCAACCGGGATCAAACTCGCAAACCCGGATCTTTCACGTGATCTGCTTCGTGGGTGACGGCGATACCTATGCAGAGGGACTCGACCACCTCGTCTTTGCGGCGAAACGGAATGCGGATATCACGGTTATCGTCCACGACAACCGCGTCTACGGCCTGACCACCGGCCAGTACACGCCGACGTCGCCGTACGGCTTCAAGGGTCGCTCCACGCCGGACGGGATTGCGGAACGCCCATTAAACCCCCTCGAACTGATGCTGGTGAGCGGAGCGACGTTCGTATCCCGGGGATACACCAAGAGGCTCAAAGCCTTAAAGCAGACGTTCAAGGACGCAATCCTGCACGAAGGCTTCTCGTTCGTGGAGGTGCTGCAGATCTGCGCGACCTACTTCAACCGAACGGACTGCTACAACGACCAGGTCTACGAACTCGAGGGAGTCGAGACGGCGGATTTCGATCAGGCGCTCGCAAAGGCTCGCGAGTGGGACTACACCTCAAAGACCCGCATCCCCCTCGGGACGTTCTACGACCGGAAGATGCCCATCTTCGCTGAGAAGTTCCGGCATCCCGAGGAGCGCAAACGTCCGCGAGAGGAGGCGATCCGCGCCCTCCTCGAGGAGTATCGCTGACCGCCTCCCGGAGGTCGCAACGGAGGAGGAGACCTTGCATGCGATGAAGATCTTCGACCATCTCGCCTCGCGGGAGTATCGCATCCGGCTGCTCCCGATCGACGCCCCCCCATCCGACTGGGCAACGCCCGAGAAGGTCTTCGACGAGACGTACAAACACGAGCAGCGGGTGACCGGGCTCATCAACAACCTGGTGCGGATTGCCGAGGAGGAGAACGACCGTGAGGCACAGGAGGTGCTCCGCTGGTTCGTCAAAGAGCAGGTCGAGGAAGAAGAGTCGGCAGAGAGCGTCCTTGGAAAGACCCGTGCGGCAGGGGGCGATCTGCAGGCACTCGATCAGGAGCTCGGGAAACGGTGAGCGGCAGTCCCGAATAGATCGGATCTCTTTTTGTTGACGACCCGTATCGCGCGGCGAGCTCCGGGGGATATACATAAGTCAGCTGAAAGCCACACAGCCGCCCGGGGAGTAACGGCCATGAGGAGACTCGAAGGGAAGTATGCACTGATAACGGGCGGCTCAACCGGTATCGGTCGGGCAATTGCCATCCGCTTCTCAGAGGAAGGGGCGAACGTCGCCATCAACTACCATTCGGGCAGAGAAAAAGCGGAGATCACCGAAGACGAGGTTCACGAAGCCTGCAGGAAGATCCGGGAGCAGGGGTGCAAAGAGATGGTGGTCAAAGCCGACGTAGCCGATGAGGCAGAGATTGTAGGAATGTTCGGCGACGTCATCGATGCGTGGGGCAGGATCGATATCCTGGTGAACAACGCGGGAATCCAGAAGGCCGGGCCGACCGAGGAGGTGACGGTTGCCGACTACGACAGCGTCCTCGGCGTCAACCTTCACGGTGCGTTCCTCTGCGCACGGGAAGCGATCAGGCACTTCCTTGCACGAGGCGGCGGCGGCATCATCATCAACAACTCTTCCGTCCATCAGATCATCCCAAAGCCACATTATACCTCTTACGCCATCAGCAAGGCAGGAGTGGGAAACCTCACCCGGACGCTCGCACTCGAGTACGCTTCACGGGGAATCCGCGTCAACGCCGTCGGGCCCGGGGCGATCGAGACGCCGATAAACAGGGCGTGGCTCGACGCCCCGGAGAAAAGAGCGCTCGTGGAGAGCCATATTCCGGTAGGCCGCGCGGGCACCCCGGAGGAGATTGCTGCGGTATTCGCCTTCCTCGCATCCGACGATTCCTCCTACGTCACCGGACAGACAATCTACGCATGCGGCGGCCTGACGCTCTACCCCGACTTCCGGACGGCATGGTCGTCACAGGGGTAAACGCGGGAGCAGGGTGGCCGTCTCAGTCTCCCTGCGCCTCTCCGGGTACCGCCGGATCAGATAACCAGATAATGAGCCTATATTTGCATAAACTCATCAAAAATAGCGAGTGTGGGCTGGGGCAGATTAATATAATGTGATTTTTATACAAAGGACACTCGCTCCGCTCACCCCGATACCGGGGGAGACCCAAAACGCGAAGCATTCAGCCCGGATCGGCGCAGATGGTCGTTCGGATAGGCATGCGAGCGGACAGGAGGCAGCGGGCACCCCGGCGAGCAGGTGGAAGCATGGTACTCGAGACGAAAGAGACCCTCACAGACGACGATATTCAGCGCGGCCTTAAATGGGTCACCCGCGACGGCATTGCCACGCAGGCCATGGTGACGCTGACCGGCGGTATCTTTCTCGTAGCCTTTGCTCTCGAGCTCGGGGCGCCGAATACGGTCATCGGGCTTCTCGCAGCGATTCCACCGCTCGCAGAACTCCTGCAGATCCCGTCCATCTACATCGTCGACAGGGTGCGGAACCGGCGGCTCGTCGTCGTCCTCGCATCCGGCATCGGCCGGCTTTTCTGGGTACCGATCATCCTGATCCCGTTCTTCCTCTCTCCGGAGCTGGGGATCATCGCTCTTATCTCCTGCATCGTCCTGTACTCGTCGTTCTCGGCGGTCTCGCACTGCGGATGGAATTCCTGGATGCGCGATCTCATCCCGCAGAAAGAGCTCGGGACGTTTTTCTCGCGGAGAATGGCGCTCTCGACCGGACTTGCACTCGTCATCAGCCTCGTCGCCGGTTTCTTCATCGACTACTGGGGCGGCCTCTTCCCGGAGGGGATCACGGTACGGCTACTCAATCCTCTTCGCACTCGGTCTCGTCGCCGGTATCGTCGGCATCTACTTTCTCGCCGCCACCCCCGAGCCCCGGATGGTCGTTGCAGGAGAGGGGGTCGGGCTGCTCTCGATCATCGCAAAGCCGTTTCGCGACCTCAACTTCAGAAACCTGATCGTCTTCCTCGGATCCTGGAACTTCGCCGTGAACCTCGCCGCCCCATTCTTCACCGTGTACATGCTCCAGCGCATCGGGCTCGATCTTTCGACCGTCATCATTCTCGGTATCGTCAGCCAGATCATGAACATCGTCTTCTTCCGATCCTGGGGACGGATTGCCGACCGGTTCAGCAACAAGTCCGTCCTCGCGGTGAGCGGGCCGCTCTTCATGATCACTATCCTCGCCTGGACGTTCACCACCCTGCCGGACGTCTACGTCCTGACGATACCGCTCATCGTCGCGATCCACATCGTCATGGGAATCTCCCTCGCCGGCGTCTCGCTGGCATCGGGAAACATCAGCCTCAAGATGGCACCGCAGGGCCAGGCCACCAGTTACCTCGCCGCGAGCACCTTCGCAAACTCGGTCGCAGCGGGGATCGCACCCATCCTCGGCGGACTGTTCGTGGACTTCTTCGCCGAGCGGGAGCTTATCTGGACGCTCATCTGGAAAGACCCGGTCAGGGAGATCGCCTTCGTCACCCTCGACCTTCAGCAGTGGGACTTTTTCTTCTTCTTTGCCTTCCTCATCGGCCTCTACTCCCTGCACCGCCTGGCGCTGGTGGGCGAGGAAGGGGAGGCGAAAGAGCATGTCATCGTCGACGAACTCATATCCGAGGTGCGGCGGGATATGCGGAACTTCTCTCCCGCGGGGGGTCTTCGCGACCTCGTCAAGTTCCCGTTCTCGACCATCCAGAACCAGAAGAAGAAAGAGCGGTAGCCGGAACAGGATCCCCCTGCCGTTACGTTTATCACCCCGCTGACCGGTATCGGGCCGTTGGGGATCGGGATGGCAGAAGAGCAGATGCAGCTCGGCATCGTCGGGCTCGGCAAGATGGGCGGAAATCTCGCGGTGCAGGCGGCAGAGAAGGGAATCGTGGTGGTCGGAACCGCCCACCACGAAAAGCCCGAACTCGAAGAGCAAGGGGTGCGATTTGCCGGGAGTTATCCGGATTTTGCCTCGCTCCTCAGACCTCCGCGGGTGATCTACCTCTCCGTTCCGGCAGGGCCGCCTGTCGATGATGTCCTTGCCGGACTCCTGCCGCACCTCGACCGGGGCGACGTCGTTATGGACGGCGGCAACTCCTTCTACCTCGACTCCATGGCACGGGAGAAGGAGTGTGCAGAGAAGGGCATCCACTTCCTCGACTGCGGCACGAGCGGCGGAATCACGGGCGCCCGGCACGGAGCATGCTTCATGGTCGGCGGACCGGAGGAAGGGTTCCGGATCGCAAAACCTGTCCTCGAAAACTCGCCGTCGCAGAAGGGCTTGTATATACCGGAAAGCCGGGGAGCGGCCACTTCGTCAAACTCGTCCACAACGGGATCGAGTTCGGGATGCTGCAGGCGATCGGCGAAGGCGTCTCGCTGATGCGGGGCTGCGGCCAGTTCGACCTCGATCTCCGTGCCATCTTCCACAACTGGGCGCACGGATCGGTGATCCGGAGCTGGCTCGTCGAGCTGATGGAGCAGGGACTCGGCGAACGGAGCATCGAATCCATCGAGAGTTACGTTGAAGATACCGGCGAGGTGAACTGGCTTGTGGAGACCGCCATCCAGTGGGAGGTGCCGATTCCCATCACGGCGATCGCGATCATGGAGCTCTTCGAGTCCCGGGAGAAGGACAACGATACCCGCCGGTCAATCGCGCTGATGCGGCACGGATTCGGCGGCCACCCCTTCGGCAGGGACGAGCATATCGCGGAGGAACGAAAAGTAAGCAGGATCACGAAGATCTGAGGGCAGGCCGTGACGATACATGCCGGTCTGCTCGTCATCGCAGTTCTGGCTGTCGTGGCGGCGGCGGGCTGCATGGGGAACGGCCTTGAGAACGACGGAAACGCCAGTCACTCAGGGAGAGGAAACGAAACGATAGAACTTCCCGCTCCCCGGACGGAGAGCGCCACCTCGGTAGAAGAGGCGATCGCGAATCGCCGTTCCATCAGGGAGTACACCGGGGAACCGATCACGCTCGCGGAGCTCTCGCAGCTGCTCTGGGCGGCACAGGGTGTCACCGGTTCGGAGGGGCACCGGAGTGCGCCGTCTGCCGGCGCGCTCTATCCACTCGAGGTATACGTCGTGGCAGGCAACGTCGAGCAGCTGCCGGCCGGCGTCTACCACTATATCCCCGACGGGCACCGCCTCACCCTGCTACGGCAGGGGGATCTCCGGGGCGAGCTTGCAGAGGCCGCCGTCGGTCAGGAGGCTGCGTCCGACGCAGCGGCGGATATCGTCATCGCTGGAGTCTATGAGCGGACGGACGGGAAGTATGGGGAGCGGGGAGTCCGTTACGTTCAGATCGAGACGGGGCATGCCGCAGAGAACATCTACCTGCAGGCAGAGTCGCTCGGTCTCGGAACGGTCATTATCGGGGCATTCGATGAAACGGCTCTCCGGCGGATCACGGGGATGACGGAGAACGAGACGCCGCTCGCCGTCATGCCGGTCGGGCGGCGTTAAAAAGAGAAGAGAGAGAGGTCGTACCGCTCAGGCGGTAGTCTCCGTATCCGATCTGCCCCACCGGCGCTCCAGCGATCCGACGAGCGTCAGGATCGCCGGCATGATGATGATCGCCCCGATCAGGGCGAACCCCACCGAGATGACCGTGAGGATCCCGAAGTTGCTGATGATGCCGAAGGTGGAGAGCATCAGCGCCGAGAACCCGAGGATCGTCGTCATCCCCGAGACCGTGATCGCTGTCCCGATCTTCTGGACGCTCTGCCGGATGGCGGCAAGCCCGGAGAGGCCGTTTTCACACTCTTCGTAGTACCGCTCCATGATCAGGATGGTATACTCCGATGCCACGCCGATCGTCATCGATCCGAGCGTGGCGGTCATCGGCGTATAGTCGATGCCGAGCATGTACATGATCAGGCCGTTCCAGCCGACGATCAGGACGATCGGGACGAGGGGTGTACCGGCACGCCCGACCCGCCTGAAGACCAGGAAGAGGAGCCCGAAGATCATCCCGAACCCGAGCAGGGTCATCTCGAGTTTTCCCTCCCGGATCTCGGTGATCAGATTCGTGAACATCTCCCCCGTCCCGGTGATCGTCGCGGTCACGCCCGGCGGCGGCGGGAGCCATGCGAGTTCCTTCTCCATCTGCCCGATAAATGACATCCCGGCGTCGTTCTCCATCTCCACGGTGAAGAGCTCGAGGATTGCCTCGGATCTGCCGTTCACGTACGGTTTCTTCTCCTCCTCCGGGATCCGGTCGAGGACTGCCGCAAGTTCGGCATCGGACGACGGCATCTCTCCGCCGTTATACCGGAGGACGACGTCGGCGATGCTCCGCACGCCGGTTACCTGGCTGTTGTGCGTCGCCTCGTACTCCCCGAACTCCTGCATCCACCTGACGGTATCGAGGTCGAGGACATCCGTCCCCCTGATGAAGACGGGCATTCCCGACGTCGCGCCCATCGCCCGTGAGACTTTGTTCAGGTCGATCAGGGCAGGCATATCGGGCGGTACGAAGGTATCCTCATTGGTATTGACCGTGATCTCGCCGTCGATATACCAGCCTCCGAGCGCGACGAGACCGCAGATGAGGAGAACCGGAATGGAATGCTTTGCAACCGTCTCGACGACGGAACCGATCCCCTCGTCATACCGATCGACGGCGGAACGCCGTGTCGGGACGGAGGACGACCCGGATCTCGGTTTCGGTTGGTAGTTCAGCAGCAGGCCGGCCACGGGAACGATGACGATAGCGGCAAGGTAGCAGGAGACCACGCCGATCACGCAGACCTGCCCGAAACTCCGGATCATCGGAAGCGGCGAGATCCACATGGCGATAAAGCCCATGGAGGTCGCGAGCATCGCATACAGGACGGCAGGGCCGGCTTTCGTGACGGTGTTTCGGACGGCATCGGAAAGCGACCCCTTCCGTGCCTCTTCGTCGAACCGGGAGTGGAACTGGATGGCGTAGTCGATGCCGATCCCTATGAGCACCGGGAAGGCGGCGATCGTGACCATGTTGATCTTCATTCCGGAGAGGCCGATGAACCCGAAGGTGATGATCAGGCCGGCGGCGACGATCGCGACCGAGAGGAGGCGGTAGCGGACGTGCCCGAAGAGCAGCCCGACGGCCAGCACCATCAGGAGCATGGCCGCACCGATGAGGGTGCCCATGCTGGTCCCCATCTCCTGGCTCATCTGCTGGTTGAACGCGGCGCTGCCGGTGACGACCACGTGCACGCCCGCCGGTACGTCGGAGAGGGCGATCCGGGAGTTCAACGCAGTGATGACCTGGTTCTGGGAGGCTTGGTTCAGTCCCGGGTCAAGGGTGACCACCGCAATGGTCATCATATTGGAGGGGACGTAGCGGGAGAGCACCTCTGCCGGTATCCGCTCTTTTACAACCCCGATATCGGCGTACGACGTGGGAAGAGCGCCTCCGTTCGCATCACGGGCGAGATCGGCGATGCTGCTGACGCTCCGCACGTACTGTTCGGTGCGTATCTCGGCGCCGAGATCGTCGAGGTACGAGAGCGCCGCGGGGTCGAGGACATCGTCGCCCTCGACGAGGACCATGAGACTATCGGACTGGAATGTCCCGGTATACTTCTCAAGCAGGATACCCCGCTCGGTGTCGAGATCGACGTAGGTCTCATACCCGGTCTGCATGCTCGTCAACGTCATGCCGTAGAAGGCAAGAAGAAGAAGGCAGACGACCATCCCGGCGATCAGTGCGGGTCGCCGGGTTATGGCTCCGGCGGCAAGTTCGAAAGGGGACTGCATCGAAACTACCTCGTAGACTATCGACGTATTCGGCATGAAGGAGCGAAGGGTGAGGAGAGCGGACATGCGCCGCCGGGTCCTCACATCACCCCTTTCCGGCCGTCGGTCTTTCTGCGCATGACGAAGACGTAGTAGCCTGCACCGAGGAGAACCGCGGCGATTGAGGGCGAGAACGATGGGGTTCGTGACGAGGGAGCCCGATCTTCTGGACGAGGTCGACCTGCACCTTCATGGTATCGGATATCTGGCTGCTGCCGAGTGCGTCGCGGTAGCGGATCTCGGAGTCGAGGCCGTAGGCCTTGAGGGTTGCGTCGGCGTCGACGTTCATCTCGAAGCGTGCGGTTCCCTCTGCTCCGGGTGCGAGGTCGCCGAGGTAGGCGGTGTCGTCGTTGCTGGTGAAGGGGTCGATGGCGCTGATCCGTGCCTGGGCGTTGTAGACGGTGGCGGCGCCGATGTTTTTGTAGACGACCTCGAGGACGCTCTTCTCACCGGGGATGAGGGTGGCGGCCGAGGAGACGACGGCGAAGTCGGTCTTCCCGCCGACCGGGAGGCCGAGGGTGACGGTCTTGGAGGTCGAGGCGTCGCCGTCACGAGTCGGTGTAGGTGACGAGGACGTCGAGCGGGTAGGTCTGCGCCTCGGCGTCGGTGGCGACGGCCGCCTTGAAGGTCACGGTCGACGGTCTCGCCGGGGGCGAACGTGCCGAGGTAGGCGGATGCGTCGGTCGGGACGATCGGGCTCGTGCCGCTCCGGGCGATCCGGGCGACGGCGCCCTCTGCGGTCTCGTAGCCGGCGTTCTTCAGGGTGAGATGGACGTAGCCCTCGGTGCCGACGTTCAGGTCTTCGGTCGTGACCTCGAGCACCTCAAGCCGGAGGTCGGGGGTGATCGTGACCGCGAGCGGGAGGACCTCGGTCTTCTCCTCGTAGAAGTACTGGATGCTGTCGCTGCCGGTACTGCTCGGCCGAACTGAGGTAGGTGTAGGTCACCGTGAGGGGGAGGTTGTAGGTGCCGGGAGCGGCGTTCTCGGCGACCTTGACGGTGAAGGTCGCGGTGACGCTCTTGCCGCCGGCGATGTCGCCGAGGAACTGCGGGTCGGTCTTGACGGTGACCGGCGCGGCATCGGTGCCGAGCGCGGCGGTGACGAGTTTCGCCGTGTTCGGCAGGTCGTCGCGGGCGACGGCGGTCGGGTCGACGAACTTGAAGGTGTTCAGCCCGCTGTTCTTCAGGTTCACCGCGAGGGCCATCTCCTGGCCGGGCGAGAACTCGTTGGTGCCGGCGATCGACGCCGAGAGGGTCGGGCTCCCGTAGAGGTATTTATCGGCGGCCATGGCCGGAGCAGTCATTCCTGCAAACAGGAGCAGGATAAGGGTCAGCGTGAGACCCCTGGCCATCATCCGGAAGGAGGAGTTCTCCCCCCGTCTCGTTTCACTCGATCTCTGCATATTGGTTCCTCATATCTGACGCTCAGGACTGGCGCGTCTTGCCACACAGAGAGGGAGACCATCATATAAAATTTTATCGGTTATTTGTGACAAATGACAGTAACACATGCCGGTAGCAGACCAGTGCTACAAATGTACCTCGAGTATAAATATGAGAATAAACACCAGTTATATCCAATGGTACGGTATCGGGAAGAACTGCAGCAGATCAAGGAGCTCCTGAAAAGGAACCCCCAGGGCATGAGCATCACCGAGATCTCCCGGGAACTCGCCAAAAATATGCACTCCATCGGGCGATACCTCGATATTCTGCAGGCGACGGGGCAGGTGGATATGCGCCAGTACGGTATGGCGAAAGTATTCTCCCTCTCCCAGCGGCTGCCGCTTTCGGCGATGATCAACTTTGCCGGCGAAGGCGTGATGGTGCTCGATGCCGATCTCCGGGTCGTCATGGTCAACGACTACTTCCTGAAGATCCTCGACAAAAAACGGGAAGACGTAACGGGAAAAAACATTCACCACCTCCCGATCGCCGCACTCGACGTGCAGGAACTGCTTCAGAAGATCGCCCGGCTGCCCGGGGGCGGGAAGACCGAAGGCGATCTCGACGTCCGGCTCGACGAGGATCGGTTCTTCAAGGTAAAATTCGCCCCAACCGTCTTTGAGGACGGCAACCAGGGGTTCATCGTCATCCTCATCGATCTGACGGAGTGCAAACGTGCCGAGCATGCACTGCAGGAGAGTGAAAAGAAGTACCGGGAGCTCGTGGAGAACGCAGGCTCCATAATCCTCAAAATGGACGGCGATGGGAATATCACGTTCTTCAACGAGTATGCGCAGGATTTCTTCGGCTACCGGGAAGAAGAGATCCTCGGCCGGAATGTCGTCGGCACGATAGTCGCCCCGACCGAAACGTCCGGAAGAGACCTGGCGGCGCTGATGCGGGAGATCTGCTCGGGGTCGGATCGGTTCAGACTGAACGAGAACGAGAACATCACCCGCGACGGACGCCGGGTCTGGGTGCGCTGGTCGAACAAAGCCATCCTCGACGACGACGGAACCCCGACCGGCATCCTCTCCATCGGAAACGACATCACCGAGCGCCGGGTGATCGAAGAGCAGACTGACAGCGAGTGAAAAGCGGTTCCACGACCTTGCCGATCTCCTTCCGCTGCCGGTCTTCGAGACCGATGCATCCCTCGCCATCAGGTACGCAAACCGGCAGGCCTTCGAGACCTTCGGGTACACGCCGGGAGAGTGCCGGGAAGAAATGACCATCCTCGATACGATAGCCCCGGAAGAGCGGGAACGGGCCGAGGGCATGATCGAGGAACTCTTCGCAGGGAGCCCGGGAACGAAAGATGAGTACACCGGCCTGGCCAGGGACGGAACCAGGTTTCCGATCGCCGTATACTCCTCCCCGATCGTGGAGAACGGCACGGTCGTCGGGATCAGGGGCGTGGTGCTCGATCTGGCGGCAAGAACTGAGGCGGAAGAAGCGCTGCGAGAGGAGCGGGACTTTTCCACCGCGGTTCTCGATACTGCCGATGCCCTGGTGCTCGTCATGGACACCCGGGGGCGCATCGTCCGGTTCAACACCGCCTGCGAGAAGGTGACGGGATACGCATCGGCGGAGGTGCTCGGGAGAAACGCATGGGATCTCCTCCTGCCCGGGGAAGAGGCTGCACCGGCGCAGTCCGCATTTGACGATCTGCTCATGGAGAACGGATGTAAACACGCCCGAAATCACTGGATCACAAAGGACGGCACGAAACGTCTTATCGCCTGGTCGAATGCGGTGCTCAGGGACAGAGAGGGGAATGCCGAGTACGTGATCGGTACCGGACTTGATATCACGGAACATAAACGGGCCGCGGAAGAGCTGCAGGAGTGCCGGGAGAAGGTACGGCGACTGCTGCACGAGGAAGAGAAGACCCGAATCCCCTGACCTTCCACTTAAGGATAACCCGGGGGAGAGGCGCTCTCCGGGCTGCAGGAAGAGATATGAACTATGGCGATCTCACCCGGGAACCGTGATGAATACCCTTGACGTGATCCGGACACGACGAAGCATCAGGGACTACACGGAAGAGCCCGTCCCTCGCGAGACGGTCAGGGAGCTCCTTGCCGCCGCGATGAACGCACCCTCTGCCGCGAACGAGCAGCCCTGGCAGTTTATCGTGATCGACGATCCGGAGATCCTGAAGAATATTCCCACCATAAGCCCCTTCATCGAAATGAGCAGCCACGCACCGGTGGCAGTTCTCGTCTGCGGCGACCTTTCCCTGCTCCGGACGCCCAGGTTCTGGGTGCAGGACTGTTCGGCCGCCACCGAAAACCTCCTCCTTGCCGCCCATGCACAGGGGCTCGGGGCGGTCTGGACGGCCGTCTACCCGATGGAGGATCGGATCCTCGGGTTCCGAAATCTCTTCTCCCTGCCGGACAGCGTCGTTCCGTTTGCCCTGGTCCCGATAGGACATCCGGCGGAGACACCGCCCACCGAAGATCGGTTCCAGGGAGAACGCGTTCACTACAACGTCTGGTAGGGCGGCCAGGTCACGAGCGACGGCTGCTGCTGACTGATGCAGTGGAGTGTCCCGAGGCCGTGCACCATCGCGGTGCAGTCGATCCCGGCGACTTCCCGGCCGGGGAATGCCTCCCGGATGATAGCGAGGGCCCGCTCGTCGTTCCGGTGACCGAAGACCGGGACGAGCACCGTGTTGTTGCCGATGTAGAAGTTGGCATAGCTTGCCGGAAGCCGCCGGTCACCGCCCACATGGCCGGGCATCGGAAGCGGAACAACGGTCAGGGGATTGCCGTCCTGGTCGGTCGAAGCCTTCAGAATCTCGTAGTTCTCCCGGAGGGCGGCATAATTTTCATCATTTTCGTCGTCCTCGAGGGCACAGAGGACGGTGGTCGGGTTGACGAACCGGGCGATGTCGTCGATATGGCCGTCGGTATCGTCCCCGGAGATACCTTCTTTGAGCCAGATGACGTGGCGGATGCCGAGATAGTCCCGAAGATACCCCTCGATCTCTCCCCGGGAGAGGTGCGGGTTCCGGTTCCGGTTCAGCAGGCACTGTTCGGTAGTGAGCACCGTGCCCTTCCCGTTCACATCCAGAGAACCGCCCTCCATGACGACGCCGGGAGTGAAGACCGGGAGGTTCAGTTCCCGGTTGATGACGGCCGGGATGCCGTCGTCCCTCAGCAGCTCGTCGTACTTCCCGCCCCAGGCGTTGAACGTCCAGTCGACGAGGGCGAGCCGGTTCGCCTCCCGGTTCACGACAAACGTCGGCCCGTAGTCCCGGAACCAGACATCCGCATACGGCGTGACGTGGAAGGCTATCCGATCCGTGGCGACATTGGCCGCCTGCAGGAGAGCGGTGACCCTTTCTTTCATCGCCCCGTCGGTCACGAGGAGATTGACGACCTCATCCAGGTGTATCGCCGCGATCAGGGAGACGTACGACGCCTCTACCGCCACGAGGTTTGCGAAACTCTCGATGTCGTGCGGCCAGGAGAGCCAGACGGCATCGTGCCGCTCCCACTCGGCGGGCATCAGGTAGCCGAGAGCCGCCGGCGTCTCCCGGTCGAACGGGCGGGTGAGCAGGGAGTGTAGGTATCCGGCCGCCGGTTCCGGAAGAAACCCCAGCCTTCACGGACGGCGGCGTTCTGCGCAAGATCGACCGCTGCCACGAGCACCTCTTCGGAGGAATCGCTCGCACGGGCAATGACCGCACCGAACGAGTCGCAGATAAAAGAACTTCCCCAGAACGCAAGATCCCCTTCGGTTCCGACCCGGTTGACCGCAGCAACGTGGACGCTGTTTGCGATCGCGTGGCTCCGCTGGATCGTCTCCCAGGCATCGTGCCAGTCTCCTTCGGTCGGAACCTCTTCACCGGCGATCCACCCGATCGCCGTCGGGTAGAAGATGATATCCGCCCCCTGCAGGGCAACCGCCCGTGCCGCCTCGGGGAACCACTGGTCATAGCAGATGAGGACGGCGATCCGGGCATAGCGGGTGTCGTATACCCGGTATTCGCCGCCCGGACGGAAGTAGGTCTTCTCGTAAAAGAGCGGATCGTAGGGGATATGCATCTTCCGGTACGCGGGGAGGAGACGGCCGTCGGCGTCGATCACCACGGCGGCGTTGTAGTACTCCCCTTCGTCCGTCCGTTCGTAGAGCGGGACGATGATGACCACGCCGTGCTCGCGGGCGAGGGCGGATAAGGCATCCGTCGTCTCGCCGGGGATCGTCTCGGCGTACCGGTCGGGATCGGCGTCCTCCGCCTGCGGGAAGTAGACTGTCCGGAAGAGTTCCTGCAGGCAGACGATCCGGGCACCCCGGCGGATAGCCGACCGCACCATATCGAGCGTCCGTGCAAGATTTCGATCCCGATCCGTGGAGACGGAGGTCTGGACGAGCCCGATCGTCACCGTGCTGCTCTCTGTCATCTACCTTCTTCGTTTGATGGAGAGACGGATTAATCCGATCGGATCGCCGCCCCCGGTGTTATAGGCTTATGCCTCTTCGGGTCGCTTTTGTATGCTGCAGATGGAATCGATAACCCTCATCCTCCTTGCCGTCAGCCTTGCGATGGATGCGTTCGCCGTTGCCGTGAGCAGCGGGACGGCGGTCAGGCAGGGCATACTCCGCCACGCCCTCATCATCGGGGCATTCTTCGGATTCTTCCAGGCGGCAATGCCGGTTCTCGGCTGGCTCGCCGGAGTGAGCCTCGCCGACGTCATCGCGGGATACGGCTCCTGCCATAGCCTTTCTCCTCCTCGCGCTAATAGGGGGCAAGATGATCTACGAGGCACTCTTCGGCAGCGAGGAAGGAGAGCCCGGACTTGTCGCTCTGTCGCTCGGGACGCTGCTGCTGCTCTCCGTCGCAACCAGCATCGATGCCCTTGCCGTCGGCGTCACCTTTGCCGTCCTGGGCACCCCGATCCTCGTTCCGGTGCTCGTCATCGGCCTCGTCACGGCCGTAATCTCCGCACTCGGCGTCGTTATCGGAAGCACCTTCGGACACATCTTCGAGCGGAAGATCGAGATCGCCGGTGGCGTGATCCTGATCGGTATTGGCCTGCGGATCCTGTTCGGGGGCTCAGCTGATCATCCCGTCTCGTCGAGGATCCGGCGGATCTCCGTAGCCGCCGATTTGGCCGCCGGGTCGAGTGGAACCAGACGGAGTTCTTCCGCCGACCGGACACCGATACCGAGTTCTGCTGCCCGGGCGATCTGCTCGAGCTCGAATATCCGCCCCTTCATGACCTGCGGTGTCGAGCCGTAGGAGCGGAGGAGGGCTATTCCGACAGCATCCAGAGCCACGCGGTCACTGCTTGCGAGGAGAAGACCCGGTTCGATGAGGCTGCCGCTCTCCGGACCCCCCGTCGCAAAACCTGCCGTAGCATCCATCACCACGAGATCGGTCTTGTAATACCGGTTGATCTCGGCGATCATCCGGCGCTGGTCGGGCGATGCATGCAGCTCGGCCATATAATCGTAGGTCCCGGACGGGTCGTGCCGGGCGACAAGGCCGACGGAGTTCTTCAGTGAGAGCGTGAAATGGCCGCCGAAACGGTGCGTCTTTAAGCAGCAGGTCTGTACCACCAGATCGGCATCCCGGAAGAGCTTCGCGATCAGAAATCCCCGCTTCCAGGAGAGATCCGGATCGGCGATCGCATCCCATCCGGCGGCGGGCAGGTCGTCGAGGACGACCACGTCAAACCCGAGTGCCTCTGCACGAGTATAGACGCCCCGGTTCCGAAGCACCGTCCGGGTATCCCCCATCCCGCTCCGCTCACCGAGGACGATCTCCCGTGCTCCCGCCTCTTTGAGACGGCGCACGAGAGCCTCGAGGGTCTCGGGATGCGTCGAGGCGGGGAAGGGATCGTCGCTGTTGTAGTTTGCCTTCAGTGCGACACGTTTCCCTGCGAGCGAACCAATTCCGGCCTCTTCGAAGAGTGCCCCGATGCCGGCAATCCTATCCACCGCACGTACCAGATACACCTCAGACTGCGGCTGGCGACGCCATGCGCGGAACTGGCCCTGCAACCTATTAAAGGATTGCCCGGGCAAAAACCCCGTGCGTAACGCAGAGGCCGCCGTTCTATCTACCCCGGCCGGAGACCGCCCCCGGATCGCTTCCATCGCATCCGGCAGATAGCCGGGAAGAATGTCCGAAGCGGGCAATACCGGCAAATAAAAGGAATTACGGGATTCGGAAGATAAAACAGCGACATACTCGATCGTCCCGCCAGGGACCCGTACGACATGTATATGAGTATCGTCAACACAATACCTAGTAAAACTGCTATCGGGTCAGCCGCCCACCGGGACGATATCAGGGGCGACCCCGACCCCGATAAGCGGCCGCTTGTATGCAGCAACCACGAAAGGGGGCCTTTATTACCATGTCATCCAGAATGCACACACCTCACACAACCTGTCCAAGCTGTCACGAAGAGGTCTTCCTCGATGAACTGGTGGGCGGGCGCTGCCCGCTCTGCGGTTATTCACTCGACGAAGACGAAGGAGTGTGCGGGGAGTTTGACGAGACCCTCGAGCGGGCCGACCTCGGGTGGATGATCTTCAACTACTTCCTCTTCAGGCGTTTTGACAGCCTTGGCGTCAATCCGCTTCAGACTATGGAACTCCTCGGCCGCTACGAGGATGTCTGCAACTGCAACCCCGCCGCCATGGGACGGCTCCAGTTCGAACTCGAGGTCCCGATGAGACTTCTTGACCGGCTGATGCCGAAAAAATGCTCCCGGTGCGGGCGAATCTTCGTTATGGGCGGAAAAAAGGTAATCGCCGGGGATCTCTCCGAGCCCGTCTTTCCGACGACGTATATCTGCCGGAACTGCTGATTCTAGTAGGTTCTGGCAATCATCGCCGATCGCCCGCTGCCGCCGCAGATGATGCACGGCCCGGTCGAGTCGGATATATATTCGGATCTGATCTCCGAGCCGAGGATGCTTGCATCCACGGCCTCTTCTACTGCATCGGCGCACTCCTTCGAGCCGCACCAGTGAACAACCGCGACGCCCGACTTTACAGCATCGGCCGCATCGACGACGGTTTCGACGATACGGATGCGATCCGCCATGGATCGCTCCGCCCGTCCGAAGATCTCCTCCCGGAACTGGGCGAGGATACTACCGACACCTTCCACGACGCCGCGCCGGTCTATCGTGTGTTTCTCGCCGCTGCGCGTGACGACGACGACGGTATTGGCGTCGAGGTCCCGCGGGCCGACTTCAAGGCGGAGCGGAGCGCCCCGCATCTCCCAGTAGTAGTACTTCGCACCGGGGCGCAGGTCACGCGTATCCATCTTTACGGAGAACCCGGCCGCCCGCAGATCGTCCTCGAGGGCAGCCGTGGCAGAGAGCACCTCTTCCCGCCGTTTCCCGACGATGATCGGGACGATGACGACCTGAACCGGAGCGACTTCGGGCGGCAGGACAAGACCCTTATCGTCGCCGTGCACGCTGATGAGCGCGGCGATCGAGCGCTCGGAGATGCCGTAGCAGGTCTGGTAGGCGTAGTGGTGCTCGCCCTGCGCATCCTCGAAGGTGATATTGTAGGTCTTTGAGAAGTGGTCGCCGAGCAGGTGCACGGTTCCGATCTGCAGCGTCTTGCCGTCGGGCATGATCGTATCGACCGCGATGGTGTAATCGGCGCCGGGGAACTTATCCCACTCGGGCCGGCGGGAGACGACCACCGGGACGCAGAGCCGCCGGTAGAATGTCCGGTAGAGCTCGATCGCTTCCTCGACCTGCTGCTCGGCTTCTTCCCACGTGGCATGGACGGTATGGGCTTCTTTAAACGAGGTGATCTCGCGGAGGCGGATGAGCGGGCGGGTATGCTTCGTCTCATACCGGAAGGTATTGACAATCTGGTAGAGTTTCAGCGGGAGATCGGCATGCGACCGGATCCAGAGTGCGTACATCGGGTATATCGCGGTCTCGCTCGTCGGCCGGAGAGCGAGCGGTACGTCGAGCTCGTTCTTACCCCCGTGGGTGACCCAGTATACCTCGTTCTCGAACCCCTTGATGTGGGCCGCCTCTTTCATGAACTCGTTCTCGGGCACGAGGAGCGGGAACATCGTCTCCTGGTGATCACGGTCCATCAGATCCCGAAGGATCTGATACGCACATTTCCGGATAGCAAATCCGTGAGGGAACCAGACAGTACAACCCCTTGACCGGGTAGCGGACGTCCATGATCTCCGCTCGCCATAGGATTTCGTTATACCAGCCGCTGAAGTCGTCTTTTGTCGGGAGTGCCCCTGTTTCTGCTTCCATCAGTCTCTTTCCCCAGGAAGGCGGTTCTGCCTTACGCGATCACATTTAGGATAGCGGGCGTAATAAAAGCCTCTATGCTCGCGGCGATGAGCAGAAGGGGAACAACGATTTTTATAAAGTATTTACCAAGATGGGTTGCAGTCTCCGCAGCATCTCCCTCCCCCTGCCACTCGGAGGCTAGCGCCTGGGCGAGCAGCAGCCCGAGGGCTCCCGCCACGAGGAACGACGGGATCTCGAAGATCCCGTGGGGGATGAGCGCCGCGGCAATGAAGAGAAGGCCCTGCTGCTGGCGCACGATCTCCATGATGGCCCCGATGAGAAGACCGTTGAGCCCGAGTATCAGCAGCGTTACGACTCCGAGCGATGCACCGCCGAAGAAGAGCAGCGTGCACGCCCCGAGGTTATTTAAAAAGATCTTGAGGAAGAGCACGACCGGCGTATCGCTCAGGAGCTGTCCTGCGACCTGCTCCTGGAAGAGTGCCAGCATCTCTTCACCGAGAGCGGGCTCGGCGGATACCGCAAGGACACCGAGGCCGAGCGATACGGCGAAGACCAGGGCGGAGATGATGATAGCCCGAAGAAACGGTTTCTCAAACATAGAGTATCATCCGCACCATGTCCCGGACTCCCGGCGCCATGCCGACGACGATCATGGCCAGCACGATGAGATGCCAGAGATCGGGATTTCCCTCCTTTCTGTACATCTCGAGAATATAAATTGCAGGGACGATGACCACGAGTTTTAGGAGGAACATCGAGAACGCAGTCCCGGTGAACTCGATCAGGCTCGAACCGACGACGTGCTGCTCGACGTAGCGAACAGGATGCAGGTCGATACCGTAACTCGTCGCGCTGGCATCCAGAAGATGTCCGAATATCAGGAGTTTGTAGAGGATATCGGAGACGTAACTCCACCCGAAGACGTACCTGAGCAGTGCCCAGAGAGCAAGCGAGGTGACCGACGCCATGCCGAGGATGATCACGAGCACGTTAAGCGCCACCTGTGTCTCGGTGAGGCCAAAGAACGTGAGAACCGCCGCAGCAACGATGCACGAGACGACTCCGGCACCGCCGTAAAACCGGCTGTACCGGGAGATCGCACCACGCTTCTCGAGAATCCTCCCCGCGAAGAGCAGGAGAATCGCGTAGAAGAAGAGCGTGAAGAAGATAAGCGGTGTTATCAGCAGGTACTGCAAGTCGGAGGTGATCATCCCGGTATCCTGCACGACCCGGAGCAGCCCTCCGAGCACGACGAACGGAATGGTGGCAAGCACGAGTCTCCGTATCGATGGCGATGCCGGAGCGTTTCAGCCACCGGTACACGAGATATACGGAAACGACGAGGATGAGGGCATAAGTGAGTGTATCGACAATGGTATAGGCCCCCCTGTACCTAATTGGATCGACGTAATATTTGTATATGAACTCACTAATCATTACTGATTAAAATGAGCGCAGACGGTATAAATCTACTCAAGAGCAAGGCTTTTGATAAGTCCAAATGGATGCAGCTGCCTCGTGACGTCGTTATCGGCCACGATGTTATCGGGCACCTGCCTGCCGTCTGCGAAGACCTGAGCCTTGGGAAAACTGCGCTCATCATCACCGGAACGAGGACACGCGACGTGGCGGGCGAACGTGTCGGCAAGCTCCTTGCAGAAGATTATGATATCACCACCGTCGGCACCGAGGAGATCTCGCTTGAAGCCATCCGGAAGATCGAGGAGATCGGGAGCGAGGCGGACTTCTTCATCGGTGTCGGCGGCGGACGGGTGATCGACACCGCGAAGATCGCCTCGTTCAACCTCGACCGCCAGTTCATCAGTGTGCCGACAGCAGCCTCCCACGACGGGATCGCCTCGTCACGGGCATCGGTTCCGACCGTGGAGGGCAACACCTCGATGACCGCCCATCCCCCGATCGCCGTCGTTGCCGACACCGGGATCATCGCCCGGGCACCGCACCGGCTGCTCGCAGCAGGGTGCGCCGACGTCATCTCGAACTATACCGCCATCCTGGACTGGGAACTCTCCCACCGCCTTCGTGGAGAGCCGCTCTCCGAATATGCCCTGACGCTCTCCCGCATGACGGCGGAGATTCTGGTCAAAGACGCCGACCTCATCAAGCCGCAGAGCGAGGAAGGAGCCTGGATCGTCACCAAAGCGCTTGTCTCGTCTGGCGTTGCCATGAGCATCGCCGGATCGTCACGACCGGGCAGCGGCGGGGAGCACAAGTTTTCCCATGCCCTCGACCGTCTGGCGCCGGGGAAGGGGCTTCACGGCGAGAAGTGCGGCATCGGTGCGATCATCACCATGTACCTTCACGGCGGCGACTGGCGGGGGATCCGGCAGTCGCTCCGGAAGATTGGAGCTCCCACGACCCCGGCGGAGATCGGCGTCGACGACGAAACGGCGGTCGAGGCGCTTCTGGCGGCAAGGACTATCCGTCCTGAACGCTTTACGATCCTTGATATGGGGCTGACACCAGAATCTGCACAGAATCTCATCAAAATGCTGTACCGGGAGTGAGGGGAAGATGATACTGAAGAAAACGAAAGTAACGCTGATCGGGTCGGTGCTGGCAAAGCAGGATCTTGAATTCATCTACGAGGGATCGGCGGAGGAGTGCGAGAACTGCAAGATGCGGAAGGTCTGCCATAACCTGCAGCCGGGAAAGAAGTACCGGATCGTCGAAGTACGCCCCGGCACGAAGCACGAATGCCCGGTTCATCTCGATTCGGTCAGCGCTGTCGAGGTTATCGAGTCACCGGTGGTCGCCCTGATCGGAGCCGATATGGCGATCGTCAATTCGAAGATGCAGTATGAGTTCCCCTGCACCAGGACCGGGTGCAGGAGCTTTCCGCTCTGCCACCCGGACGGCATCATCGAAGGCGAGAAGTACGCCGTCGGCGAGGTGCTGGGGAGCGCCCCCGATATCTGCGAGCGGGGAAGATCTCTCAAACTGGTCGAGCTCCGTCCCGCCTGACCGGAATCAGGGCATGCTCACCGCAGAGAGTGCCCGGGCAACGCCGCTCAATCGCTCCCGGTTCTCGAGCCGGCGATACCACGAATCAGGAAAAGCGCCGCATCCCCATGCGGCTCCGGCAAGAGCCCCCGTCACCGCCCCGACCGTATCGGCATCGCCGCCGAGGTTGACCGCAGTTATCACCGCTTCGGCCGCACCGCGGGCCTTCATGAAGACCGCGACGGCGCAATGCGTGCAGAGGACGGCGTCGAGCGAGGGGACGAGGGGATAGCGTCGGTAGGCTCCGAGCATAGCGGCGACCTCGTCGCTCCGGCATGCCGCCAGCGCTCGTTCGTAGGCCGCTCCCCGGGACGCACCCCGGCAGAGCTCGGAGACCATCCGGTTGATGAACGCCGAAGACTCACCTGCCACCGGGTCGTAGTGGGTCAGCCTCGAGCAGGCCATACTGACATCCCTGACCCGGGCGGGGCGGTAAAAGATCCCGATGGGAACCCCCCGCATGACACTCCCGTTGCTTCTGCTTCCCCCCACCGCTTCATGCACCGCCCGGGCAGCGCTCTCCGGTTCGACGCCCGCCTCGATCAGATCGAGGACGCGGCCCGACGTCGGTCCGTAGAATTCCGGATGAGCGTGATATCCGCGCATAAGCCGTGAAACAAAATCCGCAGGTGCGAACCCCCGGACGTTGATAAGCGACTGCGCAAGTGCGCACGCCTGCAGTGTATCGTCGGTGTACTGCCCCGGGCGGACATGGTGAATACCGCCTCCCTGCATCTCCGTTACCTTTCGGAGCGGCGGCGAGGCTCCTTCAAGGGGCGCACCCAATGCGTCCCCAAAAGCCAGCCCGAGCAGCGCGCCGGCTGCGCGCTCAAATCGCATATAAAGATCACCAATAAACTATATTTACCCAAATACTGTAGTAATTTTCGAGGAAAAGGTGATAGTGTGCAGAAGGAAGAGCTACTCCATTTACACATGCTGCTAGTGCATGTCAAGAAATACTACGAGAACATCACCAGAGAGGAGATCCAGACCGAACGCTATAACTCCCTTCATATCTCCCCCGTCCATATCCATAAGAACAAAGTTTCGCATAAAAAGGCAATTCTCACGCTCGGCGACGAGATCGTACATCACATCCGGACAAATCACAACCCATTTATCGAATACCGTCTGGAAATACCATCCGAGCGAGTTGCTACCGAGTAGCTACGCAATGAACGAATACGAAGTTTACCGGGAGATTATCTCCCGCATCTATTCTGCAGGACAGGGTTCTGTCGATATCCAGAAGATCAAACTCGATATCTGCCGGCAGTACAGCGTCAGCATGCCGAAAAACTCCGCAATCCTCGCCGCCGCACGACCGGAGGAGCGGGAACGGCTGCGGAGAGTCCTGCTCGTAAAACCCACGCGGACGATCTCGGGGGTAGCGCCGGTCGCGGTGATGACGTCACCCCACCCCTGCCCGCACGGCATATGCCTTCCCTGCCCCGGAGGGCCGGAGCACCCGTTCAAGTCGCCCCAGAGTTACACCGGCGAGGAGCCGGCGGCACTTCGTGCACGGGAGCATGCGTACGATCCCTACAACCAGGTACAGGCACGCCTTGCGCAGTTCCAGATGCTCGGGCACCATATCGATAAGGTAGAACTGATTGTGATGGGGGGGACGATGACCGCCCGCCCGCTCGAGTACCAGCGGTGGTTCGTCGGGTCGGCAGTACAGGCAATGAACGACTACCCGAACGTCGGCACGCCGCCCGTGGAGGGAGCAGTCGATCTCGAAACTATCTTCGCCGCGAACGAGCAGGCACGGGTGCGATGCGTCGCCACCACCTTTGAGACCCGTCCGGACTGGTGCCGGGAAGAGGAGATTAACCGGATGCTCGAGATGGGCGTGACGAAGGTCGAGCTCGGCGTCCAGCAACTCCGGGACTCCATCCTCGAGTACAACCGGCGCGGACATACCGTCCGGGAGAGCGTGGAGGCGAACTGCATGCTCCGCGACGCCGGGATCAAGGTCGGGTTCCACATCATGCCGAACCTCCCCGGGAGCACGATTGAGGACGACCGCCGGATGTTCGAAGACCTCTTCGGAGACGAACGGTTCCGCCCGGACTTTCTGAAGATCTACCCTACCCTCGTCACGCCGGGGTCGGAGATCGAGCATCTCTGGGAGCGCGGGGAGTATCACCCCTACACCGAGGAGGACCTGATCGATCTCATTGCCTACGGAAAGTCGCTCTTTCCGGAGTACGTCCGCCTCCAGCGTATCCAGCGCGATATTCCCGCAAAGCTCATCGTCGCCGGCTCACGGCACAGCAACTTCCGCCAGCTCGTACAGGAGCGGCTCAGCGAGCAGGGGCTTCGCTGCCGGTGCATCCGGTGCCGGGAGGTCGGCCGCTCCCCGGATCTCGGGGTGGCGGCAATCTCGACGCTGGTCTACCGGAGCCTGCGGCGGCGAGGAGGAGTTCATCCAGGCGAGTTCAGGGGATGCCCTCGTCGGTTTCGCACGCCTGCGGTTCCCGGAGAGGACGTTCCGGCCTGAGCTCTCGGGCGCGGCGCTCCTCCGGGAGCTGCACGTCTACGGCAGCATCGTCCCCCTCAGCACCGGCGCGTCGGAGGACGAGTGGCAGCACCGGAGTTTCGGCAACAGGCTGCTTGCGGCTGCCGAGGAGAGCGCCAAAAGTCACGGCTACGATCGCCTCGCCGTCATGAGCGGGATCGGGTTCGCCCGTACTACGGGAAACAGGGATATCAACGAAGGGGCCCATATATGATCAAGACACTAGCATGAAACCCGCCACGCTCGAATTTCTCAAACAGAGGTTCACCGACTATTACCGGAACGGTCATCTCCCCGCTCCGTCATCCCTCGAGCAGCGGGAGTGGGGTTTCATCTTCTTTGATGCATCGTCCGACGTCAGGATGCGCAGGCACATGGCCTTTACCGACCAGCGGGAACTCGTCGATTACCTGCGGAGCATGATTCCCGCCCACGCGTACTACTCCACCGCGTACTACAGCATGCCGGGCGCCCCGACGATGAACGATAAAGTCTGGACCGGCGCAGACCTGATCTTCGACCTCGATGCCGACCATATCATGCGCGGGCCATATGCGGAGATGCTTGCACGGGTCAAGGAGGAGACCGAGAAGCTGATCGGGATGCTGACCGGCGAACTCGGGTTCTCTTCGCGAGAACTGCACGTGGTCTTCTCCGGCGGCCGTGGATACCATGTCCATGTCAGGGATATCGCCACCCGGGGGTGGGGCAGCCAGGAGCGCCGGGAGCTTATCGACTACGTCTGCGGCACCGGGCTCGATCCGGATGTTATGCTCGCGCCCGCCCGGGCGGCTCCCGGGGGATGGCGACGGCGCTATCTCGACGCCCTCCATGAACATCTCCTCTGGCTCAAAGGGCTCCCGGAAGACGAGGCGACCGGCCACCTGACCGCCATCAAAGGGATTAAAACAAAGCAGGCAGCCGAACTTCTCACCGGGATCGACGAGATCGCACGAAACCTGCAGGAGTACCGGACGGAGGGCTTGCTGGCAAACCGCACGCTGCGAGCGATCGTTTCCGAAGAGGGGTCGGCCTTCGGGCAGCGGCTTCGGGTGAAGGGTGCCCAGGCAGACGAGCCGGTGACGACCGATATCAAGCGGCTGATCCGGATGCCGGGATCGCTCCACGGCGGAAGCGGAATGCGAGTCGTGCCGCTCGGTGCCAACGAACTCGCCGGCTTTGACCCCCTCGAGGATGCGGTCGTCTTCGGCGAGCGGGATGTGAAGGTCGAGATGAAGGCCGCTATCACCACGTCGCTGCTCGGCAATACCTATACGCTGCAGAAAGGCATCGCCACCATCCCCGAGGCGCTGGCGATCTTCGTCTGCTGCCGGGGTATGGCGGAGATTGCAGGGGAGGCGAGCGATGGATCTTGAGAAACTCCGCCAGATCCTGCTGGATATGCACCACTCGGGGCGGCTCGCCGGCGTCCCCCCCACCTCTACGATGAGACCCGGGAGCACCTCGAGAAGCTGAAGAGCGATTACTACGCTCTGGCAAACCCGCTCGAAACCCGGGCGGGCAGCCTTATCATCGAGGAGATCGGCAGCGTCAGGGACACCACGCAGGAGATATTCTCCCTCAGGACGCGTCAGATACTCGATCTCGCATTTCAGCAGTTCGACGGTCAGGTACATCGACCGGGACGAGTCGAGAAAGATGCTGGAGGCGGAGCGGGTGATGTTCCGACAGTTCGTCGCGGCCATCGAAGAGTGCAGGCGGACGCTCATATTCGGCGACGAGGCGCGCATTGTCGGAGAAGAGACGGGAGAAGTTCTCCCGGCACCCGCCACGATGCCTGCACCGAAGGAGCGGAGAAGGCGGGCTGCTTCTGCCGGAACCGTTGCAGCCGAGTACGCCCTCGTGCATATCACGCAGGATATGGACTCGTTCATGGGTGTGGACGGCAGGGTTTATCACCTCCGACAGGGAGACATCATAACGATCCCGGAGCGGAATGCAGACGTGCTCTGCGAACGCAACATAGCCTTAAATATCAGGCTTAACAAGTAATATTGGTACTTCGTATCAATTTCATAGAGGATATTTCCATGAAGATGCCAGTTAAATTTAAAACATACTGCCCGTTCTGCAGGAAACATGAGATCCACGAAGTCGAGAAGGTAAAGAAGGGCAGAAACCGCCACTTCAACTGGATCGACCGTCAGAAGGCACGGAGAGGCGCCGTCGGTAACATGGGTAAGTTCTCGAAAGTACCCGGTGGCGACAAGCCGACCAAGAAGATCAATATCCGGTACCGGTGTGCGGTCTGTGGGAAGGCACACCTGCGAGCGGGATTCAGAATAAGCAAATTCGAGCTGACGGAGTGAGCAAGCGATGGTACAGTTAAACAGAGAGAATCGGAGCAAGTTCTTCCGGGTCAAATGCCCCGACTGCGAGAACGAACAGGTCGTCTTTGAGATGGCAAGCAGCGTTGTGGACTGCGCGGTCTGCGGACATATCCTTGCAGAGCCCACCGGCGGCAAGGCAACCATAAAAGCCGAAATACTGGCAGCACTTGAGTGAGTAGTTACATGCGTGAGAGAGAATGGCCTGAGGACGGCGAACTCGTCGTCTGCACGGTGCAGAACGTCAGGGACTTCGCGGCATTCGTGACCCTCGACGAATACGACGGGCGACAGGGCCTCATCCCCATATCCGAGATAGCGAGAGGCTGGATCAAGCATATACGGGACTTCGTGCGTGAAGGGCAGAAGGTCGTCTGCAAGGTGCTGAACGTTGATCCCGGACGCGGTCATATCGACCTTTCTCTCAAAGATGTTAACGAACACCAGCGGCGCGAGAAGATCCACGAGTGGAAGAGCGAGCAGAAGGCCGAGAAGTGGGTCGGCTTTGTGACCGAGGCAACCGGCGTCGAGCGCAGAACCATCGAAGAGGCGTTCTACCGTGAATACGGTCTGCTATACCCGGGATTTGAGGAGATCGTCGCCACGGGTGGAGAGTCGCTGGAGAAATTCACCTTCGACCCGAAGGTCAAAGAGTCGCTCAACACCATCGCCCACGAGAATGTCAAAGTCTCGAAAGTGACGATCACCGGACACCTGATTCTCACATCCGCAAAGCCCGACGGGGTCAATGTGATCCGAAGAGCCCTCCGAAGTGCGCAGCCGAAGGTCGACGATGTCGAGATTGACTTAAACTACGTGGGTGCTCCCAAGTATCGCATCAAGGTGACCGCACCCGACTACAAGACGGCTGAGAAGGCGATCGAGAAAGCCGCAGCCTGCTGCGGTCGGCGTCATGGAGCGGGCTGACGGCACCGGAAAATTCGTTCGAAAACAGAAGTCCGGTTAAGGCGTCGTTATGAGTGGCCGTATACGACGCTGCGTACACGACCGTACCTATACGATACGAGAGATCTGTCCGGCCTGCGGGTGCCGGACCCGGATCGCTCATCCTGCACGTTTTTCTCCACAGGATAGGTACGGGAGTTACAGAAGGATGGTACGCGAATGAAAGAGGTAACCATACATTTTTTGCGGGACGACGACATCCGGGCGCCCATCCTCATCGAAGGGCTTCCGGGAGTCGGACAGGTCGGGAAACTCGCGGCGGAATATATCATAGAGAAGCTCGGGGCAGAGAAGATCGCCGAGATCCACTCGCTTCACTTCCCGCCGCAGGTCATTGTCGACGAGAAGGGTATCACCCGCCTCGTCAACAACGAGATCTACCGGTACGAGGGTGACGATATAACGCTCCTCTTTCTGGTCGGCGATTTCCAGAGCACCTCTCCCGCGGGGCACTACGTACTGACCGAGACCTACCTTGATATCGCCGAAGAACTCGGCGTACAGAGGATCTACACCCTCGGCGGCTACGGAGTAGGCCACCTCGTCGACGAGAACCGGATCTTCGCAGCCGTGAATAGTGAGCACCTCATACCCGAGGTCGAAGAGGCCGGCGGATCGTTCCGGAATGCCGAGACAGGCGGTATGATCGTCGGTGCCTCCGGCCTCCTCCTCGGTCTCGGTGCAGAGCGGAATATCGAAGGGATCTGCCTCATGGGAGAGACCTCCGGATATATCGTCGACCCGAGGAGTGCCGAGAGCCTCCTTGCCGTCCTTACCCGGCTGCTCGGGATCGAGATCGATCCAAGTCTTCTGCGGCAGCGTGCCGAGGATATGGAGCAGATCATCGCCAAGATCAGGGAAGCCGAAGAGAGCAAAGCGGCAGAAGAACTGACCTACATCGGCTGAATAATCCAGATATCTCTCCCGTATTTTTCCGGCAGCACGGTCGGTGCTCCGTATAACCGATCATTCACGACGCGAGTATCCGTAATGCTTCTGTATGCCGATCTCCATATTCACTCGCCGTACGCTATGGCGACGTCGCCGTCGATGACACCGGAGGCGCTCCTCCTCGCCGCCGCGCGAAAAGGGCTCGGTGTGATCGGAACCGGGGATGCACTTCACCCGGCATGGCGGGCGGCCTGGGCGACGCTCCTCGAGAACGACGAGGGTATCGTCGTCGTGCCTGCCACCGAAGTCGAGGACTGCCACCGCATTCATCACCTGATCCTGATGGAGGATCTCGGCCGGTGTGCGGATCTTGCCGAAGTCCTCTCCGATCATAGCAAAAACATCAGCACCGCCGGACGGCCGCATATCGCCCTCTCAGGCGCCGCGATAGCAGAACGAGTGCACGATCTCGGCGGCATGATCGGCCCTGCGCATGCGTTCACCCCGTGGACGGGCCTGTATGCCCATGCCGGCAGCGTCGGCGACTGTTACGGGAGCGAACCGATAGATTTCCTCGAACTCGGCCTCTCCGCCGACACGTCGTACGGTGCCGGCATCGCCGAGCTCGCCGCCGTCCCCTTTATCTCAAACTCCGACGCCCACAGCCCGGCGCCCCACCGGCTCGGCAGGGAGTTCACCGGCCTTGATGTTCGTCGTGCACAGACCCCGCGGGGGATCCTCGATGCCGTCGGGGAAGGACGCATCGCGATGAACGCCGGCTTCTTCCCGGAGGAGGGGAAGTACAATCGCACCGCCTGCAGCACGTGCTACCGCCAATATACACAAAAAGAGGCCGAAGACCTCAGGTGGCGGTGCCCGGCGGACGGCAAACGGATCAAGAAGGGCGTCGCCGACCGGGCTGCCGAGCTTGCGGGCGGCGTCCCGCGGGAGCGGCCGCCGTACCTGCACCTTATCCCCCTCTCCGAGATTATCATGCAGGCGCTCGGGGCCGCTTCACCCCTCACGAAACGGTGCAGTTCCCTCTATAACGACTTTCTGGCGATCTTCGGGGACGAGATTGCCGTCCTTGTAACGGCGCCGTTAGGAGAGATCCGTGAGATCCACCCTGCTGTCGGGGATGCCGTCGATGCTCTCCGGAGCGGGCAGGTAGTCCTGCACCCCGGAGGCGGAGGGCGATACGGCAGCTTTTCGTTTCCCTAACCGCCTTCGGGAACTCTTTTCCCTGCAGACCGGTTCCATGCAGGCGAGGAGCGCATGAGCACGGAACGGTATCTCCCACGTCCATAAGGAGATAAGTATATTAATAACAAAATATATCGATTGCCTTCATGAAACTATGGTATGGTATCCTCGGGCTCCTTGTGCTCGGCATCTGCATCGCCGGATGTACGCAGCCCCAGGGCAATGCAACCGGGACTGAGACACCGACTGCGACGACAATGGGGACACCTATGGAGACCCCGACCGAGACCGTGATGGCGAACGAGACCATGACGGTGAACGAGACCCCGACAACGACCGGGAACATGACGGTGAACGAGACCCCGACAACGACCGGGAACATGACGATGAACGAGACCACGGCAGCGACCGGGAACATGACGGTGAACGAGACCAGCTCCGAAGTGCCTCCGGTAATACCGTCCTACACCGCCCTGAATGCATCCTCGTACTCGGTGAGCATCGTGCAGAGCGGTTTCATCCCTGCAACCCTTGAGGTCCCGGGCGGCAGCATGGTCGTCTGGACGAACGAAGCAAACTCAAACCAGACCGTCACCGGCATAGGGATCGACAGCAACTTTGACTCCGGCCTTCTCGCTCCCGGGGAGACCTTCACCTGGACGTTCGTCACCCCGGGCACCTACAACTACACATCGCAAACCGCCCCGGCGTGGACCGGCACTATCATCGTCGGAGGGGTAAATCAGACACAGCAGACGAATTCGACGGGGCAGTAAAATCTTCCCCTCGAACTTTCCTCTCTTTGAAAGCGAAGGAAAAAACCGGCAAACAAGAGACAAACGCCGGGACAAGTAACAACATATTTCTCCGAAAGAGGCGTTTTGTATTGTAACGCCGGATGCCGCTCGCTCCTCTCTCCGGCTCAGGGAGCAGATCCCCGTGAAGATACGGGCAAAGACCATTCTCATCGTAACCATCACGCTCATCGGGCTGATGGCCGTCCTGTACATCGCTTCCGATGCCTTCGGTACTAAAAGGGTTCGAACAGGTGGAAGAAGAGGAAGCCCGGCAGAACGTCGAACGCATGGTCTCCGCCCTCCTCAACGATATCAATACACTCGATGCCCTCACCTATGAGACGGCATCGTGGGACGAGACGGCCGGGCTCCTCGAGAGCCGCACGCTCGACGATACCTGGGCAAAGATCAGCGATCCGACCTTCGAACGGCTCGGGGTGAACCTCATCCTCATCCTGAACGACTCGGGGGAGATCGTCGCCGGCAGGGCGTACGACCAGACCAGAGGAGAGGCCGTACCGGTACCGTCCGATCTCCTCCCCCATATTGCCGCAAAGATGCCGCTCGTCAACACGGCAACACATCCGGCCGGTACGATGGGCCTCCTTCCGCTCGCCGACCAACCGTTTCTGATAGCATCCCGCCCGGTGATCGACCGGCACGGCACCGGAGATCCGATCGGGACGATCATTATGGGACGGTACCTCGACGAGACAGAAGTGACCCGCATTGCGATGATCACGTCGCTCCCGGTCACCCTGTATCGGTACGACGACCCGCGCATCCCCGCCGACGTCGGGAGAGCGAGAGACATCCTCTCCGCAAGCCTGCCGACGTTCATCGAGCGGGGAAGCGGAGACTCCGTCATCGGGAACGTCTTAACATCCATCGAACCGCTGGACGACGATACGCTCTGCGGATATGCCGTCATCGGAGATATCTACGGCGAGCCGGCATTTCTGCTCCGGTTAGCCATCCCGCGTGAGATCTACGCTCAGGGAACGCTCAGCACCACCTACTTCGTTCTCTCGCTGGTAGCGGTGGGTCTCATCTTCGGCCTTATTTCGCTCCTGCTCCTCGACCGGACGGTTCTCTCCCGCCTCTCGTTCCTGAGCACGACCGTGAGCGGGATCGAATCGAGCAGAAACTTCTCGGCCAGGGTCACGGTTCCGGGAAGCGACGAGATAACCTCGCTCGCAACGGATATCAACGGGATGCTTGGCGCCCTCGAGACGGCGCAAAGACGGCTCGAGGGTCGCCTCATTGAGAGTGAGGAGCGCTACCGCCTCTTCTTCAACAGCGGAAACGACGCCGTATACGTCTTCTCCGTCGATGATACCGGGATGCCGGAGCGGTTCGTCGAGGTGAACGATGAAGCATGCAGGCGGCTCAAATGCGAACGGGATCTCCTCGAGAGCAACCCACCCTCCACCATCGTTGGGGAAGGCGAAGAGGCGACGGTGCGGGAGGTGATGCGCCGCCTCCTCGCGGAGCGTCACGTCCTCTACGAGACGAAGCACCTTGCCACCGACGGGACGGAGATCCCCGTCGAGGTCAACGCCCACCTCGTCATGCACGAAGGCCAGCCCATCGTCATCGCCATCGCCCGTGACGTCACCGAGCGAAAGCAGATGGATGAACTCAAACGGCGGGCATTCGGCCAGATCCAGAAGAACTACGAGCAGTTCGCAATCCTCAACGATCAGATCCGAAATCCCCTCCAGGTCATCGTCGGGCTCGCCGGGATGGAAGAAGGAGTGATCGGCGAGAAGATAACACAGAACGCAAAGATCATCGACGCGATCGTCGACGAACTCGATCGCGGATGGATCGAGTCGGAGAAGGTGCGGGAGTTCCTGAAAAAATACTACGGGTGATGCGAGCGCTCACGCCCGGTGGTAGCGCACCGCCGCACGCACGAGGGCTTCTGCGCACTCCCCCGTGAAGTAGGCGTGCGTGTACTGACCCACTGTATTCTGCTCGAAGAGGCCGTCGCGGCCGCCCTCGATCCCCTTCCCCCGGGAGAGCGAGAGCGAAAACCGGGCGTCGGCATCACAGTCGAGACGCGAGTAGTGGAACTCGTGCCCCCGGAAGACCGTCCCGGCCGGAAGGAGCGGTGCGCCGCCGGCGGTCGCCCGGGCTTCTACATACCCGAGACCCTGGATCCGGCGGGTCATCTCCGCCCGGGCGGGGAGGACTCCTACCATCGGGTACCTCCCGTCCCCCTCGATCTCTTCGGTCAGGTAGACGAGGCCGCCGCACTCGGCGTAGACCGGCATGCCGTCGTCCACAGCACGTTTCACATCCTCCCGGCACCGGGACGCCGAGAGAGCGGCGGCGTGGAGCTCGGGGTAGCCGCCGCCGAGGTACAGGGCGTCGACCTCCGGGAGGCGATCCGTCATCGGCGAGAAGAAGCGGAGATCGGCTCCTGCAGCGATGAGCCGCTCGAGATTGTCCTGGTAGTAGAAGCAGAATGCCCGGTCACGCGCGACACCGATGGTCGCCTCCGGTTCCGCGACGCCGTCCGGGGGCGTGTTCGGGGAGGGGAGGGGCGGCGCTCTTTTTGCAATCTCCTCAATCCGGTCGAGATCGCAGGACGACTCGACGACCTCTCCGAACGCCGACATCGTCTCCGTCTCGATCGCCATGGAGAGCCCGAGGTGCCTGCTCGCAACGGTGAGATCGTCGCGCCCCGGCAGCCACCCGAGGCCGGGCAGGGCAAGACCGTGCTCGATAAGGGAGCGGTGGCGCGGGCTCCCGACCCGGTTGAAGACGGCGCCGGCGAGATGCAAGGCCGGGTCGAACCCGGCAAAGCCTCCTACCAGTGCGTGGGCGCTCCGGCTCATCCCTTTCACGTCCACGGTAAGGATGACCGGGGCGGCGAGGATCTTCGCGACGTCCGCCGTGCTCGCTTCGTCGGTGTCGTCGAGTCCGTCATAGAGACCCATCACGCCTTCTATAACGGCGATATCCGCACCGTTGCACGCAGCGGCAAACGCCGCCCGGACGCCTTCCCTCCCCATAATGTAGGGGTCGAGGTTGCGCGAGGGTCTGCCGCAGATGGCGGTGTGGTGTGTCGGATCGATGAAGTCCGGTCCGACCTTGAAAGGCTGCACCGCATGGCCGCGGGCGGTCAGCGCCGCCATCAGGCCGCTCGCGAGGGTCGTCTTCCCACACCCGCTGTGGGTCCCTGCTATCACTATCCGGGGAATCTCGAGTGTCACGTGTCAATACTGTTGAATACCGGATAAAATAAATATGACCTAACACAACCGGCATATAACAAATATTATTGCATTAAGACAAAGAAATTTGCTTCTGCTGGCCGGAGGCCGGGCGGACCAGGATTATGGTGATAGCATGCATATAATGGAAGGATTCTTGCCGAGCCCGTGGTGGGAGATATGGTTTGCCGTATCCATCCCGTTCATTGTCATCGGGCTTTACCAGATGAACAGACTCGTGAAAGAAAACCGTGAGACCCTGCCCCTTCTCGCCGTAGCAGGCGCATTCGTCTTCGTCCTCTCATCGCTCAAACTGCCGTCGGTGACCGGGAGCTGCTCCCACCCCACCGGAACGGGCCTTGGGGCCATTCTCTTCGGCCCGTTCATTACATCGGTTCTCGGGCTTATCGTCCTCATCTACCAGGCGCTCTTCCTGGCGCACGGGGGGATCACGACCCTCGGGGCAAACGTCTTCTCGATGGGAATCGCAGGACCCATCGTCGCCTACCTCATCTACAAGGGCGGGGTGAAAGCCGGGATCAACACCTACGTCACCGTCTTCCTCGCCGCCGCGCTCGCCGATCTCTTCACCTACGTCGTCACCTCCGTCCAGCTTGCGCTCGCCTTCCCCGGTGAGGCAGGATTCTTCACGGCATTCCAGGCGTTCGCCGGGATCTTCGCGGTCACCCAGGTCCCGCTCGCCATCGTCGAAGGTGCCGTCATCGCGCTCGTATTCAAGTACATCGTCCAGCTCAAACCCGAGATACTCACGAAGCTCAACCTCCTCTCCGAGAGCACCATCCGGAGACTGCAGGAGGCGGCGGCATGAAGTTCGCGCTTGAGATCGCCGTAGCGGCGATCATCATCATCTTTACCGCAGTCTTCCTGGTTCAGAATGCAGCCATCCAGGCAAACCTCGGCGAGGGAGAAGAAGCCTGGGGAGGAGCGGACGGAGGCGCCGCCGAGCTCATCGAGGCATCGGGATACGAACCCTGGTTCAGCCCGATCTGGGAGCCCCCGAGCGGTGAGATCGAGTCGCTCTTCTTCTCCCTGCAGGCCGCCATCGGTGCGATCGTCATCGGCTACTTCTTCGGCTACTGGCGCGGCAGCAGGAAAACCACGTAATTTTTCCCTTCTTCCGTAGAAAACTATTACGTATCCAACAGAGGGAGGTGGCCGCCGACCATGCACCAACTGCTCGAAGACTTTGCCCAGGAGAACGGGCTGCGGGACGTCAACCCGTCCGTAAAGATACTCCTCGGCCTAGGCAGCATTCTCCTCTGCGTGTCGTCCCCAGGCCCGGTTACGCCGCTCTTCATTGCCGTCTCCCTCTCGGCGGTAACGATCGGACTCGCCCGCATACCGCTCCGGTTCTACGCCCGCCTGCTCATGGTTCCGGCCTCGTTCGCGGTGATGAGCATCGCCGTCATCCTCTTTCTCACCGGCGGGGGAGCGGTGCTGGTTAGTATACCCCTTCCGGGCTTTGCACTCACCGTCACCACCGGCGGAGCGAACTTATCTCTCCTCCTGGCGGCACGAGTCCTCGGCGGCATGTGCTCGCTCTTCTTCATATCCCTGACCACGCCGATGACGGATATCTTTGCGATCATGCAGCGGCTCCGGTTTCCGTCCGTCTTCGTCGACCTCGCCATGCTCATCTACCGGTTCATCTTCGTGCTCATCGATGAGGCCGGCCAGATCTACCGCTCGCAGCGGATGCGCCTCGGGTACGGAACCTTTAAGGAGTCGATCCAATCGTTCGGGATGCTTGCGGGAGCACTCTTCCTGCGGACATGGGAGAGCGGCGAACACCTGATGCGGGCCATGGATGCCCGCTGCTACGACGGCAAGTTCGGGCTTGCCGACGATGCACCCCCCGCCTCGCTCGCCGGGGCGCTGGGGGTCGTGCTGTACCTGGCTGTCGTCGCGGGCATCTCCTGCACGACGGCGAACATTACATTGTGCTGAGGGACTTACCATGGGAGCAATTCTCGAGATACAGAACGCACGATACCGATATCCACACGGGCCCGAGGCACTCAAAGGTGTCGGCGTCCGCATCATGCAGGGCTCGAAAGTCGCTCTCGTCGGCCCGAACGGTGCCGGAAAATCGACGCTCTTCCAGCTCTTCAACGGGATGATCAAACCCGACAGCGGGAGCGTCCTCTTCAACGGGATGCCGATCGAATACACAGGCAGAGCGCTTCGTGAACTGCGGAGGCGCGTCGGGCTCGTCTTTCAGAACCCCGATGTCCAGATCATCGCTCCCACGGTCTACCAGGACGTCGCCTTCGGCCCGGTGAATCTCGGCCTCGCCCGGGACGACGTAGACCGTGCCGTCCGGAGTGCGCTCTCCGCCGTCGGGCTCGTCGGATACGAAAAAAGGCCGCCCCACCACCTCTCCGGGGGCGAGAAGAAGCGTGTCGCGATCGCGGGAATCCTTGCCATGGAGCCCGACGTACTGGTCTTCGACGAGCCGACGAGTTCCCTCGACCCCGCGAGCTCCGAAGAGATCATGGAGTCTCCTCGACGAACTCGCCACCGGCGGCAGGACGATCATCATCTCGACGCACGACGTCGAACTTGCCTACAGGTGGGCGGATCACATCGTTCTGATGGAGCAGGGCATGGTCCTTGCACGGGGAACACCTGAAGAAGTCTTCTCCGACCATTCGCTCCTACGAGCGGCACGCTTAAAACCGCCCTGGATCCTCGACCTCTACCACGAACTCGTGGCGAGGAGCATCGTCGAAGAGCGAGCCCCGCCGAAGAGCGTCCTCGAGTTCACCGACCGTATCGAGCAGCACGTTCACGGCCACGGGCCGCGCCGGGGCGAACCCGATACGATGGGGACGGTGTACGTCTGCAACGCCGACACCATCAGCGGCGACGAACTCCGGTCACTCTTCGAGGAGCGGGGTATCGATCACGTCGGGGCGATGGGCAGCAGGGCGAAGGAGTTTGCGAACCGGGAACTCATCCTCCTTGACTTCACCTACGGCGTCATCGACAAGTGCATCCTCAAAAGCCTCATCGGCGAGAGCTCGCTGATCATTACGTCCGGCGGCATGATCGACCACGTGCACCGGCGGATACGCGAGTACAGTGCCGAGAGCGGAAGAGACCTCTCCGCCGTCACCGTTCCGGAGACGGGACTGTTCCGTGCCGCCGGCCGGACGGCAGGCTGCAACTGACGCCCGGGACCACCCGGCGCCCGCATCCACTCCCCACCGCCCGGAAGACCGATAGGTTCTTTGGCTGTGGCACTCTCCATGAACGACGGGAACCGGAACAGGTGACTGCAGGGATACCCCCGGTGCCCGGATAAGCGTGGAGCGGATAGGTATGAAACTTCCGGACCATAAAACAAAGATTGTATGCACGATAGGCCCGGCATCCGATTCGGTACCGGTGCTGAAGGAGATGGTGGAGAGCGGCATGAATGTCGCCCGGCTCAACCTCTCCCACGGCACATTCGATGAGCACCGGGAGACTATCAGGAAGATCCGCAGAGCGGCGGATGAAGCCGACCTCCCGGTCTCGATCCTGATCGATCTGCCCGGCCCCAAGATCCGGATCGGCACCCTTCCCGAGGAGCCGGTGCATCTCTCGAAGGGCGGGGTGGTCACCCTTACCACGAAAAAAGGCCAGTATGAGCCTGGAGAGATACCCGTCGATTTTTCCCGGTTCGCAGATCTCGTTTCGAAAGGGAGTATCATCTACCTCAACGACGGGTTCATCCAGCTCCAGGTACAGGAGATTGTCGGAGAGGATGTCCGCTGCCTGGTGGTCATCGGAGGACCGCTCCACTCGCACAAAGGCATGAGCCTGATCGGCGGCGAGGGAGTCGTGGCTGTCAGCGCCGTGACCGACCGCGATCTCGAGTGCATCGATTTCGGCCTCTCCGAAGGGCTCGATACCTTCAGCATCTCCTTCATCCAGAGCGCCGCGGATATCGAGAAGGCACGTGACTTCGCCGCGGGAAAGGGCAAATCCATCCATATCATCTCGAAGATCGAGCGGCAGGAGGCGCTGCAGAACCTCGACGAGATTCTGGCCGCGACCGACGGCGTGATGATAGCGCGGGGCGATCTCGGCGTACAGATACCCATCGAGGAGGTTCCTGCCGTGCAGAAGCAGATCATCCTCAAGGCCACCACGCTCGGCAGGCCGGTGATAACCGCCACGCAGATGCTCGAATCGATGACCGACAACATCCGCCCGACCCGTGCCGAGGCGACCGATGTTGCAAACGCCATCCTCGACGGAACTGATGCGGTGATGCTCTCGGAAGAGACCTCGGTCGGCCGCTACCCTGTCGAGACGGTCGGGATGATGGTGAAGATCGCACGAAACATCGAAGAGAAGCGCTCAAGTATCGCAGGGAGGTGCGGCCTTGTCGACTACTTCAGGAGAGGGAGGGGCAGAGTGGGAATCACGATCAGCGACGTGGTCTCCTTAAACGTTATCGAGTCGATGGAAGCGCTCGGGATCAGGTATGTCCTGACACCGACCCGGAGCGGGGCAACACCCCGCCACATCTCCCGGTTCAAGCCGGATGCCTGGATACTCGCATTTACCAGAAATCCGAGTACCCACAAGTTTCTGGCATTCTCCTACGGCGTATACTCGGTTCTCATCCTGAGCGAGGAGGAGTACTGGCACGGCGCGATGCTCGACTTTATCCGGGAGTCGGGGATTATCGGGCATGGCGAGCGGGTGGTGCTCACCGAAGGCATATCGCCCGGGTATGCGGGCACCGATTCGCTCATCATCTTCACGGTGGAGTAGGTCGGGAGAGCATGATTCCCGGCTCACCACAGCCGAATAACCCCCACCCTCCTGCAGGAGAGCGGCGGTCCGCTCCGCGGGGAAACTCCAAAGGGCAGGGACGAAAACCCTATCCCGGATCACTCCATAACCTATGTGGGTAATGGAAACGGCGAAATTTTTCGGCGGGAATGCCGGTTCCCCCGCGCCAGCGGATACTGATGCCCTGAAACAGAAGACGGCTCGCCTCTCAATCGCGTCGAATACCTTTCTGGTGTTTGCCAAACTCGGTGTCGGCATCGCTATCGGCTCGGTCGGTATCATATCCGAAGCGATCCATTCGGGGATAGACCTGATCGCAGCGCTTATCGCCTACTTCGCGGTCAGGCGATCCGGCCAGCCCCCCGACCAATGCCACGCCTTCGGCCACGGCAAGTACGAGAGCATCTCCGGCCTCATCGAGGCGCTGCTCATCTTCGTCGCCGCCCTGCTGATCATTAACGAAGCCGTACAGACTCTCCTCACGGGCGAGGAGTCGCTCGCAACCGAGGCGCTCGGCATCGGTATCGGCATCATGGCACTCTCGGCGGTGCTCAACTGGTTCGTCTCGACCCGCCTTATGCACGTCGCGAAAGAGACCGAGTCCATCGCGCTCGAGAGCGATGCATGGCACCTCCGGACAGACGTGTATACGTCGCTCGGCGTCTTTGCGGGGCTCGTCCTGATCCGGGTGACCGGCCTCACGATACTCGATCCCCTGGTTGCCCTCGGCGTTGCGGCCATCATTCTGAAGGCTGCGTTCGATCTGACCCGCCGCTCGCTCGCCGATATCGTCGATCAGAGCCTCCCACCTGAGGAGGAGGGGCGGATACGGAGGATCATCTGCGATCACTGCTCCGATTACGTCGGGTTTCACGCCCTGCGCACCCGCCGCTCCGGCCCGAACCGTTTCATCGACCTCCACCTCGTCGTCGCCCGGGGATCGAGTGTGGAGGAGTCGTTCGACCTGGTCGAACACCTCGAATCCGACCTGAAAACAGAGTTCCCGCGTGCAAGCGTTACGATTCGCGTAGAGCCCTGTTCAGGAGACGGCTGCGCTTCCTGCGACACTGTCTGCCCCGCCCGGGAGCCCTGAACCTCCGGCTCCGCACAGGATCCTTCAGGAGAGGTCGCGGAGATCACCGGAACGGTTTTCCGATAAAAAGAGAGAGAATGTCCCCTGCTTCTCCCGGGATCGGTTCCCGGAAAAGAGGGATATCAGTTCCAGAGCCAGCCGAGGAGTCCCCTGTCCTGCCGTTCCCTGCCGGCAAGATCGAAGAGGCGCTGCTGTTCCTCTTCGACGAGCCTGATCTGCTCCTGCAGCATCGTCCGGGTCTGGTTATCACAGGTAGCGTTCTCGCACAACCGGGAGAGTTCCCTGATCTGCTCGCGGGTCTGATTCATCTGCTGCTCTATCTGGTCGGCCGCCTCCGAATCTCCTCCGAAGAAGAATCGGGCAAAGCCGGTTCTCGACCGGATCTGCTCTTCCGCCCGTTCTGTCCGGTTGGCAGATTCGTTCAGGTTCCGTGCGATGGCCGATACCTGAGGACCTATCCCGCCGGTACGGTTCTCCATGGCAAGGAGGCTGTGGACCGCATAGCGAACCGGATTGAAGTTATTCGCACTGAGCGACCGGTTCGCCTGCTCCTGCTGGTGCTCCTGTTGCCGCTGCTCTATCTGCAGCTTCTGTTCCTCGGACTCATTCTTCCGGGTCTGGTTCTGGAGCTGGACGGGCTGGACGCCCGTGGTCTCGTTTCCGGCGTCGCCGGTCAGGTTTCCCTGCACCGTCTCGCCGGACATGGTTTTAGCCACGCCCTGCCCGTTGCCCTGACCTCCCTTCTCGGCCGATACGATCCCCGGCAGGATGAGGAGGCATACGATCAGTACTGCAATCACTTTCTTCATCGTCTCTTCGCCTCGCAGTGTCTACCAAAGCCTCTGGTGCGGACAGTTAAACAATGATCGAACCAGCAGGTTCAATCGATGAACCGGAGGGCTGAACCGCTGCCGCGGACAGGAAGGGGGGCGAGGTGGAGCGATGATCACAGGAGAAGCGCCAGAACGACGCAGGCGGCGACCGGTACAACGAGGTTGTCGTCGACCGGGGTTATCAGCTCGACAATGCCGGAGACAACGGCAACCGCCAGCGCCGCACCCGGAGGCACCAGGAGCAGCAGCGCCGCGAACGTCACCGCGATGCCGAAAGTCGTGCCTTCGAGCGATTTTTTATTGTAGATGCGGTGTTTCCCGTATCGCACACCGACTATCGTCGTCACGCTGTCGAGCAGCGCGAGCACGATCAGGGCAGGAAAGACCACTTCAGTCGGGAAGAACACCAGGCAGAAGAGTGCCCCGAGAGCGAAGAAGAGCGCCCCTTTCCCGGGGGCGGCCTCACGCCGCTCCAGCCGCGCGATGATCTGCGAGATGCCGGGAATGGTGTAGCCCCGCTGGACCGCATCGGAGAGAATGAAACCGGCAAAGAGTGCGATCATGAGAACCGAAATGGTAATCGCGCGATCGAAGAGGAAGACAAAGGCAGCAATGCCGAGGCCGAAGACCAGGTGGACAAGCTGCCGGGACGACTCGTTCATCACAGAGGTGTGGGTTTTCGTGACGATTAAACTCTGCGGCAGCCCCCCGATAGGGGATGCCGACAGAGATGGCCGATCTCTCCTGCGAAGAGGGATGCGTGCACGAAGAGAGAATCCACGGTCTGCTCTAGCGCCTTATCGTTCGAAAATCCTCCAAAAATCCCCAGGGACGGATTAAATCGGCGATTTTTTATCCGTTTACGCTCATTCTTCCGTATGAAGTTATTCACCGCCGTCACGGTCTTTCTCACGATGATCCTCTGTCTCATCGCAGCAGGCTGCATGGGCACCCCGGAAGAAGCATCGCCGGCGAACGGATCGGAGAATGCATCGGCGGAAGCCCTTGTCGCCTTCGTCGAACGGGCATACGAATTCGCCGGGGAAAACGGAAAGGAAGCAGCTGATCCTGGCCTTCAACGACCCGAACGGGGAGTTCGCTCGCGGTGAACTCTACATCTTCGCCTACGACTATACAGGCACCACGCTGGTGCTCCCCCACGAACCGGCGATCGTCGGCACGAACCGCCTCGACCTCCGGGATGCGAACGGCGTCGCGTATATACGGGAGATGATCGGGGTAGTAGAGAACGGAAGCGGATTTGTACGCTACTACTATCCGAATCCGGAGGCAGACTTCTCGATCGAACCGAAGCTGAGCTACGTCATGCGCGTTGACGACACCTGGTGGCTGGGAGCCGGCATCTATGGGGAGGAGGCCGAATCGGCCTCGCCGCAGGTTGAGGCCGACCTCCAGGCAAAGGAGCAGATCGTTCGGTTCGTCGAGGATGCGGCCGCCTATGCACGCACGAACGGCAGGGAGGCAGCGCTTGCGGCGTTCATGGACAAAAACGGCCCGTTCGTCATGCGGGAAGTGTACATTTATGCCCTCGACTTCAACGGCACCTGCCTCGCTCTCCCCTACCAGCAGGACCTCGTCGGGACCAGCATGATCGATCTAAAGGATACCTACGGCGTCAACGTCACCCGGGTGGAGATCGACCTTGCGAAAGAGGGCGGGGGATTCATCTTCTACGACTATCCGAACCCTGCTCACAACCTCACCGTCGAGCCGAAGATGAGTTACGTCCAGAAGGTGGACGAGACCTGGTGGCTCGGAGCGGGGATCTACCTCGCCGACCTCACTGAAAACAGTCTTGCCACGAGGAGCGGGATGCAGACGCTCCTCACCGGGATCGAGGGCGGGGTCGAAGCTTCGCTTACCGCCGTGGATGCCAACCTCTCCGAGGCTGCCCGGCACTTCGGAGCGGCCGGTATGGAGGGTGAGGGGACGGCAGGAGTGCTCGAGTACCTCGTCGCCTCCTCGCCCGCAGCGGTCGATGCCGTCACGGTCGGACCGGGTGGCAGGATACTGGCGGTCGCGCCCGAGGAGTACCCGAGGAAGTATCGGCACCGATATCAGCGAACAGACCCATATCGTCCGGATCCTGAAAGAAGGAGAACCGGCGCTGAGCGGCGTGTTCACCACCGTCGAGGGATTCGACGCCGCCGCCATCGCCCGCCCCGCCACCTCGCCTTCAGGAGATATCACGGGCGGCATCTCTCTTCCGTTCAGGCCGGATCTGCTCCTCGGCGACGTCATCTGTCCGGCGGTGAACGGCACCGGTACCGTGGTGACGGTTATCCAGACGGACGGGCGGGTGCTCTACGATCCCGATCCGGCCGAGATCGGGAAGATGACCTTCGAGGATCCGATCTACGCGGACTACCCGGGCCTGCTGGCGATCGCGCGGCGGGTTGCCGCCGAGCCTGAGGGAGCCGGAGGATACGAGTTCCTGGCGACCGGGAGCACACAAACCGTGCGGAAGGAGATCGTCTGGGGCACGGTCGCCCTCCACGGGACGGAGTGGCGGATTGTGGTGACAAAGGAAGCGGCCTCTTGATCGATTAGAGCCATCTTTTTTCAGGATTTGCCGGAGGGAGGGGTGAGGCGGAGTTATCCGCCGCCCGGCCTCTGCTTCCGGAGCGCTGCCGTCGCCTCATCGTTCGAGATCGCATACATCGCCTGCGCCTCGAGGGCGATCACCCGGAGGATCACGGCAACGTCGTCGAGTCGGCGCTTGTGCTCTCCCCGCACGTGTTTGCGCACCTCGTGCAGCCGCTCGAGCGCGGTGCCGACGTTGCAGATGGTGCAGAGCGCACTCTCCCGTGTCCCGGTCTCCATAACCGGCAGACATCTTTCAGGATCGGATCGTTCGGTCTTCATAGCAGGTCAGTCCCATACCATTCTTCACGTGCCATTCCGTTTGAAGGTTACCCCGTGCCGCGGAAAGATCCATCAGTATGCCTTATATCCTGTCAGACTGCACGATTAATCACCAGGTATACGCGTGGGAGGTGACGAGAAGTGAGTGCCGTGATAGAATCGGTTAAGACCGCATCGGAGTACGCGCTGGGACGGGGACCGCTCGCGCTCGCCGTCATGAAGTTCGTTCTCCCGCTCGCCATCATCCCGCTGGCGCTCGGCCTGATCTACCTGAGCCAGCCGTACGAGACGTTCCTCCTCTACACCGGCCTCTCCGCAGCCTACTTCGTCCCGCCTGCCGGAAAGGAGTCGATCATTCCGATCGTCATCCTGGCGGGACAGCCGTGGTGGCTTATCACCATGCTTCTTGTAGCCCTCGATGCGGCGATCGCCCTCTTCATCGCCTGGAACTTCGAACTTGCGATGAAAGTGCCTCTCCTCGGCCGCCTGCTCAAGCGGGGGCTCTCGATGATGAACGATTACAGCGAAGCTCACCCCGGCATCAGGAGCGTCTCGACCGTCGGGCTCTTTCTCTTCGTCTTCTTCCCGTTCCAGGGAACCGGTGCGATGAACGGTTCTATCCTCGGGAAACTCCTCGGGATGGACACACAACGGGTCTTTGCCGTTGTCATGGCCGGATCAATCGGCTCCTGCCTTACCATCGCCCTCGGCACCGACGTGATCCTCGATCTGTATAGACATGACCCGGTGCTCGGCGTTGCCGTACTGCTCCTTGCCGTGCTCGGGGCAGCAGGCGCATTCCTCGCCTGGAGACGCCACCAGCACCGGTTCCGGGAGAAGAAGCCCTGATAGCGGTCACTCATCTTCCGGAGGAGCATAGTGCCGGACGAGGAAGTCGCGGATCTTCATCGACTCGAGCCACCCCGTATCAAGCTCCCTGACGAGATCGTTGATCTCCTCCGACTGCGCGAGAATGATCTCGGCCGTCCTTCCTTCAGTCATGGCCGCAAGGCCGACGATCACCTGGAGGGGGTTTCGGATATGATCGTTGAGCGTCGCCAGCTGCTCGAAGTTCCTGTTGACCTGGCAGAGCGCTTCCCGGATCTGTTCCTCCTGCCGTGCCTTCTCGGTGACATCGATGGCGACTCCGATAAGCCCCCCGACGTCGCCCGCCCGGTCGTAATCGGGTTCGAGGGTCAGTGAGAAGCGGCGGCTTTGCCCGTCGAGGGTTACTGTCAGTCTCAGTCTTCACGTCGCCGCCGCTCTCGAGCACTTGCCGCTTCAACCGGGTAAGGACGGCGGCATCCTCCGGCAGAAAGAGATCGGCATCGGTTCTGCCGAGGAAGACACCAGGAGCCCGACCCCCCGGAGCATTGAATACCCAGGTATAGGCGAGCAGCCCATCCTGGTGAAACACAAAGACCGACGAATGCTTCAGGGCCGCCTGGAAACGCCGTTCACTCTCGGAAAAAGCCGCCTCGGCACGCCTCCGCTCCTCGACCTCCCTTCGGAGTTCCTCCGTCCGTCGCGTTACCTGCGCCCGCAGAAGAAGAACGCCGCCGAAGAAGCACCCGGCGAGCAGGAGTGCCGAACCGATGACCGCACCGATCCATTCCGGAATGATCGGGCGGGTTGCACCGCCGAGCCATGTCCCGAGTGACCGATAGTAGACCGATCCCGTATCGGCCTTCAGGAGGGCGAGATGGCGGTCAAGAGTCGCTGAGGAGGGCAGCGTTCTTCCCCGAGGGGGCGGCGAAGAGAAGTTCTTTCGGGCTGCAGACGATCGAAGTCTCTTCGATCCCGTACCCGCTCCCGGAGAGGTAACCGGTGCTTCTGCCCACAAGGCCGGCATCGGCGATCTTTTCGTCGACAGCCCGGAACACAGCCCGGTAGTCGTCGACGACGACGAAGGTGCAGTGTATCCCGGACTGGTCTGCAAGCTCGCGGAACGCAGCGTAGTAGACATCGTCTTCCAGCACGGCTATCCTTTTTCCCTCCAGGTCAAAGACGGAGGAGAGACCGGCGCCTCTCCGGGAGACGATTCTGTCCCCAGTCCACCACCAGAGACTCACGGGAGAAATCGAACCGCAGGTCCCGCTCCTCCGTATACGCTATTGCCACGAGGAGATCGATCTCCCCCCGTTCAAGCCTTGTTATGCACTCCGCCCAGGTGCCGGGGACGTACACAATCCGCCACCCTTCCTCTGCTGCGATGTACTCCAGGATATCGATGCAGAAACCCGAAACGGTTCCGTCATCCCCGATATCGCAGAAGGGAGGGGCGCTATAGACGCCAACCCGGATACCCGGGTCATCACCCGGGACGGCAGACTGCCCCGACCGGCAGGGGGATCGCCACCAGGAAGACCAGAAGGAGAGAGCCCGCCCACCTCCATGGGGAGCCGGGGGTATCCCACCGGCCTTTGAAAGATGCCGCTACCATACCTCTATCCCCGGAAATGCAGGCTTATCTCCGGCTCGTCCGTGAGTGGTACCACCACGGGAGGAGGGACGGCCGAAGTGCCCTTGAGAGTCGTATGGTTCATAATGAATTGCATTCGCGGCATTTCCTGCTAAACGGAACCGGTTTCAGCTTTCGCTGAAGATTATCGCTGCCCGGTTTCCGGTGTAATTAAATAGTAAAATTGAATTTTCAGACATTTATTCCAAATGGACTGTATTTGTCCAATGGTACTGGATCTACCGGTTCACAGAGCGTTCGGGGGATGAACCGGACTCGTTATCCCGTCAAAGGTCATCCCGCGACGATTTTGAAACGTTCATATGGCGCGAAAGCAATTCAAATATAGGATTACCAGCCGGTAAAGAGAGAAAGAGGCTCAGCACGCTGCCGCGGAGCGGGGTGGGGCGCAGGAGGGGATCTCTGATACCGGTACTCCGCCGCGACCGGACGTCAGAGGCTATCACATGAAAATTCTTACGCGCACGCTGATCATCATTGCCCTGACCCTCGCCTGCCTCATGGGAACACTTGCTCTCGTATCGGGTACCCTGCTGCTCGAGAGTTATACGTCGCTCGAAGAGCAGGGTATGCAGGAGCAGGTGCAACGGGCAGCGCGTGCGCTCGATAACGAGATAGCCTCGATCGACAGGATGAACCAGGACTGGGCGAAGTGGGACGATACCTACGCCTTCATCGACGACCGAAACGAGGAGTATATCGGGTCGAATCTCGTCGATGAGACATTCAGCAACCTCGGCCTGAATCTGATACTCTACGTCGGCGATTCGGGGACGATCGTCTATTCAGAGGCGTTCGACCTTTCATCGGGCTCACCCGTTCCCCTCCCGGACGAGGTCGTCGAACGGATCATCGCTGAAGAACGTCTGATACGGCACCAGAGCCCGGAAGGCAGCAGCAGAGGCATAATCCGTCTTCCTGAAGGTCTGATGCTCATCTCCTCGCAGCCGATCACCACGAGCACCGGAGAAGGGCCTGTCAGGGGAGTCCTGCTGATGGGCAGGTATCTCGACGAGGCGATGGTCGGGTATCTTGCAGATACGGCGCAGCTCTCGATCGTCTTTCTCGACCCGGACGGAGGCGAGATCCCCGGAGACGTGGAGACAGCCCTGCAGGCATCGGGGGGCGTCGCCGTGCTCCCGACGAACGACGAAGTCGTCAGCGGGTACGCCGCGCTCACCGATCTTGCCGGGACGCCTGCGGCAGTTCTGCGCGTGGACGCACCAAGGACGATCTACCGGCAGGGTCTCGCCGCCATCACCTACCTCTTCTTCGCACTGCTGGTAGTCGGGGTGGCATTCGGGATCGTATCCGTCTGCCTCTTGAAGAACGGCGTCATTTCCCGGGTAGCCTCCCTGAATACGGACGTCACTGTGATAGGAGCTTCGGGCGACTTCGCATCCCGTCTCCCGGAGACGGGCGACGACGAGATCACGGGGCTTGCCGGCGCAATCAACGGTATGCTGCATGCCCTTGAGGAGAGCAACGACCGCTACCGTCTCCTCTTCAACACCGGCAGCGATCTCACGCTGGTCTACTCCGTCGGTGACGACGGCAGCCCGGGGAAGATCCTCGAGGCATGCGACCAGGCATGCAGCCGGCTCGGGTATACCCGGGAGGAACTGCTTGGTCTACCGGCATCCGCACTTATCGGCACGGATATCGCGGCCGCTCCGATGAGTCCTGCTCTTTATGCTGCCGAGATGAGAGGGAAGGACGGCACGCCGATTCCGGTCGAGGCAAGTTCCCGGGCCATCACCCTGGACGACCGGCGGGCGGAGCTCGTCGTGGCCCGGGATATCACCGAACGGAGGAGAGCGGAGCAGCAGCTCGAAGATACCGGCTTCACCTCGAAGACCTCGTCCGGGAACGGACGAGCGAACTCTACGGCGGTGAACAGTCACCTGACAGCCGAGATTAAGGAGCGGCGGCGTGCCGAGGAGAGCCTGAAAGAGAACCGGCAGTACCTCGAAACGATCCTCGAGTCCATCCAGGCGGGGATCGTCGTCATCGATCCGAAGACCCATACCATTGCCGATGCAAACCCCGCGGCGCTCCGGATGGTAGGGGCGTCGCGCGGCGAGATGCTCGGGAGAGAATGCTACCGGTACATCTGTCCGCAGCAGCGGGGAAACTGTCCGATCACCGACTCCGGACAGCAGGTCGATAACGCTGAGCGGACACTCCTGACGGCGCACGGGAGCAGCCTTCCGATCCTGAAGACCGTCGTGCCCGTCCGTCTGAGGGGGGAAGCGTACCTCCTTGAGAGTTTCATCGACATCACCGAGCGCAAGCAGGCCGAAGAGGAACTCGAAAGAAAGGTTGCCGAAAGGACAGCCGACCTGCAGGCGGCTACCGGACGGCTCAGGGAAGAGATCGAAGAGCGCACGGCGGTCGAAGCCGAGAAGATGAAGGCATACGAGCAGATAGACCGGAATATGGAGCAGTTTGCTATTCTGAACGACCACATCCGGAACCCGCTCCAGGTGATCGTGGGGATAGCCGGCCTTGAGGAGACCCCTTCATCGGCGAAGATCGTCGAGCAGGCGATGGCCATCGACGGTATCGTCACCGAGCTCGACCGCGGCTGGATCGAGTCGGAGAAGATACGGGCGTTCCTGCGCAAGCACTCCTGAAAGGCAGGGGGGTGAAGAGCGCCCCGGGGCCGCCCGGTATGGATCGGCGAGATGCCGCCGACACCCCGACGAGGTAAGGGAACGCTGGATGCAGAAGGGTTCCCGGGAGGCTATCCGGCACGCTCTCCCGCAGAAACCGTGCGCAAGAGACTACGACGCAGCACGCTCTCCGGATACATCACCGGTGATCTTCCCGAGCGCAAACCGCCACCCGGTCAGGGGGGAGGAGCCAAAGATCACCTGCCGCTGCTCCCCTTCGGACGTGTATGCCACGGTGCCCTCATCCTCCGAGAGAATCCGTTCCATTGCTTCGGTGGCGGACGTGGTGTCCTGCTCTGTAGAATTCTGTGAGATCCGCTCTTCCCGGGAGTTGAGAGCGTACATCCCCTGCCGATCGAGCGCGAAGAAGAAGATCGGATCCCGAAGATCCAGTGACTCCCGGATAGCGACGGAGAATTCATCCAGGTACACGGAGGCACCGAGCACTCCCGTAACCGCACCCTGCTCCATCACCGGAACCGCGACGATGGCCGTACTCTTCCCGGTCGAATGACTGACCACCACGGTGCCGATCGAGACGTTGCCCGCGAGCACAGTAGGGAAATACGGCCGGCTCATGAGGTTTGAAGCGGCAAGGCCGTCCACGGTCGTATAATACGTCCCGTTCGGCCGGGAGTACCAGAGCCGTGCGGCGGGGTCTTTCTGTTCCGCATCGGCCAGAAGCGGCATAATTCGCTCCCATTCCCCCGACCGCACCTCTTCGGTCGTTGCCAGAGCCTCGAGCACCCGGTCGATGGACTCCAGCCGCAGGTCGGTATACGCGATCACCGACGAGAGCGCGATCGCCCCGGGCACGTCCATCGTACCGGAATCCGGACTTCGGTTCTCCGTGCCGGTTCCCGATCCCTGATACCGGGAGAGGATGGCATCGTAGGTGCCGTCCCGTTTCATTGCGTTCAGTGTCTCCTGCCAGGCATCGACCACGGCAGGCGGCGTTTCGTTGTTGAAGGCGATGAAGAGCTCGTCCTTCCTGACCGGATAGACCGGCGTCAGTTCCGCAGGGTCGATGCCTGCGGCAAGGGCAGTCGCCCGGGCGGTGTTGCTGCTCCCGAGCCAGAGATCGATCGTGCCGTTCAGAAGATCCCGGACAGCAGCAGTATCGTTTGGATAGAGGACGAGATTCGCAAGGCCGTTCGCCGCCAGGTACTGGTGGCGGACATCGTCTTTCACCACGCCGACGGCCCGAACCTTTCTCACCGCGTCAAGGGTCGGAGCGGAGATTCCCGAGCCGTTCTTTGCATAAAAGACGTACTCGTAGGTGCCGATAGGCCCCACCCAGAGGAAGAGCGGTTCACGTTCGGCAGTCCGGGCGGCGGAGTAGAGCCCCGTATCGGGCTCGTTCAGGGCGTGCCCGTATCCCTCCGCCCACGGCACCAGTTCGATCGTCACGTTCTGACCCAGGCGCTCTGCGATCTCCCGGACGACCGCGGTCGACTGGCCGGTGATCATCCCGTCTTTATCGATGGCGTTGTACGGCGGGAAATCCTCGGTATAGAGCCGGAGACTCACGTTCCCGATACCCGCCGCCGGATCAGCACCGGCATTCCCGTCCGCCGGCGATGACGACGACGTGATACAGCCTGAGGCAGAAGATGCAGCAGACGGCACAGATTACCACAAGCGGCAGATGCGTATTCCTCATACCAGATACACCTCGCACAGTAACAGGGCGGCACGGCATGAGCCCCGTCACTATCGGAACATGCTATCCTGCCACATTAATGCATTCCGATTCCTGCAGGAGCCCGTGACGGATCGAACAGAGGTGAGGTGCATCGGGAAGATTCCTGATCTTTTTCCATCGGCACCGATAACTACACTACCTCTGCGGGTGATGCCGCGGGGATGCCCGCACTTGACGTATACTTCGAGACCGACCGGCTCCGCGAGGCTATCGCACCGTGGCTCGGAGTCATCCCTGCATTCTTCCGGCTGACCGTCCGACCGGAGAGGCCGGAGCTCGCCTACTCCTGGCCGAACGACCCGAACTGGTCGGACTTTCCCTTTCCGGTGCATGAAGGAACGGTCTATATCTTCAGCGGCGACGGCCTCTCCGCACGGGCGGCCGGCGGGGCGTTCCACCTCCGTGCGGCGATCAAGGTGATGAGCGGGGAACTCGCGCGTCCGGAACTCATTGCTCTCCGGGTCTGGCACGAACTCCTCCACGCCGTCGGCCAGCCTGCCGACGATATGGTGCCGCTCGCGACAGCCTGGCTCCCGCCGGAGGGGCTCGCGGGGTTTACGAAACAGCGGGCCGAGAAGAGGAGTGTCGACACGAACTACTGGCAGCAGCAGTTCTACCACTGGCTCACCCTCCGGGCGATAGACGAGGAGCTGGGACGGAAAAAATCCGGTTAAAAGTCTCCGGCAACCACGACGTAGAGCTCCGCCGTACAGGCCGGGGGCTCTGCCGCCGTGCCGAGGGCGATCCGTTCGTCGGGATAGCCAAGGTTCTCGCAGACGGCGATCTTCGTCGCGGGCGGGAGAGCCCGCATCAGTTCCGGAAGGGAGAACGCCGGGTCGGCGATGAGGAAGACGATCTTCCCGCGGTTCACCTCGCGTCCCGCCGCCTCGATGGCGTGGGCGTGATCGCGGCCGTGGGCGGCGACGGCCGCCGCACGGGTAAGGGGAAGACGGAGACGGGCGAAGGCCACCTGAAGCGAGGAGATGCCTGGCACCACCTCGCCCGGGAGGTAGCCGAGCCCCGCAAGCATGGGGTCGCCCGTCGAGAGGACGACGGCATGGGCAGGAAGCTCCCGGAGCCTTTTGTAGTCGGCGATCGTCCGCACCTCGCAGCCTTCCGGGATATGGGGGCGGGCAAGGGCGATCGCACGGTCGGAGCCGTAGATGAGCCGTGCTTCCCTGATAGCGGCGATAGCCGCCTCGGTGAGCATCCCCGGTCCGCAGCCCGTCCCGACGATCTTCATTGAGTCTCCCCGAGGATTGCGCCGTCACGGTCGACGATGACCACCCGGAGAGTGGGGTTGCCGCCCGGAAAAGCCGGCGAGTTCACGCTGCATAACCTTCTGCCACCCCTCCGAGAGCGAGAGCTCCTCGACCGTCGCGTATCCGGTTCCCGAGAGGATCTCAGGGTTTATGAACTTCATGATCAGGCCGGGGAGGCCGCAGAGGATGACCTCGCCCCGCGCACATCCAAGCGCCTCGCCGATCCGGTTTCCCACAAGCACCGCCTCATACTCCGGAAAGAGGAGCCTCGAGTACCCGGAGACCGAGCCTGCCGGTCGTCAGCACGACCCGTTCCGACCGGGCGACCCGATCGAGCACCGCTTCTTCGAGGTGATCGTCCCAGGGTTCGACAAGACCGGTCGACCCGAGGACGGAGATACCGCCGAGGATACCGATCCGGGGATTGAGCGTCAGCTGCGCCGTCTCCGCTCCGCGTGGAATGCTCAAGATGATAGTCGTCCCGGGCAACTCGGTCTCGTCCAGCGCCTCACGAATCGAGCGCTCTATGCACGCCATCGCCGTCCCGCTGATCGCAGGCTCGCCCACGGCATGCCGGGGCGTCTCCCGGGAGAAACTGCCGATCCCTTCGCCGGGAACGAACTGAATCCCCGACGATGCCCGGACCGCATAGGCGGAGAACTCAAGTCCGGACGTCACGTCCCCGGGATAGTCACCGGCATCTTTGAAACAGGATGCCGTGCCCCGGTAGGCGTCGACGGGGACGGTCACCGTTAGATCGCAGGGAAGAGTGACGCCGACCTCTGCGACCTCTTGCCTCGAAAGAGAGAGGACTGCCGCCTTGCACGCCGCCGCCGCGGTCGTACCGGTCGTGTAGCCCCGGCGGAGCACCGCCCCCGACGAGGTGAGGATACAGAGCCCCTGCTCGACGAGGGGCAGTTTATCGGGCTCCGTGCAGGCCGCGACCCATGTATCGGGGTATGAAAAATCAGTCACCGGATCTTTCATCACGGTCACGCTCGGCGTGGATAGTAATAATCTCGTTCATCGCGGCAACCGCCACCGGCGTCCCGCCCCGGGTACCCTCGTTGGAGACCGAGGGGATAGCGAGCCGTCGCAGTTCTTCTTTCGACTCTGCCGCATTGACGAACCCGACCGGCGTGCCGACGATGAGTGCCGGACGGATACCCTCACGGATCATATCGCAGATCGCAAGGAGCGCCGACGGGGCGTTGCCGATGACGACGACCGCGCCCGGCAGGCGATCCCGCAGGGCGAGGAACCCGGCGGACGTCCGGGTGATCCCGCGGTCGCGTGCGATATCCTCCCCATAATCGAGCGCACAGATGACCGGGCTTGTATGACCTTTCTTCAGGATGCCGACCTGCACCATCCGGATATCCGTGATGATGATCGCATTCTTTGAAAGTGCGTCCACGCCCGCTCCGATGGGGTCGCCCGCGAACCGCATGAGAGCCGCCATCGCGAAGTCTCCGACCGCGACCGAGACACGCTGCCGGATACGGTCTTCAGGCGTCTCGTTCCCGACCGTGCTTCGGGCGAGCGTACGGCTCTTTACCGATATCTCGTATGCCTCACGAGTGGTTGCACCGAGATCAGTATACGTATTTCCGGTGGTAACCCCGCGGGGTGATAATTCCTCTGACATCCTGATCCATTCTCCACAATCTGCTCTCTTCGCCGCCGATGATGACGATCGAATGCATATCCACAAAATCAAACCTGTCCGGGAACTGTTCCAGCGTGGTCACCAAGGACTCTTCACTCTTCCGGAAGGCGTCCTTCACCACACCCACCGGGGTCGCCGGGGCAAGGTGCCGCCCGGCTATCGCCACGGCCTTCGCGAGGTTTTCGGGCCGCCCGTTGCTCCTGGGGTTGTAGACGGCGACCGGCACGCCCATCCGGAAGGCAAGGTCGAGCCTTTTCTCGATGACCTCCCAGGGGGTGAGCAGGTCGGAGAGGCTGATGGTGACGTAGTCCCCGGAGATCGGGGATCCGAGCCGTGAGGCTGCGGAGAGCGCCGCGGTCACGCCGGGGATCACCTCGACGGCGACGTTCGTACCCGAACGCTCGACGACCTCGAGGACGATGCTCGCCATGCCGTAGACGCCGGCATCGCCGCCGCTCACCATGGCAACGACGTGGTCTTGCGCCAGCTCGAGCGCCTTCTTCGCCCGCTCGACCTCCCTGCCCATCGAGCTTCTCGATGACCTCTTTCCCGGAGAGCAGCGGCTCGACGAGATCGAGGTAGAAGGAATTCCCGATGACGTAATCGGACTCCGCTATCGCCCGAAGAGCGCGGGGCGTCATCTGCTGCAGGTTCCCCGGCCCCGTACCTGACGATGGAGAGCCGGCCTCCCATTCTATCGTGCGACTGCAACGGTAACACTTCCATATATCTGTTTTTCCAGTATCAGTTCTCTTCGCTTCGAGACGACGAGGGCGCACGGCTCGGCAACCCCGACAAGCCCGATGAGCGACGCTCGCGAGGGGGCGATATCCTGCTCGGCGTTGATCGTCGTATCGTCGACGAATACCAGGTTCCCGCCGAGGTCTTCGACGGCCTTCAGAAGGCCTGCCTCGTTCCTCTTCTTGACCGTCGTCGCGTAGACGAAGACGTCTTCGGAGGTGATCCCGACTGTTCGAAACGCTTCCTGCACCGCTGCAGTGACCGCGTCGGCGCTCGCGCCCTTCCGGCACCCGACGCCGACCACGTACTCCCCCTTCCGAACGAGGAGGGAGACACCGGGCCCGGCGACCACGATCCCGGGTCCGGTAACGGCATAGAGCGGGACATCGGCGTCGAGCAGCGCTGCATTGACCATGCGCGTCGAGCTCCGGTTCACGACGTCGCAGGAGGCTCGCTCTGCGATGCCCTCCACCGACTCCCGCCCGAAGACCTCGGTCGCGGTGGTGATCACGGGTTCGATACCGAGCCGCGCGAGGGCACGGGCAAGGTCGTTGCCGCCGTGGTGGCCGCCGATGACCGGGACGGCGTAGCGGAGATCCGGGCTGACGACCACGACCGCCGGGTCACGCCATTTGTCGGCGAGGAGCGGCGCGATCTGCCGCACCGCGATGCCCGCGGACATCAGGGCAACTATCCGCTTATAGCGGCCGAACGCCGTCCCGAACGCATCGGGGCTGTACAGCATGAGATCTGCCGGAAGATCTGCTGCAATCCGGCGGGCGGCATCTTCGAAACGGTCCAGCGCGATGACGACCGTATCGGTCATGAGTAGAGGACCGACCTCCCGAATCCCGAGGTTTCGGGGTCGACGACTTTGCCGATGATGATGAGGGCGGTCCGCTCGATACCCGCACTGCGGGCTTTCTCCGCAATATCCGCAACCGTTCCGCGGACGATCTTCTGGTCGGGCCAGGACGCGTGGTAGACGACCGCCGCAGGCGTCTCGGGAGGATACTCCACCTTCGCGAGCACCTCCTCCATCTTCTCGGTGCCGAGGAAGACCACCATCGTCGAGCCGTGCCGGGAGAGCTCCCGGATCTGGTCCGTTTCAAGGGTGGCGCCCGCCGGCCGGGCGACGATCAGGTTCTCCGAGACGTCGCGGAGGGTGAACTGCGTCTTGAGTGCGGCGGCCGCGGCGAAGAGCGAGGAGACGCCGGGGACGATCTCGGCTTCGACGCCCCGGGCGGCGAGCCTCGCCATCTGCTCGACGATCGCCCCGTAGAGCGCCGGATCTCCCGAGTGCAGCCGGACGACTCGTTTTCCCGCGGTCGCGTGCTCCGCCATGGCGTCGACGAGCTCGTCGAGGGTCATGCCCCAGCTGTCGAGTTTTACGGGTGCACCCGACCGCTCCACGAGTCTTCGGGTTCACGAGCGAGCCCGCGTAGATGAGGACGTCCGCCTCCTCGAGGAGGCGCATCCCGCGCACCGTTATCAGGTCGGGGGCTCCCGGGCCGGCACCGACGATGTATATTTTATTCATGCGATCGCCTCGCGAACATGATACTGAAGTAGTCGCTCGTCTCGGGAAGGTCGTTCGAGCGGTAGACCCGCTGCCCGTCCATGAACATCCGCTCGACGAGGACGAACTCGGTATACCCGTCCCGCCGGAGCTCCCTCGCCATCTCTGCGGGCCGCCGGACTTTCATGAAGATCCGGGAACCGGGCTCCGGGCCGTCGGAGACGATAAACCCGCCCGCCACCGGGACGCCCGCCACCGATGCAAAGGCGGTTATGGAGCTGATCCCGGGATCGGTGGAGAACTCGATCCCGGGGTGCTTTTCTGCGATGATCTCGCAGAGACGGGAGAAGGTCGAGTAGAAGTTCGGATCGCCGATGATCCCGAAGACCGCAAGCCCCTCCTCCGCCGCAGGGGCAATCCTCTCGGCATTCCTACCCATACATTCCCGGATATACACTTCGTCGCTGGTCATCGGAAAGTCCAGGATCTCCGCGTCGTCGCGGTACGGCCGGACGAGCTCGGTACGCGAGCTTTCCCGGGACATAGACCGCATCCGCCTCCCGGAGCCGGCGCACCGCGCGCAGGGTGAGGAGTTCCGGATCTCCCGGCCCGAGCCCGACGCCTACGAGCACGGTGCCCCGCCTCCCACGATGATATAGACGGGATTCTGCGGTTTGAACATCACGCCGCCGGCGATCTCCGCCGACCGGGATACCTGCAGGTGGACGGCTTCACGGAAGATCCCGAGCCGTTTCATGCTGCGGATCGCTTCTGCAAGCGTCTCGACCATGACGGCGTTCACCACGATCGTCCGGCGCACCTTCCCGGAGAGGAGGTCGAGCACCTCCGGAAGACGCCCGGAGCCCCCGACGAATGCGCAGTCGATCCGGTCTATCCCCGACAGGAAATCCACCGCATCGCCCTCAAAGAAATCGATATTCACTGCACCGGCCTCTGCTGCCGTCTGCCTCGCATAGGCGATAGCCTCCGCTCTCCGGTCGACTGCGTAGACCCGTTCCGCCAGCTCCGCCGCGGCAACGGAGACCTTACCCGTTCCGCAGCCGATATCGGCAATCAGATCTCCGGACCGGATGCCGAGTTTCCGGAGGGAAACGGCCATAACTTCATCCTGCGTAGGTCCACCCTTCAATCCCATAGAATCCCTTGCGTAAGATAAATATAACTTGAGTTAACGATTAATTCTTTGAATTATGGAACGTGGAAGCTAATATGTCTACTGATATGCCGGAGATACCGATATCACCCCGTTTCACACCGGTTTTCCCGTATGAAGGGGGCGGCGCATGAGCCCGGAGACGGTACAAAAACCACGTCCATCCGATAATCAAAGTAAAAGTTTTTGGAAGTGCAACAACAACATGATACCGATGCTCACCATAAACCGAGATATATGTGGATACTGCGGTTGCTGCGTTGCAGTCTGCCCCGAGGGCGCGCTCGAGCTGATCGACGCCTACCTCAGCCTCGAAGGAGACTGTATCTCCTGCGGCATCTGTGCACGGGCATGCCCGCTCGGAGCTCTGGAGGTTGTCCATGAAGAGTAACTACGATATCCTCGTCGTCGGCGGCGGGCCGGCCGGAGCACTCGCGGCAAAGACTGCCGCCGAGGCCGGGCACTCGGTCTGCCTCATCGAGAAGCGGCCGGCAATCGGCACGCCCGTCCGGTGTGCGGAGGGGATCGGCAAAGAACTGCTCAAAGACTTCATCGAGCCCGATGAACGCTGGATCTCGGCGGATCTCCAGCGCGCCAGGATCATCGCGCCGAACGGTTCCACCATCAGCCTCGACCAGAGCCGTGCCGGCAACGAGGTCGGGTATATCCTCGACCGGAAGGTCTTCGACCGCGAACTCGTCTGGCGTGCCGCCGAAGCGGGCTCGGACGTGCAGGTCAAGACCCGGGCGGTCGCTCCGATCATGAAAGACGGGGCCGTCAAGGGTGCGAAGGTCATCTCCGCCGGTCGGGCCATGGACGTCTCGGCCGATCTCGTCATCGCCGCCGACGGCGTGGAGTCAAAGTTCGCACGCTGGGCGGGGCTGAACACCACCGTGCCGCTCGCTGAGATGATGAGTTGCGTCCAGTACCTCATGACCGATATCCCGATCGACCCCATATCCACGGACTTCTATCTCGGCAGGGAGATCGCCCCCGAAGGCTACCTCTGGGTCTTCCCGAAGGGCGACCGGACGGCAAACGTCGGTATCGGCATCTCGGGACGGCAGAGCAGGGACGGAACGAGGGCACGGGACTACCTCGACCGGTTCGTCGCCGAGCGTTTCCCCGGGGGTAAGATCATCGAGCATATCGTCGGCGGCGTCTCGATCTGCAAACCGCTCCCGTGCACGGTGGCCGACGGCCTCATGATTGTCGGAGATGCGGCACGGGTCGTCGACCCGATCACCGGCGGCGGTATCTTCAACGCGATGTTCACCGGCAGAATGGCAGGACAGGTCGGATCGGAGTGCGTTTCGGCGGATACCTGCACGAAGGACGCCCTGATGAAGTACGACACGGCGTGGCGTGCATCCTACATGGGCAAGACGCTCGAGCGGAACTACAAGGTCAAGGACTACTTCATCACGCTCGACGATGCGAAGCTCAACGACCTCGCCGGGTCGCTTGCCAATATCAATATGGAGGAGTTCAAGGTCTCGACAATCATCATGGAACTGATCAAGCGGAACCCGAAGATGCTCCTCGAACTCCGGGCACTCAAAAATTCAATCGCCTGAGCGCTTGAGCCTGCTTGTTCAGCAGTTTCAGCGTCTCATTCTCGGCATCTTTTTTCGTAAACACCGTAATGTTGTCCCCGGGCCGGATCCTGACCGTGCCGCTCGGGATGATCAGGTCGCCCCCGGCACGCCGGATGGCGATGAAGACGAAATCACGGACGTCAAGTTCGCGGATCTCGTGATCGACGATCGGGGCTCCCTCTTCCGCGACGATCTCGAAGATCGTACCGCCGGGAATGGATGCCAGCTGCTGCATGTTCGGATTCCTCGCCCAGTAGTACATCCGGGTGGCCACGAGCTCGTCGGGGTTCTCGCTGATCTTCACCCCGACCTCTTTGAAGAGCTCGGAGTGCGCCTTCTGGTTGACGATCGAGACGACGTTCATGACATTGTAGCGTTTCGCAAGCCAGCAGGTCATCAGGTTCACCGCATCGTCGCTCGTCGTGGCGACGAGCGCATCCGCCCGCTCGATCCCCGCATCCTCGAGAACCGACTTGTCGGTGGCGTTCCCGGTGATGGCAAGAACATCGTAGTGTTCGAGAATGTCGCTGGCACGGGCTTCGTCCTGGTCGATGACGACCACGCTGTCACCGGCTTCAACCGCAATCGCAGTGAGGTTCCGCCCGATGCCGCCGAGGCCAACGATAATAGTGTACATTCCATCTCGATTCCATCATGAGCATTAAAATACCTTCCGAAAGAAACGTCTGTATACTGTGATCTGCGGGGTGGACGAAGCGGGAAAGGGCTCGGTGCTCGGCCCCATGGTCGTCGCGGCGGTCGGGTGCGGATCGCTCGACGACCTCGAGGCGCTTCCCGTCAGGGACTCGAAAGACCTCTCGGCAAAGCAGCGGGAGCGCCTCTACGAGGTGATCGTCCGGGACTTTGCCGTCGCCGTCATCACCATCGACGCCGCAGAGATCGACGAGACCAGAAGCAGGATGAGCATGAACGCCTGCGTCGCCGAACTCCACGCCGCGGCGCTCGCCGGCCTTCGCCCCGAATGCGCATACCTCGACGCCTGCGACGTGAACGCAGAGCGTTTCGGCCGGACGGTCGGCGCTCACCTCGATTTCCCCTGCCGCATCGTCGCCGAGCACCATGCCGATAGCGTGCACAAGATCGTCGGAGCGGCGAGCATCGTCGCCAAGGTTACCCGTGACCGGGCGATACGCGATCTCACACCGGAGTACGGCGATATCGGGAGCGGCTACCCGTCGGATCAGAAGACCATAGGGTTTCTCAAGGGTTACATGAAGGAACACGGTCTGCCTCCCGCCTGTGCCCGAAAGACCTGGAAAACGGTAACGAACCTCTATCAGCGAAGTATCGTCGAGTTCTGAAGAGTATGGCGATGCAGCGCCGAGACCTCCGGCAAGGCTTAAGGCGCACCCATGCCTAGAGTATATGATGAGCTGGTTGCAGATACTCATTCTTCTCCTTGCCGCCTACCTCCTGATAGCCGGATATGTGCGCCGGAAAGGGTTGTTTGCGGACCGTATCTCCTTTTACGGCCCCATCATGGCCGTCAAGAGCTCGAACGTCGGGTTCTTCGACATCTTCAGGCGGGCGACCCCGCTGCTCCGGATATACGGGACATTCGGCGTCGGCATGGTCGTGCTGGTCTCGATCTTCATCTCGCTCATGCTCTTCCTCTCGCTCCAGATCACCCTCATCCTGCAGCCCGAACCGACCGGGATCTACGAGCCGCAGAATATCCTGCTGCTGCCGGGGATCAACGAGTTCGTCCCCTCGACATTCGCCGTCTGGATAGCCTTCATTCTCACGATCGCTATCCACGAGTTCGGTCACGGAGTCCTCTGCCGCGTCGAGGATATCAGGGTCAGAAGCGTCGGAGCGCTCATCGCCGTCATTCCGATCGGGTTCTTCGTCGAGCCCGACGAGGAGGATGTCGAGAAGGCCCGGGGGCTCCCGAAAGCGCGCATGTTCGGTGCCGGGATTACGAACAACATCGTCATCGGGGTCATCTCTCTGCTCCTGATGATCGCCGTCGCCGGGCTTGCCGTGCCTGCGGAGACGCCGGTGATCCAGGGGGTCTACCAGGACTATCCCGCTGCGATCGCCGGCGTTCCGCCGGGGTCGGTCGTCACCGAAGTCAACGGGATCGACGTCTCGAGCCGCGAAGATATCTCCCGTATTCTCGCCGGCACACAGCCCGGCGACCAGGTCACGCTGACCGCAACAGAGGGCGGAACCGAGCAGCAGTATACGCTCGTCCTCTCGGCATGGCCGGATGACCTCGGCGACCATACCTCAGGGTTCATGGGGGTCTACTACTACGATGCCCCCGCCGTGATCCAGACGGTTCAAGGACTTGCGAGTCCGATCGGTTTCCTCCAGATCATTACCATCCCCTTCGATACGAGCTACGGCGGCCAGATGCTCCGGATCCTCGCCTTCGATACGCCCGACCAGGCGTACTACCAGACGCCGTTCCCGGCGTTCTGGGAGGTCGTTCAGCTCTTCTTCTGGGTGGGCTGGATCAACATCAACGTCGGCATCTTCAACGCCATCCCGATGGTCCCGCTCGACGGCGGCTATATCATGCGGGAAGGGGTCGAGCGCGTCCTTGCATGGCGCGGCCTCTCCCGGTTCACGAACCCGGTGGTGAGCAGCGTCAGCCTGGGTGATGTTCCTGATGCTCATCTCGCTGATCGCGCTCCCCTACCTCCTGCACCTCTTCTAGAGTTACTCCCCTTCTTTCATTTTTCGGGTACAACACCCGGCGTCGCCGTGATATCCGCGGTGAGATCCGCCCCGATCTCCTTCGCCGCCTCCTTGACACCCTCGATCTCCTCTTCCTTCGGAAGTTCGCCGAGAATGCTCTCGTCGAGTACCGCCGTCCCTTCCGTCACCCCGGGCAGTTCTTCCGTGGCACCGAGATACGACGAGATCTGCTTCACCAGGCTCGAGATCTCGAACGGGAAGATGATCTTCGTCGCCTGCCCGTCGGCCATCATTTTGAGTGCATCGAGCGAGAGGACGGTGATCGCCCGCCGGTCGAGCGGCTTCGCACCGACCGAGATGATACGCAGCCCCTGCGCCTCTCCCTGCGCCCGGAGGATCGTGCTCAACCGATCGCCCTCGGCACGCAGGATCTTGCTCTGCCGCTCACCCTCAGCCTCGAGGATGATGCTCTGACGGTTTCCTTCAGCCCGCAGGATGGCGGAGCGCTTCTCGCCGTCGGCACGGAGGATCGCCGCACGACGCTCACGCTCGGCAGCGGTCTGCTCGGTCATCGCCTGCTTGACGGCACCGACGGGGTCGACCTCTTTTATCTCCACCCGCTCGACCTTCACGCCCCAGGCATCCGTCTCGCGATCGAGGATATCCCGCAGGCGTGCGTTGATGACGTCACGGTTATAGAGCACCTCGTCGAGCTCCATATCCCCGATGATACCGCGCAGGCTCGTCTGGGCGAGCGCCACCGTCGCCGACCGGTAGTTCATCACCTCGAAGAACGCCTTCTCGGGGTCAATCACCCGCACGTAGACGATCGCGTCGACGTTCGTCGGCGAGTTGTCCTTGGTGATCACCTCCTGCGACGGGACGTCCATCACCTCGGTTCGCAGGTCGAGCTTCTCGACCACGGTGACGAGCGGGATAACCCACCGGAAACCCGGGTTCATTCTGCCGATGTACTGGCCGAGCCGGATCTCGAGACCCTGCTGGTACGGCTGGACGATCACCACACCCTGCGCGAAGATGATGACGATGACGATAATCAGGAAGATGGCGATTATCCCGGTTATCGGGAAGAGTCCTCCAGTTGGAATCATACGTTCTCCTTCTCCTTAACGACGATATGCACTCCCTCGGATCGTACGACGATAACTCTTTTCCCTACCGGGATGGTGCCGTGCACCGACCGGGCACTCCACTCGCTGCTCCCGATCATCACCTTGCCGGCGATCGTCTCTTCATCCACCGTCCGCGCGACCAGCCCTTCCTTTCCCGCCAGGGAGTCCCGGCTGATCGTCGTCGGCATTCGATCCGGGGTCAGTCTGCCGTAGGCCCAGACCGTGATGAGTGCCGTAGCAATGGCGGCAACGACGCCGACGATGAGGCCCAGGACCGAGCTTAAGATATCGATGCCGAGCAGCAGGAGGATGCCGAGGATGACCAGCACCGTTGCGGGGACGGCGATGAAGAAGCCCGGTTGGACGACTTCGACGAGCAGCAAGACCGCTCCCAGCACGATCAGAATCCAGCCGAGCGCGATACCTTCCACAAGCATGATCGAGAATAGGTGCCCGCGTATAAAAATGTCGTGGGGTGAATCTCACCCGAGAACCATCACCGGGGTGATCCGCGGCGGCACGGTGCGGGAAACCGAGAGCGGGACGCTCTCTACGGGGGTGATGGTGACGGCAAACCGGTCGTAGGGTGCGAGCGACCGGCATGGATATATCAGGAGCTCGAACTGCTCGCCGGGTTCGAGCAGGGCGTCGGCATCCGCGGATTTGCCGGGGATCATGTGGAGTTTTTGGAGGATCGTCCAGTTCTGCGGGCGAACCGGAACCCCGTTCGTCATCCGCAGGAGCTCGACGTCGTTCTTCGTGGAGAATGTCACCTTCGCCTGCTCCATATCGACTGCCCCCATATCCCCGACGAGGAGAGCGACGGTCACGGATACCGAGCCCATCCTGCCCGGATCAGGGCTGTCGCACGAGAGCACGGCGTCGCCGACGTTCCCGTCTCCGAGTGCGTAGCCGTAGGCGTCACCGACGACGACCAGTGTCCCACCCGTCTCGGCGAGCGCGGAGACGACCATGCCGTCGGGAACGACGGGAGGTGCGGTCAGGTGCTGTACTGCCATCAGAGTGACGATCACCGCGACGGCCAGAAGGATGATCCCTTCGAGGACGGTAAGCCCCTGCTCGTCTCTATCGAATATCATCGTGCACGCTCCCGGCCAGGTTCATGCGGGCAAAGAGTTCGGGAGCGCCGAACGAGACCCAGGCGGCGGCCGTTGCCGCCCGGAGGTAGATGAGGATGTATGCCGCCAGACTCTCGCTTCCCGGGATGGCGAGCCCGAAGAGGTACCATATCACGCCGGCTATACCCATGCCGACGGCATACCGTGCGAGCAGAAGAGCGGGGCGGCGCTCTATGGCGCACATACTGCCGGCATGGATCTGGGCTGCGCCGCCTGCCGCAAACCCGAAGAGCAGGCCTGCCGCGAGAAGGCCGTCCCGGGGGGAGAGCGGATCGATGGCCTCTCCCGAGCGCTCGAGTGCCCCGGCCGTCCACGAGGCGGGAACCTGCCAGTCGCCGAGGCTGGCAAGGGCAAGCTGCGAGAGGGCGAGCAGGGTGAGGGATGCTGCAAAAGCCAGCAGCACTTTCTTCCGAACCGTCAGCCCCGCGAGCCGTGCGCCGACCGGCCCTTCGAGGCGGAGGAAGACGACGAGGACGACGAGGCCGACCAGCCATCCTGCCACGACATCCATCGGGTAGTGCACTCCCTCGTAGACCCGCGACACCCCGACGAGAATGATCAGGACGGCGGCGAGGAGCGAGAACCACCGCCGCCGAAGACTGACGGCGAGATATCCCCAGAACGTGACGGCTCCCTGAGCGTGCCCCGACGGAAGGCCGAAGGAGGGGTAGGTGTTCAGCGCCGCAACCTCGGGACTGACCCAGTACGGCCGGGGCATGTGAAATACCGTCTTTAGGATATCGTTCAATCCCACGCTGAGCGCGAGGAGGATGCCGAGGCGGAAACCGAGGCGGGGGTCGCGGCACCAGTAGAAGAGGGGGATGATCAGCAGGTAGAACTCGGGCTGGCCGAGGAGCGAGAAGAGGCGCATGGGTGCGTCGAGCCAGGGAGAGAGGCTCTGGAGCATCAGGATGACGGTAATCTGCAGATCCATGCACAGCCTCTCTTCCCCTTCCGGTCACAGATTGCTCACGATCTGCGGCAGCGCCTCGGCAATCCCGGTGATGATGAACTGCACCGCAAGCGCGAGGACGATGATCGCCATCAGTTTCGGGATGACGGCAAGACCTTCCTGCCCGATGACCCGGAATATCTGCGGCCCGTACAGCATCCCCACGTAGGAGAGGGCAAGGGCGACGAGGATCGCTCCGATAACCGCCGCGAGCTGAAGCGGGCCTACCGCTTCGGAGGCGAGCAGGATGACCGTCGTGATCGTGCCGGCACCGCAGGTGAGCGGGAACGCCAGCGGAACGACGGCGATGTTCTCGAGCTCCTCGTGAGAGTAGGTCTCCGGCCTCGGTTTCAGCATCCCCATCGCCGTCGTCAGCAGCAGGATGCCGCCCGCAATCCGGAACGCCGGGACGGTGATCGAGAAGACGGAGAAGAGAAGCCCTCCCGTGAACGCGAAGAAGAGCAGCACGATAAGCGAGATCTTTATCGACTCGAGGATCACCATCCGGCGCTCGGGCTGGCGCATATCCTCCATGAGCGCCGTCGATACCGCCGTCGTCGATGCCGGGTTCATGACAGCAATAACCGAAGCGATGGCCACGAGGGCGAACTCGACCAGTCCTTCCGTTCCGGGTATCGCTACCATACCTTCTCCTCACCGGACCTGCAGCACCCCGGGGCGCTCTGGTCGCGATAGTATCGATACTGCTACGGGGTGTTATAAGTATCATGCGGTTTTACCGGGCGGATAGACCGAATGGGGGAAGGGAGAAGAGGATCAGGGCGTCTTCTGCATGACGGCGAAGGTGTCGAGGAGCGACTTTGTCAGCTCCGCCCCGAGCGTCGGGCGGGTGGACTCGAGCCAGAGGAAGAACCCGGCCATATGCGGCGTGCGGCGGCTCTCGAACTTGAACCCGCCCGACCTGTCCGGCACCATCTTGAGATACTCCCGTCTGTCTTTCGCCCGCAGGTAGATGATCGGCTTGTACTCCGGGAGATTGACCGCCAGGATGACTTTTGAGAACTGTTTCGCGATCGCATCGGGATCGTAGCCTTTTCCCTTGATGCGGATCGGATGGTGCTGGTCGAGCATCTTGACGGCGGAGGGGTACAGTCCCCCAAAGAGGATCTTCTTGACGATAGGGGGGATCTCATCGCGTCTTCTGAGCGCTTCGATACCGCCGTTCCCGGTCACGGCCTCGACGATGCTCTGGAGCCGTTCGTCGTGCAGCTCCTTGTAGTCGAACGGTCGGCGCGGTTCGATCTCGCTGATCGAGATCATCTTCGGGTTTTTAACCTGCTGCTTTGACGGAACCTTCCGGAGATCACGCGGTTTGATAAGTGCCTTGAGATCCTCGCAGGTCGGGGTGGTCAGAAGGACGTTATCAGGCTCCTTCATGAGCCGCCGCACCACGGCGGTGCGGGAGATATCGACGGAGGAGATCAGCAGGAACGGCACGTTGGCCTGGCCGTAGAGGTAGCCGAAGAGACGTTTCTTATAATGGATCTCCTCCTCGAGTTCCTTCAAGTCTGCCGGGGAGGTTATAATCTCCCCGAACGCGAACGCCCCGGTATGGTCGACGAGCACCAGGTCGACCTCGGCGAGGTCCTGCCCGTTCCCCCGGATCTTGATGTCGCCGATGTTCGAGTAAAAAATACCGTTCTGACCGAGCTGGGCACGTTTCGATTTTCCCGGTGCATCGGCTCCACGCTTCACCACCGACCGGATAAGGTTCGACTGCATTGAGAGGTCGAGGATCATCTCGTAGACGATCGCCTCGAACCACCGCCCTTCGGCGGTTCGCATCTGGGGAATATCCTCGGAGAAGAGCTTCTGCCGATCCGCGGGGCGGAGATGGCGGAGCGCCCGCATTATCGTCGCACGCGTCGGTTTAACGGTGCCGAAGGCCTCATTGAGCCAGGTAATCATCTGCAACATTTTCGCAACACACACGTTCCCTTGATTGTATCCAACCCAATTGAGATTATATATGGTTGTATATGGTTGGTCTGGACGAAAGGAAATATCATCCCATCTCGGATAAAAAGGTTCGTGCGCATCGGGCGGGCGGGACTCCCCATACCGGGGAACCGAACGACCGTAAGCCCGGGCATCACCCGGAAAACCTGACGAAGTAGCAGGCACCGGAGTGCCGCCTCTCTCCGGGGGAAAGATCGCGGAGCATCGGGTCAGCGTGCTCCTCGCAGACGTTTGCACCGCAGCAGCCGAGTATCTGGCACCCGATTGCCCTCTTTCCACATACCGAACAGATTTCATCGCTCATGCGGGCAACTCTGCAACAGGAGTAGGTGCTCCGTGACGAAGAATCATTCCCTCCGGTATCCGCCGGGTCACTCGAACCTGAGCGCCTCGATCGGGTTCAACCGCGACGCCCTCCACGCCGGGTAGATGCCGGCAAGGACGCTCGTCACGACACCGAAGAGCATGCCGTAGAGGATATAGACGAGGCTCGACGGGACGAAGAGGAACTCCGGGCGCTGGAGGACGATGGCGTTCACCAGATACCCCGTCCCGACGCTCATCACCCCGCCGACGATGCTGCCGATGATACCAAGGATCAGCGCTTCGTAGAGGAACATCTTGAGCACGTCCCGCTGCCGGGTGCCGATGCTCCGCATCACCCCGATCTCCCGCGTCCGTTCCGATACCGACATCATCATGACGTTTAAGATGGAGACGCCGGCGACGACGAGCGAGATGCTCCCGATGGCAAGGGTAAAGACCGTGATCTGATCGAAGGCCTGAAAGAGGCTTTCGAGGATCATCCTCGTATCCATCACGTCGACCACCGTCTCCCGCCGGTTGAGCGCCGCCTCGATCGCCGATTTCACCTCGTCGATATCGTTCACGTCGCGGACTTTGACGATAACCTGGTCGTAGCCCTCCTCACCGTAGGTTTCGCTGTACCAGGTCTCAGGGACGATCAGGGCAGAATCGGGGTTGATATCGAACCCGACACCCCTTTCGGCGATGATCCCGACGACGCGGATGTTATTCGAGGCGTTGCTCCCGACCTGGACGCGGCTCCCCGGTTCGAGACCGAATTCCTCCGCAAGGACGCTCCCGGCAAGCGCACCGGAGCTGCTCCGCGGATAGATCCCGTCCGTGAGGTCGAGGAGAACCGGCATATCCTCGACCGGCATGGCATAGATCACCGCCGCCCCGGTCTCGCCGCCGACGACGATCCGGTCGCCCCCCTGCGAGAGGGGGATCACCGTGTTCTGCCCCACCGCCCGCCGTATCTGCTCGACCTGCTGGTCGGAGAGGGTATTGCTCGTGATGCCGCCGCCGGGAGCTCCCGGCCCGCCTTGGGCGGCTGTGCCGGCGTGCGGGGTGACGATGACGGTATCCCCGACGTCGGAGATCGTCTCCGTGATCGAGAGGACGAGGCTGTTACTCAAGATCCCGAGCGACGCGATCGCGATCACACCTATGACGATCCCGATGACCGCAAGAACCGAGCGGAACCAGTGGAGCCTGATATTTCGCCGGGCGAAATCGAAGAAGATCATGGAGCCTCCGGAAGGTGAGGGGACGGGCGGAGAGATAACCCTTTCCGCCGCCGATCACTCGTAGCGGAGTGCGTCTATCGGATTGAGCTGTGCCGCTTTCCAGGCGGGGTACAGGCCGGCAATGACGCTTGCCGCGATGCCGAAGAGGATGCCGAAGACGATGTACCCGAATGCGGCGGGGCTTAAGGCGGCCACCCCGTCCGTCGCGACGTACCCGGTCAGGAACTCAGCGACCGATGCGCTGACGTAGAACCCGACGACGGCGCTGACGAGCCCGCCGATGATACTTCCCGCGATACCGAGTGACCAGCGCTTCATAGAGGAACATGGCCATCACCTCCCGCCTCTCGGCGCCGATGCTCCGCATCAGCCCGATCTCCCGCGTCCGCTCGGTGACGGAGATGATCATCACGTTGAGGATGGAGACGCTGGCGACGAAGAGGGATACCGCACCGATGCCGAGGAGAAAGACGTTGATGGCGTCGAAGGTCTGGTAGTAGATCTCCAGAATCTCGCGCGAGTCAAGGACGTCCACCGTCTCTTCCCTGCGGTTGAGCTGCCGTTCGATGGCGGCCTTCACCCCCTCGACCTCGTCAAGGTCGGCAACCTTCACCACGACCTGACTGTACTCCTGCTCGCCGTGCCGCTCGGCATACCACGCATCGGTGACGATGACGGCGTAATCGGGATTGATATCGATCCCCATCCCCCGCTCGGCGGCAATGCCGACGACGCGGACGCTCTCATTGCCGACCTCGATCCGGCTTCCCGAATGCAGGTCGAACTCATCGGCAAGGAGCGAGCCCACCATCACGCCCGACGATGTCGTCTGCGGGTAGAGCCCGGACTCTTTCTCGAGCAGGAAGGGAATATCGTCCGCCTGCAGCACGTACACCGGGGTATACCCGCCCTCATCGCCAACCGTTATCCGTTCCGCGGTCCGGATCATGGGAATGACGCGGTTCTGCCCGGCGGCCTGCTCTATCAGCGCCACGTCCCGGTCCGAGATCCGTGAGGCGAGCGTGTTCCTGGGGTCGAACGGGTCGCCGCTGGATGCCGCGAGGTGGGGGGTGACGAGCACGGTATCGCTCACGTCCGAGACCAGCCCGCCGACGAGCGCCGAGAGGCTGGTGCCCATGATCCCGAGGGAGGCGACCGCAATCACGCCGATGATGATCCCGATCGTGGCGAGGCCCGAGCGGACTTTATGCCGCTCGAGGTTCCGCACCGCGAGGCTATAGAGGATCGCCCGATGGCCGTCAGTCATGGCGCATCGCCTCTATCGGCAGCTGCTGTGCAGCCTTCCAGGCGGGGTAGAACCCGGCCACGATACTCGTTGCGATCCCGAAGAGCATTCCGCCGACGATGAACCCCACGGCGGTCAGGTTAAAGACCGTGAAGTTCTCCCCGAAGGTGGTTCCGGCGGTGAAAACCTCGATCGCGGCGACGCTGATGAAGTAGCCGCCGACGGTGCTGAAGGTGCCGCCGATGACGCTCCCGATAACGCCGAGGATTGCAGCCTCGTACAGGAACATCACGAGCACTTCGCGCCGCAGGACGCCGATGCTCCGCATGATGCCGATCTCATGGATGCGTTCGGTCACCGATATGTACATGACGTTCAAGATGTTCACGGCGGCGACGAGGAGGGAGATCCCCCCGATGCCGACGAGGAACGTCGTTATCTGCTGGTAGATATCCTCGTACTGTTTTAGAGACTCCCGGGAGTCGAAGATGTCGACCGTCTTCTCGTGCCGGTTGAGCTGGTCGTCCACGGCATTCTTCACGGTATCGATCTCGGCGACGTCGCCGACCCGGATGATCACCATCGAGTACTCGTCCCCAGTGCCGAAGTGGCCCTGGTACCAGTCGGACGGCACGACGATCGCGTAGTCGGGGTTGATGTCGGCGGCAAATCCCCGCTCGGCGAGCAGCCCCGCCACCCGGATCTCCTCGCCGCCGATCGTGATCCGGGCGCCGGGCGCGATGTCATATTCATCCGCAAGGTACGTCCCGACGAGCGCTCCCGGCTGGTTCTGCCGCGGGTACTGCCCGTCTTCGATATCGAGCAGGACCGGGATGTCCCCAGCGTCAAGCCCGAGAATCTGGGCATACCCGCTCTCGCCGCCGCCGAACGCCACCTCGTCCGCGCCCTGCAACACCGGGATCACCCGTTGCGGGCTTGTCACCCGCCTGATCTCGTCCACCTGGCGGGCGGGGATGGAGACGTCGACCGCCGTTCGAGGGTCGCCGGCAAAGGTGTCGCCGACGGCGGTGTGCGGCGTGATCACGACGGTATCCCCGACGTCGGTGATGAGGTTTGCCACGAGGAGGTTGATGCTGTTGCCCATGATCCCGAGGGAGGCTATCGCAATCACACCGATGACGATCCCGATGATCGAGAGGGAGGAGCGTACCCAGTGCCTTCGGAGGTTCCTGGCCGCGAAATTGAAGAATATCATACCAGTCTGCCGTCCACGATCTGAATATGGCGGTGAGCGTACCCGGCGACCTTCGGGTCGTGGGTGACCATGACGATGGTCTTGCCTTCGGCGTTCATACTGCGGAGGAGATCCATGATGGCGGTCCCGGTCTTCGAATCGAGGTTGCCGGTCGGCTCGTCGCAGAGCAGGAGTTCGGGGTCGTTGACGAGCGCCCGGGCTATCGCCACTCGCTGCTGCTGGCCGCCCGAGAGCTCGCTCGGTTTATGGGCAAAAAGCCCCTCTTCAAGGTCCATCGACCGGAGTACCTGGAGCGCCCGCTCCCGGCTCTCGCTCCGGTTCTCGGTAAGGATGATCGGGAACTCGACGTTCTCGAAGGCGGAGAGGAGCGGAATGAGATTGAACTGCTGGAAGATGAACCCGATGTGGTTTCGCCGGAGCCGGGTGAGCTCGTCGTCGCTCATGCGGCTGATCTCCTCGCCGTTGATGTAGATCCTGCCGTGAGTGGGGACATCGAGGCAGCCCATCAGGTTGAGGAGCGTCGACTTCCCCGACCCGGACGGCCCCATGATGGCAATGAACTCGCCGGGCTCCACGGTGAGGGAGACGTGGTCGAGTGCGACGACGTCGCCGCCGGGAAGCGGGTATATCTTCGAGACGTCGTCGAACCTGATGACGGGTTCGCCGTTCATCCGCGTCTCCGCCGGAGGAGGTAGTACCCCGCGCCGGCGGCCACGATCAGCACCACCGCGACGATCGCTATCGGAACGACCGGCGAGCCTCCCTCCCCCGCCGTCGCCGTGCTGTTTTCGAGCGCGATCGTGCTTCTCGCGGTGTAGAGGTTGCCGTCTTCGTCACGGTACTCGACGACCAGCGGCACCTCCGAGACGTTGCCAATCGTGCCGAAGGTTACCTCGAAACTCGAGAAGTCATCGGGATCGAGCGTCCCGACGACGTAGACCCGGTACGGATCGGTCGGTACGGCCGGGTCGGCGCTCGTGATGATCACCGACCGTGCCGACTCGAGGCCGGCATTGGTCACGTCCCCGGTGACGCGGTAGATGCTTCCCTCCTGTAGCACCTCGATATTCGTCAGGACAGGGTCGGCACGCCGCTTATCGCTCCCGAAGGCGACCGGAAGCGTCAGCACGGTCTCGTGAGCGTTCTGCCCGTTCCGGTAGAACACGCGGAACGTGAGGTTCGTCGGCTCCTGCGGGGTGATGTTGAAGAGCACCCGTGCAGCCCCGTCGGGCTCGAGCGTGCCGATAAACGCGCTCGAGGGAACCGCCGTAAAGCCGGTTCCTTCGGGAACGATCCGGACGCCGGTCACCGCGGTCGAACGGGGGTTGCCTACCTGCACCGCTACATCGGCCTCCCGTCCTTCAGAGAAGGTATCGGGCTCTGCAGCCACCGCCGCCTGCACCCCGGTGCTCTCCACCCGAACCGGTATCGGGTAGCGGAGGCTGCCGTCGTCCCTGAACTCGAGGACGAACTTCGGGTAGTAGGTGCCGTCGGGGGCGTCCGCCCGGACGGTGAAGGCGAACTGTTTGGCGTTCCCGGCACCGATATCCCCGACCGAGGGGTAGGGGTCGCTCAGCACCACAACCTTGTCGGCGTAGAGGCGGGCGTGGCTGATGGCCACGGCATCAGGCCCGGTATTCTGCACGGTTACGGTGAGAATACCCTCATCCCCCCGCATCAGCACCGGCGGGTCAAGGGTAAAGGATGTCACCGTCACGTCCGCAGGTCCCGCACACGCGGGGACGGCCAGCAGAAGAGCGGCGCAGACAATACATAAAACCGCCATCCGGGCTCGCCTGCCGTCCCGGATAGTCATTATTCCCGTCAGGTCGTTCATCGGATCACACTCTGTATTCCTAACCTTCACCATGTCATATCGCCTGATAGCCTTTTGCAAACCGGAGAGGGCGGGCGGCCTCATCCTTTCGCATACGGAGTAGTTCGGTGCCGGGCTAGATGAGCGTTGCCCCGTACATGTACGGGTAATATATACCGCCGCCGCCCTCATCTGATCATGCGCAAGCTGATCGTCGAACTCCGCCCGCAACTGACCATCCCCGACGCCCCGGCGGAACTGCAGGAGCAGATGCAGGAGTGGACTCGCGTCTTTCGAGCGGATCGAGTCGGTCTCGCTCCTCGAGATCCTGAAGGTGGACTTCGAGAAAGGGCTGAAACTTGTTCTCTGCGAGATCACCGTCGCCGACGGGTACTCCATCGAGGATATTGTCATCCCGGGGGTCATGGAGATCCTGCACGTCGTCAAGGTGCAGGGAGCGATCCATACCTGCCTTATCCGGGGCCAGGTCCATGACGAGTTCTTCCGGCAGAAGATGCAGGCGTTCGACCTCGACCTGATCTGGACGACGCCGATCAAAAAATCGCCGGACCGTGTCGTCTACAGCTGCATCGGCGATGAGGAGAACCTGCAGAAGTTCCTCCGCCTGATGGAGTCGTACGGGGAGGTTCTGAACGTCAGCTTCCAGCCGGTGACCTACGACGGCCGCGATATCCTCGGGATGCTGACCGACCGGCAGCGCCGGGTGCTCCTTGCCGCGAAACGCTGCGGATACTACGAGTATCCGCGGAAGACCAGCGGCACCGGGCTCGCAGACGAGGTCGGGGTCAGCAAGGCCACGGCTATCGAACACCTGCGGCGTGCGGAATCAAGGATCATGGCAATCCTTCTCGCCGGATACTGAGGGGCTACGGTGGGCAATATCTTTTGAGCGAGCAGAACCTACCAGCTACATACCACGATGCTGCCGCCGCCCACCGGGGCCGGCGATACGAAGGAGATTTTGCGAGGAGGAATACGACTGACCACGATCTATATCATCGGACACAAGCAGCCGGATACCGATAGTATCTGCAGTGTCATCGGCTATGCGGAGCTCCTGAACCAGACGGAGTCCGATACATACGTCGCTGCCCGGTGCGGCGAGGTGAACGCCGAGACCCGCTTCGCACTCTCGACGTTCGACGCGAAGGCCCCGTTCTATATCGCGAACATCGAGCCGACGGTATCGGATATCCCGCTCGATACCCGGAGCGCTCAAGCGGACGTGCCGACGATCGACGTCGCCGCCATGATGGACACCTATGATATGCGGAATATGCCGATCACCGATGAAGCGGGCACGCTCCTCGGTCTCGTCAGCGAATACGGTCTCGCACGGTCGTACGTCAGGAAGAACCCCCGCGAGCAGCTCTCGCTCATCCCCATGAAACTCGAGACCCTCGCCCGTATCCTCGACGCCCGGATCATCACCGCGGAGCGCCCGACGCTCGGCGAAGGGCGGGTCTACACCGTCATCGACGCATTGCACGTCACCCTCTCCCGTATGACGCCGGACGACATCGCGATCGTCGGGGATAACGAACCCGCCCAGCTCGCCCTGATATCGGCGGGGATCGCCGCGATGATCATCGCCGAAGGAGCGCCCGTCGGCGAGCGGGTGATCAAGGCGGCACAGGCACGCTGCGTCTCGATGCTCGCGACCACGCTCGACGCGTTCTCGGTCGGGAAGATGATCAGCCTCTCGCTCCCGGCGGAGATGATCATGGAGAAGACCGATCTCCCCATCGTCAGGATGGAGGACTCGCTCGAGTACGCAAAGCAGGTCGTCTCCAACTCGAAGTTCAGGACGGCCTGCGCCGTCGGCGAAGGGGAGAAGCATATCGGGCTCGTCTCGCGGACGACCCTGATGCAGTCCGTCCAGAAGTCCGTGATCCTGCTCGACCACAACGAGTACCTCCCAGGCCGTCGACGGGATCGAGACCGCGGATATCCTCGAGATCGTCGACCACCACCGTCTCGGCGCCATATCGACCCTAAAGCCGGTGAAGTTCCTCAACGACCCCGTCGGGTCGACCTCGACGATCATCACCAACAAGTTCATCGAGGCGGGGTGCGAGCCGTCCCCTGCCGCGGCAGGTCTGCTCCTCTCCGGTATTCTCTCCGATACGATGGTGATGAAGCTCTCCACGACCACTCCCGCAGATACGCGGGCGGCCCGGTACCTCGCCGACCTTACCGGGATCGATCCGGTCGCGTTCGGCACCGAGCTGGTCGGGAAGGGGATGGAGCTCGGGTCGATGTCGCCGGAGGAGCTCCTCACCCGGGATATGAAACGCTACAACCTCTTCGGGAAGAGCGTGATGATCGCGCAGGTGATGGTCTCGACCTTCGAGTACCCGGAGCAGAACGGGGACCTGATCCGGCAGAGCCTGGAGCGGCTCCGGAGCGCTACCGGCACCGACTGTTTCCTCGTGCTCTTTACGAACGTCTTTGCGAACGCGAGCGATCTCTTCGCCGCCGGCGAGGACGCCTGCCTCACGAAACTCGCCCTTCGCGACCAGCCGGTGCGCCTCGAGGGCGTTATGTCCCGGAAAAAAGATTTCCTGCCCCAGTTCGGGCAGATGTTCAGGAACCTCTGAGCCCCGGGTATCAGGGGTCTTTTTCTCGCTCTTTTCGCAGCAGCTCCGCGGCGTAGCGGCTGAGCCAGTAGATCCCGTCGGTCGACGGGTGAATCTCGGCGAAGGCGTCGAAGTCGTCGACGGTGATGCCCCGCCGCATCAGAAAGCCGAGGTAGGAGATCAGGAGCGAGGCTCCCGGTGCCGCCGCTGCAGCGCCGACGATCCGGCCGGTGGCTGGGTCGACCCGGATCTGCGCCATCCCGGTCCAGCCCGACGCGACGTCCCAGAACGAGCCCGGGCCTGCGGGAGCCGGCGAGGAGAGGGTGACCCCTTCCTCCCCCGGCACCGATACGGAGGCGAACTCGTAGCCGAGCTCGAGCGCCTGCGGGACGGCGGCGTAGTCCATGGCGACGTTTCGCCCGAGGATGTTGTCGGCGGCGACGGCCCCCTCCCGCCGGGCTACCGGCGTTAAGTAGGGCGGGCCGATGACGTCGCCGGCGGCGTAGACGCCCGGCACGCTCGTCTGCATGTGGTCGTCCACGATCACGTTCCCGAGCGGGTCTTTCCGGAGCCCCTGCAGGAGCTCGGAGCGGGGGGTAAGGCCGGTCGCGAGGAAGACGGCGTCGACCTCGAGTCCGGTATCGCCGTCCGCCGTCCGCATCTCCACCGACCGGACGCGCCCGCCGCCCTCGATCGAGAGCACCCGGGCGTCTTCGTGGATGGCGACCCCGGCGAGGTCGCGGCGTGCGGCGGTGCGGAGCCGCTCGTCCAGGTCTTTTAAGAGCGAGGTCCTTGGCGATCAGGTGCACCTCCGAGCCGAACGCGTGGAAGATCCGGGCGAACTCCGCAGCGACGGTGCCTCCCCCGACGATCGCCATCCGGGCGGGGAGATCGGGATCTCCCGGAGCGTCTCGTAGGTGTAGACGCCGGGAAGGTCGACGCCGGGAATATCGGGGAGTGCCGCTCGCGAGCCGGTCGCCGCGATGACGGCCTCCGCAGGTGCGGGTTCGTCGTCGATGTAGACCGTCGCTCCCTCGAGGCGACCTTCCGCACCGTAGAGGATCTCGACACCGGCGCGCCGTGTCTCCTCGTCGAGGACGGAGCCGATCTTCGTCTGGATCTCGCGCATCCGGGTCATCATCGCCGGGAACGAGATCCGCGGCGCTGCGTCGAAGATGCCGAGGTCGTGCATCTTTCGCGAGCGCTCGACGAGCCTTGCGGCATCCGCGAGGGCGCAGACGACCATGCACCGGTCGTGGAGGCACTGCCCTCCGATCGCCCGCTTCTCGACGAGCCTGACCTCACGGCCCGCCTCCGCAAGCCGCATCGCCGCAATGCGCCCGGCAGGCCCGCCACCGATAACGACGATCATGGTCTCAGAGTAACTCGACGCCCTCGTCCATGGGCATAGCGAGGATCTCCCCGTTGAAGGCGTTGACCTCAACGATCCTGCTCCCGCCCCGGACCTGCCAGACCGGGACGTACACGAGCAGCATATCGACGGTTACGTTGCTTTTGTCGGGCTTCAGGGTCTTCTCCTCGTAGAAGATGGCGTCGCCCTTCTCCTGCCGGAACCGCACCCGCTGGGTCAGGTTTTCGACGATCTCCCGCTTCGAGCTGCTCTTCGGCGTCACTCTTCTGGATCCGGGGCTGGAGCACCTCGGAACCGAAGGGTACAGGCGAGACGGCCGCCTCGCGCATATCCGTCTCCGACCGTATGCCGTTGATCCCGTTGATGACGCCCGCACCCTCGGACTCGAACGAGACCAGCCTATCCTTAACCGTCCGCTCGCCGGTGCTCGCATACCGGTAGTACCAGTGGGGTATGAATTTGCATTTGACCGTGCCCTGCACGCCGGCGATCCCGATCGCCCGTTTCTCGTTGACCTGCATCGGAAGGTGCAGCAGGTCGGGTCCCGTGAGTCCGTCGTCTTCCGGGGCGGCCTTCGCCGTTTCCGCCCGCTTCGGTTGTGCCGGTTCGGGTGCCGCAAGGTCGAGCGCGAGCCTTCGACCGAGGAGGTGCGCCCGTGCCGCTTCTCCGGCGTACTTCGCAAACTCGTCGGAGCCCCAGCGGATACAGTTCCCCGCCTGCACGGTCTCGTCGAGCGTGAAGAGAAGTTTTCTGCAGACGAGGTTCTCCCCATCGACGCCGAGGTTGTAGGTCGTCCGGTCGAACTCGTCTATCTGATCCGGGTCGTCGGAGCAGAGCACGATTAAAACGTCCTCGTCTCCGATGGCCGAGAGGTCCAGCGGATCGCTCACATCCTCCACGTCGTATGCCGCCGCCGTGAGGATCTGTTTCAGAACGCTCCGCGCCTTATCCCGCATCCCGTTTTCCATCTACCGTACATTGTCGTTATATGGTAGAACTATTTTTCCATGCGTCTCCGGCGGGTGAGCGATCTCACGGCAGGGAGATGCGGCGGGGTTCGTGCGGATGGGAAAAAGGATTGTGGTTCAGTGCAGGATTTCGTAGCCGGGAAGTCCGAGGAGATGCCGGGCGAGGTAGGCCGCATCCTGCATCGAAAAGTAGTAATTTCCGCAGACCATTCCGACGCTCTCCGTCATCGGGTAGCCCCCGATATAGAGGGAGTGCCGGGCGATGTAGACGGCGTCGTAGAGCGTGACCCGGTTATCCAGGTTCGCATCCCCGTTCTTCACGACCGTGAGCGGGATGGAGACCGAGGTGTCGCTGACGCCGTCTACACCGGTCACGTTCACAGCGAGGAGCACCGGCCGGTAGGCGCCGTCCTCGAACGGCGAGGGGACAGCGCTCGAGACGGTCGCCGTCCAGGTATCGTCCCCGGCGTCGGTCATCGGCGTCGCCGCGGAGCCGCCGATGCTTGAGAGATTCACCGTCACCGACGCGATGCCCGCCCCGGTCGCCGTCACCGAGAGCACGGCGGTCTCACCCCACATGTGGGTCCCGTCGGTGTTCTGAACAATAACCGCAGGGTTCGCTGCCGGAGCGTTCACGACGAGGCCGGGCGGGACGAGGGAGAACGTGGTCGTCTGACCGGTTCCCGTAGCCGGATAGTCGACCGTGACGGTATATTCGCCCTCCGCAAGACCGGTGGTATCGAGTCTGGCCGACCAGGAATTGTTCGGCTTTGCGTACCTCGTATTTCACAACGGCCTGCCCGCGGAAGACCGGCGCGGAAGACGCATCCGTCACGTTCACCGACAGTACGTCACCGGCGACGAGGTTCGTGGTGCCGGAGAGCGTGAAGGTGCTGCCGACGCCCCGGTCGCCGACGGCGTCGATCGCAATCCAGGGCTCCTCAACGGGCAGGGTCAGCCGAGTATAGGTGTCGTCGGCCTCGGGCGCGTTAAGCGCGTTCACGAGGGTGTTTGCGGCGTCCGGGAGCGTCCGGATGCCGAGATCGACCTCGTTGCCCCCGGCGTCGCGGATCCAGGTAGCGTTGATCCCGGAGACGTCCTGCAGCCCGTCCCCGCCGGGGTTCTGGACTATGATGTAGCACTCTTCGGAGGAGAACTTCAGCGTCTCCGCACCTGCGAGCACGTATGCATAACCATCCATCCACGTCACACCGACCGGATCGCCGAGGACCCAGCAGCCGTCGCTGAAGATCCAGACATAGACGTTTTTCTGCTGGAACTCCGCATATCCGGAGATCGTCAGATTGTCGCCCCTGGCAACGGCGTTCGAGCCCGGGGTTGCCGTGACGATGGGAGCCTTGAGGACGATGGAGGAGGTGGCGTACGCTGCAGAGGAGATGTGAGCCTTGTCCCGCGGGGCGGAGAGGCCGTAGATGGTATAGGTGCCGGACTTCAGGGCTTTACTCACGCTTGCGGTATCCCAGACGTACTCCCAGGTCTGGTCGCTCTCGACATCGACTTTGACGAAGGTGCCGCCCTCGCCGTCGACGACGGGCGTGGTGATGTCGTTGAGCCCGGCGCCGTTGGCCGGGAGGTCACGGCCGGTGAGGAAGAGGAAGGTGGTCGTGTTGTCGGTGTTGGCGCCGCCGATCGTGATCTCCTCGCCGACGTAGTAGACGCCGGTGCCGGATGCGGTCAGAGTGACCGCTCCCCGCGTCACCGCTACCGTGACCGTGTCGAATACGGCGGTATCGGCCAGGTCGACGACCGTGATCGTGAAGCTCCGTGGCTCGGTGGCATGGGAGGTGTTGAACTGCACCGTGCGGGTTCCGGCAGCGGTGGTGGTCAGGTTCGCCCGCGTATACGGGAAGTCGAGAGCCTCGTCGGCCGGGACGCCGGTGCCGGTGACGACACCGGACTGACCGGGCGCGATCAGGGGATACTGTTCCCCGCTCGCGAGACCGGCGTCGTTGACGTAGAGGGAGTAGGTCGTGTCCGGCCCGCCGGCAATGGTCACGACGAAATTGTTGCCGTGGACGACGCTCCCCTTGCTCGACTCGATGGTCAGCGCCGCTCCCCCTTCGACGATGACGAGCAGGAGCAGGCAGAGGGTCAGCGTGCGGAGAGTGCGGCGTCGGCAAATGGTCATAGGTAAGGATATCGGTGCTCTTCTTTAAAAGCGTACTGCGGCATTCCATTCGATCCCCGAAGGCTTTTGAAGGAACTGCCGCATAGTGTCACCCGAATTCCGGTTCAGGCGGGTTTACGCTCAGGAAACCCGTCCGATCTCCCTGTCGGCCGTATCGAAGATGAGATCCTGGTACTTAAAGGGGAACAGGTGTCCTTCCCCCTCCAGCACGTGAAGCTCGCACCGCGGCACGTGTTCGGCGATATTGCGTGCATACTCGATCGGGACCATGAAGTCTTCAGTGCCGTGGAATACGTGGATCTTGCAGGATATCTCCGCGAGGCTGAACCCCCAGTCCACGTAGTGAACCGCGGCATCGGTCGTCACCCCCCGGCTTCCCTGCCGGAATGCCTCGCCTTCCTCCTCCATGAATACCTCTTTGAAGTGTGGATCAGCGGCAATCTCCTTATCGGCGTCGCAGAGCTCCTTTATGAGTGCCTTATAGTAGGCGTCCGGCATCAGCCGCTCACTCACCTGCATCAGATCAAAGAAGAACCTGAACATGCGCGGATGGGTTTTGGAAAGGGCGACGGATGTCTGGTCCATCCTGGACTTAAGGTACTTCTCCGCACCGGGCATCTCTGCAAAGTTGGTGTAGCCTGCGAAGCTCATATTGAAGAGCAGTCTCTCCGGGATCGCATAGGCACAGACCGTTGTATGCGCACCTCCCCCCGACCAGCCGGTAACGCCGAACGTATCGATATTCAGGGCATCGGCAAGTTCTGAGATGTCGTTCGGATAGTCAAGGAGCCTTCGTCCCTCCAGATACGTAGACTCCCCCATGCCGGGTCTGTCGGTTACAATAAACCGGTATCCCCGTTCTTCCGCAGTTTTATCAAAAATTTTACCTTCAAGTCTCGAACCCGGGCCGCCATGCGCGTGAAAAACAGGTACCCCGTCAGGATCTCCGAATTCGCTGTATGCAAGAGTTCTGCCGTCGTGTACGGTGAAATACTTCGTATCCATGGTGATCAGCCTATCCAGAATCGGACCGGGCAGGTATTAAAATATCTGCTTATCCTTTCGCCGGGAAAACAGGCGAAGGTTCAAAATCAGCTCGATTCCTCGCAGGACATGGACAGTATGGGCACCCACCGGCATTCGTGTGGATGGGAAAAAGGGATTGGGTGCTCCGTGCAGAACCTCATAGCCCGGCATGCCGAGGACGTGCCGGGCGAGGCCCATCGCGTCGGTGAGCGAGAGGTCATCCGGAGATGAAGGAGCAGACCGGGGAACGTGAGCAGCGGGCTTGCCGGCGGGATCGTGGCGGTGCCGGGGTTAGGGTAGGCTCACATCCCGCATGGATAGCGGTTCATACCGCTCTTCAGATATTTTCCCGTATCGACTCGCAGCACCGGTGTTCGTGACCTTTTCCTTCCAGACAGAAGATCCCGTCCGTACCTGCTGGTTATTGCTCCTCTTGCTCTCTGAGTTTTACGATGATATCGATGACCGCAAGAAGAATACCGGCACCGATCAAACCATAGCCGATTAACCTGTCATCGCCAAAGACGATTCCGGAAATAATGAGCACAAATGCCAGAATGGCCAATTTTGAAAGGTTTTTCCCCTTTCCACGCTTGCTGACAAATACGACAAGCAGTGCGATTATCGCCAGAATGACAAGAGGTAGTACGATGAATACCAGTTGTGCATTCATAAGTACCAGATATGGTGCGGCGCAGGTACTTAACAGACCGGATCCTGCAGAAGGGGCGAAGGGGATCACCGCACCCCCTCCTCCCGGTTCCACTCCCGCACAAGCCGTGCATAGCACCCCTGGCAGATACTCGCCCGCGCCTCGCGTGAGTGATAGACCGCTTTTGCGGTGTCGCAGATCGTGCACCGGCCGAGATCCACGCGTGCCCGCTCGAACGTGCGATGGTCGAGCAGACCGGGCAGGGGCAGGACTTTCCCGGTCTTCGATTGCACGTTTGCACCCGTTTGCACACCTTTGCACCCGGGCGTGCAATCGGACACTCGGCGCTCAGGCGTTTTATACGGAAAAGACGGTTGTGGCGCCCGAATATCATCGACGTTTGCACTCATCCGGGATTCACAGCCATCGCTGCACCCACTACCCGCATCGTCGGGTAGGTTCTGTGGTTCCCCGGATGGGTGCACAATTACAGGAGTACCTGTACATGTTTCTTTGTACTGTACTTCATTGCAAGAATAAACCCTGGAAACGACGTTTTTCTGATTTGCACTTTTTCCAATTTTCGGGTGCAAACGGGGTGCAAAGGTGCAAACGTCAGAGCCGGGATCGTCCCGGTTCCCGGTTGCACCGTCCTCTTCCGCAATCCAGACCTCCGCCCTCGCCGACCACTGGCGGTATATCTCGTAATCGAATGAGAAGTACTGTTCCCGCCGCTTGAGTTCAAGGCCGTACAGTTCCTCCACCACCGTCGCGTCGATGAGACTCACCGCCGGGCACTTGTCCAGAATGCCGGTATAGGTCGCCTTGCTGTTGGTGTAGCCGTGCAGGAGCCGGTAGGTCTGGTGATACGAGAGGCCGAGGGTATCCTGCAGCTGCCTGATGGTGAAGACCGCAATGCCCATCTTCGCAACGGTCGCAAGGGCAGCAGCCTCGTTGCGGGTCTGCTTCGTCTCCTGCCCGCCGACTTCCCCGTTGATGGCGATGAAGAGCTGCCGGGCATACGCAAAATCCTGCCGGGTGGCGATAAGACTCCCGTGGTCGTCCCGCTCCCGCCGGCGGAAGTGCAGCAGGGCGTGACACTTGATAAGGTCAAAGAGCATCGCGGGGTTCCTGCGGTTTGCGGCGTTCGAGAAGTGGATGCGAGGTGAAAACGGGATGTGGATATGGAACTGCTGCCCCTTGAGAATCTCCCACAGCGCCCGGCAGACCAGCACGTCAACGTCTTCTCCGCATGTATCCGGTGACCGCGCCTCGACCTTTTTCACATGCTCCAGGACCGCGATGTCCTGCTCCTTCGAGTCGTCGATCCAGACCGTGAGCATCCGGTTCATCACCTGGTCGTCGCCGACGCTCTCGACCTTCGCGAGCCACCAGACGCACCGCTCGGGAATGGTGCAGACCCGAAGCCGCCGGTCGGCGGTGAGCGTCCGGTGTTCGATGGGCTCCCTGAAATTGGCGGTCGCCGACTTTAAAAGTTCCTGCAGATCGTCCGAGAGCGAGACATCGTCGAAGAGGAGCACCGTGCCCGATCTCAGCGAGTCGTGATAAAACAGGGCTTTGTTTGAGACCGTGCCCTTCAACCGGTACTCTTCGGGGACGAGGTTGAGCATCGCGTTGCAGGCATGCGTTTTGCCCTTGCCGGAGTTGCCGGAGATGGCGACGTGCAGCCCGCTCGTGTTCTCGATGCTCTGGGAGGCGAGCGACATGATCAGGCATTCGGCGACGATTCGATCGCCAACGTGGGTTCTGGTGAAGGTGTCGAGCAGGAATGCCAGCGGGTCGCCATTCTCCAGAATCTCCATCGCCCGCTGGCGGTACTCGGCCGGGGGAGAAGGGGGATTGGATATCTCCTCCTTTCGCTTCGGCTCCCGCTGCTCGTAGCGTGCCCGAAGCTCCGGCCAGCGCTGCGTGCCGCTGCCACAGCTCTGGTGGTGGCAGCCGGCGAAGATCGCGCCGCTCGCAAACTGGATGGCGAACGCGCCGTCCTTGTGGGCAGAGGAGAACGGGCAGTCCTCGAGGGTGTAGAGCGTGCCGCCCCGGTAGGGTTTCGCCGACCGGACGGCGATCCCGTGATCGGGGAGCCAGGCGGCGAGGTCGATCCCCCCGCCCTTCTTCGGCGCTGGCGGCTCATCCGCCGGGAGCAGCCCGGCGAGATGGGCGAGTCGCTCCACGGGAACAAGGCCAATCTCGTCAGGAACCGTGAGGAGCCTTGACCGGCGGTGCGGCCGCTCCGCCGTGTTGTCGCCCTTCCTCGAGACGGTGCCGTAGAGTTTCCAGATCCGGGCGGCGTTGTGGTTCGCGGTATCGACGGTGACTTTCTCGTTCGAGAAGAGAACGTCGAGGGTCGCGAGGCAGCCCTTCACGAGCCCGGTCGCTACCTCGTCGTTCGGGAGGTCGACCCGGTAGAGGAGGTGGGCGCCGTTCCCCGAGTCGGCCCGCACCGGCGCCGGGAACCCCTGCTCGCTGAGCCAGGCGACGATCCGATCCGCCGTCGCGAGCGCGAGATCGTGCTCCGCATCGGTCGACGAGACGCCGCTTGGCCGCACCGGGTCGATGTCGACCGGCAGCCACCGCCTTCTCGTAATATCGGCATCGGCTCGTCGTCGCGTCTTTCTTACCGAGGCGCAGCTTGATCCGGTTCGCCCGCCGGGCGAGAAGCGCCGGGTTCACGGGGTTGAGGGTGACGTAGATCCCCCCGACCTCCGGGTCGGCGTCGAGCACCTCCGCCCGTGCGGCGAGTTCGCTGCGGTCGTCGAAGTAGCCGGAGTGAACGGCACTCTCGGCGAGCGCCCGCACCTCCACCACGCCCTCCGGGGCGATGACCTGCACCGCCTCGATAATCGCGTCGCTCACTCTGTCACCCCCGGGACGAGGGGGAAGAGCGGAACGCTGACCGCCTCCCCCCGTGCCACCCGCTGGACGCTGACGAGCGGGATGATGAACGACCCCGCACGGGTGTGGAGCGCCACGGCTTTGCCGGTGCAGTTTACCGTCGCGTGCCCCTCGATCGTCGTCCTGCCCATCGGCGTGCCGCCGTCCGGGATGACGCGGTCCTGCACGACCGGCACCACCCTGCCCGAGAAGAGCAGGTGTTTGACATCCTCAGGCTCGATCCGGTAGTGCTCGGCATCCACCGCGATGTGGAGGGTGCCGCCGCTGCCGTAGGCGAGCGTTCCCGGCTCAGGCATGGGTATCCCCTCCGGCGGTAAGGACGGTGACCGCGTAGTAGTGCCCGGCCGTGCAGGTGACGTGGATCTCGCGGAGCGCCCGTTTGTGCCGGGCGACCTCGGCCGCGACCACCTGGGCGATGAGGTAGAGCGGCACCTTCCGCGGTGTCTGCCCGCCGTGACTCATCGCGGGCACGCTCCCCGGGTGGCGATGCTTCTCTCGGTGGCGGTCCGGTGCATCCTGGTGCTGGAAACATGTGGTTGTGCCTGGCTGCCGCCACGGATTCTGTTCTGTTCTCTTTTCGATTCGGCCGGGACGCGGGTGCCCCGGTGCTTTCCGGGGGCTTTGATCGTGTCCCGGGGTATGGATTCTGGTTTCGGTTTCATGCGTTACCTCGCTGCTGTAGTTCGCGGTGCACCGGCGCCCTCCGAAGGAGCGAGCCGTTGTCGTGCATCGCTTGTTTCAGCGTGGGGAGATGGGGGTTAAAAAGGTTCGGGGAGCGGAGGAGAAGTGAAAAGAGCGGCTATATGAACGTTACTTGATGGTGACGTGCGGGATTGCCCGGGGAGGGAGGGAGTCGGGGATTGCTTGCGGGAGACGCGCATTATTTGTTCGGGATTTTCGGGCTGCCCTCCCCGATGTATCCCCCGGGCGGGTCGAAGGATACGTTCAGGCTCACCTCTCCGGGGCTCCTGGCATACACCGAAGAGATGACGAGCAGCCCGACCAGGGTGCAGCCGGCGATCAGGTGCGGGAGACTGCTACGGGAGAGGGGGGACATGACAATACGGTTTTTTCCTCAGAACTGATAGATTCTCTCAAAGCAGATTGCCATTGAGGTTATCGCTCAAACGGGGCGGAGCCTCCCTAGAAAGAATAGAATAAATAATGTGGTGGGAGTTCAGAATAACAATTGCTTGACTGAAACGTTAATACCTTATGGCATCGAGTTGTTCCTTCGCCTAATTCTCGCCCATATCTTGACCGATTTTGTTTTCCAGCCAGATGCCTGGGTTAAAAACCGGTTCAATAATGGTTGGCACTCCAAGTGCCTGATATGTCATGCCATTGTAGCCGGGGTATTGACGTTTCTTTTTGCCAACCTTTGGAACTTCATACTGATCTTAAAACATCCATCATCTCTTCCGGAGTTCCTTCCGCAATTATGGATTACCTTCCTATACGCATTTATCCTCGTCACGGCATCGCACTTCGTCATAGACGGGTTGAAGTCCCACTGGATGGCAAACCTCCGAAAGAAAGTAAATTGTAAGGGCGATCACGACGATGAGAAAGATCAGGAGGATAAGGAAGAGCAGGGAGAGCATGAAGTAGAAATTGAAGATGAACCCATCCATATATTTTTCATCGACCAGATCGCCCACGGGTTTGTTCTACTCATCGTTTTGGTACTGCTCTATCCACACATCCCAATCCCATATCCCTTTGGAAGTCCAGTTGAGATAATCAAAATATGGATTGCGATTATTGCATTCCTTCTGATTCTCTGGCCTAGCGGGATACTCGTCAATAGAATCACTCAGCTCTGGCGAAAAGATGTGGACACTACGCAAGAAGGCAGCTTAGACAACGCCGGCCGCTTGATCGGATATGTAGAGCGTATTCTGATATTGATTTTTATCCTCGTAAACGACTACACAGCAATTGGATTCCTTGTAGCAGCAAAAGGACTTTTCAGAATTAACGATTCGAAGAGATCGGAATATATCATTTTAGGAACACTGTTAAGCTTCGCGATTGCCGTTTTTATAGGAGCGACATCCAATTACCTAATCAATCTGGGGGGGATTGAGAAAATAATACAATATCTATCAGAATTCTTTCAAATGCTCTAGAGGGGTCTATCCAGATTTCGATCTGTTAACCGGAAGATCGCTGAATTTGAGCATGCTATCCGCAGCCTCTAAATAATACGAAACCGTATCCATCTTTACCGCAAGAACGAGCCGCTACAGAACCTCATCTGAAAGGTATGAATATTCCCTCATAATCTAAAAATATGAACTAAGACACACATATATTACAGATATGAACAAATTTATTCATATCCCATTCTTATGATTAAAATTACTCATACTTCCATACTATGAACTATAATATTAATATTCTCAAAACATGAATAAATACATTCATATCTTATCGCAAGAAAGGAACCTTTGAAGAAGGCAATGATGTCATGACGGGAAGAAAAATGTATGCTGTTCTCACCGGCGATGTAATCCAATCCAGAGAGATCAAAAAAGCATGCGGTGAAGAATGTATCCGCCACTTGAAGAATACGTTGGCAGAGATCGGAAAAGAGTACGCCGTGCCGTTTTCGATATTCCGTGGGGACAGTTTTCAGGGAGTTTCTTCAAAGCCTGAAGACTGCATTGAAGGATGCCATCCTCTTACGCCTCAAGCTCATCTCCGGGCTTGATCCCGATAATACCAAAACCCGGCTGGATGCAAGAATTGCGGTTGGGATCGGAACCGTCAATTACCTGCCGAAAGACGGTTCGGCCGGCGAGGGCGACGGAGAGGCGTTTCAGCCTTTCGGGTCTCGAACTGGATCAGATGAAAAAGGCCGGGCAAAACCTGACTGTAAAAACGCCCTGGGAAGAAGTCGAATGCTTTTTTGCCGATTTTTTGCGCTGCCGTGGATAACACTATCAATGGATATACAAAGAGACAAGCAGAAACCGTGATGCTGACGTTGGAAGGGCTCACGCAAAAGGAGATCGCAGAAAAGATCGGCAAAACTCAATCTGCGGTATCCCATCGTCTGAAGGGGACACATTATGACCTCATCGTGAAAGTCATCGATTCTTTCACATCGCAGATACGAGATCAGGTCGAGCTCGCCGAAAAGATCAAGGATACGAGCGGCGAAGCCAAGATGCTGCTCGAAAAAGGAAAATATTACTTATCGACCTTCCGGTACGCCAGGGCGCTCGAGCTGATAGCACAGAGTCTTGAGAAGTATTCGCAGGCCGGCGACCGGCAGGGGGAAGCGGGCGCACTCTGTTCCCTGGGGGACGCGTACTCTCCGCCTGGAAGACTACGATGCCGCGCTGGCGTCGTACACGCGAAGCCGCCGGATCTACCGGGATCTGGGAGATCGACCTGCCGAAGCGGCTCTCCTCCGCAGCATCGGGAAGGTGTATGCGGAGACGGACCGGTACGGCGAGGCGCTGGACTGCTACCATGAAAGCCTCGCGGTCGCACGGGAGGTCGGCGACCGGGTGGGTGAGGCGAGGACGCTCGAAGAGATCGAGGCGCTGGAAGCACGGAGGGAACGGGGGTGAGGGCGGGTATCAGGGCGATATGCATTTTACAGTCAGTTTTCCACGATGAGAGGGAAAACGTTCCCGACGTATCTCGCCGGAGGGGCGAAGGAGAGGGGCGGGTTCGCCTCCCCGGGGCTGAGCACGTATGCGCCGAGGAGATGACGAGCAGCCCGACCAGGGCACAGCCGGCGAAGAGGTAGGGGAGGCTGCTGTAGGAGGGGGAGGCATTATTTAGGTAAATCTATTCCAGGTTTCAAAAAACGCTTGGAAAGGGTTTTCAGCATTTGAAGAAGAACTCTATTCAATGGGACGGGACGAGGGCGCCTCGGAGATTGGGGAAATCGCAATTCTTGCAGTGGTTTATTTCCTCGCTGTTGCGCTATCTGAAATAATTGCTTTTGAAATGACCAAAGACAACATTCTCGGCTTTCAGTTGATTTTTAGCGTCTTGCTCATGATTGCAACAGGCCTCTTTCTTATAATAATTTACAGCAAAATTACACCGAAATTGGTTGAGTCCTCAAAAGGTAGTCCAGATACACTGAAAACTACGAAAAGACTTAAAAGTCAAAAGAAGGCTCAAAGGCTAATTTTAGTATTCTGCGTCATTAGTACAATTCTAGCAATTATTGGCGGATGCCTTTTAGTAAAACCGTTATCATCAAAAATATTAGAGATGCTAGCTATAGACCAAATAGGCCTCCGCAGTTACGTCGACTCACCAGTTTTCACAATTGGATGCGTATTTCGTATCAATCGGCCTGAGCACGGCGATGTTTTACGCCTCACTCCATATAAGTGATTCACAGAAGGAGTTTAATGAGATATTTGAAGAACTTTCTGAAATTAAGGGCACGTTGAAGGAAATATCAGGAAAATCTTCAAAAAAGTAGATATCATCCCTTGTGGAGCATCAAACCCATTTCTCCTCCCCGCCGCAATCCTCCATTGGGACAGATGGGTACCTGCAGGTGACTATCCAATGCTTCAATCGTGGGTCATAGGAGTTTAGTATTCAGAGAAACCGATCACACTAAAGTTCAAGGAGCTGTCAAATAAGAGAAGATTTTCCAAAAATCAGAAGCAAATCTTTAAGTGATACCGTTGCCCATATTTAAGATGATCAAATCTGCGGAAATGGCAGATTAATAAGTTATACTGAATTTTGAGCGACACTAGGAAGAGATAGTGGTATTTTATGGAGCAAACAGCGCAGAAGATCCTTGATAACTCCTACCACTATGCAAGTGAATATACAAATACAAACAGTAACGTCAACCGCAAACGTTGTGGCCAGTTTTTCACACCTGTTAGCATTGCAACGCACATGGCCAGTTTGGTCGACATCAATAAAGAGCAATTAAAGATATTAGACCCTGGAGCGGGCACAGGAGTATTACTTGCCGCTCTCTGCAATAGAATTGCCAATGAAATTCAAGACCCGATCAGCATCACCATCGACGCCTGGGAAATTGATGAAAAACTTACCCCATACTTGAAAAGTACCACTCACGATTTTGAGACAAAACTTATACAATTAGGGCATGATGCTACTATCACTGTTAGAAACATGGACTTTATTCTCAACAATTCACATTACGTACAGTCGGATGCATTATGGCCTCTTGAAGAACATGACCGTTATAGCATAGTAATAGCAAATCCACCCTATTACAAACTTAAAGCAACATCTAGGTATTCTCGTCTATTGGAGACCTTCGTTGAGGGACAGCCTAACATTTACTCACTATTCATGGTATTATCAGCGAGCATGCTAAAGAACGGCGGAGAATTTGTTTTTATCACTCCCAGAAGTTTTTGCTCAGGTTTGTATTATAAAAAAGTCAGGGAGTGGTTCATTCATAACTCATCCCTAAAAGCAATCCATATCTTTAAGTCACGCACAAAGGTGTTTAGTGACGATAAGGTAGAACAAGAAGTAATAATTTTTAATGGAACTAAAAATAATAGCCAAGGCAAGATTCTAGTGACCAGCTCGTTAGATAGCCGATTCTCTGATATCAAGACATTGTACGCGCAACCTAAAGACGTTATAGTGACGCAAAACGCACATTCCTACATAAGAATCCCAAATTCACCAGATGATCTCAATATTCTTGAAGTTGTAGATTCGTGGGAAAACGATCTAAAAGATTTTGGAATGGGTGTTTCTACAGGAAAAGTAGTGGATTTTAGAGTGGCAGAGTATTTAGTCGATAACTCATCATCAAAAGAATGGGTGCCGTTATTATGGATGAAACACTGCGGTCTGACCGGAGTGAGCTGGCCTATCGAAAACTATAGAAAACGACAGGCAATTCTTAAAATTATTAGGACTGAATCACTTTTAGTCCCAAACAACGACTATATACTCATCAAAAGGTTTTCATCAAAGTGTCAGAGTAAAAGGATCACTGCATCACCCTTATTTAAAGAAAACTTTTCAGAATACACTCACCTTGGGTTTGAAAACCACCTGAACTATATTTATGGAATCGAGGGTGACATTGAGACTAATATAATCCTCGGAATTACTGCATTGCTTAACTCATCAGTAATTGACAGATATTATCGAATGATAAGTGGGAATACGCAGGTGAATGTCACGGACATTAGAAAGTTGCCACTGCCAAATCTTGATTTGATCGAGCAGATTGGAGATTTTGCAATACAAAATGGTACGTGGTATGGCGATGTGCTTGATCAAAAAATTAGTCTCTTTGGTAAATATTTATACAGAACTCTAATTACTCGTAACTCGTGACTAATTGCGCTTTAACTTATAATGTAGTGAGTTCTCGAGCAGCGTATTTTCAGTATCTTCAAGGAACTGCATACACTTCAGGAAGTACCGTTTCTGGAACAAGTCTTGGCTCCGGCGTACGCATCCTAACCTACTTAGGTGTACTTCGTAGTTGTTCGGTCTCTTTGCTATAGTAATTGACAAAGATATACTCCAGTAGTAAAACAATGTCCAGAGGAGGGGATGGAATTCTAGGCTCTTTTATAGCCCTAGGAATCCAACAGTTTTCATCTAGAGATTGCCTTCCACCCACATGGAAATGAAAATATGGTTCTGGTGAGAACACTTTCTTCTTTCTGATATCATAATGAAATCTTAACATCACTCTTTTTTGCAGTCCGCGGTCTGTCACTTTCTGAGGAATCTGTGTAGAATCAAACTCTGGGCGATACCAATGATCAACCTTGTCCGACCAGAGTTTAAGTTGAACATTGAACCGACGTATTTTCAGATATTCGGCCTCTTCTGCCTCGATGTAAAGGGAGATCTCGATTTCTGTAATGGCCTGATGCCCCTTAATTTTAACTTTAAATGGATTTTCTTCAGAAATTTTCATTTTCCAGGTCATTGTGCCTGTATTCCGATCCTTATTTGCACAGCACCAAGGCAGGTTAATTAATGACTCGTCATCTATATATTTTCGGCTCTCTTCGTAAGCGAACAAATACTGTAACCCATCATTGTAATCCGCGATTTGAGTCATAGTGTGGTCATTGCTCCCTTTCAAACAACCTTCTATTCAGACATTTCTCCTTGATTATTTCCAGCCCCAATGAATCGAAGAGCGAAAATCTAACATCATTTGATGTTTGTATGGCTTTAAATGAGACTCGTGCCTCATCCATTACAGAAGGTCGATTGTCGGGATAATACCGCATTGAGTATTTAATCATCACGGGCTCGTTACAAATGCAGCAAACATAGTCCGCGGGAGTATTACTACTTGAATTACAGAGGGCAGGGCTTAAGCTCGCGTTTCTCGTTCTGTTCCAATACATGGGGAAGCCTTTTCGCAAAGACAAAAACGCCTCATCTTCAATCATATCAGCTGTTGCCAGGTCAGTAAGTCTAGATTTCCACCAAAGCATCTTTTCCTGTGAAAAGACTCCTGAATATCTTGCTGGCCTCAAGAATTCCTGAACATGACCCCCCTGGAATGAATCAACTGAATCCCAAGGAACGTGGCCGCATGAATTTCATCATAGAGGATGCCAGGATACTTCATCAGAACGTTCCTAATCCATTTTGCAGTGGTGAAGACGGCCCATGTAGCCCCTTTCATTAACTGGTCTGTGGGATAGGATAATTTCAAATCATCGTGAGAACTATCGGGAGCACCCAAAACATCATACAAAGCATCCCAGTTCCTAGGTTCACACGACCGTAGCGTTTCATACCCTTGAACTAAGCTCGACCAGCAGACTTACAGTCTTACCGGCAGATGGTAATAAATCATTTTTATAGATGGTTCATCTAAGGATGCAGTTCTGCATCCTGAATACCCGAGTTCCGGTAGGTGTCGAAATCAAAGACATCTGGCCGGGTCATAAGAACAATCGGACATTCAGAATAAGTGTTGCCTTAACAGATTTGACAAGGCAATACCGTTCATGCCTAATACTTTGTTATCTTCATCAACTTTTGAGAAGTCAAAATCTGCAATTATCAGATCATACGTCTCATCCGCAAAACAATCCCATTGTCCGGCAAGAGAAGAGGATACGCGGAGGTCAAACTCAAACTGACAATCTTTTGATCCCCTCATTTCAATAATTCGTGAACATCGCTCCAGATCACGTTTATCATCGTCAATGGTACAAAACTTTCAAATGCATGTTTACACCAGAGGTAAGGAGATCTCAATACAAGTTTTCCAATTCTCCGGAGGATCAATAACTCGCACCCTCCCCTCATACGCCTGAACAAAATCCCGGACTAATTTCAAGCCCAAACCAGTTCCCGAACCCTGAAAAGCATCTGGCTCTGAGTCGACTCCACAAATGGCTTAAACACTTCCTTCCATCGCTCTTTATCTATACCCTTTCCAGAATCCAGGAATTTGATCACGAGGTTATCTCCTGTATCTGCCCCGACTATTGCAATCCGCCGATCAGGAGTCCCTGAAACTGCTTTTATCGAATTAGATAGTAGGTTTTGGAAAATGGACACCAGTTCTGAATGGAACATATGTGGCGTCCTTAATGTCTCAGGAATCGAGTTTGTCCACTCAATGCCCCTATCCCTTAATTGCCATTTAAATGGTGAAACTACCTGCTCGACAACAGGCTTTATGACCCACATTTTCATTTCAGGCGCTTGCTTTCTTGACCTAATGTAAGGCCTAAACAGTCCGAACTGGTTGATCATGTCAATTCGATCATCGAAAATCACTAAATCTTTTTCGTAAAATTCTCTTTCATCGGCGGGAGCGTATCCAGAGAGAGCAGTGAAGTGGCTCTGCATCATTTGCATATCGCCAATTAATGCCTGAATTTCATGAATGAATACATTTATCATTGTGCCTGTTGAGGCTAACACTCTTAATCTGGAGAATTCTTCACGGTATTGCTCTGCCTGCCTATCCAGTTCTGCTTGCTTTAAACTTATTATCTGTTCTTCATTGCTCTTAATCTCTTGAAGTGAAGAGAATAATTTATTAATTGCTTGCGTTCTTTTTTCTTCAGATAATTTTTTGACCGTTAACTCTTCTGCCCACTTCCGCTCTTCCAGTCTGTCTTGCCTCATTTTCTGCTCTAATCAGTTCTTCTTCTTTTTTCTGTTCCTCCTCAACCTTACGCAAAGTTTTGCTTTGCCCCCGCAGATGATTTTCAGCATCTGCTTTCCTCCTAAAAATCTCAATTAGTCGCCTTTCTGCTTCGAGTTGGCGTCGCTTCTTCTCAGGATTGATTCGAGCAGCGGTTGCTTCTCTTTCTGCTTTTTCTGCTTCTTTCAGCTCCTCTTCGGCAATCCGTGCCCCTTCTTCAGCAACCCGTGCCTCATCTTCGGCCTTTCTCCTAGATTCATTTTCTTTTTTAATCTTTTCCTCGTTCAGCGCCCTCTTTTTCTCTTTTTCAATTTCAATTTCATTTGCGTATAAGATCGTTGCAAAGTCTATACCTAATCTCACAAATTTTCTAAAGATTTTTAAATGACTGAGAACGAGGATCAAACCGATCGCGATTAATCAATATTTCCAAAAGGGGATTTTCATCTTGCAAATATGTAACGTATCCAAACAGAGCTGCCATTGGTAAAAAGAGCCAAACCAGGCCTAGTTGCCTCTGCTTTATATACAAATAGTTCTTGGGCAACATCCGCCTTTGATCTCGCTCTATCATGATTCAGGCATAGCCAGTCATTTCCTGCTTCCCCATAACCAAAGACTCTAAAATTATCAGCATATACTCGAATACCTCCCCGATCTTTCGCAATCTCCATTATCTGAGGCATACTTCCAGTCAGAATTATAAAATAAATCTGCACGATAAGAAAAAATGTATATCTCTAGTTCTGCACAGATTAGATCTTCAAAGGCCACCTCTCGACTGAAAGACTTTTCAAAGGAATTTACGATTTTATTTTGAACGGCGAGTTTATAGGTTGCATAGCCATTCTTATCGACAGATCCTGTTAATTTCGCCCATGCAAGTTTAAAAAAGGAATTATTTATTGTATCGGGTTCAATCGAAAATTCGTCACTACAAATCACATAATTAAATCCAGGATCGCTTCGATTTGCGGAATCATTCCGGGATTCTTCGGTTTTGTATATAATTGGAGTATAGAGTTCATTCAGTTCGTTTCGCAATCGTAAAATGTTTTTGCTGTTCCAAGATTCAGTAGTCTCTTCCAATCTCAGTTTCGTTCCGTAGGCGTCTTACTGTCCTCCGTAGTGATACGATATCTGACTGGTACCTGACTGACACTCGAACCTGGAATGAAATTTGACCAATCAAAAATTGCCGAGAGTTTTTCTTTATATCCAGGTTCAATTTCAGCAACTGAGTCCCAAGTATAGCCTTTTTGCAATCTTTCGGCATGCAAATCTGCCAATGCCCTTCTTCCCTGCCTTTCTTCTCAGATACATTTCAGATAGCGGATTCCGTTCAGAATGGAGAGATGCAATGCGCATCCAAGATGACTTAAAAAGCGACTCACTAATGCCAACACCATTATCCTGTATTTCGATTACTCCCCCAGGTTTCTTTATGCTCTGTAATGTGATGGTGACCTTACTAGCATCAGCATCGTATGCATTCTTAACAGTCTCCGCCAGAGCAATTGCCCGATTGGGTATAAGATACTCCCCTAATTCAAAGAGAAGCTTTGAATCAACCTCAAAAAAGGTCTCATTATCATTATCCATCGATGTCGCCAATCAGGTTGTACCTATCTGATTTAACTTAAACAATCGGTTTTGCTTTTTGGAATTAGAGGATGCTTTTCCTTGCTTTAATACAGTGATGCAAGAATTCCATTTCGCAAACCCTTTCCCCTTACCGCCGAAATTCACTTTCTAAAGCCAGCAGTAAAACCGGAAAATACTCACAGATTTGCCTCATTTAAGGATGGAAAGGAGCGGTTCCCCCTCACCCAACTGGGGGCATCGCCAGCACACAGGAAACAAAACCCCTGCAGGCCACCTTACCACCCCAACCATCCCCGCACCCGAACACCACCCACCTCCGAACAATGACCCTTTTTCCCTCCGAAACGACAAGTAAAGTATCAACCCTCCCCGCCGGAAGACCCCTCCCCCCGCGCGATGAAGGAGCCGTGCCGATGAAAGAACCGCTGAAATTCAACCCCGCCCCCGCGCGATGAAGGAGCCGTGCCGATGAAAGAACCGCTGAAATTCACCAACCACCGCATCGAGGAGTACGCCCTGCAGGTGACGTACAACCCCGAAGAGAACACCGGGAAGATCATCTACAACCTCTCGCTCATCAAAGAGGAAGACCTCTCCTTTGCGCTCGCGATGCTCAAAGACGCCCACAGGACCGGCCTCATGGTCAGCGACCGGATCAGGATCGCAGAGCCCGGCGAAGAGATTGGGGACTACACCATTCCCGATCACGCCCACGCCGTCTGCACCATGTGCAGCATCACCCTCGACGCCCTGCTCCTCCAGCGCGGCGTGCCGCTCAACCCCATCGGCGGCGGCGTCGTCGAGGTCGACCGGCACGAGGCGCGCCGGTTCATCAGCATGCTCCTCTACAAGGACACGACCCTCGACCCGCTCGAGGTGCTCATCTCCCAGGACATCACCTCCATCCTGGGCGTCATGGAGCACGGCAGCGGGAACATCCTCGCGAACATGCGGGAGTGCCACATGGAGGCCGAACCCCTCGTCGGGACCGTCCTCGACGAACTCACCGCCACCGGGTTCTCCGGCATCCTCGACGTCGGCGCTCCGAACGTCCCGCTTCTCGGCGTCCCGGTCAGTCCGGAGTACCTGGGCATCACGATGGTGGGCGGCACCAACGCCATGGCGGCGATAAAAGAGACGGGGCGCTGGGTCGTCACCCGTGCGCTCAAAGGGCTGATCGGTATCGAAGAGATGGGGTATCTCGCCGACTACTGACTGGTGCTATCCACCCAGTCCCGGATATTGGTCCAGTACCGGTTGAAGAACTGCACGAACCCGGCGGATTCCGAGTAGAGGGCGGAGGGCGCTTCGCCGACCGAACTCATCCAGACGAGCACCTTCTCGCCGTCGACGATAAAGACCCCCGCGTTCTCCATCGGCAGCCTCTTCTCCGCATGCCCGCAGTTCTCTGACTTCATACAGTGATGGTGGACGTGCACCGTCATCCCCTCCGGCATCTCGCCCTCCCAGCACTCGGTGACGACCTCGACGGCAACAGAGCCCAAAACAGGCTTGAGGAGCGGGAGGATCGAGCCCGACAGGAGGCTTCCGTTGACGACCATATACACGCTCCGTTCTGCGTTCCGGAAGGCTTCGCCGAGCCGGCCGAGAATATTCTCCTGCCCGTAAATACTCCAGATCAGCTCCTGATCGCCCCGCTCCTCCTCGTGCTTCGATGCGTAGATCGCGACGAGCGCCTCGCGGGCGGCCTTCGCATCCTCCTCGATCCGGTGCATGAGCATCGTTACCCCCTCCTCAGGCGGGGTGGCATTAAAACGCCGGGGCGTGGCATGCGAGACACTGACGAGACTCTTCTGCATCAGCCGGTCGAGGACGGGATAGACCGATGCGCGGGGTACGCCCGAGATCTCGTGAATCTCGGTCGCCGTAGCCCCGGCAACCTTGAGGAGCCCGATATAGACGAGAGCCTCGTACTTGGTAAGCCCCAGTGACTTCAGAGATTCGATAATATCCGCAGGAATGTCCCTAGACTCGCTCATCCCATATGTATATATAATGACGGAAAATAAATGTTGTTCCGCAAGAAACAACACTGGTGATCTGATGAGAATACAGTACTTTCTGGTAGCAGCCCTCCTGCTCGCTGCCCTGACCGGTCCGGCCATGGCCGCCGATAAATACCTCTACGGGAGCCCGACCCTCTCGGCGTCGATCGCCGGTACCAACGAGTTCTCGCCCGGCCAGGAGATGGCCCTCGCGGTGAACCTGAAGAACAGCGGGCTGAACACCTTCAAGTTCGTCGACCCGACCGCCGTCGCCCGCGACGACCTGCCGAACACGGCCAAACTCGTCACCGCCGCGCTCGGCACCGATGCCGCGCCGGTCACCGTCAAGACCGACCCGCAGTTCCTCGGCGACATCGCCGGCGGCAAGAGCGTCACCGCGACCTTCACCGTCAAGGTCGCCGAGAACGCCGCCCCCGGCACCTACAACCTCCCCCTCACGGTGACCTACACCTACTTAAGTTCGGCCGAGCAGTACGGCAGCGACAGCATCCAGTACTTCTACGAGGAGAAGACCGAGGTGCTCCCGCTCGCGGTCACGATCACCCCGGACCTCCGGCTTGAGGTGCTCGACGTCACGACCGAAGACCTGAACGTCGGCACCGAGGGCTACGTCCACCTCACCCTGAAGAACGCCGGCTACGAGACCGCAAAGGGCGCCGTCGCCCGGATCGCCCGGAGCGGCACGAGCCCGATTGTCCCGACCGACGCATCCGCCTACCTCGGCACGTTCGCCCCCGGCGAGACCGTCGACGTGACCTTCAAGGCGGCCGTCGCCACCGACGCCGAGGCGCAGACCTACCCGCTCGACGTCCTCGTCACCTACACCGACCGTGACGGCGACGCCGCGACCTCAAAGACCGTCACCCTCGGCCTCCCGGTCGGCGGGAAGACCGACTTCGCCGTCGTCTCCTCGGCCGCCACCCTCATCCCCGGTGAGAAGAGCGTCCTCGAGGTCGTCTACAAAAACATCGGTGCCGCCACCGTCTACAACGCCCAGGCACGGATCAGCGCCATCGACCCCTTCACCAGCAACGACGACACCGCCTACCTCGGCGACCTCGCACCCGGAGCAGAGGGAACCGCACGGTTCGAGATGAACGTCGACGCCGACGCAACCCTCAAGGCCTACGGCCTCGACTCCGAGATCCGCTACCGCGACGCACTCGGCAGCAGCCAGATATCCGATACCATGAAGGTGCAGGTCGACCTCGTCCAGAAGTCGGGCTCCCTCGTCACGAACCCCATCGTTCTCGCCCTCATCGCCGCGGTTCTCCTCGGTGGAGGGTATTATATACTGGTCTACCGTAAGAAAGGGAGATGAACAGGTACTGGGATGGTCCGCTTCCGGATGCGCAGGTGCGGACGATAGATGATATGCGGCAGGTGCTCGCAGATCAGACCTGCACCGCCCATCACCCCCTCTATTATATGTATCGCCATCTGGCAAAGTCCGATGACGACCGGCGGTGGCTTAAAGAGCAGCACATCAGTTACGATATTACCGTCATCCCTCCCGTCACCCTCTGCGGTGAGTACGTCAAGACCAAAGGCCACCTCCACCCCGACACGCCGGCAGGACTCGGCTACCCCGAGATCTACGAAGTGCTCCAGGGGAGAGGCCACTACCTCCTCCAGACCCGCGACGCAGGCGACGTGATCATGATCGAGGCATCCGCGGGCGAGAAAGTGTTGATCCCGCCCGGATACGGCCACGTGACCATCAACCCCTCGCCCGAAGTGCTGGTCATGGCGAACCTGGTCTCGACCGAATTTACGAGCAACTACCAGCCCTACGTCGACCGGAACGGAGCGGCCTACTACGAGATGGAGGGCGGGGCGCTCGTCAGGAACCCGACCTATCCCCACGCAGCACCGGTCAGGCACCTGAAACCCGTCGAGATACGGGAGCTCGCCATCGACCGGATGACACCCCTCTACGACCTCGTCGGACGGGCACGGTCGGTCGCATTCTTAAACCACCCGGAGCAGTTCAGGGAGATCTTCGCCGGGCTGACCAACTACCCGATGCCCCGGTAATACCCTTTTTTCCGGCGACGCTGATTCGTTTCCATTTATCATGGAGCCGTGCACACGCTCTCTATGAAGAACAGAGCCGTCACGACATCTCTCCTCCTTATTCTTCTCGCCTGCACGCTCGGCGCATCGGGCTGCACGGCAACCGTCCCCGGGGGCGATCGGCCACTACCGCAGATCACGGTTCCGACAGACGTGACGCTTCCGACCGCCCTCGATCCCGCAGCCGTCGAGTCAATCGAAGGGCTCATCGTCACCGCACGGGACATGGCGGCGACGTGGGATGCGGACGCCCTTCTCTACGAGAATAAAACCTGCACGGCAGAGTTCGTCAACGGAGACGGGGATGCGGTCACTATCGTGACGACGCTCTACGGCGGCGAGGAGAGTGCCTGTGCCGCATACACCGCTGCCCGGGAGCAGTCAGGCTACCGGACGTTCGACCTCGCCATCCCCGACGAGGGCTACGGGTGGCAGCACCAGGAAGCGGCAGAGGTCGGTTTCCGGAAGGGAACGGTCGTCGTCATCGTCGACTACCTCTCCGCCGACGGCCCCGCGACGATCGGGATGGCACAGGAGATAGCAGCGATGGCAAACCTCAAACTCCAGTAGTCTGTCAGGAGGGCGCCACCCCGACGACGACGGAGTTCGAGAGATAGGTCGCGTTCGGGGACGTCACCCTCGCCCGTGCGGCATAGAACCCGGGCGGGACACCCGCGAGGTCGATTCCGCCGATGACCGTCGGGCTCGCCGTCACCGCGACCTCCGTCAGGTTCACCCCGCCGAGGGAGGAAAGCAGGCTGCCGTCGGGCCCGACCAGATCGATCCGGGCGGATGCTCCCGCGAGGTCGTGCATCAGAACGAGGTCGATCGTCCGGTTCTGCGGCAGGATCATACCGTTGACGGACTCCGACGAAGACCCGTTCAGGAGAACGCGAAGACGGAGCGGTTCGGTCACGTTCACCTGCTGCCCCGCCTCACCGCCCTGCGGCAGGACGGCGTAACCCCCGGTGACGCCGCCGACGTCGACACTGGTGAGATCGAAACTGCTCCGGTTCGGCACGTCGATGCTATTCCCGGGATCTCCGGAGTGCACCAGCCGGTCCACGCCGGGAGGGGACGGCGGCGCCCCTGCAAAGAGGGGCGTGAGGTTGAGGTTCTCTTCGCCGACGTAGATGGTATCACCGCTCCGGATGACCCTGCCGCCGCCGACGGCTCCCGCCGCCGGGAGAGTGAGCGCAGCCGCAAGGAAGAGACAGAGGAGGAAACATACGCTTAGCCTCATCGGTACTCGCCGGCTGTCCGGGGGCGATCAAAGTATTTAATGGTGCATATAAAAATCGGAGACGGAGCCTTTCGCTACATCAGGCGGATAAAGCGTTTCAGCATCTCGTTATCGCCGACGGCGATCACCGAGTCGCCCTGCACGATGAGATCCTCCGACTGCGGCTGGATCGTCGACCGCCCGTTGCCCTCGATCCCGACGATCCGAACCCCGCTGCGCACCTCCACCGCCCCGACCGTCGTCGACGCATCCCGGATCCGGTGCTTCATCACCACCTTCTGCCCGTCCGGGAGATCGAGGAGGATGCCGGCGATATTCGAGAGGATGATCCCGGCGATCACCTGGCCGCCGATCGCCGGCAGCAGGGCGACGTAATCCGCACCCGCACGGTAGAGTTTATCGACCGAGGACGACTCGTTCGCCCGTGCAAGAATCCGCAATGACGGATTCAGGTTCCGTGCCATGAGCGTCGTGAAGATATTGATGTCATCGTCGTTGACCGCCACCACGCAGAACCGGGCGCCCTCGATCCGGGCCTCCCGGAGCACCCCTTCGTCCTCGACGTTCCCGATCACCTCGGTCACGTCGTAGGGTTTCTGATCCACCACGACGCTCGCTATACCGGAGGAGGAGAGCTCTTCTGTACGCCGCTCTGCCGACGTCGCCGAACCCCGCGACCACGGCGAGCGAGTCGCCGTCCGTCTCGTGGGCGAACTCACGGTCGATCATCTCCGAGATAGCGGGGGCCGACCCGAGGACGAAGAGCATGGTGGACGTATCGATGATATCGTCGGCCTTCGGGAGGGGGACAAAACGCCCGCCCTTCCAGAAGAAGAGCACCTCCACCCCGTAGACCTCGACGAGCGCCAGCTCCCGGAGGCTTTTGCCCGCAGCGGGCGAGCCGCTCATGATGGGAACCTTCACCAGCCGGAGCGACCGGTCGACCCCCGTCCCGTAGATATCCGTCCCGTTCATACGGATCGACTCGTAGATGGTGTCGACGACCGGCCGCAGCACGGCGTGCCGGGCGAGGATCGTCCCGGTCGAGTTCTTGGGCGAGAGGACGTACTCGGCACCGGCATAGCGGAGATAGCGCTCGAAGGCGAGATCGTCGACGATGGCGATGATGCGGGCGGGGGTCATATCCCTGATGCCGAGGATCACCGATGCGGTGGTGCGCTCCCGCTCGGTGACGATGACGGTCGAGGCGTTCTTGATGGAGACCTGCCGCCACGTCGACGGCTCCGCGTAGGTTCCCCAGACGACGTACACCTCGGGACGGTACCGGAGATCGAGGTCCCGGGCGACCGACTCGTCCTCGACGACGACGACGATATCGAGATCCGCTATCATCAGGCTGTCGATGAGCGACCGGACGAGCTCGGAGTAGCCGACGATGACGACGTGCCCGTCGAGCGGATAGGGTGTTCGGCGGGGTGGCGTGGACCGGATGATCGTGGTGATGTAGGGTGCCAGCAGCAGGGGAATGACCATGAAGATCGTGACCACGCCGGTCAGCATCATGATGATGGCAAAGACGACCGTCGCTTCACTCGTGAAAGGGAGCGGCTCGCCGTACCCGGTCGTCGTGACGGTCTCGAGGACGAAGAGCAGGGCGCCGGACCAGGTGAGGGGTCTCCCTTCCCACTGGGGATAGAACGTATGGTACAGGACGGTATAGACGATGATCTGCGCCGCGAAGAGGACGAGGTAGAGGCGTATCCGGAGAGACGACGGGGCGTTTGCCAGCCGCCAGAGAAGGTTACGAAGATCCATGTCCTCTCACTTCGTCCAGGATCCGGCAGCACCGGCAGATCTCCTCCGACGGCTCGCCGCACCGCTCGCAGATGCGGATCGACCCGGGTTTTGCCGCGAGCGCCCCGCGGAGCTCCTCGCCGAGGTTCACGAGGGCGTTCTTCGTGGCCGGGTGGCGGGAGGCGTACTCGTCGAGCAGGCTCTGGACGTCTTCCGAAAGAGCACTCCCGGCATGCGGGCATCCGGCGAAGGCGAATCCTTCGACGTGGAGGGTGGCGTAGAGGGCCACCTCCCGCTCCGGGATATCCATAAACGGCTTGATCCACGGAACCGGCCTGGCCGGGGCGCAGAACCACTCCGCATCGCCCCGGAAGACGTTCGTCAGCACCGACGCCGCCTCGTCGTCCAGGGTGAACCCGAAGGCCAGCTTGGTGATCCCGTTCTCCCGGGCAGACCGGTTCAGCAGGGCTCCCCGGAGCACCCGGCAGGAGGAGCAGGCGAGGGCGGGGCCCTTCCGGCGGGCGATCTCGTCAAGGGTGATGCCGTACTCCGCTGCAAAGGAGGTGGTCAGAGAGGGTACGCCGAGGTTCCGGGCGATCGCCGCCGCCTGCGCCGCATCGCGGTAACCGGCTATCCCCTCGTCGACGGTGATCGCCATCAGGCGAATGTCCCGCCGTTTGTGGAACAGGCGGTGCAGGAAGAAGAGAGCGGCGCTGCTCTCCCGGTCTCCCGAGAGGGCGACCGCCACCGTATCCCCGGGCTCGATCCAGCGGTGCTTCCTGATCGCCCGTTTGGCCTTCGCCTCGAAGTCGAGGATGAAATGATGCTCGCAGAGGTGCAACCCCGAGTATCGCTGATAGATAACCGCGTCCCGGCGGCACTTGGTGCACTGCATCTTGGTCGTTCCAATCACACTTTTATCACCGGGACACATAAATGGTGGTGACCATGCCCGTTCCTGCAGAATACGTACGATCGTTGCACCCCTATGAACAGACCATACTGCGCGCCCTCGAACGCCTGATGAGATGGCACGAGTGGGTTCCGCTCGATATCCTGAAATCGGCCACGAAACTCTCCGAGGCCGAGCTCGCCTACCGCATCGGGAGGCTGATGAACATGGGTATGGTGCGGTATGAGAAGGTGCCCTACGAGGGATACGCCCTGGTCTTTAACGGCTACGATACCCTCGCCCTCTCCAGCCTGACCCGCAAAGGAACCGTCCAGGCACTCGGCTGCCTGATAGGGGTCGGGAAAGAGTCGGAGGTCTACGAGGCGATGGGGCTCGGCGTCCTCGTGCTCAAGTTCCACCGCGTCGGGCAGCGCTCGTTCCAGTCGGCCCGGCTCAAGCGCGGCTACATGCCCGAGGCCGGGCACTGCCCCTGGATATTCGCCTCGAACCTCTCGGCGAGGATGGAGTACGAAGCGCTCACGACCCTCCACCCCGCCGTCTCGGTGCCGCTCCCGATCGACCGGAACCGGCACGTCGTGGCGATGTCCTTCGTCCCCGGGGTGAACCTCTCCCAGGCGGTCCTCGAGGAGCCGCATGAAGTGCTCGATGAGATCCTGCAGAATGTCAGGGAGGCGTACCGCCTCGGCATCGTCCACGCCGACCTCTCCGAGTACAACGTCATGGTCGCGGAGGAGCAGTGCTGGCTGATCGACTGGCCGCAGTGGATGGAGGCGTCGCACCCGAACGCACACGAGATTCTCCGAAGAGACCTCGGAAACATCCTTCAGCACTTCACGCGGAAATACAGGATCGACTACTCCCTCGACGATGCGGTGGAGACGGTGATCGGTTGAGGATCTTCGGGATCGACGTTATCAAAGGATCGGTGCGCTCGCGGTCGCAGCGGCCGCTGTACGCCCTCTACCGGATGGAAGACGGCGAGATCACCGATGTAACGGAGGTGACGCTCTTTCGCCTGCGCCGCCTGCTCGCCGCGGAGGAGCCCGATATTCTTGCCGTCGACAGCATCCAGGAGATCGCAACCGATCAGCACGAACTCTTCGAGTTTCTCCAGTCGCTCCCGCCGAGGACCCGCCTCGTGCAGGTGACCGGGGGCGAGAAGAAAGAGTCCCTCCCGAAAGTCGCATCCCGATACAATATCAGTTTCAATAAACTCGACCCGTACGCCGAAGCCCGCACCATCGCCCAGGTCGCGGGACTCGGCGCCGGTGTCGAGGTGATTGCCTTTGAGAACACCACCGATATCGTGGTGAGCCGCCACCGTTCGCCGGGCAGGGGAGGCTGGAGCCAGAACCGCTACGCCCGGAAGATCCACGGCGGAGTCATGCAGAATCCCGCGAGATTCGAGCAGCAGCTCAAAGGCGCCGGCCTCCGCTACGAGAAGAAGGAGACGAAAGCCTTCGGCGGGTTCTCCCGGGTCGCTTTCGCCGTCCACGCTCCCCGCGACATGGTGCCGGTGCATACCTACCGCGGCGCCGACGTGCAGGTCAGGGTGGCGGGGCGACGGCTCGACCGGATACGCTACGAACAGCGCAGCGGCCGCCCCCGTTACCTTATCGTCGGCCTCGACCCCGGCACCACGACCGGGATCGCCGCCGTCGACCTCGACGGGAACCTGATCCACCTCACGAGCTCCCGCCAGATGACGATGTCCGATATCGTCGAGGAGCTCTATAGGGCAGGTAAACCGCTGATCGTCGCCTCGGACGTCCAGCAGATGCCCTACTCGGTCGAGAAGATCCGCCGCGCCTTCAACGCCATCCCCTATACGCCGCGGCAGTCGCTCGCCGTCGAGACCAAGTACGACCTGACGGCGCCGTTCTCCTATACGAACGACCACGAACGCGACGCCCTCTCGGCGGCGCTCGACGCCTACCGGAGCAACAAGAACAAGTTCCAGAACCTCGCAAAACGGGTGCCGCCGGGCGTCGATCTCGACGAGGTGCGCGCCCGCGTCCTCCGGGGCCAGGCGCTCGACCAGGTGCTCGCCGACCTGCAGGGAGTCCCGGCGCCGGCCGAAGAAGCGGCACCGGCGGCGGTCGTCGAGCGGAAGGTCGAAGACGAGCGGGTGATCACCCTCGACGGGATGGTCAAAAGGCTCCGCGGCTATGTGGCCGATCTTCAGGAAGACCTCAAAAACCGGGATGCGGAGATCGACCGTCTCAGAAAGGGCATCCGCCGGGAGCGTTCGGCCACCGAGAAGAAACTCCGGAAAGACGCCGAACTCGCGACGAAGGATGCTATCATCGAGAGTCTCAAGCAGCAGCTCCGGAACGAGAAACGGCACGGCAGGAGGCTGAAGAAGAGGCTTGATAGGCTCCGGACGATCGCGGAAGTGGCGCATGCCGAGGACGGAACGCCGGTCAAGGTGCTCGACGCCCTCACCCGGGATGCGATCAGGGCTCTTGCGGAGGAGATCGGTATCGGCGAGGGGGACATTCTCTACGCCCGCCGGACGGCCGGATGGGGACGGGCGGTCGTCAAAGACCTCGCCGCGGCCGGGGTGCAGGCGGTGATCGCCGGGAAGGAGACTGCCGGGGAGCCCGACCCCCAGCTCGTCGCGGCGTTCCGCGAGGCGGATCTGCCGCTCGTTCCGGACCGGAAGGTAGGGGCCGATATCCGGGGGAAGACCGGGGCGGTAAAGACGGATGCGCTCGAGGAGGCCATCCGGGACTGGGAGGAGGAACAGAGGCAGTTCCGCCGGGAACAGGAGACGGAACGGCTCGAATACCTCTTCAAAGAGTACCGGAGCGAGCGCGAAAAGGAGGTGCGCCGCGGTGGATGACCGGGACCTGCTGACCCGGGTGCAGGCGATCATCGGCCGCAAACAGACGCTCGACGACTGCGCCGTCCTTCCGCACGGCGGGGAGTTTCTCGTCGCGACCACGGATATGCTCCACGAGACCACCGACTTTCCTGCCGGGATGACGGGGTGGCAGATCGGCTGGATGTCGGTCGCGGTCACCCTCTCGGATATCGCCGCCATGGGTGCGGCTCCGACCGCCGTCCTCCTCGCCGTCGGCCTCGACGACCCGGAACGGCTCATTTCGATCATGGAGGGCGCCCACGACTGCTGCACCACCTTCGGAGCGGAGCTCGCCGGCGGCGACCTCGACGCCCACCGGGAACTCACGATCGTCAGCACGGGTCTCGGGCACGTCGCGCCGGAGCACCTCGTCCGCCGGAAGGGGGCACGGCCGGGCGACGTCGTCGTGGTGACCGGCCCCTCGGCGAGGCGCAGGCGGCGCTCGAAGGCTACGGGCGGCACCGGCGGGCGCTCCTCGAACCGCAGCCGCGAGTCCGCGAAGGGATAGCGCTCGGCAGGGCGGGGGTGACCGCGATGATGGATATCTCCGACGGCCTCGCCCTCTCGCTCTACGATATGGTGGCGGCGAACGGCTGCGGGTTCGCCGTCGAGAGCCGCCGCCTGCCGCTCCCGGCCGGGGTGCCGGAGGGGGAGGCACGCGAGCTCGCACTCCACGGCGGCGGGGACTTCGAGCTCCTCTTCACCTGCCCGGAAGGACTCCTCCCCGTTCCGGGGGTGGAGGGCACGGTCATCGGCAGGGTCACCAAAGAGCCGTCGGTGCTCGTCGACGGGCGGGCGCTCGACCGCCGGGGCTACCAGCACCGGTGGTGAATCAGGCCGCCGCCTGATGCCTGCCGAGGCGCTTCCACTCCCAGAAGATGTAAGCGACCCCAATTACCGCGAAGACGAAGAGCGACGCCTCTGCGATGAGGATTCCCGATGTCTGCGCGAGGTAGACCACGGCAGCATCGACGGCGGCATGCCAGAGGATGGCCAGCACCAGCAGGGCGGGGCGTGCGAGGACGATCGACGCCAGCACCATCAGCGTCCAGGCGATATGGAGGATGATGGTCATGATACGCTCGAAGAGGCCGGGCAGGATATCGAGAGGCGTCAGGGCGAGGAGGGCGGCCGCCTGCTGCTGGACGGCAGGGTCGGCAGTGAGGAGCGTCGTGTCCCCCGAGGTGAGGGCGATATAGGAGAGCAGCGTCGTGAAGACAAGACCGCCGACGATCATGCTCTCGATACCGCCCCACCCGGTACCGAACATCAGCCCGTTCTCCCGGACAAGCGGAATCACCCGGCGCGGAAAGAAGTACCGGAAGACGAGGTAGCGGCCGATCTCCTCGAAGAGCCCCGCAAGCAGGCCGAGGTAGAGGGCAAGGACGGCAACGACGAGCGTCATGTCCTGCAGGGTCTCGAGCAGGAAGAGGGTGAGCGGCCCCTGCGTGACGAGGACGAGGGGCGTGTGGAATATCTGCACGACGATGAAGAAGAGGGCACCGTACCCGAAGATCGTCCAGGACACCCCGAACCTGCGGGCTATCCACCACCCGAGCCCCAGGGGGACGGCAAACTCAAGGAGGATGACAATCGCAAACGTGGCAACGACAAGCGGGTCCATACGGTTGGTTACTGTCCCTCCTCGTATTTGAACTATGCACGGCGAGGTCATCCCGGCAAACTCAACAATTGGAAACAGTTAAGCACGGAAAGATCCATCTCTCCGGGAGAGGAATGCCCGTATGCTTGACGAAAAAGCGATCGAGAAAGTTACAGAGGCACTGAGAGAATATGGCGCCGCATACAGCCGCCGCGACCCTGACGCAGTGCTCGCGCTGACCGCTCCGGAGTTCATCGCCTTCGGGTCGGGATCGGACGAGGTCTGCACCGACCTCGAGGAGTACCGGCTCGGGCTCGAGCGGGATTTCATCCAGTGCGAGGCGCTCTCGATGGAGTTCGACGATATCCGGGTCGCGGGATTGGGGGATGTCGCCTGGGTCGCCGCCCGGTGCACCATCACCCCGACGATCGAGGGGAAGAGCGAGGCGCTTGAAGGAAGGATGACCGCCGTCTTCAGGCGCGAGGGCGAACGCTGGCTCTGCGCACTCACCCACTTCTCGCTGCCGTGCGCGGAGCAGGAAGAAGGGGAGTCGTTCCCGGCAACCGACTGAACCACACCATTTTTCAGGTTGCCGCTGCCGCACCCCGGCGCGAGGAGAGAGATGTATATTCACTGAAGGAAAACCAGTGAGTATATGAGCCCGGGCAGGCATGAGAACAACTTCGACGTTCTGCGGTTTGCTGCAGCGACGGTTGTGATCATCGCACACGCATACTCGCTCTCGCTCGGCTACGCCCGTATCCGGTCGGACGACCTGCTCCTTCTGCTCGGGTATCTGGCACTTGCGGCGCTCTTCGTCGTCAGCGGCTACCTCATCTCCGCCAGCTGGGAGACGACGGCGTCGCCGGCGCGATTCTTCTGGAAGCGATCTCTCCGGGTCTTTCCCGCGCTCGTGGCCGCCGTCCTCTTCACGCTCTTCATCGTCGGGCCGCTCGTGACGGCCCTTCCGCTGCCGGAGTACATCGCCACCGTCTTCTCCTGGCAGACCCTCGCGTCGCTCCCCTTCTTTGAGAACGGTTCGGCCATCGGGATCTTCACCGGTAACCCCGTCACCTACGTAAATGCCTCGCTCTGGACGATCCCCGTCGAGGTCGGGATGTACGGCGTGGTCGCGCTTCTCGGCATCGCAGGGCTGCTCCGGAGGAAGGGAGTCGTCCTCCTGCTGATAGCCCTCGACGTCGCCCTCTGGATGGCATGGTACGACGACCCGAGCCTCGCCAAGGTCAGGTTCACCCTCTACTTCCTCATCGGCGCATACTTCTACCAGAACCGCGAGCGGCTCGTCTACGACATCCGGATCGCCGCACCGCTCCTCCTCGCCCTCGTCCTCTCCGCCCTGACACCCTACCACGACATCGTCTCCATCATCTGCGTCCCCTACCTCGTCCTGTATGCGGCATACCTCCCTGTGGGCGGGCTGCACGCCTTCGGGCGGCACGGGGACTTCTCCTACGGCCTGTATGTCTACTCATACCCCATCCAACAGTCGCTCGTCTGGTATGCAGGGGATCGCCTCTCGGTCGCCGCACTCGCCGTCCTGACCTTCCTCCTGACCCTCCCGCTCGCGGTCCTCTCGTGGAACCTCCTCGAGAGCAGAGCGCTGGCACTGAAGAATACGCGGCCGGGAGACCTCGTCCGGGGATACCGGCTCCGGAATCCCTTATCCCGGATGAGAGCGAAAACTCTGTATCACGCACCGGCCGGAGAACAAAGTCTCCCCGTGCCCCTGGAGGAGGAATGAGACCATGACGTACCACTTTGCTTCCCGCATGCAGAAGACCCCGCGATCGTTCATCCGCGATATCCTGAAGACGACCGAACGGCCGGAGGTCATCTCGTTCGCCGGAGGGCTTCCGAGCCCCTCCCTCTTCGCCGTCGAGGAACTCCGGGCGGCCGCAGAGCACGTCATGACGCATGCAGGCGAGTCCGCCCTCCAGTACAGCACGACCGAAGGCTACCTGCCGCTCCGCACCTTCATCGCCGACCGCTACAGAGAGAGGCTCAATCTATCCGTCGACCCTGACGAGATCCTGATCACGAACGGGTCGCAGCAGTGCCTCGACCTCATCGGGAAGGTGCTCATCGACCCGGGCGATCCGGTTCTCATCGAGCGGCCGGGCTACCTCGGCGCCATCCAGGCGTTCTCCCTCTACGAGCCAAAGTTTCATACCGTCGCCCTCGAGAGCGACGGGCCTGACGCAGAGGAACTCGAGAGCGTGCTCAGGCGCACCCGCCCCCGGTTCTTCTACGGTGTCCCGAACGCCCAGAACCCCTCGGGCGTCACCTACTCGGAAGAGAAGCGGAGAGAGATCGCCAATCTCCTCTCCGGCACGGATACCCTCTTCGTCGAGGACGATGCCTACGGAGAACTGCGGTTCGACGGCAGAAGCCTTCCGTCCTTCAGGACATACCTGCCGGAGAGCACGATCATCACCGGGTCGTTCTCGAAGATAGTCACGCCGGGACTGCGGATGGGGTGGATCTGTGCGCCACAGGAGATCATCGAGCAGGTGAACGTTGCAAAACAGGCATCCGACCTCCACTCGAACTTCCTCGCCCAGCGGATCATCGCCCGGTACCTTGAAGTGAACGACCTCGACGCCCACATCGAGCGCATCATCCGGGAGTATACGACCAGGCGCGACCTGATGCTCTCCTGCGTCGAAGAGAACTTCCCGGAGGGCGTCTCGGTCACGAAGCCCGAGGGCGGGATGTTCCTCTGGGTCACGCTCCCGGACGGCTGCTCGACCACGGCGCTCCTCGAGCTTGCGCTTCGCGAGAATGTTGCGTTCGTGCCGGGCCGGGCGTTCTACGTCGACGGCGGCGGCGATACCGCCATGCGCCTGAACTTCTCGAACGCAAGCGAAGCGATGATCGTCGAGGGGATGGACCGGCTCGGAAAGGCGGTCCGCCGCCTCGTCGGGTAAAAAGGGGTTACAGAAGTTCTTCGAGAATCTCTACCGCATCGCGGATGTACCCCGGGCAGACGTCCCTGGTGAGGTTCTGTCGGCGTGCCCGTTCACGCTCCTCCGGCACGGAGAGATCGCACCCGAGGAGATCGGGGCAGGCAACCGACCCGTGCCGCTCCCGGAACCGGCCGATGAACTCCGCGGTAACTGCGTAGGTCTTCGCCCGGGCCTCTTTATCTCCCGGCACCCCGCTCCCGTAGCGGAGGCCGATAGCCATGATTCCTCCCGAGATTACCCCGCACACCCCGCCGGTCTGGCCCATCCCGCCCCCGAACCCCGAGGAGACCCGGAGTGCCTGCTCCTCGGAGAGCCCGAGATCGGGCGCGAAGACCGAGGCTACCGACTGTGCACAACTGGAACCCTCCCGGAACCGGGAGACCGCATCATCTGCTCTGCTCATGGTTCTCTTCCCAGAGAGACGGTAGGCATACCGGAGCGTTATACCTTTCCACCCTTCGGAGCAGCGGAACCCACCCGATCGCATTTTGTACAATGTTTTTTATAGAACAGGAAGGGATCAGCAGAGTGTTCGCCCCTCCCGTCATCGGGAGGGTCCGGCAGACTGAAAGGGGGAATGAGAATGAAGAGGAATCGAACGCTGATGCTTGCAGGTCTCCTGCTCGCCGCCTGCCTGATCCAGGCTGCAGCGGCAGGGGAGACGGCGGCGAACAGCAGCGTCACGGCGGTGGCGGTATCGGGTGACGGCAGCACTGTCGTCGCCGGAACCGCAGGGGGAGAGGTCATCGCCCTGAACGGGAGCGGGGGCAGCCGGTGGACGTATCCAGGCGGAGAGAACGTGAGTGCGATCGCCGTAGCCGATACCGGTGCCTATACCGCTGTCGGGACGGGAAACGGCACCGTGACACTCCTCGACGAGAACGGAGATCCGATCTGGACGAAGACCACCGAAGCACCGGTCTCGTCGGTTGCCGTCACCGAGAGCGGCCGGTATATAGCGGCCGGGAGCACCCGGGTACATCTCTACACCTTCCTCGGCGATACGCTCTGGAACGTCTCGACGGGTGATACCGTTCGTTCCGTCGCCATCTCGTCGGACGGCCAGTATATCGCGGTGGGAACCGATAACGGCAGGATCTCGCTCATCGGGCGGCGCGGCAATATCATCTGGGAGAACCTTGCACGGGGCACCGTCCCGGCAGTAGGGATATCGGCGGACGGGACGGTCATCGCAGCAGGGAGCGCCGACGACAACCTCTACGTCTACAGCCGTCAGGGAGGGCTTCCCTGGCTGAAGGTCACCGGCACGCCTATCCTCGCAATCGCGCTCTCCCGTGACGGCCGGTACGTGGTCGTCGGAAACCGGGGCGGCAATCTCCAGTTCTTCCGTGCCGGCGAGGATCTAATCTTTGTGGAGCGAATGGACGACGATGTCGGAACCGTTGCCATCTCCCGAAACGGAGGTGCCGTTGCGGCAGGGACGGGGAGCGGCACGATCTCGTTCATCGACACCGGGACCCGGGCGAACTGGACGTACCCGGCAGGCGCACCCGTCAGGGAGGTGGCGCTCAGCAGCACCGGGAGATACCCTCGCCGCAGCGGCAGGGAACAGCACGCTGATCTTTGCAACGGCGGAGCGGCCGGTTCCGACGACGGCGGCGCCGACACCGGCGCCTGAAGAGACGGCAGGCACCCCCACCCCGACCCCGACGGCGGGAGGAGAGGCAGCGTTCATCGGCGCGGCCGCATGCGTCGGCGTATGGGCGGTAAAAGGGCTGAGGAAGCGATAAGCGAACTTCTTTTTTAATAGCCCGTCATCGGATAACGGCGGAGACGAAAATAAGATGGACTCGGCGGGATTCGAACCCGCGGCCTCTTCTTTTGCGAACCGAAGGGGCTCCGCCCCTTTCGAAACCCCACGGCGACCTGCGGTCGCCAAAGTGCACATTCGAAGAACGAGTTCAAGAAAAAGACGATGGACTCGGCGGGATTTGAACCCGCGGCCTCTTCTTTTGCGAACCGAAGGGGCTCCGCCCCTTTCGAAACCCCGCGGCGACCTACGGTCGCCAAAGTGCACACGAAGAACGGTTCAAGAGAAAGACGATGGACTCGGCGGGATTTGAACCCGCGGCCTCTACGTTGCGAACGTAGCGATCTACCCCTGATCTACAAGCCCGAGAAAAGAGATCAGAGTATGATCTCGATATCTAATTTTTCTGCCAGTTCCTTATATCTGTTCCTGATGGTGACCTCAGTCACCCCTGCCACCTCGGCCACCTCGCGCTGGGTACGGCGCTCGCCGCCGAGGATGGAGGAGATATAAATCGCGGCCGCAGCAACCCCGGTTGGGCCTCTGCCGCTCGTTAACTCACGCTCGCCTGCCTGCCGGAGGATCTCGACCGCACGGCTCTGCACCTCACCCTTGAGGTTTAACCCGGAGCAGAAGCGCGGGACGTAGTCGATCGGCGAGGTCGGGAGGAGTTTCAGACCGAGCTCACGGGAGATGAACCGGTACGTCCTGCCGATCTCCTTTCGGGAGACACGGGAGACCTCGGCGATCTCGTCGAGCGTCCGAGGAACGCTGCACTGCCGGCATGCCGCATACAGCGCTGCCGCGGCGACACCCTCGATACTCCGTCCGCGGATCAGGTTCTTATCCACGGCGTCACGGTAGACAACCGCGGCGGTCTCACGGACGTTCCGGGGAAGACCGAGCGCGGATGCCATCCGGTCGAGCTCGGAGAGCGCGAACGCGAGGTTCCGCTCGGTTGCGTTCGAGACCCGGATACGCCGCTGCCACTTCCGGAGACGGTAGAGCTGCGCACGGTTCTTGCTGGAGATGGCCCGACCGTATGAGTCGCGGTTTCTCCAGTCGATCATCGTGGAGAGACCCTTGTCGTGGATCGTGAAGGTCATCGGCGCACCGACACGGGAACGCTTCATGCGCTGGTCATGGTCGAATGCACGCCACTCGGGGCCGCGGTCGATGAACTCTTCGTCAAGGACAAGGCCGCACTTCTGGCAGACGAGCTCCGCGCGCTCATAGTCGTGCACCAGCTGGCGGCTACCGCACTCGGGACAGGTCGTCTGGACAGTCTCTTCGGTGCGCTTCTTCTCCTTCTCTTTTACCTGCAGTTCCCCCCTCTTCTTCAGGGCCTCACGCTGCAACTGCAGCTGTTTCAGCTTCTCAACTTCAGTCATGGATAATCTCTCCTATTTTGCAAATATCTTCTCACCAACGTGCGTGGAACAGTCATTGTAGCAAAGAACTACGGCGTAGGGAGCGGATATATTCCCAAAGACATCAACGACTTTTCCTACGGGCTTCAATCGCCTATCGACGACCTCACCATGCAGACGCGGGAGTTGTGCAGCATCACATCGCAAGATTAACATGCGACTACCACAAACACTTGTAGAACGCCCGACGAACTTCAAACTGCAACCCCTAGATAACTCTGTTCTTGGTAATATTGAGCAACATATATATATATGTCAGAACAGTATAAAAACCTATCTGCAAGGTATAAATAATAGTTAGACCCGATGCAGAATCCGATCGACGTCCAGGGAGAGCGCCGCGAGACACTCCGCTTCCGTCATCCCTGCCCCGAGCGCAATCATTTTTCTCGCTTCTTCCGTCATCAGATCCGAGGGCGCGTGGGCATCCGAATCCACGGCAACGGAACATCCTGCCTTCTGTGCAATCCGGAGCACGTGCCCGTTCGTCCTGTTATGCCCTGCCCGCGCGGTGATCTCAAGTACGATCCCGCGCTCCGCCGCATTCCTTGCATCCTCGAGCGTGATAAGCCCGGGGTGCGCAAGGAGATCGACATCGTCGCAGGTGCAGGCGGCACGATTCGTCCCCGGTGCGACCGGCTCCACCGTCGTCTCGCCGTGCACCACGACGATATCGGCGCCCCCCTTCTTTGCTCTCCGCGCAAGAATCGGGATCTCCGCAGGGGGGACGTGGGTCAGCTCCACGCCGATGAGGAGATCGACCCCGTACCCGCGAGCGGACTCCCGCACCGGCCCGAGCTCCTCGATCAGCCGGGTCACGTTCGTGCTGTCCGCGTGGTCGGTGATCGCGAGGGTGCGATACCCGAGGACCGCAGCGCGGCGTACCAGCTCGATAGGAAGGAGCTCGCCGTCGCTGTAGATCGTGTGCGTGTGAAGATCGTACATGCCGGCAGGCTCACTTCCGGCGCGGCAGGATCTGCGCCACCCTCTTGATGAGGAGTTCCTTGCTCTCGCTCCAGTCGGCGGCGACTCTGCCCCCGCGCTCCACCCAGTGACCGGGATGGTGCTGCTCGCCCGTCTGATAGGCGATCTTCAGTTGTCTGAGCGCCACTTCGAGGTCTGCGAGCGTGGGATTCTTAACGGCCATCGAACGGGGAACCCTTCGCCCCTCACGGCGCAGCAGAGCGGCATCAAAGTAGCAGGGATACAGGATACGTTCCGGGCTCATTACCTACCCTTTGGACGTTAATCTATAAACAGATCATGATCAATCTATCTGTATGCATCACATCGACGTCCACGTCGAGAAGGACGTCTACGACGTCAACAACCGCATTGCAGATGCCAACGCCCGGAACCTCCGGGAGCACGGCGTGCGGGCATTCGATCTTCTCGGTGCCATAGGCTCCGGGAAGACCGCCCTGATCGAGCGGCTTGTCCCGCTCTTGCGCGAGCGCGGCATTCGTGCCGGTGCGATTGCCGGCGACGTATACGGTGACGACGACTTCAAAAGGATCATCGCGCTCGGCGTCCCGGCGGTCAACGCAAACACGGGGAAAGAGTGTCACCTCGATGCACACCTGGTCGAGCATGGCATCAGCCATCTGCCCCTCGACGAGATCGACGTCCTCTTCATCGAGAACGTAGGGAATATGGTCTGCCCGACGGATTTCCAGCTCGGCGCCGAGAAACGGATCGTGATCGTCAGTTCCACCGAGGGCGACGACGTGGTGAACAAGCACCCGATGATGTTCCGGGGGGGCACCATCGGCGTGATCAACAAGGTCGACCTCGCCGAACTCGTCGGGGCGAACGTCGAACGGATGGAGCAGGACATCCACCGCTACAACCCCGAGATGCCGGTCTTCCGGACGAACCTCAGGACCGGCGACGGTACCCGGGAACTGCTCGACGCAATTCTTGGATGATCAGCACGGTTAAATAGCTTTGATTCGAACATTTATAGCACTTTAACGATGTACTCCCCATCCTCCGGGAAGGGAAGGCTTCAATACAAGTATACGGTGGTCATCATATGCAGTGGCAAGGTAGATCAGTACGAAAGGCAACCGGCGGTCGGTACCGCCCGTCACAGAGCAAGAGACGCTCAGAGATCGGAAGAGCACCCGCAGACACCCACATCGGTGAGGACCGCAGAAAACTCGTTCGCACCTACGGCGGCAACCAGAAGGTCCGGGCACTGCGTGCAACCTACGCAACCGTCGCGAACCCCGCAACCGGTGAGAACAAGAAGGCCCAGATCCAGACGGTCGAGGCAAACAGCGCGAACCCGAACTACGTTCGTCGGAACCTTCTGACCAAGGGCGCAATCATCAAGACCGAGCTCGGCCGTGCCCGTATCGTCAGCCGGCCCGGCCAGGACGGCGTTATCAACGCAGTCCTGATCGAGTAATATTTTTTTTCCTGGAGACGAACCCGGGAGTTGCCGGGCACCTCTTCCAGTCTTTCACCCTGCGGCAGTCACGGCCGGATGTAGCTCCATCCAGGAGCCGTACCAGCCCGGCGACCCCCAACGAGACGAACTCGAACCCGGAGCCGGGAACATCATCGAGCGTAAGCCCGTGTGTCTCGAGGCTCCCCCTGCAGAGAGCGAACGCTACACCCTGCTCCGCCGGGCGGCGCACGATCTCCTCGTGCCGATCCCCCGTCGGCATAGACCACGACCTTCACCTCCACGGCATCGGCACCGGGATCCAAGAGCAGGTTCCTGACATTGACGAGTGTCGTCGTCGCCCGGTAGCTCTCGTCGAGGTGGAATACCACACGATACGACCAGGTCATACTGCAGAAACTCCTGCTGCCCGTTAACGATCTTCCGATCAGATCGCCGTGACCGTGCCGCGGAGTCCGCCCGGGCCGGCCCTCCTGCAAGGTAACGCTCCAGTGCCTCGACGGCACGGAGATCGAGGTGCCGACGATTCTCACCGTACTGCTCCGGAACGCCCTGCGTGGTCACGAACGCAGCGCTGTACGTCCGGTCGGGCTCAAGCGATCTACCGCCCACGAAGAACTCCTGGATCCTGTTCCCAGCCGGGTTTTCAAGCTTGCAGTAGACGGTTATCCCGAGACACCGCTTGACGTAGCCGCCCATCTGGTTGTAGGGGTCGCGGGAGAAGGTATGCTCGAGATTCTCCTCCATCATCGCCAGGAGCTCCCGGCCCCGGAGCTCGACGGTGGAGACGGGCGGGTTCGTCGGGATGATGTTCCAGAGGTCATTGACGGTGACCGGACCCGGCGGAACCGGGGCTCCGTACCGCCAGCCGTTCGAGAAGGCCATCTCCGCCCCGGTAACGTCCTGCAGCGCCTGGAGAAGGAGGTTATCCATCGTCGATTCGAGCACCAGCGTCCGGTGGAGTGCGGTCGCCGTCGTCCCCACGACCCGCCCGAGCTCCTGGCGATGGGGATCGAGCGTCCGGTTCACCATCTCCTCGATCGCGGGGTCCGGCCGGATGCCCGGGTCGACGGTGAGGAGCCGGTGGGCATACCGGGCGACGCGACGGTTCTCCACCTCGAGGTCCAGCCTCCCGAGGAACGAGCCGTGGCAGCCCGACTGCATGACGATGGTATCGTTCACGATCGCCGGCCGGTAGAGCCGGTTATGCGTATGGGCGGAGAGCAGCACGTCGATCCCGTCGACCTCCCGCGCAAGCTGCATCTCCTGCGGGAACCCGAGGTGCGAGACGACTACGATGAGGTCGACACCCTCGTCGTCGCGGAGCAGGGCGATGGCGCCCGGAAGTTCCTCGTTCCCGAGCGTGAAGTGGATGCCCTTTGAGAACGATGCCGGCATTGTCTTGTCGACGATCGTCGCCGCGATGCCGATGACGCCGACCTGCAGCGAGTCGGTCTCGCAGACGGTATAGGGCTGAAAGACCAGGTCGCCGGTCGCGTCGTCGTAGCAGTTGACCGCGAGCATCGGATAGCGGAGCCTGCCCGCCACTTCAGAGAACCGCTCCGGCCCGTAGGCAAACTCCCAGTGAGCGGTCATGCCGTCGAAGTCAAGGGCGTTCAGGATCGGGACGAGCGCCTCGCCCCGGGTCTTTACCGCCCCGTACGTCCCGTGGATGGTATCCCCGCAGTCGAACGCCAGCACCTCCCCCGGCCGCTCCTCCCGGACCTGATCGAGGAGCGTGCCTATCCGTGCATACCCCCCTGCCATCCGGATCTCCGCCCGATCCCCCGCCCGGAAGAGTTCCGGGTGGAGCTCCAGATAGCCGTGCGAGTCGTTCATCTGCATGATCGTCAGGTGCTCCGTGATAACCATCCCCTCGTGGGAGAGGGATACCCGCCGCGAAGGATGAAAACCTTTCGGCGCCCGTCTCCGGAGCATCTCCCGGAGATCATATTCTTTTTACGTTCCCAGATCCTCAATTGTACCAATGCGCAGAGTCTACCATCGGTTCCCCCAGAACATCGATCTCGACTTCGAAGTACATCGCCCGTTCCATGACCTCCTGCGGTGCCTGCAGCGGCTCCACAACACCCACACGACGGAGCGGCAGGACAACGGCCTCCTCAAGCGGAGGATACTCCTCCAGATATCCGACGGCAGGACGCAGTTCGTATCTCTCGATTCCCTGCCGCCGCTCGAAGAGACCGTATCCGAGACTGCCGACTTCCGGATCGACCTGCAGGAGACACTCCTCACCCCGGAACGCCGTCTTCCCGTCTCCGCGAATATCTTTCTGCTCAGAGTCGCGGACAGAGGCGCCTATACCGAATGCTTCGTGGCAAAAGAGGGGCAGCACGGCGGCATGGACGCGATGGACCTTCGAACGCTGCTCAAGGGTGCCTGCGAGTGAGCCTGACGATCGCCGTCGCCGCGCCGTTCAAACATATGCGGAAAGATCGGCTGCAGAAGAGCGAGTTCATCTTCTATATCGCCATCGACCGGAAGTGGATGAACAAAGAGCAGGCGAATCGGCTGCTGGAGCGCGCACGGGCGGACGGGCTTGTCGAGGTAGACGGTGGCTTTATCAGACCGCTCTTCGATGTCGCCGGGGTGACCGTCCCGCTCGGGTTCAAACCCACGTCGGGGATACTCGAAGAAGAGAACCCGTACGAAGAACTCATCGGGCGTATTGCGGCTGCAACCGGCAGATCGCCGAACCAGATCGTGGCCGAGCTCAACCCGATCATTACCGATCACTTCGACGGCAACCTCAGCGTGGAGGCGGCAGTCGTGCTGATAGCAAAGCGATACGCCGTCCCGTTCGAGGACAAACTCGATGCCCTGATCACGAGCGTATCGAAGAAAAATAGGAGTTGATTTATTCTGCAGCTTCCTTCGGTCCGAAATAGTCCTGCAGCGACTTCTCGCCGTAGGTCTTCACGATGGCATTGATCTGGACGAAGTCCTGGTTGATCTCGCCGCCGCGAATGGATTTCCGGCGGCGTTCGCCGTCGTACGTGGGGTGAAACCCGGTGCTCTCCGAGAGGAGCAGCCTTTTGCGTCCCGAGCCGGGAAGGTCCCGCCGCGCAGGAATACCGGTCTTGTCCGTCCCGCCGGTGATCTCAACAGTATAGCCGGCAAGACCGAGAGCATTGCCGTCTATCGATTCACCGATACGCTTCCCGACCAATGCACCCGCCACAGCGCCGGTTGCGTCGATTTTGTATGACCGACCCGAGTTCGGGTCGGAGAGAACTACTTTAAAATCCACCATATCTGGCCACTCCTTCAAATGTATCTATTACGTTTGATATTGAGATATTAAATACTACTTCCCCCAGAAGGGATCGTCACGCCGCCTCATGGTCGTGTACTCCTCGAGGATCTCCTGCATGCTCGTGTTGAGCCGGTCGAGCATCTCCCGCTCGATCACTTTTACGTGCCGCTCCGGTATATCCACGTACATCTCGTCGTCAACGTCGATCTGCCGGCCGACAGTCGGCCCTTCGATCGAGATCGCCACCTCCTTGCCGGCATCGGCCTCGTGGATCGTCTCGCTCCGCAGTTGCATCTGCTTGAGGTGGCCGACCTTCTTCCCGTTCGTAAGCACCAGGTTCACGTCGCTCTGCAACTTGCCGCCGAGGATGCGAACACCCACCACGGCAGGGTTGCTCTGGCGGAAGACGCAGTTCGGGAGAATGCGGAGTTTCGCCGGCATGACGAGTTTCTCGAACTGCTGCCGCTCCATCTCGCGTTTCTTCTCCTCCCGCCACTCCACGTACTCGTCGAGGAGTTTGTAGATGACGCCCCCTTCGAAGATGCTGACGCTGGATGCGGAGGCCTCCGCCAGGGCATCGACCGCGTCGGGGAGGATCGGGGTATTGAAGGCGAGAATCGCACTGTAGAGCGGATTTTTGATCGTGCCTGTCTCAATGACGTCATGCCGGGTAACCGGGCCGACCTCCGCCTTCATCACCCCGATACCCTGGCTATCGAGCTCTTTCGAGAGGGCTTCGAGCGCCCCGATGGTATCGGCCTTGATGACGACGCCCTCCTCGGCGAGGGTCACCTGGATGTCCTGAATCTCGTGCATCACCTGTTCGACGACCGCATCGCGGTTCTCCCCCCGGATAACACGGAGGGGCGTACCCGCAATGACGCCCTCGAGCTTCGGGGCGGCGACCTTTATACCGGCGGCGGCGGTGACGGACTTGACCCGCTCGAACTTCTCCTCTACCAGGATCTCGCTCATAGGCCGGGGCTTTAAGAGCGACCGGACCTTCGTGGTGATCGTCTGGGTATGGCCCGCAACCACGATCTCGTCGCCGACGCTGAGCGTTCCGTCGTAGAGGATGACATCGAGCGTTGTCCCGAGACCGCGCTCCTCTTTCACCTCGAGCACCGTCCCGGCACCGGGCCCCTCGACGCTCATCGCGAGATTATCGGTCATGTAGCGCTGGGCAAGCCCGATCAGCATCATCAGGACATCCGGGATGCCTTCGCCGGTGATAGCACTCGTCGGCACGATCGCGATGTTCCGTGCAAAGTCGCGCACCCGGTCGTACCGCTCGGAGTTGAACCCGAGATCCGAGAGTTTCCCGACGAGTTCGTAGATCTTCGTCTCGACGATACCCTGCACCCGTTCGTTCTGCTTGGCGAACGTCGTGGCGAAGGGGGCATTCTCCTGGACACGCCAGCCGTGGATGCGATCGACCTTGTTCGCCGCAATGACGAACGGTGTTTTGTAGTTGCGCAGGATCTGGAGCGCTTCGATCGTCTGGGGCTTGAATCCCTCGTTGATATCCACGACCACAATCGCGAGATCGGCGAGTGACCCGCCGCGCGCCCGGAGCGTCGTGAAAGCATGGTGCCCCGGGGTATCGATGAAGAGGAGACCCGGGATGCTGACCGTCAGCTTGGAGAGAGCACCGCCCATCCGGGTTATCGCATCGATCGGAACGACCGTCGCACCGATATGCTGCGTAATGGCACCCGCTTCGGTGTCGACTACGGAAGAGCCGCGTATTCTATCGAGCAGCGAGGTCTTTCCGTGATCTACGTGCCCGAGTACGCAGACGATCGGGGTTCTGATCTTGGAAGTATTTGTCATCATATTCACCATCCGGCAGTGATCGGAGAAGAATGGTTTCGGGCAGGGAGCCCGGCGATTCCAGCCGTTTCCCGACTCAGCGCCGAAGTTTCCACTGAACTATCTCCTCACCGTGTCGCCCGGCACTGCATACGCTGGTACGTAATAGAACATGGAGTCTATTAATAATTCACCCGCGGATGCAGGCGCCCACGATAAGCCCGGGGAAAAACAGAGACGGCGCTCCACCCGTCCCTGTCGCGGGGGTACCACTGCAACGCATCTAACCCCCGATGGCGGGGGGTGCGGGGCAGAGACGAAGAGATAGATTAATCAAATCCCCGTACAAATAAAAGAGGGTATCCTGCCAGGGTGGGGTAGTTGGTTATCCTAAGGGACTGTGGATCCCTCGACCCGGGTTCGAATCTCGGCCCTGGCCTTTTATTTCAATTTCGATTCTCTCCCCAAATCGTTAAATAGTCTCTTTCTGACCTCGCTTGCATGGGAGAAGCATTCGCAGCCTCACCAGAGATGCAGCCGTTTAGCCCGGTCGAACCGGGATGCACCGAAGAGCGGCCCGGTGAAGACAAAGGCCGCCGCCCATCCGTAGCCTGCCGGCGGGTAGTGTGAGAGAGAGCAGCGGGCATGAGCATAATACACAGGCAGCAGCATATCCGGGACTCATCGATCGATCTCCCGACACGATGCTCCCGATGGTCACCGATATCAGGACGGCAGTCGGCCAGGTTCGCCTGGTCTGGCTCCACGCTGCATCGGGGCCGAAGGTGCAGAGAATCCTCCTCCCCGGCGACCCCAGGTCCGATGCGGCGATTCGCGGAGAGATGCCTTCCGTTCAAAACCCTCGGGATAAAGGCATCCGAACGCTGATCGCCGGCATACAGTCCTTCCTTCGGGGACATGACGTGCATTTCGATACCGGGCTGCTCGATCTTGACCGGTGCCCGCCCTTCCAGCGGCGCGTACTCCTCGCCGAATACGGCATACCCCGGGGATATGTCAGCACATACGGACGCATCGCCCGCTATCTCGGGAACCCGGGCGCTGCACGGGCGGTCGGCAATGCACTCGCCCACAACCCGTTTCCCCTCGTCATCCCCTGCCACCGCGCTCTGCGATCGGACGGGCGGCCGGGCGGGTTTCAGGCCGGCCGGGATATGAAACGGAGACTTCTCGAGATGGAAGGAGTCAGATTCCGGGAGGATGGGCGGGCGATCATGGATCGGGTGTGGTATTGAGTGCCCGCACGATGCAGGACCCTTCCGGAGCCCCACCACGAGAGGTGCTCGAATGCACCCATGACCGGCCGGATGAGGAGGACTGCACCGGCAGACATGCTCCGTGAGGAGAACCGTGCAGCCCAAAAAAAAGCGGGAGCGATACTGCGGGCAGTTACCTGACGATCATCACCGGACAGTCGGCGGTCTGGGCGAGTTTCTGGCTGACACTGCCCATCACCGCTCCGCGGATGGCGCCGAGCCCCCGGCTCCCGATGACGATCAGGTCGGCATTCTCCTTCCGGGCGACTCCAAGGATCTCCGCGACGGGATCGCCGAGCGCAACCTTCAGCGTATAAGGGAGCCCCGCCTCCTCAAACCGGTCGAGCGTCCCCTTCACCGCCTGCCGGGCGTCCTCCTCGAGGAGGGCATGGACGTCGAAGTTCGCCCTGACCAGCCGTGACTGCGACGGAGGTGATGTGGCGACGTGCACCACCACGATCACCGCCGGGTGGGCGAACTCCCCTGCAAGCGTGACTGCGGCCTCCGTTGCCCGGCGGGCGTTCTCCGAACCATCCGTAGCAAGTAGAATCGTACGAAACATAGCAATCTCCAACGAAAACCGGCGCTGTCGGCCGCATGCGTGCCGTATTCCCAATGGTTCACGCCCGCGCCATATAGGCATACCGATGGCGGCGATGCAGCGCCCGGTCGAATACGGGGAAAACCTTCAAATTCCGATGCGGAGAAATGAATAACCACTCGCGGCGCCTGCCGAACGTTTTTCCTCTCATAATATTTTGAACCGAGGATATTTCGTGGATTTGAAGATGCAGATAGATAGCAGCGCGCTGAAGAAAGCGTGGTTCTCCAACGTCCGGGGCGATACCCTCGCCGGAATGACCGTAGCCCTTGCCCTCATCCCCGAGGCGATCGCCTTCTCCATCATCGCCGGTGTCGACCCCATGGTGGGGCTCTACGCCTCGTTCTGCATCGCCGTCGTGATCGCCTTCGCCGGCGGGAGGCCCGGAATGATCTCCGCAGCCACCGGGTCGATGGCGCTCGTCATGATCGTCCTGGTCCGCGACCACGGGCTCGAATACCTCCTGGCGGCGACCATCCTCACCGGCATCCTCCAGTTCGTCCTCGGGCAGCTGAACGTCGGGCGGTTCATCACGTTCATCCCCTACTCGGTCGTCCTCGGGTTCGTCAACTCCCTGGCCATCCTGATCTTCCTCGCCCAGGTGCCGTTCCTCGTCGGCGCCTCGCTCGCGATGTATGCGATGGTCGCGGCGACGATCGCCATCATCTACCTCCTCCCCCGGCTGACGAAAGCCGTCCCGTCGTCGCTCGTCGCCATCCTGGTGATGACGGCCGCCGCCATTGCCTTCGGAGTCGACGTCCTCGCCGTAGGGGACATCGGGACGATCACCCGGGCGCTCCCGATCTTCCACCTGCCCGCCGTGCCGCTGACCGCAGAGACCCTCCTGATCATCCTGCCCTACTCCCTGACGCTCGTCATCGTCGGCCTGCTCGAGTCGCTCCTGACGGCCTCGATCGTCGACGAGATGACCGACACGGCGAGCGACAAAGACCGCGAGGTCAGAGGGCAGGGGCTTGCAAACTGCGTCGCCGGATTCTTCGGCGGGATGGCGGGCTGCGCGATGATCGGGCAGTCGGTCATCAACGTCAAATCGGGAGGGACCGGCAGGCTCTCAACGCTCGTCGCCGGCCTCTTCCTGATCTTCCTCATCATCGCGCTCGGCGATATCGTCGCACAGATACCGATGGCCGCCCTGGTCGGCGTCATGATCGTGGTCGCGATCGGGACCTTCGAGTGGCAGTCGATCCGGGATCTCCGGAAGATCCCGGCAGGGGACGCAGGCGTCATGCTCCTGACGATTGCGATCGTGGTCTACACCCACGATCTTGCAAAAGGGGTTATCGCCGGAGTCGTTCTCGCCGCCCTGATCTTCGGGTGGAAGATATCGGTCATCTCGGCGCCGGGCACGCTCCGGGACGACGGCGTCAGGGTCTACACGGTGAAGGGCCAGCTCTTCTTCGGCACGATGACCTCTTTCATCGGTCTCTTCGACTACACCGGCGACCCGGAACGGGTGCGGATCGACTTTTCCCACTCCCATATCTGGGACCACTCGGCCGTGGAGGCGATAGCCCGCGTCGTGCACAAATACCAGCAGCAGGGCAAATCGGTGTACGTTATCGGCCTGAACCCGGAGAGCCAGGAGACGCTTGATAAGGGTTTCTCATAACTCACCCACCTCTGCAAAGCGCCCGGTACCCAGGTTTTCCGGGCGAATCACGAGATCCATGGAATCGTCCATCTCTGCGACGCCTGCAGGGAGCGGAACGGTTGCGAGTGCTGCTGAGAGGAGTTTTCAAGGAGCGGCCTGCCCATTCCGCGAAAAATAGGATTGTTCCGGAAAGAGATGATAAACCCCGATGTTCCGGGCTACCGGGATGCAGAATCTCAGGCAGGGAGTATCCGCCTTCTCTCGGACGGCCAGGAACCCCTCACGCTCGCAAGTGCTGCGCCGAAACCTGCCCACCCTTCGTCAAGAACGCTCCCCCCGTCCCTGAAGAAGCCGTAAGGGAGAAACCCTGTGGGCGTGGAAGGGTATCGTGCCGGATACTCTTCCGAAGAAGATAATATGCAACCGGGCAACCTGATTGCTATTCTATGATGTTCCCGGGACGCATCACCGCAGGTACGCTCACCGTCGCAGTCCAGTACGTCATCGTCTCCCTGGTCGCATACCTCGGGGCATACTCCTTCACCAATATCATCCACGGGTCGTATGCGTCCATCGGCGCCCTCTGGGCGATGATATCGGGGATGGTGGTGCTGCAGGCAAGCATGGGCGCGACCGAATGGAGTGCCTGGCGCCGGGTCTTCGGTTCGCTGCTCGGGGCGGTGCTGAGCGCCGCATACCTGCTGGTCTTCCCCTTCAGCCCCGTCGGCATGGCGCTCTCTATCGGCTTCACCGTCCTCATCTGCGAGGTGTTCCGGGTGCCCGACCACGCCCGCCTCGCCGCGATCACCGTGGGAGCGGTCATGATCTTCTCGAACCTCAACCCGGAGATAGGCCCGGTCGTCAACGCGGCGCTCCGGTTCGGCGAGGTGCTCATCGGCAGCACCATCGCGGTGCTGGTCGTCAGGTTCTGGCCGCTTCCCCCGGCCGCAGACGACGATACACGGACGGAGTGAACCGGGGACGCCCCTCACCGTGCTATCCGGCAGACACCGCCCGGAACGGATATCTCGAACCGCGCCCCGGCGCCTTTCGTCCCCGTCTCCCGGATGGTCATGCCGGTGATATCCAGGATCTCCCGCACCAGAAACAGCCCGTATCCGGTGTTGCTGCCGACCCCGCGCCGGAAGACCTTCTCCTTCAGCCCGTCGGGGATTCCGGCTCCGTCATCTTCGAACCTGATAATCCCGCCGTCTCCCGTCCCGGTGAACGAAATCTCGATCCGGGTGATACCTCCACCGTGCCGGAGAGCGTTGTCGAGCAGGTTGTAGACGACCTTTCGGAAGAGAGGATCCGCGTAGACCTCAAGCGGCCCGGTGGAGACCAGAATATCGACGTGTCCGGGATCGGTCTCCGCCCGCACCTGTTCGATCAGGCGGTCGATCCGCTGCCACTCGGGGGCGACGACACCCATGTACTGGTAATCCCGGGTGAAGGAGATCTGGTGCTCGATAGTCTCCGAAGCCTGCTCGACCTTCCCGACGTACCTAGCGGGGTCATCCGGGTAGTCGGCCCGGATAAACGAGAGGTAGCCCCGGATCGCCCCGAGCTGGTTCAGGATATCGTGCCGGGTAATATCGGAGAGGATATGCAGTTTTTTATTCGCCCGCTCGAGATCCCGCCGGTACGTCTCGAGTTCGGTGATGTCGGTCAGGAAACTCAGCGTCGCAGGGCGGCCTTCCCACACGATCACCGAGACGTTCATGGCCATCATGCGGGTGTTGCCATCGCGGTCGATCACCCGGACCACGTAGTTCTCCGGCAGGCCTTCACCCGCCAGCCTCCGCCGGTGCATCCCGGCAACGTACTCCAGGTCGCCCGGGTGCAGGTAGCGGTCGAACGATATATCCCCGGAGCCGCCCGGCTCCATGCCCAGGTGCCCGGTTATCATGGGATTGGCATACCGGATCCTACCGTCCTGGGCAACCACAACACCGGACGTGGTATTGTCGACGAACGACCGGTACTTCCGCTCGCTCTCACGGAGGGCCTGCCGGGTCTCCCGGTGCCCGGTAACGTCGATCAGCGTCCCGATAACGGCGGGACGGCCGTCGTAGGTGATCGCACCGCCGAAGACCTCGAACCATCTAACCTCCCCGCCTTTCGTGATCCCCCGGAACGCGTACTTCACGCCGGCTTCACCCTGCAGCCTTCGTGCGATATTCCCCCGGACGAGCTCGCGGTCGTCGGGATGAACAAGATCATAGGGGCAGATCCGCAAAAGCTCCTCCTGCGCATAGCCGAAGATCCCGCTCACGGCGGGATTGACGTACGCGAACCGACCGTCCCTGATCACGTAGATGCCGACGACCGACGACTCGGAGAGCGACCGGAACTTCTCCTCGGACTCGCGTAGTGCTGCCCGGGCCTCTTTGAGCCCGGTGATGTCGAGCACGGAGACGATGCTGCGCCTCGTGCCCGGGATCATGGACACGGTGAGAAAACCGTGCTTTCGGTCTCCCTGCCGGTTGATGAAGACAAACTCGTAGTTCTCCGGCGCAGTACCGGGCTCAAGCCGCCGGATGCGATGGCACTCCTTCATCCGATCGAGTTCGTCCTCCGGGACAAGAGCCGTCCACGCCATCTTTCCTTCGACTTCTTCGCGGGAGTAGTCGAAAAGATGCTCCATTTCCCTGTTGACGTAGGCGATCGTCCGGTCGTCCTCCAGGATCGCCATGGCGGTACCCGTGGTCTCGAAGACCGCCCTGTAGAGCTCTTCCGACTCTTTCAGCGCAGCTTCGGCACGCTCCCTCCGGAGGATGGTCTCGTTCGCCCGCAGCGCAAAGGCCAGATCCTCCCCGAGTTCGCGGAAAATGGCATGCTCCTCCTCGTCGATCGCAAGCTCCCGCGGCAGGGTCGCCGAGAGGACACCGAGCAGTCTCCCGCCTGCCTCGATCGGGGTGAGCATGGTGCCGACGACACGATTATCAGACCTGAGCGGGCAGTCCCGGCAAGTGACCGCAGGGTCCGTGACGGTGGCGACACACCCCCGGTCCGTGACAGCACGGATACAGGACGGGAACTCGCCCCTGCCGAGCATCGCGGCAAAGGATTGAAACCTCGCGCCAATCCCCGCCTCCACGGCGGCAACCGCCCGCCCCTCGCCGTCGAGGAGCAGGATCCAGACGTGCGTATACCCGCGAGCGTCGACCAGCAGCCGTGCAATCTCGCGCATCAGGGACTCTGCATCCTTCTCGGAGGTGATCAGGTGGTGGACATCCCGTATCGCGTGCAGGACGCTCTTTAAATGGGCATTCCGCTTCTCCGTGATCCTTCTCCGCACCCCCTGTCGGATCTTGTGCAGGAGTTCGGCGAACTGCGCACCGGGGGCACCTCCTTTCTGGAGGTAGAAATCGGCACCGTGGTTGATGGCGTCGATCACCACCTCCTCCCGCCCTTTTCCGGTGAAGATGATGAACGGGATGCTCGCATCGTCCCTGCGAACCGCCTTTAAGAGCTCGATGCCGTTCATCCCCGGCATATCGTAGTCGGAGACGATTGCGTCGTAGCAGCACGAAGATAACTTCTCCAGCGCCTCGGCTCCGCTCGAAGCGGTGTCGACGGAGGCATCGCCACCCCGTTCGATAAATAGTTTTCCCACATCCAGAAGCGCCGGTTCGTCGTCAACGAGGAGAATCTTCGTCATAATCCGAAAAAGTCTCAGATATCGTTTTAGTCAGATATGAAATGTATTAATAGTATTGAAATGACATCCGCCCCTCACTTCTCGCGGATCCAGCGTCCGGTCCCGGCAAAGCATCTCCGGTTTTCTGCCATCTCCGCTCCCTGCTCCGGATATCCCCCAATCAGCGTCAGCGTAGGCCAGGACGCTCCCGCCTTCGATGCGGAACATCCAAGGCCTGCTGTTGTAGCCTGATAGCACCCGGGGCCGTTCGACCTGCGGGGAGATGCAGAGAGGAGGTGATAAAAGAAAGATCGTGCGATCAGTCCATGCCGTCGCAGGATCTGCAGAGATCCGACTCCGCCCGCAGCTCGCGGCAGACGGCACAGATCCTGGGAGCGAGATCGTCCACTCTGTCCTCGAAGAGGTCCTTCGCCAGACGGCGAACCGACTTCATCGCCTCTCCTTCAAGGACGATCCGGTATCCCCGCTTCTTGGATCGGTACTGCGAGATCGCCGAAGGAGCCATATCGAGGCGGCGTGCCGCCTCGGTCTGTGAAGCCCCGCACCGGACAAGCTCTTCTGCGAGGGCCGCCCGGATTGCCGGGAGCAGGTCCCACACGATCGCCTGGCAGGGCAACTTCATGATATCACAATGTTAAAATTTGTCCGAACACTACATAAGAAGTGTGTTCACAATTGCGAACCGAGCTCTTCCGGGGTTCCTCCAGATCGAGACCCTGATGCATGACCGGTAGGAAGACGTGAGACGGCCGGAGGATATGAGGAGAAGGCTATGCAGGTGAAGGTCAGGGCATTCGCACAACTGCGGGAGACGCTCGGAGGAGAACGTCTGGTGGAGATTCCCGATGGTGCTACGATGAAGAGGCTGCTCACCGTCATCGGCGGTGTATCGGAGATGGGCCGTGCCGCCCTCTTCGAGGAGAGCGGGGAGCTGAAGGGGCACGTCATCCTGATGCGGAACGGAAAACGAGTCCGCAAAACAGAGATCGACACACTCGCTCTTACCGAAGGAGACGAGATCGCACTCTTCCCGCCGGTCGCGGGCGGGTGACGGAGCGGAGGAGTCTGATGATCAGCATAACGAGAGACGACTTTGATGCCGGCGAAATGATCGACAGGGCGAAGCGTTCGAGCATGGGCGGACTCGTCACGTTCCTCGGCGTCGTCAGGGACGACGGCATCGAACGGATGGAACTCGAAGCGTACGAAGAGGTCGCCGTGGAGGAGCTGACCGCGATCCGGGACGAGGCGATGGAGAAGTACCCGGTCGAATCGGTGGATATCATCCACCGCATCGGTTCGCTCCGCGTCGGCGAGAACATCCTGCTCATCATCGTCGGTGCAGGGCACCGGAAGGAGGCCTTCGATGCCTGCGAGTACGTCCTTGAGCGGATCAAGGAGAGCGTGCCGATCTGGAAGAAGGAGATTGGTCCCGGCGGCGAACGCTGGGTGCCGGGAGAGCATCCGGAGGGTGACGCGTGATCCGGCTGCAGTCCTGCAGAAAGGCGTACGCGAAAGAGACCCAGCGGGCGGTTCCCCCCGAAGAGACCCGGGACCGGGTGCGGGCGAGACTCCCGGCCGCCGGGATAACCCGCATCGCCGATATCACGAACCTCGACCGTATCGGCATCCCGGTCTTCTCCGGCATCCGGCCGACCGCCGGGGAGGGTGCAATATCGGTCTACAACGGCAAAGGAGCGACGCCCGTCGAGGCGGAGGTCTCGGCGATGATGGAAGGGATAGAACGCTACTCCGCCGAATGCGGCGAGACACCGCTCATCACCGCCAGGTACGCCGACCTTGCCGGAAAGGAGACTGTCCTCGACCCCGCCGACCTCATCCTGCCCGCCCGTGCACCGGCCGATCAGCCGCTCCCCTGGGTCACCGGATACGACATCGCCCGGGAGGAAGAGGTTCTGGTTCCGGCACACGCGGTCTTCCACCCGCTCCCGGCCGCCGCCGGAAGGCTCTTTCGGACGAACACTAACGGCCTTGCGTCCGGCAATACCCTCGAAGAGGCGATCTTCCACGCCCTGATGGAGGTGGTCGAACGCGACGCCTGGTCGATCGTCGAGACCCTCCGGGCGACCGGGCCCGAGGTGACCGGCATCGCCGACGGACTTCCCGCCGAGCTCCTCGAGAAGTTTGCGGCGGCAAGTGTCGATGTGCGGATCAAGGACATAACGAGCGATATCGGCATCCCCACCTTCGCCGCCGTCGCCGACGACGTACTGCTCAAGGACCCGACGCTCCTGACCATCGGCATGGGATCGCACACAAACGCCGAGATTGCGGCGCTCCGGGCACTCACCGAGGTTGCGCAGAGCAGGCTGACCCAGATCCACGGGGCACGGGAGGATACCGATACAGCGGATGTGCGCAAGCAGCTCGGCTACGAACGGACCAAGCGCTTAAACCGGCACTGGTTCGCGGAGGCGGAGGGGCGCGATATCGCCGCCATTCCGTCCTTCGACAGCGACGACTTCCTGACCGACATCACCCACACGGTCGGGATGCTCGAAAAGGCCGGGCTCGACCGGGTGATAGCGGTCGACCTGACCCGCCCGGAGATCGGTATCCCGGTCGTCCGCGTCATCGTGCCGGGGCTCGAGGTCTCTGCCATGGATCAGGAGCGGGTGGGAGCGAGGTGCCGCGATGCACGACGTAGTCGTCTTCCTCGGTCCGAGTCTCGATAAGGCAAGCGCCCGGGAGATCCTGGACGCCGTCTATCTCCCTCCCGCGAGACGAGGGGATATCCCGGCGGCTGTCGATGCCGGCGCCCGGATCATCGGCCTCATCGACGGGGTCTTCTTCCAGGACTGCGCCGTCGCCCACCGGGAGGTCCTCGCGGCACTCCGGGCGGGCGTGCGGGTTATCGGGGCGTCCAGCATGGGAGCGCTGCGGGCCGCGGAGCTCGACACCCTCGGGATGGAGGGCGTCGGGGAGGTCTACCGGGCGTACCGGGACGGGCGGCTCGTCGCAGACGACGAGGTGGCGCTCATCTTCGACCCGGAGTCGTATACGCCGCTCTCCGAACCGCTGGTCAATATCCGGGCGACCCTCCAGCGTGCGGTCGAGTGCGGCGTGGTGGACGCCGATGCCGCCCGGGTGCTCCTCGAAAAAGGCCGTGCCCTCTACTTCCCCGAACGGACGTATCAGGCCCTGGCCGATGCCGCCGAACCGGAGATCGGTTCCGAGGCGGCGGCACGGTTCCTGGCTTTCGCCGACGAGCATGCGGTCGACCGGAAACGCGAGGATGCCGTCGCAGCCCTCACGTTCATAAGGGAGATCGCTTCGGCCGACCGGCAGCCATGATCGCGTTCACAAAAGCGGCTTGTACCAGACATTCATGCTCTCGAACGAGCCGCATATCTGGGTGTTGTTGACGAGCGTGCCCCCGTAGGCATACCCCGCCCGGGCGAAGGTGATATTGACGGGGTGGGATGCGGCACGGGCGATGGTGAACGCCGTCTGCATCCCCTCCTTCTGTATATCCCGTTCCATCAGCCCGAGGAGTGCACCGGCAAGCCCGCATCCCCGGTAGTCGGGGTGCGTCGCGAAGTCGCTCATCTCGACGGCGAGAGCGTCCCGGTCCAGCTCAATCGACGATACCGCCACGATCCGCCCGTCAGCCCGGATCCAGTAGTACCGATAGTCCCCCTCCATCGTCCGGGCGATGTAGCCGGGGTCGTGGATGGGGAACGGATACGTCTCGAAGACCTCCCGGTAGAGCGCGGCAATCGCGGGGGCGTCGGCGGGCGTAGCGGGAGAGCAGGAAAAGCCCGGGGCGAGCGGGCACGGCGAGCCGTCGCCCGCCCGCTCCTCTGCGGCGGCGAGTACGTCGCCGTGCACCGTCGCCGCTTCGCCCCGGGCAGGGTCGAAGTACTTCGCCATGAACCAGCCATCCGTCCGCCCGCGGAAGAACCGGGGGATGCGGGCCTCGCCGACGTACCCCCGGACGAGGAAGAGGTCGCGCACCGTTGCCGGCACTTTTGCGAAGATCTTGGAGTAGCCCTCCTTCCAAGCAAGATCGTCGAGGGTATCGAGGATCTCCGGAGAGATCTTCGGGTGCAAGGTGCATCAGGTAGATGCGATCGTTCAGGTGCCCGTGCTGAACGACGCTGCTGCCGATCGTCGTAACCGTATCAGCTCTCGGTGCCATGTCGCCGCTCAAGCCGTTCGTTGTTCTCGGGTACGAGTGAGATGGACTCGTCGTTCGAGAGGAGCCGTGCGATCCCGACCGCTTTGGACTCGTCCGCATCGTCGAGTTTCAGGTGGAGGCGGCAGGTGTCGCACTGCCGGTCGCAGTACACCGCTTCGTAGGAGTCAGGCTCTTTATAGGTCGTGATCACGCCTTCGTAGTTCCGCAGGACGACCTTATTCGTCGACCAGGAGATGAGGTAGTTCGGCATCACCGGGATCTTCCCGCCGCCGCCCGGTGCGTCGATGACGTACGTCGGCACGGCAAACCCGCTCGTATGCCCGATGAGATTCTCGATGATCTCGATCCCTTTCGAGACGGGCGTTCTGAAGTGGGCCAGCCCCTCGGAGAGGTCGCACTGGTAGAGGTAGTACGGCCGAACGCGGTTCTGGACGAGCTTGTGCATGAGCGTCTTCATGATACGCGGGCAGTCGTTCACCCCGGCGAGCAGAACGGTCTGATTCCCGAGCGGGATACCGGCGTCGGCGAGCCGGCGGAGCGCTTCACGCGACGATGCGGTGATCTCGGCAGGGTGATTGAAGTGCGTGTTCACCCAGAGCGGGTGGTGCTTTTTGAGCATCGCCGTGAACTTCTCGGTGATCCGGTAGGGGAGGACGACCGGCGTGCGGGTACCGATCCGTACCACCTCGACGTGCGGGATGTCCGCTAGTTCGGTGAGGATCCAGTCGAGGTACTCGTCGGAGAGCATGAAGGGATCGCCGCCCGAGAGGAGCACGTCGCGGATGGCAGTATTCTCCCGGATGTACGCGATCCCGGCCAGGATCTCGGCCTCGCCCGGGATGGAGTCGACGTCGCCGACCCGGCGTTTCCGGGTGCAGTGCCGGCAGTACATGGCGCAGACGTTGCTGACCAGGAAGAGCACCCGGTCGGGATAGCGGTGCGTGATGGTAGGAACCGGACTATCCGAATCTTCCGCAAGCGGATCTTCCATATCGCAGGCCTCAATCTGCAGCTCCGCCGGCTGCGGGAAGCACTGCAGGAAGATGGGGTCGTTCCAGTAGTCGTTCGCATCGATCAGGGAGAGGTAGTAGGGAGTAATCCGAAGGGGGAACTTCCGGATGGTCTCTTCGAGGAGTTCACGCTCCTCCTCGGGGAATGCGATGCCGAGCAGCCGCTCGAACGTGGGGATATCGGTGATGGCGTGCCGTACCTGCCACCGCCAGTCCTTCCACCGGTCGATTGCGGTATCGGCATCGATCCTATTGGCAATAGCCTGTTGATTTTCGGAAAAAATAACCATAGGTTCCTCCTCGGGACATTATTCTATCGCCAACGATATATAATATGAATTGATTCCTTTTATAAAGTCACAGATTGTCAAAAGGGGTCGCCAAAGAAGTTTTCGGCAGGGACGCCACTTTCACCCCCCACAGAGCGTGCTTATCATATCCGGTGCAGAACCACCTGTGATGTCGCTCGCGGAAGAGAAACTGCGGACTCTCACCTCAGGGAGCAGCTACGACGTCTGTTCCCCGGGCGAGTGCATGCAGTACCTGACGAGAGCCCCGTGCATCTCCTACAGTCCGCGTGCCGGAGGCTGCGGGAAGATGCTGAAAGTACCTGATGCACGGGAGCTGCAGCTACGACTGTGCCTACTGTGCCGTCCGGCTGGCCCGGAACCGCTTTGCGTTCACCCCCGAGGAACTTGCCGAAACATTCCTCTCCCTCTACCACGAGGGCATGGCAGGCGGGCTCTTCGTCAGCTCCGGGATCCCGCAGGATGTCGACCTCGCGATGCACGATATCGTCGAGACCGGCGAGATTCTCAGGCGCCGGGGCTACGAGGGTTACCTCCACCTGAAGGTGCTGCCGGGCGCACACCGCTCCGATATACGCGATGCCGCCCTTGTCGCGAACCGGATCAGCATCAACATTGAGGTTCCCTCGCAGGACCGCCTTTTCTCCGTCAGCGGGGTGAAAGACTACAGAAACGATATCCGAAAGCGGCAGGCATGGGTGGCCGATGCCATGCCGGACCGGCACACCACCCAGCTCGTGATCGGGGCGGCGGACGAGACCGATGCCGAGATACTCCGGTGTGTCCGCGAGCAGTACCGCACCGTCCGCCCGACCCGGATCTACTACTCCGCGTTCCGGCCGCTCACCGGAACCCCGCTCGAAGGCCACCCCGACACTCCGACCTGGCGGGCACACCGATGGTACCAGGCGGACTTTCTCCTGCGGGAGTACGGCCTCGCCGCCGAAGAACTCGCATCGGTCATAGACGAGCAGGGATTCTTCCGGAACGCCGACCCGAAGGTGCTCCTCGCCGCCGATCGCCCGGCAGTGAACGTCAACACCGCCCCGCGATCCGACCTCCTCCGGGTGCCGGGGATCGGGCCGGCCGCTGCTGGAGAAGATCATCGCACGCCGGGCGAAGCGACGGATCTCCAGCCTCCACGACCTGAAGGCGGCAGGCATCAGGGGCCGGGCGGCAGAACCCTACGTCACCTTCGGGGACGGCGGATCGGTGCAGACGCGCCTCTTCGTCTGACCGTCCCTGCGAATACGTCCTGAAAATGTCAGGAATGAGACAATCGATTCAGAACGTCGGCATGGCCAATCTCCGGGCCATCGCATCGGGGGGAGGGGTCGGAGGGGGAGACCCCCTCCCGGCGGAGCGATAACTCTGCAGAAACGTGATATTCCAGCACCGGAGATTATCTAAACGGTTCGATACCGGAAACCGCACACGGCCGCGGTTTACTCCACTGCAAAGAGGCAGACCGATAACCTCCCGGAACGATAGAAATCCTCATGCAGATCATCGACGTGACCCGGCCGATCTCACCCGAGATGCTCGCGATCCCCGGCGTGACGAGGACGGAGTTTCGGCGGGAAGAGCGGGAGCTCTACCTCATCGCCGACGTGCTCGTCTCCACCCACGCGGGGACGCATATCGATGCGCCGATCCACTACCAGAAGACCGGGATGACCGTCGACCAGATACCGCTCGATCACCTCATCGGCCCCTGCCGGGTGGTCGACCTCGGCGATATCGAGGGCGAGATACCGGCAGACCGCCTCGCCGGGGAGATCGGCGGCATCCGGCGCCTCCTCATAAAGACCTCGTTCTCGGCAGCGGAGCGCTTCGACCCCGACTTCCCGCACCTCGGGATCGAGGCCGCACGGCTCCTCGTCCGGGAAGCGGCTTCTCTGCGTCGGGATCGACGGCCCGTCGATCGAGGCGCTCCGCTGCGACGGTTCGGTGCATAGAGAGCTCCTCGGAAACTCCTGTTTCATCATCGAGATGCTCGACCTCTCGGGCGTCCCGGAGGGCGAATACGAGCTTATCGCCCTCCCGCTCCCGCTCGACGGGGCTCGACGGATCGCCGGCGCGGGTGGTGCTCTGCCGAAAAGAGGAGTGACGCCCTACTTCCGCCCGTAGTAGCGGAAGAGGAGATCGGTGGCTGCCCGGATATCCGCACCCTGCGTCCGCGCCTCGGTCAGGTAGACAGTGAAAACCTCGTCCGTGACAAGCCGCATCTGGGGGCGGAACATATCCGCGTGCATCATCAGGTCGAAGCAGCGCGCCTCGCTCTCGGTCAGGTTCAGCGACCGGTAGTCCCCGGTATGCGAGATGAACGCCGGGTTCTCCTCGCGGGGTGTCCGTAAGACCACCTCGGCGAGCGGTGTCGACGGGATGGGTTCGGCGCTGCTCACGAAGATATCGTCAAGGCAGAGCGACGCGACGAGGTCTTTCGTCTTTTCGTAGTCCTTCTCCGTCTCGCCGGGGTAGCCGACGATGAAACTCCCTGCCACCTTCAGCCCGTGCCGGCGGCATGCGGTCAACCGCATCCTCCACCTGCCGGACCTTCGCCCCTTTTCCCATCAGCTTGAGCACGCGGTCGCTCCCCGACTCGAGCCCGAAGAAGACCCAGCCGATGGTGTAGCGGCGGATCGCCTCGAGGACCTCGTCCGTGATGCAGTCCACCCGGATGTCGGGCGACGAGATATTCTGCGGCCCCATCACCTCCGCCATCCGGCGGAGGAGCTCGATGAAGGCATCGGGGTTCATACCGCCGTCCCGGGAGCCGTAGAGGGAGCCCGTCCCCCCGCTGATGGAGAGGCGTTTTGCTCCCCGCTCCTTGAACGCCGTCACTTCCTCGATGATCGCGTCGATACTCCGGCTCCGGACCGTCCGCCCGAAGAAACGGGGGACCTGGCAGAAGGTGCAGCCCCCGATGCAGCCCCGGTGCGTCTCGATATAGGCGGTCGCCCCCCTGATGCTCTGGCCGCCGATATCGGCCGGAATGAGGGGGAGGGGGCGTTCGAGCGAGGCAGGCGCCGCCAGGGCGGTCACCCTCACCCCGTCACCGTCCCGGTAGGCTATCCCGGGAAGATCGGCAGAGGGACCGGCATCGACGAGGCGGAGCACCGTCTCCTCACCCTCGCCGACCACGACCGCATCGGGCTCGAGCTCCCCGAGCACCATCTCCGGGTACGCCGAGACCGGGCCGCCGACGTACACGACACCGCCGCGGGCCCGCTGCTCCCGGACGAGGGTGCGGATCGCGGGGCTGCGGAGGTGCTGCGTCGAGTAGAGGCTGAGCAGGAGGACGTCGGCGGGCGGGAGCCTCGTCTCTCTGCTGATGGAGACGTCGTGCCCGGCAGCCCGCAGAACGCCGCCGATCAGCATGGCGCCGTAGGTGTAGAGGTCGGGTGAGACGATCGCGATATGCATGATAGATATCAGCGGGTCATGGTATACAAAAGGTGAGCATCCGGCGTCCCGTTACCGGGGGGCGAGCCCCCGCAGCCGCCGCACTTCGTCGATGGTGTGACGGGTGCGGTCGGAACGCTCGATCAGGCGCCGCTGGTACTGCAGAACATCGGCGATGAGAGGTTCGGAAGCCCGTTCTTCAGTGCGTCCTCCGCAACGGTGCGGGCCTCGCGGAGCCGACCGGCACGCCGCAGGAGGTCGACCAGGATCGCATCGTCGCCGCCCTCCTGTGCTGCAAGGCGCCCACCCACATCGCGTGCCCGCTTCATCAGGGCGGCGGCACGTTTCCTGCAGAGCCGTGCCGCAACATCGTTTCCCTGATCGTCGCAGACCCAGGCGGCATGGATGCAGGCCCAGGCGGCCTTCGCCGGCGAACCCGTATCCTCCTGGATCAGCGACCAGCAGAGGAAGGTGTTCGCGAGTTTCGGATACGTCCGGTCGTCGAGCTGCTCCCGGTACCGCGGGAGCCCGACCGACTCCTTCGCACCCGGAACCTGCCGCCCGATATCGGGTGAGGCGTAACCGCAGGAGGGGCAGCGCTGCACCCAGGAATAGATCGTAGAGCGGAGGGGCTCCGCCGGGCGGGTGTCGAGGTCGCGCGAACCGACCCCGCCGGCCTCATCAGGGCTTGAGGAGCGGTAGGGTTCGCCGCAGACCGCACAGAACGTGTTGAAGTATCGTCGCGGGGGCATGAGGTCTGCGCTTCATAGCGCCATCCATCAGATATACTTTTCCACGAGAGAGATACCGAGGAGGCGTAAGCATGGAGGCGGTTTTGCGGAATCGCTGGCGAATTAAAGCCTAACGGGGAGCGCTGCCGCCGGAGAAAAGTGCCGGGAGCGGAGAAGAGGAGTATGATAAAGATTATGAAATGAGGTTCAGGCTCCGGCAGACCGGGCGTCCCCAACCCGCCGGGCATATGCGGTTGTTATCCAGGCAAGGGCGATCGCCGCCAGGAGCGTGATACCGAGCATCACCCAGTGCTCGTAGCCGATGGTGTTCACCGAGAGCCGGACGATGAGGTTCAAGGGGTTATAGGGCATCGCCATGACGAAGAGGACGACGACCACAACCGCCGTCGAGAAGATGAACTGCGCACTGGTCCGCTCCCGGTAGTGGAGGGCGACGAGCGTTCCGAGGAGGATGAGCAGCAGGCCGCCGACCGAAACGTGGAGCAGGATCGGGAGGGCGTTTTCGATCGCTATCCCGTTGACCGTGAGGAGGAGGAGCCAGATACCCGCCTGCACCGGGATCAGGACCTCGCAGGCGACGATCTTCCCCCAGATCATCTCCGTGAAGGTGACGGGCGTCGCAAGAAGCGTCTCGAGTGTCTGGCGCTGGTACTCCTCCGTGATGAGGTCGATGATCAGCGCTGCGGAGATGATCGCCGGCATGAAGACGAGCAGCGGGATCAGGAGGCCGTAGACGAACTCAAAGAAGTCCGCGCCCGTTATCCCCTCGGGAAAGTTCAGCCCGAGCGGGAAGGACTCAAGCCGGTCAGAGCGGATCTCGCGGAGCTCCGCCTCGTAGCCGAGGAGGAGATCCTTTATTTTGACGTTGATGATGCTCGACTGCAGGTCGTTCTGCAGGAGATAGAGCGTGACCTTGATCGGGTCGTCCGCGTCCGGCGGGGTATCCGGGACGTAGACGACGGCCGAGAGCTCGGCGCTCCTTGAGGGCGGCAACACCCTCGGAAAGATCGATAGGGTAGAGGAGAAGATCGTCGTGCTTTGCAAACTCCGCGACGAGCGGCGAGTCGTTCCCCGCATAGCCGACCGCATACCGGGTCGTGGAGTATCCCGCCATCGCCTCGGGATCGTACATGGCGGTGAGCCCGACGAGCAGGAACGACGAGAACATGGCGATGAAGAGCTGCAGGAGGATGGCAAATATGATCGTCTTCTCCGTATAGAGTCCTGAAAACTCCTTTTTAGCGATAATTCCGATATTCCGTCCGTTCATAGGAGACCTCCCGAGATGAAGTAGAGATTGTAGAGAGCGTGGACGACCGTCGCGGTCAGGAGGCCGGGAGCCCAGCCCCGGCTTCCACCGACCTTTAAGAAGATCGCGACGATCAGCACGCCGACGAAGTGGAGCATGAGCGGCATCCAGAGCACCTGGAGCGAGAGGAAGAGGACCTCGCCGAAGACTGATTCTGCGATCTGGGAGAGCGTCGCGAGCAGCAGCACCTTCTCACCGATGAGGAACCCGAGCGCGATGAGGAACGAGCCCGCGAGCATGTTCCGGACGGTGAGGAAACTCGGCCTGCTCCGGAGAAGCGCAAAGAGTCCGACGGACTTCGCGAACTCCTCGATGAGCGCCGACGCTCCAATGAGGAGGACGAGCGAGAGCGGCATCGGGACGTTGAAGAAGAGCACGAGGCACATCATCTGCACCATGAAGACGAACGGGACCGAGAAGGCCGCAAGGCCGAAGAGCGAGAGCAGGGGGCGGTGGTGCGAGATCCCGCTCCCGATAAACTCCATCAGCCGTGGCAGGAGCGGTTTTTCCGAAAAGAGCCGCTCTTCGGTGAAGTTCGCCACCCCCGCATAGAAGAGGACGGCACTCGTCGCAAAGAAGAGCGACGTCGAGTAGACGTACTCCATGAGCGTAAACCCGTCCCCCTGGAGCTCGAGGACGACCAGGGTGAGCGGGGAGATGATGCTCACGACGTGGACATTGGCAAAGACCGTCGGGAAGAAGAGGTATGAGGTGACCAGGGTCGAGAAGAAGATGGAGAGGAAGGAGAGTTCCTTAAAGCTCCTTGCCGTCATGCCGATGATGAGGGCGTTCGCCATGAAGAAGAGGATCACCGGAACGAGCGGGAGCAGGATCAGAAGCGACGCACCGTTCACCAGGGTGATGATGCCCGCTATCAGCAGCATGATCGCGAAGTAGGGCAGGCCTTTTCCGAGCAGGATCGCGGCGGGCCTGACGGGCGCGGAGAGAAGCGCTTCTCCCACGCGGCCGATCCGCTCGTTCATGATGCTCATCATGAAGAACTGGGAGGTGAAGTAGAGCGGGAAGATGAAGACGAAGATGAGGATGATCGAGTCGAAGGGGAGCGGCGGCGAGAGCTGCGAGGGGGTCTTGAACGACTCCATACCGGTATCCGTCGAGAGGACGTCGGTATAGCGGGAGATGGGGCTCTCGGAAGCGTCCGTCACGAGATGCGCCCGCAGGTCGTCGGCGGAGACCCCGATTCCGGCAGGGGGAGGCGTCATCGCAGCGACGGGGCCGCTCGGTTTGGGCGGCGAGGAGATATCAGTCGGCGCTCCCACCTGCTGCCCGCTCTCCGTCGCGACGAAGTCCATCTCGCTCCTGACGTACTCGAGTTCTATCCAGAGCGGGTAGGCGGCGAAGAGGTCGGGCTCTGCCCCTGCCACGCGAGAGACGTAAGTGCCGTAGTCCCGTTCGAGCGCCTTGAGTGCGGAACGGCCTTTGCCGGTATCGGCGGCGTAGACCTCGCCGCCCACCACCAGAACGTCGTAGGAGAACCGGTTCTGCCAGAGGGCCAGAGGATCACTCTCGTAGACAGAAAAACGCTCGTCGCCGGCGAAGATGCGGGCGATGGTGGGGTCGTCGACACCGAGCAGGTACATGCCGTCCTGGAGATGAATCCCACTCTGTGCGGCAAATCCGGTCACCAGAACGAGCAGAATCAGGAGACCGAGCGCCAGGGGCAGGACGTTCCTGCCCATGGAAGCCATCGACTTCCTCATCTCCCATCGCGTGATCGTCCAGACAGAGGTAACCAAACCCATAAATATCCCGCACCGCCCCGGAGGAATGATGTCTGTGTACAATAACGTATATTAGGCATTTGGTAAAAAGGGGTGTTACGATGATCAGAGCCCGGACACTTGTCAAGTATTACAACGACTTCCCCGCCCTCGACGGCGTCGGCTTCGACCTCGAGGAGTCGAATATCTTCGGCGTCATCGGTCACAATGGCGCAGGAAAGACCACGCTCCTCAAGATTCTGGCAGGACTGATCACACCGACCTCCGGAACACTTACCGTCGACGATATCGACGTTATCAGCCAGCCCCTCGACCTGAAACGGCGTCTCGGCTACCTCCCCGAGGAGTCGCGCCTCTACGAGACGATGACCGTCGATGCGTACCTCTCGTTCTTCGGCGAGATTTACGGACTCGATGCGAAGACCATCCGCGCTCGAAGGGACGAACTCTTAGGCTCGCTCTCCCTGGAGGCGGAGGGGAAGAAACTCGGGGAGCTCTCGAAGGGGATGAAGCGCAAAGTCGCGATAGCCCGGTCGCTCATCCACGATCCGTCGCTTTTGATCTACGACGAACCGACCTCCGGGCTCGATCCCATGACCTCGCGGTTCGTCATCGACTATATCAAGAGTCTCCGCTCGCAGGGCAAGACGATCATCTTCTCGGGCCACAATCTCTACCAGGTCGAGGAGGTCTGCGATTCGGTGATGATCCTCAGGCGGGGGAAGACCGTCGCCCAGGGCAGCATGGACGAACTCCGGGAGATGTTCGGCTCGCTCACCTACCAGATATTCTTCCGCATACCAGATGCGTCCGCCTTTGCGACGGAACTCGCGTATACCGAGGCCGACGGTCACTACCTCGCCACGGCACGGACGATCGAGGAGCTGAACATGACCACAACCACCCTCTCGGCGGACGGTGCCGTGATCGAGCGGATCGAGTCGCGCTACCCGTCGCTCGAAGAGATGCTGGTGAAAATCGGGAAGTAGGCAGTAGCCCTGATGAAGGAGGAATACCTTACACCCGAACGATCGACGCCGTTGCCGCCGAGATGCTCCGGCACGTCCGGGATCTTCGCCGCCGCCACCCCGTCCGGTTCGTCCCGGAGCAGGCGGCGCTGCTCGTCGTGGATATGCAGCGCTCCTTCCTCGACGAGCGGTCGCACGCGTTCATCCCGGGCAGCCGGGCGATCGTCCCGAAGATCCGCACCCTGATCGACGGGTTCGTCCGGGCGGGCGCCCCGGTACTCTTCACAAGGCACCGGAACACACCCGGAGACGCCGGCAGTATGGCCATCTGGTGGCGGGACCTGATAACGGAAGAGACCGGGGCGGCAGACCTTACTCCCGATCTCTACGACCCGTCGTTCCCGATCGTTACGAAATCCCAGTACGATGCATTCTATCGGACGGATCTCGAGAGCCATGCTCCGGCGTGCAGGGGTCACGCAGGTGGTGGTCACGGGCGTCGCGACCCATCTCTGCTGCGAAACGACGGCACGTTCCGCGTTCGTACGGGGATTTTCAGTCTTCTTCCCGGTCGACGGGACGGCTACGTATACCGGAGAGTTCCACCGGGCATCCCTCTGCACGCTTTCGCACGGATGCGCCGTCCCGGTGCTCACCGCCGAACTTACTGGAGTGGCTCGATGGTGCCGGCAGAGGAGACTGAGACCGTCGCCGTCATCGGCGCAGGGCCCTGCCGGGATAGCGGCCGCCGTCCAGTCTGCAGCGCTCCGGCCATGATCCGCTCGTCTTCGAGAAAGGGATGCCGGGAGGCCTTGTCCGCGAAGCGAACCTCGTCGAGAACTACCCCGGGTTTCCCGACGGCGATTTCCGGCCAGGCTCTCGCCAATCGGCTGGCACACCATCTTGACCGGCTCCGGTATCCGGCTCGTTCGTAAGGAGGTGCTTCTGCTCGATTATACGGCAGGGACGTTCCTTATCGAGACTGACGAGGAGACCTGCCGGGCATCCGCCGTCATCGTCGCGACGGGGACACGGCCGCGGGTCATGGGACCTGCCCGGCATCCCGGCGGAGGCACGCCCCCGCATCGTCTCCGGCATCCTCCCGCTCCTCGACGTGCGGGGGAGCCAGCATCGCCGTCCTCGGCGGCGGGGATGCCGCTTTCGATTACGCCCTCCGGCTCTCCCGGGAGAACGATGTTACGATCATCAACCGGAGCAGCCCGGGCGCGGTCTCTCCCGCTGCTCCGGGAGCGGGCGGAGAGATCCGCCCGCATCACCTATCTCGGCGAGACCCGGATCGAGGCCGTCGCGTCCGATCACGCACGGGCTCGCCCTCCGTTGCAGGACCGGAGAGGCGAGCCCGCACTCTCACCGTCGGGTACCTGCTCACCGCCATCGGCAGGGAGCCGGCCCTCGACTTTTTGAGTGAGCGGCTGAAATATGATCAGAGTGAACTCTCCGCGAGTTGCCGGCTGCAGATCGTCGGAGACGCAGCGGCCGGCATCTTCCGGCAGACCGCCATTGCTGCCGGAGCGGGAGTGAGAGCCGCGATGGAACTCGATCGAAGACTGCGAGAGGGTGACGAATGAGAGTGCTTGCCAGAACGGGAAACGACGATATCGCAACAGTCTCCATCATCGAGACTGCACCGGAGAGAATGATCGAGTGCGTCGAATCGGTGCAGCCCCCGCTCTCGCGCGAGGAGAAATGGGTGTTGATCGTCTCGACGCTGCACGGATGCCCCGTCGGCTGTTCTTTCTGCGATGCAGGGAACGAGTATCACGGCAGACTCTCGGCGGAAGAGATACTCTTCCAGATAGACCATCTCGTCAGGAGGCGGTACCCGGACGGCGCCGTCCCTGCGAAGAAGTTCAAGATACAGTTCGCCCGCATGGGAGAGCCTGCCTTCAACCCTGCCGTCCTCGACGTTCTCGAGGAACTCCCGAACCGGTACCGGGCACCGGGCCTTGCACCGTCGCTCTCGACCGTCGCTCCGCACGGAACCGACCGGTTCTTCGACCGCCTGCTCGATGATGAAAAGACCGGCTGTACCGCGGCAGGTTCCAGTTCCAGTTCTCCCTCCACAGCACCGACGAGCAGGTCAGGCGAACGCTCGTGCCGATCAGGACGTGGAGCCTCTCCCGGATGGCACGCTACGGGGAGGCGTTCTTCGGGAAGGGAGACCGGAAGATCGTCCTGAACTTCGCCCTGGCAGAAGGAGCGCCGATAGACCCGGAGATTCTGCTGCGGCACTTCTCCCCCGAGACCTTCCTCGATCAAGATCACCCCCGTCAACCCGACCTATGCGGCGACCAGGAACAACCTTACCTCGTACGTCCGACCGGGAGCGACGGAGTACACGCTCGTGCAGGAGCTTCAGTCGGCAGGCTACGAGGGTGATCGTCAGTATCGGAGAGACCGAGGAGAACAGGATCGGCAGTAACTGCGGCCAGTATGTTCTTACTCATCGACGGGAACAGCAGCCGCTTAAAGACGGCTACACCTACGCGACCTCATTTCTCTAAAGAAAAACCGCCGGCCACCTGCCGCCCGGCAGCAGAACCCGGCCCTCGCGATCTCCGCGTATCCTTCGATAAATCGCCCCCGGGGCATAATTTAAATACCAGGGGCATACACCTGACCCCGACGGCTACACTACAGGGCAGAGTACGGAACAACCGCCCATGACGCATCTTCGGGACGCCCGTCGGTTCCACGACCGCTCTCCGGACAGGCGCAGCGAGGATAATTCGAAGCGGTTCCGGAACGATTGATGTACGATAGTGACCACGGAGAAACGGAGTGACAAAGAACAGAGGCAGCATGAGAAAGGGAACGGGCCTGAAGGGACTTGAACCCCTGGCCTACGGATTAAGAGTCCGTCGCTCTGCCGACTGAGCTTACAGGCCCTTTCATCTGACCTAACAAAATAGGTCTGGATTGCAAATAAACCTTCCGGATTATTCCGGGGAGAACCCATCAGGGAATCCATTAATAAGATGAGAAGTTACACCATTGTACACATGCCTGAGGCGGTTCAGAACGTATCGAAAGAGCGAATCAAGTATATAATACTCGGGTGCGGAAGCACGGGCTATAACGTCGCCGAAGAGCTGGTTCAGGAGAACGAAGATCTCATCATCGTCGACCGGGACGAGAAGAGGGTCGAAGACCTGCGAGACCAGAAATACGAGGCACTTGTTCGGGATATCCGTGATCCCCACCTTCTCGACGGACTTCCGGTGCCGGAAGTCGCTTTTATTCTGAGCAATGATAAAGACGCAAATCTCACTGCTCTCCGGAGCGTCAAGAACCGTTACCCCGCCACCTATGTGATCGCGCGTGCAGTCGACCCGGTCAGTGTCGATATGCTCCAGGAGGAAGGCGCGGATATCGTCCTCTACCCTCAGGAAGTGGTGGCAAAGACCGCCATCCACCATATCAGGAAACTTCACTCGTCGCGCCTCGCGATGCGGCTCTACGACCTCCTCGCCGGCTGGGAAGGAACGCTCGGGATCGTCACCCACATGAACCCCGACCCCGACGCTATCTCGAGCGCGATGGCGCTCTCGATGGTCGCACGCCACGCGAGCCACGGCAAACTCACCTGCCGCATCCTCTACGAAGGCAATATCGGGCACCAGGAGAACCGCGCCTTTATCAACCTCCTCGAGATCAAACTCGAGCGGCTCACCCCTCAGGTCCTCGAAGAGTGCAACTACCTGGCACTCGTGGACTCGGCCGCCCCCGGCGTCAACAACGAGCTCTCGAAGAATACCCGGGTCAACGTCATCATCGATCACCACAAAAACGGCGAGACCCCGAATGCCATCGCCGACTTCATCGATATCAGGCCGGGTGTCGGGGCTACGGCAAGCATCATGACCCAGTACCTGATGGAACTTGACATCCCCGTGAACAAGACCGTCGCGACTGCTCTGCTCTACGGAATCAGGGCGGATACCCGGGACTTCAAGCGGAACGTCACCCCGCAAGACCTCAACTACGCCGCGTTTCTCCTGCCCCTGACCGACTCGGAACTCCTCAGCAAGATCACCTCCCCGTCCATCTCGCAGGAGACACTCGATATCCTCGGAACCGCTGTCCGGAACCGGAGGATCAAGAGCGGCTACCTCTTCTCGAACGTCGGCTACGTGCGGAACCGTGACGCCCTCCCGCAGGCGGCAGATCTTCTGATCCAGCTCGAAGGGGTGAACACGGCGCTCGTCTACGGGATAGGGGATCAGAACATCATCATCTCGGCACGCAACAAGGACATCCGCCTCCACCTCGGCAACGTCATGACCGAGGCCTTCGGGGCGATCGGCGAGGCAGGAGGGCACGCCACGATGGCGGCATCCGTCATTCCGCTCAGTTATTTTACGATGGTGCGGGACAAAGAGGAACTGCTCTCGCTCATCATCGACCCGATTCTGAAGCGGTTCACGACGCTGGTCGGCCTGGACGGCGAGGGCAAGGATGAAGTTTGAAGACTGGGAACCGCACTATACCGCTATTCTTGACTATTTCTGCTTTGAACGGGAAGAGGACGAGGAGGCCGCACGACTCCTTGCCGGTCTCTCGGACAAGGACGACCTGCCGCTCCTCCGGTCGCTCGCTGCGGGAAAGAAGGTGACGGTCTGCGGGAACGCTCCCTGCCTTGCCGACGAACTCGACCGGATCGAAGGGAGCATCTTTGCCGCGGACGCCGCCGCCGAGGTGCTGGCGGAGCGGGGTATCCGGCCGGACGCCGTCTTCACCGACCTCGACGGCGCCACGGACCGCTTCATCGAGATGAACCGGGACGGGACGGTGATGGTCGTCCACGCCCACGGCGACAACATCCCGCTGCTCCGGCACTGGACACCCCGGTTCCCCGGGCCGCTCGTCCGCACCACGCAGGGAACACCGCTTGCACACGTCCACAACTTCGGCGGTTTCACCGACGGTGACCGTGCGGTCTACGCCGCCGACGAACTCGGTGCAGCAGCGATCACGATCATCGGGTTCAATCTCGACGATCGATCGGTCGATCCCGTCAAGCGGGGCAAGCTCTCCTGGGCACGCGAACTCCTGCACCTGATCGGCTATGACCTCTGACGCCGTCATCATCGACGGCTACGTCGATGAACCTGCATGCCTCGGTGTCTCGCCCTACATCTCCCCCTACATACGGACGGTCGCCGGCGTTCTCATCGGACACGGCTACCGGCCGCGCTACGTCACCATCGATGCGCTCCGTGCCGACTCAGGCCTGACCACCTCCCTCGGTGCGGCCTCGCTCGTCGTCATGATCGCAGGGCTAACGGTTCCGGGCGCATACATCGGCGGCACGCCGGCGACCCTCACCGAGATCCAGCAGCTCGGCACCCTGCTCCGAAAGCCCGCAACGGCGATCGGCGGCCCCATCACCTTCGGCTACGCACCGCAGGGCGGCAAAAAGGCGATCCGGCAGGCGATCTCCGGCTTTACCGTTACGCTCTCCGGCAACCCCGCCGTCGCGCTCGACGCCTACCTCGCCGGCCGGGAGCCCGCGGGTGCGGGAGACTACGCCCTGACCGATCCCTGGACCGTCGCGGGGAGCGGCATCGTTGCAGAGCACCCCGCATTCCCGTACGTCATGTGCGAGCTCGAGACGGCCGTCGGGTGTTCCCGCGCCGTTGCCGGCGGGTGCTCCTTCTGCACCGAGCCGTTTTACGGGCTGCCGCGGTACCGGTCGATCGAGGCGATCGCGGAGGAAGTTGCCGCACTCTACGCGGCCGGTGCCCGCTACTTCCGTCTCGGCCGTCAGCCAGACCTCCTCGCCTACGGCACGGGCGGCGAAGAGTTTCCGAGACCCCGCCCGGAACTCCTGGAGGAACTCTTCTCCGCCATCCGCGAGAGGGCTCCGGAACTCCGGACGCTGCACATCGACAACATCAACCCCGGGACCATCGCCCATCATGAGGATGCGGCGCGGGCCGGGCTCGAGGCGATCGTCCGCGGCCACACTCCGGGCGACGTCGCGGCGTTCGGGATGGAGACCGCCGATCCCGCGGTGGTCGCGGCAAACAACCTCAAGGCCATGCCGGACGATGTCTTCCGGGCGATCGAGATCGTCAACGAAGTCGGCGGGACGCGGCGGGACGGCATCCCCGAACTCCTGCCGGGCCTCAACTTCGTTACCGGCCTTGCCGGAGAGACTGCCCGGACATTCGAGGCCGACCGGGCGTTCCTCGAGCGGGTGCTCAAAGCAGGCCTCCTCGTGCGCAGGGTGAATATCAGGCAGCTGATGCCGTTTGAGGGGACGAGCGCGTACGAGGAGAACACCCTCGGGAAGCACGAGCGCGAGTTCCGGGCATTCAAGGAGTGGACACGGAAGGAGTTCGACGAGCCGATGCTGCAGCGGGTCTTCCCCGTGGGCACCGTCCTTTGCGAACTGATCGTGGAGGCATCGGGGAACCCGTCGTTCGGCCGCCAGATGGGGTCGTACCCCATCCTCGCGGGCATCCCCCTGGAGCTCCCGGAAAAGACCGTGCTCGATGCGGCCGTGGTTGACTACGGGATGCGCTCCGTGACCGCCCTTCCCGTTCCGGTGGCGATCAACACCCTGCCGATACGTGCCCTTACGTGGATTCCGGGCATCGGAAAGAAGCGGGCGGCGCAGATAGCGGCAAAGCGGCCGTTCAAAAATGTGGAGGAGTTCCGGGCCGTCGCCGGAACGACGCCGCTCGACGATCTTCTGGTATTTTAAGCCTCTTTCAGTTCCATCACCCGGACGACGTCCGTGCGGGTCACGATCCCCACGAGATCGCGGCCGGCGATCACCGGTATCCGGCCGATGTCGTTCACCGACATGATCCGCAGGGCATCCATGAGCGGGGCGTTCGGGGAAAGCGTGACGGGAGTCCGTGACATAATATCCTTCACCTGCATCGCCTCGCGGTCCTGCGGCGAGAGTTTGTGAACGTCGGAGAGTGCGACGATGCCGACGAGCGCACCGTTTTCGACGACCGGGAACCCGAGATGTTTGGTCTCGTACATCAACCGCACCACCTCGGTCACCGGCATCGTCGGCGGGACTGTTCTGACCGGGCTGCTCATGACGTCGGCGACGGAGACGTCCTGGAGAAGGACGTTATAGCGCAGCGTCGTCGCCTCCTGATTCGCCCCGATATAGATGAAGAACGCGATGATGATCAGGATAGGATTGAAGAGGAGGAACCCGACGATCCCGAAGACGACGGCAAATGCCTTCCCAACATCGGCAGCGATCCGCGTTGCCCGGTTGAGCGGCATCCTTTTCGCAAGCCAGGCGCGGAGCACCCTGCCGCCATCCATCGGGAATGCAGGCAGCAGGTTGAACCCGAAGAGGAGAACATTCAGGAGCCCGAGGTATCCGAAGCTGAAGATAAGGACGCCCGCGATGGCCGGGTCGGGGATGAGAGTGGAGATATAGACGAGAGCGATGCAGATAAGTCCGATACCGAGGCTCGTGAGCGGGCCTGCGAGCGCCATCGGCAGTTCCACCCTGGGATCGGGGACGTTCTCCTCCATCGAGGATACGCCGCCGAGGATCAGGAGCGTGATACTGTTGATCTTGAGCCCTTTTGACTTGGCGAGGAGCGAGTGCGCCATCTCGTGAATGAATACCCCGAAGAAGAGGCCGAGCGCCACGATCGCCCCGAGGATGTAGGGGTTCCACCCTGCGGTGATCAAGGTCATATCGATTGTGACTTTGAAGAGATTGGCGATGAGTTCCGTCGTCAGGACTATCTGGCTCCCGATGATCCAGGCAAAAAGGGGGATCACGAGAAGGAAACTCCAGTGCAACTTGACGGGAATCCCGGCAATCTTTCCTATCTGTAGCGAGGCTTCCATGAGAAGGAGTATCCTTTTACGTTTATAGTTCTATACCCTCACAGGATACCGATGAGAACCCAGATCACAGAGCTGTTCGGACTGAATGTCTATACCGACAAGGCCGTATACGTCGGGAGTGTTGATGATGTCGTGATCGATGTGGACGCAAAGAAGATAGACTCGCTCGCAGTGGGCAATTTAAACCCCGAGATCGGCGAACTCAAAGGCTATAAGGGGCTGCAGATACCCTTCCGCATCATCAAGAGTATCGGGGACGTCGTCCTGATCCGCCACATCGCGGGCGTCTTCAAATCGCAGAAGAAAGAGGAGTAAACAGGCTCTCTCGTAAAGCCGGCCCAAGGCGTGCCACCCTGCTGCAATGACCATGCACGAGAGGGAGATCTTCTCCAACCTGACAATATTTCCCCCGATCTTCATCAGACTCGACGGACGGGCGTTTCACCGCCTCTCCCGCGAGCTTAGCCTCGCGAAACCGTTCGATCCGGGTTTCCACGAGAGCATGACAATGGTCTGCAGGCAGCTGCTCTCGGAGAGTGGACTTGAACCCGCATTCGCCTATACCTTCTCCGACGAGATCAGTCTCTTCTTCACCACACTGCCGTTCACGGGGAGGGTCGAGAAACTCGACTCGGTTACGGCAGCATTCGCTGCAAGCAGTCTCGCGATAGAACTCGGGATCAGAACTCCCCTCGCCTTCGACGCCCGGGTGATCCCCGCATCCCCTGAGTTTGCGGTCGAGTACCTCACCTGGCGCCAGAATGAGGCCTGGCGAAACCACATCAACGCCTACTGTCAGCACGCGCTCATCGAGGAGGGGCTCTCGTCCCGTGCGGCGGCAGCGAGACTCTCCGGGATGCAGTCGCCGGCGATGCATGATATGATGTATGCCCGTGGGGTGAACCTCGCGGAGACCCCGGCGTGGCAGCGGCGCGGGACACTGGTCTATCGGGCAAAGGTCAAAAAAGAGGGGTACAATCCCCTGACCGGAGAAGCGGTCGTGACCGACCGGAGTGTCGTCAGCGTGCTCGACGACCCCCCGCTCTTTTCAACTTCGGAAGGGGATCTGCTCGTCAGATCACTCTGCGGCGGCCCGTGAGATTCCCATCCGCATCGGGACGCCTTCAACATCCCAGTCGTGGGAAAGCGCCCACTGCCGTTCGGGGCCCGTCCCATCCCCCGGCGCATGGATGATGAGTTCCTCCGCCCGGACCTCGGTGCTGATCCCGGCCGTCCACTCCGACCGGATCAGTCCGGCAACCCGCGGGTCGTCGACGGTAACCTCGGCGACGATGCAGTCGTCCACGTTCAGGTTGAGCTGCCGGCGCATCTCCTGCAGCCGCCGGACGACCTCGCGGGCGTACCCTTCGGCTTCGAGGCCGGGTGTAAGCGTTACGTCCACGTAGACCGTCGCATCCTTCATGGGAGCGGGGAAGATACCCTCCGGCATCGCCTCGGTGAAGGTGACATGGCGGGCGGTGATCGGATACCCGCCGAGCTCCGCCTTCCCCTCCGTCTCGATCGCGATCTTAAGGGAGTTCCCGTCTGCCTGCTCGATCAAAGCCTTGACCTTCGGCCCTTCTTTCCCGAACTCTGGCCCTATCGCCCGCATCACCGGTTCTGCCTGCCAATTGAGCCGGTCCCAGGTACCCTCAACGACCGTAACGTTCCGGCTGTTCGCCCGGGCTTTTGCGAGCGGCTGTAACATCAGGATGGCGTCCCGGACAAGGTCGCTCTCCGTCACGACGACGCACTCCTCCACCGGCCAGCGGAGCTTCCGCTTGCCCGCCTGCCGGGCGTTGGCGACCGCATCGTCGAAGGAACGAATCACGTCCATCGCAGCCTCGAGGTGCGTGTCGATGAGGAGATCGGCTGGCGCAGCCCAGTCCGTCATATGGATGCTCTCGACGTCGCCTTCCACCTTCAGGTTCTGGAATATCTCTTCGGTGATATGCGGTGCGAACGGGGCGAGAAGCTCGATCAGCCGGCGCATAACGTAGTAGATCGTCTCGTAGGCGAACCGCTTTGCGGGCGAGTCCTCCTCGAGCCACATCCGGGACCGGACCAGCTGGAACGTACCACCGGGAGAGATCCTCGAGGATGAAACCGGTCAGCCCACGGGTCACGCGGTGAAGCTGGTACTCCTCCAGGTCGGCATCGATCTGCCGGGCGAGGGAGTTTACCCGGGAGATGATCCAGCGGTCTTCCTCCGGCATCTCGCGGATATGATCCCGCACGAACGATCCGTCCCAACCCTCGGGACCGGCCTCGGGCCGGAACGAGTCGAGGATCATATAGGGCAGCGGGAAGCGGTAGACGTTCCAGAGGATGTTGACCGCCCGGTGCACCGTCTTCACCCCATCCCAGTTGAACTTCAGGTCGTCCCAGGGGGCGCTCGCCGAGAGGATGTAGAGCCGGAGCACGTCGACGCCGTGCTGGTTCACCACTTCGTCGGGCGTCACTACGTTGCCGAGGCTCTTGCTCATCTTCCGTCCCTCGGCATCGAGGGCAAACCCGTGCATCAGGACGCTCTTGTAGGGGGAACGATCGAAAGCGATGGTGCTCGCCCCGAGCTGGGAGTAGAACCAGCCGCGGGTCTGATCCTGCCCTTCGGTGATGAAGTCGGCAGGCCAGTACTTCTCGAACGCCTCCTTCTTCCGGGGGAACCCGAGCGTCGCCCACGACGCCACGGCCGAGTCGAACCAGACATCGAAGATATCCTCGACCCGGCGCATCACGCCGCCGCAGGAGCAGGGGAGCGTGACGGTGTCGACGTAGGGGCGGTGCGGGTCGGGGATGGTCGCTCCGGAACGCTCCTCGAGTTCGGCGATGGTGCCGATCACGGTGTATTCCTTGCAGTCCTCGCACTGCCAGATGGGGATCGGGATACCCCAGTAGCGCTGCCGGGAGATGCACCAGTCGCGCGACTCTTTGACGAAGTCGTGGAACCGGGCGCTGCCGGCCCACTCGGGGTGCCACCTGACGCCCGCGATCTCCTCGAGCATTCTGTCGCGGATCTCGGTCGCCTTCAGGAACCACTGCTCCGTCGCCCGGAAGATGATCGGCGTCTTGCACCGCCAGCAGTGTCCGTAGCGGTGGACGATCTTCTTTCGGGCAAGGAGGTAGTCGCCGAGCGCGTCGATAACGACGTCGTTCGCATCCCGGACGTACATATCGGCGAACGCTCCGGCATCGGGCGTAAAGCAGCCGCCGCCGTCGACCGGGCAGAAGGCGGGCAGCCCCTCTTTCACGCCGAGGAGGTAGTCGTCCCACCCGTGGCCCGGGGCGATATGGACAAGACCGGTATTCTCCATCGTGACGAAATCCGCCGCGACGACGCGGTGGCGGATCTCCCGCTGGTGCGGCACCTGGTCGGCGAGCGGCGAGGTGTACTCGGTGCCGATAAGGTCGCTGCCGGGCTTACGTTCGAGCACCTCGAAGTCCCGGTATCTGCCGAGCCTGAGGACGGACTCCACCAGATCCTCGGCGATCCAGAGAATCTCTTCGCCGAGATCCTTCTTTGCGAGCACCCGGGCGTAGATGAAATCGGTGTCGACCGCGACCGCGACGTTTGCGGGAAGCGTCCACGGAGTAGTCGTCCAGATGACGAGGTACTCGTTTTGGCGGCCTGCAAGCGGGAACTTGACGAAGATGGACGGGTCGGTCTCGTCCCAGTACTCCACCTCCGAGTCCGCGATCGCAGTCTCGCAACGGGGACACCAGTTCACGACCCGGTGTCCGCGCTCGAGGAGGCCGCGCTCGTCCGCCCGCTGCAGCGTCCACCAGGCGGCCTCGATATAGTCCTCCTTTATCGTCTGGTAGGGGTCATCGAAGTCGAGCCAGATACCGAGCCGTTTGAACTGCTCGCTCATGAGGTCTTTGTGGGTCTCGGCGAACGTCCGGCAGCGCTCGATAAAGGCCGCAATCCCGTATCCCTCGATATCCTTCTTGGATGTGAACCCGAGCTCGTGCTCCACCTTCACCTCGATGGGAAGGCCGTGCATATCGTAGCCCGCCCGCTCGATCACCTGCCTGCCGCACATCCGGTGGTACCGGAGGATGGTATCTTTGAGGATCTTGTTCCAGGCAGTGCCGAGATGAATGTGGCCGGTCGTATACGGCGGTCCGTCGACAAAGAAGAACGGCCTGCCGGTGCGCCGCAGTTCCTGCACTTTCGCATAGGTATCGCGTGTCGCCCAGAACTCCTGAGCCCACGCTTCGAGCATCGGCCCATCGTAGCTGCTGGTGACCTCTTTCACCTTGTATCCCTCATAAACACACTCTATCGTATAATGTGGTCTTCGAGAGACAAAGTGTTTTGGAGGACTTCCCGCCTGGAGAGACCGGCAGCACCTCTTTATCGGGAGGCGACCGAAGGTCACCTATGCAGATTGCAGTCATCGGACGGGGAGACTGTTCACCGGAGGAGTACGAGGCGGCAGAGACGGTCGGCTACCTCATCGCCGGCAACCACGAGACGCTGATCTGCGGCGGTCTCTCCGGCGTCATGGAAGCCGCCTGCAAGGGCGCGCAGGAGGTAGGAGGAGTGACGGTCGGCATCCTGCCGGGCACGGGCGAGGGGAACCCCTACCTCGACGTGGCCATCCGGACGGATATGGGTCACGCACGGAACGTCGTGCTCGTGCAGTCTGCGGATGCGGTGATCGCCGTCGGCGGCGGATACGGCACGCTCTCGGAGATCGCACTCGCATTAAAGATGGAGAAACCGGTCTTCGGCTACCTGACCTGGAAGATAGAAGGGGTGATGGCGTGCATCAGCCCTGAGGAGGCTGTCCTGCTCGCAGTTCGCGCATCACGCCTGTCTCGTCCGTCACGTAGCCCCCGAGATCCCGGAGAACCTGTTTGAACCGGCCCGAGGAGACCGTCTCGATCAGGACTGCGACCCGGGGATCGTCGAGCATGTCCCGGTGCATGACAAGTTCGTAGCGTTCCGTCGCGACCGGGGTGAAGGCCAGGTCAAGCGCGCGCGCAGCACTGTAGACACCCATCCCTGCATCCGCTTCCCCGGTTCTCACGGAGAGGGCCACCCCGAGGTGGGTCGTCACCTCGCGCTCGTAGCCGCTGACGGATGCCGGATTGATGCCTCGCTGCTGCAGGACGTGGTCGAGGAGCATCCGGGTGCCCGACCCCTTCTGCCGGTTCACGAAGGTATGGTCCGCGATCTCGTCGAGCCCCATCCCCTCCCGGGAGATGATCCCCTGCTGCCGCTCGGCGACACAGAGCAAGAGGAGATCGGCATCGGGGAGGTAGCGCTGCAGGTAGGGGATGTTATAACTCCCGTCCGGGGCGAGGAGGTGCATCGGCGCTGCATGGCACTCTCGTTTCCGGAGCGCGATCACCCCGCCCATGCTCCCGGTGTGGGTGGAGTGGAGATCGACTCCCCCGCTCCTCGCGAGGTCGGCGAGATAGTCGAGCGCCGGGTCGTGGCTTCCCGTAATCAGCAGCACCTCCTCCGCGGTTTTCTTCGGCACCCGCAGGCGGGCAGCGATCGTTTCTCCGGCCTCGGCACCCTCCGAAGAGGCCGGGATCTGCAGATAGGCATTCGCCCGGACGGCACTCATCTGGACGCCCGCACCCCGTGATTGGGGCACCGCAACCCAGGCATCGCCGATCCTGCCGGTCGTCAGCAGGACGAACTCGTCGGTCCCGATATCGGAGTGGAGGCTCGTGGTCAGGCGGGCATCGACAGGCTCCGGTTCAGGCGGCACGAGGCCGTACCGCGCGAGAAGCGGGAGAACGATCTCACGCAGAACGGTGAGGGCGGCAAGGGGGTAGCCGGGGAGCCCGATCACGGGTTTTCCTGCAATCCGTCCGATGATGACGGGTTTTCCCGGTTTGATCCCGACGCCGTGGGCGAGCACCTCGCCGAGTTCCCGAATGACATCCGCCGTGAAGTCGCGGGTTCCGGCCGACGAACCGGCGGATATCAGCAGAACCTCGTTCTCGGCAACACCGCGGACGACGGCGTCTCTGATAAGATCGTACTCGTCGACGACGATCGGGTAGCGGCGCGAAGCTGCACCCGCCGCCTGCAGCACCGATGCGGCCATCAGGGTGTTGCTCTCAACGACCTTCCCGGGGATCGGCCGCACGCCGAGGGGCACGAGCTCGGAGCCCGTCGGGATCAGACCGACCCGGACGGAGAGGACGTCGAGGTGGGTCACGCCGTACGCGGCGAGTGCTCCGGTCTCGTGCGGCTGGACCCGGTGGTGCGACGGCACGATCATCTCCGATTCCCCGATATCCTCGCCGACCGGGCGGATGTGCTGCCACGGGCTGACGGCCTTTCGGATGGTATACCTCCCGTCCTCTTCCCAGACATCCTCGATCATGATCACCGCGTCGTATCCGGAAGGCACGATGTTGCCCGTATTGACGCGGACGGTATCGGTGAGCGTGACCGGCTGCTGCTCGCTCGCCCGGGCGGTCTCGGCACTCCGCACGGCGATCCCGTCCATCGCGGAGAGGTGAATCTCGGGAACCGAGAAGCGGGCGAAGACGGGAGCGGCGGTGATCCGCCCGACCGCCGCTTCGAGGGGGACGGTCTCGGTTCTCGGATGCGAAGGTGAACGACCGGGCGATGAGGTCGTGCGCCTCGGCAAGGGAGATCAGCGAGAGGTAGCGCTTCACCACACGATCACCTCGACCACCTCGCCGACCTCGAGCCCCTCGCTGCCTGCCGGCACCCGGACGAGCCCGGTGCTGCGGGTGAGGGTGTTTAAAAGACCTGATTTCCCGAAGACCGGGGTCGCCCGGCCGTCCTTCACCGCCACCCGGACATAGTCCTCTCTGCCCTTCGCAGAAGGGACGTTCTGGGAGAGGACGGCTGATACAGTGCGGCGCGAGACCTCCGTCTGCATCATCGCCGCCAGCAGGTGATCGACGATCGCCACTAGGACGACATACGCCGATGCCGGATGGCCGGGAAGGCCGATCACCGGTTTCCCCGACGCATGCCCGATGATCGTCGGTTTCCCCGGGGCGATGGCAACGCCGTGCACCAGCACCTCACCGAGGTCTGCGATGACGGCCGCCGTGTTGTCCCGCTCATCCTTCGAACTCCCGCCGGAGATGAGGACGAAGTCGCACTGGTCGAGTGCGGCAGAGAGCGTCGTGGCAAGGTTCTCGCGTTCGTCCCGGATGATGCCGTAGTACACAGGGTGGCACCCCCGCTCCATGACATAGGTTCCGCAGAGGTACGAGTTGACGTCACGGACCTCACCCGGACGGGGCACGGCGACTATCGGGACAAGTTCGTTGCCGGTCGAGATGATCCCGACTTTCGGGACACGCATGACACTTGCCTGTTCGGCACCGGCCGCCGCCGCCACCCCGATATCGCGGGGGGAGAGGGCGCGTCCTTTTTCAAGGACAATCTCCCCTGCGGCGAAGTCTTCGTCCGCAAGAACGACATTCTCCCCGGGAGCGACAGGGCGGTGAACCAGCACATCGTCGCCGAGCTGCTCGCGGTACTCGATCATGGCGACGGCATCGGCTCCTTTCGGCAGGACACCCCCCGTGGGAACGTACATACACGACCCGGGAACGATACTCCCCGGCTCCCGGCCACCCATGGCGACCCGGCCGCGATAGTGCAGCATGGCCGGTATCGCCTCGCCGGCTCCCACGGTATCGGTTGAAGCCACTGCGTATCCGTCGACAGTTGAGCGATCAAAACCCGGGATATTGACGTCTGCCCGGACATCTGTTGCAAGGATGCGGTGGAGAGCATCCTCGAGAGGAACACTCTCCTGCGGGACGGGGGGGGCGATACTCCGAACGACCCTGACCGCTTCGCTGACCGGGACGACCTGCAGAAAGAGCCTCATCTGAAGCAGCCCAACTGGCAACCCCGGATCTTGATCCGCGGCTCGCGCCGGTTACAGTATCGGGCGATATCCGCCTTCGGGATATCGTATTTTTCCGATATTTCGAACGCCTGAGGGCAGGTTATCTCGTCTTCGATACCATAGGCTGCAAATGCCTCGCGTATCTTCTCATCCATGGTACACATGATGTGTGTCGAGAGAGATAGGGTTTACTGTACAGGCCGATCAACCAGTAGCATTTAGCATCCTCGCTCCATACCCTCTTTGAGCCATGGATATCACGTTCATCAACTCGCGGCAGGACCTCGCCGGGACGAACATCAGAGAGCACCTGCTTCTGCTGCTCGGAGAGGAGAGGCGATGGCCTCTCGCCGAGCGGCACACCCTCCGGTTCTTCGAGGTCGACGAACGACTCATCTACCAGGAGCGTATCGATACGGAGGTAGAGGCCGACCTGATCGTCTTCATCTCGCGCCACTCGAGCAGGCACCCGGTGCCCGCCCTGACCGTCCATGTCACCGGCAACTTCGGCACGGCAGATCTCGGCGGAGAGGCGCGCGCCCTCGCCCCCGCCGCACCTGACTGGATGCACGCCCTCCTCCGGAATCTGAAGCGGAATGCCCCGGACGGCTACAGGGTGTCGTACGAAGTAACGCACCACGGCCCCACCGCCCTCGCCACGCCCTCGCTCTTCATCGAGATCGGCAGCACGCATGCGGAGTGGACGGACCCGGCAGCGGGAAAAGCGGTGGCTGAGAGCATCCTTTCGGCGGAGCGTGGAGAGACGATTCCCCTAATCGGCTTCGGGGGCACGCACTATGCCGTCCGGCAGACCGAGATCGCCCTCCAGTCCCGGGCGGCATTCGGCCACATCGCCCCGAGCCGCCAGATCCCAACGCTGGATCTCGAGATGATCCGGGCAATGGCGGAGCAGAGCCGCGCAGTGGCGGCATACGTCGATAAAAAAGCAGTCACAAAGGCCGAAGAGACCGCACTCGATGACCTGCTCGCCCGGGTGGGCATACCGAGGCTGACGGAAGGCGAGATCCTGGAGATCGGGACGCTTGAATGGGAGACGTATCTCCGGATCCGCCGCCTCGCAGAAGAGATTCTGCCGGGATCGAGGATACATATCCACACCCTCCCGGGACAGGGAAGACCCGTACCGGTTTCCGTCGCCCCTGAACTCATCGAAGAAGTAATAAAATCCTATAAAGAGGATTTTTTACAGTCCCTTTCTGAAATGCCGGCAATTCATCTCTCAAAAGGTTCCGAAGAGGTCGCAGCAACCTTCATCACCTACGAATCCGAGGAACCTCGACTCGCAAATGATTTAACTACCTTGTGTGTAAAACTCTTACTTATCAGCGAAAGCACTGTTGTCGACGGAGATCGCCTGCTCATCCGAAAGGCGCGGTTCGACCCCGAAGAAGCGCGCAGACGGGGGGTTCCGCCGGGGCCGCTCTTCGGGAAGCTGGCCGGCGGCAGAGAGATCGAGATAGAGGGGCAGCTGATCACACCTGCTATGGTGCAGACAATCAGTGAGAGAGTTATCCACCTCCCGGGACTGGAGAGATATTCATGAAATCCATCGTAGAAGAGGCACTATCACGGGCAAGAAGCGAGCAGCGGTATATCGAGCCCACACAGACGGACAAGGAGCTTGAGGAGATCCTGATGGAGCTCCGGACGGAGATCGCGGTCGTCGGGTGCGGTGGCGGCGGATCCAATACGATCAGCCGGATGGCGGAGGAGGGCGTCCATGGGGCAAGCCTCGTCGCCCTCAACACCGATGCGCAACACCTCATCCGGACGCACGCCGACACGAGGATCCTGATCGGCCGGCAGCGAACCCGCGGGCTCGGGGCGGGCTCTATCCCGCAGGTCGGCGAAGAGGCGGCACTCGAGAACGAGGACGACGTCCGGCGTATCGTCGAAGGGTGCGATATGGTCTTCATCACGGCAGGGCTCGGCGGGGGCACCGGCACCGGGTCGGCACCCGTAGTCGCAAAGGCAGCCCGGGATGAGGGCGCCCTGACGATCGCAGTCGTGACCCTGCCGTTCACGGCAGAAGGCGCCATCCGGGCACAGAACGCCGAAGCAGGCCTCGAACGCCTCCGCGAAGTCGCCGACACCGTCATCGTCGTGCCGAACGACCGCCTGCTCGAGGTCGTTCCCCGTCTGCCTCTGCATGCCGCATTCAAGGTCTCCGACGAGGTGCTGATGCGGGCGGTCAAGGGTATCACCGAGCTCATCACGATGCCGGGGCTCGTCAACCTCGACTTCGCCGACGTCAGGACGGTCATGGAGCGCGGCGGCGTCGCCATGATAGGCATGGGCGAGAGCGACAGTGAGGACAAGGCCGCCGACTCGGTCAAGAAGGCGCTCCGGTCGCCGCTGCTCGACGTGGATATCTCCGGTGCGACGGCGGCGCTCGTCAATGTCGTCGGCGGTCCCGATATGACCATGGTCGAGGCCGAAGGCGTCATTCAGGAAGTCTACGATCGGATCGATCCGGATGCGCGGATAATCTGGGGAGCGCAGGTCGATCCGGATATGCAGCACAAGATGCGCACCCTTCTCGTCGTGACCGGCGTCCGGTCACCACAAATATATGGAAGAAATGAGAAGAGTATGCCACGCATGATGAAGCAGTTTGAGATTGACTTTCTGAAGTGAGCGGATATGATGGATTACAAAGAGAAGTTCACGGATAATATCAAATCCATAAAGCTGGAAGAAGAGCTCTTCAGAAAATACTGGCGTGTACTGAAACTTGCACGGACACCGACGCGTGACGAGTTTTCCAAGATCGCGATCGTCGCAGCAGCAGGAATTCTGCTCGTCGGCCTGATCGGGTTTGTTATCTACGAAATACTCCTGCAGATGCCTGCCTGATGCGCAATGACGGAATACAATAACAAGATCTACGCCATCAAGACCACGGCCAAACAAGAGCGAACGGTCGCCGACAACGTCATCAAGGCGATCGAGGGACAGAAGGACATCCACGTCGTCGCCGTCATCGTTCCTGAGGAACTGAAGGGCTACGTCCTTGTGGAGAGTCCCGACTCCCTCGCGAGGATGGAGCAGGCTCGTCGAGCTTATTCCCCATGCGCGTGCCGTCGTGCGGGGCGCCACCGCCCTCTCCGAAGTCGAACATTTCCTGGTGCCGAAACCGGTCGTGAGCGGTATCACCGAAGGTACCATCGTCGAGATCATCGCAGGCCCCTTCAAGGGCGAGAAAGCCGTAGTCAAACGGATCGACACGGGCAAAGAAGAGATTACGCTCGAGCTGTACGAGAGCATGATCCCTATCCCCATCACCGTGCGTGGCGACTCTGTCCGCGTGGTTGAGCGGAGCGAAGAGGCTGCCTGAAACACCCCTTTTTTTCAAGTTCTTTGATACCTTTAAATCCCTGCAGGTCGACCTAGTCTAACCCAAGCTGAGTATCCCGAGTGGGAAAGGCTGGTGAAACATCTATGGCAGAAGTGGTCGAGGTACTGGTATCAGGCGGGAAAGCAACAGCAGGGCCGCCGCTTGGGCCTGCACTGGGACCTCTCGGTATCAACGTGAAGGCTGTCGTCGACGAGATCAACAAAAAGACAGCAGAGTTCAACGGCATGCAAGTGCCGGTGATCGTCACCGTCGATGATAAGAAGAACTTCACCATCGAAGTGGGTATTCCACCCACGACGGCGCTCGTCATGAAAGAGGTTGGTATCGCGAAGGGAGTATGCAGAGCCCAATACCCAGAATATGGGTAACCTGCCCCTCGAGGCCGCTGTCAGAATCGCCCGGATGAAGTTTGACGATATGCTCTCATACGAGATGAAGTCCGCCGTCAAGGAGGTCGTCGGTACGTGTGTGAGCATTGGTGTCACCGTTGAGGGTCTGAAGCCCAAAGAAATGATTCAGGCCATCAACGCGGGCGTGTACGACAACGTACTCGTAGAATAGACAAGAAGACACCCATAGAAGATCGTGAGGTCGCGTACTATGGAGGCAAGAGATGGTTGACAGATCCAGCATAAAAGAAGCCGTGAAATCGGCGATCGAGCAGGCGCCACCTCGCAAATTCCGCGAGAGTGTGGACATCACCATCAATCTCAGAAACATCGATATGGCTCAGCCGAAGAACCGTATCGATGAGACGATCCTTCTTCCGAACGGTTTGAACGACATAAAGATCGCCGTTCTCGGAAAGGGAGATATCACCACGCAGGCAAAAGAGGCCGGCGTGGAACTGATCATCGGTCCCGATGAGATTGAGCGCCTCGGCGGCGAACCCCGAGAAGCACGCAAGATGGCGAACGAATACCGATTCTTCCTTGCAGAGACGGCAGTCATGCCGCTCGTCGGTCGTTATCTTGGTGTCAGACTGGGTCCCCGCGGAAGAATGCCCATGCCGATTCCCCCGGGAGCGGATATACGGCCGATTGTCCAGCGTCTTCGCAGTTCCGTTAAGATCCGGACGAAGGATAAGAAGACCTTCCACAGCAAGGTCGGCGAGACCGACATGCAGCCCGAGCAGATCGCAGAGAATGTCGATGCTATCCTGCGCAGGGTCGAGAGTGTCCTGGAAGGCGGTACCATGAATATTCGTTCGGTCTACGTGAAGACGACGATGGGCCCGGCAGTGAGGTTGATCTGATGGCAGTGTATACGAGGCATCTGCCGCAGTGGAAGAAGAACGAAGTTGCAGAGATCAGGCGATGCTCCGAGGAGCACGAGGTCGTCGGACTCGTTGACATGTATGGTATTCCCGCAAGCCAGATTCAGCAGATAAGGAAGAATCTGCGCGGGATTGCCACAGTCAAGATGACCCGTAACACCCTCATCGAGCACGCCATGGCGGAGATGGGAGAGGAGATCGAAGACCTGAAAGGTCACCTCTCCGGCCAGAGCGCACTGATCTTTACCAACGAGAATCCATTCAAGTTGTTCAAGCTGCTTGAACAGACCAAGACCAAGATGGCTGCAAAGCCGGGTGAGACTGCACCTGAGGACATTATCGTCCCGAAAGGCCCAACGAGCTTCAAGCCGGGTCCTATCGTCGGCGAGCTCCAGCAGGTAGGTATCCCCGCCGCCATCGAAGGTGGTAAGGTCAAGATCCGCGAGACGAAGACGGTTGTGAAGAAGGGCCAGGTCATCAACAAGAAGCTGGCCGAAGCGCTCGTCAAACTCAGTATCAAGCCGATGGATGTCGGTCTCATCCTACAGGCTGCATACTACAAAGAGTCGATCTTCACGCCCGACCTCCTTGCAATCGACGAGGAGCAGTACTACAACAATGTCGTTCTCGCGGCACAGCAGGCGTTCAACCTCTCGGTGAATGCTGCCATCCCGACGCCGGTGACCATCAGCGCCATCATCAGCAAGGCAGTGCGTGAGGCGCGGAGTCTCGGTGTCGAGGCGAGCATCTACGAGAAGGATATCGCCGACCTCATCATCGGACGGGCATTCCGCGAGATGCTGACGGTCGCACTTGCAGCATCCGAGTCCGGATACGAACTCGATGAGGCAACCCGCAAGGCCGCAGCGAGCTGTCTCCGCAGCGCCCGCAGCCGTAGCAGAAGCACCTGCCGCACAGGCGGAAGAGAAAGAAGAGGAAGAGGAAGAAGAAAAAGAGGACGAAGAGGGCGGCATGGCCGGCCTTGGAGCCCTCTTCGGGTAACCCCGACATAACATCTACACAAATTTGAGGTGAAGAAAACATGGAGTACATCTATGCTGCACTGCTCCTGAACAGCGCAGGTAAGGAAATCAGCGAAGAGAACGTAACCGCAGTTCTGTCCGCAGCCGGTATCGCAGTCAACGACTCCCGTGTCAAGGCGCTCGTCGCAGCCCTTGACGGCGTGAACATCGAGGAGGCCATCAGCAAGGCCGCCGTCGCGCCGGTCGCTGCCGCACCCGTAGCAGCCGCTGCACCCGCAGCAGCCGCACCCGCAGAGGAAGAAGAGAAGGAAGAGGAGAAAGAGGACGAAGAGGGCGGCATGGCCGGTCTCGGAGCCCTCTTCGGCTAAATCCTTTCTTTTTATCGCATTCAATATCCGGGTCAGAGAGCCCGGTTCAGAACGTAATGAGCATCTTTTTCCGTCAGTGCCGGAGCGCACGCGATGCACGACGGATGTACCAGAGCGATCTCGCCTGTTTTCTGTGAGGACCGCACCCCTGTCACAGGTACCGTGAAGGTTTTTCTTTCGATCGTCTCTGACGGTTCTGTCCTCATGAGTCACTCCCGACTCCAGTCTATCCGGGAATGCAGGCGGCAGTGAAAATGAGAAACGCGGCGGAGCACTGCCCGACCGACGGCACACGGGGCGGCGTTAACCATACCGCCCGATCTTGCAGGAACCGGCAAACCCGCGGGGGGTGACTGATAGATGCCTCTTCGCGTGGACGGGCGCAGATCTGCCGGATGTTGTCGCTTCACTCCTCCTTGATCCAGCCCATCGTGACATACCAGTCATACTCATGGCGCCAGAGGTCCCGATTCGCCATGACGAGCTGGCGGAAGTACTCCCGCCGCTGCCGGTGGATCTCCTCCTGCTCGGGGTACTGGTATTCGCCCCGGATCGACCTGGCCAGCCTCCTCCCGAGGCGGGCGGCCTCTTCCTCGGCCTTCCCGAGCGCGGCCGGATCCCTCCCGACGGCGACGCCGATCCCGCCGACCGCAGTCGCCCCGAGGACGGTCAGGACGTGGTTCATGTAGGCGACGACCTCATCCTGGTTACTCCCGCCCGCAGTGCAGACGGAGCACCCGAACTTGCCGGTAAGCATCTGGCAGTGGATGGCGTCCGCCATGCGATCGAAGACCGCCTTTAACGGGGCGGTGACCGAATCGATGTAGTTCGGCGAGCCGAGGACAATCCCGTCGGCGTCGAGGATGGCGTCGAAGAGGTCCGGGAAGTCGTCCATCAGGCTGCAGTCGCCTGTTGCATAACAGGAACCGCACGCGGTACAGGTCCTCGATGCGGAGCGTGTAGAGATCGATACTCTCGGTCTTCGCTCCTTCCTCCCGGGCACCCTGCAGGACGGCGTCGACGAGGCGTAACGTCCGGCTCTCCTTTCCCCTTGGGCTTGCATTCAATCCGAGGACTTTCACGAAATCATACTCCTGTACCAGGAGATGCGGCAGGGCGAGGATAAAAGTATCGTTTCGGTCGGAGAAGCGGGATTCAACGGGTTAAAAGGCGCAGGTACTCCCCGGTCGTCGTCACCCGGGCATAGGTTCCGTCGAGTGCGGCCATAAATGCGGCATGAACCGTGCCGGCCGGCACCACGACCCCGCCGAAGGTCAGGTCGGAGGCAGCGCATCCGTCGGCGATCACCGTGCAGGAGTACCCGAGGTCACGGGCGGCACGGGTCGTGGCATCGATGCACATGTGGCTCATCGCACCGCAGATCACAAGAACCGTCACTCCCTGCGCTGCAAGGGTCGCGGAGAGATCGGTGTCGAGGAAACTGTTCGGACGGCTTTTTTCGACCACCGGCTCCCGGGGCAGAGGGCTGACCCTGCCGTGAATCTCCGCACCCCGCGTACCGGGCAGGAAGAATGCGGCTCCGGGCCGTGCGGAGATATGGCGGACGAAGATCACCGGGCGGCCGGACTCCCTGAAGGCGGAGAGGAGGCGGGCGGCGTTCATGGCAGCCGGTTCCATGCCCGCGAGTTCCTTTGCCCCGCCCGGGAAGTAGTCGTTCTGGATGTCGACGAGGAGGAGACCCTCTGTCATGCTGTAAGGGTTGGTCTCGTGAGAGATGAAGGGTGTGGATGACCTGACGATGAAGGTGAGAGGTGATTCTCCGGATACGCCGTGAGAGATGGTGGGAATATACGTGGCATCGCCCTCCCCTGGACGAGGGATCGTCCAATCGACCCGATGCCGGTCTGAAAAGAGAGGAGAGGACTGCCGGGACACTCTCCGCAGGGTCAGTGGAGCCTGCTCAAACCCGGGGATGCCGAGGAGGTGCTTTGCGAGGTACATCGCATCGGCGAGCGAGAGGGCATCGCCGCCCGAGACCAGTCCGACGCTCTCGGTCATCGGGTAGCCCTCGGATTTGAGGAGGTGCCGGGCGGTGTAGACGGCGTCGTAGAGTGTGACCCGGTTATCCTCGTTCGCATCCCCGTTCTTCACGACCGTGAGCGGGATCGAGACCGAGGTGTTGCTGAGGCCGTCTGCATCGGTCGCGTTCACGGCGAGGAGCACCGGTAGGTAGACGCCATCTTCAAACCGCGAAGATAAAGTGGCTGTGGCGTTCATCGTCCAGGTGCCGTCCCCGGCATCGGTCATCGGCGTTACGGACGACCCGCCGATCGCGGAGAGATTCACCGTCACCGATGCGATATTCGCGCCGGCCACCGCCACGGAGAGCACGGTGGTCTCACCCGCTCCGGGGGTGCCGTCGGTATCGGTCGGAATGACGGCGGGCGTCGCCGCGGGATCGGTGACGAGCGGTGCGGCGGCAGTGACGGTGATGGAATCCGCCTTTACCAGGGAATCGCTGCCGCCGGCATTGGTGACCGTCAGGTTCACAGAGTAGGTGCCCGCCGCCGTGTAGGTGTGGACGGGGTGCTGCTCCGTGGAGGTGGTGGTATCACCGAAGTCCCACGCCCACGTCGTCGGGCTGCCCGTCGAGGTGTCGGTGAACTGCACCGCGAGCGGGGCGGTGCCGCTGGTGACGTTCGCGGTGAAGTTTGCCACCGGGACGGCCGTGAGGGTCGTGAACGCTTTGAGGCAGACATTGGCCTCGTCAAGACCGTTACGGGTGGTGAGATCCTGCCAGGTTTCACCGTCGCTGCTGACGTAACTCTCGCCGGGATTTGCCGAGGCCTTGCTCGAGTAGCCCGCAATCGGGTATTCAATTGCAACCGGTTTGGTCACACCGGGAGCGGTGAGCTTCACCACGACCGAGAAGCACTCCCCCTGCTGCAGCGGAACCGCCGCCTGGAGAGGGACGGTGCGATAGCCGGGCTCATCGACTGTCCCGGTCTGCATTGCTACGGGGCCGGCGGCGTTCTCCGGCCCTCCGGTAGGAGATGTGTACACACGGGAGCTCATAGTCCGAGGAGTACTGGGGGGCGTAGAAACTCACCGCCCGGAGGTCTTCGTCGGCAGCAACAGTGAAGACGTTGGCGAACCAGGCCGTAGCGGCGTTGTATCCGAACTTTCCGCACATGCCGAGGGGATCGTACTGGTAGATCCCATCGTAGGTATCTGCCGGTTCTGCGGTATACACAGCCTGCCACATGCTGCCGAGCCGGGTATCGTCGTAGGACAGGTAAAAGTAGCCGCCGTCACCAAAATTGGTTCCCCAACTGTTTTTTAGGATCCAGGCGCCGTCGCCGGCGGGAGTCTGATTGAAGGCATCCCGGCTGAAGGAATCGTCCCACCCGACGATTGCGACTGCATGATTGGGCTCGGCGGAACCGGCATAATAATAGGCGTTATTCGTTGCATTCCAGGCAGTATTCGTCCAGTACAGCTCGGTAAAAACCGCACCGTGCTCCATCACGGCCTCTTTTATCGCCGGCTCCGCCCCGGCGTCGGTCATATTCGGCAGGAACAAAACGTTCTGCACGTGGACGACCGGCGGCAGATCTGTCGGCGATATCGGGGAGGTCGGAGAGTAGGGATCGTCCTGCTCCATGACCGGGCCTGTCCACCGGGCAAGGTAGGCGAGGGACATGATCCCGTCTCCACCACCGTCGAAACTCCGGTCAAACCCTTCCGGGTAGTCCGACGACAGAAGATCCTTCATATTGTTCTCGGAAAAATCGTACTCGTTCTCCGGCATCAGGACGGATTCGAGGGACGAATAGGTGGCAAACGCCCAGCAGGTTCCCGCGTCCCCCTGGTTCCGGACAGGGGTCACCCGCCCTTCTTCCCGGAGATCGAAGGAACTCGGGAGTGCTTCCATGGCGGAGGCGCCCATCGAGGCGACCTGCGGACTGAGATCGTCAAAGGAGACCGGCGACGGGACATACCCGCAGGCAGGGGTACCGGATAGCGCGGTCTGCTCTTCGGGAAGAGACGCGAACGCCGGATTGACCGGCATGAGCTGACCGTCCGCCGGGCCTCCGGTGGAACCGACGGGGGCGGCGGAGAGTGTCCCCGTCACACCGATGAGAACTGCAAACGTGAGTGTGCACAGCAGAGAGAAATTAGCATTGCGTATCATTCAATACATCACCTTCAGGAAGAGAGCCGGCGCGACCCCCGCAGCAAAATGGCCGGGTTGCCGGGCCTGATGCGGCATGTGCGCCCGAAACCATGCGGGAGGTGCTCAGTTTCAGAGTATTGAGATACTCAAGGTAAAACGATTTCTCTTTTCTCCTGGCCGCATCTACAGACCATTTCGAAAATTATCCAAAATAATGCCGTAAGAGGATACATGACCTTACTTGGGGAGAGGTCAAACACAAAAGAGGGGAGGTGAGAGACACACCCTGCATGCAGGACTGTTCCACAACGCACGACTGTCGAAAGTCGGGCAGGAACATCAGGAACGATACGCAGGGATCATGCTCTTCCGACCGTTCCTGATTCCCGCGAGTGAACGTGAAACGGCGGGGAATACAATCACTCACTTCCGAAGAAGATACCACTGGAGGCGTTACTCCACACTTCCCCCGCAGACGACCTGCCCGTAGGAGATGCACCCGTCGCCGAGGGGGTAGTCCTTATTGATGACGTACTCGAGCCCGGCAGCCAGGATCTCCTGCCGGATCGCCTCCCGGATGGCGTGGTTGTAGGCGACGCCGCCCGAGAGCGCCACCCGCGGGATACCCCGCTCGTCCGCAGCACGGACCGCCATCACCGCGACGCCCCGGGCGAGGTTGTACTGCACCGATGCGGCGATATCGACAGTCCGTTCGCCCGCCTGCATCCGCCGGTACGCCTCGGCGAGGAGCGAGCGGGTGGAGAAGGCCTCCCGGCCGCCCCGCGAGCTGAACGCAAGATCCCAGGCCGCCGCAGACCCCCGGGAGGCGGCCGACTCGAGCTTCACCGCGGGTTCACCGTCGTACGTCCGCTCCCGGCAGAGCCCGAGGAGCGCCGATGCGGCGTCGAGGACGCGGCCGGTGCTGCTCGTCTCCGCGACGTTGAACCGTTTCGTCACCTGCTTTTCGAGCACCGCAAGTTCGACTTCACTCCAGCCCCGGGAGGCGAGCAGGTCGCGGATCTCATCCGTCGGCAGGATGCCATAGAGCATCCGCTCCGGGAACCGGGTGGCAAGATCGCCGCCCGGCATCAGGGCGACCTCGAGGTGCCCGACCCGGTCGTAGTCGGGCACACACCCGGCGAAGATCTCCCCCCCCAGATCGTCCCGTCGTCTCCATAACCCACGCCGTCGATGGCGATCCCGACACACTCCTCGCGTGTCGTTGCGGCGATATGCGCCCGGTGGTGCTGGACGGCGAGGAGCTCGGCGCCCGTAGCCTCGGAGAGCTCGCGGGCGTAACGGGTGGAGAGGAACTGCGGGTGAAGGTCGTGGACGATCCGGTCGTAGCGTGCACCGACGATGCCCCCGATCTTCTCCACCGTCTCCTGCAGATAGGCGAGCGTCGAGGGGTTCCGGACGTTCCCCACGTGCGGCGACGTGACGGCAAAGCCGCTCCGGTAGATAGTAATATTCGCGTTCAGCTCTGGCCCGACACCGAGGATGCACCGCTCGCCAAGGTCGATCGCCATCCTCTTCGGGGCAAAGCCACGGGAGAGCCGGATGAGAAAACCGTCGCGGACGACAGAGTCGTCGCAACGGTTGACGATCCGGCGATCATGGGTGAGGATATAGTCCACCTGGCCGGAGAGCCGCTCGAGTGCCTGGCCGAGATCGGTTATCATCGGGTACCCGGGCAGGTTCGCGCTCGTCATGATCAGGAGCGGGTGGGAGAGCGCCGCAAAGAGGAGGTGATGGAGTCCGGTGTAGGGGAGCATGATCCCGATAGTGTGCAGATTGCTGATGGAGACGTGAGCGTCAGGGTCACGCTTCCGCAGAACGACGATCGGCCGCTCCCGGGAGACGAGTTGCTCCCGTTCATCATCCGATATCACGGCTATCCGCTCGGCCTCTTCCGGGGTGGCCATCACGGCGAGCGGCTGCTCCGTTCTCCCGAGCCGCCGCTTCAGCGCCCATGCCGACTCCTCGATGCAGGCGATGTGGAAACCCCCGATGCCGCGGACGGCGACGATCGCTCCGGCATCGAGGAGTGCGGCCGTCTCCCGGATCGGATCAGCCGTCGGAACCGCCGTCCCGTCGGATCTCATCAATGAGAGCCTGCGGCCCGCAGTCGGCGCAGGCGATCGTCTGGGCGTGATGCCGCCGACAGGAAGGCTCGGTATACTCCCGCTCACAGGGCGAGCAGATAGGAAATACGTCCATACTCGTCCGTTCGCGATCATAGGGGATGGCGGTGATGATACTATAGCGGGGGCCGCAGTTCACACAGGACGTCGCCCAGTATCCTTCATAGCGGCCGCCGGGAGCGGTTATGTCGGCAATGCACTCGTCGCAGACGGCGACGTCGGTCGGAATGAAACCGGAATGGCTCCCAGCCCCGCTCTCAAGAATCGTGAACCCTGCCGGGGGTTCCCCGACGAGAGGGGTCACCTCGACCGAATCGATACGCGAGAGCGGCGTCCCCCGGTGACAGCGCGGAGGAAATCCTCGAACCGCTCACCGTACGCCGCAATTTCAACCTCGCTCCCGAGGTTTTTGACCGTTCCGCGCATGCCGTATTCATGCGCCTTCGCATAGACAAAGGGGCGGAATCCGACACCCTGAACGATACCCCTGATGGTAATATTGCCGGATGTTCGCATCAAAAATTCTGCAAAAATTTATGGAGTTATACAACCATATAACAATAGGGTATTGCTTTGACGGGACATATTAAAATTCTTAACGATCCGGTTGAACTTGTTCCTCTCCTCATGACCTTCAATAACTGCCAATACAAAAAGATCTACGAACTTCTGAATAAGAACTGGCTGACGGAGGAGGAACTGGCAACCCAGGCAGGCGACGAAGAATGTGTCGTCGAATGCCTAGGGATTCTGAAAAAGGGGAATCTGATCGAGGAGCAGTGGCGAATGCCCGCACCCGGCCGGAAACCGATGAAAGAGTACCGGACAACCTATAGCAAATTCCGGGCAAACTTCCAGTGCACAATGAATGACGTCGGGGATCTCCTGAATATCGCAATATCCAACGACGAAACGCTCCGTTCTCTGGTCGATGCCATCCAGCAGGATATCGCCGACGGTACCTCTTCCATCGGCGATCTGTCGCGCAAACACGGTGTAAGCCCGATATTCATCAAGGGACTCGCCAAGCGGATCCCGCACCTCGATGTAAAAGGGCAGGGAATGGTGCTTCTTGACAGAAGTTCGTGAAGATCCCCTGTATATCATCCTGCGAAGCAAGCGTGAGGCAACGCGGTTCCAGATCCTGGTCGAGATCGCCGAGCATCAGCCGGCCGTCCGGCAGCAGGAGATCGCAGAGAAACTCGGGGTGACGCCCCAGGCAGTATCGGAGTATATCCGTGAAATGGTGGACGAAGGGCTCGTCGCCGCTCACGGCAGGGGCCGCTACGAGGTAACGAAGAGCGGCGTCGAATGGGTGCTTCGGAACGCCGAGGCGCTCGAGGCATACGCCCGTCACGTTACGAAGGATATTATCCAGCAGGTCGCAGTCTGGACGGCCCTTGCACGGGACGAGATTCGAAAAGGGGATCGGATCGGGGTATTCATGAAAGACGGATGGCTCTACGCTACACTTCAGGAGAAGACGGCTATGGGAGAGGCCACGATGGATGCCGCACCCGGCGAAGACATCGGTGTTTCGCACCTCGAAGGCATCATCGAGCATCGCGAAGGGCTCATCCATGTCTGCAAGGTTCCCCGGGTCGAACGGGGCGGGTCGCGGAAAGTCAGCAGCACGCTTCTTCGGAGCGCCATCGACCGTGCCGAGATGGTGGCGGCCGTGGGGCTCGAATCCTACGTCGCACTGAAGAAGGCGGGGTGCGAGCCCGACATGTTCTTCGGGTCCCGCGAGGGCGTCGTCGAGGCGGCCTTCCACGGGAGGGAGTGCGCCATCCTCATCGTCGACGAGGAGTTCACCGACTTTTTAAAGCGCCTCGAGACGGCGGGGCTCGCCTATACCATCCACGACCTGATAGTCTCATGAAACTCATTATCCAGCCGCAGAAAGGCACGTATAAACTGTTGTTCATCGACGGAGGCCGGGTCACCGCCTCCGGATTCGTCGATCTCGCCGGCACACCGAAAGGACAGCGGCCGAAGAACTTCAAGATCCGGAAAAAGCAGAAGCAGCTCAAGCCGGTTCCCACCCGCGACTTCATCGCCGTACTCCGTCGGTCGAAGGTGCAGCTTGCAGGAGGGAGCAGGGAGTTTGAGTCGTTCTTAAGCGATCTGCAGATCCCCTACACCCGGATCACCATCTGCCGGCTCTGCCAGCTCGAGGATCGGTTCGCTCCGATCGATAAGTCGACCGCTGTCCGCTACGGGAGCGAGTGGATCTGCATGGAGTGTGCAAAGCGGGAGCTGCGGCGGGAGCTCGGGTACATGGGCAAATTCGGCGGCTCCATACTCTCCCACCTCGAGCAGCTGCTCGAACAGATCCGCGACCTTAACAAGGTTCTCGCATCGGTAGGACCAGATCATCTGGATAGGTCAAAGACGCTCTTTGATCGCCTCGAAGCCCATGCCAGAGAGGATACCGTTCATATCACCGAGCTCCCCTCCCCCCGGCTTTTGCAAAGGCCTCGGGGATCGAGTACCTCATGCCGGTGCAGCGAGCTCGCAGTAGAAGGCGGCCTCCTTGAACGGCAGCACCTGCTGGTGGTCTCGGCAACCGCCAGCGGGAAGACGTTCATCGGCGAGATGGCGGGGATGAAGAACTTCCTTGAAGGCAAAGGGAGGACGCTCTTTCTCGTTCCCCTGGTGGCGCTTGCCAACCAGAAATACCAGCGGTTCCGCGACCGCTACGGTCACCTTGTCCGGGTCTCCCTGCAGACGGGCGTCAGCAGGCTGAACCTCCCCGAGACCCGCCCGGTCGGGGAACGGGACATCGGTGCACCGATCGTCGTCGGCACCTACGAAGGGATCGACCATGCGCTCAGAACAGGACGGATGCTCAAGGATATCGGCACGGTGGTGATCGACGAGGTGCAGATGCTCGAAGACCCCGAGCGCGGCCACCGCCTCGACGGACTGATCGCCCGCCTCAAGCACGTCGCTCCAAAGGCGCAGTTCCTCTACCTCTCCGCCACCATCGGGATGCCGGGGCTGCTTGCGAAGAAGCTGAACGCTCAGCTCATCAGGTACGCCGAGCGCCCCGTCCCGCTCGAACGGCACCTGCTCTTCGTGGAGCGGACGAAGAAGATCGACTTTATCAAGCAACTGGTGATCGAAGAGTTCAAACAGCGGTCGTCGAAAGGATACCGCGGACAGACGATCGTCTTCACAAACGCCCGTGCCCGGTGTCACGTTATCGCCGATGCACTCGGCAGGAAAGCAGCCCCGTATCACGCCGGGCTCTCGTCGCAGGAGCGGCGGGACGTCGAAAACCGCTTTGCAAACGGAGATATCGCCGCCGTGGTCACAACAGCGGCTCTCGCAGCCGGTGTCGATTTCCCGGCATCGCAGGTTGTCTTCGATGCCCTTGCCATGGGTATCCAGTGGCTCGGCGTCGGGGAGTTCCACCAGATGATGGGGCGGGCCGGGCGTCCCGACTACCATGACCTCGGCCGGATTGTGATCCTGGCCGAACCCGGCGGATCGTACCTCCCGCACCTCCGGCAAGACCGAGGACGAAGTCGCCGTCGGCCTTCTGCGGGGCGAGATGGAAGAGGTTGCACCGGAGTACGACCTCGAGGAGACTCCGAGGAGTTCGTTGCGAACGCCGTCGTCTGCGGCGGCGACGAGCAGCAACTCATCAGGTTGAACAATCTGATGGTCGGGACGCTCGAGCCGGTGCTCTCCGCGCTCCTCGACGAACAGCTCGTGCGGCGGAGAGCGGGACGGATCGAGCTGACTGATATGGCGCGGGTGATGGCCGAGCACTTCATCGGGATGGAGCGTCTCCTCGAGATCCGGCGGCTCGTGACGAAGATGGACGATGCTGCCGGGATCGTCGCCGAGCTCGAGTGCGCTGAGCAGCGCCAGGAGTAGGCTCCCCCTCAGGAATATCTCTTTAAGAATATCCGGATCTCCTCGGACTCGACCCAGCCCTGGTCGAGCTGTTTGATGATCGCATCGATCCGTTCGACCTGCATCGCTATCTTCGCTCCTTTCGCTTCGTCGTCAAGGAGGTCGGCCATTCCCTGGATCACCTGGAGCGGATGGCGGATATGATCGGCAAGGATCGCGAACTGTTCGATGTTCCGTTCGATCTGCTCGTAAGCCTCTTTCCTGTGCTGCTCTATCTTCCGGCGTTCGATGATCTCGCGCTGCAGCCGTTCGTTGAGCAGAACCAGCGCATCCGTTCGCTCTTCGACCATCTCTTCGAGATGCTGCCGGTGCCGCGTCAGTTCCTCCTCCGCTATCTGCCGCTCGGTGACGTCCCGGGCGATCGCGAGCATCGCCTTCTCCGTGCCGAGGGTGACGGGGTGGGTGTTCACCTCGACCGGGATCGTCCCTCCCCGTTTCTTCACCAGATGGGTCAGGTGAAGGCGGCGGGCGGGGAAGGAGACGACCTCGCCGTCGGGGACGAGCGTGGATATCGGGGTAGCGAGCAGTTCTGGCCGGGTGTAGCCGAGCCGTCGGCAGACGAGATCGTTGACGTCGAGGATCCTGCCGGGAGCACCGTCGTCGGTGACGGCACAGACGATCATAAAGTCGTTGCCGCTGTTGAAGAGGAGGTGGTAGCGGTCGCTGCTCTCCTGGAGTTCCCGGCGGGCCGCCTCGAGTTCCCCGAGCATGCCGTTGATCGCGCCGGCAAGTCGGGAGAGTTCGGTCTCCCCGTCCGCCGGGAGCCGGGATGCGAAATCGCGCCTCGCCCCGATCCCGGCGACGGTGTCGCTGAGCCTCCCCATCTGTGAGAGGGTCGTCCGCTCGAGGAGGGAGAGGGTCACGAAACCGAAGAGAAGTCCGGCTACAACGATGAAACCGAGGAGATAGTTGAGTGTTGCGCGTCCCTGGTTGTAGATCGTCCGGGGGAGGTCGGTGCGCAACATGACGGCCGGTTCGCCGTAGATATCCTCAAGCAGCACGTAGCCGGTGGTGGTGTCCGGGTTTATCGTTCGTATCAGCATCGACCCCGATGCCGGTAACGGCTCCCAGGAATCGTTCAGCGGCGCCCATTCCTCCCTCGTCAGGAGAGCGAGCGGCAGGAGAGTGGTCGACTGCAACGCTTCCATCGTGGTGTCGTCGAGATACCGCCCCATGATCAGGGTACCCCGAACAGGCAGCTCCCCGTTGCTCGAGGTGATCGGCTGCGAGGAGACGAGCATCGGCCCTTCCGGGAGCAGGATCAGCCCGGCGACGCCGCTCGCCGTATCGACATGGCCGCTCAGCCGGTCGTCGGAGGTGATCCGGTCGAGAAGGGCATCAGGGAGTGTTACCGGCATCCCGGCAGCGAGATCGTATCCCTTCCCGAAGACGACTGTTCCCGACTGGTTTACGTAGAGTACCATGCTCAGGCGGAGCTGACTGAACGTGGAGTCGATGAGGTTCGACCCGACGTAGGCATCATCCCCCTCTCCGATAAACCGGTAGGTGTCGTCCCACCATGCCCAGTCCCTGCAGAGCGTATCGATCCTCCCGACTTCGTTATCGATCCCGATCCGGGTGCGTTCGAGATGCTGACGGGTCTCCCGGAGCTCGAGATCGGAGTAACTCTGCATCACGACGGCGTCGGATATCAGGACATGGGCTACGAGAAGTGTTGCAAGTGTCGCGATGACGATGAGAATGACTTTGCTGCGGAGATCCATACCGTCACGTCCATACGGGTAAGGAGGAGGCAAGGAGAATTCATCCCGATGCCGCACCGGTGCGATGCAGATTGAGGGGGGACTCTGACTTGAACTTACACGGAAAGGATCCCCATATTTTATTAACTTTCCGGAAAGTTATCAGAGGAGCGCTGCCCAAAAACGAGGAATATCAGCTCACCGGCTGACAGATAGGCATAAGCGCACACGGGAAAGCCTTTTGACCGTGAGCAAAAAGGAGAACGGGATCGATCTACCGGACGAGACAGCACCAGCGATCGTAGAGCGGATCGCGATCATTTTCGAACACTTCAGGCTTACGCTCCCGTTCGAGACACCACGTGCGCACCATCCCGGATTCCTGCTCGGTGCCGAGCGTGATAAGCGTCTCATCGGTGAGGGCGAGGAGCTGATCGACGATCCCTTCCCACATCTCCGCATTGTACGCGGTGATCTCGCCTGCCATGAAGGCGGCACCGAGCGGCGCCGGGCTGATATACGTCGCCGCCGCCCTGCCGTCGATGCAGACCGTCTCGGACGGGCTGAGCCTGCCCCGGGCAAGACCGAGGGAGAGGAGGGCGGAGTCGTTGTCGTAGGCAAGCGACCGGATGCCGGCGGCGTGGAGAGCGGCGGTGCCGGCCCCGGAACCACAGCAGCAGTCGAGGCAGAGCGATCCGCTCCGGCCGCCCCAGACCTCCCGGATGAGGGCCCTCGATCTTCGCCGTCCGATCCCCCGGCAGATCCTCGACGGCCGGGAGCACCGTGCGGCGGATCTCGAGGCTGTAGTATTCCCTGACCGCCGCGAGCCATGCTTCGCGATCGTCCTGGTAGATCTCCCCTTCAAACGCCTCGAAACACTCGATCGCCGCGAGCGTCGGGGCACGGAAGAGGAACGAGGCCGCATGCCAACCCTGGTCGTCGTGGAGCGCCAGCGCGAGCGGTTCCTCATCTTCGTCGACCAGCAGCCGGGCATCGTCGGCGAGCGCCCGGAGCAGCAGGTTCGTGTAGTATTCTTCCGTCAGCTCGGCAAACGACGGCTCGATCAGCCGGCACGCATCCACATCAAGTAATTCTGCAATTGTCATGTAACCCTCTCTATCTTCAGTCCGTCCGGTGCCCGGATGGTACCGTCCACCCGCGCTTCCTCGTGGAGTGTCAGCTTCCTGCAGATGACATCCCCGAGAATGCGCACGCTCTGTTCCAGCGTGACATCGCCGTCGCTCCGGAGGTCGCCGTGCACGACCGATCCTTCCGCGACCGTGACGGCATCACGGGCATGCAGGCTCCCGAAGAGCGTCGTGTTCCCGAGCACCGTAACCGAGCCCGCCTTGATGTTGCCGTGCAGGCGGCATCCCCTGCCGATGGCCATGCGGTCGGGGACGGTGATGGTCTGCATGTTCATCACCGCGCCTCCCGGGATCATCAGCGGGGGAGTCTTTTCGGTCTCCTCCTCGCCGAAGATCTTCTGCATGACCGATTCGAGTTCTTCTTCCTTCTCGATACCGAGGAGCGCCACCAGGTAGAGCATGAGGTAGACGATGACCGGCATCGGGTTCCGGATCGAGATCCAGCCCTTCGCCTCGAAACCCTGGTCGATCTGGACGTTGTCACCGATATCGAGATCGCCGAGGACGACGAGCTTGCCCCGGATCTTGACCCCCTCGCCGAGGTAGGCATCCTCGTCTACAAAGACGTTCCCGGTCACCTCGCACCAGTTATCGATCCTGACGTCACCCGAGGCGAGGATATTCCCGTTTATCTTGCAGAATTCACAGACAACAATGTCCTTGCCCGCAAGGCCGTAATCTATCTGGCAGCGGTCGCCGATGATGATATCCTGGTCGGTCTTGAGCAGCCGCTCCTGCAGCTCGGTGCTGTCGGGGAGCGAGCATTCCCTGATCCAGTCGTGCTTCGCTGTATCCTCCATGAGTCTGCCGCCGCTAAGATCTTCATGCGCCGTATTTATGAGCCTTGTTTATTAGATCGAGAGCAATCGGCATCAGATCAAGGCCGCGGATCCGGTTAATTCCCCCCTCAGCACAGGATATCTCGTCAAAACGCTGTATTCGGTCCGTCCTGACGCCATCTCCCCGGATCACCAGCGGCACCGGGTCTGCGCTGTGATCCTTCACCGAGCAGGGTGTGCTGTGGTCGCCGCAGATCACGAGCAGACAGCCCTCGAGCGCCCCGAACGGTGCGAGCGCCGCGTCGATAACCTCGATGAAATCCCGCTTCTGTTCGGGCTTTCCATCGTGCCCGGCCTCATCCGCGCCTTTTATGTTCAGGAGCGCGAAGTCCTTCTGCTCGAGCTCGCGCAGGGTTGCCGCCACCTTGGCGTCAAGATCCGAGTCCACCGAACCGGTCGCACCCGGCACCGGGATATGTTCGAGCCCAACGACCATCCCGATCCCCGAGATCAGGGTGGCGGCCGAGATGACGCTGCCCGAAAGGCCGTAGCGCTCTTCAAACGGCTCGAAATGCCCCATTCGCCCGGCGCCCCGGATCAGGAGGAGGTTTGCGGGCGGCAAACCCTGTTCCAGCCGTTCGATGTTGAGGGGATGATCGAAGAGTATCTCGCGTGACTGGCGGATGAACTCGTTGCAGACGGCTGCCGTCTTCTCGTCGGCAGGTGCATCGCCGATCGGTCTGATGGAAAGCGGCTCTGCGCCCTCTTTCTTCGGGTCGTTCGACGTGACCCGGTCGCCGAGGAGATCTCCCACGAACGCAAGAGCGGCGCGATGCCCGGCACCGGACTCGAACCGGAACCCGACTTCATACGCGGAGAGGTCGACGCCGTCCCTGATCGCCGCCGAGAGCTCCCCGGTATCGTGAATCCGGCCGGCCCGCCGATCGGTGATCAGGCCGTTTCCGTTCACCGTGGCAAAGTTGCACCGAAACCCGATCATCCCGGGCTCCATGTGGATACCTGAGCCCTCCGCCTCAAGAGGCCCTCGTCCGGTATAGTAGCGTTCGGGTGGATAGCCGAGCAGACTCAGGTGCGCCGTATCGGAGCCGGGTCTGATGCCGGGCGCTATCGTATCCATAATACCGGTGATTCCTTCCGCCGCGAACCGGTCGAGGTTCGGCGTGTCTGCAGCCTGCAGGGGGGTCAGCCCCCCAAGTGACGTGCAGGGGCGATCGGATATCCCGTCGAGCACCAGGAGCAGGATCTTCTGTGCGGTCATCGAAGAGAGATGTGACGCAAAGAAGCATTACTTTATCCGGTCTTCAGAAATGCGGATGAAAGAGGGGTCTCACCGAGCGGGGACCTGCACTCTCTGTCTTATCCGACACCTGAGAACAAACCAATCGGCAGAATGACGTGCACGCTCTGCCAGTTCGTCACCCCGTTCCAGATACTCCCGGTCACACCCGACCATGTGACAGATGTTGGTCGTCGTGATCATATCCGCGGAGAGCGCACGGATGTGACATTCCATATCCTCGGCAAGAATACCCTGGATTGCCCGCGCCAGATCGTACATCTCGTGGGAGTAGCAATCGAGGAGAGCATTCGCCGCAGAAAGCCAGTCCTCCCCCTTCTTCTCCTGCCTGAGCAAGTTCCAGTCGCTGTGAAAATCCATGAGTACCCGCGAGATCAAGGCCATTACGGCGGACTGCTGCTCAGAACACGGATCAACGGCGCGCGCACTCTGCACCACGCCCCGTGACCGGGGGGGTCGCCTCTCCAAAGACTGGTACATCACTCTTTCACCTCCCTTCCGACAGCGATGCTCGCTCACGTACGCGGGGGCATGTACCTGTTCGAGGACATAATAATTTGGGTCGGAGACCTCAGTCAACCGGTTGAATATCGCCGGGACATCGGCCGGGGACGGCATGCGGGATGAGATAACCGGGATTCGCATCTTCCGGAGGCTCCTGACCGGCATCCGGGTTTGCGGAAAAAAGAGTCGACGGATCGGCCTATACGGCCGCAATCCGCTCGAGCTTGGACTTCGTAATCTCGACGCGCCGGACGGGGTAGATCGTCTTGACGGCCTTGAAGAGGTCCCGGGAAAGATCGCCGGACATGACGTCCTTGACGAGCGTGTCAAAGTCGGACTCGGCAGCGCGGGCGGCGATCTGCTGCATGATCGTCTGACGGATCGAGTGGATCTGGCTCTGCTCCGCCCGGGTGAGGGTGAGGCAGACGATAGTCAGGCGGACCTTCTTGCCGTCTTTGGTGATGACCGGCATGATCGTGTCGATCCGGGACGTCCGGCGCTTGACCATCGACCGGAGGTAGTCCCGGGTCACTTCGTGCCCCACGAACTCGGTGTAGGCAGATTCGCCTGCTACACTGTTGATCTTGAACTTCATCTTGATATGCGACTTGGAGTAGTCCGAAACGACTTCACCGAGGGTCGCAGTCATCACACGGCCGATCATATTGTCGGCGTCGGCGGAGATCGTGTCGCCGATCTCGATCTTGCCGAAGGCGTCCGGGACATGCACCCGGTACCACTTCTTTGCCTTCCAGCCTTCTACTCTTCTTCCAACCTGCTTCTTTCTTGCCATAGTATCACTTCGCTTTCATCTTCTGTTTTTCATTATCTGCGTTTGTTTCCAGAATTTCCTAGAGGAACCTGAAGATCTCCTTCGGCTCGTCGACCAGTCGCGCCACCGCCTCCGGCCACTTCGCGGTATCAAAGCCTTTCTGAGCAAGGAACGCCGCGGTCCACCGTTCGAGGCCGATACCGGAACAGCCCGACCAGCAGTCGGCACCGCTCTGGATCTTGACGTTGAACCCTTTCGGGTACTTATCGCCGTTCACGCTGACGTTCTGGAACTCAAGCCAGGAGTTGCTGTAGGGGAGCAGCGCCTCGTAGTCCCGCGTGCCGATATCGGCGCTGCCGGACTCGCCGAGCATGCCTTCCTGTGCCATGAACCAGGGAGTCACCTTCGCACTCCGCCACTCGAGTTCCATGAGGTCTTCAAAGACACGGGTATACGTCTCGTGGAGCCGGTTTGCGGTCTCGACCGTCTGTTCGGCCGTGCCGAGCCAGAGGATCTCGATCCGGTGGAACTCGTCCACCCGCTCGATGCCGTGGATGCCCCCACTCTCGTAGCGGTGCGACGTGCCGCTCCGGTCGAAGACCCGGATCGGGAGGCAGTCGTTCGCCAGGGTCTCGCCCTGCACGAACGGCCAGAAGGGCGGGCACTGCGCGTAGCACATGCCGCCGATCGGCCCGTCCAGCCTGTCGCGGATCATCTCGACGGGCACCTCGCCGGTCACCTTGAAGTAGTCGGCGACATCCTCCCAGTACGCGGGATCGCGGGTCTTCGGCGTGCAGACGTAGTAGATCTCGGGGTACACGCCCTTGGCGTGTCCCGAGCGCATCCAGACCTCCCAGGGGACGAGCTTTGGAAAGATCATCTCGGAGAAACCGAGCGGCCGGATGATCTCCTCAACGACGATCCGCTCGAACGCCCGGAAGAGCGCTACTGCCTGCGGCGCGTAGATCCACTGACCGCGCGATGCGCCGTGCTTGATCCACCCGCGTGCGAGCATCTCCTCGGTGGGGTTGCCTTCGTAGATCCGCTCCCGTTTGCCGCTCTCAAAGACGAGTTCCCAGTGCTCGGTCTTCCCGCCGTACAGAGCCGCCTCTTTCTTCTCTTCGATGAGCTTGACGATCCGGTCAGGAACCCGGTTTTCGAGGTCGGTTGCAGAGCAGACGAGGTCTACCCGGGCAGACTCAGCCTCGCGGGAGACGCCCCTGATGAACGGCAGCTTCGGGATCGCTTCGTCCGGAACATGGCCTGGAATCTCGACGCTGAACGAACGGACGGTGATCTCGCGCAGTCCGAGGCGATGTCTGCCCATTACCTGTGCGATCAGCTTGCGGAACCGGAAGAGGGCATCGTGTGCCCGGGTATACGGACCGCTCTCGATCTTCAGGCTGATGGTGGAGTCATGAGCACTCCACTCCGTGATCTTCCCGATCTGTTCGTCTTCCGCTTCCACGGGCACGCCCCGCCGGAAGAGAACCTCGTTTGCTTCCTGTACCGCTTCACCCGCCGCCAGCATCGCCTCGGGAGTGAGGTCTCTGCTGAACTGCAGATCCGCTGTTAACGCGAAACGTATGAACATACATCCTCCGCTATTGCCAGATTCATAAGATAATCGTCCACCGATGCGATGACGGATCGAAGCCGCGCTCCCGAAATATCGGTTCGCACCGCTCCCCCGTCCGCACCCGTCCGCATGAGGGAGAGGTTATCCGGCCGGAGTGCCGCCGCCACGCACGCAGCGTCCGCATGCGCCGTGACGATCGTCCCCTCGATCCGGATCATACGGCGACCGCCTCCAGAAGCCCTGCACGGAACCGGTCAAGGTGGTCAGGACTAATCTCCGCTCCGGCGCGACGTGCATGGCCCCCACCATGACCACCGCACTCCTCCGCCAGCCTTCGCATCAGCGCCTCGAGATCGAGGTCCACGCCGGGCGGGCATCGTGCCGATATCGAGCACCAGCCACCCTTCCGACCGACAACGAAAACCGGCGCGGTGTACATCCGCGAGTATGCCAGTGCATCGGCAACGTCGCTGATAACCACGCCGTTCTCCACTTCGTAAAGGGGGACTCGTTCTTCGAGCGGCCGGACCGTCCGGATAGCGTCGACGACAGCGCGCCGATGGCGTCCGGCGATCTCCCACGCTTCAGGGAGTGCTGCGGTCGACCGCAGGCATAGCGACGCCGCCAGGTCTCCCGCACCGGCTTTGCCGCAGGCGTCGATGAGCGCGGTCAGGGTATGCGCCTCGTCGAGCACCTCGCGCCCGAGGCCGTAGGTGTTGCCGTAGAGACCGCACATCGCGTCGATAGGTGTCTTCGGGCTTATCTTCAGGAGGATGAGCGAGAGGAGCATCTCAAGGTCGAGATCCTCTTCGCCGGTGCATCCTGCGACCAGCGCCCGTACCGCCGTCTCGTCCCCGCTTATTCCCTCGAGGTAGGGATTGGCGGCCAGCACCAGTTGTTCGGTCAGGTTCCGCCCGGCAAGCCGCAGACCGCGGCGGGGTGCCACGTATCCGTTGGCGATACCGTCGTCCGCGAGGTCGCGGTTCGTACCCGAGAACTCCTGGCCGTCACCGATGATCCCGAGCATAACGAGACCGATCAGATCCCGGTTATCCCCGATATGCTGTGCCACATGGTATGCCGCTCCCGCTGCCGAGAGTTCGCGGTCGCCGTCGAGTCCTGCGAGGCGGGGGTTGACATGGTGCTCGCCCTCGAAGTAGGGCATATGATGATCCACCACCATCACGCCGTCCGGAAGATCCGCAAGCGACGAGCCGAAGTCACAGAGCAGAACGCTCTCTTCCTTCGGCAGATCAGCGGCGGTGATCCGCGGCCGGATCCGGAGACGGAACTGCCTGCCTTCGCGGAAGAGTGCGTGACAGAGGATGGCGGCGGCTGCTATGCCGTCTACATCGTGGTGCGCGAAGACTTCCACGAACTCCTGCTCGAGCAGATGATCTGCGAGATCCGCAGCGGCGGCATCAAGGGACATGGATTATCTGGACAGCAGAATCTCAGCGGTATCCGGTTTGTAGACCCAGCCCTTCGGCAGTCTGCCGGAGCCGACGTAGTAGCGGACGAGCCTGCGCACCTTTGACTCGGTGAGCTGGAGTTGCCGCTTGTTGTGCAGATCCTTCTTGTTCTCGGAGAGGTGTTTCCTCATCCCGAGGGCTTTTACCATCAGGTTCCGGAGATCCTCCGGGATATCGGACTCGAGGCCCTGCTCTCTGATAATTGCCGATACGCGCTTTCCGGTTGCGAGCTTGACATCGGGGACGCCGTATTTGTCCCGCAGCGTCAGGCCAATCTCTGCGCTCGACATCCCGTTCTTCCGGAGATCGACGACGATCTTTTCAATCTCCTGTACATCCGTGTTAGACCATTCGGGGGCCTCTGTCCTGAAGGGACTGACCGAACCCGAGGTTCCACGGCGCCGAGCATGCATTCTTGCCATTCATTCACCTCCGATAAGAACTATGTAAGTCCAGAAAAGAGTCCGTAAACTGACTATTCTCTGTAATCCCGAGCCACTGTGGGCAGTGCTTCTGCGGGCACGTCGGACTTACTCTAGCCAGCACATGTATTCTACAGTGCTGCATTATATTCTCGGGGAGGGGTATTAAGAATATCGCCCGACCAGAGCAGGCCTGCAGATTTATATGAGCAGATGCCGACATACAATGAGTGAACGGAGATGCCTCACCCGGCAAAACCGGAACAGACTCTTGCTTCCGCCGACATTTCCGGAATGCCGTCATCGCCGTATCGGCGTTCGCTGCCTGTGCCGGTACGGCGGTCTGTCTTGTTCGGAATATCCCCGTGGTATGTCCGCATCTCTTCTATATCCCGATCATCACGACCGCCTACTGGTATCCCCGCCGGGGGGTTGCGGCCGGTGCGCTTCTCGCTCTGGCGTACCTTGCGGAGGTCATTCTCCTGCTCGACCCTGCTTCGGGCGAACTTCTCAATGCAGTCATCCGATCGCTGTTCTTCATCGGCATCGCCGGTGTGGTCGCCTACCTCTCAGGGAGCAAACAGAAGCAGGAGAGCCGGTATCGCGGTATCTTCGACAATTCAGAGGCAGGGATATTCCTCTTTGATCCGGATACCCGTCGTGTCGAAGAGATGAATCAACGGTGCGGTGAGATCCTCGGTGTGAACCCGGGCGACGCCCGGAACCGCCGGATAACGGAGATCTGGTCGGACTTCGAAGGCGTGCCGCTCGAACGGATCGCGAGCGGAGAGCGCGTGGCAACGCTTGAGCTCGGCGTCACCCTGCCGCAGGACGAGCACCGGACGGTGCTCCTCTCGGCAAACCTTCTCCCCGATCAGCGCGTCGTCTGCACGGTCATCACGGACGTGACCGCGCGGAAATTGATGATGGATCGGCTCCAGAGCTCGGAGGAGAAGGTCAGGGCGATAGTCGAGTCGGTCGATGCCGGGATCGTCGTTACCGACCTTGCAGACCGGATTGTCGATGCAAACGAGGCCGCTCTCCGGATGTATGGGTGCACCGGGAGAGAGGCTCTCGTCGGGAAGAGCCCGACAGTGCTCGTTACCGAGAAAGAGCGTGCGAGAGCCCTCTGGAGCAGGGAGCAGATCCTCCGGGAGGGATCTATCCCTTCGCTTGAGTGTGCGCTCCGCCGGAGAGATGGGAGTAAGTTCTGCGCCGAGGTGACGACGAACGTCCTTCGGGACGGCGCAGGGCGGCCGGCCAGCCTTGTACTGGCCATACGCGATATCACCGAACAGCGCCGGAAAGAGGAGGAGATCCGGGAGCGGAACCGGCAGCTCTCCATCATCAACGGGATCATCGGAACGGCGAGCGCCTCCCGGGGTCTTGATGAGATGCTGCAGGCAGCACTCGGCAGGACGCTCAGCCTCCTGGACTTCGACGCCGGTGCCATATACATCGTGAACCCTGCGGACGGCACAGCAAATCTCCGCTCGCGGCAGGGTATCACCGACCCGGCCATGGAGCCGCCCGCAGTCGTGCGAACCGACGCGCCACTCTTCTCCGATCTGCTCGTCGCCGGTGTGCCCTGCTATATCGACTCCTTCCAGGAGCGTTGCCCCGAACACCGGCACTACCCCATACGCTCGTTTGGCGCCGTTCCCATTCTCGACGACGGACACGTTGTGGGCTGCTTCGCCGTCGCCGATACGGAGAGGGCGATCATCACGCAGGAAGAGCGGGCTGTCCTTGAGGCGATCGGGCGGGAGATCGGGACTGCCGTCACCAGAGGAATGCTGCAGGAGGAACTCGAGGCGGCGCTCGCGCGTGCGAACCGCTATCTCGAGGAGGCGAACACTGCGAACGATGAGGCAAATCTCTATATCGACATCCTCTCCCACGATGTCAACAACGCCAATACCGTGGCCACCGGCTATACCCAGATGCTCATCGAGCTTGCGGAAGATGGAACGAAGACGTTTGCGCAGAAAGCGCTTACCGCCGTCCAGCAGAGCAGCGAGATTATCCGAAACGTCACCACGCTGCGCAAGCTCCGGCACGAAGAGACGATCCTCACCCCCACCAAGCTCGATTCGGCTGTCAGGAATATCCTGAACTACTTCTCCGATGCCGGGATCTCCTACGACGGGTCGGACGTGACGGTACTTGCGGACGATCTCATCGATGAGATCTTTACGAACCTTATCGGAAACTCACTCAAGTTCGGCGGCCCTGAGGTCGGGATCACGATCCGCGTCGAGGAGTGGGAGAGCGAGGTCGGGATCACCGTTGAGGATACCGGCCCCGGCATCCCGGACGACCTCAAACCCAGAGTCTTCCAGCGCTACCAGCGCGGCACCACGAAGAAGAGCGGGAAGGGGCTCGGCCTGTACATCACCCGGATGCTCGTCGAGCGTTATGGCGGCCGAATCTACGCGCACGATCGGGTGGACGGTCATCCCGAAGCGGGCGCCGCCGTCACCTTCACGCTCCGGAAGTACACCCCTGACCGGGCGCGAGACGAAAATTTATCTTCTCCCATGCCAACATAGTTCGGCACAGATACGCGATAGTAGTCTAGCGGTAGGACAGGGGCTTCCCAAGCCCTTAGCCCGGGTTCGATTCCCGGCTATCGCATCGGACGTTTTGGTCACGCATCTCTTTTGTTACGGAGGCTCCTGTCTGAAGAACGGCATATCGGTAATTTCAAAGACCGCTTTTCCATCTCATACCGGGCATCTCTGCCCGAGATCGATCTGAAAGTCCTTCATCGCGGCAGTATCGATACGCGCACGTCCGTTACCCGCCAGGGGCGACGAGCGGGGCGGAGATTCTCCTCCCGGTTGATCGGCGGGCGCTAGTTTGCCGTCACCACAGGCTCCCATCCGGCATCCTCCAGACGCACGACGAAGATCCGTTTTACCGCCCAAAACTTATATCGAATCGGGGATCAAACATAGAACCAGTTCCGAAAATGACGATAATCGCCCTGCCAGAGAGCATTATGCAGCGCTCCGATGCCGTATGACCCCCGACCTCTACGCACTCAGTCTCATCACCGAGAACCGGGCAGGCGTCCTGCGTGACGTCGCCACAGTGATGGCGAAACACGAGGCGAACATCCAGATGATCCAGCAGTCGATCATCTGCACCGGCCCGCACATAGGAGACGCATACGTCTACTTTGAGTTCGAGGAGTGCGGCGACCACGGGGTTCTTATCGCCGAGATGCTCGAGATTCCGTCCGTTCTCGATGTCACCATCTATCCCCCGTTCTCGCGGATCTTCGGCTCACGGGTGATCATCATCGGCGGCGGCGCCCAGGTCGCTCAGGTGGCGATGGGTGCGGTGAACGAGGCGGACCGGCACAACATCCGGGGCGAACGGATCTCGGTGGACACCATCCCGCTCGTCGGAGAGAAGGATCTGGCGCTCGCGGTCGACGCGGTGGCACGCCTCCCCCGGGCATCGATCCTGGTGCTGGCCGGATCCCTGATGGGCGGCGAGGTTTCGAGGGCCGTCGACCGGGTGCGGGCAACAGGTATTCCGGTGATAGCCCTGAAGATGGCCGGGAGCGTTCCGGAGCATGCCGATCTTGTGGTGACCGATCCCATCCAGGCAGGCGTCTTTGCGGTCATGCACGTCTCCGGCAAGGCCGTATTTGATATAAATCGCGTACGCGGTCGTGAATTCTGATGAGTACCATAGAGCACGCAGTCAAAGTGCTGCAGAGGGACGGCATAATCGTCTACCCCACGGAAACGGTCTACGGCCTAGGCGCGGACGCCCTCTCGGAGGATGCCGTGATGAAGGTCTACGAGGCAAAGGGCCGGCTGCTCGGAAAACCGATCTCGATCGCGGTCTCGGATATGGATATGCTCCGGGCGGTCGCGGTCGTCGACGACCGTGCCGAGGCGTTCATAAACCGGTTCCTCCCCGGCCCCGTGACCGTCATCCTCCCTGCAAAGTCCTGCCTCCCGGAGGTATTGACCGGGGGGACGGGGCTCATCGGAATCCGGATGCCTGCCCACGAGACGGCGGTCAGGATCATTGAGTTGCTTGATGCCCCCATCACGGCGACGAGCGCGAACCTCGCCGGGGATGCGCCGGCGACCCGGCCCGAGGAGATCGACGTCGCCTTCGACCTCCTGGTAGACGGGGGAGAACTCCCCGGAACACCGAGCACCGTGGTCGACCTGACGACCCGTACGATCCTCCGGAGAGGGAAAGAGTGGGAAGAGGTCGAAGCCTTCCTGCGGGGTCTGGTATGATGCCCATACGACTCCGTGATTTCATTGAGGATAAGGACGGCTGCCTCTACGCAGTCTCGAACTACGATAATAGCGAGCGGGTCGGATGCGTTCTCCGTTACGTCCCCGACCCGGCGGGAGAGCGGTGCGATCCTGCGGGCCGGTGCTATACGAAGTACGATTTCGAGGAGGCTTTCGCCTGGATCGCCGAGCACAAACCCGGTTACCTCGACAGGGTGCACCGGGTGCCGCACGCCGATATCACCCGGGTCTACAAGCCCGAGGAAGTGATGGCGGCTATCGCTGCGCGTGATGCACGGGTGCGAAAGCTCGTCGATCTCTTCGACCTTCCCGCCGGCGCCTACGGCTGTACGGGCTCGCTCCTCTGCGGGCTTGAGAACGCCGGCTCCGATATCGATATGGTCGTCTATGGCGAGGCATGGTTCTCGGCGCAGCAGCAACTTTCCCGGCTGGTCGGGAACGGTAGGCTCGCCGGAATGAGCGAGGAGATGTGGCACCGGGTCTACGACAAGAGGGTGCCCGAAATATCGTTCGAGACCTTCGTCCTCCACGAGGAGCGGAAGTGGAACCGGGGCGAGATCGACGGCACCTACTTCGACCTCCTCTACACCCGCTCGGTACGACAACTTGGATGCCGTGGCGGTTGGTCGCGGCGAGGTGCTCGGGAGGATGCGGATCGAGGCGACGGTGACCGATGCGTCGCTCGCCTTCGACAGCCCGGCGGTCTACGATATCGAGCACGAGGAGATCTCCCGGGTGCTCTCCTTCACCCACACCTACTCGGGGCAGGCGCTCGCGGGAGAGACGATCGAGGTGCAAGGGGTCCGCGAGCGGCATGGAGACGAGGACTGGCTCGTCGTCGGGACGACCCGCGAGGCGAAGGGCGAGTACATCGTGTCAAAGACGCTGATGGAGGCGTGAGGCATCCCGCAACACAATAAATTATAGATTTCCAATATATCACAATATAGTAAGGCGAACAACTATTTGCCGGCCCGTGCCCCACACTCCCCGAGGAGCGGCGGGTAGCGCCTCTTCTCCACCAGACCGAACGGAGATGTGGTCACGATGGACGGAGACGAACTTACGGGAGAGATCACCATTGCGTGGGGTCGCTCCCCTCACCACGAGGGAGAATACTTCCTCGCCATCAGATCGGCACGGCAGCGTTGCCGGTATATCGGGAGCGCCGGGGCCATCCTGGCGCTGGCGGCACCCGCCATGAACCGGGTCCCGTGGGGGGCGGGCGAGATCCATCTCCCGCCATCGGGTCTGCCACCGGTGGCGGGAGGAGCCCTTCAGAAGAGGTCGGAGAGCCGCCTTCCGCTGCAGGCCAGGCATCGCTCGGCGTAGAGGCACCCCTCGCACGGCGCCCTGAACGGCCGCGGGGGAAGGTCGCCTGCCGCCACCTGCTGCGCCGCCCGGAGCGCCCGGAGCATTTCGCGGCGGTCGCGGGGCTCCGGCTCGACGGAGCGAGAGACACCGCTCGGGATGTACTCGACATAGCCGCCGGAGATCTCCCGGCCGAGTGTCTCGGCGAGACAGACGGCGTAGCAGGCTATCCGGAGGCGGTCAGAAGCATAGGCCCCCGCACGCGGTGCAGGGCTTGAGCGGACGACGGCAAAGGCTGTACCGCCGTCGAAGATCTTGTCCACCCTCCCGTGGATACCGAGTTTCTCGGAGGCGACGGTCACGTCGCTCTCGACCGCGGTCTTCCACCGCGAGTGGCGGCAGGCGGCGACGCAGTCGTCGAAGAACGCCCGCACCTCCGCATCGGCGCCGGGGAAGACGGTGACCACCTCCTGCCAGATCCGATCGGGATCGAGCGGGGTGCCGAGATGCGAGGCGATCTGCTTGGCGACGGTGTAGCGGGACGACTCATCGCGTTTCATCGACCGCTCGAAGTAGTACCGCCTCGGGCAGGCATGGCAGGCGACGACGGCTGATACGGGTATACTCTCGACCATTCGGCACCGGAAGTTCGTTTCAAAAGACTTACATCGTATCCCTATAAAAAATGAGGTGAGTGGAGGTGAAGGCATATTCGTATCCGTAGCCTGATTGCCGTGCTCGTCCTGCTCGCACTCGCCGTCTTCTCCAGCGGATGCCTCTCCGGATCGAGCGTTCCCGGCCCAGCGACGGCCATCATCCCGGCCCCGATTCTCGGTGACCTGCCTATGTACCCGGAGGCGGCTCTGGTCGACAGCAGCCTCGCAGCCTCCTCCCCGACCGAAACGGATGCCGCCGGAGCCCGGCCGTACGCGGACGCAACAGCTTAATGCCGGAGCGGCGCCAGAGTAAGGAGTATGGCACAGCGTGAGATATCGGTGAATATCCCGGGCGACCTCGATCCCGTCTACTCGAACCGGATCCAGATCGCCTACAAGGAGGATGAGTTTACCTTCATGTTCCTGCACGAGATCCCGGGCACGAACCAGGCGCGGGCAAAGGCAATCGTCTCCATCAGCCCCCGCCATGCCAAGAACCTGCTGCAGGTGCTCGCCAAGAGCATGCAGGATTACGAGCAGAAGCACGGGCAGATCACCCAGGGAGAGAGCGCTCCGGCGGCCGAAGGAAACGTAACGATACGGGGCTACTCCTGAAGGATGCGATCCCGAACTGATACCTTTTTCATTAGGGAGATACAACTAATTGAGGCAGTGCCGCTGTGGCTTAGAGGTATAGCGGCTGATTCGTAATCAGCAGGTCGAGGGTTCAAATCCCTCCAGCGGCTTTTTTTACTTATTTTTCAACCGCATTCGCATTCTTATAGCAACTCCTATGATTTCCGTGCACGGCGCGACAGAGGCCACCTCCTCTGCTGCCTCATTTCAAGACCAGCGAGATCTAGTTGCCGGTTACGATATTGGAAGTCTCCTGAGATCGTCCAGGATCGTGGTCTCCACTCTCGCTCGTTTTGGGTTTACAGGTCGGGGGCCCCCCGCCGGGGAAGCCGGGTCATCTATGCCCGCCACGGCTCGCCACTCCTATGCACTCACGATCCGCTTTCACTGTTTCTGGTTTTTCCTTGGCTGTCATCACATCTTCTTCTTGTTTTGTTTTCCGCCTGTGGCCGGCCTCCTGTCCCGTCCCGGGGCGGCTGTTTCGGCCGCCGCGCCCCCTCCCCGTCTGTCTGGCTTTCTTTCTCCGCGGCGTCCTTACTCCGTCATGTTACGTTTCGTGCAAATGTCCGCGACTCTTTCCATGTCGTAATCAATTCCCCGGCTCTATTCTTAATGTCCGGACAGACGGGCATCTATATGGGCACATCTTCCGGAGATGCGGGTTGCGCTCGCTTTACGATTTACCATCTTCTCGGGATTGCAGGCATTTTATAGAAATTCTCTTATAATACGCATCGCATATCGGACTCCCGGTGACGGAACATGGAACTGAAGGAGAACTTTACGGATGAAGAATGGAAGAACCTTGTCAGCCTGCCGTACGCGATTTCGATGGCGGTAATTGAAGCAGCACCATCGTTCCTGGGGGCATGGGGCGAGACGAAAGCCATGATGCAGGAACCCGTGAAGCTGGCAGCCGAAAGCGGGAGTGCTCTGGTCGGCCTGGTGTCCGCCGAGATGCAGTCAGAGGAAAAGGCGCTCATTAAAGAGCAACAGACTCTGGCGAGGCACGACCCGACGGGTTACCGGAATACGACCATCGAGGCAGCAAAGTCTGCTTCGGAAGCGCTGTCCAAGGTACTCTCCCGACGAGGCGATGGCCTATAAAAAGTGGGTACTGGCGATAGGCAGGAAGGTGGCCGAAGCAGCAAAAGAGCACGGTGTTGCCGTCAGCGATCCGGAAAAGGTGGTTCTTAACGAGATCTCCGAGGCCTTCGGCATCAGCGCAGAGGTTCCCGCCTAGGAGCGGTTCTTCGGAAACGGCGAGAAGGCGCCCGGGAGCGTGAGTATTCCGGTCGTTCGACGAGACACGGTACGTGGCGGAGATGGGCGCGTCGTTCCTCTGCGCCACGACCGGCACTGCTCCACACGCCCGGGATCATGTGCAGTGACAGCCATCGCTGCGACCGAAGACCTGGCAATCCGAGAGACCAAAACGGACTCTGTGCAACCATCTTCCCTGCCAGGCTACTCTCTCCGTATCTTCACCCTGACCCGGACACCGACATATTTATATGAGAACAGGCATTTCCCCCACTCAGGAGAGGCCATGGTTCTCCCGCACCAGCCGCAACTTCAGTTATCAGCTCAGGCCGCCGTTCTCATACTGCACCAATCACACTCCCCTGTTCAGGAGCAAATTCTCCTTCAGGGCGAGGAACCCGAATCTTCTCCGAACCCCCCGGGAGTGACAGGACAATGACTGCAAACGCGATGAGAAAATATGGTGCCGAGCTGTTCGGAACCTTTGCGCTGGTCCTTATCGGGGTCGGAAGCGTGGTGATCGCAGGCGACGAGATTGGTTATCTGGGTATAGCATTCGCCTTCGGACTGGTCCTTCTTTCGATGGTATATGCCATCGGGGAGGTTTCCGGGTGCCACGTGAACCCCGCAGTGACGATAGGAGTGCTTGCTCTTGGCAGGATATCGGTAAGGGAGGCGATCGTCTATATCATCGTCCAGTGTATCGGAGCAATCATCGCCGCCGGGGTGGTGCTTGCCATAGCGACGGGAACCCCTGCATATTCCCTTGCCGCTGACGGCCTTGGCCAGAACGGATACGGGGAAGCGTCACCGGGCGGCTACTCGCTCGAGGCAGCCTTCATTTCGGAAGTGGTGATGACCGCCCTGTTCGTCTTTGTGATCCTGGCCGCAACAAGTATCGAGAAACTAAAAGGGTTCGCAGGTCTTGCAATAGGAATTGCGCTCGCAATGGTTCATATAGCGACAATCCCGGTGGATAGCACCTCCGTCAACCCGGCACGAAGCCTTGGGCCGGCTATCTTCGCGGGTGGTGAAGCCCTCTCACAACTCTGGCTCTTCTGGGTCGCACCGATCCTCGGCGCTATCCTCGCTGCGATCATCTGGCGATCTCTCATGGAATACCGCGGCAGCAAGGCCGATTGCCGTGGCGGAGGCTGCCCGAACAGAGAGGTGAGGCTCTGCAGGGTGAAGAACAAAGAAGAAAATTCCGGCGTCGGGGGGAGGTCGTTCTTCAGCAACCTGTAATCGGAGATCACGGATCGATCCGGTTCGGGAGGGAGCAGGTACAGCCGTGTGGAGTTGACCGGGGAGGTGGACGCGGCGTTCCTCTGCACCATGGGCGGCACCGATCCGCCGGTGGCCGGAGAGCCAGGCGGCCTGCCACCGCCCTGGTGGCTCCGGCATATCCGGGACGGGTCGGCGGTCGACGTGATCCGGGCAGCGGACTTCCTCACCGCGGGCGGTAGGGCTCCTGCCCACCACTCCGGTCAAGCAACCCTTAAATATCCACAATCCCGGCCGAATCCTCCGGAATTTCGACCCTCACAGAAGCCCGCAGCCGGCCGATCTCAAGGCGAGGCATGGTATACACCCTCCAAAAATTACCGCCGCTCATATGGCCAGTATATCTCAGCGATAATACCGGTTTTCAGGAATCAGGGTGATATGCTTGGAGGAACACATTTGGTAAAATTCACCCTCTGGAAAAAGCGGTAAAACAGAAAAATACCCCCGAATAGACCATATTTCAGGACGAAGGGGGGTGCCCCCTCGCCGACCTCACCATGGAGATCACTTCTCCGCGATCAGGTACTCTCAGCATAGACGCCGGAGCCGACGAACCACCCATCATCCACCGGAACGACATAGCAGAGCTTCAACCCGTCACTGCCGGTATCCGGGTTATAGTACGTGACGTACACAAACCCGCCCCCGGCTTGTGCAGCGGCGATCTCCCAGTCGATTATTTTTACGCCATACCGGTCCTCAAAGCCGATGCGGTTGCTGCCGATTAATTCGGGCTGGTAAGGAAGCGCCAGCGTCTCCCCGTCCATGCCGTATGCAAAGATGTATGCCCCGCCGTCGGCAAAAGGCCCGGCGAGATCATTGAACGCGGCAGAGGCCGCCTCTTTCCCGTGCTCCTGGGCATAATCCCGTGCAGCCTTCACCCGCTGCACGAGTGCATCCCGTTCGCTCGCGTTAAACCCGGTACCGGCTCCCGGGATGTAGACGCCCGAACCGACGAACCACTCCTCATCCACCGGCATGGCATACCCGAGTTTGAGCTCTTCGGCATACCCGTTCGCCGGATTCGGGTAGACATAGTAGAGGCTGCCGCCCCCTTCCGCCGCAACCCGGGTCATGCCGTCGATATAGGCCACACCGTTGGTGTCGTGCACCCCTCTCCGGTCCGTGCCGATGAGACCCTGCTGGAAGGGGAGGGCAAGGACGGTGCCGTTCATAGCATAGGCAAAGATGTAGAGGTCCTCGCGGACAAACTCCCCATCAGGGTTGTTGAACGCGGAAAGAGCCTCCGTGCGGCCGTGCTCCCGTGCATATGCAGCCGCCTCGGCAACGAAGACTCTTCATCTCGTCGGTCGCATTTGCCGCAGGCGGTCTGCCGCTGCTGGCGGCCTGCTGCCGCTCTCCTGCATCCAGACTCCGCGTGATGACGATGCGCCACTCCGCCCCGTCGATGCCGGCGGTATCCCACCTCGCCTCCTTCGTCACGTTCCGTTCCCAGTTCAGGTCATAGAACGAGTACTCAAGGGACCCGGAGGGCTCGGAGACGATACGAGTAAACGCCTCCTGGAGTCCCGGGGACTGGTATACCGGGTCTGAAAAGAGGTTCTTTCCAATCTCTTCCGGAGTCGTGTCGTAGATTACCCGCCCGTCGGTCTGCGTCGCCCAGGCGTCATACGGCGTCCCGTTGATGAGGGGCGCCACTACCCGCCCGATGAGGATATCGGACCTGTACGTGATATCCGTGTATCCCAGGTACTCGGTCCCGAAGACCGGATAACTCTGGGAGATCCCGTAGAACCCTTCCTCCAGGTAGAAGACCTCGCTGACGATCGGCACCTGTTCCCGGTTCGCCCGCTGCACCGGGGACTGGTAGGAAAGGTTCATGTTCACGATATCCCCGTAGTTCTCGGGCACGGCCATAACCACGATACCGTCTTTCGATATCACGAGGGACGACTCGGCCCAGGGGTACTTCAGCAGCGTCTGCTTCAGTGCCTCCCTCCCCGCAGCACCGGTAAGCCCGGTCTCCCCGAGCACCCGGGCATTCTCTCCGACCGATACTCTGACCGACTCGAGTTCATCGTTTATCCCGGAGACGGCATCGCTTAAGACCGACTCCTGAGTTATCTGCGGAGACGGCCGGCCATCTTCCGTGCAGCCCGCTCCGAGCACCGCGACGGCGATGAGAAGGGCAACGATTGCATATATTCGCATAATTAAAGATTGTGCATCATCTAGTAAAAGATGCCGGAATTTTAGAGAGCCGTTTGCAGAAAGGAGGCGCGAGTTCGGCAGATTACGCGCTCTGCCGGGCTCGCCGGCCGGATTATAGAATGCAGGCCACCGGGTGAGGCAGCGTCTCAACCACAGCGGGGCGAATGATCATCGCCAGCGCCTGAACACATGAGGTATTCTTCAAAAAGACCTCTGCAACCCGGAACGACGTGTCCTTCAGGAACCGGAATCCCCGTTCCACCGCCCCCTGCCCTGTGTTGTTTGCGAGCAGTCCATCGGCAGACATCTCCATATCGTTCGTTGCCAGGATGAACCGCCCGGGTTTCTGCCCGGAGTTGTTCACCAAACCCCCGGTCCCGAAATCCATTGATAGGATCAGATGATCCTGAGGCACTCAAGCTGCGACATCCGGATGGTACGTACAGCTTCCCGGTGTTCACCGCACATTTTATCGTCACGCAGACCGGACGACGGCGAACACCCGGCAGACCTGGATGAACCGGAGACAGACCGCCAGTCACACGTGAGAGCACCCGGACAGAAAGCATTCACAGTCGTCGCAGCGGATCGCCCAACAGGGTGAAAAGGAGGTAAATATGTCGATAGAGGAGAACAAAGCACTTGTACGCAGGTTTTACGAGCAGGTCTACAAAAACCATAATCTGGATCTTGGCGTATCGATGCTCAGCCCGCGACTACGAGATGCATGATCCGATGAATGATTTCAGCGGAGGGGCGAATGGCTGGAGACGGATCAATGCATCATACTGGAATGCATTCCCCGACCAGGTCGTCACCGTCAGGGGTCAGGTCGCCGAAGGCGATGTGGTGACGACCTGCTGGACCTCAAGCGGAACCGATTCGGGAACAGAGCTCTGGGCCGGCCACCGACCGGACGGAAATTTTCAGTCCAGGGGATATCGGTCTCCCGGGTCGTCAACGGCAAAATCGCAGAGGAATGGATTATCTGGGAGTCCGCCGGTCTGATGCAGCAGCCGGTTTCGAGCGGATACCACGGGTCCCCGTTCCAGCGTGACCCTGACCGTCAGCTGTGGATCGAGCGGGATGCAACCCGATACGCGGTGGGGCGTGATCCTGCCCGCCCTCCTTTTTCCCACCGGTCGAGCCTGCGTATCTCCTCGATGACAGACATATCCCCTTCTTTCGATCATACGGCCGGGCGAGTTTCTCTGCTCCCGGTGATCGCTGCAGCACATCGCCCTGGTTCTTCGGTGCCCGGCGCGGCTCCGGTCAGGTAACGCATAAATACCCGCACTCCCGGCCGATCCCGAGGCGAGGCAGGGGAGGCACCCTCCGAAAATTACTGATGCTCATAGAGCCGCTATAGCCCGACAATTCTCCCGTTTTTCAGAAATCAGACAGATATACTCCGCAATCCGTTTGCCAATCCGGTCTCTGATACCACCGTTAAAATCGGATAATTATGCCGATTGCATCCAGGGCTACAGAGCACCGGACGCCATCTGCCCCGGAGGAGCCCGGCGGTCAGCAACCGGAAAGACTACTCCGTCCGCGGCAGCACCACAAACCGGCAGCAGGTATCGTTCATGGCATAGCATTTCGTCTCGGTGACAATCTGCTCTTCCCGGAAGTGAACCTCAAAGAGGGCGGCGAGAATACCGGCATCGAATGCACAGACCGGCCTTCCGAGCGGCGGGAAATCCTGACACTCGTAGCAGTTGTAGATATCGAGCGTGAGGGGATCACGGCTGACGACCTCAAGGCGGCCGAGCCCGCGCTCATCCCAGAAGGCGCCGATGTTTTGGAGCAGTGTGTCGAGATCAGGCGCGTTGATCTGCCCGGAGAGCGCCTGCCCGACGCTGCTGCCCGCAGCGTAGAGGATCGGGTCGACCGTCACCCCTTCCCGCATCAGTGCGAGGCGAGTCGCCTGAAAGAGGGCTTTAAATACGGATGACGGATCCGCATCCCGTTGCAGTGCGGAGAGGACGAAGGCACCAATATCCTCGTCGATGCGATCGTGAGCCGAGAGGCTGCCGAGGTATCCGGGGCAGATCGAGAAGACCTTCTTCCGGCTATCCAGGGGATCGGGTTTCGACTCAAGGATGCCTTCCAGGGCGAGATCCTTGAGGTGGATGGAGATGGTCGACTTCGCCCGCCCGGAGTCTGCGACGAGCTCGTCGAATCCCATCTCCCGCTCCCGGAGCAGCGAGAGGATCCTGACCCGAACCGGACTTTTCACAGCGTAGATCTCTCCTCCCGACTGAAAAGAGTTCGATACGGTCGAACCGCATATCGTCCGGGTGCCGGATAGATGTCATAACAGGGTGCTCACTTCTCCCATTACTATTGATCAAAAGGAATAAATAAGTCTTAGTTCGTAAAGGGCGGAACTGATTGTAGCATTACGAACATCAGCCCCGCCCATCGGCATAGAGACGGGCGGAGACCAAGAGGGGGGGATCTCCATGATCTCCATGAACAAGACAGATTACCAGAAGATCATGACCGACGCTGTCGGCAAAGAGGAAAGGTCGTACAGGTTCTACAGAGCAGTATCGGAGAAGGTCGCGGACGAAGCTCTTCGAACCATCTTCAACGATCTTGCCGGGGACGAGATGAAGCATAAAGAGCAACTGCAGAGCCTCATGGCAACGGGAGGAGGAGCTCTGCACTTTGAAGAGAAGAAGAGTTACCGGGTTACCGATGATCCCAATGAGCCAGAACTTACCGTCGACATGAAGCCCCTCGACGGAATACGACTCGCTATCGGAAAAGAACTGCACTCCATGCAGATGTATACGGCACTCGCCGATGCCAGCACCGATGCCGGACAGAGGGAACTCTTCCGGGAGCTTGCCACTATGGAGAAAGGTCACAAAGCACGACTTGAGGATATTTACACCAACATGGCTTTCCCCGAAATATGGTAACCCGGGAAGAGCACCCTTTTTTGCACCGCCTCCATTCGTCCCGGACCCCCCCCATACTTTTCCCGACTGACGGCAAAAACCACATGCCCCGCCTGCCATCAGAACCCGGGGCGGCAGGAGATCGGCATGAACCGCTTCCAACCGGGGAGCGGGGAGTCGGTCAGGCGACCATCGCTACCCCTCCGGCCTGGCCAAGACCTGCAGAGGAGATGGTCATGAGGGCATCGCACGCACTATGCCCCATAAACCGCATGATGCTTTCGGGCTGCAGAGAGGAGAAAAGCCTCATCTGCGCTGGAGCGGCCGTCCTTCCGGCAGCGTGACGGTGCAGGAGCCCGGGATCGGGACGGCACCCCTGTCATCTGTCCACATCCGGTGAGAGATAGAAACCTCTAACTACTGATCCAGCCCCATTCATTTCAGGGATAACGATATCCAGCTCAAATAGAGAGTCTTTTTCTGAGAGTTCCGCACATCCGCTTGCGGTTTCTCCCCTCCCCCCGGGCAGGATCAGCAATCACCGTTCACAGACAGGTACAGTGCCCGGGACCTCCGGTATTCGCCTCCCGAATGAACCAGGGACCCACGAAAAGGGCACGCCAGTAGGCGATATGTATGCCGACCAGCGACTCCGAAGACAGCACACCGTTCAATAACCAGCCAAAAGAAACAGAAGGAACCAGAACACTTCTCGCCGACCCGAAAGCCGCGATCATCAGACTCTCCGTACCGATGATGATCGCCATGACCCTGCTGACGCTCTACAATGTCGTCGACGCATTCTGGGTCTCGGGCCTCGGCGCCGGTGCCCTTGCCGCGGTTGGGTTCTCATTCCCGCTCTTCATTATCACCATCGGGCTCGCGAGCGGCCTTGGAACCGGCGGTGAAGCCGCACTCTCGCGGATGATCGGCGCCAGGGACAAGGCCGGGGCGGACAGCGTGGCCATGCACACCATTCTCCTGATGACGATCCTCGCTGCCGTGGTCACCGTGCCGCTGACTTTCGTTGCAGGCGACCTCTTCATCCTCATGGGAGCGGGCGAGGCCGCCGGCATGGCCACCGAGTATACCCGGATTCTCTTCCTCGGAACGATCTTTCTCCTCTTCGGCGAGGTCGCCTACGCAGTCCTGCACGGCGAAGGGGATGCAAAACGCACCATGTACGCCATGGCTCTCGGAGCAGTGGCAAACATCATCCTCGATCCGATCCTGATCTACACCCTCGATATGGGCATCGCCGGCGCGGCGTGGGCGACGATCCTTGCCGAGGTCCTGGCCGCAGCCCCCATGGCATACTGGCTATTCATAAAGAAGGATACCTACGTCTCGCTCAGCCTGCGCCGGTTCGCTCCGGATTCGGCGATCATCAGAGATATTCTGCAGGTCGGCTGCCCCGCCGCCGCAGAACAGCTCGTTCTGGCGTTGACGACACTCGTCTTAAACGGCATCATCGTCCTCATCGCGAGCACCGACGGTATTGCGATCTACTCGGTCGGGTGGAGGGTGGTGAGCATCGGCTTAACTCCGATCCTCGCCATCTCGACGGCAGTGGTTGCCGTCACCGGAGCCACGTATGGAGCGGAGGCGTACGCAAAGATGGAGTCCACACTCCTCTATGCGGTCCATCTTGGGCTTGTCATCGGCGGAGCCATCGCTGCGGCCACGTTCATCCTCGCCCCCCGGATCGCCGCGGCCTTCGCAGCCGCAGACGATGCTTCGGGAATCACCGCGGAGCTGACGATATTTCTTCGGATTATGAGTCTGGTCTATCCGATCGTCGGGTTCGGTCTCTGTTCGTCCTCGCTCTTCCAGGGAACCGGCCGGGGTGCATACTCCCTTACGATCACCATCCTGCAGACAGTCGTCCTCTCGGCACTCTTCGTCTGGCTCTTCGCACTGGTCTTCGGGATGGGTCTTGACGGTGTCTGGTGGGGAGTTGCCGCAGGCAACGCCGTCGGTGCGCTGCTTGGATATCTCTGGGCACGCCACTTCACAGCAGGGCTGAAAATACGGCAGGTGACGGCGACGGGAGCATAAGCCTGCGCTTTTCCGATATCCCTATTTCTGCAATTCTCTGCAGGCCGTTCGGGGCGATGCCGGACGGGCCATTCGATCTCACCTCTTTTCCGGGAGTCTGCGATGTCGTCTGCGCGGAGTGCAATCATGAGGCCGAATGCGGCGGGTGCAAAGCCGTCTCCGGCAGGCCGGTCAGGACGGTGCTCGTTGGATGCCGATAGCTGCCCGATCTTCGATCGCTGCGTCAGTGCACATCGCCCGGAGCACTGCGGATAGTGCTTTGAACTATCTGCGGGGGGTCACCCACTACCACGACCCGTCCGTGCACGACGAGAACCATGCGGTGGCGGCGGAGGGATGTCCGGTCTAAAACCTCCTCAAGGCAAGTCGGGCAGAGGCCGCCCACTCGTTAATCGCTCTCTCCAGGTTTTCGGCTGCGTTTCGTGCTGCTCGCTCGATATGCTCATGCCCCTCAGGTGTTCCAAGGAGGTGCTGACCGGAGTTGACCACGTCGCCGACCGCTTTCTGAACCGATTGGGATGCCTCGTTAATACGTTCTTCAACCGTCGGGGCAGCCGGTGCAGGCTCCGGCTCCGATACAGGGTCGCTGTCTTCGATCCAGCGGCCCCTGTCAAAATGACCTTTCTTTTCGCTCATTGATGAGGAGAGGTGCCAACATGGGATAAAGATTTCTGATTTTTCCCGGTTCGAAGTGCGAATACAGGGATGGAGAAGGGAGCGGTCACCCTTTTGTAGCTGGCCTGCGAAGAACTTCGGTTGATAAAGGCATGATCGATGAACTGAAAGAGGCCGTCAGTGAACGGTGCCGGACGATGGAGATCCCGCTCGTCGGGGTGGCGAACGTGGAGCGGTGGGAGCATCCCCCGTTCCGACCGTGGATGCCTGAGGAGTTCTTTCCGCAGTCGATATTCCCCGGGGCACGATCGGTGATCGTCATCGGCCTCCCCATCCACCTTCCGGTGCTCGAGACCTCGCCCTCCATCTACTACCGGGAACTCTACAGGACAGTAAACACCCTCCTCGACCAGTATACCTACCGTCTTGCCTCATTTTTGAACGAACAGGGGTACCCGTCGGTCTTCGTGCCGCGGGACGGCTACGGGAGCATCGAGGTGCTTCAGAAAAACCCCACCGCCTTCTTCTCGCACCGGCACGCCGCACTCCTCGCCGGGCTCGGAACCTTCGGCGTCAATAACACCGTCCTCACCCCTGGATACGGTCCCCGGATCCGCTTCGGTTCCGTCCTCACCGCCGCTTCGCTCTCGCCGGATCCGATGATCGACCGCGAGCTCTGCACCCGGTGCATGCAATGCGTCAGGCACTGTCCGACCGGTGCGCTCGACTGTGCAGACTACCCGGAGGGCCTGACCGACAGGCATACCTGCGCCGCACACAGCGCTGCACTGAATAAACGCCACATCTCTCCCTGCGGCATCTGCATCAAGGTCTGCCCGGTCGGTGAAGACCGGAAGCACTATGGACGAGAGGACGCCTCACTCTACGAACCGGGAGAGCGGCATGGGGAGATCCGCCGGTCGTGGGATCACGCCAGACGATATGGGGGAACGTGAGGGGCGAGCAAAACCGATCCTGCTGCGGGGAGGATACTCGCCGGGCATACCTTCAAAGCCCTGGGGGGTGCATAGTGCATGGGGCAGGAGATGGCGCAGAGACCACTCACCAGTGAATGCTCGCAGAAGTCCTCGATGAGGGGCTGCCTCTCCCGGATCATCAGAGCCGCAGCAGCGATCATCATCTTTATTCTTGCCGTCCCGCTCATGCTCGGCGCTCTGTCCAGGCTCGATCCTTCTGCCGTGATCACGCTTATTGCATCCACGCTCCTCCTGCAGGCCGGATCTGCGGCAGTCGGACTTGGATTCCGTCTTCACCCCGTCATTGTGCTCGCACTGGTTACGTCGGTGGCGGCCGGAGTCATGCTCGCAATCTTCGAACTGAGCGATCTGCTTGCCACCAGATCAGCACGGTTCAACGGCCTGCTCCGGAAAGTCGATGAAAAGACACGGGAGGTCGATTACTTCCGGAAGTACGGGGTTTTGACGCTGATCCCAATCATCTGGATTCCCGGGATCGCCCTGTACGGCACTCCCATTGTCGCACGGCTCTTTCAGTATCCTCGTATGCTTTCCATGCTCTGCATGCTCATCGGGTGGGTGATCGCATCGGGAGTGGTCATGGCGATGGCGCTCGGCATCGTCAGACTGGCCTTCTGACGGCCGTGGCGGCACTGGGTTTTAAGGGACTCGAGACCGCCGAAGCAGGACATCACCGGCGTTCCAATGCCCTCCGGGCGTTCTCCGCCACGTCGTTGATCGCTTTCTCGAGATCGGAGCCGGCTTTCCGTGCCGAACGCTCGATATGCTCTCTCCCCTCCGGCGTTCCGAAGAGGTGCCGGGCAGCAGTGACGACGTCGTCGACGGCTTTCGTGACCGACCGGGAGGCATCGGCAATGAGATCTTCGGCGCGAGGCTCGCTTTCGGGTGCCGGGCCGGTCTCTACCGGGATCTGATCGGTTTCTGGCTCGGGCTCTTCTGACCCACCGCCCATTCTCAAAGCGACCGTCTGTTTCACTCATAGGAATGGAGGTTTGCCGGGTGCTGATTATATACCTTCTCGTTTCACCTCACAATAAAACGGCTGCAAGAGTCCGCCTGCCGCAGATCCGGCCCATGGAGGAGCATGCACATGCAAACCTATCTGTGCAGGCGATCTCGCAGATACGTCACGTATTAATAACAAAGTATCTATAAAATTACACAACGGCCGCATATGAAACGAAATACATTTTATCTGCTCGTAGGGATCGTCGCACTGCTGGAAGTCGCCGCCTTCTGGGTGTCGGTGGAACTCGAGATGCCGCTCCTGATCCAGGTGGCGTTTATCCTCGGGATCCTGCTGATCTACGGAGCGAGGCGGACGGTCGAGGGCAGAATTGAGGACGAACGAACCAGTATGATCACCCAGAAAGCGGCGCTCCGGACGCTGGAGGTCTTCTGGGTGGTCTTCTTCGCCGTCAATCTCGGGAGCGCAGCCTGGGCGTTCAGCAGACCGCTCGGACTGCGCCCGCCGCCTCCGCACCCGGTGGCGACCTGGACTCCCTCTCCCCGGGATCGGCTGGTTCGCCACCATTCAGATGGCACTCCTCTGTCTGATGATATTCCTCTATGTCGGATTCAGGATGTATTACGCACGCAAATATGGGGAATGGGACGACCGATGAAGAACAGGATTAAGGTCCACCGGGCGATGCACGACCTGACGCAGGAGGCGCTCGCAAACGAGCTCGGGGTCACCCGGCAGACCATTCTGGCCATCGAGAAGGGGAAGTACGACCCGTCGCTCGATCTTGCCTTTAAGATTGCTCGTTTCTTCGGCGTCTCCATCGAGGAGATATTCATCTACAACGACACTGCCGGGCCGCGATGACCTGAAGAAATGGTTTCGCCACATCATGGCCGCCCGTAAACCTCAGATTCCTTTTGAAGCCGGCAGACAGCGCTCTGCCGCACGTCCGGCTCCTGCAGCGCTTCCGTACCCATCCCCTTCCGGCCGCTCGGAGATGAATCTCGCTGTCCATTCTGACCGCCCGTGATCGCCGATACGTCAAAACTCCAGGCAACAATGTCCGCAATGGGCAACCAATAGTAAGTTATTAATAACAATATGTAAAACATACTTTACATGGCGCAACGACCCCGGCGAAATGTATCGGGGTCAACGCCTGATACCCAACGACAGATGGAGGAAACCTATGAAGAGAAGCACAATCGCAATCGGGAGTCGCATCGGTGTTCTGCATCGCTTGCACTCCTGGCAGCACCTGCAGCCGCCGCATTCCAGAACGGAGCGGCCGGCGAGGGCATGGGACCGGACGCACTCCTCGACAAGCTCGAGGCACAGGGATACGACGTCTCGGAGATCAGAGCCGCCATCGAGAGCGGCGATGCAGAGACCGCCAGAACCCTGATGCAGCAGTTCATGGAGGAACACCGGGACGAACTTCCCACGCCACCTGAAAACGGCAACCGGGGTTTCGGACCGCTCGCCCGCCTCAACTACCTGGAGCAGCAGGGGTATGACGTCTCCGCGATCCGTGACGCCATCGATAACGGCGACCACGAAACCGCCCGAGCCCTCATGCAGCAGTTCATGGAAGAACACCGGGGCGAACTTCCCGCACGGCCACAGAACGGCACCTGCGGACACCGGTGCACCACCTCGACCGAGTAGCCTGCCCATCACCAAAAGACACGGAAGAGGGGATCGGACGATGGAATAGGAGACCTGTCACGGAGCCATCACCTGGGGCTTACAGCAACGCGGCAGAGACGACAAGCCGGTTCGGCATCTCCCCCCGGCCATGACTGAACGGACTCTCCATCCACCCGATCCCCTTCCATCTCTCTCACGAAGAAAAATACGCTACCTTTGCCGACGAAGCGCGATGACGCAAAACCGCCCTCGCCCGACGGGAAGCGATCATCCGCTTCGTTCGGCTCTCACATTTTTCGCGCCCCTGAAGCAGTGAGCACTTTCGTCTTCGCACACCCCCTCGGTGCCGCCCCGGAACGGTCCCGGCAATTTTCGTATGACCGCTTTTGTGCCGGGCACTGATTTGTGCCGGTACGGCACACGGGCGCAGCCCAAACCGCGATCAGATACCCACGGGTACGTCAGGGAAAGATGCCATACTGTCGGCTATCACGGGCAGTTGGTAAGTATTAAATAACAATATGTAAAATATACTTTACATTGGTGTGCGGCGCTTCCCGGGATTGCGGGAGGTGCTCCATCAGAGCACCGAACAAAAAATGCGTGAAAAACCACCGCAACCGCATCGATGCCGCACCTCCGTGCGGTACAGACCGGTAGTGCCGACATACGTCTTCAAAGCGAGTAAATCGTGCAGAAATCAACTAGCACGACATTCGGACGGTGCGGGATGGACAGACCATTCTGCCCGCATTTCCGGAGTAGGGGAGCATCTATGAAGCAGAACATATGGATTTTAATCCTTCTTGTCTCGTCCATCGTCGGGATAACCGCAGCCGCCGAGACGAGCACGGCAGCAACCAGCACAGCCACGGATATCTCGCCGGAGGCACTGATCGCAGTCACCAGTGTTACTATCAGCCCTGAAGTCTTCATGCGCGGGGATACAGGCATGGTGACAGTAGAGATCACGAACACCGGGACGGAAGGCGTCGCTATCAGCAGGGCGAAACTGTACCCGAGCGGGGTCACCGTCGTCAACGATCAGACCTACAATTCCGTGGGCACTATAGGCCCCGGTAATACCATGAAGTTCACCTTCACGGTAAAGGCCGACACCTCCGACGGCATCTACTATCCGGAGTTTTACCTGGATCTCCGGGACGGCGGGAGCATCCGCTACTACATTCCGGTGAAGGTGGAGAGCACTGCAATTCAGGTATCTATCCTGGACGCTCCAGATACGTTCCCGGCAAACAGCAAGGACACGATAACACTCTCGGTTGGCAACCCCCGTGAAAACGCCGTGAGCGGTGTCACCGTCGTGCCGCAGGGGGAGGGGATCACTACCACGCAGTCGGCCATCTTCCTCGGCGCCCTGCAACCGGATGCGGAGAAGAACGTGTCGCTCGAGGTCGCAGCAGCGCAGTCGACCGAACTCACCTTCGACGTATCCTACCGGAACGGGATCAATGAGCACCACACGACACTCACCGTCCCGGTGACGGTTGGTGATCGTTCTGTGCAGCCCGAGCCGGTGGTCAACAACGTCGAGGTGACGCGAGGCGGTACCGCGATCACGCTGACCGGAGACGTAACCAACGCCGGGCTAAAAGATGCATATTCTGTCCTGGTCACCGTCGGCAGTCCGGCCACGGCCACCGATCCCTACCCGGTCTACGTCGTCGGTGCTCTCGAACCGGACGACTTCTCGAGCTTCGAGGTATCATGCACCGCACCGGGTGCATCCAGCATCCCACTGGTCGTCCAGTACAAGGACGAAGACGGCAACAACTTCAAAGAGACCGTGGCCATCTCGCTTGCAGGCGGCGGACAGACGGCGACAGCAGACAATACCGACATTCAGGGCATGCCGGGCAGCACAGGAGGCTTCTCACCCAGAGGTGGCGGAGGCATGTTTGGATCGTTCGGCGGCGGGTTTTCGCAGATCCCGATACTGGAGATCGTCCTGGTCGTCATCGGGGGTGTCGTTCTCGTCGTCGCGTGGCGGAAGGGATATATTGAGAAGATCCGCGACAGAGTTCGGAACCGGTCCCGTAAATAGAGTGGGGAGGTAAAGACCGTGAGCAGCAGCCCGGTTATCGAACTTGACGATGTCAGGAAGGTCTACCCTCTCCCCGCAGGCGACGTCGTGGCGCTCGACGGAGTCTCCCTCGCCATCAGTGCGGGGGAGTTCGTCGCCATCATGGGACCTTCGGGGTCGGGAAAATCCACCCTTCTCAACCAGATCGGCTGCCTCGACCGCCCGACGTCGGGCGACCTCTTCCTGGCAGGAAAGAACACCCGGGAGATGGACGACCGGGAACTGACCAATCTCACGGCTCTCCGAGATCGGCTACATCTTCCAGAAGTTCAACCTCATCCCCCTCCTTACCGCATACGAGAACGTCGAGTATCCCTACATCATGAAGTACCGGAAGAACGACGACACCGGGCACGTGAGCAATCTCCTCGCTCTTGTCGGAATCGACGAAGCACTCGCAACCCATAAGCCAAACGAGCTCTCCGGCGGTCAGCAGCAGCGGGTTGCGATAGCCCGGGCACTCGTGAACGATCCCGCGATTCTGCTCTGCGACGAACCGACCGGAAACCTGGACTCCCGGACAGGCGCTCAGATCATGGATGTGCTCGCAGGTCTCCACCAGAAGGGTCGTACGATTATCATGGTGACGCATGAGTCGGAGATAGCAGAGTACGCAGAACGAACGATTGTAATCCGGGATGGAAGAGTAGCATGATCGGAAAAGACATCATTCTCCAGCTCTCGGTGAGAAGTGTTCGGTTGCACTTCCTCAGGTCTGTCCTTGCCGCCCTCGGCATCGTGATCGGCGTCATCGCCATCGCCTCGATGGGGATGATGGGAGCGAACATGACCCTGTCGGTCACGGAAGCAGCTCTCCGATATGGCCAATAAACTCACCGTCACTGCGTACAGTGGAGGTGGCGGAGGCGGCGGTTTCGGGCCTGGGGGGGGAGGTGGCGGAGGTTCGTCCAACAGTGATGAGAATATGATTACGGAAAAACAGTTCACGACGATCGAAAAGATAGCCGCAAAATACGGGACTGTATACGCCATATACCAGGAATCCGACACAATCGAGATAGGGGACAATACCGGAAGGGCGACCATCTACGGGCTCGACCCCGACGTGATCCCGGAGATTCTCACCCTTTCGGAGGGTGCATACCCGAAGAGCACCGCCTCGGTGGTGATCGGGCCGACTATCGCCGAACGCAACGACCTGAAGATCGGGAGCAAGATCGATATCGGGGATTCCGACGAGGGAAGTACCACGACCGTCCGTGTCGTCGGCATTCTCGAGGAACGAGGCATGTCGATGGACCTGAGTACCGGACTCGGCGATAATCAGGGAGTGCTAAGCTCTTTACCGGCATCTACGGTGGAGAGGGTGAGTACAACCAGGTCAACATCGTCGTGAACGACCTAAACGACGTCGATACCGTCAAAGCGGAGATAGAAGAGGAGCTGAACAAGAAAAACGATGAGGTTACGGTCTCGGACAGCAGTAGGATGATGGAGAGCATCACCTCGACGATCTCGACGATGACGACGTTCGTGATGGCGATTGCAGGGATATCCCTTCTCGTCGCCGCGGTCTCGATCTTTAATGTCATGATGATGTCGGTATCGGAACGGACGCGGGAGATCGGCATCCTACGGAGCATAGGTACGCAGCGGGACGAGATCCTGAAGATGTTCGTCTACGAGGCGTGTATCCTCGGGATCGTCGGCGCGGGGATCGGTGCCGGCTTAAGTCTCGCCATCGGTTATGTGGTAGTCCTCGGGATGGTCGGTACTGCGGAGTACTTCTTTGCACCCGGCAGCATCGTGTACGTTCTCATGGCCATGCTCGTCGGCGCAGGAATCTGCGTCGTCACCGGGGTCTACCCGGCATGGCGAGCGTCGAACCTCGACCCGATCGAAGCACTGCGGGCGGAGTAGGGTGAGAGTATCCCTTCCCCACGCCTTTTTTGAAGAAACGGTGAAGCGAAGTACCGACGGAAGAATTCCGGCATCAATCGGATGTATCACACTTCTCACCGTCGCCTGCAATCACGTCCGGCATTGCGGAAGAAGGACTCGCCGACAGCCCCGGTGAACCCGGGTCGGCGAACCCAGAGCCGTAACGTAGGCGGATGCGTGGGCGGTGCCGATTTATGAATCGTCAAACCGGAAAAGCATGGAAGCAGCATTCCCCACCGAACCAAACCGGAACCCTGAAAAGCAGGTGCGAAGCAATCACAAATAAGAAATCTGCAGGTGAGCGGGAGTGCCCGAAGGGCGGTCGTGATGCGGATTTCGTGATACTTCGGATGTGAAGAGAATGCATATGAAAACCCTCGCAAAAACCGTTTCTGCGGCAATCGTCCTCCTGTTCCTCGTCGGCATCACGGGAACGGCTGCAGCCGAGACAATCGGCGGCGACCAGGGATGGTATGTCGTCCACGCCAACGTCGACGGCGCCGACGTCTACTTCGACGGCGACTACAAGGGACAGATCACAAACGGCGAACTGAACGTGCCGGTCTACACTACCGGAACGCCCTACAAGACCTACACGGTCTCGAAAGAGGGCTACACGACCTTCACCGACCAGGTCGACCAGTTCCCGGCAAAGGGCGAGACCGTCGATCTCTACGCCACCTTAAATCAGGCAACCCCCACGCCGGGCTCGATCGGCGGTGACCAGGGATGGTACGTCGTCCACGCCAACGTCAACGGTGCCGAGGTCTACTTCGACAACGAACTCAAGGGCACCATCAGCGACGGAACCCTGAGCGTACCGGTCTACACCACAGGAACGCCTTACAAGACTTACGCGGTCTCGAAGGCAGGGTACACGACCTACACCGGCGAGGTCAGCCAGTATCCGGCAAAGGGCGAGACCGTCGACCTCTACGCAACCCTGAATCCGGCAACCCCCGCCCCGACGCAGCAGGCTCCCTTAAGCCCGATCACCATGCTGATCGGTATCCTTGGGGCGGGCATGCTCCTCGTGCTCCGGCGTAAGTAACCTGCAAAGAAAAGCCAAACCCTCTTTTTTCGATTCGTAAAATCCCGTCCTCTGAAACGCCGACGAAGCCACCCCGCTCCACCCGGACGGCGCTGAAGAGCAGGGGAGAAGACCGCATGGGCGACATCACGTGCGCTTCAGCACGTACCGCCGGGACTGATGTCCTTCCTGCTCCACAGGGCCGACCGACCGCATGCCGAGGCGTTCGGCAACCCATCCCGACACGGGATTTTCGGGAGATGAATCGATGACGACGGTATCCCAGCGCCGGAGCGAGAGGATATACTCGATCATCCTTCTGCCCGCTTCGGTCGCGTACCCCTTCCCCCAGTGCCCGGGGAAGAACGCGCAGTACAGCTGGACGGCATCCCCGTCGTCCATCGGTGCAAACCCGCACGACCCGATGATCTCCCCGGCGCCTCTTTCGGTCACAGCAAAGGCGAAGATCGGTTCGCCCGTGGCATACGACGCGAGGATCATATCAATAGAGATCCGATCGGCTGCCATGTGATACGATCATACTGTTGGCTCGCCGGAGTAATCAACGGTCGGAGTCTCCCCAGGGGCAGGGTTTCTACTAGGAAGTGCTAATCCACCCGGGTCACCACCGCTCCAGATTCTGCCGGAGCATATCCCGTGCCTGACGAGTCAGCATGCACGACGGATCGAGCGTGAGCGATTTCTCTGCACAGAGAAGCGCCGGGCGGTAGAGACCCAGGTGGTAGAGCACGCAACAGGCCATACTCCAGGCAGTCGCATGCCGCGGATCGGCGGAGAGCGCACGGTTAAAACACAAGAGCGCGTCGCGGTACTCCCCGAGAGCGTAGAGCGCTCCGCCCTTCAGGCTCCAGGCCCTGGCGCTCTCCGGGACATCGGCGATCGCCCGGTCATAGCAGGCGATGGCTTCGCCGTAGCGGTGCCGGGAGAGGTGGACGTAGCCGAGATCGATCCACGCCCCGACAAAGTGCGGGTTGTCGTCGAGGAGCTCTTCAAAACAGGCAACAGCCTCCCCCGCCTTTCCAAGGGCGGCGAGAATCCCTCCCCGGTGGTATCGGGCGCCGGGATGGGATCTGTCGATCTTGAGCACCCGCTCGTAGCAGGCCAGGGCCTCGTTCAGCCTTCCCCGCCGGCGGTGCATCATCGCCCGTGCAAGCCATCCCGGAACAAGAGAGGGATCGAGATCAAGAGCCCGTCCGGAACAGTCCATCGCTCCCCGGTCATCCCCCCGGAGATCGAGAACCGCTCCCCTGATACTCCAGGACAGAGCGTTCTCTAGATCTATCCTCCAGAGATGCCAGGGATCGGGCATATCCGCCGCACCGCCCTGCCACCCGGTTTCCGGGCCTACCGGTTCGCTCCGAACCTCTGCCGGACGCACTCTCGACACTCCCCCCGGCATGCTATCACTCCGGGGTACACTATAAAACTGTCCCTGCTCCTCGACGGTTCGCGGTGCCGGATCTCGCCTATATAGTCCGAATGCGACATGACGGTATGGAAGACGAAGAGCAGGCGGGCTCTGTCACATGCCTCGCGGAAGTCCGGAGGTATCTCTCCGGTCGGGGCATCGATGTACATGCCACTGTCCCGGTCTCCCGCATCACCGCCAGTGCAGGGCACCGACCGGACGATATCCCCCCCGGCGCAGAGACCGTTCTGATCTTCGGAAAACAGTTCCCGTATTCGCGTATCGGCTCGCGAGCAGGCCGAAGACCGTGTTTCTGAACCGGGTCGTCCGGCACCTCGACGATACGGCTTTTGAACTTGCGGATCTCCGGAACCGCTCCGCACCGGATGCAACCGATGCATCGACATCCGTCCGGGAAGGGCGATCGGCACCGGAGTGAAAGGCCGTCGCCGGATACGGGATCAGTCACCAATGATCTCCAGCAGCCGTTCGCGAACCTGCAGGGTCACGGAACAGTCCGACTCGAGTGCGAGCGCCCGATCGGCGCAGGTGAGGGCGTCCCGGTACCGCTCCATACGGAAGAGCACGCTGCACTTCATGCTCCACCCGGAGGCGGAGGCGGGATCGAACGCAAGCACTCGGTCGAAACATGAAAGTGCCTGCCGGTACTTCCCGGAGGCATAGAGCGCTCCGCCCTTCAGGCTCCAGGCACGCGTATTCTCAGCGTCGGATGCCAGTGCCCGGTCGTAACAGGAGAGTGCCTCTTCATAGCGCTGCTGGGTGAAATGGGCATACCCGAGATCGATCCACCCCGGGACGAAATGCGGATCGATAGCAAGCGCCTTTTCATAGCAGGATACCGCTTCCGGTATCCGGTCGAGCGCCATGAAGACACCGCTCCGGTTGTACCAGCCGATAACCGATCCCGGATCGAGGGTAAGCGCCCGGTCGTAACAGTCCAGAGCCTCGGTTAGCCTGCCCCGGCGCCGGTGCATCATTCCCCGCGAGATCCATGCCGGGACGAATCCGGGGTCGATAGAAAGAGCCTCCGTAAAGCAGGCCAGCGCGTCCTGGTCCCGGTTCTGGAGTTCAAGAAACACGCCTTTGTTGTTCCAGAGCTTCGGATTCTTCGGATCGGTCACGAGCGCCCGATCGAAACAGCCGACCGCATCGTCAAACCTTCCTTCCCGGGCAAAAGCGATCGCGGCGCTGTTCCATGCCCTTTCGTGGTCGCGGTCGTGCCGGGGCACATCTGACCCTTCCTCTCTCCCCCCGAAGAGGTGCCCGAGTATTCCCATCCCTGACGCTTCCCCCTGTAACGATGCTTACACTCACAGAGGTCTGATATAACAGTATCCCCTGGGCACAGGCATCGGCGGGAGGGGATCAGACCTTCTCCACCCGCACTGCCCCCTGCCCCCAGGGCATCACGCAGCCTCGCGGCATCGCCCCCGATCCGCCCAACGATGTTCACGGGACTTGCCGGGACGGGGCGGACGTCGTATCGACCTTACGGTAACTCCGGTCGACGCAGGCAGGCCTATTACCGTCAGGTAATCCCGGCTGCAGAACGCGTCCCGCTCTTCTCCCCCGGATCACAGAAGAGGGAGACCCCCTTCCGACGCGATAACTCGGGGATTGGCCGTGCTCGCGATCCGGCTTATGGTGCGATTTTTCCCTGGATTGATTACGTGAACGTGGCTTCGAACCGGATAAATTTTCAAACACCGGCACTTTTGGGGGGGACACATACTTAGGATCAGAGCGTACACCAGGCCTGGATTGCAACGAACGTGCCGTTCCACGTGACGATATTGTGTCCCGCATACGTTCCCGGGCGTCTTCTGGAACGATCAGGTCTCGCCCTTCTCCGTTCGCACCACGGCGAGCACCCGCGCCACCCGCTCGATGCCCCCCTCCCGCCGGAGCTCGGTATGCACCCGGGCGTGGCAGAACTCACAGAGGGTGACGAGGTTTTCAGGCCTGTCGTGCGTATTGTCGCCGTCGATATGGTGGATGTGCAGATTCTCCTCTCCGGAACAGATAGCGCACCGGTGGTCGTCGCGCCTGAGAACGAGGCTCCGAACCCTCTTCCAGCCCTTCAGGGCGTACTTGTCCCGTGCCCGTATCGGGAGATCGGTACTCCCGGCACCGGAGCGGGCGGGCTGTCCGGTCGGCACAGGGGCAGCGGTAGCAGAGGGGCAGAAACCCATTCTGGTCGGGGTTGCCGTTGCAGAGGGGGCCGGCCTCAGGATCGAATGCACCGAGCGGGAGCTGTATGTTGCGCACTGCTGAGCAGCTTGACCGCGAGAATGAATAAGTATTCGATGCCGGAGGAACACCACCTCCCACGGCAGAAAAAAGTGAAATCCGGATATCCGGTTCTATCTCCGGGTATGCAGACGAGGGTGCCCAAAAGGAGAAGTGCCTGCCATGGTGTCGATCCGGTTGCTTCACCGCCGCTGTTGATCCCGCACCGGATGTCCATTTCAGGATACAAACTCGCGATACGAGTCCGGAGAGGGAACACAACATCTATCCGGCCCCGGACGTAAAACTTCTTGACGATGAGTGCAGAACCGCAGTGGAGCTCCCGGCTCACCTTCATCCTCGCCGGGATAGGGGCGGCAATTGGCCTCGGGAACCTCTGGCGGTTTCCCTATGTCTGCTACGATAACGGCGGCGGGGCATTTCTGATTCCCTATATCGTCGCCCTGCTCTTTGCAGGCATTCCACTCTGGCTGATGGAGAGCGCCGTCGGATACCGGGCACGTGCAGGAGTTCCCGGATCGTTCCAGGTGCTTATCGGCCGGAAGACCGCCTGGATCGGCTGGCTGGTCGTGATCCTGACCGTGATCCTGATGGCATACTATTCGGTGATCATGGCCTGGGGTGTGAACTACATCGGGTTTGCCTCGACGCTGGCCTGGGGGTCGGACCCCGAAGGATTCTTCTACAGCACCTTCCTCCGCCTCTCACCCGACATCTTCACGCTCGGCGGCATGAACTGGCTGGTTGTTCTCGGTGCCGTCATCTCCTGGATAGCAGTATACGTCTCGATCTTCCGCGGAATCAGGAGCGTCGAGAGGGTCATCTGGCTGACGGTACTCCTCCCCTGGATCTTCCTGATCGTTATGGTCGTCCGGGGCGTGACACTACCGGGGGCACTCGACGGGCTTTCATACTACCTGACGCCGGATTTTGCAGCGCTCACGAGACCCGGTGTCTGGGTGGCCGCTTTCGGGCAGATCTTCTACTCACTCTCGATCGGTATGGGAATCATGATCGCCTACGCAAAATTTCTCCCGGACCGGCATGACCTCGCCAGGAGCGGGTTTCTGATCTGTATCGCGAACGGTATCACATCGTTCATCGCAGGGATTGCCGTCTTCTCGACCCTGGGTACCTCGCCCACACCACCGGCGTGCCGGTTCCCGAGGTCGTGGAAGGGGGTGTCGAACTCGCGTTCGTGGTCTACCCGGCGGCGATCAGCCTCCTGCCCCTGGCCCCTGAAATCTTCGGCATCCTCTTCTTCCTGATGTTCGTCACCCTTGCCGTCGACTCCATCTTCGCTGCGGTCGAGGGGCTCAGCATATCGCTCCAGGACTATGTCGGCACACCACCCGCGTTGCTCTCCGCCATGATCTGTGCAGGAATCTTTCTGACAGGCCTGCTCTTTATGACGGAGGGCGGGCTGTACTGGATCGATCTTGTCGACTCCTACTACAATTCATTTGCAATTCTTATCGTCGGCATCCTGGAAGCAGCCGTGATCGGCCACCTCTACGGCGCCGGGCGACTTCGCAGATTCATGAACGCATCGGCGTCCCACCCGGTCGGCAGGTGGTGGGATGTCAGTATCGGGTATCTCGTTCCTGCCGTCCTGATCGTCGCGGTTGCCACAAACCTGATCGACAGGATCGCCGCGCCCTACGGTGGATATCCACCCCTCGCCCAGGCGGTAGGGTGGGCACTCGTCTTCGGCGCCCCGATCGCCGCCATCATGGTATCCCGGGTATTCGGAGGCGGCCTTATACCAGACGAGCACTCCGATGGCGTGCCGCAGACCGAAAAGACCGATGCCGATACATATTCCGGGACTGAACCGCCGCACCCGGGATCATGACGGATAGAGAGGGCATGATGTGTGTCGTGATCTCATCAGAAAAAGGTTCTATTTTCCCGGGAAATTGTTGAAAATAAATAATATATTTAGGTAGATTATATCAGCAGCTACAATAAAAGTCACTGAGTGCGGAATGGACGATATCAGCAACAACCGGTTCTTTCGGATCTTCCATGAACTGCAGGCGGAGGGTCTGATCGCTGAAAAACGCCGGTTGCGGGAGTGTCCGACAACCCTGAACGTGCAGGGGTTCATGCGGAGCATCCGGTACCGGAAGGCTTTCTACGATGAGAAACTCAGTCGGCTGAGCGACGATGCACTCCGGTTCATTCTCCTGCACGAAGAAGGGCATATCAAGAAAGGATCCCTCACCCCCTACGGCATCATCGCGCTCCCCCTGCTCCTCCTTATTGTACTCACAAAGTCCCCCTTCGCCACCCTCCCTGACGCGGGGCTTACGGCTATGGAAGGACTTCTCGGCCAGGTACCGACAAAGGCCCTGATTATTTCTGCCGCACTCGCCGTCATGCTCCTCATCTACCGAATCTTCTACCGCCGGATGTACGACGAAGAGTTCACCGCCGACCGGTATGCCGCCGAGATAATGAAGACTCAGTACAACATACACGAGCCTTCACTGCTCCTCCTCGGGATCCTCACCGATATCGCGGCCAGAAGGGGTACCCGGCAGGGTCCCGGCCGCATCGTCACGACCCTCCATCCCCCGTCCTGCAGGCAGTTCTCCGGGTACTTCCCACCCGTCGAGGAGCGGGTGCGACGCATCCGGATGGATGTGGACGGACAAAAGTGACGGCGGGTTTCACCCCTGTTCCGGCGTGAAGAACTCGTCAAGCGAGGCCTGCCTTACCCGGTTTCGGTCGAACCCCGAGAGCCGAAGCCCGATCAGCCTGATGTATCTCCCGTCAAGGAACGGCGCCAGCAGCTCACGGGCACCCTCGCGGATCACCGCCGGATCGCTCGTGGCGTGATCGAACGTCCGCGAGCGGGTGTGGGTGACAAAACCGCGGTAGCGCACCTTCACCGTCAGTGTCCGGAACCGGAGCGCCTCCTTCGCGAGGGTCTGTGCCAGATCGGCGGCAAGGAGATCCATTGCCTCCCCGACAGAGAAGGTATCGTCCGTATCCTCCTCAAAAGTCATCTCCCTGCTGATCGACTTCGCCCCCTCCCTCATTTCTACCTCACGTTCGTCCCTGCCGAGCGCAAGGTCACGGATCCTGACACCCCCACTTCCGAAACGGGTGATCAGCTCTTGAACATCATACGCCGCAAGCTCGCCCACCGTATGGATTCCCATCCCGGCAAGCTCCACCCCGGTCTTCTTCCCGACGCCCGGGATTTTCCCGACCGGGAGCGGGGCGAGGAACTCCGATACCCGGCCGGGCGGGACGACCGTCAGGCCGTCGGGTTTCTGGAAGTCCGAGGCGATCTTGGCGATGACCTTGCTCGGGCCTATCCCGACCGAGCAGGTGAGGCCTTCCGCTGCCAGAACCGCATCCTTCAGGCTCCGGGCAATCTGCTCCGCCTCCGTGTAACTCGCGATGCCCGTGAGATCAAGGTAGGCTTCGTCGATACTCACCTGCTCCATCCTCTCGGCATACTGCATGAGGATCTGCATCACGTTCCCGGAGACCCCGGCGTAGAGACGGTGGTTCACCGGCAGAAAGACGGCATGCGGACAGAGATCGAACGCCCGGGAGATGGGCTGGCCCGAGTGAATGCCACACCGCCGTGCCTCGTAGGAGCAGGTGCTGACGACGCCCCGCCCTGCTCCGCCCCGCGGGTCGGCCCCAACGACGACCGGGAAGCCCAGAAGAGCAGGACGCTCCCGAACCTCGATAGAGGCGTAGAAGCTATCCATATCCACATGGAGGATGATCCTGTTATCGCCAGCCATGAATGGTACAGTTCTGAACCGACTCTGCGATAAATGCATGCCGACTCGCCCAAAAGTGAAGGTCACCGCACAGGAGATGAAACCGGCAGGCCGATCGCGACCTTTATCCTGACAATATCCGGCCGTTTCCGCGTCTCTGCCTCCGGAGAGCTCACCGGAGTGCCCAATGCAGTGCTGGAAGATGCAGATCTCCCTGCGCTTTTCCCCAAATCCGAACGATTTCATCCTTTTTCGAAGGGACTTACCCCGGCAGCCCGGACGGGAAGTCTCATGCCTGGCGAGAGGCGAGTTAAGTACTTTTGAAATAATACGTCCCCCGGTCAGACAGGGAAAATAGTGTGAGATCGGGGAAAAAAGATTACACAGGTACGTTGACACTTTGGAGAACATCAATGGGATTAAGTTTACAATATTCGGGCGGCTTTTCCATTTTTTCGGCAGTAAATCCATCGGAACGGTTAAATAAAAACCATTACAACGCTTTGTCGGAACACGTTCCCGACCGGCGAACGTACTCCCCGAACGATGCTCCACGCACCTCTCCGGTGTGAACAGGTGGTCTCCCACCATCCGGGGCGGCTTTGCGCCCGGTCGGGCATAATTGTCCCGGAGAAGGCCGGGAAACCCTGGTCGCAGTCACAGCAGGACGGCGACACTGCCATTCTCCATCCCAAAAGTCCGTTGTGGACTTCAGGGTCGGAGGCATTCCGTTTGCCATCGAATGAGCACGTGATGCATGAAGAGGTATAGGTATGGTAGACAAACTGACGCTGAATATGATCACCCAGCGCTCCATCGAAGAAGGTGTTGCGATGGAGAAGGGGAAAACGACGCAGGAATACTTCGAAGCCTGCTCGATAATTGAGCTGAATGAAGAGGATAGCAGAAAACTCGGTCTGGTGCCGAACCAGCTCGTGAAAGTAACGAGCGAATGCGGGAGTGTCGTCGTGAAATCCGTCAAGGGCCGCCAGACACTCTATCCCGGTCTGGCATTTATCCCCCAGGGCGTCTGGGCAAACCAGATCGTCCCGGCGCGGACGCAGGCGACCGGGGAGCCCCAGGTACAGTGGTTTTCCCGTGACGGTCGAACCCGCAAGAGGGATGAAGAGAAAGAGTGCGCTCGAGTGCGTTCAGGGAGCCGTCGGGCTATGGAAAGGTGATTAAGGATGCCAAAGAGAATTGAGAACGTCGGATGTCCCTACTGCGGCGTCTGCTGCGACGACCTCGTCGTGACCGTTTCCGACGACGGAAGGAATGTCCTCGAGGTCGAGAACGCCTGTGCAATCGGGAATGAGATATTTCATCACGCCTCCGGTGACAACCGGATCAAGCTGCCCCGTCTCCGCCAGCCGGACGGCGCCTACAAGGACATCAGCTACGATGAAGCGGTCGACTACGCGGCAAAAGTTCTGGTCAAGGCGAAAAAACCCCTCATCTACGGCTTCGGCTCGACAAACTGCGAGGGAATGGCCGCCGCAGCCAAGGTCGCCGAGAAAGCGGGGGCGGTGCTCGATAACTGTGCCTCGATCTGCCACGGCAGCTCGTTTTTGGCCATATTCGACAACGGATACCCGAGTTGCACCCTCGGAGAGACCAAGAACCGGGCGGACGTTATCGTCTACTGGGGCTCTAACCCGGCACACGCTCACCCACGGCACATGTCCCGCTACTCGATCTTCCCCCGCGGTTTCTTCACCGGGAAGGGCCACAAAGGCCGGAAGATCATCGTCATCGATCCCCGCTACACCGATACAGCCCGCGTCGCCGACATCTACGTCCAGGTGAAGCAGGGCTATGACTACGATCTCTTCAACGCTTTCAGGACGGTTCTCCACGGCGAAGATATCCCGGACGAGGTCGCCGGTGTGAAAAAGGAGCAGATTCTGGAGGTCGCTGATATCTTAAAGAAAGCCCGCTTCGGCACCATCTTCTACGGCATGGGTCTCTGCCACTCCGACGGCCGCAACCACAATGTGGATATCGCCATCAGCATGACCCGCGACCTGAACGACTTCACCAAGTGGACGATCATGGCGATGCGCGGCCACTACAACATCGCCGGTCCCGGCGTGGTCTGGGCATGGACAACCGGATACCCCTACTGTATCGACATGAGCAAGAAAGACCACGCCTACATGAACCCCGGTGAGACGAGCTCCGTCGACCTTGCCATGCGGGACGAGGTGGACGCCTTCTTCAACATCGGAACCGATGCAGGAGCACACTTCCCGATCGAGGCCGTCAAACACTTAAAGAAGCATCCCTGGATCACCATCGACCCGAACATCTGTATGGCCAGCGAGATCTCCGACCTCCACATCCCGGTCGGGATCGTCGGCGTCGAGGTCCCGGGCATCGTCTATCGTATGGACAACGTCCCGATCCAGTACCGCCAGGTGCTGAACCCGCCCGAGGGCGTCATCAGCGACGAGGAACTCTTCGAGCGGATTCACCAGCGGATCTGCGAGATCGAGGCTGAAGAGGGACTTACTCAGCCAAGTACGGCGGCAGCGGACACGCAGAAGACCATCGTGGGGGAGTAAAACAATGAGTGAGATCATCATCAAGAACGGTTTCGTCTTCGACCCCCTGCAGGGGATCAAAGGCGACAAGGTGGATATCGCCATCAAGGACGGCAAGATTGTCGAGACGACTGCTCTTAAAAACCCACGGACGATCGACGCTACCGGCATGACCGTCATGGCCGGCGGCGTGGACATTCACTCCCACATCGTGGGGCCAAAGTCAACACCGGCCGTCTCTTCCGCCCGGAAGAAAAGCTCTTCAAAAATATCAAAAAGACCGCCAGCAGGATGGAGATGGGCACCTCAGTCCCGTCCGTCTACAAGACAGGCTACGACTACGCCCGGATGGGATACTCCTACGTCAACGAAGCGGCGATGCCCCCGCTCCACTCGCCTCACGTGCACGAGGAGATCCGCGACACGCCGATCATCGACATATCCGCGATGCCCGTCTTCGGGAACAACTGGTTCTCTCTTGAGTACCTGAAAAACAACGAGATCGAGAATAACGCAGCATACACCGCCTGGCTGCTCCGTGCTACCCGCGGATTCGGCATCAAGATCGTCAACCCCGGCGGTTCCGAGGCATGGGGATGGGGTCTGAACTGTGCAAACATCCACGAACCGGTGCCGTACTTCGACGTCACTCCGGCTCAGATCATCAAAGGATCCATCGAGACGAACGAGTACCCTCGGTCTCCCCCACTCGATCCACATTCACCCGAACAACCTCGGGAACCCCGGCAACTACGTCGATACGCTGGAAACCCTCAGGCTCGCCGAGGGGTACACCGCGAAGAACACGTTCGGCAGGACGCAGGTCATGCACCTCACGCACCTGCAGTTCCACTCCTACGGTGGTGAAGGGCTTAACTTCGAGTCCAAGGTCCCGGAGATCATGGACTACGTGAACAGCCACGACAACATCACCGTCGATATCGGTCAGGTCACCCTTGACGAAACGACCACGATGACCGCCGACGGACCCTTCGAGCACCACCTGCGGTCGGTGAACAACCTCAAGTGGGCAAACGTCGACGTCGAACTCGAGACCGCCGCCGGTGTCGTGCCGTTCGTCTACAGTGCGAACAACAAGGCGAACGCCATTCAGTGGGCTATCGGCCTTGAGATCGGTCTCCTTGCAAAGGATCCGATGCGGACGTTCATCACCACCGACCACCCGAATGCCGGCCCCTTCACCCGGTATCCGCGCGTCATCAAGTGGCTGATGAGCGAGAATGCACGTAACGAGCAGATCGACGCCTTCAAGCACCGCGGGAAGGTTATCGAAGCCACCAACATCGCCGGTATCGACCGCGAGCTCTCGTTCTACGAGATCGCCCAGATGACCCGTGCCGGCACCGCAAAGGCGCTCGGCATCGCTGACATGTACGGTGGCCTCGCACCCGGCATGGACGCCGACGTGGCCATCTACAACCTGAACGCAGACGCCATGCCCTCGGACGCCGAAGAGATCGAGCGCGCGTTCTCACGGTGCGCATACATGATCAAGGACGGTGTGATCACTGTCCGGGACGGAGAGATCGTCGCAGAACCCGCAAAGCGGACAATCTGGGTAGACGTCAAGGTTCCGGAGAATGCACAGGTCAACCGTGACATCTATGAGCACTTCCTCAAGCACTACAGTCTCAAACTGGAGAACTATGCACTGTTCGAAGAGCACCTGCACAACCCGCGGGTCATTGAGGTACCTGCAGCAGAATGAGGTGGATGACATGAAGACGGTAACTCTGACATTAAACAAACAGTCGGGACTCTATCTAGAGTGCAACTCCATTACCCCCGACGCCTTCGCCGGAAAGACACCTGCGGAGATTGCAGCCCTGGAGATATGGGAAGGGAAAGAGAAGATCCCGCTCGGAGATTACTTCACGATAGAAGGTTCCGCAGGGGCGACCCCCGGTGAAACCAGGATCATCGTCAAGGGCAACTGTACTCGCGTGAAGAGGATCGGCCAGCAGATGACCGACGGTGAGATCGTCATCGAGGGCGACGCCGACATGTATATCGGCGGCTGGATGAAGGGCGGCAAGGTCCACGTGAAGGGGAAGGCCGACTCCTTCTGCGGCATCGGTATGGAAGGCGGCGAACTCGTCATCGACGGCGATGCGGGTCACCACGTCGGCGCAGCACCCCGCGGCGAGTGGCGCGGAATGAAGGGCGGCGTTATCCGCGTCGGCGGAAACGTCGGCAACGATACCGCCACGTTCATCAACGGCGGAACCATCGTCATCGGCGGCGACGCCGATATCCACGTTTCGACCCACGGGGAAGGCGGCACCGTCGTCATCAAAGGGAACGCCAAGGGGCGTGTCGGCGGCCAGATGGTGAAAGGCAACATCTACGTCTTCGGCACGATCGAGAACCCGCTGCCGGGATTCAAGGAGATCGAGACCGTCGAACGCGACATCGACGGCACGCATGCACTCTTCAACCATTACATCGGGGACCTCGGCGAACGCCACCCCAAGTCGAAGGGGCAGCCCGTGTACGCACACCTCTATGTCAAGGCGTAATCTTCCCCATTCCTTTTTTTCTCCGGAGGAGTATACGAGATACAGTAAACATTATATTTTTGTAAATGAAAATAATTTATCAACCCCAGCAAACCCACCGGAGTCACCAACTATGAGCCAGTTTTTCCGTTTAATTTCTGTCCTGGATGCACTCAACCTGATCTCCCGTATTGCTCCGGAGATGGGTACCGAATATGTTCTGTTGACCGAGGCTCGCGGTAGGGTTCTCTCAGAGGATATTCAGGCAGACATCAACATTCCCGGCTTTGATCGTTCGGTTAAAGATGGCTATGCGGTGATCGCACAGGACACCAATCAGGCAACCGAATCGGCTCCTGTCGCCCTCACATCCGCCCAGCGGGTCTCCATGGGGCAGCAGAAGGGGCGCGGAACGATCAGGAGGGGGGAGTGTGCCTATGTCCCGACGGGCGGCATGCTGCCCCGCGGTGCCGACGCGGTTGTGATGTCCGAATACTGCCAGAACCTCGGAGATACCGTTCGGGTGACGCGGCCAGTCGCACCGGGTGAAGATATCCTCTGCCAGGACGAGGACTTCAGGAAAGGCGAGGGCGTATTCACCGCCGGCAGGCTTCTGAAAGTGCAGGATATCGGGATCCTCGCGGCGGTAGGGGCACTCCTCGTGCCGGTCAGATTGCGGCCGAAGATCGGCATCATCTCGACCGGCGTCGAACTGATCTCCCCGGACAGGACACCTGCCCTCGGGGAGGTCCGGGATGTCAACACCTATCTCTGCGGCGCATTCGTCGAAGAGCGGGGGGGCGTTCCAAAGTATTACAGCGTTGTCAAAGACGACCCCGGGGAACTCCGGGCGGCACTCGAGAGGGCGGTTGCCGAATGCGACGCAATCCTGATCTCCGGTGGCAGCTCGAAGGATGACCGGGATATCACCGCCGGGGTACTTGCCGGGCTTGGGGAGGTTTTAGCTCACGGCATTGCACTCGCACCCGGCAAACCGACGATCATCGGCCGCATCGACAAAACTCCCGTCATCGGCATTCCCGGTCACCCGGCAGCCGCCTTCGTCGTGCTCACGCTGCTTGGCGGCCACCTGATGAATGCACTGACCCGCTGCCTGACGAGCAGGGAGCCAACCAGAAAAGTCAGGTTGTCACAGAATATCCCGTCCGAAAGGGGCCGGGAGGAGTACATCCGTGTCAAGATTCTCGGGAACGAAGCCGTCCCGCTCTTCGGAAAGTCAGGCCTCCTCAATACGCTCGTCCAGAGCGACGGCATCGTCAGGATCGGCCCGGTCTGCGAAGGGCTCGATACCAGTGACGAGGTCGAGGTTCATTTATGGTGAGGAGACATCAGTCCCTCCTCCCCCTACAACAAGCAGTCTCACTGGTCACGGGTTCATTCCCAAAACCCGATCGGAGCGAGCGTATTCCGGTTCTTGGATCGGTCGGGAGAGTAACCTATCAGCCGATCTTCTCCCCCCTCACCCTGCCCGGGGTGAACGTCGCAGCAAGGGACGGCATTGCGGTTAAGAGCAGCGACACATGCGGTGCGAGCGCTCGCCACCCGGTAACCGTTACCGATGCTGTCCGGGTCAACACCGGCAATGCTGTGCCCCCCGGGTACGATGCGGTCATCATGATCGAGGACCTCCGGCAGGACGGGGTATCGGGAGGATGGATTGTTCGGCAGAACGCCTGCCCGTGGCAGTACATCAGGAGACACGGAGAAGAGATTCAAGCAGGAGCAAGACTCCTCCCTGCAGGCCACCGAATCAGATCCTACGACATCGGTGCGCTCACGACCTGCGGCATCACGGAGGTCACTGTCGATGCAGTCAGGGTCGGCCTCATTCCCACCGGCAACGAGCTCGTTCCCCTTGGCACGCTCCCGGAGCCAGGGCAGGTGATCGAGAGCAATGTTGCCGTGGCATCCGTGTGGCTTGCCGAAGTCGGGGCAACCCCGGCCCGCCATCCCATTGTCCGGGATGAACCCGACCTGATCCGGAGAGCGATCGAGACCGGTGCCCGGGAGAACGATCTCGTCCTGATCTCGGCAGGATCGTCGGCAGGGATGCGGGACTTCACGGCAAGTGCCATTGCCGGGCTCGGGGAGGTGCTGGCCCACGGAATTGCCGTGAAACCGGGGAGGCCGGCAATAATCGGGAGGGTTGACGATACACCCGTGATCGGGCTTCCGGGAAATCCGGCGGCGGCACTGACGATCCTCCGGGAGATCGCCATGCCGCTGCTGGCCTCCTGGGGATTCAGAGCCCGCCCCACCGGGAGCGTCCGTGCTCGACTCGCCCAGCCACTCACGTCAAAGCCCGGTTACGATGAATTTATCCTTATGACGGTCACACGCCTCGGAGCTCACCACGTTGCGCTCCCCGAGAGGAGGGACGCCGGGATGCAGATGGCCGCTCTCCGGGCGAACGGCTATCTGCACATCCCCCCTGCCGTCGAAGAGATCGCTACGGGGACGGAGATCGATGTCCGCCTGATGGAACCCGAGGAGGATGTCAACCGCTCCCTGCTCATCTCGGGGTCCCACGATCCGGCACTCAACTATCTCACGATCTGATGCAGAGACAGGGGATCATGCTCCGCGCGAACGACGTCGGAGATCTGACAGGAACCCTCTCGCTCCGAGGTGCAGCCAATCATGCCGCCACGATCGCTACTCTCTCCCAAAACCCGATCCAGCACAGTATCGTCGCCTGCATCCGGTATAATCACCTGCCGCTCTCCGGCTCGCGGGGCGCCGCGCATACCCGGGTGAGCGCTTCTATTCTCTTTGTAAAAGCCTCCCGCCGGTCGAAGAACTCCCGTGCAAGGAGAAATATCCGTGCGGCATCGCCCATCCCCCGGTGGGGTTGCAGGCAGCCCTGGAACGCGGCCGGGATCGGGTACTCGAAATGCGCTGAGGCGATAACGCCGTTGTCTGCTCGGAAGTCGACGAGACGGGACGCCCTATCGAGCGAGAGGAGATCGCGCAGCGACATATGCCGCTTGATCTCCCGCTGGAGATCGACGAGTGTGTAACTCTCAGTTAGGATATCAGCCTCGCGAAACGCCATCTTCTCCATATCAGCCGCAAAGACGACCAGCGTCGAAACCTCCCCGTTCGTGAGGAGGTTATTCATAAAAGTGCGCAGATCCGCAAACGCCGCTCGGGAGAACGTCTGAGATGAGGAAACGCCTTCTCCGGCGAGGCGGAAATAGTGGTCGTAGGGTTTCCCGTAGACACCCTCGCCGGTGTTCGCGACCGACGTCGAGACGCCGACGGTGCGCCCGCAGTCGTCGGCGACCTTCTTCCAGATCTCGACGTCGATGTCGTAGCGGAACACGTCTCCCGCATACCTGACGGAGTCGTCCTCGCGGCGGTGGACGACCACGCCGATCTCGATCGGCATGATCACGGCTCGCGCCGTCCCGTAAACGTATCCGAACTCGAGATCCAGGTATGCAGTATCACCGGATATCATCGCACCTCCCCGGCAGCGGGATACATAGTTTGAGGCCTCGTACGGGTAAAAGATTCCGCCAGAGTTCCCCGGATAGAGTGACCTATCGCCGCTCTCCCTTCTTCCAGTACGGCACCGGGATATACTCGACCGCAGGGCGCCCCGGCATCGCCTGCGGGAAGAGTTCCATTAGCCGGTGTATCTCCTCCGGCATTCCGCAGGAGACCGGGAGCCCTATCCCGGCGGCCTCGCGGCAGGTTATCGGATAGTCGTGCGTCCACACCCCGCCGGTCAGGGCATCGGCTATCCGCGCCCCAATCTCTGCATCCACTGTCCCGGCGAGCATAGCGCGGACGAACTCCTGCATCTGATTTCGGGCTTTTCCGGCGATATCCGCAAGGATGAGCGTCTCGTCGTCGACCTCGTTGACATCTTTTACGCGGGCTGCGTGCAGGATCGACGCCGCAGGATATCGTCCTACGATCGGATCGACCGGTCCGAGGACGGCGTTTTCATCCATCACCACCCGGGAAGCTGCAAGGCAGAGCAGCGTCCCCCCGGACATCGCATAGTGGGGGACAAAGGCCGTGACAGGGGCGGAGTGCCGTTTGAGCGCCATTGCAATCTGCTCTGCCGGGAGAACGAGGCCGCCCGGCGTGTGGACGACCAGATCGATCGGCATGGTTGCCGGAGTGAGCCGGATAGCCCGCAGAAGATCTTCGGCGTCGGTGATGTCGATGTAGCGGACGAGGGGGATGCCGAGGAACGTCACGCGCTCCTGCCGGTGGATCAGGGTGATCACCCGTGTTGCCCGCATCTCTTCGATCGTCCGGATCATCCTGATACGACGGGTCCGAGTGACGAAACGCAGAAAAACCGGCAAAACCAGTATGATGACAACGACCACCACGAGCACCGTCCAGATATCGACCATACCACCCCGCTTCCCGGGGCGTCTGTATACCCGCGGGGGTGAAGAGCCTTCCCCTCCGGAAGGGAGGGGCGGTTATAAGTTGGCGCAACGCGGACATTCATCAACACTTCCACCTATGAAGTTCCCTGCATTCCCGATCAGACTGAGGATCCCCTCCTTTCTGCAACGGCACCGCGAAGAGAGACCCCTCCCGCCGGCTCCCGACCGCGAGGCGGAGCTCCGGTGGCTCCTCAGCGCACCGCCGTTCAATCTCGAGATAGTAGATGCAGAAGCGCTTCTGCTCTACGACCGGGCGTTAACGCACCGATCTTACGTTGAAGGGACACGGTACCGGCTCTCCGCCTCCGGAGACAACGAACGGCTCGAATTTCTCGGCAATTACGTCCTCGACTTCGTCGTTGCCGATTACCTGTACACCCACTACAACCTCCCTCCCGGCGAGTTGAACAAACGGCTTCAGGTGACCGGGAACGATAATCTGGCAGATATCGCCCTCTCCCGGAATCTCGGAATCGACGGAGCGCTACGGCGGCGGGGCCAGGTTCTCACCGACGCCGTCATCGCCGACGCATTCGAGGCACTTCTCGGCGCTATCTACCTCGACCGCGGCATGGAGGCGGTGCGGACGATCATCCTTGCGATCTTTTCGGAGGAGATCGAGCGGTTCGATCTCTCGCAGAACTATAAAGGAAGACTTCAGGAGCTCGCGGGCCGGCGGAAACTCGGGAACGTCGAGTATGAGTACCGACAGACAGGGCCTGATAAAGCCGCCACCTGGACTGCACGGGTACTGCTCGGAAAGCAGGCATGGGGCGAGGGAACCGACAGCACCAAGCAGGGTGCCGCCATGCTTGCTGCAGAGGATGCCCTCACCCGGCTCGGCGAGGGGAGAGGATAAGAACTGCGGCACCCTACAGGAAGCGAGCATGGCAGCAGCTGAGATACCGGTATCCATCGTCCGCTGCGACGGATACCGCCGTGAAGAGGTCAGGAAGGCGGTCAGGGAAGCGGTCGAATTTCTCGGCGGGATGAACGCCTTCGTCTCGCCGGGCGAGACCGTCCTTTTGAAGCCGAATATGCTGCAGGGATCCGACCCCGGACGGTGCGTCACCACCCATCCCGAGGTGGTCTTCGCCGTCGCAGAGCTCCTCACCGAACACGGCTGCCGGGTGGTGATCGCCGACAGCCCGGGAGCCGGGATCGTCTACTCCGAAGGGAACCTTCGCCGGGCATATACCGCCTCCGGATTCGCTGCGGTCGCCGAAGAACTCGGGATTGACGTCAACCTCGACCCCGGCCACCGGGAAGTTCCTTTTCCTGACGCCGAGGTGATGAAGCGCTTTTCGATCATCACCCCGGCACTCAAAGCCGATGCGATTGTGGTCGTCTCGAAGGCGAAGACGCATATGTGGACGCGGATGAGCGGGGCGACGAAGAACCTCTTCGGCCTGATACCAGGCTTTGAAAAACCCGCCTTCCACTTCCGGTTCAGGGACGAAGCGGAGTTCGGAAGGATGCTCGTCGACCTCAACGAGCTGATGAAGCCCCGCCTCCAGATCATGGATGCGATCGTAGGGATGGAGGGCGATGGGCCGCAGTCGGGGACGCCACGAAAGATCGGCGCCGTCCTCGCGAGCGGTAGTTATACGGCCATGGACGTGGTGCTCGCCCGCCTCATCGGGTACGACCCGCTGGAGATCGGGTCGATCCGGGCCGCCGTAAACCGCGGACTCGTCGACCCTGACTTTGCCGGCGTCGTGACGCGGGGTGTCCCGCCGGACGAGATAGCAGTGCCCGACTTCAAAAAGCCATCCACCTATACCGGGGGCAGAACCGGGATCTGGCGGCGGGCGCTCCTCGCCGTCGTCCAGCGGTTCGGCGCGGCCTATGCCCTCTCACCGAAGGTCATAGCAGCGTCGTGCACCAGCTGCAGAAAGTGCGAGCGGATCTGCCCGATGGGAGCCATAACAGTGCAGAACGGAAAGGCGGTCATCGATCTCACACGGTGCATTCGCTGCTACTGCTGCCACGAGATGTGCACGAATGAGGCGATCGCGCTTGAGCGGAGCAGGATCGGGAGGCTGATCGCCGGGCTGCTCGGGTGAGGGGGACGTGCGGAAAGGCTCATATCGGATCGGTGAGGAGTGGGGAGCATGGCATGCCCCTTCTGCAACCCCGACCCGGCGGTCATCGTGGCGAAGAACGATCTCGCTTACGCCCGCTACGACATCCACCCGGTGAACCCCGGACACCTCCTCCTCATCCCCTTCCGGCACGTAGCCAGCGCTTTTGAGACGACCGATGCGGAACGGCTGGCGCTCGCACGGCTCGCCGAGGACTGCAAAGCGATCGTCGACCGCGAACACCACCCCGATGGCTACAATATCGGCGTCAATATCGGCGAGGTGGCCGGGCAGGGAGTTATGCACGTCCACGTCCACTTCATCCCGCGCTACCGGGGCGATTCACGCCACCCGGGCGGCGGAGTCAGGAACGTAAAAGAGCGGGCCTGAGACGGACAGGCAGCCCTGACCCACCGCACAATTTAGAATGATTAATAATGTAGATCAGGTATAGTAACCATTCGAGGGGCTTTTGTGGAGACACTGCTGTTTCTGATACTCTTTCCCGCTGTCATCGCCGTCGGGATGCTGCTCGCGAACCGGAAAAAGATCCGGTTCGCGTTGGTCACCGCCGCTGCCGTGGTAATCGGCGCCGCCTCAGTTCTCCTGCTCGCCGTCTACGGAATGCAGGATCTGATACTCTTTGCCGTCCCGTCGGAGCCGGTGAGCCGGATCATGGTGATCGTCGAACTGGGCCTAGCGGCCTATATCGCCTACCTCGGTCTCCGGTTCAGGAACTATCTGGCGATCGCACTCATCACGGTACAGACCGCCCTGATCGTCTCGTTCGAGCTCCTGTATGCAGAAGGCCTCCACCCGGTGAACAATCTCTTCATCGACCAGTTCTCCGTCATCATGGCTCTGATCATCGGGATCATCGGCAGCCTCATCGCAGTGTACGCTCTCCGCTACATGGAAACCTACCATAGCGAGCACCCGGAGGTGCGTGACCGGCAGCGGTTCTTCTTCTTCGTCATCTTCGTCTTCCTCGCCGCCATGTTCGGCCTGATATTCTCAAACAACCTCCAGTGGATATTCTTCTTCTGGGAGGTGACCACCATCAGCTCCTTCCTACTGATCGGGTACTCGGAGACGACGGAAGCGACACGGAACGCCTTTCGGGCGCTTAATATGAACCTGCTCGGCGGTATCGCATTCGCTGCCGCCCTGATCTATCTTGCGGCGATTGATCCGGCCGGCCATATCCTCGAGCTCGACCAACTCCTCGCCTCCGGGGAGGCGATAGCCATCCTTCCTGCCGTCCTGATCGGGTTTGCCGGGATAACCAAAGCGGCGCTGATGCCCTTCTCCACCTGGCTCCTCGGGGCGATGGTCGCCCCGACACCGGTCTCCGCCCTCCTCCACTCAAGCACGATGGTGAAGGCAGGAGTCTACATCCTGGTGCGGTTCGCCCCGGTCTACGCCGGGACGCTGGCCGGAGTCTCGATCGGGATGGTCGGTGCCGTGACGTTCCTCGTCGCATCTGCGATAGCGATCTCGCAGAGCGACGCAAAATCCGTCTTAGCCTACTCGACCGTCGCAAACCTCGGACTGATCGCCGCCTGCGCCGGGGTGGGAACGCCCATGCTCGTCTGGGCGGCGATCCTGCTGATCATCTTCCACGCCATCTCGAAGTCGCTCCTCTTCCTCTGCGTCGGCACCGTCGAACACCGGATCCACAGCAGGGACATCGAGGATATGGAGGGACTGATCGTCCGGATGCCGAAGATGGCAGTGATGATGTTCATTGGGATCGCCGGGATGTTCCTCGCACCCTTCGGAATGCTCATCTCCAAGTGGGCGGCCATCGAAGGGTTCGTGCAGGCACCCTATGGCCTCATATTCGTCGCCATCCTCGCGTACGGCGGTGCGGTCACGGTCTTCTTCTGGGCGAAGTGGATGGGCAAGCTTGTGGCGGTCACCCGGTACCGCACAAAGGTCGAGAAGAGTTTCAGGCAGGAGCGGTGGGCTCCGCTGTACGTGCTCACCGCGCTCGTGGCAGCCACGGTCTTTCTCTTCCCACTCATCTCATCGGTGCTGATAGAACCCTATGTCTTTTCGATCTACGGCACAACGGCACGCCTTTCGCAGGCTAATATCGCCATCATGGCACTGATGCTCTTCCTGCTCCTTATCCTGCCCGTCTCCTTCCTGCTCTTCCGGCAGAGCGCGAAACGCCTTCCCCCCTATATGAGCGGGAGAACAACCACCCCGGATATGCGATTTCTGGGCTCGATGGGGGTCGCACGGGAGATGACGACGAGGAACTATTACCTGATCGGCTACTTCGGCGAAGACCGGCTGCTTCCGGTCGGAACGGCGCTCTGCACTGTGTTTATTCTGGCATCCTGGCTGCTCGTGGGGGTGGCGGCATGAACGGACTGCTCGGTGCCCTTCTCTTCATTCTCCTCGCGCCCCTTTTCGGCGGGCTCGTCGCCGGGATAGACCGCATCCTCACTGCCCGGATGCAGGGCAGGGTCGGGCCGCCGCTGCTACAGCCCTTCTACGACGTCGGCAAACTCTTCGAGAAGGAGAACGTCGTGGTCACCACAGCGCAGAACTTCTACGTTCTCGCCTACCTCACCTTCATCGTCGTATCGGGAGCGCTCTTCTTTGCGGGCGGAGATCTGCTGCTCGTCATCTTCGCCTTCACGCTCGCCCACGTCTTCCTGGTGCTCGGCGCCTACTCAGTCCACTCGCCTTACAGCCATATCGGGGCAGAGCGGGAGCTGATCCAGATCATGGCCTACGAACCGATGATCATCCTCGCAGCGGTCGGTCTCTACATGGTCACCGGGAGTTTCTACTCAGGCAGATATCGCCTCATCGACGGTTCCGATCATCCTCTACCTTCCGGGCGTCTTCCTCGGGTTTCTCACCGTCCTGACGATTAAACTGCGAAAATCACCCTTCGACATCTCGACCTCGCACCATGCGCACCAGGAGATCGTCAAGGGGATAACGACCGAGTTCTCCGGCGCAACTCTCGGCCAGATCGAGATCGCCCACTGGTATGAAAACATCTTTCTCCTCGGATTCATCTACCTATTCTTTGGGTTCAACCCGGTGCTCGGGATAGTGGCGGTCGCAATCACCTACTTCGCGGAGATCTTCATCGACAACACCACCGCCCGGCTGCGGTGGCAGTCGGCGCTCCAGAGTGGGTGGGGGGCGGCGGCGATCCTTGGCTTTGCGAACCTGGTTATCATTGCATATATCATGGGAGGAGTGTGACGACGATGGCGTTCCTGAAGCGATCACCCTGGCTCCTGCACTACGATGCCTCGAGCTGCAACGGCTGCGACATCGAGGTGCTGGCCTGCTTGACACCGCTCTACGATGTGGAGCGGTTCGGAATCATCAACACCGGAAACCCGAAACACGCCGATATCCTGGTGATCACCGGCGGGATCAACGAGCTGAACAGGGAGGTCGTCAGGAACATCTACGAGCAGATGCCCGAGCCGAAGGTGGTGGTAGCCGTCGGGATCTGTGCGACCTCCGGAGGGATATTCCGGGAATGCTACAATATCGTCGGAGGCGTCGATAAGGTTATACCGGTGGATGTCTATGTCCCGGGCTGTGCCGCGCGGCCGGAGTCGATCATCGACGGGATCGTGACGGCGACCGGCATTCTCGAAGAAAAACGCCGGACGATGGAAGATCGGACACGTGCGAAAGAAGAGGCAAGAATAGGAGCAGAAGCAGGGAGTTGACCATGACTGCAGAAGAACAGACGATACGGGAGATACCGCTCGGCGATCTCCTGGAGAGCGCCCGGAGGCTGCATGAGGACGGCTACCGGCTCGTCCAGATCGGGTGCACCGCCCTCGAAGAGGCCTACGAGATCAACTACTCGTTCGACAGGGAATACCAGTTCCTGAACCTGCGGGTGACCGTCGCCCCGGATACGGAGGTTCCGAGCATCTCCGGGATCTACTGGGGAGCGTTCGTCTTTGAGAACGAGATGCACGATCTCTTCGGGATCCCGGTGACCGGGATGAACATCGACTTTCAGGGAACGATGATCCGGACTGCACAGAAGCAGCCGTTCAGCGTCACCCGCAAGGGGGAAGGGCCATGCCGGAACGCATAGTGGTGCCCTTCGGGCCGCAGCATCCGGTGCTCCCGGAGCCCATCCACCTCGACCTGGTTCTTGAGGACGAGACGGTCGTAGACGTCATCCCCTCCATCGGCTACATCCACCGGGGTCTCGAACAGCTCGTGACGAAGCGGGAGTATACCGAATTCGTCCACGTTGCAGAGCGGATCTGCGGGATCTGCAGTTTCATGCACGGCCTTGCGTACGTGCAGGGGATCGAGACGATCATGGCTGTCGAGGTGCCGGAGCGGGCACGGTACCTGCGGACGATCTGGTCCGAGTGCTCGCGGCTCCACTCGCATCTCCTCTGGCTCGGGCTCTTCGCCGATGCCATGGGTTTCGAGAGCCTCTTCATGCAGTCCTGGCGGCTCCGCGAGAGCGTGCTCGACGTGCTCGAGGATACCTCCGGCGGGCGCGTGATCCAGGGGACCTGCAAAGTCGGCGGGGTCCGCCGGGATATCGGCAGGGAGAAGCTCGACGAGATACTCCGATCACTCGCCCCGTTCGAGCAGCAATGCCGCGATCTCGGCGACGTCTTCCTCAACGACGGATCGGTCAAAAACCGCCTTCAGGGACTCGGGATCATTACAAAAGACGAGGCATACGACCTTGGTGCCGCGGGCCCGACGCTCCGGGGGAGCGGCGTCTCCATCGATACCCGGGAGCTCGGCTACGCTGCCTACGGAGACCTTGATTTCAAGCCGGTGACCGAGACTGCGGGCGACTGCTACGCCCGGTGTGCGGTCAGGGTCGGGGAGCTCTTCACCTCAATCGACCTGATCCGGCAGGCCGCGGAGGGAATCCCGGAGGGACCGATTGAGGTGAAAGTGACCGGTGCGCCCGACGGGGAGTACTTCTCGCGGGTCGAGCAGCCGCGGGGAGAGGTCGTCCAATACCTCAGAGGCAACGGCACGAAGCACCTGACCCGCGCCCGCATCCGGACACCCACGCTGACGAACCTCCCGGCACTGGTGAAGATGCTCCCCGGGTGTCAGCTCGCCGACGTCCCGGTGATCGTCCTCTCGATCGACCCGTGCATCAGCTGCACGGAGAGGTGATCGGGTAATGGGATTCTTCACGATGGCAAAGACCGTCCTGAAAAACCTCTTCGGAAGGCCGCCCACCCGGCGGTACCCCACAACTCCGGCACGTGTCGGCCCGATAACGCGAGGGCACGTGACGATCGACCCCGCACGGTGCATCTCCTGCGGCCTCTGCATGCGGCGGTGCCCGTCCCAGGCGATACGGGTAGAGCGGGCGGAGAAGGTCTGGGAGATTGATCGCCTCCGCTGCATCGCCTGCGATGCCTGTGTCGAGGCATGCCCGGTAAAGTGTCTCGTCATGGAGAGCGGATATACTGCTCCGGTGACGGTAAGGGAGGTCGAGTGCCATCCTATCACCTACGTCAAGCCGGAGAAGCAGCAAAAGAAAGAGGCGGCGGAAGGCTAATGGCCGGCTACCTGCCTTTTCCTTTGACCATGTAGGTGATCTCGTAGGTGCTCGTCGGGTAAGCATAGATCATCGCGTCGTAGGTCAGGTCGGCCGCCGTCATATTGTGCCGGATCGCGAGAGCGAAGAGGTTGATGATCTCGCCGGCATTGTCCCCGAGAATGTGGGCGCCGAGGATGCGCCCGGTCTCTTTTTCGAGCAGGAGTTTATAGGCGGCGTGACGAAGGCCGATCCTCCGGGAGGCGTACCACGAGGACATATCCCCGGAGTGAAGATCGTACTCGATGCCCTTTCTCTTCGCCGTCTCTTCCGAGAGGCCGACGGCGGCGAGAGACGGGACACTGAATATCGCGCTCGGAATCATTGAGTAGTCTGCTTTCTTTCGGTTCCCGTTCAGAATATTGTCTATGGCGACATGGGCGTCGAGCGTGGCGACGGGTGTCAGCTGGATGCTCTGGTAATTGGCGTCCCCGGCGATGTAGACAGCCGGGTTCGATACACTCTGAAGATACTCATTGACAGCAATGCCTTTTTTATCCGTCGCGATGTTGCCTTTAGCAAGATCGAGGCCGTCGATTGCAGGGACTCTGCCGACACCGTGCACCACCATATCCGCCTCGAAGAGATGCCTGCCTTCCGGCCCTGCCCGCACGATGAGGCCACCGGGTGCCTTCTCGATCGATGTAATCGGCATATTCGTCCGGACATCGATTCCCGCCTCGTCCGAGGCTGTTACCAGCCTATTGACGAGATCGGCGTCGAACTGTTTGAGCACCCTGGCGTTCCGCTGGAGAATCGTCACTTCAGCCCCTGCCCGGACAGCAACGTGGGCGAACTCAAACGAGATGTAGCCGCCCCCGATAAAGACAATACGTTTCGGGAGACGTTCGAGGTAGAGAAACTCGTCGCTGGTAGTCATGAGGTCGGCACCAGGGATCTGCAACGGTCGCGGTTTGGAGCCGGTCGCGACGACGATCTGCTGTGCCCGCAGGGTTTCGCCGCCGACCTCGATCGTCTGCTCGCCGGTAAACCGTGCATACCCGTGATAGGTATCGATCCCGAGCTTCCTGAACGATTCCTCCTTGTTCACAGGGACAGGATCGGTGAAGGAATGCTCGAACGTAACAAGGGCAGGCCAATCGATCGCTATCTTGCCGATGACGCCCTTTCCGTGCAGGTCGCCTGCACGGGCAACGACCTCGGCGGCAGCACCGAGTACTTTCTTCGGAATGCATCCCCGGAGTGCACATGTCCCCCCGAACTCCCGATAATCGGCGATGGCGACGCTTTTGCCGACTTTCCTGCAATGGACGGCAATATCGGTCCCTGCAGTGCCCGTCCCGATGACAACCAGATCATACTCCCATTCCATAATGGCGCCACCATCGGTGCAGCGCCGTATAAATCTTTACCCGACCCCGGGCAGATTGCATCAGGTAGCCGCACGCCCGGCAGCCGCGGGCACGCTCCGTCCTGCCGACAGGAGTTCGTACTGCTCGAGGAAAGCATGCGCCCGCGACTCGAACGCGCTCCCCGCCTCTGCAAGCTCGCGGGAGAGGAGAAATATCCGGGCGGCGTCACCGAGAGCACGGTGAGGCTTGATGAAGTGGCGAAGTCTTCGTGGTACCCGGTACGAGAAGTGCATCGATGCGATCTCCGTATGCACGGCGCAGAAACCGATTATCTTCGCGACTTTATCGAGCGAGAGCTGATCGTTCATCTGCAGCTGTCGCATGACCGCCTTCTGCAGGTCGATCCGCCCGAATGTGTCAAGAGAGAAACCGGCGCGGGCGAAGGCCTTCACCTCCATTCCTTCCGCGAAAAAAACCAGGGTTTCGATATCGTCTCCGGTGCAGAGGTCTTCCATAGTGCATCGAAGGTCGGAGAAAGCTTCGCTGCAGACCACCTCGGCGTCCCGGATGCGGCGGGCAGAGAGCCTGTGGCTCCGCAGGAAGGGTTTCTGATACTCATTCCGGCCGAGGTTCGCGACCGTTGCCGTGACACCGAGCGTAGCTCCCCGCTCGTCGGTGACATTCTTCCAGAGTTCGACGTCGATATCGTAAGAAAATTTCCTGCCGGCAAAACGGGGGGTATTGGAGGCAGGATCGTAGAGCACCATACCAAGCTCCACCGGCATAAGCAGGTTGCGGCAGGTGCCGTAGACATGGCCAAACTCCATATCGATGAATGCGGTCAGTCCGGAAGTCATACAGGTCTCCTCGGTGCGGCGGTGATACGAAGTTGCTGTTCATATAGCTCTTCGAGCTGCTACATCAAAAAGATGGTCATGGAATATACACCTTCGGGTCGACCAGAGGGCGTGCAGGTCCAGGTAACCCCGAAAAAGGGCATTCCTGGCGGAAATATCAGGCGTTAAAACACGTGAGAGGAAAGAAATGTTGATATCGGGATGACGGATATCCGCAAGAGTCGGATAAGAGCAGTATGGGAGAGGACACGGTTGTAGGAGCTCCTCCCGGGGCACCCAGACCCCGGCGCGGACTCGCGGCAGACGGGCTCCCGGTCAAATTTACAGGAGAAACCCGCACCGATATAGTGACGTTCCAGCAGTGGGGAAGACCGATCGAACTCTCGCAGATCAACATCGCGGGCGGGACGAACGAGACCATCATTATCAGGCACAAAGGCAACGGTTGGTACCTTGACGGAGACGGAATATTTCCGGGGTGGAACGGCACAGACGAACTCTACATGATCCTCCGGCAGGCCGATGCAGCGATCGACTACCGGGTGACGGACGACCGTATCGCCGGGATTCGGCACCGCGGGACGGTCGTCGAACTCCGGTTCGGGCAACCCTGGAACGGATCCGGAACCGTCCCGAACCTGACCGAGGCGCTCTTCGTGCTCCACGAACAGGGGGGGGAGAACTCTCCGGCACCATCCTCCTCCATGGCACGAACACCTTGGAGTACGTCTGCCGGGGTATCCTCACGAACGGCACGCTGAATACCTTCTGGATCGGTTCGCTTGCAGAGACCATCGGGATCAACTTCGGAGTGGACTCCGCGAGCCGGAACGTGGCGAAGTCGTACATGACCAACCTGACAGAATACCGCGACTACGGCGGTGAGAATCTCACCCTCCTATGGGCCGCAGAAGGGTCATATCCCGATTCCACCGCTACACCTACCGGTTCTCGATGCGGTCGATGAAAGATCCGGTGGCAACGGACCAGGCGACGGTGCAGGTCACCGTGCAGAACGGTTTGGTCGTGGACAGCGTTCTGGCTGCAGGAAGACCCCCGGCCTGATCACTGGCGGCAACCTCTATAAGGGCAGAACGGTACCACAACCGCCATGCCATTCCGAAGAAGAGCTCTTTGGGCAGGACTGTTCGGGTGTATCGGACTGCTCCTCATCGCCGGTGCCGGCGCGACCCAGGAACAGACCACCGGGGTTGAACGAACGACTATTGAGAACAACCCCCTCCTTGCACGCGGCGATGAGATGACAATAGCAGGCATCGCCGCCGGGCAGCCCGATGTCGTCTACGTCTGGGTCTTTGGAACAAACTATCGATCGCTCTCGAACCGCGTCAGCGTGGAGCCGGATGGTGCGTACCGCTACGTCCTCGAACGGACGGTGACGCGGGATTTCGCTCCCGGCCGCTACTTCGTCATCGTCCAGCACCCGATGACCAACGGAGTGCAGGACGTTTCCATCGTCTCCGGCACCGTCATCCGTGTGCCCGGGGGTACTACGGTCGATCTTGGCCGTCTCCAGGCCCCGGAGGCCGCAACTGCGTTGATCGTAGCACTGAATTCACCAAACAGCGACGACACCTATACTATGGTCAGCTTCATGGTCGAAGACCCCTGGATCAGATTCGGCAATATCACGACCGTTTAGAAATAGAGCAGGTAGACAAGGCCAACGGCGATGATGATGAATATCACCGTCATCGCCCCTCCTGCCCGCAGGTAGTCCCGGTTCCGGTAGCCGCCGGGAGCCATGAGGAGTGCGTTGACCTGATGGGTCGGGAGAAGGAAGGAGTTCGAGGTGCAGAGCCCGACCAGGAGTGCAAGGCCCCTGGGATCGACCCCCGGCGTGACGGTCACCACCAGAACGAGCGGTACGAGCAGGTACGGTGGCGGCGATATTCGACATAACGAGTGAGGAGAGGGTCGCGAGCACCGCCACGATAAGAAGGACGGCGAGCGGATGCTGCCCGGCCGTGACCGCGACGAGCTGATCGGCCACGAACGCAGCCGTGCCGGTCTGGTCTATCGCAATACCGAGCGGGATGAGGCCTGCTATCAGGACAAGCGTCCGCCAGTCGATCGCCCGGTACGCCTCCTCGATGGAGATGACGCGGAGCAGCACCATGAGAAGAGCCCCGGAGAGCAGGCTTGTTGCTATCGGCATGCCGGTGAACGTGAGAGCGACGGCTCCTGCAAAGCATGCGACTGCGAGAACTGCTTTCGACTCGCGGAGGGACCCACCTTCCACGGGCGTGACCAGGACGAAGTTCCGGTTCGTCCCGAGCGCCAGAATACGTTCCCAGCGCCCCAGCACCACCAGGGAATCCCCCGCCTGCAGGGGTTGGTCGGCGAGGTTCCTCCGCTGCTCCTGGGCGCCGGAGAGGAGGATCATGACCTCAAGACCGTATTTCATCCGAAACTCGAGATCGCGAAGCGTCTTTCCGGAGAGGGAGGAGTACGGGCGGATGATGACCTCGGCGAAACCGACGTTCGGATCGCCCATGACGTTCGCCGCACTCCGCCCTGCCCTGACCCACTGGAGGCCATAATCGCTCAGAAATCGCTCGACATCGTCGGCGTTCCCGAGGAGGCCGAGCTCCTGGCCAGCGACGAACCGGGTGTAGCGCCAGGGAGTGTAGAGGATCTCTCCGCCTTCCGCGAGGGAGATGAGGTGCAGATTATACTCCGATATCAGGTGCACCTCTTCCCGTGTCCTTCCGACGAGGGGGCTTGTGACCGGAACACGGAGATACGAGATGCAGCAGGGGGGGTTCCAGGTGCGGATCAGCTCTTCCTGCGGGGTTGCCGTTGCCTGCCTGCCGTTCTGCGGGAGAACGCGCGAGCCGAAGAGGGCGAAGTAGGCGACACCGGCGAGGAGGAGCGGCACCCCGATCGGGGTGACGGCGAAGAGACCGAACGGAGCATAGGCCGCCTGCGTGAGGAGATTGTTCACGACGATCAGGGTGCCCGCTCCCACCATGGTGATTGTTCCTCCGAGGATTGCAGCGAATCCAACCGGCATGAGGAGACGGGACGGCGGGATTCCCGTCAGGCGTGAGAGTCGCAGCATCGAGGGGAGGAAGAGAGCGGTGGCACCGACGTTCTGCATGAACGCCGAGAGACCCCCGGTGACCAGTGAGACGGTACCGATGAGGCGTTTTTCTCCGGTGCCGGCGATACCGAGGATCGATCTGCCGATATGGGTGGTCACCCCCGTCCGGTCGAGCCCGTGGCCGAGCACCATCACCGAGAGCATGGCGATGACGGCAGTGCTTGAAAAACCCGAAAGCGCCTGCTCGGGGGTGATCAGCCCAAGCCAGGCAAGACTGAGTGCGGTCAGGACGGCGATCACATCCACCCTGAGAAGCTCGGTGACGAAGAGGAGGACGACCGCACCGATCACCAGCAGGAGAAGAAGGATCTGCAGTTCCATATCAGGTCGCCCTGAACAGGGGGGCAGGAGTAAAAAAGGGTGTGGGTATCATCGATCGAGAGGGAAACGAACCTTACGGGCTCACGCCACGGGCTGGCCGGCAGCGGGATCTGCCCGCCCGCGCAGCGAGAGGCCGTGGACGATCCCGATGACGCCGAAGGCAACAGCATAGATCCCGGGCATCTGCACGAGCGCGAATGCACCGACGAGCGGGATGGAGATGATGATCGGGGCGAAGATAATGCCGAGAATACCCGAGATCACGAGCAGAATCCTGATCGCCCAGTCATCGGCGACGGATACCGCCATGACAAACTCACCGAGTCCGGTGACGAGCACCCACGCGGCGATCAGGTAGAGGGACGCCACCACCATCACCATGGGCGAGAGCAGCGCAAGGATACCTGAGCCGAGCCCGAGAATGCCAACCAGCAGAAGAAGCCACCGCGGGGTCGGCGGGTGCTCCGACGACGTGCCCATGAGGAGCGTGACGACTGAGTTGACGATGACGAAGAATCCGAAGAAGTAGACGAGCGCCTCGAGCACGAATCCCGACAAGATGGAGGCGAAAAGCCCGAAGAGAACCCCGATAATGCCCCGGATCAGAAGCGATTAACACGCAGGAGCCAGTCCGGGGGAATCCAGATCATTTTGAGACATTATCTACCGATTTGCCACAGGAAACTTAATAATATTCGTATCTGCCCGGTTTAATGCGCTTAAATTTGAGGAGAGGCAAAACAGAGATCAACTCATAATAAGGGTCAGGCATAGCCTTCAAAAAGGTTCAGAGCCGGCAGTCGGCGGCGGTTACCCGCACCGTCTCAAACGAACTGCCGGAGAAGACGGCGACCTCTGCCTCCCCGCCCTTCCGGAGTCGCTGCATCTGCAGATCGTAGGTTCTCCGGATGTGCCGAAGGCCCTTCTCCGCAAAGAGTCTCCGTACCGCTTCGAGGAAGTGAATCTCCTGGGTGAGGAATGCGATCTCATACTCCTTCGTTTTGCGGAGTATCCGGGCGCACTCCGCGTCGTCGATCTCCGTATGGTAGCACCCATGTTCGTCAAGCCCGCTGATCTGCCGCCAGTCGACGACACCGTCTTCGTCCTCCTCGCGGTGGAGCATGTACGGGTAAACGCTGCAGATGACTGGGGCGGTCACCGTATATCCTGCAGCGGCCGCCGGAGAGGAAGACGCACGAACCGTCAGGGTTCGTCCGGAGAGCGAACCCGGAGACGTAGAAGCGCCCGTTCTGATCGCAGAACTCAAAGTAGGGAGCAGGCACGAGGGCGCCGGGGTCGATCGCCCGGATCCGCTGCGCATCCGCATCGAGGAGGAATACGTGATCGTTATACTCTCGCGTGCAACACCGTCCGCAGCAGTCGCAGGCAAACCCCACGTCCCGTATCACCCGGGCAAACTCGTCGTCCGGGTAGCCGATGACACCCCGGAGCTCTTCCTCGAGCTCGTCTATCCTTGCATCGATCGATCCGTGTCCGATAGCACTTCACCTCCGGTGCGGTCCTTCCCCCGAAGGGGAGTATCCTCTCTAATCGTCGCTCCGGAGACCTGATATTTCCTTCTCCCGGGTGCCAGGATCACCCGCTCCACGGCGTAACGCAGCCAGACGACACCGCCACGCAGCTGCTCGAGGTGCATCAATCTGCAGGAGATAACCGCATCGAGAGAGGCCAGGTCCGGCGCGCGGGAGAACGAGCGGATCGACGAGCCCCTCGCGGAGGAGAACGCCGTTGAGCATCCCACCGCTATCGACGCGGATTGCCGGTACGCCGGACCTCCTCTCGAGCTCGGCGAGCGCCTCCAGGGGTCGACGCGATCGTCTCCGGCGACGATGCAGTCGATCCCCTCCCGCTCGAGATACGCCAGGCACGCACGCGGCGTTGTATCCGAGCAGAGGACGACGACATCCCACCAGTAAGGAGCCCGTCGCCACCGGTGCCATGCAGCGATCCTCCCCCTACTGTCCAGGACGACGAGCAGGGGCAGATCGGCGGGCGGAACTCCGCCGCCTTCTTCGGGCGGGGAATCGGGGAAGAGATGGATGCGTACCTATAGTACAATCCGATATCAGCCGAAAACCAGTCGAGCCGCCCGTCGATGCTCGCGGCGCTGTGGAGGATGATGCGTATCCCCATCAGAAAGCCTCAGAAACGGATTGCGGCGGCGCAGGATAAATCCCTCCGGATCACTCCGGCACCCTTCCGGTGTGCTTCCCCACGGTGGCACAGTAGATGGCGAACTGCTCTTCGCCGTCGATGCCGAGGATCTCATTGAGCATATCGTCGCGGAACGCCGCGATAGCACAGGTGCCGCACCCGAGAGCCTCCCCGGCGAGATAGAGGTTCTGGCAGACATGCCCGGCGTCGAGGTGCAGGTACCGGTACCCTCGCTCGCCGTAGCGCCAGATCATCCGGTAAGGGACTGCCGTCCAGATGAACGTGACGGCGCTCGCCGTGACCTGCGGCTGATTGAAACAGGCCTCCGCGATCCGCTCGGCGACCCCGGATTCGGCCGGCTCCTCGGCGAGCCGGTGCTCAAGAGCCAGGTACCGGTAGAGGCCGCTCCTGACGCCCTCCACGCGGTTGATCAGCAGGTAGGTCTCAAAGGCGTGCCGCGCACCTGCGGAGGGAACCGTCCGGAGTGTGTAGTACCCGCGGACGACCCGGCGAACCCCCTGCGTCGACCAGAGGAGAAAGGCAAGTTCTTCGAGGGTTATCGGCTGCTCCGCGTACGATCTGACGCTCTCCCGCCGGGCTACGGCGTCGCGGAGGGTGATATCCGGAGCAGGGAGAGACCGGACAGGGGGAAGAGCGATCGTCTCCCTGCCCCGCCCATAGGGTTTTTCGAGCGGCGGCGGCGGATGTCCCCGGGTCTGGCCGGAGACGGAGAGATGCTCATACCTCGTCTGATCCATGAACGCCCGCCCCGCTCCCGGTATAACCTGAATGTTCCTGCGATACACCATGATGACCGGGATGAGGCGACCGCCTCATAAAAAGGTATCCCCCGCTCCGGCCGGCAGGAGCCGGGGCTTTCGGAGAACGGGCGAGATGCCGCCCGAAGAACGGACATAAATCCGGGCACCGGACTGCATGGGGACAATTCCACAACATATTAGTCGCACCCGCCCCCACGCTCCTCCGACATTCCGGATAACTCTATGATAGTAACCGCCATCATCTTCTGTATCGGCCTTGCCCTCCTGGTCAAGGGGGCGGACGCCTTCGTCGCCGGCGGGGGCGGCCTTGCCATTCGCCACCGTGTATCGCCGGCGCTGATCGGATTTACCGTTATCGCCTTCGGCACGTCCCTCCCGGAGCTCGTCGTGAGTGTCAACGCTGCAGCCACCGGAAACGGCGCAATCGCCCTCGGCAACGTTCTCGGGAGCAACGTCGCGAATATTGCGCTGGTACTCGCTCTCTGCACGCTCATCAAACCCGAGATGATGCTGGCGACCCCGGAGTCGCGTGCAGGCCTCCTCCGGCATACCGGGCTTATGCTCGCCGCAACCGCCGTCTTCGCCGTCCTCGCACTTCGGGGAGTTCTGGATGCACTCGCGGGTGTGGTGCTCCTCGCCGTCTTTGCAGGCACCCTCACCATCCTCTGGAGAGAGCGAAAGGAGGTGGACGGCGATCAGATCGAGACGCACGGAAAGAGAGATATCCTTTTCATCGCCCTCGGGCTCGCCGCCGTCGTCATCGGGTCACAGCTCGTGCTGATGGGAGCGCTCGATATCGCCGATGCGTTCGGAATCCCTGCGTTTGTGGTCGGAATGAGCATGGTGGCCTTCGGCACGTCGCTGCCTGAACTCGCCACCTCGATCATCGCTGCCGTGCGAAATCAGGGAGCGATCTCGAGTCGGGAACATCCTCGGGAGCAACATCTTCAATCTCCTCCTCGTCCTCGGTCTGAGCGCGCTCATAAATCCGATAGCCGTCGGATCGTTCACGGACATCCTCATTGTCATCCTCTTCTCGGCGGGAATCCTCCCGCTGATCCTCGGCTCGCGGCGCACGGTTCGCGCCTGGTCGGTGATGCTCCTCGCCGGGTACGCCGCATACATCGCCTGGCTCTTTGCCGCCTGATCGGATAGCGGATGCATCCAGGGGAGAGAAACCCTCATTTTTACGGCAGCGGGCAGAGAATACTACGAAAAAATTCGGAGCTTACGCAAACGAGATAATCCCGTATGCCAATCTCCCTCTCACCGAATCGAGGTGAAGAGTATGACGGGACGAGGAGAGGGGCTGGTTATCGCCATCGGGATTCTGGTGGTCGCGACGATCATCGGGAGTGCACTGGTTACGGAGGCGTCGGGTCAGGAAACCGTTGGAGAACTGAAGAAGTTCACATCGGCCGAGGAACTCCGAGACTACCTCAAAGAGCACGCTGCGGGCAGTCGCCCTGGCGGCGGCCAGTACACCGGGGTGCCGAACGGGGGCGCCCGCGACGAAACGACGACCGGGGCTCCGGTACCCGCCTCGACCGGGGCGCCCGTGACCGCACCGGAGACCGGAGCGGGCGACTACTCCACGACCAATATCCAGGTGGCGGGTGTGGACGAGCCGGACTTCATCAAGAACGACGGGAAGTACATCTACATGCTCGCCGGGAATACGCTCGTGATCGTGGACGCCTACCCTGCTAAGGACGCGGGGATCGTATCCGAGACCCCTATCGACGGGCGGCCGCAGGAGCCTCTTCCTCGACGGTGACCACCTGGTGGTCATCACGTCGCAATGGGAGGAGGTCATGGTCACGCCGGAGCGGAGCGTCGCTCCCGTCCCGGTCACCCGGGAGGCGACCCATGCACACGTCTACTCCGTCCGGGACAGAACAGAGCCCGAAGAGCTTCGTGACGTCGCATTCACCGGTTCGTACTCCGGCGCACGGATGATCGGCAAAACCGTCTACCTGATCACGAGCGAGTATGTGCCCTGGTACGGCGGGGAACCGCTCCTCCCGGAGGTCAGGGACAGGAACGGGAGCACAATCCTACCCGACATCTACTACCCGGATATCCCGTGGGAGACCTACACCTACCACACCATCAGTTCATTTGCGGTGAATAGCGGCGATACGCCGGATGCCGAGACATTCCTCCTCGGGTACGGCAGCACGCTCTACGCCTCGCAGAAGAATATCTACTTAAGTTACCCAAAGCCGACGGGACCGGTCTATAGAAGCGTCCCCGTAGATGACATTCTGCCGCCGAACGAGGAACCCGAAGGGACGGTTGTCTACCGGTTCGCCGTCGGGAACGGTGCAATCGAGTACCGGGGCATGGGAGAGGTGCCCGGCCACCTCTTGAACCAGTTCTCGATGGACGAGTACGACGGATACCTCCGGGTCGCGACCACGGTCGAGGGATGGACGGATAGGGGATCCTACCAGTACAGCACCGTCTCGGTCCTCGACGAAGGAATGGAGACCGTCGGCGAGCTCGGCAACATCGCTCCCGGAGAGCGGATCTATGCGACGCGCTTCGTCGGCGACCGGCTCTACATGGTGACGTTCAAGCGGGTCGACCCCCTCTTCGTCATCGATCTCGAAGATCCGGAGAACCCGGGCATTCTCGGAGAACTGAAGATCCCGGGCTACTCGGACTACCTCCACCCGTATGACGAAGATCACATCATCGGGATAGGCAAAGAGACCGGTGAGAGCGACTGGGGCGGTGTCTCGGTCGGCGGCGTGAAGCTTGCCCTCTTCAACGTCTCTGACGTCAACAACCCGGAACTGGTCGACTCGGTCGAGATCGGCGAAGCAGGCACCGACTCCGAGGCGCTCTACGACCACAAGGCCTTCCTCTTCGCGAAGTCAAAGAATCTCCTCGTCATCCCGATCAGCGAGGTGCGCCGGGTGAACAGCACCAGCGGGAGGTATGACTCCTACAGCCTGAAGACCTGGCAGGGAGTCTACGTCTACGGCGTGAGCCCGTCAGCAGGGTTCACCCTTCGAGGCACCGTCACGCAGAATGGAAGCGATATTCCGTACGCCTGGAACACCCCCGACGCCGTGCAGCGGTCGCTCTATATGGACAGTGTCCTCTACACGGTCTCACAGAAGAGGATCATCATGAGCAATCTGGCGGATCTCACCGACCGGCTCGGCGAAGTAGGCCTCCCGTACCGGGAGGCCTACCCGAGGTACGGGTACTGACCCTACGCCGCCGCAGCCTCCGCAGAGGGCGGGGGCGTGCGGTGCCTCCTGACGAATTTGAAGATCTCCATCGTAACCACGACGATCGAGGCGAGGAGCAGGAGCGTTACCCACTCCTCAAGGCTGACCGGCTGGAACCCGAGCACCTCCTGAAGGAAGGGGACGTACAGCGCAATGATATGCACACCCTGGGCGGCGATCACCCCGATGATCAGGAAGTAGTTGCTGCTCGGAGGGATCCTGAAGATCGAGCGGATCTCCGACCGGCAGTTGAAGACGTGGAAGTTCTCGAGGAGCACCATCAGCAGGACGACGAGGTTTCGCGCCGCATCCACCTCCCAGCCGTTTTCAAGCAGCCAGAACCAGGCCCCAAGGGCGACGACGCCGATGACCATCCCGGAGAGGATCGTCTCTCTCACCATCAGATCGTTGAAGATCCCCTCCTCGGGCCGGCGAGGCGGGCGCGACATCGCCCCCGGTTCACCGGCCTCGAACGCCAATCCAACTCCCTGAATACCGTTCGTCACGAGGTTCAGCCAGAGGAGCTGAACCGCAAGAAGGGGGAGCGGCAGCCCGACAAGGAGAGCGAGCATGAAGAGCACCACCTCGGCAAACCCGGCTGAGACAAGGAGATAGGTGACCTTCCTGACATTGTCGTAGGCGTAACGCCCCTCTTCTATCCCGGATACGATCGAGGAGAAGTCGTCGTCGGTGACGATCAGCGACGCCGTATCCTTGGCGACGTCGGTCCCGGAGCCCATCGCCACCCCGAGGTTTGCGGTTCGGAGCGCCGGAGCGTCGTTCACCCCGTCACCCGTTACGGCGACGTACGCCCCGGCAGTCCGCAATGCTTCAACGATACGGAGTTTCTGCAGCGGCGTCACCCGGGCGAATACCTTGGCATGGGTGACGCGGTCGATGTACTGCGGCAGGGTCGGAGGCTCCACCTCCTCAAGCTCCGCACCCGTGACCACATCGGCACGGTTCTCTGCAATCCCAAGCTCATGGGCGATGGCATACGCGGTCGCCGGGTGGTCGCCCGTGACCATTACGACATCCACCCCGGCACCGTGGCAGCGGGCGATCGCCTCCGGCACGTCGGGACGGATAGGATCGATGAACCCGACAAGCCCGAGAAGTTCAAGGGATGAGATATTCTCCTCTCCAAAAGGCTCCTCACCACGGCCTGAAGCGACGGCGAGGACGCGGTACCCCTGATCGGTCATCGCCTCGAGTTCTCTGCCGATCAGAGCCGGATCGATCGGAACAGAACCATCAGGTCCGGCCATCGTCACGCAGAGCGGAAGAACGGCCTCCACCGCACCCTTGGCCGATACCCTGACGGCATGGCCTTCGCGATGCCAGACCGTCGCGAACCGCCGCTCCGATTCAAACGGCACCTCTGCGATGATATCGGCACTCGCGGCGGAGGGCGACCGGGTCGAGCCCGAGCTTGTAGCCGAGGGCGAGGAACGCCACGTCGATGGCGTCCCCCTTATGCGTCCACGCCCCGTTCTCGCGCACGAGGCTGCCCTCGTTGCAGATGGCCGAGGCGCGGGCGAGGGAGAGGAGGCGTTCCCGGTCGGAGCCTTCGGGAGCGGCGCCGTCACCGGCAGAGACCTCGCCTTCACCCGCATACCCCGCTCCCGAGACGGCAAAGACTTCACCGCTGGGGAGCGTTACCGTTCTCGCCGTCTGCTGATTGACAGTAAGCGTCCCCGTCTTGTCACTCGCGATCATGGTGCAGCTGCCGAGACTCTCGACGGCGGCCAGGAACCGGACGATAACGTTCCGCTTCGCCATTCTGGATGTTGCGATCGAGAGCGCGACCGTCATCGCGACCGGCAGCCCCTCCGGGATAGCCGCGACCGCGAGCGCGACCGCGAGGAAGAAGACCTCGACCGGCGGCATCCCCTGGCCGAGGACGATGATGGCGAGCAGCCCTGCTGCCGCGAGGACGGCAATGCTGATCCTCTTCGAGAACTCCTCCATCCGGATGACGAGAGGCGGTTGGCCCATCTCCGAAGTAGAGACCGTCTCTGCGATATGGCCTATCTCCGTGGCCGTCCCCGTCGCGACGACGATACCCGTGCCGCGACCGCTCATCACGGTGCTCCCGGCGTACAGCATGTTCGTCCGGTCGCTCACGGCGACTCCGGCCGGAACGGTCTCTGCCGACTTCGCGATCGCCTGCGACTCTCCCGTCAGAAGGGACTCGTCGACCGCAAGATTCTGCGCTCGCAGCAGCCTGATATCGGCGGGGATGCGGTTTCCCGACTCGAGGATGACGATATCGCCCGGAACGAGATCTTCGGACGGCACCGTCTCTTCCCTTCCGGCTCTCCGTATCCGGGTGTAGACCTTCAGCATCTCCTGCAGCGATGCCGCGCTCTGTTCCGCCTTCCACTCCTGAAACGTCCCGATGAAGGCATTGACCAGGATGACGATGAAGATGAACGAAGCGTCGGCGAGGTCCCCGAAGAGGATGGAGATGATACCCGCAACCAGCAGGATAGCGATCAACGGGTTTACGAACTGGTGCAGAAATATCCGGAGAGGCGTGGGCGGTTTGCGTGTCGGGAGGGAATTTTCCCCGTATTTTCTGATACGCCCGGCTGCTTCGCCGCCCGAAAGCCCCTCGAGCGAGGAGTCGAGTCTTCCGTACGGCTTCGTCCCCTGCCGCCGCGTGCCATGCGACCGCATTCTGCGTCGTCCGGGTATCGGGATCGGGGGTCACGAGGATCCTGAATCAACCATAAGGAACCCCGATTATATGAGCCTGCTGGAGAGGAAGGGGCTGCCGCCACCCGGAACCGACCCCCCGTGGCGGGCATCGAGCAGCACGGCAAAGACACTCAGACGGTTCAGGTACGGGAAGCAGCACCAGTCGATCGATCCGTTCCACCAACAGGCTTGCTATCATGAGCGCCCATACCGGGTGGAAACGGGCGGCAATTTTATGAAAAGTCATCGATAAAAACAGGTGTGCGTGAGATCTCATTCGTGGATCATCGTCAGCATCATCTTGAACCGGGTTGCCGCCTGTACGGCATGGGGGATGTTCGCAGGCATGATAATCAACTCGCCCGCTGTCAGCAGGTGCTCTATGCCGGCAATCGTGACGGTCGCTTCGCCGTCAAGGACGGTGAGGATTGCATCGTATGGTGCAGTATGTTCGCTGAGCCCCTCTCCTTCGTCAAAGGCAAAGAGCGTGATTGTTCCGGATTTCTTATAGACGAGCATCCTGCTCACGATCGAGCCGGCCTGGTAGGCCACGAGGTCGGCGGGGTTGAGAACCTTTCCGGTGAGGTTTTCTTTCTGCGGATCGGTCATGCTCTCTTCTCTCCTCTCCGGGTACTTTGCTTTTGCGAATGTGGTTCCCGGAGTCGCATATGGTTCCTCACGGCTAAGAGTGCCAGCGCCCCGAGCCCCGCTATAGCCGCGACGACCGAGATTGCAGGATCGATCATCGCCGAGAAGAGAACGAAGAGTGCTGCAAGCACCGCGGCGGTTGACTCCATTCTGCGCTCCATAGAATCTCCTGTGCATACACTCACTTCCCGGAGGGATAATACTGCCGGGAGATGCAGTATTTGAGATTTTGCAGACAGTCCTATGTTCCGGAACTCTATCTTTTTCTCGTCGGTTCACGAAACTGTATGCACGATCTTCCGTGTACTATCACCTCATTCTCACCGACGAATGCAACCTCTGTTGCACCTACTGCCGGGGGAAGATATTCACCACCGAGATTCCGGAAACCACCGGGACTCCGGTAGACGACGAACTCCCGGTAGACCTCGCGATCGATCTCGAGCAACTGTATGATTTCCTCCGGAAAGACTCAGATGCCGCACTGACCTTTTACGGTGGGGAGCCCCTGCTCCGGCTCGATCTCATCAGGGATATCGCGGCGCATGCGCCTGTGAAATCATTCCTCCTCCACACAAACGGCCTGCTCCTCGACCGGGTCGAACCGGAGCTGGCCGGCCGCTTTGAGACCATCCTCGTCTCCATCGACGGGCCGCCTGCAATCACCGACGCAAACCGGGGCGAGGGGGTCTTTGCACGGGTCACGGAGAACCTCCGCCGCCTCGTCCAGAGCGGTTTCTCCGGGGAAGTGGTAGCCCGGATGACCGTGACGGAAGAGACCGATATCGACACGGCCGTCCGCTACCTGGCAGAGAACGAATATTTCTCCTTCCGCTCCATCCACTGGCAGATGGATGCGGACTTCTGGAACGATTACCACACCCGGGACTTCGCTGCCTGGGCGGAGACGAACTACAATCCCGGCGTACGGTCGCTCGTCGGGAGATGGGTCGCGGTGATGCGGGACGAAGGAAGGGTGATGCGGTGGTATCCTTTCCTCGATACCATGCAGGACCTGCTCCTCGATCGGCCGAGCCCCCTCCGATGCGGATCCGGCCACGGTAACTACAGCATCATGACCGACGGCAGCATCGCCCCCTGCCCGATCATGGTCGGTATGCGGGAGCATTACCTCGGACATATCGCGACCGCCGACCCCGCCACGCTCGGGAAAGTCTCCGTCACGGGCGCGTGCACGGAGTGCTCGATCCGGGACTTCTGCGGCGGCCGCTGCCTGTACTCAAACATCACCCGGCCGTGGCCGAAAGAAGGGAGAGACTGCGTCTGCGGTACCGTGAAAAACCTGCACGATGCCCTCACCGAGGCAGTCCCGGAGGTGCAGCGCCTGATCCGTGCAGGACGCATCGCTCTCTCGGACTTCGACCATAAAAAGTTCAACAGCTGCGAGATTATCCCCTAGCGCAAAAAGAAGGTTAGTCGGCCTCGAGAGCGTCCAGACTCTCCCGAGCGCTCTCCACTACTGCCGATACCTCCTCCGGCGAAGGCGCCCATCAGTTCGCGCCCGATCTCTTTCTTCTCATGCTCGACGGTATACGTCCACTTTGACATTCTTTCCCTCGGGTTCGATCGCGAGCTGCCCCTTCTCACCGGTATGACGCACATCCATCCGGGCAGCGGACTCCTCGATCGACTACCGGGTAAGTCTGCGTACCCTCAAGCGCCAGATGCGAGATCGACCGCTCAACAAAATCCCCATAGAGGGAGGAGACTCCCTGACCGTAGTAAATAAACGCCACCGCAAACACCGCTCCGGATTGCTGACAGGATACCATCGGATCTTCGGTTTTACATATTTTCCGCGGCTTTCAGGCGGTGGGAAGACTTTTGACCTGGAGAATCGTATAGGGAAATTGACGGGTACTATGGCCGGAACACCACTCCTCTGCAGGATAGGCATCCATAGGTGGGGCAGGAAGCGCGGGTACAACGAGTACGCATCGAACGTCGTCGAGTGGGAGCAGGTCTGCGAGCGTTGCGGCAGGCGGAAGCGCTGGATAGAGACGAAGAAAGGACGGCGGTAAAGCGTCCGGGCTCTCGATCGGGCGCCGCAACATTTAGGTAGCCGGGGAACAAGAGAGAACAGCAATGCGACCGCCACGGCTCTTCTGGTGCCTTGCCTGTGCCGCCGCCCTTCTCCTGATCACCGGAGGATGGGTGCCGGCATCGGCTCTCGATCCTGATACTGCGTCCGCCGGCAGCCTGAACGAGACGACGGTCGATCTCCTTCTCTCGGCATTCTCCAACCTGCTGCCGGTGCTGACCGATGATCTGCCCGCCTTCATCGATCACGCAACCGCTATCGCCGAGCACCCGGACGACATCGACGTGATCATGGCGGAGTATCGGGGGATGTCGGACTCCATCCGGGGCATGTACCAGATATACTCCGCCGTCCACGGGATCATCCGGCAGCTCGGGCCTGCCGGGATGCCGCCTGAGATCTGGGAAGATCTTCTCCGGGCTGAAGAGCGGTACGGCGATCAGGATCTCGTGCTTGACCGGATGCTGACCGGGTCTACCGGAGATGTGAGTTAAAGGAACTCCCTACCCGCGGAGACTGCCTTCGCCAGCACCTCTCCGAAACCGTAGTACTCCATGCGCGCCGAATCGTACGCGAAGGGACGGATCTTTGCAACATCCGGCTTGCCATCCTCGTCAAGAACGCTCTCATCGATTTTTACGTCGAGTATCTCGCCGATGAACTGGGTGTGGACACCGATCTCCACGGTCTTGAGGAGGCGGCACTCGAGCACCACCGGGAACTCCCCGACATACGGAGCGTCTACAAGGTCGCTCTTCACGGGCGTGAGGTTCGTCGCTGCAAACTTATCCGCATCCTTCCCGGATGCGATGCCGAAATAATCGGCTTCTTTTACGTAGTCGGCAGAGGGGATGCTGACGGTGAATGCCTGTCTCTCCACGATGGCATCGTAGGAGTGGCGGGCTTTCTGCAGTGAAACCGCGATAGCAGGCGGCCTCGAGGAGCAGATACCACCCCATGCGGCTGCCATTACGTTCGGCCGCCCATCCCGGCCGTATGTCCCGACGATCAGGTCGGGGTGCGGGTAGAGCAGCGTTCGGGGACCAAAAGATCTCTTCATGAAGGTATTCCGTGTGTAGAGAAGTATTAAAATCTTTTTTGGGGCGGAAGAAAGAGAGTGGCTGAATGCTGCGAAGGAGAAACGTTCTCACCTCGTCGGCCGCACCGCCGCCGCAACAAGTCCCGACCACCACGGGCTGAAAGGGGCACCTCTGCCATACCGTTCCCGACATGGTCTCTGGAAAATTCCGAAGACGGCCAATTCATATAAGATCAGGCGCCTGAAGGTGGAGATCAACCAACGCCGCATCCGGGGTACCTGTCATGTCCGTCTATTCCCAATCAAAGGAAGAGAACCTCACTCATCTCAACACCAGGGAGGATGGCCTTCGCGGGAACGAGGTCGAGACGAGACTGACAACCTTCGGGTATAACGAGGTCGAGAGAGCAAAGCGAAAGAACTACGTTATCGAGTACGCCAGACAGTATACCAGCTTCTTTGCCGTTCTCCTCGAAGTCGCGGCAGTACTCTCATTTATAGCCGACATCTATTCTCCCGGCGAGGGCTATGGTATCCTCGGCATAGCCGTCCTCGGTGCCGTCATCGTCAATGCCACCTTCACGTTCTGGCAGGAGTACAAGGCGGAACGGACGGTTGAAGCGCTTTTAAAACTTATTCCGCCACGAGTCAGCGTCCGCAGGAACGGGGTCATCGAGAAGATCGAGGCCAGGATAATTGTTCCCGGAGACATCCTGATCCTGGAAGAAGGGGATAAGATCGCCGCCGATGCCGTTGTGCTCGAAGCGAACTCCCTGTATGTCGATATGGCAACCCTCACCGGGGAGTCGCGCCCCGTAAAGCGAACAGCGGAGCCGAGCGAGGCAAAACGACTTCTTGAAAGCCGGAACATCGTCTTCGCCGGCACCACGGTGGTCTCGGGAAACGGAGTCGCGGCCGTCTTTGCCACCGGGATGGCGACGGAGTTCGGGAAGATCGCAAAACTCTCAAAGGAAGTGACGAAACGGCCGACCCCGATGCAGCTTGAGATCGTCAGGATCACCCGCATCCTCACCCTCGCCGCACTGCTGGCCGGAGCGATATTTTTTATCCTCGGTTTTCTCTCCGGGAGGGGGCTCCTCGTCGCCGCGATCTTCGCACTCTCGCTGATTGTCGCGAATGTTCCCGAGGGGATGCTCCCTACCATCACGCTCTCCCTCTCCCTCGGCAGCCAGCGGATGGCCAGGAGAAACGCCCTCGTGAAGAACCTCGACGCCGTCCAGACGCTCGGGAGCGCGACGGTCATCTGCACCGACAAGACCGGCACCCTGACCCGCAGCGAGATGACGGCACGGCAGATCTACCTGACGAGCGGTGAGGAGATCACGATCACCGGCGAGGGTTACTTCCAGAAAGGGGAGTTCACCTTCATGCAGGAGGTGGGAGGTTCGCAGGAACGGTTGCGGTTCTTCCTCACATCCGGGTTGCTGGACTCCCGGGCGATGATCGGAGAGAATACGATCTTCGGAGATCCGACCGAACTTGCCATCGTTGCTGCGGCACGCAAGGCCGATATCGATGTCTCAGACTACGAGAAGATCGGTGAGATCCCGTTCACCAGCGACCGGAAGATGATGTCGACCGTCTACCGGAGAGGCGACCGGAGATACATCTTCTCAAAGGGCGCTCCGGAGGTGATCTTCGGCAAGTCAGGCTACTATCTCGATGAAAACAACGAGGTACGGATCCTCGATGAGGAGATGCAGAGCCGCCTCCTCTCCCGTGCCGAGGAGTTTGAGAAGGAAGCATACCGGGTGCTGGCAGTCGCGTATAAAGAGGGCGAGGATGAGAGCGATCTCATCTGTCTTGGTCTTGTTGCATTCATGGATCTCCCGCGCGCGGAGGTGCCCGGTGCCGTAGAGGCGTGCCGGAGGGCCGGTGTCCGGGTGATGATCCTCACCGGCGACTCGCCGTTCACGGCGATGGCGATCGCCGACACAATCGGGCTTCCGGTGGATAGGGCAATCACCGGCGACGAGATTCTGGACTACTCAGACGACGAACTCGGGGATATTCTCAGAACAGAGGATCTCCTCTTTGCCCGGATGCCGTCCGACCAGAAGCTGCGGATCACCGACATCCTGCAGCGGAACGGCGAGGTGGTAGCCATGACCGGCGACGGGGTAAACGACGCTCCAGCGCTCCGGAGAGCGGATATCGGCGTTGCAATGGGAGAGCGGGGAACGGAAGTTGCAAAGGAGGCTGCCGACATCATCCTGCTCGACGATAATTTCGCATCGATCGTGGCGGCGATCGAAGAGGGGAGGACGGTTTACTACAACATCAAGAAGTTCGTCACCTATATCCTCTCGTCCAATATGCCCGAGATCATCCCCTACATTCTGCAGTTCTTCCTCGCGATCCCGCTCCCGCTCTCCGTCATCCAGATCCTCTCCATCGATCTCGGAACCGACCTGCTGCCCGGGCTTTCGCTTGGAAAGGAGCAGCCGGAAGAGGACATCATGGATCGGCCACCGGTCGGGAAGAATGAGCGGATCCTCGACCGCGAGGTCTTCAAACGCGGATATGCCTTCCTCGGCATGATAGAGGCGGCTGCGGCGATGACAGGATTTCTGGGTTTCCTCTTCCTCTCTGGATGGCAGGACGGTGACCTTTCTATCAGCGGAACTACACTCCACTACCAGGCGATGACCATGACACTCCTCGGTGCCATCTTCTGTCAGATCGCAAACGTCTGGACGCTCAGGTCATGGGAGTTCCCGGCGTTCAGCCTTGGCCTCTTTTCAAACCGCCTCCTGCTCGCCGCAGTAGGGTTTGAGATCCTCTGGATCGTCCTGCTCCTCCTGTTCCCGCCGGTGCAGTTCATATTCAACACCGCATTCGTACCACCGGAGTACCTGCTGATCCTGGTGCCCTTCCCAATCCTGCTCTTTGTCAGCCACGAGGCATATAAGGCGCATATCAGAAGGAAAAAGGTGCAGAATCGGGCACGTACCGCCGGGTAGGAGGGAGACCGAACTCCTCGATAGAGAGATATTATTATATATTTTTCCGAATGTTTCACCCTTGAATGAAATGGGGCGAGGAAGGCGGATTTCAGAGGGGTGGATCTATTCGCCCGGCAGCCGATTCATGGGTGTCCCCACCACCGTCTGCAAAGCCACTTTTTGAGCAGGATTTCGAAACGCACCGGGATTATGAATCTGCGGAACTCCCGGAAGATACATCCACCCTGCAAGGCCTCACGATCTTCAGCGATGACTCCTACCGGGGTTCCGGAAAATCAACGGGTCTTGCCAGGGGACTTCTTGTCGCTCTGGCAGGGGGGCAGAATCTCACCCAGGACGGTATGGGCCTGTGCAGCCCGGCTCTGAAGACCGAGCGAAATACCTACTTCTGTCGTTCTTGTGAAACGGAAACGGCCGAAGAAGGCCGGGTGGTCAAGATATTCCACATAGATACACGGCTCGCGTGGGGTGTACTCGGGCGGCCGTCTCATGCACTCACCCGGTTCTTCGGCAGGATCGGGAAGATCTACATGCACGTACCCCCACTGCAGATCTTCCTGCCTTTTGGCGCCCTCTTTCGCACCATCGGTCGGATACGGCCGGTTTCGGTTGCCGTCCCGCCGATAGCCGTGATCGTAGTCGAGTACTTTATTCGGGGCACGAAAATCGAGATCTCCTGCAGAATCCACGCCCTGCATGACCGACTGCCCCGAATCTATCTCCTCAACGAACTTGGGGCTGACGTATTCCGTGCAGGATGGCGAAACGGAGAACCCACCGACCCCCCGCCGGGCTGGGAGGTGCTCCCGGGCGGAACCCCGGTGGCGCTGTATGACCCGGAGCACCGGCTTGTATTCCAAATCTCCGACATAGCGACGAGCGATACCGTCGACCACCGCGTGTACTGGGGGCGGGAGCGCACGCACGACATCTGCTGGGCGGGGTTCGAGATCGAACTCGAGCCTCCTGCTGGCACCCGGCAGGTCGACTGCAGGTATACGGTCGCCTTTGACAGCAGCGGGAGGACGGAATGAACCGGGAAGGCTGGCGGCCGGTCGCTCTCGTGTATCCCTACTTCAACGATCGGGATCCCGTCCGGAAACTCTTTCCACCCCTCGGGATCGCCTACCTGGCCAGCCAGCTTACTGCAGTCGGCATCCCGGTCAGAGTATATGACTGCACTTTCAGAGAGGTGCCGGAGGTGATCGATGAGATTGCGGCAGACAATCCGTCGATTGTCGGTATGTACGTGATGATCAGCATGAGCAGAAACGCTCTTGAGATCCTCGGTGAGCTCCGCACGAGGCTCGACGACACCCTCTTCACCACCGGAGGACCGCTTCCGACCGTCTACCCCGACCGATTTGCGGGAGCCTTCGATCTTGTCTTCCGCGGAGAGGCCGATCTGACGTTTGCCCGTTTCTGCCGTGATTACACCGATGCCGGGGGAACGCCGGAAGCGCTCTCCCGCCTCCCGCTTACCGGGTATCCCGGGCTCTACCGGCGCTCGGGCGGCAGGTACCGTCAGTGTTCCCCCGGTGCATAATCCGGCCGAGATGCTGGATGCCCTCCCCCTGCCGGATCGGAGCAGGTTCGACCATCACCGCTACCAGCAGCACTGGCAGGAGACGGACGGATGCAGGCAGACGAATATCATCCTCACCCGGGGATGTCCGTATTCATGCGATTTCTGTTCAAAACCGGTCTGGGGAAATGTATACCGGAAGGCATCCCTGAGCAGGATTTTCGCGGAGATCAGGGCCATCGAAGATCTCGGATACGACCGCCTCTGGATCGCTGACGACTCGTTTACCCTTGATATCACCTACCTCCGGGCTTTCTGCCGTGAGAAGATCCGCCAGGGGCTTGGTATCACCTGGACATGCCTCTCCCGCGTCGATCGGATCTCGGATGAACTCGCTGCAATCATGCACCGGGCCGGGTGCGTCCGCGTGTATCTGGGTCTCGAGTCGGGGAGCGATGCAACCCTCGCACTCATGAAGAAGCGGATAACCGTCGCCGACGGTGTCCGGGCGGTGCAGGTCTACCGCAGTGCCGGCATACGGACTGCAGGATTCTTTATCGTCGGGTATCCGGGTGAGACGGTCGGTTCGATCGAACAGACACTGACGCACGCACTCACGCTTCCGCTTGATGAAATCTCGATCAATGTCCCGGTCCCGCTCCCGGGCTCTCCGCTCTTTGAGCGGACTGCTGATGTGGACCCCGACAGCGACTGGGACTCGGCGAACGAAGTACATTTTCTGTACCACTCGGAATTCGACCAGGAGTGGCTCCGCCGGCGGATCGAAGAAACACTGGAGCAATTCAGGTGGAAGAAAACAACCGTCCCGAAAGAGTGCCCCCCTGCACCTCTGCCGGATAGTGAAAGGTGGAAGAATCCGGATCAGGCCTCCGTTCCGCGCTCCACGCGGCACCGTGCCGACTTGTAGAAAAAGTACCCGACGATGATGAACGTTACTGCCGGGGCGAGCCATACCGGGATGGGGATGCCGAAACTGTCCAGGATCATGATCGTCCCGAGGACGACGATCGAGTACATCGCCCCGTTTTTGAGGTACAGGTAACACGTAATTCGCTCGATGTTCCGGATAGTAAGCTCCCGCACGATGACTGCCCCAAGGCCGTTGCCGATCAGGATCAGGGGGACGGCGAGGGTGAATGCGAACGCTCCGACGACGCCGTCGATGGAGAACGTCGCGTCTATGACCTCGAGGTAGAAGATTTTGGATACATCGGAGAGGTTCCGGTCGGTGAGCCTGGCCTCCTGCGCCTCGGCGTTCTGCCGGAACCCGTGGACGATGAAGAACGCCGTTGAGCCGACAACTGCCCCGAACCCCATCAGGAGGTTCTGCTGCAGGGCGAACCAGACGATACCGGAGAGCAGGATCGAGACGACCGCAAAGAACCAGACGCTCTGCCGCGAAAAGAATTGCTCTCCCGGGAGGCCGAAGTTCTTCTCCTCCACAAAGAGCCAGTGGAAGAAGAGGAAGACGAGGAACGTTCCGCCCCCGATCAGGAGGATCGGCGAAGATGCTTCGATCGCCTCTATCACAGCCGGATCGCTTGAGAAGGTCGCAAAGAGCGCTCCAATAGGTCCAAGCGAAGGCGTCGCCACCCAGACGATAAGCCAGGGGAGGAGGCCGCGGACGACAAAAACCGCAAGGAGGAGGCCCCATACAAGAAACCACCGCCGCGCCCTCTCCTGCATCGTCGAGAGCACCTCGGCATTGATGATGGCATTATCGATGCTCGATATCGTCTCGAAGAGACAGAGCCCTGCCACGATCAGGAGAATTGCAATCCAGTCCATTCGATAGATGAGAGTCTCCCCGTGCAGTCATATAAATGCGTAGGAGAGCGGCGTGGAGCAAACCCATTCTCCCCGGCAGGGGATCCCGGAGCGACAGCCGATTGCCCGAGGTGTAAACATCCTCTGGCGCACACAGGCATGAACGCCGACGGGACCGTACAACCGCGAGGTGGCTCCCACCCGACGCTACACTGACCATCGAGAACGGTCAGGTTCGGACGGTGTCGGGCAGCAGTAATCAGACCGGAGGATGAGTACCCGGAGGGAAACGCTCTACGAGGGGATGGGGTTCACGAGCCTGCATCGGGCTCGCGCTATTTTTCTGGAGTGCCACCCGTGTGCTCTCTCCGTTTCGTCCGCGGTGTCGTGCGGGATGGTCTCCCGGCACCTTTACACGAGCGGTGGCAGGGCGGGTTACTTTAATATAGCATTTCACGATCAGTGGCGGTGGAGTTCACATCATGGGACTTATACAGTGTTGTAGAGAAGAGGTTGTGGCAGTCTCGCCGGACACACCGGCCGTCGAGATTGCCAAAATCATGGACACCAAAAATGTCGGGAGTGTCATGGTCATTACCGGCGAGGACAGACCCGCCGGAATCGTAACCGATCGCGACCTCGTGGTCAGGATCGTCGCAAAGGGCATGAGGCCGGAGGATGTGACGGCAGAAGAGATCATGACGAAAGATCTGGTTACGTTCAAGGACGACATCGGCGTCTACGAGGCGATCGAGAAGGTTACACGGGAGGGCATACGGAGAATGCCGATCGTCGACGACAACGGCAGACTGATCGGCATCGTCACCCAGGACGATATGATCCGCCTGCTGAGCGACGAGATGGCAAAACTCGCACATACTATCGAAAAGCAGAGCCCTCCGCTGCCACGTTAGGCGGAGAACAGGGCACACTCACAGGCTATCGGCCGGGCGACGGGCAACCTTATCGTAACGCTTGTAATCGCCGCTCCGCTCCTGAAACGCGGGAACGGGGAGTGCCGGCGTACCTGACACCCTCCGTATCCCGGTCAGCCCGTGCGGAGCACGACCGCCTCGCCGGTCTGATTCACCGAGCCCTCCATAGCCCTGACCAGCTCCTCCCAGGTCGCGCCGGGCGGCAGATGGAGAGCGAGGTCAAGAGCATATACCCGGAAGAGGTACGCCTCCGTCTCTCCATGCCCCGGACACGGTCCCCGGTACCCGATGGTGCCGAAGTCGTTTCTCCCCTGAACGCACCGGACTGGAGAGGATACCACCTCATCGTTCGGTATTCCCGCCGGGATCGTCCCGGCAGGCTCGATATTCCACATTACCCACGAGGTCTTCGAAGGCCCCTCTTCAGGACTGCTCGTCGCCACGACGGCAAGGGACTTGATGTTCGACAGCACGCCCTCCACTATGATCCGCGGGGAGGAGTCCTCGCCGCTGCAGGTATGCGTATCCGGGAAATCTTCGAATTCCAGTGTCACCGTCAACGGATGCATCCTATCACGCTCCGCTCCCCGATTGCGGAGCATACTATAAAAGGATTGGTATCAATCCGGCGATACCGGGAGTCCTGTTCCTCCAGAACGGCCAGGAGGAAAAGCGGCATCACCGCCCATATATCGCCACGGTATCGCCAAACTGGAGCACATGCCCCTTCATCGCCTCGATCAGCTCGTGCTTGGTGGCGCCGGCGGGAAGCTCCAGCAGGGCATCGAGACCGTAGACCTTGAAGTGATAGCGGTGCGTCTCTCCCTTTGGGGGGCACGGGCCGCGATACCCGAGCATGCCGTAATCGTTCGTTCCCTGCACGACGTTCACCGGGGTGGTCACGACGCCCTGCGTCGGGATACCCTCCGGGATGAGGGGCGACGGTTCGATATTCCACGCGATCCAGGAGGTGAAGGAGCAGCCCTGCTCTGCAGGATTCAGTGCAAAGACCGCGAGTGACCGGACATCCGGCTTAAGGCGACCGATGCGGAGCTCGGGCGAGAGATCGGCGCCGTCACAGGTATTCCATATACGAAACTCCGCGGACGGCAGGGAGACGGTCAGTTTTTCAACAGCAGCAGCCATAGCAGGAGATGCATCGCAGGAGTTTAAAAAGGGAATGGCGGATACCGGAGCGGAACCCGGAAGGTGCGTTACTGCCCCGGGGCTGCCGGCACCCGCTCCCGTTTGCAGAGAGCCATCGTCTCACCGTACTGCGTTGCGGTCCCCCTGAGGAGAGCCTCAAGATCAATCCGGGTCGAGTTCGGGGGCAGATCGAGCAGCACCGGCACCCCGTAGGCTCTGATAAAGTAACGGTGCGACTCGCCCCGTGCAGGGCAGGGGCCGCCGTATCCCGTTCGCGAAAAATCGTTCGTCCCCTGCACGGCCGAAATAGGATAGCCGATCTTTCCGAGCGGGGGAATACCCTCGGGAATACGATCGGTCGCCTGAATATTCCAGATGAGCCAGTGCGTGAACGTCCCGCCGGAAGAGTCCGGATCGTCGAGAATGATGGCGAGATAGGGAGCCAGCAGACCTTCAATAGTTATGCCGGGTGAGATGCCCTCACCGTCACAGGTATATTTCCGGGGAAAATGTTCAAAATCAAGCCGCACGTTAAGACCATCCATACAGTGTACCTCCTTGAGGTGTCCCGGAGGGGAGACCTGGTATAAAACAGTTCTGCACCGAAGCGAAAGAACGCTCCTGTGGAGCACCCATGACCGGGAAGGGCGAGGAGAGGCTATGCTCCGGATAAGGCCCCGATCTTCCTCCCGTACGCCGCCATCGCCTCCCCGTACTGCTCGATGAGATCCTTCAGCGCCTCTTCAAGGGCAACCCTGTCTGCTCCGGGGCCGAGATCGATCTCCTCCCGGACGCCGTAAACACGGAAGAAGTACCGGTGCGTCGACTCCCGCGGCGGGCACGGCCCGTGGTAGCCGACGGTACCGTGGTCATTTCTGCCCTGCACTGCGGTAACGGGATCCGTAATCTTCCCTCTGGCAGGCAGTCCCTCCGGAAGGGTTCCGCTGCTGGCGACGTTCCAGATGAGCCAGTGGGTAAATGTTCCCCGGGTACATCCGGGTCTTCCAGAATGACGGCAAAATACGGCGTCTTGAGCCCCCTGATCTCGATACGCGGCGATACATTCGTTCCATCGCAGGTATACTTCTGCGGAAACACACTAAACCCGACATTGATATCCAGACCGTCCATGAAGAACTCCTCCGGCCCACTCAAGGGGCACGTGGTATAAAGAGGTTATGCCAGGAGAGACCGCCCTTAATAGAACCCCATATCGCGCGCCTGAATGAGCAGGCTCTCCACCTCGCTATCGGAGAGATCATGCCACCGCCTGTACGCCTCGGCGACCGCAAACGAGTAGCCGGTCCTGACATTGAGACAGACGACCAGATCGGCCTTCTCCGCCATGAACTCAACTGAACGGAGCGAGCCCGTCGGAACAGCTACGATCACGCGCCGGGGCGACTCTGCCAATGCAGCCTCGAGGGCAGCAAGCATTGTATACCCGGTGGCAAGCCCGTCGTCGATCAGGATGGCAGTCGCATCCTTAAGGGACGGTTCCGGCCGATCGCTTGAGAACCGCTCGAGCCGCTCCCGGACGTTCCGCCGTGCTTTTTCGACGGCGGCATCGATCTCCCCGTCCGTCAGATCGAGCCCGGCGAGCATAGCCCGGTTCAGGAAGACGCGTCCGTCCCAGGTGACGGCACCGAACCCGGCTTCGGGGTTCCAGGGGATCTGCACTTTCCGGACAACGGCCATCCGGAGCGGTGCGGAAAGCACCCGCGCCACTTCAATCCCGAGAGGAACGCCGCCCGCGGGAATGGGGCAGACAACCGGGTTTTCCATCCCCTCGAGCGATGAAATAGCCGCCGCAAGCTTTCTGCCCGCATCGGTTCGGTCTTCAAAGACGCGACTTCGATCCCGGAGCGTTACATCCTCGATGACCCTACCCATATCCAGCATGGGGGTGCCTCTGTACAACCCGACTATAAAGGTAGTACGGTCGAAAGATACCTGCAAAGGGATACACATAACATCGAGCAGATCGGACAATCACCCTTCAGGTGCAGACGGTCAAAAAGAACCGTCTCCGCCGCCGGTGCGGCAGGATCCAGTCATGACGAACGGAGATACCCTTACCATCTACACGGACGGAGCTTCCCGCGGCAACCCGGGAGCCGCAGCATGGGCATTCGTGGTCGTGCGGGACGGCAGCATCGTCGAGTCGCGATCGGGCTACCTTGGCCGGGCGACGAACAACGTCGCCGAGTACCACGCAGTCATCAATGCACTGACCGAAGCCCGGAAGCATACCGGCGGGAAGGTCATCGTCCACTCGGACAGCGAGCTCGTCATCCGGCAGCTCACCGGGCGATACCAGATCAGAAAAGAGCATCTTGCCGCACTCCACCGTGAGGTGCTGCAGCGTGCGAAGGCCTTCGAGGCGGTCTCGTTCGTCAGCGTCCCCCGGGAAAACCCCTGCATCAGGGTCGCCGACCGCCTCTGCAACGAGACGCTTGATACGTATGGAGGAGCACAGAGAGGACATGACTATGGAACGTAAAGCGTGCATGGAATGCATTCCAATAGGGGTCGTCCGTTCGCCGTACCGGGAGCGCGGCGATGCACCCCGGCAGGGGCGGCTCGTCGATACGGCTGCCGAGATTCATATCTTCGAGGAGTTTTCCCCGGCCTGCAGAACGTGGAGGGGAGCAGCCACCTGATCGTTCTCTATTGGCTTGATCGGGCGGAGCGGGGGCTCCTTTTCGCGACACCACCGGGAGAGAGCGAGCAGAGAGGCGTCTTTTCCACCCGATCCCCGGCACGTCCGAACCCCATCGGGCTCGGCATTGTAGACCTGGTCTCCCGCGACGGGGCCGTCCTTGCCGTCCGGGGCCTTGATGCCCTCGACGGGACACCGGTGCTGGACATCAAACCGTATTCGCCGGAGATCGACTGCATCCCCGCAGCAACGGGGGGCTGGCGGATAAAGAGAGAGGGAAAGTAAAGTTACCTGCCTGGGATGCCGGCAGCCTCCGGGGAGAGGGACTCGATCCCGAGTTCCCGGAGTTTCTCCGCGGTCGGCCGACCGTTGGAGTCCCATCCCCGCGCCCGGTAGTACTCGTCGAGGAGGGGCTGGCGCTCCCATACCCGGCCTTTCGGAGCGCCCTCCTTGAGTGGCTCGTTCAGGAGGCGCAGCGGGAGGGTATCGTCCTCTTTCCCAAACCCGGCTTTGAGGTTGAAGATCTTCTGCATGGTCCAGATCCGGTCACCGATAGTGAGCACCTCATCACCGTCGATGTCAAAGCCGGTGACGGCTGCGATCATGCTCGCGTAATCCCCCGCTCCGAGCGGGAACGAGGTGAAGAGGCAGCTTCCCGACGAGTCGATGACGGCGGTGAGATCCTGAAACGTCTTTGTCCAGACCGCTTTGCCCTCGCTCGTATAGGGATCCAGTTTCTCCGGAGAGCCGAGCACTTCGGGGGATATCATGTACCCGTAGACGTGGTCGCCTCCCCGGACGGAGGTGGCGTATTCAAGGCCATGCCCTTGCAGTCCCCTCGGGTCATAGGCGGGAAGTTCCTGCCGCTTGACGCTCATCGAGAGTTCGGGGTGGCCGGACTGCTCCGCGAACCGGTACGAACCCTCGGCGAGCTCGTCCCCGATCCCTTCCCGGTACCCGATCATCCGGACGAGATCGTACATCTTTTCCGCATCCCCGAACCTGATCTCCTCGTTGATATATCCCTTCTCGAAGAGCTCCATGGCGCAGGCGATGGTAGCCCCGGTCGAGATGGTGTCGAGGCCAAGGTCGTTACAGCGCTGGTTTGCCTTTGCGATCATCGCAAGATCGTCGATGCCGCAGTCAGGCCCGAACGCCCAGATCGTCTGGTACCTGGGCCCTTCCATCTGTTTGCCCTCGATCTCGACCTCGCGGCCGCACTGGATAACACAGGCCTGGCATCCCATCTTCCCGGTGAGGATGGTCTCCGTCATCTGTTCGCCGGAGATCGCTTCTGCATTCGGGAAATGATTCTCCTGGAAGTTCCGGACAGGGAGGATGTAGTTCTCATTGATGATGTTGACAAGGACAGCAGTCCCGAAACGGGGAAGACCTCCACCCGATATCGCATTCTCCCGTATCTTCGAACCGATCTCGCCTTTGAGCCGGAGAAACGCCTCCCGGTCGGCAACGCCGATCGAACCCTTCCCCCTCGCCGCGATCGCCTTGAGGTTCTTTGAGCCCATAACAGCACCGACACCCCCGCGTCCGGCGGCACGGGAGTTTTCGTTCATGACCGAGGCGATCCTGGAGAGGCGCTCTCCAGCGGGGCCGATACACGCCACCTTGATCCCGGGATCGCCGTGCTCCTGCTGCACCGCCGTCGCGGTCTCGCTGGTCGTCCTGCCCCAGAGTTCGGAGGCGTCCCGGAGTTCCGCACTGCCGTTATCGAGGAAGAGGTAGACGGGCTTCTCCGATCTCCCGGTGAGGATGACGGCGTCGTACCCGGCGCGTTTCATGGCCGTGCCGAACTTCCCGCCCGAGTTCGACGTCGTGCACGTACCGGTCAGGGGCGATTTGGTGATGACATCGTAGCGCGACCCGATCGGAAACCCGCTGCCGGCGATGGGGCCGGTGGCAAAGATGAGAACATTCTCCTCGCTGAGTGGGTCGACCCTCGGATCTACCATCTCGGAGAGGAGCCGGATACCAAGACCCCGGCCGCCGATGTACCGCCGTTTCCAGTCTTCGGGATACGGGTGGGTATCGATCGAACCATGGGTCAGATCTACGTGGAGGATTCTGTCTGCATATCCGTTCATGAACAGCACCAGGCACCCCATAGGGGGTGCGGGGTATAATAGTCTCTCTGATCTCCTGCCGGGACAGGCGAAGTGTCCTCTAAAAAGGCATTTACCTCTGCAAGGATAGTAAGCAGACCCCAAAAGGCCGGAGGGGATCTGCCGTGATATTCATATGGGATGGCCTCTGAAACCAGACCTTACTGGGTATGAGATCAAGCACGAAGAGAGATACCTGCCAGAGAGCACGTTTCAGACACGGAGGGCGGGAGCAGCCTGCCAGATCTGCGGACTGCAAAGTTCTCCGGGAGAGAACGGCGATATGCACGTGAGGGTGAAAGCATTCGCCGGTTTCCGGGAGGTTATGCCCCGGGAGGTCGACGTCGCGATGCCGGACGGAGCGACGGTCGGGGATCTCCTCGACATCCTGACCAACCGCTATAGGGGTCTCTCACCAGCACTCTATGCCGACGGCAAAGAACTCAGTGAGTACGTCAATATTCTCAAAAGCGGGAGGAATATTCATTTTACCGGAGGCTTTGCAACACCACTCGCCGACGGCGATACCGTCGCTCTCTTTCCGCCTGCCGCCGGAGGATGACGTACCGGGATCGAAACGCACTCGCGTGGATCTTTTGCCCTCACCACTATGTTTTTGTTGCGTTTACCGTTAATATATAATAGCTCGACGTTTTCAAGACATCACGGAGAATACATACTATGGCAGAATCCAACCAACCTACCGAAGAGGCGTGCGCCGGCAACTGCGCCAGCTGCCCGTCCGCAACGAAGTGCGATGACCCACGCAATAAGGAAGGGCATGGCCTCCCCCCGAAGGCAAACGTCAACGTCAAACACGTCATCCTCGTGCTCAGCGGCAAGGGTGGAGTCGGAAAGAGCACGGTTGCGGCGAACCTCGCGTACGCTCTTTCCAATCACGGCTATAAAACCGGCCTCATCGACCTCGATATCCACGGCCCGAACATCCCGAAGATGCTCGGCATCGAAGATGCGAAACTGCAGTCCTACGACGGAAAGATCATCGAACCCGTCCACGTCACGGGCACGCTCGGCGTCGTCTCGATGGCGTTCCTGCTACCCGCGAGGAGCACCCCGATCATCTGGCGCGGCCCGATGAAGATGGGAGTGATTCGGCAGTTCCTTGAGGACGTCAACTGGGGAGACCTGGACTTCATGGTCGTCGACCTGCCACCGGGAACCGGCGACGAAGCACTCACAATCGCCCAGCTCGCTCCTAACATTGCCGGTGCCGTCATCGTCACCACACCCCAGGATGTTGCGGTGATGGACTCGAGCAAGGCTGTGGAGTTCATCCGGAAACTCGACCTTCCCGTCCTCGGTATCGTGGAGAACATGAGCGGGTTCGTATGCCCCCACTGCAAGGAGGAGATTGACATCTTCGGCAAGGGCGGCGGTGAGAGGGAGGCAAAAGAACTCAAAGTTCCCTTCCTCGGCGCAATTCCACTCGACCCGGAGATGCGGCGGGCCGGGGATGAGGGACGCCCCTTCATCATCCGGCGGGCAGAAGAGAACCCGACCTGGACAAGTATCAACAACGTCATGGAAGCCCTCTTACACGAGATCGAGGGATAAGATGGACTCTCATACAATTCTCATCGGCCGGGGTGAGGACCTCCCCGTCTTTTCCCCCATCGTCGCGGCGCTTGCTAACCTTGATGAGTTTCCCTTCCTGATCGAAGAGATCTACCGTGAAGCGATGGCCCTGAAAGAAGACGAACTCGATAAGCTGCGCTTCGGCCTTCTCCGCCTCCAGATCTACGCAGATATCCACCGCTATGAAGATACGGAAACTACCCAGAAGATGAAGTACGTCGCAGAGGTGCTTGAGAAGGTGCTCTTCGGCGGGCTTCTCCTTGAGGGGGAAGAGTCCGGCGGCAAGCAGTGCTGCTGATAGTCAGAAGAGAAAGATACTACTCTTTTTTAGGCCGCACGACGGGCTCATGCATTCCGTTTGATCGAACGGGAAAGAGCGGGGGTAGTATACGGGGTTTCCCCCTGCACCCTCCCCGCACTCCCGGAGATGCCTTTCCGCTCAGGAGTCTAGAATTGCTTCTGCTGCGTCCCGGTAAGCACTCATGACGTACGGAATGCCGGATACCTTCTCGGCCTCCTCGGTCAGCGCCATCAGGTCGCTTCTGGAGACGGTCTTTAAGTTGAAGTTCCTGCTGCCCGCCATGATCTGCTGCATACCGGTCTTGAACTTCTGGGCATAGGAGTAGATACCGAGCGCACCGAGCGGGATCTCGTCGATCCGGTCGTGGTACTTCTCCTTGAGGTCTTCGTAGTAGACGAAGATCTCGGGAACGCTGCTGCCGTACTTCAGGACGGTCTTTGGCAGTTCTCCCTTCTCGAGCCACTTCGCAATGTTCTTGCCGGTCATGCCCGGGATCATGAGAGCCCTGCCCATGCAGACCGCCTTGACGTAGGGGCTGCCCATCGCGAGTGCCTTGAATGCATTCGCTTCATCGGCAAACCCGCCGGCAATGGCGAGGTCGGGCACACGGATTCCACGCTCGCGGAGCCTCTCCGCAAACTGGTAGGTGAGCGCCTCGATGTAGAAGGTCGGGATACCCCACTCGTTCATCATCGGCCAGGGGCTCATACCCGTGCCGCCCGGTGCACCGTCGATGGTGAGCAGGTCGATCTTCGCTTCGGCACTGTAGCGAAGTGCCATGGCGAGCTCGACTGCCGAGTACGCACCGGTCTTTAGGGTGACCCGCTTGAACCCGATATCACGGAGACGGTCGACCTCCTCGAGGAAACCTTCGCGCGTCACGAACCCGAGGCGGGAGTGACGCTCGAACTCCTTGAGTGCACCGTCCTCGAAGGCCTTCTGCACTTCGGGGAGGGTCGGGTCGGGAAGGACGACGTAGCCCCGGTTCTTCAGTTCCGTTGCCCGGGAAAGCGTCTTGACCTTGATCTCGCCGCCGATGCACTTGGCACCCTGCCCCCACTTGAGCTCGATCGTCTCGAGATTGTGCTTCGAGGAGACATACTCCGCGGTTCCAAGCCGCGTGTCCTCCACATTCATCTGCACCAGGATCTCACCGTAGCCCTCGTGGAACTTCTTGTAGGTCTCGATACGACGATCCATCTCGGGCGATTCCTTGACCTTACCCTCGTTGTCCAATACGAGCTCGGGGTCAACGCCACAGACGTTCTCGCCGCAGACCAGCGTAATGCCGGAGATTGCTGCACCGATTGCAAAGTGCTCCCAGTTCGCCCGGGCGATCTCGGTCGATCCGAGTGCACCGGTGAAGATCGGGACGCGCATCGGCACCTTGATATCCCAGCCGTACTCGGTCTCCGTGTCGACCGCTGAGAAGACGGCATTATCAGAGTTCGCTTCGATGCCTTCGGGAAGTCCCTTGGCACCCACGGCGTAGCCCTGAATGTTCAGGTGAGAATAGTCAATCGGGTAGTTCTTGTCTGCGCCTGCTGTGATCTCGCCAAAAGGCCCCGGGTAGAGAACTTCTCTGCCACGGAACGAGGAGAGCCAGACTTCGCAGCTCCCCTTGCACCCGTCAACACAACGGGTGCACAGACCGGACATCGGAACGACGTTCCGCGACCGGTTGGCGGTTCCAATTGCTTCGTTAGCATTCGGTTGTCTAAGATTCATCGCTATACCTCACGATAGCGGACACAAGAAGATTCCATCCCCCTGAATATTATAACTTCGTTTTCAACCGAAGGAGGAACCGGAGGTATCGAACGACTTTTTACCGAATCTGCCCCGAAAGACACCAGATCTAAGCCGCGTTGCCAGACCCTTTCCGTCGCAGATCCTCCGAAGGAGGGGCAAACAGTATGCGCTCACCCGAGAGCGGGTATACCGCTTCACCCGGATAAGAAAAAAGGTATTAGTAGGTTGCGAGATAGCGCTCAATTTCCCAGGGGTGTACTGCGGTGCGGAACGAATCCCACTCGGCCTCTGCGATGCAGGTGAGCGCATCCACGACGTGTTTCCCAAGCGCCTTGCAGACGACATCATCGGCAAGGAGCGCCTGGTGTGCCTCGTAGAGGTTTCCGGGCAGCGTTTCGATGCCTGCTTCCTGCCGCTCGGCAGGGGTCATATGGAAGATGTTCTTGTTGGTGCTTGCCGGGGGCTCGATCCTGTTCCGGACGCCGTCCATACCGGCAGCGAGCATCGCCGCGAAGGCAAGGTATGGATTGCAGGTCGGGTCGGGGCTCCGGAACTCGACACGGGTGCTGTTGCCGCGCGGGGCGGGGACACGGATCTGTGCCGACCGGTTGCTCGCACTCCAGCTGATATAGCACGGTGCCTCGTAGCCGGGGACGAGCCGTTTGTAGGAGTTGATCGTCGGATTCGCCACCCGGGTTATCGCCTTTGCGTGCTTCATGAGGCCGCCGATGAAGTAGTACGCGGTCTCGGAGAGCTGCAGCTTGCCGTTCGGATCGTAGAAGGCGTTCTTCCCGTCTTTTGAGAGCGAACTGTTCACGTGCATGCCGCTCCCGTTGATGCCGTAGACGGGTTTTGCCATGAAGGTTGCGTGCAGGCCGGCCATGAGTGCGAGGGTCTTGGTGGCGAACTTGAAGGTCACGACGTTGTCGGCGGTCTTGAGGGCGTCGCCGTACTTGAAGTCGATCTCGTGCTGGCTCTCGGCCACCTCGTGGTGGGAGGCCTCGATCTCAAAACCCATTGATTCGAGCGCGAGGACGATGTCCCTGCGGACGTTCTCGGCAAGGTCGGTCGGCGCAAGGTCGAAGTAGCCACCGACATCCTGGAAGGCGGTTGACGGCTTTCCGTCGATCATCTTGAAGAGGAAGAACTCAAGCTCCGGGCCAGTGTTGAAGGTGTACCCATCCTTCTTCGCATCTTCCATGGCCTTCCGGAGGATATAGCGCGGGTCTCCCTCGAACGGTTCGCCGTTGGCCTTGTGCACATCGCAGATGAACCGGGCGACGGCGTTTTCGCGTGGCCTCCAGGGGAGAACCGTGTAGGTCTCAAGATCCGGCTTTAAGAGCATGTCGGATTCCTCGATCCGGACAAAACCCTCGATGGAGGACCCGTCAAAACCGATACCATCCGTCAGTGCCTTCTTCGCCTGACTGACGGGGATTGCCACGTTCTTGGGCATCCCGAGAAGGTCGGTAAACTGAAGACGGAGGAATTTAACATTGTCTTTCTCGATTCTCTCGAGCATTTCCGTAACTGCATCTCCGGGCATATGGAAGAAAACTTCTATCCAATCTAATAAATACCTATTGATACAAACGTCACTGTACGCAGAAGCCTGATTAGGATACCGTATCTAACTTTCAAGGAGTTCCTACCAGAACTCGATCATTCGTGATTACAATGTGTGGCATTATTGGAGTAATGGATCGACGGCGCCAGAGGATGGACGGTTCCGCCATTAAGCGTGCTCTCTCCATGATGAATGAGCGCGGAAGTGGAGAAGGAGCGGGATACGTAGCCTATGGTGCCTATCCGGAATATAAAGACTGTTATGCGTTGCATGTGTTTTTTGACAATACTCATGAGACAAAGCGCATAGTCGACACAACGCTCGAGCAGTGGGGGACGATCGTTCACGACGAAAGGATCCCGACCTACGATCAGCCCGGCCTTCGGGCAATCCACATCCCGTGGCGGTACTTCTTCAAGCCTGACCCGAACAGGATGTCCCATAGCAACGCACCCGAAGACGATATCGTGGCGCAGATCGTGATGAAGATCAACACCGCGCAGAAGGGTGCACTCATCTACTCATCGGGCAAGAACATAGGGGTCTTCAAGGCTGCAGGCTGGCCGGAAGAGGTCGCAGACTTCTACCGGATAGAGGACTACAAAGGCTACATCTGGCTTGCGCACAACCGCTACCCGACCAACACCCCCGGGTGGTGGGGAGGAGCGCACCCGTTCAACCTCTTGAACTGGAGCGTCGTCCACAATGGAGAGATCACGTCATACGGGACGAACCGGCGATACATCGAGAGTTACGGCTACCAGTGCACGATGTTTACCGACACCGAAGTGGTTGCCTATCTCTTCGACCACCTGGTACGAAAGCACGGACTCGATATCGATCTCGCCGTCCGCGCCCTCGCGCCGCCCTTCTGGGACGACATCGATACGATGCCCGATGCACAGGAGAAGCTGAATCGTGCTATCAGGCTTGCATACGGACCTGCGATGATGAACGGGCCTTTTGCCATCGTCGTCGCCAATCACGATGTGATGGTCGGTTTCACCGATAGGATCAAACTCCGCCCCCTGGTCGTCGGCGAATGCGGCGACCGCCTCTACATCTCGAGCGAAGAGGCCGCCATCCGCGCCATGGAACCAAACGTCGAGCGGATCACCATGCCGCCTGCGGGCGAACCCGTCATCGGGAGGTTTATCGCATGAGTCTTGGAAGCACACCACTCCGCTACCGGGTCAGCATCGACCGTGAACGCTGCATGGAATGCGAACGGTGCATCGAGAACTGCTCATACGGTGTCTTCCGGCGGGAAGGGGACAAGATCCTGATCGATTCCCGGAAGTGCACGGCATGCCACCGCTGTCTCGCCATGTGCCCCCGGGACGCGATCATGCTGGAGGAGTACCCCTGCGACTACCGCAGCCACCCGGTCTGGACGCGACAGGTAAGGGAGGCTATCTACAACCAGGCCAAGACCGGAAAGATCATCCTCTCCGGCATGGGCAACGCGCTTGACTATCCCATCATCTTCGACCGCCTGGTGCTCGACGCCTGCCAGGTCACGAACCCGAGCATCGATCCGCTCCGCGAACCGATGGAGGTGCGCACCTATCTCGGCAAGAAACCGTCGCGCATCGAGGTAAAGAGGAAGGAGAACGGGGACGTCGAGCTCGTCACCGAGCTTGCCCCGAACCTCCAGGCAGAGACGCCGATCATGATCGGGCATATGAGTTACGGTGCGATTAGCCTAAACGCCCAGATGTCCATGGCACGGGCGGTCGCAGAGACCGGCACCTTCATGGGCACGGGCGAGGGGGGGCTGCATGAGCGGCTCTACCCCTACCAGAATCATATGATCGTCCAGATCGCATCCGGCCGGTTCGGTGTCGATATCGACTATCTCGAGCGCGGTTCCGCCATTGAGATCAAGATCGGTCAGGGAGCGAAGCCCGGTATAGGCGGGCACCTGCCAGGAGAGAAGGTCTGCCTCGATGTCTCCTGCACCCGGATGATCCCGCTTGGGAGCGACGCTATCAGCCCCGCTCCCCACCACGACATCTACAGTATCGAAGACCTCGCCCAGCTCGTCAGGAGCTTAAAAGAGGCGACCGAGTGGAAAAAGCCGGTCTTTGTCAAGATAGCCGCCGTCCATAACGCGGCCGCGATCGCCGCGGGTATCGCACGGTCGGGCGCCGATGCTATCGTTCTCGACGGCTTCAAGGGGGGCACGGGCGCGGCGCCACGGGTCTTCAGAGACCACGTGGGCATTCCCATCGAGGCAGCGGTCGCGAGCGTGGATGCGAAACTGCGTGGCCAGGGCATCAGGAACGAGGTATCGATCATCGCCAGCGGCGGCATCAGGGAGAGCGCCGATGTGGCAAAAGCAATCGCCCTCGGGGCAGATGCAGTCTACATCGGCACCGCCGCCCTTGTTGCGATGGGGTGCCGCGTCTGCGGCAGCTGCTACCGCAACCTCTGCCCGTGGGGAATCGCCACCCAGCAGCAGAACCTCGTCGATCGGCTCGATCCCGACGTTGCATCGAAGCAGGTAGCCAACCTGATAGATGCATGGACACTCGAACTCGCCGAACTGATGGGTGCTGCCGGCATCAACAGTATCGAGAGCCTGCGAGGAAACCGCGACCGTCTCAGAGGCTACATGCTCGATGAGAGCCTGATGAACGTACTCGACGTCAAACAGGTGGGGGCGTGAGGCACATGGGAAAGACGGTCACCATCGACGCGGGGGGGATGCACTACACCCCCCTCAACAAGAAGATCCGGCAGGCGGTCGCCGACGGTGCCGAGGAGATTATCATCGAGAACGTCCTCGGACAGCGGTTCATCGGAAACGGCCTCCGAGGGGATGCCACTATCGTCGTCAACGGCGTTCCCGGAGGCGATCTCTGCATGTTCATGAGCGGCCCGACCTGCATCATCCACGGGAACGCCGACCATGCACCCGGCAACACGATGAATGCAGGGAAGGTAGTCATCCACGGTAGCGCCGGCGATGCGGTCGCGCATAGTATGCGCGGCGGCACGGTCTTTGTCCGTGACAACATCGGCTACCGCGGCGGCATTCACATGAAGCAGTACGACAGTAAACGCCCCATCCTTGTCGTCGGCGGGAATGCACAGTCGTTCCTCGGCGAATATATGGCTGGAGGCCTCCTGATCGTGCTCGGCATGGACGGAAGCGATTACGCTGGACGCGGCGTCGGGAGCGGAATCCACGGCGGAGAGATCGTCATCCGCGGCGATGTCGATGAGAGCCGCCTTGGTGTCGGTGCAAAGAAACTGCCCCTCACTGAAGAAGATCGGCAGCGGATCGCTCCGGTGATCCGCGAGTTTGCCGAGGCATTCGACCTCGACCCGGAGCCACTCATCGACGCAGAGTATACCCGGATCGTACCGGCGAGTGCAAGGCCGTTTGCAGGCAAGTACACATGGGAGTAGATTAGCATGGAGAAGAAGACATTCAAGGACCTTGAGGCGGAGGTCTGGTTGAAGGGAACCTGTTCCGGGTGCGGCGCCTGCGTGGCAGTCTGCCCGGCGGACGCAATCTACTTTCCGGCAGGAAGTACCCTTGCCCCCGTCAACGCCGGATACTGCAAGGCGGCGACTGACGGTGTCCCCTGCGGCGCCTGCTACGAAGTCTGTCCTCGCACCGCCCCCTTCCGGCCGGAGACGCTGCTCGGTTCGTACACCGAGATCGTTGCGGCACAGTCGACCTTTGATGTGGAGAGGAAGCAGAGCGGCGGCGCAGTGACCGCCATCCTGACAAACGCCCTCGAGGAAGGGCTTATCGATGCCGTGGTTACGGTTACGGAGGACCGCTGGACACTCAGGCCTTCGTCGGCTGTCATTACCTCTTCGGACGCCCTCATTCATTACGCCGGCAGCCGTTACTCCTGGTGGGTGCCGCTTCTGGCCTCGCTGAAGGAGGCGGTGATCAACCGGAAGTGCCGGAGGATCGCTGTTGTGGGCGTCCCCTGCGTGGTGCGGGCGACGAAGGCGCTACGCGAGAGTGAGCACGATCTGCTCGAGGCCCTTCGGCAAGTCGATACGCCTTGTCATCGGCCTCTTCTGCACGGAGACCTTCGATTATGCAAAGTTGATGGAAGGAAAACTCCGGCAGGAGCATCAGATTGAGCCCTGGCAGATCCGGCGTCTTAACGTCAAGGGAAAACTCGAGATTCTCCTGCAGGACGGTTCGACCACCTCAATTCCTCTCGAGGAACTGGAAGCGTGCGTACGGCCGGGATGTCACGTCTGTACCGACCTTACCGCCGTCGATGCGGATATCTCGGCAGGAGCCATCGGTTCACCGGAAGGGTTCACCACCCTGATTGTCAGGAACGACACCGGCCGCGGATTTATCGATAGCGCAGTCCGGCATGGCAGGCTCGCCACCGGAAATGAGATCAACACAAAAATCATCGAACGACTCGCCGGACAGAAAGCCGCGAGAAAACCCTAAGATATCTCCCGTAACATTTTTTATGATCGCCCACAATCCCAGTCGGTAGTGCATACGCCGCAATAAATAGAAATATTTTTAAGTGTTGGAAGGAAACATCCTTCTACCTGCGTAGCAGGTGATTACAATGACAGGCTTATCCAGATTCCAACTGACACTCGTCATCTGTCTGCTCGCCCTGCTGGTGGTTCCGGCAGCCGCAGCAGACCCTTCCGGTGCCGCAACACTGGAGGAAGACTCGTTCGCGCCGGTCAACTTCGTGTGGACACTTCTCTGCGGATTCCTCGTGATGTTCATGCAGGCCGGCTTTGCCATGGTAGAGACAGGCCTCACGAGAGCAAAAAACGCTGTCAACATCATGATGAAGAACCTCGCAGACTTCTCGCTCGGTGCGATCAGCTACTGGGCTGTAGGGTTCGCCCTGATGTTCGGCACCGCCTCCGGAATAACGGGGCTGTTTGTCGGTTTTGACGGGTTCTTCCTGCTCGGGGACGGCTACGACGTCTCCACGATGGAACTCTGGTTCTTCCAGATGGTCTTTGCCGCAACGGCTGCCACCATCGTCTCAGGGGCCATGGCGGAGCGGACGAAGTTCTCCACCTACTTGATTGCAAGCGTCGCCATCACCGCACTCATCTACCCGATCTACGGACACTGGCTCTGGGGCGGCGGCTGGCTGAACGCAAGTGACTTCATGGTCAACCTCGGCGGCGGTTACGGTGCGCTCGACTTCGCCGGTTCCGGAGTCGTCCACGCTATCGGCGGCTTCGTCGGCCTCGCAGGAGCCCTGATGCTCGGGCCGAGGATTGGGAAGTACAGGGGAGACGGAACACCCGTCGCGATTCCGGGGCATGCACTGACCCTTGCGATTCTCGGTGTCTTCATACTCTGGTTTGGCTGGTTCGGCTTCAATCCGGGGAGCACCCTTGCCGCAACGGAGTTACGCATCTCCGTTATCGCCGCAAACACCGTCCTCGCCTCTGCCGCGGGAGGAATAACCACAATGCTCATTACCTGGTGGCGATATGGTAAACCTGATGCAAGTATGACCGGGAACGGTGTGCTCGGCGGCCTCGTAGCCATCACCGCATCGTGTGCGTGGGTGAACCCGACCGCTGCCGTCGTCATCGGTATCGTCGCCGGCATCATCATCTATCTGGGCGTCTGGCTCCTCGACTGGGTGCTTCACATCGACGACCCTGTGGGTGCGGTCTCCGTGCACGGGCTCAACGGCGCCTGGGGCTTGCTGGCCCTCGGGCTCTTTGCAGACGGCACCTACGGCGTGTACGTGACCGACGGGCCGCTCGTAACCGGGCTGCTCTACGGCAATACCGGGTTCTTCGCCGCGCAGGCGATCAGCATGGTCGTGAACTTCGCATGGGCATTCGGCATCGGTCTTGCCATGTTCGCCATCCTCAAGTACACGGTCGGGCTCAGGGTATCGGCTGCTGAAGAACTGCAGGGGCTGGACATCGGCGAGCACGGGGTCAGCGCCTACCCGAACTTTGTAACAACCGAGCCTGCTTTGGACGGTGAGAAAGCATGAAAAAGATCGAAGCAATTATCAGGACGATGAAGTTCGAGGACGTCAAGCACGCCCTTGAAGGTGCAGGATTCGACTCCATGACCGTCACTGAGGTGAAGGGCCGCGGACGGCAGAAGGGCATCACCCAGCAGTGGAGAGGTGCCGAGTACGTCGTCGATATGATCCCGAAGACGAAGATCGAGATCGTCGCTGCCGACGATGATGCCGAGAAGATCATCGACATCATCGCAACCAGTGCAGCCACAGGCCAGATCGGAGACGGCAAGATATTCGTAACGAGCATCGACGATGTCATCCGGGTACGGACAAAAGAGCGGGGTGATACGGCAATTTAGGGAACGGCCACAGAAAGCATCCCAATCCAATCCCTTGGTACCAACCTCCCTCTCCTCCTCCCTACCAGGATACGTCACGCGGGTACCAACACCAGCGGAACTGTGCCGGTATCCCGCATATCTTTTCATAGCCCACTGACAGAAGATCGGCAGCGGATCGCACCGAGGGCTCGTCCCGGGCGCCGGTCAGACCGCATCCTTATTCTCGCTGGTGCCGCAGGACCCGGACAAACGGCGACTCGTGCCGGAAGAACTCGCCGAGGAAGCAGGCAAACGATTCATCCCAGCACTCCCGACCTTCTCGCACCTCCCAGCCTGCCTTCATGCACTTTCTGACGTGTCTGCCGAGCGCAACATCGAGGAGTGAGCGGGAGCGAAACAGGGTGGCAGCCACCCTAAACTGCCGGGGGATCTCGACGTAATATCGCCCGTCCTCGATAAATGGCCCTGAAAAGACATCTATATCGACGTACTTCCCGACAAACTTCCGGGCATTCCCTTCAGACCATACCGGCGGGCCAAGGTGGCGGCGCACCGCAGGGAGCGTATCCGTCATGAGTTCGAAGAGGAGCATGCTGCGTTCTTCCTGCATGCAGACATCGAACCGGTTTACCGGAAACTCGCTCCGCTCGAGAAGCTCGCGGATGGACTCGGCGGACTTCCGAAGCTGCGGAACGACCGTATCGGCCGTATAGGGGGGGGTCGCAAACGTCACGGAGATGAGTTTTGTCCCTCTTGCATCAATGGTGCGGCCAAACTCAGTTTCGGTGAACGGAGGATCGGGCGACGAAATGAAGAACGCCTCCGCGGGAGCGGCGAGGTACCCGCGTGCGAGCTCCACAAATTCGCTCATCCGCGTGAGAGAGAGGGCGGCGGCGACGTTCCGCTCAGGGTCGACCGGATCGACGACGGCAAGAGGTTCTTCGAACGCCCTGCTGCCGTGTTCTTCGATATCGATGACGATGCCGGGTTTCCATGCAGAGGCCGCCTCGAGAACCTCCGTAAATCCGCCGTAGAAGATCACCAGCAGTTCACAGAGATACCCGGAGAACCCTTCGGTCATGTGGTCGGAGCCGTAGACCCCTCCTGCCTTGGCAAATTGCTTGAGGAGGAGGACTTCATCACCCAGACCGTCGATATGCTGTAGAATATATCGGGTGTGAAACGGCGTCCGGTCGACGGCACTCTTGATCTCCGTGGCACGCAGAACGGCGTAGCAGGGCACCAGGTCGACGTCGAGCGCGTCGATCGTGGCGTTGATGTACGGGTGTTCGGCGTACTTCTCCCGGCACGACGCGCCGAACCCTTCCGCTACCTTCCGTGCAAGAGAAAGCCCCTTCTCCTCGAGTTCCTCCCGGGAGAGCGACGGGTCGAAGAGCATGAAGACGTCGAGATCGCGGTCGCCCCGGATGAAGGTGTCGCGAGCGACGGAACCGACCATCATCGCCCCGGCAAGGCCGCTCTTCTCCACCGCCTCGATCAGATGCTTACCGATAGTTCTGACGTAGGTACGCTCCTCCGGGGTCGGCCTGATCCGCCGGAGTGCTTCCTCTTCGCAGGGACGCCGGCTCACAGCAGAACCTCCCCGAGGTCTTCATAAATCGAACCGCGAGGGGTGAGGGTGCTCTTCTTGAGTCTGATGGACCTGACCTCGCAAGAGCCGATCGGGGTTTCCGGGAGCGATTCGACCTGCCGGAGGAGAGACGGGTCGAACCGCTTCACTCGCGCGAGGGTCGCGTGGGGGGTGAACGCGCGCCGTTCCCGTTTAAATCCGAGCGGCTCGAGGAGAGTTTCAACCTGACGGCTCAGATCCGCACATCCCCCTGCGTCCTGAATGCCGCACCAGACCACTCGCGGCCGTGACGGAGGATTGCAGACGGCCCGACCAATAGTCACCTCGAACGGTTCGCCGCTGACGGATTCGAGCGCCTCGAGGATCGGCCCTATCGCGGAGGGCTCTATCTCCCCGAGGAATTTGAGGGTAATATGGATATTTGCGGGAGCGACGATGCTGAGTCGGGCATCGCATCTCTCAAGCAGGTCCTGCGACTCCCGTATCTTCCGACGGATCTCTTCAGAGAGATCGATCGCGACAAATGACCTGACCATAGTACCGTACTATCTCTGCATTCACCTACAAATGGTGATCGCTCATCGCCGGCACCCCCAGAGATTTTGAAGAAGCATACAGCAGAGTTGCAGGGGGATGAACACAACGCCGCCTTCCGACCGGCGACCTATTCCACCCAAAAATGGGAACCATTTTTACGACGAGCGACGAATGATCATCCATCTATTCGGGGGTGTCATTATACCAGATACATCGCAGTTTATAGTTTATACACTTGAATTCTGTCCAAATTGCGAAGTTTTAAAGGAATTTCTGGCGGAACGGGGAGCACGCTACATTGAGCAGGATCTGGCGTCCGCCGAAGCGCTGACCGAACTTCGGATAAACGGCGTATTCGTTCAGGAAGCACCGGTGCTGCAGAAGGACACCTCATTTTATACGTCGCAGGATCTCTTTCCGGGAGGAGTATTTCAGGAAGACATGGTGGCTGACCTGATTGCGGAGGCGTGAGGGTGACACGCAGGACTACCCAGACGACGCTCGCCGGCGACTTCATCCCCGTCTTCCCGAAGGTCCGCACGTCCCGCGGCTATCTCCTCGAGTGGGACAGAAAGCGGATCATCCGCCAGGTTCTCGAGGAGACGAAGCTCGTCGAGGTCTTTTACGGCGACGAAGGAGCTGACGGATGAGATCGCCGAGGATGTGGCACGGAGGGTCGAGAAGAAGATCCAGATGCTCGGCCTTGAGTCCCTCTCAGGCCCCCTCATCCGCGAGATCGTCAACATGACCCTGCTCGAGCGAGGGATGACGCAGTACCGGAACGTCTGCACGCGCGTCGGCACTCCGGTCTTCGACGCCCACCTCATCGACGTCGGGCGGGGCTTTGAGGCGAAGGACAACGCCAACCTCCAGGAGAACGCGGAGACCTCGCACAAAAAGAAGGCGGACAAGATCAGCAAGGAGCAGTACCTCCTGCAGCTCCCCCTCACCTTGCCGATCACCACCTCTCCGGCGACCTCCACATCCACGACCTGGAATACTTTGGGACAAGGCCGTTTTGTCAGGATTGGGACCTCAGATACTTCTTCTACTACGGCCTGATGCCCGACGGCAACGGAACGAAGGCATCGGTCGCAGGACCTGCCAGGCGCGCCGAGGTGGCGGTGCTGCACGCGGTCAAGGCGCTCGGTTCCGCCCAGACGAACTTTGCCGGCGGACAGGGCTACTATAACTTCCTCACCTTCATGGCTCCCTTCTTTGAGGGAATGCCCTACGGGGAGATCAAGCAGCTCATGCAGATGTTTGTCTACGAGATGACGCAGATGATGGTAGCGCGGGGCGGCCAGGTGGTCTTCTCCTCGGTGCAGCTCTCCCCTGGCGTACCCGCTCTCTGGAAGGACAAACCCGTCGTCTATCGGGGACTCGTCTGGAACGGTACGCAGGCGCCCCTGCGCACCTACGGGGAACTCGAACGGGAGGTAAGGCTCCTCTTCAAGGCACTGATGGAGGTGATGCTCGAAGGAGACTACTGGGGCAAACCCTTCAGTTTCCCAAAGCCCGAGATCAGCATCGAGCCCGACTTCATGACCGAGAACGAGGAGTTCAATCGCGACCACCCTGATATTCCCACCTATCAGGATCTCTACCTGATGACTTTCGAGCTCGCCTCCAAGTTCGGAACCCCTTACTACGACAACCAGATCCCCGCCTACCGGGGTGCCGGGGAAGGGATATCATGCTACCAATGCTGTGCATATCAGTTTTCCTCCGTCGCCGAGAAGGACGACCAGTTTGAGGACAAACTCTACTTCAGAGACGGGAAGCACTTTTCCATGGGCTCCTGGCAGGTGATGTCGATCAACTGCCCGCGAGCGGCGTACAAAGCGGAAGGGGAGCAGGAGCGGCTCTTCGCCGAACTGAAAACACTCATGGACATCGCGGTCGAGCTCTACCGGATCAAGCGGCGCTGGATGTCGCTGATCCGGGCGAACGGGCGGATGCCCTTTGCCATGCAGCGCCCGAAGGATCCGAATACCGGCGAACGCGGCGCGGTTGCCGTCGACCTCGAGGGGCTCGTCTACACCATCGGCGTCGTCGGTGTCAACGAGATGGTGCAGCACTTCACCGGCTCCCAGCTTCACGAGTCAAAAGATGCCTTCCGGCTCGCCGTCCGGGCGATGACCGAGCTTGAGATGTATGCACGCGAACTCTCGGAGCGTCACGGCATGACCATCGCCCTTGCGCGAACACCCGCCGAGACGACCGGGCAGCGGTTCGCCGTCGCGGATCTGCTTGACGAGCAGTTCCGCGACCACGCGCTCAAGGTTATCAAGGGCGACACCGAGCAGGCGCTCGCTATGCTTGGTACGACGCTCGATCTGCCGATCTACTATACGAACGGCACCCACGTTACCCCCGCAGCCCCCGTCCCACTCACCAAACGGATGGAGATCGAGCATGTCTTCTTCCCCATCGTCGACGGCGGAAATATCTTCCACGTCTGGCTGGGAGAGGCACGCCCTGACCCGAGGGGTCTGATGGAGATGGCGATGAACCTCTGCCGCAAGACGCAGATCGGCTACTTCGCCTTCACCCGCGATCTGACCGTCTCTCTGAATGAATTCCAGGAGTATCGGGGGGAAGCAGCAACAACTCAGGTACATAATACTGATCTTTCAGCGGCAGACGGCAGATCGAGCGCATAACACCACCGTTGTACTTTTTTTCGATAGGTTCTTCTGGCCGGCCGGACGAGGATGAGTATCACCCGAGCAGGAGCGGGCGGCAATCCCGGGATGTGGATGAGGATTATGAACGATATTGATACTCCCCTTCTTGCCATCGACATCGGCAGGGGTACACAGGATATTATGGTATACGAACCCGGCCGGCCTCTGGAGAACAGCATCAAACTCGTGCTCCCGTCCCCGACCGTCGTGGTGGCGGAGGCGATCCGGCGGGCTCGCCGTCTCGAAGAGGCAGTGTTTCTGGAGGGCTACCTAATGGGCGGCGGAGCGAACGTCGCGGCGGTGCGCGAGCACCTCGCGGCAGGGCTTGCCGTCTACGCGACCGACGAGGCGGCGGCGACCATCCACGACGATCTCGATCGGGTTAGATCGCTTGGCGTGCAGATAGTTCACAGCCGCCCATCCGGCGCCGTCCCGATCTCGCTGACCGACTACATGGCGGAGGAGCTTCGGACGACGCTTGGGATGTTTGCAGTGGCGTATCCGGAAAGGCTCGCGATAGCCGTCCAGGATCACGGCTACTCGCCACACCGCAGCAACCGGCTCCGGCGGTTCGAGCTCCTCCGCGAACGACTCGACGCAGGCGACTGGCAGCTTCAATCCCTCGTTGAGGATCCGCCGTTGCCTGATATGACCAGAATGGCCGCAATCCGGAGACAGGCTCCGGGATCTCTTGTGACCGATACCGGCCCGGTCGCCCTGATTGGGGCGCTCGAAGACCCATGGGTGCGTGCACGGGCCGAGGACGGTATCATCCTGGTAAACGCCGGCAACGGCCACACCCTCTGCTGCACGCTGAAGGGCGACGAAATCTACGGCTTCTTCGAGCACCACACCGCATCGCTCGACCCGCACAAACTGCAGCACTACCTATGGAAGCTAGCGAACGGTCTCCTGACGAACGAGGAGATATTCGAGGACGGCGGGCACGGAGCGGCAGTCAGAGAACCACTTCTTACCGAGATCGTCGCCGTCACCGGCCCGAACCGCCAGCGCCTCCTCCCGGACGCCTACCAGGCCGCCCCCTACGGAGACATGATGCTGACCGGGTGTTTCGGGCTCCTGAAGGTCTGGAACCTCTTCAGAAGAGGGTGATGTCGAGAATACCGCGGGGGGATCCCCGCATTCAACCGAAGAGGGCATGCAAGGTACTCTGGAGCCACGCCACCGTGCCTGCAAGAGCGGTCGCGATCGCATCGAAGGGCGACATACCGAGCTCCCGGAGCGCCGACGCAGGCGACTCGGCGATGTAGATGCGCTTTAAGTCTTCTCTTCCGAGGTTTCGTATCACCGCAAGATTCGTACCGGAGGTATTCAGTATCTCGACTTCACCGACTCCCCGCAGCCAGGCGTCATTTAACGTCTCGGAGGGCTGCAGTGCCGGAGTCTCGACCTCCAGCAGGCCGTAGTAGTCGGGATGGACAGCAGCCGCAACACCTGCCGCCGCCGGCCGGACTGAGATGATTGGGTCGGATGCAGCGGTCATGATCTCGTCGTATGCATCGGTGAAAGCGACCACCCGGAAGGTGAAGAGATCGGGGTATCCGGTCAGGTTAGTGATCCCCGTCGTCTCCACCGAAGTCAGGTTCTCGAGCATCAGCCTCGCGGAGAGCGGGGTGACCGCGAACCGCCAGACGTTCCGTTCACCCGCCGCGAGGGTTTCGGGTGCTGCTGTCCGGGTTATCCGATAGATACCGGTCTCTTCCGGAGGGGGGATGAGGACAACATATACCGGGGTGCTCTCCGAAAACGATATGTTCCTCGCCTCGAGCGTCACCGATACGGTGAACGTCCTCTCTTCGAACGCTACCCGTGGCTGAAGACCCGGAGTTCTCATAGAGTCGTCGAGTAACCGGGCAAGGTATCCTACCTTCGTGCCGTTGACCGTTATTGCCACCGTATCCGGCGTATTCGACTCATAGATGCCGACGCCCCTGATCTGGAGAATGCCCAGATCCGCTCCCGGCAGGTTGACCGGGGCCTCGGCAGCAGAGACCGGTGCAGACGTCGCCGGGCTCGAAGATTCCCTGACCGCAGGGTGCTGACCGGAGGGCATGCCCGGTGTTGCAGCGAGAGGAGGATCCGAACTCCGGAGAGTGGAACTGCCGCCGCCGGACGATGACTGAACCGGGTCCTGGAGATCACCGATGATAGCTTCCGGATCGGGTGTCCCTTCCAGGAGGGGAGCCTGAGTTCCTGTCGGGGTCCCGGTTGACGCCTCCTCTCCCGGAGTGATCGTCGGAGCCGGGGTGGATGTCTCCGTCGGGGCGGTCGTCGAAGGCGTAGTGGCTGCTCCCGTAGGTGTACCTGTCGTAGGGGCAAGTGTCGTCACAGTCTCCGTCGGGGTTATCGTCGGCGTGGCCGTCGATGGGGCGGAGGTCGGCGGCGTTGTTGACAGCGTAACGGTCGGAGCCGTGGTCGCTGCTTCAGTAGGTTCTGTCGTCGGAATCGTGGTAGGAGAAGACGTCTGGGGGGTCGTCGTAGGTGGCTTTGCCGTCGGCACCTCCGGGGTTGCCGCGGTTATAGGAGGGGGCGAAAGCTCTGTGGTGGGCACGGAAGTCGTGGGCTCCGTGGTCGGCGTCACAGTAGGGGACGGGCTCGGAGAGGGAGTGGATTCCAGCGTTGGCTGCTCAGTCGGCGAAGGAGTGTCACGTTCCGGCTTTTCCGGCTTTTCCGGCTTTTGCTTATGGATCTTGTCAGAGGACTCTGGTGCTCGGTCATGCTGAACGCGAGCGTTCTCATCATTCTCGCTATCCCCATCATCAGTCGCAATGAGATCCTCGCTATCCCCATCATCAGTCGCAATGAGATCCTCGCTATCCCCATCATCAGTCGCAATGAGATCCTCGCTATCCCCATCATCAGTCGCAATGAGATCCTCGCTATCCCCATCATCAGTCGCAATGAGAGCCTCACTATCCCCATCATCAGTCACGATGAGAGCCTCGGTCAGAGAGGAGGTTGCCTGCAGAATCATGCAGGAGGGAAGGTACAGAGAGAGAACGGCGACTCCGTCGGAGAGCGTAGGTATCTCCATCCCGTAGCTCGGCGAGGTCTCGCCCGGGGCAACCGTTATCCCGGATACCACGATAAGTGCCGATAGTATCGCAAGCAGTCTGATCATACACAGTCCCGTCTTCGCTCGGCAGGACACATCGGAGGAACGGTGAAATTACTCCCTGATAATAGATGAAACATCGGATGCACAGCCTGCCTGCACCGAATGCAGATGAGGCATATCAAGATATATATAATTTACGCAGTATACAAGAGAGAGTATACTGCACGGGGAACATAACCCTGTCCCGTGACCTGTCAGACATGAGCAAGGATCCCGGAATCTTCACCGGCCGAAGATCGACAGGGGAAAAAAGAAGATAGAATCAGGCATCGCTATTCTGGGCGAGCTGAACGTCGGCGATGTTATGCTGCCGCTGGGCAAGGATCTTCGCCTTGAAGATGTTCTTCCCGGCCTTGCCGATGGCAAGACCCCGGTCCTCATCCCTGACGTCGACGATGGCGACGCATTCGCCGTCCTCATCACCCTCGTCAAAGTCAATGCCGGTAACCTGTGCAGGGAGGAAACAGTTCTTTAAGAACTGGCCGGGATCGCTTGTGTACTCGACGACTTCTATCCGCTTGCCCATCGCTTCGGAGGCTTTCTTGATGCTTGCACCGCTCTTTCCGATAGCAAGCCCCATATCACCGGGGTTGATCACAAAGATGATACGTTCGTTGCGGTCGTCTACGATACAGTCACGGCTCCCCGCTCCGGTGAGGCTCTCAAACTGTGAGATGAGACGCATGCACTCTTCAGTCAGTACAACCTGTGCCATGTCACACTCTCTTGATATTCAGGATGTCGGATTCTCCCGGCTCGACGACGGCGAGCGCGCTGACGACAAAGGGCATACCGCATGCTTTACCGAGCTGAACGCTTGATCCGCTATAGACATAGACGGGCGTCTCATTCTGTTCGTTGATGAATGTTTTAAAGTTTCCAGGGCAGTTTTCAGCCACGACAACAAGCTTGGCCTTGCCTTCCTGGACGCAGTCCCTGGTCTTGTTCTGACCAAGAAGCACATTTCCTGTTTTGACAGCTTTGCGCAATGAAGTATTAAAGTCCATTTACGATTCTCCTCGTTTTACAGATTTACAGGCCTTGCAATGAGTTTTACATCACCGGTTCCGAGCTGGATGGGCTGACCGACGATGACGTTCTCGGTCACGCCGTTCAGCTCGTCCACCTCGTTTGCGATCGCCGCATCCAGCAGGTGATTGACCGTCACCTCGAATGCCGCTCGTGAAAGAACGCTCTCCTTCTCGCCGGCAATTCCGTGGCGGCCGATCTGCTTCACTTCCCCTTCCATGCACATCATGTCGGCCACAAGCATGATGTGACGGACATCGACGCCGATACCCTGTTCGTTCAGGGTGCTCAGCGCTTCCTGGATGATCGCGTTCCTGCCGGCCTCGATACCGAGCACGTCGGCGATCTCGCTGATGTTGTTGCTTCGGGTTCGGGCGGTGTCGACTCCCTCAACCTGAAAGACATCTTTTAGGTTGGAGCCTTCAGTATAAAGGATATACTCTCCTTCTTCCTTTCGGACGACCACACGCTCGATGTCGTCGATACCCTGGACGATGACGATGCGGACATGCTCAGCGAGCTGGAAAAGGTTCTGATAACTCTCCCGGTTCTTCGGAAGGAACGTGACGAGCGCTTTCTTCGCATCACCTTCACTCTCGAAGTCACGGAAGTGGCGGCGTTCCCGGATCTTTCTCGGGGCGGCCTCGATTATCTCCTCGACGCTGAGCTTCCGCCGGTCACAGACCTGCTTGTTCAGCTGCACAAGCACCTGCATGTTCTCCATGTCGATAGTAATGTCACCGAACTCGTGGAGCGGGGCAGCCTCGATCTGCCAACTGACTTCCCGGGCACGGTCACGATTGAACGCCCAGTCTTTCAGCAGGTAGACCGCCATCGTCGGGGTGCTCGGCTCACGCCGGGCGTCCATGATCTCGATGAGGCGGGGAAGCCCGAGCGTAACGTTGATCTCGGCCACACCGGCATAGTGGAACGTACGCATCGTCATCTGTGTACCGGGCTCACCGATCGACTGGGCAGCGATGACCCCCACTGCCTCGCAGGGCTCGATTCTGGTCTTCCGGTACTCGGCGAAGACCATCTCGAGGATCCAGTTGAACTGCTCTTCAGAGACATCCTTGCCACGAAGACTTGCCTTTAAGTCTTCTCTCGTCTTGACCGGCAGATCGGCCTCGTCAATCCGTCTTTCCATCTCCCCGTTCATCAGACTTCCTCCTTGAGGACGCTCTCAACAATACCCTTCACGTCGACCGGATCGCCGTTGCTGCTTCGCGACGGGTCGGTACCGTCTTCGCCGTACTTGAACTGGATTATTCTGCCACCGGTTGTTCTGACGGTGCCGTCGTAAGCCACCTTTAGATCCTGCAGGGCATTGACCATACGGCGCTGCAGGTAACCACTCTGCGACGTTCGGACTGCCGTATCCACAAGACCTTCACGACCACCGATGGCATGGAAGAAGAACTCGGTCGGTGATAAGCCGCTCTTGTACTGTTGGCGATAAATCCGTGAGCACCCGCACCGCGGTCGCCCCGCTTGAAGTGCGGCAGCGTCCGCTCCTCGTAGCCACGTACAATCCGCTCGCCACGCACCGACTGCTGCCCGAGGCAGCCCGCCATCTGGGTCAGGTTCAGCATGGAACCACGAGCACCCGAGACGGCCATCACCACGGCGCTGTTTCCGAGACCCAGATGCCTGCCGGCAATCTCACCCGTACGGTCACGGGCCTTGCCAGGTACCTGCATGATCTGCATCTCGAGGGTCTCGTCGAGTGTCCGACCCGGCATGGGTTCGAGCTGGCCTTCGTTGTAGATCTTAATCCGCCGCTCGACATCGATGAGTGCAGTCTTCAGCACCTCGTCGATCTGACCGTATTCCGTCTTACTCAGGTCTTCGTCGTCGATACCGAAGCTGAACCCTTCGATCATGATACCGCGGATCGAGAGCTTCGTCACATCGTCGATGAACTGCGCTGCACGTCGGAGGCCGTACTGGCGGATGATCCTATGCAGGATCTGACCATCGAACGCGCCGATCGCCTTCTTATCGATGGTTCCGGAGACGAGCTGGCCGTCGATGATCCGGATGTATGCATCACGGTCGCAGACCTCACGCCGGCAGGTCTCGCAGTGCTGGCAAGATGTCGCCTTGAAGACCATGTTCAGGCCGTCCGGAAGGATAGCGGAGAAGACCTGCTTGTTTGTCCAGTACGGCTTTCCGTCCACCTCCTTGTCAGAGGGAGGGAGGTGCTCTATCGGGACATGTTTTAAGAGGTAGAGCACCTCTTCCTTCGCAAACCAGCGTGTCTCGTGGGTGAGCAGGAAGATGCCGGAGATGTGATCGTGGATACCGCCTATGATCGGCCCTCCGGTTCTCGGCGAGAGGATGTTTGCCTGCACCGAGACCAGGATCTCCGCCTCCGCGCGTGCTTCTTCTGTCTGCGGGATATGGAGGTTCATCTCGTCACCGTCGAAGTCAGCGTTATAGGGAGGACAGACGGCGGGGTTCAGCCGGAATGTCTTTCCATCCATGACGACGATCCGGTGTGCCATGATACTCATCCGGTGCAGCGAGGGCTGCCGATTGAAGAGGACGATATCGCCGCTCTTGAGCTGGCGCTCCACCGTCCATCCGGGTTCGATCATCTCGGCAACCGTCTCCCGGTTCGACTCGGAGAGGCGCATCCTCCGGTTGTCCGGTCGGATCACATAGTTCGCACCGCAGGGAGCCTTGATCATCGTCCGCTCCTCACCGTTTAAGACGTACTGCCGGAGTTCCTCGATGTTGTATGAGGTCACCCGCACCGGGACGGTCATCTCGTTCACTATCGCGAGCGGGATGCCCACCTCACCGATGGAGAGGTTCGGGTCCGGGGAGATGACCGTACGGGCGGAGAAATTCACACGCTTTCCGGAAAGCGAGCCACGGAAACGCCCTTCTTTCCCCTTAAGACGCTGCGAGAGAGTCTTTAAGGGTCTTCCGCTCCTGTGACGGGCCGGCGGGCAGCCTGCCACCTCGTTGTCGAGATAGGTGGTGACGTGGTACTGCAGAAGTTCCCAGAGATCTTCGATAATCAACTGGGGGGCGCCTGCATCCTGGTTCTCCTTGAACCGCTGGTTGATACGGATGATATCCACAAGCTTGTGAGTCAGATCGTCCTCGGACCGCTGACCGTTCTCAAGGATGATGGAAGGCCGCATCGTGACCGGCGGGACTGGAAGAACGGTCAGGATCGTCCATTCGGGACGGGCAACCGTGGGGTTGACACCGAGCGCCCGCAGGTCGTCGTCCGGAATCCGTTCGAGGCGTGCCCGGATATCGGCGGGCGTCAGTTTATGCTCGAACTTCTTCCCGTCTTCCACCCAGAGCTCGGAGAAGGTGGTGGGTTTTTCAAAGTTAATCTTGAGCTGCTGCTCACCACAGTGCGGGCAGGTGCGCTCCTTCTTGATATCCTTCTCGGAGACGAACTCGGAACCGATCTCGCCCTCCTCCGAACCGGTGACCTTCCCCACCTCTTCGGGGGTGAGTAAAAGGCGCGCACAGCTCCGGCAGGTCACCCGTAGAAGTTTTCGGATCAGCCGGGTGTAGCCGACGTGAATGACGGGCTTTGCGAGACTCGATATGCCCGAAGTGTCCGGGACACTCGGCCGCCTTCTGGTCGCAGGTCTTGCACCGGAGGCCGGGGTCGATGACACCGAGATTCAGGTCCATGAGCCCCTGCGGATAGGGGAACCCGTCATCGTCGTAGGTATCGGCCCAGATGATCTTCCGGACACTCATCTTACGGATCTCTTTCGGGGAGAGGAGCCCAAATTCGATCTTTCCAACACGTTTAGGACTGGTCATACTGTATTTCGCCCCCGTTATACCATATCTTCGAGCCGCAGGCGGGGAGCAATGCCCATACTCTTCATCTCGTCAAGCAGCAGCTTGAACGCATAGCTCATCTCGACCGAGTAGATATCGGTCTCGCCGCCGCAGGCGAGACAGCGGGTGATCTTGCGCTTCCGGTCAAGCATCGCCACCATACCGCACTTGGCGCAGACCCACTCCGAGACCTTATCGGACTCGTCAAGGAGACGCTCTTTGAGCGCCATTGCAGCACCGTGACCGATCATCACGTCGCGCTCCATCTCACCAAACCGGAGACCACCCTCACGGGCACGACCCTCGGTCGGTTGACGGGTGAGCACCTGCACCGGACCGCGTGAACGGGCGTGCATCTTGCTCGAGACCATGTGGTAGAGTTTCTGGTAGTAGATCACGCCGATGTAAATATCGGCGGCGAAGCGCCTTCCGGTGATACCGTCGTACATCACTTCGCGCCCGGTGTGAGAGAAACCAAGTTCCTTGAGCGACTCACGCATCGGCGCTTCACGCTCGCCGCGGAATGCCGTCGCGTTGATCCGATGACCTTCGAGGCTGCCCACCTTGCCGCCGAGCATCTCGAGCATGTGCCCGATAGTCATACGGCTCGGAACGGCGTGGGGGTTGATGATGAGGTCGGGAGTCATGCCCGACTCGGTGAAGGGCATATCCTCCTGAGGCTGGATGAGACCGATGACACCCTTCTGGCCGTGTCGTGAGGCAAACTTGTCTCCCACCTCGGGAACACGGAGATCCCGTGTGCGCACCTTCACAAGGCGCGAGCTGTTCTCTCCCTCGGTGATGATGACCGTATCGACGATACCGTGCTCGTTGCTCCGCATCGTAACGGAGGTATCCCGCCGCTTCTCAACGGCGATCAGTTCGCTCGTCGGCTCTTCAAGGAACCTCGGCGGCGAGGTCTTTCCGATGATGACATCCTTCTCCCGGACTATCGTCTCGGGGCTGATGACGCCGTCCTCGTCCAGGTTCGCGTAATACTCGGTTCCATGCGCGCCCGAGACTTCTTCGTCCGGGATCCCGATCCGGTCGACCTGCCCGCCTGGATAGCGGCGTTCTTCACCGTCGTAGGTGCGGAAGAAGTGGGATCTCCCGACACCTCGATCGATGGAGGCTCTATTGATGATGAGCGCATCCTCAATATTGAACCCCTCGTAGCTGATGATCGCCACGACGAAGTTCTGGCCGGCAGGCCGGTCATCGGAGCCGATGACATCGGAGGTCTGCGTGTAGGTGAGAGGTTTTTGGACGTAGTGGAGCATATGACCACGAGTATCGGGCCGGAGCTTCATATTCGCCGCGGCAAACCCAAGCGCCTGCTTAACCATTCCTGCACCCATGGTGACACGCGGACTGGCGTTGTGCTCGGGAAACGGCACGTGGGCGGCACCAATCCCAAGGATAAGCGCAGGATCAATCTCAAGGTGCGTATGCTCGGGAGTGAGGGCATCCTCGGTGATGGCGATAAAGAGGTCCTCCTCTTCCTCAGCATCGATGAACTCAATGACGCCTCTCTTCACAAAGTCGTTAAAGTCTATCTCGCCGGCCCTGAGCCGCTCGATATCTTCGGGGGTGACGTGCGTTTTACCGTTCTCGACGATGATCAGCGGGCGCCGGGCCCGTCCCCGATCGGTGTGAACGATCACGTCGTTGTTGAACGCTTTATAGGAGACGTTGATCTCCGTCGAGATCTCGCCTCGCCTGCGCATACGCCTGGTGTTCGCGACGAGGGCAACCGGGTCCTCTACGAGGCCTATGAGTGCTCCGTCAACGAACACGCGTGACATCTTCATACGGTTTCCCTCCGGAGGGCGATAACACCCGAATCAAACAGAATGTTCTTTACTTCCTCTTCATCCAGAACGCCCTTGCTGATCTCGACCATCTGGGCGAAGTTCTTCACGAGACCACAGTTCGGACCCTCCGGCGTCTCGCTCGGACAGATACGGCCCCACTGGGTAGGGTGCAGGTCACGTGCCTCGAAATGCGGCTGCGAGCGGGAAAGGGGAGAGATCACACGGCGCAGGTGCGAGAGCACGGCCATGTGGTCGACACGGTCGAGGAGCTGGGAGACACCCGTCCTGCCACCCACCCAGTTACCGGTAGCGAGCGGATGGAGCAGCCGCTCGGTGAGGACATCGGCACGGACGGCCGTGCTGATGGAGAGATCGCGGTGCCGCATGCTGGCGCGCTCAAGCTGGTACTTGACATCCCTCGTGAGGCGGTTTAATGAGATACGGAAAAGGTCTTCCATAAGGTCGCCGGCGAGTTTCAAGCGCTTGTTCGAGTAGTGGTCCTTGTCGTCGGTACGGCGTCGGTCGAGGACGAGATCGAAGCAGGCTTCAGCCATACGGCCGAGGAAGTGTGCCTTTGCCAGCCTGACCTCTTCAACCGTCTGCCGGTAGCCGGGATCCTCCTCTTTGAGGCCGATCGGCAGCAGGTAGTTGAGGTGCGGCAGCAGGTAGTTGTCAAGGACGAACTCCGCACGCTTCCGCTGGTAGTCGCGCGTCTGGTTTGGAGCAAGTTTCTTCCCGACATACATGACACCCTCCTCGACGGTATCGCACTCGCTCTCCTCCAGGTTCTGCATCATGAATGTGAGGATCTCCTCGTCCGTAGAGACAGCCTCGACGATGTCATGGTCGCCGGGAAGGCCGAGCGCCCGCATCAGATCGATGAACCGCAGGTGACCGGCGACCGAGGGGAACGAGACCTCGAGCAGGTTTTTGCGGTTCCGTTCCACGATAACGAGCGCGCGGTAGCCCCGGTACTGCGAGAATACCTTGGCGACATAGATCCGCTCGTTATAGCGCTCGGTAAACTCGGTCATGATCTTGTTGGATGCGAGGTCCTCAAGCGTCATCAGGACGCGTTCGGTACCGTTGACGATGAAGTAGCCGCCGGGGTCGAGCGGGTCTTCACCCTGCGCGGTTCTCTCATCGTCGTTCATCCCGTAGAGGTTGCATGCTGCCGAACCGATCATCACCGGCAGCTGACCGATGGTGGTTATGATCCCTTCCTGCCGCTCGTCACCCTGGACAAGCGTCATGTCAAGTTGGATGGGCGCAGCGTAGGTGAGGTTCCGGAGGCGTGCTTCACTCGGGAAGAGCTCGGACTGCGAACCGTCCGCCTCCCGGACGAGCGGCTTCTTCACCTCGATCGTCCCGAGTTCCACCCAGACGGCTTCCCTCCCCTTTCCACGCGTCTCGATATCGGTCTCGATCTTCCGCTGTTCGTCAACAACTTTCTGAAGATTGTGCAGGAGAAAATTATTATAAGAATCCAGTTGATGTCGTGCTACGTGTTCCCGCGAAAAATAAGCTCTAGACAATACACTTCTGTCTATCAGATAAATCAGCTCCCGGCCAGGATTTATTTCTTTGGTCTCTTAACGACGAGACGGTACGACTCTGCTCTGCCAGCAGTCCGGCTCTCACGGACTATCCTGATAACATCCCCGACATTGCCCCCGATGGCCTTGGCTGCTGGATCGTCATGGTAGATTTTTGGCAGTTGCTCGAAAGAGATCTCGTACGTGGAGAGTAACGACTTTACCTCTTCTTCGCTCATAATTTGATGGTCAGGAACCATCGAGTGTTTGATTACGTCAAATGAGGTGCTCATCCTTTTATACCCCGCTGACGAAAGAGTCACATATCAGATGCATCACCTATACAAAAACCACAGATCAACGCCCATGGCAACGGGCCCAAGGGGATTTGAACCCCCGACCACCTGGTTAAAAGCCAGGCGCTCTACCTAACTGAGCTATAGGCCCCGCGCGTATGCCATCACAGCATTATTACAACGCAAGAAAAGTATAAAAACTTTACTCAGGTGCGTATCTTATCATTCACCGTATAATCATATAAATCTTTATGTCCGAATCCGGTTTCCCGGCGTACCGGAATATTTAATGCCATTCCAGGAGTTCTACTCTTCAGAGAACGCTCATCAAGGAGGGGTCCCGTGACGATGAAAAACCACCGTGTCAATACGATCATCTCGGCCCTGTCGAACGTGACGATGGGCATCTATCTTGCGATCGCCATCGCGCTGTCTGTCCTCGCAGTACTATCGTTCTATGATGTAGCGCAGCTCATCCTTGAAGTCATCACAACGAAGGACACCACACTCGGCGTCCTTGCCGTTCTGCACGCGCTCCTCGTCACCATCATCATTATCGAGCTCCTGGATACGGTCACGCTCTACTTCAAGACCAACCGGCTCCAGGTCACCCCCATCCTGATCGCTGCCATGACCGCTATGGTACGGCGCATCCTGACGTTCGGCGTTGAACCCGTGGAGGCAGCCGATGTGGCGCTTACCATCGTCGCCATCCTCGTCCTGACGATCGCCATCGTCTACATAGGAAGACAGGAGCGGTGCTTCGGCCACGGCGCGGCGGGGGAAGAATAAGAAGAAGAGAGCCGGATTTTATTGTTCCGCGAAGACGGTGAACTCGCCCCGGATCTGGTGCAGGCGTTCTTCCTGCAGTTTGATACTGGTTGCCATGCTCTTGATGGCACGCGTGATATTCTCGCCCATCCCCACTTTAGCGTCCTTGATGCTGTAGGTGGTCTCAAGGATCTTCAGGAGGCGCTTATTGATATCCACGCTCTTGCTGAGACGCTCGAACTCATCGATGATCCGCTGGTCGACGCCGGCCTGTCGTGCACGCTCGATGTCCGCAGTGATGGAGTGGCGGCGCTGAAGGACATGTTCTATTGCATCGTAGAGTTGGTGGTGCGTCGTCGGTTTGAGGATATAGTCTTCAATATATACGCCGTATTCCTTTGCTTCTTCCGGCGTCAGGGGTTTTGCCGTCAGCATGAGAACAGGGATATTCTTTGTTGAAAGATTGCCCTTGAGATTCTCGAGCGTCTCCCATCCGTCCATCGGCTCCATCATGATGTCGAGCAGTATCAGATCTGGCGTGGCCTCCTGTAAGACCGATAACGCTTCTTCTCCACTGTATGCAGTTATTGGCCGGTATCCCCCCCGCTCAAGCATCGTCACGAATACGTCGACGATCATCGGACTATCATCAACGACCAGTATCGTATACATTATATCTCCTCCCCAATCTTGACTGCAACCGTCGTAAGCTGCTCACAGACCGCTGCAGGATTTGCGGTTTTTTCAACAACCGCCGTGATGAGTGCCTCGCTCCCTACACATACGACCAGAATCGTGGCATCTGCCGTAGTAACCATGATTGACGAGGGGGAACTGATCTGGACAGCACTCGCAGCAGCTTCTGCCGACGCAAAAATAGTTGCACTCATTGCTGCGAACAGCGAGGGAGTCTGCCCGTTATCCCGGGAATACTTGCCCATAACAAACCCATCCTGTGATACAAGAGCACAGGCAACCACGCCGCTGATGGATCGGATCTCCTCGATGTACGATTGAGCCTTCTCTTTCGAGGATGGATGGTTAGTCATACGGATAAACCCCAAGCGTTATACAAGGACATATACACCTCGCACCATATATCAATATCGAATCGGATATACCCGGATCGCGCTGCCTCCTTCGTTTTCAGCCCTGCTCCCGGAATAAGAGCGGTTCATCCGGCCATCCGGCACCATACGCATTCCGATGCAAAGGTCTGTGGCGCTACGGGTAGCGATGCTGATGTGATAAATATTACGGTCCAGGCCACTCCCCCCAGATTACCTCCGGCTACTTCGGGAGAGCGCACTTCTCGGCCGGGAACTGCACCGGCGCCGTGCGTAAAATCATCTTCTGCTGCTCTCCCGACCATTCAGCAGAACTGCCCAAAAAGGAGAGCAGAGAGCAGTTAATAAAAGATATCGGGATATTTAATCTTCTTTCTAAATTAGAAAGTGTTATATAGCATCACTTAGATCTCTCCATGAGACGGGAATGAGATGATCAGAGCCTTCACAATCGCCTCGGGTAAAGGCGGGACCGGAAAGACGACAGTCACTGCAAATCTCGGAACAGCACTCGCTTACTATGGTAAGGAGACGTACATCGTCGATGTCGACGTAGGGATGGCAAACCTCGGGCTTGTACTTGGCCTTGAGAATGCATCGACCACCCTGCACGAAGTGCTCGCGGGAAAAGCAAAGATTCAGGATGCAATCTACGACGGACCGCACGGACTGAAGGTGGTGCCGAGCGGGATCTCGCTCAAGGGGTTCCAGGAGGCAGACCCCCAGCGACTGAAGGATGTGATGCGTGATCTCGTCAGCCGTTGCGATTATCTGCTCCTCGACGCACCCGCCGGGCTCGGCAGCGATGCGGTCATCCCGCTTGCCGTCGCCGATGAGGTCATCCTGGTGGTCAATCCCGAGATCTCCTCGCTCGTCGACGCCCTGAAAGTCAAGATCCTGACCGAAATGGTCGGAGGAACTGTCAGAGGTGCCATTCTCAACCGGGCGAGCCTTGAAAACACCGATCTCTCCAGACAGAAGATCCAGAAGGTCCTTGGTGTGCCGATCATCGATGTGATCCCCGAGGACCCGAATGTGCGCCGCTCCTCGACCTACAAGACCCCGGTCGTGATCAAATACCCGGATTCACCCTCATCCATAGCGTTTCGGCGTATAGCTGCAACGCTTGCCGGGATCGAATATGACGAGCCCGTCGAAGAGAAGAGGGAAGGATTTGTCGAGCGGCTTGCTCGAACGTTATTCAGGAGATAACCATGACAATAGACAGCATTATGATCGTGATCCTTTCACTCATCATCATCAGCCTGCTATTCATTATGTATGTGATGTACGTGCGGATTCAGCAACTCCTCAACGAAATGAAAGAGATCAGCAGCAGGATGGAAGTTACCGGAACCGAACTCGAACAGCTGACCCGCAACGTGGAAGAGTACAAGATGATGAAGATCTGACCACCACCCTTTCGCCGTTACAGAAGCGAAACTACATATGTTATTCAGATCCAAACTGTATAGGCGGGGCCATAGGGTAGCCTGGCCATCCTAGGAGACTGGGGGTCTTCTGACCTGCGTTCAAATCGCAGTGGCCCCATTGACACCTTTTTTGTTGCTCAAGGTTCGATCAGTACGATCATGAGATTCAAGCCCGGATGCACCGAGTGTCTCCTTTCCCGTGTGGCATACGAATCACGGTTGGTGACGTCGGACGAAGATCGGATCGGAGAGATCGTCGAGGCCTGCCGCGCGCTGCTTGCCACGCTGCACGACCTGCCTGTTCCGGCACCGGTGATCGCAAGCCAGGTTCACCGGCTCGCCTACCGGATGGCCGGGGATGCCGATCCCTACCGCTCACTGAAACGGGCCAACAACAGCGATGCCATCGGCGTATGCCAACAGATCAGGGGAGACCTGTCGACATTCCGGGACCGCGCGCTCGCCGCCATCATCGGCAACACGCTGGACTACGGCTCGATGGCGCATACGGTCACCGATAACTTCGTTGAGTTCTTCAGGCGGGAGTTCTCGGCAGGGCTCTCCATCGACGACACCGATGCGATCGAGACGCTCACCTCCCGGGTCGTCTATCTCGCCGATAACTGCGGTGAGATCGTCTTTGATACCCTTCTCGTCGACTACCTCAAAGCGCACGGTGCCGAGGTCACCCTCGCCGTGCGGGGAGCTCCCATCCTGAACGATGCAACGCTCACCGACGCGCGAGACCTTGGCATCGACCGCCGGGCAGATCTCCTGACCACGACGAGCGACGGCATCGCAGAGCTCGGCCTCAATAGGGACCTCATCCCTCCCGATCTCGCGGGTGCGCTTGATCGCTGCACGATCGTCATCGCCAAGGGTATGGCGAACTACGAGTCGCTCTCAGACTATACCGATCTCCCCCCGGTCGCGTATATGATGTCGGTGAAATGCGAACCGATCGCCCGGGATGTGGGCGTCCCCGTCGGGTCACGGATAGCACTGCTCCGTGAGTAGCACGAGTCCAGCAGTGCCCGGCGGCCATAACTGCACTGCAGAATATAAAGTTGTTGTGTCCACAAGCAAGTCGTTTGATAGAGTTTATTTGTACCACCGACACTTCCAGAGGCACTAATTTTTATTCTGAGACAAATATAAAGAGATACAATAATGGGTCGGCATTATATAATACAGATAATAAATAGTAGTTCAGGGTACGACCGCACCCGTGTGTTTCAGTTTCCACACCCTATCACTGATACACTCATCAATCAGAGTTCAATACCACTACCAATCCAGCGATTCGATGTCCGAACGGTACATCAGCGTTCAGCAATCCCTACACCACACCGACTCAGAGAACAGGACTTTCAGTACAACGCCGGGCCACACAGGTACCTCCCGGGTGCTGGTCTCTACCCCAAACCCTTTCTTTCAGCATAACTGACGAGCGCCGCAGACATTCCACTCCGGGAGTCAGAAGTTTCGTCACGACGATCTCGGTGAGGCTGCACCGCCCACTTCCGTTCCTGTTGATGGCACGCCGGGCAGAGACACGTTCAATAGAAAATCCCCTATAGAGGTCATCAAAGAACGAATCGCCGGGATCGGTATTGCGGGGATCGGAGTTGCTGAGCATGAACCGTGCACCGGCAACATCTACCTTCCTGCAGAATCCCGCGAGCCGGATCTGATCGGCATCGGTAAACGTATTTTTGGCGTACGACGTGAACTTCGCGGTGGTCGAGAGCGGCCGATATGGCGGGTCGATATAGATGAAAGTCTGTTCGTCGACGAAGGGAAGCGATTCCGTAAAGTCTCCCTGCCGGATCGTCACCCGTGCAAGGAGTCCGGAGACCGCCCGGAGATTCTCCGCATGAGGATACGGAGGGTTATGGTAGCGCCCCTGAGGAACGTTGAACCGGCCGTGTGAGTTGACCCGGAAGAGGCCGTTGAAGCAGGTTCGGTTCGGAAAAAGGAACATTGCAGCCCGGTTAGAGAGATTATAGTCCGAAGACCGCCCCGCATGATTGAATCGGTCGCGCTGGCTGTAGTAAAAGCCTCGCTGTTCTTCATCGGAAAGCGGCAGATACGCGGCCTCAAGAACACGGAGTTCTTCAATCAGTCCTTCGACATCCTGCTACACGGCACGGTAGATGAGCACAAGCTCCGCATTGACATCGAAAAGGAAACTCTCTTCAACATCATACCCCCCTGCGACTGCAAAAAAACCGCTCCGCCCCCGAGAAAGGGCTCGATGTACCGTCGGATGGGCCCTGAACCATGGCCGGTTGGAAGCCGGGGCACCAGCGTATCCAGAAGCTGCGTCTTTCCCCCCGCCCACTTCAGAAACGGTCGTGCAGATAGAGAACTCATATGTCATCGACTCTTTTTTGTGCGCCGCGATACGGAAGAAAAACCGGAGGTGAGCCTAGGCTCACCCGAAGATCTCTCGCGACATCTCCATCGCCCTGATGGCGGGGAGCTTCTTCCCGGTCAGGAACTCGATGCACGCCCCACCGCCGGTTGAGATATGAGTAAACGCATCCTCAAGATCGAGTTTCTCAATGGCAACCGCGGTGTGACCGCCGCCGACCACCGAGAACTCCACAGTAGATGCTGCCCTGACAATCTCGAACGTCCCGGCTGCAAATGCCTCCTCCTCAAAGAGTCCGGCAGGACCGTTCAAGACAACCGTTCCTGATTCCCGGATTCGTGCCGCAAGCGTCGCAGCCGACTCGGCGCCGAGGTCGAGCACCGGTGCATTGGCAGGGATTGCATCGACCGGATACTCTTCACGGACGTCGCTTTCCCGAACAGCAACCGTCTCCGGGATCAGGATGCGACCCGGATACTCTGCCAGCAGCTGCCGTGCTCTCACCGCCTCGCCGCAGTACTTGAGCTGCTCGATGAGCTGGGTCGACGGCCTGCCGATATCGTAGCCTTCTGCCATCAAAAAGACGTTCGCGACGACACCGGTCACGACCACCTGGTCGGCAATCCCGTTCGAGAGCACGTTTTCCGCAACCTTAACGGAGTCATCTACCTTCGTCCCGCCGAGAACGAACGTCACCGGGCGTGGAGCGCCGGAAAAGACGCGGGAGAGCGAAGCGACCTCCCGCTCCATAAGGAGGCCGGCAACAGTCTTTACGGCGAGCGGCAATCCCACGATCGAGGGCTGTGAGCGGTGTGCCGTGCCGAAGGCATCGTTCACGTACAAATCCGCCATGGCTGCCAATTTCCGGACAAGAATGGTCTTCTTCGCCTCCTCCGGCTTGAGCGTTAAATTCTCTTCGGCATTGAACCGGAGGTTCTCGAGCATCACGATATCTCCCCGCTTCATGCCACGGATAGTCTCCCGTGCACACGACCCGAAGATATCGTCGATGTATGTTACGGGACGGCCGCTGAGCCGTTCCAGCTTCTCCGCATGCGCCTCGAGGGCGGTAAAATCCTTCTTTCCCGGGCGGCTCTGGTGCGTGAGGACGACGAGTTTCGTATCTTCGAGCGCCTGAACCGTCGGTAGATGCTCCCGAAACCGTTTATCGTCAAGAATAAGATGAGAAGAGGGATCGATAGGGGAATTGAAGTCGACACGGAGCATGACCGTTCCGCTCCGACTCCCCATATCACCCATTGTGCCGATCTCCAACGGACATCACCTGTACTCTATGCGGAGCTTCGAGCCTTAATCTTTTTCAGGCGGAAGAGCTCTTCACGTTCCATCTCATCGAGCCGCATCTTGATGAAGTCTCTGGCTTCGGAAAGTTCGGGGATGACTTTGAACTCCAGGGCGTTCACACGCCGCTTTGTGCTCTCGATCTCGTCGAGCAGCCGCTTCATCGTCGTCTCGATCTCCGCCGCCTCGATGATGCTCTCGAGCAGCTCCTCAAACGCCTCCGCCGTCTCGTCGATGACCGACGAGGTGCCGAGGACGCCGTACCCGCGTTCGGTCAGGTTCTTCCGGACGGATGAAGACTCTATCTCCGGCACGACCACACCCATGATGTTCTTGCTCATGAGCGTGATCTGCGGAACATCCGCGGCCGAGAATGCGGCGGATTTCACACCGATCGCACCCTCGACGGTATTGGCGAGGGCGATCATCTCGACCGCCCTCTGGTAGCGTTCCTGCATTGCGCCGCGGCTGTCTTTCGCCTGCTGCAGCACTTTGAAGAATTCAAGGATCAGTCCATCGCGCTTCATCTTGAGGATGTTGTAGCCACGCTCCGAGAGCTTGATCCGCCGCTTGATGCTGATCAGCTCGGAACGGGTTGGCTTGAGGTCTCGCAGCGCCATGGATACTTACCCCTGCACTTTCTTCCGGTACTTCGGGTGATACTTCTGGATCAGTTCGCGGTCGATACGCACGAGCTGCTCTTCCGGCAGCGTTGCCAGGAGTTCCCAGCCGGTGTCGAGCGTCTCCTCGATCGTCCGGTCCACGTAGAGTCCCTGGCGGACGAACCGGTCTTCGAAGAGATCGGCAAACTCAAGGAACGTCCTGTCGCGCTCCGAGAGTGCGTCCTTACCGACGATGGCCACAAGGCCGCGCAGATCGTTACCCTCTGCATAGGCTGCATAGAGCTGGTCGGAGACCTTCTTGTGATCTTCGCGGGTATGGCCCTTGCCGATACCGAGGTTCATCAGACGGGAGAGGGACGGCAGTACGTTGATGGGCGGGTAGATACCCTTCCGGTGCAGATCACGGTTGACCACGATCTGACCCTCGGTGATGTACCCAGTCAGGTCGGGGATCGGGTGCGTGATATCGTCACCCGGCATCGTCAGGATCGGAATCTGGGTTACAGAGCCCTTGACGCCCTTGATGATACCGGCACGCTCGTAGATGCTGGCAAGGTCGGTGTACATGTATCCCGGATACCCACGACGGCCGGGCACTTCCTCACGAGCGGCACCGATCTGACGGAGCGCCTCGCAGTAGTTGGTCATATCGGTCAGGATAACCAGCACGTGGTATCCAAGTTCGAATGCCAGGTATTCTGCGGTCGTGAGTGCCAGCCGCGGCGTGATGATACGCTCGACTGCCGGGTCGTCTGCAAGGTTTAAGAAGACGACGGCACGCTCGAGTGCCCCGGTCTTCTCAAAGTCGGCCATGAAGTAGTTGGCCTCTTCACGGGTGATACCCATCGCAGCGAAGACCACGGCAAATTCTTCCGTAGAACCGGGCACCTTCGCCTGACGGGCGATCTGCAGCGCCACATCGTTGTGCGGGAGACCGGAACCCGAGAAGATCGGGAGCTTCTGACCACGGACGAGGGTATTGGTGCCGTCGATCGTGGAGATACCGGTCTGGATGAAATCCTCCGGGGAGCTCCGCGCATAGGGGTTGATGGCAGCGCCGGTGATATCAAGGCGCTTCTCGGGGACGATCTCGGGACCGCCGTCGATCGGTTTACCGCCTCCGGAGAGGATTCGGCCGAGCATCTCTTTACCTACCGGCATCTTGATCGTCTCGCCGGTGAAGCGGATACCGCTGTCCCTGCCGATACCTGCGGTGGTTTCGAAGACCTGCACCACGACAAGGTCGTCGCTGGTATCGAGAACCTGCCCGCGCTTCATCGTTCCGTCAGCGAGGGAGATATTGACGAGTTCACCGTAGCCGATCGGTTCGGTCTTCTCGACAAAGACAAGAGGGCCCGCAATCTGTGTTACCGTTCTGTACTCCTTCATGTTAAGCCGCCCTCAGTGTGTTGAATTCAGACTTCCATGTCCTTCATGATCTTCGCAAGAACGGGCTCATAGTCCTTGATGAACTTGATCTGCGGAAGCTCGTTCTTCGTCTTCACGCTGATGACCTGCTGCGGGGTCGCGCCTGCTGCCTGTGCGGCGCGGGCAAGATCGGCGTAGGTCTTGATCGCCTTCATCATGTCGTACTGCTTGGACATCGGACAGAAGGTATCGACCGCATCGTAGGCATTCTGCTGGAGGAAGATCTCACGGATCATCCTGGCAACCTCGATGGTGATCTGCTCCTCGTCGGGCAATGCATCGGATCCGACCAGCTGGACGATCTCCTGGAGCTCGGCCTCTTTCTGGAGGACCTCCATCGCCCATGAGCGTAAGGAATTCCACTCAGGAGAGACCTCACGGTCGTACCAGTCGTGGAGCGTGTCCAGGTAGAGTGAGTAGGAGTTCAACCAGTTGATGGCCGGGAAGTGACGACGCTGCGAGAGCTTGGCGTCAAGTGCCCAGAAGACCTTTACGATACGGAGAGTATTCTGCGTAACCGGCTCGGAGAAGTCACCGCCGGGTGGCGAGACCGCACCGATAACCGAGACAGAACCCTTCTCGTTGCTCAGCGTCTTGACGAGGCCTGCACGCTCGTAGAATTCCGAGAGGCGTGCCGCAAGATATGCAGGGTACCCTTCCTCACCGGGCATCTCCTCAAGCCGGGACGAGATCTCACGCATCGCTTCCGCCCAACGTGAGGTCGAGTCGGCCATCAGGGAGACGTCGTAACCCATGTCACGGAAGTACTCCGCGATGGTTATGCCCGTATAGACGGATGCCTCACGGGCTGCCACGGGCATGTTCGAGGTGTTTGCGATCAGCACCGTCCGCTCCATCAGCGGCTTGCCGGTCTTCGGGTCCTCGAGCTCCGGGAACTCCGTCAGAACCTCGGTCATCTCGTTACCGCGCTCACCGCAGCCGATGTAGACCACGATCTCGGCGTCGGACCACTTCGCAAGCTGCTGCTGGGTGACCGTCTTGCCGCTGCCGAAAGGACCCGGGATAGCGGCCGTTCCGCCCTTTGCGATCGGGAAGAGACCATCGAGAATTCGCTGACCGGTGATCAGCGGAATGTCGGGGTTCATCTTCACGGCAACCGGGCGCGGGACACGGACAGGCCAGCGCTGCATCATGGTCATCTCGGTTCCGTCCTCAAACACGCAGACCGTCTCGTCGACGGTATAGCTGCCGGACTGGATACTCTTGATCTTCCCGCCCTTCCTGTTCGGCGGCACCATGATCTTGTGGACGATATTCGTCTCCTGGACCTCGCCGATGACCTCGCCGGGGCCGACCATGTCGCCCTGCTTAACGAGCGGCTTAAACTCCCACTTCTTCTCGTGAGAGAGACCCGGTGCGGAGACACCGCGCTCGATGAAGTTGCCCATCTTGTCAACAAGCACCTCAAGGGGACGCTGAATACCGTCGTAGATACTGGTCAGAAGACCGGGGCCGAGCTCGACCGCCAGTGACAGGCCGGTGTTCTCGACAGGCTCGCCGGGCTTGATACCGGAGGTATCCTCGTAGACCTGGATAATGACGTTCTCACGCTGGATCTTGATGACCTCCCCCATCAGCTCCTCGACGCCGACCTTCACCACATCGTACATGTGCGCATCCAGGCCGACCGCGGTGACCACAGGGCCCGAAATTCGTTTCAGGACACCCTTTCCTCTTGTTTCAGTTGCTTTCTCTATTACTTCCACAGATCAACACCCACCGATCTCTTAATTCTCTCTCGCATGGACAGGCCACCCTCTCCTCCGCCGATCGTGATCACGGTCGGTTTCACGGAGTTTTCAAGGGTGGTGCGGAGCCTCTGGGGGATCCGCTCCATATTTTTGCCTTCCAGGACGAGGATGCCGACTTCCTTATCTCCAAGCACCCGGTTGATGTAGTCGATCAGTCGCTCGTCGGTCTCGGCGGCGTACGTCTTCTGCACGCCGGCGAGCCGGAACCCGAGGATGAATTCGCTGTTTCCGATTACTGCGATCTCCATTTACATCACCAGATAGCCCTGTATCCGCTCGCTCGGGAGGTTCGCCTCCTTACCTCGGGCAAGTGCACGCAGGTTTGCAACCTCGTACTTCTTCTGCTCAAGGTAGGCCAGAATCGGAGTGATTGAGAAGGGATATCGCTTGGACATCCGATCCATCTGCTCCAGCTGGACCCGGGTAAGTCCGATCTCCGCCTCATGAGTCGACCGGACGCCCCGAAGCTCCTCAAGTGTGAGGAGCAGCGGAGGGAGCGTCACCTGTTTCTTCACGGCATCGATGAACTCATCGCGGCTCTCGACGAGAGCGAGCCGTTGCAGCTCGTCAACCGTGAACGAACCGCCGGGGATCATCATATCCCGCACATCTTCCGTGACACGCTGTGCCCGAAGGCGGAAGAGGTTCTGGATATTCCGGATATCGATCTCGAGCTGAACATAACTTCTGAAGACCCGGCCACCCTTGACACCACCTTTCGTCTCGGCGAGGAGACGCTCGTAGTAGCCCTTGTAGAGCTCGTTCTCGAGGCGGGCAAACGAACCGGTCTCAAGTGCCCGGGGGAACTCCCGCTCCAGCACCGGATAGAGGCGTGTGCCCTTGAGAGCCTCGATGATCCGCTCAGGAGAGTCTTCCACGAGCAGGCGATCGAGGAATACCCGATCGAGAGCACCGGCAGGGATCAGAACCTCGCGGATCTTCCCTGCAGACATGCCCTGGGCCTTCCCACGGAGTATGGTGAGAACGTTCTGGATATCCCAGCGCCGGAGGTAACTCGCGGTGAACCGCATCAGGTTTCCGGGCGTGATGTTCAGGATGTTCTGGTACTCTTTGGCAAGGTTCCAGCTTAAGGCCACCTCGACGAGGTCGATACCGGAGAATGCGGTAGCAAGCTCGTCGATCTCGGCCTTGTATCCGGTATCTTCGATAAACCGGGTGATCTCAGGCAGGCTCATATTCAGCATGCGGAGATAATCCTCACGCGGTATCAGCTGCGAACGCCGGACCCGCATGCGGGTGCAGACGTAAATGTACTGCGCCGATCCGCTACTTATCTCTGCCATCTCCGAGCCTCCTCACCCGAACAGGATATCAGATGCATCCTTCAGCTGCTGATTCCCATACATCATTCAGAAACGTCCGGTAACTGTAGTCGATCTGCAGCTCGCCATCCGTACTCTCGACGATGATACCGCCGGGGATATCGACCGCCGTACCCACGCTGTAGCCCTTCAGGGTTTTTGATGAGGAGATGATATCCTGCAGCACCGGGATATCCCGCTCATTGCAGTGCACCACACCCTCGTCGATCTCTTCTGCTGCCTGTTCGAGCAGTCCGGCAAGAGCCTTCTTATGGAAATCTGCCGGGAGATCCCTGACAGCGGCTAATGAGGCCTGATAGACCTGATCAAGGAGTTTCTTCTGGGCGTTCAAGACCTGCCGCTTGACGATGAGGTTTGCCGCGGAGACCTCCTGGTTCACAATGTGAGCCGCCTGGCGCTCAGCGTCCTCCTCTGCGGCGAGTTTGATGGATTCTGCACGCCCCTGGGCGTTACGCAGAATCTCGTCGACGTCTTTGCGGGTCTCTGCCCGGATCGCCTCTACCTCTCTTCGCCCTTTTTCCCTGATCTCATCGACGACAGCTTCAAGTCCCATGGTTCACTCCATCAGAACAGAAGCAGCAGTGCGACCACAAGACCGAAGATGACGATAGTCTCAGGAATGACCGTGAAGAGCAGTGCCAGACCGAACATATCCTTGTTCTCTGCCGTCGCACCAACTGCGGCAGCACCGATACCCATCTCACCGAGACCAGTACCGACGCCGGCAAGGCCTACTGCGAGACCTGCACCGACTGCCTTGAGACCAACCTGCGATGCCTGAACCATTTCAAGAGTAAGTTCTGCTGTGCCAAAATCTACCATTTTTATTCCTCCGTAAATTTCTGTTCCATTCCAAAGGGATTGTACTTCTTTCCTCCACCTTTGTAGAATTTGGTGAAGAATTCGACATAGTGAAGACGAATAGAGTTCAGTCCGCCGCCAAGGATACCAAGCGCCGTGTTCAGCGTATGTCCGAGGAGGAAGACAAGGATACCGACGATGATGATGAGGACACCGACAATGCTGAGTTCTTCGAGCTGCGGGTCGATCATCAGGTCGATGGCGATGTAGTTGACCACCATTGCGATGGCAACCGACGAAAGCCCCACCGCGGTCAGACGTGCATAGGAGAGCACGTGGCTGATGATGGTCGGGATTTCAATTACTTCGAGTGCATTCTCCTGGGCGATGGCGATGATGCCTCCTAACAGGAGCACGGCACCAAGGATGGCCGCCGCATTCAGGCCCATGACAATCGCGGGAAGCCCGGAGAGATCGGGCATCAGCGGAATTGCGTACAGAGACCAGATCATCAGAAGAATACCCCACATGACGCCGAGCCATCCGGCGTTTGAGAGCATTGCCTGCCTCGCGTGTTTGCCATGGTACACGGTCTTGGCATTGAGAATTCCAAGAATGCGTCCGAACGTGATATGCAGAATACCAATCCAGATAGAGATGATCAGCAGCTCCGCAACCTGCGCTCCATGCTCCGAAGCATGACCGCCTATGTTGAGGTGGCGGCTGTAGATGACCGGCGCCCACGGGAGCGGAAAGCCAATGATCTCGCTGAATAACAGGCCGAAGATGATACTCGCGATACTGGCGTTCCGTAGCGAGATCAGAAGTTGACGACCCTCTACAGACGTGAAGATCTTGCGCAGGCCGAACGCAAGCAGGAGCAGGATCAACCCGTACCCGACATCACCGAGGATCAGTCCAAAGAAGATCGGGAAGACTATCGACACCGTCAGGGTCGGGTCAACCTCGGTGTATATGGGACGGGAGTAGAGATCCATGAAAACCTGCGACGGCTTCGCAAATGACGGGTTCTGGTACTCGACCGGCACATCGTTCGGGTGCTCAATCTCCAGCTCAGTGACGTAGACCTTCCCACCGGTGGCCCGGACCAGTGCCTCTTTGACCTTCTCTGCATCGGTCGCGGGCACCCATCCTTCCGTGACGAACGTCTCTTCCGTGGTAGCAAATCGCAACGGGGCTTCCGCCCGCTCTACATCAGCCGTGAGTAGTTCATCGCATGCTACCAGGGTTTCATAGTGCTGGGTTTTGATATCTTGAATACGCCGGTTAATGTTCGAGATCTCACCTTCAAGCCGCTTGGCCTCTCCGGTGTAGTGATCGATGCGGCTCTTCGGAGAGCCTGTCTCATCAGGTATCGGGACTGCCTGGAATCCGGCATCCAGAAGCGTGCGCTCAACCGCTTCGCGGTCGCTGCTCTGGACTATCACAACAATGATGTTGCCGGTAACCTTGTCGGAAAAATATTTCTCATGGGGAACGGCAATCTGGACATCTTTTGCGATATGTCCTGCAAAAACGGAAAAACGCTCGTACCCGCGGTACAGTTCCATCTCAAGAGGAACCGCTGCAAACGGCTCGAGCTCGCGTTCCCGCTGCTCGCACTCTTTCTGTTTCGTCTCCAGTCTCGACCGCTCGGCGAGAAGCTCCTCCACTTCATGCTGAAGGGGAGGGAGATCACGCTCGATGATGGATCGCACCTTTGAGGCGGGGATCTTCTGCTTGACCGCCACTTCATCGGGGTTGATCCCGCATGCATTCTCGATGGCTCTGAGTTTAACCAGCGCGGAAGCTGCTTCACTCGCTCCCGGACGGGGCATACCGATCTTGATCGGTACGGCCGCCTCGCTCTCCGGCACAAAATCTTCGATATGATAGGCATTGTGTCGGTAGAGCGTTGCGATCACGGCATCGATCTGCCCTTTCGGAGCCGCAATGAGCAGCCTGCGCATCCGTTCAGGCCGTAACATTCAGCTGCTCCTTAAAACGTGAAACGATATAATCGACAGCGGTATCGAGTTTTTTGCTGCCCTGCGTTTTCAGTGTTTCGGCGCTCTGCTCTCCTTTTTTGACGATCTCAGTATACTTCTGCTGCGCCTGTCCCCGTGCAGAGGCGAGACGCTGCTTCTTGTATTCCTCGGCATCGTTTGTTGCCTTCAGAATCAGGTTTTCAGCTTCAAGCTCCGCATCGTAGAGGTTTTTCTTCCTCTCCGCCTGCGCATCACTGATCATCGCCTGATACTCTTCCTCGGTTTTTTTGATGCTCTTCAGGACCTCGGTCTTCATCAAACCCTCCTTCTCACGGCCTATGAATATTTGATGAAATTGAACTTATATATATTGTTGTTTGTCCCCTGCATATCTACCCGGTTCCCAATATTCAATAGCCGTACATGGCGGCATCCATTCGATCTCAACACCGCCCTCCGCTCCGGAGATACACATCCCGGCAAGTTCACCGGATGAGCAGAGCAGATGCTGCTCGGGATGCGTGCCGCGCTGGATGTCGCAGGCAAGCAAGATCTCTGGAGCGACCGAGACGACCATTTTCAGCCGCTTCGAGCCCGGGTGGCCCTTCGGCAGGATAACCAGCGGAATGTGATTCCCCCGCACCAGTTCAAGCAGCATACGGGCCGCCTCCACCGAGCCGCCTTCCGGCCCCGAGACGACAATCAGGTCATCGGGCTCCACGGTCTCGGAGTACTCCTTCTCGAAGGTTTCGAAGCGAAGGGCATACCGCCGACCCGCTTTTCCGATCAGCAAAAAAGAGTGTTCTCCCCTGATCAGGAGGAGACCCTCCGTGAGAGGTACATGCATTCGGTCCGGCATACGCGAGGCAGATACTCCGGCGAAGCGCTAGACCGCTTCCACATCCTCGGACTGGCAGCTCGGGCACATCGGCCGCTTACTCGGGCTTTCAAACGACTGCTCGCAGTCCCTGCACCGATACTTTCTGCTCCCCTTCAGCCGGTCATTCCATTCAACATCAGGTCCGCCGCCGGTACTACACATCACAGATCACCGGTACCATGATTGAACAGGGGGATATAAAACCCTGTCGAGGCGCCGGTTTCCGCTCAGAGAAAGATCGTGAAAACGACGATCGTAATGACGACCATGACCGCTGCATGCTTGATGCCCGCCCGAATGGACGCCTCGCCCATCTCCCCTGCAATCAGTCCCGAGAAGAGTGCCTGGAGCAGGCAGGTATGGTAGAGGAGACGTTCGAACGTCATGATCGGTGCATTCCCCATCTGAATAGCCCCGCCGACACCCTTGAGACCCTGGGTGTCGATCTCCGCCAGCACCGAGAGGAACTGGCTGTCGATGACGACCACGACGAAGAGAAAGACGAAAAAGACGAGGTAGACGATCACGGTATAGATGAACATCTCCGCAAAGCGCTCTCTCTTCAAGACTTCCGACATCTCTGCGTCACGGGCTGCAATATTGAGGACCTCACCGATATCGCCGGTCATCTGGCTGGCCTTCGTGATCAGCGTGACGGTGCGGGCGATGGCCGGGGTGCGGATCCGCTCTTCGAAGCGGATGAGCGCCTCGTTGATGTTGGCGCCCCATTCGATATCCCGCTTGATCCGCTTGACCTCGTAGGTGAGTACGCCGAGGTTTGCTTTCACGAGGATCGAGATCGCCTGCGCCAGGGTCAGCCCAACCTGGTTGATCCCGGAGAGGCGATCGAGAAAGTCGGGGATCCCCGCTTCGATGCCCATGACCTTGTTTCGCCAGAGTTGGTAGAAGATACCGAAAGGAAGGAGGACAATCAGAAAGGAAAAGGCAATATGGTCGTCGATGATATCGATAACGATCTCGATATCGGCATACTGCGGTGTTGAGAGGAGGGTATATACAATATAGAAGAGGGCTATCGGAACGGTGATGTAGAACGTCCGGTTCGGTTCGATGAGGAACGTCTCGAAGGGGTGGCGCAGAAATCCCCGCACCTTTCGCAGCCGGTCGTAGCGCTCGAGCTGCGCAATGAGCGGTTCTTCCCCCTCACGCTGCTCGGTTCTGACATCGGAGAACTCATGCAGCCACTTCGTTCCGATGTACCGCTCGACACTCTCTCCCTTGATCGAGATCATATCGATGAAGAGGATGAAGACGAGCGAACCGAGCGGGATGAGCAGGTAGGTGACGACCGAGAGCTCCATGATCGGAGCGGTGCCCATGAACCCCATGACGACCATGATGATGATGATGAAGAGCGGGCCTGCCACAAAGAGGGTCACGTACGACTCGGCGGCGAGCGCCAGTGTACTGAGGAAAGTCTTCTGCTCGAACCTCGCCTCCTCCTGATATATCCTGACCCGGGCTCCGAGGAACTCAAGGACGTCTCCACCACTGTCGATCACCGAGGTGAGATCCTGGAGAAAGTCCCGCATCTTATCGGAAGGCGTGGTCTCCTGGAGATGCTTGATGGCGGTGATCATGTCATAGCCGAAGTAATCGGCATCCCGGACGATCCTCCGGAATTCATGGGATACTTCACCGTAGATCGACGAGTTCTCCGCTACCGAGCGGAATATGACCATCATGTGGGCGCCGCCCCGCCGCATGGCATACATGTACCAGACGGCGTTGTGGAGGAGGATGTTGATCTTGGTCGCCCGGCTGCCCTTCTGGAACGAGGGGTAGCGCATGAGAAAAGCATACACCAGGTAAAAGCCGACGAGGAAGATAACTGTCGTTGCGACTACCCTGAGGAGCCCGAACGAGATTTCGGCAGGGATGAGCGACGGAAGCGCGATATTGAAGACGTTATATACCCGGATCGAGAGAAGCGGAGTGAGGAAGAGGTTTGCCGCGAGGTAGCCGATGGCCGCCCAGATTACACCCACGAGCATGCCGATCGCGATCGCCCGGAGAATATAGTGATCGACAGTCATGCCGATGTTGGCCGCGATCATATCCGCACGAAGACCCCGGTACCTGATCGAGTCGCGCGTCACCCACCAGTGAATGCCCTGCCGGAGCCTGGATACTGGCTGGAACCTCATTCATCCCATCCTGCCGACGCTGGAGAGGTCGTCGATACGCTCAAGCACTGTCTTTCTGTCGATGGAGTATGCCTGGATGATCCGGGAGACGGATATGTAATCGGTGATCCCCTGAACCCGCATCGCCTCAAGGATCTGCCGCCGCACGGCGATCTCGCCATCGAGCTGCTCTTTCGTCCACCCGCGAAACTCCATGATCTCGTTGTAAATCCGCGACCTTCCCGTAAAGGAGAAGGTATCGGAGACGGGGTCATACTCAAAGACGTTGTTTACCTGAAGGTTCCCGGTGATCGGATCGATCCCGGCGAGTTCGACGATCTCCTGGCAGCGCCTGACTCGCTCTCTCCCCTGGTAGATGAGTGCCTGGACGCTGACGATGTCGAGCGCCTGAATCATGTTCCGCGGAACATTCAGCGGAGCGCTCTCGAGCCGGTGAATCGCCGCATCCACAACGCCCGCGTGCATCGTGGAGAAGGTGGTGTGGCCGGTGTTCATCGCCTGGAAGAGCGTCTGCGCCTCCTGGCCACGAACCTCACCGACGAGGATATACTCCGGCCGCTGACGCATAGCCGCTTTTAAGAGGTCGAACATGCTGATCGTCGCGCCGAGCCCTTCGCTCACCGACTCGCGGGTGACGCTCGCTATCCAGTTCTCGTGGAAGAGGGTGATCTCACGGGTATCCTCGATCGAGACTACCTTCGCGAGCGGCGGGATAAAGAGCGAGACTGCGTTGAGCGACGTCGTCTTTCCGGATGCGGTTCCCCCGATGAAGAGCAGGCTTCGGTTGTTCTCGATGGCCATCCAGAAGTAGACCAGCGCGTCGACGTCGAAGGTATTCGACTCGATCAGCTCGATGGGGGTGAACGGCACCTCACGGAACTTCCGGATGGTGAATGAGGTCCCGCGGGTGGTGACCTCCGTCCCGAGCGTCAGCTGCAGCCTGGAGCCGTCGGGAAGCGTCGCGTCCAGCATCGGGTTTCCAATGGAGATATGTTTGCCCGACCGCTGGGCGAGGGTGATGGCGAGCGAGTTTAATGCCGACTCTTCAAAGGTGATATTCGTCTTGATATTGCGGTACCGCCGGTGGTACAGGAAGATCGGAATACCGATGCCGTCGCAGGAGATATCCTCGATCTGGCGGTCTTTCATCAGCGCGTCGATCCGCGACCACCCGAGGAAGTTTCGGAGGATATAATACTGCAGTTTGAAGAGCGACGACTCTTCAAGCGTAAGGCCGTACTCTTTCAAGAGCGTCTGCACCTTCTCAAAGAGCACCCGACGCCGGTCGGTGGCCATCTCCTCCTCAGAGAGGATCAGGACATCCCGCAGATCTTCATAGAGCCGCTCGAGAAGATCGGTACTCGAAGCGGGAGAGCACCGGCTCGAAGAGGAGATATTCATCCTGGTTCGTCTGTCTGTTGCGCGCGATGCAGACCTCCGAGCATCCCTCCAGGATCCAGTAGCGCTCTTTCTCCTCATAGTCGTGAGGCACCTCTGCATGAACCAGGTATCCGTGCTTCGTCAGATTGTACTCCTCGACAAATCCCGCGGTTCTGCGGAGAGCCGGTACAGCGGGTATAGACGGCCGCCCTGACGGAAGGATCTTCCGAACGGCTTCACTCAGAAGCGCTGCAGGACCCCTCCGGGAGACAGCCGTATCCGAGGGCTCGAGGTATCGGAGGAGTTCTGCCGGCATTGTAATCTCGGTATCGGGCAGATCCAGATCGCCAAGTTCCTGGCGATTACTGGACGGAGCCCGCGGTTGTGCGGGCGGCACCGGAGCCGTTTCCCCGCCGGCATCAAGGGGCGTCTTCACCCGTACTGTCGCCCTGAAGCGGAGAGACCTGCTCCAGGGCTTCTTCCGGGACACGTCTGGTTTCGTCGTCTCGCAGCATGGACATCTTTTCTCCGCTTGGTCTTCAGGAGCCGGGCGAACAGAATCTTCGCACAGGAGGCATGAGATCTCTTCCTGTGGTGAGGCGGATGGATGACCTGCGATCCTGCACGGCACCGGACCTTTTACGTATGGTATCTGTTTGTGGGATCGCCTCTATAATAATATCCATTCTTTTATACCAGAGGCGTGAATTTTCCCATACTTTTCGGAGTTACGGAAAGAATCAGAATATTTTATAGCACCATCTCCATATACTAGATGAGTTATGCAGGATCATCTCCGTGTACGCATGCCCACCGGCCTATCGTCGCTCGACCCAGTCCTGGACGGGGGGATCCCCCCGGGCTCGGTGGTGCTCCTTCTCGGTGAGATCGGTGCAGGGAACACCGAGTTTGCACACAGTTCGATTGTATCCCTCTCCCTCCTGAAGGCAAACGGCGGAGGGCAGAACCAGCATGCGCTGCTCCCTACCGAGATTGCGTACATCACGTTCACCAAGATGCGGGAGGACGTGCTCAAGGAGATCACGCTCTCCTTCAACCCCGGGAACTACAACCTGCTACAGCAGGAGGTCGTCTTCGAGGATCTCTCCGAGCTCTACTTCGACGCCAGTATCGTGCCGCCGGGATGGTACGGGGACGGGGATATCTTCTCCCGCCTTCAGAAGAAGCAGCGGAAAGAGAACGGAGATATCCTAGCCGATCTCTCCCATATACTCTCCTCGAAGAAGCAGAACAGCCTCATCATCCTCGATTCGCTGACCGATATCGCCACCACGTATACGAACGACGCGGACTGGCATACCTTGATTGCGTTCCTCAGAGGGCTCCAGAGGGTTGCAAAACGCTGGAACTCAACGATATACCTCCTGCTCACCGCCGGAATCCTGGAGGAGTCAAAGGAGATCGAGATAGCAGACTGCACCGATGCGCTGATACTGTTTCGGTGGGAGGATGTCGGCGCACAGCGGAGGCAGCGGATCATGTATTTCGAGAAGTTCCAGGGGGTCATGCCGTACCTCGAGGAGCGGGATCTGGTGAAGTTCGCCGTGAAGATCTCGGCAGCGAACGGCTTTGAAGTCAGGAACATACGGGTGGTCGTGTGAAACAGCAGCGGGTAAATCTCGGGATCGAAGGCCTGGATGCCATGCTCTCGGGTGGCCTCCTCGAGCACAGCATCTGTGCCGTCGTCGGCACCTACGGTACCGGGAAGACGACGGTCGCCCTCCAGTTCGTCTACGAAGGGCTTACGAGAGGCGAGAAGGTCATCTACATCAGCCTTGAGGAGCGGGAAGACTTCCTCCGCGCAACGATGGCGCAGAAGGGATGGGACATGGATACTTTCCAGGATTCGTTCTTCCTCATCCGGCTCGATCCGACCGATTTCAACATCGCCATCAGCAGCATCAAGAGCGAACTGCCCTCTCTCATCAAAAGCGTCGGGGCGGCACGTGTCGTCATCGACCCGATATCTCTCTTTGAGGGGCTCTTTGAAGACGAGTCCGTCAGGCGAAAGGAGATGTTCAAGTTCATCGAGACGATGCGGGACGAGACATGCACCTTCCTCCTCACGAGCGAGACCGATAAGAACAACCAGTTCACCAGCAAGTACGGGCTCGTCGAGTATCTCTCCGATACGGTGATCCTCCTCCGCTACGTCCGCCCCACGAACATCGCGGAGGTGCACCTGGCGCTCGAGGTAGTGAAGATGCGCCGGTCGGCGCACTCACGCGAGATCAAGCCGTTCGAGATCCTGGCTGACCAGGTAATGGTCTATTCCGAGGCAAATGTCTTTTAATCGACTCTCTGCCCGCAAAATCGCATCATAACGACCATATCCTAAAGAAGGCGGAGCTCTTCCATGCAAACCGAACAGTTCTACCTGTTCCGATATGTTAGCATCATCGCCGTCGTGGCCTCGTTCTTTGCCGCGGTGCTCAGGTTCATCATCGGGTGGAGCGACTCATCGGGTTCTCCTATTACCTGCAGGGTCACGAGGTAACCGTCAAGGAAGGAGTGACCATAACACACGATGCGGCTGTGATGTTCATGATCGTCGACTCCATGGACGCATTTCTCTTCGCACTGGTCCTCCTGATCTTCTGTTTCGGTGTCCTCAACCTCTGTGTCAGGCATATCGACGGGGACGAGATGAACCAAGTTCCCCGCTGGCTCCGCGTGGACAGCATCAGCCACCTCAAGACGTCGCTTGCCCAGTTGATCATCGTTATCCTGTTCGTGAACGTCCTTGAGTTCGTCCTCTTCGAAGGTTCCCACGCAATGAACTAGACGACACTGGTGATCCCGGTATCGGTCGTCCTGCTCGCCGCTGCACTTCGTCTCTTCGTCTGATGCATGCCAAATAGGGATGATGCAGCAGCATCACGCTTTTTCCGATACTTCCCTTAAAGAGCCGGCAGGGCACTCCTCCGATTGTTTTTTCGGGTTTATAGCGGGTCGAAACCCCCTTCGTGACCACCTCTCTGCCGTTCAGAAGGAGTTTTTTCGCGGAGAGAAGGGAAGCCGGAGAAAAAGAGGGATTATACAGTGATCCCGACCAGATCGAGCAGGACGAGGAGTAACGCCCCGGCGATCCCTCCGAATGCGCAGACCAACACCGTAACGAGGTTGATCTCGATATCAGGTGCGCCAAACCAGCTCAGCACGTGGAAGGCGTTCAGCAGATAGAGCGTGATAATCCCGGCAACCGCGTTTATCACGAGGGTCATGGCCTTTTTCAGCAGAAAGTAGATCGCCGCCGCAATGGCTACGGCGAGAATAATAGTGATGATCGCTTCTATCATCACTATTTACCAATGATCTGCTGGTTATTTAACCGTATGGATGGGATAATAAGCCGTCCGACAATTCGGGAGTCATTCCCGAGTCCGCCGATACCGTTCAGCATCTCAAAGACGTTCCCCGCAAACATCGCTGTCCGGATAGGATCGCCGGGTTCTCCATCCTCTACCCAGTATGCGTTCGAGATCTCAAGAGAGAAGTCCCCGGAGAACGGATTTGCCGTATGAGCACCGACAACCGAGTTGATGAATATCGCCCGCGTGTCGTCGAGTGTCGTCCGGGGGCCGTCCACTACCAGGTTGTGGACACCGATCGAGGGCGAGCCTTCGCCACCGGAACGAACGGCACTTCCCGTGGATTCCTCGCCGTAGCGGTAGGCCGTCTTTAAGTCGTAGGCGAAGCACTGGAGGACGCCGTCCCGGATGTAGTCGAGCCGCCGGGCAGGGACTGCTTCAGCGTCCCAGCAGGTGCTCCCCATGCCCCGTGCAAACGGGTCGTCGTAGATCGAGAGCATCTCGTCCGTGCACTGCTCACCGATCTTCCCTGCGAGGTGCGATCGGCCCGCCTGCACATTCCGCCCCGATAGCGCGGGGATAAGGATCGTCCCGATGAGCTGGGCGGCGGCGACCGGCGAGAGTATGAGATCGTAGTGTCCGGTGGCGATATCCTTCCCGCCGACCGAGTGCGATGCGAGGAATGCCGCCTGCTTGCCGACCCACCGGGGATCGATATCGGCGGCGAACGGAGAGGCCATAAATTCGTATCCTGTGGACTGCTCCCGTATCGCCTCAAGCGAGACGCCGGCATACGTCCGCTCCATGCCGTATCGGACACCGTTGCTGTTTGCGATCGTGAGGTACGAGCGGGAGAGATCGGCACCTCCGCCGGCCACGTCGACCTGATACTCTGCCGCTCCTTCGAGGAGCCCGGCGATGAGTGCGGATGCCCGCTCCGCCTCGACGACGAGATCGGGATCGGACGACGGAGCGGTGCTCACCATATCGGTGGGCTTCGGAAGACCGTACCACTCCTGCGCCGTGGCGATCCGCCCGCTTGCGAGGGCTGCGGTAAGACACTCCTTCCACTTTGCAGGATCGCCCGTGCTCGATACACCGATCCGCCCGTCTTTGATGGTGCGGATGGCAATTCGCCAGCCCCTCGATTCTTCGGCAATCCCGATGATGGACTGCTTGATCTCGGCGGAGATGCTCCTCCCTTCGGTGAAGAAGACCTCCACCTCATCGGCATGGCGCTCACCCTCCCGGATGATATCGTCTATCAGGAACTCGGCCTTCATGATCCGCGCCCTCCAACCATGGCGTTTTTAAGCAGGAGATGCGGCGCTCCGTCGCTGACCGGGACGGTCTGCCCGCCTTTCCCGCAGTACCCGGGGTGCATCTTCCGGTCGTTCCCGATAAGGGCGATATCGTGAAGTGTTTTGAGGATCTCGCCGGAGAGCGAGACGTCCCTGACCATCCGGGTCGTTTCGCCGTTCTCGATGAGGTAGCCGAACTCGGCGTTGAACTGGAAGACCCCGCGGCCCGGATCGACCTGACCGCCGCGGGAGCCGATCAGCAGAATACCATCTCTGCATTCGGCAAGGATCTCGTCCCGGGTCGCATCCCCGTTCTCGATGAAGGTGTTGCTCATCCTGACCTGGGGGGGAGCACCGTGTTCCGCCCGGGCGTGTCCGGCGATACCGTCACCGACGGCGGCGAGCGTCTCCCGGTTGTGGAGGTACGCGGTAAGGACGCCGTCCCTGATGATCTCGGTTCTGCCGGGCGCCACGCCCTCGGCGTCGACCGGGTCGAACCCGAACTCGGGGAGGGAGGGGTCGTCGACGATGACGAGCCCGGGACACCCGATGGTCTCCCCGATCTTTCCTTTAAGGACGGAGTTTCCTTCCCGGATCAGGTCACCCTCGCTCGCATGGCCGACCGCCTCGTGCGTGAAGACGCCGGCGAGCTCCGGGTCGAGGACGGCGTTCACCGCCCCACCCTTCGCAAGACCCGCGTCGAGGAGTGCGACGGCCGTCTCGGCGGCCTTCCGCCCGAGACTCTGTTTATCCCGGAGGTTGAACCCGGTGGTGATGTGATCACGTTCGCTGCCCATCTGCATCATACCGTTACGCGAGGCCACCGCGATGACGGAGAAGCCGCTCCTGACGATCTCGTACGACGCCTCGTTGCCGCTTGAATCCAGGAATCTGACCTGATCGACTCCTTCCGTGTACCGGGCGCGGGTATTCACCACCTCAGGGAGGCGTGCGGCCGATTCGATATCCGCGAGGAGACGGGTCTTCTCCTCGAGATCCACACTCCGGGGATCTTCGCGGAGCGGCGGGGATGCGAGAACGCCGTGAGGAGCGGGGGCAAGATCGACCCTGTCCTCCGTGATCCCGGCAAGACGCATCGCCGATGAGATGACGTCATTCCGGGCACGGCGCGAGTCGAGGTCGGCGTGGTCGAGCGTAAGAACACCCCACCCGGCAGGCCCGAGCACCCGCACAACGGCGTTGTCAAAAAAGGATGTGCCTGCGGACTCGATCACGCCATTGTCGATCTCGACCGAGGTGATCTCCCCGCGCACGCACCTGATATCATAGTAGCGTGGTTCCATACGGCATCATACCAGCGTGTGGCCGACATTCGGGTCGAAGATCACCGGGGCCTGGTGAACCGCCGCCATCTTCCGCAGTTTCGAGAGGAAACCTTCGCGGTTCTCGGGCACGAGAGCGTTCTGGAGGACCTCTTCGATATGCGCTACCGGAACGATCTCCACCATCTGGCGATACCGTTCCTCGATGAGGACATCGTCGAGGTTCGACCGCGGGATGATCACCTTCTTGATCCCGGCCTTGGCAGCAGCCTCGATCTTATAGGTGACACCGCCGATGGGGAGGACATCGCCCCGAACCGAGAGCGACCCGGTCATGGCGACGTCCTGGCGGACGGGAATATTCTCGATGGCGCTTATGACGGCGGTGGCGACACTGATTGAGGCGGAGTCGCCCTCGACACCCTGGTAGGTGCCGATGAACTGGATATGGATATCCATGTTCCGGATGTCCTTGCCGGTGAACTTCTTGATGAGCGCGCTGACGTTCTTGATCGACTCCTGGGCGATCTCCTTCAGAAGACCCGTGGCGATGACACTGCCGTTGGCGCCCTGGCTCGGAGTGACCTCCGCCATGATAGGGAGCACCGACCCACTGTCGGAGCCCATCACCGCAAGACCGTTCACCCGGCCGACCTGGTTGCCCTCGACGACCGTGATATCGTAGTCGCGGCTTCTCCGGATGTATTCGTCGGAGATCTGATCCTCGATAGAGCGTGCAGTCGTCTTTGCGGTGATCACATGCTTTGAGGAGGTGAACTCGGCACCTTCCTGGCGGGCAAGGTCGCCTGCGACCCGGATAAGGCCGCCCATATCACGAAGTTTGAGGGTTAAGTGGCCTTTCCGGTTCGACCGGCGGCGTGCCTCGCGGATCACTTCCACGATGGCGCTCCGGTCGAAGTGCGGTATCTTCCCGTCGTTCTTGACCTCCTGCGCGATAAACCGAATGAACTTGCGGCGGTTTTCGGGAGTGTCTTCCATCGACTCCTTCATGTAGATCTCGTATCCGTATCCACGGATACGTGACCTGAGTGCGGGGTGCATTCCCTGGACGGCATCGATATTGCCTGCCGCCACCATCACGAACCGGCACGGCACCGGCTCGGTCCGCACCATCGCTCCGCTCGAGCGCTCGCTCTGACCGGTGATCGGGAACGCGCCTTCCTGCAACGCGGTCAGCAGGTTCTGCTGGGAGTGAGGTGTCAGCGTGTTTATCTCATCGATGAACAGGACACCGCCGTGCGACCGGTGGATGGCCCCTGCCTCGACGCGATCGTGCGACGGCGTCTCAAGCCCACCGCTCTGGAACGGGTCATGCCGGACATCGCCGAGGAGTGCTCCTGCGTGGGTCCCGGTCGCATCGATGAACGGGGCTATGCTGCTTGCATCGTGGTTGATCAGCAGTTTCGGCACCATCGCATCCTCGCGCGGCGTCGAGTAGCGCAGTGCCATGAAGACGAATGCCGCTGCGATGATACCCATCAGCCACTGGTAGGTTATGAGCGCGTAGCCGACGATACCGATGAGGAGGAGCATGATGAGGGTATTTCTCATCTGGAGCTTCTTTCGCGCCTCCATCTTGTGCGCATTGACGATCTGTTTCCCTCTTCCGGAAGGTACAGTTCGGATTATCGGGTTATTTGAGTCTTCAGGGTTCGGATAGACAAGGATGTCCTGCATCTCCTCTTTCGGGAGGAGTTCAGCCATCGCTTTAGCGAGCATGGACTTTCCGGTTCCCGGGCTGCCGATCATCATCACATGCCGCCGCTGGGTTGCAGCCTTCTTCATCACCTCGGTGGCATGCTCCTGACCGATGACTTGATCGATGAGCTTTGGGGGCACTTCGATATCGGACGATGCGCTCAGCTCGAGACCGGCAAAGACGTCAATGTCAGCCAGTTCATCGCTCGTGAGCTCAATGTCGGGAATATCTTGTGTTGTGGTTGGATCCATCGTCGAGTTTACCTCTTTGCTGCCATGGTACTTATATAATTTATTCATGATAGTTTAAGTACTTTCAGCAAAAGGTGAGGAATGAAGATTATCAGTACAGAACGGTCTCAGGTGCTTGCAGCAAGAGTTTCGGAAATCACGGGATATCAGCTTCTCGATACGAAATTTAACCGCTTTCCGGACGGGGAATTGTACCTCCGAGCAGGGGAGATCGATGAGGAGACGATCATCGTCGCAAGCGTCGTCGACAACGATGCTCTCGTGCAGACCCTGCTTGCTATCGACGCATGCGATACGTCCCGGATAACACTCGTGCTCCCTTACCTCGGCTACGCCCGGCAGGACAAGAGGTTCACGGCCGGAGAGCCGATCAGCGCCCGGGCAGTCGCACGGGCACTCTCCCGGGGTGTCGATCGCATCTTCGTTGTGAACATCCACGATCCGGCAGTACTCCAGGTACTTCGATGCCCCGGCGACGAACATCTCCATCGCTCCGGCAGTCGGCGGATATATCCGCAATCTCGGGATCAAAAATCCCCTGATCCTCGCGCCCGATGACGGTGCAGCAGGATTTGCGGCGGACGTAGCGGCTGTCGGCGGGTGGGACACCGATCACCTCGAGAAGACGCGTCTCTCCGGAGATACGGTCAGGATGGAGCCAAAGACACTCCCCGCCGCATCCCGTGAGGTTGTCATCGTCGACGACATCATCTCCACCGGGGGCACGCTCGCCACTGCCACAGGGATGCTCTACCGGCAGGGGGCAACTGCTGTTCACGCCGTCTGCGTCCACGGCGTCCTCTCGAGCGGCGCCTATGCCCGACTCCGGGCGGCAGGAGTCGCCTCGGTCGCATCGAGCGATACCTACGAGAACGCCACGAGTTGCATCTCCGCGGCAGGCGCAATCGCAGAAAGGCTCCGGCAATGCTGACTATCGACGGATCGCACCTCGAAGGGGGCGGCCAGATCCTCCGCGCCGCCGTCGCACTCTCGGCACTCTCGGCAACGCCGGTTACGATAGAGCGGATACGTGCAGGGAGGAAAAACCCCGGACTTGCCCCCCAGCATATCGCTGCGGTGCAGGCGGTGGCGGCGGTTACGGACGCCACGACGGAAGGGCTCACCCCAGGGAGCGACAGGCTCGTTTTCTCTCCCGGGAAGCCCACCCACAGGGAGAGCACCGTCCGGATTGATACGGCGGGAAGCATCCCGCTCGTCCTGCAGGCCTGGCTCCCGGTGGCACTCTCTGTCGGTGGGAGTCTGACGGTCACGGGCGGGACTGAGGTGGCGTGGAGCCCGACGATCGATTACGTTGACCATCTGCTTGCGGGCGTGCTCCGGTGCCACGGGGCAGCCGTCGGGATCGAGGTAGCGGAGCGGGGCTACTTCCCCCGCGGGGGCGGGCTTGTCACGGTCAGCGTCAAGCCATCACGCCTCTCGCCGATAATGCCGGCTGGCGATGCCCTGTCCTACGGGATCGCTTCCTGCTCGGCCAACCTCCCGGACCACGTCATCCGCCGGCAGGCCGATGCTGCCCTGAGACCTCCTTGCCGAAGCAGGGATGCCGGCAGTTCCTGCCATCTTCGATGCACGAAGAGATGGGGCGAGCACCGGCAGTTCGATCACCGTCTGGGCAGGGGCGAAGGGCGGCAGTGCGCTCGGGAGGCCTGGCCTCCCCGCAGAGGATGTCGGGAGAACTGCCGCCAAGAGGCTGCTTCGTGAGATGGAGCAGCCTGGGACCGTGGACGTCTATCTCGCCGACCAGCTCCTCGTCTACCTCGCGACCTACGGCGGTACGTACAGCACCCATACGCTTTCGCTTCACGCGGAGACGGTCTGCTGGCTCCTCGAAGAGTTCGGGTATCCCATCCGCTGCCGCAGGAGCACCACCCTCGTTAGGTTTGAAGCATGATATCCGTCCTCGATACCTCGGTCTTCTTCTCCGATCTTCCCGTTACCGGAGAGGTGTACACCACCCCGTCGGTCGTCGCTGAACTCGTCGATCTCCGATCGAAATGCCGCTATGAGGCGCTCCTGGCAACGGGGCTCGTCGTCAGGGAGCCGGACGAACGCTACCGCGGCGCGGTGGAGACGGCGGCAGCGGAATGCGGGGATGCGGAGAGGCTCTCCGGAACCGATCGGGAGATCCTCACCCTGGCGCTTGAACTCTCGGCCGTGCTCGTGACCGACGATTTCGCCATCCAGAACGTCGCCCACCGCCTGAAGGTCACCACCCGGAGCATCCACCAGCGTTCGGCACGGCCGGTCCGGTGGCGCTTCCGGTGCAGCGGGTGCGGCCGGTACTACCGCGAGGCGGGGGAGTGCCCGGTATGCGGGGCAGCAATTAAAAGAAAACTTAAATAGATCGCCGGAAATCTCTTTTCCATGTCCTCGCTCGATGAGATGATAAAAAAGGCAAAAACACTCCAGGCAGAGGCGCATAGTCCGAACCAGATCGCCGACGAGCTGAGCCTCTCCATGGAGACGGTCACCTGGCTGCTCACTCAGCCGAAGGATGCCGACGTCCCGAAAGACGTCCATATCGACTGGACGACGGTGAGCGGACAGGCGGCACTGCTGAACGATATGGGGATGGTAATGCTCAAACGCTTCCTGTACCTCGGTGATGCCGGGCGGGGGCAGTCCCGCACCGTCCCCGAACTCCCCGATGTGGTCGTCGGCGTCGAAATCTCCGGAGTGCCGCTTGCTACGCTCATCGCCGCGGAGGAGGGGCTGAATATTGCCATCTACCATCCTGCCAAGCACAGCCACGGCGAGAACCCGGCAGGCTCTCTTTCCGGAACCTTTGCGGGCGTGAACGGTCAGCGGTGCATCATCATCGACGACGTGATCACGACCGGCAGGACATTGAGCGAAGCTGTCCAGTATCTCCGCCGGCATGGGGCGACGCCCCTTGCCATATGGGTACTCTTCGACAAACGCAGTCTCCGGGAGATCGAAGGCGTTCCGGTGCATTCTCTCTTCAGGATCACCAGACTTGACTAGAGGACTCCGATATAGTGCAGATGTATTCCATCCGCTGCTCACACCCCGCATGGTGGACACCCCATCGATATGCATATATAGAACCTCAATTCAAACCTTACGGTAAAAGGAGGACTTATTGATGCTTGCTGGACAACCCATTATTATTTTACGGGAAAATGTGGAGCGCACTCGTGGCCACGAGGCTCAGCGCTCGAACATTATGGCAGCGAAGGCTATCGCTGCCGCCGTACGCACAACGCTCGGCCCCCGGGGCATGGATAAGATGCTCGTAAGCCCCTCCGGCGACGTGGTGATCACGAACGACGGTGCGACCATCCTTCATGAAATATCGGTGCAGCACCCGGCTGCGAAACTGGTCGTCGAGGTCGCAGAGACACAGGATAACGAAGTCGGAGACGGCACCACCACCGCAACCGTCCTCGTCGGTTCCCTGATGGAAGCGGCGGAAGGGCTCCTCACCCAGGAGATTCACCCCACCGTCATCTCCCACGGCTACCTGCTCGGCATGAACAAGGCTATGGAGATCCTCGACGATCTTGCGATCACGATCGGATTTGACGACCGCAAGAACCTCATCAGGATCGCCGATACCGCTATGACCGGCAAGTCCATCGAGGCAGTGAAGGAAAAACTCAGTGAGATCGTCGTGGACGCCGTGACACAGGTTGCGGAGAAGACCGATGCCGGCAGGATCGTCGTCGATGAGGACGACGTGATGATCAAGACGCAGGTCGGCGAGCGGATGGACGACGCCGAGTCTATTCGCGGAACCGTCATCGCCAAGAAGCGTGTCAGCGAACAGATGCCCCGCACGGTCACGGATGCACGGGTCGCTCTGATCGCGACGCCGCTCGAGATCACCAAGACCCAGATGAAGGCCAAGATCAAGATCACCTCCGCAGACCAGGTGAAGGCGTTCTCCGAGCAGGAGCAGGAAGCCTTAAAGAGACTCGCCGACACGATTGTCGGAACCGGCGCAAACGTCGTGCTCTGCCAGAAGGGCATCGCAGACGCCGTGCAGTTCTACCTCGGCAAGAAGGGCGTCATGGCATTTGAGAACGTCCCCGAGAAGGACTTGAAGTACGCCGCCCGGGCGACCTGCGCCACGATTGTCAACAAACCCGACGAACTCACCTCCGAGACGCTCGGCCGCGCCGAGAAAGTGGGGGAGCTCGCCGATGCCGACCTCACCATCCTGTCAGGCTGCCAGAACGCAAAGGCCGTCACGATCCTGCTGCGGGGAAGCACCCAGCCTGCTCCTCGACGAACTTGAGCGTGCGGTCTACGACGCCGCCCGTGTCGTTGAAGATGCCCTCGAAGACGGAAAATTCGTCGTCGGCGGCGGTTCGGTCGAGACCGAACTCCTGCTCCGCATCCGCGACTACGCGGCAACCGTCGGCGGACGTGTCCAGCTCGCCATCGAAGCATTCGCATCCGCATTCGAAGTCATCCCCCGCACCCTCGCGGAAAACTCAGGATTCGACCCCATCGACAAGCTGGTGGCGCTCAAGACGGCACACTCTGAAGGGAACAGGTATGCCGGCCTCGACGTCTACACCGGCGAGATTGTCGATATGAAGGCTGCAGGTGTCATCGAGCCCCTCAGGGTGAAGACCCAGGCGATCAAGAGCGGCGCGGAGACCGCAAGCCTGCTCATCCGTGTCGACGACATGATGATCACCCAGTCCGGAAGCAGCGGCGCTCCAGGGATGGGATAATCTTACCCACGCAGATCCGGTCAGGAAGATATCAACTTCGCCTTCCTCATTTTTTCCCTCTGCAAGGCTCCTGCCCTCGGAGAAGATGAGAACCGTAGCGAAATTGATACTGTACGAGAGCAGGGCTTCTTCGTAGGTTTCGCCGATGCTGGCAGCGTAGATGAGCACGCACCCTTCAGGGGATGATGATCAGTCTGCGATCATCGAATTCGATACCATTATAGGTGTCGAAGAGAAAAATAATAAGCCCGTGACGTAAGCCGAGGTAGTCTAGTCCGGGAAGGCGGCGGCCTCGAAAGCCGCTGGTGCTTGGCACCTCGGGAGTTCAAATCTCCCCCTCGGCGTTCATCATTCAGGTTTCCGTCGCTGAAAAAGCATACTCTCTTCTGTTCTCTCTTTCATGCAGAGCCCGGCAGTGCTGTCTGTGAGCGGTCTGAACATTTATAAAGGAAAATCCGCGCAGATCGACAACGGTCGCATCGAAGAATTCATCGCTGAAATCAGGATGCAGAGAGGCATCGGTTCCTCCAGAGTGATAAAATCGCCTGCGTCATCGTCAACCGGCGCCGTTTCAAGCAGGTAGGCACTTGACGGTGGTGCTCGGGATGGCCGGGGCGGGCGGTGTTCCGGCACCCGGGTGAGGGGATACCACCCTCACTCTGCCCTGAAGGGCGGTCGGATTATCGTTATTTTCCGATTTTAACACTGACTTCAGGTGCCGGATTTCAGCAAAAGTATTCTCCGGATAATATCGCCCAGATTCCATAAAGACGGCAAGAATATTGAGTTATAACGGCAATATGAGCGACAGTAATTTGGGGAGGAGGGATCCCCTGCCTCGACCCGGGATCGGCTGTCTGTGGGCTTCTGTGAGGGTTGAAATTCCAGCGGATTCGACCCGGATAATGGGCATGCAAGGGTAGTCTTGACCTGAACGGCAAGGCAAATGGATCGAAATCGTAATTAAATAATAATGGTTTACAACACTAAATTGTAAAATATAAATATAAAACTTTAATAGACATCCTTCACCAAATGAAATTGTAAGATTGATTTCATTCGACGTGATTCATATGCAACGACAGAACACCCTTATTATTCTCATGGTCATCCTTGCCGGATGTATCCTGTTTGCAGGATGCACCGGCACGCAGCCGACGGTCACCACTGGGATCACCGGCGAGACACTCTTCGTCTATTCCGGCGCAGGACTGAAAGCGCCAGTGCAGGAGATCGGCTCCGTGTTCGGGGAAAAATACGGCGTTACCATTGAGTGCACCTATGCAGGCTCCGGAGTCTCTCATCACGCAGATGGAACTCTCACACAAAGGCGACGTCTTTATTCCCGGAGGCACACCGGACTATGCCATCGCCGTGAACAAGGGTCTCGTGAGCGACCAGATGCAGTACGTCGCTTACCACGTTCCCGTGATCGCCGTAGCAAAGGGCAATCCGGAAAACATCACGACCATCGAGGACTTCACGATGCCCGGCATCAGGGTTGCGCTCGGGGGAATCAATGAGACCGCCATCGGCAAGGCAGGGGACAAACTCTTCAAAAAATATGGAATAGAGGACGCAGTTGAGGGGAATGTCATCCTCCGCGCACCCACCATCAACGAACTCGTCGTAGCGATGAACATGGGCACCGCCGACGCCACGCTCATTACCATCGATAAAATGAACTTCGAAACGATGGAGGCCATCCAGCTCCCGCTGGAGGACAACATGGCGCTGATCGTTCCCATCGGCACGACCACCTTCACGAAGAAGCAGGATCTTGCCGGGCAGTTTGTTGATTTCGTCGCCTCCGACGAAGGAAAGGCAGTATTCGCCAAACACGGCTTCCCGACCTACCCTGACCCGACGTATGCAGGGATCGAACCATGAGCGGCAGGGAGCAGTACCCCTGCATGGCCCCCGGAGTAGCCCACACCCCGGCTCACAGCGACCGGATTGCAGAACTAAGCAGAATGCTGCAGGGCTAGGCATATGGGCAGATTACATTGGAGATTCACCGGCTCAACCATCTTTTCCACAACGTTTCTTGCGATATCGGCTGCCCTGGTCATCTTTATAGCCGCCGTCATCGGCGGGCTCGCCCTCTATCCGCCGCTGTCGCACCTCATGGCGAGCCTCACGTCTCCGGAGATCCTCTTCGCCGTCGAGCCTCTCACTGGTCACTTCAGCCGTCTCCACCGCACTCTGCGTCCTCATAGCAGTTCCGGTCGCCTATGCAATGACCCGATTCTCGTTCCCTGGAAAATCGCTTGCCAACGTCATCGTGAATCTCCCTCTGTCTCTCCCACCGCTCGTGGCGGGTGTTGCCCTGCTGATCTTCTTCGGCCCGTCCCTCGTCGGGACGGTGCTACGGGCTTCAGGCATCGATATCGTGTACACCGTCACCGCCATCGTCGTGGCGCAGTTCTTCGTGAACGTTCCCTACATGATCCGGGTCACCCGTTCCGCCTTCGAGATGATCAATCCCCGCTACGAATACGTCGCCCGAACACTCGGGTGCTCCGACTGGGGCGCATTCCGGCAGGTCACGCTTCCCCTCGCAACAAAAGGGCTGATTGCGGGTCTGGTCATCACCTGGTCAAAATCCATCGGGGAGTTCGGGGCGGTGCTTCTCCTGGCAGGGGCTACAACGATGAAGACGGAAACCCTGCCGATCGCCGTCTACATGAACATATCCACCGGGGAACTGAACGAGGCCATCGCCGCATCGATCATCCTTATCGGTATTGCTCTCGCTTCGCTTCTGATCTTCGAGCGCTACGGCGACGGGACGAGGATACTCTAGGGGTAGGGGGGCACAAATGCTGCAGATTACCGGACTTGCTAAAACCCTCGGCAGTTTCTCCCTCACCGACGTAAACCTCTCCATCGAGGACGGCGAGTATTTCATCATCCTTGGGCCTACCGGTGCCGGAAAGACCATCCTCCTCGAAACGATCGCGGGAATCCACGCTCCCGACGCGGGGAGCATCACCATGGGTGGGCATGAGATCTCACGGATGGAGCCGAAAGAGCGGGGAGTGGGGATGGTGTACCCAGGACTACATGCTCTTTCCCCACCTGACGGTCGAGGAGAATATCGGATTCGGACTCCGGCAGAGGAGTATCGATCCGGCGGCAATCCGGGAACAGGTCAGGGAGGCGGTGGAGATGCTTGGTATCGGGCACTTGCTCCACCGGTATCCGGGCACGCTCTCCGGCGGAGAGCAGCAGCGGGCAGCAATCGCCCGTGCCCTCATCATCAAACCCAGGATTCTCCTCCTCGACGAACCGCTCAGTGCACTGGACGCCACCACCCGGGAACGGCTGCGCCGGGAACTGATTCAGATCCACCGGATGACGAAGATCACCGTCATTCATATTACTCACCACTTTGAAGACCTCTTCGCGCTGGCTCATCGTGCCGCCGTGATGCAGAACGGCACGGTCGTCCAGGTGGGGACGCCCGACGAGGTCTTCAGGCGGCCGCATACGGAATTCATCGCAAATTTCACCGGGATGGAGAATATGGTCAGGGGAATCTCAACCGTTCGCGGTACCGAGGCGTCCATCGACCTCGGACGGATCACCGTCACCGCACTGACCGATATCGAGGGGGAGGTCATCGTCGGGATACGGCCGGAAGAGGTGATCATCTCGACCGAACCGATCATATCCAGTGCACGGAACTCATACCGGGGAGTAATAACTGATATCCGGCCAAACGGGATGTTCTCATGGATCATAATCGATATCGGGGAGCCTCTGATCGGCGTGCTCACACCGCAGAGCGTTGCCGCGATGAACCTCGCGGTGGGGGAAAACGTCTACGCTACGTTCAAAGCCTCGGCCGTTCATGTCTTTGCCGCATAAAATGAGAACAACAGATCTTTTGCGATCACATTCCTGCCACGAATCGGTAGGAGCAGAAGAGATCAGGGAAGTGTCCTTCCCGAGGTCACGGCGCTCTCCGTAACGACGCTTTCATCACCCATGCCGCTCCGCACCGTGATCTCGCTCGCGTAGACCTCCCGTCCGTCCGCATTGAAGATGGTGATCTCGATCGCGACGGAGTCACCGGGTTCACGCTGGACGGTGAACACGATCGGAGTGGTCCGATCGACGGCATTGTAGACGCTCTGCGTCTCCGACCTCACCGTGGTGCCGTTCCGCGTGATCTCGTAGGTCACAAAGTAGGTCGCAGGGGTTCCGGTATCCGGGACGAACTGAAAGATAATCCGGTCGTTGTACCCCACCGACTCTGCCTGAAAGTCAGGCGTCGGTGCAGGCGGTTGCGCCTGAGGCCCGATGCACCCAGCACCGCAGATGAGTAGCAGGAGCAGACAGAACGCGATGGTTCCGATCAGCGCTCTCTGCATTCCGACCTGCCTCTCACTTCGGTTCGATCTTCACAAACTTGTTCTTCCCAACGCCGCATCGGGGGCACTTCCATGTCCCGGGAATATCCTCAAAAGCCGTTCCCGCCGCTATCCCACCATCACGGTCGCCATATACCGGATCGTAGACGTAGCCGCACTTTGTGCACTTCCATCTGTCCATATACCTCATCTTCCAGTAACCCGACGCAGGTCAGGTCAGTAAATCTGCTGTTTGCCCGTATCTCCAGATAAAGACTCTGGTTCCGTCAGCGCTCCCGGCGGGGCGGGAGAGGCAGCTCCTTACCGGAGATGCCGTCGAGGAAGAGCGTTCGCCCTCCGTCCGACGAAACAAGCCGGATCTCGTAGACCGGATAGTAGACCGCCCTCCACCCCGTGATCTCGAGCGTCGGCTCGATCGCTTTGAGGAGCCCACGAAGGTCGGCCTCGCGGATCTCTGCCGGTCTTCCCGGTTCCCGGAGCGGTTCAGTCTTCACCTCCAGGCTCTGGCGCAGGGACGAGAGCCGCGGAATCTCGTGGAGCAGGAGCGGCATGTAGAGGGTTGCCTCGCCCGGCGCCCTCACCTCGGTGACGAGCTTTCGCTTCTCAAGTTCCTTCACCGCCTTCTTCACCACAGTGGGCGGCTGGCGGAGATCAGCCTCCATCTCGGGGAGCGTCGAGCCCCCTGACGGCAGGTGGGCGATCGCTCTCACCGCCGTCTCGTCAAGCCCCACGAGCTCGGCGACGCCGGGCATAATCTTCATGCCGCGGCTCACCGAGGCGAACTGCCCGGAGACGAGCTCGATGAGGAACGATGCGGCCTTGGTCGATCTCCGCAGCAGGCCGCCGATGTACCGCACCTCGACGAGTGCAAGCGGCCAGTAGACCGTCTCCGCAGCAACGATCCGCTCCTCAGGCTCGAGGAACGGGAGTCTACGCCTTCGTTTTCCCTTCGCGATATCGATCGCCTCTTCACGGATCAGGACGGGAACGATTGCCTCGCCTCCGGAAGGCCCTGTCGCCACTGGACGTGGAGCGGTTGCCTGAACCGGCGGTGCCGGCGGCGGGCGGGGCTTCTTCTGCCGGCTGGACTTCGCAGGCGAAAGCGTCGGGGTCAGTCCCCGGTGCTCGGTCTCCCGTCCCGCAAACTTCATCTTCACCTTTTCCCGCGAAATTCCCCCCATCACGAAAAAGTCACCCGGTTCAAGCGTCGAAAGTTCTTCGACCTCTTTTCGTGACCCGAAGAAGACACTCACCGCCTTGAGATCGTTCTCGATGGAGAGCTTCCCGATAATCTGGTTGTTGCATTGCGAGAGGACGTTCTTGACGACGAGCGACGGGCGCTGGGTCGCGACCAGAAGGCCGAGCCCCCGCTTCCTGCCCCGGCGGGAGATCTCCTCGATCTTCTTGATCGACTCGCCCGACTGGGGGATGAACTTGTCCGCCTCTTCAACGATGAGCAGATACGGTTTTCGAAGTCCTGATTCGAGATCGTAGAGTACCGTGGTGAACTCGGCAACCTTCTCCTGCATAGCCGTCTCAGAGACGTCGTAGATCACCGCAGTGCCCGATCGGATGGCGTTTCCCATCAGCTCCGGAAGGTCGACCCGTTCGATATCCACATCGCAGTCGTCGCCCGAACCAACCCAGAGCAGGTCGAACCGGTCTTTCAGGGAGCTGTACTCCCCTTCCGTATCGATGAGGCAGAACCCGATACCAGCCTTGCAGAGCTGTTCGCAGAGAACGGCAATGCTCCAGCTCTTTCCTGCCCCGGACTGCGCGATGATGCAGGTACGCCCCGTCACAAGTTCCTGGGCATCGACCGCAATCTCGCGGTCTCCCATCTTCCCGATCACGAGCTCCATTCGATATCTGATCACAGGACACGCAGAGGTTTAACCGTTCCCATCCTGGATCGGCGTAACCATCCGGGGGCTATCGATTTTACGCCACTTCCACCCGTCGACACCAACGAAACCTCATTTACGGTTCGGCTGCGGCAGTCCGGTTCCGCTGAAGGGAGAGGAAGATACCGAGGACGGTGAGGACGAAGAAGACAGTGAAACTCACCTGCATGCTCGCCAGAAACTCCGGGAAGATCTCGGGGCTTACCGTCGTTCCGCCCATGATGACGGCGAAGATCACCATGACCGTTCCCATGCTCACCATCATCCCGAACGACCGCATGGTCGCCACCATCGCGGATGCGCTGCCGTAGGAGCGGGGTTCCACGCTACTCATGACGGCATTTGTATTCGGAGAGGAGAAGAGACCGAGGCCGATACCGACGATCAGGAGCAGGGCGGCGATCGCCTCGATCGGCGTCTCCGGGGTGAGCAGCGAGAGGCCGAAGAGACCGACGGCCGAGACGGCAAGACCTATCGAGGCGACGTAGCCCGGCAGCATCCGATCCGAGAGGCGGCCGGAGACGGGGGCGACGAAGACCTGTATGACCGGCTGGATCAGGAGGAGCGCTCCCGCAGCCGCCGGCTCAAATCCCCGGATGTACTGGAGGTAGAGCGAGAGGAGAAAGGCTACCGCAAAAGTGGCGCTGTAGTTTATCAGCGCAGCTGCATTCGAGAAGGCGAAGACCCGGTTCTCTTCGAGGATCGATATCGGGAGAAGCGGGGAAGGCTGCCGTTTTTCGACCAGATAGAAAGCGATGCCGAGGGCAAGCGAGACGGCGAGGAGCACCATCCCCGCGACCGTGGTCGCCAGGGTGAGCCCAATGAAGAAGCAGAAGAGGAAGACCGACGAGAGGAGCAGACCGGGGACGTCGAAGTGAGCGTGCTGTCGCTCGTTCAAGAAGGCAGGGAACTTTCCGGCGTAGAGCAGCACCGGTATCGCCATCACGGCAGTGACGAGAAAGATGCTCCGCCACCCGAAAAACTGGGTGAAGAGGCCGCCGAGGAACGGGCCGAGGGAGAGGCCTGCATAGACCGCCGTCACGTTGATACCGATGGCGTATCCCCGCTCTCCGGGGGGGTAGAGATGGGTGATGAGCGCCACACTGTTTGCGAAGATCATCGCGCCCCCAATTCCCTGCAGGAACCGGAAGACGAGGAGCATCTCTATCGATGCGGTGAGCAGGGTCAGCAGGGAGCCTGCCGTGTAGACGACGGTTCCGAAGAGGAAGACCCGGATCCGCCCCCGGGAGTCCCCGAGGCGGCCAGCAGGCAGGAGAAAGATGACGGAAGCGAGGAGATACGAGCTCGATACCCATGCAAGGGTGGCCGCATCGACGGTAAACTCCGACCCGATGGCGGGGAGAGCGAGGTTGATAGCAGAACCGGTGAACGGGTTTAGAAATGTGGCGATGGTGACAAGAATAAGAATGAGCGTGCGTGAATATGATGGTGCCATGGACTGATCCATAACCTCTCCTCCTCCCTGATAACAGATCCCGTGCAGAGGATCATTCTATTTGATGCGATTAGATACGCCTTCTCCCCGTATAAAAGGGCGGGCAGCGCAGGGGGCGAGGCATTCGGTGTGGTGTATCATGCTGCATCCCGGTAGGCGGCCATATACACTCAAGTAGAGAGACTTCGTAAGGAGGGGCGTGATGGCTGGCGGCAGGAGACCGTCTTCCGGAGCACTCAAAGATCTATCATTTCGGCTCATCATTCTCCTCGGGGTCGTGAGCCTTTGCGGGAGTCTTGTCTCCAACGGAGCCCGGAGCGCCACCGGAACCTACCTCGATCTCCTTGGCGCCGGTGCCGCCGTCGTCGGGCTCGTCGCAGGGCTTGGAGAGTTCGTCGGCTATGCACTCCGTTTTGCAACCGGAGTGTACGTCGACCAGAGCCGCCACTACTGGACGATGGCGCTTATCGGCTACGGGCTGCTCATTGCAATCCCTCTTCTGGCTCTCGTCGAGAACTGGGAGGCTGCATGCTGATCATCCTCGAGCGGGTCGGCAAGGCCATACGGACGCCGGCACGGGATACCATGCTCTCGCATGCCACGACAGTGATAGGGCGCGGGTGGGGATTCGGCGTGCACAAAGCCCTCGATCAGATCGGGGCGATCATCGGCCCCATAACCCTGGCGGCCGCCGTCTACCTGACCGGAGGCTACGGGCAGGGATTTCTTATCCTCGGCGTCCCGCTGGTCTTCCTGTTCATCACCCTCGTTGCCGCACAGGCGGCAGTTCCGAAACCCCGGCGCCTCGAAACGAGCCGCACCCCTCCTGCACCCGGGAGCACGGGAGGCGATCTCCCCGACCTTCTCCCGTATGCGACCTTCATCTTCCTCGGCATGGCCGGGTTTGCAAACTTCCCCCTCATATCATACCACCTGAAGACAGAGGCCATCTTCCCCGACGCCGGGATACCTCTCCTGTATGCAGTTGCGATGGTCGTCTCGGTTATCGTCGCACTCGCCACCGGAAGAGTCTACGACCGCTTCGGGGCGCGGACGCTGATCGTCATCCCTATGATCAGCATATTCACCGCGATCCTGGCCTTCGCGCCCGGCATCGGCTTCGTTCTTGCAGGGGCGCTGATCTGGGGATCGGGATCTACAAGCCAGCCATCAGGGCGACGATTGCAGACGTCACCACGTAGACCGGCGGGGTCAGGCATACGAGTATCCTGAACGCAGTCTTCGGCACGGCATGGTTCATGGGCAGCGTCGTGATGGGCGTCCTCTACGAGATCTCTGTCGCCCACATCGTCACCTACGTCCTGTTCGTCGAGGTCGTGGCCGTTATCGCGTATATCTGGATGTGCAGAATGCAGCGAGGTGCAGGTTTCGCCGCCTGAAGGGAGCGGGGCTCACCGCCTCCGGAGGGAGAGCCGGAGCATCGTGCTCTCAGCGCTCCGCAGGCGCCCCCCGAGGGTTTGGCCAGTTGCGGAGAAGATGAGATCCTGCGCGAAGATGACCTTTAAAACCGTATAATAGACGGTGCGGACGATAGATCCGCACCATCCGTCAATCTCTGCGCGAAGGATCTGACCGGGATCAGGTCGTCCGTACCGCTCCCGCAATGGCGCCGCCGATAAGGCCGAGGATGCCGAAGTACAGGAACGTCGAGATGATGACCACGATGGACGTCCCGAGACCTGCAAGGAATCCGATTCCTCCGAGCAGGGCAGTGCCGAAGACGATCAGGATGACGGCAATGACGATGGCACCGAAGATGCCTGCGACCGCCCCGGCCTTCGCGCCCCCTCCTGTTCCGCCCCTGGCGATCCAACCGGCTACAAATCCGCCGATTATCGGGCCGAGTACCGGGAGCAGAGCCCCGAGAATGACCATTACAATCCAGCCTACCACTACACCCGTCCAGAAGTTACCGTATACCTCTGCCATAATCTCTCACCGGAGGGGCGGTATAGGGGGTCGTAGAGATAAAAGTTCGCTCTCCCGGCAGCAGAGAAATATCTGCTTAAAACCGGCGAGATCAAAAAATACATCACCTCGAGACGGTTGTTCCCGCAAGGCCGGCAAGCGCGTCACGCGCGCGGGGAAGGGAAGTGATGATCGTCCGCTCTCCCCCCGACTCGACAAAGCGGATCGCCGCCTCGATCTTCGGCCCCATCGTTCCCGGCGGAAACTCCCCTCCGTTGAGATATTCCTTCGCCCCGGCAACTGTCAGGGTGTCGAGGTCGACCTGATCGGGTCTGCCGAAGTTCCGTGCTACCTTCTCCACGTCGGTCAGAATCAGCAGGTCGTCCGCGTCGATAAGCGCAGCGAAGAGCGCTGCCGTATGGTCTTTGTCCACGACCGCCTCCACCCCCCGGAGACCCGCATCGCCGACGACCACCGGAACGCCTCCCCCTCCGCAGGCGATGACGATCGTTCCGAGGCGAACGAGCGTCTTTATGGCACCGGCTTCGACGAGGGCGACCGGTTCGGGTGAGGGAACCACCCGGCGATACCCACGCCCCGGTTCGTTCGCCATCCGCCATCCCTTCTCCTCCGAAAGCCGCGATGCCTGCATCGCCGTGTAGTACGGCCCTATCGGCTTTGCAGGGTTGTTAAACGCCGGATCATCCCGGCGGACGAGTGTCTGAGAGAGCACGGTGACGACCGGTATGCGAAGCCCTGCTTCTGCCAGTTCCCGATCCATCGACTGCTGGAGCATATAACCGATCATTCCCTGGCTCTCGGCACCGCAGATATCAAGCGGCATCGGCGGGAGCGTATCCCGTGCAAGCTCGTTCTTCAGCAGGATGTCGCCGACCTGCGGGCCGTTGCCGTGAGTGATGGCGACGGTATAGCCGTCCTCGATGATCTCCCGGATCTGCCGGCACGTCCGCCGGACGGTGGCAAACTGTTCTTCTGCCGTGCCGGTATCCTGGTGCCGCAGGATGGCGTTGCCGCCGAGTGCGATGAGGACGCATTTTTCCATCATGCATCACCGCCTCTCGAGGACGGAGGTCATGCAGTGCGGCCCCCCGTAACCACCGGTCAGATTCTCGAGCTTCAGCGGGTAGATCTCGATGTCGTGCTCGTAGAACTCCTTCTTATGGGGGAAGAACTGCCCCTCGCTCCGGATATGCCGGTAATCGGCCATAGCCTCTGATAGGAGTGCCCCATAGCGGAGCGGATCGGCGGATGCTTTTTCCGCGAGGTTTTCAAGGACTGTCTTCATGATACGCTCCCCTTCGACAGTGAGGATGATCCCGTCACGGATACAGAGGACGTTCGGTGCGTAGGAGAGCTGCTCGAGCGTCGAAAGGTCGATGACGGTAAATCCCTTCTCCCGAATGTAGGCGGCAAGGTCGGTCGCCGGACCCATGCACTCGTATGTTCCGGGACCTGTGCGGTGGCATACCTCCACGCTCGCCCTCTTCAGCAGCGGTTCCGACCCGATGACCACACTGCTCGAGGCGACATTGAAGTAGGTGTCAAGGTGCATCGTGATCATAGGGTCGGGGCGATCGCTCGGGATAAGCGGGTGTGCGGGTTGGTGAACGACGGCGACCTCGTCGAACCCGGGATCGGCGGCGAGAAACTGCGAGATTCCTGCGCGATCTGTCCGGTTGCCGAGCCCGATGAGCGCAAACTCATTCATCGGCATGAAATCCCCGCCTTCGAAGGTTCCGGGCGGCCGGATCGCGGTGAGGACGGGAAGGCCGAGGACTTCCCAGAGGAGTTTCGTAATCATGGGTTCGCGCTGGCGCTGCGGCTTTGCCATCCTTGATGTGACCAGGCCGCGGGGCGTCACTACCTGCTGGTCCCTCATGAAATAGAGGTTCGCAAGCGGCTGGCGCCCCATCTCGTCCAGACGGATACCACCCCCTCCTCCGTCTGATCCAAGTTCGATGAGCGGGTGCATGAGGAGAAGGGTGAAGAAGTGCTGTGCGTCAAGGGCATCGGCATTCCGGTAGTACGTCTCTCGTGCAGCCGCAAGGTCCTCCCGGCTCCCGGAGAAGGTGACGGTCTCATATGCCTGATCGACGAGTTTTTTGCGGAACTCCGGGTTCCTATCGGCAGCGGCAAGGAGGGTCTCCTTTAGCCGCATGACGGTGACGCCGAGCTCTCGTTTGAGGATGTACTCCATCTGCTCATGCTCGCGCCGTGCTTCGTACCGGCTAAACGCCCGTTCGTAGAGGGCATCGTGCGGCTCCAGCAGTCCGAAGAACATCTCGATTCCCGGCCGATGCACGACGACCGTCCGGAGCCTGTCCCATTCCGCCTTCACATTGCCGAGCACCCGTTCATCCCTCCTCCCCCGAAGATCGTCCGCCGCTCCGGAAAGCCTTTCTCCGCAATCCCGGGATCTCCGGGCGACCCCCGCCTGGCGGTTTAGGGGGATCGGGCCTCCGGATCCCGGACGACGAAATAGGATGCCAGCATGATGCCGACTGCGGTCCCGGCGGCCAGCACCCAGTTTACCCGCCCGGAGAGCCAGAAGCTGATCCCTGAGTAGACGGCGAGAGCTACGGCCCCGTAGATGAGTGTACGTAACAACCGGTTCATGTGCGGGGCTTCCTGATTGCCATCATATACGGGCGTCTTTTGCTATTGATAAAGGTATCGCATCCGCGGCAACCCCGCATACCCGGGAACCGTATCGTGATCGATCTGCAGGGAGAACAGACTCTCCATCTGCGTCGTGCTTCCGTTCGCATTTCAGTTCGCCAGGCATTATCCAGCAGGGCCGGATAATGCAAACCCATATATATCCGGACGGAGAGAAAACCCGTATACCATCAGGTGCACTCCTGATGAGAAGACCACACGGGGTGAAATGAGTATGGTAAAGATCAAACGGTACCGGCCAGCCATCTCGCCGACCGCAACGCCGGTGCGGGCGGTGCGACGCCTGCACCTCAACCCGACGTATACCTCTATCGCCATCGGTCCCCTGCTCAACTGTGTGACGCTTGCAGCCCTCTCCGCCACCATGGCAATGTCGGGGCTAACCTTCGGGACATGCCTGCGCCTGATCGGACTGTAAGCGAGCTGCCGGAGTTCCGGCGATAAAAACCGTACCGAGCCGCCTTCAGTACACGCTGTATCTCCACCTCATTTTTGAAGAACCCACATAGAATCACGCTCCTACGGTGTACAACTTGCATAGGGGGAGTGGCCACCCCCGGCATCCGGCTCTCAGGGATGAGCAGAGGGCGCAATCGGATTTCTGCCGTTTATCTACCTTATCCGATCCCGGAGGGAACACTTTATCAGCACTGGCAGGCATGGGGGCAGGCCCCGGAGGTTTCGGAGTGTGTGCCGGGATCACCCATCCTCACCGCTCCACCCGCCGCGATGCGATCCGGCGAACCGGGATGCCCAGGAGGGAAAAAGAGTATGGCTCAGTTCAAACCTTTTGAGATGGACGGAATGCCAATGGAAGAGCAGTTCATGAGCTGGAACGAGATGGTCAAAGACCCGTACGACAAGCAGTCAGTCGACGCCTACACCAGAACGCGGGTCATCCTCATGAACGGGATCGAGAACAACGCCGTGCTGACCTCGCACGCCATGGAGCGGATGATCGAGGAGCCCGAGATTAGGCGAAAACTTGCTCTCATTCGGCGTGCCGATTCGCAGCAGCAGCAGACGGTGAACTGGCTCAACCCGGCCGATCAGTCCGTGCTCGAGACGACGATCGGCTACGAGCAGGTGGCGGTCGACCTCACTGCCAACCTTGCGAAGAACGAGCCCGACCCGTACGTCAAGTCGGTTCTCGACTTTGCCCTGATTGAGGACTTCGATCATCTCTACCGCTACGGCTGCCTGCTCGAGATCCTCGAGGGAAACGACCCCGACTCGATCACGCAGGGCAAAACCGAGGCGAAACCGGGCAGGCCGACGAGCATTGAGCACCGCCACCCCGACGATTCCATGCGCAAGCACTACGACAAGAATTCGGCAGACATCAAGACGAAGATGAACTACATCACCATCGTCTCGGGCGAGCAGCAGACCGAGCTCTTCTACAAATCACACGGGTATATGTATCCCGAAGACCTTGCCCGCAAACTCTATGCTGAGATCGCGGAGATCGAGGAGCAGCACGTGACCCAGTACCGGCCTGCTCGGTGACCCGCGCGAGACGATGCTCGAGAAGCTGGCGCTCATCCAGCTCTGCGAAGCCTATAACTACTACTCCTGCGCTCAAACTGAGACGGACTCACGGATCAAGCAGATCTGGGAGCAGTTCGCGAAGATGGAGATCACGCACTTCTCCATCTGCAACGATCTCCTGCAGAAGTACGAGAAGCGCGACATGCGGGAGGTCATGCAGACCGACGTCGTCGAGCCGCTGATCGTCTTTGAATCAAACAAGGACTACGTCAACCGGATCGTCGAGAAGCAGATCGATCTCATGCCGCACAACATGATCTTCGAGCGGCTCAGCGACCTTCCCGACGACTGGGCGACCTTCGGCTACCAGCGTGCAGTCAACGCGGGAGGCGTGCCGAGCGAGATCGTGGTGCACACGGTACAGCAGGTGGGCGGCGATATGGCAAAACTTGATCAGGCCGAGAATATCCGGCGGGTGAAACAGGAGATGTCGCGGCGGGCGCGGATAGAACTCGCAGCAGCTCCTCCCCGATAACGGATCACCTCCTTTTTCCGGAAACACTCCAGAAGCCGCACGCTCCGGAACGAATCCTTTTTCTCCGCCGCCTGACCACTCCTTCTCAGGAATCAGCCCGCAGCCGGCATATGACCAGCAGGCGCCGGGCGGAGAGGCCAAACCCATGGCAAACCATTCATCGAGTGTGATACTTCTGATAGGTGTATGCGGCATCTGCCTGCTGCTCGCCGGAGCCGTTATCCTGACGACCGGCTCCAGAGGAGATGAATCGCAGAAAAGAGAGAATATACCCGGAGTTCGTGGGGGGGTCATCCCGGTTCCCGGCGGGAATGTCTGGTACCGAATCGTCGGCAGCGGTGCGAAGGGCACGCCGCTGCTGATGCTCCACGGCGGGCCAGGAGCCTCCTCCGACTACCTCGAACCGCTCGAAGCCCTCGCCGACGAGCGGCCGGTCATCTTCTACGACCAGCTCGGCGGCGGCAACGCCGACCGCCCGGACGATCCGTCCCTCTGGACGGTGAACCGCTCCGTCGCAGAGGTTGCAGCGGTCCGCGAGGCGCTTGGTTTAGACGAGGTGCATATCCTCGGGCAGTCCTGGGGAACAGCGCTCGTTGCGGAGTACGTCCTTGCGGGCGGCCAGGAAGGCGTCCGGAGCCTTGTAATGTCAGGCCCCTGCCTCAGCGCAGCCCGCTGGGCGGAAGACCAGCAGGAGTACATTTCCGATCTGCCGGAGAGTGCCCGAGCAGCCATCAGGGAGAGCGAGGCGTCGGGGAACTTCTCGTCCCCGGAGTACCAGGAGGCGATGTCGCTCTTCTACAACCGGCACGTCTGCAGGATGGAACCCTGGCCAGACTGCCTGAACCGGTCGTTCGAGAAACTCGGCCACCCCGTCTACGAGCAGATGTGGGGACCGAGCGAGTTTACGGTGACCGGGACGCTCCGGGAGTACGACTGTACGGCACGGCTCGGCCGGATCGCCGTCCCGGTGCTCTTCACCTGCGGGGAGTTCGACGAGGCATCGCCGAAGACGACCGCCTATTATGCGAGCCTCGTCCCGAATGCCGAGGTCGCGATCTTTGAAGGCGCTTCGCACGAGCACCACCTTGAGAAGAGCGAGGAGTACCTCGAAACGGTCAGGAAATTCCTCCGGCGGGCTGATGAAAGCGCCAGATAGAGATCTCTTTCCTTCGGTTTTCGTATCTCGGTGCATGGACGGCGGAAGATTCTCTATCTCTCCCAGACAGGCACCCTCGCCGTCCCGGGATCTTCTCATCCTCTTCGTCGCCCGGGCACTCGACAGGAACACGGGCGATGGATCGGTCGATCCAGGCGTTCAGGTTGTGCGGTCACGCTGTCGATATACATCGGCAAATCCAGGACGATGCCGTCGGCCGTCTCCATTTTTGGAGAAGAGAACCGGCATCGTCGCCATAGACGCAATCCCCGGTTGCAAAACAGGATGAACGACCGGTACAGATATCGACTCAGTCTTTCGCCCCATCTTCTTGTCCCCCGTCGAGCACCGCCGGGATTAATTTCAGGATGTTGCTCCTTTTTCTGGGAATTCCATGAATTGCGCTGATTTTTCATACCCTTCATGCCCCCCAACCAAATCCGGAAAAATTCGAGCATAGTTGACCAGGCAACTAATTGATATATACGAACCCATAAATATCGAAATTCGTGCAGGCAATTGAAGTATCTCATCTCGTCAAACAATTCGGCTCTCTCACCGCACTCAACGATATCACATTCTCAGTGGAAGAAGGAGAGATCTTCGGGTTTCTGGGCCCCAATGGCGCCGGCAAGACCACCACCATTCGTATTCTAACGGGCATCTCGAGCCCGACCTCAGGGACGGCAACCATCTTCGGCCACGATATCGAGCGCGAAACCATCGCCGCACGACAGTCTATGGGGATCGTATCCGAGACCTCGAATGTGTACGACGACCTGACTGCATGGCAGAATATGATGTTTTCGGCTGAACTCTATCATGTGGGGCGGAAAGAACGGGAGAGGAAATCAGTAGAGTTATTAACGCTCTTTGGGTTATACGATCGGCGCAACGATAGGGTCCGCGGGTTTTCGAAGGGGATGAAACGCAGGCTGACGCTCGCGATGGGGCTGGTCAACAGTCCGCGCCTGCTCTTCCTGGACGAACCAACCTCAGGGCTCGATGTACAGAGCAACCTCATCATCCGGGACGTGGTCACGGATCTCGTCCGCGAGGGCGTCACGGTTTTTTTGACGACGCACAATATCGAGGAGGCAAATGTCATGTGCGACCGGGTCGCGATCATCAATACAGGCAGCATTGCCGCCATTGACGCACCGGAACGGCTGAAAAAGACGATTCAGAGCGTGCAGTCAATCGAGTTCTCCTTCGACCGCGCTCCGGCGGGCCTGCCGGACGACCTTCGCCGGTTTCCGATGGTGAACGATGCACGTAAGGCCGGCGACAAATTCAAGCTCTATACGGAAGATCCGTCTGCAGTCATCGATGCCGTGATGGCATACGCCCACGCTCACAATCTCAAGGTAATTAGTATCACGACGCTCGGCCCGAGCCTCGAGGACGTGTTCATCCGTCTGACCGGCTTGCAGCGGACAGGAGGTGCCGTCTATGCCATCGATTGAACGTGAGATGTGGTCAAAACGTCTTGCCCGGGAGATGTCCGCTGCATGGGCGATTGCCAGAAAGGACATGAAGATCTATTACATCAAGCCCAACATCATCGTCTCCGGCATCCTCTTCCCGCTCTTCATGTTCCTTGCCTTTGCCATCGGGAAGAACGCCCCGCCCGGCACCCTGATCCCGGGGCTCATCTCGATCACACTTCTGTTCTCGGCCTCGTCAATAGAACCGGTCTCGATACCCATCGAACGGCGGGTAAAAACATTCGACCGGATGCTCGCGGCACCGATCTCACTCAATTCGCTGGTCATTGGAGAGAGCATGAGTGGTTTTCTGTACAGCCTCTGTATCGCGTGCCTTCCGCTCGTGATCGGCATCGTCCTGTTCGGCACCCCGATAGTCCATGCTCCGGTTCTTGTACCCGCCATGGTACTGACTGCATTCTGTTTTGCGACACTCGGGACTTTGTTCGCCGCGTACCCTACCGAGAACGTGGGAGAAGTAATGTCGATGCTCAATACGGTCAGGCTGCCACTTATCTTCATCTCCGGTGTCTTTATCTCGCTATCGGCCATGCCGCAGATCGGCCGGGTCATCGCGCTCTTCTCCCCGCTCACCTACGGAAACGACATGATCGAGTACGCATATACCGGCACGTCGCTCTTTTCGCCGCTGCTGGATATCCTGATGTTGGTGCTCTTTATTCTGGTCTTCCAATTCGCGGCGAACCGCCTGTACAAGAAGTTCAACAGGTGATCGGGATGTGAGAAGAAGGATCGGCAGTGCTTTGCTCCGGGACGAGAGGGAAATAGACATACGGAGAGGAGGCAATCTCCCGCATCCATCCCTATGAAACACTCCCCACGCATCACCTGCCAGACACGCCTCTATACAGCCGTACTCTCCTGTGAAACCTATTCATCCAGGCAACATCAACATATAAGAGGCGATTTTTCGTGGAAAATCAGGTTATTCCGAATACCCCGGATCAGGGTTACAAGTGGATTGCAATGGTCATTGCGGCTCTTGGGACTCTCCTCGGGGTACTCAACGCAAGCACACTCATTATCGCACTTCCCGTGATGATGGTGAGCCTCGGGACCGACCTTGTCGGGGTTACCTGGGTGCTCATCAGTTACATGCTCCTCATCACGATTCTTGCACCCGCCAGCGGCCGGCTTGCCGATATGTACGGGCGCAGGAATCTCTATATCGCCGGGCTCGTCGTCTTCACCATTGGGTCACTTTTCTGCGGGCTCGCCGCCGATGTCACCCAACTCATCGGATTCCGCGTACTCCAGGCGATCGGAGGTGCAATCATCATCGCCAACGGCGTCATCATCGTCGTCGATGCCTTCCCGAGGCACGAGCTCGGCAAAGCGATGGGCATCCTCTCAATGATCATGGCAGCAACTTTTGTGGTCGGACCGATAATCGGTGGTTTCCTGACACTCATCGACTGGCGGCTGAATTTCTTCCTGAACATTCCGCTGGGAGCTGCCGCGGCGGTCTATGCCTATTACCGGCTCCGCGAGGTCGAGAAATTCACCGCGACCGAGTCGTTCGATATCCGGGGCATGATGCTGTTTGCCGTCGCGTTCCTCACGCTGACGGTCTACGGCAGCGCGGGATTCCTTTTCGACCTCTTTTCGCTCCCGATGCTCCTCTGTCTCGCAGTCGGCCTGGTGTCTCTCGCTGCTTTCATCCGGCACGAGACGAGCACGCCCCACCCGCTGATCGACCTCTCGCTCTTCTCGATCAGGGCATTCAGACTACGGTCAGATGAGCGCCTTCATCAACGCCATTGCACGCGGCGCCGTGATGCTGCTCCTGATCCTGTTCTTCCAGGGGCTCAAAGGCTACGACCCCCTGATGGCAAGCATTCTCATCACCCCGCTTGCCATCGGCCTTGTCATCACCGGGCCCATCGGTGGCATTCTCTCGGACAGGTACGGTTCCCGCCTGATCAGCACGGCAGGACTCGTCATCTCGGTCGCAGGGCTCGCCGGACTTGCTCTGATGCAGTACGACACGCCCTACTGGGTAATTGCGCTCTGGATGTTTGTGAACGGCTTTGGGTCAGGGCTCTTCCAGCCGCCCAACACGAGTGCGATCATGGCGTCAGTACCCGTAGACCGACGCGGGGCAGCGTCGGCGATGCGGGCGTTCTTCAACAATACCGGCATGGTCATCTCGATGACCCTCGCCCTCCCGCTGCTCGTCAGCACCATCCCGCTCGACCAGATGATGAACATGTTCGTCGTCGGCGGCATGAACATGCCCGTTGCCGTTCAGATCACCTTCACGCAGGGGATTACGGCAGTCTTTCTCCTCTCCTGCATCCTGACCGTACCGGCGATCATCGTCTCGGCGATGCGGGGACGGGAGGACGGTATCGGGATGCCAGCTCCGATACCGTCCGACTGACGGCACGGGGATTCCCCCCTCTGTTTTTCCGAGCCGGGTCGTTCGCATCGTCGGGCTGTGAACCAGGGACCTGCCCTGCACGATCTTTCGGGATTGACGTCTTCGTTTACTGCAGGAGTCGGCGAGTCGGGATCGATACGCTCTTCGTAATCAGAATAGCCGTCACCGTCGGTATCCGCCTCATTCGGGTCGTGCCGTCGCTTGAGATGGAGGCTTGCCTTCACCACCACCGCTTCACCGGCCAGATGAACTCCTCTCCCTCCCGCCATTCGAAGAACCCGTCGACCGGGATCAGGCAGCGGCTCCACCGGGGGTTGATGAGCCGAACACCAAGGTCGCAGTCTTTGAAGGCGCTTCGCACGAGCACCACCTCGAGAAGAGCGAGGTACTCGAGACGGTGAGGGGATTCCTCCGGCGGGCGGAGAGATACGAGTCGGTAACGGCAGTGCGACCCTGCACCGGGAAGGACAGTGCTCTGAAACACTCCTGCCGGAAAGGTATATGTACCCTCCCGGCATCAGCGCCATCGATGCCCCTGCTGCCCGAGCCACCCGGATCGCCCGAAATATTCACGGGAAGGGCGCTCGTTCCGCTCTACGCCGTCACGTTCATCGGGACGCTGGGGTTTGGGATCGTCTTCACGTTCCTGATCTTCCTCGTGGAGGCGTGGGGCGGAAACGCCCTCGTCTACGGGCTGCTCGCCTCGACTTACCCGGCCTTCCAGCTCATCGGGGCTCCGATCCTCGGCCGGTGGTCGGATATCCGCGGACGGCGGAAGGTTCTCTTTCTCTCCCAGGTGGGCACCCTCGCCGCCTGGGGGATCTTTCTTGCCGCATTCTTCCTGCCGCTCATTCCGGTTGCGGCGATAGACTCAGGCCTGCTCGGGATCTTCGTACTCACCCTGCCGCTGCTCGTCCTCTTCGTCGCCCGGGCGCTCGACGGGATCACCGGCGGCAACGTCTCGGTCGCGAACGCCTATCTCGCCGATGTCACCGGCGAGGCGGAGCGGAACCGGAACTTCGGGCGGATGTCGGTCGCGTCCAATATGGGTTATATCGTCGGTCCGGCACTCGCCGGAATCCTCGGCGCCACGATCTACGGCGATATCCTCCCGGTGATCGCGGCGTTCCTGATCTCGGTCGTCGGTACCCTGATTATCGCGTTCTGGCTGCCGGAGTCGAACCGGTGCGCCATCAGCCAGAATCCCGAAGTGGGAAGCGTCCGGAAGGTCTTCGGACAGGAGCATACTGACTGCTCCTTTGCCGGGAGCGAGAAGAAACGCTCTTTCCGGGGTGCTTTCCGGATCAGCCACATCCCCTTCCTCCTGGCGCTCTACTTCCTCATCTTCCTCGGGTTCAACATCTACTACACCGCGTTCCCCGCCTTCGCCGCAGGCAGCCTTGCCTGGACGGCTGCGGATCTCGGGATCTACTACTCCGCCATCAGCGTTATGATGGTGGTGGTGCAGGGGCCCGTGCTCTCCCGGATCTCGAAGCGCTACGTGGAAGCCGTCCTGATCGTCACCGGGAGCGCCGTCCTCGGCATCGGGTTTGCCATCCTTGTGACCGGGAATCTGCTGCTCATCTACGTAAGCGCAGTACTCTTTGCCGTCGGCAACGGGATCATGTGGCCGTCATTCCTCTCGCTCCTCTCGAAGGTCGCCGGGAAGACCTACCAGGGGTCAGTGCAGGGGTTTGCGGGGAGTGCCGGGAGCCTCGCGAGCATCATCGGGCTGATCCTCGGCGGAGTCCTCTATGAGGCGATAGGCCCTGCGGCCTTCCTCGTCTCGGGTGTCGTCATCCTCGCGGTATTCCTCCTCTCATTCCGGGTGCTCACCTTCCAGCGGATGCAGGAGGGCGGGACACCGGCAGGCACCTGACGGAAAGGGAGATATGGCACGAGCAAGAGTAGTGGACGGGAGGCAGAGCAGGATCGATGACTGAGAAGATCATTGAAGTGAACAACCTCGAACACTCGTTCGACGGCTTTCAGGCAGTGAAGGGGATCAGTTTCACAGTCCGGAAGGGGGAAATTTTCTCATTCCTCGGCCCGAACGGCGCAGGGAAGAGCACCACCATCAACGTCCTGATCACCCTCCTCCCCCTGCAACATGGAACAGTCCGCATCGCCGGCTACGACGTGGCAAAAGAGCCCGCACGGGTCAGAGAGTCAATAGGCGTCGTCTTCCAGAACGAGGTGCTCGACCGCGACCTCACAGTCTGGGAGACGATGGAGTTTCACGGAAGGCTCTACGACATCCCGCGGGACGAACGGCGGACGAAGATCGAAGAGATGCTCCAGATCGTGGAACTTGCGGGGAAACGGAACGAGCGGACGAAGAACCTCTCCGGTGGAATGAAACGCAGGCTCGAGATCGCCCGCGGCCTGATGACGCAGCCCGAGGTGCTCTTCCTCGACGAGCCGACGATCGGCCTTGACCCCCAGACACGCCTGCGGATGTGGGACTACATCGAGCAGGTCAACAGGGGAGGAACGACGATATTCCTCACCACCCACTACATGGACGAAGCGGATACCCTGAGCGACCGGATCAGCATCATCGATCACGGGGAGATCATCACCTCCGGCACCCCGGACGACCTGAAGAACGCCCTCGGGGAGGATGTGATCTACCTCGACACCACCGACAACCGGGCGGCGGAGGAGACGCTCGGCAGCCTTGCAAGCATCCGGAATATCATAGTCTCGTCGCGCGGCCTTGCCATCACCATCACCGAGGACGGGAGCCGCTGCCTGCCGGAAGTCATGGATCGGGTGCGGCGGCAGGGGATCACCATCCGGAGCGTCAACCTCAAGAAACCCTCCATGGACGACGTCTTCGTCCACTATACCGGGCGGGAGCTCAGGGATACCGGCGAGGCGGGGAGGGGAGGGCGATGAGGATGGCCTTCCTGACCATCTACTGGCGGGACATGATCCGGTTCATCCGGTTCCGGGCGCTCCTCTTCTCCTCGCTGCTCCAGCCGGCGCTCTGGATGGCTTTCTTCGGCGTTGCGATGTCGAGCAACTTCAACCAGCTGACGAGCGCCATCCCTGTCCCGGAAGGAGTCTATGCGGTCGAGTACCTCACCTTCATGGCGGCCGGGGTGATCGCGATGACCACACTTTTTACAAGCCTCTTCGGCGGGATCAGCCTCCTCTTCGATAAAAACTGGGGGCTGATGCGGGAGATGATGGCAAGTCCCATCCCACGGACGGATATCATGATCGGGATCAGCCTCTCGGGAATGACCAAATCCTTCATCCAGGTGATGATCATCATGGTCTTCGGGCTCTTTCTCGGCGTCAGTTTCTTCCAGGGCTACTCGGCTCTGCAGATCGCCTACTCCATCCTCGGCATCCTCCTCTTCGTCGGCGTCTTCTCCCTCGGGTTCCTCTTCCTCTCCTCCACCATCTCCATGCGGATGGAGAGCCCGGAAGGGCTGCAGGGAGTCATCACCCTCCTGACGCTGCCGCTCTTCTTCGTCTCAAACGCCCTCTACCCGATATCGGCCTTCCCGCCCGTCCTGCAGGCACTCTCGGCCCTCAACCCGCTCACCTACCTCGTCACCGGCATCCGCTACTTCGCCATCGGCAGCGATTTCTTTGCGATCGGTACGCACTACTCCTACACCCCGGTCGATATCCTGATCGCGTTCGGCGCTCTCGCCGTCTTCACCACGGCAATGTATGTCGTCGCCTGGCAGACCTTCCGAAGGGCGGTGGTGACGTAATGGCGCAGGACTAGTTCCTCCTTCTGCTGCTGGTCGGCCTTGCCTGCACCGCCGCATGCACCGCACCGCCGTTCGTCGGCGGGGAGGCGGAGAAGAACGTCAACCTGACTGTACCGGTGCCGCCCGGCACCGCACTCTCGGTGCGGAGCCTGAACGGAGACGTAGCGGTCGCTCCCTGGAACGAGAGCACCGCTCAGGTAGATGCCGTTATGCGGACACCCTACAGCGAGGAGGAACTGGCGAGGGCCGACATTATCGTGCGCGAAGGAGACCCGGTCTCGGTCGAGACCACGAACGGGGCTATCACCGCCGGCATCCCGGCCATCCGGGGAGATGTATCCATTACGACGAGCAACGCGGATTCAGGCTCGCCATAGCACCTGAGATCAACGCGACGATCGTCGCCGGGACGAGCGGCGGCAGAATCGCCGCCACTGATCTCCCCCTCGCACTCCGGCAGTCGTCGGAGACAAACCTTGCCGGGACGCTCGGCAGCGGAGGAGCGACGAACACCGTCCTCACCTCGAACGGCGATATCGTCCTCTCGGCCCTCCGCTGACCGGGGAGCCTCCCCTTTTCAGTCTACTTTTATACAGCGCTTTGCACCCATCCTGTGATGCAGGAGTATTCCTTCCATGACAGCCGACGTCTACTTTGCCAATCTCCGGGCACGCAGCAGCAGCGAGAGCAGAATCGTGAAGATACGACGCCTCTTCGATGCCGCGGGGTTCGCCACCGTAACACGGCCGGGCGATCTGACAGCCATCAAACTCCATGTCGGCGAACGGGGCAGCGACACGTTCATCAAACCCGTCTTCGTCAGGCAGATCGTGGATCGGGTGAAGGAGCAGGGGGCACAGCCCTTTATCACCGACACCGGCACGCTGTATGCGGGCAGCAGGGCAAACGCCGTCGATCACATCATCACCGCCGTCGAGCACGGATTCGACTACGCCGTGGTCGGCGCGCCGGTGATCATCGCGGACGGCCTGCGGAGCGGCCACTTCGCCGAGGTTGCAATCGGGAAGCGGCACTTCGCCTCCGTCAAGATCGCCGGTGCTATCGCCGCCGCCGACAGCATGATCGTCCTCTCGCACGTCAAGGGGCACGATCTCGCGGGGTTCGGGGGGGCTATCAAGAACCTCGCCATGGGCTGCGCTCCGGCCATCGGCAAGGCGGAGCAGCACGCGGGCCGCCCGATCCTCGACGAGGCGGGATGCATGGGATGCGGGAAGTGCACCGGGATCTGCCCCGCGGCAGCGATGACGATGGTAGACGGGAAGGCGCAGTTAAACCCCGAACATTGTGTCGGGTGCGGCGACTGCATGCGCTCGTGCCCCGTGGGAGCAATCGAGTTTGACTGGACGACGGAGATCCGGCCGTTCCTTGAACGGATGGTCGAGTACGCCCTCGGTGCCGTGACGGGGAAAGAACGGCGGATCGGCTATGTGAACTTCCTCATGGACATAACCCCCGACTGCGACTGCGTCCCCTGGAGCGACGCTGCAATCGTTCCTGATATCGGCATCCTCGCATCCACCGATCCGGTGGCGATCGATCGCGCGAGCTACGACCTCGTCAACAGCGAGGCCGGATTTGTGAGATCGTTCCTGAAACACAACCACGCCCCGGGCGAGGACAAATTCCAGGGGACGTGGGGGTACACGGACGGGCACTACCAGATCGCCTATGGAGCGGAGATCGGCCTTGGTGAGAGCAATTACCGCCTGATCGAACTCTGACGGAAGAGCCGCGGCGATACCGCGGCGGCACTGCAGCGGACAGGCGGGCGGAAGGCATATCCGCCGACGGCCATGAGCCCTGTCTCCGGAACAGGGGAATTCCGAGAGGCTTGAGCCGCATCAGAGCCACAATACCGGTGGACTTATTGATTGCCACCGCATAGGTAGAATTATGTGGTGCCCCCCCATCCCTGCCGCCGGATACCTCCGGGATCGATGGCTTGCCGCGATTCTGATCACCTCAGCCGTATCGCTCACCATAACCGCATACGGCCTGTCGCACGGCATCAACGGCATCTTCCCCAACCTCTTCTATATCCCGATCCTCCTCGCCATCTTCCGGTACCGGCAGCGAGGGTTCCACCTTGCCATCGGGCTCGCCACACTCTACATCGGCCTCGTCTATCTGATCACCTACCCCGAGACGGTCGCACTGACAGAAGGGACGGTTCAGTTCGTCGCCATGGTGGGCATCTCGGGGATCGTCGCGTACCTCCTCGACCGCCTCCGCGAGCAGGAGAAGAAGTACCACGGGATCTTCGGCAATTCGCAGGCAGGGATCTTCCTCGTCGACAGAGAGAGCCTCCGGATCACCGAGGTGAACCGGCGATGCGCCGAGATGCTCGGCTACGGCGCCGACGACCTGGTGGGAGCAAACCTGCGAAAGATCTGGCAGAAAAACGAGGAACTCCGGCAGTTCATGTATCAGATCGAGAAAGAGGACACTGTCGTGAACTACGAAGGAACGCTCGTCACCCGCGGGGGAGCATGCAGGTACGCAGTGCTCTCTGCCGGAGCGCTCTCCCCGACGACCGCCATCTGCACCGTCGTCGATATGACCGAACGGAGGGAGGCCGAGCTGCTGCTCCGGGGCGCAAGCGAGTTATCGGGCATCCTCGTGCGGGAGCGGGACGAGCGCAGCCTCCTTCGAAAGGCCTGCCACAGGCTCGGGAGCATTCGGGAGGGACTGATAGTATCGATCTGGCTCGGGAAGGAGGAGAGGATATCCCTCTTCTCCATCTCCGACGATCGCTACGCCGGAATTTCACATAACCGTCCTCTGCGCCGCTTCATCGAATCCGCCTACCGAACGGGCACCATCGTATCGGAGCATCTGGCAGAGGGCGAAGCCCTCTGCATAGGGCTTGATTCCGTCGGGGAGATCCGGGCGATCCCCATGATTGCCGGGAGCGAATCGGTCGGTGTCATCGCTGTCGTCCGCACCGATAGCGGCCGCTTCACCGCAGAGGAGACGAGTCTTCTTGCAACGCTTGCAAACGACCTTGGATCCGCTCTGAAACTCTCCGAGCTCGAGGAGGAGAGGCGCGAGGCATATATCCAGATCGATAAGAATATCGAACAGTTTGCCATTCTCGGCGACCATATCAGAAACCCCCTCCAGGTGATCGTGGGGCTTGCATGCATGGATGAGAACCCTGCTTCGACGAAGATCATTGAACAGGCATACACCATTCACAGCATCATCAGCAGACTGGACTCCGGGTGGATCGAGTCGGCATCGATCCGCGAGTTCATGCGCCGGCACTACTGACCTGCTACAGCCAGTTATCATGGGGAAGATATACCCCCGAGCGTCTTTTTGGCCGACTGCTAGGCAGCAGCGGGCGCCTCCTTTTGCGAACCTTTCCCCGGCAGGAGACCGGGAGGAGGATGTGCCCGGCCACCGTAACGACACCGGCCTTCACAAGGCCTATCCCATGAGGAGGAGGAAGGATACGGTTCCGACGGCAGCGTCGGGACTCTCCATCGGAGACGGTCGAAATTCCGGTCACCGATCATGCCGATTTAAATATCCGGAAGCCCTATGATAGGCGGGACATTCACCGATGGCTAATTTCAGCGTGAACCCCGGTTGCACCGACGTGCAGAACGCATTCGCCTTTTTCTTTAGCTTTAGATAGGGAACCGGCACGACGCTGTGTTCCCGTGGATTGATCCGGTAACCTGTTACCGGGAGGACTATTATGCTTGGAATTACTGATCCCGTTATCGGGTTTGCATACGTGCTTGCTATCGGCCTTACGCTTGCGTGTATCGTGTATGGCATTCTGAACTGGAATACAGGGCTTGATGATAGTAATGGCAGTTGATACGCTTACGTTTGCTCTGGTGACCATCGTCTATCTCCTGATGGTCATCGGCCTTGGATACCTCGGGTACAGAAAGACCCAGGGTCACGACGACTACATGGTCGCCGGGAGAAAGATCCACCCGGTTGTCCTTGCACTCTCCTACGGCGCTACCTTCATCTCCACCTCGGCAATCATCGGCTTCGGCGGAGCAGCAGCGCAACTCGGGATGGGGCTTATGTGGCTGACCGTCCTCTGCATCGGCGTCGGTGTCCTCCTCGCCTTCGTGGTCTTCGGAAAGAGAACACGACGGATCGGGCAGCGCCTGAATGCGGTCACCTTCCCGGACCTGATGGGGAAGTGCTACAACTCACCCTTCATGCAGACGTTCACCGGCTTTCTGATCGTCGTCGGCATGCCGCTGTATACAGCCGCCATCCTGATCGGGGGAGCGCAGTTCCTCACCAGCACCCTGCAGATACCCTACGACACCGCCCTCCTCGCATTCGCCGCCGTCGTCGCCCTCTACGTCGTGGTCGGCGGCCTGATCGCCGTCATGTATACCGATGCCCTCCAGGGCGCGATCATGCTCGTCGGCATGACAGCGCTGCTCGTGCTCACCTACCTGCTCCTCGGCGGCATTACGAACGCTCATGCGGCCCTCGACGCCCTCTCAAGCGAGGTGCCCGCCGGGCTAGCGGCCGCCGGGATGACCGGATGGGCATCCATGCCCGAACTCGGATCGTCCCTCTGGTATACCCTGGTTACGACACTCATCCTCGGCGTCGGGATAGGCGTCCTCGCCCAGCCGCAGCTCGTGGTCAGGTTCATGACCGTCAAGGACAGCAGATCCATCAACCGCGCGGTGCTCGTCGGCGGGCCGTTCATCCTGATGATGACCGGGGTTGCCTTCACCGTCGGGCCGCTGACCAACGTCTACTTCTACCAGACACAAGGCGAGATCGCGATGCAGGCGGCGACGGCCGGAAACATCGACACGATCATCCCCCTGTACATCAACGCAGCGATGCCCGATCTCTTCATCATCGTCTTCATGCTGGCACTTCTCGCCGCCGCCATGTCCACGTTAAGCTCGCTCTTCCATACCATGGGAACGAGTCTCGGATTCGATATCTGGCGCCATACCCGCAGCGAAAAGCCGTCGATGCGGGCGATCCAGATCGCTACCGTCGCGATGATCGTCGTCTCCGTCCTGCTCGCCTACGTCATGCCCGGCAGCATCATCGCCCGGGCGACGGCGATGTTCATGGGCCTCGGCGCCGCCGCATTCCTCCCGGCGTACGCTGCTCGCGCTCTTCTCCGACCGGCCGTCGCTCCGGGGCGCGAAGTACAGCGTGGTGACGGGTGCGGTCGTCTGGTTCCTCTGGACAGCCTTCGTCCACGTCAAAGAGTCGGCAGTGCTCGGCCTCTCGGAGTTCCTCTTCGGTGCGGAGAGCCTTCTTCCGATGCCGTGGCCGGTCATCGACCCTCTGGTCATTGCACTGCCGCTCTCGATCGTCGCGCTGGCGGCAGGCTGGCTGATCGATCGGAGTCTTGCGGGAGCCCCGGGTCCTGCCGAAACTACATAAATCTATTTTTAAACGAGGATGGGACAGTTCTTCACCTATCAGAGCGACGAGAACGCGCGATCCATCCGCGACTGGATGACGGCCTTTGACTGCACCCCGACAATTCGGTCGACGACCTGGCCGTTTGCGAAGAAGAGAAGCGTCGGTATCGCCGATATCCCGAAACTGCTTCCCGCCCACCGGTTCTCATCGACGTCACACTTGCCGAAGGTCACTCTGCCCGCATACTCCCCCGCAAGCTCTTCGACCGTCGGGGATACCATCCGACATGGCCCGCACCACTCCGCCCAGAAATCAACGACGACGTAGGCGTGCTGCCGGATCGTCTCTGCAAAGTTCACATCAGTGAGGTCGATAACGGTTCCTTCCCGCTTCCGGAGTGCAGCCTCCTGAATCTGGCGCAGCCGCTGCTCCCGCAGACGCGCAAGGTCATCGTCCCCGGTTCTCTTCTCCTCCATACACGTGGGGGTAAGGAATAGGATCTATTTATGATTGTTGAGAAATTCGATGCACACCGAACGGAGACTGCAGAAACGTATATAACGTGATACAGTCAATAAGGTATAGACTCTGATGCTACAAGGAGCGAGGTGGGGTAGTCAGGAAATCCCGACGGGCTCATAACCCGTAGATCGATGGTTCAAATCCATCCCTCGCTATCAGGCGCTGCTTCCGTCCTTCTTTTCGCAAACACCCAATGCTACAAGGAGCGAGGTGGGGTAGTCAGGAAATCCCGACGGGCTCATAACCCGTAGATCGATGGTTCAAATCCATCCCTCGCTATCAGACGCTGCTTCCGTTCTTCTTTTCGCACGTACTCAGCCTTCGGACGATAGCCACAGAGTTCTTCGATAGGCGAAAAAATTTCGTAAAAAAAGGTCAGGATGTGCCCTGACCGGCCTCAAACGAGGTGAGATCCGACTGATAGGTGCCGTCCACGTAGGTGATTGCACAGCGGCAGGACTTTTCTCCCGGAATCTCAACCGGATAGTGACCGGTCAGGCACCCGGTGCAGAGGTTGCACCGGTCGATCCCGATCGCCTCGACCAGAGCGTCGAGCGAGATGTAGGTGAGCGATGTGGCTGCAATACTGTCCCTGACAGTCGCTTCCGCCTTCCCGCTCGCGATCAGCTCTTTCCGTGTGGGCATATCGACCCCGAGATAACAGGGTGCGATGATGGGAGGCGAACCGACCCGGACGTGCACCTCATCGGCACCCGCCTCATGGATCATATTCACGATACGCCGGGACGTCGTGCCCCGGACGATAGAGTCGTCCACCAGCACCACCTTCCGGTCTTTTAAGTTCTCCCGGATCGGATTGAGCTTGATCCTGACCGCCTGCTCCCGCTGCGCTTGAGTAGGCATGATGAATGTTCTGCCCATATACCGGTTCTTCATCAAGCCCTCGAGGAAGGGAACCCCGGAGCGCATGGCATACCCGGCCGCATAGGCGGTGCCGGAGTCGGGCACCGGACAGACGATATCCGCCTGCAGGTGATCGGACTCATAGAGTTTCTGGCCTATCTTCTGCCGGACGTCGTAGACGAGCGTTCCGTCCATCGTCGAGTCCGCGCGGGCGAAGTACACGTACTCGAAGATACAGTGCGCCGTGTGGCTGGCCACTGCCATCCGGGTGGCCGAGAGCCCGTCGGCGTTCACGCGGACGAGCTCTCCCGGCATCACATCCCTGACGAAGGTTCCTCCAAAAGCATCTATCGCTACGCTCTCCGAGGCAAGGACGTATCCCTGGTCGGTCTTTCCGATGCAGAGCGGCTTGATCCCGAGGGGATCGCGGAACGCATAGAGCGTATCGTCAAGCATGACGACAACGGAGTACGATCCTTCCAGGCGCCGCATACAGAGGAGGACTGCATCCTCCATGCTGTTCGAGGTGCGGAGTTCGTCGGCAATGATGTTTGCAATGATCTCGGTATCGGTGGTTGTGCAGAAGATCTGCCCGCGCTGTTCGTACTCCTGCCGGAGCGCCTGCGTATTTACGAGATTTCCATTATGGATGATCGCGAGGTCCCGTCCTTTGTACCTGAAGTTGAAGGGCTGAACATTCTCGGGAATCTTCGCGCCGGTCGTCGGATACCGGACATGCCCGATACCGACGTTGCCTTTCAGTTCCCGGAGAATATCTTCGTCGAAGACCTCTGCAACAAGCCCCTGTCCTTTGTGCTTATAGAGGCTTTTGCCGTCAAAAGTGGAGATCCCTGCGCTCTCCTGTCCACGGTGCTGGAGAGCGTACAGGGCATAGTCACAGCTGGAACGAGACACCGCCAGCATCGACGATGCCAACGATACCACACATAGTACAACTCTAGTGGGTTGGAACCTTTGCTTTCTTTTCTGTCCATCTGTAGACTGCGCATACGGCTGCTCCGACCAAAACCACAGGCGGAACATTCTTTGTGCCGTGCGTGGAACGAGATCTTACCGCACCGCCTGCAGGCGATGTGTGTTCTCTTGTTCCGCTTTCCCATTGAAGGTGTGCCCTTACTCATGTCGTATCACCTGATTATTCGACTGATGGTGTAATGTATATCACGTTGTCTCCGCGAACGATGAGCGTCCCGAGCTTGCGGACCTGCCCGTCGACTTCATCCTCCGCTTTGTCCAGTACAAGATTCATGTGCACGTCGTATCCCTGCATACCCCTCGAATCTCCCTTCCACCCTTGAGACTGATGATAACGGGCTGACGATTCAGTACCCTGATCTAAAATATCTAACGGTCTTCGCGTCATATGATTACCCTGTGCCGTCCATTTCGGAGTAATATATTTGAGTGAGTAAGTGACTTAAATATAACCGAGTTCCAGGGACAGAAGTATTCCGCAGCACATTTTACCCGATGAGGTCTGCAACAATGCCTAAAATTATCGTAAAAAAACGCCATTCCATCCGGAAATCACAGCTCGGACAGCTCATGACCGGGCTTGCCGACGAGATCGGCGATGCAGCCACGCTCTTTGCTGCCGAACGTATCGAACTTGCCGAGACCGACTCCGACTTCGAGCTCTACCTGGTCAATAAAAAGCCGCTCCTGATGCGGCATGACGGATGGGTCTTCCCGACAGTCAGGGGGCTTATCGAGCACCCCCTCTCCATGCGGAGGGTGGTCGTCGACCAGGGGGCGGTCAGATTTGTCGTGAACGGGGCGGATATCATGCGCCCTGGGATTGTCGCAATCTCGCCTGACGTCCGCGCAGGAGCCCCGGTGCAGGTTGTGGAGGAGCGCCACGGAAAACCGCTCGCTGTCGGGGTCGCTCTCCTCGATGCCGCCGAGATGGAGGCACAGGAGAAGGGAAAATCGGTCAGGAGCATTCATTATGTCGGAGACGACATCTGGAATCTTGAGATCTGACCCGGAATCAAAAGATACTATTAAATAAAATTCATTCTACACTTTTTTCATGGTTAAGAAGATATTCGACAGTATCCTCGGGAAAACCAGCACTAAAAGCGACGACGACTATATGGAGCTGGATCTCGCATCCTACGAGGGGACGGGCGACGATGCGCCAGCATCGATGTACGTCAAGATCGCGACGATAACGGACCTCAAGGACACACCTCGCGTGAAAGACGAAGTCTACAACGGCAACATCGTCATCGTCGATATCGGGCGGCTCAAGATGGACAAGATCACCTTCGAGCGCGTCTTAAAAGACCTCCGGGACGTCGCACGTGACGTCAACGGAGATATCGTCGGGCTCGGCGAACAGAAGTACGTCGTGCTCACCCCCATGTCCGTGAAGGTCTCGCGCGACAAGATCGGCGGAGGACTCTAGTGCGAGAGCAGTACCAGGGCACCTGCCCCGGATGTGGAAATGAGATTCCGATCGTCCACCACCGTCTCGAGGTCCCGCATTTCTCGGATATCCTCCTTGTGAGCATCTCCTGCGGCGAATGCGGCTACCGCCACATCGATACCATCATCCTCGGCGAGGGCGACCCCGTTAGGTGGACGGTGCGGGTCGAAGAGCCCGCCGACCTCGCTATCAGGGTCGTGCGGAGCACCTCCGGCACTATCGAGATCCCCGAGCTCGGCCTGAAGGTCGAGCCCGGCAGTGCCTGCGAGGGATTCGTCACCAATATCGAAGGTGTCCTGAACCGGTTCGAGCAGGCCGTCGCAGGCATTCTCATGAATCCGGAGACGGAGGATGAGCGCGACCGGGCTGAAGATGTGCTGAGCCGGATTGTGGCGGCGAAGGAAGGGACACCGCCGTTCACGCTGATCCTCGAGGACCCCGCGGGGAACAGCGCGCTCATCAGTGAGAAGGCCGAGAAGATACTGCTGGATCCTTCGGAGATCTGACATCCTTTTTTCCGCCCCGGGAGGGGTTAACCTAAAATAGGTGCTCTGCCCACATACGGCCACCGTGAGGCATGAGAAATGGCGCGAACGATAACCGTAACGAAGTGGGAGAGCGAACAGGACGTCGACAACGCCGTGCACACAATCAGGGCAGAGATGGCAGAAAAAGGCGGGCTCTCGCAGGAGACAGAACGGGCGATGCAGCAGTCTCTCCGTATCGCCGACGCACATCTCACCAAGAACTTCCTGCGGGAGGTCGAAAAGTACGTCCCCGAGGCGATGCACTACTTCGAGGAGCATGGCGGCGGCTCCTAGCCGGATAAAAAAAGACACCGAAATGAGGAGCGGCCAGAAGCCCTCTCCACCTTTTCTTACGCTTACTTCTGTCCCTTCGATGAAGGCGCCGTGCTCGCGCACGACCTCGCCGACGACCCGTGCGTCCGGGACGATCGATCGGATGCAGGAGACGCTCTCCTCGGGTACGACGAACGCATATCCCATACCCATGTTGAAGGTGCGGTACATCTCCACTGTTCCGATATTTCCGGTCTCCCGGAGCCAGCGGAAGATCGGCGGAACCTCAAGCGGATCGGTGATCGAAAACCCGAGGTCAGCGAGCCGGAGGAGGTTTAAGAGGCCGCCGCCGGTGATGTGGCACATCCCGTGGACGGCGCAGGCATCCGTCACCGCCAGCACCTCGGAGTAGATCCGGGTAGGGGTTAAAAGTTCCTCACCGAGCGTCTTTCCATTCGGAAGCGCGGTCGTGTAGGAGGCGCACTCGTCCACGACCTTTCGCGCAAGCGTCAGGCCGTTGCTGTGGATTCCGCTTGACGGGACGCCGACGATGACGTCACCCGGGGCGATCGCTTCACCGGTGACGACCTTCTCCTTCCGCTGGACACCAAGGCAGGTGCCTGCAAGGTCAAGGCCGTTCACGAGGCCCTTCAGGGTGGCGGTCTCGCCGCCGACGATGTTCATGTTGGCAAGCCGCGCGCCCTCGTTGAGACCCTCGCCTATCTGCGCCATCTTCTCGACCGAGAGCGCATCGGTGGCGATGTAGTCGACGAACGCGACGGGTTCGAGGTTCATCACATAGAGGTCGTTGACGTTCATGGCGATGCAGTCGATCCCGACCGTCCGCCAGTCGGCGAGTTCGTCGGCGATCAGCATCTTCGTACCGACGCCGTCGACGGCAAGCGCGAGGACGTGCTCACCGAACTCGATCAGCCCCGCGAAGTGCCCGACTTTGCCGAGCATGGAGAAAGCGCCTTCCCGCCGGTAGGAGAGCCGGCTGATCAGTGACCGGACGGCTGCGGCCTCGAGGTCGATATCGACTCCCGCCTCACGGTAGGTATGTTCACTCATCGCAGTCCTCCGAGAGGCGGAACTCGTCGTGGAGCACCTGGAGGGCGCGTTTCCCGTCGCCACCCTTCACCACGAAGGAGACGTTCACCTCCGAGGAGCCCTGCGAGATCATCATGGCGTTGATCCCGGCTCTCCCGAGAGCCGTGAAGATCCTTCCGCCGGTGCCGGGTGTGCCTGCCATACCCGCCCCGACGACCGCCACCGCCACGACGTCACGGTCGTAGGTGACCTCCCGGACGACTCCCTGCTTGACGAGGGGGGAGAGTGCATCCATGGCAACCTCAAGGTGCGACTCATCGACTATGAGGGAGATATTCGCTTCGGACGAGCCCTGCGAGATCATCATCACGTTAACCTCCCGCTCAGCGAGCGACGAGAAGATCGCCTTCGCCACGCCCGGCCGGCCGATCATCTGGGCGCCGGTGATGTTGATCAGCGCTACCTTCTCGATGAACGAGATCGCCTTGACCACGCGTTTCTCCAGGTGCTCCTTGCGGAGAATGCAGGTGCCGGGGTGAGCGGGGTTGAAGGTGTTCTTCACCCGGACGAGGATATCCTTCTGCATCGCCGGTTCGACCGAGCGCGGATGCAGGACTTTGGCGCCGAAGTAGGAGAGTTCCATCGCTTCGAGGTAGGAGACGTCGGAGAGCACCCGAGCGTTTTTGATGATCCGGGGATCGGAGGTCATGACGCCGTCGACGTCAGTCCAAATCCAGATCTCATCGGCATCGATGCCGCTGCCGATGACGGCAGCCGAGTAGTCCGAACCGCTCCTGCCGAGCGTCGTGACTATCCCCTGCTCCGTCGCTCCCATAAAGCCCATAACGACCGGAACCGTCTCCGAAAGCAGGGGGACGACCCGGCTCCGGATATGGTTGTCGCTTGCAGGAAGGGCGCGTGCATCACCATGATGCGGGGTGGTGATGATCCCGGCCTCGATCCCGTCGAGAGCGACCGACGGGATCCCCCGCTGCCGGAGGGCGGCACTGACGATCGGTGCCGAGAACCGCTCTCCGAAGGTCATGATATAATCCCGTGAGCGGGGAGTGAGCTCCTTGAGCGTGTATACGGCGCTCAGAATATTCTCAAGCTGGCCGAGCCGGTCGTCGATGACCGCGGTCACCTCCTCCACGTAATCGGGTGCCACCTGCTCGAGTATCCTCGCATGCCGGGTACGCATGGCGTGGATAAACGACTCGATGGGAGGGTTATCCCTGCTGTTTACCACCTCGTTTGCCACCGATATGATCTGATCGGTTATCCCCGAGCATGCCGATACGACCACGGCCAGTTCTACACCATCGTTACGGTAAGGTTCGAGGATATCCACAACCCGCCGGATGCAATCCCCATCTGAGACGGATGTGCCGCCAAATTTCATTAAAAGCCTCATTCTGGCTCACTCAATTCCTGCAATTATATTAAGATACTATACAACGCACAGACTAATAAGATGCTTGCAAGCGAGGTTACAGGGTGCCATGTTCTGGTTATCGGAAGCGGCGGTGCGGGTGTCCGTGCCGCCATCGAGGCATCCCGCTACGGCGACGTAGTGCTGGTCTCAAAGACCATCGCTGGAAAGGGAGGGTGCACGACGATGGCGGAGGGCGGGTACAACGCCGTGCTCCGGGATCAGGACTCCTGCGAGGTTCACCGCGAGGATACGCTCCGCGGCGGTGCCTATCTCAACGATCCTGCGCTCGTGGAGGTGCTGGCCCGGGAGGCACCCGAGAGGATGGCCGATCTGATCCGCTGGGGTGCGGTCTTCGACGTCACCGACGATCGAATGATTGCCCAGCGTCCGTTCGGCGGGCAGCGGTTCCCCCGCACCTGCTATGCCGGTGATCGGACGGGGCACGAGATCATGGCAACCCTGATGGAACGGCTCGACGGTACGGATACCACTGTCCTGAACGAGTACTCCGTCGTCGATCTCCTCACCCAGGACGGGAGCGTCACCGGCGCGGTTGCTCTCGACCGGCGCGGCGATCCCACTCTCATTCTGGCCGACAGCACCGTCCTTGCCACCGGAGGCGGGACGCAGGCTTATGATATCTCCACGAACTCCGCCGCAGGGACCGGCGACGGGTTCGCCCTCGGTTACCGTGCGGGAGCGAAGCTGATCGATATGGAGATGGTGCAGTTCCACCCGACAGGAGCGGTCTACCCCTACGACGCCCGGGGACGGCTGGTCACCGAGGCGGTCAGGGGAGAAGGGGGATTCCTGCTGAATACCCACGGCGAGCGGTTCATGGAGCGGTACGACCCCGGGCGGATGGAACTCTCCACCCGGGACGTGGTGGCACGGGCGATCGCCACCGAGGTCCTGGAAGGACGGGGCACCGACTACGGCGGTGTCTATCTCGACGTCACGCACCTTGCGCCCGAGCAGATCGAGACCCACCTGCCGGTGATGCTTGAACAGTTCCTGGCCTTCGGCGTCGATATCCGCCGCGAGCCGATGGTCGTCGCGCCGACCGCCCACCATATTATGGGCGGGCTTGCGATAACGCCGGACTGCCGGACGACAATCCCCGGCCTTTACGCCTGCGGCGAGGTTACCGGCGGCGTTCACGGAGCAAACCGCCTCGGCGGCAACGCTCTTGCCGACACCCAGGTCTTCGGGAAGCGTGCCGGGGAGTCTGCCGGAAAGGCGCCGGAGCGGACGAAGGATGTCGATCACGACCGGCTCGCTGCCCTGGAACACCGGCTCTCCGCGTTCCTCGATGGCGAGGCAAACCCTGCCGTGGTGCGGCGCGAGTTGAAACTCGCCATGTGGAACCACGCCGGGATCTTCCGGACGGCAGACGAACTCAACGCCGCGCTCGCCACGATCACCCGCCTCGAGAGCCTGCCGCTCCGGGCAGCCTCGCCGGCGAACATCATCGACTGCTGTACCGTCCGGAACATGTGCACCACCGCATCCCTGATCGTCAGATCCGCCCTGCTCCGGCCAGAGAACCGGGGCGCTCACGTCAGGAAAGACGTGACGACGGCCTGGGAGCCGGCCGCATCCCCGTTCGGCCATACCTACATCTCTCTCCACGATGCGGGGATTGAACGAAAGGAGGTTGTGGCATGAAGACGATCACAGCCAGAGTTGCACGGTTCGATCCCGCGGTCGACCAGGAACCCTACTTCGAGACCTATACCGTGCAGGTGAATGAGGGCGCCCGGGTGCTCCACGTGCTGCACGCCATCCGCGACGAGCATGACCCGACGCTCTCCTACCGCTACTGCTGCGGCTCAGGCCAGTGCGGCAGCTGCGCCGTCCGCGTGGACGGAACACCGGTGCTCGCCTGCATGGAGGAGGCGCGGGATGGCATAACGATCGAACCGCTCGCGCTTCCCGTGCAGAAAGACCTCGTCGTGGATATGGAGCCAGTGCTCCGGAAGATAGCCTGGATTTCGTCCGGCGAGGGAGCCGCTCTCCCGGACAGAAAGGAGATCGAGGCAATAAAACCGCTCAGAAACTGCATCGAGTGTTTATCGTGCGTCTCTGCCTGCCCGGCACTGCAGGTTTCAGAGTTCGCTGGCCCGACCATCCTGCGGCAGCAGATGCGGCTCGCCCTCGATCCCCGGGATACGAAGGATCGGATCGATGAGGCGATCGAGCAGGGACTCTTCTTCTGCACCACCTGCAAGCGGTGCGTGGAAGTCTGTCCGAAGGATATCGATATCCCGGGGAAAGCGATCGAGAAGCTCCGCGAGGTCGCAAACCGCCGCGGCCTGACGCTGCCCCGCCACCAGGAGGTGGCGAAGATGGTGGAGGAGACGGGGCGGAGCGTCGCCAGGACGCAGCCGACGTTCCTTGAGCAGGTGCCCGAAGTTATCGAGCCTGATGGCGAGGTTCGCGGCGAGGTGGGGTTCTTCGTCGGGTGCATGTTCAACGGCCGGGTGCCGCAAACAGCGCTTGATGCCATGGAGGTCATGAAACGGAACGGCATCCGGGTGATCGTTCCCCACGATCAGGTCTGCTGCGGCTCTCCCCTCCTCCGCACCGGGCAGACGGCATTCCTCGACGACCCTGAAACAGAAGAACATCGACGCATTCGTCCGCCGGGGTATTACGACGGTGATGACCATCTGCGCCGGGTGCGGGGCGACACTGAAGAACGACTACGAGACACCTTTTGTCGTGAAGGACATCTCCGAGGTGCTCACCGAGTACGGCATCGAGCCGCCGGCGAAGCTCGATATCACCGCCACCTACCACGACCCCTGCCACCTGCTACGGGGGCAGGGAATACAGCGAAGAGCCCCGGGAACTCCTTCGACAGGTCGTCCGGGAGTTCGTGGAGATGCCGTCGCAATGCTGCGGGGCCGGTGGCGGCGTCCGCTCCGGCGTTCCGGAGGAAGCGGCGGCACTCGGGGCGAAGCGGGACGAAGAGATCAGAAAGACCGGTGCCGACGTCGTCACCACCATCTGTCCCTTCTGCGAGTTTCATATCGCCGACTGCACCGACGTGCCGGTGAAGAACCTCGCAACCCTCCTCCTCGAGGGATACCGGAAGAAGGATGCGGAGCAGAAGGACGCCGGGAAAGCCTGACCCCCTACTTTCGGAGACAGACGGTTCGCCGCCCGGGCAGAACGCTGGGGGTCTCCAACAAACCCCTGCCACGCTCTTTTCAGCGCTCTATCCGCACGGAGAATAAGCGCAATTCTCTGAAATATACGCAGAATAATATAATTCTGAAATAAGCATACCCGGGCAGCCCATGCAGCGCGAACAGGGCTCCATGAACGGGCAGGCTCCCTGGAACCCTGCGGCAGATTTATATACACAACCTGCATTCACGGGCATGTTCCAAGGGGGGACAACACTATGAACAGGCACACCCTTATACGGCTCGCCGCCCTGCTGCTCCTCGTCAGCGCAGTGGTGGGAACGGCATCTGCAATCGCACCGTCGCTGAACGCCGGTAAGACCATCCCTGCAGGGAAGGTCTGGGTCTGGAACGACGGCACCAATCTCATCGTGAAGTATCAGACGGAGAACGGCTGGCAGTTCACCGAGACGCACCTCGCAGTCGCACGTGACCCCGACCTGCTGCCGCAGACCAAGAAAGGAAACCCGATTCCGGGCAAGTTCGCCTACAAGCAGGAAGGCCTCGGAACGACATATCGTCAAAGAGGTGATTCCGCTTGACGATATCCCCGGAGAAGGCGATACCATCTATATCGCCGCCCATGCGGTCGTCTCACGGAACGGAGAGAGCGAGACCGCATGGATGGGCTGCGCAGGACTCGAGGGCTACTATACCGGCGTCCGCATCCCAGTTCAGCGGGAGCAACTGGGCGTACTACTTCGAGTATCCTCCCGCCGCTCGACTAACCCTCTCTTTTTTAGCATGCCGGACGCTCACTGTCCCGGCTTTTCATAGCGGCTCGAACCACGCACGGTCAGGAGGCTGACGAGCGGAACCGCGACGAGGGCGTAGACGACAAAGAAGAGCACCGCATACTCGGGGAAGAGAAACTCAAGAGCGAGAACCACGAATGCACCGACGCCGAGCAGCAGGAGATTCGTCCCGACGAAGCGTGCCAGCCCCTCCGGATCCCGCACCCTTTTCTCGTCGTAGCCGGCGATCAGATTCACCTGGCCCCGGAAACGGATCAGGTAGCCGAGAGCGAGCATGACAAAACCGATGAGCTCGGTGATGATATAGAGAACGTCCAACCGGTCACCTTCCGCTACAGTGTTGACCCTGCAGGATGATGAGTGTGCCGGGGAGCCGCCGAGCCGATCACGCGCCCCGGTGTCTCAGGAGATACTCATGCGCCTCAAGCGCCGCTTTGGCTCCGTCCCCTGCCGCCACGATGATCTGTTTGGCGTTGATGCAGGTGGCATCGCCGGCCGCGTAGACCCCGTCCCTGTTCGTGTGCGTGTTCTGGTCGACCATGATCTCATGCCTCTCGTTCAGTTCCACAAAGCCGTGCAGGAACTCGGTATTCGGGACGAGCCCGATCTCGAGGAACAGGCCGTCGACAGCGAGCTCGGTCTCCTTCCCGGTCTCCCGATCAACGATGGTGATGCCGGTGAGGAACTGGTCGCCCGAGAGCGCCGTCACATCGTGGTGCAGGTAGATCGGAATCCCGAGTTCCTCGCACTGTCTCCGGTAGACCTCGTCGGCCCGGATGGCGCTCCGTACAATCAGCACTACTGACCGTGCGATCCCGGCAAGTTCGAGCACTGCCTGGAGTGCGGAGTTGCCGCCGCCGACCACGGCCACGGCCTTATCCTTGTAGAGCGGGGCATCGCAGGTGGCGCAGATGCTCACGCCCCTCCCCATCAGGGCGCTCTCCTGGGGAAGCCCCAGCATCCGCGGCTGTTTGCCGGCAGCGATGATGACCGTCTTCGCCCGGTAGAGATTCTCCGAGACCGTTCCGATGAGGAAGAGATCGCCCTCCTGCGTGATCTCCTGCACGCTGTCGAGCTCGAGGCTGATATGCAGTCCCCGCACCTGCTCCTCGAACCTTTTGATGAGTTCTTCGCCCGTGATCATCCGGTAGCCCATATAGTTCTCGATCGACCAGCTCCACGTCGCCTGCCCGCCGATATTCTCCGCAATAACGATGGTCTTGAGCAATTTCCGGGCACAGTAGACCGCAGCCGTCAACCCTGCAGGGCCTGCACCGACGATGATCGTGTCGTATACTTCATCGGCCACCTCCGTGCCGAAGATCTCCTTGAGTCTCCTCGCATCGAACCCGACGATCATCTCGTCTCCGATGGTCGTGACCGGAACGCCCCGCTGGCCGGATAGTCGTATCATCTCCCGTGCGGCCTCACGGTCTTCCCCGACGTCGATACCCCGGTAGGAGACGCCGTGCTTATCGAGGAATGCTTTGACCATACGGCAGTAAGGACAGTTTTTCGTCGAATAGACCGTAACGGATGGCTCAACGGATGGCATGGTTCGGATCTATCACAAGACCCCTATTTAATGATGTCGAACCGTTCCATACCCATTTTCCGGGTTCGATGCTTCCCGGAGGCAGATTTATCCCCAATACCTGAAAAAAGTGAGATGATTACTTTATTTCGCGGAACATGCGCTGTGGTACGCCGCAGATCGGGCACTTCTCGGGTGCCGCACCGATCTCGATGTTGCCGCAGACCGGACAGAGGTAGACAGCCTCCACCTCGAGGTCGCCACCGTTCCTGATGCTCTCAAGTGCCTGGAGGTACAGATTTGCATGCACCTCTTCCGCTCGCATGGCATGGGTAAAGACGATCGCCGCCTCGTTCTTCCGCTCCTCCTTAGCTTCTGCGACGAACTCCGGATACATCGTGGTGAACTCGTAGTTCTCACCCTCGATGCTCTTCTTTAAGTTCTCCTCGGTCTTACCGACCTGGTTTAGGATAAAGAGCAGACGCTTTGCGTGGATCGCTTCCGCATCGGACGCTGCACGATAGAGTTTTGCGACATTCGGATAGCCTTCCGCATCGGCTTTCTCCGCAAATGCCGAATACTTCCGGTTGGCCTGCGACTCACCCGCATACGCATTCTGTGCATTCTCTTCAGTGGACATAAGAATCTCTTTTCAGAGATAACCGTATTAAAGGCTTCCCTTCCTGCACCGCATCTTATTCGTCCCACCTCGCCGCGGCGCAGAAACCCTCATATGGTGCAGGGCGATCTTACCAGTCGATGCAGAGCACCCCGGTGCAACGGACACTTCTCTTCATACTCGGTCTGAATATTCTCGTAGCCGTGATAAAGGCTGTATTCGGGCTCCTGGCAGGCTCGGTGAGCATGGTCGCCGACGCACTCCACTCCACCTTCGACTCGACCTCAAACGTCGTCGGGCTCATCGCCATCACCATCGCCGCCCACCCACCCGACGCCAGGCACCACTACGGCCACGGCAAGTTCGAGACGCTGGGGACGCTCGTCATCGGAGCCATGCTCCTCCTGACGGCGTACTGGATTATATCCGAAGGATACGACCGGCTGGTGCATCCGGCATCACCCGATATCACGCCGGTGACGGTCGGGGTCATGGTCACGGCGCTTATCGTCACCGTCATCGTCTACCGGTACGAACGGCAGATGGGAGAGAGATATGGCAGCGAGATCCTCATCGCCGATGCAACCCACACGAAGAGCGACATCTACGTCTCCCTCTCCGTTCTCGCCGGGTTCGGTGCGGTGCTTCTCGGATTCCAGATAGCCGATCCCATCATCGCGTTCGCTATCGGGATACTGATAGCAAAGATGGGTCTTACGATCCTCTACGACGCCGCGGAGATACTCGCCGACTCGGCAAACCTTCCCTGTGATACGGATGACGTCCGGCGGATTGTCATGGCGATCCCGGGCGTGCAGGGCTGCCACAACTTTCGGTGCCGGGGAAAACCGGGAGAACTCTTCGCCGACATCCACATCACGGTCGACCCGCAGATCTCCGTCGACCGTGCCCACGGCCTCTCCGTCGAGGTCGAAGAGCGGATGAGGGAGGAGATATCCGGGCTCAAAGAGGTCGTCGTGCATATCGAACCGGAGCGGCAGAAGTAGAGAATAGCGCCTGCCGATCGGAGGAGTGCTCATACGGCGTGGTTCGTCAGGAGCTCCCCTCCGTCGAAACCAGCCTTCTGCCGAGTTCATAGCCCTTCGCGTATGCCGCCTCCATCACGTCGGGTTTCGTCGTAATATCCCTGATGGTATCCATGTCGTTCTGCAGCACCTCGTCCCAGTACGGGCAGTCGATGATCTCACCGAATGCTCTGGCCGTGATCTTCGCTCCCTCGAAGACATCCGGGATGCTCATCCCAGAGATGGAGATAAAGAGCATCCTGCGTTCTTTGCGCCGTTCAGATGATATAAAGGATTTATTCCGGAAGTACTTTGCCATGTAGAAGACCTGGAAACGGTCCATGAACATCTTCAGCTTGCCGGGGATACCCATCGTCATGACCGGAGTGGCTATGATGAGGCCGTCCATATCGCGGAACTTCTGATACATGCCGGTCATATCATCCTGTATTCTACAGGTTTCGTGCTCCATGCAGTAGAATATCTCCATACAGGGCTTGAACTGCAGGTGAAAGACCGGGATCTTCTCGACCTCGCATCCTGCATCCTCCGCCCCCTTGATCGCCTGTTCGAGGAGTTTTGCTGTATTTCCCTCCATGAGGGGGCTCCCAAGGAGTGCAATGATCTTTCGCGGCATAGATACGGAATCGACCGATGCCCTATTAATAGCATTCGGGTCGTCCCGGTTAACCGCAGAGCGGCAGGGAGACCGGAGAGCCGATAGCCACAACACATAAATGCAATAGAAAGCCATCTTCGGTCCGGTGAATCCGAGTGACAGAGACAGAAGCAAAGAAACAGGTGAAAGCAGGAGAAAAACCTGGCCCGGGGCGATATATCTGCGTCGACTGCGGCCGGGAGATCCGCCTCGACAAAGTCGATGAAGATCTCGTCAGGTGCCCGACCTGCGCCTGCGAAACCTACGACTGCTTCCCGATGACGCACATCAGACCCGACATCAAGACTGTCGAAGACGTGCAACACCCCCCCGAGAGGAAAAGTTATAAGAAGTAACCCGGGCAAGCACCCGCCTACACGGCGGGTTCGCCCCCCGGTATAACGAGGTGATAGAAATGGTGAATGTATCTGCTGTAGGGCAGGTCTACCTCTGTGAGATCTGCGGAAATGTTGTCGAAGTCAAAGAGGTCGGCGGCGGCGAACTCGTCTGCTGCGGCGAGCCGATGGTACTGCAGGAGTGAATGGAAGAATGGAAGAGAAACTCAAGGACCTTGAAGAGAAGATCGGAAAGGTTCCCGCGATCTTCAAAGATCTCAAGGATACGAACCCTGATCTCTACAACAGGGTGATGGGCCTCGATCAGATGATCTGGGACGACGGCGCCCTCTCCCGGCAGACGAAGAAGATCATCGCCATCGCTATCGCCGCCTCGCTCCGCGACCGGCACGCCGTCCGCGCACAGATGGCCGGCGCCCAGAATCTCGGGGTGAAGAAGGAAGAGATCGAAGAGGGGCTGCGGGTCGCGTTCCTGCTTGCGGGGATGCCGGCATACGTCTACGGCAAGACCGCCCTCGAAGAGTACATCAAGTAAGGGAGACGGCCCCGATCAGCATGGAAGAACCTGAAGTACGCCAGAAACTGCCGTCGATCGGTGAGGAAGCACCGGACTTCGAGGCAGTGACGACGCACGGCCCGATGAAACTCTCGAGCCTCCGAGGTCAGTGGGTGGTGCTCTTCTCCCACCCCGCCGACTTCACACCGGTCTGCACGACGGAGTTCATGGCGTTCGCCGGGATCGCCGACGAACTCGCCAGCCTCAACGTGCAGCTCGTCGGCCTCTCCATCGACAGCGTCCACTCCCACCTCGCCTGGGTCAGGAACATCAAGGAGAAGATGGGCGTCGATATCACCTTCCCAATCATCGCAGACCTCGATATGAAGGTGGCGCGGCTCTACGGCATGCTCCACCCAGGAGAGAACTCAACCGCCGCCGTCCGCGCGGTCTTCTTCATCGACGAACGCGGCATTCTGCGGGCCATGCTCTACTACCCGCTCAGCAACGGCCGGTATATGCCCGAGATCATCCGGCTCATCAAAGCATTCCAGGTCTCGGACAAACACGGCGTCGCCACTCCCGCGAACTGGCAGCCCGGTGATAAAGTCGTTGTCCCGGCGCCGAAGACGTCCGAGGAAGCCGAAAAGCGGATGAAAGAGGGGTACGAGTGCAAGGACTGGTACCTCTGCTTCAAGGAGATCTGACTACAACCCTTCACTTTTCCACTACGAAGATACCGAAGCGAACGGGCTTTGAGGCGGACCGATCGCTCGTCGAGCCCGGATTGCCGCCAGTATCTGCCGCTTTCTTTTTCTCTTCTGCGGAGCATTCATTCAGTATGCAGATCAAGGTGCTTGCCTTCGCCACAAGCCCACGGCGCCACGGCAACTCGGAGACGCTTCTGGACTGGGTGCTCGAGTCGATGGGCGCAGAAGACGGCGTGGAGATCGACAAGATCGCACTCGCCGATGTCGATCTCCACCCGTGTCACGGATGTAACGCCTGCGAGCAGCTCAATAGATGCGTTCAGCGCGATTACATGGACGTCATCCATGACAAGATCATCGAGGCGGACTGCATCGTCCTCGCATCCCCCATCTACTGTATGGGGCTCGCCTCCCAGGCAAAGGCGCTCGTCGACAGGACGCAGGTCTTCCGGTCGCGGAAGTACGTCCTGAAACTCCCGATCGTTCCTCCGGAGAAGAAAGGGAAGCGGATCGGGATATTCCTCTCGACGGCGGGGCAGGACTGGGACTACGTCTTCGATGCGGCAATCCCGTCGATCAAGTGCTTCTTCAACGTTATCGAGGTCAGGAACAGAGACCTTGAGTACCTGCTGGTGAAGAACGTCGACGAGAAAGGCGCTATCGAGGGGCACCCCACTGCGCGGGAAAACGCTTACCACCTCGGGAAAGAGGTCATCCGGCGGCTCCGGGAGATGAAGGCGGAATGACGGCATCGGTGCTCGGCATATCGGGAAGCCCTCACCGGCACGGCAATACGGAGATGCTTCTCGACGCTTTTCTGGAAGGAGCAGAGCATGCCGGTGCGGAGATCGAGAAGGTGGTCTTAAAGAGCCTGGACTACTCCTCCTGCAGAGGGTGCAATGTCTGCCACAAGACCGGAGCGTGCACTGTCCACGACGCCCTCGACGACCTCTTTGCGAAGATCCTCGCCGCCGACTGCCTGGCCGTCGCCTCCCCGATCTATTCGATGGGCATTACGGCCGAACTCAAGGGGGTGATCGACCGGGCGCAGTATCTCTGGGCGCGCAAGTTCATCGTAAAGGATCTGTATTTCTCCCACGCCCATATCATGCGGCACAAGGGCATCTTTCTCTCAACGGCTGGCCTTGGGTGGGATAACGTCTTCGACGCCGCTTTCCCGGCCATGACTGCCTTCTTCAACACCACCGGGTTTGAGTACCTACGACAATATCATCGCAAACGATATGGATCGCTACGGGGGCATCCGTGGCCACCCGACGGCGCTTGCCGAGGCGCGGGAGAAGGGAAGCGAGGTCGTCGGTGTTCTGGAGCACCTCATAGAGAAGGATGCCGCACCGGAACAGCGAGATTCGTCCTGAACCCTGCCTGCATGCGGCCTAAAAAAGAACGGCATCGGAGAACCGCTCCCGGTGCCGATACACATATTTTATATAGATCCATTGCATTCCCCCTGTTATTCAGGACCTTCCGAACCGGTATCCTGAAGATGGTGACGGTATGCGCCGGTTGGACACCCGTGAACCCGTCAATCCTGCGTTCACACTGCTTGAAGCACTGGATAGCGAGAAGCTGCTCCTCGTAGACGAGTCTATGCAGATTGCCTGGATGAGTGTCGCCATGGAGGAGATCACCAGAACCCGGAGAGAAGAACTCATCGGGATGGATCTCGGAGCGCTCTCTTCTCCCCACGAACCCGACACTCCCGGCGGCGAAGGGTGGGCCACAACTGTAACAGAACGGCTGCAGAGGGGAGAGAAGGAATTTCGCGGGATATTCCAGACGGATTCGTCAGGGACGAGGCGATGCTACGATTTTTCGGGAAGGCTTGTTGAAACCGCGCCCGGCCACACGTACTGGCTCCTATGGTTCCTGACCTGCGAAGGCGAGGAGGGCGAGCGAACAATGCGAATCCCCGGCATCGGGACGGAGAGCACGGGCAGCAAAAGTGCCGAAGATTACCTGCGCATCCTTGAAACGGCGATGAGCACGGCAAAGAGCGGCATTGTCATCACCGATCTCGCGGGCAGGATCGTCTACGTCAACCGTGCTCTGCTCGAGATGGGAGGATACACCGATCCCGGTGAACTTATTGGTACCCAGGGTCTGCAGGTACTGGTCCGATGGTGAGCAGACAGCAGCGGCAATCCAGGAGTTACACCAGAAAGGCGAATGGTTTGGAGAACTGCAGGGCAGGACGAAGGACGGAGAGCCGATGGACGTCCAGCTCGCTGTGCACAGGGTAACAGATGAAGCCGGCAACCCGCTCTGCTTTCTCTCATCCTGCATTGATATTACGCCACAAAGGCGGATTGCAGAGACACTTTCAGAGAGCGAACGCCTCTACCGGACGCTCGCGGAGTCGGCGCACGACGCCGTCTTCCTGATCACGACGGGCGGGGATGTCCTGTATGTAAACGAGTACGGAGCGGCATGGCTGCAGACAGAACCTGCCCGCCTCATCGGGAGGAAGCACATCCGCGAGATCTTCCCTCCGGAGGTAGCCGAATCGTGGATGCGGCAGGTGGAGCACGCGACAGCATCCGGTATGCCGGTGACCGAGGAGACCGGGCTGCCTCTGCCCGGCGGCGACATGTGGATCGATACCCGGCTGATCCCGGTGCCGGGACGAGACGGAGCGATCCGGTGCCTGATGGGGATCAGCCGTGATATCACGAAGCGGAAGCGGGTGGAAGAGGAACTCCGGATCAAGGATAAAGCGATCGCTACGGCGCTTGATGCCATTGCTATTGTCGATACCGGCGGGAACCTGATCTACGCGAACCGATCCGCGCTCGATATGTGGGGCTATACGGATCTCGATGAGATCCGGGGCAGACCGCCCGCGGAACTCTGGCCGGACGAAGATCAGACCAGGGACGTCATCGGAGCGATTCGGCGAAACCATGCCTGGTGTGGCGAGCTGACCGCCAGGAGAAAGGACGGCACGCTCTTTGACGTGCAGGTTTCCGCCAGTGTTGTTGCCGATGAGGCAGGAGAGCCGATCTGCTTTATGGCATCCGGCGCCGACATCACCGACCGAAAGCGGATGGAGACCGCTCTCAGAGAGAGCGAAGAGAAATTCCGGGGAATGGCTCAGCGCCACTCCAATATGATCTACACCTGCTACCGAAGCGAAGGAGTGACCTACATCTCACCGGCGGTGGAGAAGATCCTCGGCTACGCGCCCGAAGAGATCGTCGGCACCCAGTGCCGTGAGTATGTCATGCCCTCAAGCCTCCCCGCCTGGCAGCGGTGCGCAGATGCGGTTAAACAGGGTCGAAGTATTGCGGGCGCCGAGATCGAGTTCCGGCGCAAAGATGGGACTGTTGCCGTAATTGATCTCTCTGAAACCCCGATAATGCAGGACGGAACGCTCATCGGCGTGCAGGCGGTCGGCCGGGATATTACCGAGCGCAAAAAGGCGGAGTTGGCTCTCATAGAGAGCGAAAGGCGATATCGGACGCTTGCGGAGGCATCGCCCGACATCATCTCATTAACTGGCCGGGACGGGACGCTGCTCTATCTCAATGCGAGAGGAGCAGAAGGGCTCGGAAAGAACCCCGAAGATATCATAGGAAAGAGTATCAGAGAGATCTTCCCCCGGAGGGGGGTTCCGAGAGACTCCGGATCATCGATGCGGTGGTCGCATCGGGAAGACCGCATATCCAGGAACTCACCTACGCACGCGACGGCGAGACGCACTACTACGACTCCCGGTCCATTCCGGTCTTTTCCCGGGACGGGACGGTCGACCAGATTCTCTCCATAGCCCGCGATATTACGGAGCAGCGGCTGACCGAGAAGGAACTCCGGATCAAGGATATGGCAATAGCCTCTTCTCTGAACGCCATCACGCTTACCGACCTTGCGGGAAGCGTCACCTACGTGAACCAGGCAACCCTCGATATGTGGGGCTACTCGAACCCGGACGAGATGGTCGGCAGCCCGACATCCCGGTTCTGGGCGGATCCGGAGCGGTACAGGCAGGTTCCGGAGACTGTGCGGGAGCGCGGCAGCTGGACGGGGGAGCTTACAGCCAGACGGAAGGACGGCTCCACCTTCCCCGTGCAGGCCTCGGTCACCCTCGTCGCGGACGGCGCAGGGAAACCGCTCTGCATGATGGGTTCGGGAATCGACATAACCGAACAGAAGCGGGCGGAAGAGGAACTCATCCGGTCGGAGCGGGAAAAATCCCTCATCCTCGATTCCACCGGAGAACTCTTCGTCTATTATGATACGAACCTCTCGATCCGGTGGGCGAACCGGGCTGCTGCAGAGAGTGTCGGACGGACGATCGACGACCTGACAACCGGCAGGTGCTACGAGATCTGGCACTCCAGAACCGAGCCGTGCGAGTGCTGCCCGGTGCTCGAGGCACTTGCGACCGGGGAGCCGAAAGCCGGAGAGGTCACCACCCCGGACGGGAGGACCTGGAGGATTCGTGGCCAGCCCGTGGTCGATGACGCAGGTGAGCTGATCGGGATCATCGAGTTCGGAACGGAGATCACCGGGCAGAGACGGATGGAAGATGCTCTTTACGCGGCGATCTCCTATACCCGCGGCCTCATCGAGGCAAGCCCTGACCCCCTCGTCACCATCAGCCCCGACGGCAGGATCACCGACGTCAACTCCGCCACCGAAGCGGTGACCGGCTATGCGCGGGAGGAACTCATCGGCACCGACTTTTCAGACTACTTCACCGACCCGGGACAGGCACGGGCAGTCTACCGGCAGGCATTCAACGAAGGGGAGGTCCGCGACTATGCACTTGAGATCCGGCGCAGGGACGGTCGAACCACGCCCGTCCTCTATAACGCCTCGGTCTACCGTGATGATAAGGGAGAGGTTGCCGGCGTCTTTGCAGCGGCACGAGACGTCACAAAACAGCGAGAGGCGGATAAGGCGATCCGGGATGCAAACGCCTATAACCGGAGCCTCATCGAGGCAAACCCCGACCCCCTCGTCACCATCTCCCCCGACGGGCGGATCACCGACGTCAATACTGCAACCGAAGCGGCGACGGGATACTCACGGGAGGAACTGATCGGCACCGACTTTTCAGACTACTTCACCGACCCGGAACGGGCACGGGCAGGCTATCGCCGGGTCTTCGAGGCAGGAGAAGTACGCGATTATCCGCTGGAGATCCGGCACAGGGGCGGCCGGGTAACACCGGTACTCTACAACGCCTCAGTCTACCGCGACGAGTCCGGCCGGGTGATCGGCGTCTTCGCCGCTGCGCGTGACATCACCGATCTCAAAACAGCGGAGGCCGTCCTCCGAAAGCAGGCCAGTCTCCTCGACCTCACGCACGACACCATCTTCGTCCGGGATATGGAGAACCGGATCGTCTTCTGGAACCGGGGTGCCGAGGAGCAGTACGGATGGCGGCGGGACGAGGTGCTCGGCAGGGACTCCCATCTCCTGCTGCAGACGGTCTTTCCCGAACCGCTCGAGCGGATCAGAGGACTGCCTGTTCCGCGACGGCCGGTGGGAGGGAGAACTCACGCATACCCGCCGCGACGGATCGACTCTTGTAGTGGCGAGCCGCTGGGCGCTGGTGCGTAGCCGGGACGGCCGGCCGGAGACGATCCTTGAGACGAACAACGACATCACCGAGCGCAAGCGGGCCGAGGATACGGTAAAGACCCGTGCAGCGCAGCAGGCTGCGATAGCCGGACTCGGACAGTACGCCCTTGCCGGCAACGACCTTACCATGCTGCTTGACGAGACGGTCAGAACCGTCGCCGGGGTTCTCGGCGCCGAGGTACTGCAAGGTGCTGCGCCTGCTTCCCGGGGAGCAGGGCCTGCTCCTGGCGGCAGGGGTGGGCTGGAAAGACGGGCTCGTCGGGCATGCCCTGGTGGAGGCCGAGGGCTCACAGGCCGGGTATACCCTCCAGACGAACAGACCGGTCGTCGTCGACGATCTCCGCACCGAGACCCGGTTCCACGGACCCGCCATTCTCCACGAGCATGGGATCATGAGCGGTGTCAGTGTCGTGATCTACGGCAGAACCGAACCGTACGGGGTCCTCGGCGTCCATTCGACCACGCCGCACCGGTTCGGAGAGGATGATGCCTATTTCGTGCAGGCGGTCGCAAACGTCGTTTCGCAGGGGGTCGAGCGCAAACAGGCTGAGGAAGGACTCGAAAAACAGAACCGGCACCTCTCCGCCCTCAACAGGATCATCGGCATAACCGTGGAGTCTACCGATCCCGACACTTTGCTTGAGGCGGTGCTTGGAGCGACCATCGATCTTCTGCACCTCAAAGGCGGGGGAATATACCGTATCGATACGGAGAATGGCCGGGCAAAACTTGTTTCCACACAGAATCTCCCGGAAGGCTTCCCGCCCAGGCGGTGTATCGAGGATATCCAGAACGAACCCTACAAGACCGTCCTCGTCCGGGGCATACCTCTCTTCTTCGAGGCGATGCCGCTCCGGTACCCGGGCGATCCCGATGAGACGATGTACGCCTGTGCCAGTGTCCCGATTGTGGCGCATACCCGGGTTCTCGGTGCCCTCAACATCATCGGAGCACCGGGACAGCATTTCTCGGAGGCCGAGCGGTACATCCTCGCCCAGATAGGCAGGGAGATCGGGATCGCTCTCGAACGGGCTCTCCTGAACTGCCAGCTCGAGGCGGCGCACCGCGAGGCAAACCTGTACCTGGACATTCTCACTCACGACATTCGGAATGCGGAGAACGTCGCCACCCTGTACACCGATCTCCTCAGCGATATGCTCGAGGGGCAGGCGGCAGAATACGCAGACAAGCTGAAGAAGACCATCAGAAAGAGCGTCGATATCCTCGTGAACGTCTCGACGATCCGAAAGATCCACGAAAAGCTGTCCCGCTTACCCCGCTCCCGCTCGAACGGATCATTGAGGGCGAGCGAGAGCACTTCCCCGAGGCCTCCGTCACGATGCACTGCCCCGCATCGTGTACCGTCCTCGCCGACGACCTCCTCTCCGAGGTCTTCACAAACCTCATCGGCAACGCCGTCAAGTTCGGCGGGCCCGACACTCTGATCACCATCACCGTGGAGGAACAGGGGAGCGAAGTGGTCGTGGCCGTCGCGGATACCGGCCCCGGCATCCCCGACGAGGCGAAAGAAGAGGTGTTCCGCCGCTTCGAGCGGGGGAAGCAGAAGGGGCGCGGGGAGGGGCTCGGGCTCTTCATCGTCAAGATGCTTATCGAGCGCTATGGCGGCAGGGTCTGGATCAAGGACCGTGTACCCGGGCGTCCGGAGGAGGGAGTAGCGTTTCTATTCACGCTTCACAAAGCTCCCTCCCCCTGAGCAGGGTGATGCCGGGAAAAAGAGATTTTGATGCCGGGCATCAGAGCGATAGCGACCAGATCAGCATGCCGACCGCAGCAGCGATGAGGATGCCGAAGACGGCCGGGTTCCAGGCAAGCACCTTCCGCCCGTCGAGGACGCTGACCGGGAGCATATTGAAAGCGGCAATCATTGCGTTTATCCGGAGACCGAGGATACCGAAGAGCCCGAGGATGCTATCTGCTCCCAGGAAGACGAGGGCGATGAACGGGATGCAGAGCAGAAGGTTCGTGATAGGGCCCGATGCCGATATCCAGCCGTTCTCCCGGCGGGTAGCATTACCGTAGACGTAGGTCGCACCCGGTGCGGCAAAGACCACGCCGACGAGTGCCGCGAGCACCACGGCGACGAGGAGCATCTGATTATCCTTCCGGAACTCCGCCCAGTAACCGTAGCGCATCGCGACGAATTTATGGGCGAGTTCGTGGAGGACGAATGCGAGACCGACCGTTCCGAGCGACATCACGAAGAGCAGGATAAAGTTTTCGACGGTCACACCGCCCCGGACGTAGATCAGGGTGAACGCGACGGATATTGCCAGCCATGCAATGACGAGATCCCGGCGTTCCCGCAGGGGAATACGTTCCAACATTCAGTAACCGGTATGCCACGGCATCTTAATATTCTTCCCCTCCCTGCACCGGGAGGCGGATAAAGCATCAGATTTATCTCGCTCATCGGCACGATACTGTAGTACCATGTCCCTTGAGACGGTGCGGGAAGAGATCCGGGAGATCGACGAGGCGATCATCGATCTCATCGCACGGCGGCAGAACCTTGCAGGAACCGTACGCTCACCTCAAGTATGAGGCAGACCTCCCTATCCACGACGAACAGCAGAAGACGCTGGTGCTCGAACGGGTCTTCACCTATGCCGTGGAGAGCCGGATCGATCCGACCGCTGTCCGGAAGATCTTCGAGATCCTCATCGATATGAACGAAGAGCGGCAGCGTGAATGCAGCGGGGACGGGAACCTACCGTAGCGGCGAAAAAAAGGTTTTATGCCGAGAGCATCGTCCCAACGCCCTCGTCGGTGAAGAGCTCGAGGAGGAGGTTGTGCCCCTTGTTCCCGTTCACGATATGAGCGCTCGCAACACCGCTCCCGACCGCTTTCATGCATCCGAGGAGTTTTGGGATCATCCCGCCGACGATGATCCCGTCCTCTATCATCGCCTCCACCTCGTGGAGTTTTAAGCGGTGGTAGATCCGCGAGCGATCAGCGTTCATCACGCCGTCGACGTCGGTGAGGTTGAAGAGTTTGAACGCCCCGAGTGCCGTTGCTATCTCTGCTGCGGCGGTGTCGGCGTTGATATTCAGGCTCTTTCCCGATCGGTCTATGGCGATGGGAGCGACGACCGGCATATACCCCTGCTCGAGCAGGCAGTGGAGCACCCGCGGATCGACCTCCTCGATCTCACCGACGTGGCCGAGGTCGACCTCCTGCTCGACGCCGCCGACTTTGACCTTCTGGAGATCCATCTTCCGGGCGATCAGCAGATTGCCGTCGTTCCCCGAGAGGCCGACCGCCCGGGCGCCGCAGTTGGCAATGAGGGAGACAATCCCGTCGTTGATCTTGCCGACGAGCACCATCTGGGCGATCTCGAGGGTCTCCTGGTCGGTGATCCGGAGACCCGCAACGAACTTGGGTTCTTTCCCCATCGCCTTCATCTTCTCGGTGATCTCAGGGCCGCCGCCATGGACCAGCACGACCTTCATGCCCACGTAGTGGAGCAGGACGGCATCCTGGATGACGGTCTCAAGGATCTTCGCATCGACCATCGCATGGCCGCCGAGTTTGATGACGATCGTCTTGCCATGGAACTTCTGGATATAGGGCAGTGCCTCCATCAGAACGTCTTCTCGCTTCATGTTGTGTACTTCCCGTTGATCTCCACGTACTTCTCGGTGAGGTCGCAGCCCCAGGCCGTCGCCTCGCCCTCGCCGGCGGCGAGGTCAAGCTCGAAGGCCACGGTATCACCGTGCATCGCCGCTTTCGCCCGCTGAAGGTCGGCGACAATCGCGCCCCGCGCAACAAGCGCCGTCCGCTCGCCTCCACGGCCGACAGAAAGCGATACGGCATAGGGGTCGAACTCGACGCCCGCCCGACCCGCTGCGGCAACGACCCTGCCCCAGTTCGGGTCTTCTCCGTAGATGGCGGTCTTGACGAGCGGGGATGCTATCACTGTCCGTGCGACCTCGGCCGCCGCTTCTTCATCGGGAGCACCGCGGACGGTGACCTCCAGAAGCTTCGTCGCGCCCTCGCCGTCCCTCGCAATCTGGACGGCGAGCCGGCGGCAGACCTCTTCGAGTGCCGTCTCAAGGTCGTGCTGGTCGACCGGGCCGGCCTCGCCGGTGGCGGTGCAGAAGGCCACGTCGTTGGTGCTCGTATCCCCGTCGACAACGATACGGTTGAAAGTCCTCCGGGTCGCCTGGCGGAGAAGACCGTGCAGACCGGGTGTCTCCATCTCCGCATCGGTATAGATGAACGCGAGCATCGTTCCCATATTCGGGGCGATCATGCCGCTCCCCTTGGTAATACCCCCGACCGTGAACGACTCCGTCTTCACGACGGCATGCTTCGGGAAGAGATCGGTGGTCATGATAGCATGGGCGGCCGCGTCCTCCGCTTCGCCGGTACGCCGGAGGTTTTTGGCGACCTCTCCCGTCTGCAGGCGGATACGGTCGAGGTCGAGGTATCGCCCGATGACGCCGGTGCTCGCTACCCCGACCGCCTCCGGATCGAGGTGCAGGGCAGATCCGGCAATCTCGCACATCTCCACGGCGTCGCGGTAGCCCCGTTCACCTGTATAGGCATTGGCACACCCGCTGTTCACAACGATCGCGTCGAGCGTCCCGCGGTGCATCCGCTCCATCATCAGCTCGACCGGTGCGGCCCGCACCCGGTTCGAGGTGAAGACGCCTGCTGCGTTCCCACTCGCGCGGATGAGGGCGAGGCCGTACTTCCCTTCTTTCACCCCCCAGGCGGTCACGCCTTCGACGGCGCAGATGCTCTTCACGTCGACTCCTCCGCACCTTCCCCGACGCCGCGGACGATATCGGCCCGGGTCACGATTCCGACAAGTTGGTGCTCCCGCACCACCGGGAGACGGGCGATCCCCTCGCGGAGCATCAGGGCCGCCGCCGCCTCGATATCCGCATCCTCGCGAATGGTAATAGCGGGGCTGCTCATCACCTCGCCGACGGGCATATCGCCGATATCGGAGAGGGCGTTCTTCGTCCGCTCCCAGTTGATGAACTCACGGATGGGCACCTCGATGATCTCGAGGGGGGAAGGGAGCCAGAGGTCGTCGGAGAGGTTCCCGGTATCGAGGAGGGAGAGCACGTCGCTCTCGGTGATGATCCCTTCAATATGGTCGCCCTTCATCACCGGCAGTCCGCCGATCCGGTAGGTCCGGAGCAGCCGTGCCGCCTCCCGGATCGGTGCCTCGACCGGCACGACCACGGGATTCTTTGTCATAACATCGCGTACCTGCATGAGCATCACCTATGGAAACATCCCTGCGAGGCGGAGACCAGTAGTCTCAGAGAGCCCGCACATAAGATTCATATTCTGGATTGCCTGGCCGCTCGCACCCTTCACCAGGTTGTCGATCGCCGAGACGACGACGACGCGATCTCCTTCGCTCTCCACCGCAACGTCGCAGAAGTTCGTGCCCCGCACCGCAGCGAGCGTCGGTTTCTGGTAGCGGACGAAGAATTCGTCCTGATAGTACTTCTTGTAGAGTGCCTCGACCTCGCTCTGCTCCATCGGCTCGTTGAGCAGGATGTGAGCGGTGGTGAGGATGCCGCGGTTGACGGGGAGGAGATGCGGCGTGAAGTAACAACGGGCACCCGACCCGAGCTTCGCGACCTCCTGCTTCATCTCCGCGAGATGCCGGTGCGTCGTCCACTTGTAGGCGCTGAAGGTATCGCCGACATTCGGGTAGTGCGTCGTCTCCGAGGGGGTGTTGCCCGCCCCGGTCACGCCGGTCTTCGAGTCGAAGATGATGGTGTGGGCGTGCTTTGCGAGCGGGGCGGCGGCGAGCGTGGCGCCCGTGGGGAAGCAGCCGGGGTTCGCCACGAATGCGGCATCCCGCACCTCGTCCCGGTGCAGTTCGGGAAGGCCGTAGGGTGCGTCGAAGTAGGCCTCGTGGGGAACGCCGTAGACCTTCTCGAAGATATCCTTCGGCAGGCGGTAGTCGGCGGAGAGGTCGACGGTCTTGATGCCGCGCTCGAGCAGAGCGCCCGCCACCTTCATGGCGGCAGTATGGGGGACGGCCAGAAAGGCAAAGTCGGCGTCGATATCATCGATATCGGCATTCTGAAACACCAGATCGGTCAGGCCGCGGAGGTGCGGGTGGACGGCCGCGACGGGGAGGCCGCCCTGTTTGCGGGACGTGGCGCAGACGACCTCTGCGGAGGGATGGTTCGCGAGCAGCCGCATCAGCTCGCCGCCGGTGTACCCGGAGGCTCCGATGATCGCAATGTGCATGAAACACATGTGGCTTTTTTAAAAACTTAACCCTTTTCGGTGTAGCGTTGGTAGAGCCGGTTTGCGATATTTTCAATGCGCTCTCTATCCTCGAGCCCATCCGTGAGATCCGACCGGAATATTCCCTTTCCGTATTTTGCCCCGGCATACGCACCACAGATGAGCGCGATCGTATCGGTGTTGCCGCCGACGTTCGAAGCCGTGGAGAGCAGGTCGTCGATATCGGTGATCCGGCTCGCGAGGAAGAAGGCAAGCGGCACGGTCTGGTAGACGGTGACGTCGTTCCCAAGCACCGAGAGCGCACTATCGAGGCTGATACCCTCCCGCTCGATCCGGAGGGCGTCGCGGATCTTGTTGCCGAGGACGACATCCTCGAATGTGGCGTTCCTCTGGGCGAGCTCGAGGGTGTCGGGATACCCGCGGATAGTGTAGTGGATCAGCATGGCAACGGTGATCGCCCCGGCGTGAGCGGCCGGGTGGGTATGGGTGATGCTACATGCCGTGGCCACCCGTTCGGTGACCTCGACGGGGTCGTCGTAGAGCAGAGCGAACGGAATCCCGATACTAATGCACCCGGCGGTGTTCGAGTTCACCCCACTACCCTTCGGGCCTTTTAAGAGGAGGTGTTCGCAGGCCGCCCCGACGGAGCCGTCGGGGAACCGCATCTCCCCTTTCATATACATCCGGGCGAGCTCGGCGGAGTAAGCCTCGTCCGTGTATGTCCCGTCGGCGAGCATCTCCGCGACCATGAGCATCATCTGAGTGTCGTCGGTGAACTGTCCGGGTTTTAAGCCGGCGTTCGGGTGTCCCCGCCACGCCCGCCGATATCCTTCCCCGAGCCGCTGGAGACTCGGCGGGCCGCTCTCGCCCGCCATTCCGAGCGCGTCACCGATCGCGGCCCCCAACAGACAGCCTTTGAACTGATCCAGCATGAATAGTATCTCTCTTGCGAGAGGGAGATAAGGGTTATCGTGGTGGCGGGGCGCAGCCTTCGCCTCCTGGGAGCATCTCCGGAAGTACGCTACCAGAGGGTAGATCTTCAGGTTCGTTGCTTGCGCGTTCATCAACGTGAGGCCTGGCATTCATAACGGTGTATGGCCACAGTCTTTGGCGGTTGTACCATTGGGCGGCTCTGAGAGAAGCGGGCTACTCGCAATTCTCTGGAGCACTCTCCATGGCACGGCTGGCAAACAACCGCACGAACTGCTCCGCAAGATCGAGCTGAGAATCTCCCCGGGGGCAAGCCAGGCGTACTCCGAATGTTCAGGGCTGAGCCTGACGCCCCCGGTGTCGGCGTCGCACGCGAGGATCAGGTAGGCGATCCGTTTGTCAGGCAGCTCGGACTCACCGGCACCGGCAACATGCGCGAGCGCAACGTGCATCCCGGTTTCCTCGTAGACCTCTCGCCGAAGAGCACGTTCGAAGGTTTCGCCCGGGTCGGGTTTTCCACCGGGCAGATCCCACTTACCCGGATTGATCTCGTCGTCGAGCGAGCGTTTCAGAAGCAGCACCTTCCCCTCACCGTTCCGGATCAGCGCCGATACGGCGAGGTACCACGGTCTTTCAAACATGAAAAAGATGTGGCGATACCGACGGAAAAACTCTGCCCGTCCTTGCGGCATCGAACAGAAGCGTAATGGGTGATAAGGAGCACACCTTTGAGGAACAGGCGGAGGGTGACGGTATGGACGGGATGATCGCGGAGTTTCTGACGGTGGCGGACCGGATATTCATCCTCGTCCTCCTGATCGCGGCGGGCTACATCGCCCTCGCCGCCGGCATCCTCGACCGGCACTCGACCGGACGGATCTCGGCACTGCTCATCAATGTCACGATCCCCGCTCTCATCATCGTCTCGATGCAGGTACCCTTCTCCCCTGACCGCCTCGCGAACACCGAGGAACTGCTGCTCCTGAGCGGGGCGCTCTACCTCCTCTCGTTCGCCGTCGCGTACCTCGTCTCCCGGGCGCTCTCCCGCAAGGCTGTGGAGAGGGGAGTCTTCCAGTTCGCCATCGTCTTCGGGAACGTCGGGTTCATGGGCTTTCCCGTCATCGGGGCGATCTACGGTGCCGAGGCCCTCTTCTTCGTCGCCATCTTCAACCTGCTCTTCAACATCCTCGTCTTCTCGGTCGGGATAGCACTGATGACCGAGGGGCGACGCGAGGGGTTCGACCCGAAGATGCTCGCAAACCCCGGTATCGCCGCGTCGGTGATCGGGTTTCTCCTCTTCCTCTGGTCGATCGAGATCCCCTCACCCTTCATCGACTCGCTCGCGATCCTCGGCGAGGTGACCACGCCGCTCGCCATGATCATCGTCGGGGCGCTGCTCGCCACGTTCCCGGCGCGAGAGATGGTCGGGAACTGGCGAACCGCCGCCGTCAGCGCCATCAGGCTCCTCATCGTGCCGGTCATATTCTGGTTCCTCGCACGGCCCTTCGTCTCGGACCCGCTCATCCTCGGCGTCCTGATCACCCTCGCCGCGATGCCCGTCGCCGCGAACACCGTCATCTTCGCCGAGCAGTACGGCTCCGACTCACGCCTCGCCTCGCAGGTCGTCTTCGTCTCGACCATCGGATCGCTCCTGACGATCCCGCTGATCACGACGGTGCTGGTCTAAAAAGAGTTCAGGGGCTCCGGAGAGCCTGCATAAACCGGTCCCGGATATCTTCGGGAGCATACGGGATGTTCGGCACCGGTGCGTTGCCCGGTTGTACGATCACGTGCAGGAAGGCCGGGCCCTTCCCCCGCATCTCCCACGCATCACGGAGCTCATCCGGCGTATGCACTTTCGCGGTATTCCTGATACCGGCAGCGATCGCGAGAAACTCCATGTCCACCTGGCCGTAGGCGTTCGTCGGCTGGTTGCCGGTGCTGCCGAAGGCACCGTTGTCCAGACAGACGATAGTGAGATTCCCGGGAGACTCCGCCGCCACCACCGGGAGGACGGCCGTCCCAAGCAGGCTGCCGTCACCGTCGAGCACCACCACGTCGCGATCGGTTTTCAGCGCGAGGCCGAGGCCGATCGGCGTCGCCTGGGTGTAGCTCCCGAGCATGTAGAAGTTCTCGGGCCGGTCGCGGGCGGCATAGAGCTCCTTTGACGGGACACCGATGTTGGAGACCACCGCTTCATCCCCGAGGAGAGCGGCGATCACCCGGATCGCGTCGTACCGGGTCATGACAGGCTCCCTGATAGTCCGGCGGTACTCCACCAGAGACTCTCGGCCCCGGGGCGGGAGCGGTCGCTTCGCGGCCGGGCAGGCATCCTCCGCCCCCTCCCAGAAAGCGGGCGAGATGAGAGCCACGTGCGGGCGCATCTCCCCGTAAGCGTTCTCGATGACGGCGTCGATCAGGTCATCCTCTCTGCTATCGCGGATGATCGTATAGGGGATGCCGAGCGCATCGAGCACTCCCGGAACCGCCCTGTTAAACGGGATCTGGGCGGGGATCGCCTCTTTGTAGACGCCCCGCCAGCTCGCGAGGATCGGAAGCGGCAGACCGAAGGTTACCGTCAGGGACATGATCGCATTCAGGGAGTTCCCGAGACCCGAACTCTGCATATGGAGCACCGGCCGTCCTCCGGCGAGGACGAGCCCGGCGCAGATACCGACACCGTCCTCCTCCCGGGTGAGATCGACCGTGTGGAACCGTTCCGGAAAGAGGAAGCAGAGATCCTGCGTCCTGTCGCAGGGGAGGGATACCACGGTCTCGACCCCCTGACCGGAGAGCCGGTCGAGGACGCAGGTCTCATGCATGGGAAGCCACCCACCCTTCAAGCCTCGCCCCGCACCTCCTCCTCAATCCCGGCTCCGGCGGAGAGGCGGAGGAACGGTTCGATCCGGTGCTGCGTGAAATCTTCCCGGACGCGGTCGTAACCGCCGCCGGTGATATTGAGAAGGACGACTTTCGCGGGGTCGATAGTGCCCTCGTCGACCGCCCGGACGAGCGAGCCGACGGCGACGGCGGCCGCCGGGTCGAGGTCAATCCCCTCAAGGGCGGTGAAGAGCGCCCCGGCAGCCCTCGCCTCGTCGTTGGTGACCGCATACATCCTTCCGGAAGTCGCGGTGAGGGCGTCGTACACCCCGCCCTTCACGGCGTAGGGCGGATCGCGGTTCGTGAGCACATCGGCAGAGACCGATGCGATCGCCCGCTCTGCATCGGGCATGTCCGCAGGGGTTATCCGATCGCGCCCGGCCTCCCACGCCCGCACCATCGGGATGAAGGGGACGTTCTGGGAGAGGTGCAGCTCCGGCCGGTGCGTGCCGAACCGCCCGTCGCCGATCAGCCGTTCGGCAGCCTCCCATGCGGCGATCCCGCCGGTTCCGCTCCCGACGGCCTGGAAGTAATATTCAGGCAGCCTGCCGGCCGCCAGCGTGCCGTCGAGCATCGTCGTCCCCATCCCGTCGCGGCGGGCGACGTTCCTCGCGCCGCCTTCGGGGACGAGGCCGGGGAGGGTGCATACCTCCCTTCCGAGGGCGATAGCGTCGGTGTAATCGCCCTCGATCGTGATCATGCAGACATTCTCTGCCTCTTCGGTCGTCCAGAGGCGATCACGGCATGAAGCAGGAACGACGACCACGACCGGCACCCCGGTCAATGCCGACATCTGGCAGAACGCCCGTCCCGTGTTGCCTGCCGAGGAGATCTGCAGGATGCCCGCACCCTTCTCCCGCAGGCGGATGATGGTCGGTATGGCCTCAAGCTCCTTGAACGAACAGGTCAGGATCTTCCCCCCCGTTCCGGCCAGTAGCCCGAGAACGTCACAATAAGATGATCAAGGCCGAGCTCCCGCGCAAACGCTTCGCTCCGGTAGGAGACGGGGCCCGCATCGAGCGGGAGCGGGTGCTCGATAGGAAGCCAGTCGATGTAGCGGAAGATCCCGGGGAGCTCTTTGACGTCGAGCTGCCGCTTCTGGTAGTACGTCCGGATCAGCGCACGGCACCCCATCGGGCAGTCGAGAGTGTAGTGGTCGTCAAACGAGACCCAGCACCCGGGGCACTGCAGCCGGTACTTCTCCGTCACGACCGCTCACCTCCGGTGAGCAGGAACCGCCCCTCCAGGATCTGTTCCTTCAGATCGCTGCAGATCTCCTCCGCCCTCCGGCGGCTGGACTGCCGGAGCGTGATTGGAATCTTCCGGCCGCGGATCCGGAGAGCGCCGTAATCGCCCTCAAAGGCGCTGCCCGGACAGACAGAGAGGCAGGTGCCGCAGTCGAGGCAGCGGCTCCGGTCGATACCCTTCCCTTTCGAGAATGCCCCGGTCGGACAGGTCTCGCCGGCAACGCAGACGGAGCAGTCCTCGCACCAGTCGGGGTAGTACTGCACGCACATATCTGTCTTCTGCCAGACCTCCCCGTAGGTTCCCTCTCCGAGAACCGCCCGGTCGTTGATATCGGCGATCGGGAGGGATATCTCCTCGTCGAGGACGGAGAGCATTGCAATCTGCCGGTCGTCGAGGACCGGGATGGGAGCGGCGATGCTGATGAAGCACTCCGGCGATGCCGACGTCCGAAAACCGCCGAGGTACTGCGGCTGCATCCCCGCGATGTCGGCGCTGACGGAGAGGTTCGGCCTCTCGGGACTGCTCCGCGTCCCCTCTCCGACGACTATCCCGGCCGCCCCGTTCAGGAGGATCGGCGAGCCCGTCAGAATGGAGAGCCGGGCAGGGTCGTTCTGCAGGGGATTTATCTCACCGCAGCCGCTCACCGAGACCTCGCGGCACGGCCCGGCGAGCCCCCGCACCGAGAAGATGGTGGCGACGGTCGTCGACCGGCGGTTCACGAACGCCGTATAGTTTTTAAAGGCGCTCCTGGTCGTAAACATCCGGGCGAAGGGGAGATCGCCGAGCGTGACCGTTGCCTCAAAGGTCTGGTCTCTCGCCTCGACGACGACCTCGACCGGGTTTCCGGCGATGATATCGCGGAGGAGGTGGCCCCCCCCGTAGTCCATCCCGGCATGGGCGGTGCCCGAAACGATGAGGTCGACGAGGCCGAGCCGTTCGTTCGGGCAGGGGCCGGGGAAGCACGGCACACCGTTGAGCCAGACCTTCTCCGCCCGCTCAAAGCTCCCCGGGGGAGCGACCGGCACCGAGAGGATGGCAGCAGTGCCCGATACCACCCCGCAGGTCCCGGTGGTAACCACGTCGACGTCGGCCGCCGAGAGCGTCTGCCCTTCGCGGACGAGCCCCTTGAACTCGGCAGCGGTGTACACGACCGCCTCGCCCTTCCATATCTTCTCTTGAATCTCCTGAACCGTCTTCATAGAAACCTGATATCCTCCACCCGCACGTGGAGCCCGTACGACTTCCCGAGGATCATATTGACGACTCCCGTGTGCGCCAGATTCATCATGCAGTACCCGGGCAGGAACCGCTGCCGCATCCCGAAGACCGGTTCCCGGAGAACCGGGCGGGCGATTCCCTCAAAGCCGACCATGTGGTAGGCCTCTATATCCTTAAACTCTCCGCCCCGGGATGCCTGCGGCCCGACGACGAAGCAGGTGAGGAGCCCCGATACGGGGCTTGCGTGAATGACGCGGAGGACGTGCTGGACCGGACAGCCGGCGCCCACGGGTCTCCCGACGACGATGTCGCCCTCATGAATATTCCAGGCCTCGACGAGGTCGGGGCGGAACGGGAGGACGATCTTCCTCGCGGAGACTTCGCCGGGGAGCGGTTCGAGGATGAAGTCGTAGCCTCCCCCAAGAATATCTCTCTCCGCATGCCGCGCTTCCGGGGCATACCCAGGCCTGACCGGTGCTTCCTCATAGAAGATGCAGTCCGCACGCTCCCGCTCCCCGGTCCTGACCAGGGCGAGGAACGCTTCGCAGGTCGGGGCGCCGCAGGCGCCGCAGTCTTTCCCCGGGGGTGTCCACGCCATCCGCTACTCCCCCCGATAGAGATAGTCGGCGCCCTCGAGCTTCCTGACGACGCCGAAGTGATGCTGCCACCCGATCTCGGTCCTGCCGATGCAGATGGTGCAGACACCGAGCGGCGGAACACCCCGGAGGACGATCGCATCCGGGTCGTCGATCTCCGGAAACTCCTCGATCGCCCGGAGGAGATACCGCATTCCGGTGCCCTGGACGGCGTTCGTCTCCACGATATCGAGCGCGGGGTTTACCTCCCGTATTCTTTCGCGGAAGACCTCTTTCTCAGCCTGAGAGACGAGATCGATCCGGGTGACGACCGCACAATCGGCGAGCGCCAGCATGGCCGCCATCTTTAAAGGGGTGTTCGTCCCCGAAACAGCGGATATGACCACGACCCCAAGCGCCTGGGTGGTGTAGGGCGAGCAGCGGAGGCAGAGGCCGGCGCTCTCGACGATCAAAAGGTCTGCGCCCTCGCTCTCCGCCCAGGCGATTGCATCCCGCATCACCGTCACGCCCGCGTGATCGGGGCAGAGGTCACCGGAGTAGACCTTCCGGGTGGGGAGCGAGAACTCAGCCCGGATCTCCTCGTCCTCGAACGCCCGGACGACATCGATCTTGAGGTATGCGATCGCATGCTCCCTCTGCAGTCCCCTGACGATCTGCCTGACGACCGCCGTCTTCCCGGATGACGGCGGGCCGGCGATGATGATCGAGCTTCATGCAAATGCCGGATCGGTGATCAACTCGCCTGCCCGGATCCGCTCCCGCATCCGGGCCAGGATCCCGTCAAGCCGCAGCGCTGCCGCGAGCGCCTCCGCTTCACGGTCGCCGGGTTCGAGCACGCTCTCGACCGCGCCGTTCTTCATCACGATCCGGCGGGTGGAGAGGAGCGAGACGAGGGGGTCGTGGGTGACGAAGATCACTGCCTTCCCGTACTCCCGCAGGATCTCGATCACCCGGTCTTTGAAGATCCCGGCGTTCTCCACCTCGTCGAGGAGGAGTATAGGAGCGTTGCTGACGGTGATGGCATCCGCCACCAGCAGCGAACGGGTCTGCCCACCCGAGAGCGATGTCATCCGTGTCTCACCATGGATCTTTTCGCCCGTAAACTCGTTGGCGAGATCGATCGTCTTTCGAACGAGCGTTTCGTCCTCGATCTTCCGGGAACGGACGTGCATCTCGAGGAATGCGGCAACCGTCAGGTCGGCGAGGCACTTGGTGTTCTGGGTTATCAGGGCGACGGGTTTCTTTGCCGGGTCGCGGACAAACTCCTCCGGCGGGAGCTCGCCGTTCACCAGCACCGTCCTCCCGGTGACGGTGTCGTTCCTCGCGAATATCTCGATGTCGCTTATGAATGCGCTCTTCCCCGAGCCGGTCGGGCCGACGATGGAGATGGTCTCGCCCGGCCGGATCACAAGTGATCCGAAGTTTTCGGGATCTCCCGCCCGGTTCCTTCCCGGCAGGATGGTGATCTCCCGGATCGTCCCGGTCCTCATAGCTGTTCAATGATCGCAGATCAGGCATAATGATTCGCTTTGTTGTCGCCATATATTAACCACCAAGGAAATGTTTATCCACAATAATTCTACTAAAGTAGAGTAATGTTCTCGAGAAGGATCTTCGAGGCCGACTTTTCGACGGCTCTCGAGGAGGAACTCCGGCGCCGGGATATGAGCATCAGGGAGCTTGCGGATCTCGCAGAGATCCCGGTGGCGACCCTCTACAAGCTGACGAGCGGCAAAGCCGACCCCCGGCTCTCCACCGTGAAGAAGATCGTCGGTGTCCTCGAACCCCGCGAGCAGAGTTTCATCGCGGTGATCGCCGCCCGGTTCCTCCTCGATGAACTCGACAACCGGGAGATCCCGGTCGGCAATGCGACCTACCGGATCCGCGGCTACTCGGCGGAGTCGCTCGACGAGTGCATCATCGCCGCCGTCCGGGCGGACAAAGAGGGAGCGCTCGGGATCATCTGCGCTCCTATCCTCGCGCCCATCGTCGAGAAGATCGTCGACTGCCCGGTCGCACTCATCAAGCCGAGGAAGCGAACGCTACTGGAGGCGATCGAGACGATTGCGAAGCGGATAGAATAGCAATACCGCACCGGTGCAATTCATCTCCCTTTTTCCGTCTGCATCTCCTAGTACCTTTCCGAGTATGCCATGGTTCCGTGGGAGCTCGTATTCGCCATCATTCCCGGCCTGATCCTCTTCTTCTACGGGATAGAGAACTTCTCCCGTGAGATCCTGGCAGTCGCGAAGGGAAGTTTCAACAGGATCCTCGGCAGAGTGACGAAGCGGCCGGTTCTCGGTGCGCTCCTCGGCGCCGGCGTCACCGCCCTCGTCCAGTCGAGCGCGGCGACGACGATCATCACCATCGGGCTCGTCAACGCCGGGACGCTCTCGTTTCTCCAGAGCCTCGGAATCATCATCGGCTCGAACATCGGGACGACCGTCACCGCCCAGCTCGTCGCCTTCAAGATGACGGCCTTCGGGCAGGTGCTGATCCCGGTCGGCTTTCTCATCGGGATCTTCGGCGGCCGGTATAAGTTCCTGGGTAAGCCCCTCTTCTACTTCGGCCTCGTCTTCTTCAGCCTTAAACCTCATATCGACGGCGCTCGCGCCGTTCCAGAGCGATCCCGAGATCATCGGACTTATCACCGAGTTCTCGGCGCTCCCGCTCGCTATCCTGATAGGGTTTCTCTTCACCACTCTGGTGCAGTCGAGCTCCGTCACGACCGGCATCGTCGTCGTCCTCGCCCAGCAGGGGCTGCTCACCCTCCCGCAGGCGATCCCGATCCTGCTCGGCGCAAACATCGGGTCGACCACGACGACGCTCATCGCCTCCGCCCGGATGAACCTCTACTCCCGGCGGGCGGCGGCAGCCCACTTCATCTTCAACCTCGGGGGCGTGCTCCTGATCCTGCCGTTCCTCGTGCCGTTCACCGGCCTTGTGGAGATGATCGGCGGGACCGAGGCGCAGATGGTGGCAAACGCCCACCTCATCTTCAACCTGATAGCGGCGGCGGTCTTCCTCATCATCATCGGGCAGTTCAAACGGGTTGTGGAATGGGCGGTGCCCGGCAGCGAGCCTGAGATCCTGATGCGGACACGCTACCTTGAGGGCGGCGTCCCCGCCGATACGCACCACGGGTTCGACCTGATAAGAAAGGAGCTCAAACATGCCCACGAGGTCACGCTCGACCTCTTCCGGGCGGCGATGACCTACCTCGCCACGGGAAAAGAGGCAGACTACCAGATGGTCGAGAGACTCGATAGCCTGAACGACTATCTGGATGGCCGGATCGAGCAGGCGCTCCGGACGATCTCCAAGCGATCGCTCTCCGACCGGGAGGCTCAGGAGGTGGTCTTCCTGGTCCGGATGTCGAACGAGATCGAGCGGCTCGGCGACCTCGGGGTGGAGCTCGGCGAGTTCTTCCACCGAGCGTCCCGGAACGGAAAGACTACCCCTGCTGCCCTGGCGGCGCGGACGGAGAGCGTTTACCGGATCCTCGAAGAAAATATTGTCGGGCTCGGGCTCTTCTTCCCCGAGATCCTCGATACAACGGTCACGGAACTCCGCGCCCGGGATATCGACCTGCAGCGCGCCATCAACGAGCAGTACCGCGAGCAGCTCACGAGTCTCCGCGGAGAAGGCGATCTTGCGGACAGCCGCTACCTCGAAGTCCTCTCCATCATCGAGGCGGCCAACGCGAAAGTGCGGGATCTTCGCAAGCTCGCCGAGCAGTATTCCGTGCAGAAGAAGAGCGAGCCCCCGTCACCCGGTGTTGACGACCCGTTTCCGCTGCGCAATCCGGTACCCGGAGATGACCGGCAGGGAGTCGCCGATCCGCCGGTCCAGCACCGCATCCCCGGAGTCGACGTACAGGAGGGGCGTGGCGGCGAGCTTGGCGGGCGTGGCAACCACGATGAGATTCTGTAATCCGGCCTTCCGGAGCACTGCAGGGCTTATCTGCTGGTTCCCCCTCCCGAGGACGAAGCCCTGCGCACCGATGGGGCTGATAATGATCTTCGCCCGCGGGCGTTCATCGAAGAGGGCAAGAAGCGTCCGTTCGTCGGCATCGCGGGCGACGACCTTCCCGTCCCGGACGACGTCGACACCGAGGAGCGTCGGAGAAAGCCCCATTCGCTCCATAATCCGCGCCGTCGTGCTCCCGGCGCCGATGATGTAAAGCGTCCCGGGGATCATGATCTCGGTGATGAATGCGGCGATCTCGTCTTTCGCCCGCTCTTCGTCCTGCTGTTCGAAGACCTGTTTCCCACCCTGCGTCCGCTCCGGGATATACGGAACACGTGCATACCCATAGAGCCGGGCAGTGAGGCGGCCGGAACGGTAGACCTCCTCGTCTATGTCCATGACCTCGGAGTCCCGACACCCGACCCGACCCGCCTGCCGGACGAGACCGGCTGCCGCCACAGGATTGACGGCGAAGACGGCCGAGTACATCTTCACTCCGGCAGGAATCCCCAGGATCGGCACCTCCTGCCGGGCGGCGTCGTAGACGTCCCGAGCCGTTCCGTCCCCGCCGCAGAAGAGAATCAGGTCGACCCCGGCGTCGAGGAATGCCCGGCACGCAGCCTTCGTATCGGCAGCAGTGGTGGAGTTGCACGGCCGGTAGAGGACAGTATACCCAGAGATGCCCGCACGCAGGAGGACGTCCTCGCCCATCGCTCCGGCACAGGTGACAAAACTGATATCGTCGTCCCGGAGAAGAGAGAGGGTCTGCACTGCCCGGTCGCAGGCATGCGGGACCGCCCCCCGCCGGACGGCTTCGGCGAGCTGCCCGTCCGTCCCCTTCAGCCCGACGGCACCACCCATGCCGGCGATCGGGTTAACGAGGAATCCGATAGTCCACGTCATCCCTCTATTCTTTCTCGTCCGGGTATATCAGGCCCGGGGCCGGGGAGGAGCGCACGCCGCATCGCTCCGATCGTGGTGCGGAGCGTGTCGTGCATCCCTGCCTCGTCACTGAGATGCTCTTCGATGATCCGGACGAGCGCGCTCCCCACGATGACGCCGTCCGCACCGGCGGCCGCAACTGTCCGGACATGCTCGGGGCTTGAAACCCCGAACCCCACCGCAAGCGGGAGATCGGTATCCGCCCGCACCGCACCGATCAGCCCGGCGATATCGGGCGAGAGCCGGTCGCGCTCGCCGGTCACCCCTTCGAGCGAGATCAGGTAGACGAAACCTGCTGCCTCCCGGAGGATCGCCCTTCGGCGCTCCGGCGATGTTGTCGGGGCGACGAGCATGATCCGGTCGATGCCATGCCGCACGGCAGGCAGCGCGACCTCACCCGACTCTTCGACGGGGAGATCGACGATGAGGACGCCGTCCGCACCGGCGGCGGCAGCCTCCGCAAAGAACCGCTCGGGGCTCCGACGGTAAATGATGTTGTAGTAGGTGAAGAGGACGATCGGCAGTGCCGGTGCGTACTCCCTGACCTGCCGGACAAGGGCGAAGACATCATCCGGCGTGGTACCGGCGTGGAGAGCGCGGACATGCGCCCGCTCTATCACGGGGCCGTCCGCCACGGGGTCGGAGTAGGGAACGGCAATCTCGAGGAGATCGACACCCGCATCGATCATCGTTTCCGCAATCCGGAGTGACGTTTTGATATCCGGGTCTCCGGCGACGGTAAAGCCGATGAAGACCGGATTCTTCCGGGCAAAAAGCTCGGCGATTCGGCTCATGCCGCTCCTCCGGGGATCTTCGCGACGTCGGCGACGTCTTTGTCGCCCCGTCCCGAGAGGTTGACGACGAGGATGCCGTCCCGGTCGAGGTCGCCTGCAGCCCGGAGAGCGTAGGCAACCGCATGGGCGGATTCGAGTGCCGGGATGATCCCCTCGGTGCGGGAGAGGTAGCGGAAGGCCTCGAGTGCCTCCCGGTCGGTGACCGCCTCGTAGCGGACCCGCCCGGATCTTTCAGCATAGCGTGCTCGGGACCGACGGAGGGGTGGTCGAGACCTGCGGCGATGGAGTGTGTCTCGAGCGCCTGACCGTCGTCGTCCTGGAGGAGGTAGGAGAGCGCCCCCTGGAAGACCCCGACCGAACCGGCAGAGAGCGACGCCCCGTGACGAGGCGTATCGAGCCCCTCGCCGCCCGCCTCTACACCCACAAGCGTCACGTCGTCGTTCACGAACGGGTAGAAGATGCCGATCGCGTTCGAACCCCCGCCGACGCAGGCGACGACGGTATCGGGGAGCCGTCCTTCCCGTTCGAGTATCTGCCGTCTCGCCTCCTCGCCGATGACCGACTGGAAATCCCGGACGATCCGGGGGAAGGGGTGCGGGCCGACGCAGGAGCCAAGCAGGTAGTGGGTCTCCCGGAGATTTGCCACCCAGTCGCGCATCGCTGCGTTGATGGCGTCTTTAAGGGTCCGCGTTCCAGAGGCAACCGGAATGACCCGAGCTCCGAGGAGCTCCATCCGGAAGACGTTCAGCGCCTGCCGCCGTGTATCCACCTCGCCCATGTAGACATCGACGGGAAGGCCGAGAGCCGCACCCGCGATAGCCGTCGCCACGCCGTGCTGTCCGGCGCCGGTCTCGGCGATCAGCCGGCGCTTGCCCATGAACTTCGCCATGAGCGCCTGGCCGAGGGTGTTGTTCAGTTTGTGCGCACCGCCGTGGAGGAGGTCCTCGCGTTTTAAGTAGACACGGCAGCCGAGTTCGCGGGAGAGGTTGGTGCAGTAGGAAAGCGGCGTCTCCCTGCCGGCATACTCACGCAGGTACCAGCCGAGCCGTCGCGAGAACTCCGGGTCGGCACGGACCCGCCCATAGGTCTCCTCAAGTTCAACCAGTGCACTCATCAGCGTCTCGGGCACGTACTGCCCGCCATATACTCCGTATCGTCCTGCTTTCATAGGTATGTCGTCCTGCATATCTTCACAAACGCTCTCATGAGCCGATCGTCCTTTCGCCCCGGCGCCGTCTCGACGCCCGAAGAGACGTCGACGGCATACGGCCGCACCGCCCGTATCGCCTCCCCCACATTCCCACAGGTCAGTCCGCCCGCGAGGATGACCGGCACCGGCGAGGAGGCCACGCACTTTTCGGCATACGCACGGTCGAATGCCTGTCCGGTGCCATGACTGCCATCGACGACCACCGCATCGCAGTCGTCCCGGAGGGCGTCGCCGGGCCTGAGCACCCGGAGGAGACGCACCGCCGCACCCCGGGGTAGGTCGAGGTCGCCCCCTACCTGCACCGCATCCGGCCGGCAGTCGAGGATCGCCGCAAGGTCTTCCTCCCGGTCGGTCGACGTGACGGCGACCGTGGTCACAAACGGCGAAACCGCCGCAAATATCGCCCGTGCCAGGTCGGGCATCACGGATCGCGGCGACGGGCTTCTCATCACCACCCCTATGGCGTCGGCTCCCGCCGCTGCGGCGGCGCGGGCGTCATCGACGGTGGTGATCCCACAGATCTTCACGCGAATACGAATCCCTCCAGCTTTCGCCGGCGGTCCCGGGCCGACATGAGGGCCGAACCGATCAGGAACGCGTCGCAGTGCTTCCGCAGGCTCCGAACGTCGTATGGCCAGATGATGCCGCTCTCGGAGACCACCAGCCTCCCGTCGTCGCGTGCCGCCTCCGCAAGGCGGATCGTGGTGGAGAGATCGATCGTCAGCGTTCGGAGATCGCGGTTGTTGACCCCGATGAGGCCCGCCTCGGTGGCGAGGGCTGACTCCATCTCGCTCTGGTCATGGACCTCGACGAGCGGCTCGAGGCCGAGCAGCCGTGCCTCGTCGACGAATGCGGCGAGCCGATCGCCGAGCACCCGGGTGATAAGGAGGACTGCGTCGGCGCCGAGCAGCCTGGTCTCCGCGAGCTGGCGTTCGTCGATGATGAAGTCCTTCCGGAGGATCGGCACCGATACCGCATGCCGTGCCCGGATGAGGTTCTCGACACTCCCCCCGAAGAAGGTGGGTTCGGTGAGCACCGAGAGGCCGGCAGCTCCGGCAGCGGCGAACTCCCGGGCGATTTCTTCGGGGGTGCAGCCGTCGTGAATCCTGCCGCGTGAGGGGGAGGCGTACTTCACCTCGGCGATGATCGCATTCTTCTCCCGGCACGCCCGTATCGCCGCATCAAGGCTCCGGTGAGGCATACCCGCAGGATCGACAGCCGGAAAAGAACCAAGGTTGCCGATGCGCTTGCCGGTGGACCTGATGATCTCGTCGAGTATCACACGGCACCTCCGGTAGCCTCTATCAAGCGATAGAGCCTTTCCACAGCCCTGCCGGAGTCGATCGCATCTGCAGCCCGGGCGATCCCGTCCATGAGGTCGGACGCCCTGCCACCGAGGTACACGGCCGCACCCGCGTTGAGGAGGACGATATCGCGGGCGGGGCTCTGAACGCCGGCCAGCACCCCGCGGAGGATCCGGGCGTTCTCCCGGACGTCTCCCCCGCGGAGCGCCGCAGCATTCGCCCGTGGGATCCCGAACTCCTCGCAGTCGATCAGGCTCGTCCGGATCCGGCCGCCCTCGAGCTCCGCGACGAGCGTTGTCCCGGTCGTCGTGAACTCGTCGATCCCCGATCCGTGCACCACCATCGCCCGCTCGAGACCAAGCAGAGCGAGCACCTCCGCCAGCGTGCCGACGAGCCCTGGAGCGTAGACGCCCATGAGCTGTGCCTGCGCCCCGGCCGGGTTTGCGAGCGGCCCAAGGAGGTTGAAGAGCGTCCGGATGCCAATCTCCTGCCGGACGTCGCGGGCGTGGAGCAGCGCCGGGTGGTACACCGGCGCGAAGAGGAAGGCGATCCCCGCCGCCCGAAGCACCTCACCGATCTCTTCGGGGGGCGTCCCGATACGGACGCCGAGCGCTTCGAGCACGTCTGCAGAACCGCACCGGCTTGAGACGCTCCGGTTGCCGTGCTTCACCACCGGCACCCCGGCACCCGCAGCGACGAACGCCGCAGCCGTGCTGATATTGAAGGTGCCGAGCCCGTCGCCGCCCGTGCCGCAGGTATCGACGAGCCTGCCTGGCCCGGGAACCGGGGCCGTGACCGCAGCGCTCCGCATCACGCGGGCGAAGGCCGCGATCTCGGCGGCCGTCTCTCCCTTCATCCGCATGGCCGTGAGGAAACTCCCGATCTGTGCCGCAGTAGCCTTTCCTTCCACGATCTCGCACATCACCGTCGCGGCATCGTCGGGCGAGAGATCACCACCGCCCGCGACCTGTGCAATCGCCTCGCGGATCATGCCACTCCCTCCGGATAGTCGAGGAAGTTCTCCATCAGCCGAGACCCTTCGGGGGTGAGGATGCTCTCCGGGTGGAACTGCACCCCTTCGATCGGGTAGATGGTATGCCGGACGCCCATGACCACGCCGTCGTCCGCGCTCTGTGCAGTGACCACGAGATCCGGCGGTATGGTTCCGGCATCGAGGATGAGCGAGTGGTAGCGGGTGGCAGTGAGCGGGTCGGCGAGACCCGCAAAGATGGTCTTTCCGTCATGCCGGATCAGAGACGTCCTGCCGTGCATCACGCGGTTCGCCCGTACGACGTCCGCGCCGAAAGCAAGCCCGATCGCCTGGTGACCGAGGCAGACCCCGAGCGTCGGGATCGTCCGGCTCATGGTGGCGAGAACCCGACGGTAGAGGGAGGAATCACGCGGGTGGCCGTGCCCCGGCGAGAGCACGATGCGATCGCAGGGGATGGCGCAGACGTGCTCGAAGGGCGCATCGCTCTTCACCACTATCGGATCGGCGCCGAGCGCACCGATCTGCTGGCAGAGGTTGAACGTGAAACTATCGTAGGTATCGATGACAAGAACCTTCATATGCCGCCTCCCGGACCGAGCGCACGGAGCATAGCCGCTGCCTTTCGCTCCGTCTCGTACCATTCGCTCTCGGGATCGGAGTCGGCGACGATCCCCGCTCCGACCTGGGTGTATGCCGTATTCCCCCGGACGACGACGGTCCGGATGGTGATGGCCATGTCCATTGCACCCGAAAATCCGATGTGCCCGACGGCGCCGGCATAAGGGCCGCGCCGTGTCCCCTCCACCTCGTCGATGAGCTGCATCGCCCGAACCTTCGGAGCGCCGCTGACGGTGCCTGCCGGGAAGCAGGTTTTCAGGACGTCGAAGCAGTCGCACTCCGGCCGGAGGGCTCCGCTGACCGTCGAGACGATATGCTGGACGTGCGAGAACCGTTCAATACCCATGAACTCGTCGAGCCGGACGGAACCGTAGGCTGTAACCGCACCGACATCATTACGCGCAAGGTCGACGAGCATGATATGCTCCGCCCGTTCCTTCTCGTCTGCGAGGAGTTCTGCGGCAAGAAATTCGTCTTCCTCCAGCGTGACACCCCGGGGGCGTGTCCCCGCTATCGGGACGGTCGTCACCCGGCCGTCCTCAACCCGCACCAGCATCTCCGGACTACTCCCGACAAGCGAGGTATCGCCAAAGTCGAGATAGTACATGTACGGGCTCGGGTTGCCTGACCGGAGCGCCCGGTATACGGCGAAGGGATCGGCCGGAGCCGGTGCCTCGATCCGCCGGGAGATGACGGCCTGGAAGATATCGCCGGCGAAGATATGCTCCTTGATCCGGAGCACCGCCTGCATGTACTCCTCCCGTGAGAGTGACGATACCGTCCGGGGGGGAGGTTCCTGCGAAGCGGGTGCTGCCCCCGGAGTCTCGGTCTCGCCTGCCAGGGACGCGATCCGGCTCACCGTCGCGGCGATCGCGCGGCTGCTCTCCTCGTAGACCCCTGCCGGATCGGAGTTCTCCGTCAGCAGCGGCGTCCTGACGATGAAGGCCTCGCGCTCGCGGTGATCGATGATCAGGCAGTCCGTTGCGAGCATGAACCGGGCGACCGGCATCAGGAGATCGTCGCGGGCGCACGATCGCACCGTCGGTGCGAGCGAGGAGACGATGTCGTAGGCAAAGTAGCCCACCATCCCGCCGAAGTACCGGGGGAGATCGACCGCTGCGACCTTGAACCGCGCCATGATCGACCGGATCAGATCGACCGGATCGTTCCCTCCCGGCGATGCGGCGATCGCCGTCAGTCGCGGATCGCCCGTGAGGCTGACGGCTCCGTCGTTTCCGACGGAGACGAAGAGACCGGGATCAGTGCAGATGAAGGAGTAGCGGGCGACCTTCTCGCTTCCTTCGAGCGATTCGAGCAGACAGCCGCGAGCCTGGCGCAGGTGCCGGTAGATCGTCGAGGGGGAGCAGTTCGGAAGCGGGACCCTGCAGAAGAGGGGGATGAGCAGGGCTCCGTCCCGCCGCTCTGCCACAGCACAAAACTCCGCAGGGGTCAGGTTCAGTTCTATAAATGGCTCTCTTCGAGCGCCGTCCAGTCCACCGGCATCACCCCACCACCGGCAGTCGTCCGAGCGCTTCCTTGATCAGGTCGGCCGGATACTCGTAGTCGACCAGCTTTCCCGCGAAGTAAGCGTCGTAGGACGAGAGGTCGAAGTTCCCGTGGCCCGAGTTGTTGAAGAGAATGACCTTCTCCTCACCCGTCTCCCGGCAGCGGAGCGCCTCGTCGACGGTTACCTTCACCGCATGTGCGGCCTCGGGGGCGACGATGATCCCTTCCGTCCTCGCAAACAGCACGGCTGCGGCGAAGACCTCGTTCTGGTGGCAGGAAGTCGCCCGGACGACGCCGTCCTGCACAAGCCGTGAGACCAGCGGCGACGCCCCATGGTAGCGCAGGCCGCCTGCGTGAATGGCCGGCGGGACGAAGTCATGCCCGAGCGTGAACATCCTCATGATCGGCGTCAACCCTGCCACATCGCCGAAGTCGTAGGCGTACAGACCTTTCGTCAGGGTCGGGCATGCAGAGGGTTCGACGGCGATGAGATCGATCTCCGGGTGCTTCCCGGTCATCTTCTCTCCGGCGAACGGGAAACTCAGGCCCGCGAAGTTCGACCCGCCGCCAACGCTTCCGATCACGACGTCCGGGTATACATCCGCCATGGCAAGCTGCGCCTGTGCCTCCTGCCCGATGATCGTCTGGTGGAGACAGACGTGGTTGAGCACCGAGCCGAGCGCGTAGTTGGTGTTCTCGTGGGTCGCCGCATCCTCGACCGCCTCGGAGATAGCGATGCCGAGGGATCCCGATGTTTCGGGGTCGCGCTCGAGCACCGCACGCCCCGACTTCGTCTGCATCGTCGGGCTCGGCAGGCACTCGGCACCGTAGGTCTGCATCATGATCTTGCGGTAGGGCTTCTGCTCGTAGCTCGCCCTGACCATGTAGACGGTGCACGCCATATCGAAGAGACTCGTGGCGAATGCGAGCGACGAACCCCACTGTCCCGCACCGGTCTCGGTGGCGAGCCGCTCTATCCCCTCCTGCCGGTTGTAGTACGCCTGCGGGATGGCGGTGTTCGGCTTGTGGGAGCCGGCCGGGCTGACGCCTTCCCACTTGTAGTAGATCTTCGCCGGCGTCTTGAGGTGCTGCTCGAGCCGGTGCGCCCGGTAGAGGGGACTCGGTCTCCAGAGAGTGAGGATATCGCGTACCTCCTCGGGGATATCGATATAGCGCTCCGTACTGACCTCCTGCCGGATCAGTTCCATCGGGAAGATGGCGTGGAGGTCGTCGGGGGTGACCGGCTTGCCGGTGGCCGGGTGGAGGACCTGATCCATCGGCGTCGGCAGGTCTGCCTGGATGTTATACCATCGCTTCGGCATCTCCCCTTCGTCAAGGAGGAACTTCGTCTGCATGGATCACCGTAAGCCATGTACAGTAATATACATTGTGGTTCACATGTGCGTTACGAAGTACCCTCTGTTGCAACAACGGACGGAGACAGACCGGCCAGCCGCTCTCCACCTCGCGCTGCGGCACGGCGCCGAAGAGTATAACATGCACCCCCGATAACAGGGAGCAATGTTCGTCCTCGCCCACCTCGTCGCAGGACTGCTCATCGGGCTGGTATTCTGGAAAATATCGGGCGACCGACGGGCGGTCGTCGTCGGCGCCGTCGGAGGGGTGCTCTCCGACGTTATCGACAAACCGCTCGGGCACATCTTCCTGAAAGGCAGCGTGGACTACGGCAGGATCTACTTTCACGGCCTCATCGTCCTGCTCGTGCTGCTTATCCTGGGGCTCGTCCTCTGGCGATACCGCGGGGTTCTCCTCGGTATCGTGCTCGCAGCCGGCATCTTTTCGCACCAGATCATGGACGGGATGTGGCTTCATCCCGTCGAGTGGTACTGGCCGCTGCTCGGGCCGTATCCGCAGCATCACTATACCGACTACTTCTGGAACGCATTCTGGAGTGAGATCTCGGAGCCGTCCGAGTGGTTCCTCTTCGTGGCGGCTGCCCTCATCCTAGGCCTCTTCTACCACCGCGAGCTGCGGGAGTTCTACGCAAGAAGTCTCGCCGTCCCCTTCCGGAGGCTGATCCGTGCCGTCGTCACACTCCTCACCACACCTCCTTGCGGCCGCTGAGAGCCGGACAGAGAGGCAACCGTCCAGTACCTCATCCAGGGGCTGTTATGATAGTACCGGCGGAACAGGCAGGAGAACGCATCCGATTACCCCAACGGTTATATACGATACCTGAGAGTGGTAGCTGTGGTGAACGTATGACTGGCGAATCAATGCTGCAATTGACCGTCGACCAGCTCGGCAAAATGCTCTGTGCGAGCACCGTTATCGGTGAACCGATCGAAGCGGGCGACCGGGTGATACTTCCGGTAGCCGAGTTCGGATTCGGTTTCGGCGCAGGAGAGGGAAGCGGGGGAACTACGGAGGCAAATCGGGGCGGTGGAGCCGGCACGGGCGGGGGCGGCGGTGTCTATGTCGTGGCACTCGTGATCATCAACAGAAGCGTTACCGGCCCCGAGGGCGTCCAGGTCATCTCGCTCAAGAAGAGGAGCGAACTAGCGGAGGTGATCACCACGCTCGGCGAGACCGTCGGCCCGCATATCGGGAGAGCGATGGAGAAAGGCTCCGAGATGATGATGAAACGCCACAAAGAAGCACAGCCTTCCGGAGAATCAAAAGAGATCCATATCAAGGGTGAAGGAGAACAGTAGGTTCCCTGCCCACTCCTTCTTCTATGGCCGCATCGCTCCTGCTCGCTATCCTGCTCATTGCTGCACTCCTCGGTACTCGGCCTCATCGCCGCACTCTACCTCATCCCTATCGTGCTGACGTTCGTTGCCGAGAAGACCGGCGAGATTTTGCTGCTCCTCGGCGTGGTCACCTGGGGTATTCTCGGGGTGCGGCTCCGGATTCTCGGTGATGACCGGAAGATCGAGGTGCTGCTCGCCGGGCGTGCGGTGCTGAAACGCGACCTCGTAGCGATCGCTGAGGGGGAAAAACCGGAAAAACCGGCAGAACGGCGGCCGCGTCTTGGTATCGGAGAGTATATCAGCGCCGGCACCGATCTCTGGCCGTACGTCCGCCGTGTGCTCGATGCATTTCTCCGATCGCTCTCGCTCGAGCGGTGCATCGGGGAGGTTACGCTCGGCCTTGCGAGCCCCGCGGCGACCGGACGAGTATACGGCTATATGACCGCTCTTCGCTACGCGCTCTGGCCGGCGGAGCGGATCGATCTCATCATGCATCCGGTCTTCGGCGATGAGATCCTCGAAGGGAAGGTGGATGTAAAGGTGAATATCGAGCGGCCGCTCACGATCATCATACCGATCATCGCTGCGCTGATGCATAGAACAGTCAGGGACCGGCTGAAGATGCTCTCAGGGAGAGGTGCGTCCGGTGCGTAGCCCCGAAGCGGCAGGATTTTCCCGGGAGCTCGTGGCCGGAGGCATGCAGACGGTCGACGACCGCTGCATCATTCCGGTCATCAGCCTCTCGACGATCACCGGGTGCGCCGGAGGCTACGTCTCGGTAGTCCCGGTCGCTCTCATCGTCATCAACGGCGATGCAGAGCAGATCGTGTATCTGTCCGGGGAGAGCGACTCCGAAGAACTCCGAACGGAGATCGAGGCGCTCTGCAGAGAGGCCACCCGCACGAGGGCGCGCCCGTCCGGTTCGCTCTGACGAAGAGTTCTCTTCTTCCCGGCTCCCGGAGTATCCCGGGAGCGTGATGACCATCGCCGCACCGAGCTCGGAGTTGCCGGCAACCCGATCACGCGCTACGATGCTCCCGCCGTAGCACCCACAAGCAGGCGGGACATATACAGTCCGAAACCCTTCCCGCTCTTCAACCCTTCTCCCCGGCAGAACCGGCGGGAGAACTTCGCCTTCATGGCGTCGGAGATCCCAGGCCCCGAATCCTCGACGAGGGTACCGATCTCTGTCTCATGGCCGCCGAACTTGGCGGCGTTGCCGATCAGGTTCGTGAAGATCTCGGAGACGAACTCGTCCGCAGCGACCGCACAGGTACACCCGTCATACCGAATGCGTGACCGGCAGGGGACGCTGCGTCGTTCGGACACTCTCAAAAAAAGGCGGAGATAGGTGATTATCTCACTCGTGCCGCAGCGCCTGAATAGGGTTGAGCTTCGCCGCTTTCCATGCCGGATAGAGGCCACAGAGAACGCTCGTCACGACCCCGAAACTCATCCCGAAAGCGATGTAGGAGAGGCTTGTCGGGTTGAGGAGGTATGCGGCGTTGCCGAGGAAGACTCCCGTCATAAGGTAGCCTGCCCCGAAGACTTAACAGCCCGCCGGTGACGGCGCCGATGGATCCTAAGATCAGCGACTCGTAGATGAAGATCCGCATCAACTCGCTCCTGCGGGTGCCGATACTCCGCAGAACGCCGATTTCACGGGTGCGTTCGGTCACCGACATCATCATGACGTTTAAGATGGAGACGCCGGCGACGAGGAGCGAGATCGCTCCGATCCCCATCAGGAAGACCGTCACCGATTCGTACATCGAGAAGATGCTCTCGAGGATCCGGCGGGTGTCCATGACGTTGACAACGTCGTCACGCCGGTTCATGCGCCCGTCGATGGCATCCTTCACCGCATCGATGTCATTGACGTCCCGGACCTTCACGATCACCTGGCTGTACCTCATCGGTATCGTAGCGGTCGGAGTACCACCGGTACGGGACGACGATAGCGTTGTCGGGATTGACGTCGAAGCTCATCCCGCGCTCTTCGAGTATCCCCACGACCCTGAGCGTCTCGCCGCCGATCTGTATCCTGCTGCCGAGCTTGAGGCCCTCATCCTTCCAGGAGTCGGCGAGCCCCTTCCCGATCATGCAGGCCGCGGCGGTCTCCTTGACGTATGCCCCGGACTCCTTCTCGAGGAGGTAGGGAATATCATCGGCATGCATCGCGTAGATCATCACGCCGCCGGTCGTATCGCCGACCGTCATCCGATCCGCTCCGCTGATGACCGGTATAGCGCGGTTCGTCCCGATGGCCCGGCGGATATCCTCGACCTGTCGTTCCGAAAGGCCGGTGCTGGCTCCACCACCACCCCCGAAGATACCGCCGCCGCCGACAGCGGGTGAGACCACGATGGTGTCACCGACATCCGTGACCATGTCCCCGACCATGAGGTTGATACTGTTGCCGAGAACGCCCATCGAGGCGATCGCAACCACACCGATGACGATCCCGATGATGGCGAGCGCCGAGCGGAACATGTGACGCTCGAGTGTTGCGCCGGGCCAGGTCGAAGAAGGTCATGCCAGTCTCCCGTCGACGATCTGGATCGTCCGGTTCGAGGTACCTCGGCCATTCTCGGATCGTGGGTGACCACGACGACGGTCGTTCCTTCCTCGTTCATCCGGGAAAGAAGGTTCATGATCCCGGTTCCGGTCACCGTATCGAGGTTGCCGGTCGGTTCGTCGCAGAGGAGGAAGTCGGGGTCGTTGACGAGTGCCCGGGCAATGGCGACCCGCTGCTGCTGGCCGCCGGAGAGCTCGCTCGGCTTGTGGGTATAAAGCCGCTCTTCAAGCCCGACCGCTGCAAGCACCTCGAGCGCCCGCTTCCGGGCGTCGCTCTTCCTGCCCCGGAGGATCATCGGGTACTCGACGTTCTCGACCGCCGAGAGGAGCGGGATCAAGTTGAAGTGCTGGAAGATGAACCCGATGTGATCCCGCCGCAGCAGGGTCAGCTCGTCGTCGTTCATGACGCCGATCCGCGAGCCGCTGATGTATACGTCGCCGGAAGTCGGGACGTCGAGAGATCCCATGATATTCAGCAGGGTGGACTTCCCGGAGCCGGACGGCCCCATGACGGAGACGAACTCCCCGGCCTCGATATCGAGGGAGACGCCGTCGAGTGCGACGACATCTCCCGCCGGGAGCGGATAGACCTTCGTGACGTCCTGAAACTGAATGACTGCCATGGATATTAGGCCCTTCTCCACGAATAGATGACGGCGCCCGCTATCCCGATTGCCACAAGGGCGAGAACGGCGATGGCAACCCCGGGGAGCGTCTCGTTCTGCTGCTGCGGCAGAACGGTCGTCGTGCCGATATTCACCATAGCCTGCTCCGTATAGACGTTGCCGTCGCCGTCACGGTACTCGATGACGAGCGGTATCTCCGTCGCGCCCGTCTCCGCCCTGAAGGTCACCTCGAAACTCGAGAAGTCGTCGGAGTCGAGCGTCCCGACGACGTAGACCCGGAAGGGATCGATCGGTGTCGCGGGCTCGCCGCTCGTGACGATCACCGACCGTGCCGACTCAAGGCCGGCGTTGGTCACGTCGCCCGTCACCCGGTAGCCGCCGGCGACCGGTTCCACTTCGATGTTCGTGAGCACGGGAACGGCACGCCGCTTATCGCTCGTGAAGGCGATCGGGAGCGTGAGCACGGTCTCGTGGGTATTCACACCGTTCCGGAAGATGACGCGAAACGCAATATCCGTCGGTGTATTGGGAGTGAGGTTGAAGATCACCCGCGCAGCCTGGTCGGGATCGAGTGTCCCGACAAAAGCGCTCGACGGTGTGGAGGTAAAGCCGTCACCTTCGGGTACGACCGTAACCCCGGTCACCCGGGTGGAGCGGGGGTTGCCGATTGTGAGGGTGACGTCCGCTTCCCGTCCTTCTGCAAAAGCACTCGGCTGTGCCGCGACGGCGACCTGCACCCCGGTGTTCTCCACCCGAACCGGTATCGGGTAGCGGAGGCTCCCGCCATCCCTGAAGTCGATGACGAATTTCGGGTAGTAGGTGGCGTCGGGGGCGTTTGCCCGGACGGTGAAGGTAAACTCCTTGGTAGTGCCTGCCCCGATATCGCCGACCGAGGAGTAGGCATCGCTCAGGACCTGGATATCGTCTCCGAAGAGGCGGGCGCTCCTGATGGCGACGCTCTCGGCACCGTTATTCTTGACGGTGACGGTGAGCGTGCCGGTATCCCAGCGCATCAGCGAGGGGGGATCGATCTGGTAGGAGGTAACCGTTACGTCCGCCGTCCCGGCGCTGGCCGCAGGGATCAGAAACCCGGCGGCGAGGAGAACGGCAATGATGAAAAGATGTGAGAGTTTCATAGAGTAGACCTCAGAACAGGTTGAAGAGGACATAGAGGACATAGAGCGCCACCGGAACGCCGACCGTGATCGCGGCGTTCTTCAGCGAGAGAGATCCGTGCGGATCTGACACCGAAGATCCAGATATTCGCGCTCCAGAGCATGAAGAGAATGCCGATGAGCGTAGCGACCTGGAGAAGAGGATCCTGCATCAGGCTGCATAGCGACGTTCGCAATCTCATTCGGGTCGGCAACCCTCGGCACCTGGAAACTGGATACGAAGAGAAATGTGAAGACCATTGAGATGAGTCCGCCAAGGATCTGCGGTGCATACCCATAACCGACGAACGCGAGGGTACGCCTGAACGAACCCTCGCCGCCGAAGAGGGATGAGATACCGTAGAAGATCGCCGTAATGACAGCCCACATCACGAAGGCACCAATCAGTGCCGCAGTTACGCCGAAGATAGCAATCAAAGAGCCGAATGACGCTGCCTCCGGAGGGAGCAGTGGACAGTCAGCCCGGAGACCAGATAGGCCGAGACCCCACTGATAACCCCGATGATAAGCACGATCAGTGCCGGTACTTCAGGCTCTCGCCTTCGGCCATCTTTGCGTCAAAGAATGCCCTCGGATTGAGGAATAGGTCAATTGTTGTTGCAGCCATGACAACCACGTGTTGATCAGATATGTCACACCTTCTATATTAGACTGGTCCGGCGGCCCTCCGGCGCACCGGGGAGACGGGAGACTTTCGCGGAAACCGGGAGGGTTTGCGGGGAGAACAGAAGGATGCCACGATTCTTTCGTCCGGTTCCGGTATCCCGGATACATTCCCGGGAGCGGGAGTGAGACGCCCCGTTTCGAGTATGAGCTCTCTCGCAATTGGCCAACGAAGGGGGATATCCGGATGGAGGAACAGACGGGTGACACCGATGACCGGGACGAATCAGGCCCCGGTGTTTGCACCTTTGCACCCCATTTGCGCCCGAAAAACGGGCAGAGTGCAAATCCGGAAGACCCTTTCCGGATGATTCTTGTAACGAAGACAGTAGAATCAGATACAAGAATTTTGCATCAGTCCGGGAGAACACAGGGCACACCAGGCATGCGGGCGGCGGGCGTGTGAGTCTCTGTGAATCCGATATGGGTGCAAACGTCAGTGATATTCGGGCGTTACAACCCCTTTTCCTTATGACCATGACGGCTAGCGGTGCAACAGGAGTGCAACCGCTGCCCGGCGTGCGTCCAAGCGGTAGAGAGCCGATCTCACGCCTCTTCCCGGTCGACCCGGCAGGCTTCCCGGAGCACACGCATCTCAAACCGCGCCCCCCGCCCCTCTTCGCCCGTCTCGATGATGCCGATCCCGGTTATCGAGAGGATCTCCTGGATCAGGAAGAGGCCGAGCCCCGTATTCTTCCCGACATTCCTCTCAAAGATCCGCTCCTTCTCCCCGGCCGGGATACCGACACCGTTGTCCTCCCAGATGAGAGTGATATCGCCGTTCTCCTCAGGGCGGCAGGAGAGACGGATCCGGGTCGCCGACTCCCCGTGCCGGATCGTGTTGTCCATCAGGTTTGCAAAGACGGTTCCGAGCATCGGGTCGGCGCAGATGACAAGCCCTCCGGTCTCGTCGATGACCGGGAGAGCATCGAGCTCCGCATCCCGGATCACATCCGAGACCCGCTGCCACTCAGGCGACCGGACACCGAGTCTCCGTGTAGTCCCGGGTGAACTCGATCTGGCGCTGGATCCGGCGAGCCGCATCCCTCACCTTTGCAAGGTAACCTGAGACGTCCCCGCCCGGTACCGACTCCTCCGCAAACGCAAGGTTGCCCTGCAGGACCATCAGCTGGTTTAAGACGTCATGTCGGGTGATGCTGCTCATCAGGTTGAGTTTCCGATTCGCCATGGCGAGACTGTTCGAATACCGGGCGAGCTCTTCGGCATGGAACGCGATCTCGAGCTCCATCACTCTGCGTTCGGTGATATCCAGCACGGTGAACGTCACGCCCCGGGAGAGGTCCGAAGGATCGAGGGGTGTGCTGCAGAGCAGCACATCGATGAGGCTGCCGTCCTTTCGCCGGAAACGTGTCTCCACCCGGCTTGCCCCGTCTCTCTCAATCTGACTGCTCTTCATCTCGCCGATCAATCCGAAATCATCATCGCTCGGATAGACCAGCCGTACCGACCGGCCGACGAGCTCGTCGCGGGCGTAGCCGACGAGCTCGCAGAAGCCCAGGTTGACCTCCGTGAAGATACGGTCGACCGCCACTCCTATCCCGGCGGGTGCGGCACGGAAGATGCTCTCCATCTTCTCAGCGCTCTCCCGTAGCGCCTTCTCCGCGAGCCAGTGATCGGTGATCTCCTGGTTGACGATGACCGCACCCGCGATCCCACCATCTTCGTCGAGGACGGGGCTGGTATAGTTCAGGATGACCCGCTTCTTACCGTCGAGGGCATCGATCTCCAGCAGCTCGTCGGCGACCGTCGCACCTCGCTCGATCGTGTGGACGAGCGCCCAGTCATCGGCAGCGACCTCTTTCCCGGACGGCAGCCGTCGAGCCCTGAAGACGCCGTACTCCTCCGGGGCGACCAGGGGTTCGGCACCCCAGATCCTCTTGCCCGCCGGGTTGCCCATCACGAGCCTGCCCTCCCGGTCCGCCAGCCAGACCCCTATCGGCAGGATCTCGAATACCTTATTGAGGAGATGCTCCCGCTCCCGCAGGGCGTCCTCCGCCTTTTTCCGCGCGGTGATATCCCTGCCGACCGCCTGGACGCCGACGACCGTTCCGTCCCTGAAGATGGGGGACTCGTTCGAGCCTCGACAAGCGCATATGTCCCGTCCTTTCGGCGGAACCTGATCCGGACACCCTCGACCGGGATGCCGGCGACGATCGTCCGGTAGGCCTTCTCCCAGACCAGCCTGCTCTCGGGGGCGACATAATCCCTGCAGACGGTGCCGACCACCTCCTCCGGCGTGTAGCCCAGGATCCGCTCCACCGCCGGGGTGATGAAGGTAATCCCCTCCCGGTGGTAGCAGGTGTAGATCATGTCGAAACTTCGCCGGGTGATATCCCGGGTCCTTCTTCTCGCTCTCCCGGAGCGCCTCCTCCGCATCCTTCCGGCCGGTGATATCCTGCCACCCGCCATGCAGCCGGGTGGCGTTCCCGTCTCCGGTGCAGCTCGTGGAGATGTGCAGCCACCGTGCCGACCCGTCCGGGCGGACTATCCGCAGCTCGCAGGCGGATGAGTCCCCGGGAGAGAGGGAGAGAACCTCCCGCTCAAAGAGGGGAAGATCCTCTGGGTAGACAATGCACTTCCAGCACCCCTCCGCAAGGATCTCGTCGGTGGTATACCCGGTGATCTCGTGGACGGCGCCGGCCAGCCAGTCGAGCGCGTACTCGCCCGTATCCTTGCGAAGACAGGAGAACGCGACGTCGGAGATGCTGTCGGAGATACGCCGGTAGCGCTCCTCGTTCTCCCGAAGGCGCTGCTGGTTTGCGGCAAGTGCGTCGAAACTCGACCGGAGCTCCTCCCCGATGGCGGTGAGATCTTCATACGCGGCCACGAGTTCGGCATGTTTTCGTTGCAGCTCAATCTCTGCCCGTTTGCGGTCGGTGATATCGTGCACCATCCCGAGAGAACGTATGACCCTGCCGGATTCACCACGCTGATGCTCGCACTTCTCGTGGACGTAGCGGATCTCCCCGGCAGACCCTCGCACAAGCCGGTGCTCGATCTCGCAGCTGTCCTTCCCGTCCGCGATCGATCCCGAGTACGCGGCGTCGACGAAAGCCCGGTCGTCCGGGTGGACGGTGTCAAGGAAGGCTTCGTACGTTGCCGGGAACTCCTGCGGATCCAGGCCGAAGATGCGATAGGTCTCGTCCGACCAGATCAGCCGGCCGGTCTCGAGATCGAGCTCCAGCTGCCGAGGCTGGCAAGAGCCTGCGTCTTGTACAGGTACCGCCTCCCTCTCGCGCACCGCCACTTCCGCTCGCCGCCTCCCGACCGCCTGCCTGATCGCGTTCGCAAGCTCGGCGAACTGCGCCTTTGGATCGCCGCCTTTCTGGAGATAGAAGTCGGCACCGGCGTTCAGCGCCCGGATCGCCACCTCCTCCCGCCCCCTGCCGGTGAAGATGATGAACGGAATATCCGACCCTCCCGAGCGGATCCGCTCAAGGAGCATGATACCATCCATCCCCGGCATCTGGTAGTCGGATACGATCGCATCGTACCGCCCGGACACGACCTTCTCAAGAGCCTCCTCCGGGCTGTTGGTGGTATCGACGGCGATATCCCCTGTCCGCTCGAGGAAGAGTTTCGTCAGACTCGAGCAGCTGAAGTTCGTCGTCGACGTAGAGGACACGACCGGGAACGGCGGTGGACGTGGAGGGCATGCGGACAGACACCTAAATAGTGGAAACGACGTTAATCGATATAAAATAATGTCGCTTGGAAAACCACCTCAGAAGAGCCTATCCAAAGAGAATCCGGGATAGTCCTGTCGTTTCACTGATTCACGCCGGATGCCCGCAGTGCCGCGAGGCGGAGGAGGGGTGCGGACACCGCTTCATAGACAGGCTGGCCGCACCCGGCACCGCCGCCCATACACCTGCTGCACCCCTCCTCCCGCCCCTGCACCGGGACGAGGTCTTCTAAGGGAATACCGTTCATCAGCACCTGCCCCGCGGCATCCCCGGAAAGCAGCGTCTCCGTTACCGTCACCCCGATACCCCGCTCCTCAAGCCGGCTCCGGAGATCTTCGAGCACCGCCCGGAACGCCACAGCCCTCTCGGGAGACCGGGAAGGCGCCGGCCGCCTCCATTCGATCAACACCTCGCCTTCCATACCGATCATCCTCACCGGGCTCTCTGCCGGAGCCTCCGCTCCTCCATCTCCTGCAGGATGTCAGCAGCGGCCAGCCGCAGCGGTTCGTCGCCCGTTATCGAGAGGCCGACGAGCGCCGGGCGTGCAGGCCCCCCGATGGTCACCAGCGCCCGTGCCGCCGCGATCCTGACGGCAAGAGCGCGATCCTGCAGGCGCCGGACGAGCGGGTCGACCGCCCGGGGATCGCCGATCTTCCCGAGACTCACCGCCGCCTCCTCCCGGACGTGTTTGCTCTCATCCTCAAGGGCTTCCACAAGAGGCCCGACTGTCCGCGGGTCGCCGATATTTCCGAGGGCCACGGCTGAGCGCCAGCGGATGCTGAGATAATCGTCTTTCAGTGCTTCGGTAAGCAGCTCGGTCGCCCGGTCGGTATGCGCCTCTTCGAGCAGCAGGACCGCCGTCCACCGGACTTCGGAGTCCGGATGGTGCAACGCCTTTTCGAGGCGTTCCGGATCACGCATTATGCACCCCCGACGACATGGCCATCGTCCGGCAACTCCTATTCATTTCTCTGCAGAAACTCCCGAACCTTCCTCGACTCGACCCAGCCCTGATCGAGCCTGTTTAATGATCCCATTGATTCTCCGTACCTCGTCAATAATTTTCTCCGTCCGATCGTCCTCGATCAGCTCCGAGAGACCCAGAATCACCTGAAGCGGCTGGCGGACGTGATCGCCGAGGATGGCAAACTGCTCGATGTTCTTATTGATCCGCTCATACGCCTCCTGTTTGAGCGCCTCCATCCTGACCTGCTCGGTGACGTCCTGAACCTGAAGCAGATAGGACTCCGGTGCCCCGTCCCCCTCCGGCGGACTGATCGGCGTGATCAGCACATCGAGGAAGATGCACCCCGACCGCGTCGTATTATAGAGGTTCCGCCGCTTCACCTCCTCAAAGTCATAGGGTATCCTGCACCGGACGACCTCGCCGCCCATCAGGTGCCGGATCTCCGCCTCCGGCAGGTTCGGGTCTCCAAAGAAGTTGAACTCCTGCAGGTCATTGCAGTCGTAGAAACCGAATATGCCGATGCAGGCATTGTTGAGGGTGAGCAGCCTGCCCCCCGCGTCGTAGACCTGAATGCCGATCGGAGACTCTTCGAAGATACTCCGGAACCGCTCTTCACTCTCCCGGAGCGCCTCTTCCGCCTTTTTTCGCTCGGTGATATCCCTGCCGACCGCCTGGACGCCGACGACCGTTCCGTCCCTGAAGATGGGGGACTCATTCAGGCTCGACGAACGCATATGTCCCGTCCTTTCGGCGGAACCTGATCCGAACACCCTCGACCGGGATGCCGGCGGTGATCGTCCGGTAGGCCTTCTCCCAGACCAGCCTGCTCTCGGGGGCGACGTAATCCCTGCAGACGGTCCCGACCACCTCCTCCGGCGTGTAGCCCAGGATCCGCTCCACCGCCGGGGTAATGAAGGTAATCCCCTCCCGGTGGTAGCAGGTGTAGATCATGTCGAAGCTTCGCCGGGTGATATCCCGGTACTTCTTCTCGCTCTCCCGGAGCGCCTCTTCCGCCTCCTTCCGATCCGTGATGTCGTAGAACGTCCCTTCAATCCTGACCGGATACCCTTCTTCGTCGCAGACGTTGCGGGCAAGTTCCCGAAGCCACCGGATAGCGCCGTCTTTGCGGATGATCCGGTACTCCCGGTTCGAGATGTACCCCGGGGTAGTGGTGAGCTGTTGGGTGCTCTCCGCCATCCGCTCGCGGTCGTCCGGGTGGATTAACAGCTCCCAGCGTTTAACGCCCCCGACGATCTCTCCCTCGGTATACCCGGTGATCTCAAGGACGCTCCCGTGAAGAAAGAGCGGCCGGAAATCGAGAGTCCCGTAGAACGCAATCCCCTGGAGGTTCTGGACGAAGGAGCGGTACCGCTCTTCGCTCTCCCGGAGAGCCCTCTCCGCCCGGTGCAGCTCGGTAACATCGAGGACGGCCGCTATAGACCCGCGGTAGACTCCCTCATCGTCGATGAGCGGGGCGGCCGATACAAGCGTCCGCACATGGCTTTTATCCTTCCGGAGGAAGGTGAATTCGCGCTGATCCCGAATGCCCCGGCTTCTCCGATCAAGCCCTGCCTTCGCCTGTTCGACGCCGGCCTCGTCCATGAACACAAACAGATGCATCCCGTGCATCTCCTCGACGGTATAGCCGAGGAGTGCCGCCATCTGCGGGTTGACATAGGTCGTGACACCCTCCGGGTCGGTCTGCCAGATCCCCTCGTTGAGATTTTCGATGAGTTGCCGGTACCGCCGCTCGCTCTCCCTGACGGCCTCCTCAGCCCGACGAAGCTCGGTGACGTCCCGTGCAGCAGCAACTATTCCGACAATACTGCCGTTTCCACCCCGAAAGACCGAGGCATTGCAGAGGACGGGGGTTATGTGCCCGTCCCGGTGCCGGATCTCGAGCGGGTAGTCCCGCACCGTTCCGGCCTCAAAAATCGTCTCGAAACCGGTGCGGGCAACCCCGGGATCGGTGAAGTGCCCGGTAAACTCTGTCCCGATAATCTCGTCCCTGGTCTTCCCGGTGATGGTCTCCGCCGCAGCATTCACGTCCGTAACGATCCCATCAGGGTCGACGACCGCCATCGGATCGGGGCTCGCCTCAATGAGGCTCCGATTATAGGCATTCGCCCGCTCGAGCGCCTCGGCCGCCGAGACGCGATCGGTGATATCGATGATCTGCTCGATGATCATCGTCACCTCGCCCTCGGCGTTCAGCACAGGACTTGCCCGGCATTCAAGGTGCCGTCCAAGCTCGGGAACGTACTTCTCGACGACTTCGGCCTTCCTGGTCTCGAGCACCCGGGCGCTTGCACAGATCGCGCAGGGAGAGGAGCGCCCGATCACCTCGTAGCACTTCCTGCCGATGATCTCCTCGGGTTTCACGCCGAGGCTCTCGTACCCCGCACGGTTGTAGCGGATGATCCTCCGCTCGGGCGTCTGAATCCCGACGATATCACCGAGGTTTTCGAAGATTCCCTCAAGGAGATCGAGGCTCTCCCTGGCATTCTCGCGGGACGCCCGTTCTCGGGTGATATCACGCAATATCCAGCGAAGGCTCGAGAGCGCACCGTCGGGGGCATAGGCGGCGGCGACCGTTCCGGCGACCGCTACCGGCTCCCGGTTTGGCTGTCGAAGCGTCCCTTCCCATGACGGCTTCTCCGCGCCGCCGTGTATCCGGGTGATCGCAGAGAGGAGGGATTTGCGGCTCTCCGGCGAGATATAGAGGAGAAGGTGCTTTCCGACCAGCGTATCGCCCGAAAGACCAAAAAAGGTCTCTGCCGCCGCATTTGCCGCCGTGATAATTCCGAACGAATCGGTTTCGAGATAGACCTCTGGAGCTGAGGTGAAGAGATCGTGGTAATGCTGCAGCGCTTTCTCCGCGGCATCCAGGGAACGCTCGAGTCCGGCGTTCATCTCCTTGAGCTCATCCCGCTCCGCTATCAGTGCCTCAAGGAGGCCGGAAACCTTTCCTGCGAGACCCTCCGACCTATCGGGATATGGCCCTCGGCTCAGCGTATCCAGCCGTCTTCGAACGGACTCGATCTCCTCTTCAAGCGGCCGTGCATTCATTGCTCTCTCAACGGATCCGCGCCTGTCTATCGTACATCTCTCCCCTTCGACGGGATGACCGGGGCGGCCGCCCCGGAAACCCGGTTCTTTCCCATATATCTGCAGGTAATCCGATCGGATGCGACATCGTACCTTTCGGCCGGATACACATCCGATTATATCGGGCAGATGATATAAATTGACCATTCTCCCCAAAAGAATCTTCTTCCATGCCGAATATCCCGAAAAAGAGGCATTATTCGAGAGAATTTCTCTCCCTCCTGAGGCGTGGTCTGGTACTATTGCAGAAACGCCCGGCTCCCTGAAGATCTGCATGACCGAAGGTATATATCTCCGCACGATACCGTAGCCCAACGAGAGCGGGAGTTCAGAGATGCCCGAGTTCTTTCAAACTTGCATACCCTTTCCTCGAGACGATAAGGTGGTCAAGAACGCGAATACCAAGGATTGATCCGGCTTCTGCGAGCTGGCGGGTGATGGCGATATCCTGCTGGCTCGGTTCGAGGGCGCCGGAAGGGTGGTTGTGCACCAGGATCACCGAAGCTGCCCGGTCGGTGATGGCATCGGCAAAGACCTCGCGAGGGTGGACGAGACTCTGGTTGAGCAGCCCGACGGTGACCGTCCGCCGGGAGATCACCTCCCCGGCCCCGTTGAGGGTGACGCAGACGAAGTACTCCTGACGTTTCTCCGCGAGGTCGGCGACCAGTGGGAGCACGTCCGAGGGAGACCCGATCCTCCGCCCCCGAGGATCGGCATCCAGGTATCGCCGGGCAAGCTCGAAAGAGGCCACGATCTGGCAGGCTTTCGCCGATCCCACCCCCTGGATCGTCATCAGATCGTCATACGAGAGAGCGGCAGCCGTCGCCTGCAGATGCCGGGCGATCTCGGAGGCGACCAGGAAGACGTCCCGCCCCCGGGTGCCCTTTCCTATGATCGCCGCCACAAGTTCCGTCTCTGAAAGGAATGCAGGCCCGTTTTTCGCCAGCTTCTCGCGGGGACGGTCGAGATCGGGGAGTTCACGGATTCGCTTCATGGATACCAGCCGGAAATGGCCCTCCTTATAGTCGGTTTTGTCGCAGAAGATAGTATAGGTTACCAAATGCATCGGGGAGCCGGGAGATGCGCTTCAGGACCGTAAAGACGCCCGAAGGTCTCCAGAGAGACAGGCGCCCTCTCCCCGGGGGCAGGATCCGGAACGAGCCGATGCGAACGGCGCCCGGATACTGATATCTATTTATACTCATGAGCTTATGTCACCACATACTCATGGTCTTCTCCCGGAGGGGTGCCGACGCATGGCAGAGCAGAGGTCTCGAGCATGCCGGCCAGGGACAATACGAAGAGGCGGTCCGGTGCTACGACAGAGTGCTCGAGAAAGACCCGGAGCACGCAGAGGCATGGTCCGCCCGGGGAGCAGCGCTCCGGTCTCTCGGCCGGTTCGACGACGCCGGAGTCTCGTTCGATCGGGCGGTCGAGATCGATCCGGGCCTTGCAGAGGCGTGGCGGGGCAGAGGCCAGCACCTCCACCGGCAGCGGCAGTATGCCGATGCGATAGCAGCCTACGATCAGGTGCTCAAAGGAAACCCCGAGGACGCTGCCTCCTGGTGCGCCAGAGGAAAAGCGCTCACCTGCCTTATGCGCCACGAGGAGGCACTCCTCTCCCTTGACCGGGCGATCGGGATACGGCCGGACTGCATCGATGCGTGGTTCGAGAAGGGGTCGGCGCTTATCCTGGCGAAACAGTACGGCCATGCCGTCGCCTGCTTCGATGCAGTGACAACGATCAATCCGGATCATACGGAGGCGTGGTTCCAGAAGGGGAAACTCCAGCTCATCCTGCAACAGGACGAGGCGGCGATCCGATCGTTCGATCAGGTCGTGAGGATACAGCCCGACCATCCGGGTGCCTGGTACGGCAGGGGAGTCGCTGCAGAACGCCTGCAGTGCTCGGACGAGGCGATAACCAGCCTCGAGCAGGTGCTCGCTCTCAACTCGGGAGATATCAGGGCATGGTATCATAAGGGACTCGTGCTCCAGCACCTCGGGCGGGACGAGGAGGCGATCGCCTGCTTCGACCGCATCCTCCGGATCGATACGGGTTATGCTGCTGCTGCCTGGCACCACCGCGGCCTCGCGTTTGCACGCCTGCAACGGTATAACGGGGCAATCGGCAGTTACGACCATGCCCTGAAGATTGAGCAGGCGAACCCCGATATCTGGCATCACAAGAGCCTGGCCCTGCTCCAACTGAAGCGCTACGATGAGGCGATCGCATGCTGCGACCATGCTCTGAAGATCGACCGGAACCACGCCGGAGCGCTGCTGACCATAGCGGAGGCACTCCTCCTCACCGGGCACTACGACCGGGCGGCAGCCGCCTACGAAGAGGGGCTCCAGCGGAGCCCGGGGAGTATCGCGGCATGGAACAACCGTGGAAACGCCCTCTGCCATCTCGGACGCTTCGACGAGGCGATCACCTGTTACGACCAGGCGCTCGAGATGAACCCGGAGAGCCCCGGCGTCCGGAAGAACAGAGCCGACCTGCTCTGTATCACGGAGCAGTACGACGAGGCACTCGCCTGCTACGACCGGGAACTCGGCAGAAACCCGGAAAACGTGGATGCGTGGTACCGGAGGGGGCTCGTGCTGCATATCCTCAGGCAGTACCGACGAGGCGATCACGAGCTTCGGCCGTGCACTGGCCCTGGACAGGTGGCATGCAGGCGCCCTCGCCGCTCGGGGCAATACGCTGATGATGCTCCGGCGGTACGAACCTGCCGTCGAGTGCTATACGCAATCGCTCACGCACGACCCCGACAATCTCTTCCTGATCGGGGTGAAGGGTCTTGCGCTCATGCGTCTCGGCAGAACCGAGGAGGCAGACCGGTGCTTTGAACGTCTGAGCTCCGCTCCTTCGCCGCAGGGGTAAAAAAAGATCCGGATCAGACCGTGCTGATCCGGTACATCGCTTCTTTGAGGTTTGCCATCGACGTCGCATAGGAGAGCCGCTCCCAGCCCGGTGTCCCGAACGCGGAGCCCGGCGTGACCGCGACATGCGCCTCCCGGAGCCACCGGCGGGCGATCTCCGTATCGTCGCCCTCCACCTTCACGTAGGCGTAGAACGCTCCGTCTGCCGGAGCCGTCCGATACCCCATCCCGTGCAGTGCGGCGATGACGTAATCGCGCCGCTGCAGAAACTCACGCCGCATCTCCTCAATACAGCGCTGATCTCCCGTCAGCGCCGCCACAGCCCCGAACATCGCAAATGTGGCCGGGTGCGAGATGGTATGCTGCTGTACCTTGTTCATCTGGCGGATGATCCGTTCGGGAGCGACGGCATACCCTACCCGCCACCCGGTCATGGCGTAGGCCTTGGAAAAGCCGTTGATCGTGATCGTCCGCTCGACCATATTGCCGAGGCTTGCGAGCGAGATGTGCTCTTTTTCGTAGACGAGTTTTTCGTAGATCTCGTCGGAGAGTGCGATGATATCGTGGTCCGTGCAGATATCGGCGACGAGCCGCAGGGAACGCTCGTCAAGCACCGCTCCCGATGGGTTCGAGGGCGAGTTCACCACGATCATGCGGGTGTTCCCATTCACCGCCTCGAGAAGGGAGTCGTCGAGCTGGAATGTCTCCGGGTCGACGGCGTGGTGCCGTGTCGTCCCTCCCGCAAGTTGGACGCAGGGTTCGTACGAGACCCATGCGGGATCGAGGATGAGCACTTCGTCACAGGGGTTGATTACCGCCTCCATCGCCTCGTAGATCGCATCCTTCGCCCCGCAGGTGACGATCACCTGGTCGGGCGAGGCGGGAAACCCATTCTCCCTCGTGATCTTCCCGGCGATAGCCGCCGTCAGTTCGGGGATGCCCTGGCTTGGGGCGTAGTGCGTCTCCCCCCGGCGCAGGGCATCGATACAGGCATCGGTGATATGCTTCGGGGTATCGAAGTCAGGTTCTCCGATACTGAGACTGATCACATCGATGCCCTCCTGCACCATCCGTTTCGCCGCATTCGAGATCTCAATCGTGGCGGACGGTGCAATACCGGCAACCTTCTCGGAGAGCCTCCTCATTGCAATCGCTGTACCATCTTCACGGCAGATTCAACGGCACGCTTTGCATAATCGATCCGCTCGGTCGCCTCGAGCCTGGTCATCCCCGGCCCTGAGATACCGAGGGCGACAGGCTTTCCGAACTCAAGCGAGAGGTCGATGATCTTTCGCGCCGCATGCTGCACAACTATCTCGTCGTGCTGGGTGGCGCCCTCGATGACGCACCCGACGGTGACCACTGCATCGACGTTTCCCGCCGAAAGCAGCTTCTTGATCGCAAGCGGCATATCGTAGGCACCAGGGACGTAGATCGTCTCCGTTACCTCCGCACCCAAAAACGCGGCGTGTTCCCGGGCCTCAATCTCCATCATGTAGGTGATGTCCCGGTTGAACTCCGCCACCACAAAACCCAGTTTGACGGTCATGCTCTATCTTCCTCTGGTATCGTTTGGCATCTTATTGCTGATATCCTTCACGTTTCTACGCTACTGCCGGGCGGGGCCGACGTCAGGGAACCCCTGCCGTTGCCCGGTCCCGGCGACTTTCTCGAGTTCCTTCGGGTAGAGCGCGAGCTTTACGGCGTTGAGGGCATGCTCGCGGGTGCGCTGCTCGAGCAGCCATGCGAGTTCCTGATCGTCCTTCGCCTCGTCGGCGTGGACGAAGACCTCGATGATATGCCGGTTCGTCATCAGCTGGGCGAGGATCAGCCCCTGCGACGCCTCGTGGGCGCACATCCGGTCTTTCTCGGCGCCGCCAGGCATTCCGAGCGCCATGACGATATCGCAGCCCCGCTCCTCGATCAGCTTCTTGCAGGCGACCGGGAGATCTTTGATCCCCGGAACAGTGGAGCGCTCGATCCCGACGCTGGCATGGCGCCGGATCTCGTCGATGGCCACCCTGCCCATATTGACTCTCGCGAAGGTTGTATCAGCGATCCCGATCTTCATCCCAGCACCCCGGCAGCAGCCTCGACCCCGTCGCCGGCGTCGAACCCGTGCTTCCGGAGCGCATGCTGAACCGCCGCCAGCGTCGCGAGGATCTCGGGCGTTCCGACACCGCCCATCGTGCCGATCCGGAAGATCCTGCCCTTCAGGTGATCCTGACCGCCGGCGATCTCGATCCCCATCTTCTTCACCGTCCCCCGCAGGTCTTTGTCGGTGATCCCTGCCGGGATCTTCATGGCCGTCGCGGTGTTCGAGTATGCATGGTACTCGTCGACGACCGGGAAGAGCTCGATACCCCAGCCTCCTGCCGCCGCCCGGACGGCATCGGCCATCCTTCTATGGCGGGCGAACCGCTGCTCGATACCCTCCTCCTCGATGATGCGGCAGGCCTCGCGAAGGGCGAGGAAGAGCGGCACCGCCGGGGTGTAGGGTGTCTCCATCGGACTGCCGCTGCCGCTTTTGCGGTAGGCCGCAAGGTCGAGGTAGAAGGGGCGGTTTTCTGCGATCATGTCCCATGCCTTCTTGCTGACCGAGACCGCGGAGAGGCCGGCGGGAGCCGCAAGGCACTTCTGGGAGCCGACGATGGCGACGTCGACGCCCCAGCGATCGACCTCGACCGTATCGCCCCCGATGGAGGTGACGCCGTCCATGATGAAGAGCGCTCCGTGTTTCTTCGCGAGCACTCCGACCCTTTCAGCAGGGTTCTTGATACCGCTGCTTGTCTCGTTATGCACCATGGTGACGACCTCGGCACCCTCTTCGAGCGCCGCTTCGAGGCCGGCGAGGTCAAGCGGCGTGCCCCACTCAGAGTTGAGTGCAGTGACGCTGCCATAGCGTTCGCCGATCTTCTGGAGGCGCTCGCCGAACTTCCCGTTCACCAGGGAGACTATCTTTCGATCTTTGCCGAAGTTTGCGATTGCTGCCTCCATCCCTGCGGTGCCGGAGCCGCTGATCACGTAGATCTCGTTCTCCGTTCCAAAGAGGGGCCGTAAAACCCGCACGATATCGGCATAGGCGGCGCCGAACTCAGGGCCGCGGTGGTTGATGGCCTGCTGCACCATTGCAGCGCGTACACGCTGCGGAATGGGAACGGGGCCGGGGATCATAAGAAGTGGTTCATGTTCCATTGCAGATCAGTCCGTAGATACGATTGTCTTGGAGCTCTTCAGGTTACCTAATTGGATCTCGTTTCATATCAAGGTCATCCTTCCACAGATTCGCAGGATGACGGGCGATGACAAAGAGCAGCGTTAATGACCCATCAGCAGATATGCATGAACCATATGGCTGACGTAGCAGTACCTGTGTGGGTCCGCATCGGACCGGGTGATCGCAGAGAAGGTCTTTGCAGTCCTGCAGGAGAAACATATCTCTTACGATTTCCAGGTGGTTTCCGCCCACCGCGACCCCGACCGCCTCGACGAGTATATCCGGTCGAGCCCCTGCCGGGTCTTCATCGCTATTGCCGGGCTCTCGGCAGCGCTTCCCGGCGTGGTCGCGTCGAAGACCACCCGGCCGGTGATCGGTGTCCCGGTGAGCGGTACTTTAATGGGGTTTGACGCACTCCTCTCCATCGTTCAGATGCCGAAAGGTGTCCCGGTTGCGTGTGTCGGCGTGGATAACGGTGAAAATGCCGCTCACCTTGCGGCACGAATACTCGCACTCGCGGACGGGAAGTAACCCCTGTGGACGGAAGGCGGGGTTTCCACGGCATTTCGTAGTAAACCGCCGTCAGGGAGGAGAAAAAGAGATGATAACGGGCGGTTTTCCGAGTCCGGGGTGCATCTATGTCTGCACCAGATTCAGGGTGCGCAAAACGCTGCTCTACCCCCGGGAGGAATACACACGGATTCTTCACCTGAGCCTCCCCGAGATCGCTCATTTTCTCAGCAAGGGTGACTACGGCGAGGAGATCGTCGGGCTTGCACAGACCCTCTCCGGTACCGATCTCATCGAGGCCGCCCTCAATCGGAACCTGGCACGCACCTTTCGAAGCGCGCTCCGGATCAGCCAGGGAGACCTCCACACGCTCGTCTCCCGGTACCTGAACCGGTGGGATATCTCAAACGTCATGGCGATCTTCCGGGGGATCGAGCACGATATCCCACGGGAGCAGATACGGGAGGTACATCGTCCCCGCAGGAGAGATCCCCCTCAGCACCTCGAGTACCTCCTCGATCTGGCGTCATGCGACCGGGTGGCGGAGGAGCTCGGGGGCTGGGTGCTCGCCCCGGTCATCGCCGAAAACTACCGGTCGTGCGAGGAGAAGGGTGCCTTTGCAGAACTCGAGAACGAACTCTACAAGCAGGTACCTACGCCGATCTCCTCGCCGATATAAGAGGCGGTGTCAGAGGCGGCGATGTTCTCGCCCGCTACCTCCGCTTCGAGATCGATATCACCAACATGAAGAACCTCATGCGGCTTCGCTGCGGGAAGGGTGCCTGCGACATACGGACTATCCGGAGGAGCATGATTCCGGGGGGGGAGATCCCGATCGAGGTCTTCCAGCGGATGTACAGCATGGAAAGGCGCGAAGAGTTCATCAACGCCTTCAAACAGACCGATATCCTCCCGATCCTCACCCGTGCACTGCGGGAGGTCCGCGGGGACGAGTCGCTCGACCAGGAGGCGGCGGCGGAACGGATCTGGGAGCGGTGGCATGCCCGGAAGCGTACCGGTCACGAGATCGAGGTCGCCATAACCCGGGTACGGCTCCACCGCATGGACAGAATGGCGCGGCGACACGCCTTCTCGGCGCTTCCGATCCTCTCGTATCTCGAACACAAACGGTACGAGGTCGGCAACCTCCGCGCCATCGCCCGCGGCAAAGAGTTTGATCTCCCTCTCGAGCGGATACGGAGGTACCTGGTGCTGTGACCGGCAGCACGGGGGAGATGATACGGATGCAGGGTGATCTGCGATGGCAATAGGGGAGGTCAGGGCGACACGCTCCGAACTGCTCGCTACCCGGCGGCAGATCGCGCTCGCCGACCGGGCGCATACCGTCCTGAAACGCAAGCTCGACGGCCTGATCCTCGAGCTCTCGCGGAGGGCGGGCGAGGCCAGACGGCGCCGGGACGAACTTGAGGAGCGCTACCGCGATGCACGGGAGGAGATCGCGGCGGCGACGATGATGGAGGGGGCGACCGGCGTGATGCTCGCCGCATTCTCGGTTGAGGAGTACCCGACCATCCTTCTTACCCACCGGAATGTCTTCGGCGTGCCCCTTCCCGAACTCGAGGGCGAGAATATCCACAAGACCCTCGATGAGCGGGGGTACGGGCTCCTCGGCACTGCGTCGGTCATTGACGATGCGGCGGATGCCTTCGAGGATCTCATCGAGCAGATCCTCGCGACCGCCGAGGCGGAGGGCAGCGTCACGAAGCTCGTCGTCGAGATCGAACGGATGCGGCGGCGGGTGAACGCACTTGAGTTCAAGGTGATCCCCGACCTCCTTGAGAAACGGATGACCATCGAACTCCGGCGGGACGAGATGGAGCGGGAGGAGCGGACACGGCTCCTCCGGATCAAAAAGATAAAAGAGCGGCGGGCGGAGAAGGGAGGAAATCAGCTGCACCGTATCCGCTAATCGTCCGACGGCGGGTTGAGGATATCCCGAACCATCTTGACGGCGCAGAGATCGCCGCACATCGAGCAGGTATCAAGTTCGCCGTCGCGTTCGTGGATCTTCCGGGCGATGTCGCCGAAGAGCGCTGCTTCGAACTGTGCATCCCAGTCGAGGCTCCGCCGCGCCTCTGCCATCCGATGTTCCCGGTTCCGGCTGCCCGTGTTGTTCCGGAGCAGGTCACCGACGTGAGCGGCGATCCGGGCGACCCGGGTGCCCTCTTCGATATCCTGGAGGCGGGGGAGCGCGAGGTGTTCGCTCGGTGAGACCATGCAGAGGAAGTCCGCTCCGTTCTGGCAGGCAACGACGCCGCCGATCGCCGCGACCACGTGGTCGTAGCCGGGGGCGAGGTCGGTGACGAGCGGGCCGAGGAGGTAGAGGGGCGCTCCTTCGGTCAGTTCCTTGAGCATCTGGACGTTGTAGCCGATCTGGTCGACCGGGATATGCCCGGGCCCTTCGATCATCCTCTGGACACCGGCGGAGAGCGCCCGGCGGGCGAGGCGGCCAAGCGTGAGGTACTCCGTCGTTTTGGCAAGCCGGGTCGCATCGACGAAGGCGCCCGGCCGCATGCCGTCTCCGAGGCTGACGACGACGTCGTGTTCCGCCAGGATCTCGAGCAGGTAGTCGTACTCCGCATAGAGCGGGTTTTCTTCACCCGTCGCCGCCATCATCGCGATGTGGAACGCACCGCCGCGGCTGACAACGCCCATAACCCGGGGATCGAGCTTCAGCGCCTCGAACGCCTCGCGGTTCACCCCGCAGTGGAGCGTCAGAAAATCGACACCCTGCCGGCAGTGATCCCGGATGACCGAAAAAAGGGTGTCCGCGTCGATATCGGCGGCACTGCCGGCACGACGGACGGCCTCGTAGATCGGCACCGTTCCGAGCGGGGCGTCGAGCGTGAGGAGACGCTTTCTGATCTCCGAGAGGTCGCCTGCGGTGGAGAGGTCCATGAGGGCATCGGCACCCTGTGCCAGCGCCGCCCTGCCCTTCGCGACCTCAAGATCGGGGTCGCAGAGGTTCGCAGACGTCCCGACGTTGACGTTGACCCGTACCCGGCACCCCTCGCCGATGGCGCAGAGCCGGTGCGGCCGGTGGGGGTTCGCCGGGATCACGATACGGCCGCGGGCGACCGCTTTCGCCGCATGATGAGGATTCAGCCCTTCATCTCGCGCGATAGCCTCGACCTCGGGGGGGACTCCGTTCAGGCAGGCTGTGATCAGGGTATGCATAAGACACATTTGTCTGGAATCCTTATTAGTGTACATGCCAGTCCGGTGGATAACGAGCGGCGCACAGGCTGCCAATTCATTTGTATACGGAAATATCCTCGTTGATGCGGGCGTTCCCCCGATGGCGCTCGAAGCGTATAAGGACCGGATCGAGACGATCGTCCTCACGCACTGCCACTACGATCATACCGCGTATGCGGCCGAGATTGCCCGGATGTGCGATGCAACGCTCTGCATCCACGAGCTCGACGCACCGGGGCTTCTCGAGGATACGCGGAACCTCGCCATGCTCTTTGGAGCGCGAACAAAGGGTATCGTCCCGGACCGTACCCTCACGGACGGTGAGAGGATCGGGAGCCTCGAGGTCATCCACACCCCCGGGCACACGCCCGGGTGCATCTCGCTCTACGACCGGGAAACGCGGATCCTCTTCTCGGGCGATACCGTCTTTACCGGCGGGTCGTTCGGCAGGTACGACTTCCCGGGCGGCGACCGGATCGCGCTTGCGGCATCCCTCGAACGGCTCGCCGCCCTTCCGGTCGACGGCCTCTACCCGGGGCACGGTGAGCCGGTCGCAAGCGGTGGAGAGCGGCATATCGCCGCCGCCCGCGATCTCATGAAGACTTATGGATAAAGGGGTCTACTGCCTTCTCTTTGCAAACCGTCCCCGGGAGATCCGGATCGGCAGCCTGGGTACCATTGCCTTTCCGGGAGGCTGGCACTGCTACGTCGGCTCGGCCCTCGGAAGCGGCGGCCTTGGCCGGGCGGAACGGCACGTCCGCCTCTCCCGGGAGCGTGACCGATCTCCCCGGTGGCACGTCGACTACCTGCTCCTCGATCCGGGGTTTACCCTCGCGGCCGTCGTCTCCGCCCCGACCGACCGGCGGGTCGAGTGCGATCTTGCAAGGCTGATCGGCGGTGAGGTGGTACCCGGATTCGGCTCCAGCGACTGCCGCTGCCGATCGCACCTCTTCCGGCGGCCGGATGACCCGGCCGGCGAGGTTTTCGCGGCGTTCCGGGCGCTTGGGCTCGCATGCCGGTATCAATACTATCAAGAACGAGAGTGACAAGGATACAGTATGAAGGTTCTCGGCATTTCAGGCAGCATGCGCGCGAGCGGGAATACCGCACAGCTCGTCAACGTCATACTCGATCACGTGAAAGAGGCGGGGATCGAGACCGAGTTCATCTCACTTGCCGATAAGGAGATCCGCCCATGCACCGGGTGCGAGGTCTGCCGGACAGCGAAGTGGTGTGCCACCGAAGACGACGACTGGGCTTCGATCGTCGATCGGATCCTCGAGTGTGAGGTGCTGGTGCTCGGGTCGCCGACCTACTACTACGACGTGAGCGGGCAGCTGAAGAACTTTATCGACCGCACCTACTCTCTCTACCACGACAGAAGGCTCGCCGGGAGAAAGGCGGTTGCGGTCACCGTCTGCGCAGACCGGGGGTGCGAACGCGCTTTAGAAACGCTCGAAGGGTTCCTTAACACCCACGAGTTCGCATATCTCGGCTACGTCTGCGGGAAAGGGTATGCTCCGGGGGATATCATGCTTGATAAGCGGGCGATGCAGAAAGCAAAGGACGTTGCAGAGACCATCGTCAATCTCCTCCAGCCGGCGGACTGATGATAGGCGTCCTGCCACCGATCCCCGTCTTTTTTTCTTGTGGCGCCCCGAAAAGAAAAATTGGATCTCCTGACCCTCGCTGCCCGGAGCCAGGCAGCAACTAGAGCAAGAGCGCTATAATGGCAAGCACAATGAAGATGATCACCAACCACTTTGCTATCGACATGGAGATGCCCGCGATGCCCCGTGCACCGAGCACTGCAAAGACCAATGCCAGGATAAAAAACAGGATCGCAAGCCCGAGTAAACCGTTTACCATCTTTTCACCCCTCCCTATCCGGCCTACTGCCGGATGAGATTTCCCTGTATCAGGGGGCGGGTATTTAAATTTTGTCAGGATTATAAAAATCAGGACTGCACCGGTGACCGGATGGGAAGGTTACGACTGGATCTGCCGAAGCGTCCCGGGAATGCTTATCAGGTAAGCCTCCGCTGCAGGGTAGCAATGGAAAGGATTTCTGTTCCGCTTGAGCGTTCCGAGGGCGCCGGATACGTCATCCCCCTTGGGGGTATCAATCTTGTCGCCGTCGTTGCCGTACACGGGCTTGTCGGGTGCGGTGCCATCGATGTCGCTGCCCTGCAAACCTTCGGCTATCCGGCAGCACGGGTGCGGCCCGGGCAGGGGACGAGCGTGGCGACCGTGCCGTCAGGGAGGCGAACGAATCCGCCCGGAGGCTCGGTGTGACCGAGGGGATCTCCGGGAAGGAAGCGCTCGATCTCCTCTCGTAAGGCAGCGATCAGACCCGCTCGTAGAGCGTCGTCCGCTGCCGGAGCGATCGGCCGATGTCCTCGGCCATCCGCCGCATCACCCCGGGGTCGAGGTAATCGGTATCCCGCGCCCCGGCGCCCTTCGAGATGCTCTCCTCAAACATCGTGCCGCCGAGGTCGTTTGCGCCGGCAAGGAGCATGAGCTGGGAGAACTTGACCCCGAGCTTCACCCAGGAGACCTGGATATTCCTGATATTGTCGAGAAAGAGCCGGGAAACCGCGTACATCAGGAGGTCTTCCCTGCCCGTTGCGCCGGGGCGGGCGAGCCCCGCCCGATAGATAGGGGTGTTCATATGGATGAAGGAGAGCGGCACAAACTCGGTAAAGCCGCCGGTCTCATCCTGTATCTCCCGGAGGATAGAAAGATGCCTGACCCTATCCTCCGCGGACTCGATATGGCCGTACATGATCGTCGCGGTCGACCGGATGCCGAGTGCGTGCGCCTCCTTCACTATCCGGATCCAGGTCTCGGTATCGATCTTTCCCGGGCAGATCACCTGCCGAATATCGTCGACCAGAATTTCCGCCGCCGTCCCGCAGAGCGTCCCGAGACCTGCCTTCTGCAGTTCCCGGAGCACCTCCTCCGTGGAGATGCCGCTCTTTTCAGCGGCGTAGGCAACCTCCATCGGGTTGCTCGCGTGGATGTGAACATCCGGGGCTCCTTCGCGGAGCCAGCCGATGATGTCGATGTAAGACTGCGCGGAGAAAGCAGGGTGCAGACCGCTCACTGTGCAGATCTCGGTCACGTCCCGCTCGCGTGCCTGCTCTGCTTTTGCGCGGATGATCTCTCTGCCGTAGTCATACACCCCCTCGTCGCCGGGCTTCTTTGAGAAACCGCAGAACCCGCAGGTGTTAACGCAGAGGTTGGTAACGTTGATGTTCTGGTTTCTGACGTAGGTGATCGGGTCGCCGGCGATCCGCTCACGGAGCGTATCCGCTGCCGCCGCGATCAGAAAGACGTCCCGACCACGAACCTGCATCAGCTCTGCGGCCTCCTCCTCGGTGAGGCGGTGGCCGGCGAGCACGTCGTCGAGGATCTCCGAAACTGGTGTCATAGCACAGATGCCTGCCACGTCGGTGTGGTCGCACGAACGTGCGCCCGGAGACGTAATAAGAGTGATGCTGCCGTCCCGGACCGGGCGGGGCATAAGGCTTATTACCGTGCGCACCCACCCCGGGGGCCATGCAACAGGAGATGATGCACGAGCGAATCAGGCTCGCGTATAAAGACGCCTACAGCTACGTCATCCCGGTAGGGCCGGCAAAACTGATGGCGGTCGTCACCGAGACCGGGATGATCGGGACGGCAGGATTCGATATCGAAGCGCTCGAGAACCTCGGGGTTCCTGCAGCGATCGTGCACGCCGGAGAAGGAATGGCAATCGAGAGCATCGACGACCTCCTCGACGGCGAGGTCAAGGCGGCCAACCTGCATGCCGTCCAGCACCGTGTCGAACCCGGGATGACCGGAAGAGAGGCCGTAAACAGGATGTAAGCGGCAGCGATCAGGTACTTCAGCATCGCCTCGCGTGCTTTCCGGAAACACGCCTCCGCCTTCGCCTCTTCACCGAGACTCTGGTGCGTAAGACCCCGGTAGTGCCAGGCATCGGCATCATTCCCGTCGATAGAGAGCGCCTTCTTAAAACAGCGGAGTGCCATGGCGTGATCCCCCTCCTGCTGGAAGGCGATACCTGTGCGGAGCCAGGCATAGCCGTTCTCCGGTCGAACGTTCAGGTACCGGGTATAGTACGCGAGCGCCTCGCTTCGCTGCCCGAGACCGTCGTAGGTCGTCCCGAGCCGGTAGAGGAGGTCGGTGTTCTCAGGGTCGAGCCCGAGGGCGTGCAGGTAGCAGTCAGCGGCCTCCTCGTCCCGGGAAAGGTCATGGAGAACCAGGGCTTTGTTAGCCCAGACCACGGCGTTCTCCGGATCGGCCTTCAGCGAGCGGTCAAAGGATCGGAGCGCCTGCCGGATATCCCCTGCCTTCTTGAGGGTGACACCCCTCTCATTCCAGGCGCCGGCATCGCCGCGATCAATCTTGATCGCACGGTCGAAGCAGGAGACGGCTTCCGCATAGCGGTGCACCGTCCGGAGGGTGCACCCAAGACGAACCCATGCACCGCCGTCCTTCGGGAAGAGGCCGAGGTACGCCGAGTAGCACTCGATCGCGTCCTCGTAGCGGCCGAGGGCACGAAGGGCATCTGCTTTCCGATACCACGACGCAGCGCTCCCGGGGGTGATGGCGACCCTCCTGCCAAAACAGCGGAGCGCATCCTCGTTCTTCCCCATCTCCATCAGGACAAGACCCATATTGTTCCAGGCCTCAGCATCCTCGGGGGCGATACGGGCGGCCCTCTCGAAGCACTGCAGGGCGTCCTGGTGACTTCCGAGCTCCCGGTGAGCAAGCCCCATCCGGTTCCAGGCCGCCGTATGCTTCGGGTCGCTTCTGATAACGGTGTACAGGCACTGGAGCGCCTCGCGGTGCCGGCCGGTCAGGCTGAGGACGCATCCTTTTTCGTACCACGCGGCGGTCGCTTTCGGGTCGAGCCCGAGCGCCTCGTCGAAGCAGCGGAGTGCCTCCTCATACACCCCCTTCCCGGCGTACACGCGTCCCTGGCCGATCAGAGCCTCCGGACTCGATCCGAAGAATGCATCCAGAATGCCCATGCTCCACCAAACTATCCCAAAGACCGCACCGCCCGCTCCCTGACCGGGTGAAATACGATCTGGTTGCAGTAATGGTCTTCCTGCAACCAGAAAAATCTTCTATTTATCTACGAGCCCGCGCCCCGTCCCGGCAGGGCACATACCCTTAAGTGCGATAAACTCCGAGCGGGAGCGGTGAACAGTATGGCCGGAAGACTGAAAGGAGCGATAGCGGTCGTCACCGGTTCCGGCCAGGGAACAGGGCATGCGGCCGCCGTGGCATTCGCACGGGCGGGGGCGGGCTGATGCGAAACATGGAATGGGGAGCATGATTCGACCGCTCACACTCACACCGTATCCCGACCTCTCACAGATCGGGATGGTCGGGGACGGACATACCGCCGCACTCGTCACGGACGAGGGGGTCGTGGAGTGGTGGTGCCCCGAACGGTTCGACGGGCCGAGCCGTCTTTTCCCGCCTCGTCGATGTCCGGAAGGGCGGCTACTTCGCGACCGGGCTTCCCGTGCACCACAAGATCTCTTCGGTACTACGAGGAGGAGACGAACATTCTGGTCTCTGACCTCGGAACGGCAGATGCCACCGTCCGGATGACGACGTTCATGCCCTACCCCCGCAGCAGCGTGCCGCTCCTCGTGCGCCTGGTCTCGTCGAAGGGGCTCCCCATCGACGTCACCATGGAGTTCTTTCCCGCCTTCCGCTATGGGGAGGAGGAACCCGTCCTCACCGCGGAGGGAAACGGCGTCGTTGCGCGTGGAGAGAGCAAGACCCTCCGGCTCTTCTGCACGGCGGAGCCGGAGGTCACGGGGCAGCGAGCGGAGACGACGATCCGGTTCGGCGACGGGGACGTCCACGCCTTCGTCCTCGCCTATGGACACCGGGCGGAATGCCCCGATCCCCGCAGGTATGCAAAGCAGCTGCTCGCAGCGACCAGGACATACTGGCGGGAATGGTCGTGCCGCTGCACCCACACCGGCGAGCACCGGCCGGACGTCCTCCGAAGCCTCCTCACACTGAAGCTGCTTCAGTACCAGCCGACAGGCACCTTCGTCGCCGCTCCATCGCTCGGGCTCCCCGAGCAGCCGGGCGGGAAGAGGAACTGGGACTACCGCTACGTCTGGCTCCGCGACGGGGTCTTTATCGTGATGGCGTTCGAGTCGACGGGGTATACGGAGGAGGCCGACGCATTCCGGTGGTGGCTCGCCTCGCTCCTCCGCCGGGACCCGCCCGAGCGGCTCCAGCCGCTTTACCGTGTCGATCTCGGCCGGGAGGTCGAGGAGCGTGACCTCGACCGGGCGGAAGGCTACCGGCACTCGACGCCCGTCCACATCGGGAACGGAGCGGGCAGGCAGTTCCAGCTCGACACCTTCGGCGAGGTGATGCTCTGCTTCCACCGGGCGCCGCGGCTGATGCAGGGGCCGGAGGGGCCGGCGATTTGGGAGGCGCTCCGGCGGCTCGTCGACTGGGTCTGCGAAAACTGGCGGCGGCCCGATGCCGGGATCTGGGAGATCCGGGGCGGGAACTACCAGCAGATCTTCTCGAAAGCGATGGCGTACATGGCCGTCCGCCGCGGGATCGAGATCGCGACCGAGAACGGGTTTCCCGCACCCCTGGAGCGCTGGGAGCGTGTCAGGGACGATATCTGGAGTTACGTGGACACCGAGGGCTACAGCGCCGAGGTCGGGGCATACACCCAGATGACCGTCCGGAACGATGCCGACGTGGCGATGCTCCTCTTCCCGATCGTGGGGGTGACGGAGTACGGCCACGAGCGGTTCGCCGGGACGGTGCGCTACATCGAAGACCAGCTCGACGAGGAGGGCTACCTGCAGCGCTACATCATCGACGACAACCTACAGGGCAGGGAAGGCGCGTTCCTCCCCGCCTGCTTCTGGATGGCGACGGTGAAAGCAAACCAGGGCGATATCGAGAGTGCCCGGGACTGGTACGCACGGGCCTACCGCGCCGCAAGCCCCCTCGGCCTCTTCTCAGAGGAGATCGACGGGGTCGGCCGGGTAATGCTCGGCAACTTCCCACAGGCGCTCACGCATCTTTCGCACGTGCTCGCGGCGTGGGCGATCGATCACCCCGGGGAAGAGAAGAATACGAGGGCGGGACCGGCCGCGGCCGCCGCCGTCAGACTCGCCCGTAGGTCGTCGTCCGCTGGACGAGCCGTCGGCCGATATCTGTGGCTATTCGCTCCATCTCCGCGGGATCGAGGTAATCGGCACCTGTACCGCCGGCGGTCACGCTGACGTCGTCGCAGAACATCGTCCCGCCGAGATCGTCCCCGCCGGCGAGAAGCCCCATCTGCGCCATCTTCGGCCCGACCTTGCCCCAGGAGATCTGGATGTGGTCGAAGTTGTCGAGGAAGAGCCGGGCGACCGCGAAGAGGAGGATATCCTCCCGCCCCGTCGCACCGGCGGGGGCAAGCCCGCGGCGGTAGAGCGCGGTGTTCTCGTGGAGGTAAGAGAGGGGCACGAGCTCGGTGAAGCCGCCGGTCTCGTCCTGGATCTCCCGGAGGATAGCGAGGTGCCGGACGCGGTCTTCGACGCTCTCTGCAGAGCCGTACATGATCGTCGCGGTCGACCGGATGCCCTTTCGGTGCGCCTCCTTCACGATCCGCACCCATGTCGCGGTATCGCACTTCCGCGGGCAGATCACCCGCCGAACCTCGTCGACCAGGATCTCGGCGGCGGTCCCCTGCAGGGTGCCGAGGCCCGCCTCGCGGAGCCGGTCGATCGCCTCAGCCGTGGAGACGCCGCTCTGCTTCGCCGCCCAGGCGATCTCGTCGGGGCTTGCGGTGTGGATATCCACCTGCGGCGCCGCTTCGTGGACGCAGCCGATCAGGTCGACGTAAGACTCAAGGGTATAGTCCGGATGCACCCCGGAGAGGAGACAGACCTCGGTGACGTTCCGCTCCACGGCCTGCAGGACCTTCGCTACCGTCGCCTCGCGGTCGTTGCAGAACGCCTCCGGGTCGCCGACCCTTTTGCCGAAACTGCAGAATCCGCAGAGGTTCTTGCAGACATTGGTGATATGGATATTCTGGTTTCTGACATAGGTCACGAGGTTGCCGACCTTCTCCTCGCGGAGCGCGTCCGCCGCCGCCGCGATCGAAAAGACCTCGCGATCCTTAACCTTCATCAGCCGGACGGCCTCACCCTCGGTGAGGCGGTGGCCAGCAAGGACATCGCCAAGTAACTGTTGCATTGAGATCAGCACCGTATCAGTAGTTCTTGGTATCCCGGGATTTAGTCATCGCCCTTTCGCCTCCCGAGCACGAAGTCATGGATGAGGATAATGACGATGACGAGGATGGCGAATTCAACGATATGCAGGGGGATATACCCGATGAGCGGGATGGCGAAGAGGGCTTTTCCGACGATCCACTCCTTTTTGACGGGCTCGATCACGCCGATCCCCTGGAAGTACGTCCCCTGGTCTATCACCGGATTGTTGTCGCCTTTGGTGATGTACCCACCATGCGGATCGGTATAGTACTGACCGAGGGGTGAGGCCGCGATGCTCGCCTCATCGGCGTAGGCCATCGCACGGTGGATGATCGGGTGGATATCCTCCAGCCCGTTCGGGCGGTAGATCACAACATCCCCGTAATCGCCAAACGACATATACCCCGTCCGGTTCCCTTCAGCCCAGGTAGTGAGCTGCCCGTACCGGTCTTCATCCACGACCAGCACCAGGTCGCCGATGTTCATGTGCGGCACCATGCTTTCCGACTCGATCGTGACCACGGCGGGCCACGTCCCCGCCACAAGGTAGAGGAGAAGGGCTATACCGCCGACGACCGCTACAACCCAGACGAGATCCCGCACCAGGGATGCCGCCGGATGGGTGCTGGTCCGGAGTCTCCGTATGGCTGCCGAGACGCTCTGCAACCGGGTAGACGCTGACATATCTGCTGGTAGTGAGTATCAGACCGCTCGTATACATACGTTTCCCGAAGGTGCGGGATCACGGGGGGACGGCGAACGTCTTCTCCCGGGATGCCCGGGAGAAAGATAAAGCCATATTTCTCCGGAGTGACAATACGTATCACCATGCTCGCTGAGCGGGAGATGGTACAGCGGTTCCTCGATATCAACCTCCAGGTCCACCCGGACGTAGTCAGTTACATCAGGGAACAGGACGACCCTGCGCTGATAGACCGGATCCTCGCAGAGATCCCCGGCGATGCACTCGTCGTCTCGGTGCGGCATATACCGGGGCTGAAGAAAGAGCGGGACGGTACCCGCTTCCTCGCCGACCCGGAGCTCGAGGTCATCATGGGCAGCCCCGGGACAGCCGGCAGCGTCGCCGGCTACGAGGACGCCATCCACTATTTTCGCGACCGCTACAACAGGCTCAGCACCATGATCCGCAGCCGGACGACGGCGATGCCGATCGAGGCGCTGACGACGTCGCCGCACCGCTACCGCGACCAGGAGTGCACCGTCATCGGGATGGTCGTGGAGGTGCGGACGACGGCGAAGGGGCACCGGCTGGTGGAGATCGAAGACCCGACCGGCACCATTCTGGTGCTCTTCAACAAGAGCCGCGACGATACCTTCGCGGACGCCGAGCGGATCCTGCCTGACGAGGTGCTCGGGGTGAAGGGCAAACTCTCGAACGACGGCGGGCTCTTCTTCGCCGAGCAGACTCTCCCGGCCCGATATCCCGATCAAGCATGCTCCGTATACAAGCGACCGGCCGGGGAAGGCGGTACTGATCTCCGATGTCCACGTCGGGAGCGACACCTTCCTCGAAGACGCGTGGAACCGGTTTGCAGACTGGCTGCAGGATACGGACGCCTCCTACCTGCTCGTCGCCGGCGACCTCGTGGACGGTATCGGGATCTACCCGGGCCAGGAGCACGAGCTCACTATCAAAAACATTTACGAGCAGTACGATGCTTTTGCCGGGATGCTCCGCGACCTTCCCTCCCGGATCAAGATCGTCCTCGCACCCGGCAACCACGACGTCGTGAGGATGGCCGAGCCGCAGCCGGCTCTCCCACTGGAGTTTACCGGAAACTTCCCCCCAAACTGCCAGATGGTAGAGAACCCTTGCCTGGTCAGCCTCCAGGGCGTCCGCGTGCTGATGTACCACGGGCGGTCTATCGACGACATGATCGGGCTCATCCCGGGTGCGTCGTACGAGAAGCCCGGCGAGATCATGGAAGAGATGCTCAAGCGGCGGTTGCTTGGATGCACCTACGGAATGCGGACACCCATCGCAGCCGCGAAGATGGATCGGCTGGTGATCGACCCGCTGCCGGAGATCCTGCACACGGGCCACGTCCATATCTGCGGGATAACAAAATATCGGGGCGTCCTCGGCATCAACACGGGGACATGGCAGGCACAGACGGCGTTTCAGAAACAGATGAACATCAACCCGACCCCGGCGCGGGCGGTGGTTGTCGACCTTGAGACGTTGCAGCCGGAAGTTATGGATTTCAGTTAAATTCGTAGAATTTCTCTCTATTTATTTTCCATATGTTTAATTAAATGGTCTACTCCTTTAATTATGGTAATCAACCGGAGGAATGTAGAGAGATGGACTACCTGGTCTACCTGGCACCATTGTGTGCCCTTGTCGCTCTTCTTTTTGCAGGGTACTCGTACACTGCAATCAGGAAGGAGGGCACAGGTACTGAAACCATGCAGAAGATTGCTGCCGCTATTCACACGGGAGCAATGGTGTACCTGAACAAACAGTATCGCGCCATCGCAGTATTCGTCGTCATTATGGCGATCGTACTCGCCGTGGGAATTCACCCGCTCACCGCCGCCTGCTTCGTGCTCGGTGCGGTACTCTCGGCGACTGCCGGTTACATCGGCATGTTCACCGCAACCATGGCAAACGTCAGGACGACGAACGCCGCCCGGAGAGGTATCGGGGACGCATTCAAGGTCTCCTTTGCCAGCGGCTCGGTCATGGGCATGTCCGTGGTCGGTCTCGGCCTCCTCGGCCTCTCGATCGCCTATGTTGCCGTCAGCGACTTCACCAGTCTCCCCCAGACTGAGGTTCTCGCCATCGTCACCGGGTTCGGTCTCGGTGCAAGCTCGATCGCACTCTTCGCCCGTGTCGGAGGCGGTATCTTCACGAAGGCAGCCGATGTGGGTGCCGATCTCGTCGGCAAGGTCGAAGCCGGCATCCCCGAGGACGATCCCCGCAACCCCGCCGTCATCGCCGACAACGTCGGTGACAATGTCGGTGACGTGGCAGGTATGGGTGCCGACCTTTACGAGTCGTACGTCGGTTCGATCATCGCCACCATGGTGCTCGGCGCAACCGCCGCCGCCATCCAGTTCCCGAACATCGCGCCCCTTAACGTCATCATGCTCCCGCTGCTCATCGCAGCAGTCGGTATCATCAGCGCCATCATCGGGTCGTTCTTCGTCCGGACGAACAAGACCGAGAGCAGCGCCATCCACATGGCCTTCAACAAGGGTCTCCTTGTCGGCCTCGTGCTGGTCGTCATCTCCACGTACCTGCTCGTCAACTTCATGCTCGGACCCGAGTATATCGGTGTCTTTTACGCAACAATCGCAGGCCTCGTCGCCGGATTCGGTATCGGTCTCATCACCGAGTACTACACGTCCTTTGAGCGCAAACCGACCCTCGCCATCGTCAAGTCGACCGAGACCGGTGCCGCCACCACCATCATCACCGGGTTTGCCAAGGGTATGGAGAGCACCCTCTTCCCCGTCCTGATCATCGCCGCCGCCATCTACGTCGCCTACTACTTTGCAGGCCTCTACGGTATCGCAATCGCGGCGGTCGGTATGCTCTCGACGCTCGGCATCTCCCTCTCCGTCGATGCATACGGCCCTGTTGCGGACAACGCCGGCGGTATCGCCGAGATGTCCCACCAGAAGCCCGAAGTCCGTGAGATCACCGATACCCTCGACGCCGTCGGCAACACCACCGCCGCTATCGGCAAGGGTTTTGCCATCGGCTCCGCAGCGCTGACCGCACTTGCGCTCTTCGCCGCCTACACCCAGGCAGTCGGTCTCACCTCCATCGATGTCTCCCTGCCCAATGTCTTCATCGGCCTCCTCATCGGTGCCATGCTGCCGTTCCTCTTCTGCTCCATCACCATGATGGCAGTCGGAAAGGCGGCGTACAGCATTGTCCACGAGGTTCGCCGGCAGTTCAAGCAGATCCCCGGCCTCATGGAGGGGAAGGCAGAGCCTGACTACGCATCCTGTATCAGCATCTCGACAAACTCTGCTCTCCGCGAGATGATCCTGCCCGGTGTCCTCGCCGTCGCCGCCCCGCTCGTCGTCGGGTTCGTCCTCGGCACCTCCGCACTCGGAGGACTCCTGGTCGGGTCGCTCTCCGCAGGATTCCTGCTTGCCGTTACCATGGCAAACTCCGGCGGATCCTGGGACAACGCCAAGAAATACATCGAGAAGGGCCACCTCGGCGGCAAGGGTTCCGCCGCTCACAAAGCCGCAGTCGTCGGCGACACCGTGGGAGACCCCTTCAAGGACACGAGCGGCCCCGCCATCAACATTCTCCTGAAATTGATGAGCATGGTCGCCCTGGTCTTCGCCCCGCTGATCCTGGTTCTCTAAACCACACCCCTTTTTTAGAAAATTCACGTTCACTCCCCATGGAGCGCCCATAGATTCATCGGGGATACGGGCGAAACCTGAATACACAGGCGAATGCCGCAGGGCAGCCAGGCAGGTGATCATCATGCTCCGGATATACAAGACCGTCCAGACCGACCAGGGGATCTCGATGGAGTCGCTCGACCGGCTCGAACCGGGTGCCTGGGTCTGCATGATCGCCCCTTCGGCCGACGAGATCCTCGAGATTACGCGAGCCCTGCCGATACCCCCCAGGTACTTCCGCGCGGCTCTCGACGAAGAGGAACGGCCACGCATCGATACCGAGGACGGCTGCACACTCGTCGTCATCGATATCCCCATCCCGGGAACGCAGCAGGCGATCCCGTACACCACAATGCCGCTCGGGATCATCGTCGCCGCGAGTACAATCATCACGGTCTGCCTGACCGAGAACGCCATCATCGGCGACTTCCAGAGCGGGCGGGTCAGAGGATTTTACACCTTCAAGAAGACCCGATTCGTCCTGCAGATCCTCTTCCGGAACGCCTCGTACTTCCTTCAGGTACCTGCGGCAGATCGAGTTGACGAGCGACCGTGTCGGGGCGGAGCTGCAGGAGTCCCTCAAGAACAAGGAACTCATCCAGCTCTTAAACCTCAAAAAGAGCCTCGTCTACTTTTCAACCTCGCTGCGGAGCAACGCCATCGTCCTTGACAAGATCCTCAAGTTCCAGCCCCTGCGGATGTATCCGGACGATACCGATCTCCTTGAGGACGTCATCATCGAGAACCGACAGGCTATCGATATGGCAAACACCTACAGCACGATCCTCTCCGAGACGATGGATGCCTTCGCGTCGCTCATCTCGAACAACTTCAACAGCATCCTGCGGTTCCTCACGTCCATCACCATCATCCTCGCCGTCCCGACGATGATCGCGAGTTTCATTGGGATGAACGTCCCGGTACCGCTCCAGGACGATCCGAACGGATTTCTCATTCTTGTCCTGCTCTCACTCGTCATCTCCGGCCTCCTCGCCGCGATCATGATGCGGAAAGACTGGCTCTGAACCGCGAGGCGGCGATCCTTCGGTGCGACCATAAAGTTTTTCTCGAATTATACACTATTAATCATGTAGAATACGGAGTGAGCACCCCGAGGGCGACGCCTGTCGAAAAGATGTACCCCTGCGGCCGGTCTCCTTCGGGAGCGCCGGTCAGGCACCGTATGCGAGCACGGGGCATTCTCTCCCGGATATCCGGAAATACGCGCCCCAATTGACCGTATCGTTTCTGTGATCGTGACCCTGCCCGAATGCGGCACGGTTCGCCGGAAACGACACGATTCATCATGATGGATTGTGAGAAGATGAACGAGACTTTCGACGTGAAACTGAGCGGGAAACACTATCTCCCCGATCCCCGGTGCCGAGGGACGGCCTGGACGCCGGATTACGCTGCGGCCTACCAGGCGTTCCTCGCCGACCCTGAGATGTTCTGGGATCAGGTCGCCCGCGAACTCGTCTGGTTCGAACCATGGGATCGGGTCAGAGAGTGGAACCCCCCTTATGCCCGGTGGTTCGTGAACGCCAAACTGAACATCACCTACAACTGCCTGGATCGCCATGTTACCAGCGAACGCCGTGATAAGCCTGCGCTCATCTGGCGGGGAGACAGCGGAGAAGAGCGGACGCTCACCTACCAGGAGCTCTTCGCGGACGTGAGCCGGTTTGCCCGCGGCCTGTTGAGCCTCGGCATCGGAAAAGGGGATCGCGTCTGCATCTACATGCCACTCGTCCCCGAGCAGATCGTCGCCATGCTCGCCTGCGCCCGGATAGGTGCCGTCCACAGCGTGGTCTTCGGCGGATTCGGGGCAGGAGCACTCCGGACACGGCTCAATGACGCCGCAGTGAAGGCCATCATCACCGCCGATCTCGGCTACCGACGGGGAAAGACCATCCCCCTCAAGGAGATCGTGGATGAGGCGCTCACCGATGCCCCGAGCGTCGAAGTGGTCATCGTGCTGAACCGGAGCGGATCTGCTGCAGGGCCGGCAGGGGAACGCGAGGTGGACTATGCCGATCTCGTGGCAGCCTCACCCCCTGACTGCCCGGCAGAGGCGATGGATGCCGAAGACCCACTCTTCATCCTCTATACGAGCGGCTCGACGGGCACGCCGAAGGGGATCGTCCACACCTGCGGCGGCTACATGGTCGGAACCTACTACACGACGAGGCACGTCTTCGACATCAAGGACGACGACGTCTACTGGTGTACCGCCGACCCGGGCTGGATTACCGGCCACAGCTACGTCGTCTACGGGCCGCTTGCAGCAGGGGCCACAGTCGTCATCACGGAAGGGACGCCGGACTACCCCGACCCCGGCGCGTTCTGGAATCTGGTTCAGGATCTCGGTGTTTCGATCTTCTACACCGCCCCGACCGCCATCCGGATGTTCATGAAGCACGGCGAGATGTGGCCGCAGAAGTACGACCTTTCGTCACTGCGTGTCCTCGGGTCGGTCGGCGAGCCCTTGAACCCCGAGGCCTTCGAGTGGTACTATCAGGTGATCGGGAACAGCAGGTGCCCGATCGTCGATACCTGGTGGCAGACCGAGACCGGGATGCACATGATCACCACGATGATAGGCGAGCCGATGCTTCCCGGGTTTGCAGGAAAAGCCATCCCCGGCGTCGTCGCCGACGTCGTCGACCGCGAGGGGAGACCCGTCCCGCCGGGCATCGGCGGGTTCCTGGTCATCAAAGAGCCCTGGCCTGCGATGTTGCGGACGGTGCATGGAAACGACGAGCGCTACCGCGCCTACTGGAACACCATCCCCGGCTACTACACGGCCGGGGACCTTGCGGTGAAGGATGAGAACGGTTACATCATGGTGCTCGGGCGCGCCGACGACCTGATCGTCGTCGCGGGGCATAACATCGGTACGGCAGAGGTCGAGAGCGCCCTCGTCTCCCACGACGCCGTCGCCGAGGCGGCAGTGATCGGCAAGCCCGACCCGCTGAAGGGGAACGCCATAAAGGCGTTCGTCACCCTCAAGACGGGCTACGGCGGGAGCGACGACCTCACGGCAGCGCTGATGGCACACGTCCGGGAGGAACTTGGCCCCATCGCCGTCCCCTCCGAGATCGAGTACACCGACCGGCTCCCGAAGACCCGGAGCGGGAAGATCATGCGGCGCGTCCTGAAGGCGAAGGAACTCGGGATCGATCCCGGGGACATATCGACGCTGGAAGAGTAGTCCGCTTTGAGGTGATACAATGGCGAAAGGCACACCATCATACGGAACCGGTTCGGCGGAGGAGCGACTGCTCGGGATGGACCCCGCACGGGGGCGCTGGGTACTGGTCATCCTCGGGATGATCATCAACCTCTGTCTCGGGAGCATCTACTCGTGGAGTGTCTTCGTCGGCCCCCTGACCGGATACTTCACCGAGACACTCGGACAGACGGTGACGGCGAGCGAGATACTGCTGCCGTTCTCGGTCTTCCTGGCGTTCTTCGCCCTCGCGATGCCCCTCTCGGGGAAGTATATCGAGACACTCGGACCGCGGACGATGACGATTATCGGCGGTCTGCTGACGGGCGCGGGGTGGCTGCTCGCATCGACCGCCACCTCCGTCCAGATGCTCTACATCCTCTACGGGGTTGTCGGCGGCCTCGGGGTCGGCATCGCTTACGGGGCGCCGGTCGCCGTCGCGGCACGGTGGTTCCCGGACCGGCGCGGCCTCGCCGTCGGGATGACCCTGCTCGGGTTCGGGTTCTCGGCGTTCCTGACGGCGAATATCGCAGGAGCGCTCATTGAGGCGTACGGGGTCATGACCACGTTCCGCATCTTCGGCGCCGCCTTCATCGTCCTGCTCCTGCTCCTCGCCCTGCCGCTCCGGTTCCCGAAGCCGGGATGGAAGCCGGCCGGCTGGACGCCGCCTGCGCCTGTTCCGGGAGCCGCTATCGCGTGCGAGTGCAACCGAAGCGTGATGGTGCGGACAGGGGCGTTCTACGGGCTCTGGGTCTGCTACTTCATCGGGTGTCTGGCAGGCCTCATGGCCATCTCGATAGCAAAACCCGTCGGCACGGACGTGGTGCAGATCGAGCCGGCGCTCGCGACGATGCTCGTCGGGTTCTTCGCCATCTTCAACGGCGGCGGGCGCCCGGTCTTCGGGTCGCTCACCGACCGGCTCACTCCCGGGAAGACCGCGATGGCCTCGTTCGTCCTGATAGGGGCGGCATCCCTGCTGATGTGGCTGGTGCCGGCGGAGTGGTCGGTACATCCTCGCCTTCGCCGTCCTCTGGGGCTGCCTCGGCGGGTGGCTGGCCATCGCCCCCACGGCGACGGCGAGTTACTTCGGGACCTGCGACTATCCACGCTGCTACGGCGTCGTCTTTCTGGCATACGGCGCCGGTGCGATAGCAGGCCCGCAGCTCGCCGGGTTCATCGAGGCGTCCACGGGATCGTACCTCGGGGTCTTCCCCTACATAGCGGCTCTCGCCGCCGTCGGACTCGTCGTCGCATTCCTGCTGATGAGGCCACCCGTATCAAAGCAGGAGACGACGGTGAAACTCCAGGGAGCAGTCGAGGAGTGACCCGGACATCCACTTTTTCTCGGCGGCGAGTCCGGGTAAAAAAGAGTTTTCCGGAAGTGATCGACCGGGGTGCTACAGCATCTCGGCTTTTTCGATCGTGACCGGTTTCTGTGGCCGGTCGGCATTGTTCGTCTTCACCTTTCCGATCGCATCGACAACCTCCATACCCTCGGCAACCTCCCCGAAGACGGGGTGGGCGCTCGGGGTCGAGGGGTTGTCCCAGTCGAGGAAGGTGTTGTCCACGAGGTTGATGAAGAACTGGCTCCCGCCGGTGTTCGGCCTGCCGGTGTTCGCCATGGCGATGGTGCCGCGGCGGTTCGAGTGGCCCTTCACGAACTCGTCTTTGACGGTGTAGCCCGGGCCGCCGGTGCCGGTACCAGTCGGGTCGCCGCCCTGGATCATGAACTTCGAGATGACCCGGTGGAAGGGCGTCCCGTCATAAAACCCTTTGCTGACGAGCTTTTCAAAGTTCCCTGCCGTCACCGGCATGTCGCTGTATAGCCGGAGGACGATATCGCCCATCGTCGTGTGCAGCACGACCTTCTTTTCTTCCGTCTGATCTGCCATAGAATCGACTCCGTATTCAATTACTCTCTCCGTTACTTAACTAATACGGCACAGAGCAGGACGAGTGAGCGGCGGTCTGGAGCGAGTGGGCAGGGTATCCGCTCCTTTCGCGGTTCCCTGCACCCCGACAACCCCGGATCCACAATCTCTGCGACGGAAAAGATCCCGGCCGGTCTTCTCCCGGAGAATAAATTTAACAAGGTTAACAAATTTAGGATGTAAACCATTAATATAGCGGCGTGCTCAGGTATGAGTATGTCTACCGGAGTACCAGCACCGCTGGTGATCGCGACAGGCCGATCCCCCTCTCCCGGAGATGCTTCTCCCGGTACCGGAGGATGTGTCAGATGAGAGAAACGGTGCCGGTCTTCATCATCACCGGCGAGCAGGGCCAATGCAAGACAACCTTCCTCTACCAGGTGCTCGGGCTGATAACCGGACTGCACCCGCACCTCCGGGGAGTGATCACGCCCGGCCACGTCCGTGACGGCAGGAGATCGGGCTTTACGCTCGTCGACCTCGCCACCGGGACGCGTGAGCCCCTCTGCTCGGCAGATCCTTTCCCGGGATGCGAACGCCACGGCCGATTCTTCTTCAGGCCCGAAGGTCTTGCCCTCGGCAGGAGAGCCCTCTCCCTTCCGGATACGGGAAAGGCCGACCTGCTGATCATCGATGAAGTGGGGCGGTTCGAGCTCCAGGGTGCCGTCTGGGCCAATGAGCTCGACCGGCTCTGCGCACGTCCCCATCCTCCCATGATCTGGACCGTCCGCAGGCGACTCCTCAATACGGTGATCGACCGCTGGTCGCTCGGGAACCCCGTCGTGGTCGATGCGGGAGCGGCCGGTGTCCTGAGCGCGGCGAGCGAGGTGATGGATGCGGTCTGGGAATGGCGGGAGATGCATCCGGTATCGCCGATCTCCCCCGCACCCTTCCTCAACCACCCTGCAGCAGGTGATCTGCCGCTGCCGGCAGAGGCCGCCGCCGGTATTTCCGCAGGCATTCCGTCGATCTTCAGAAGACGCTATGTCACCGGCGATTGATCGGCGTTCCGGCGTCGGAGAGCACCTCCAGGGAGGGGCGGCAGGATAACCAACATAATTTAATATAAAAGAAAATCAATGCCGTCCGATCGCCTATGAAGATCAGTGCACGCAATCAGTTTAAAGGAACAGTTAAACAGGTCGAGCGCGGACCGGTCAGCGCCGAGGTCGTCGTCGAGCTCCCCGGAGGAACCGAGATAACTGCCGTCATCACAAGAAAGTCGGCGGACCACCTCGAGCTCGCCCCGGGAAAAGAAGCCTACGTCGTCATCAAAGCGACTGAAGTCATCGTCGGTATCGACTGACGGTGCGCTGCCTTCCGTCTCTCTTTACACCCAACTCTCTTTTCCGCTGCGGCAAACGCAGGGATGATCCGACCGGATCGATAGCTGCACCAATCAGGGCCTGTCTCTTCGAGAGAATCCTGAGATATCGTAATCGGAGCGGAGCGGCTCCTGCAGGGCCTTCCCACCGGCCGACGGGTACCCAAAAAAAGTCCGATTTCCCAACCTCCGTTCACCACTTCCCGAACGTCTCGTCGATCCAGCCTCCGATCTCATCCCGGATCCGCCGGACGCCGGCCAGGATCTCCTCATCGGGGCCGGTGAGTCTCGACGGGTCGGGAAACTCCTGGTGGATCTCCTCCTTCGCCCAGGGGAAGAGCGGGCAGAGCCCCCCTTCACAGACCGCAACCAGGTAGTCCATCTCCTGCTCATCGAACTCCGCAAGGTCCTTCGAACGCTGTCCTGTGATATCGATCCCGATCTCGGCCATCGCCCGAACAGCGTAGGAGTTCAGGGCTCCGGGCTCGGTGCCGGCGGAGAAGGCTTCGTAACGGTCGCCGTACCGGGCGTTCAGGTAGCCCTCCGCCATCTGCGAGCGGGCGGCGTTGTGGGTGCAGACAAAGAGTACGCGCTGTATCATACCTATCCCCTCACATGACCTCAGGTGTCTTAAGGATAGCCACACGCATCGACCCGTGGCACAGAATCCGGCCGGCAGATCCGGCAATACGACGACGCTTCCCGAAGAGATCGTGGAGTCGCTCTGCCGGTGCGGGGGGCTCGCCGGGCTGACGAAGCGACTGCCCACCGAGGACAACTTAAACGATCGAAATACCACGCTCCGCGCACTCGCCGACCCGATCCGGCTGAAGATCCTTGCCATGCTGCTGGTGCAGCCGCTCTGCGTCTGCGTGATCAAGGCGATGCTCGAGATCGCCGACTCAAAACTCTCCTACCACCCCTCTGCCCTCCGAAAGGCCGGGCTGATCGTCGGCGACCGGCAGGGCAACTGGATCATCTACCGGCTGACGGGGAAGGGCACCGAATGGACGGCGTTCGCCGCCGGAGTCCGGACAAGCGGGACAGATCGCTGAAAAAAGAGTATCCGCGGGCGATCGGGCGCGGCCGATCACCGGAAGAGATTCTCAAGAAACAACCGGTGCAGACGAAGGTCGCCGGAGAGCTCCGGGTGGAAGGAGAAGGCCATATGCCGCCCCTGCCGGACGGCGACGATCCCCTGCGGCGTCCGGGCGAGCACCTCCACACCGGAACCTGCGCGGGAGACGAGGGGGGCTCTGATGAAGACGGCATGGAACGGCTCGCCGAGCCCCAAGACCTCGACGTAGGCCTCGTGGGACTCCGCCTGCCGCCCGAAGGCGTTCCGCTCCACCCGGATATCTATCACACCGAGCGGGTGCACCCGGGGATCGTCGACCTCGCTCGCCACGAGCACCATCCCAGCGCAGGTCGCAAAGATGCCGCCCTCGAACGTTGCGAGCGGCCGGTGCATCCCGTTCTTCTCGATGAGGCGGGAGATGGTCGTCGATTCCCCGCCGGGGAGTGCGATGGCCGCGAGCCCCGCAAGCTGCTCCGCCCGCCGGACGGGCACGACCGCCATCTCCGGATAGTCGGTTCCAAGCGCCCGCTCGAACGCAGCGATATGCTCGCTGACGTCCCCCTGGAGTGCCAGGACACCGATCTTACCAGCCACGTTCCGCCAGCCTCTCGTCCTCACGCAGGGTCTTGACGTCAAGACCCGGCATCGCCTGGCCGAGTCCTTTGCTGACCTCGGCGACGACCTTCGGGTCGGTGAAGTTGTTGACGGCCTCGACGACCGCCTTTGCCATCCGGGCGGGTTCGCTCGACTTGAAGATACCGGACCCGACAAAGACGCCGTCCGCTCCGAGCTGCATCATCAGGACGGCATCGGCCGGTGTCGCGATACCGCCTGCGGAGAAGTTGACCACCGGGAGACGACCGAGCCGGGCGCACTCCGCCACGAGATCCGCGGGCGCCTCGATCGCACGGGCACGGGCGATAAGTTCCTGGCTGTTCATCCCCTCAAGCGAGCGGATCTCACCCATAATCGCACGCATGTGCCGGACGGCCTCGACGACGTTGCCGGTACCGGCCTCGCCCTTGGTGCGGATCATTGCCGCCCCCTCGTTGATCCGCCGGAGCGCTTCGCCAAGGTTCCGGGCGCCACAGACGAACGGCACGGTGAACGCCGTCTTGTCGACGTGGAACTGCTCATCCGCCGGTGTCAGAACCTCGCTCTCGTCGATCATATCGACCCCGAGCACCTCGAGCACCTGCGCCTCGACGAAGTGCCCGATCCTGACCTTTCCCATAACGGGGATCGAGACTGCATCGATGATCTCGAGAATCTTCTCGGGATCGGCCATGCGGGCGACGCCCCCGGCCTTCCTGATATCCGCAGGGACTCTCTCCAGCGCCATGACAGCGACAGCACCGGCCTCTTCGGCTATGCTGGCCTGCTCTGCGTTCACGACGTCCATGATCACGCCGCCCTTCTGCATGGAAGCAAAGCCGCGTTTGATCAGCTCAGTGCCGAATCTCAGTTCCTCGAGTTTCATTATTCTTATGTATTGCTCGCTGTCCCCAATAAAAATAGTGCGGCGATCAGGAGCAGGGCGAAGATGAGGGTGGCGGCCCTGACGGCGCGCACGATCTCGTCCCCAGCCGCTTCCAGCGATCGTTCCGGGTCGCCGATGACGTAAACACCCTGCTTTTCGAGCCTGATACCGACTCCTCCCGCGATCGCCGCCATCGGGATACCTCCGTTGAATCCCGGCCGCCGGTGTGCGTCACGCCGGAGGATCGTATACGACTGCCAGAAACGCCCGCGGTAGGCGAAGTAGAGGAGCAGAACCGCCCCCGCGATCCGGGCGGGGATGAAGTTGACGATATCGTCAAGCCGGGCGGGGAACCATCCGAGCCGTGCCCGTTCGTCCCGGTAGCCGAGCATCGCGTCCATGGTGTTGACGGCGCGGCAGAACGCCGCCCCAGCAAGGCCAAAGAGGCCGAAGTAGAAGAGCGGTGAAACGATGCTATCTGTTAAGTTCTCGGTCATCGACTCGTAGGCTGCGGAGAGGACATGCTCCCGGTCAAGGGAGGTGGTTTCGCGGCTCACCATCATCCCCACGGTCCGGCGCCCCTCGGCGAGATCGCTTTCTGTCGCTTCCACGACAGCATGGGTATGCTCCTCGAGCGCCCGCCATGCGAAGCAGGCCTTCAGAAGCAGGGGAGCGATGAACAGGTAGACAAACCAGGGTGCAACGGTCTCGAAGATGAAGAAGGGTGCAGCGAAGAGCAGCGCAGTCACGAGGGTAAAGAGGACGCCGGCGGCGCGCTGGAGAGAGACCGGATACCGGGACGGGACGCCCCACCACCCGATGAAGCGCCCAAGCAGTGCGACCGGGTGCAGGGGCGAGCGGGGGTCGCCGAAGGCCCGATCGACCAGCAGCGCGAGAGCGACTACCAGCGCCGCCAGAACCATAGCGTGAGAACTCCGGCGAAGAGCGCGAGGAATGCTATGTAATTGAGAAGATCAAGGCGGAAAGCGAGCCAGAGGCCGTACAGTATCAGTCCGGCGGCAACGAGGAGCCCGGCAGGGAGGGTGGCGCCGATCCGCCGCACCGGAACCTGGGGGCATGGAAGCAGTTCTTCCGGCTCCTCCGGAACCTCGGACGGCACCTGATGGACGACCACCCGGAACGCCGCCCGCCTGGCACCGTACCCGGTGATGATCGCAACGTCGAAGAACCCCGGATACGAGTCCGGGCGTATCGGTATTATGAAGGCCTCGCGGTCGGCGACGTAGAGATTTGCGTGGAAAAAGTCGGTGAACATTCCGGAGTTCTGGCTCGAGAGCGTCAGGTGCAGGGGAGCGCCATGGTTGATCATCTCGAGGGCGAGGTCGCTCCCTGCCGTGACCGTCACCTCCGGGAGGACCTCAATCGAGTTGATGCCCCGCCTGTTTAAGTGAATCTCGACCGGCATCGCAGTTCTCAGTCCTCAGCGGGCGACCGGGGGAGGAGGTTTGGGATGCCCTCGCAGATAGGGTAGGAGACGCTACAGACCTCGCATCGAAGGCTCCCTTCCAGTATCTCGTCGTCGGTCTCTCTGGTCACCGCCAGGATCAGTGCACCCTTACAGATAGGGCAGCAGAGAATATCCAGCAGATCCCGTCTCATAGATCCTTCCTCAGATCGACGATCTGAGAGATATCGGGCCCCGTCGAGATCAACGTCACAGGCGCTCTGATATCCTCTTCCGCCTGCGCGATGAAGTCTTTCGCCTTCTTCGTAAGTTTTGCATACTCTGTGACGCCATAGCAGGAAGCGTCGATCCGGTCGATACCGGTGATCGCCGCCTGGGTACACCCGTTGATCATAGCGGAGTACCTGGCCATCTCACCGTCCCAGAGGCCGATCCGGCGCTGGCGGTGCGTCACGGTCCCGAACTCCTCAATACCGAGACTGTTCGACTCCTTAAGCGTCATCTCGGTCGAGAAAGGCCCTTCTCCGACCCGGGTCGGGAATGCCTTGAAGACGACGATCACGTCGTCGACCCTCGTCGGGCCGACACCGTTATCGGCGGCGATCTGCGAGGCCGATGTGTCCTTGCTCGTAACGTAGGGATAGGTCCCATAGTAGAGCGAGATCCCGAAACCCTGGGTGCCTTCGAGCAGCACCGTCTCGCCCCGCTCGATGGCGGTGTTGACCTCCCGGGGAACATCGGTGATATACCGGGCAAGCTCCGGCACGTCCTTCGCCTGACGGGACGTCCGCATCACCCGGTCAGCGTTGGCAGGGCCGCATCCGGTTCCGGTGCTCCCGATCTTGGTCTTGAGGTGCTCGCTCCCGCGGTCGCGCTCGATATGCTCTTCCTCGATGATCCCGCAGCGTCCGTCCATGAAGATCCGGCCATCGACGCCGAGAAGGTCAACCTCTCGCTGAAATACACGTGGATCGACCAGAACGCCGCTGCCGATCATAAGGCGGGCGTCCGGATAGATGAAACCCGAGGGTACCATCCGGACACCGTACTCCTTCTCACCGACACGGACGGTGTGCCCCGCATTCGGCCCGACACCGCCGCGTGAGATGATTGTCGGTCTATCTTCGTAGGCGATGTGCGCCACGATTTTACCCTTTCCTTCGTCCCCGAAGAACCCACCGACGATAACTGTACAGCTCATTGTTCTATCATGTAGGATGGAGTGATTCATAGTGATAAACGTTACAATGTGCGCCCCGGATTTCGGGGCGGTCATCCGTTCACCGGCAGCTTCGTGATCCCCGGAACGAAATGGAAGATAGTCGTGCCCGCGGAGGGAGACTATCACTCCGTATCGGATCTGCCGGTGCGGGTCCGGCGGACGATGCGCCCGATAGATGCCATGTACCGCCAGTGAAGGAGAATATGCACGACAACGAGCGCCGCAAAGGCCAGGCTTGCGTAGGCATGCAGATCCTTCCAGTCGTTCCTGACAATGCCGAGAAAGACATCGGGCGTAACGACACCGGCGCCCCCACGGAACCCCTCTCCCCCCGAGGGAAGGACAAAGTACAGGATCAGTCCCGATACGAGAGAAGGAATAAACACGATCAGCGCGACTATATCGACAAGTGCGTTTATTGCTGCTTTCCGCATTGTTGTTTCCCAGGTGAGGATATCACCCGGGCAGTATATGTAGGTATGGCCGACCGGCTCTGTCCGACATCAGGAAGGCATGGAGCAGAACGCATTTACATCTGCGTATACCCCTTTATTTCCAGTGGAACTGCCTGATATTCCAGATCGTCGCTCATTCTTACGGATTTGACAGGGTAACAGGCTGCTTGGATGTCCCGAATTTCCCGGGATCTTTCGCATTCGCAAATTCCAAAGATCTTCCCGGTATTTGCCGGACAGGGTCCATATTCCCGGAACGGTGCACCTCCGATCCCCGGGGTCAAAAAACGCTGAATAAATCATCATCTCCACTGGAAATAAAGGGGTTCTCCGACCGCCGTTCGTCAGACAAACTGCATTCTCTCCGTTTCGCCGGATGAAAAGAGCTATAAAAGAGCTTGTATTTGAAAATAGAGATCTCCAGAGAGAATTCAGGTTTTTAAACCCGCCAGAAACGCTTCCATCCGCTCAAGCGCAGTCTTCAGGCTCTCCCGGGAGACCGCATAGGCGCACCGGATGTGGCCAGGGCCGCCGAGGACGCTGCCCGGCACGACGGCGACATGCTGCTCGCGGAGGAGTGCCTCGGCGAACGCCTGATCCGTCATCCCCGTGCTCTCCACCGAGGGGAACGCATAGAACGCGCCCATCGGGAGGTGGCAGGTAAGGCCTATCCGGTTCAGACCGTTCACGAAGAGGTTTCTCCTGATCCGGTACTCCTGGACCATTGCATCCTTCTCCGCCGTGCCGTTCCGAAGCGCCTCGTATGCGGCCACCTGCGCCATGACAGGGGCACAGAGCGCGACGTACTGGTGGATCTTCAGGGCGGCGGCCGTGATCGCCGGCGGTGCGCAGAGGTACCTATCCGCCACCCGGTCATGGCGTATGCCTTCGAGAACCCGTTCAGCGTGATCGTCCGTTCCCGAAGTTCCGGAAGCGCCGCCGGGGAGAAATGTGCCCCCTCGTAGGTGAGCTCGGCGTAGACCTCGTCGCTGATCAGCAGGAGATCGTGATCGACGACGACATCCGCAACCGCCCGATAATCGACCTCGCTCATCGTGCCCCCCGTGGGATTGTTCGGGAAGTTGGCGATGACCACCTTCGATTTCGGGGTAATTCGCTCCATCAGCGCATCGGCGGTCAGCCGAAAGCCGGTCTCGGCCGTGCAGGGAACCGGTACCGGCTCCCCGCCTGCAAGGGTGACGCAGGGAGAGTAGGAGACGTACGAAGGTTCGGCGACGAGCACCTCGTCGCCGACGTCCACCACGGCCCGGATCGCGATATCTGCCGCCTCGGAGACGCCGTTCGTGACGATGATCTCGGTCTCGGGATCGTAGGGAGTCTGGAAACTGCTCTCGAGATATCGCGAGATCGCGGCGCGAAGCTTCGGCGTCCCTTTGTTCGAGGTATAGTTCGTCACGCCCTGCTCGATGGAGTAGATACTCGCCTCGCAGACGTTCCACGGCGTTGAGAAGTCGGGTTCACCGACACCGAGCGAGATGACGTCCTCCATCGTCTGGGCAATATCGAAGAACTTTCGAATGCCTGACGGAGGGATGGAGTGTGCTCTCGCAGAGATGAAGTCCTTCATACCCGCGCCACCTCAGAACGAATAGGGGAGACGTTCGACCGCTTCACGTTCCGCGAGGGTATTGCCGTTCTCCTTATAGGATTTCAGGACGATATGCGTCGCCGTCTCCCGGATACGGTCCATGGGTGCAATCTGCTCGGAGACGAACCGGGCAATCTCGTGCATGCTCCCCCCGGTAACGATCAGCTGGAGGTCGTAAGCGCCGGTCATCAGCCGGAGCGAGCGAACCTGCCGGAACCGGGCGATCCGATCGGCGATCCGGTCATAGCCGTAATCCCGTTCGGGCGAGACCTTCAGCTCGATGACAGCAGCAACGATTCCGTCACCCGCCCGCTCCCAGTCGACGACAGCGGTATACTTCCGGATAACGCCCGCCTCTTCCAGTCGCCGGATCCGGTTTTGTACGTCACTCTCACTTAACTCAGCCATGACCGCCAGATCTTCCGGCGGAACACTGCTGTTCTCCTCCAGTTCCCGGAGGAGCAGACGGTCTTTCTCATCCATGAAATCACCTGAACATTGCTCTCAAACGATTGATGTCGATCTCTTTCAACCTTTGGTCGGACAGCCGCGGATCGCGCGAAATGACCTCGTCAATCTTGCTCGTGGCGGCATCGAACCACATCTCCTTCGTCCTGCCGTACCGGCCACGCGAGACGACCCGCGTGTTGATGACGCCGAGCATATTCAGCTCAGAGATGAGATCGGTGATCCGCCGGTGCGTCAGGACGTCGAGGTCGAGGATCCGTGCGATCTCCCGGTAAACCATCGTGACCTCGCCACTCGTAAAGATCCGCTTGCCCATCTGCTCGAGGATCAGCATCGCATAGAGGACGGCTTTGCTCTGGGTGGGGAGCGTGGAGACGCACTCCACCATGCTGTCGGTCTCGATCTTCTCCTGCGCCATCCGGACGTGTCGTTCGGTCACCATATCGGCGTTTTCGCGATCGGAGAGTTCCCCCGAGACCCGCAGAAGATCCAGTGCACGGCGGGCATCGCCGTGCTCCTGGGCTGCAAGAGCGGCGCAGAGCGGTATAACACTCTCATCGAGCGCCCCCTCGATAAACGCTATCTCGGAGCGCTGTTGCAGGATGTCGCAGAGCTGCGGGGCGTTGTAGGGCGGAAAGACGATCTCCTCCTCCGAGAGTGAGGAGAGCACCCGTGGGTCGAGGAAGTCGGTAAACCGGAGATCATTTGAGATCCCGATGATGCTGACCTTCGCCCGCTTCAAGTCCGAGTTGATCCGGGTGAGGTTGTAGAGGGTGTCGTCCCCGCTCTTCTTGACGAGCTTATCGATCTCGTCGAGCACGATCACCATCACGCCGCCGCTGTTCTCGAGCTGCTTTTTGAGCTCCATGTACACCTGGTCGGTCGGCCACCCGGTCATCGGGATATGGACCCGGGTGCTGTCGCTTGCGTGCTCGTCGTGGTCCTCAAGGCAGCTTGCGATCTGCGCCAGCACCCGATACTGGGTATCGATCACCTCGCAGTTGAGGTGGACGATCCGGCAGCGCGTTCCGGTGATCCCACTCGCATTCTCGAGCTCGAGGCCGACGTACCTGACGCTCGCTGTCTTCCCTGTCCCGGTCTTTCCGTATATCAGAATATTTGAGGGCGTTTCATTATTCAGTGCCGGAGCAAGGATAGATGCCAGCTCGTCGATCTGCGGTTTCCGGTGAGGGAGGATATGCGGGCGGTAGCTGTGCCTGAGCACTTCACGGTTTTTGAATATCCTTCTATTGGTGAGATATTTTTTGAATAAACCCATAGGATTGCTTTTATCGTCCGACATAGTGTCACCGGGGGGTATGGCCTGGACGAGATCGATTTCTCTCGCTGCCTGCTAAGGTGTTCGTTTTCAGGTATGATAACCCCTTCGTTTCCAGTGGAACAGTGGAGATTCAGGAGAGCCTCTGATCTGCCCCGGAGTTCCCGTACGCCGGGGAGCATGCAGAAGAATCGATCACCGGGCGATAGCCTGAGTCCCCCACCCCTTTGTTGCGAGTGGAATGTGATGATGATACAGACCTTCTGATCATCGATGATGAATGATGATGAAAACAGTCATGTGTACCTCTCTAAATAATACTATATAAAAATAACGAAAGGAGTACGAGAGACGATCGGGATCTTTGTCTGACAACCGCGAAATGATCGATCTGGAGGGCAGTGAGGACCACAGTTCCAGTGGAAATAAAGGGGTGGGGGAAGTCGGGGCCTTCGGCCATCTTTCTCACAAAGTAAAATAAGGTATCCCGGGATACCAGATCATCGGATGGACAGCAATCATCATAAACCGATTCATGTCACTGGTGCAGTTATCACCGTCTCCTCCACCCGTACGGAGGAGTCCGATATCAGCGGTCGTACGATCAGAACACTCCTTGAAGAATCCTCGATCGAGATCACGCACTATGCCATCGTCCCCGATGATATGGAGCATATCCGCCGGGAGGTCTACCGGGCTCTGCCGAAGGCATCCTGCATCATCCTCACCGGAGGAACCGGACTTACCAGTGACGATTGTACGATAGAGGCTGTATCGCCCCTGCTCGAGAAGAAGATCGACGGGTTCGGCGAGCTCTTCCGGATGAAGAGCTACGAGGAGATCGGTTCCGCTGCAATCCTCTCCCGGGCAGTGGCAGGCGTCATCGGCGGTCGTGCAGTCTTCTGCATCCCCGGGTCGTCAAAGGCCGTCACCCTCGCTACCCGTGAGATCATCATCCCCGAGATCCGGCATATCCTGACACACGCCTCTCGGTAACGGTTCACCGGTAGACCTCAAGGAGTGCGACCCGTTCGAGGACGAGATCAACGATCCGGTCTTCCCCGACGGTTTCGAGCTCCGCCGGGGTGATGCCGAAGGCTTCCATGAGGCGATCTGCCTTCGTCGCATCGATCGGCCCGAACTCCTCCCCGGTAAACGTCATGAAGGCGGCAAGTTTGCCCTTGACGCCTTCCACGGGAGGGCAGATACAGGCGTAGAGCCGGTTCTCACCCTGGTGGATCCCGAAGTTCGTGGCAATCAGACACTGGCGTGTTCCTGCGGCATAGAGCAGCGTCTCCATCTCAAACGAGTTTGCGATCGGCGTCCCGGCGGCGTACGATCGCCCTGCATGCTCGAGCGCCGCCCTGACATGCTCCTCCCCCGCCATCCGGTCGGCGTCAAAGAGGATGATATGCGTCCCGCAGGCATCCGCGATATCCCGCACCCGGTGCAGGAACGCAATTTTATCGTCGATCCGGGCTGAAGCCCGGTGGATCTCACATGTAATGGTATCCATGATCAGTCACCCGAAGCGGAAGAGGGTGGACTGCTCTTCTGTCGGTTCTTCGCCGATCGCGTCCCGTTCACCCTCCAGCTGCTCGAAGATCTGCGTGGCGATACCCCGGCCGAGGATCTGGCCGAGCCGCTCCGGCCCGGCGGTCCTGATGGCATCGAGGCTTGTAAACCCGTTGTTGAAGAGCCTGCGGGCGCGGACACGGCCGATCCCGCGAAGCCTGACGATCGGGAGGAGCTCTTTCTGATCCCATGCTTCATCCGAAGTTCCATCTCCTCGATGGATTTTGCGAGCTCCGGTGCAAACATCCCTGCGAGCTGCCGGCAGGCGTGGATGAGCCAGTTCACACTCTCCACCATCGCATAGATATCCCCGGGCCCAACCCCGTAGCGCTCGCAGATCGTCTCCTCGCCGAGCTCGTTCGCCCAGTCGTTCAGGAGGAGCGCCGTCTTCAGGCTCCGCTCGAACCCCTCGTCGGCGTGCCAGGGGATCTCGGTCCAGAGCTCCTCGCCGTGCTCGGCGATGAATTTGTCGAGGTAGTAGGCGTCGTTCTTCCGGACGTACAGGGTCGGCATATCGGGCGTCGTGCAGAGGAGCTGCAAGAGGCCGATATCGCTGTACTCCTCCACCTGGGGAACGTTCGTCGCGATCCGCTCGGCGCTCCAGGGATTCAGGTAGAGCCGGGAGACGAGCGACCCGTACTCGGTCGGCTCGATCCACTCCCCGACCTCGAGGATCATCTCGCTCTCCCGGAGGAACTCGAGCACCCGGTGCACCGCCCGCTTCAGGATAGCCGGGCTCTCGCTCGAGGCGGCGTAGAAGGTCTTCTCCATAAACGCCGTCAGCTCGCTGTGCTCCCGCGCGAACCCGGTGGCGATCAGCGAGAGGATATGTGAGCAGATGACCGCTTCGTTCGCGCACTGGCTCCGGACGTCTTCGGCGGGCGCCTCGATGTAGCAGTCGAAGAGCTCGTCCACCATCTCCTCGCCCTTCGCGATCAGCACCGACTCGCCGTAGGGGTCGAGGTGCGGCCGCCCGGCACGTCCCGCCATCTGCCGGTACTCGCGCACCGGGATCGGAACCATCCCTTCGCCGGAATTGAAGCGGAGGTAGTCGCGGATGATCACCCGCCGGGCGGGGAGATTCAGCCCGGCCGCCAGCGTCGGTGTCGAGGAGATCACCTTGATCGCTCCTTCCCGGAACCCCTGTTCGACGATCTGGCGCTCTTCTTTCTTCAGGCCGGCGTGGTGGAACGCCGCACCGTGCGCCACGCAGGCCGCGAGCGTCTTTTCGGTATCGGTATCGGCTTTCGACCGGATCTTCTCCGCATACCCGGTGAGGACGGGGCTCTCCAGCTTGAGACCTGCGGCGGCCCTTTTTGCGAACGCCTCTGCGTTCTTCCGCGAGCTGACGAAGACCAGGCACTGCCCGCCTTCGCTGATGGTGTCGAGGCAGAGGTCAAGGTCTTCATGCTTCGTCTGCCGCTCGATCGGCCGATCCCGGTCGGAAAAGTGGATGCACCCGTGGTAGTAGACCCCTTCCCGAAGGTCGACGGGCCGCCACTCGCTCTCCACGAGCCTCCGCATTCAGCCAGCCAGCAAGGTCTTTTGGATTTCCTATCGTCGCTGAGAGGGCGATAATCTGCATTTCGGGATTTTTATGGCGGAGTTTCGTGATCACCATCTCGAGCGTCGCCCCCCGGTCGGGGGAGTCGATGAGGTGGACCTCGTCGAGCACCAGCAGGCTGACCTCCGAAAGCCAGTTGGTCCTGTTTCGAAGGAGGGAATCGACCTTTTCGCTCGTCGCGACGATGATATCGTTCCTCCCGAGATAGTCGTCCCTGCGGTCGAGGTCACCGGTGGCGATACCGACCCTGACGCCCTTTCCGGAGAAGTCGTCGTACTTCTCGCTCGCGAGCGCCCGAAGCGGGACGACGTAGAGGCATTTGCCGCCACGCCTGATGTGGTGGTGCATTGCCATCTCGGCGACGAGTGTCTTGCCACTCGCCGTCGGAATAGTGATGAGGAGATTATTCCCTTCAAAAAGGCCTTTTTCGACGCAGTCAGCCTGCGGAGGGTAGAGCGCCCTTATCCCTTTCTCGGCATAGCAGGCTGCAAGGGCAGGAGCGATCGGAAGATCGGCGATCTTCATGCAAACCCCTTCATTTCCAGTGCACGAGGTAGTATCTCTGATTGTCATGGTGATAGTCGGGTGGGGAGGCTGACCGATTGGCCGAAAAGGGATGGTTCCGGATTGTTCCCTGACGTCCGGTCTTTAGTAGTAATATTCCAACATATCGTGCTTTGCTTCTTTCTTCTTTTTGTCGAGGAAGGAGTAGACGTTCTCGTGGGGAACGCCCTGGATGAGCATCTCGACGGCACTCTTCGCGGTCTTGATATTCTCAGGCAGGCCGATGAGTGCGACGGTCTTGCCGTGCACCGAGATTCCGGTGCTCGTCATATCCTCGATCTGGGCGCGTGACGTCCCTGCTTTGCCGATGATGCGGCCGCGGAGCCGTTCCATCTGCCGGGGCGATCCGGCAATATCGGAGAGGTCGATGATGTCGAGCATCATGTCTTCGTCTTCGAGGAGCTTGAACGCCCGTTCCGGCGAGAACCCCCGGTTGATCGCCCGTATGATCTCGACGGCGGCGAGCATGCTGACCGGGTCTTCCCCGTCCACGGTGACAATCCCCTCTTCGCTGTCGATCAGGATGGAGACTCCCGTCTTCTCTTCGATCTCGCGTTTGGTCGCGCCGGCCTTGCCGATGAGCGCTCCAACCCTGTTTGCTGTAACTTTTATCTCCTGTGTTGCCATGATCACAAACCTCTCTTCGGTCGGTTTTACGGTTCCTGACGGGCTCTGCCCAGGATACGCTGCATGATCTCCTCTTCGTCCTGCACATCGCAGTACCGGGAGAAGAACCTGTTTATGTTCTTCACGTCCCGGAAGAGGAATGAGGCAGCTCGCGGATGATCCAGGCCGACTGCCTGACCCATGTCGATCAGGTAAGGCCTCTGTGCATATAGGATATTGTATTCGGAGAGATCGGCGTGCACCAGCCGGGCTTTCGCAAAAAGCGTCTCCATATATCCGAGTATCTCCCGGTACGTTGCCGCCGGGTCGTCGATTGCCGCAGTCCGGAGCTGCGGATAGGGTCTCTCGCCTTCTCCGAGGAACTCCATCAGCAGGATGTTCCGGTCGAACGCCAGCGGCTGCGGCACCGGGATACCGGCCTCGTGCGCCCGGGCGAGGTTGCTGTACTCCTTCTTCGTCCAGGCGAAGATGATCTCTTTGCGGGAGCCCCGGATGCTCGAGAACCGGCGGTCGCCCGCCAGGTATTCGTTCATCGCCTTGAAGTTCGCCGTCTGGATCCGGTAGATCTTGATCGCGATCCCGCGGCCGTCCTGCTCGCCGTAAAAGACGTTCGCCTCTTTCCCGGTGCTGATAGGGCCGCCGATCACGGAGATGAGCTTTTTGTGGACGAGCTTGTAGAGGGCGATGAGAGTGACCTCGTCGAAGACGTCCTCTCTGACCTTCATCTGGTCGGCGTCCTTGAGCCGGACGCCCATCGCCTCGATCTCGCGGTCGAACCGTTCCTGCTTCTCTTCAAGGCTCACGTCGGGTCACCCGTGGATAAAGTCGCGTGCGTTCGCAAAGATCTCGACCAGGTAGCGGGCGGCGGTCTTCTTCAGGTCGAGCGGGTGGATGGTGCCGGCAATGTAGGCCTGCTCGATCGCCTCGTAGGTCGAAAACCCGGCGTCGCCACCGAACTTTTCGGGCCGCTTCACGACCACTGTCTCGACCCGCGGGAAGACGTGGTACTTGAGTACCTGGAGCACCGGGTTCTCCTCGCTCTCCGGCGGGCAGAAGGCTTTCTTCAGTTTCTTCTCGATCTCCTCTTCGGAGTCGGCGACCGAGATGACGTTGCCCGCCGAAGAGGACATCTTCTTGCCGTCAAGACCGTTAATGATCGGCGTATGGATGCAGACCGGTGCCGGGTAGCCGACGGAGGGGAGGTGCTCGCGTGCCAGCATGTGGATCTTCCGCTGGTCTATTCCGCCGACGGCGGCATCGACCTTGAGGGTGGCGATATCTACCATCTGCATGATGGGATAGACCATCTGCGAAACCGAGGGGTGCTCCATCTGCCTGCCGACCTCGTCCATGCTCCGCCGGGCGCGGTTGACGGTGATCTCCTGCGAGAGCGTGAGCACCTGCAGTTCGTACTCCGGTGTCGAGCTGCACCTCTGAGCCGAGGACGTAGTTCACGCCCGTTAGGCCGAGCGCCTCGAAGCAGCGGCGGTTGTACTCGGCGAGATCCCGGATCTCGTCCATCGTCCCTTTTCGGTTCAGGAATGCGTGGAGGTCGGCGATCAGGATGGTGACATTGAATCCCGCCTCCTGCAGGTCCATCAGTTTGTTGACGGTGACGAGATGCCCGAGATGAATCTCACCGCTCGGTTCGTAGCCCGCATAGACACTTTTTGCGGGACGGTCAAGGAGCGAGCGCAGTTCGTCCTCCGTGACGACCTCTACCGTATTCCTCGTTGCCAGTGAGTAGGGATCCATTGAAAATAATGGGTAGGATGTGGTGTTAATGCTTCTTCTAGATGGCAACAAAGCCGAGCGCATCGTTGGTCATCCTGATGGATTCTGCCGGATCTTTCACCGTTCCCATCATGGCGCGGATGGCGTCGATGTTCTCGGGGATGACGTCCGCCTCCTGGTGGATCGCCTGGAAGCAGAAGAACTCCTTCCCGTCGAGCACCGAGACCGATTCCTCAAATATCCCGTTCTCCCAGAGGTCGGTCCGTGGCCTGCCGAGATCCTGGGTGTACTCGACGGAGCTCTGCATTGCTCGTGATCTTCGTTGCTTTGGTGACGAGGCCGATGCGGCTATGCTCCCGGAAGACCTTCAGTACCTCCTCCCGGGTGGTCTCCCGTGCGAGCTCGGCCTGAATGGTATGCATGTGCATGAAGGTCGTCGGGACGATCATCGCCATGGTGACGATGTTGATCGCGGGGAGCACGGTCTGGACATCGGGGCCGTGGTGGCTCGGGATCGTCTGCGGGTTCAAAACGATGGCGTCGATCGGTCCGCGTTTGATGTCGTTCGGGTCGCCGCCGCGGCGCACCATCACCGCCCGGACCTTCTGAACGCCGAAGGCCTGATCGAGTGCATTGATGACCCGGACAAGGCCGGTGGTGTTGCAGGAGACGACGCGGACGAACTGTTTGCCGATTGCTTCCGCGTAGTTTGCGTGCGCATTGAAGCTGGTTCCGGCGACCTCGTGATCCTCGCCGCCCTGGTAGATGGCTTTCTTCTGGTAGAGTTCGTAGATCGGCTTGTTCTTCGCCCCGACACCGCCGGGGGTGGCGTCGACGACGATATCGGCCTTCTTGATCATATCCTCGACGTCGCCGGCGACCGTGAGGCCGGCCTTCTCGAATGCCTCGCGTTTCGAGAGGTCGGCGATGTAGAGGGGGTAGCCGCGCTTTCCGGCAATGAACGCCTCCGCGCTGACGCTTGTCTTGGATACGCCGATCACTTCCATATCGGGCTGAGCGGCAACCGCATCGGCCACCCTTTTGCCAATGGTGCCGTACCCGTTGATGGCTACTTTGATCATGTATGTTGGAATACAGAACGGAACCAGATAAAGGTTGCTGAAAATCTTTCGGGGCGCTCCGTGGTAGGGGCAATCCGTGGCTGCGACTCTCCCGCTGCCCATATTCCCGTATATCTCCCGATCGGCTTCGGAACCTCTACGTGCTCCGCCGATCAACCCAAGACCGGTATGACAGCACGAACGATACGGATCGGCAGTATCATGCTCTTCGTCGCGGCAGCGGTATGTGCGGCCGGGTGCACCGGCCCCGGTACACCACCGCCCGGCGGCATTGCCGCCCCGGCCGAAACAGCCGTCCAGGTCCCGACCGGCGAGGCGGGGGCGTTTTTCGAGGAGGGGATTGTCAATGAGGACCGGGTCGTCGCCCGGTACGTTCCCCGGAACGATGAGCCGACGGTATACTGGGTCTCCTATGAGGTTCTGACGAACGGCACCACAAAGGAGCGGGCGGAAGATCGGCTCTACGAGAACGTCAGCCCGGAGAGCCCGATCACCATCGTCGTGCCGCGAAGCCCCGGCGAGACGGTCACGTTCGATACCGTGATCCGCGACACCGACGGGACGGTCGTCTGGGAGAGCAGAGCTGTCTACGGACCGCTTGCTATCCGTGAAATCCCGTGACCCGGCTCCGGGATTGCCGGCGGTGGCAGGCCTTTAAATATCCCACTGCTGAAGGGGTGAGGATATGATCCAGCAGCCCACGCTTGCGACCGAGCGGCTCTTCCTCCGGCCGATGACTCTTGCCGATGCCCCGGAGGTGCAGCGGCTCGCCGGTGACTACGACGTTGCGGCGAACGCCCTTGATATCCCTCACCCCTATCCGGATGGCGTGGCGGGATCCTGGATCGTCGGGCACGAAGAGGGGTTCCTCCTCGGGGAGCTGGCAGTCTTTGCGATCACCCGTGCCGACGAGCATACGTTCATCGGTGCGATCGGACTCATGCAGATAGACCGGAGGCACCGGCGTGGTGAGCTCGGCTACTGGATAGGAAAGCCCTACTGGAACCGGGGCTACGCCACCGAGGCTGCAGGGGCGGTCATTGCGTACGGGTTCGGGGGGCTGTCGCTGAACCGGATCTACGCAATGTACTTTACCCGGAACCCCGCCTCGGCGAGGGTGATGCAGAAGTGCGGCATGGTCTATGAAGGCTGCCTCCGGCAGCACGTGCAGAAGTGGGGCGTCTTTGAGGATATCGGGATCTACGGGCTCGTGAGGGAGGCTTATCTCGCACGGATCACCGGCCCGGATCACCGCTCCCGCCGGACGAAGACGGCGTAACCCCGCTTTCCTCCTTCCGTGTGCGAGGGAGCAACCTGGACAATCCCGCCCCGGGACTCAAGCAGGTGTGCGTAACTGCGTGCGGCCTGCTGGGTCTCAAAGAGCCGTTCGGCGTAGAAGTCTGCACCGTCGAAGAGCCGGCGCTGCCGGATCCTCGTCCAGGGCGCTTCGCCTCTCCTCGCATCCATACGTGTATACTCGCTCGACCATGCGCAATAAGCCTTCGCGTTTTTTCTTCGGGGACTCACCGCCTGCCTCCGGCGGCATTCCCCCATGGATGGCGTCCGGAGGAGTGGGGCATGAGAAAACACTATATATTCTTATCGATATCTCTGGACGGAAGGGTGAGGGGATGGCGAAGGTCTGTGAAACGTGCGGGGAGCCGCTTCGGTCGGAGAATGTCGAGTACTGCCCGAGTCTGCGGGGCGAGCGTTCCGAGCAGTTACCTGCGAATGGATAAGAACCCCTGGACGGCGTTCTTCCTCTCGGTCTTCTTCGACGGTGCCGGGCAGGTCTACAACGGCCAGTTTGCGAGGGGGCTTGCCGTCCTCTTCGGGACAATCGCCGGGCTCTTTCTCTTCATTGTGCCCGGGGTGCTTGTCTGGTTCTACGGTATCTACGACGCCCACAGGACGGCGCGGCGGATGAACGCCGACGAGATTCCGTTCCGGGAGATCCGGCGGCGGGATATGGTCGTCTTCCTTGCGATCTGGCTCGTCGCGCTTATGCTGCTTCTCATCTTCGGAGCGACGCTCGGAAACGCCCTCTTCGGTCTGCCGCTGGGGGGTTTCCCGCTTCCGGGGCTTCCCGGGGAACTGTGACCCTCCCGCAGGGGCCGTGAGGGCGCCACGGGGATGCCGTCTCCGTCGTCCTGCAGGGGGCTGCTCGAGAGTGCCCGGCGATCAGCCGCGTCGGTGCCACGGTGACGGAGGACGGCGATGATAGGTACACCATGACACCAGATGTACACCGCATTACACCACGTGCTGTCGCAATAAAAACGGTGAATATCGGGAGGAATCTCCTGATACTCTTTGTACTGGTTACTAAAAACGTATCTCATAGTACTCGATGTACACTGGAATCGGGGGACACAAGTCCGGACAGCGTACTCTCTCTTCTCCCGCCGGGTATGTCTGTGCTCTGGAGAATGGTGTACATGTCCGGGAAAAACAGCAGCAGCGCTTTTGATCGATGCCGTTCCGCAGCAATCGCTTCCGTTGAGTGACACCCCGTGATGTACGCCGGTGTACGCGAGCGGCCTGGTGCTGCACATGGTGTATCTGCCGGTGGCAGCTGCGAAGCGATACCGCCGGGGACCCGTCCCGCCAGTTTGCACTGTTGCACCCCGTTTGCACCCGAAAAACGGGAAAAGTGTAGATCTGAAAAACGCCTTTTTGATGGTTGATTCGCGTACTCTGTACTTTACGGAGATATATGTACCTATATTTGTACATTTACATCGATTTGAGAAAACACACAGCGTGTGTCCGGCGGGGGAGCGTATGTGTCTTCGTGTCTGTGAATCCGGAGCAAGTGTAAACATCGGTAAGATCCTGGCGTTCCGCTGGCCGTATCCGTATCGAACGCTCGAGCATGGGTTATTTGGGTGCAAATTCGGGTGCAAACGGGGTGCAAGTGAGTGTAAACGTGCAATCGAAGAGCGGGAAAGTTCCATCCTCACAGGAACCCGGCGGTCTCCGGGATGGCCGGGGAGTGAGGGAGTCGGCCCCTTTCCGTCCTGAACGAAGGGCACATTAGAGTTTTTTTTCGATTTTAAGGCAGGTTTCAGATGGCGGATCCGGGCGCTCCCGGCATCTGGAGCATTGCGCTCTGATTCCGGATTGCCGGAAAATTCACCGAGGTATAACGGCGATATGAGCGAAGGTAGTGTTCGGAGGATGTTAATCCATATCTCGCCACGAGATCGGCTGTCTGAGGGCTTCTGTGCGGGTCGAAATTTAGCCGGATCCGGCCGAAATTGCGGCTATTTAAGTGTTTCTTGACGAATCGTGCGGAAGAGATCCCCGCGTGAAAAAAGAGGTGTTCCGGGTTACCGCTTCTTCATGTAGAATGAGGCAGCCGCGACGCCGGCGATGACGAGGACGGCGATGACGGCGGCGGCCATCGGAAGCTCGTCTCCCGTCTGCCCACCGCTCTCTCCGGATTCACCGGGCTGCTGCCCCGCTTCTCCGCCCGGAACCTGCCGTCTCTCCCGGGGCGAGTGTTGTCGGAACGTCTGTCGGCGTTGTTGCCGTCCCGGTCGGGGTTACCGTCGGTGTCCCGAACGCATCGGTCGGGTAAACGATCGGGCCTGCTGCACCGCCGCCTCCGGTAGCACCGCCCCACCGCCTCCCGGCGTCGGGGTGACCGCTTTTACCGAGAGGAGAGCGAAGGTCGAGAAGTGGCTCGTCGTGCCCCAGGCAACGTTCTGGACGGTGTCGACGCCGCCGGGAAGCTGCTCCCAGACCTGAGCGGTCGGGTTCCACCAGTAGACCCGGATGCTCGCCTCGTCGATCCCTGCCGCGGCGACTCTCGGCGTCGGTGTAGATAGATCCGGATCGTTACGCTCGCGATCTGATCATTCGGTGATGGTGCTCGTGATCTCGGCGTACCGCCCGACGGGCGCCAGAGTCGATGGAACGGCCTGGTTGTCCGGCGGCTCCTCAAAGGCCGTGAAGGCTATCGTCTCGTCCGTCAGGTCGACCGTCGTCGTGAGGGTGACCGAGGTGCCGGTCCCATTGCCGGTCACGGTCGTGTTCTGTCCCGCCTTCGGCGAGACCGGTTCGGTCGTGCTCTCGTCCGGCCGCTCTTTCGGCAACGGAGCGGTTGCGGTGAGGTTGAGGCGCGTCACCGCGCTGGACTCGAAGGAAGCGGTCTCTGCGGCACGGACGCCGTCGATGTAGAACGTGACCGGATCGCCGGTGACCAGGGTGTTTGTCCAGACGACGAGCTTTGCTGCTTCGTCATCGGCATTGCCGTACTCGCCTGCCGTGGTGACGGTGATGCTTCCTGCATTCTGTCCCCTGATCGAAGCGACGACGATGGTTCCGCCCGGTGCCGCCGTCCCGTCGGCATCCAGCAGGGTGCCGTAGAAGGCATGGGGATACGACCCGGTTGACGTGTCTTCTGCGACTGCCGGCACGGTCAGGAATGCGAGTGCCAGCAGGAGTGCGAACGTGTGCGTGGTTCTTCTCATGGTTGTGTCCTCACGGTGTGGAGAGGAAGAAGGGAGGATTTAGATCCACCCGAGATCGATTGTCGGAAGTTGGAGGGGCGTCGAGCTGAAACCGGCCAGAGCGTCTGGGTTCTCCATATAAACCCAGTAGCCATACCCGGTCTCCATCGTCGGCGTCTTGGCCGCGCCGGCGGTGTATGTCCAGGCCTCACTATTGATCGACGGCGAGAGGACGATGGTGTAGCCGGTCAGGCCTGCCGGCGTCTCTTCGATCGAGATCAGCGCCTTGTCGACCTTCATCTCGTCCCACGCGAGAGTATCCGCATCGAAGGCGTACGCAGGGCCGATGAGGTTCCAGCCTGCCTTGAGGTACTTCACCGGCGGGCTCGTAATCTCCGGGCTGATGGCGACCGGCAGACGGGCATCTTCGCGCAGCTTCACGTGGACGGCATCGAGCGGGTTGACCCGGGTGCCGGCCAGTACCTGCACCCACCGCTGGCTGGCGGCGTCCCAGGTGTAGGCGATGCTGTAGTTCAGGCCTTCGCCCATGTTGCTGATCGCATGCCAGGTGTTGTCCTCAACTGCAATCGGGACAGAGAGGGTATTCCAGCCCTTCGCAAGGCCTTCGTCGCCCCTGATCTCGATGCCGAGGTATGCTTTGTCCTCATCGAGGACGGCTTCGTACGGCCGGGTCAGCCAGGGCTCCCAGGTCATGGGGTCGTCGTAGTAGATGACACCGTAGAGGGGGCTTCCAATACCGGGGCCGTAGCCGGACGGCCCGCTCGCGTCGCCCCACCAGTTGTATGCTGCCCTGGTCGGGATGCCCTTCTTATAGTCGCCCAGCACGGCGCCTTCGATATTGTTATACGCAACGGTTCCCCCCTCGGTCCGGATACCCAGACCCTCGGCGATGGCGATGCCGAACCCGTCGAGGCGGTAGCCCTCGACATAGCCGTAGCAGCCAGCCTCAGCGCTTGCTTCAACGGTGTTATGCGTCATCGTGGAGAGGCCGCGGTCGTGGATCGCGGTGCCGATGGCTGCGGTGAGGATGAGGGCATCGGCGTTCTCGAGGAGTTCTTCCGTCTCGGAAATGACCGTTCCGGTTGCGGTTCCCTCCACGAAGACGACGTTATCCTCGACAATGGCGTTCTTCGTCACAATACCCTGAGCGTTTGCGATCGCAATGGTTTCGCTCATCACTTCCTGTATGGATGCCTCGGCAGCGACGGCGGTGGCATTCTCCACACATGCGATGACGTCTACCTCGTTGCCGGAGATCCAGGCATTGGGTGCGCGAATACCGATGCCGGCAGCCCTGCCCTCTATGATCGATCCGACTTCCCCGGAAACACCCGCCGCCTCAGAGGCCGGTGCCAGGACGGAGAGAACGTTCACGATGTTGTCGCTGACTTCGTTGTCGTAGGTCTCTGCGGCGCGGGGAATCGTGATGCCGACCGCACGGGTTTTGATCAGCGAGGCTGCAACGGCCAGGCTGTCGGGCACTTCCTCGAATGCAAGGGCTTCGGATTCGCCGAGTGCACAGACGTCGATGGTGTTATCGGAGATCTCGTTCTCCTCTGCAAGGCCAACGATACCCCGTGCGGTGACGCGGAGCTGCGATTCGCTCAGTACGCTTGCGGCGGACACCTCTCCTTCGGCTGAGACTGTCTCAATGGCACCGGTTGATTCCACCGTGACGGTATTCCCGCATATGGATGCATCGTAACCGTCGGGGCCGATGATACCGAAGCCCTGCGCAAGACCGACTGCTTGCGCCATCGCATCAGCGCTGCTGACTTCGTACATTGCGATATCCATGACCATAGAGGCGATCTCCACGTCGATGGCGTTGTCATAGATCCTGGTATCGCCATAGGTGTCGGCGTAGATACCGGCCGCGGCCGCAGTCGTGCGTGTGCGGGCGAGCGCGGTCTCGTTCAGGCCGTCCCAGACGGACTCTGCGTACGTGCCCTCCTCGTCGAGGGATGCCGCAAATGCGTTCATTTCAGTCTCGTCCTCGGCCAGCTGGGTGTCGAGGAAATACACCAGACCGCCGTCCTCCGAATCGGTTGCCAGGGCGGCTGCGATGGTAGCCTGAGCGCTCTCGACCGTAATGCAGTTGTCGGAGACCTCCGTGTCCTCTGCGTCGTAGAGCACCACGCCGGTGACTTCGCTGAAGAGGCTGGCGTAGGCGACGCTGGTGTTGTAGCCGGTACCGATCGCTTCGGCCGCCGTCAGGAAGCTGGCGTCGATGGTATTCCCGGAGGCTACGGCACCGTAGGTATCCTCTATCAGCAGACCCGCCGACCAGATGCCGCCTTCGACGACGCTCACGTTCTCGGCGATATCTACCGATGCGAGGAGCACCTCGACGGCGATCTCGTTTTCGATGACCCAGGCTTCGTCACTATCGTCGACGTCGATACCGGTCGCTCCGGCCCACCCTTCGACGATCTCGCCGGTGAGGTCGGCATAGACTGTTGCGGCGGTTGAAGAGATTTCAGAGTCATCCGACCCGAGATCGAACACGCCCGCCACTGTCAGTACTTCCGTGACGACGCAGACGTCGTTTCCGGCGACCTGCGACTGGTAGCAGTTCTCGACGGAAATGCCTTCGATACCGGCACCCGCTTCGCTGACACCTTCATCGCCGATATATGCAGTATACGTGACGTTGTTGTCGAGCACCTGCGCCTTCTCGGAGTCTTCCACGAGGATACCGTAGGTGTCTTCGGTGAAGTTCGGCGGAGATGGTGATGGTAACATTATTTTCTAGAATTTGGCCTTTCAGGGCATCGTACATACTGATACCCCACGGCTCCGCATCCTCTGCGGTGGCGGTCGAGATGATGGTATTGCCCCGGGCGAGTGCCAGGTCTGCCGGATATCCAGATACCGTCGGCGTAGGTGTAGTCGGCGGCATTGCCCTCCACCTCGATGATGTTCTCCACGATCTCGATGGATTCGGCGGATTCGCTGTTAGCATCGATACCGACGGGGTATGCCTCATAGGAGACGCCTTCGACCTCGCCGAGGCACTCCGCAACGACCGCGATTGTGTTCCCGTCGACCACGATATCGCTGCCGTAAGCCACGATACCGGCGGGGGCGACGTACTTGACGGGCTCTTCCTCATCAAGGGCGCTCACTCCGTCCTGCCGGGTGTTCGAGCCCCACGGGGCGACCGGGGAAGCACTCAAAGCCTCGAGATCCTGGACCGCTGCCGGAACGTACTTGGCGTCGACGTTGACCGCGTTGCCGGAGACTTCGGTGTCCGCTACATTGCAGACGACGATGCCTGCCTCTTCGGGAAGATCGCTCTCCACCGTGACGGTGTTGCCGGTGACGATCATGGCCGGCGCCTCCGTTAAGGTAGATCCCGACAGGAGCTTCTGACGTGGTCTCGTCGGAGACGACGGTGACGGTGTTGCCGCGGATCTCGAGATTGTCGACCATGTCGCCGGCAATACCGTAGGTCGTGGCGTTGGTCACGGTGAAGCCTTCGACGGAGACGCCGTCCGCATCGATGAAGATACCGATACCCCAGCCCATGGCGTCGATGACGGCGTCTTCATCGGTTACGAGAGAAACGGCCTGACCGTATATTCAGGTGCCCTTCGTAGGTGCCTGCGGCGACCGTGACGGTGCCGCTTTCGGCGACGGCGTCGAGCGCTTCCTGAATACTCGAGAAGTTCAGGATAGCCGTAGTCGGGAGTCATTTCGTTATACGTTGCATCTACCCGGACTGCGTCCGGGAGCGTCTCTTCCGCCGACGCCGGCATTGCCAGCAGTCCGACGAGAATCAGGACGATAATCGCCCGGAAGAGGATGTTCTGAGGGTTTTTTCCCTGCACTCGTACACTATCCATAACAATCACAAAAGATGTCTATATGCGAAATGTGATTGAGGATGATATATAAGCCATCCGGAATATATCGACGATGTATAACTGACTAAATGGAAAAAATCGTGAAAATTATGGAATTTTTTGAAATTTTCACGATTTTGAGGACATCTCCTGTATACAGGCTGGCGCCGGCTCCTCACGGAGCCCTTTTCGGGACTCTGCGCGCGGAAAGGCCGCGCCCTCGCCCCCCCGACAGCCCGGGCTCTTTTGAGTGCTCTTCCAAAGGAGTGTGCAGGGCGGCCAGGTGCGCGGCCGCCCTGGATCGGCTGTTCGGGGGGTTACCTGCTGCTCCAGTAGCGCTTCGCTTCTTCTTCCATGACCTCGAGACGGTCGTAGTAGTCCGGGAACTCGTTCAGGTGGGCAAGGGCGATCTTGCCGGTGATCAGGAGGTCGTCGTTCGTCACGTTTGTCGCCGGGTCGTGCAGGCCGTGCTCGAGTTCGACTTCCATTCCCTGCCGGAACTGCTCGACGTCGAACCGGATCCCAGGTCAGGCCGAGTTGCCCCCCGATCGTCTTTGCTTCCTCTGTGGTGATCTCTCTTTCTGCCATACGTGCTTTCTCCGAGAGAGTGCATGGCGCCGGAAGGATATGAGGATACCGGAGTGGACACGGGAAACGCTGATGTTCTCGTCGGGCGTACCTCTGCATTGTGCGTACTGAAACGGCAGAACCGGTCTCTCTAAGGGAAGCTCTTGCGGCAGCGGAGGTCTCCCGCCGGGAGAAGAAGAAGAACCCGGCAATGGCGGCAGGCCTCTCGCTCCTCTTCAACGGCCTCGGACAGGCCTACAACGGGCAGTTCGGGAAAGGCGTCCTGGTGCTGCTCGGAAGTCTCTTCGGGCTCTTCGTCATGATCGTCCCCGGCGTCGTGGTCTGGCTCTGGGGCGGCTACGACGCCTACCGGACGGCGAAAGGGATGAACGACGGCCTCGTCCCCTACCGGGAGACGAGCATGCTGATGATCGTCGCATTTATGGTCGTCTGGGCGGTGGTGATCTTCTCGCTCTCGGCGGCCGCGGCGATGATGCTCGTGACGATGGGACTGCAGGGGATGGTGTAACCGGGAATCTCCCCGATATCCGGAAAAGGGACGCTCCGGGATGCCCGGCAAGCTCGAGTCCGCCGCTGCCCTGCAAGGTCATGGTGAGGCGGGACGCCGGGCGTCTCCGCAACCCTTATCCCCCTGGGCCGCAACCCTCGCCCATGCAGCGGGAAGCGATCGAGTCCGCCGGTCTGAAATCCATCGGTTACGACCGGGAGATGGAAATTCTCCGTATGGAGTTCGAGAGCGGGGGTGTCTATGAGTATGTCGGGGTCCCGCCGGCGATCTACGATGGGCTGCTTGCCGCCGAGTCCCCGGAATGGTTCTTCCGTGAGTTCATCAGCGAGCGGTACCCCTATGAGAAGGTGCAGTAACCGGGCGCCGACCCCGATCCTGCAGAAGCCTTATCGCTCCCGACTATCATCCGGAAGTTCATGCAGCGAACAGCCGTTACCTCCGCAACCATCGAATCGATCGGCTACGACCGGGGCAGTCGGGCGCTCGAGATCGCGTTCGTCGACGGGAGGGTCGTCCGGTCCTATCAGGTGCCCTCGACGGTCTACCAGGACCTGATGGAGACGCCGCCGCCCGACCCCTACTTCTACGGGATGATAGAAGACAGGTATCCGTCCGCGCCGGTGAAGGAAGCCTACCGGTGAGTGGGTGCCGGCACCCTGGAGTCGTAAAGTATATGAGTTCCCGGCCTACTTCGGCGGGCATGCAGAGCACAGTCGTTGCCTCAGGAGCGATCACCTCGGCTGAGTACGACCAGCGCAATGGTTCGCTCGAAATTCTCTTCGGCAACGGGGAGACCTTCCGCTACTATGGCGTTCCGCCGGATGTCTACAGAGGTCTGATGGAGTCGATGTCGCCGATGGCGTACTTCGAGGCCACAATCGAGGGCCGTTACTCCTTCACCCGAACCACCCGTTGATCCTGGAGGGCAGGCTCCGGCCGGAGCCTGAACGAGGAGACCTTCCCGCATAACTGGGACGCTCTGCCTCGGAAATCGATGCGATATTCGGAGAGAGCAGCAGCGGGTTTTCGTCCCGTCCGAACCGAAACCTGTTAGACCCCGGCCGGCACATACCCGTCTCCGCACCATGCCTCCTCTCGCATCACCGCATCCGTTTCGCCCGTCCCGACCTCCCTGCACTCCGGGCGGCGGGGTACACGTCCATTGATATGCACTTCCACACCAACCACTCCGACGGCCGGCCCCGGGTGGCCGCCCTGCTCAAGGCCTGCGAGCGTCTGGGCGCCGGCGTTGCGATCACCGACCACAACCAGGTGAGCGGTGTCGAGGAGGCGGTCCCGGCTCTACCGGGAGTATCCGGACGTCGTCGTCATCCCCGGGATGGAGGTGAGCGCCGCCGACGGCCCGCACATCCTCCTCTACTTTCGAGATACTGCAGAACTCCGGGAGTTCTACGATCGTCACGTCCGGGAGTACAGGCAGGCGAGTCCCTGCCTTGCCGTCCGCCGCACCACGGAAGAGATCCTGGACGCCGCCGAGGGTACTGCCGCCGTCGTCATCGCCGCCCATCCGTTCGGCTACGCCTTCTTCAACAAGGGTACCTGTAAGTGCATCGACCGGGGCTACCTCGACCCATCCGTCCTCGACCGGTTCGACGGCATCGAGGCGATCTGCGGGAACATGGCGCATTCCCTGAACCAAAAAGCTGCCGACCTCGCCCTGCAGCGGAATCTGCCCGCCACCGGGGGGACGGACGGGCACATCCTTCCCGATCTTGCGGGGGTGGTCACGGCGGCAGAGGCCGGGGATGCGGCCGAGTTCCTGGACGCCGTTCTCCAGAAAAGGGCCTGCGTTGTCGGGTGGGAGAAAAGCCTTCTCTGGAAGGGAGTGATGGGTGCCGCCGTTCTCCCGAGGTACCTGCCGTATACGATTCCGTCGCTCCGCATCCACTACGAGCAGAACATTCCCCGCCTCCGGCGGTTCATCGACCGCTCGCGGCGACGGGGTGACGGTTGACGGCCGCCTTCTCACCTCTCCTGTTCCCTGCAGTACCTGCCGAACCGCTCCATGCACTCCCGGCCGAACGGTGATCCCCGGAGGAAATCCACAAAAAGCCTGAGGCGTTCGGCTGTCTCGGGGCTCACATGGTGCTCTATCTGGCAGGCGTCGGCATCTGCGATCTCGTGATCGACGCCGAGCATCTCCAGGAACGATGCCACGGTCTTGTGCTTCTTCTGCAGGTCGCAGGCCATCTTCCTCCCGGTCGGGGTCAGGGTGGCGCCGGAGTATGATTCGTACTCGATAAGGCCGCACTTTTCCAGTTTCCGCAGCATCTCGGTTACTGAAGGTGGTTTGACGTCGATCTCCTGTGCGATCATCCCGGTCTGCGCCCGTTCCTCTCGTTTCTCGAGTGCGTAGATCGTCTCGATATACTCTTCGATGGTTTTTTTCCTCACAGTCCGCCTCCAAAAATTCCTACCAGCACCATTTGCATCAGCCCGCCGACGATCAGCGCCGTCCCGGTCATGACGGCAGCCGAAAGGAGCATGTCTCTCGCACCCAGCTCCCGGAGGAGCACCGCGAATGTGGCAATGCAGGGGAAGTACATCGTCAGCATCGTCACCGCGATCACCAGCCTGCGCCGGCGTCATTCCCAGGGGGATGAGCATCCCGACCGCCAGATCCTTGCGCAGGATGCCGACCAGGAGCGCGGTCGACGCCCCGGCCGGCAGCCCGAGCCATCCCTCCATCACCGGGGCAAGCAGGGTGCCCAGCATATCGAGGATGCCGGCGGTATAGAGGAGGTTGACGATCAGGATGCCGAGGAAGAGGTACGGGATTGCTTCCATGATAAACCCGCGTACCCGCATCCAGGTCTTCTTCAGGGTCATGCGGGCGCCCGGCATCCGGTAGGGCGGGAGCTCGAGGAAGATTTCCGGGCACTCCCCGCCGACGAACCGGTTCAGCACGAGCCCTGCCGCCAGGTAGACGGCCGCGAGCGTCAGGAAGACCGCCGCCACGTACCGCATGCCGAACGGACCGAGCACCCCGAAGATCATCGCGATCTGCGCCATGCATGGGATGGAGATCCCGAGCAGGGTCGCGGCGATGAACCGCTGCTTTCGTGTCTCAAGCACCCTCGTCGCGAGGACGCCGGGGACGTTGCACCCGAGCCCGAGAAAGAGCGGGATGATCCCGTAGCCGTGCATGCCCAGCCGGTGAAAGAAGGTGTCGGTCAGTGTCGCGAGCCTCGGGAGGTAGCCGGAGTCCTCCATGATCGAGAGCATGAGATAAAATGCGACGATATAGGGCAGCACCATGGCGAAGGGAACGTAGAGGCCGGTCGTCAGCAGCCCCATCGATTCGACGTAGTCGATCCCGCCGTCACTCAGCCTCCCGATAAGGATGTCGTGCAGAATCCCCGGGCCAAGGAGATCGGAGAGCTGCAGTGACGAAGGGTGTGTAGAGGTCAAAGAGCGGCTCGAAGATGTACTGAATAAGGCTCTCGCCGATCAGTCTGACCACCCAGAAAGCGGCGGCGATCACCCCGAGCGCGATGAAAAAGCCGTTCACCGGCCTGACGCTTGCCTCCGAGAGCCGGTCGCGAAAGGTAGGGTGCCGGTGGGTGATCGTCTGCACCGCGTCCGTGATCCGGCCGACGGTCTTCCACCGCTCCTCGGCGTCCATGGGCGCCAGAGTATCGGACGGCCGTGCCTCGCTGAATCTGCTGATGAGCTCGCTGATCCCCTGCCCGGAGAGCCCGACCGTCGGCACGACCGGCACGCCCAGCAGGTGTTCGAGGTTCGGGACATCGATGGCGATGCCCTGGTTGACCGCCTCGTCCCAGAGATTGAGCGCCACGATGATCGGTTTTCTGGTTTCCAGCACCTCAAGCGTAAGGAAGAGGTTTCGTTCCAGGTTGGTCGCGTCGACGACGCTGACGATCAGGTCCGCCGTCTCCATCAGAGCGGCCGCTATCTCCTCGGCGGCATTGGACGGCTCAAGGGAGTAGGTTCCGGGAGCGTCGACGAGCTCGACGGCTGCCCCGTCAACATGTATGGTGCCCCGGGAGAAATCCACGGTCGTGCCCGGATAGTTCGAGGTGATGACCTGCGTCCCGGTCAGCCGCGAGAACATCCCGCTCTTGCCGACGTTTGGGTTGCCCATCAGGACGATGCGCCTCATGCCTGCACGTCCACCAGGACCCGGCGGGCCATTCCCCTGCCCAGAGTAACTTCACGGCCGTCCACGCTCACGACGATCGGGCCGCCGAAGGGGTGGCGGGCGACCACCGTCAGCGTCTTCCCCTCCCTGATACCGATAGTCCGTAGTCTCCGGGCAAAGCCCTGGGGCCCTTCGAATCCGGTGACCGTCGCTTGTGTGCCCGTGTGCAGGGTTATCAGTTCGGTTGTCATATGTACCTTTTTTAGGTTTACCTAAAAGAGTGGTCGACTGTGGTGGGATTAATGTTTTCGGTATACCTAAATGTTTGGGATTCCGCTGCCCCGGAATTTTCCCCCTCCGGGTTTGTCATCGGTGCTGAGCGCAGATAACGCCCGATCGCCTTCATCAAGGGACCGGAGCCGCCGGTCGACCTGCCCCGTCTGTCGGTGATCTACAGGAGAGCCCTTTCTTCGCCATCCGCCGCCCACCTCTTCGGCTACGCTCTCTGCACCAAGGAGACCTGTATGTGCATCGGCTGTTTCCGCCAGCCGTGATAGGAGGATGGGCGAGAAGAGGCGGGAGACGGACTCTTTCACCTTCACCCGCGCCGACCGTGCGACGTAGCGTTCGGGCGTGATCTCGGTTGAGTGGGTGATGTAGAACGCGATGTGGATGTGGTGGCGGGCACCCGCAATCGCCGCAAAGAACGACTCGGACATCTCATGGCCGCCGGTGAAGGTCTCTACCCGGTTGCCTTCGGTCACGAGCGCCCGGCTGCTCCCGATCGGCATGGCGATAAGGCCTTGGAAGGCGGCGAGCTCCATCGGGGAGCGGCCGGGTATGGTCGATGATAACGGTGAAGATGGTGTTGATGAGCAGGATAAACAGGACCGGATCGACCGCATAAATATTGGTAACGCCGGGGCGGAGGGGTGCCGGAGGAATCAGGGTTATCATCACCGACGACAAGAACCACTCGGGAGGATACATGCCGAACCTGATAGCCGTCGACCTTGGAGGAACACAGATCCGCGCCGGTATCGTCACGGACGAGGGAACAATCCTTGAGCATGCCGCAACGGAGACGCCTGTCGTCGGGCAGTCCGGGGCGGTCGTCACCAATGCACTTCTCGGGTTGATCGATCGCCTGCTCCGGTCTTCCGCCGGGAAAGGGGACACCGTCGCCGCCATCGGGATCAGCTCCGCCGGCCCGCTCGATCTTACGCGTGGCATGATGGTGCACTCGCCGAATATCGCCTTTCCCGAGGTTGCCCTTGTCGAGCCCGTCCGGGATCGGTTCGACCTGCCGGCTTTTCTCGTCAATGACGCCCGGGCAGGCCTCCTTGGCGAGCGGTGGGTCGGTGCCGCACGGGGGTGTGAGAATGTTGTCTATGTCACCATGTCCACCGGGATCGGCGGGGGCGCGGTCGTCGGCGGCCGCCTGCTGCTCGGGCGGAACGGCAACGCCGGTGAGGTCGGGCACCTCTTCGTCGACAACCGCTACAACCAGCGCTGCGGGTGCGGCCACTTCGGTCACTGGGAGGCCTACGGGTCAGGCCGGTTCATGCCCCGGTTCTTCGCTGCCTGGCGGGAGAGCGAAGGAATCGGAGATGTCGGGTTTGCGACCGATACCGCCGCGGCGATCTTCGCCGCTGCCCGGGCGGGGGAATCCATCGCCCTTGCATTCATGGAGGCGCTCGGCCGGGTGAACGCCCGCGGGGTCTCGAACGTCATCGTCGCCTATAACCCCGAGGTGATCGTCTTCGACGGCCCTATTGCCCGGTATAACGGCGATCTCGTCATTGAGCACCTGCTGCCGTTCGTCGACCGCTACCTGGCGCTGCCCCGCCTGGTCGTCAGCAACCTCGAAGGCCGGGCACCGCTCCTCGGGGCGGCGGCGTATGCACGGGAGTCTCTCTGATGCGGGAGTGTGCGGCGGCAGCCGTCGAGGAGCGGCGCTCCCGGTTCTACGCGCACCTCTACGAGATTGAGAGCTCCAATGATCTCAAGGCTATCCTCGAGCGGCACCGGAGCCGCTACCGGAAGGCCGCTCACCACTGCGCAGCCGTGCGTATCGCCGGGACGGAAGAGTTCCGAAGCGATCGCGAGGTCGGCCAGCCCGGCCGGGTGCTTCTTACGGTGCTCCGAAGGCACGCTCTCGACCGGCACGCCCTGGTCGTCTCACGAATCTTCGGGGGCGTCAGGCTCGGTCCCGGCGGGGTCGCCCGGGCGTTCCGGGATGCGGGCGAATTGGCGGCAGAGGCAGCGGGACGCAAGGGTTAACCTCCCCTTCGCCGCACCTGTGGTGATGGAACCGCCAGTGCAGGAGATCGGCAGGCTCGACCTTTCGACGAAGAGAAACCTCATCCTTGTCCAGATAGCGGGTTTCTTCGGCCTCGTGGCCTCGGCATTTCTCTTTCTGCAGGCGGCGATCCTGCTCCGGCCCGATCTTCCCGCCGAGGCCTCGTTCACCGTCTCCGGATCTGAAGGGCTGATCGCCATTGCCATCGGGCTTGCCGTCCTCGCCGGGGCGGTGCTGGTTCTGGTGGTGGTGCACGAAGGGGTGCACGCAGTCTTCTTTCGGCTCGTTACGGGAGAGCGCCCCCGGCTTGGGGTTACCGGGTTCTACGCGTACGTCGGTGCGCCGCCCGGCGTCGCCGTCACCCGGAACCGCTATCTCGGGATCGCGCTTGCGCCGCTCTTCGTCATAACCGCCGTCGGCCTCCTCCTGTTCCTCGTTGTGCCCCTCATCGCCCTACCCCCGCTCCTGCTCATCCTTGTTCTGAACGCGGCAGGGTCGGTCGGTGATATCATCGCGGTCATCTGGCTCCTCCGGTATCCCCCGTCCGTTCTCGTCGGGGATCAGGGGGTCGCCATCGTCGTCTGCTCGCCCTCCTGATGCCGCGGTCAGGCGATCCCGGCGAGGGTCTGCTGCACGGCGGAGCTGGGTTTCGGGGGACGGGGCGCAATCTCGATGACGGCCGCGTAGGCACGCTTCCGGGAGAGGACCGCTCGCAGGCTCTCGGCGGCGACGGAGTACCGCCGTCCCGGCGTAAGGTCGATGACGAGTGCCCGACCGCTCTTCGAGCGGTCCGCGTTTCCGACGGTGCCGTCCAGGGTACTGCCGCCAGTCTTGCCGGAGTGTCTCGACGTGGGCGGTTCCCCGGCCCGCGAGCGCCCGACGGAGCTCGCCGTCCCGGATACCGTAGCGGATGCCGTGGATGGTGACCTCAACAATCTGGCAGGAATAGCCCCGGGCGTCGTACGCATAGGAGCGATAGCGCTGGATGTACCCTGCTCTCCGAACCATGCCGTCCATTACTTCTGGGATCGGCAGGGCAGGGTATAAGCCCGCTCAGTGCGGGGGGCGAAAGTGCAGGGCGCCTGCGGGCGGGAGCCTATATATTCTCCCGGTGATATGCTTCTTGTATGGATGAGAACGAGCGGTATGCCCGGGCGAAGAAGCATGTCGAAGATGTCCGCGGCTTCTATACGCACCTCGGCATCTATATCGTCGTCAATCTCCTGCTCCTGGCGATCAACCTTCTCTCAAGCCCCGGAGTTCTCTGGTTCTACTGGGTCACGCTCTTCTGGGGAGTCGGGATCGCCTTCCACGCGCTCGACGTCTTTGTCGGAAACCGGATCTTCGGCCGGGAGTGGGAGGAGCGTAAGATCCGCGAGCTGATGGAGAAGGACGAGCGGAAGCGGTGAAGGGTCTGGGCATCATCCCCCCATGCGCTCCGGCACTCCGGTCGCCTGCAGAGCATGGCCGACCAATTTTTTCGTAGACCTTTGCAAACACCCTCGTCCGCGTCCGGGTCGCCTCCCCGATATCGATGAAGCTTCTTCACGCTCGTCGTCTTCCCGGTACCTGGCAGCCCCTTGCAGATTGCGTTCAGCGGGCCGGTCACGCACGAGTGTGTCTGGTGTTCCCCGGGGCACTCTCTGTCTGCTGCGTCATTGCCGGGCAGGACACCTGCTTGTGCCAGCTCACGTGCCACGACCCGCCTGGCGAGGTCATTCCGGGTACGTTCTCCGTGACGCAGGGCTTGGATCCTGATCTATCTGGAACAGGAATGAGCGAGGAAGCCCTCTATGAGCATGTCAGACACCGGGCCGTTCTGGATGTGATGCCGTCGTCGCAGGTGGCCGCCCGCCGTCCCTGCCCTACTACCCCTCCCCTCAGGGAAGATCTTATGTACTGCCGTGCCTATCTCCCCCCGGGGAAGAACTTCCGGTGGGATCGAGATGATGGATATACCCGTAGACCATTTCTCCCATGTCCCGGACAGAATATCCGGGCTGGTGGAACTGGCATACAACCTCTGGTGGAGCTGGCACTCGTCGGCGATGCTGCTCTTCAAGCAGATCAACCGGGCGGAATGGAAGGAGAGCGGGCACAACCCGGTGAAGATGCTCCTTGAGACCCCGCCGCGGTTCCTCGAGCGTGCCGCGGAGGATCCCGACTACCTCCGCCGCTATGATCTGCTCATGTGCCGGTTCCGGAATTATATGGAGAGCAAGAACAGTTGGTTCTCCGAGAACTACCCCGAGCGGATGCCGCTCACCATCGCCTACTTCTCCTCGGAGTTCGGGCTGCATCACTCCCTGCCGCTCTACGCCGGAGGGCTCGGCATCCTTGCGGGAGACCACGTCAAAGAGTGCAGCGATCTCGGTGTTCCCATGGTCGCCGTCGGGTTCCTGTATGCGGAGGGCTACGTGCATCAGCATCTCGAGGCGGACGGCTGGCAGAAGAACATCGTGGAACTGCTCGACCGTGAAACCGCCCCGATAACCCGGGTCATGGGTGAGGACGGCAGGCAGCTTGTGGTGCAGGTGCCGCTCATCGAGCCGCCGCTCTACGTCGCGGTCTGGAAGGTGCAGGCCGGGAAGGTTCCGCTCTACCTCCTCGACACCCACATCGACGAGAACCTCCCCGAGAACCGGAGCATCTCTCACCGGCTCTACGAAAAAGACCTCGAAGGGCGGCTCCGGCAGGAACTGGTACTCGGTATCGGCGGCCGGACGGTGCTCAACGCCCTCGGGATCAGTTACTCGGCCATGCACCTCAACGAAGGGCACTCATCCTTTGCCCTCATCGAGCGGCTCCGGGAACGGGTTGATACGGGAATGTCGTTTGAAGAGGCGGCAGAGCAGGTGCGAAACACCTCGATCTTCACCACCCATACCCCGGTGCCGGCGGCGCACGACGTCTTCCCGTTCGACCTGATGCAACGCTACTTCGGCGACTATTGCCCGTCCCTCGGAATCGACTGGGAGACGTTCATCGACCTTGGAAGGGCGCCCCACGAACCCGAAGCGGGATTTAATATGACCGCGTTTGCCCTCAGAATGACCCGGTTCCACAATGGCGTTTCGCAGAAGCACGGCGAGGTTGCACGGCAGATGTGGCAGGCTCTCTGGCCTGGGGTGCCGGAGAGCCGCGTGCCGATAGAATCGGTGACAAACGGTGTCCACGTGCCCACCTGGCTGAACCAGCGGATGGAGAAGCTCTTTGATAAGTACATGGACCCCGTCTGCCCGACCTGGCGGGAGGAGCACGACAACCCCCTTGTCTGGCGGCTCGCCGAAGAGATCCCGGACGAGGAACTCTGGCACGTGCACCAGTGGCTGAAGATGAAACTCTTCGCCCGGATCCGCGAACGAAAGCGGCGGAAGTGGTCGGAGTACCGGAACGAACCGCTGAACCTCGCGGCCGAGGGGCTGATGCTCGACACCACCGCCCTGACGATCGGGTTTGCACGCAGATTCACCGGGTACAAACGGGCCGATCTGATCTTCGAGGATCTCGACCGGCTCGAGAAGATCGTGACGAACCGGTGGCGGCCGGTGCAGTTCGTCTTTGCCGGAAAAGCCCATCCGGCAGACGACTGGGGCAAAGATGTCCTCAAGCGGATCTACCAGTTCGCGGAGTCGCCGGACTTTGCCGGGCGGATCGCGTTCGTCGAGAACTACGGGGAGCAGCTTGCGCACTACATGGTGCAGGGCGTCGACGTCTGGCTCAACACGCCGGTGCCGCTGATGGAGGCGAGTGGGACGAGCGGGATGAAGGCTGCATTGAACGGGGTGCCGAACCTCTCCGTCCTCGACGGCTGGTGGGTGGAGGGCTACAACGGCAGGAATGGCTGGGCGCTCGAGGGCAGCCGGCCCTACGGGGAGAGCAACCGTGCCGATGCGGAGACCGTCTACGATATCATCGAGAACGAGATAGTCCCGCTCTACTACATGCGCCCGATGGATGAGATCCCGCACGGCTGGGTGAAGATGATGAAGGAGTCGATCAAGAGCTGTGCGTGGCAGTACTCCGCCCGCCGGATGGTGAAGGAGTATATCACACGCTACTACCCGTCGGTCTGCATGTATGCGGGAGAACCGGTCACCGGTGTGCTTGAGTCCTGCAGGCTGTAACGGCCGCCGCCGCCACAGGAGCATCGCCTGCGTCGCGCAGAAATCCCGGAGGTGAGGGCGATCGAATCCGTATGGCGGCGGTATGCTCCCGTGGCGGGACTCCTCGCGCTCCTTGTCCTGTTGGGGCTCGCCGTCTTCCTGACCGGGACCGGGGAGAATCCGGGAACCCCGCCGCTCGACACGACCCGGATAGCCATCCTCTTCGGTGTCGGCATTCTCGCCGGGGTGCTCGGGGGGCTCGTCGGGATCGGCGGATCGACGATCATGCTCCCGATCATGTACTTCTCCCTCGGCTTTCCGGAGACGATCGCCATCGGGACGGGGCTCTTCGTCGTCATCTTCACCTCGGTCTCCGGGGGGTACGGCCACATCGTCAGGAAGAATGCGGATAGCCGGGCGGCAGTCCGGCTCGCCTTCGGCGGCGTCATCGGGGTGCTGCTCGGCTCGTGGCTCTTCACCCTCCTCGCAGACAAGACGGCTCTCCTCGGGTTGATTCTTGGGATCGTCTTCCTTGTCCCCGCGGTCAATATGATCCGCGAGGGCCTCTTCTCCCGGGGTAGCGATACCCCTGCCGGGGTGGAGATCGGCGGGTCGACGTGGTCGCTCGCCCTATTCGGGGTCGGCGTCGGGATACTCACCGGCGTGACCGGCCTCGGGGGCGGGTTTGCCCTGGTGCCGGGGCTCATCTACCTCTTCGGCGCCCCGGTCTATGTGACGATGGGAACGAGCCTTGCGGCGATACTCCCGATGGCGATCATCGGCGGCGGCATCAAACTGGCGCAGGGGTATGTAGCGCTCGGGGCAGGCATCGTTCTCGCCTTGGGCTCTGTTATCGGAGCGCAGGTCGGTGCGGCCACCATCAGGTACATCCCACCCGGCGTCCTGAAACTGATCTTCGGCCTCTACTTTGCCTATGCCTCGGTCAGGTTCATTGCGGAGTACCTCGGGTTCGCTCTGCCGTAGCCGTCCGGATGAGAATGATCACTCTTTTTTCCGGGTACTCGCTAATACTATCAGGAATAGGTGATTTCCGCTGTCTCTCCGCTCGATCCGCGATCTCCTGCCGCCCTTCGTGAACGAACGGCTCTTCTTCCTCGGACCCGGCCTTGTGCTGGCCGTCGAAGTGAGCGGCGAGACCGGGCTCACCGAGCTCCTTGCGGCAGGAGCCGTCTACGGTTACGGGCTCCTCGGGTTCATTATCCTGACACTCATCTTCAAGTACGCCTTTACGAGCGGGATCGCCCGGTATACGATCTCGGAGGGCAGGAACATCTTCGACGGTCTCCGGGCAATCCCCGGGCCGAAGAACTGGGAAGTCATCTTCATCATGTTCATCTACCTCATGGAGACGATCGCGTTCGGCGGGGTCGCCCTCGTTGCGGCGACGATGCTGACGCACCTGGTTCCGGCGCTCCCCTCGCAGGAGCTGATCGCGATCGCCGGTATCGGGCTGCTCGTCTTTCTGCTCTGGCGAGAGTCGTACGAGCGGTTTGAACATATCCTCACCGTGATGGGGCTCATGCTCATCGTCGGTGTCCTCTACAGCCTCTTTGCGGTGCCGCTCCCGGGGACCGGGGATCTGCTGCACGGTTTCTCCACCGTCGTCGAGGCGGAATCGCTCATCACCTTCATGGCGCTGATGGGTGCGGTCGGGTCGGGCCTCAATCTCCTGCTTTACTCGGTCTGGCTGCACGAGAAGATCGGCGACCGGCACGGGGAGGCCTACTTCAGGGCGCATATGCAGAGCGTCAAGGAGAACCTGGTCATGGTCTTCGTCATTGTGGGCATCTTCGCGTTCGGTTTCATCATGCTTGGGTATGCCGCCCTGCACGGGTACGGCACGGATCACCTGAGCCTCGAGACGGTGCTCGGCGACGTCGCCCATGTCGTCGACGCCCTCCCCGGCGGCGCGGCGGTCTTCCTGATTATTGGTTTCTTCACCCTCTTCGGCGCCACCATGAGCGGTATGGACGGCCGCGCCCGGGCGATCGCGTCCATCCTCCGGTCGACCACCGGCACCGATCGGTCGGAGAAGACCCTTTACCGGATTATCCTGCTCCTCTTCGCTGCGATCATGCTCTCGGCCGTACTCTTCGGGCACCCTGCGGACGTAATCCACCACGTTGCCGCCGCCGCCTCGATCATGTTCGCCGTTCTTGGGTTCATGGTCATCTACCTCGACTCCCGGCTCCCGGCCTATGCCCGCGGGTCGCGCCTCTGGCTCGGCGTCATGGTGCTCGGGAGCACTCTCTTCCTCGCGGTGGCGCTCCTGCAGGAAGAGATGTTCCTGACCTTTGGTCTTCCGCTGATCGAACGGTTTGCCGTCCTCGGGCTCGTGGTCTACTTCCTCTTACGGACGAACCTGATCCAGCGGGCGATCGCCGGATACTTAACGCCGCTCGACACCGCGGCGGTCGTGACGATCTTCTCTCTCTTCTCCATCTACGGAACGGCATGCGGCATTCCGTTCGACGACGCCATCATTAACTTCCGCGACCTTGGGCCCATGATAGCAGGGCTTCTCGGCGGCCCCGTCGCCGGGCTGCTCACCGGCCTCATCGGTGGCGCCTACCGCTACTCCCTCGGTGGCTGGACGGCGTTTCCCTGCTTCATCGCCACCGTCGCGGCAGGCCTCATTGCCGGCTACTTCTCCCGCCGCTGGGGCGCTTTTACCTATCTCCGGTTCATCTTCCTCGGCATCCTCGTCGAAGCAGTGCACCTCCTCGTCATCTTCCCCCTCCTCGCCTACCCGGCCCCCCTCGCCGATATCCTCGATCTGATCAGGGCCGTCTTCCTCCCGATGGTCGTCACGAACACCCTCGGGCTCTTCTTCTTCCTCTTCATGATCAGGAATCAGGACGCCGCAGGCCCTGTCCGGGCGCTCGATCCCGCCGGGTTTGCTGCGCGGGCGTATCGGCGCCTTCGGCAGGGCAGTTTTGCCCCCGACGAGAGGGGAGGGCTCTTCGTCCTCGTTCTTCTTGCCGCGGTGCTCCCCGTATCGCTCGCCCTTGATGCGTCGCTCCTGGCCTTCGCGATCCCGCTCGTCGAGCAGATCGCCGTCATCGGGTTCGTCGCGTTCCTGATTGCCCAGACCGGATTCTTCCGCCGCCTTGCGCTCGGCAGACAGTCGACGGCGGATATCCTCTGGCTCGTGATCTTCGCCGGGGGTCTCTCGGTCTACGGGAGCATGCGGGGGATCGAGGTCGGCGGTCTCGTCGTCACCTTCCGCGATCTTGGGCCCATGATTGCCGGCCTCGTCGGCGGCCCGGTTGCCGGGCTGCTCGCCGGGCTCATCGGGGGGGCCTTCTCTTCGCCCGGTGGCTGGCCGGCGCTTCCCGGTGCGGTCGCCCCGGTAGCCGCCGGTCTTCTGGCCGGCTACTTCGGGCGACGCTGGATGGGGCAGTTCGGCTACCTCCGGCTGTTCTCTCTTGGAGCCCTTGTCGGGTGCAGCCAGATCCTCATCCTTGCCCCCTCTGCTCCATCCGGAGCGGCCCTTTTTTCAGCGATCGCGACAAACACCGTCGGACTTGCCGTCTTCCTCTATATTCTGCGGGACCGGGGGGTCGAGACGGTGCTCCAGAGCAGCCCCCACCGGAAACGGCGAAGCGAGGTGCCACCCGGCGTGCAGCACGAAGAGCGGCAGGAGAGTTAAAAAAAGGTTATTTCTGACCGGGGGGTACGCTCTCGATGGTCAGCCGCTTCCCGAAGACCTTTGCGAAGGCGTCCGCATCCGACCGGGCCGCCCAGACCTCGAGCGAGCAGTCGTCCGGGCACTCGATCGCCAGGCAGATCTCGTCATCCCCATGGGGGACGAAGCGTGCATGCTGCACATGCCCGGCATGCGTTCTGTCGAGGTGTTCGGCATAGCGGAGCAGTGTCGAGAGGATGCGGACCGTACGGCGGGTTTGGGCGGAAAGCGATTCGAGCTGCCCCTCTTTCTTCCCCGGCACCTTTTTGCGGTGGTAGCGGGCGATCAGGGCAAGAACGGCCGTCTCGCCCTGGTCGAACCCGAGCAGGTCGGCATTGGTGATGATATAGTGAGAGTGGACCTGGTGGCCTCGAAAGGATATGAACGAGCCGATGTCGTGGAGGTATGCGGCGTGCTCGAGCATCTCGCGCTCCCAGGGCCCGCAGGCGTGGAGCCCTTCGCGGGCGGCGCTGTCGTAGAGCTCAAGAGCGAGGCGGGCGACCGTGAGCGCGTGTTTTTCGTCGACTCCGCACGACCGCCCGAGCTGGATGACGCTCCGTCTCCTGACCGATAGAGGTTCGGCGTGGGGGAACCCCTCCGTGCGGGAGAGGTAGTCGACGAGCATCCCGTCGCGGAGGGTGCGATCGCTGATGCGGATCTCCGGAATGTCGAGTCTCTTCCATCAGGACGTCGAGGATTGCCGCGCCCCCGATGATGATATCGGCCCGTTCCGCCACCATACCGGGGATGCGCCGCCGCTCCTCGAGCGGCAGGGAGCAGAGGTATGCCGCGACCCGCCGGAGGTCGGCATGCGCGAGGGCATACTCCGCCTCCGAAACTCCGGGATGGCAGAGTGCCCGGGCGGTATCGGCAAGTGTCTGGATCGTCCCGGAACATCCGTATGCGACGTCGACGCTCTCTGTTTTCAGGCGGCTGAGGGCATGGACGCCTTCGCTTTTGATGTGCCTCTGGATCTCGGAGTAGTTCTCGGGCGTCACGATCCCCGACTCACCCGGAGCGAGGAAGAGGTTGGTGAGGCGGAGCGCCCCTACCTGCAGGCTCTCGAGGAGCCGGTAGCGGTGCCGGTCGCCGACGCCCACCTCGGTGCTCCCACCTCCGATGTCGATGAAGAGCATCGACCGATCACCGAGGTCGATGGCGCTCGAGACGCCGAGATAGATCAGCCGTGCCTCTTCACGCCCCGAGATTACGCTGAATTCGAGACCTGCCTCGTCTTCGAGGCGTCGGAGAAGTTCACCCCGGTTCTTCGCCTCGCGAGTCGCCGAGGTGGCGAACGCGACGATCTCCCCGGCACCGAAACTGCGGGCGAGCTCGGCAAACTTCCCACAGACGATCACCGTCCTCTCTATCGCCTCGGGAAGGAGTTCTCCGTGCTCGAACTCTCCGTCACCGAGCCGCACAAGTTCCTTCTGCTTGGTGAGGATCGTATACGAACCGTTCTGATTGAGCCGGACGATGAGGGCTCGAATCGAGTTCGTGCCGAGATCCATGAATGCCACTACTCTCTCTCTGCAGGTCTGCCATTCGATCACCATTCTCCTGCAAGAAGACTTCCGGAAGAGGCTTTTTCCGTACCTGTTGCACCCCGCCCCGGTTCCGGCAGATGCACGTTGCGGGCAGCGAAGGGAGTCTCGGTCGTCGTGCATACTAAGGAGGAACGAGTATTTATGATGCCCCTTCCGCCTGCTTTCCTCTCTGCTCTGTCGTTCCCCTCACTCTCCGTCGGTATGCCAGATTGCCCCGGTGTGCGAGCATCCACTGCTGGGTGTCGAGCGGCTCCTCACCGGGTTCTGGTCGGACACGCTCGTACTTCCCGTCGGGTGCGAGCCGCCGCGCCCGGGCGGTATCACGGAGGTGCACGGCTTAGGATATCCCGGACGACGGCCTCTCTCATCCGGGGGTCTCTGATGGGGAAGAGGATCTCCACCCGGCGGTCGAGATTCCGCGGCATCAAGTCGGCGCTCCCGGAGAGAACGGTCTCGTCGCCGCCGTTGCGGAAGTAGTAGATCCGCGAGTGCTCGAGGAACCGCCCGACGATGGAGGTGACGGAGATATTCTCGGAGATCGCCGGAGATACCTGGCCGCAGGCAGCAGATCCCCCGCACCTGCAGGTCGACCGTCACCCCGGCGGAGGACGCCCGGTAGAGTGCCCGGATGCAGTCTTTATCGACGAGGGCATTCATCTTCAGGGCGATATATCCGTCGCCGTCGGTCTCCTGCCGCCGGATCTCCCGGTCGATGAGCCCGATGAACTCGCGCCGCATCGTCCCCATCGTGCCGTGGGAGACGAGGAGCCTGCGGTAATCGGTCTTCCGGGAGTATCCGGTCAGGGCGTTGAAGAGATCGGCGGCGTCGGCGCCGATAGCGGGATCGCAGGTGAAGAGTCCGAGGTCGGTGTAGACCCGTGCGGTGCCGGCGTTGTAGTTGCCGGTGCCCATGTGGGTGTAGGTGACAAGGTCGTCCCCCTCCCGCCGCACGACCATGGCCAACTTGGCATGCACCTTCAGGCCGATGAGGCCGTAGATGACGTGCACGCCCGCCTGTTCGAGTGCCCGTGCCCAGAGGATGTTGTTCTCCTCGTCGAACCGCGCCTTCAGTTCGACGAGCACCGTCACCTGTTTTCCTGCGATCCGGGCGTCTGTCAGCGCTTCGACGACGGGGGAGTTTAACCCCGCCCGGTAGAGCGTCATCTTGATCGCAAGGACATCCGGGTCTGCCGCGGCCTGCTGAAGGAAGGTGATCACCGGGGTGAAGCTGTCGTAGGGGTGGTAGAGGAGGATATCGTGTCGCCGTATAGCAGCGAAGATGCTCTCCGTCTCGCCGAGGCTCGGCGGGTAGGCCGGAAGGAAAGGCTGGTCTTTCAGGTCAGGCCGGTCGATTGCGGTCAGTTCCATCAGGTCGGCCATACCGATGAGCCCGCCCGGCGCGTAGATCTGGCCTTGCGGGAGCGTGAACCGGGTGGTGAGGATCTCACGCACCCATGCGGGGACGGATCGATCGAGCTCGAGCCGGATAGGAACGCCGATACGCCGGTGCTCCACTCCCTCCTCGATAGCGGTGAGGAGATCGCCCGCCTCGTCCTCCTCGATCTCGATGTCGGCATCGCGGGTCACCCGGAAGGGGTAGGAGGCGACCACCTCCATCCCGGGGAAGAGGAGATCGAGGTTTGAGGCGACGAGGTCTTCGAGGAAGACGAAGTGATGGTGCAGCGCCGCTTCCGGCGTCTTCTCTTCCGCCCCTGCCGGTTCCGGGATCCGGACGAGTCGGGGAAGGATGTCGAGCGGCACCTTGACCCGCGAGAAGACCACGCCCTGCCGGAGATCGTTGATGATCACCGCGAGGTTCAGGCTGAGATTTGAGACGAAAGGGAACGGGTGGCTGACGTCGAAGGCCATCGGGGTGAGGACGGGAAAGACCTGCCGTTCGAAGAACACTCTGAGCGCCTGCTGCTGCTCGCCCGGGAGGCTCCGGTAGGGGTGGATGTGAATGCCGGCCTCGTTCAACTTCGGGAGAAGATCTTCCTGCCAGCACCTGCCGGCCTCTTCGACAAGCGGCGTCAGCTCCTGCCCGATAGCCGCGAGCTGTTCGGACGGCGTCATCACGTCCGGCGGCGCCTCGAGGACACCCCGGACACGCTGCCGCCGGAGCCCGGAGACGCGGATCATCATGAACTCGTCGAGGTTGCTTGAGAATATCGAGAGAAACTTCACCCGCTCAAGGAGGGGATGCCGGGTATCTTCCGCCTCTTCGAGAACACGGCGGTTAAACGCTATCCAGGAGAGCTCGCGGTTGATGTAGAGTGCGGGGGCATCCAGCGGCATAGCAGGCGGTGTTTTCGGGGCAGGACTAGCGGTGGTATCGGTGTCGGGCGGCATCGTTTCTCTCCCCTGCCAGCGGCAGGTGTGGGGTATATAGCATACTGTAGTTTGTTCCTGCTACTATATTGAGCTGGCAGGAATACCCCGTGTCTGTCCCGCCCCGTCACGCCTTTTTCCCCCGTGTTGGAGCACTTCCCGGCCGGCGACGGTGGAGGGGCACCGCTGCCAGCACCAGCCCCGTTATCCTGCCGGATTCTCTAGAAACCGGGTCGGCGGTGACCAACGCGGAGAATACCGTGCCGTCCCGGCCTCGACCGTTCAGCATGCCGCACCAGCTCGCCCCCTGCCGGAGCCGGGCAAAGACGCCGGATGCCTCGCCCGGGTCCTTCCATAACTCTGCTGCATGCCGGTTCAGGAGCTCTTCCTCGGTGTGATACCCCCAGAGCGCCAGGAGTGTCCGGTTGGCGAACGAGATGTACCCGGCAGGATCGGTGAGGGCGATCGCCGTGCCGCCCGGTCCCTCTCCGGTCTGCCTCATCTCCATCATTTCGGCGAGGAGGATGGAAAAGACACGGCGTGCTTCGGAGATATCCTCGCAGGTGAGCAGATAGGTTCCGTCGGAGAGCGGGCCTGCCCGGAAGAGGACGGTCTTCACCTCGCCGTTCCTGCACCGGACTCTGAGCGTCTCCGACCCGGCCAGACCCTGCTTTGCCCCGTGAACAAACTCGCTCCAGACGGCGCGTGCCCCGTTGCGGTCCGAGGGGTCAGGGAGCGCCTGCTCGAGCTGCTCCCTGCCTCCGAGCAGGTTTCCCTGGCCGTACCCGAAGACCTTTACGAACGCCCGGTTGGCATAGATGATCCGCCCCTCCCGGTCGATGACGGAGAGGGGGAACGGGGCACGGGTGACTGCCAGCCGGAACCTTCTTTCGCTCTGCCGGAGGGCGTCTTCTGCAGCGCGCTGGTCGGTGATGTCGCGGAGCGACTCGATGGTGCCGATCCGGTTTCCGTTCCGATCGAGAATGGGCGACGCCTTCCCCCAGAGGTGCGCTCCTCTCCCCCTGTAGGCGTGGGGGAAATACCCCGTGCCGAAGACGGTATCGCCGTTCCGCCTGAACCTCATGGAGGTAGTTGGGGCATTCGGCGTCTCGGCACGCCCGTTCATTATGCCCCGGGACTCCCCGTAGAACGGGACGGCGTAGGCACGGATGTCTTTTTCGAGCACTTCGGCCTTCGAAAGGCCGGTCAACGCCTCCATCTCCCGGTTCCAGGCGATGACGCGGTCACCCGTATCGACGACGAGCGTGGCGTCGGGAAGGAAGTCGATGATCCCGAAGAGGAGCCGGTTCGCTCCGTCGATCTCTGCCTCGGCCGCTTTCTGCACGGAGATGTCCCGGGTGATCGTCGACACCCCGATGATCTCGCTGCCTGGATTGAGGATAGGCGAGAGCGTGACCGAGACATCGGTCGACGTGCCGTCCTTTGCGATCCTGACCGTCTCGAAGTGCTCGACCCGCTCTCCCCGGCGGACGCGGTTTCGAAGATAGGAGAGTTCTTTGCACCGCTCCTGGGGGAAGAGGAGCGAGATTGGCCTGCCGATCGCCTCCTCCGCCGCGTAGCCGTAGAGCCGGCGTGCCGCGGCGTTCCAGCTCGCGATGATCCCATCCAGGTTCTCACCGATGATGGCGTCGTCGGAGGAGTCGACGATGCAGGCGAGGAGCGCCTCCACCACACGTATCTTCGTCTGTCTGGTCGTCTCCTCGAGGATCACGGTTGTGCCGTGCTGCCCGTCTTCAAAGACCGTCGGGATGATCTTCGCCCGGTAGTAGCGCTGCTCGTCACCGTCAGGGACGGGGATGCCGTCCACCGTCGCCTCGCGTTCCGCCCCTTCCGCGAGAAAGCTGCAGATGGCCGAGATCACCGGCACCTGCGCCCTTACCTCTGCCGGAGATCGGTCGACGATCTCATCCCTCCCGACACCGGCCAGGCGCAGGAACTGTTCGTTCACCTGCACGATCCGACGGTCGGTATCGAGGATAAGAATGCAGTCACGGGTAATATCCATGAACGCCGAGATCGGAACCCGGTGGGAGAGGGTGTAGACCTTTGCGTTGCCGATCTCCTCCATCGCCACCTGCCCGGAGATGAGCAGGACGTCGAGGTATTTTGCAACGGAGTTCCTATTCATCCCGGTATTCCGGGAGATCTCCGATATCGTCATCCCTTTCGGCCTGAACCGGAGAGCGTTCCTGATCCGGGAGGCCTTCTCCTGGTCCGGGCTCATACCTGCGCAGTGTCATTCCGCCAGAGTCGATAAAGGTTTGCACCGGAGGCCGGTGCGGCAGGAGGATACCGGGAAAAAGAATGGAGGAGACGATCACGTCCCCTCGTAGGCCTCCATAACGAGCCCCTCGAATGCTTCTCCATGCACGGCCAGTTCTTCTTCGACGGCTGCGACGCCGGCGGGGTCACCGATCTTCAGCAGGGCGGCGGCGGTCAGCGCCCTGCAGCACTCGGAAGTACTCTCCTGAGGATGGCCGCAAGCGGCTCCACCGCCCGGGTATCCCCGATCTCGGCGAGCGCCCAGACGGCAGGGTTCCGGACGGCATTATCCCCGGTCTTTGCGACGGCGATAAGGCCGTCGACGGCAGGCGCCCCGATCCGGGCGAGCGCCATGGCAACGTTCCAGCGGTCGGTCGTCTCGCCGTCGGTCAGGAGCGCCAGGAGCGATTCCTCAACACCGCTGCCGACGGTGGCGAGCGCCGCGGCAGCCTGGATGCTCGAGTAGGTATCACCGTTTACGAGCAGATTCAGCAGGTGGGTTACCTGCTGCTGCCCGCGAAGGTCTTTTGCGTCAGACATTTCTATTCCCTCCTTGGACGGGAGGGGGGATATCCCGAAGAACCAACAATATTTACGAAACAGAGCCGCGAAGCGGCATTGCCTTGCATAGTTTTATTATGCCGATCCGGAAGGCTATCTCCGCCGCAGCCCGGCGATCTCCCCGACCAGTACCCGGTATGCCTGCCTTTCTTCGGTGATATCCTCGTAGGTGACATGCTCTGTCCCGTCGCAGAGCTCCACCGGCCGGAAGAGGACCGTCTTCTCTTCGCCGCCTTTGCACCTGACCCGGAACGTTCGGGGACGGGGCTGGCCCCTGCCGGCCTGTTCCTGGTCCGACTTCCAGGCGGCGATCGCCTCACGGCGGGATGCATCGTCGGGGAAGGCCTTCTGGAACCACTCGCGTCCGGTGGGGATATCTGTGAGCGTATACCCGAAGAGATCGGTGAACGCCCGGTTGAGGAAGGAGTAGCGGCCGTTGCTCTCGATGATGGTCGCAGCAACGGGGGATGAGTCGATGACGTCCCGGAACCGGCGTTCGCTGCGGCGGAGCCGCTCTTCGGTCTGCCGCCGGGCGAGGGCGATGGAGGCCTGGCGGACGAACGAATCGACCGCCTGCCGGTCCTCGAGCCCCTGTCGGGCGGGAGGAAGATGCCGACGACGCCGAAGAGCTCGTCCCTGCCAGATCAAGCTCGATACCTATCGTTTTTCCGATATTGAACTGTGCGAGGATCTCATCGCAAACCTTCTCAGGGATCTGCCTGAAGCAGAGATCGTGAAACGACCAGTCCCCTGCTCTGGCTTGAGGGCCGAAAACGTGCTCGTGCATCATAAAAACTGAACTGACGGTGTCATAGTGCGGGGCACCGATTATATCATCGATGCGGAAGGTCATCCCGACGACATCCTGGCCTACTAACTGTTTCAGTCCCTCCCGGAAGGTTTGATCCAGGATCGCCTGCATGAGGAACTGCCGGTTGACTTCGTCGTAGGAGTCCACGAAGACCTGGGCACCAGGAACGAGTTCCATAATCTGTTCGCCGATGTACTGGTAGATATCCGCCTCCGCCGGCAGGTCAACAAGTTCCATCGCGGTCCGGGCAAGGAACTCCATGTCCCGGACGTACCGCTTCTGTTCGGTGATATCCTCGAGCACGAGCGTCGCGCCCTTCTCTCCGTCGTCGAAGGTGGTCGGGATCGCCTGCATCTGGAAGAAGAGATCCTTCCCGTCACTCCGGTAGCGGAGATCGGTGACGACCTGCTCGCGCTCGAGTCCTTCGATGACGGCTATCGCCTCCGGTGTGGAGACGATCGGAAGGGCCGCTTCCTCGAGGGTCAGGCCGACGAGTTCGTCTTTCGTGCGCTGGAGGGTCTTCAGGCACTGATCGTTGGCCTGGACGATTCGAAGGGAACTGTCCAGGATGAGGATCAGGTTCCTCGTGAAGCAGAGGAACGCGGACATCGGGACGCGCTGGGCGAGCGAGTAAAGCTTCGCATTGCCGATGCTCCGCACCTCGACCTTTCCCGCGATCTGCAGGATCTCGAGGTGCTTCGAGGCCGAGTTTCTCGTCGCCCCGATCTGCTTTGCCACGTCCGTGATGGTCATGCCCTTCGGCCGGAACCGGAGAGCACGAAGAATCCAGGTCTGGGTATCGTGCTCTTCCTGCTGCATAGCACGAGCACCAGTGCAGCGACGGTATTTATACGTTGGTTCCGGTCGGAGAGCCGTGAGGGGATCGCCGCATTCGGCAATTCTGGAACCACCTGAGAGCAGGATCCATGCCGGATGCGATCCCGGGAGCGGAGGCCTCAGGTCAGGAAGAGAACTATAATACCCGTTTCGACATGGAAAATATAATTGTACCTTTCTTCAAGCCTCGGTACGAGATCGCCAGACGATGAGTATTCCTTTTCAGCCAAAGCCAGTATGATTTGGAACTTTGAACATCTCAATCGATTAATTAACGCCCTTCCATCAGTCGCTCCTCAGCCCCCTTTAACTTCTCCTGGATATACCTCCTCTGGAGAGCAACGGCTGCCTGGCGGACGAACGCCTCGATCGTCTCCCGATTTCGGAGTTCAGCCCCCCGTTTCAGTCTGATAGTAATATTCCCAAAGAGGCCGCCACGGCAGACGCATCCCATTCCATAGTTCTTTCCAAACGAAAGACGCTCCTGGATCTCGTCGCACACGTCTTCTGGAAACATCTGGTAGAGTTGGATGTATAGTCTTTCCGCACCCTCCTCGAGGACCCTTTTTGCGAGAAACGGCACCGATTCTGGGACGTTGTTCATAGAGAAGGAGGCTCCTATCAGGTTCATACCGAAAGGAGCGAAAAGTTTCTCATAAACCCCTCCAATCATCTCCCTATCTCCTGCCATCGCTTCGATGGTGGTAATCCGGGTATCAGGATGAATGGACATGACAGCCACAATGCTCTCGGGCACGAGCTCCGCGATCTTCTCCCCAACGAACTGGTAAATGTTCTCTTCCTCTCCGATATCCGCGAGATGAGTCTGAAGTTCTCGCGAGAAATTCGAGATTTCGGATATGTTGCTTCTTCTCCGTGACATCCTCGAGGACAACGGTGGATCCCTGCTTTCCATCATCAAAAATCGTCGGGATCACCTGCATCTGGAAGAAGAATTCCTGCTCGTCAGATTGGTACAGGATGTCTGTGATAACCTGTTCCCGCTCCACTCCTTTGATAATCAAGAGTGCCTCGGGGGTGGAGATGATGGGAAGCGCGGAGTCCGGCAGAGACTGTCCAAGCAGTTCCTCTTTCCCGCGCCGAGCGATTTTGAGATACTGGTCATTCACCTGGACGATGTTGTATCGGCTATCCAGGACTACGATCAGGTTCCTCGTGAAGCAGAGGAATGCTGACATCGGGACGCGCTGGGCAAGCGAGTAGAGCTTCGCATTGCCGATGCTCCGGACGTCGACCTTGCCGGCGATCTGCAGGATCTCGAGGTGCTTCGAGACCGAGTTTCTGGTCGCCCCGATCTGTTTTGCCACGTCCGTGATGGTCATGCCCTTCGGCCGGAACCGGAGAGCACGAAGGATACGGGTCTGGGTATCGTGCTCTTCCTGCATAACGATGGACACCGGTAACCGTGACGGTACTTATAGGTTGGGAAGGGTCGGGAGCGGCGCTCCCCCGGTCATGAAGGGAACTCTTCATCACCGATTCGGTTCCACCTCATCCTCCGGAGATCACCAGTATGGATATGCACGATATTGTCACTATATCACAGGGAGCGCTGCCGATCATGAACCCCGCCACTCCGGAGAAGGTGCTTGCCGCAGGTAAAGCCGCCGGGTGGAATGACGCGAGCCGGGTCATCGACGTAGGCTGTGGGAACGGCACTGCCCTCGCGCTCTGGAGCGAGGCGTACGGGATCTCCGGGGTTGGGCTCGAACTCCGGGAGAACGCCTGCGAGCATGCACGCGACCTGCTTGCGGCGAGTGGACTATCCGGTCGGATAGAGGTCCTCTGTACCGACGCCGCTGCCTACACTCCGGAAGTGCCCTTTGACGGGGCTGCCTGCATCGGGGCATCGCACATCTGGAACGGTTTTGAACCTGCGCTCCATGCGATGCTCGACCTCGTGCACGACGACGGGGCGATCGTCATGGGCGACCGCTACTGGCTGCGCGACCGGGTACCGACGGATTTTGCACGGGAGTGGACCGAAGTCCTGACCGAGTACGAGATTCTCCGGACGGCCAGGGATGTCGGGCTCGACCTCGCCGCCGTCGTGCGGGCGAGCGGGGACGACTGGGACCGCTACGAGTCAGGGATCTGGCAGTCCCTTCTCGGCTGGCTCTCCGCTCATCCCGACCACCCGGAGCGTGAGGAGATTGCAGGCTACTTCCGCCGCCTCCAGGACGAATACTTCGGCTACGGGCGTGAGTACATGGGTTGGGCGATGTACGTCTTCGTGCCCGGTATCTGGTAGATCCCAGACTGCTATCCGCAACCATTATCTCCCCCACCTCCGCACCGGCGGGCATGGAGCGTGTACGTCGGCACAAGCGGGTGGGCGTATGCGTGGAACGAGGGCGGGAGCCTTGCGTGGTACGTCGAAGTGTCGGGGCTGAACGCCGTCGAATTGAACATGAGTTTCTACCGATTCCCGTCCGAATCTGCCGTAGCAGCATGGCGAGATACCGGATCACGCCTTCGCTGGAGCGTGAAGGTCAACCGGTCGGTGACACACCGGCATCTCTTCAATGACAAAGCCTTCGAGGTCTGGGAGCGGTTCCGCGACCGTTGCGAGCCCATCGACGACCTCGTGGACTTCTACCTCTTTCAGGCGCCGCCCCGGATGCGTGACACCGAGAGGATGCTCGCGTTTGCCCGAAGAACCAACCTTGGGGAACGGTGCGCTCTTGAGATCCGAAACCCCGCTCTCCTCGGGGATGACGATGCCTGCCGCCGGCTTTCGGAGGAGGTCACCCTCGTTTCGGTCGACTCTCCGGACTTTCAGAAAAGGATCTTCCCGGCGGAGCGTGTCTACCTCAGGGTACACGGGAGAACCGACTGGTACCGGCACGACTACTCCGCAGCGGAACTCCGTGCTATCCGGGATGCGATCTGCCGGGTCGACCCCGGTCGCGCGTATATCTTCTTCAACAACGACCACGCCATGCTCGGGAACGCACGGTCGATGCGCGAACTGTTCACGCGTCCGGTGTCTGTCGCCTGACCGTCTCGGCAACGTAGCGGAGAGGAACATTTAGGTCCCGGGCGATGGCGGCGAGGTCGTCGTGCTCCGGTTTCCTCGCAATCACCTGACCATCCAGCGTCGATGTCTTCACCCTGACCGGAAACGCCCTGCCATCGACGGTGACCGAGATCAACTCCTTCGATCGGTGCGCCACAACCTTCGGAACCTCCTGGATACGAACGCCGAGCGTGCCCGTCTCGGCCATGAGCAGGGTGAGCATCCGGTCGGTGTCCCGCTCATTCACCATGACCGAAAAAATGGAGACCGGTCGGTTCTTCTTCCCGATAGCCTGCGTGACAAAGACATCGATGGCCCCCTCATCCATCAGCCGCTCGACGACGTAGCCGATCGTCTCGCCGGAAATATCGTCGAGGTTCGTCTCGAGCATCACCACCCGCCGCCGTGCCGCCGATGCGACCTCACCCTCGACGACCCGCAGAATATTCGGCCTGCCGTCGATCAGCCGGGTACCGGCGCCGTAGCCGACCCCTATCGGGGTCATGGCAGGGTAGGGATCGACGATCTTCTCCGCGACCGCCGCGAGGATCGCCGCCCCGGTCGGCGTCGTCAGTTCCATCTCCACCGGGAGGGATGAGAACCGGATACGGTGCCGGGAGAGTACCTCCAGCGTCGCCGGAGCGGGGCACGCGATCTCACCGTGAGCCATGCTGATAAATCCGCTGCCGAGAGCGGGCGGGGTCGCGTAGATGACGCCGTCGAGGAACCCGAGGTCTTCGAGGATGAGCAGCGAGCCGAGAATATCAAAGATTGTGTCGACGGAGGCGATCTCGTGAAGGTGAAACCCGGTGCGGTGGAGTTTTGCCTCTGCGGCGACGAGATCGTCGAGCACCGAGAGCGCCCGTTTCCGTGCACGCTCCGGAAGCCCGATCGTGTCGGCCACTTCGAGGAGTGACTGCCGGAGATCGCCGTCATCTCCCGATCGGTGCTCATCGATCCGGATATCGAGGCGCACCGCCGTAATCCCGCCGGCATCGACCTCCCGCGGGTTGAACGAGAAGTGCCGGCAGTGGTCGAGCCCGGCAATTGCCCCGACCAGCGGGTCGAGGAGATCGGAAGAGCCGGAAAGATCGATCAGGGAGGCGAGGAGCATATCTCCCGCTATCCCTGCTATCTTCGGGTCGATAACGAGCGCCTTCATGGTATCGGTGACGTGATTTACGCCTCGGGCATCGGTTCGTTCAGGCGCATGTAGATCCTTTGTGCAAGACCGGCGACGTGTGTGGCCGTCTCCCTTCCGCCGGGGATGGCATTCGTCAGGTAGGCTCCCCGTGCAGCCCGCTTCCCAGCTTCTGCAGCATCCATGCCGAGCAGGGCTGCCATGGCGGCCGGAACGGTGAGATTGATGATAGTGTGGCCGATATACTGGAGTTCCTGCAGGAGGACCGCCCCGGCGAAGATCGCCGTCCCCATGTTCGGGTCGTCGCGCCCCTTGCCTTCGAGGACGTACTCGGGGACGACCTTTGCCGTCAGGTTCTCGATGTGGTACTTCTTCCCGTCGATGGTGACATCATAGGATGCCTTCGCATCGAACCCCCAGTACTTCGCCGTAAAAGGATCCGTCCTTCTGGCCTGAGGGGCGATCTCGGTAAATTTGAACTCGATCGACTTTCCGGTGAAGCCGGAGAGGACCGCAGAGCCCCGTTTCTCGACATAGGCGAGCCGTTCGGCGTCGAGGGCGTGGGCGACATCCTCGATTGATCTGCCTTCTTTCATCATCTCGTAGGTCTTCGCCGCCCGGCGGTAGATCGCCCGGTCGCGGACGTCTTCGCTTGCCATCACGCAGGCGGCGGTGATCGATCCCCGGGTGACCTGTTCGGCCTTCCTCGCGATGGTGTTGAGGGAGGTCAGGGCGAACTCAGGATCGATGAACGACTGCATCTTGTAGTCCCGGATCGCATCGGCCACGGCTACGACATCGCCGTTGTGTTTGAGGAGGAGCCGCAGCGCCGGCAGGGTGTCGCCGGCGAGGTGGCCGAGCGGCACGTTCACCGGGCCGCCCGAGAATCCTGCCCCGATCATTGCCGACTCCGCAAAGCCGGCGAAGATCTCGTTCGTGACCATCGATCCGATCACCGACGGCCCGCCGATATCCTTCAGGATCAACCCGAAATCGCCGACGATCCGGGCAGTGTCGTACTCCTCGCCTGTCCCTCGCATGTGGAGTTTCTCAGGGAGTCCTGCCGCCTCGACGGCACCCTTCCCGGCGAGGTATGCGGAGTCGACCTCCCCGAAGGCGCCGAACTCTTCGCCGAGCATGGCATCGGGGTGGACGAGCTCCATCGTCACGGTAGCGCCGATGAGGGCCGGCCAGAGGGGATAGGGCGTGATGCCGGCACCGATCATACTCTTCATCATCGCCTCGGTGCCGACTTTCGCCGCGTTCCGGGCGAGCTCCGGGATGTTGTAGTCCTCGCCGAGGGCGGCGTGACCGTAGACGCCGCCCCCGGCCACAAACGGCGGGAGCACCGAACCGTCCACGCGGGTCAGTTTCTTATCCATCAGCTGCTGGTAGATGGCGAGGTACGCCGGGAAGGCAGGAACCCGGTGGGTGAACTTATTCGTGGTCAGGGCAATCGCGCTCGTCCGCGCCGCTCCGGCGTGCATCCGGGCGATGGCACCGAGCTTGCGGTTTCCGAGCGGCACGCCGGCGCGGGCGCAACTGCCGCTGAAGTAAGCGAGCGCTGCGACGATGAGGGCTGCGTTCTCGGGTGCAGCACCTGCCCGTTTCGCCTCCTGCACTGCCTTTTCGATGATCGTATCGAGGGGCAGGTGCGGTGCGGCCGCATCAAGCACCGCCATCCGATTGAGGAGGTGCATCTCCGGCACACCGACACTGCAGAAGATATCCTCGGCAAGAGAGTTCGCCGCGCAGAAGGCGGGTATCACGAGCGCACCGTGTCCCCGTGTCGCCGCCTCCAGTTTGTCGTTCGTCATATAGTCGGGCTTATACGTCGTGGCGCTCACCGTAGCGAGCAGCATCTTCTCTCTCTCTTCGGTCATTCAGGGCACCTCCTCTGTGTAGATATTTGCATCCTTGTCCCCCTCGTATAAAAAGATGCGACTCCGGCGCACTTCTGAAGGGAGATAGGAAGGTTCCGGAGGTTCTTTACGGCAGCAGCCCCGGGAAACGTCCTGCATGTAATTCCCCGGACGGACAGATCATTCGTTTCCCGCAGTGTGCGATCGTTTCCCGCCGTGGTAGGGCATGTCTGAAAATACTGCATAATATTTATCCGTTGAGCAAAAATCGCCACAAATAACGGTTATTAAAAACGGATTGGCATAAATACTTGATGAGCCACTTATCTGATAGGGGGAAACGCTCCCCCCGTGTACGAGGGAATGAGAACGCGTGTGTGAGATTCATCCGCCCAAGGGGCCTTGTCATTCTCACGCTCCTCATGGGGTTTATCACGCAGGGTGTTCTGGCGGTGGACTCCACCACCATGACACCCGCTTCTGACGCTCCGGTCGTCACGATCGGCCCGGGCCAGATCGAGGAGGGTGACAGCGTGACGGTCTCTGTCCGCAACCTTGCGGATGGGAGCCGGTTTGCTATCCGGATTGCCTCGGCGATAGATCTCGAAGGCCGGCAGGACTTCTTCTTAAAAGCCACCAATCTCCGTATCCCGTTCTCGCTTGACTCCTCCCGCATCTCTATCCGGGCAGAACCGGTCACGCAGGCAGGTATCGAAAGCTACCTTCGGGTGGTTCCCGGTAAGCATGACCGTGCTTGCGGACGGTGGCGTTGCCGAACTGACCCAGGGCGTCGGTGACATCGCTTCCGGCACCACGATAAGTTCGGTGAAGGTATTCGGGACTGCAGAGGAGAGCACCGCCGCCGCTGACCTCCTCCTTGAGATTGGCGGGGTCACGGGCAGGGTCGACGACGCCTCGCTCACCTTCGGGCTTGAGGGAGTGACGAACGGAAGCGTTCTTATCGAGGTCTTTGTCGACGAGGCCAAGGTTGCCCGGCAGGAGATCACGATCGGCGCCGGCTCCTCCGCCGAGCCCCCGCTCCCGGTGGCTGCGTTCACTGCATCTCCCGTGAGCGGGACGGCGCCGCTTGCCGTCGCCTTCACCGATACCTCGACCGGGAGCCCGACAGCGTGGACGTGGGAGTTCGGGGACGGTGCGGTCTCGGCGGAGCAGTACCCGGCGCACACTTACACCGTGCCCGGCATCTACTCAGTAACCCTGACGGCGGAGGGCGCCGGCGGAACCGATACGGTCACCCGGCCCAATCTCGTCACCGTGACCGCTCCGCTCCCGCTCACCGTCTCTGCGCCCGCCGCCTCGCCGGCGCTCATCGCCACCGATACCGACGGGACTCCGGGCTGGGGCGAGTCTTCGACGCTCGGGGTGACCGTCACCGGCGGGAGCGGCGGCGAGGCGGTCACGATCGATCTCTCTGCGATCGGCGGCTCTGCCTCAGTGCCGATGCTGCGGGCGGATGACGGCCGCTGGACGGTGCAGGTCACCGCAACGACCGCGTCGCCGCACCAAAACGGCACCTACTGCCCGGGCGATCTCGACGTGACCGTCACGGAGGAGAGCGGGGTTGTGAACACTTCGGTCGCTGTCCCTCTGACGGTCGTCCTAAATGGCGACGTCTCCGGCGACGGCCGGGTGACGCTCTACGATGCCGCCTGCCTCGGCCGCTCCCTGCTCGGGGTGCCCGGGTATGCCGCCGGCACGCCCCCCGCCGACGTCACCGGCGACGGAGATCTGTCGCTTGCGGATGCGATGTACCTCGCAAAACATGTCCTCGGCATCCCCGGCTTTGAGACCCTGCACTGAGGTGTTCACTCGCCCATATAGAGTGCCTGGATTGCCACGACCTCGCTGCTGTCGCGCGCTGCTGCGTACTCCTCGAGCGGGTCGTGGTTCACCTCGAGGAAGCGCAGACCCCACCGGAACGGCTCGAGGATCCGTACTGCCTGCTCCTGCTCGCCGAGAATAACGAGCGCTGCCGCCATCGCCTCCACCGAGGTGAGCCGGAAGGGCCTGCCGAAGTTGACGGGGTTTGCGGCGACGAGGAACGGGAGAGCCCGCCGGTTCCGCCAGGTGCTCACGGCTCCGGTATCGAGGACTTCCCACGAGCAGTCGAGCGCCGTGACGGAGGGAAGCGAGCGGTCCGCCGGCGAGACCGCCTGCTCCGCCGTCGGGTCGAGGAGCAGCGTCGACCGGGGAATCTCCGGCAGGCGGGTGACGATCTTGACAAGGCCGCGCTGTGCGAGTTTCTTCATAGTGCATTTCCGGGGGTCGCACGTGTTGTCGCGGTAGGCGTAGAGCGGTATCATCGGTCTTGTTATGATCTGAAAGCCCATCTCCTATCAATGTACGTGCTCGCTAGCCCCTGTATTCAGAGCCCGGCCTGCCGCGCCCGGGGTATTACGACCGAAGAGGACCTCCGGTGGTTCGACCGCGCTCTTGAACGGTGCAGGAAGTTCGGCATCGAGGTCGTTGCTCTTCCCTGCCCGGAGTCGATCTACCTCGGTGCCGACCGCTCCCCGGGGTCGTACCTCAATCGCCTCGCGACGCCGGCGTTCGAGGCGCTCCAGGACGACCTTGCAGAGCAGGTCAGGGAAACCATCCGCGAGCGGGGAGAACCGCTCTGCATCGTCGGTGTGGACTCGTCGCCGACCTGCGGGGTGACCGCCACCTACTACTCGGCCGAGAAGCAGCCGGGACGCGGTACGTTCCTGGCACGGTTTCCCGATATCCGGGCGTTCGACGTGAAGACCTTCGCCCGCTACCGGATCTATCTCGCAGGCCCGCTCTTCACCGAAGCGGAGCTCGCCTACAACCGGGTGCTCTCCAATCTCCTCACCCGGCACCTCTTCGACGTCTACCTCCCGCAGGAGGTCGGCGACAACAGTTCCTGCCGGGGCAGGGACGAGCACCGTGCCATCTTCGACCGGCACGTCCTGGCGCTCCGGGAGGCTGATATCGTCGTCGCGGTCTGCGACGGCGCGGATGCGGATTCCGGGACTTCTTGGGAGATGGGATATGCCTACGCGCTCGGGAAACCGGTAGTAGCCCTCCGCACGGACTTCCGGATGGCAGGGCACCACGAATGCGTGAACCTGATGCTGGAAGAGTCGGCGGTCGTGGTGATGAAAAAAGAGGATCTTCCGGCGGCGCTGGACTCGCCCCTCGCCTAGGCGAGGTTGAAGGCCGCCACCTCGTCGTTGCCGAGGTTCATCGCGACGTATACATCCTCGGCGGTCACCGACGCCGGAATCTCGTAGATCAGGAATCCGTCGATGGTCTGCGTCTTGTAGATCTTCTGGAACGTGTAGTCCTCAACGCCGCGAACGTCCGCCACCGTGGTGACGGATTCGGCGCGGTCCGCACGGGGGGAGTAGGAGACACCGTCGGCGACGGCGTAGATGCTGCCCGGATACGGTGTGTATGAGCTCCTTTGCGGTACCCGCATGCCTCACCTTCAGGAAGACGAAGAGGAACTGGTTCCCTTCGGCGGGCAATTTGGTTGTCTTCCGTCATTCCCCAGTCGGGATGGTAAAACTGGTATGAGTCCTGCAGCACGTAGTGGTCGACGGTGACCTCGCGTGCGGTCTCGTTCGTGCCGTAGCGGTAGAACTCGCCCACGGCAAGGGCGTCCGGATACGGTTCCGGCTCCGGTGTCGGCGTGGGCGCCGCGGCGGTCGGTTCGGGTGTGGGCGTCGCCGTCGGGGTTTCCTGCGGCTGCTCTACGGTTCCCGTGCATCCTGCGATCGCCATGGCGGCGATCAGGATACCGGCGATAAGTAAGATGCCTCTGATCTGCATATGAGGCAACTATCGTATTCCGTGTGAAAAAAGGTATCTAATTATCGTTGCGATTTCCGGGAACCTCTGATATTGCCGTTATTCCGATTCTATCCGGTCTCCTGTGGAGATACGTCTATAGATAAGCATTTCGCGGATCAGGCCGAACATCTCTCCGGCATGACCGATCCCACGCTGCTGTTCGACCCGCTTGAGGCTCTCGGAAGGCTCGCCGTCCCGGTGCTGATCCTTGACGATACCGGCAGGCCGGTCTTTGCAAACCGCGCTCTGGATCTGCTCTTTCCGGGGAATAAGGACGAGATGATCCGGGCAGTACGTGACGGAGACCTCCGGGAGGGGTATCATACCGTCTCCTGCAGGGACAGTACGGGCGATCTGCAGACGTATGCGGTCGAGGCACGTGCTTTCCCCGAGGCCCCGGGCGGGCAGGGGAGGCATCTTCTCCTCACCATTACGGGAACCGCCCCCGCCGCCGGCGCGGAGGAGGAGATCCGATCCTGCAACCGGCGGATCGCCATCATCAACCGGATCATGCGTGCGAGCGCCTCGTCGATGGCGTCGGGGGAGATTCTGCAGACGGTGCTGCAGCAGACCGTCGAGCTGATGGACTTTGACGCGGGCGCCGTATACCTTGTCGATCCGCGGCTCAAACGTGCAGATCTGAAGGCGTTCTTCGGTCTCTACGACCTCTACTTCCCGGACGTACTCACTCTGGAGATCTGCACCTCCCACTACCGCGAGGTCTTCCTCGAGGGGCAATGCTGCTATACCGAAAAATACCTCAACGTCGCCCACGAGTGCGGCGAGCTCGGGGTCTTCTCGCTTGCGAGCATTCCGGTCACCATCGGGGGGAAGGTCATCGGATCGATCCACATAGCAAGCAGCAGTTTCCATCGGTTCACCGACCTTGAAAAGAGTACCCTTGAGGCGATCGGTGAGGAGGTGGGAGGAGTTATCTCCCGGGCCATGCTCCAGGAACGGCTGGAGGCAGCTTCCCGCGAGGCAAACCTCTACCTCGATCTCATGATCCATGATATCAACAACGCCAACGCCGTTGCCCTCGGATATGCGGAGATGCTCGAGGAACTTGCCGACGATACGGAGCGGGAGTACGTGCGGCGCATCCATGCGGGGATCGGGCAGAGCTCGGCTATTATCGCCGGTGTCAGCCGACTCCGCTCCCTCCGCGACCCGGACGCCAGGCTCCGGCCGGTAAGCCTCGATGCCGCGATACGAACTGCGATCGGTCATTATCCCGGTGCGCTCGTCCGGTATGCGGGGACGGCGGCGACTGTCTGGGCCGACGATCTCCTCCCGGAGGTCTTCGGAAACCTCATTGGGAACGCCCTCAAGTTCGGGGGGGCCGATGTCGCTATCACCATCGGGGTGGAGGAACGGGACGGCGGCGTCGCCGTCACCGTAGGGGACACTGGCCCCGGTATCCCCGATCCGTTGAAGGATGCGGTCTTCAACCGCTTCGAGCGGGGCGAGAGCAGAGAGCCGGGCAGCGGCCTTGGCCTCTACATCAGCAGAATGCTCGTGGAACGTTACGACGGAGAGATACGGGCGGAGAATAGAGTTCCGGGCAACCCGGCGGCAGGCACTGCGATTCTGGTGCGGCTGAAACTCGCGTCCCGGTGATACGGGTCACTCTTCCGTCGGAGACGCGATTTTTACGAGCAGGAGCACGTTCTTTCCTTCTGAAAATTCGTAGGCGACGCTATCCATGACACTTTTGATAAAGTGGACCCCGAGCCCGCCGATCTTCCGCTCTTCAAGTCCGGCAGTCAGATCCGGTTCGCGGGCGTTGAGCGGGTTGAATGCCCGGCCGTCGTCGGCGAGCGCCACCCGGACCTCTCCAGCCTCGATCTCGCAGGTGATCGTAATCTCGCCTGCGTCTCCTGTCGGGTAGCCGTAGAGGATCGTGTTGCTGCAGGCCTCGTCGACCGCGAGCTGCACGGCAAAGAGCGTTTCGGCGGAGCACCCGGCATCCTCCAGGGTCGCTTCGAGGAACCCGGCGATCACCGAGAGATTCTCGAGCACTGCCGGGACGGTGAGTACAGCAGAGAGCGTCATGGGCCGTTCACCTTCAGCACCATCAGCGTCAGGTCGTCGAACTGTGGTTCACGTCCGCAGAAGGCGAAGACCGCCTGCTGTATCCGTTCGACGATCTCGTTTGAGGGGAGGTGCCGGTACTCCTGCACGGTGGCGATCAGCCTCTCTTCCCCGAACTGCTCCTCCTCCGGGTTGATCGCCTCGGTCACGCCGTCGGTGTAGAGGAGCAGCAGATCGCCGCCTGCGAGGTCGACCGTCCGCTCTTCGTACTCGGCGTCGTCCATCACCCCGAGGATGATCCCGGTCGCTTTCAGCTCCCGCGGCTCGCCGTCTCCCCGGAAGAGCATGGGGGGGTTGTGCCCGGCGTTGACGTAGGTCATCGTCAGTCGTGCCGCATCGACGACGCCGTAGAAGAGGGTAACGAACATCCCTGATTTCGAATCCTCCGCGATGAGGATATTCGCGTCCCGGATGGCGTCCTTTGCCCCGCTGTGCCGGGCGTGGGCACGCACGACCGTCCGCGAGAGCGCCATGAAGAGGGCGGCGGGGACACCCTTCCCCGAGACGTCCGCCATGACGATCCCGAGCCGCTCGTCCGGGAGCGGGATGGCATCGTAGAAGTCGCCGCCGACCTCTTTTGCCGGAAGGCTCATTGCCGCGAGGTCGTATGCGGGTATGCGAGGGAGTTTCTCGGGCAGAAAACTCATCTGGATATCCCGGGCGATCTGCAGCTCGGCACGTTTCCGCTCGAGCTCGGAGAAGTACGAGTCCCGCTCCGCCTTCGTCTGCCGTTCGGTGATCAGGTTGCCGATGATGAAGGCGAAGATGAAGATCCCGGCGGCGTTGGCGAGGATCATCGGGAAGGCCACCTGCTCGACGATACTCAAGGCTTGTTCGAACGGCCGGCAGATGACGAGGACAAGCCCCATGTGGAGCGACTCCATCCCCACGGCAAAGAGGATGGCACCCTGCGCTCCGATAAAATTGCGTTTATTCAGGAGATATATCGTGCCGCCGAAAACTCCGGCAAGGATGGTGGCCAGCACACAGGGAACGACCGTAAACCCGTCGAGCGTCGCCCGGTACGCGCCGCCGATAAGGCCGGCGCCGAGGCCGACGACAGGCCCTGCGGCGAGCCCACCGACCATGGGGCCAAGGTCGCGGACGTTGATGACGGCGCCCATGATATCGACACCGCTCTCGGTCCCGTAGATCGAGATGGCGCCGAAGACGAGGATGAGAATTGCCTGATTCTTCCAGGTGAACGTCTTATCGAGGATCTCGGTGAACGCCCCGCTCCTGGTGATCAGGTAGGCGATCACCACGATGACGCAGATCATCTGGAGGAGGATGAAGGAGAGGTCGGTGAGTGTCGATGCCATGCTGGATCTTCCGGTGGTGGCGTCGGCCGGTTCAGGATTTCCGTGGTAAAGCCGTTCAGTGCTGATGCCTCATCGTCGTGGATGGTGAAGATCCGGTGGAAGCCCGCCATGGTGAAGACATCCTTGACCGCAGGTTTCGGCTCCGCGAGGCGGAGGTTCCCGCCGGTCTTCTTCAGCCGCTTTAACGAGGCGAGCAGCACCCGCAAGCCCGAACTGCTGATATAATCGAGGCCTGATAGATTGACCAGGATCGACCCGTTTCCTGCATCGATCAGCCCGTTCATCCGCTGCTCTGCTACCTGACTCGATGCGGCGTCCAGCCTCCCTTTCAGGGAGACGATAGCAACACCTGCTTCATGCCGTTCGGTGATCTCCAGATTCCCGCTCATTCAACTGATGGTTTGCTCCGTGGCTAGATAGGCTTTTACTTTCATCACCGCAGGGTATCAGTGATCGAAGTGCAGCCTGATCCGACACTCGCCGTCCCGGAAGTCCGTGGTGACCGTATCCGCGTACTTTCGGATCAGGAATGCAGAAAGTCGGGCGAGGGCGTTCTCGTCTTCGAGGAGGTCGGTATCGGTGGGAGCCCCCCCGGTCGAGAGGTCGAGCGGTTTTCCGTGGTATGTGATATCGATATCGAGGGAATCCTCCTCGAATGCGATATCGGCCCGGACCGTCTCCCGGGTCATCCCAAGGAAGAGGATCGCCTCAATACACTCGCTTACCGCTGACTTGGCGCGCTGGATCACCTCTGTGCGGGCACCCCAGGTGCCCCCCATCGCCTCGAAGAACGAGAAGATCGTACCCGAGAAGTCGGTGCCGGGTTCGAAGAACAGTGTTTTCCGCCGCGCAATCCCGATTCGGAAGATGAGGTTTAGTATGAGTGCCGTGGCGGTTCCGAGGGCGAGCGACGAGCTGAAGATGGGCTGCACCGATGCGGGAAGACCAATGAAGTAATCCGGGAAGATGTCGACCGAGAGGCCGAAGATGAACGCGAACCCGATAACAAAGGTCTTTCGCGTATCCATCATCCGGGACATAATGATCTGCAGCCCGTTGACGATCATGAATGCGGCGACAAAGACGAGCCCTGCCCCCATGATGGGTGCGGGCATAATGACGAAGACTGATGCCAGTTTCGGAAAGAACGTCAGCACAATGAGGAGAGCGCCTGCGGCAAAGGCGATTACCCTGCTGGTAGCGCCGGTGCCGACAGAGAGTCCGACGTTGCTTGAGGAGGTCGACTGCCCCATCCCGCCCACGAGACCGGAAAAGAGCGCCGAAGAGCCGTCCGCAAGAATGCCGCCGCCGATGTTCCGCATATCGGGCCGTTTCCAGTCGGTGTCGTTGATCTTCTGGCAGGTCGTCAGATCGCCGATGGACTTTAAGGACGAGCAGAGGATGGCGATGATGAAGGGAATGAGCAGGGCTGCATCGAACGACCACCCGAGGTGGCTGAGGTCGGGGAATGCGACAAGGGGTGCATCCAGTATCCTCGCGATCTCCGCCCCGCCGAGGATGCCGGTTGCGGCAGCGATGATATATCCGACGGCGATACCGATAAGAACCGAGTAGAGGCGGAGTTTTCCCCTGCTCCAGACGCTTATCGCGACCATCGTTCCGAGGGTGACTCCCGCGACGAGCAGTTCGAGTGCCTCGGTTACGCTATCTCCCGGTGTTATCCCGAGGAAGTTCGGGACTGCTACCGGGATAACGGCAATACCGACGAGGGCGACGACGACCCCGGTGACCTCGGCGGGAAACAGGACGCGCAGACGGTGCATGAGCCGGGAGAAGAAGACCTCGAAGAGACCGGCGACTGCCGTCATGCCGTAGACGAGCGGGAGCCCTCCGGTCTGCGCCGCGAGGAGCGATGCGGAGAGGTACGACGGCCCGCAGACCGCCGGGCAGAGATACCCCGAGCCCATGCCTCCTCTTCGGAGCGCCTGGAGAATCGTCCCGACACCGCCCGCGAGAATGGACATGGTGACCATGAAAGCGGCCTCTTCGGCAGTTCCGCCAAAGCTCCTGACGATGACGACCGGAAATATGAACGCCGTAGACATCACGAAGATATGCTGCAGCCCGAGCAGCAGCGCGGTTGGGAGCGGGAGTGCATCCTCAACTCCGTAAACGAGGTTTTGTGGTTTCTGCGGCACGAATGGTTCAGTCCCGGTCTTGGTATCAGTGGTTTGTAGTCTCCTCCTATACCAGCGTTATGAATTGCTATCGGGGCTCTGCAGTCGGGCCATCCGCATTACATTCGGGAGCGCTCTCTTCTTCGGGAAATCCGGCGATGGCTCTCAGCCGGTACTGTTTCCGGCAGTGAACCGGTATGCACCCCGTGGGACCTGGATCTCGAACCGGGCTCCGCTTCCCGGCACTCCGGTCTCCCTGATGGAAAGCCCGGTGATGGAGAGGATCTCCTGCGCAAGGAAGAGGCCGTATCCGGTGTTTCGTCCCCTGCCCCGCTCGAATATCCGGCCTTTCTCCGTCTCGGGAATCCCGACCCCGTCGTCTTCGCAGACAAGCGTTAAGCCTTCGTCCGACTCCGACGACGAGAATGTAATTCTGCTGACGCTGCCGCTGTGCCTCGCTGTGTTATCGAGGAGATTTGAGAAGACCTTCTGGAGGAGCGGGTCGGCGTAGATCTCTAAAGAGGCGAAATCCGCCGCTATCGAGACGTCGGCCCCGGCGCTCCGGATGGCTGCCGTCTTCTCCACCACCGCGTTCAGGTTCTGCCACGTCGGGGTGTGGACACCGATATCCTGGTAGTCCTTGGTGAAGGTGATCTGGTGCCTGATGGTGTCGGTGGCAAGATCTGCCTTCTCGATCATCTCGAAGAAGAACGGATCGGCGACGTAATCCTTCGCAAGCTCGAGGTAGCCTGCAAGCGCGGTGAGCTGGTTGAGGACGTCGTGGCGGGTGACGCTGGAGAGGAGGTTTAACTTCCGGTTTGCCTGCTGGAGCGCCTCTTCCACGACCTTCCGGTGAGTGATGTCCCGCTTGTTCTCACGGCGGCCGAACCAGCTCCCGTCGTCGTGGTAGACCGGCTGGCAGTAGTGGCTGATCCAGCGGGTCTCCCCGCCGGGCGTGACGATCCGGAAGTCCAGATGGTGCACTCTGTCGCTCGTCTTCCAGACCTCGTTGTAGTGGTGTGCCACCATCGCCTGATCTCCGGGATAGGTGATCTTCTCGGTCAGGTGGGGATCGGCGAGGAACTCTTCTGCGGCATACCCGGTGATCCGTTCGCACGAAGGCGAGACATAGAGGTAGTTCCCTTCAGGCCCGAGCCAGGACTCCCAGTCGTAGGTGAAGTCGGCCAGCGTCCGGAATTTCTCTTCGCTCTCCCGGAGCGCCTTCTCCATCTTCTTCCGGTCGGAGATGTCCATGATGACGCCGACGATCCCGGCGATGCTCCCGTCAGCCCGGAAGAGGGCGGTCTTTGAGAAGAGAACATCGGACTTCTCGCCCCGGGTATTCTGGAGCTCGAACTCGTAGCGCTGGACGTGGGGGTGCTCGATGATCAGGTCATCCTTGTGCTTGTAGTGGTCGGCGTAGAACTTCGGGAAGAAGTCCCAGATAGTCTTTCCGATGATCTCTGCCTTCGGAAGACCTGACGAGTTCCTCGAAGGCGCGGTTGCAGTCCTGGTAGATCCCATCGGTGTCGCGGTAGAAGACGGGGGCCGGAATGGTATCCATCAGCGCCTGGACGTAGTTGACCTTCTCTTTTAGGGAGACCTCCATCTTCTTCCGGTCCGAGATGTCGAGGATCGCACCGACGATCCCGCCGACGCCCCCGTCCGCCCTGAAGAGAGCGGTCTTTGAGAAGAGAACGTCGTGAACGGCTCCCCGGGCGTCGGTGATGGCGAACTCGTAGCGCTGGATATGCGGATGGCTGATGATGAGGTTGTCCTTCTCTTTGTAGATGTCGGCGTACTCCTTCGGGAAGAAGTAGTGGATTGTCTTTCCGATGATCTCCTCCTTCGGAAGACCGACGAGTTCCTCGAAGGCGCGGTTGCAGTCCTGGTAGATCCCATCGGTGTCGCGGTAGAAGACCGGCGCCGGAATGGTGTCCATCAGCGCCTGGACGTAGTTGACCTTCTCTTTTAGGGAGACTTCCATCTTCTTCCGGTCGGAGATGTCAAGGAGCGTCCCGATGATTCCCCGGGTACCCTGGATAGCGGTTTCCGACCCGTAGACCTCGAGGGTGATCACCTCGCCGTCTCTCCGGACACCGCGGAACTCGAAGTGCGGATAGTCCTGCTCGCCGGAGATCTTCCGGATCCTCTCCTGAACGATGGGGAGATCGTCCGGGAGGGTGAGGTCGTCAAACCCGATCCTCCCGACCATCTCGTCGACCCGGTAGCCGAAGATACGGGCAAACCGGGGGTTGACATAGGTAAAGACCCCGTTCCTGACGATATACACGCCGACGAGCGATTTTTCGGCGAGAACCTTGAACTTCGTCTCCGACTCTTTCAGGGCTTCTTCAGCGAGTTTCCGGTCAGTTATGTCTCTTCCTACCGACTGAAACTCGGTGACCTGCTTCTCCTCGTCAAAGAGCGCCCGGTCGCTCCACTGCTGCCACCGGGTCGTGCCGTCCGGCATGAGAACGCGGTGCTCGACAGTCCCGACCGGAGAATCGAGCGTCAGGGACGAGAAGTGCTCTCCTGATTAGATCCCGCTCTTCGGCGGGGATCTTCGGGAAGAAACGTTTGCCGATGAACCCGGTGCATTTCTCCCTGCCGTAGTAGCGGCAGAAGGCATCGTTCGCAAAGACGAGGGTTCCATCGGGGTGGAACCTGCAGATAAGCTCCGTCTGGCTCTCGACGACGGCGCGGTAGCGCTCCTCACTTGCCTTGAGAGCCTCATCCATTCTCTTCCGTTCGACGGCCTGCTCGATCATGTGTCTCAGTTCGGCAAACTGGGACTTCGGGTCGCCGCCTTTCTGGAGGTAGAACGACGCGCCGTTGTTGAGTGCCTCGATGATGACATGCTCTCGCCCTCTTCCGGTGAAGATGATGAACGGGGTATCGTTGCCCTGCGCTTTGAGGTGCTTTAAAAACTCTATCCCGTTCATCAGGGGCATCTCGTAATCGGATACGATGACGTCGAACCGACGGGTCGTGAGCATCAGAAGCGCCTCTTCGGCAGATGTGCTTACCTCAACGGTAATTTCTTTATTTCTCTCGAGGAACAGGCTGGTAATATCGAGGAGTGCGGGCTCGTCGTCAACATGCAGTACCCGAAATCATAGAAAATCCCTTTGACGGCGGGGTCAACAAATAGGACTTACGGCTTTCATGGTATAAAGATATCTAAAAAGTCCGGTAGATGCCGTCGTTTGGTTTCGGTAACTATATATCTATGGTACTGAGGATGCGAGGGCGAGGCGCTGTCGTCCTTCCGTAACTCCCCGGGTGAATAGTGAAAAGATGGATTGCCGGCGTATCGCCGGTATGTGTTTTCTCCGAGGGTGGGGGTGATGAGGTGTGTGATAACCATGGGACGCTACGAAGAGGGCGGTTGTGCCGCCCGCCCTTCCGTGCTTCGGATGCTTTGTTTCGGTAGAGAGGTGTGGGGCCGCTCTGCCCCCCTTCGGTTCCGGGGGGATGATACGGGAACCCTGACGTTTGGTGGTAAATGGTGTCCGTTTGACCGGAGTTGTGCCGACTCCGGCCGAACATGCCAGATCAGACGTGCGGCCATGCCGCACGTCCGGAGAGATTCCCCGTATCTCTTCTGACTCTGGGGATCAAGTGTTGGTGCGATACACGTATAAACATTTCCTTTATTGCATTGCATTAACGGGGGCATTGGTGCATTCGTTATGGCTCTCGCTATGGTATGGCAACAGACAAAGCACTAATACTCATTGCGACGAATGATTGTACGGCATGGATCCGTATTCTGACGAACTCCCTCCGATTATCAGTCTGCTGAAGGCGAATCCGCGAGGAATGTCTGTGACCGACATCGCCGCAGCCGTTGGTGTCAATAGAAATACCGTATCCCGCTACCTTGACGTCCTGCTCATCTCGGGTCAGGCGGAGATGAGAACCTACGGGAAGGCAAAAGTTTTCTTCCTCTCGCAACGGGTGCCCATCTCTGCCATGCTGAACTTCTCGTCCGATATCGTCGTGGTAATCGACCGGGAGACCCGGATAATGCAGGCGAACGATGCGGCCTGCTCGTTCGCCGGTGCTGACCGTGACGACCTCCTTGGGAAAGAAATGGCTCGATCCCCGCTTGCCGCCTTCGATCACCCTCTGATCAGGACACGGATCGCGCAGGCGCTCAATGGGGCGGATTTTGTCGAAGAGCTCCGGTTTGTCCGGCAGACCGAAATCTTCTTCTTCAGGATCAAGATCCTCCCGACCGTCTTCAACGACGGCTCGCCCGGGGTGACGATCATTCTTGAGGATATCTCCGAGAAGAAACGGGCAGAGGAGGCGCTCCGGGAGAGCGAGAATATGTTTCGCGCCCTCGTCGAGAACATCAACGATCTCATCTGGAACCTGAGCGAGAGCGGCACCTTCACCTACGTCAGTCCGAAGAGCAGAGACCTTCTCGGCTACGCGCCCGAGGAGATGGTCGGGAAGACCCCATGCGACTTCATGGCGCCCGGTGACGCGGAACGGGCACGGGACTGGCTCCGGTCGCTGAACGCCGAAACGCCGTCGTCGACTCTCTTTGAGTGCACCATGCTCCATAAAGACGGCCGCCCGGTGTTCCTCGAGGCCAACGGAACGGCGGTCTTCGACATCATCGGTGAATTCACCGGGTACCGATTCGTCTGCCGTGATATCACCGAACGGCAGCATGCTATCCGGAAGGTGAAGAAGTGGAAGTCGTTCCTGTACTCCGTCGTGAACAATATCCCGAGTATGGTCTTCGTCAAAGAACTCAAAGGGCAGACGTTCGTCTTCTTCAATCACGCCGCCGTAGAGCTCCTGGGGAGGACGAGCGAGGATATGGCCGGAAAGTGCGCGAAAGATATCTTCCCCGAAGATATGGCGTTGTTCCTCGGTAACGACAATAACGGCCTGCTGGAGAAGACGTTCCTGGTCGGGAACGGGAGCGGGCGGATCCTCCGGGTCAAGAAAGTGCCGATCTCTGACTCCCGGGGTGAAGCGAAGTATATGCTCGGTATCGCCGAAGACGTCACCGACAGGAAGATCGCCGAAGATCTCCTCGTCGCCCAGCGGGACCGTGCGCAGAGCTACCTCGACGTTGCGGGGGTGATGATCGCCGTGATCGGTGCCGACGGCCGGATCGAGCTGATGAACCGGAAGGGCTGCCGGATCCTCGGGTATACCGAAGCGGAGCTCGTCGGGAAGGACTGGTTTGCAGCAATCGTCCCCGAACGGCTCCGGGAGCGGCTCGGCGGCAACTTCATGCGGCTGATGGCGGGGGACGCCGAACCGTCATCGTCCGAGGTAAGTCCGGTGCTGACGACGAGTGGCGACGAGCGGCAGATTCTGTGGCACAACACCCTGCTCCGCGACACTGCCGGAAGGGTCGTGGCGATGGTCAGCTCGGGCGAAGAGGTCGGGGAGTAGCGTTGGGGAATGCGCCCATTATCCCCTGAATTACCCGCTTTTTCTCATTACCGCTATCACTGCGGCAGGGTGACTCCTTAAATAGGGTCGAGAGCCCATATTGGTACGGTGAACATCTGTGGTTGACTTTCTGTCCCTGATCGTTCTTGTCGTCGTGGTGCTGATCGTCATCGTCATTGCCGCGTCGTTTGTGGGCATCTATAACCGGTTCTTCTCCCTCAAGAATTCTGCAGAGGCGACCCTCGGGCAGGTCAAGGTTGCGATGAAGAAGCGGCTCGATATGATCGAGCAGCTTCTTGGGGCGGTGAAGAGCTACGCCGCCTTCGAGAAAGAGACACTCACGAAGGTAACCGCCATGAGGAGCGGCGTAGCCTCTGCAGGCCCCGGCGACCTTAATGAGGTGGAGCGGGAGTCCCGGTCCATCCTCGGCCGGCTCATCGCCGTCGCCGAGAACTACCCCGACCTCAAGACCTCGCAGACGGTGCAGAGCCTGATGGGCTCCGTCCGGAGCATCGAAGACGAGATCGGACGCCAGCGGTATACCTACAACAACATCGCGCAGCAGTACAATACCATGACCGATACCATCCCCTCAAACCTCATCGCAAGCGTCCTGGGTTTCCAGAAACTGCAGTATCTTGAGTTTGAGGAGGAGATCCAGAGACCACCGAAGATAGAGTTCTAAACGGCCATGGCAATCAGTGAGAAGCAGCAGATCGCAGCGCTCGTTGCGATAACCCTGGCGATCGGGGTGCTGGCGTTCGTCGGAGCAGGTGCTCTCCCTCAGCTCCTCGAGGGCGACCTCGTGATCCAGGAGTACGAGGCGACCTTCTCCGCAAACGGCACGCTCGTCGAGGATTACGCCTACGACGTACGGCAGTCGGGCGAGTACAGGATGCTCTTTCGGTTCTGGGATGAGCCCCTTACATTCGAGCCGATAAACAGCCCGCATATCGAGTTTCTCGGGCTCACCGTGCCCGAAGGGACGACCGGCTATGCCAGGGATTACACCGGCCAGGTACGGATAGTCGGAAGCGCCGATCCCGCTGAGGTAGCGGTTATCAGAGACCTTGCCTTTGAGAACGAAGTCGGTGCCTACGACCCCGGCTACTTCCCGGCAGGTCTGTACCCCTCGGAGTACCGTTTCGTCGTCCATCCCCCGATCGAGGACGACGACGACTGGGCGCACCTGAACCTGCGGCTCGTGGACGAGCATGTCCCCTACGAGAATGTGCGGATCACCATCCCCGCCATGTTCGTCGAAGAGGTCTTCCTCCACCCGCCGACGCTCCGGCAGGAGCGTGTCGGAAACTCGATCGTCATCACCGGGAGCGTCCCGGCGGATGAGCCGCTGAACGTCGAGATCCTTGCGGATAAGGTGTTCCTGGAAGAGATCGACGGGTTTCCGGTCTTCGTGGAGAACGTGCGGCAGCAGACCGAGGATGCGAACCGCTGGGCAGGGATTTTGTATGCCGTGGCCGCCGCTCTGAATGCGGGGGCATTCGCGCTGGTACTGGCGACGCCCTTCATCCTTCTCGGCGTCTATTACCGCTATGGGCGGGAGAAGCCCTTCGTCGTCCCCGAATACCTGAGCTTCGTCCCCGACCCCGCACTCAAGCCCTGGCAGGTGAACCTCCTCTTCAAGGGCGATGCCGTCGATTTCGACGAGAACGGACTCTATGCAACCCTGCTCGATCTGCACCGTCGAGAGCTTATCCGGGTGGAGGAGAAACAGGGCGGCGGCGTCATCATCCGGCTCCTCACAACCAGCTCGGATGACCGGTATGAGCAGCGGGTGCTCAACTTCCTCGGAAATATCGCCGACGATCACGTGGTGGATACCGATGAGCTCAAGAACCTCGCGGAGGTCGCCCGGCGGAGTCCGGGTTCGCAGCACCGGATCATGACCTATCAGCAGACGCTCTCGGCCCTCCGGAGGGATGTCGATGCGACCATCTCCCGGCGCTACATCGTCGACGGCAGGGATCTGGTGCTTCCTTTTATATTCCTCGGCGCTATCCCCTGCGGCCTTGCGCTGCTGAACCTCATCTTAGCACCGGGAGCCGCGTACCTGCTGATCCCGGCGGTCGTCCTCTTCTTCATCGTGGGCGTGCAGGTCGGCATCGCGGCGCTCTTCCCGGCGACACTCTTTGGACACTGGAAAGACGACCGGTACCGGGAGAAACTGCAGTGGGATGCTTTCGCCTACTTCCTCTCCGATCTCGCTCTGATGCGGAAGTACTCTCCGGGCGACATCTCCCAGTGGGGCGAGTGGCTGGTCTACGGCACCGCTCTTGGTGTCGGTGATAAGGTGGAAGCGGCGATGCGCGACCTGAACGTCTCCCTCCCCGATGCAGGGGTGCCGCTCTACTCGCGGATGCCGTTTATCTTCGTCCCGATCGTCGCCTTCTCTCCGCCAAGCAGCGGCGGCGGGGGTGGCGGCTTCGGCGGCGGTGGCTTTGGCGGCGGCGGCGGTTTCGGTGGGGGCGGCGTCGGCGGCCGCTAGTTCTCTTTTTTTAAAAAAGTCAGTGGTTCTGGTAGTAGAATTCCCAGGCGTCCACTTCGGTGCCGTTTTCAAGGATACAGACACCATACTCGCTGCCGTCGGGGTTCTTCCGGATCTCGTAGGCATGGCCCTGTTCCTGGCAGTAGACCGCAGCCGGGTCTGCAAGGCCGATCATCCCTCCGGCCGGTTCCGCCGGGGCGACGGCGTCTGTCTCCTCGATCGAGAGGATCTCGACCGGGGTTCCCCACTGCTGGATGGTGACGGTGTCCTCCTGAACACTGGCCACGAAGGTGACGTTCATACCGTCGACCCTGTACTCTTCGGAGAGGTTCAGGGGAAGGTACCTGGTGCCGTCTTCGGCGACGATACCGTAGAATCCGCCTTCGAGGTCGACGTAGGTGATCGTTCCGTTCGCCGCGACGATCTGCTGCTCCTGGTTTGCCGCATCCTGACCGAGGCAGCCGCATGCCAGCACGGCACCGGCGACCAGCAGCCCTGTGATCAGGTAGATGGTGTTCCGATTCGTCATATGCATCGACAGAAGAGACGTTATCGCTCTCAAGGTAAGTATATTTCTTTAACTTCGAAGATTTCCGAACTCATTGGGGGGAAGCGGTGCGGCAGCGTGCTGTACCTTCCGGAAGGCACACGATTTTATTGCAGCGGCACACACGTGATGGTATACATCGTGGGGACGATTTTCCGTCTTCCGCGTGGGGAGATCCGGTAGTTATGGATGTGGATATTCGTGAGCAGGACGGTGCAACGATCGTCACGGTCGAAGGAAGGATCGATGCCGCGTCGGCCGAAGGACTTGACGAAGCCTTGACGGGTGTCATCGGGCGGGGAAAGAAGAAGGTGCTGGTCAACCTTGAAAAAGCGGTCTACATGAGCAGCAGCGGTCTACGGGTATTGCTGGCCAAGTTCAAGGGACTCAAACGCGAAGAGGGCGAGATGGCCCTCTGTGCACCGAACGCCGACGTTTACAAGGTGTTCACGCTTGCCGGGGTTCACGAGGTCTTTCCGATCTACATGAGTATGGACGAGGTCTTCGTCGAGACCTCGCCCGGCAGGGGAAGGACGATCCGTTCCGACGAGGCCGACTGAGCGTTCCATGACCGAAGATGGCCAAAACCTGATCGCGGTTCTGCGAAACGGGACGAGCACCGACCGGATGGCCGCGGCGTGGGCCCTGGCCGATATGGGAAGCCCGGCGGTCGAAGATCTGGCTCCGGTACTCGCCGACAGCGACCCCCGCCTCCGGATGTGGGCGGTGTATACGCTCGGATTGATCGGCGATCCGGCAACCACCGGTGCGCTCGCCGCCGCCGCGGCCGACGACGATCCCGGGGTTCGGAAGTGGGCGCTCGCGGCGCTCGACGCGATAGAATACCGTGCAGCGGGCGGCCCCTGTGGGAGCGGCGGCTGCCGGTAAATCTTTTTAAAAATGTTTTTTTTCACCGGCGCCTGACGGCAAAAGCGACAGCGATGCCGAGTGCACCGATCACCGTGATGAGCGAGACCGGGGTCGCTGTCGGCGTCGGTTCCGTCGTCACCGGGGCGGCGGTCGTCACCGTGGTTGCGGGCGTCGTCGGGGAGACAGTGGCCGGCGTCGTCACGGTCGGGACGGGCGTAGCGGGCGTGGTCGTCGGAACGGCCGTCGGAGTTTCAGTCGGCGTCGGGGTTCCCGTATTGATGCCGACCCGGTTTCCGACGGTGAAGGTCACCGTTTCGGAATCCTCTGCCTGAGTCGGCGAAGGACTGCGGCTCGTTCCAGCGTGCCTGCACTGAGTAGGTCCCCTGCTCAAGCCCGGTGAGGCTGAACGCCCCCGGGTTTCCGGGATCGTCGGTGTAGACCTGCGAGGCGGTGAGGTTGATGCTGCTCATATCCCGGCCGCCGATGATGGTACTCTGGGCGCCGCCGGGCGAGGTGATCACGAGCTCGACCGTCGCTGGGTAGGTGGTGCCGGCGTGGTAGGACGACCCGACGTCAGGCGAGATGATCTTGAACGCAAGCGGCGTATTCTCGGAGATGGTAAGGCCGTCAACCGAATCCGCATGGTATGGGTTTGCCAGCACCACATCGAGGAAGACCGTCGGCTCCCGGATCAGGATCTGCCGGGTTACCCCGTCGGTCGGGCTGAAGGCGTAGTAGACGCCATACATGTCTCCGACCTCGATAGGCTGGAGGGTAAAGTCCGTATCGTCGGAAACGGCGATGTCGTTGATGAGCGACCGGGCAGGGTTGTCATCCTGGTACTTCCGCAGCGCTGTGATCGGGGTGTTGGTCGTCTGGTTTCGAAGCGCTGAGAGATTGAGGTTCTCTTCGTAGACGAAGATCGTGTCGTAGGGCTGGATATCGTTGATGTTCGGACTGCGGGCTCCGGCCGGGGCGGCGCAGAGGGAGAGAGCGAGCGTGCAGAGAAGAAGCACGGCCAGCACTGTCCCTGCTCGCGGCAGGAAGGCCGGGATACTGCGTATGGTATCTGCAGACATAATGGACGTATTCACTTCTCCACCTGTATATATGCATCGAATCCCGGTCAGTTTCGCTCGTGAAGCGACAGAGCCGACGACAGCGCGTCGCAGGTTCGGATCCGAAGAGAGATCGGCGATACGGACCGGCTCCGCAGTATGGGCGGGAGGAGCGTCTTGCATGGAAAACACGGATTAGCCTTCACTCTTTTCGAGGTCCTGGGTTCTGCTGCGTTTCCGTATGCTTAAATAATTCACCAGCCCAGTTTTTCCGGATGAACAAAGTCGCCCTCCTTGCTGCATCACTGCTGGTCTTTCTTGCAATCCTCTTTGCGCCGATCGATCCGTCCGTGATGCCGGTGGAGGCGCGTTACGTGACCGCGGTGACCGTCCTGATGGTGCTGCTCTGGGTCACCGCCGTCATTCCGCTCGAGGCGACCGCCCTCTTGCCGCTGGCACTCTTTCCGCTGCTCGGCGTTCTCACACCGACGGAGGCGGCGACGTCGTACGGCGATAAGGTCATCTTCCTCTTCCTCGGCGGCTTCATTATCGCCATGTCCATGCAGCGTTGGGGATTGCACCGGCGTATGGCCCTGCATATCATCAAGGTTGTCGGGACGAGCCCGAAACGGCTGGTCCTCGGGTTCATGGTCGCCACCGCGTTCCTCTCGATGTGGATCTCGAATACCGCCACCGCCATGATGATGATCCCGATCGCCGTCGCCATCATTATCACCATCATCCCCGAGACGAACAAGAAACTCGAGAACCTCACCGAAGAGCAGGGCTCCCTCGCCAAATGCCTCATCATCTCGATCCCCTATGCGGCGAGTATCGGGGGTATCGCCACGCTTATCGGGACACCGCCGAACGGCATCTTCCTTGCACAGGTCGAGACGCTCTTTCCCGACGCCCCGACGGTCGACTTCTTCTCCTGGATGAAGTTCGGTGTCCCCTTCGCCGCCATATTCCTCATCCTGGCCTGGCTCTGGCTCACCTACGTCCCGTACCGGGGCATGACCAAAACCCTTCCCGAGGCGAAAGGCGTCATCGCGATCGAGCTTGAAAAGATGGGGGCGATGTCGACGGGTGAGGTATGGACGCTCATCATCTTCGTCCTGACCGCTCTTGCATGGATCTTCGAAACGACGAAACATATCGGGGACTTCACCATCCCCGGGCTTGATATGCTCTTCCCCGGTATCCACGACTCCACCATCGCGATTGCAGGGGCGTTCCTTCTCTTCGTCCTCCCCGTCAATGCGAAGAAGGGGATCTTCACGATGGACTGGAAGTGGGCGGTGAAGATCCCGTGGGGTATTCTTATCCTCTTCGGCGGCGGCATCGCGCTCTCGAATGCGTTCATCAAGAGCGGGCTTGCCGCCGAGATCGTGAAGTGGCTCACCCTCTTCAACGGCCTCCCGCTGATCCTCGTGGTCCTGATTGTGGCTATCGGCGTCTCGCTCGCGACGGAGATCGCATCGAACACCGCAATGGCTGCCGTCCTGATGCCGATCATGGCGGTGACCGCCGTCAGTATGGGGGTGAACCCTTACCTGCTGATGATCACCGCGGCGGTCTGTTCGTCGCTTGCGTTTATGCTCCCGGTGGCGACCCCCCCGAACGCCATCGCCTACGGGAGCGGCTACCTCGGATCAGGCGACCTCCTGCGCTCGGGATGGGTGCTCGATATCATCGGGGTCGCGCTCTTGACGTCCTTCCTCTTCACCGTGGTCATGTGGGCGCTCGGGATCCCGTCGGTCGAACTGCCTGCCTGGGCGCTTACCCCCTGATCTCTTTTACCTGCGAGTTTTTCCGCTCCCCGGGTATGAATTGCACGTATCCTCATCGCCTGGGGCGCTGTCGTCATGGTCACGGCGCTGGCGCAGAACGCCGTACAACTCGGCTACATCACCTTCTGGTTCCGGGAGCGTGAGCTCGCCCGGGCGGTCGCACTCTTCATGACCGCCCTTCCCGTCTCGACCTGGATCCTTGAGAATACTGGTTGGTTCGGCATCGAGGGGTGGCGGTGGCTCTTCGTGCTTGGGGAGCGCCACCGATTCTCCTCGGGGTCGTGACCTGGTTCTACCTGATCGACTGATCTGAGACTGTCGCCTGGCTCGATAGCGAGGAGAAGGCCTGGCTGATCACCGAGCTTGTTGGGGGGAGAGGCGGCGGCGTGCGGCAGCAGGGAAGCATACCCTCCGGGAGATGCTTGCCGACCGCGGGTCTGGCACCTCTCGGCGGTCTACTGCGCACTCATCATCGGCCTCTACGGCCTCTGATTCTGGCTACCCCTGACAGTGAGGTCGTTCTCCGTCACGATGACCACCACCATGGAGATCGGGCTCGTCACCATGATCCCCTACGTCGCCGGGTGTGCGGCGATGTTTGTCTGGTCGCGCCGGATCCATGCCGCTCTCCCCCCTCGTCGGGGGACTGGGTTTGCTCGGCTCGGGGCTCGTTGCCGACCCCTTCCTCACCGTGCTCATGCTCACCGCCACGACGATCGGCATCTACAGTTTCTTCGGCCCATTCTGGACGCTTCCCGCACTCTTCCTCGCTCCGGCGACGGCTGCGGTCGGGATCGCCGTCATTAACTCGATCGGACATCTCGGTGGGTTCATCGGCCTGTCGATCGTCGGGGGGCTGACCGGAGTGACCGGCAGTTCGCACACAGGACTGCTCGCCCTTGGGGCATCGCTGCTCGTCTGCAGCCTGCTGGTCTATCTGGTGCGGGTGCCGATCGGTGCTGAGCACACCCATCACCTTATTCTCCGATCATGCCGGAGATGCGGGTGAGCATGATGCGCGAGCACCGCTACTACAACCCCGCGGTCGAGGCGCTGGATCGGTCAGATCTCGATGCCCTCATCGACGAGCGGGTGCGATATACCGTCGGATACGCCGCCGAGCACTCTCCCTTCTACCGCCGGTGGTTTCGTGAGCACCGGATCCGGCCGACCGAGGTCAGGACGCACGAAGACCTCCTCGATCTGCCGGTCATCTCCGGCGAGACGATCCGGCAGAATCAGCCGCCAGGGATACTGGAGTTCCGGTTCCTGAGCGTCGCCTGCAGCGATGTGTACACCATCAACGAGACGAGCGGAACGAGCGGGATGCCCAAATCCTTCTTCCTCACCTGGGAAGACTGGGAACGGTATGCCGAGAAGTACGGGCGGTTCTTCGTAGCGCAGGGGTTTGCCGCCGGCGACCGGGTGGTGATCTGCACCTCGTACGGGATGAACGTCGGGGCGAATACGATGACCCTTGCGGCCAGAAACCTCGGTATCACCGTCATCCCGGAGGGGAAATGCACCTTCCCGGTCAGGGTGATCAGGAGTTATCGACCGACGGCCATCGTCGGGAGTATCTTCAAACTGCTCCGGCTTGCCCGGCGGCTGGAGGCGGACGGCCTCGATCCCAGGGAGTCGGGGATAGAGCGCCTGGTGATCGGTGGGGAGGGGTTCGCGGCGGAGTCACGAGCATATCTTGCAGAAGTATGGGGCTCTCCTGTCTACAATACCTACGGGAGTACCCGAAGGGACGATCTGTGGCGAGTGTGCCGCCCAGGGCGGCCTTCACGTCCCCGAAGATCTGGTGCACTTCGATCTCTATGACCCGCGGATGGAGCGGTTCGTCCCCGACGGGGAGTGGGGGCGTCTCGTCTTCTCAACGCTCATTCCGGTCGGGGAGAAGGCGGGGACACTTCTCATCAACTACGACACCGAGGATACGTCGGTCGTCCTGTCACGGGAGCGATGCTCCTGCGGCAGAACGGCGATGCGGATCTTCTACCCGCGGCGTGAGGCGGAGACGTTCCTGATCGCAGGAGTGGCCCTGGGCCGCGTTGACGTGGAGAGCGCCGTCTTTCAGCGCGAGAATATGGATGACCTGACCGGGGAGGTACGAGGCGTTCATCTACGGGGGAGAGGATGCCGGTGAGACCGTCCTCCGGGTGAGTATGGAGTGTACCGACCCGGAGGCCTGCGACCGGAGAGGGATTGAAGAGCGGTTCATCGCTGCCCTCCTCTCCCGGGTGCCCGATCTCGCCGAAGCCTACGCCGACGGGGCGCTGAAGCTCCTCTTCCACTTCATCCCGAAGGGGGGGCTCGAGCTCGCCCGGGCGGTCGGAAGGCCGAAGCGGGTTGTCGATCGCCGGTAACGGAGAGTCTCTCCTACTGCCGCAACAGGAGTGCCGTCGTGAGGCAGGCTATCAGGACGGCGAGCACCGGCACGGCCGGGGCGGCCTCCGTGGGCGTCGGTGAGGGCGGTGCTGTCGTGGCGGTCGCCATCGGCGTCTGCGCAGTCGTTGCAGTGTTTGTCGGTGAAGGCGTGGCCGCCTGCACCGTCAGTGTCGTCGTAGCGGTGGCGTCGCCTTCGATCCACTCGACCGTTACGAAGTAACTGCCCGGTTCGAGGTCGCCTGTATCGACGGTGAAAGACCATATATTCCGCCCCTCGCCGGGCTGTACCGTAACGGTTCCCGATACCCCGGTCTGCCCTGCGCTCTCGTTCTTTGTTGTCGGGCCGAACGCCGTCGGCGAGATTGTAATTAGCAACTGGTCCCCCGGTGCGAGGTTCGTCGTCCCGTTGATGACGACCGTCTCTCCTGCGGTGACGGTTCCGAGATCCTCCACGGTGAGGGATTGTGCGGTCGCGATGCCGCATGCTCCGATACAGAGGATGAGGAGCGGGATCAGTAGTGCGATGCTGTTCGGTTTCATACTATCACTCCCTGCAACGCCGCCACCTTCAGTCTGCCCAGATATATAATCTCCTCAGAAGCCCGACTGTTTGCCGGTCATCCTCTCGATTGCAATCCTGATGATCGTCGTCCGGCGGACGGCCTCGTCCGGTACGTCCATCTCCCCTGCCCTGAGTACTTCTCCATCAAAAGATCGAGGGCGGCTACCTTCTCCTCCGGGTCATCGACGAAGGTCGCCCGTCCAAAGCCGATAACGCTCCGGTAGCGCATCCCCCATCCGCAGGCAACATCGGCGGGGATTGTCGCCACATCCGCCTCAACCTCGAAACAGACAGCGTCGTTCCGCTTCAGGATCTCGATCTTCCGCCCTTCACGGGCGGCGTGCAGGTAGATGCTGTCTCCGGCACAGACAAAGCACATGGGAACGACGTAGGGCTGATTCTCGTACGCGAGCCCGATCCTGCAGACGAGTGCTAGAGAGAGCACGGCCTCGACCAGCCGTTGGTCCTGGATCTCCTTCTCGCCCCGGAGCATCGTCGTTTCGGTATCTGCTTCTTCGCTCATTCCGTACCTCTCTTTTCTGCTTCATCATAGTTTTTAAGAGACCACGCCGAACAGTCTATTCGAGACCTGTTTTCCGGCAGACAGGCATGGAGAGGAGAAGGAGTGCTTGAAAACCAGCAGTGGCAGCCGATCCCCGGGAGCGTCGGCGCCGAGATCTACCCCCTGACACGCAAACCCGACGTCTGCTGCTCGAATGCCTATATCATACGGACGTCTTCCGAGATCCTGCTGATAGATACCGGTGCCGATCCTGGGCAGATGGCGGAGATCGTCGCGACGGTGCGGGCGGAGGTGGCGGCGCGGCCACGGCCGGTTCTCCTCCTTCTGACGCACTGCCACCTCGATCACTGCCTTGCCGTTATCCGGGATACGGAGCTCGGTACGATTGCTCCCTTCCGGATAGCCGCCCAGGAAGAGGGCGCCCGGGCGCTCGAGCGCGGCGATACGGTCAGGACCCTTGCGGAGATGTTCCACTGGGAGATGCTCCCGCGTACCGTCGATATCCACCTGCTCACCGCCCGCGACCGGGCGGCCGAGGGCAGGTGGACGATCGATCCCGGTATCTCGCTTTCGACGGACTCGATCCCGATCGGTGGCGGGATCTTTCTCGACCGGCAGATCCTCACACTCGGCAGCGGTGAAGCGCTTGAGGTCTACCACACCCCCGGGCACACGCCCGACAGCATCTGTATCGGTATCGGCGAGTTCCTCTTCACGAGCGACCTCCTCTTCTCGACAGGCCCCGGAATTGCCGGGTGTGCCGGGTGGGATCCCGCTGCGCTCGCTGCATCGATAGAGCGCCTCTGCTGGCTCCTTCGGAACAAGCCGTTCACTCTCTGCTGCTCCGGGCACGGCCGGGCAGTGGCGCCGGCAACGGTCGTCAGGCTCTGCGAGAATCTGCAGCGGGAAGCGGCCGAGATGACGGATATCGGAGCCTTCACCCCCGATCGCCTCCGGGTACCTCCCGGGAGCACGCAATCGATCTCCTCGGCGAAGCGGGCAGGCTCTTCTCCGTCATCGCGGGCAGGCTCTACATGCTCGCCTATACCCTCGAGGAGCTCGGGGAGGCAGAGGAGGCGGAGAAGTACCAGAACCTCATCGAGGCCGACCGTATCGATGAGTTCCTGGCTGACTTCACTGCGTTCGTCGCGGAGTTTGCAGAAGGCAGCAAGATAGAGATCCAGCTCGTGCTCAAAGCGGTGCAGATCACGCAACGGATAGGAGCGCTCTTCGAGCAGGACCGGCTCGACCATATCGTCGACACCTCGCTCCTCCGGCGAACAGAGCGTCTCCTCTCGGATTTTATGAATACGGTCTTCGGGTACGGGATGGACGAGCCCCTCTCCCGGGTCGCTGTCAATCCGCTGCTCGAGGAGCACTGGTTGCGCATCTCTGTAGCCCGCCGATCCCGGACGAGGCCTTTATCGAGGCCGCCGACGACGAAGCGGCATACCGGGAGGCGCTGGTCTCAAGGCTTGCCTACCTCCCGCTCTTCGAGGACGTCCGCCTCGACCTCGTCCTGCACGACCCCCTCCCTCCTGCCCTGGCGGAGCCGGAACGGCTCTTCGATGCCGTCGCTGCCCTCCTTGAACACCTGGCTTCGGGAGGCGTTCGGAAGATCCGGGTTGCGACCGGGCTTGACGATGCCGGTGTCCGCATCGGGATCGCCTACTCCGGATGCCGGATCCCCGTCCCGGAGACGGAGGGTGCGCTGCGCCTCTTCCGGCGGGGCTTTGCGCTCTGTGGTGCGAACCTGAAATGCAGAGAGTGTGAGGATGTGTCGGAGTTCGTCCTGACCTTACAACCGGCCGATGGCCATCCCTCCACGCCGCGGGGCTGCTGACAGCCCGGGAGTGGAGGTCAGTCCGCTCTGTCGGGGAGAAAGTTTAATGCGCTCCAGGTACGGAGGTCTGCCATGGACGTCGTTCACGTGCCCGGAGAGGACCGGGGGAAGGTGATGCTCTACGCGCTCAGCACCTGCGGATGGTGCGCCAAAACCAAGCAGCTCCTCACCGATCTCGGTGTTGCATTCTCCTACCTGTACGTCGATAAAGTCAACCGCGACGAGTTTGATCAGGCGCTCACGGAGGTGGAACGGTGGAATCCCCGGGGTTCGTTCCCAACCCTCGTTATCAACGACGAGACGGTGATCGTGGGGTTCCGCGAGGATGAGATCCGGGGGGCTCTGCATGCCGGATGACGTGACCGACAGAGAGGTCGATCGTTTCTATAACGATCTCGACACTGAAGCGGAGGCAGGTGGATACCATCTCAATCCCGACCAGGAGTTCACCCGCGAGCTCGTGCGGGGGCTGCTCGTCAACCGGAACCGCTACGGCTACATCGCCTGCCCCTGCCGGCTCGCCGCAGGCAGGCGGGAGGACGACCTTGATATCATCTGCCCCTGCGACTATCGCGACCCTGATCTCCATGACTACGGTGCTTGCTACTGCGCCCTCTACGTCTCGGCCGATATCAGGGCAGGTGAGCGGAAGCCCGAACCGGTTCCCGAACGCCGCCCGCCTCGGCATGAGCGGAAGAAAGTGCGTGAGAAGCGTGAGGCTTCTTCGGCGTTTGCACCCGCTCTCGCCTACCCGGTCTGGCGGTGCCGGGTCTGCGGCTACCTCTGCGCCCGGAATGCCCCGCCGGAGATCTGCCCGATCTGCCGGGTGCCCCGGGAACGGTTCGAACGGTTTATGTGACCGGTGCCTGACAATCCGATCGAGAACGGCGTAGGCGAAGAGCGCGGCGACGATCCCGTTCACCGGAGGAATGCCTGGGCTCAGTGCGGCGATAATCGATCCGAGGGTATACGCACCGATACCTGCCGGGTTCCACGGAGCCTGCGCCGAGGAGAGTGGTGGATACCCGTTTCTGGTGCCTGAAGAAGAAGTCAGCCATGATAACCCGCCGAGCGGCGGAATGAACGTCCCGAGCAGAACCATATACGGGATCAGCCAGTCATGTATCCCGAGAACGGCAGGTTCGGTTGAATCTGAGCAGGATGACGGCAATGGAGGGAAATCCTCCCCGTGCATCCGCCGGCACCGGTATGAGAGGGTAGTCCTCGTGGGGTGCCGTGCGTTTGCGCGCGGTCACATCCTCTCCTGCCTCTGCCTGCCGTTTCCCGGGAGCGCATTATTTAGGCGCACGCAGCAGACGGGTAGGTATGCTTATCCGGGATATCTGCGGCGCTACGCACGAGCGGGTTATGGACTCCTCCCTCCTCTGCGAACTGCTGCACCCCGACCGGGAGACGGCGGAGCTTGCCATGTGGTACAGCATTGCCCACGCCGTGGTGCCGGTTGGGGATACCGTTCTGCACGTACGTCCGGCGGAGAATGGTCGAGGGCTGGTTGGTGGTAATGACGATAACCATGTAGCCCTGTCCGGTGATCTCCTGGATGATATCCGCATTCTTCTGTTTCAGCCGCTCTGCGGCCGCCAGAATCAGAAATATCCTATCGTCGTCCTGTCCGTCTTCGAAGGGCGTGCTCATCCACTGCTCACCCGATATCACAGATTCGATTCTGCCTCCTCTTCTTTTCTTCGTTCCGTCCCTGCCTGTGGAGTGGATATTCCGGGGGGGCATTTACACACACATTTATACTCGGGCCGATGATCTCCCTGTATGCCGCGTGAAAAGATAATCGACAGCGATCTCGCCGGGGGCAGCGGCGTTGAGGGGCGCAGGTCCGGGCAGAAAAAGCCCGCCCCCCCACCAGAAGAGGCGCACCAGCTGGAGCAGGGTGAGCAGGAGACGAAGAGGGCGCCGTCTGTAAAGCCCAGGTTCCGGGTGAGCAGTGGGGCTGATATTTTCTACTCTGCGCAGAAGTGACTTACTTCAGGACGCGGATATCGCCCGGTGAGTTCACGACAACCTCTCTTTTTCCGCGGTAGGTCTGCACGATTCCGTACGCGGAGACCGAATCGCCCTCCCGAAGATCGAGCCCGGCCGCCGAACCCGCAGGAATGAAGACCGGCACACCTGCGACGGAGAGGAGCAGGTGGCCGCCTGTCTGTGTACTGCTCACGGTCTCGACCGATCCCTCGAGAATGACCAGTGTGCCGTCATCTACAGTCTCCGAGTAGGGTGATGCGGTCAGAGGCTTTGCAAAGGTGTCGAGGAGCAGGTGCGCCGCCAGCACGACCGCAACCACCGAGACGAGCAGGATCAACGCCGTCCGTTCCTGTCGCTCAAGCATAGAATAGCGTATGGCAGCGCGGAGATATAGTATCGGCAGTTTGATATGTTAACGCCGTTAACTACTACTCATGGATGAAGTGAACCTTCCGCCCTCATCACAGAAGATTCTCGTCCTGCTTGAGGATGGAAGTGCCCTGACCCACAAGGAACTCGTCAGGCTGAGCAACCTGGCCCCCCGGACCGTCCGCTATGCGCTGAAGAAACTGAAGGATAACGGGATGATCATCGAGAAGTTCAACTTCCGGGATGCACGTCAGATCCTCTACGAATATAATGAGTCGCGGATGGTGCAGACGGCATGAGCGAGCAGTCCTGTGATATTATGCGCTGTGACAGCCTCGCCCGGAGACTGCTGCCGCGAATGCGGGCCGAGATGGTCTACCGCCTCGTCAACGAGCGGGGCATCAGCCAGAGCGAAGTCTCAAAGCGCCTTGGGATCAGCAGGGCGGCGATATCGCAGGTACATGAGCCGGAAACGTGGACACACCGATGCCGGCCTCTCCGGGGATCTCGATGAGATCATCGAGAGGTGGGTGACCGCCGTAGCTTCTGGAACCGGGACGATCACCATCTGCGATGTCTGCCGGTCTGCCGTTCACCGCCGGTGACGGTACCAGTAGAGAGCCAAGATTGCGACGACGATAACGGCGGCACAACCGGCCTTTGCATAATCGAGATCCGCTCCTCCCCCGCTTTTCTCCGGTGAAGAACCATACCAGTCGTCTCGCATGACACCCATGAAGTATGCGGCGACGGCCGGATCTTCGATGATCACCCCCGCCTCCCGGTTGAAGTTCGGGGAGTTTTCGTTCCAGTTGATGCTGCTGACGAGCACCCACCGGCCGTCGACGACGACACCTTTGGTGTGGATCTTCTCGAGGTTGTTCCCATCGAGGTCAGCCAGGCGCGCCTCGAGCGGTAGCCCTTCCGTGGACGCCACCCGGTTGATGATCGCGACCATCTCGTCGTTGTCGGCGTCGCCCTCGGTATTGAACCAGGCCGAGTCGAGGATCACCCGCACCTCGACACCCCGCCGGGAGGCGTCGATCGCCGCCGCGAGGAAGGGGTTGAGCTCGTAGCGCGTTTCATTCGTGATGTACGCCTGCTCGATAGCGATCGTCCGCTCTGCTCTCTCCAGCATCGTGGTGATCAGAAAACTCGTGTCCGGGGAGAGTACCGGCGTGGCCCGCGCCCCGTCCGTGCGAAGCGGGGTGAACTCGGGGGTAAAAGGTATCGTTCCGGTAGCGTCTCCGTCTCCCGGCGAGCCTTCGAGCGGGACGATATCGCCGCCGCTGCTGTCGCAGAGGAAGACTGTCCGGAAGTATTCGGCGAGCCCGGTGTCGTCGAGGCAGACTCCCCATCCCCGGTTTCCTTTCGTTCCCGCTATCGGAAATCCGCTCAATCCGTAGTTCTCGCTCCCGATGACAACTCTTTTCCTGTCGATGACTATGTACTTCGCATGGTCGTAGCGGTACTTCGCATGCGCGGCATCGGTGGTGGTCATCTGTAGCACGGGAATGCCGCCCTCCCTGAGGATCGCGGCGACGCTCTGCCCCTCGGCCGATATCCCGCCGACCGGCCCTCCCTCAAGGAGGACGGTGACGTTCACCCCGCGTGCCCGGGCGCGGACGAGCCCCTCCGCGAGCCCCGCATCGGTGAACTCGTAAATGTTGACGAGGATCTCCGAATTAGCGGCGGCGACGGCATCCATGAAGATATCCCGGGCGCAGTCCGGCGAGACGAATGCCGTAACTTCGACATTGTCGAAGGTCGCGGGACTGAACCGTGACTGGCCGATGAGGAGCGGCCGGCTGTCCCAGACACCGTTTTCGAGGTAGTGGATCTGCCCTTCGCGGGGGTGGACGTCCAGAGGCCAGGCAACAGTCTGGATGAGCGTGCTTTCGCGGTAGACGAAGAGTTCGTCCGCGCTATTCGCCATCCGGAGGTCGTCGCTCCGTCGCACCTCGGGTACGGCCGGCGAGTAGTCGAAGAGTTCGTAGTCGGGGAGGGTGCCGTGGCTCTCCGCATATGCTGCCGCGCTCCGGGCGACGGTCAGTCTGCCGTCGATCCGTGCTCCGGGCGGGAACCGGAATCCGCCCTCGCCGTCCGTGATCACAATGCCGTCGAGCGTGCCGCTCCCTGCAAGCACCAGGTATTCGTCGGGATCGCCGGACTGGTAGGGATCGGGACAGAACTCGACTATCAGGACACCGCTTGCGGTGGTGACGAGGCAGCAGAGGAGCAGGGCGAGGGCAACCCTCTTCATGCGGAGAGGTTATGAGGCTGCCCGTTTTATAATCTGGCGATATGTCCTCGCTGACCATTCCTATCGTCGTCAAGCTCGGCGGGAGCCTCTTCGATCGGACCGACGCCGTCATCGATACGATCCGGGCGACGGGGCGGCCCGTGCTGATCGTGCCGGGCGGCGGCAGGTTCGCGGATCATGTGCGGCGGCTCAATCTCTCGGATACGGCGGCTCACTGGATGGCGATCGCCGCTATGGAGCAGTACGGCTGGTACATTGTGTCACACAACGTGCCGGCGACGCACGCGATTGAGCGCCCCGCAGAGATGACGGTGCTGCTCCCCTACTGTGCTCTCCGGAGGCTCGATCCGCTGCCGCACTCCTGGGATATCACCTCCGACACGATCGCGGCGTGGGTTGCATCGAACCTCGGCACCGAGCTCGTCCTCCTCAAGTCGGTAGACGGTATTTCCCACCACCGGACGCTCCTTGAGCGGGTAGACCACCCTTGTCCCTGCGAGGAGGTCGACCCTGCCCTGATCCCGTTCGTTCTCGAGCACAATGTCCGGACGACGGTAATAAACGGCAGATTCGACGAACGGATAGCGCAGGTTCTGGACGGAGTGACGCCTCATGGAACCGTCATTGACACGAGATTTTAATTGGTTCGGGGAAGATATGATAGGATACCGCTTGAGGAAGTAATAATGATAGCAACAGATCGATGCACATCCTGTAACGGACCCCTCGCAGAGACCGGTGCCACGCAGTTCAAGTGCCCGGAGTGTTCGGCTGCAATCAGCAGGTGCTACCGCTGCAGAGAACAGAGCGTCTCATACGAATGCCAGAAGTGTGGATTCCAGGGGCCATAACGATGGGAGACGTCGCCATCATCTTAAAGATCATGCCCGAGTCACCCGAGGTTGACCGCGAAGCGCTCAAGGCGGCGATCACGGCTGCCGTGCCGGTAAAGGACCTCGTAGAGGAACCTATCGGATTCGGCCTTGTCGCGTTAAAGACGGTTGTCGTCGTTCCTGATAAGGAAGGGGCACCCGACGAAGTCGAAAAATCGCTCCGGGAACTTGACGGTGTCGGCAGTGCCGAGATCGTCGAGCTCACCCTGCTGTGAGCCGATCCGGATTACCCATTTTTTGCAGGGAGCACTCGCCGCTTAACGGCACTGCTCCAGTTTTTCAATGACATCCGCCGTGATCGTGCGGATCTTCTCGACAGACTCAGCAAAGCCGGTCACTTCCCTCTCCGCAAGTTTAATCGGTACGGGATATACGCCGTTTCTGTTGATCCTAGCGGGCACACCGATGCAGACATCACCGATGCCGTGGACTTCACTCTTGATGTAACTTGAGACTGTCAGGATGCGGTTTTCATCACCGAGGATCGTCCGGACAAGGGTTGCGATCGCCTCGCCTGGCCCATAGACCGTAGAACCTTTGTTTCTTATGATAAACTGACCGCTCGAGCGCACCGTATTCATCATCTCGCGGTGAGGGAGTCCCGAGAACGTCGGCAGATTGCAGACCTGAATGCCGCCTATCGTCGTCGCCGACCAGAGCGGAACCATGCTCTCGCCGTGCTCACCGATGATACGTGTGTGGACTTCGCTTACGTGTACCTTGAAGTATTCGGCGATGAGTGCTTTGAGGCGCATCGAGTCAAGGTGTGTGCCGAGCCCGAAGACCTGCCGGGGTTCGAACCCCGAATATTTGAGGGCGACGGCCGTCATGACGTCGACAGGGTTCGTGACCATGAACAGAAGGGCGTCCGGCGCTCGCTCTCCGACGATTTCGGCGGTCTCGGCTACCATTCTGGCATTCTCGAATGCCAGATCGTTTCTGTCCTGCCCGACCTGCCGCGGCATACCGGACGTACAGATGATGACATCCGATCCTTCTACATCGGCAACCTGTGTGCTGTGGGCAAGGCGCATCTGCGTGCCCCGTGCAGCAAACGAGTCGGCCATATCGCGGCAGCATCCTTCTAAAAATTCCTCACGGCCGGGCCTGCCCATCAGCAGCAGATCGGTAACATGGGGAATCTCAGAAATGGTATGTGCTGCAAACGAGCCGACATTGCCTGTCGCTCCGATAATCGTAACCTTTGCCATAGAAATCGCCGTTGGGGACACGTCATCGGTCGACAGCTCGTACCTGCGTTCACCGGGGCATCCTTCCTCCACCCCGCAACCCCATGGGCGCCGAACGTCCACGGTAAGTCTGCTCCCTTCCGGGCCTGGACCGGTTCCCGCGGCAACAGGTCGCCACCCCCTCCGGAGTATTGATGCCTGTCCGCCGACCTCACAGGACGAGGTTTCTCCGTCAGGACGCACCGGCTCCGGCAGGCCGCCACAGCCTTCCTCAGACTTCGCCTCCCGCATAACGGCGGTTTCGGGTTACAGGTGACGCCGAGCCACCCTGGCTAGTCCCCGTATATCATGGTGCCTAGGGGATATAAACATCTCCGCCTACGGCAGCAGTCCAGAGCGTGGTAATCTCGCTGATCCTCTCGCGGTCACCCTTCCCGAAGAGGTCGAGCGCGGTGAGATCGACGTCGCCCGGGAGCAGGGGAGGGAGCAGGCGGAGATCGCCGTGGTATACCCTGATTGTCCGCGCACCCTCTGCGACGGCGACCAGCACCGGTTCACCCGCGACCGGGCGCTCTTCGAGTTCCGCGATCGAATGCAGGAGCCGCACGCCCTCCACCCCGAGCGCCTCGCGGTTCACCCCGATATTGCACGCAGTCCAGAAAGCGGCGGCATGCCATGCGTCGTTGCAGATCACTGCGGGGACGCCCATGACGCCCGCTACAAGGCCGAGCGTTCCCGCCCCGCAGCAGGCATCGACGAATGTACGGGGAGATCTCTCGCGGACTGCCTGATAGGTCGCGAGGATCTTGGGATTCTGGCCGTGGGGGAACTCGATGTGGATGACGGACTGCTGTTTGTAGACGGCGATAGCGCCTGCCGGCGTACCGAAGATATCGGCGCGCACGTCACAGCCCGCGAGGAGGGCATGCCGCCGCCCGTCAACGTCCGTTTCCGGATCGGTGATACCGGGGACGCCGTCGCATGTCCGCACCACGCCCCGGACCTCCGGAACTTCGGCGACGAGCTTTTCTGCACTTTTTTCCGAGACGGTGCGGGAGAGGAGCACCAGCGACCGGGGAGAGAGGTACGGCGGGCGGTGCATGGCAACGCCCGGATGGATGAGGGGTGTTCCGGCGGCGGCGAGCGGGTTGTCCCGGGAGAGATCCCCCGCGCCTGCCATGACCGCCCAGATATGGGCGAAGACATCATCGATGAACCGCTTTCCGCAGTCGGGGCAGGGCTCGGCAGGCGAGAGGTCGGGGGGCGGGGCGCGCTTGTCGTAGGTGAGCCCCATGCAGTCGGGGCAGGGGGCGAAGGTGTGCGGCAGCCGTGCAAGGAGCGCGGGAGCGTCCTCGATACAGTCTCCCCCGCAGACCGGGCAGTTCATGCCAGTGCATTGGCCGTCGATACATAAATATGCGTGCGGCAGCGGCGCCGTGCTCAGAAGAACCCTTCTACAAACAGGCCAAAAATGAGCGCGGTGATGTACGCCAACGGGTAGAGCCAGACTATCACCCGGTCGATCCGTTCGGCGATCTCTTTCTCCGCCGCAGTCGCCAGCCATCTCAGGTAGAGGTTGTAGGCCACCGTAGCGCCGGTGATGACGAAGGTGGCGATCAGAATGGAGTCCAGGAAGGTCAGGTAGCCAAGGTGCGGCAGGTTTCCGGCGATGGTGAAGTTGAACGCGATGAAGAGGAGCAGATTGGCGCTGGCTATCTCAGCGCGCTTCCCGTAGTCTTTGAGGAGGAACGTGATGTAGGTCAGGAGGATGATGATAAAGATGGGCAGCAGGATGCGGAGGAGGTAGTAGGTGAGATGGCGGGCTGCGAAGAAGTCGAATGAGTAGCGGGAGTTCTGGGTCGTGATCTCGACCGTGCTGATGTTGGTATCGCTCGAGGTGATGTACCACTCCTCCTCCCCTAGCTGGGTGCCGACGGCGGTCTTCTCCGGCCAGGGCTCGTAGACATACAATTCTTCGGGATAGAGCGAGTCGATGCGGATGAAGAACTCCTGGGTATCGAACGGGTAGGCCCTGAAATTGAATTCCGGCGCCTGCAGGGTTGTCCAGAAGTGTTCATAGTAGGTGGCGGTGCCGTTGGGCTCCACCACGATGATCTGGTTCTGCGTCCAGCGCTGCGCCTGCTGGTTGTAGAGCGTAAACTCCGGCCACCGTGAACCCTCGGCCGTGACAAAATCGTCGATGCTCCGGTAGATCTTGACCCGGCAGTCGCATTCGTCCGGGCTGAATGCCAGGGCAGGGTCGTTCCACTGCATCCAGATGTTGGCCACCACGGCGAAGTTCTCGCTGACCTGGTCCACGCCGGTGATCTGGTCCAATTCGACGCCGACTTTGACCGGGATGGGCGCCTGCAGGACGGCGATGCCGCCGGGCGACTCGTTGCCCGCCAGCACGCCGGGGGCGTTCAAACCGGTCAGCAGGCGGAAGTCTCCTGTCGTGTTGGTCCCGTCCAGCGGGCTTGAGAGCACCTCCAGCCGATCGTTGCTGCTGGTGCCGGCGAAGGTGTACTGGAGCGTGGCGCTGGTCTTCCCCGTTTCAGTAGCCACCGCTGCGAGGGGCTTGCCGCCGTAGTCCCGCAGGACCATCGCCGGGATCAGGTTCCCGGATGTCGCTTCGATGGAGGCGTAGAAGGTGTCGTTCTTCTCTACCGGGCTCAAGATGTAGAAGGTCGATGAGGTATTGGCGGAGAGGTTCCCCGTCACCTCCTGGACACCGACGCGCATCTTCGAAACGGAGGTATTCAGGATCGCAATGGTGGCTCCGGTCGGCTCGGCCTGGCCGGTCAGCACCTGCGGGTCGTCGATTCCGACCAGGAGACGGTAATCCCCGAAGGTCCGCCCTCGTTCTGCCGGAGAGCCGATTACGATCAGGAGATAGTCGCCGTCGGCGGGAATGCGGTACTGCAGGGCGGCGTTATAGGTGCCGTTCGTATCGTCGTTCCAGGCGAGGAAGTACCGGCCGGCAGTCTCCGGGATCACCCTGAGTGGGTCCTGCCCCGCTGCCAGGGAGCGGTTCACGTCGGCTGCGAACTCGGTACGCACCCGGCTCGCGTTGAGATCCGGGTTCGCTACGGCGAGGAACGGGTCAAGATCTCCTGAGGTTCCCTCTGCATAGGCGTCCAGGTTCTCTCCCGCCTGCAAACCAGGGAGATCGTACACGATCGCCTGACCGGGTTCTATTCGCCCGGTCAGCTCCTGGACACCGGTATTGTCCTGCATCTGGGCGGCCCCCGTGCCCACCAGTACGCCGAGCAGGAGAGCCAGGAAGAGCGTTTTCCCTACTGCACGGGCTCGACCGTTCCGGCTTCCCGGTTCCCGCACCGGCCACCCGGCTCGGGCATGCATCAGGTTCGCTCCATCAGCAGTCCAATCACCTCATAGACGATATCTATTGGATATTTTTGGGTTCGATCGCAGATTTCGGTTGACTGCATTACTATTGCCAATATATTATATTTTTGGGGAGAGCGTGCGGCCTATCGGTCACCTGGACAGTTCTCCGGTACTTTCGCTATCATTGGACGGCTCCATCAGTATCGCCAGCCACCCAGTCTCTTCCGAACTCGACAGCACCGCCTTTATGAGCAGAGTCAGGGGAGCACCTAGAAAAAGCCCCGGAACGCCGAGCACCAGCGTCCAGGCGAGGACCGAGAGGACGATCGCCAGTGGGGAGATTCGGAGCGCCTGTTCGGCGGGGTACGGCAGGAGGAAGCGGCGAGCGAGAAGGTCGACGACGAAGATGCCGACCGCGACGGCGAGCGCTCCAGGGAGGCCGTGCTGGAGCCAGGCAAGCCCGATAGGGGGCACCGATGCTATGGGCAGCCCGAAGTAGGGTATGTAGCCGAGCACGACGATGAGGACCGCCCAGAGCGCCGGGGCGTCGATCCCGAGGAGCAGCAGGAGAATCGCGATAACGATGCCGGTCGCAAGGCCGCTTCTGGTGCGGAGCGCCGCGTATGCGACCAGATTGTTCGCGGAACGGTCGAGTTCGGCCTCAACGTCGAGCCCGAGGCTCTTCTGGAGTTTTCCCCGGATCGAGGTCACCTCGAGGAGCATGAAGACGGCCACGATCAGGATGACCAGAAAATCGACGACCAGAATGGAGAGTCCGGCGAGGATCTCCCCGAGCGAGGGGATGAGCACAGGCCCCGAAGATGCATCGGGCAGCTGGAGAGAGGTCATGATCCCGAGGTCCGCAAGCCATGCCTGCAGTGCCGCCAGCTGCGCCTGTAGCAGATCCTGGTAGGCGGGCAGGGCGCTGTCGAGCTCGATCAGCGACAGGCTGAAGACGGCGATGAGCAGCAGGGCAACGCCGACGATCACCCCGACCATCGCCAGCACCGCAGCGAGCCGGGGCAATCCGCGCTCTTCCAGGCGATGCACAATTGGTGTGACAACGATCGCCAGAATGAACCCGACGAGCACCGGGCTCACGACCGCGGCGCCGAGGTACATGCCGGTGACGACGACGGTACTGATGATGACAACCCGGGTGAGGGATGCGAGGCGGGACGGAGCGGGCATGGTCACCTCCCTCTCGCAGGAGATACGGTTGTTGTTGAGTGAGGTTTGTCCATGCCAGAATCTCCGGATCTACAATCCCAGGGGCTGCTTCTTCTTGGCCTGGAACTCTTCCTCGGTGATGATCCCTTTATCCCGAAACCCGGCAAGTTTCTCCAGTTCGCCGATGTAGGACGGTTCGGCAGGCACAGCCTCGGGCGGAGGGGCTGCCGGGGGCGCTACGTCAGGCTGCGGAGCCTGTTCTTTCGCCATACCGGCCTCGATTGCGGTCACGTCCTGGTCGGTCAGCTCCTGCTCCTTGATGCCCTGATCGTCCATTGCCTTGTCGAGCTCCTGCTCGGAGAGGTCTTCGGCCTCCTTGCCGGTGTGCTGCTCGATCTGGTCGACGTCATTCTGCGAGAGTTTGATCGCGGCGGCGGTCCCGCCGACCAGAACGGTTCGCTGTGTGGTGCGGCGCATGACACGGCGCGATGTCCGGTGGGAAGTTCTCCGTGCGGTCCTTGGGGCTCCCATGCGAAACATATTCCTGCTCCATAGGTTGTGACGCGGTATGTGCGATGACATCGCCGTTCCCCTGCCGCAACTAGTCAAGTCATAGGATCCGGTTTTAATAATACTTTCCAGATAATGGCCATCCGTTTTGATTGGCAGGTATCTTCCGGCAGTAACGGTTGCCTGCCGGTGATGACCTTGAACGCACGACCCACATGGACTATGACCATACTGCCGTGGTCGGCGTGGTTGAGGGCTGCAGTCTCGAACACCGCCGAATCAACTGCAGGAGATCTGGCAGTTCCTCCTCCGGGGGAGGAAAATAGGCGCATGGGCCGGGAGAAGGCCTTTCACGGGCACCAACATATTCCGTTAATTTTATATCGTAGATTGAATGTTGAATCTCTTCATGCCCGAACCAAGGGGGGCTTATCGATGTTGAAAAAACTGATCCTGCTGATCCTGCTGTTCATGGCAGCGGCGGTCCTGGTGGCAGGGTGTGTTTCGCCGGCGGGGAACGCGACACCGACGGCAACGCCGACCGAAACGACACCGTCTGAAACGATGACCACCGAGACGACACTGACGGTAACGCCGACCGAAACGATGACCACCGAGACGACACTGACGGTAACGCCGACCGAAACGATGACGACGGCGGCAACCGGAACGCCGGGTATCAGACCCGGACTCCTCGCTTTTCATTTTTCGGAAGTAATGGACTTCTTCTCACGGGTAGCCGCCGACGGCACCTTCGCCCGCTTCCCGACTCCCTGTCGACGAACATCATCCAGCATCACTTCCTGAAGATGCCGCAGTTGTAGTATACGTGTAGCACCAGCACGATCAGGAATGGGCCCCAGAGAAGAAAGTGGATCTGCTGGGAGAGCGCCTTATCGAGAAGCCCAAACGTCAGGGGCTGCACCAGCCGTGGTTCCGTGATCCCGAAGCCGCTGATCAGGAAGAGGAGCGTAAATGCGAGGAGGGTCCAGGAGACCAGTTTCCGATAGGTGAACCGCACCATCCTTGTTCCCTCCCTATCCCCGATCAAAGAAGGATCGGTCAATGCTCCCGTTGTTTGCATACCCCCGGCTCTCCCAGTAGCCGCGGTAGTTCTCATCGTCGGATACCTCGATCCTGGTTACCCATTTCACCCACTTATAGCCCCAGCGGTCCTCGGCCACCAGCTGGAAGGGGAATCCCCGCTCCGCTGGCAGGGTGACGTTGTTCATGGCATAGGCCAGCAGGATGTCCCGGTCTTCGATGTAGGCAAGGGGAAGTGAAGAGGAGTAGCCGTCCTCTGCGTAGAATATGACCGTACTCGCCCCCGGCTCCACCCCCGCCTCCTGCAGGAGATCCTTAACTCTTATCCCCTCCCAGAGGATGGTGACATCCCAGCCTTCCACGCAGTAGAGGGTAACAACCTTGCGGTAGTGAGGGAACCGCTCCAGGAGCGCATCGTAGGAGTATACCTTTCTGCTCGCCACCTGTCCGTCAATGGTGAGCGTGTAGGTGCTCGCATTCACGTACTGCGGGCCATGAATCGAGTTCTCACGAAAATCCGCAATCGAGGAGAGCTGCTCCCCCTGGTACTCCCGCACCTCTGCAGGTGCAAGCTCCGTCACTTCCGATCTGCTCTCCGCCAGGTCGAGGGCGTAGAGGACGGTGATGGCGCCGATCAGCACTATGACTATGATCAGGCTCGTGCGGCGTCCAATGCGCATGAAGGTTCCTCCATCTGATTCCTATAACTGCTGAAGCGTGGCGTCCGGTCCACATAAATATACTGCAGCTCCCAGGGGGGAGATCCACAGGCCGATCGCGCAGCGGCAGGATGTTCTCGGTGACGTGTGCCCTCCTTTCGGCTGGCGCTTCCGGCATTCTTCCCTCGATCGTCTCCCCCCTGGCGGTGCAGAAAAAATGCCTCTTCTCTCCGCTCCTTATCCCTGTGGTGCCTTCTTGGGCTTCTCCTCTGGAGCGGCCGTAGACGGCGCCTCCGCCCGCTTGCCCATCTCCCCGCCGACGAACATCAATATCACGAGACCCACCAGCCCGACCACCAGGATCATGACCATGACGTCCGGGTCGGTGAAGTTAAGGGCGGCAATCGCCAGCGCTGCCGAGAGGTTGCGCTGCGCCGTCCCGACGGCGAGCACCCTTTTTGTGCCGCCGCCCGGACCGCCGAGGAGGTAGCCGATGACAAGCGAGACCACCACGAAGATGATCGTTGTGAGGACTGCGGTGGTGCCGATCATGCCCAGCAGGTCCGTGAAGTAGACCACGAAGAAGGCCACGAACAACACGAGAAGTGAGAGACTCGTCGCCTGGTTCATCAGAGGCAGGAGGCCCGCCGCCACACTCTTTGTACCGGGCCCGGATGAACAGGGCGACGGCGAGTGGGACGAGCATCAGCAGGATGAGTGATTGGGCGATCGCCCAGGGATCGATCGTGACACCGGAAAGGAGCAGCGGCAGGACGATCGGCACGTAGGCGATCGTCACCACCATCAGGAGCACCATCAGCCCCACGGCAAAGGCGATATCTCCCTTCGCCACCTGCGCGAGTTTCGGCAGGAACGGGGCTCCCGCGGCAGTCCCGAGGACGAACAGACCGATAGAGAGTCCTTCGGAGAGCGGAAAGATCGTCAGGAGAACCAGCGTGAGCAGCGGTACCAGGACAAAGTTCGCAATTAGGGAGAGGATCACCAGCCGTATATTCTTCAGCGGTTCGATGATCTGTTGTACGGTCAGGGAGAATCCCATGGCGAGCATACTGGAGATTACAAAGATCACTGCCGCAAGAACGCCGATCGTCCCGAGGAAGTCCAGAAATGACACGGTCTCTACCATCTCACCACTCCACCTGCCCCGGTGGGCGGAAGCCGTTCAACCGCTGATCTGATTCCACGTTCCCCGATATCTTACCGTTGATTTAAAAATATTCCTCGGGATCTCTCTTGTGGATAGTAGGCCCCGATTACCAGGGGCCAAAGGTACAGACGTTGTCGATACAGCCTTGGTACATGTTCGCCAGGTCGTCGGCGACGATGCGAGCCAGGCCGGTTGTATCGATGATCAGGTTCCGGTCGAGGGTCTTCGCCTTGAACTGCCACCCCTCCCCCAGCTTCAGCCGCTGGGCCAGGTTTGGGAGATCCGCCTCGGTCAGGGCGCGGTCGACGTGGTTCGTATACGTCTGCATGACAAAGGTGTGCCCGTCCGGCGAGCGCAGCATGAAGACCGGCCTGCCCGCCGTCGCCGGCAAACCGCCGGGCAGCCCAGCGGAGCTGAACGTCAAGGCGGCCCACCTGGGGGATACTCTCAACCCCGGCGCGGTGGCCGTCGGCCTCTTCGTCGACCCGCAGTTCGCTGGAAAGATCGAGGACGGTATCCGGAATGCAGGCGCCCAGATTCTGACTGCCGGCGAGCTGAAGCGCATCGGCACGGGTCCCGGCGCGGCTCGAGCTCGTGAACGGCCTCGAAGCGAAGGCAGCTGCGGCTCCGCAGGCAGCGGCGCATGGTTCCCCATTCTGCGCCTGTGTGTCCCGCACCAGGAAGTCGTGGATGCTACGTGGGAGTGCCCGCCGATACGGAGGGTCGATTAAAGTTTCTAGGAATAAAGAGCAATGGCCGCGACCTCGCGGACCACGTCTGTCTCTTTCCTTTTTTCACATATGGCGCAGAAGCACTGGCTGCCACTAATCTCCATCGAAAAGGCATTGCCTGCGGACTCCCGGCCCCCGCGTAGAGGACAGGCACATGGAACAATTTCAGGGCTCTTCGGTGATTCGAGCGATTGATACAGTATGAAAGAAAATTGATGGGATCAGCCCAGAAGCTTCTTCTTGGCGGCGGCGAATTCCTCGTCGGTCAGGGCTCCAGACTCATGCAGTGCGGAGAGCTTCTCGATCTGCGCGATGACATCGTCCGTGGGCGGCGCTGCTGCCTGTGCGGCCTCCTGCGCCCCCTGCTGCTTGGATTCTTCCGCCTGTGCCATCTGCCGCTGCGCCTGTTGCTTGCCCATCCTATGCCCCGCAACAAGCATCAGCCCTCTTCCTCGCATCTTCAAACACCTCGCTCAACCTTGATGATCTTCTTCTCTGCCTTTTCAATCGTCTCCGGCGGGATCCTGCCCATGTCGATCAGCTCGGCATCCGCATTCATCAATGCTTCCTTGAACCGGATGGCCCAGACGTTCTCGAAGAGCAGGAGTGCGGCCGAGCTGTTCTTCGCCAGCCCCTCCGTGAGGACCTCGATGTCGCCCTCGGAGAACCATTCGTCGGTGTGCCGCGCCAGTTCCCTGTAGGCATTGCCCATCTCTCCCTGCAGGTCCTTCGCCTCAACCTTCACCAACTGCCCTGTCTCGTCCCTCATGGTGAAGACGAGATCGATAACCCGGATGATGCCGCTCTGTACCAGGTTGGCAAGCTCGGGGATGATCTCACCGCTGAACTTGTTCCCCGGAAACCTGACGATCAGGTAATCAACAGGGCCCATGACTCTGCCTTGCTCTGCCATACTACTTCCCTCCCCTGTGGGGGCAGGGGCTGTAACACGCAGATGGTTTAAATGAGCTTTTCGAGCAGATGCCGCCGGTTGCCTGGTTCCATTCACGCTCATACCGGAGAGCGGCACGTCAATTATGGCGGGTTCCTGAAGAGGCTAGGAACAGTGGTATCCTGAACGATCAAGGATTCGTGTTCAGGAGGCGAACACCCCGAATAAAAAATGAGAGTGGGCCAATCTCGGCATCGCTTCAGCGTGCCGGTGCCGCCATCGGTTTTTTCTCCTCCTCTGCACCTTCAGCTGCTTCGCGCAGTGCATCTCCTATCATGACAAGGGCTTCCGGTGTGATCATGCCCTGGGCGACGAGGTATCCGTTGGCATCGCGGAGTGCCTCCTTGAGGTCCTTTGCCCAGAGGTGCTCGATGAGGAAGACGGCGGCGGCGCTGTCGTTCGGGATGGCGTCGGTGATCCTCTGGACGTCCTCCTCGGTCATCCCAAAGGTCCGCTGGGCGGCCGCCATGGAGCCGGTTTCGGCGCCTTTCTGTGCTCCTTCCACTCCGCCGGCCCCGAGGCCGATGAGTGCGCCGACGGCGGCGCCGAAGCGCTCCCGCTCCTCATCGCTCAGCTGGGTAGCCTCCATGGCACTGACCTTGCCGTCTGCGTCTTTGTACACGAACCGGAGGTCGATCAGCCTGATAATTCCCTCCTCCATGACCGACCCGAGCGCACGGCGAATCTGGCCGTGGAAGTCCGGGTTCGGAAATCCGATGACCAGGAGCTGCATCGGTCCATACATAACTTCAGCCATTTCTTTATTCCCCCTTTACTGAATCTGTTCTCAGATGGCCCGCTCCAGCCGTATACTACGCTTATACTGCCGTTATAAGAAGCGGCACCAAGAGCCCCGAAGGCGTCGATCAGCAATCTCCGTCGACTTCTTCGGGTGTATGCATGCAGGAGGCGGGCTCGGCCTACTGTGGATCGGATGATATAAAGATTTTATTATAAATATGTGGTTATATTAAATGGATGAACGGCTCTCTTTCATTCGGGTCTGCCAGTCTTCCGGATGTTCGGATGTATCTCTCTCCTTCGGTATCTTCCTCGGAGTGCTCATGGTTGACGCCATGACCGGGAATCCAGGAACCGGTTGGTCGGAAGGGGAATACGATGGCAGGAGTCCTGTTTCCGGGACTGACCACCCATTCTCCCTTTGATTCCGTCGGTCCCCTCTTAATCGTGCGACATCTGGTCGATCGCCGCCGTAACGGCGAGGATGAGCGCATCGTCATGCCCCGGTTCCACTTCCACGCCGTACGTGTCCCGGACCCGGAACCATTTCTTCGAAACCTCGGCGACACGCTCCCGCCCGGCATCGATATGGTACTCGTGGTCGACGATGTTGCCCTGCACATCCCAGTCCTGCTCCCCGGGGATACTTACCGTCCAACGATCACGGATCGGCGTGATCAGGGCCTTCTTGATTGTCGCCGCCGTACCACCGGCCCCCCGTTCGATCTCCATGGTGTCTTTGATATGGAGCATCTTCTCCTGGATCTTATAGAGATCCTGCCCCTCCGTGTTCTGGATTATCAGGGTGTTGCGCACACGCAACGCTTTGCCGTCCACTTTAAAGGCCTTTTTTCCGGCATTATCTTCGATCCAGAAGTCATCTCCGATGGAGACGAGTTTCTCGCGCATTTTATACTGGTGTGCGCCGCCAGCCTCTTCGCGACCTCGCGGGCCGCCTGCTGCTCTTCTTCGCATCATGGATATCACCTCATATACCGTTGAGCTGTCGTCCCCGTGTCCCCTGTTGCAGCCGCCTGGTGTGGTTCACCGGACCCGGGTCGCACGATCCTGGTGATCGAGCGGGCGAGAGTCGCCGGGGCGAACAGCTACCGGCGCCAATTATATTGCCCGTTTATTATATTTGTCGGTTAAAATGATCTTCTCCGGCGTTATAAGGCCTGAATCGGCAAATCGCACCGGATCGGTGTAGAACCGTCCAGCGAACCGAGCCCTGTAGGATGCCGGTGCACATACAGGTAATTGTTTTCCATCGGCCGGTTTGATTCTCCGGTGTCTCGGTCTGGCCGCCATAACAGGATCTGGCGGAGATTTCGTTTTCGCAGTGGTCGTATAGGGAGATTGCAGGATGTACCGGCGCGTTCCTCAGAAAACCCCTCCGTCTTCTTCGTCCGTTGCACAGTGTCCGATTGCCGCTCGCCGATGCATCGCTCCGGAGCCACGCGATATTCGGCTAAACATATATGCAGGTGTACCCCATTCACGGGCATGAGCCCCTCACCGGAAGAACCTGGAGAAGGCTGCTGGGATTGGCGAGAGGAGTTTCCCAATCTCGGCGACGACCCGGTACCGTCTCTTATCGCAAAACTGGGCGATGTGAATAGCAAGGTGCGCTGGAAAGCAGCCTGGGCACTCGGCCACCTCGGAGATGCCCGTGCGGTCGATCCTCTGATCGCCTCGCTGGACTTTTCGCGGCCGTACGTTTCGGGAGAAGATGCATTTACCCTGAATATGGTTGCTGCCTGGGCACTTGGGAGGCTCAAAGATCCGCGGGCAGTCGAACCGCTCATCCGGGCACTCTCGAATGCCTGCGATGATTTTGTCTGGATTGCGGCCTGGGCACTCGGAGAGATCGGAGATCCGCGGGCAATTGCCCCTCTCAGGGCGGCACTGCAGAGGGATGTATTTGAATGCGTGTGGGCTCCCGTGCGTCCCTCTCCGCCTGAAGAGGCTCGCGCCCGGGCGGAGTATGCTGTCCTCGATTGCCTCACCCGGATGACCTTCCACGCACCGAAAACGCCCATCGAGCGGGCGCTTGAAGAGCTCGGAACCGCTCCTGAACAAACGGTGAATCCCCCGTAAAAGTGGAACGACGGTTTGGGGACGGAGATCCTCAAACCCACGTTTTGTGGGAGGGGCGGGAGCCCGCTTCACGCGCCCGGACATCCCGGCGCAGATTCCCACCCACCCCGCTTTCGTATCGTTCCCCGATACTACCAGCCCATTACTCCCGGGCCATCATTGCGGCTGCCTCTTTCTCGAGGTGGACGTACGGCTCGCCGGTGACATCCACCATGACCTTATGGATTGTCCCGGTGAATGTCCAAGGCGATTCGCCCGGATAGTCGTCGGTCACCGCCTCGCCCAGGTGCCGCCCGATGGAAAGCCCTTTGCCGGCGAGATCGAAGTACCCCGGTTGGGTCTTGATTCTGTCCTTCGCCCACCTTCCGGTCGTTGAAGTAGAGTTCCAGCGTCCCGTGGGCCGTACCCCTGGGCTCCTCACGCTCCTTGGTGAACGCAACGGAGAGCGTTGCCCTGCCGACCGGAACCATATCCTCCGAGACAACATGCTGCTCGAGGCTCCCCACGAAGTTGTACACGTAATGCAGGCGGTTCTCCTTGACGTAGAGAGCATGCCCGCCGAACCTGCTCCCGAGAGCGAGGAGGACTCCTTCGGCACCTCCCTTCGGTACGTCGATGTCCGCGGCGATGGCATAGGACCGGTTGCGGATATTCACCGCCACCCCTTCGGGGACCGGGGCGGTGTTCGGGTAGTAGACGAAGAGGTTGCGTTGCGGCGCGGGTTGGGGCCGGGTACGGTCAGAACTTCCGGTGCCGTGCGATCTTCGAGCGGCAGCCCCTTGTACTTTCCGGCCTCGTGCCACCAGAGTGCGATCAGTTCGAGGAGCTTGTGCGGGTGCTGTTCGGCCAGATCCCGGGTCTCCGAGCGATCTTCTTCGACATGGTAGAGCTCCCAGGTATCCTCGGTGAAGTGCCCCCACCCGGCGATGGTCGGATGGGTGGTGACCGCCTTCCAGCCATCATGCCAGGAACCACGTGAACCGAGCATGGAATAGAACTGGGTGTGCCGCTCTGTTGGAGCATCGCCCTTATCGTAGGTGTAGCGCATGCTGATGCCCTCGACGGGCCACTGGGTGTACCCTTTCACGGTATCGGGCATCGGGATGCCGATACATTCCAGGATGGTGGGCGCAACGTCGATGGCATGGTGGTACTGGTGGCGTTTCTCGCCCTTTGCCGTGATTCCCCGCGGCCAGTGGAATATGCAGGCATCGGCAATGCCTCCGGCGTAGCAGTAGCGCTTCCACATCTTGAACGGAGTGTTGAAAGCCATCGCCCACCCCGAGCAGTAGTGGTTGTAGGTCTTCGGGCTCCCGAGGTCGTCAAGCATCCGCAGGTTTTCTTCGAGAGAATCAGGAATGCCGTTGAAGAACTTGTTCTCGTTGACCGAGCCGTTCGGCCCGCCCTCGGCGCTGGCGCCGTTGTCGGAGACGAGCGCGATCAGGGTATTGTCGAGTTCGCCGGTCTCCTCCAGGAAGTCGATGAGCCGGCCGATCTGGTGATCGGTGTGGGAGAGGAACCCGGCGTAGACCTCGGCCATCCGGGTGAAGAGTCTCTTCTCCGCATCGTTGAGCGAGTCCCAGGGCCGGACGGTGTCGAGTTCCGGGTATGGTTTCCCGTCGGGGCCCGTCCTTGTCTCCGGTGTGCCGATAGGGTTGATCGACGGCAGTTCCGTATTCTCAGGAACGATACCCATCTGCTTCTGCCGTGCAAGCACCAGCTCCCGGTAGCGCTCATAACCCATGTCGAATCTGCCCCGGTACTTCTCGATCCACTCCTTCGGAGCATGGTGCGGAGCGTGTGTTGCCCCGGGGCAGTAGTACATGAAGAAGGGTTTGTCCGGGTTGATCTGCTTGGCGTCCCGGATGAATTCGATCGCGGTGTCGGTCAGGTCTTCGGTCAGGTGGTAGCCCTGTTCGGGAGTTTTCGGCTGCTCGATCGGGTGATTATCGTAGACCAGGGCCGGATAGTACTGGTTGGTCTCGCCTCCCAGGAAACCGTAATACCGTTCGAATCCCCGACCGGCCGGCCAGTTTCGTTTGGTCGAGGCCAGGTGCATCTCTTCCTGTGGGCAGAGGTGCCACTTACCCAGCATGTAGGTGTTGTAGCCCTGCTCGACCAGCACCTCTGCGAGCGTGGCGCATTCAAACGGGATGTGGCCGTTGGAGTTCGGGAACCCGGTGGTCGCTTCGGCGATACAGGCCATCCCGGCGGTGGTGTGATTCCTGCCGGTGAGCAGGCAGGCACGGGTCGGCGAGCAGAGCGCTGTTGTGTGCCACTGGGTGTATAGGAGCCCGTTTTCTGCCAGGCGGTCGATGTTCGGCGTTTCGATCAGTCCGCCATAGCAGGACATGGCAGAGAACCCGACGTCGTCGAGGACGATCATCAGGACGTTCGGGGCACCGTCCGGTGCTTTCGGTTCTTCGTACGGCGTCCAGTCCGGGACCGAGTCCCTGGAATCGACATTGACGACACCTTTCCATTTTTCTGGCATATCTTCTCCCCCCCATTCGGAAAGTGCGACAACGATTCTATTCAACAGTTATTATACTTCCGACAGAATACATTGCCGCATCCGGCGACCGGCCGCTCATGGCAGCCGCTCTTTTTCTTCGCCCTTCTCGATCTTCAATGCCTGCTCGATCTTCTCCAGCCGCGTGACGATAGCCCGATACATCTCCTTCTGGTGAGCCAACATCTCCCGAAGCTCGTTCATTGTCTCTTGCTGTCGGTCTTGTGCGGAGGTGGTTTTCTTCGAATTTTTCTTCCGGGGTGCCGTCAACTTATTCGAGAGGAACCCGGCGAGGGTTCCGAACACGCTTACCCCTGCGGTCATGAGGATAATACCCACAATCCGTCCCTGTGCGGTGACGGGGTATTGATCACCATAACCCACCGTCGCGATTGTAACGTACGCCCACCAGAGTGCGTCTCCCGCCGTCCGGATGTTTGCATCCGGGGCCGTGCTCTCTGCATCGAGTGACGAGCGTGGCACTCACCTCGATGAGGAGAATGATGAAGAAAAAGACGATAAGGAGCGCTCCTTCTGCCCTCTGTTCAGAGAATTCATATTTTAATCGTTTGATTCCGAATGTGCGCATCAGCCGGACATCGCTTGCAATCCGGAAGAGACGGAAGGACTTCATGCCGCGAAACGGCGCCGAGGAGAGGAGATCCGCCCAGCCCTGGCCCCGGAGAAAGTACTGCACTTTCGATTCGGCCGTGAACAACCGGAAGAGAAAGTCCAGCAGAAAGATAAACGATAAGAGGAGGTCTACGATGAAAACAACCCGGGTCGCATTGGGACTCATACCGGGGAAGACGAGGAAGATGATATTGAAGATCGACAGGAGGGAGAGGAGAAGGATGAATCCCTCGTAACTCGACCCCTTGAATCCAACCGGATATTCGGACTCATCCTTCATAGAAAACTCCGCACGTGTGGTGTAACGTGTGGTGTATGACGATCCCTTCACCGCCCTCCGAAGCCATCATGGTTTCGGCGCACCATTCACCTCCCGCAGCATTTCTTGTACTTCAAACCGCTCCCGCAGGGGCAGGGATCGTTCCGGCCGACTTTTGCCGGCGTCTTCCCGGATCTCCTCTCTTCTGCAGCGAGCATCGGCATCACCTCATCGGCGCTCCGCCCCTGCCGGAGCAGGTCGGCCATCATCCGCATCGGACGGTCGGCGTGGGAGAAGAACGCTTTATAGCCTTCGCAGAGGTAGTTTAAGCGCGCCTCGCCGTCCGGCGTTTCAATGAACCGGTTCTTCGGGCATTCCCCGTTGCAGACGGGAAGGAACCCGCACTCCCGGCAGTACCGGGGAAGCGTATCGCGCTTGGCCATCCCGAACTCCCGCTGTTTTTCAGAGTTTACGAGATCTGCCAGCGGCGTCGTGAGGATGTTGCCGAGGAAGTGATCCGGCTCGACGAAGTGGTCGCAGGAGTACAGGTCTCCGTTATGCTCGAGCGCCACCCCGAGACCGCAGGTGGGCCCGAAGATGCAGACCGTCCCTGCCATCCCGAGCCAGCCCGCAAGTGCCCCGTCGAAGTTCAGGACAAACATCCGGCCCACGTCTCTCCGGACCCACTCATCGAAGATCCCGATCAGGAACCGCCCCCATTGATCCGGCCGGACGGATCGATCGGTCACCGTGCTCCCTTCCTGGAATCCGGTCTCGTTCTCCCGCTCCACGATGGGGATGAACTGGATATACGGCGCGGAGAGTTCGTCGCGAAAGAACCGGTACACCTCCAGCGGATAGTCGGCATTCGTGCTGTTGACCGTGCAGAGGATGTTGAATTCGACATGATGCTTCCTGGAGCAGATCGGCGGCCTTGAGAACCCGGTCGAACGTGCCTCGCCCCCTCCTGTCTCTCCGGTAGACGTCATGAAGTTCCCCGGGGCCGTCCATGCTCAAACCGACGAGGAAATTGTTGTCGTGGAAGAACCGGCACCATTCGTCGTCGAGGAGGATCCCGTTTGTCTGGAACGTGTTCTCGATACGGGTTTTCAGCCTTGCATACTTTTTCTGCACCTCCACAGAGCGGCGGAAGAAATCCAGTCCCATCAGGGTCGGCTCCCCCCCCTGCCAGGCAATCGTCACGCTGGGTACGCGATGCCCCTTGATCGTCTGGCGGATGAACTCCTCCATCACTTCATCGGTCATCCGAAAATTGCTGTCCGGGTACAGTCCTTCCTTCTTTAAGAAGAAGCAGTACGCACAGTCAAGATTGCACTGTGCGCCGGTCGGTTTTGCCATGACATGAAAAGCGGGGGGCATCTCACTATCAGACCTGCTCATCGATCACCTCATTCTCGGCGTCGCGGATCGGAACAGGCTCCACCGCACCCATTTCGACCGATCCCGTGATCACCTGCTTCACCGCTCCTTCAGGGCTCCTCCCAGCACTCCTCCCAGATAGCCGACGAAGCCGAGGAGCGGGAAGAGCATCAGCGTGATGAAGAGCGTCGAGCCGAGGAAGCGAAGAAGGACAAGATCGCTCGGAGCGGCTTCCATGCCCAGCACCGTGAGGTACACCGCCAGGACAAGTGCATCTAAGAGGCCGGTGTAGACTCCTGCTATGCCTCCGGTCTTCTTCCCTCCCCCGGCGAGCCAGCCCGCAATAATACCGCCGACAAACGCACCACCAATCGCTATCAGGATATTAATGATGAGTGCGGCAATGAGCCCGATAATCACCCCGACCCAGAACGTCCGCGGATCTACTTTTGGCATGTATCGTTTCTCCCTGTTCTCCACGTGAATCCGATAGGATACCGTTGCGGGAACAGAACGTGAATATTCACACTGAGATATAAATGTGTGGCCATACCTTTTACGTGCGATCGATTATTGGATCGTGAGGAGGCGAGCGAGGTTACCTGAATGGAAGCCGGATCTCTCTACCCTCCTTCCCATGGTATCGTAACGGATTCCCGATAATGAAGAGAGGAGAAGAGTGATCCATCGCCCCGGACATTGCTTCTTCTGATGCCTTCCGGGTCTCTCTCCACGCTTGTTGCTGCACATCAGTCCTCGCACAGGCCGGTCACCGGATCCCCCGAACCTGTGGCCGCTCCTCGCTCCGGGTTTCTGCCCGTCACTGTTGCGTGCAGTTCAGCTGCTGCACTGAGGTTCTGCCGTGCAGCCCGGACATCCTGCACCTCCGGGCGGATGGTCTGGAGTGCCTCAGGGACGCTTGCATCGTTGGGAAGAGCCTGCACGGTCTGATCGAGGTTATTGTACGCCGTGTTGAGGTCGTCGATACGGACGTTGGCGAGCTGGTTTGCAGAGTTCCTGACATTATTCATGGCAGACTGCGCCTGATCCCGTGCAGCCCGAATATCTCCCACAGAAGAGGTTGCGTTGAGGTTCTGCATATTCTGAAGCGCTACTCCGAGGTCATCAAGATTCTGGCAGAGCTGTGCCTCCGCCTGTTGCTGGGTTGGCTGGGTGCACCCGGCAGCGGCACAGACCAGGATAAGGGCTCCAGCGACGAAAAACATCCACGTTTTCATATCTATCTCCCGAGCAGAATAGCAATTACTGCTCGGGGTGAGAATATAATTGGCGCTATATAAAAATAACGGGATGCCAAAACTCGATCCGGATGGTCGATGCTCCGCCCGTCAGGCAGAGGCACCCTGTCTCCTCCCAAGCCGGGGACTATCCGTTCACAGAAGTACGCCTCTTCGGGAACGGAAAAGAGGGGAGATGAACGCCCCTCCCTTCGGGTTCCTCCGTCACCGCGGCATCCGGAAGGCAAGGATGATCGCCGCAACCCCGCCGATGATGGCGAGTCCTGCAAAGAGCAGCACCAGGCCGGCGGCGGCGATCAATGGGTTTGCGATCAGGATCAGCCCGAAGACGATGCTTAAGATGCCGAGAATCCCGGTTCCCCACCCTCCGCCGGAAAATCCCTGCATCAGGTAGACTGCCCCGATGATCAGCCCCTCCACGCCGATGAATATGGCAAGGAAGGTCGGGATGAGAATTGCGCTGTAGAGGGGATAGGCGAGCACGAGAATTCCTGCAAGGATACCGAGGATACTGACCAGCAGTTTCCAGCCCCGTCCGGTTTTATCGGTCCAGAGGCTGAACAGGACGACGATACCGTTGAACAACCAGTAGATGCCGAGGAAAGTGACGAGAAGCGTCAGCGTCTGGACGGGGTAGACGAAGAAGAGAAAACCAAAGAGGATCGCGATAATCCCGAGGAGCAGCACAAGCCAGCGGGGCGGAGCCACAACTGCGCCGGACTCAGGGAGCTGGCGCCGAACTTTACATTGACCATAATAACACCATGCGAAGGGTTCGATGATACTATATATATCTGCTCCGCATCGGTCTGGAAACCGTGGTCTGCCGGCAGGCGATCGGTATGACGAGCAGCCCGTCCGGATGGAATTTGAGTCACTGACCCGCCTGGATGGTTACTGACGGCGGGTCAGGCCAGGAGTATCCGGTATTTTTTTATACTCCTCCGGCTCTCTCTGCACACCTGGAAAAGTGGAATCCGGCTGTAGCCTGGATGGTAAGAACACATGAACCTCTCGAGAGTGATCACCTGGTTGCGCCAGGCTGCAAAGGCGCTGGCGGTCGCCTTTCTCTTTACCACGCTCCTTCCGCTGATCCTTGGTTCTGCACTCGGCATCTCGTTCGGGCGGGTGCTCAGTCTGGTCTCGTCCACGATCATTCTCCAGGCAAATGCCGCTTTTGTCGGATTGGGCATGGGGCTCGCCCCCCTGGTGGTGCTCGTTATCATGACGCTCGTGGAGATCGGCATGGTGCTCGCCATCTTTTATATCTGCGATGCCTTTGCCCTGACATCGGAGCGTGTCCGGGACCTCCTTGAGCGCACTGAAAAGAAGATGGAGAAGATGACGATTCTGTCGAAATTCGGTGCCGCAACCCTCATTGTCCTCCCGGCAGTGCCTTTCCTCGGCCTCTATTCGAGTGCCGTCATCGGCTGGATACTGCAGTGGGACCGGAGACTGTCGCTCCTCTTCATCACGATCGGCTGGATTTTGATCACGACCGTGCTGCTCCTTCTGTCGCTCGGGGTCTTTTCGGTTATCTTTTGAGGGCTCCGGTTCGCCGGTTCTCCGTCACGGCATGACCGTAGAACAGTAGTGGTTCCCGAATTCCACGAGAGAGATCCCGCAGATTGCGGGCTTCAGCCGGTATCCCTGCACCGCCATCCTGCGTTCGAGCTCCGATTGCTGTCCGGCGGGGCAGTCTCGTTGCCTCTTTGAGGCCGGGAGAGCCCGCATGTGCATACCCATACCCATACCCCGGGCGGGATTCGGCACCCGCATATATACGCATAGGTCAGGCGGCAGCGTGTTGCGGCAGGCCGGTTGAGCACGGCACTCTTAGGGGTGCCGGAGTCGTCGCCGGGGCTTCACCCGGTCTGTCGGTCGGCGATAGAAACTGTTTCCTCCGGGTTATCGGCGGATGGCCAACCCAGAACCCGGATCTCCAGAGTCGGAATCTTCCGATAGATCCTGCGTCTGTGCACCAGGTGCCGGTAGTCATACACGAAATACTCGTAGGTGTCCCAGATGGTCACCCAGTTTAAGATGGTGACCAGGCCGCCCAGGAGGATGACAACGAGCGACTCGAGATAGCTCGCAAAGACACTGACGAACAGGACTGCGATGGCGGCATTAAAGACTGCAATCGCTAGGCTTATCTTCCCTTCACGCAGCGAAAGCCGTGTCTCGTGGTCGAGGTCGCTTAACCGAAACCTGAACTGCCGGCGGATGGTGTCGGGGAGGAGCATCAGCATCTCCGGGGAGACCTGGTTCTGTGGGAGGCTGATGACGAGCCCTGCGAGATTCTGCAGCCTGCACTCTCTGAGATACCCGGAGATATACCCCTCGGCGAACTCCGTGAGCTCCCGCTCCGGCAGGGGAGACGGATCTGTCGAATCGAGAAGTTGATCGAGCGCCTTAAACCGGAATTCAACATGCACCGCATCGTCGCGTTCAAAACTGGCTACTCTGACATCACGCATACTCTCCATCACTTCCTACTGGTGTGGTTGCCGGTACGGGGTGAGTGCCGCCGCCGCCCATTGGTGCGGACGGACCGGGCTCGCCCGCTGATATCGGTTATACGCCGGGGGACGGGTCGCCCCGGTGTTCCCGAATCGTTGCTCTGTTCCGCCGCTCTAAAAAATGACTACGGAGAGGGTGGCGGCACTTCGGCTTTTGCCGGTGTCCCGGTGCTGAATGCGTCGCGGAGACGTTCCTCCTCCTCGCTCGAGAGCGACGTCTGGATTACGGTGCCGTGGTACCCCTTGATGGCGTCGACAACCTTGTCCGGCGTCATCTTCTTGATCAGCAGAAAGACGGCAGAATTCCCGGGCTGGACATTCTCGGCCACTTCCTTGATGAATTTGTCATCGATGCCGTAGTCGGAGAAACGCCCGCCGAGGGCGCCTGCAATCGCACCTATCGCCAGACCGAAGATCGGCACGAAGAAGATAAGTCCGATCAACAGGCCCCAGAAAGCGCCGGAGAGCGCCCCGAGGCCGACCAGGTCGGTGCTCTGTTTTATCTCGGTCTTTCCGTCCTTATGGTGGACGACAACGACCAGGTCCTCAAGCTCGATCACGTGCTCCTTGGTAAGGTCAGCCAGTTTATCACGAACCGTATAGGCCGTGGATTCATCACCATACGCTATGACAACAAGATCGCTCATAATACCTCCTGCGCTCCTCCGCGTGACCGGTTCATCCCCCCGGTCGACGCACGGCAGATATGCGCAAGTATACCGGCACAATCCATACACTGAGATATATAAATTCCCCTCTTCACTTGCCCCCGGAGAGCCGCCCCTGCCGGAGACACCTATTTTATATACCACCAGGACAAGAGGTTTTATTTGCAGTTCGGCGCTCGGAGGATGCCCCTTTCGCGTGTCGGAAAAAGATGGCACGGCAGAGAGGTTCCCGATATGGATTGGTCGCTCATCTTCAGCATCATCGTCCTCGTCAATATCCTCTTTGCCATTGTTGTCGTCTTCTTCGAGCGGAAAAATCCCACGGCGGCGCTGGCATGGTTGATGGTTCTCTTCTTCCTTCCCCCTATCGGCTTTGTGCTCTACCTGCTCTTCGGACAGAACTACACGCGGCAGAAGATGTTCGCCATCAAGGAGAAGGACGATCGGATTCTCAGGGCGATCTTCGAAGAGCAGCACCTGGATCTGGCCGACCGGACACACCGGTTCTCGAATCCCGATGCGGAACCCTATCGCGATATCATCTTTGCCCTGCTCCAGAACAACCGGGCGTTTCTGACCGAGAATAATCGCATCGATCTCTATACCGATGGAAAAGAGAAGTTCGATGCACTTTTTGCAGCGATCGGGAACGCCCGCCACCATATCCATCTCGAATACTTCATCGTGAACAACGACGAGCTCGGGCGGGAAGTCGTCCACGCGCTCGCTGGAAAAGCCAGGGAGGGTCTCGAGGTCCGACTGCTCTTCGATGCCCTGGGAACCCGGGCCGGCGGGGGGTCGAAGGAGGCCTTCCGTGAACTGACCGACGCCGGCGGGAAGATCGGTGTCTTCTTCCCCTCGATCTACCGCCTCAACTACCGGAACCACCGAAAGATAGTCGTCATCGACGGCGCTGTCGGCTTTATCGGCGGGTTCAACATCGGGGACGAGTACCTGGGCAAGGGACCGATGGGTTACTGGCGGGATACCGCGGTGATGATCACCGGACAGGCCGTGAGCCTGCTGCAACTCCGGTTTTTCCTGGACTGGCATTTCGCAACAGACGAGTCGATGGAGGCGACCGGACAGTACTTCCCTGAGGTTAAAGAGCCCGGCACCACCCCGGTCCAGATCGTCTCCGGGGGCCCTGACACCCGCTGGAACCCCATCAAAGAGGGCTACATCAAGTTGATCAACTCCGCCCGGGAGTCCTGCTACGTCCAGACGCCCTACTTCATCCCCGACGAGAGCATCTCTGACGCCCTGCGACTCGCAGCGCTCTCCGGCGTCGATGTCCGGCTGATGATCCCCTGCAAGCCCGACCACCCTTTCGTCTACTGGGCGTCCCTCTCCTTCGCCGCCGACCTGCTCGATGCGGGAGTTCGGGTTTACACCTACGACAACGGCTTCATCCATGCAAAGACCATCGTGGTCGACGGCAGAGCGGGGTCGGTGGGCAGTGCGAACTGGGACGTCCGCAGTTTCCGGCTGAACTTCGAGGCGAACGCCTTCTTCTACGACTCAGCCGTCGGGATCGAGATGAAGCGGCGATTTACCGAGGATCTCGCCGTCTGCACCGAGGTAACGCCGGACCGCTATGCAGAGCGGCCGACCCGGATCCGGATCAAGGAATCGATCTCCCGACTCTTCTCCCCGCTCGGGTGAGGGGATACCCGGGCTTACGCTGCATTCCGTTCGAATATCTTTCACTTCCCGTGATGGCGAGCAGAAACAACGCCGGTACCGTACCCGCATTCCGGAGCAGTTCAGGGAACGGGAGCGGTATGAGCCTGTCGACCATCTGCCCGGGAGTGGACGCCGGCAGAGTTCGATCCCCAACGACTATCCTTTTTTTCTGGTACGCCGGGACTGCACGAACCTCTCGATGCGGGGTAGGTTCTGCTCCCACCGGCTCCGGAGGATCGGCACCGTATACGGGAGGTGGTGTGGCAGGACTGCCGTCCCCATCACCGCCTTGCCGAATATCGTCTTCTCCTGGCCGATTATGATCGTCTCCCGTCGGAGGACAGCCTCCAGGAGTTCTTCCGTTGTCTCGGCGTAGGGGCAGGTGACGACCCCGCCGAGTTCGTACAGGAGGTGCCCGTCGGTTCCTCCTGTTCGCCCAAGCTGGTGTTTATTGGCGAGCCTCCGCCGCTCTCCGGTTATGCGCCCGTGCCATCCCGCCGCAGATCACCTCGAGGGCGTCGAGGCGGGAGAAGAGATCTTCGCCGATGCACTCCCCGTTGATACCCCGTTCTATCCCCCGGTTCAGGAAGACGTATCCGCACGGGTGCGCCTCTGCAACGACGCATGGGTAGCCCTCCCGGGCGTCGAGGATCTCCTCCGTAGTCAGCCGTATCCCGATATACGGGGCCGACCGTGTATTTCTCTCGATGTGCCGGGCATAGAACTCCCGAAGGTCTCCGTATGAGGAAAAATAGAGGAGGATATGCGGCCCGTCGTCCGCACTGACCTCGATCCCGGGGACGACCGGAACGCCGGTATCCAGCCGCAGGGCTTCGAGGACACCGCTTATCCGGTTGTGGTCGGTGATGGAGAGCCCGATCCCCTGTCGGGCGGCGAGTTTGAGGGCATCCCTCACCCTCGTCGGCGAGTCCGAATGGTTTGTGTGGACGTGCATATCCACGGGCAGCAGGCCCTGACGGCGGAGCTCCCCCGGTTCGGGACGGGAGAAGCGGATCCACCCGCCGTCATCGGCTCGGTAGTTCATCGGATTGCAGAGATGTGCACCTGCCGGGGTAAAAAAGGTTCTCCCGCCCCCCGTCTCGCCGGATTATCCGCGTCCCTGCATCGGCATCGTCTCGCGGGGGGCGGTCTGAGGCTCGTCCCTTCCGAGCCAGCCCCATGCATCCACCTGGCGGCTCTCCCGGAAGTACCGAACGTCGATATCGGTGAAACCGACGAAGAGTCCCGGGAGGTGAGTCATCCACTCTCGCCACTGCTCTCCGCCGACGATGGCGATCCGGTCGACGGAGGCGATCCCCGGCCAGGTCTTCAGTTCCTCCCAGTAGCCCCCCGGCATCCAGCTGTGGAACCTCTCGATCTTCAGGAGAATCCTGGCGTTATCGCACGTTTCAAGAACCTTTTCGAGCTCTGGGAGGAGCGTTGCCTGGTAATCGCTCTCGCTCAGTTTCCCGTCGAACCGAAACCCGACCACGCATCCTGAACTCTCTTTCATCCGGTCAAGCATGGTTGCCCTTTCGCAGTCAAAACAGATAAGCGTTCTCCTTTCCCGGGTGGATCAGCGCCCGAACGTCGATGTCAGCTCTGTCGTATGCTTTCCGCCCGCCGCTACCCAGTCCAACGCCTCTTCCTGCCGTCCGGGCGGGAAGAACCGGGCAACGGCACCGGCCGATGCGAGGACGGACTGCAGCCCCGTCCCCGTCCAGGCGTCACGCTCCTCTTCCGGGACGATGACGGCCAGACGTTCAATAGACCCGGGCAGGTCACCTGGAATCGCCTTCTGCAGGGCTGCGTCCGGGTCTTCGCCCTGAAAGCCCCTGATCTCGAGGAGCAGCCGGATCGATCCGTACTCGATGAACACCCGCTCAAGATCCGGGATGAGGATCCCGGTTAGATCATGCCCGGTGAGGATTCCGCTGATCCGATACCCGATGATGTTTCCCACGCTCGCGTGCAGCAGTTCGATCATGTATCCAAACTCCTGCCGGGAGTTCATAATAGTATGGGTACCAGAATCCATGCAGACCCGGTGAAGTATGAAAAACCTACCTGGGAAGAAGATCCCTGCTCAACCCCGGCGAGTGAAGCACTGGTGCCATGCTGCTCTGAGCGCGATCACCTCCTCACGGATCGCGCCGGCTGCCTCAGGCCCTGAAGCATCCTCCGGGAGCGCTGCGAAAGCCCTGTCCAGAGCCTCAAAAGCCTCGGCGAGGCCGTGGGTATCCGCACCTGCCGCTTCGTGTACCGCCCGGGCGGCGACAGAGGCCTTCTCCCGTGCGTCCCGGACTGCTGTCTCTGAGGTGCGCTCGTCAAGGTGCTCGAGTTCGATGAGTGTCTGGTCGAGTTCACGGAGCGCCTCGCCGTATCGGTCGTCTCCAGAGTTCCCGGGCGAAATTGCGGCCAGAGCCGCAGCAGTGCCGGCAAGAGCAAAAAGAAGGGCGATGACGATGAGTATCGCCGCTACGATCCCTCCCCGCTGATCCGCCCCTCTTTCGCCCGCTGGTTGCATGGCTTCCCTCCCGCTCCGATGGCTCGTGGATACTGTTTCACAGCAGATATCTGTTGTGGAAGATCCCCTCCGGCCTTCTGTTGCCCGCTTCTCTTACGTTCGGGCACTACTCCTCTTCGTATAGCCAGTCCCATGCCTGCTGGATTGCGTCGCTCCGGAAGTGCTGGATTCTGGTACCGGTGGGGAGGAGGAATGCCCCGAAGAGCTGCACCGCCGCCAGCTCCCCTGCACCCGGGTCGCCGACGATGGCTATGCGCTTGATCTGCTGTATTTCGGGGGAGTTCTTCAGTTCCTCAATTATCGCTCCGGATGTCATCCCCTTGAACCCGTCGAGGTGCAGCAGCAGGTGAACGTAGCTGTACGCTTCGATAGCTCGGTGCAGTTCCGGGACGAGGATCGCCTTCGCCTCCTCTCCGGTGAGCATTCCACTTATTCGAAACCCGATGTTCCTGCCCGAACTTCCGCCCATCCGCTCAAACATGCCCCTCCCCTCTGGGCGAAGGAGAGAAAAGTCTTATGGCGTGCTGCTGGTGGGGGAACGTGGGGATGCCCAGTCCGGTACAACATGTACGTTCTATGCCTGCTCGTCTTGCCGGTCACTCGAGCTCATCAGCACTGCAAGCCAGCGTGTTTCCTGCCAGTTCTCAAGGAGCATCTTCACGGCGAGTGTCAGGGGCACGGCGAGGAAGACTCCTGCCGCACCAAGGATGAATCCCCAGAAGATGACCGATGCCAGGACGATGAAGGGTGAGAGGTCAAGCCCTTCGCTGGCTATCTGTGGGAAAAAGACATTTTCCGCGATGAAATTGATGATGGTGATCCCGACGAGGATGATCAGCACGGCGAGGGGCCCAAGCTCCAGCCATGCCAGGATCACAGCCGGAAGGGCTGCCAGGGCGAGGCCGAGGTAGGGGATATAACTCAGAACGAAGGTGAGAAGCCCCCATAGCAGGGCGAAGTCCACCCCAAGTGCGTAGAGGAAGCCCCCGACACCGATCCCGGTGATCAGGTTGACCTTCGTCCTGACCACGATGTAGTCGATGAGAATCCGGCTGGACTGTCGGAACCGGCCGATCAGCGGGCTGTCCGCTCCGAGCCGCCGTTCTATCCCGGTGGAGAACCGGGATGCCTCGAGCAGTAGAAAGCCGGTTCCTATCAGAATAAGAGTGATGTCGAATACGGCGGTGCCGAGGCTGCTCACAAAGGCTGCCAGCTGACTGACGATCACGCCCCGGTCGATCAGGTCGTAGAGCTGCAGTGACGCTGTGTTGACCCCGGATGCCGCCAGAATCGACTCCAGATCGGAGATCCGGATCTGCACCTGCTCCTGATAGACCGGCAGCGTCTCGACGAGCTCGGTTGAACGCCGCGCCGACGAATGCCGCTAGACCGAGAGAGGCTGCGACCAGTCCTGCGATGAGGACTCCGAACGCAGCAGCGGTGGGCAGCCCCCGCCTTTCGAGCCAGCGCAGCAGCGGGATGGTGACCATAGCGAGGAAGACGGCGAGGAGCAGCGGGCCGAGGATCGGGGTTGCGGTCCGCACCCCCCCGAACACGATGACGATTCCCGCCCCGATGAGGAGCAGCCTGACCGGGGGGGAGATGGTTGGCGTAGTCACTGGCGATCACACTGAACTACACACTCCCTGCACGTAAGGTTTGCTGTGGCGAGGCAGGAATTGCTCTCCTCCTGCGGAAGCAGTCAGAGAGGTCGCCCGATCTGTTCGTCGGTGTATCTGCCGGGGTGAAATAACGGTACCGGATGAAAAGTATGCCCTGATCCTGCCGCCTCACCTCCCGGTATCGGGCAGGTTCTGACCAAAAGTGGGGGCTAATCTACGGACTTTCAGGATTAGGAGTGGGCCCGGAGGGATTCGAACCCACGACCGCCCGGTTATGAGCCGGGCGCTCTGACCGGACTAAGCTGACGGGCCCAAAATGACTCTTGCTGTATAGGGCATCGGGGAAATGCGGCGAAATCTCAGTAATTCCCGGTGTTCAGGAACCCCGGTGCATATAGAGATCGTTCTCTTCTCTTAAAAAATTATGCGCGGCCGGTTAGTCGCCAAATCGCCCGTTCCCGGTAGCCCCGGGGGTTCGGAGACTCTTCGCACGAGGTGCCCCCTGCCCGGGGCCGGGCAGCGATCGGAGCACCTCTGTCATACCCCGGAGCCGTCCACAGGGAGAGGAGCACTATCCTTATATCTCCGAAGGCCGAATAGTATAGTAGCGTGGTAATAGCGGCCATAGCAGTGGGGAAACACCTGGACCCATTCCGAACCCAGCAGTGAAGCCCACTCACGTATCATGTTGTACTCGAGGTACGCGAGTCCTCGGGAAGCATGATTCGCTGCTATTACCTTCCCTCTTCATCGAAATACTTGTTTTCGTTGTGTGAAGAGGATCTGATTTCGTGATTGCTGCCTCGCAGAGGTACGCCTTTCTACTCTCCGGGTCGTGCACTGTTTCAGGAGCACGCATACGTCCGCCCTCTGGAAGACGGTGGGTCTCATTCTTACATTCCGTCCTGCCGACTGCTCCCGGAGCATCGACAGTGTCTGTGACCTAGATGGGCGGATACTTTTCATTCATCTGACCGCATCTCTTCTCTCTGGAGCCCGGGATACCGATCTCCCGGCTGCATTCGTCACGCTGCCGACCGATTTGCCGGGGGAGTACGGTGATCCGCCTCATTCTCTTCCGGCGACCTTCAGACTATGGACTGTAGCTGAAGTGTGCTCCTCTTACGGGTGCTCTAAATAGGACACCGGTACGGTGTCCCACGGCAGAGACTGTCCGTGGAAAATTAAGGCTGGTGACTATCATTCAAGGTATTATCGATACCAATTGCTAATATTTTTAAGTTATGTGTGCCTAATTCAGATCCTTAATGGAATATTCCTGAGGAAATAACATGAAAAATGAGTTTAGTGTTACTCTGATCGGGCTCCTTATCATCGGGATGGTGGCCGTTGCAGGCTGTACCGGTGAGTCTGTGACCACGCGGGACGTCGGCAGCGCGTCCGGAACGGAGATCACCGTCACCGACGGATTCGGGAGAGAGGTCACGGTGACCATCGCCCCCGGAGAGCGTCGTCTGTTCCGGTTCAGGCTGCCTGCGCTATCTCGTGTATCTGCAGGAGCAGGATCTCGTCGTCGGCGTCGATTCTATCGAGAAGGAGGATCAGGCGATCGAAGGCCGTCCCTACACTCTCGCTTACGGGTCGCAGTTCAGGGATCTCCCCCTGATCGGCGAGTTCCGGGGCAAGGACGACCCGGAGAAGATCATCGGCGTCGACCCGCAGCTCGTCTTCAAGACGGGTTCGAGCGGGACGGCATACGGAACGAGTGCCGAAGAAGCGAACAAACTTCAGGATAAGACCGGCATTGCCGTTGTGGCGTTCCCCTACGGTTCGCTCCGGAACGACGCCGAGAAGGCGGAGATGTACGGCGGCCTCCGTACCATGGGTCAGGTTCTCGGGAAGCAGGACCGGGCCGAAGAGGTTATCGCCTACGTCGATGCGACGATTGCCGACCTGGAACGCCGGACAGGGGATATTCCCGAGTCCGAACAGAAGGCCGTCTACATCGGCGGCGTGAGTTCCGCCGGAGCCCACGGCATCATCTCCACCGAACCAGCGTATCCGCCGTTTTCTTGGGTGCATGCAAAGAACGTCGCCGCTGGCATGGGTACGGCACATGCCGATGTTGCGAAAGAAGCAATCGTCGACTGGGATCCCGAGTTCATCTTCGTTGACGCCGGCACCATCCAGGCGGACAACAAAGGTGCCGTCGGAGAACTGAAGACCGACCCGTCACTCAAGGGCCTCTCCGCGGTGAAGAGCGGCAACGTCTACGGCGTCCTCCCGTACAACTTCTACAACACCAACTACGAGACCGTGCTCGCAGACGCCTACTTCATCGGGAAGACGCTCTATCCCGACCGATTTGCCGATGTCGACCCGGTGCAGAAAGCAGACGAGATCTATACGTTCTTCATCGGAGAACCGGTCTTCTCAGACCTGAATGCTCAGTACGAGAACCTGGGATTCACGCAGATTCCGCTGTGATTCGACATGAACACTGAGAGATCACAACTGCAGGGGAGGCTGTAGAGGCGTGCACTTTGCAGACGGGGCAATCCCTACGGATTACCTGGGGTACGTGCGGCGCAAGCACCTCTGGATCGTGGGGGGGACCGGCTTCCTCTTCATCCTCCTCATCTTCTCCATTTCGATCGGTGCGGTAAGTATTCCTCCCTATGACGTATTTCTCACCATTGTGAACGGTATAATCGACTGGGTCAACTGGGCGCTTCACCTGGGGGTTCCCCACATAGGCACTACATCGGCCAAGTGGGATGCGATCATCTGGAACATCCGCCTCCCGCAGGCGCTCGCCGCCATCGCCGCCGGTGTCGGGCTCTCGGTAGCCGGTGTCGCGATGCAGTCGATCCTTCGAAACCCGCTCGGCTCGCCCTTCACCCTCGGCATCTCGAACGCCGGTGCGTTCGGGGCTGCGGTCTCGGTCATCATCCTCGGCACCGGGACAGATGCAGTCGACGGTCGCGAACGCCGTCACCATCAACAATCCTTACCTGACGACGCTGGTAGCGTTCTTCTTCTGCCTCCTTGCGACCGCGGTGATCCTGCTCATCTCGAGGGTACGGGGGGCGTCGCCGGAGGTGATGGTGCTCGCGGGAGTCGCGCTCTCCTCGCTCTTTACCGCAGGCACGATGTTCCTCCAGGTACTTCGCCAGCGATGCCCAGCTCGCTGCGGTCGTCTTCTGGACGTTCGGCGACGTCGGCCGTATCAACTGGCAAGAACTCGGGATCATGACGGTGGTCGTCGCAGCGGCGTGCATCTTCTTCATCGCAAACCGCTGGAACTACAACTCCATCGACGCCGGCGACGAGACCGCGAGGGTCTTGGCGTCAACGTCGAGATGGTCAGGAATATCGGAATGGTCGTTGCGGCGCTGGTATCCGCGGTGATCGTCTCATTCCTCGGGGTCATCGGCTTCGTGGGGCTCGTCTGCCCGCATATGGTCAGGCGGATCATCGGGGACGACCAGCGATTCCTGATCCCCGGCTCCTGCGTAATGGGTGCCGTCCTGTTGCTCGCCTCCGACACCGTCGCCCGGGTCATCGTGGCACCGTACGTGCTCCCCGTGGCGGTTCTGACCGCTTTTATGGGCGCCCCGGTCTTCATCTACCTGCTCCTCCGGGGGTACCGGCGATGATCCTCTCCGTCGAGAACCTCGAGTTCCTCTACCGGAACCGGGAGGTGCTCCAGGAGATCGCATTCACCATCGAGCCGGGACAGGTCGTGGCCATCCTCGGCCCGAACGGCGTGGGGAAGACGACGCTCTTAAAATGCCTCAATCGCATCCTTCACCCCCGGAGAGGAACCGTCTACCTGGGTGAGGAGGACCTGGTCACGCTGGATATCATGGAGATCGCACGCCGGGTCGGCTATGTCCCCCAGCGGGTCGAGACCGGCAGGCTGACCGCGTTCGATGCGGTCCTCCTCGGCCGTCGCCCCCATATCGGCTGGGATGTCACCGAGCGTGACCTGGCGATCGTGGACGCCATTTTCCACCGCCTCTCCATGAATCACCTCCGCCTCGCCTACATCGACGAGATGAGCGGTGGGGAACTGCAGAAGATCGCTATCGGCCGGGCGCTGGTGCAGGAACCGAAGGTCCTCCTCCTCGATGAACCGACGAGCAGCCTCGACCTGAAGAACCAGGTCGAGATCCTGACCACGATCGTGGACGTCGTCCGACAGCATAACATCGCGGCGGTGATGACCATGCACGACCTCAACCAGGCCCTCCGGTTTGCCGACCGGTTCATCTTCCTGAAGGACGGGAAGGTGCACCACTGCGGCGGGCACGATGGGATCACCTCCGATATTATCCGGGATGTCTACGGCCTGCCGGTGATCATCGGCGAACTCGGTGGCGTTCGATGCGTCGTCCCCGAGATTGGGAATAGCTGATTGAATAAGACTCAAATTCAGAAACGACGAGTTGTTATCTATGTGTCAGAATGATTCCGGATCACCCGGATTTTCCTATCCCTCCTTCGAGGAGTGCGTAACGTTCCACGGTCATGCATGTCCCGGCCTTGCCACCGGCTACCGGGCATCCCTTGCCGCGATGAAGGCGCTTGGGGTCGCAAGGCCGTATGATGAGGAACTGGTCGCGATCGCGGAGACGGACGCATGCGGCGTCGATGCCATCCAGATGGTCACCGGCTGTACCGCCGGAAAGGGCAACCTGTTCATCAGGGATTACGGAAAGCACGTCTTCACTTTCATCAGCCGGGAGAGCGGACGGGCTGTCCGTGTTCTGGTCTGCAATCCGGATATTCCGGAGCGGTCAGAGATGGACGACCTCCGCAAGAAGGTCTTCTCCGACAACGCGACCGACGACGAGCAGCAAGCGGTTCTACGAACTGATGCAGGCGGTGACGGAGCAGATTCTCACCCTGCCCGAAGAGAGCGTCGTTGCCGTCCGGGAAGTCTCCGTCGAGCCGCCGCAGACGGCGCGGATCTTCGCGTCGATCGCCTGCGCCTGCTGCGGTGAGCCGGTCGCCGATGCGAAGATGCGCATGCTCGACGGGGAGCGGGTCTGCATCCCCTGCTACGAAGAGCGGGCGTCAGGGCGGTAGCACCTGCCCCCTCAGGGTGCCGCTTGCGTGATCGGAAAGTATATGTTTCTTAGTCAGGTTTACTGGGAGCACCGGGGGTCTGGCTTTGTATGGACGATTACCATATCTCACCAACCTCCTCCTCCGGAGGGTCGAACAGATACTTGGGCTTACACGACTGGTTTCACAACCGGATACAATTCAGATTGAACCCACAACCCGGTGCAATCTCTCCTGCCCTTTCTGTGAGCACTCTGTCTGGAGCAGAGGAGGAATGGACTTACTGTTTTCAGATTTCGTGAAGATTGTAGAGCAGTTTCCCTATCTGAAGCGAATCCATCTCCAGGGTATCGGGGAACCGCTCCTCTGCAGGGATCTCTTGCAAATGGTGCACGACTGTACAGGCCGCGGCATCGCCGTCGGGACAACAACGAATGCCATGCTTATCGATGAATCCGTTGCTCGTCAGCTGGTTGCATCCGGGATAGATTCGGTGACGGTATCCTTCGATTCATCTTCTCCCTCCACCTTTGAGAGGATACGGAGGGGCTCCTGCTTTGACACCATCCGTAGGAGCGTGCAGACTTTGATGGAGCATCGGCGGGAGCCCGGGAAACCACGGCTCGCATTTATGTTCACGGGGACGACAGAGAATATTCACGATCTCCCGGATGTTGTTACGACGGCGCACGAGTGGGGGATTGACCGCGTGTTTGCCCAGGAGGCCCTGGTCTTTGGAGAAGACGTTCTGGATCAGCGCATGGCCGGCCTGAAGTTGAGCGAGAATCCGGAGAGCACCAGAACCGTTCTGCGTGAGGCGGCACGACGGGCTACAGAGTATGGAATCCCGTTTGAGTGGTTCGGCCTGCGGAATGGAGGAGTTATCGGCACTGATATTCCCCCGTATCTGCACGAGGACGTGCGGCTCTGCAGAAACGCCTTCAGATCCTGCTATATCACCGTCGATGGATATGCGGTGCCCTGTTCGTGCTATCCGGACCCTGAGAAGTTCAATTTCGGCAATATTCTGAAAGAGAATTTTTCAGAGATCTGGAACGGCGAAAAATACGTGGCTTTCCGCAGAGCGAAGCTCTCCGGGCAGGCCATACCGCTCTGCTCCGAATGCACGGTCCCGAAACTCTGACCGGGGAGCAGGGCCTCCTCATAGCCTTCCGGGTGCGGCCAGGCTACGCTGGGCACGGAAGGTCGTCAGGGAAATAGTACACAAAATAAGCAAAGGAATCGAATCCGACTCCAGGACGCCGCCAACAGGACTCGAACCTGTGACATGCTGGTTAACAGCCAGCCACTCTACCAACTGAGTTATGGCGGCACAACAAAGTGCTCTATTAAGGTCTGCGGCAAGCCTATTAAAGATTGCGGGAATTCTCCTCCCTGAGGGTCTGCAGGAGCCCGATGAGGTCGTCGACCTGACCGTCCAGAGCCCGGATCAACTCTTCGGCACGCGGGGTCGCCACCGCTCCTGCCGGCGACGCGCGAATGTAGCCTTCCTGCTCGAGGATACGCAGCGAGTAGCGGACACGGTGATAGGGAAGGTCGAGGATGTCCGAGAGTTTCATAATCCCGATCGGCTGGTGCTCGGCGACCGCCCGTATCACCTGCAGGTGCCGGGTTACGAGTTCAATCTCGGACTTCAGTTTCTCAAGCATACCTGCCGGACTCCCGCTGCTGTCGTTCTGCCCCATGCCGCCTCACGATGCGTGCTCGTCGAGCCAGAGTTTCGTCGCGCCGTAGCGTTTCCGGAACGAGAGCAATGAGACCAGCGCGACGGCGAGCAGCACGACGCCGAGGGCGATCGCGGCGGTGCTCGACGAGTACCGGAAGAGTATAAAGGCGCCCATCGCAACACAGAGGATGATAATATTCAGCATCACCGTAAGGATGACGAACTTCCCTTTGAAGACCTGTTTGGTTGCCTCATCCATCATTCATACTTGAACATGATGGTAAAAGTACTTGTGGTTTCACCGGAAGAGAGAATGGGATGACTATGCTGGATACGGCGATCAGAGATGCGGGGGCGTGCGCATACGTCGCGTACGGACCGTCGGCGGATGCGAACGTGCGCTACCTGACCCGATTTACGACGACCGACCCGGTGGTCTTCATCAAAAAGCCCGGTGAGCGGGGAATGCTGATCGTACCGCAGATGGAGTACGAGCGGGCGGTGCGCGAATCCGGCGCCGCGGTCCTCACCCGGTCCGACGCAGGATTCTTCGAATACCTCAAAGACGGGGCGAGCCGGACTGAGGCGACCGCCCGCATGATTGGAGATCTGGCAGGAGGGGCGGTGCTGGTGCCGGAGCGCTTCCCGCTCGGGCTTGCCCGCGAGATCGAGAGGTTTGTGCCGGTCATGCTCGATGCCGGTACGGTCGAGGCGATGCGTGCGGTCAAATCTCCGGAGGAGCTTGAGCAGTATCCGGTCGGTGCAGCGTGCCACCGAGGCCGCGATGGACCGGGCGGTCACCCTGATCAGGAGCGCCCGCCCCGTGGACGGCGTCCTCCATCACGGCGGCGAACCGCTCACCTCCGAGCGGGTCAGGGCGGAGATGCACTGTCTGCTCTTCGGGTTCGGGTGCGTGGCGAGGGAAACGATCGTCGCCTGCGGCCCCGACACCGCGTCCCCTCACCATACCGGGAGCGGGCCGCTTCTTGCAGGAGAGCCGATCGTCATCGATATCTTCCCGCAGGACGAAAAGAGCGGGTATCACGCCGATATGACCCGCACAGTGGTATGGGGAGAGCCCTCCCCCGAGATCCGCGAGATGTACGAGGCGGTGCGTGACGCTCATGAGATGGCATCGTCTCTGGTTCGACCCGGCGCCGGCGGTGGGGATCTCTATCAGCGGGTGGTCGAGTTCTTCCGTGAACGTGGGTATGCGACCGACACCCAGGGTTTCATCCACAGCCTCGGTCACGGCGTCGGGCTCGACGTCCACGAGCAGCCCTCTCTCGGGCCCACGGGCGAGACCCTTATCGCCGGCAACGTAGTGACGATCGAACCCGGTCTCTACTACAAAGGGATCGGCGGTGTACGCCTCGAGGATATGGGGGCGGTGAGCGCGGACGGTTTTGACCGGTTCACGCGGTATCCAATGGAGCTTATACTATGAAGAGCGAGGAATATGACCTGTATAGAGAGGCAGGAGCGCTGGCAGCGAAGGCGCTCCGGCGCGGAGCGGAGAGGGTGCGCGAGGGAGCGGGGCTCCTTGAGATGGTTGAGCATGTCGAAGGACTGGTGATCGAAGAGGGGGGAGCGCTTGCGTTTCCCCTGAACGTCTCCTTCAACGAGGATGCCGCCCACGACACCGCCGCACCGGGAGATGAGCGTCTCTTCGCCCGGGGTGACCTCGTCAAGGTCGACCTCGGGGTGCACCTCGACGGCTACATCGCCGACACGGCACTGACCGTCGATCTCGGCAACCACGCATCGCTCGTCGCGGCATCGAAAAACGCCCTCGATGCGGCGATCGCGACGGTACGGCCGGGCATAACCGCCGGCGAGATCGGTGCCGCGATCCAGCGCGAGATAGAGGCGCTCGGCTATAAGCCGGTTGCAAACCTCACCGGCCACGGCCTTGGCCGCTTCGATCTCCACGCAGGCTCGAACATCCCGAACATCGCCACCGCCGGCGGCCCCGTCCTTGAGGAGGGGATGGTCGTCGCCATCGAACCGTTCGCTACGACCGGGAGCGGCCGGGTCACCGAACGCGCGCGGGCCGAGATCTTCCGGCAGATCTCGACGAAACCCGCCCGGCTCCCCTCGGCAAAACGCATCCTCGAGGTGGCGAGGTCGTCCCGCGGCCTCCCGTTCGCCCGCCGCTGGGTGCACACGGATAAGGTCGATATCGGCCTCGCGAGCCTTGTGCGGTCGCAGACGCTCCAGTCCTACCCGGTTCTCCACGATACACCGGGCTCGTTCGTCTCGCAGGCGGAGCATACCCTGATCGTCATCGAAGACGGATGCACCGTCACCACCCGGTAGCTACGCTTATCGATCCCGCGCGCCCATATATTCGTTCAGACCTATGTCCAGCCAAGAGAGAAGCAGCGACGTCCTTGGTATCATGGAGATTCTGCTCACGGCGGAGATCTTCAATAAAAACCAGGATCTCGACATAAACGATCTAAACCCGCAGATCCGGCGATTTTTCGGTGCCGGTAGCGGAGGCAGCCCGGAGGTCAAGCGCCCCCTGCTCGTGAGCGAAGGGGCGATCAGGAAGGTCTTCGATGGTGACGATGCCGCCGTCCAGGCGATCCGGAAGAACCCTTTCGTCGGGTATGAAGAGTTCGGGCAGCGTCTCTCCGTCACCTCGCTCGACCCTGCGACCGTCTGGTTTATCAAGAAGGGAGGAGCCCCCCGGATAGAGAAGAACCCGGTTCTTGCATACTTCTTTGAGGGAAAAGACTCCATCTCCGTCAGTTATCAGGATGTCCGGAAGCATAACTTCCGGTTCGAGGATACGAAGGAGTACTTAGATGCCCGGGTTTCGCGGGTTGTCGGGGAGAGCGAGGAGATGCGGGAGGCGCGCGACCTCATCATCATCAACGCCCCCGACGAGATCGAGTTCTCTCTCGACAGGCTGGTCTGCACGCCCCGGCAGATGGAAGCCATCCAGAAGATCGGCATCGCCCTTGAGAATCGAGACTTCCTCAGGGCGCGGGGGATCTACGAGTTCGGCAGGCTCCTCTTCGTCGGCCCGCCCGGCACCGGGAAGACGTCGCTCGCGCTTGCGATGTCCCGCGAACTCCACATGCCCCTCCTCGAAGTCCGGCTTGCCATGGTCACCTCCCAGTACCTCGGCGAGACCTCGAAGAACATTGACCGGATCTTCGAACTCGCCAGGAAACTCTCGCCCTGCATACTCTTCATCGACGAGTTCGACTTCGTCGCAAAGACCCGCATCTCCGACGATCACGGTGCCATGAAGCGGGCGGTCAATATGCTCCTCAAGAACATCGACCAGATCAGTTTCGTGAAGAACGGCGTCCTCTTAATCGGCGCAACGAACCACCCCCGGCTGCTCGACGAGGCGGCGTGGCGGCGCTTCGACGATATCGTCGAGTTCCCGCTCCCCGACGAGGAGATGCGCCGGCAGATCCTCGAGAAGGTCGGCTCCTCCGTCGACTGCACCTGCGACTTTTCCGACCTCGCCGCACGGACTGAGGGTTTCTCGGGCTCCGACCTCCGGATGATGATGAAAGAAGCGATAATCTCCGCACTGATGGAGCACCGCCGCCGGATTCGAGCCCGTCGACATCGAACAAGGGCTGCTCCGGGTCGAGGAGCGGAATGTGATCCGGGGCACTGGCCCGGCGTACGTACTGATCCTCACGCTCCTCGGCACCGGCGACGCCATCGGGACACCGAAGATTGGGTGTGCCTGCGAGACCTGCCGTGCGGCCTTCGAGTCGGGGAGGACGCGCCTCCGGACATCACTGCTCCTCGAGGTCGGGGGCAGACATATCCTCATCGACACCTCGCCTGACCTCCGCCAGCAGCTCCTGCGGGCATGCTCCCCTCACATCGACGCCGTCGTCTGGACACACGGCCACTACGACCACTTCGTCGGCTACGGCGAGTTCTACCGGGTGCAGGGGATGCCGCCCGTCTACGCTCCCCCGCCGGTGATGGAGGTACTGCACGCAGTTTTTCCACTTCCTCCCGCTTCCGCAGCATCCCGTCGAGGCATACACTCCCTTCGACCTCTTCGGCGTCCGGTGCACCTTTTTTCCCGTCAACCACCCGTCGGTCTACACCGTCGGCATCCTTCTTGAGCACAACAGCGTTCGGATCGCCTACACCTCCGATACCAGGCTCGATATCCCGGAGAAGAGTCGCGACCTCCTCTGCGGCGTAGACCTTCTCCTCGTCGACGGCATCGCCCCTGCCGGCTACTCCATTCACAAGCACATGAACTACGCCGATGCCGTCGGGCTCGCGGAATCGGTCGGCGCCCGGGACTACCGGGTCGTCCATATGAGCCACCTGGTGCCGTTCGGGATGCCCCATGCCGGCTACGATATGGAATGCTTCCGGTGGTAGGGGTAGTTTCCGGTGATGCGGGTGTCGCCCCGCCCCGGAAACGGTGACCTGTCATCCCGGCGGGCCTGACCCATACGTATATGGGAATTCCGCTCCCCATACCTAGGGTACATATGGCCATTAAGATCAAAGTTCTGGAGCTAGAGGAGAAGAAGGCACGGATTCTCTTCGAAGGCGAAGGCAACACCTATATGAATGCCCTCACCGACGAGCTGCTGAAAGACCCTGCCGTGGACGTAGCGCAGTACAAGCAGCCGTTCAAGTTCTCCGACCCCGAACTCATCGTCACCACAAAGGGTGATCGCGCTCCGCTCGATGCGGTGCAGGATGCTGCAAAAAGGCTCTCCGGCTATGCCTCAGGACTGCTTCGCGAGCTCGCGGCGATCAACGCCAAGTAATCCGGGCGTATGCAGAAGAGCGCCGAAGGCTTCAACCGGATCGCCCGGGAGGTCTTCGCCCCGATCTACCCCGTCATCGCCCACCGCCTCCTTGGCTGGTCGGGGATACGGAGCGGCCGCTGTATGGATATCGGCAGCGGTCCGGGCCTCCTCGCCATCGCTCTTGCCCGGGAAAGCGGGCTGCCCTGCATCGCGCTCGACAGTGACCCGGCGATGGCGCTCTTCACCCGGGAGAACACTGCTGGGAGCGGGGTAGAATCGCTCGTCGACCCGATCGTCGCCGATGTGCACACCATGCCGGTGAAGTCCGGCACCATCGCCCTTGCCGTCAGCCGCGGGTCACTCTTCTTCTGGGCCGACCGGGCCCATGCATTTGCCGAGATCGAGCGGCTGCTCTCTCCCGGCGGCGTCGCCTACATCGGGGGAAGCTTCGGATCCGCTCCGCTCCGCGAAGCGATCTTTGCAAAGATGCGGCGCAAAAACCCGCGCTGGGATGAGGATATACAGCGCCGGAGCGGCAGCCTGCCAGAGTCCCTTCTTATGGAAGAACTCGAAGAAAGCGGCGTTGCCGTGTACTGCATCCGGGAAGAAGAGGCAGGATGGTGGGTCGAGATCAGGAAACCCTGATCACTCGGCCCGCTCAGTGAAGACGATCGAGCCTGCGATCCTGGTGATCTTGACCTTGACGGACTGGCCCGGTTTTGCGTTCGCGACGTACATCGTGTAGCGATCCATCTTGACCACGCCGTCGCCGCGTTTCGAGAGGAACTGGATGGTGACATCCAGAATGGCTCCTTCAGCCAGTTTCGACGACTCCGAGGCATCGGCGGCGGCTCTCCGCTTCCGCACCGGACGGTGCCCTCCGCAGGCGTCGCACCGGAGCATGAGAATCCGGGCATCCTTCACGAGTCGGGTATCCGGTTTCCCGCACTCGGAACAGATGACGTAATCGTCTACGTAACCCTTGATGATCGTGCCGATCTGCTCCTGCTCGAACTTTCCGCTGAATATGGCACGGTTCCCGTCGATCTTCCCGGCGGTGCCGAGCTCGGAGAGGAGGTGCTTCATGAGGTGATCCTGGTCGCGCCTGAGCGTATCGGCTATCTCGGCGAAGTTTTCAAGGACGGTTGTCTTTCCTTCGATGAAGACACGCGGCGGGGGGATGGTGAACCGCTCCTCGGTCGCGGTCGGCTCGGTGATATTGGTATAGGCCTTCTTCAGAAGATCCTCGTATGAGGCGGTCATACGTATACATGGGCAGTGAAACCTCAATAAAAGGTTGCCTGCCGGTGCTCGTGGACATGCTTATGTAGGTAGCAGCCACACCTTTTTTCACTATGTTACCGGCCCAGGACCTTGAACTGCTGCGAACAACCCTGCAGCGCGATCTGACCGAGGTCGAGATCGCCTGCTTTGAGAACCTCTGGAGTGAACACTGCAGTTACCGATCCACCCGTCCTCTCTTAAAGACGCTGCCGACGGAAGGACCTGCGGTGCTGCTCGGACCTGGGGACGACGCCGCCATCGTACGGTTCAGCGATACCTGTGCCATTGCCATCGGAATGGAGAGCCACAACCACCCGAGTTATGTCGACCCCTACGACGGATCTGCGACAGGCGTCGGAGGTATCGTCCGTGACGTCCTCTCAATGGGAGCCCGGCCGATCGCTCTTATGGACCCGCTCTACTTCGGGACGCTCGACGCGGAGAAGAACCGCTACCTCTTCGAGCACGTCGTCAGCGGCATCGGCGACTACGGGAACTGCATCGGCGTTCCGGTCGTCCGGGGGGAGCTCGGGTTCGATCCCTGCTATGCAGGAAACCCGCTCGTCAACGTCGTCTGTGTCGGCACCGTCCGCCCCGATCGGTTCCTGACCGCCCGGGTGAAGAAGCCGGGAGCCCACCTCGTCCTCGTCGGGGCATCGACCGGGCGTGACGGCCTTGGAGGGGCGTCGTTCGCTTCCCGGGATCTCTCGGAGGATGCCGAGGCGGAGGATCGGCCGAGTGTGCAGGTCGGCGATCCCTTCACCGAGAAGCTGCTGATCGAGGCGATCCTCGAGATGGCGGAGACCGGCAAGGTGCTTGCCTGCCGCGACCTCGGGGCGGCGGGGCTCGCCGGCGCATCAAGCGAGATGGCGAGCACGTTCGGTGCCGTTATCCACGCCGACCGCGTGCACCTCCGGGAGACGGGTATGACGCCCCGTGAGATCATGCTCGCCGAGTCGCAGGAGCGGATGCTCCTTGAGGTAGAGGCGGCCGACGTCGCCCTCATGGGCACGATCGCCGAGAAGTATGATCTCCGGTGGAGCGATATCGGCGAGGTGATCGAAGAGCCCCGGTATATCGTGACGTTCCACGGTGAGACGGCCGCTGATCTTCCGATCGACCTTCTGGTCGCCGGCGCTCCCCTCTGTGCCTGGGAGACACGGCCGTATCAGGCAGAGACTGCGTTTGCCCGGCCGATAACCCCGGTAAAGAGCTCGCCCTCCGGGTGCTCGCCCATCCGGAGGTGGCCTGGAAGGACTGGGTGGCCGAACAGTATGATAAGGACGTCCAGCTCCGGACAGTCTCTCACGGAGGCGACGCCGCAGTGCTCCGGCTCGAGGGAGAAGCGCTTGTCCTCTCCTGCGGCTGCAACCCGCATCACATCTATCTCAAACCCTACGAGGGGACGGCGAACGCGGTCATCGAGAATGCAAGCAACCTCGCCTGCCTCGGTGCGGATCCGCTCTGCATCGTCAACTGTCTGAACTTCGCAAGCCCCGTCCACCCGGAGATCGCCTGGCAGCTCGAGCAGTCCGTCATCGGGCTCGGGGATATGGCACGCCGGATGGCGATCCCGATCGTCGGCGGCAACGTCTCGCTCTACAATGAGAGCGACGAGCTTGAGACCCAGATCAAGCCCACCCCATCCCTCGGTATGGCGGGGCGGAGCGATGAGGTGCGGCGGTGGGCGGCTGCGGGAGACGGCGACCTGCTCGTCCTCATCGGCACCACTAAACCCGACTTCGGCGGCTCGGTCCTCGACGCGGTGACGGGTTGCGGCGGCATGGCGCCCGCTCTCGCCGACCCGGGCATCGTGGCAACCGTCCGGAATCTCGTGCGGGCGGGTAGCGTGACCGCCGCCACCGATCTCTCCCGCGGCGGTCTCCTTGCCGCCCTCGCGAAGCTTGCACCGGGATCGACGGTGGAGCTTCCCGGCGATCCGATCGAGGAGCTCTTCTCCGAGACCTACGGCCGGTTCCTGGTCGCCTGCAGGGACACTTCCGCCCTCGCCGGCATCGAGCACCGTGTCATCGGCCGGGCAGGCGGCGACGCCCTTACCGTCACCTGGAACGGGACGAGTTTTGCCATAACGCCGGAGGAGCTCGAGGCGGCGCTCTCGACCACGACCCGGATCATGCGGGTACTGACCGCCCCCTATTTTTCCGTTCACTTCAAAATCTGCAAAAAAGAGTGAGTCTTTTCGTCGCCCTCGCTCATTCCCGGCCGAGCGCCTTGAGCGCAGCCCGGCCGATGAGGTCGGGTGGAACCATGACCGCCCCCTCTTCGCCCCCGGGGCACGCGCCCTCGTCCTCGCATCCGGCGCAGGAGGCGCAGGGTGATGAGGGGACGGGGGGCATCTCCATTCCCGCGATGAGATCCTCGAGCGGCGTTCCGTTAAAGAGGATGCCTGCACCCGCCGCGCTCGGGAGGGGCGTCTCGACGACGGTCACGGTGATCCCCTCCATCTCGAGGAGCGTGGCGATCTCTGCAAGGACGCCTCGGAGCACCACCCCGTGCTCGCCGCACCGCACCGAGGTCGCCCCGGCATCGCCTGCAGGGTGTCTCCATTCGATCACAAGTTCGGTCTGCATAGTGCCATCTCGTCTGTCCTGGAGGAAGATGGTTCTGCCGCTTTTGGCACGTTACGTGCTGCTGGCTGCCCGTGGCCTGATAAGGTCGATCAGGGCATCCGTTGCCTCTGCCTTCTGCAGATCCCGCTCCGTGAACGAGATCGCCCCACGGACGGTGGCGCCCCGTTCCGTAAGCATCGCCTTCATCGCCTCGAGGGTCTTGCCTGGCATTCCGCCCGCTGTGCAGAAGACGATTACAGTCTTCCCCTCGATCCCCTGCAGGGCAGCGACGGCGGCGTTGACGGCCGGTGTTGGGTTGAACGCCCAGACGGGACTGCCGAGGACGACGGTCTCGTAGCCCGAAACGTCGATGGTGGCGGGGTTTATGTCGGCCTTCTCGCCTCGCATGGCTTTCGGGGCGCCTTTGAGGTACATCCCCGCCTTCGAGTAGCCTGTGAGATCCTTTACTTCCACGAGGTCGGCACCGGTCTCCCGGGCAACCCGTTCGGCTACGTTCCGGGTGTTTCCGGTCTCCGAGTGATAAATGATGCAGACGGCCATACCCGGTGGTATTCCCGGAAGGTATTTACCGGTATCGACCGCGAACAACCGGCAGACCCGCTCTCCCGGGGGTATCTTTCGGATCTGACCCGATCCATAGCCCGTCACACTCACTTCAGGGCACCGGAGCAGTGTCGGCAGGTGAGAGCCCGGCAGCACGAATGGGCAGGCCTGGTATAAAATGCTGCCGGGTATCGGGATTCTCCGGGAAAAAGAGATGGATGGGTGCTCAGCACTTCTTGAACTGGGGCATGAGATCGCGGATCTCGGCGCCGACCTGTTCGATGAGGTGCTCCTCGTCCGCCCGGGTGAGAGCGTTGAAGACGGGACGGTTCACGAGGTTCTCGAGCATCCACTCGCGGGCGAACTCGCCGTTCTGGATCTCTTCGAGGATCTCCTCCATGGCCATGTAGACCTCAGGACCGATGACGCGAGGCCCGCGGGTCAGGTCGCCGTACTTGGCGGTGTTGCTGATGGAGTCCCGCATGTTGGTGAACCCACCCTCGTAGATGAGGTCGACGATCAGTTTGAGCTCGTGCAGGACTTCGAGGTATGCCATCTCAGGATCGTACCCGGCGCTGACGAGGGTCTCGAACCCTGCCTTGATCAGGGAGGTCACGCCGCCGCAGAGCACCGCCTGCTCACCGAAGAGATCGGTCTCGGTCTCCTCGGCAAACGTCGTCTCGAGAACGACCGCCCGGGTCGCACCGATGCCCTGCGCGTAGGCAAGGGCAATTGCCTTGGCTTTACCGGAGTAGTTCTGGTGGATGGCGATGAGTGCCGGGACGCCCTTCCCCTCTTCGTAGGTCCGGCGCACCATGTGCCCCGGCCCCTTCGGGGCGACCATGATGACATCGACATCGGGCGAGGGTACGATCTGCCCGTAGTGGATGTTGAACCCGTGCGAGAACATAAGGCAGTTGTTCGGGGCGAGGTTCGGCAGAATTTCGGTACGGTATACTGCGCCCTGGTGCTCGTCGGGAAGCAGAATCTGAATGATGTCTGCGAGTTTCACTGCCTCGGCTACCGGGTAGACGTCAAACCCGTCTTCGGACGCCTTCTGCCAGCTGCCACCCGGCCGCAGGCCGATGATGACACGATGGCCGGAATCGCGCAGGTTCAGTGCCTGCCCCCGGCCCTGAGATCCGTAGCCGACCACGGCTATGGTCTTCCCCTCGAGAACGCGGGGGTCTGCATCAGATTCGTAGTATTTTTGTACCATACGATATCAGAATGATATCGGCAGCAAGGTTGATAAATATTATATGAGACGACGGTTGATTTTCTTAATAGATTATTTTAAGGTTCATGCTTGTGAACCTGTTTATCGATAATCTATTGAGGATTTGCAATGGAATTACCGGATGTTCAATCGACCTGCCCGGATGTTCGAATTAATCTGACACGGGTCGGCGTTAAAAACGTCAAAAAACTCGTCGAGGTTGCACGTCCCGGCAAACGGCCGGTTATATTCATATCCACATTTGATGTCTTCGTCGACCTGCCGGGGAGCCTGAAAGGTGCGAACCTCTCGCGGAACTTCGAGGTCATCGACGAGGTGCTGCAACAGGCTACTGACGGTGAAGTTAAGGAGATCGAAGACCTCTGCAGCGTCGTCGCCCGGCGGCTGCTCGACCGCCACGAGTACGCGGAGCGTACCGAAGTCTGGATGGTGAGCCAGTTTATGGTCCGGCGCGAGACGCCGGTGAGCGAGACGAACTGCCAGGAAGTGGTGAACGTTCACGCGAGTGCCGTCGCTCAGCGGAACGATGGGTCTCCGATCATCAGGAAGAGCATCGGTGCGGAAGTAACCGGCATGACCGCCTGTCCCTGTGCCCAGAACATCATGAAGGACCATGCGATGCACGTCCTCTCGGGGCTCGGCGTCGGGGATGAGACGATCGACCGGTTCCTCGCCGAGGTGCCGATGGCATCGCACAACCAGCGGGGGAAGGGTTTCCTCGCCATCGAGACCGACGACGACCAGCACGTCAGCCTCGAGAAGATCATCAAGATCCTGAAAGACTCGATGAGCGCGCGTATCTACGAACTCCTCAAGCGTGGGGACGAGAGCTACGTCGTCATGGAGGCGCATAAAAACCCACGATTCGTGGAAGACTGCGTGCGCGAGATGGCCAAGAAGGTTATTGTCCAGTTCAGGCAGATCTCGGGTGACTCGGTTGTGACGATAAAACAGACGAATGAGGAGAGTATCCACCAGCACGACGCGTACGCAGAGCGCAAGGCCACTATTGCCGAGCTCGTCGGAGAACTTGGGGACTATGTGTAATAACAGGGTATGTATTAAATAATTTTTATAATTCGTCAATGAATAATACTATCCCGTGTTACCTTTTTAGCGATTTGTGCTAACACATTTTGTGCTAAAACGAAAGGTATAAACTCTGTTTTCGTCATAAGTCATTTTGACGTACCTCGTACGTATTACTGTACAGATTTGTGTGGTAACCCCGGTATAGCAAACAGAACACCAAAATATCGGAATGAGGCGATATAATTGTCGAAAGTTGTAGAGATTTCCCCAACTACGAGACACGAAGGCCACTCCAAGCTCGTCCTGAAGGTCAATGACGAAGGTATTATCGAGCGCGGAGACTGGCTCAGCATCACGCCCGTGAGGGGCGTTGAGAAACTCGCAATCGGCAAAACGATGGAGCAGGTCCCTAAGATAGCATCGAGGGTCTGCGGTATCTGTCCGATTGCCCACACGCTTGCGGGCGTTGAGTCGATGGAAGCATCGATCGGGTGTGAGATCCCGGAGGACGCAAAGTTGCTGCGTTACATCCTGCAGTGTGCCAACAGGATGCACAGCCACGCCATCCACAATATTCTCACGCTCCCGGACATGTACATCCCCGGCACCGACACCAAGATCAACCCGTTCACCAAGGAAGAGCCCGTCCGCAGCGTTGCGCTCCGGATCCAGCGGCTCCGTGAGATCGGGCAGACGATCGGCGAGATAGTCGGCGGCGAGGCCATCCACCCGAGCAACCCCCGCGTCGGCGGTATGTACACGAACATCACCCCCCGTGCCAAGGCCAAGATCTACGACCTTGCCAAGGAGGCACGTGTCCTTGCACAGGACCAGATGGAGTTCATGATCGCGGTTCTCCGGAACTTCCAGAACCGTGACTGGGCTGAGGTCGGCGGAACCGAAGTCCCGATCCCGAAGGACCTCGGCTACCACAACCAGGGCTACATGGCCACGGCTCCCGTCTACGGCAGCTCGAGCCTGGACTGCAACCCATCCTGGTACCCCGAGCGCTTCACCGAAGTGCGCCCCTGGGACTGGTACATGGGTGAGATGGAAGTCGATGAGGCTGACCCGAACTACCCCATCGGTGGAACCACACCCGTAGGTACGAAGACCTGGCCGCAGATGCAGGCCTGCACCGGCGTTCCGCTCTACGACGGCCAGCCCGTCGAGGTCGGACCGCGTGCCCGTCTCGTTCAGTACAAGAATTACGATGAGAAGGGTGCCATCGGCCTGCAGATTGCCCGGCAGATGGAGTTCCCCGAGACTGCCTACGGTATCATCGAGGCACTGTGATGCACTGAACACTTCCGGCGATGTCGTTGCGGACTACATCCCGCAGGGTGACGGCTCGCTCGGCTGGGCGGCAAACGAAGCCCCCCGCGGAACGGACGTCCACATGGCTCAGGTCAAGGACGGCCGCGTCGAGTACCTACTCGATGCTCGTTCCGACCACCTGGAACTTCCCCACTTGCAGCCGTGCACTGACCGGTGCACCCTGGCGTCTCGCGGAAGTTATCGTGCGTGCCTACGACCCCTGTGTGTCGTGTGCCACACACATGCTGGTGGTTGATGAGGACAAGAGGATAGTGGCCCAGAAACTCATTCAGTGAGTGTACACGTATGCTATTCCGCGAGATCGTGATAGCAGGGTGCGGAAACCCTCTCTTCGCAGACGACGGATTTGGACCTGCCGTAGTGGAGGAACTCCAGAAACTGCAACTGCCCGACAATATCAAGGTGATCGATGCGGGGCTCGGTGCCCCGCATTTCCTCTTCACCCTGATGGAGGATGGGGAAGTTCCGGTCAAGAAGTTAATCATCGTGGATATCGCCGATTTCGGCGGAAACCCCGGTGACCTCGCAAAGATACGGCCGGAAGACCTGCCGCCGGGCTCCTATCGTGATGCCCATTCGTGGGATCTCTCCGAACCGCTGCAGCGACTGAAGGATGTGATCGATATCACGATCATCGGATGCCAGCCGAAGCGTGTCAGCCATGAGTTTGAGTTAGGGCTCACTGAGGAGGTTGAAAAGGCCATTCCCAAAACGGTACAGATCTGTACTCGAAGAGATTGGGGTAAATTATGGGGCTGCTATCAACCATCAAAAGGATCATCATGGGGGAACCCCGCGACGAACCGGAGCAGAAGGAACCGGTGAAAAAACCGGATCCGGTGCCGACGGGGAAGACGCCGGAGGAGAAGCCTGCAGCGAGCCTGCCGCAGACGAAACCTGCAGTGAAGCCCTCTGATGTGAGTGTCGAACAAAAGGTGGATATTGAACTTAAGGAGGAAAAGCCTGTGGCAGATAAGATAACCATTGGTGAATTACACCTGAGCGGATGTACGGGATGTCTCGTGACGTTGGCAGACAACTACGAGGGTCTCTTCAAGCTGCTCGATGACTATGCGGAACTGGTCTATGCCCTGACGCTGGTCGATGTGCGCCACGTCCCCGAGATGGACGTGTGCCTTGTTGAGGGATCGTGCTGTCTGAACGACGAACTCTCGGTAGAAGAACTCAAACAGGCAAGAGCCAAGTCGGCAGTCCTGGTCGCCTACGGTGCCTGTGCGGCATACGGCAACATTACCCGGTTCTGCCGCGGTGGCCAGTGGAACCAGCCTGGTCAGGAAGCCTTCGTCCCCATCAGTGAAGTGGTGGACGTCGACCTGTACCTGCCGTCCTGTCCCCCGTGCCCCCAGGCAATCAGGAACATCGCCGTCATGGCCTACCTGCTCTTAAAGGGCAACGACGAGCAGAAGGCAGCTCGCAACCGCATACCTAAAGCCGCTCATGCAGCTCGCACAGCGCGGTGACGAGGCCTGCGGATGCGACCTGATGTACGATGTCATCAACCAGTCCCTCTGCATGGGATGCGGTACCTGCGCCGGCACCTGCCCCGTCCGTGCCATCACGATGGAGTACGGCAAGCCGAACGTGAACCGCGACCTCTGCATCAAGTGCGGCGCCTGCTACGCGCAGTGCCCCAGGAGCTGGTTCAACTTCGACGTCATGAACAACTATGAGGGTATCATCGATGCCATCAACGGAGCTATGAAGTGAGGTGACCAAAATGGACGTACTCGGCAACTACAAGTCTGTCATATCCGCACGGTCGGCAGACAAGGACATCCAGAAGAAGGCCCAGGACGGAGGTATTGTCACCACGCTCTTTGCCTATGCACTCGAGGAAGGCATCATCGACGGTGCCATCGTTGCAGGCCCGAGCGACGAGCCCTGGAAGCCTCAGCCCACGGTCGTAACCACGAAGGAAGAACTCCTGGCGGCAGCCGGAACCCGGTATACCATCAGCCCGAACCTGCAGCTGATCAAGGAGGCAACCCGCAGCTACGGTCTTGACCGTGTCGGTATCGTCGGGACGCCCTGCCAGGTGCAGGCAACCCGGAAGTGCCAGCTCTACCCGATCGGCATGCGTGACGTCGACAGCAAGATCGCCCTCGTCCTCGGTATCTACTGTATGGAGAACCTCTCCTACCAGGCACTCGAGGCGATCGTCGAGGATCACTGCAACCAGAAGATGGAGTCCGTCAAGAAGATGGACATCGGCAAGGGCAAGTTCACGGTCTACACCGAGCGCGGCGCAGTCAGCCAGATGCCCTTAAAGCTCATCCACAAGTATGTGCAGCCCGGGTGTCACGTCTGCCTCGACTACGTTGCAAACCTCGCCGACATCTCGACCGGTTCCGTCGGAAGCCCCGACGGATGGAGCACCGTCTTCGTCCGCTCGATGAAGGGTAACGCTGTCTGGGACGGCGCCATGGCGGCTGGACTCTTCGAGACCAAGGACATGGCAGGTGTCAAGCCCGGTCTCGACCTCGTGAAGAAACTCGCAACCGAGAAGATCACGAAGAACCAGAAGCACGTCGACGAGCGCAAGACGTTCGGTCTGAAGTCGGACGGAACGCCGAAGGCTCTCCGGAACCCGTACGAGACTCCCTAACACCACTCTTTTTTTGCAGTTCCCTTCTTAAAAACCGCCATTCTCCGGAGCTGCCGGCTTTCGACGCTTCGCTGCTCCGTTCTGCGCAGCGGGAAAAAAGATGCGATCGGATGGATGCGAACAATCCACCCTTCACGCCGGACGAGAGCCCATGCTCTCAACATATTTCTTCGGTTAATACATCCGGGGTGAAAATATGCTCTGTTTAGTCTCTGAAAAGCACGTTGTAGGTAACAGACTTTGCGCCGAAGAAGGTCTTGCAGAACTCCGCGGTCTTTGCAGGGCCGTACTTCCTTGCAGCTGAAGATGTCGAGGTATGCTCCGTTCGTCTCGTTCGCGAAGTGTGCCGTGATGCACGAGGTCTCGATCAGCTGGGTCATGGAGTAGCCGGCAACCCTCTCGTTCGGGCCGAAGTGGATGATCTGCGGCTCGCCGAAGCGTTTCATGTCAATCAGGTCACAGAGTTCGACGACGAACTGGTGAATCTTCTCTGCATCTCTGATTGCTGCGGGGTCGCATTCCTTGAGGTCGACGCTCATGTAGAGCCCCCAGGCCTGGCGCTGCTTGAACTCCGCAATGATCTCCTGATCGCTTACCATCGATGCCGCGGCGTTGTTAGCCACGGCGCTGTTTGCCATAACATTGGTTGTCATGTTTGTTCACCTGTGAGAAATTCCATCCGATCGAAATGATCTAAGTAGTTGTCGACGGTTCAGGTTTTAAATTTTTTTATCGTGCTAATGATAATACGCTGTTTGTTTCGGGATACCTCGATGTATCCCGTGTGCCTTGCAAAATAAAATGCGAATTTTTGCCCTAATTAGAAAAAAATGACTTTCCGCGGTTTATTTGCACTCTGGTATGTAAAAATTTTGATCTATTATTACTATGTATGCGCTAATGGCCCAAAGTCCTTTTTCTCTCTCTCATGCCCCCACCGGTCTTTTCTGGGTGATCGAGGACACCTGCATTCGATACTACCTGGGCGGGCTTCCGACCGATTCATCGGGTATCTGGGTTTTGTAATTGCTTCTTTTGCCGGATCAGGTTTGGAGATTGCCCGGGGACGATACACCCCGGGATGCGCTTGATGACTACCGGAATGCCCCCGGACACTCCCTGCCAGTCCAATTTCCCTCTGCCCGGGGCAGCGGGGCAAACCCTCATATTGGATTACGGCGGCACCGCCGTCATGGTGCCGCACCCGGTACTCGAGATCCATGCAACTGCCAGAATCGCGGTCAGCATGAGATGCCTGCGTTTCAACACAAATCCACCTCCGATCAGTCTGTGCCGGAGAGTCCGCCGATGGTGGATGCGGGTGGGGTGACTGCCACCTTTCCGGGGGAGGCATCGGGAGCCATTGGGAGGTGTTCATGTCGGGCGGGGCCGCTTGCATCCGTGTGTGAGATGCCCGGGACGCTGGTCGGGGGCCGAGTCGTGATGAGCAGCAGGTACTTTTCAGAGCGGTGGGCCGCATACGTTCCTGTGTGCGGTATGCCTGCCCGCTTCGGGGGTAGAAATTGTTGGTATTACCGGAGTCCCGGCGGGCTTTCGTGCTCTCTCAGGACGTGCCGGTGGAGCTCGGCATGCGTGGAGAAGATCCTGCCGCAGATGGGGCAGATGTATTCTCCCATCTCCAGCGGGATCTCCCCGGGAGCACGGCGGTCGGGTGGACCCGGCTCCTGCCTCATGCCTGCCTGCCCGCTGCGATCTCCTCGAGTGTCCGGCCGGTCAGGATGGATCGCGGTTCGGTGGTGACGGGGTTTCGATGGGGGTTCGCGCCGGCGTCGTTCTTCTTGACGATAAGCCAGGCTTCGTCCCTGCCGGTCTTGAAGCGGGTGAGGGCATACCCGCCGCGGAGCTTCCCCCCCTCGAGCCAGACGGAGAGATGGCCACTCTCGAGGGCTTCGCGGACGGAGACCGGGGTTCCGTCCCGTTCGGTCTCATTCCGGTAGATGCCCCTATCCCAGACGAGCACGGTGCCTGCCCCGTACTCCCCCGCCGGGATAATCCCCTCGAACCCGGCGTACTCGAGCGGGTGGTCTTCGGTGGGCACGGCGAGGCGCTTCGTTGCAGGGTCGGTGGAAAGACCCTTCGGAACCGCCCAGGATTTGAGCACCCCGTCCGCCTCCAGCCTGAAATCGTAGTGGAGATTTCGGGCATCGTGCTTCTGGATGACGAAGATAGACTGTCGCCCGGTTTTCTCCGGTTCGGGAGGCGGCTCTGGCGTTCGGTCGAAGTTACGCCGCTCCCGATACTCCTTCAGTGCATCGTCGACTGCCATACGGTATCTCTCCCGGGTTCGTGCAGGGAGTGGTCACTCCTCTACATAAGGGTTGTCCACGGCTTGCAGGTTCCGCCCCATGGTCGGAACGATCCGCACGTTCATCTTCTCGGAGCCGATGATGAGGATTCCCTCTCCCGGCTGGAAGTTTAAGAGATCTTTTTCGCTCACCTCGAAGAACTTTGCATTCTCCTGCGCCTGTTTCTTATTTTCTGCCCGCATGCAAAATTTCACGGCAATGTTGGCCAGGATCTCCTCGTTGAAGTGGGCGATCAGCTGGGACGCGAGGATCAGGGAGACACCGAACTTCCGCATCTCGGTGGCGTACTTGTTCAGGACCGCCTTGACCGTCGCCTTCGAGCCGCTCTTCTGGCTTACCAGGAGACTTTGCCTCGTCGACGATGACGAAGAGGCGGAACTTCTCCAGCTCGTTCTCCGTTCCCCGCGGGATCTCCCCCATCGCCTGCAGGGTGTAGTAGATCCGGCGGAGGAAGAGGTCGGCGAAGAGGGAGCGGAGGCTCTCGGGGAGGGCACTCAGGTTGATATGGGTTACTCCGCCGGAGAGAATGGTCGGGATTGCGATCTTCTCATCACCCGAGAAGAGTTTGTAGTCGAAGATATCCTCGAGGTATGCCGGGATAGCCTCGTCCTCGCACTCCATGATCTCCGCTTCGATATCGTCGAAGTCGAGCGTCCGTGACCAGGTCGCGGTGTCTCCGGTGATCCCACCCATCCGGTAGCAATCCTTGATGATGGTCTTGATCTTGCGGCGCTGCTGGATACCCAATGTCGGAAAATTGATGGAGATGGCGTCGACGAAGTCCGACGTCGCACGCAGCGGACTGATCTCGTCGATCTCGGCGTCGAGTTCGAGGGGGTTGAAGTAATACGAACCTCCCTCCCGGATCTTATAGGAGCGCAGCGGCCCTGCAGTCGAGGCCATATCGCCGTGGAAGTCGATCAGCACGACCGGCAGGTTCCTGGCGCTGAGTTCGCCCGCGATACACCGGATCGTCTCGGTCTTGCCCGCCCCGGACCCCCCGAGGATGATCATATGTCCGTTGTTCAGCTTTCCCGGGGACCAGAATACCTGATCTTCCCCCCCTGTATGGCCGAGGAAGATATCCATGTCCTCTCCCGGCTCCGGTACCGGGAGTGGCTCCACCCCCTTCCGGGGTTTCTTTGCCTTCTTTTGCGGTTTCTCCTTCAGGACAGCAGCAGGTGCGGGGAGGGGCGGCCTCTCTTCCGGTTCTTCATCTTTGGCCTCCCCCTCCGCATCCCCCCTGGCCGGTGTCCGGGTCTCTTCGCTCTCTTCGACATCCTCCGGTGCAGGTGGCGTAAGGTTGTCCTGGAGATGGCTATCGAAGGCCTCTTCGCTCTCTTCGACATCCTCCGGTCCGGAAGACATAAGACTATCCCGGAGATGGCTATCCAGGACCTCTTCGATCTCGATGGCAGCCTCCAGTGCGGGGCATGCTGCGCCCTCGCCCTCGTCCGGTGGACCCATCTCCTCCGGTGCCGGGAAGATGGGGTGCAGATCGAACTGCGGCTCGCAGGCAGGAGCGGTGTTCGGCACCGCCCCCTCGACGTCGAGCACCCTCGCGACCTCCCGCATGAGCGCCCGCCCGAGGTCTGCAATGCGGTTTTCGTAGACGGAGCGATCCCTGATGAGGCACCTGACGGGGCCTGCCTCGTCGTTTAGCGGGGCGTGCTCGAGGATGCAGACGGCGTCCCCAAGTACCTCGAGGGTGCGGAGAAGCTCCCTCCGATGGGCGGACGAAGCCTTCACCCGGTCGAGCTCCTCTCCCGTCGCCAGGTATCGGAGGACCGTGTACCGGGAGGTACAGGTCGTCGAGGAGCGCCTCGTACCGGTCGCGGGTATTGGGATCAATGCGTTCGAGGATCCCTTTCAGGATATAAGGGAACTCGGGCGGGAACGTATACGCCGTCCCTTCGGTCCGGCAGCCGTCGAGGTCGTAAGCGTATGCAAGTGCCGCACACCCCGCCTCTTTCAGCCGGGCGGCGAACCCTTCGCACTCCCGGAAGAGCGACGGATTGTTATTCAAGAGGAAGTTGATGAACGTCCGTTCGTTCTTCGGGAGCGATGCGGGAAATGTCTTGTTGACGTACAGACCCCTTTACCGTCCCGGCGAGCAGCACCGGAACGATGGTGTGGGTGCTTCGCGCCAGTTCCCCGATATCGACCCCGGACAGCCTGCTGTTCATGAGCGGCGCGGCCACCCGCTCTCCTGCGGAAGTCGTCCTGATGACCGTCATCCCATAGAATTTCCCTTCCTCGACAAGGCCGAGCTGTTTGAGGGTGAAGAGCGGGCCTGAGGTGTAGGCGAAGCAGCTCTGTTCGACCACACCCTGCCCCTTGCCGTTCCGGTAGCAGCTGTTCTCTGCGATGTAAACATAGAGGAGTGTCTCGATGATGTCGCGGGTCTCCGGAACCGGGCACTCCCTGAGATACTCGGTTACGGAGGAGGGGAATGCTCCGGCAAGTGTCGGGATATCGGTATCCGGAAAGTACATTGATTTCAAAGCTTTGATAAGGTCTGCTGACACGGCTGTTCCACCAGTAGTTCTCTTCGGTTCAGTTAGTCCGGCCGTTCACGTCGGCCCGGGTATCTGTTCCGTGAACCGGCGGGCTATGCGGATACGGGTGTCCCGCCGGTTTGTTTCAATCCCATTGTTTCTTTTGAAAACAGATTAGAGTTACCTATTTGCCCTTTTGTCGAGATCGGGATTGTCTATCGGGGAGGGGGGGGACGTGAGACCTCACGCCCGGGCGGGATCTAAAAAGTGATCTGCTTCTTCCGGCTCTTGAGCCTCCGGATGGTATTCGTAACGAGCCGTGCTGCTCCCTAGGGATATGCCTGGCGAGGTTCTCCCCGAGCCGTACTGCAGATCCTTCGACCGTCCCGGACGTCAGATCCCAAACCGCATCTTCGCACATTTCGCACTTCTGTACTAAATATTTTCAGCGTCTGAATGCTCTCCTTCGCCTGAGAGGGGGCTTCTGGTGTACTATGCGGTTCTGTGTCGGGGATCCCCGATCATGCGCGGGGGTGACGTGGGTGGAGCGGCGGGCAGATTGCCCCTCGGTGGTTCCGTTCCGGAGCGCCTGCCGTGCGTGCCGGCTGCTTTCAACATGATCTCTGACAACGGGAATTGCGGTCATACTGCCCTATGACCCGAAATCATGATCACAGCCCTGCGTCCTGTGCAATACTTCCTATCTTGGTATATGCTACCATTATTATATTGAAATAATTATAAATATGGCGAAGAACAGATAGGGATGAGGTAGATCTGCGATGCACGAGAAGTACCGTGTACTAATCATGGCCGTCCTGCTGACCGTTTCGGTATTCCTGACGTATTACTTCCATGCTGTACTGATGCTGGGCACGGTCTTCTCGCACTTCTTCTACATACCCATCATTATCAGCGCCCTGTGGTGGGAAAAGAAGAGTATCCTCGTTGCCATGTCCCTCGCGGGGCTCGTCGTCGCGAGCAGCCTCCTCTTCAGGCCGGAAGATCTGACGCTCAACGACTACTTCCGGGCACTAATGTTCATCGTCATCGCATTCGTCGTTGCCACCTTGAGCGACCAGCTCAAGGGTCAGCAGAGGACGATCCAGCGCGAGAAGGATCGTATCCAGACAATTCTCAATACCGCAGGCGTCCTTCTCGTCATCATCAACACCGATCAGACGATCGGGCTCGTCAACCGGCGCGGATCCGAACTGCTCGGGTTCTCCGAGGCCGAACTTATCGAAAAGAACTGGTTCGACACTGTCGTTCCTGAGCGGCACCGAGAAGAAGCCCGGCAGGCGTTTGCCCGCATCATGGCGGGGGATGCGTCGGCATTCGATCAGAAGGAGATGCCGATCGTCTCCCGGGAGGGGAAGGAGTATACCGTCCTGTGGCAGGACAGCGCTCTTCGTGACGAAACGGGTGCGATCACCGGTTTCCTCTGCTCGGGGAAGGATATTACCGACCGGATACAGGCTGAGGAGGCGCTGCGGGTCGCAAACGAGGACGCCAATCTCTACCTGGATATCATGGCGCACGACATCAACAACGCCAACGCCGTCGCCCTCGGGTACAGTGACCTGCTCGTCGAGACCCTGAACGGTCAGGATCGGGATATGGTCAGGAAGCTCCGCTCCGGCATACAGCGGAGCATCGAGATAATCCAGAATGTCTCCACCATCCGGCGTCTCCGGTCGCAGGACTGCACCCTGCAGACGGTCGACCTCGACGAGATCATCAGAGCCGAGATCAGCCACCATCCGGATGCAGATATCGTCTACGACGGAACTCCGGTTCTGGTTGCTGCGGATGACCTCCTTCCGGAGGTCTTCACAAACCTCATCGGAAACAGCCTCAAGTTCGGTGCCCCGGACGTGCGGGTCTCCGTGAAGGTCGCCGAGGACGGCGAGGATGTCGAGGTCACGGTAGAGGACACCGGCCCCGGTGTCCCCAATCCGATGAAGTCACGCATATTCTCCCGTTTTACACGAGGGAGGACGACGAAGAGCGGCAAAGGGCTCGGCCTCTTCATCGCAAGGATGCTTGTCGAGCGGTACGGCGGCACGATCCGGGCTGACGACCGGGTGACCGGCAGGCCGGAAGCGGGAGCAGCATTCCGGTTCACCCTGCGGAAGATAGGGCGGCCGGCAGCCCGGTGCACCGCCGGTGCTCCGGTCACCTCCAGATGTTGACCGGGTCGATCGTGGCGTCGATGATGAGGTCGAAGTCGAACGACTCGAGCCATCCCATCTTTTCAAACATCTTCATGAAGCAGACGCCGACCAGAGCAGATGGCTGGTGTGCCTCGACGACCTGCAACACCTGATCGCGGGAGACGGGGACGTTCGGCATGGACAACCCCCCCATCAGGACGATCACGGCCGGATCGACGGTCGCAGGCTCCCCACTCACCTGCATCCCCACCTCCGTCACCGTCCTGAGGCTCCGGGCGCCGAGTTCGTCCACGTAGGGTACGTAGACCTGGGAGAGCAGCAGGTCGCGGATAGAGAAAGCAAGCAGTTCGATAAACGGCGTACAGGTACCGGGGCAGCCGTAGTAGGCGATCTGGTCGCCATCGGCAAGACCGGCCTCGGTTATGAACGCCTTGAACGGCCGCAAGATTCCCGGCACGCTCGTGAGCTGTTCAGATAGTTCCATACGGTCAGGTGGGGCTGCTATCCTATAAATCTCTGCATCCGGGCAGCCGAATCGGGATGCTCCGCCTGCGAAGAAGGTTCTTCCAGCCGGGTATCGGCCGATATTTTGGGATCTGCTCCGGGACTACAGCATCCCGCACTCAGAGAGGTGGTAGAGTCTTCTGACCCGATCGGCGGTCTCTTCCGAGACGTGCGTCGTGATCTGCCGGAGTACCAGATCGACGTCCTCTTCGGGCATGCACGAGAGGCTCTCGCGCCCCTTCAGGATCTGCTCGGTGAGGTAGTGCCAGTCATCCTCAGAGAGGCGGCTTATCCGCCCGGCGAAGTCTGCGTCGTCTTCTGCGATGTGATTCGAGACCGGGGGGAGTATCGAGTGGAATGCGTGCCCCGACTCGGGACAGAGGACTCCCTCGGTACTCGGGAGCGAGTTTTCTGAGTATCGCAAGGTCTCTCTCGTCAAGGTCGCGTGCCATAGGATCCCTTCTGCGGCGGAGTGCCGTATCTCATCATGCTCGTCCGGGCTATTTTATCGTTGCCGTGCGCTGTCTGCAGGAAAAAGGGGGTAACCCGGTTTTACGACTCGCTGAGGAGCTTGCCGGATTTTGCAATGTTCTCACGATCGAGCTCGTTGATCAGGATGGTGACCCAGCTCGGGTCGACCCCGAGGGTATTCACGATCGTGTTCGTGATCTCTTCCGCCAGCTGCCGCTTCTGTTCGAGCGTCCGACCCTTTGATAACTGTATGGTTACGACAGGCATAATTTCTCCTTCTCACGTTGATCGGATGGTTATTTATATCCTGTTTTCCAGTGTTTCCGGCAACCGTTCTCCGGGCGTCTCCTCCCGAAGCACCATGGCGACGATCTCTCTGGCCGCCCGGACAAAGACCTCCCGTTCCGGGAACTGCCGGATGCTCTCCATCGATCCCGTCACCTCGGCGTCAAGAGCCGCCGTCAGTGCCTGTTCGATCCCCTCGGTCGACCAGAGACGGTGCACCTGGACGGGCTTGAGGTGTTTTCCCCTGTTCTCCTGCAGAAGTTCGGTGCAGTATCCGTCGCCGCAGACACGGCGCAGGAGAAGGATCTCCGACCCGAACCCGCTCTCTTTCCTGCCCGAGACGATCAGGGACAGATCGGCAATATCGTCGGCGATCTGCATCGCCCTCCCGACCCGGAGGCCGTACCGGGCAAACGCATCCGTCATACTGCTGCTCTGACCTGCAGCCATACTGCCCCAGGCTGCGGTGAGCGAGAAGAGACGGCCGGTTTTTTGGGTGATGATGGTATCGTAGAGCGCCGGTGCCGGGAGGTGCGGGGAGGGATAGAGCTCCTTCGTCACCCCGGAAGCCATGCTCCGCTGGGTCGATGCGAGCATGGCGACGTACTCTGCTCCGTACGGAGCGGCGAGTGCATAGGGAAGGGAGAGAACGCCGATGGTATCCAGCATTGCCTGCTTCTGCCCCCGTGTGAGGTGAAGGGTGCCGAGCCCCCGGCGGGACGTATCCTCGTCGAGCATGTCGTCGAGGATGAGGCTCGATGCGTGGGCGAGCTCCACCGCACAGGCAAGATCGAGCGCCCGGGTCCATCCCCCGCCGCCGTTGGCGAGTGTCTGGTGAACGCAGAGGAGGAGCCCCGCCCGCATCCGCTTTCCCTTCAGGAGCAGGCGGATCACCTCCTCGTCAAGCGTTCCGTCTTCTGTTGCCACCCCTTCGATACGCCGGTCGATAGCGGGCCTGACTCCGGCGAGAAACGCAGAAAATGGGATCATGCCGTTCGTTCCGTCAGCCATGGGGCTGCACCCCCACACAGACGGCCAGGAGGGCGACCGAGTAGAAGATGCTCACGTAAAGCTGCAAAAGTCTGAGATTGCCGGTTTTTTCTTCAAATGCTGCCTCGACACCCCGGAGATACGCCCGGCGGACGACATCGACCCGGCTGCCGAGGGCGGCGAGGACAAGGTAGACCGGCACGGTGATCGCCGCGATCAGCAGTGCGCCGCTGCTCCCCATCGCCCCGGGAAGAACGAGGACGATGAGTGCTGTAGCGATGAGCAGGCCGATCCCCGGGAAGATCAGTCCCCATGGAAGGGTGGGGTGCCTTCCGACAGTGGTGATCTTTCCGTTCCGGATATCGGAGGGGAGATCCATCGACATCATGCTGACGAAGAATGCGGATGCTGCAAAGCCGTGGAGGATGCCGAGGACGACTGCAACCGGAGTTACGCTCTCCGTAGCGACATATGCCACCGCTACGACGACCAGTGCGTTTGCAGGAACTGCCAGGTAATACTCGGTGTAGGGGTGATAGGCGAGCCGCAGAGGGGCTGTGTTGTACCCGATGAGGGCGAAGAACCCGAAGAGGGCAAACCCCAGGGCAAGCGGCCGTATGAGGATGAGATATCCGCTGATCAGCACGGCGATGAGGATCAGGACGACGCTGAATGCTTTCAGCTCCGCCTCTGTCACCGTTCCCGCCACGAGCGGTTTGGCCCGCCCGGTCTCCGGGATCTTTGCTGCTGCATCGACGTCGCGGTCCATCAGATCATTGAGGGGGTGTGCCACGTACTGCAGAAGAATGGCGCAGCTCACGGCCAGAAGGAGGAGCGGCCAGTCTACGCCGGCATACCCCACCTGCCAGACTGCGACGCCGATCCCGATGAGGGATCCGCCGATGCTCCATCCTGTCAGCGGTTTGACCCGTGCAAGGTGAAAGAGTACGTGATAGTCCATGGCCTTGTATCCCCGTCTGTCGGCGGTCAGATATTCTCCTGGGTGACCGGTAGTGTAGGAATACCAGCATGAATTAATAATGTGTGGGTGGCACGGGCACATCTTCTCCCTCTCTGTGCTCCACCCCGGCGGTACGGGTGCAGGTTGCCGGTATCTTCCGGCGGTCGAAACGTATTTACACCTCATCCGGGTTATCGGTTTACTCCCTGGTCGATTGATGTGGTGGAAGGTTCCTGTGAGCGGGAGGAGGGGAACATGGGAGGAACGAATTTTCAAGGACTGGTACGTGCGTTCTTCTTCAGAACTCCGCTCTGCATATGCGGGTGCTGCGGCGTGATGCGTGCCGTGCATTCATTGCTATCCGCCCATCTTCGTGCCGAGGACGGCGGAAGGACGGGAACTGTCAATAAAAACTGCCGACCACCGGGGTGCGATATGCGAACGGATCACGAGGAGGTTTTTGGAACGTGGCGGAGCAGTATGTAAATACGCTGAAACCGGGCGATCGCTTCAGGGACTGGTTGATTGAGGTGCTCGACGACAGGATACGGAACCCGGACTGCAAGGTAGGGGTGTATCGGATCAGCCCGGCATCCCATACAGTGTGTCGGTATGCGTTCTCCGGGGAGGGTGTCAGCGTTGTCGGTAAGTTTTTCGGTGAGCCGACAGGCGTGATGAGACGGTATGATGAAGAAAAAGCGATGAAAAACGAATACCGGCGCCTCAAACGGGCTTCAAAGGTGATCCCTGTCCCCCGGACGATCGCGTACCGGAGTAATTTTCACAATGTCGTCGTGACCGACTACATCGAGGGTGTAGCGCTCCGGAAGTATCTCCGGCGGGAGCATCAGCTCCATGATCGCCTCCCGTCGGTTGCGGCGCTGCTCCGGAGGCTCCATGACGGAACTCGTGGTTCGTGCAACGTTCAGCGTGAATTCGAACAATTTCATAGGGTACTCGCCCAGAATCGGCTGGATCGCGATCAACGGGAGCAGTTCGATCACCTTCTTGGAAGGTGGTGGGATGCCGGGCTCCTTCACGGTTTCCGGGGTTCTATGATTCACGGGGATGCAACCCCGGCCAATTACCTCTTTTCCGACGGAAAGGTCTATGCAATCGATTTTGAAAGCGGATGGAGGAATGCGCATCCGGTCCATGATCCGGGTGTTCTCTGTGCCGAGATGAAGCATTTCTTTGCGTCTCGATTCGGCAACGGTGAACTGAGCGAGCCCTATATCGGTCATTTCCTCTGGCACTATAGCAAAGGTGAGGCTGATTTTCACCGGGTGACTGACGTGCTGCCGTTCTTTATGGCTTTTGGGTATATGCGGATCGCACGGCTCGGTTGGGCGCCTTCTCATCGGGAGTATCTCATAAGGGAGGCAAAGGCATGCTTGAAGTCCCGTTTGACGTGAAAAAGGTGAAGGGCGTTCTCTTCGACTGCTATGATACCCTCATCGACATCAAAACCGATGAGGGGAGTACCTGGACCTACGAGGTGCTGAGTAACTGGCTCATCTACCAGGGTGTCCGGATAACTCCCGACCGATTGCGTGACACCTACAGGCAACGCGTGCAGGAGCAGATGGAGGCATCGTGGGAGCGATACCCGGATGTCCGGGTGGAAGAGATCTTCGCATCCATCTGTGCGGAGCATGCCATCTGGGAGATCGACGGGAGGCAGCTTGGCGTCCAGCTTGCCCGTTCGTTCCGGGCAGCTTCACTCCGTCGACTGCATGCCCATACCAAGAGCCATCGGCTGCTCGATATCTTTCAGGACCTTCCCAAAGGGGTCGTTTCGAATGGGCAGCGGGTTTTCTCGGAGCTCGAAATGCGGGCGCTCGGCTTTTACGATCGGTTCGATTTTGTGATCTTTTCTTCCGATGTGGGATGTAAGAAACCGAATCCGCGTATCTTCATGATGGCGCTCGAACGGCTGAAGATTGCGCCTGAAGAGACGCTTTTCATCGGCGACAGTTATGAGAACGATATCGTCGCGCCGATGAAGTTTGGGATGCAGGCGTTGTTTATCGACGAAGCATGGAGGTATTTCGATCTGTGAAAAAACGGGTGAACCATAGTCGGGGAGGGGTGAAGGTTGTGGAAAGGTGGGTGTGCAGGAAGGGTGTGCTGCGGCAAGGGTGATGAAGCTTGGCAGGAAGGCTCCGCACACCGCCGCGAAGTACCGAAATCTCTTCGAGAGGTACCGGAAAGCTCAGGAAGTCTACGAAGGCCAGGCGGGCAAAGATCCGTGAACGCAGTATTTTGAAGGAGGCTCTTCAGCACAAGGCAGATCCGGAGGCGAAAGAAATCTGCCTCCATAGAGTTTTCGCTCGATAACGGCTTGTTCTACCAGCTCCAGAAGATGGTGGAGACCAAGGCACGAAAAGTGGGCGTGCAGGTTGCCTACGTCAACCCGGCATGTACGTCAAAGCACTGCAGCCGGTGCGGAGAGATGGGCACCAGACAGCGAAAACGATTTGAGTGCCCGCACTGCGGGCACGCCGATCACGCCGATGTGAACGCGGCGTTCAATATCGCGTCCGCATCATGCAGCGTCGATCGCTTGCACGTCGATGGGGATGCGTGCAACGGGAGCACCGATACCCCGGTGAGGACCCTGCGCGAACGCCAGAGGCCTCCAGGCCTTCCCTCCTCTGCTCTGGTGGAGGGTATGTCGGAGTCCATTCAGCCTGGAAATCTCCTCTTCCTGCTTGAGCGGCCTGCGGTGCCGGAGTGCGGAGGGAGGTAGCACCCTTAATGAGGGAGGCGAGTCGAGATCGGCATAGGATGAAGGATTCTCACTGGCTGATCGCCGTTGCGGCAGGGCTCATCACTCTCTCCATCGGGCTCTACGGCCTCCACTATCTCATATTCCACGATCTCCATCATATCGGGATCTATACGCTCGGCGATATCGCGTTCGTCCCTCTCGAGGTGCTGCTGGTGACGCTCGTCATCCACCAGATGCTCGATCTCCGGGACAGGCGCAAGAGGCTTGAAAAACTGAATATGGTCATCGGGACCTTCTTTTCGGCGGTCGGGACGAAGCTTTTGACTTACCTCTCCGATAACGATCCGCACCTTGCAGAGATCAAGACCGGCCTGATCGTCTCGGACGACTGGACCGAGGAGACGTTCCGGAAGGTGGACAGGGAGTTACGCACCTACTCGTACGACGTTGCAATCGACCGGATTGATCTCGCAGGGCTGAAGCAGTTCCTCGCCTCACGGGAGGATCTCATGCTGCGTATGCTCGAGAACCCGATGCTGCTCGAGCACGAATCCTTCACTGAACTCCTCCGCGCCGTCTTCCACCTCACCGAAGAGCTCGAGCGCCGCCAGGGATTCGAGTTGCTGCCGGATACCGACCTTACGCACCTCTGCGGCGATATCGACCGGGTCTACCGCCTCCTTGTTCACCAGTGGCTCGACTACATGCAGTACCTGCAGAAGAACTACCCCTACCTCTTCTCGCTTGCCATGCGGACAAACCCGTTCGATGAGAAGGCATCGGCGATTGTGGGATGATCCTGCCGCCTCCCTTCTCAGCTGCAGCCGATCAGCCCTGCAGGAGGATATCGCGTATGGCGGCGGTCTCTTTGGGGAACTGCTTCGCAAGCCTGCTCTTCTTTAAATTCTCCTTTACGATCCACCTGATATCGGTATTGTCAAGCTCCGCGAGCTGGCGGAGGTACTCGAATCCCTCCTCAGGCCGGGCGCTGACGACGACGCTCAGTGTATAGCCGAGCCCCTTCCGAAGCACGGTGAACTCCCCGGAGCAGGGATCCACGGCAGTGTATACCCGGATCAGGATCTTCCGGTGGATCTTCAACGCCGCCTCGGTGACCGCAGGGTCTTTGAGGAGCTCCGGATCGGCGACCCCTGCCGCCGCCGCCCGCATCGGGAGCCAGGCACCGCTTTCAACCCAGTTCTCGAGCTCGGCAAGAGTCTTTTCCCTGACCGCCGCGATCATATCGGCAAGTCCCATCGCCACTGCCTCCCGCTCCCGCCAGCGGGGATCGGCGGAGGCTTCGTGGAGCTGCGAGAGTGCGAGGTCGGCGAACGCCGGTGATATCGAGCCGATCGCCCCGATGCCGCGGATACCGCAGAACGAGAGGAACTCGTGCGGGTCGCCTGTCGGTGCATCGTCGGGGGCGATGGATGCAAGTTCCACGCAGAGATTCCAGAGGATACGCCGATCGTCGGCATCGTGCACGGCATACTCCCTGACGGTTTTTGCAAAGGCGCCGGCGAGCTCCAGGTTTGCCCGGGTTCCCGGGAGGTTGCTGCCGCCGACCAGGCAGGATATCAGGTCGTCTGCGCTTCCGCTCTCGAAGAAAACGGAGAGGGAGCGGGATATATCCTGAAGATACTTCTGTCCGATCATTGCCACCAGATCCTGCCCTCAGAAGGTGAACCCGGTACCAGTAATAATCATCGCTCCTATGCGATCAGCGAGGCAACGAAGGCATGCATTGCAGCATGAACGTTCTCCCCGCTCCGTGCTGATATCCGGTGGACCGTCTCCCCGGAGAGTTCATCCATGAGTCTGTCGGGGGCTGCGCCCGGAAGGTCGCATTTGTTCAGCATGACGGCGATAGGCATCTGCTTCTCCTTCAGCCAAGTGTACACCTGCAGCGTCGTTGCATCGATGCCCGCCGTCGCATCCACCACGATGATCGCTCCGTCCATGCCGCGCGAGAGGATCTCCCGGACAAACTCAAAACGCTCCTGCCCCGGCGTCCCGAAGACGTAGATCCTCTGGCCGAGCAGCGTGAGCCGGCCGAAGTCGAACGCCACCGTCGTCGTCCCTCCCTCGGTCCTGGCCTCGATGTGGCGAGCTTCGGTATCGAGTGCGTGCACGAATGTCGACTTGCCGGCGTTGAACCCGCCGAAGACTACGATCTTGAGCCTGCCTGGTGCCATTAGCGAGGTATCGACGCCCGTATTTTTTATTGTTTCGTTATTTGCGTCAGAATATCCGGATGATTCAATCTTATCGGTATCTGCGGAACGTTCCACCGCAGGGCAGCGTTCCGGACGGGTGTTTGATGACCTCTGTCCGGTATCCGGGAAAGAATGTTTCTCACGGCGTGACTGCCGACCGGTGAACCCTTAACAGAGATATACCGGTGCAGCCCAATACGATCTGATGCCGTTTGATGAGGTGGATGAGGTTATCCATCGTATTCAGGCTGTTCTTGAAGGGACAGCCCTGCAGGAGCAGTCTGCCCGGTTTCAGGTCTCTGCCCTGGAGGAGCGTAACTTTCCCCTGAGCAAGACCTACGAGATGGCGGTGGATATGGAGCACGATGCCGCCATCGAGGGCGAACTCGAGAGGCTCGGCTTTGAGTACTATCCCTTCGGGGAGGATGGAATGTCATCGCTCTGGATCTCCGAGGAGTACGGGCTGATGGTGTTTCTTGAGTTCGACACGAACGACGGGCGATTCTACAACTTCCGCCTGCTCTCCTTCGACGTCATCTCCGAAGCCGAGGAGATCGACGAATGACCGGCCGGGCAAGACCGCAACTACCTTGTAATGAGCGGCATATGGGAAGGAACGGTGATTGGTGATGGATAGGGAGAGCCCGGCGAAACGAGTCCTCGCCGAGAAAGAGAGACGGGAGAAGGAGAGTTTTGAGATCCTGATCCGGCAGCTTCGACGACGAGAGTGTTCCCTACCGCCTGCGTGCGGCCGAAGCGCTCGGGAGGTGCAGAGACCCGCTTGGCGTCGAACCGCTGGTACGGGCCCTCCAGGATCCCTCCGATGAGGTCCGGTGGGTCGTCGCCCTCGCGCTCGGCAAACTGCAGGACCCGCGGGCGGTGGAACCGCTGATCGCTCTTCTGGCCGACCCCGAACGGTGGGTGCGGCGCGGTGCGGCATGGGCGCTCGGCGAGATCGGCGATCGGCGGGCGGTCGAGCCGGTCATCCCGCTCCTCGTCGAACGGAAGAAGGACGTCCGGATGGCGGCGGCCGAGGCGCTCGGGAAGCTCGGCGATCCGCGTGCCAGAGAACCGCTCACGGCAGCGCTCGAAGACGACGAGCCGGAGGTTCGCTACGCTGCCCGGGCAGCCCTCCGGAAGATCACCGGGGAGTCCGAGTGTCCCGGAACGGAAGCGTGAAGCGGCAATGAACCAACAGAATTCCGATACCACCACCTCTCTCTTCAAGTACCGGCCGGGTGACTTCGGGGTGCTTCCGGTCACCGTCGTGCATATGGATCTGACATTCGACATCTACGACGGGCATACCCGCGTCGTCTCGCGACCTGACGGCGGAGACACTGGATACGCCGCTCGCCACGCTCGACCTGAACGCGAAGGATCTCGATATCCTCCGCGTCGCCTCCGAGGGGTATGGTGTCACCTACGCCTACGACCGGGAGCGGGCCACCCTCTCCGTCGGCTTCGCGCCGCCGGTGCCGCCCCGCACCCGGTTTACGATCACCACCGAGACGATCTGCCGCCCGACCCGGCATGTTCTCGAAGGGCTCTACTACGACGAGACCCCGCCCGGCGCCCCGCCTACCCAGATCACCCAGTGCCAGCAGTGGGGATTCCAGCGGCTCGTCCCCTGCCTTGACGATATGACCGCAAAATGCACCTATACGACGACGATCGTCGCCGACTATAACTATACGAATATGATCACGAACGGCGATCCCGCCGGTCCTCGGGTCTATCTCGGGCTGAACCGGAGCACTGTCGCGTATGCGAACATGAAGACCCCGATGCCTCCCTACCTCTTCTTCCTCGGGGTCGGCACCTACGCTACGTTCCGCCGCGAGGTCGAGTATCCCGACGGCCGGCAGTTCATGCTCGAGCTGCTGGTTCCGCCCGGGTCAGATCCGGTTCCTGCCGGGCGGGCGCTCGAGATCCTCGCCGATGCGATCATGTGGGTGCATCTCTTCACCGGTCCCGGACAGTACCGGGATCGGGAGAGCCGGCGGGATATCTGGAATCTCGTCCGGCGCCGCGACTCGATCAAAGAGGCGGAAAACGATCCGGAAGCACTCGAACGGTGCCGGGCGGTGCTTGCCGAACGCGCGGCGGTGATAACCACCGGGTACGCCTATACCGGGTCGGTATACCGGGAGATCGGGATGCAGAACTCGGACTTCGGCGGGATGGAGAACGTCGGGAATACCACGATCGTCACGAACCGGATCATGCCTTTCGCGCAGATGACCGATACGGCGTTTGACTATATGATCCGGGTGAAGGTGCACGAGTTCTACCACAACTTAAACGGCTCGGAGGTGACCGGGAGGAGCCCGTTTGAGATCTGGCTCAACGAGGCGGTCACGGTTCACGTTGAAGAGCAGTACCACGCGTTCCTCTTCGGCGAGGCCTACACACGCCTTGCGACCGTGCTCACCCTCCTCTCGCCGGAGGACGGCACGCTCGTCCTTGACCGGGGAGCAGGCTCCATGCCGATCGAGCCGGACGGGTTCAATGATCCGAACGACCTGATCACGGGGGTGACCTACGTCAAGGCTCCCGAGGTCGTCAGGATGATCGAGACGCTTATGGGCGAGGAGACCTTCGCGGTCGGGCTTGCCTGCTACCACACCCGCTACCGGCATGCCAACGCATCCCGTGCGGACTGGGTCAGGTGCATGGAGGAGGTCTCGGGGCTCGACCTATCAGGAATGGCGGAGGTCTGGCTGAAGGAGATCGGGTATCCGACCGTCACCGCGGCCTCTTCGTACGACGCTGATGCCCGGCGGTTCACCCTTTCGTTGCGTCAGAGCCGTTTGCCGAACGGCCGGATCTGGGAGTTTCCCTTCCGGTTCGCCCTGGTCGGGTGGGACGGGAGCGATATCGTCGAGCGGACTATCCGGGTGACCGGGGAAGAGGAGCGGGTCGTCCTCGAGGATGTGGATGTTCCTGCGTTCCTTTCGCTGAACCGGGGCTACTCCTTCTACGGAACGGTCGCGGATACGGCGGACGGCGAGGAGCTCGCCCTCCAGGCCGTGAAGGACTCCGATATGGTGAACCGGTTCATCGCTTTCTCCCGGCTCGCCGACGCGGAGAAGGTGCAGCTCGATCATCGACCCTGCGGCACACCCGTCCGATAGGTTTGCAGACCTGTACGTAACCCTCATCGGCGATGCCGCCCTTATGGACGAGGCCGGCGGGCAGTTCATGACGATCTTCGAGTCGGTGGGTGACGAGCGGTTCGCCCACCGCTACCGTGCTCTTGCAGACGCCCGCCGCCGCCTGTATAGAGCGGTCGCGGAACGGCACGGGGAGACGCTGCTGGAGGTATACCGCCGCTACGCGGAGCCGGCACGAAAAGACGGCTCGTACAGTGACCGCGAGATCGAGGCGATCAAGCGGCGCCAGGTGAAGAATGCAGGCCTCGCGTTGCTCGCCGCTCGCGACACCCCCGAGGGCCACCGGCTCATCCGCGAGCAGTTCGAGGAGGCGACCGCCGCCACCGACCGGCTCGTCGCCTTTCGCCTGTACCTCGAGAGCACGGCACCGGATCGAATGGATGTCTTCACCGCATTCTTCGAGGAGTCACGCCGGAACCTCGTTGCCTGGGAGACGTTTCTCGCCACCACGGCCGCAAGCGACGCTGCGGATCTTGTGGCGCTCCTCCGGCGGATCGAGACCTCGGATGCCTTCCGCATCGAGCAGGCGAACGAACAACGGGCACTCTATGCCCGGTTCGCCCTGAACCGGCGGCAGTCGCTCGAGACCGCGGCGGGGCGTGCGTACCTGACGGAGGTGCTGATCCGGCTCGCACCGATCAACGAGTACAGCACCGTCCGGGCGCTCGATGCCTTCGCGTTCATCGACCGGATGGAGGAGCGCTACCACGTGCCGGTGGTGCGGATCCTCGTCGATCTCCTTGCAACCCTCGATCCGGAGAAGACGCCGTCCGTCTATAACTCGGCCCGGAGACTCCTTCTCGGGGCGCCACGGGCGGTGATGGCCTATGAGGAGCAGTACGGGGAGATCCCGGCTCTCGCCGCTCTCTCCGCCTGATCGCCGTCACCACCAGGAGAGCTGCAGCCCGACGCCGGTCTCTTTGAGGTTCACCACCCGGGCAAGGGCGACCTTCGAGGCAAGGTCGGTGCAGTGGCAGGCGTGCACCGCCCGGGGCGCACAATCGCGGAGATACTCGACGGTGCCCGCGAGACGCTCCGGGGAGGGGTCGAGGAGGTGGAATCCGCCGATGATGTCGACGATCCGGTCGTCGCCGCAGAATCTCCTTCGCCTGCTCGACGGTCGAGCAGATTCCGGTATGCGCACAGCCGGTCACAATGACGAGACCGTCCTGCGTCCTGCAGGCGAGCGCGCTGTCGTCGACGACCATGTCCTCCTGCACACCCTCGCTTGTATATATCTCGCCGATAGGGGGTGATACCTCGAAGTCGAACCGCTGCTCTATCTGGCCGAGGAAGACCAGGTTCTCCGTAAGCCAGAGGGGTGAGGCAGTGAGAAGCACCGTGCCGTGGCGGAAGAGTTCCTCTACCTGAGAGATGACACCCGATCTCCCCGATACCGGCGACGCTGCGCGTCAGGAAGGCATCGGGGTGGGCGATGAACGTCGGCTTTCCGTGTACTCTCCCCTCGAACGCCGCCTCGGTATACAGCCTGATAAGTGCGTCGAGTCCCCACGTATGGTCGAGGTGACCGTGCGAGATGACGACGTCGTCGAGCCGGAGGAGATCGATCCCCATCTTCCGGGCGTTCTCGATGACAATTCCGGAGTAGCCCGCATCGAAGAGCACCCGTTTTTCGCCTTCCTCGATATAGAACGAGAGCCCGGGTTCGGCGGTGAAGTAGCGATCGATGAGGGTTGCATTGTCGACGAGCACGGAGAGCTGCATGATAACCAAAAATGTGTGCGAACAGGGATAAACCCTGCTGACATGAGCGTGGCGGTCTCCTGCAGGTTCCGTCCTATCTCTCTGCCAGGTGAGCCTGCCTCGGCACGCTCTTTCAACGCCTGGTTCATCGCCACAAATCCCCATTTCGTATCTGCGATGACTCTGGAGAAGATGGGAACGAGCAGTCCGGAGAAGAGCTCCGCCTGAATGAACCTGACCTTCTCCTCCCCCTGCGGTTCAAGGGTGAACCGGTGCTCCCCGTCAAAGAGCCCCGCGACCAGGAGGCGCCCGATCCAGCGCAGCTCATGGCTCTGGACCGCCCGGAGAACCTTCGGCCGGAGGATCATCTCTCTCCACCCCGGTGGCTGGATGTGAACCTCGAGGCACGACCCGGTTCTTGCCTCGCCGGATATCGACCTGATAAACGGGTTCCAGTCAGGATATGCCCCAAAATCGATCAGTATCGCCCAGACCTCTTCCGGGCGTGCGTTGATGACGATCTCGGATCTGATCTTCTTCATCTCTCCCCCGCGGCCGCAATCGGGATGGAACGGCGGGGATAAAAAATGTTCTCAAGGAAGGAACGATGTGATGCCGGTCAGGGCATGGCGGGAGTGGAACCGGATCCAGTGCTTTTTGAGGAGGCGGCTGTACTGAGCAGCAAACGGCCCGGTGATGGACGTCATGATGACCAGCGCCGCGATGGTGGACGATACCATGGCGGATCCACAGAGTGCGGCAAGGATGATCGAGAACTCTCCTCGTGCAATCGAGGTGCTCCCTATCTCTATGCCGGCCACGGAGGACCCGTAAACCATCCGTCCGATGAGCATCCCGGAGATGAGTTTGCTGGCTACGGCGAGGATACCGAGGGCAGCAATGGGTACGATCCCGGGGCTCCCGGCAAAATCGACCGAGATACCGAAGAAGACGAAGAATAGTGCGAGGAAGACGTCCCTGAAGGGTTTTGCGTGCCGTTCGAGGAGTGTCGGGCTCGTCGTGGCGAGAGCGGCGCCGAGGGCGATGGCGACCACTGCCTCGGGGATGCCGACTGCTCTCGCGAAGAACGCGGAGCAGATGACGGCGGAGAATGTCAGGAGCACCGGTACCTCGTCGTCACGGTCGAGCACGCCGCCGATCAGCTCCTTTCCCCACCGGGAGATGGCGAAGAAGAGCCCCGCAAGAAAGACCGTTCCGGTAAGAATGGCGATCGGAGACGTCTCGCCAGCGTGGAGGATAATAATGATCAGGACGAGGACGAAGTCCTCGACGAGCATCAGCCAGACGATCGTCTCCGTCTCGCGGAGGATGAACCGCCGGTTCTCGATGAGATGGGCGAACGCAATCGCGGAGCTGCTGACATAGAACGCTGCGCCTACCACGAATGACTCGAAGGGAGAGAACCCGAGTGCAAGGGCGGCGATGAAGCCGACGACCAGGTTGATCTGCAGATCGATCCATCCGACCCGGAGGATCGATCCGCGCTGCCGCAGCAGCTCACCGGGCTTCAGTTCGAGGCCGATGTAGAAGAGCAGGAAGATGAGGCCGAGTTCGGTGAAGTAGTCGGAAAGTATGGTAGGTTCCACGAGAGCGAGCCCGGATCTGCCTATGGCGAGACCCCCAAGGATATAGAACGGGATCGGTGGGAGGGAGAGGCTGCGCGAGACGAGGGCGAGGACCAGGCAGAGAGCGAGTCCGATGGCAAGGCCTTCCATCAGACCTCCGACCGCTGCTGCGCAAGTTTCGTCGACTCTGCCCGGATATGGATCTCCGGATCACCGATCGCCCTCTCCGATCCGGAGGCGAGATTTCCGGGCAGCCGTGCCTCTCTCGCCGCGAGATCGCTGCCGCCGGCTGGGAGCGCGGAATGCCGGATGTGGTCGGGGATTCCGGGGGCGACTGCACGGGCACTGCCTGATCCCGAGACGAACCCGTAGTTCGTCTCTGTTTCGGCATTGTCGAACTGTCGCGGAGGCATAGTAGTCATCATGCAGAACTGCTAGATATACCTTTTGAGCACCGAAATGCGGGAGAAATGAGCGTAGATTAAAGGGGTGCCCCTCGCCCCGCTAACAAGGGCACAGAGAAGCGCCTCTCCGGTGCGGCGGCGTGTTCCCGACCGGGCGCCATATTTATGGCATAAATTATATAATTAATGCCGATTATATCTCCGCCCTGCGCCGGGGCTCCGATTTGGGAGAATGTAATCCCGGTACAGCGATATGAAACCCGTGACAGCCGGAACCCGGCATTATTCGCTTCCGGGAGATCCGGTGCATCGTATTTCCGGAGGAACCACTATGAGAAAGATCCTGCTGATAAGCCTTGTTATTCTTGCCTGTATCGTGGTACTTCTCCCGTCGGCTGCTGCTGCGGCACAGATCCCTGCCGGCGGCCAGTCCTCGACCGATGTCTCGGTATCCACCAACACCTCGGTGACCTCGACGACCGACGTCTCGGTGACGACTGGGATGGGCGGGCAGGCACCGAACGGCACCCGGGCCGTCGATGTGGCGCTTGCCATCGACAGTTCCGCAAGCATGCGGAACACCGACCCGGAGAACCTCCGGCTTGATGCCGCCCGCCTCTTCGTCGACCTCGCGGCGAACGACGACCTGCTCGCTATTGTCGATTTCGATCAAGCCGCGACGGTGCTTGAACCGCTCTCGCTCGTCCGGAACAACCGGACGGAGCTGAAATCCGCGATCGATCTGGTCGACTCGTCCGGTGAGACGAACATCGGCGGCGGGCTCCTGGCCTCGTTCGATCAGCTCGCCGAGCGGGGTATCCCGGGCCACGGCAAGGCTACGGTGCTCCTCACCGACGGGGTGCATAACACCGGGACGGATCCGCTCTCGGTGGTGCCCCTCTACGTCGAGCAGGGCTGGCCGGTCTACACCGTTGCACTGACCGACTATGCAGACGAAGCGCTCATGCGCGAGATCGCGAGGCAGACGGGCGGGCGCTACTACTCCGCTCCTACGAGCAGCGCACTCCTGGATATCTACAACCGCATCAAACAGACGATCAAGGGACAGGATCAGGTCACGAGCGGCACCGGCACCGTCTCCGTGAACCAGACCGTCCAGAACACGGTGAATATCGATACGTCCGTGCAGGTCGTCGAGTTCACCTGCCTCTGCCCGCAGACGACGATCAACTACTACATCTACTATCCGAACGGGACCCGGGTCGAGCGCAATCCCGCAACGCCGACCGGCACCGAAAGCCCGGATATCACCTACATCTCGTCGGATACCTACCAGATCTACCAGGTGAACAACCCGCCTGTCGGCAACTGGATGTACGCTATTAATGCGACCGGCGCGAACGTCACGGTCAATTACTCGAGCACCGTTGCCGTCAGTGCTACGATCGAACTCTCGGCCTCCATCAACGCCTTTGCGTATGCACGCGGCGAGCCGGTCACGGTGACCGCCGAGGTCCGGAACGATACGGCCGGGATTGGGAATGCGACCGTGAACGCGCTCTTCACCCTGCCGGACGGGTCGAACGAGACGGTGCTCCTGAACGGAACCGGCAACGGCACCTATAGCGGGACGTTCTCGAACACGAACGAGGCTGGCGCCTACCAGGTGCAGGTTGGAGCGACCGTCGGCGATATTGTCCGCCAGGAGGTGCTGGACTTTGCGGTGACGGAGGCGCCGACGCCCACGTCGAATGCGACTCCCACCACACCGACACCCACATCGACTCCGACGATGGCACCGAATGTGACTCCCACTACTCCGACACCCACACCGACTCCGAATGAAACGCCCACGATGATGCCGACGCCAACCCCGACCATGTCCGTAGAGCAGCCGTCCGGCGCCTTCCTGCAGGTCACCAACGATTCTGCCGATCAGGTGAACCCCGATATCTCGGGCGACCTCGTCGTCTGGCAGGACAACCGGAGCGGCAACTCCGATATCTTCCGCTACAACCTGACCGACGGGGCGGTGACACAGATTACGACCGATCCCGCCGACCAGGCGAACCCGGCGGTCTCGGGAATCTCGCGGCTGATCGTCTGGGAGGACAACCGGAACGGCAGTTGGGACATCTACTGGTACTCCCCCTTCAGCGGTGAGGAGTACCCGGTGACGACGGCTCCCGGCGACCAGCGCTATCCCTCGATCGCCTTCCAGTATGTCTGCTGGCAGGATAACCGGAGCGGGAACTGGACGACGTACGTCGCCGACCTGATCCCGGGACAGGGGGCGGGTTCTCCGGCCGGCATGCCGGGAAGCGTCCAGGAGAACCCTGCAATCGCCTTCGGTGGGGTTGACGGCCCGACGGTCTGGCAGGACAACCGGAACGGCAGCTGGGACATCTACTGGTCGAATGTCGGCAACAACGAGATGCCGGTCTGTGTCGATGCTGGCGATCAGCAGTTCCCTGCCATCGACGGTCTCTCCGTTGTCTGGCAGGATAACCGGAATGGCAGCTGGGATATCTATCTCGGCGATCTCGAGTCGGGGAACCGGACTCAGATCACCGACGATCCCGCCGACCAGATGTATCCTGATATCTCCGGGGACTACGTCGTCTGGCAGGACAACCGGAACGGGAACTGGGACATCTTCCTCTATGACCTGACCCGCGGGACGGTTGTGCAGGTGACCGACGATCCCGGTGATCAGATGTATCCGTCGATCTCCGGGAACTACATCGTCTGGGAGGACAACCGGAACGGAAACTGGGACATCTTCCTGTACGCGATCGACGGTGTGCTGCCTGCCTCGCCGGTAGAGACCGGCGAGACGCCGGGAACGGGTCTCCCGCCGCTCGCCGCGAATCTCACCGCGAACGTAACGAACGGCACGGCGCCGCTGACCGTTCTCTTCAACGCGACGACCGCCGGCGACCCGACCGCCTGGTCGTGGGAGTTCGGTGACGGGGCGAACGCCACCGGTGAGGGGCCGGTTCAATATACCTATCCGGGCCCGGGCACCTACACGGCGGCACTGACGGTGACGAACGCGACCGGCGGCACCGCGACCGATACTGCGACGGTTACAGTTCTGCCGCCGCCCGAGGAGAACATGACCGGGAACCTGACCCCGGAGACCACGATGCCGGAAGCAGCGTTCAGTGCCGATCCGGAGACGGGCACTGTGCCGCTCAATGTCACGCTCCAGGATCGGTCGACGGGAGTGATCGACGAGTGGTTCTGGATCTTCGGTGACGGGAATGCATCGGCATCGCCGAACGTGACCCATACCTACAGTGAAGCCGGGAACTACACCGTGACCCTGACGGTGAGCGGCCCTGCCGGGAGCGACACCGCAAACGAGACGGTGGTCGTGCTTCCGGGTACGCCGGTGCCGGCAGAGGCGGGGAATAACCTGACCCGGGCATGAGGGATCGGGGGAAACCTCACGTTTTTCTCTCTTTCTGGTGTATGAGTACGATGAGCATGCACGACAAGAGCGATCGGATTACCTGCGGGTCCTCTCCTTCGTTCGAGGGACTTCCAGGCCAGGGAACGAAGGAGCGATTTCTCGCGATCGGCATTGAGCCGGGGGCGCGGCTCTGCCTTGCAGACCTTGCAGCGCTCTACGAACGTTACGGGTTTGAGACCTACCTCTACTTCGACGAGTACCTTGCCCGGAGATCGACTCTCAAGGACGATCTCGAGGATTTTCGGATCGTGCCGGAGGCGGCACGCCCGTTCATGCGGCTGCCCCTTTTCCTCCGGACGGTGCGGGAGCATGACCCGGGCTTCTCGACCGGCGACGTGACCGTTGAGGTGCTCGACTGCGGCGCGGTCCAGGAAACATACGGGTGCGTCCTCCGGCCGAGGCCGTACATGCGGGCCCTCCTGCTGGAGCCGGGAGCGTAAGAAACGTTCCCGACCCCGGACAAAAATAGGTTTTGGGTTTTCAGTCCTGATCCTGATCCGTCCGGAAGATGGCGTAGACCGGGTAGTGATCCGAGACCGCTTCGGTCATCGTCTGGTTCAGCCCGTAGGCGGTATCGAACCGGAAGACCCCGGCCTCACCGGTGAAGTCCGGAACGGCCGCTCCGGTGATGATGATCCGGTCGTAGGTGGCGTTGGTGCTCTTCGTGGTGGTGTCGAGGTCGTTCGTGATCAGCCAGGTATACCCTTCGTCCCGGAGCGGCGAGGGGCCGCTCTCGTTGAAGTACGACCCGTCGGCGTTCAGGTCGCCCATGACGATGAAGTCCTGCTCGAGGGGGTATGCCCCCCGGGCATACGCCACCACAGTATCGAGGGCGTCGATCTCCCCGGTTGCCTCATCGGGATCGGTGTGGACGACGATGTACACCGCGTCGAACGACCCGTTCCGCACCGTAAACGGCGCGATGAACGGGTCGCGGTGGAAGGGATCGGTGCCTTCCGGCTCCGGGTACGTCTCGCCGGCCGCCGTCAGCTCGATGGTCTGCCGGTCGTAGAAGTAGGCGTACTGTTCCTTGCTGCTCGTCCGGCCGAGCCGCTCGCTCTCGATGTAGGTGTAGTTCGAGCCGTCGGCATTCACGGCCGCAAGAAGCATCGGCAGTGCTGTGCTGGAGTTATCCCGGACTTCCTGGACGGCGACAATATCATAGGTCCTGATGACTCGGGCGAGCACCTCTATCACGTCGGGCTTCGCGGCCTTCGTAACGCCGAAGACCTGAATGTTGAACGCGCCGATGCGGATAGTGCCGTTTGCCGCTGGCTGGATTTCGGTCGGAACCGGCGTCGGAGTGACGGTCGGCGAGGGCGGTGTTGGCTCCGGCATACCGGGGAGGTCGGGCATCTGGAAGGTGACCGTGCACCCGGCGGTGCAGGTGAAGAGGAGGATGAGCGCCACAACTACGGGGAGCACTCGAGAGACTGGCATTCTGGTCATTGTTTCACAGATTCGCGGTGAAACGATAAATACTGCAGGAAATGCTGTCGAGCAACCCTGGAATGCCCGCTGCATCCCTTGACGCCCAGAGACGATCTGCCCGCCGGAGCGTGAACCGGAACGCCGCCCCCTCCTCCGGCCGGCCAGGCACCCGGTCGTCGACCCAGATCTCTCCCCCGTAGCGCTTGGCGAGGATCTGCACGAGGTACAGCCCGAGCCCTTCGCCGACGCCCCGTTTCTTCTGCTGTACCGGGAAGATCGCATCCTTCTCGTCGTCCGGGACGCCCAGGCCGCTCGCGACCTGACGGTTTCGTCCTACGTCGATCCGGATGGTGACCGGCCCCTCTGTACTTCATGGCGTTGCCGATGAGTTTGCGAAGACCTCTGGGAGGAGGTCGTCCGCACGTACCGTGGGCGACACCGTCATACCGGACGATGCTGTCGGAGAACTGTCCGCTCCCCCGGATCACTGTATCAAGGTCTACCTGTGAGCCCCGATGGTGCCTGATGGATCCGGCGAATGGTGGAGACGGCGCCAAGATCTCGATACTCTTCTGTATGCTGCGCTTCAGTTTCTCCGTGACCCGGCCGCTCTCCGTCCACGGTCCCCATGAGCAGGTTTGTATACAGGTTCGAGACGTTCTCGGTGTTCCGGATATCGTGCGCCAGAATATCCATGTAGAGGTTTGCCTCCCGGTGCGCAGCCTCCAATTGCCGGTGGAGTCTGTCCAGCTCGCCGGTGCGGCGCCGGAGTGCTTCTTCCGCCCTCCTTCGTTCGCGCACAATTCACGATAAAGCATTCTCCTGTCCCTGTACGACGCAGCCCCATGACCCGGCGTTCTCACCCGGAGAGCGAGGATTTCGAGGAAAATTCTGTTCCTTTTCCGGCATGCAGCGTCAGAAACGAAAGGGATGGAATCGGGAGCAACGCTCCCTTCATCCGGGTGCCGGCACACCGTCTGCCGGAGGCGCCAGAGCCATGGCGGGGGTGGCGTCGTTCTGGGGACTCGACCTCCGGACGGCGCAGGTCAGGGCTTCGGCATCGCTGGCCCCAGGAGCGCATCCGGGAATCGACCAACACCTTGATATTCCACCGGATCGAGAGTGCCGGTGCGGAACTCTGCCTTACCTATCTCCGCACCAGGTGCCCTGTATGCACCGATCAGCCCATACGCCGTCTCATGCTGGCGCCGGCGGACGGTTCCCGGCGATGATGCGCTACCGGCAGCTAGCGATCATTGCTTCCGACGTAGGGCAGCTCTTCCTGTTCATCGGCCTCTTCGCCTGCCTCCCGCTCCTGGTCGGTCTCTGGTACGACGAGGCTGCCTGCCTGCTGCCGATGGCGTCCGCTCCCTTCGGGTTCATGGTCATCGGTCTTCTCCTGGCATCCGTTCCGCGGGTGGAGGGGGAGGTGCGTGTCAGTGTCGCCCTCTCCGCGGTCGCCCTGATCTGGCTCGTCGCCGCCCTCATCGGGGCGCTCCCGTTCGCCCTCGGGCTCGGGATGCCCTACACCGACAGTGTCTTCGAGGCGATGTCGGGCTGGACGTCGACAGGCCTCTCGATGATAGTATCGGTCGATACCGTTCCCCGCACGCTCCTCTTCTGGCGGTCGCTGATGCAGTGGGTGGGCGGGCTTGGGATTGTCGCGTTCACGGTGGCGATGGCCAGCCGGTCCGGGCTGACGCGGTTCCGGCTCTACCGGTCCGAGGGGCGGAGCGAGACGTTTCTGCCCAGTGTCGTGGCCACCGGGATCCAAATGTGGAAGATCTACGTGGTGCTCACGCTCCTCGGCACCGGGCTCGTCCTCGTCTCCGGCATCCCGCTCTGGGATGCGGTGAACATCGCCATGACCGCGATCTCGACCGGGGGCTTTTCAGTCCACTCGGCAGGTATTCTCTACTATGATAGTCCGCTGCTCGAGATGCTCGTCATCCCGATCATGCTCGCCGGCGCCCTGCCGTTCAAGCTCTACTACCTCCTCGTCCACCGGCGGCGGTTCGGCATCCTTGACGACCAGCAGGCGCTCCTCCTCTTCGGCCTTCACCCTTCTCGGCTGCGCCGTCGTGACGTACGATCTGGTCGCATTCTCCGGCATCCCGCTCCTGCCCGCCCTGCGGCAGGGAATCTTTATGGTGGTAAGCGGGATCACCTGCACGGGTTTCCAGAACGCGAATCCGCTTGAGTGGCCGGGCGTCACGGTCATCTTCCTTGCAGCCCTGATGTTGATCGGCGGATCGGCCGGGAGCACGGCCGGCGGGATCAAGCTCGCCAGGATCATTCTCGCCGTCGAAACGCTCCAGTGGTGGCTCCGGCGGCTTTTCATCGGCTGGCGGGGACGGGTCTCGCTCTGGTACGACGGGAAACCGATCCAGGAGCACCTGGCAGAGTATGAGGTCTCGAAGAACCTGCTCATCGCAATTCTGTTCATACTGGCGGTGATGACCGCGACGCTTCTCCTCCTTCACATCTGGCCGGCTGCAGACTATAATTCGGGCGATGTCATCTTTGAGGTCGTCTCTGCCATCTCCAACGTCGGCATCAGCACGGGATACGCCGGCCCAGCCATGAGTCCGGCGGCGAAGTGGCTGTTCATTGTCGTTATGTGGGCCGGACGACTGGAGATCGTGCCGATAATCGCCCTGGTGATGATAATCAGGACTCGGGTTTCACCAGGCCGTGATCACGAGGATAGGATGCGGTGATGGTCGGACCGCCCCTCTCCGCAGCGCTGCTGTTCGGTAGTCGTGCGGGCGAGCGGGCACATGTGTGCTGCTCACACTCCTTCCTGCCCCCCCACAATCTATTTATCCCAGACTATAAATCCCAGAGAATGTCTCTGAACCTGCCTGATACCTGGGTGAAGGCGGCGGTCGAGCACGTCGTCGTGCAGCTCCTCTACCGCACACCGGAGGGTGAGATCATATCCCGGGAGGTCGAGCCCGATGCGATCGCATTCGACGGGGACGACGTAACCTCGCTTGCCGGCTATGCTCACACCGACCGGGCGCTCCTCCAGTGTTTCCGCCCGGAGCAGATCCTCGATCTTGCTCCCACCGGCCGGCGGTTCCGGCCGCCCTCCGGGGGGAGGTGGGAAGAACTCCGCCTGCTCTACCGGAGCCGGGAGCTTGCCGGGCGGGACTGGTAGCGTCAGTTTATACCCTGTTTCGGGTCAGCGCGAACTCGGCGAGGATCTCCCGGCAGGTGCAATGGTTCCCGAGGCGGCAGATCGCCGCCCGTGTGGCCTCAAATCGGATCGGGAAGTCGAGGCCGGGGAGAAGCGGTTCGATCTCCCCGAAGCCGAGGGTGATGTGGGGCGAATACCGCGAAAAACTCGATGTCTCCGGGAACCGGCGGAGATAGTCGACCGACGACTCTTCTACACGCTCGTCCGCAAACATCTCCGGCGTCGCGCCGGAGACCGCGTACCGGGAGACGGCGTTCATCACGGTCTTGTGGAAGAGCTGGATGATCTCCGGCCGCAGAACGTGAAACGCCGAGACCCGATCGCCGTTCGAAGCCGACCGATGCTCGATCGCGTCGATCGTCAGGGTCATGGGGGTGCAGTGCTGTACAATCCGTTCGATCGCCCGGGTGACCGCCGGAAGATCGTCTCGCCGCACCGCGGCCATGGCTACGGAGATATGGGGGATCGATCCCTCCCGGGAGAGGGCGATCTCGCCGTCGGAGTTCCCCATGATCAGCGCCTGGTTTATCCGGATGGCCTCGTCCACCACCGGGCCTGGCGGAATGAGGACGATATCGATTGCAACGGTATCGGGCAATATGCTCATGGGTGGGAGAAAGGCCGCGGGAATAATAAAAGAGTTGCGGGGGTCCCGGGGTCTATGGCTGCAGGGTGGCGGAGAGGGTGTCGATGCCCTTGAGGGTCGTATATCCCTTTCCGGTGATGATATAGTCCCCCCGCTCGTGGCGTTGCAGGATCATCCCGGCATCCTGGAGGTTGTTACGTACAGGAGGAGAAGCAGTTGAACGTCAAAGAAGAGACCCGTGCCCGGATCACCGGCGCCCTCGCCGGTGCGAAGTTCTCGCTCAGGACACCCGAAGAACTCCTCGCCGCATTTCCGGACGGAGGGATGACCACCGGTGAAGCGGGAATTCTCCCCAAGCCGGAGGATTTCCCCTTCACCAGCCCCTGGTGGGAATGTAGCCCCCCCTTTTTCTCCGTGGCCTGCCGTCCCTACCAGGTGATGCCAAAGAGCGGTTCCTCGTTGGTGAGGTTCGTCGTCCTCCGTGCGACCGCCTGCATCGAGAGTTCTCCTCCATCCCTGACACTCTTCTGCATAGCCTCAATTGCGGCCTTAACCGCCTCGTCCTTCGAGCGCTCGCCGCGGACGGTCATTCTGACGCTCAGCGTCACGACCCATTCGGTCTCAGCCATCACTTACCCCCTTGCCGAGTGGCCATATGCGTCGTGAGGGATAAAGGCAGCGCTCCCTCCATGGAGGTGCACCCCGGTCCGGGATTTCGAGAGCGATCCGGCCGTATCGAGAAGAAAGGGTAGGTTTCCGTGAAGATACCTACTTCATCGCCTTCTTCACCTTCTCCTGCACCTCCGGTTGCTGTATATCCATCTGGTGTACGGTCTGGATATGCCCCTCGACGCGCTTCATCAGCTCGTTCTCACTCTCGGCCTTCTCCTCATAGTCGCACGTGAGGCCGAGATCTTTACAACGGTAGGTCACCACTTGTTTCATGCCTCTCACCGGCCGGGGGCTATGGCATGAGGAATATAAAATTGTGACGATGGATCTCATGGTGCGAGATCCCGGGAGAGATCCGATCCGGCCGTCCCCATCCGCGGTTTCAGAGGAGCCCTTCAGGTCTCCTCAAACACCGTTGCGGTCGGGGATGGGTCTTCGCTCGTCACGCACCGGCACCGGGAAATTGCTATATCCTGTCAGGAGTAAGAGGAGCATTCCCGACGGAGTACGCTACCATGGCCAGAGATTCGGATCAGTCAATCTACTGGAGACTCTTCATCCGCTATTCCGGTATTCTGACATTCTTTGCCCTGATCGCCGTCATGAATCTCCTGACGCTCGTGATCGCCGACCCCGGATACCACTCCGTCGTAGATTTTCTGAACGAAACGATCTGGCTGCTCCTCACCCTCTCGTTCCTCTTCTTCATCGGTGCGGTCTTCCGGATGCTGCCGTTCCCGCTGAACCTCCCTTCCCCGGTCCTGACGGCCTCGGCGAGTCTCTTCCTTGTTGCCTTTCTCTTCCGGATCACGTTCCTTGCGGGCGATCTCTTCGGGGTCGATTTCGCCCACTCGCTAACGTCTGTAGCGGTGATGCTCGGGATTGTCGTCTTTTTCGTGGTTTTGACTGTTGGGTACATCCATATTCTTCGACCGGTCATCGTCGCGTCGCGCACCGGTGTTCCGGCCTGCAGGGAGAAACGGCACCCTACCCGCGAGGAGAAAGAGCGGATCACCTGGGAGGACGTCGAACGGGAGTTCCGGTACGCGGCATACGACATCCTGCAGAAGATCCGCGAAGAACTCCGGCCGGAAGAGAGGCGGTGAAGCTGCCGCCTCTCACCCGGCGGGCTCCTCGCCGGATTCGCATTCCTGCATATGCTCGATCATACCGTCTTTGAGATTGATGATCCTGCAGAAGTAGCGTTCGTGCCATTTTTCATGCGATACCATGATGATCGTCTGGTTCAGCTCCTCGTTGACCTGCTTGAAGAGGTCGAGGATACTCTTCGAGGTCTCCGAGTCGAGGTTGGCGCAGGGCTCGTCGGCGAGGAGAATGCTCGGCGTGTTCACGAGTGCCCGGGCGATCGCTACCCGCTGCTGCTCGCCGCCCGAGAGCTCGCTCTGCCGGTGATTGATCCGGTCGCCGAGGCCGACCTGCCTGAGCACCTCGGTTCCCCGCCGGATATACTCGGCCTCCGGCACCCCCCGTGCAAGCGACGTCACGTAGACATTCTCAAGAGCCGTCAGCTCCGGGATCAGGGCGTAGTCCTGGAAGACGTAGCCGAGTCGGTTTAACCGGAAGAGCGTCTGCTGCCGGTCGGAGAGTTTCTGCACGTCACGGCCGTTGATGAGAACTCTGCCCGAAGTGGGTCGATCAAGCAGTCCCATGATATGCAGGAGCGTCGATTTGCCGCTGCCGCTGGCGCCCGTAATCCCGACAAACTCCCCTTCCTCGATGTAAAGGAGACTCCCTTCAGCGCCCGCACCTCGACCTTGCCCAGTCTGTAAATCCTCGTGACGTCTTCGACGACGATCATGCCTGCTACCTCTGAATTGCGTCCAGAATATCTTCCCTGGCGGTCTGCCATGCCGGGATGTACCCGGCGATCACCGATACGGCAAAGAGGCTTGCGACGCTCTGTACGATCGTCATCGTCTCGACCACCGGATAGACCGGGCCTCCCGGAAAGACGAGGGGATTGATCGTGAGATAGGTGATGACGCCGCTCGTGAGAATGATCCCGACCACCGCCCCGGCGGAGGTGATGACGAGCACCTGGATGACGTACGAGTTGACGATGATCTGCTTGTTGATCCCGATCGCTTTTAAGATCCCGATCTGTCGGCGTTTGTTCACCGTGTTGATGAAGATGACGATGAAGACCACTACGATGGTGATGATCAGGCTGACCAGGGTGGAGATGGCATTGATGATCTCGAAACTCTGGATGGCCTGGTTGACGAACCCGGCCGCCTTCTGCTCGTAGGTGAAGACCTGCTGCTGGACGCCGTAGGCGAGAAGGCGGGTCCGGAACATCTCCTCCTCGCCGTTCACGGCGGTCTTGACGAGGATCTGCGACGCCTGATTATCGAGACCGAGGACGGCGTCCATCGCTTTGGTGGTGATAAAGGCCGAACTGTCGACGCTGATGGACTGCGTCTCGTAGATCCCCTTGACCTGGTACGTGTGCCGCTCACCGTTCGGGAAGGCGACCTCGACGGAGTCGCCGACCTGCACGCCCTGGAGCGACGGGAGCCCGCCGCCCTCTTCTCCTTCGGTCCCGGCGAGTGTCCGCCCCATGACGATCTGGTCGGTATCGCCGTCGCTTAAGAACTCTCCGGAAACCATATGCTGATCGATCGTCGTGACCGATCGTTCGTCCGTGGGGTTGATGCCGTAGAGCGTGCTCCGGGCGTTCCTGCCTTTGTAGAAGTAGGTGACCCCGGTGGAGATGCGGGGCGAGGTGCCGACGATACCGGGGATCTGCTCGACCTTCTTCTGCAGGGTATCGACGTTGCTGATGTACTGATCGCCCTCCCGCGGCTCGATGACCAGGTTGCCGTAGTTGAAGTTGATCGACTGGGAGTTGAACGTCTCGACGACCCCCGATATGATCGAGGGAAGAAAGACCAGGTTGACGAAGATGAGAGCGATGATCATGATGGTCAGGATCAGCGTCCCTTTGTTTCCCCGCTGGATCTGCTTGAATGCGAGGAAGGATGCCACTTTGATATTCTCGAACATACCGGGGTTCCTATACTGTGTCTTCTTCCCGCTGCCTTCTCCGCCACCACCAGAAGGCGACGGCTGCCGCGACGAGCACGAGTACGACGGCAGCGATCAGGAGGGTGTTGTCCGATCTGGCGACGGCGATCTGCAGTGCCTCCTCCGTCGTATGTGTTCCGAAATCATCGGTGTATGAGATTATCAGCGTATAATCGAACGTCCCGGTAGCATTCGCGGTGAGGCTGAAGACCGCCGGAGCATCGTTGTTCGGGTCGATGGTGCCCATGAAGGCCTCCCTGCTCCCTTCCAGGGGGAGACCGTCGATGGTCGCCCGCACCGAGTTTGCAGCGCCGGTGCCGGAGTTCTCCACCCTGATGACGAGATCGACCGCATCTCCGCGAGTGATCCGGGTCGGCGTGGTACTGACCGAGGCGATCCCGAGTTCGGCCTCTCCCTGGATCGGAACACCCACGGTCGAGGCATCATGGAAGAGGTTCCCGTTGGTGTTCTGGTAACTGACGGTGATAAGGATCGGCTGCAGGCCGAGCGCTGTTCCGGTGTCGGTCAGGAAGCGCAGTTCCCGGGACACATTCTCCCCCGGAGCGAGCTGGGGAATATAATATGTCTGCGGGGTGGTGGCGGTTATCGAAGAAGTGCTTGCATTGGCGTTGACGGTAATGTCGTTCGCCGTCACCTGTCCGTCGTTGGTGAGAACGAGGGTGAGATTGAAGGACTGTCCCGGGATTACGCTCTCGGGAACGCTCCGATCGACCTGGATAGCCGGTTTTTTTATGATCGAGTACGCCGAGTTAACGTTTACCGGAATGGGATACTTCACGCTTGTCGCACCGGTGACCCGGACCCATACCTCGGGAAAGTAGATGCCGTCTTCTGCAGGGGCACGGAAGAGGAACGTGAGTGTGGTGGACTGCCCGGGTCCTAGCGCGCCCACCCGGCCGAAGCTTCCGGTCAGTACATCAATCCCGTCCCCTTGCAGGGTGACATCCTCGATAAACGCGTTGATCTGGGTATTGGTCGTGGTGGTCACCTGCCCCTGTCCCGGAACGGTCTCGACGGCCGCCTCGGTGCGGGTTGCGGCCGTTGCGGTGTTGGTCAGCACGACGGTGATAGTCCCGATATCCCCCGGCTGCACCACGGCGGGTGTGACCGTGTAGTTCGAGACGCTCACCGTAGGCTCATCGGCGGTGGCAATTCCCGGGATGACGAGTAAAATGAGAAGAAAAGCAGTCAACAGTAGTGCACATAATCGCATAATCCCCCTCCTGCAAACCAGAGTCTCCGATCCGGGAATGCCTCCTTCGGACTCCGGTATCCTGAATCGGTCGGCAGGGAAGATACCGCAGATCCTTTATATAATGTTTGTGGCAACCGGGAAGGGGAGTCGTCCCGGCTCGTGCGATTGACCAGTATATATACTGCGATATTTTTATATTGATTGAATTATAATGGAGTCTCGAGGGAGCGGGGAACCCAGTGCCTGATCAACCGTCGCCTGCACAGTCACTCCGAATAACAGCGGTTTGTCCTCCATTTCAGTCTCAACGCTCTATCGCCGCAATCATGGTGTAAGGTCCGGAGATCTGCCGGGGGTGCTGTATCCCCGTACTCTGCTCTTCTGCATGCGGGCCTGGTGTAACATTCAATACGCGGGACGGGCATATGCTCTCGCATGACCCCCGGCGGCCATCACTACCATGATGAACGGCAGAGACGTGCATGGCAGAACCCCGAGTCGATCCTTGCCGAGATCGGGCTTGCAGCAGGCCAGACGTTCGTCGATGTCGGTTGCGGCGACGGCTTCTTCGCTCTGCCCGCAGCGAGGATCGTCGGCCCTCTCGGCCGGGTCATCGGGATCGATATCAATGCCGATGCCCTTGATGCGCTGCGCCGAAAGGCTATCGGTGAAGGTCTCGACACTATCTTCCTCCACCATGGGCCTGCGGAGGAGATCATCCTCTGCAATGTCTGTGCCGATGTCATCTTCTTCGGGATCGACCTGCACGACTTTGACGATCCCGCCCGGGTACTCGAGCGTGCACGGGAGATGGTCAAACCTACCGGGGTCGTGGTGGATCTGGACTGGCGGAAGGAGCCGCAACCGTTTGGCCCGCCCCTCGAAAAACGGTTCAGCGAGGAGTATGCGATCTCGCTTATGGAGAAGGCGGGGTTTTGTGTGGAGTCGGTGGCAGAGTCCGGTATCTACCACTACATCATCCTCGCCCGGCCTGCCGAATCCTCCTGATCCGGCAGGCAACGCTTCTCCGGGGCCTGGAGAAGTATTTATATCTATAGGGTCGCTATAGTGTCTGATGGTGCAGATGAAGAGAATCTACGGCATTATAGCAGCCCTCATCCTTGTGGCGTGCATGGTGGGAGCCGGTTGTACAGGAACCGGACCCGGCGCGAACGAGACCCCGACCGTGACGGAGACGCCGACTGCGGCGGAGACCACGGCAGCCCCTGTCGATCAATTCGTGTACAACGAGACGAACAACGGGCAGACGGTGACCGTTCCGAATGGACGCAACATCACGATCAGGCTCGACGAGAACCCGACGACCGGGTATATGTGGAACGTAACCTCGTCCGTGGGGCTCCAGTACATCAGCGACGAGTACATCCCGCCCGCGGAGCAGATCCCCGGTGCCGGCGGCCTGCACGAGTGGCAGTACGGCGCCATAGAGAAGGGCACTGGCGAGTTCGCTGCGGTGTACAAGCGCCCCTGGGAACAAACGACCGGAAATGAGACTACGTTTACTCTAAACGTCATCATCGAGTGATGGCGGGATGCAGCGCACCGCCGGTCTGACCGGTGGTGCGTCGCTCTGCGTGCCCGCCGGGCACTCCTGCTCCAGTTAAAAACGCATTTTTTATACCGTCTGCACGCGTTCTCCTGCTTATATATGCCTGAAAGTGGAAAGCGGATCGATAGGCTCACGTTCCTCCTCATTGCGGGGATCGCCGGTGCAGCTGCCCTCGCCTTCTGGCCGCTCGCAGGAGCACTCTTTGTTGCCGGAACATTTGCAGTCGTGCTGATGCCTCTTCACCGGGTGATCAGCCGCCGGATGCCCGCATGGCTCTCCGCGTTCCTGCTGACGGGGGGCCTCGTCTCGGCGCTTGCCGCCACGCTCGCCCTTCTGGTGGCCGTCCTGCTCGAGAACACGGACGAAATTCTTGAGATGCTGCAGACGATCGTAACATGGGCGGGATCGCTCCTCGGCCGGCATATCGACCTGAACGCCGCCGGAGTTGTCCTCGACATAAACGCCTGGCTTGAGGATATCGTCGGGGTTCTCGAGCAGAGCCTGCTCGGTATCATTCCCCAGGTCCCGCTGATGTTCGTGGATATCATCGTCTTTGCGCTGGCTCTCTATATCGCCATCCTCGGGGGCGATAAGATCTACCGCGAGGTCGTGGCAGCACTCCCAAAGCCCTCGCAGCGCGGAATTCAGGCGCTTACGGTCACGTTTACGGATACCATCTACTCCGTCTACGTCCTGCACGTTCTCGTCGCCCTGGTCACGTTCGCCCTCGCCGTCCCGTTCTTCGCGATCCTGGGCTTTGGGGACATCTTCTTCTACGCAGCACTCGCCGCCATCTTCCAGCTCATTCCGGCGGTCGGCTCCCTTGTCCTCGTCGTCTTCCTGGCGGTCTACGCCCTCGCCTCCGGCGACTACCGGGCGCTCGCCCTGCTCGCCTTCGTCGGCTACCCGCTTCTCTCCGCCTTCCCCGACTTCTTCCTCCGCCCCATCCTGATGGGCAAAAGGGTTGACATCCATCCGGTGCTCATCCTGATCGGGTTCATCGGCGGCCTCGGGGTTATGGGGCTGATCGGGTTCGTCCTTGGCCCGCTCTTCATGGCGCTGCTCGTCAGCGGCTACCACGTCCTCGTCGAGGAGCTGCACGGGACAGCCTCTGACGATGCCCCTCTCTCGGAGAGGAAGGAGCCTCGGCGACGGTGCGGCGGCCGGCGAGTAGGAGGGTGCCGGATCAGAGCGGGTCGAAATACCGCTGATTCGTCTCCGCACCCCTGACGCAGAAGGCGGTATGAGTCAGGCCGGTACTGCTCGCTCACGGGGCAGGTCGGGCAGAGGCAGGTCTCCTGCGTGGTGATGCACCGGAAGCTGCCGCCGATTGCGCAGAAGAGACGTTCGCCGGCATTCTTCGTGCACTCCGTATAGGTCGGGCAGTCCGGGCAGGTGCAGATCTCTTTCTCCTGCTGTATCGTCTCCGCCTGCTTCTCCGGCGGAACCTGCTTAAAACTCTTCATATTCTCTTCGAATCTGTCCATCCAAAACACCGCGGCACCGATCCTTCCCTGAGTATATATCGGTTGGCCAGGTGCCCGGCATACCGGTGAAGTGTGTATGCGGCACAATTCCAACACACATAAATATCTGGCAAAAGAGGATGATTCATGATAAAATATCGAAGTCTGCTGAAGGTGCTCCCTCTGATTCTGGTGCTCGCCGTTCTCGCGTTCGCCTCCCCGGCGGCAGCGCAGAGCACGGTGCCCATGGACGTGAAACCCGGGGACACCATTGAGATTGGTTCGGAGACGACCCTCCTCGAACTCGTCGACCTGCGCAACCAGTCGACGTTAAACCCGATCACGGAACTCCGGCAATACAAGATGGACGACCCCTCCATGCCGGTTATCAAAAACATCCCGGTGAGCGACGACACCTACATGCAGATTAACTCCCACACCCTCGGGAGTAACTACGGCCGTTATTACCCCTATAACGCGAAGGACGGTGTCATTAGAAACTCGATCAGCTTTGCTCCCGCACCGGCAACATCCGGGCAGACAGTGACCGCAACGCCGACCGAAGTGACCCTGGAGGAGACGACTGCCGCGACCACGGCGGCGGCGACCACGGCGGCGGCGACGACAGAGGCACCGCTCTCGGTTATCGGTGCGATCGGTGCGCTCTGCATCTCTCTTGTTGCCTATACGGCATGGCAAAATCGCCGATAACCTCATACCTTTTTTGCCGTTCCCGGGCGAATCGGGCTCTCCGTGCATCGCACATCGTCCGGAGAGGCTGGATATTCCCGGTGTGCCGGCGCTCTCCTCTCTTGCTGCTGTCTGACCCGGCCGGGCGTGAACAATGCACCGACGAGCACGCCCCAAAAGTGCCCGGAAATGAAATGGTCGGTTCGGATCGAAGCACGCTCATGTGCCCTATCGGCAGAAAGGATACCGGTATTGGCCGGGCTGTTGCACCAGGGGGGATGCGGGAGGATCTTCTCCCCTTCCTGCTATAGAGTTCTCCTGAAAATCGATTTGAATACGGAGATGAAAGTCGGGTTATTGATGTTCACCAGGTGAGCCTGTAACCCGCAGGGTTTCAGGATCGTCTTTGGGTGTTCTCGACGATAAAAGACCTGCCTCAATCCGTTCAAGGGAGGTCGGTAAAAAGAGGTGTGGCTACGCTCAAACCAGGTTGAACGTGCGCCTGGCCACCTCGTAGGGGGTGATAGTGAGGTCATCTGCCGTCCGGAATGTAGCGTTCCCGACGACCTTCACTTCATACGTCCCGAGTGGCATATACCGGAAAGTGTGCGGCGTTACCTCACCGGTGTTCTGGTTATAGAGGTAGATCTCTGCGCCGGCAGGTTCACTCGTCACGTTCAGGCTGCCGTATGAGTAGGGTTCGAGACGGAACGTAAGCCGCTTGTCGACGTCGGCGTTCCTATCGTCGGTGAGCCAGATCTCCTCTTCCGCGGGGAGGTATCCCGGGCGGGTGACGGAGACGATGTGCGGACCGTCCGAGATATTCCCGATGAGGTAGGGGGTACAGAAACCGGTCTCGAAGCCGTCTACCAGGATCTCAGCGCCTGCCGGGCTGGACTCCACGAGCAGTCCGCAGAATGTGTAGTCGCGGGGTGCGATCGCGATCGTCTGCCCGTTCTCCGTTACTGTGATCCGGTGGGAGAGGTAGCGGTCGCCATCGTTGATCGTGATGAACGGATCCGCCCCCGCCACCTCGACTGTCCGGGGCAGCCTGAAGACCGGTCCCCTGCCGTTGACGGTGCATCCTTCGCTCGCATACTCGTCGGATGAGAGAGAAACCTTCCGGACTATGGCCTGGTCTTGCGCGGTAATCAAAACAGGGGTGATGCAGTTGTTCTCAATCCATACCGTCTTCGTCGGGGTGTTGAAAGACTGGCCTTCCTTTATCACCTGCACCGTGTGGCTTCCTTCCCTGATGCCCTGGATAATGTGCGGCGTCGTGAATTTCATTCTCTTCCCGTCGATGATGATAGAGGCCCCTGAAGGTTGGGACATGACATACACTCCGCCGATCCGGTCGGTCCCGGCTCAGTACACGGTTCGTCGAATTTCAGGCGATTGAGACTCAGGGGGCCATCAGGGGTGAGATCCGCGAACAGTGCCGTATCGTTCGGGATCGTGACTGTTGTTTCGTACGGCGTAAACTGCTCCAGTTCCAGCCGGACGGTATGGTTCCCAGATTCCGCGGGACTGATTGTGGCCGGGGTGACTTTCCCGAGATACACGCCGTCGAGGTAGATCCGTGCGCCGGCGGGGTTTGAACCGACGGTGAGGGTTGCCGGCAGCGGTGTGGCTACCCCGTATATTCCGAACGTTTCAGGGTATGCCGTCACCGTTCCGTTTGCGAGGTCGAGGGAGGTATTGACCTGTTGCCAGGCCGATACAGCGGTATCGTACCGGTACCACATCGCATCACGAGCCGTCTCCTGAAGATGCGCCGTGATGGAGAATGGCCCCTCCCCCGTGGCATCTTCGGGAGCGATGCGGTAGACCCTCTCCATCGCCGTACCCGGAACCGGGAGGAGATCCCGCACTGCTCGGATCGTCACCGATGTCACCGCGGCACCCGTGCCGTTGATCATCCGGCCTCCTTTCGGGAACGTGAGCGCCAGGGCGCCGTCCGCCGTGCGGTAGCAGAACTCCTCCTCCAGCACCCCGGTAGCCGCGTACGGCATTATGAACGACCCGATATCCTCCCCGGCAGCCGCCTTGGTATCAGAGGATATCTCAATGCCGGGGGCGGCCCCCTCCTCCACCGCTCCGTATCGGACTACCAGTATGGCGTTTCGGTTCTGGAGGTGGTCTCCGGCAACGCCGATCGGATAACTCTGCACCTGTGCGGTGTTTCCTGATTCGTGGATAAACGAGAAGACGTCCAGGGCGGTGGTCAAGACCCCGGAAGGTCCCTCCTGCAGCGGGCTGAGCCAGTCCCAGGTGTCCATCGTCACCCGGTTGCCGCCTCTGCCGCCCTCTTCGGGCGCAGCCGTGCTTGCAACATAGAGCCACGCCCCGGAAGCCTGACCACTATCGATGGTTCCGTCAAACTTTACCTCTGTGGCGGCATCCTCGCTGGTCGTTCCCTCCCAGAGGTCCGCGAGGACATCATCGCACCCGTCAGCAATCCAGTAATCGATCCTTGATCTGGCGGGGTCGCCGGCGACGAGCACCAGGAGTGCGGCGGGCATCCGGTATGTCGCTCTCTGCTCCCCTTCTGCTTGTATCGTCACTGTGTGGTCGCCATTGGTAAGCATCTCCGGCGGGATCTCCATGGTGAACGTCCCGGCCATCGAGTCTGATCCGGTTCCCTGCCGGTCCCAGGCTACGGTTGCAGGCGTGACCGGCTTTCCGTCAAACCTGAAATCCGGTTCGACCTCCGTTCCTGTGCCCGTCTCCGTCTCCTCTGCGTCGCTCACATAGACATAGAGGAGACCGCGGTCGATCGTAGCGCCTTCGGGGATGGTGACCGGGATCCGAATGTCTGCCGAGGAGCCTGTCGTTAACGGATTTGTGGGCCCTGCTACGGTAAATACCTGGATGGTGCCGTTGATGGAGCCCGTCACCGATGTGTTCAGGTTACTGCCGCGGATGCCGGACCCTCCGGACGACCCGGAGCTTCCCCCGGCGCTGCCGCTTCCGCCGCCGGAGCCTGCCGTATCGCCGCCGCTCTGGGTTCCCCTGACCGAGTAGCCGCTCACGCCCGATGACGAGAAGCTGGTGAGGTCATTGGACCACGATATTCCTTCTCCCTGGTTGGACTGGTTGCACCAGCCGTAGACGTTGAATGCCGCGAATGTCTCCAGGTTCTCAAAGGATGTACTCGATCCTTGCGCACCCCTCGTCGGTCAGTCCATTCAAGTAACTGTTCTGGCCGATCGCACCGATGCCGAGGTCGATGAACATGATATGAAACCGATCTTCCGGATTATTCCTGCTCATATCCTGGCCGTAATAGATCGGGTAGTCCGCCTCCCGGCAGGGTCTCCAGATCTGCGGCTCGTAGATGAAGTCCGATCTGGTGAAGGTCCTGTCGGTGGCGCTTTCGGCATATGCGATCTCATCCGTTGTCGGGGGCTGGTTCAGTTCGCCGGTCGGCGTCCACTGGTACCCGCTTGCCCTGACATGGACCTTGAAGTCCTCGGGGACCTGCCCCTGCACCGCCACCATAAGGATGAGGTCGTCAAAGAACCCGCGCCCGCCCGTGTCGGAGAAGTAGAAAGTGCCCGCCTGGGTATCGGTGTCGGTCACCTGTCCATAGGGCTCGGACGGATCTGTCGTGATATGGAGGGCGTTGAGCCCCCCGCCGTCGAACTTGACGTATTTCTCCCCGCCGTTTGCCATCGTGATGTCGATGTGCTTGTAGTCGGGGAGGGTGATCCCGCCGATATCGGCTGCCGCGACCGGTACGGTGATGATTGCGAGAACCAGCAGTATGGCGGCCATCCGTCTCTGCGGTATTATGCTTTGAATATGCTCATATTCTCTCATAAGACTGCTCGCTCTCCTGTAAAGATGCACGAAGAAGCCTCTCCGGGATAGGCACTCCGGGTGCCCGCATTCGCATAGGTGCCATCAGAAGAATGAGTTAATTCTTAACAGGGGAGTATAAGACCGTTGTTAATTTGGAGTGGTTTAAATAAGTTAGGTTAACACAGTCTCGTCTTTAATAAAGTTAACGATGGGGCGTTCTCAGCTCTCTTGAATAACGTCGAATAGGGACGTAGGATTCCTCCCACGCCCCCTTCTCAGAACGGAGCGTGCGACTTTCACCGCACTCCGCTCAAGCACTTCACAACCCGAATATCGGGCGGCAGTATGCGAAAAGTGATAATCGCGTCTGGCTCCCGGGCGTCTGCTTTCTCATTCTCTCCTTTCTGGCGAGGAAGTATCCTCTGTCCAGGTAAGGATTTGCATCGAGTTTCACCATGGAGTGTCTGCGAATCTTCGTGTCGGCAAATCGGACGAGTTTTGCAGCATCTGTTTTGAAGACCCAGTTGTTCGTGCCTTCGGAATGCCAGTATCGCCGTGCAACCCACGTGTGGCTCTTGTTCGAATGTCTTTGTTTGGCCCATTTCCAGAGCATGTTCCAGAGGATGGCATCCAGCCGCTGGTATGCCTGTTTCGCCACGACGTGCCGGTGATAGTTAGCCCATCCCACGATGACCGGGTTCAGTGCTCGTATCAGGTCTTCCTGCGTCCAGGCGGCGCCTTTGTGAATGATCTCTCGGATCGGTTCCGTGATCTTCTCGACAGACTTCCGCGAGGGCTTGATGAGGAGCGTTCCCTGGTACTTCCGGAAATTCCAGCCGAGGAAATCGATCCCTTCATCGATATGTGTGACCACGGTTTTCGATTCGGAGAGTTCAAGGCCTCTTTCTGCAAGGAATTTCCTGACATGCTCGCGGATGTCTTCTGCGACCTCCTTCGAAGGAGCGGTGATGAGAAAATCATCGGCGTATCGAATGAAATGCACCTTCATCTTCGGGAACATCTCATCAAGAGTGTCTTCAATCCCATCTAAAGCCATATTGGCCAGAATCGGGGATATCAGGTCTCCTTGCGGAGTTCCCTTGTCCGTCGGGTAGAGTGCCTGTTCAAACACGAACCCTGCCTTGAGGAACTGTGTCATGACTGACTGCTCCAGAGGGATGTTCACCTTCAGCCAGTCGTGGGAAATGTTGTCAAAGCATCCCAGGATGTCTCCTTCCAGAATCCATGGAGCAGATTGCGGGTGGTGGAGGCAGAAGAATGCGTATTGTGCCGCATCCTGAGCGCTCCGAAACAGCCGAAACCCGAATGACCGTTTGTCGGCGCAGGTCTCCGCTACGGGCTGTAGGGCCAGCGCGTAGAGCGCCTGCATGGCCCGGTCGTGCATGATCGGAATGGAGAGCGGGCGTTTCGTATCCTTCCCGGGTTTTGGGATATAGATACGTTTTAGTGGTTGCGCGCGATACTGGTTACTGGTAAGACTCAATGCAGCCCTCATTTTCTGAGAGGGGTCTGTCCAGCGTTCGCCGTCGATTCCCGGGGTACGTGCGCCCCGGTTCTGCGTGACCGATCTCACTGCAAGGAGTTTTGCAGAGTGCGAGTGGGTCAGCAGATACTGGAGCCGTTTCACGAGGTTCCATTGTCTTTCGCGTGTTGCCTTTGCAATCCGGGTCTGTAGCCTGTTGACGTTGGTTCTCACTTTTCCCAGTCAATGGAGTTCCATTGCCGGGCGAGTTCCTTGTCAGTATGCTTCTCGCCGGTCGGCGTCGTTGAACGACATACTTTCACAGGTATACCTCCTTTCTTTGCCGTGAAGCACCTGCAGCAAGTCAGCACCCTTTCAGGTCAGAACAAGTGTTCCTATCCTACCCATTACAGGCAGGCGTTGGCTTTTTGCTGCATCCTCTCCCGTCTGCGGTATCGGTTCTCCTCGCGGAGTTCTCTACCTCTTCCGAGGCGCGCATACGGGTTACCAGTTCTGTACTCTGGATACTGCGGATGTTTTAGGAGCCATCTTTAGGCCGGGAACCGTCCGTTCGTTCGTTAAACCGTTCCTACAACCGGTTTAACCTGATTCCATACCATTTTGGTTCAAGCGCATCGGTCTGGTTTCGCTTGTCGCGTATTACGACCCTTTCGATGATTCAGCGTATGCTTCTCCATGACATCCTTTTCCTGGCGGATTGACCGGATCAGACTTCCGGTGTTCTCCACGTTGTTCCGCAGGCTTCACACAATTCCGTCGCCAGAAATGCATGCTGCGGTAGGAATATCCCGAACGAAGGGGATAGCATGGCACAATCCGGAATACAGCCTCTTGTCGCACGTAGGAGTTATGCATTATATCGGGGTCATCTGATGGGAAGAGTTGAAAAGGTGCGACCAGAGGGATCCTGGAGACCAGGCCGAGTCTTTGGATGAGAGTAACCAGTCTCCACGACCGCTCCAATCCCGGGAACTTAGTCGGAATGGAACCGGGGGAGGGAGCGAACCCCTTCTCCTCGGTCCTACCCCCGAGGCTGAAATTTCATACGGAGAGATCATGTTCCTCTGCGCTAACCTTCTTCACCGGCAGGTGCCGACTACCTTTTTCTCGGATATCTCCCCCGGTTCGCTGCGACATTGCCGGACCTCTTGCACAGTCCGATACGGAGGTGAGCATTTTAGTTTCGTATCGGGCTGTGATTATCGGACGGTAAGCGGCACCTTTCACCGTCCGAAAACCGCGATCTCCGCTGGATCGGCAGATTTGTCGGGGCTGTGCAGTGGTCGGGGGTACAGCCGCGGGAGCCTTCCCGCACCCGGAACCTGTGCTGTTAACCGCATTAGGTTGACTCATAGTAAACTGACAAGGGTCATATAGCATCTCCACTCACGTTTCTTCAGGAATCAGCATGGGAAACATGGATACAGAGATTTCGGCGCTCAATCGCCAGGCACAGGAGCACGCAGCCGCTCTCGATGAGGTTCGTTCCGGAATAGAGACGGTGATCGTCGGGCAGGAGGCGGTTGTTGACCAGGTGCTCGTGGCGGTGCTTGCCGGCGGTCATGCCCTCCTCGAAGGAGTTCCCGGGATCGCGAAGACGCTCACGGTCAGGACCCTCGCGCACTGCCTCGACTGCACCTTCGCCCGCCTTCAGTTTACCCCCGATCTCCTCCCTGCCGATATTACCGGGACCCGGATCTACGACCGGCACACAGCCGCCTTCCGGACCATCCAGGGGCCGATCTTCCACCAGATCATCCTTGCCGACGAGGTCAACCGCGCCCCGCCGAAGGTGCAGTCCGCCCTCCTCGAGGCGATGCAGGAGCGGCAGGTCACCATTCAGGGCGAGACGTATCCGCTGCCGCATCCGTTCTTCGTCCTCGCCACCCAGAACCCGCTCGAATCGGAAGGCACCTACCCGCTCCCCGAGGCGCAGCTCGACCGGTTTATGCTCAAGATCCGGATGGACTACCCGAGCCTCGATGACGAGGTCGCTATCCTCGACCGGTTCACGGCGGAGCAGCCCGCCCCTCCGGCGCCGGTCATCGATGCCGCCGGTGTGGTCGCCCTCCAGTCGTTCGTCAGGTCGGTATACGCCGATCCGTCTGTGAAACGCTATGCCGCTCGGCTCGTCGATGCCACCCGGCACCCGGCAGCCTACGGCCTCGATCTCGAGCCTGTGATCGCTTTTGGAGCCTCCCCCCGTGCATCGCTGGCCCTGCTTCTCTGCGGCAAGGCGCACGCGGTGCTGAACGGGCGGGGTTACGTCGTCCCGGACGATATCCGCGCCCTTGCCCTCGCGGTCCTCAGGCACCGGGTGCTCCTCACCTTCGAAGCGGAGGCGGACGATATCCTCCCGGAAGAGGTTGTCCGGGACATTCTGGCGGTCGTGGAGGTGCCATGACGGTGAGCGATGCCGAGGAACGGGCAGACCTGCTCCGGCAGATCCGGCGGATCGAGATCCGAACCGCCGCGCTGGCCGATGGCTCCTGTGCCGGACCCTATCGATCGCCGCTCCGGGGGAGCGGGATGGCCCTTGCAAACCTCCGCGAGTACCTCCCCGGCGACGACGCCCGGACGATCGACTGGAAGGCCTCGGCACGCCTTGATCGGCTCTTCGTCAGGGAGTACGAGGAAGAGCGGAACCAGACCTACTACCTCGTCCTCGACCGGTCGGGGTCCGCGGCGTTCGGGTCCTCGACCAGCAAAGATCGCCGGATACTCGAAGTGGCCGCCAGCCTGATCTTTGCCGCCCACCGGCAGAACGGGCGGGTGGGCCTCTGCATCGCCACGGACCGCGTCGAGCGAGTTTATCCCGGCCCGTGCGGGCAGGAGCCAGGTCATCAGGCTGGTGCAGGCCCTCGTTACGCACCGATCCTTCGGGGACGGGCACCGACCTCTCCGCCGCCTTCAGGTTTCTCTGCACGAGGGTCAGGCGCAGATGTTCGGTCATCGTCCTCTCCGACTTCGACGACCCCGGGTTCGCCCGGGATCTGGCACACCTGCGGCGGCGGCATGAGACCACTGCCATCAGGGTGACCGATCCCGCGGAATACTGCCTCCCGGACGTGGGGCAGGTGATTCTCGAAGATCCGGAGACCGGCGAGCAGGTGCTCGTAGATACCTCGGATTCCTCCTTCCGCAGCGCCTATGCCGATGCCGTAGCCGTGGCGGACGACCGTATCGGAGGCGCTCTGCGTTCGTGCCGGGTGCCTGAAGTCCGGGTCTCCACACAGGAGCCCTATGACCTGCCCCTGCGCCGCCTCTACGCGCACCCGCGGTACCGGGGTGGTTAAATGACCGGATTTGCAGAACCTGCCTGGCTCGTCGGCCTGGCCGCGATTCCGGTTCTCTGCCTCCTCTACCGGCGAGCGGTTCGGGAACGATCATATGCGGCGCTCACCTTCTCCCGGGTCGTGGTTGCCGCGCAAGCCCGGGGTTCGAATCGCCTGCGGCGCCCGCATACCCTCTTCGCCCTCGCCCTCCTCGCCCTCGCTCTCATCCTGGTGGGCCTTGCCGACCCGCAGATCCCGCTCGAAGGGGTGGACGAGGGTGTCAACGTGGTGCTGGTGCTGGATACCTCCGGGAGCATGCAGGCGACCGATTACCAGCCCACCCGTCTGGAGGCTGCAAAAGCCGCCGCGGAGATCCTGCTCTCCCACCTCAATCAGGATGACTATGCAGGAGTCGTCGTCTTCGAGTCCGGTGCAACGAGCGCTGCCTACCTCTCTCCCGACCGGGACCGGGTGATCGAGAGGCTCCGCGGTGTCCGCGCCCGGGAGGGACAGACGGCCCTCGGCGACGGACTGGCCCTCGGCATCGACATGGCCGATTCCATCCCGAACCGGCACCGGGTGGTTGTTCTCCTCTCCGACGGCGCCAACAACGCAGGCACCTTCTCTCCGGCAGAGGCCGCTGCCTACGCCCGCGAACGGAACGTGCCGGTCTACGCCGTGGGCATCGGCTCCCCTGACTCCGTGACGACGGGATACGACGAGACGGGCGTGTCCGGGTATGCTGCGCTCGACGAAGAGACGCTGCGGGCGATCGCCCGCACGACCGGGGGGGAGTACTACGCAGCGGCCGACGAAGGGACGCTTGCAACGATCTATGCCGGGCTGACCGATGAAATCCCGCGTGAGCCGAAAGATACGAGCATCCGCGATCTCTTCTTCGCCGGGGCGCTCGCGGTCATCCTGCTGGAGATCTACCTCCGCTACGGCCGGGGGAGGATCCTGCCGTGAGGCGTCTTCTCTTTCTGGCCGTCCTGGTCGCTCTCGGGTGCGTGGCTCCCGCGGTGGCCGGGGGCATCACCCTCTCGACCGGGCAGTCCGACTACACCGTGCAGGTCGGCGAGGATGTTAAAATCCCGATCGCCGTCGAGAACACACTCGGAGCCGATACCACCGGGGTGCTCACCCAAGGGGTGCGGTTTGTGCCGGAGGGCGGGGAAGGGAGCAGTCCGGCGGCCAGGACGCAGTCCCGGTCGATCACGCTCTTCCAGGATACACGGGAGATAGCCGCCGGCGCCGGGACAGCAGCGGAGCCCGGCACGTTTTTCTTCGAGGTCGCGTTCGAGTACGGGGACGTGCCGCGCACCCGCGTCGCCCTCCCGGAGATTCGAGTTCATGTCGTTAGTTCGGCGACGGAACAAGCGGAGCAGCCGGAGCAGCAGGTGAACTCCGTCTCGTCGGTCTCGACCTCCTCAGGTTCCGGCGGGTCGTCTTCGCCGTCTTCCGGAAAACTACCCGGGCAGATGGCGCAGGATCTGGGTTCGCTCCAGGAGCAGGCGGCACAAGAGCGTGATCGCATGCAGGCTCTGCGATCCGCACTGTTTGCCAATCTTGACGATGACCCGCTGGTTCTGGAGATCCATACCATTCTCACATCGCACGGGTACGTCCGGGCAACGACGACCATCGATCCCACCGACGAAGGCACCGGAACATTTTCTTTCGGCTACCGGAGCGGCTCCGGGGAGATACTACACGCAGGCGGCCTGGTGGTGAACGGCAGCGCAGCGTATGCAGCATACGCCACCGACCGGTCGCTCGTGGTGCCTGACATCCTGACGGTAAACGAGACCTACTGTCGGTTCGAGGGCGAACTCGCGGATGCCGGTTTCTTCCCGGTATCGGCGGCGGTGAACGCTACTCCCGGTACTATCTTCGTCAGCGTCGGGTTTGCCGACGGTCAGAACCGGACGGCGAGGATCATCGCCACTCTCGCCGGAGGAGAGGTGCGGTCGGTGGATCTCGACGAGCCGCCGGGTCTCTTTTTGCTCGCCGGTGTGGGCACACTCTGCATCATCCTGCTGATCGCGTACCTCATCCGGAACAGGGCGCCGGGAGCGCCGGAGCCGGAGGAACCATCCGTCCCGCTGCCGCCTCGCGACCCCCGCGATGATGTCCTCCGGCTCCTCGATGAGGCACGCAGCCAGTTTGACCGTGGCGACCGGAAGGAGGCGTACGGAACGGCCGGCAGGGCACTGCGGTTGTACCTTTCGTCCGCATACGGGAGCGGCACGGAACTTGCCGACGGCGATGTGCTGCATCTGCTCCGGGAGCGTGGTCATGAGACCCGGGCAGCCGCTTCGATCCTCGAGCAGTGTGCGGCCGTCTCCTATGCCCAGTCCCCACCCGAGGAAAATGGGTTTTTGACGGTTATCCGGGCGATCGAAGCCTTTATCGGAGAAATTAATGAGGTTTCGTTAACCTGAACCGGGTTTCAGCACGTTTTTCGTCTCCATCTTCCCAGTCTATTCGGGAAGAAACGTACCATGACCATACTTCTTGCTCTTGACGATACCGATAACCTGGAATCGCGGGGAACGGGCCGCCTCGCCCGTGCGGTCGCCGACGCGATCGCCGAACACCACCCCGTGTCGGGTGTCACCCGGCACCAGCTCTTTGTCCACCCCTCGATCCCGTTCACATCCCACAACAGCTGCGCCGTCGTCCATATCGAGGCCGACGGTAGTGGGCCGCTTGCTATGGCCCTCGCCATAGCCGAGGAGACGATGCTCGCCGACTTCATAGAGGGAAGCGACCCCGGTCTTGCCGGAGCGACCCTCGATCAGGTTGCCGCGGCCGTGATCGCATTCGGTCGTGACGCCCAGCAGACGGTGCTCACCCAGGAACGCGCCCGGAGACTGGCAGCGAACCTCGGCATACCGCTCAAAGGCCTCGGCGGCACGGAAGACGGTGTGATCGGTGCGATGGCCGGCCTCGGACTTGCAGCGACACGGAACGACGGCAGGTTCCTTCAGAAGGGCACCATCCGCAGCCATACCGGTCCGACATCGGTGGATGACCTCCTCGGCGCAGGGGTCGACGAGATCATGACGCTCGACGGCCGACGGGTTACCCGGGGGATCATCATGCTGGAAGAGGGCAAAGCCGCCAAAGCATGCCCCATCAACGGCCGGGCGGTTCTCTTCGTGGATGAACGGGACGGGGAACTGATTGCGGTAAAAAGGAACTGACCATGGAGTTTCGCAGGAGGGTCATGCTGGCGGTCGGCGTGCTGGCGGTAGTCGTTGCCGCATCGTTCCTGGTCGATACAGCCGTCTGGCAGGTCTATGCCCAGGACAGCGGTTCGGCTGCCCCTTCCCTGCACACAGCGGCCGTCGATTGCCAGGATTTCCGGTACGGCCCCCAGTCCTGGCGCCCCTACGCAACAGCGATCGCCATCGGCCCGGGCAGCCTGCCTTCCGGAGACTGGTATCTCGCCTTCGTGGAACTCGGGGTGGCGCCAGTCGGCGGGAACCCTGCCCTCTCCAGGACCGGCTCGGTCAGGGTCGACTATCGGTTCACGGATCTTGCCGGGACGGCATCGTTCAGTGTCTACGGGCTCCATGTCGGAGACGGGAGGACATGGACGAACCGGCAGTCCGGCTACGGTACTTCCGGATACTACGTCTCCGGAACGGCTGCATCCGGCGAACCGCCGCGGTGGGTGTCCCCTCTCCGGGAGGGCGACCGGTATACCCTCGAGGTGGCAGATCCCCCGCATACGGTTGACGATGATGTGGCACGGGATACCTGCACGTTCTGGTTCGAGCGGGTCGGTTCCGGTCTGGACGGAGTCCATATAACTACCGATCTCGATGCCCGGAAAGGACAGGTGACCGAAACTGCCGATTCCGGGGGATCGTTTTACATCACCTACACCGGCGGAAACATGGTCGCCGACATGTTCCTGATGGTCGCCGTGGATCGGCCGCAGCCTGAAGGCTTCCGGCTTGAGCTCGAATCAACGTTTGTGGAGGATCAGAGATGATGAAGCGCCCTTCCTACTTCAGCCTGTACGAGATCGCCTTGCTCTCGCTCTTCGGAGCGCTCGTCTTCGTCGTGCGTGAGATCGAGGTTCCGCTCCGCACCCCCGGGAGTTCGGGGATTCTCTGGGTGGTGCCGGTCATCATCGGCACCGCCATCGTGCGGAGACCCGGGGCCGGAACGTACGTCGGTCTCGTATCCGGCATTCTTGCATCGTTCTTCGGCGTGGAGGCGCTCCATGTCTTCGATATCTTCAAGTACACCGCAATGGGAGTCACCGTCGACCTCGTCTCGATTGCGTTCGGCTACCGCCTCGACCATCCGGTGGTCGGGTTCATCGCCGGCGCCGCCGGGAACATCGTGAAGATGGTGGTGAATTACGGCGTGCACCTGCTTCTGGGCGTCGAAAGCACCTTCATCCTCATCGGCATCGGGGCATCGTCGGTCACGCACCTGATCTTCGGTGGCATCGGCGGTGTCCTTGCCGCTCTGATCGTCGGGCGCCTCTGCAGGGCGGGTATCGTGCAGCAGCAGGGCGATGTGCCGGATGACGGCTGACACGGCGATAGAGTTCCGCTCGGTCTCGTTCCGGCACCCCGCCTCCCGGTCGGCGCGGCCACGGGAGGTGCTCACCGGGATCGATTGCACCATCAGGGAAGGAGAACGCGTACTGCTGACCGGCCCGAGCGGCTCCGGGAAGACGACGTTCCTCCGGTGCTGCAACGGTCTGATCCCGCATGCCCGACCGGGCACCCTTGAGGGAGACATTTTTGTCCGCGGGCAGAATACCCGCGACTGCACGATCAGCGACCTTGCCGCCACCGTCGGCATGGTCTTCCAGGACCCGGATCACCAGATCTTCTCGACCGACGTGGTGAGTGAGCTTGCCTTCGGCCCCGAGCAGCTCGGCTGGCCCGTATCGCGGATCGACCGGGCGGTCACCGAGGTCCTGCACCTGTTCCGGCTCGATCCCCTTGCGGACCGGCAGACGACCAGCCTCTCCTGGGGGGAACGCCAGCGACTGGCGATAGCATCCATAGTCGTTGTACGCCCTGCAATCCTCATCCTTGACGAACCGTTCTCCGGGCTTGATGCCGCGAGTGCGGCCGGACTCCTCGACCTCCTCGGTGCGCTGAACCGTGAGGCCGGCATGACGATCATCCTGTCCGAGCACCGGGCGGAGCTGGTCGCCCAATGGGCCTCCCGCCGAATATCCCTCATCGACGGTACGATAGCCGCCGACGGCGAACCTGGTGCGGTGCATGCCCTCCCGTGGAACACAGCATCCCGTCGGCCGGCACGAGCGAGAGCTGCATCCGCAGGCATCATTACCCTGCAGGACGTCACGTTCCGGCATCCGGGTGCACAGACTCCGGCACTCGACAGCGTCTCCCTCACCATCTATCCGGGCGAGGTGACGGTGCTCGCAGGCCCGAACGGCTCCGGGAAGAGCACGCTGCTGAAACACGTAAACGGCCTTCTCCGCCCGGAGTCAGGGCAGATCACCGTGGACGGAAAAGATATCCGGGACAGTACCGTCGCGGAGATCGCCCGCACCGTCGGCCTGGTCTGCCAGCATGCCGACTACCAGCTCTTCGGGGAGACCATCGCCGAGGAACTGGCCTTCGCCCCCGCGAACATCGGCGCCCTGCCGGACGTGATAGCGCAGAGGACCGATTCCGTGCGCGAAGAGCTCGGTATCGGGCACCTGGGGCTGGAGGTCTCGCCGCTTGCCCTTTCGGTCGGAGAGAAACAGCGGGTGAGCATAGCATCGGTCATGACGATGGATACGCCGGTCCTGGTGACTCGATGAGCCGACGCTCGGGCTCGACCCCGGGGCAAAACAGAGGCTGGCCGGGTGCATCACCGCTCTCGCCGCCGGGGGAAAGGCGGTCATCATCGCGACGCATGATGCGGAGTTCTCCGGCGCAGTCGCGGATCGGATCGTCGGGATCGAGCGCGGCCGCATCGTGGACGATCGCAGAGTGCCGGAGGAGCAGGCATGACGACGGTCGGATACAGGCGGTCCGGCCGCCGGCATGCTCGCCGGGCAGCGGGTTACATCCCCGTGGATTCGTTTCTCCACCGACTTGATCCGAGAACAAAACTCCTCACCCTGATCAGTATCAGCATCGCCGCATTTGCCACGACGTCACCGGTCGCACCGCACTCCTCTTTGCCTTCGTTGTCGGCCTTGCGGTTGCCGCCGGCCTCGGCAGGCCGTTCTCCCGTTTGCTTCCCCTCCTCCTGCCGCTCTTCATCTTCATCATCGTCATCAACGCTTTTCTTCCGGATGTGTCCTGGGGCCCGGTGTACTTTTCAGCAGAGATTGGCCCGTTCTCCCCGGAGATAACTCATGGAGGGCTGCTCTTTGCTGCAGCGATGGGAATTCGGGTTCTTGCTATCGGGGGTGTCTCGTTCCTCTTCGTGATGACCACGTCCTACACCGATTTCGTCGCAAGCCTCCGTGCCAGCCGGTTGCCCCCGATTATCGCCTTCTCTCTCGGGTATGCACTGAAGTCGATGACGGCGCTCGCCGAGGATCTCGGAAACGTCATGGACGCCCAGCGTTCCAGGGGGCTTGAGTTCGACCGGGGGACGTTCATCAAAAACAGGGGAAAATTCATGGCGCTCGGCGTCCCCATGACGGTAGCGGTCATGAACCGGGCGCGGTACGTGACCGAAGCAATGCAGAGCAGAGGGTTCGCTTCGACCGCGAGGCCAACCTGTTATCGCCCTCCCCGTCCCGGGAAGAGCGATCTTCTGCTGCTCATCGTGCTCGGCATCGTCTGTCTCGGCACAGTGATGATTCCCCTCTAAGGGAAGGCCCTTCTTCTCCGGCCGTCCGGTTGCCGGGCTGCCGACCGCCGCTTCAGGATCGTTGTGGCCGGAGAGCCGCGCGACGTTGGCCTTTCTCCATCTTCATGATGATCTCCGCATCGGCCCACTTCTCGAGGATGTCTCCAATGAACCCGGGCAGAATGCCGGGGGAGAGGGTACTCTGGAAAATATCCAGCAGCCATCTGTCGACAAAGGGGGGTTCGAACGAGCCCGAAGGAGTTAAATTTATTATTAACTTTTCAGACATGGTCGCTTTTTTAAACTAACATGTTTAACTTTTCCTAAATTCACAATGACCTTATACCCTCTCCGATCAGAGTTTATGCATTCCTCGAATGGCGTCTCTGCGAATGCAGGCACCCGGTACTCCGGTTTCGGAGAAGAGTTCTTCCGGCATCCGTACGGCGAAAGGAGTTGTTGTATGAGAGAAGATGAGCGTATTCAAAGCAAAATACTGCAGGGGCGGCTGGCCGTCCTGCTGCTGATCCTCGCGATCATCGCCGTGCCGGCGGTGGCGCTGGGTGCCGATCTGCCGTTGAACACAACCGAGCCGACCCCGACGGTGACCGGACAGGTGCTGGAGTACGACGATACCGGCGCATACACCTACGCCACCTCCGCCGCTCCCGCGCCCCTGTCGAGCAACCGACATATCTTCTTCAACGTGGCGAACGATGCCGGCGTGAAGTACAACCTTGACGGGGCTGTCTATGGCGCCGGCAATAACAACACGTACTATATCAAAGCCGACAGCGGCGGCTTGAACGAGATCCACGTCACGACCGATCCCGGAACCGTAAGCGGGCAGGTGACCGCATCGGTCGCGCATGCTACCGACCCATCAGGGACGTTCTACATCACGAACACAGGGTCGGCCGGCATGAGCGACGACCTCGTGCTCCTGCTTGCCGTGAACGGGACGATCCCCGATGACTTTTCCGTGACGCTCAGGTCGAGCGGGTATGCCTGGACGCCGAATTCCACCGTGGACGGTCCCCCGGACGACTATTCGCATTACGATGGTGTGATCGAAGAGACGTTCACGAAAGCCGACTTCCTGTACCGGCCCCAGACCTGGAAGCCAGGGCCCGGCACGCTGGACGTCCCGCCGTACCTGCCGCTCTATTACGGGCAGGACCAGAACGACGGCCAGACCTACCAGCTGATGTTCATCGACCTTGGGGTCGGCGCTCTGAACCCGACCGTATTCTCCGGGCTGACCGACAGCGGTGCCGCGAAGGTCGAGTATACGTTCCATAACCTGCCCGGCCGTGCCACTTTCAATACCTACGCGTGGCGGCTGGCGGCAGTCCAGGGTCAGGGGATTCTCCTGGACGAACCGGATTTCGGGCGCCGGGTCGAGCGGGTACTCAGCTCCTCTATACCCCGCTGACGGCACCGGTCGCGGACTTCACCGTCAACGTAACCTCCGGAACTGCTCCGTTCACAGTCGGGTTCACCGATACCCCTGCACCCTCCAGTATTTCAGCGACGATACCGGGCAGGTCTTCACAGAGCAGAACCCGGTCCACACCTTCGCCGGCGTCGGTCGTACCGGTGCGGCACTCGGCAACGAACGCGGCCGGCACGTCGTGGAGCAACGTCACCGATTACATAACCGTCACCGACGAACTTCCCCCTGCGCCGGTCGCTGCTTCACCACCGACGTGACTTCCGGCTGCTCCGTTTGCGTCCGTTTACCGACACTTCGACCGGCAGCCCGACCTCCTGGCTGGACGTTCGTCAGACAATCTGCGGCGGTCCGTCCTATACCTATACCGCGGCGGCACCTACACCGTCAACCTGACGGCGACGTGCCGGCGGTCTGCTGTGGGGACCACTATTCACCGTGACGTCACCGGCAGCCTGGACCGTCGGCGCCTCCGGTGCGCTTCACCGATCTCTTCGGCCTTCTCCAGCTCGTCCCTGCGACGGCGACGATCCTGGTCTCCGCCGCTCGTACCCCTGGCTACCCCTCGGTGGCGTACCCTCACGGCGAGGTGCGGCGTGGTGCGGTCTCCCCGGCCGGCGCTGCTTCTCCGGCCCCGGCACCGTCTCGACGGTCGGTTCTGGCGGTCTCGCTTCTCCGGTGCGGCGCCGGTCACGGCTGTACCTTCACCGGTTTCTCCGACCGCCTCTCTCGGCATCTCCGGCCGTGTTACGCTGGACCCACGTTTCGGTTCCGACCCGGTTCTGCTGTATCCGGCGCGGCCCACCTTCGCCCACCTTCGGCGCGGTGGGACCCGCGCGGCGACCCGGTTCGACGGTGCTCGGGGTCACCTCGCCGGACACGTTGCCCCACCGCCCCACCTCGGCCTGCGGGCCGCTGCCGCACCGGTTCCTCCTTTCTCGCCGGCCGACCTGTTCCGTTCACCCGCCGGTTCCCCTGGCCTGGCCTGGCACCTCGTCCACCGCTACACCTACCGGGACGCGACCGCCCGCTCGGCTTTACAGCGTTACACCGGCGGTGCGCGTAACGGCGTGTCGACGCGGCGTATACGCTCGGCGCACAGTGGCACGCTCCGCTCGTCGACCGCTGGCGACCTACTTCCCGGCACGGCCTGACCTGTGCACCGACTGCAGGTTTCACTGCAAACGTTACCACCGGCATCGCGCCCCTGACCGTTGCATTCACCGATGCTTCGACCGGTAGCCCGACTGCTTGCCTGGGACTTTGAGAACGACGGCGTCGTCGACAGCACCGAGCAGAGCCCGGTTCACACCTACTCCTCTGTCGGAACCTACACCGTGAACCTCACCGTCGCGAACGCATACGGTAGCGACTCCGAGATCAAGGCGGACTACATCGCCGCGTCTGCCCAGGAGTAAGGACGTGGTACGTCGACGATTCGGGCGACTGACTTCACCTCGATCCAGGATGCCATTAATGCCACTCTCGACGGGGATACGGTCGTCATCCGCAACGGCACCTACGCAGAAAATATTGCGATCGGCAAGACTCTTACGATCCGCTCGAGAAGGCCCTGCGAGCACCGTCATCACAGCGGCCGATCCGGCTGCTGCGGTCATCCATGTTACTGCAGATGGCGTCACTCTCACGGGTTTATCAATCAACGGGACACCGGAAGGTGATACGGGGTTGGCCATCTACGGTATTTATCTGGATTATGCCGACAACTGCACCATTCAGGAGAACACTGTATCAAAGGCTGGCAGGGGCGTTTACGTCTACCGGAGCGACAACAACACCATTTCGCAAAATTTCCTGACCCGGAATGATTATGCCGTCTATCTCAATGGATACGGTTCCAGTTCTGTGTCTCCCCACCTCGCACACAACAACACCGTCACCGAGAACACCGCCACCGGCAACAACGCCGGCTTAAATCTGGCAGTTTTCAGGATATATGCTGTAGACGATACAATCGTCACCAACAACACCGTCACCAATAACGGCGGGCATGGTATGATCCTCTATATGGCCGATGAAGCAGACGTCGCTTACAACACCGTCTCTTCAAACGGCGATGCAGGTATCTATCTGTGGTACAGCAATTACCATACCACAATCCACGAAAATACCGTCAGTGCAAATGCGGCCGGTTTCAAGATTACCAAGGGTGGCGGAACAAGCAACATCTATCTCAACGACATCACCGGCAACGATGTACCGCTGGTGAATGACAACGGTCATGCCCAGGACTGGGAGAGCCCCGAGCAGATCGCCTACGCGTACATGGGTTCTGCACACGCATCATGGATGGGCAATTACTGGGGATCGAACTATACCGGGACCGATGTGGACGGCAACGGGATCGGAGATGAGCCTTATATCGATGCATGTACCGACAATTACCCGCTGATGTCGTCGTTCGAGAGATATACCCTCTGTGGCTTTGTCGTCCCGACCGAGGCAAACTTTACGGCAACGCCCCTGTCCGGGGTTGTTCCGCTCGCCGTGCAGTTCACCGAGCCTCCACCGGTTTCCCTACCGCCTGGGCGTGGGACTTCGAGAACGACGGTGTTGTTGACAGCACCGAGCAGAACCCGGTTACTACCTACGCTGCAGCCGGCACCTACTCGGTGAACCTGACGGTCACGAACGACGCCGGCACCGATGCGGAAGTGAAGACGGACTACATCACCGTCAGCGGCGGCGAGACTCCGGCCGTGACCGGCCTCGCCGATTCTGCCTGGCCGAAGCTCGGCGGCGCCGACCTCAACAACACCGGTCGGTCTCCCTATGTCGGGGCACAGACAAATGCCACGAAATGGGTGTACACCGCGGGAGCGTCATCATTCCTGTCAGCCGTTCCGGTTATCGGATCCGATGGCACCGTCTATATCGGGAATTACGATAAGAACGTATACGCGATTAATCCTGACGGAACGTTAAAATGGACGTATACTGCAGGAAATTCTTTTTGTGGTCCCCCGGCAATAGGCGCGGATGGAACCATTTATATCGGGAATTACCTGGATAATCTGGTATATGCACTGAATCCCGACGGTACATTGAAATGGACGTATAACGCAACCGCGATCATTACTGGGGGTCCCACTATCGGACCCGATGGAACGATTTATATCGGGAATAATGAGGATACTTTCTATGCATTGAACCCCGATGGAACGAAAAAATGGTCATATCCCTGCGGAGGGATTCGTTATGGCACACCGGCAATCGGACCTGATGGCACGATTTATTTTGGAGCCGACGTGAACTTATGCGCGTTAAATCCCGACGGGACACTGAAGTGGTCGTACGTCACAGGAGGGGCAGGAGCGACTATCTATGGTGCGCCGGTAATTGGTCCGGACGGTATGATTTACTTTGGATCGAACGATAAGAATCTCTATGCACTGAATCCCGATGGAACCCTCAACTGGGCATACACCACGGGAGGCACGATCCGTAATTCGCCTGTGATAGGTACGGACGGTACACTTTACTTTGGAAATGAAGGCGACAAGAAGATTTATGCCCTGAATCCCGACGGCACATTGAAATGGACGTATCTTACCGGGGGAAGTATCCGTTACGCTTCCCCTGCCATCGGTGCGGACGGGACTATCTATATCGGCAGCGCGGATAAGAAATTCTATGCCCTGAACCCGGACGGGACCCTGAAATGGTTTTACGAAACAGGGAAAGAGATACGCGCATCTCCGTCGATTGCACCCGATGGGACCGTCTACATCGCGAGCAGAGACGGCAAATTATACGCATTCGACGGCGTGGTAAATGCCGCCGCAGATACCCGGGTTGGGCAAGCCCCCCTTACCGTGAATTTCCAGGGCACCTCGCCGCTCACCGTAACCGCATGGAACTGGGACTTCGGCGACGGCACTACCTCCACGGAACAGAACCCCTCGCATACCTATGTCATCGGCCGGTACCTACACGGTCAACCTGACCATCACGCACAGTGCCGGCAGTAACTATCTCGTAAAGACTGATTATATCACGGTCAACGACGGTTCGTCCGGCGGCGATGCACCGGTCGCCGACTTCACCGCGACTCCCGTATCGGGTGAAGCGCCGCTCGCGGTTCAGTTCACCGACGCCTCGACCGGCAGCCCGACCACCTGGGCATGGGACTTTGAGAACGACGGCGTCGTCGACAGCACCGAGCAGAGCCCGACTCATACCTATGCTACAGTCGGGACCTACACCGTCAACCTGACGGTCACCAATGCGCTCGGTAGTGATTCCGCGGTCAAGACGGACTACATTGACGCAACAGGGTCTTCCGATCCCGTGACATGGACTGTCGGTCCCTCCGGGTGTGACTTCACCGATCTTAACACAGCCTTTGCCAGCCCGTCCCTGAACGACGGCGACACGGTCCTGGTCTCCGCCGGGTCGTACACCCTGAGCATACCCCTCGGTAAGGCGATCACCCTCACGGGCGAGGGTGCGGACGTGGTGACGGTTTCACCGGCAGGTGCTGCATTCTCGGGTGCCGGCACCGTCATCGACGGGATCATGTTCAATGGCGGTTCGATCAGTTTCTCCGGTGCAGGCAGCACGGTCACGGACTGTACCTTCACCGGTTTCTCCGACCAGCACTCTCTCGGCATCTCCGGCCAGGACGTCACGCTGGACCGCAACGTCTTTGAGAATAATCCGACCCGGTTCATGCTGATCACCGGCAGCGGGCACATCTTCACCAACAACACCTTCGAGGCGAACGGCGGCAGCCAGAACGCGGCAACCCGGTTCGACGGGTGCTCGGGGGTCACCATCGCCTGGAACACGTTCGCCAACAACACCGCGCCACCGATCGGCCTGCGGTGCACGCTTGCCGACAACCGGATCTTCCTCAATAACTTCCTCGACAACAAGGCCGACCTGTTCCAGTTCACCAACAAGCCGGTTCCCCTGTCCATGGCCTGGAACACCTCGTCCACCGACTACACCTACCAGGAGACGCAGTATACAGGCCCGCTCGGAAACTACTACAGCAGCTGCACCGGCGAGGATGCCGACGGTAACGGCGTGATTGATGCGGCGTATACGCTCGGCAACAACCAGGTCGACAACGCTCCGCTCGTCGGCCGCTGGCAGACTTACTTCCCGGTCACACTGGCACCGACCGCGGACTTCACTGCAAACGTCACCACCGGCATCGCGCCTCTGGCCGTTGCATTCACCGATGCCTCCGCCGACAACCCGACCTCCTGGGCATGGGACTTCGAGAACGACGGCGTCGTCGACAGCACCGAGCAGAGCCCGGTTCACACCTACTCCTCTGCCGGAACCTACACCGTGAACCTCACCGTCACGAATGGATACGGCAGCGACTCAGAGGTGAAGACCGACTTCATCACCGTGAATCTTCCCCCGCCGAAGACCGTGACCGTCGGTGCCTCGGGCTGCGACTTTACCGATCTTAACACAGCCTTCACCAGCCCGTCTCTGAACGACGGCGACACGATCCTGGTCTCCGCCGGGTCGTATGCCCTGAGCATACCCCTCGGTAAGGCGATCACCCTCACGGGCGAGGGTGCGGACGTGGTGACGGTTTCACCGGCAGGTGCCGCATTCTCCGGCCCCGGCACCGTCATCGACGGGATCATGTTCAATGGCGGTTCGATCAGTTTCTCCGGTGCAGGCAGCACGGTCACGGACTGTACCTTCACCGGTTTCTCCGACCAGCACTCTCTCGGCATCTCCGGCCAGGACGTCACGCTGGACCGCAACGTCTTTGAGAATAATCCGACCCGGTTCATGCTGATCACCGGCAGCGGGCACATCTTCACCAACAACACCTTCGAGGCGAACGGCGGCAGCCAGAACGCGGCAACCCGGTTCGACGGGTGCTCGGGGGTCACCATCGCCTGGAACACGTTCGCCAACAACACCGCGCCACCGATCGGCCTGCGGTGCACGCTTGCCGACAACCGGATCTTCCTCAATAACTTCCTCGACAACAAGGCCGACCTGTTCCAGTTCACCAACAAGCCGGTTCCCCTGTCCATGGCCTGGAACACCTCGTCCACCGACTACACCTACCAGGAGACGCAGTACACAGGCCCGCTCGGAAACTACTACAGCAGCTGCACCGGCGAGGATGCCGACGGTAACGGCGTGATCGATGCGGCGTATACGCTCGGCAACAACCAGATCGACAACGCTCCGCTCGCCGACCGCTGGCAGACCTACTTCCCGGGCTCGGAGCCGGGACCCGTAGTGCCTGTTGCACCGACCGCGGACTTCACCGCAGACGTCACCTCCGGTGACGCCCCGCTTACGGTCCAGTTCACCGACGCATCGACCGGCAGCCCCACCTCCTGGGCCTGGGACTTTGAGAACGACGGCGTCGTCGACAGCACCGGGCAGAGCCCGATCCATACCTACACAACCGCCAGCACCTATTCGGTGAACCTCACCGTCGCGAACGACGCCGGCAGCGACTCCGAGGTCAGGACCGACTACATCGTCGTGAATCCCGGAACATCCCGGACATGGTACGTCGACGATTCGGGTGGAGCGAACTTCACCTCAATCCAGGGAGCCATAGACGCTGCATCCGACGGCGATGTGATCGTCGTCAGAGACGGGACATACAGTGAATCCGTCACCGTTACAAAGCCCCTGACCATCACGTCGGAGAACGGACCCGAAGAGACCACTATCAACGGGACCGTAACGGTTTCTGCCGATGCCACGACCATCTCCAATTTCAGCATCAACGGGAGCAGTACATACGGTATCTATTGCAACGGTTATTCGGGATGCACCTTTGCCGACAACGTCATATTGGAGAAAAATACAGGCATCTCAATCACTGGAGTGAGCGGCACCCTCGTTGAGGGCAACACTGTCACTGGTTTACAGCAATATGGGATCTGTCTCCATGTGGCTTCAGCGACCGACAGCATCGTCGGCAACAACACCTTCCTGGGTGGCGATGGCACCTATGGTATCCGGTTGTACTATCCCGGCAACAACAACCTCGTCATTACCGGTAACGTCATCACCGGCAACCAGTACGGGATCTACGTGTTCGCTGCCGCAAACTGCCGCTTTGACCGCAACCTCATCATGGACAACGATTACGCAATGAGCCTGCCTATCGACTCGCTCAGTGGCAGCACGCTCTATGCAAATTCGATCGTCAATAATTCGGCATTGTTCGCCTCCTTCTCGGACCCGTATGCAAACACCTGGAACTCCCCCGAATCGGTCACCTACACCTACAACGGTGCCACCTATACGAGTCAGATCGGTAACTACTGGGGAGGGGCGTTTGCACTCACCGATGCAGACGGAAACGGCATCGGTGATTCCGAGAGATTACTGACCTCTAATAACATAGACGGTTACCCGCTTGTCCTCCCGGCACAGGCCTACTTCGGCGAGCCCTACGACGGTATCCCGATCCCGGCGACGGTAGAGATCATCCCCTCTTCGGTCGTCATGATCGGCGAGACCCAGCAGCAGTTCTCCGGGACGGTCTACGATCAGAACGGCGGCGCCATGACGGGCGTCGGGTTCGCGTGGAGCAGCAGTGACGAGAAGGTCGGGCCCATCACGAGCGGTGGACTGTTCACTGCCGAATACGCCGGAACCACAACGGTCACGGCGCAGTGCCATGCCGTTCAGGGCACGGCCAATGTATTCGTGAACAGGACCGTGCTCGAGACAGTCTGGACTGACCCCTGCGAATCGACCGATGGATGGACGCTCTCGAATGCAGAGCTCCGGAGCGATACCGTCTACGAGGGGTCTTATAGTCTCGGCACCCCGGCAATAACCGCCAATGCCTCTGCCGAAAGAACTCTTGCCTTCCCTGAGGGTGCCGCACAGCTGCGGTTCCAGCTGTACGGGGTCAGGAAAGGAGCAGCCTGCTGGATCAAAGCATTCATCGACGGCGAAGAGGTAGCAAAGGTTTCAACCCTCAACAAATGGAAGGCCTATGCCATCGACATCACCGGCTATGAGGCCGGCGACCATACCTTCACGGTAGAGACGCTTTACAGTAACCCGGCTGGATATGGTGCAAATGTCGGGTTCTACCTCGACCAGATCGAGATGAGGGTGGATCCGTATGCGGTCGCAGACTTCACCGCCGACGTTACGTCGGGCGCTGTCCCGCTCACGGTCGCCTTCTCGGACACCTCCAGCGGCGTCAGCCCGACTTCCTGGTCATGGTCGTTCGGCGACGGTGCGACCTCGATCGAGCAGAATCCGACGCACACCTACACCAGTATCGGGCGGTTCGACGTCACCCTGACCGTCACGAACGACGCCGGCAGCGACACCCTGACCCGGGCGCCACTACATCACCGTCCGCGATGCCCCGTCCGCACCGCCGGAGCGGCAGGAGAACTTCACCTTCCGTGACAACGGGACGAGCGTCAACGACGTCGGCGGCCGGCAGCAGGTCAACTTCAACACGACGACCGGCAACGGAACGGTCAGCGGAAACGACATCATCCTCGAGAGAGGGAACATGAACGTCACCATCCTGACTGACGGGCTCACCACGGCGGGCAACGTCACGACCGGAAACGTCACCGGCGTCCTGCTCGAGAGTGCTCCGGTGACCACCGACCTCGGCGGCGACCTCGGCAACGTCTCGGTCGGGTTCAACGCCTCGATGAACGGCTACAACCCGGACCTCGGGATCACGACCTCGATCTACGACCGGCCGAGCGACGAGGCGGCAACGTCGTTCACGCTTGCCGCGGCGAACGACGGGCTCGAGATCACCTCGACGGCCTACGCGGTCTACTTCACCAAGACCAACCTCGGAGCGAACGACACCATCAGCAACGCAGTGCTGCGGATGACCGTCTCACCCGACTGGGTGAACGCAAACGGCGGCATCGGAGCCATCCGGGTCTTCCGGCAGAGCGACGACGGGGATACCGAAGTGCTTGCAACGACCTATATCGGGCTCGACGGAAACGGGATGATGGTCTTCGAAGCGGTCTCGCCGAGCGGCTTCTCCGCGTTCGCGGTCGTCGCAACGAAGGCCGTGTCCACGCCCACTCAGTCTACCTCGTCCAGCAGCAGCGGCGGTGGTTCGTCGGTGACGCCAGCAACCTCGGTCGGCAGCGCGAAGCTCCTCACCGCCTCCTGGGGCGGCGTGCTCCGGCCGTACATCGTCTCTGCCGCCGAAGCGCCCGCACACCTGTACCTCGACACCGGCGTGACCGCTCTCGATGCCGACGGTAAGCCGCTCCCCGAGGTCGGGATCACCGCCGTATCGACCCTCCCGTCCGATCCGTCCTATACCTTCTCGGGCTATGCGGTCAACTGCTCTCCCGACGGCGCCACCTTCTCCCCGGCGATCGACCTGGTCTTCACCTTCACCGCAGAAGAGTGGGCTGGAATCCTCGGCACGGCAGGCGGCGATGCGTCCCGACTGGTCGTGCAGGGATACGACCCCGCGACCGGTGCATGGGAAGACTGCAGAACGAGCGTCGATGCCGCCGGCCGGACGGTGACTGCACAGGTCTCGCACTTCAGCACCTATGCGCTCACCTGCGCTCCCACGGCGACGGTCACCCCGGAGCAGACGGACGCCGCTCCGGAGTCGCCGGACTCGGGCGTGCAGGAACCAGGATCGGCGCAGCCTTCCGGCGAACCCGCTCCGCTGATGTTCCTCTGGGCGGGAGTCGTCGTCCTCATCTGTGCCGTGATCGGGGCGCTCTACTTCGTGCGGAAGAACAGATAACCCTCTTCTCTTCCTGTTTTTTCAGTGATCATGCTTCCGGCATTTTGCCCATGTTCTCTGCGGCATTTCCGGAAATGGGCTGTGGGAAGCGTCTCCTGGGAGGCTTTCCTCCCCTCCCTGCGTGGCAATTGTCACCTCGATATTCAGGATGTCCGCATGCATCACTGGTGACGAGGGTCGGAGAGGGAAAAACCTGTCACCTCTAGGCGGAGGATCGGTCGGATACCGGAGCGCCGTAGGGCGGTGAGAGCCAGGGGAGTTAATTTTATCATTAACTTTTCAGACATGATGCCTTCATTAAATTAACGTATTTAAAATCTCCCAAATTCACAACGACCTTATACTCTCCCATTCAGAGTTAGTGCATTCCTCTGATGGCGTCTCTGCGAATGCAGGCACTTGGAATGCCGGTTCCGGAGAAGAGTTCTTCGGGCATCCTGTACGGCGAAAGGAGTTGTTGTATGAGAGAAGATGAGCGTATTCAAAGCAAAGTTCTGCAGAGACGGCTGACCGTCCTGCTGCTGGTCCTCGCGATCATCGCCGTGCCGGCGGTGGCGCTGGGTACCGACCTGCCGTTAAACACAACCGAAACGGCTGCCGGGCTTCCGCAGGAGCCCCTCCAGGACCCTGGTCTGGAGAGTACCGTCCTACCTGAACCAACTCCGACCGAGGAGGATGTGATACCGGCAGCGACCGAACAGGTGCCGGAGTACGACGACCTCGGTGCATACACCTATGCCACCTCCACCAGCCCCGAGCCGCTCCCCGCACCCAGACATATCTTCTTTGACGTCGCCAACGATGCCGGGGTGAAGTTCAACCTCGACGGTGCAACCTACAGCGGCCCGAACAACACCTACTACATCAAGGCAGACGGCGGCGGCCTGAACGAACTCCACATCACAAACGATGTGAACGTTCCGGCCGGGCAGGTCACCGCCGACGACGAGCAGTCGGGTGCGTTCTGGTTCACCAATACCGGAGGACGCGGATTCGACGACGACATCATCCTCCTGGTCTCGGTGAACGGAACGATCCCGGACGATTTCGCCCTCCATATCACCTCGAGCGGCTATACCTGGACACCGTCGTCGACGGTAAACGCGGCACCGACGGAGTACACCTACACCGAAGGGGCAGTCGACGAGACCTTCACCAAGGAAGACTTCATCTACGGGCCGCAGACCTGGAAACCGGGTCCCGGCGATCTCGTGGTTCCTTCCCTGCCGCTCTCCTACGGCCAGGACGTCGCCGACCAGTCGGCAGAGTCCTACCTGATGTTCGTCGACCTGAACGTCGGGAATATGTATCCAAGCAAGTTCTCGGGCGCGACCCTGACCGATAGCGGCGGGGCGAAGGTCGAGTTCACGTTCACCAACCTGACCACCGCCGCGGCTTTCAACGGCTACGGCTGGTGCCTCGCGGCGAACCAGGGACAGGGGATCTCCTGGACGAACCGGGTTTCGGGCATCGGTTCCAGCGGCTACTCGGTCACCGGGGTGCCCTATACACCGCCACGCACCGATTGCGAACTTTACCGCGAACGTCACCGCCGGTGAAGCACCGCTCCGTTGCCTTCACCGACGCTTCGACCGGCAGCCCGACCTCTTGGGCCTGGGACTTCGAGAATGACGGTGTCGTCGACAGCACCCTGTCCAGCGGAACACCAACGGCCTGGGCCTGGGACTTCGAGAACGACGGCGTCGTCGACAGCACCGAGCAGAATCCGACCTACACCTACACCACAGCCGCTACCTACCCGGTGAACCTGACCGTTACCGGTGAAGGAGGGAGCGACTCCGTGGTGAAGACCGACTACCTCACCGTAACTGAGCCGACCGGGCCTTCCGTCCTACCCGACTACAACAACATCTTCTTCAACGTCGCCAACGACGCCAGCGTGAACGTACAACGCCTTCGGGAACAACACCTACAACGTCAGGTTCGAAGGCTACGACCGCGGTCTCAACGCTCTGCATATCTCCACCGACCCAGCCGTGAACTTCGGCCAGGTGACGGTCTCTGAAAACCAGAGCGGCACCTTCTATGCGACCGACTCGGGCGGCAAGGGCTACGAGGACGAGATCATCCTGATGGTCGCCGTGAACGGGACAATCCCTGATGATTTTGCACTCCATGTCACTCCGACGGCTACACCTGGACGCCGAACCCGCTGAGCAACCAGCCCCCGTCTCTTGACAACGTGACGTATCAGCCCGTCTCCCTCGAGCGAAACCTTCACGAAGAAAGACTTCATCTACGGCCCGCAGATCTGGAAACCGACCGGAAACGAGTTTGGATTACCCCATCTATCGCAGGCCAGGACCTGACCGATGCCGGGAACACCTTCCATCTGATGTTCATCGATCTCAACGCCGGCGTCCTCCGACCGAACGGAGACCTCGAGAACCGGGGAGCGGTGCGGATCAACTACACCTTCGAGAACCTGGAGACATTTGCGGCCTTTAGCGTCTACGGATACTGCAAGAACTCCAACAACGGCGACGACATGGTTGCCTGGACGAACGCCCTCACTTCCGACAAGGCGATGAGCGGGTACTCGGTCACCGGGAAGCCGGCATTGCCTGCCGGGGGATTCAGGGATGAGGCTGCTTCGCCCGCATACATCCCCACCGACACCGACGGTCTTCCCGGCCTCTCTGAAACCTCGGTCCTGCACGCCGCCGTATCCGATGCGGCCGGGGTTGCAGCGGTCACGATCGACCTCTCCGCCATCGGGGGTGCCGATGCCGCACCGATGCTCTCTGCCGGGAACGGAACGTGGATGAAGAACGTCACGAGTACCGTCGCCTCGCCGTTTGTGGACGGCGCATACCAGCCGTTCGCACTCGGGGTGAACGGAAAGGACGGAAACGACCATTCCAACGCCACCGGTACCATCTCCCTGACGGTCATCAAAAACGGCGATGCGAACGAAGATAACCGGGTCACCCTCTACGACGCCATCTACATCGCCCGCCACAGCCTCGGGATGACCGGGTTTGAGACGATGCACGAGAATGTCGGCGACGTGAGCGACGACGGTTCGGCCACGATGGCCGATGCGATGTACCTCGCAAAACATATCCTCGGCATCCCCGGGTTTGAAGTGCTCCACTAAAGGCCCCGGATGCCCTTTTTCCGGAAGGAGGAGCATCGCTCTGCAGGTTAGGGATAGGGGAGAAAAAACCCTCCTGTCAGGAGGATGCCCGCATGCATCGCGGTGACCGGGAGCATGGGAGCAAAAAACAGATTTACCTCTCCTCGGACCGCCTCCGTGCTCCAGGCGGATTCGTGCCCCGTCGGGACTCTCCCGCGCTCGGGATGCGCGCTCAGCGCGTCACGTGGATGACGGCCGCGTACTTTCGTTCTTCTTTCTTCAGCGCCTTTTTGAGTTCGTCCGTCGTCGGCATCATGATCACGTCGAAGCCGTCGAGGATCCGCTTTGCTGCATAGGTGATCGGGAGCTGCCCGCTAAAGCCGGTGCCGATGTAGACGACCTCCGGTCCTTCGTCCCGGAGAAACGTAAGTTCCCGATCGGTCAGCGGTGTATGGCCGTACTCTGCTTTCAGGTGCTTTGAAACGCCCTTATTCCTCTTCGTAACGCTGCCGTCGACGTGGACGTAGACGTCGTGCCTGTACTTTTTCACCCCGTAACTTGATCTCGCCGAATTTCCAGGCCACTATGTCACCTTCCGGAATACTTCTCTATCGGACTCAATCTCTCCGGATATAAGCATATTGCCATCTCCTGTCGGATGGACGTGCGGGGTGCTCCGGGAGACGGAATGGGCTTTAAAGTCGGGTTATCGGGGAACCGTGAATGGCCCGGGCGACGAAGAGTTGTCTCTGGTCGAAAAAAAGAAAAACAGAGGGTATTCGTATGGATTATGCCAGATAGTCTTCGGGGCGCGGGATCTGTTCCTTGAGACCCTTGCGCTTGCGGATGGCCTTGACGACCTCGTCGACGATACCGCCGGGAACGACCTCGAAACCGGCGAACTCGGTGCTCCACATCGCACGGCCTTCGGTCGCGGAACGGACGTCTCCGGCGAAGCCGAAGAGCTCGGCGACAGGCGCCTTGCCGATGACGGTCATCGTGTCGCCGTCGCTCTGCATATCAAAGACCTGTCCGCGCCGTCCCTGGATCTGCGATGTCGCAGGTCCCATCTGCTCGGTGGGGACGGTGATCTGGATCTTCTGGATGGGTTCGAGGAGCGAGTCGCCTGCGTACAGGATACCTGCCTTGACCGCGCTTCGGACGGCGGGGATGACCTGTGCCGGGCCGCGGTGGATGGCGTCCTCGTGCAGCTTGACATCCAGCAGCCGGATCTTGAGGTTCTGCACCTGCTCGTCGGCGAGCGGGCCACCCCGGAGCGCTTCGCGCCATCCGTCGAGGACAAGTTCCATCGTCTCGTTGAGGTACTGAATACCCTTGGTCATATCGATGAACATGTTGGTGCCCTCGATAGCCTTGATACTCTTCGCCTCGTCCTTTTCCATACCGGCGGCAACGAGGATGTCACGCCGCTCGATAACCTGCTGGTTCATCGAGACTTCGCCCTTCAGGATAAGGTCGACGATAGCAGGGTCCATCGGCTCGAGCTCGATGTAGAACCGGTTGTGGCGGTTCGGCGACTTCCCTTCGACCGGGCCAGCCTTCTGGGTGGGGGTCTCGCGGTAGACGACGATCGGCGGTGAGGTGATGATATCGACACCCTTGTCACGCTTGATACGACCGGTGATGATCTCAAGGTGCAGCTCACCCATGCCGGCGATCAGGTGTTCGCCCGTCTCCTCGTTGATCGAGACCTGCACTGTCGGGTCTTCCTTCCCGACCTGCCGGAGCACCTCGACGAGCTTCGGGAGATCCTTCATGTTCTTGGCCTCGACCGCGACGGTCATGACCGGCTCGGAGTAGTGCTTCAGCGCCTCGAACGGGGTGATCTCCATCATCGTGGAGACGGTCGACCCGACGATAGCGTCCTTAAGGCCGGTCACTGCCGCGATGTTGCCCGCAGGCAGTTCCTCGACCTCGATACGCTCGGCACCCATGAAGATGCCGACCTGGGAGAGGCGGTTTGCGCGCATTGCCGTGCCCATCACGTAGAGCTCGGTTCCGCGCCGGAGCGTGCCCGAGAAGAGACGGCCGGTGGCGACCTCGCCTGCGTGGGGGTCGAAGGAGATGTCGGTGACCATCAGGGCGGCGGGGCCGTTCGGGTCACAGTTCATCATGCTCTTGCCCTCGGTTGTCCCCTTGTCACCGTGCCAGATGATGGGAATACGCCGCTTCTGAGCGTCGGTGGGGTTTGGCAGGTGCTTGACGACCATGTCGAGCAGAACCTCGGAGAGAGGGCTGTTCTTCCCGAGCCACTTCATGTCGCCTGAGTTGCACTTCTCAAAGACATCCTTGAACGAGACGCCGCTCTTCTGCATGAAGGGAACGGAGACCGCCCAGTTGTAGAGTGCGGAGCCGAAGGCAACGGTGCCCTTGGCGGCATCGAGCTTCCAGCCCTCGTTGTACCGCTGCTCGTTCATGCCCTTGATCAGCTTGTTGACCTTGTCGATCACCTTGCCGAGGCGGATCTGCATCTCCTGCTGGTCGACTTTGAGCTCGTTGACGAGCCGGTCGACCTTGTTGATGAAGAGCACCGGCCGGACACCCTCCTTGAGTGCCTGGCGAAGCACCGTCTCGGTCTGGGGCATGGTGCCCTCGACGGCGTCCACCACGACGACGGCACCGTCCACTGCACGCATTGCACGGGTAACGTCACCGCCGAAGTCTACGTGGCCGGGGGTATCGATCATGTTGATGAGATACTCCTGACCGGCGTAGGTATGCACCATCGAGACGTTGCTTGCATCGATGGTGATACCGCGTGCCTGCTCCTCCGCGTCGGAGTCCATGAAGAGCTGCTTGCCTGCGAGTTCCTCGCTGATCATCCCTGCACCTGCGAGCAGGTTGTCCGAGAGGGTTGTCTTTCCGTGATCAATGTGGGCGACGATACCGATGTTCCGGATACGGTCCGGCTTGTCCATCAGTTCCGTCACTCTCTCTACCATCTTCTTCCGTCGGGTCATGTGTTACACCTAAAAAAGTATAGAGATTGAATTAGCGTGCTGCCTTTGCAATACGCTCTTTTTCTTCCTTCTTCATGACGGCGAAGGAGCGGGTGTCGCCGTTTGCGGCCGAGATCAGCTCGTCGGCGAGTGCCTCGCTCACGCTCTTCTTCTTCTTGTAGCTCGCCTGGTGCACACCGGTCGTGATGAACCGCAGCGAGGCATCGACACGCCGCTGGGGAGCGGTGTCGACGGACTTCGGGACGTTAATACCGCCGTACTTCAGGCGGACGCTCTCCTCACGAGGTCCGGTGTTCGCGACAGCGTCGACCAGGATCTGCACCGGGTTCTTCTTCGTCTTCTTGTTGATGATCTCGAAAGAGTCCTTGACGATCCGGATCGCAAGTTCCTTCTTGCCGGTGTTGTTCTCGGTCTGCATCAGCTTGTTGATGAGGCGCTCGACGATCAGCATGTTGCTCTTGTTGAACTGATGACCCGCAAGCTTCCCGAAGGAGTGCGGCACGATCATGGAGTGCAGGTTGACATACCGCACCAGACTCGGATCGTGAATCTCAACCTCGGAGAGATCCCAGCGGTTGAAGAGCAACTGTTTTGCCTCGATACCTTCTTCTGCCATAGTATTTACCTCCGCGGCTTCTCCCTGCGTCCGATGACCATTTCGTGGAGACAGACGTTGTTGACCTTGGTGACGACGAATCGGACACCCGGGAGATCGCCCATGGACCGGCCGAGTCTGCCGCCGATCCCCTCGATCTCGACCTCGTCGTGCTCGTCGATGAAGTTGATGGCACCGTCGCCGACGGCGAATGCGGTGACCTGTCGGCCGTTCTTGATCAGCTGTACGCGGACGCACTTCCTGATTGCGGAGTTCGGCTGTTTCGCCTCGACACCGACCTTCTCGAGAACGATCCCGCGTCCCTGCGGTGCTCCCTCGAGCGGATCGGACTTAATGTCGAGCCCCATCAGGCGGCGTGCGTAGTTTGTGTCGTGCCAGCGCCCGTTCTTGGCGTCGCGCTTCATTTTTCTGGCTGCAAATTTACCTTTTCCCATCGGATACCCTCTGATGCATTGAATTTTTGTATAGGAACAACTCTCAATGTGGTATTAAACAACGCGCGTTGCGGATTTATATATTGTGGAACCCCCAAGGCGCACCGATCTTTCCCTCACATAGTTGGAGGGAAGCTGATATAATATTATATCCTGGCGGGCAACCATCAGTGATGAAAACCCGGATATACAAGGAAGTTTTTTTTGAAGCAAGCCACCGCTTAATGCACTATTCAGGGAAATGCTTCCGACTTCACGGGCACCAGTGGCGCGTCCAGGTATGGATGGACGGGACGGCAGATGAGCGCACCGGGATCGTCATCGACTACAACAGTATCAAGCAGGTCGTCTCGGGATTTGACCATCAGGTCATCCTGAATAGGGACGACCCGATGGTGTCGTGCCTCGAACAGTTCCATCCGGTCATCACCACGCCCGGCGACCCGACGAGCGAGCGGATCGCGGATACGATGGCAGGGATGATCGATGCCGAAGCGATGCGGCAGAACCTCGATGCACGGGTGGCGAAGATCCGTATCTGGGAGTCGACGAGCTGCTATGCCGAGTGTACCTATGAGAATCATTGAGTTGTTTAAGAGTCTGCAGGGGGAGGGGAAGAGCCAGGGCTCGCCGTGCATCTTCATCCGGCTCGCAGGCTGCAACCTCCGCTGCAGCTGGTGCGACACCGCCTACGCCTGGTCGGAGGGTGAGGAGCTGAGCACGGGTGAGATTCTGGATCTCGTCTGGCGGCTCTGCGGCACCCATATCTGTATCACCGGGGGCGAACCGCTGCTGCAGCGCGCACCGCTCCTCGAACTCCTCGAGAAGTTCGACGTTCACGGCTACAGCGTCGAGATCGAGACGAACGGAACACTCGAGTTCCGGGATATGCAGAAGTACGCCGCTATCTGCATGGACGTCAAGTGCCCCTCCTCGGGGGAGAAGAGCAACCTCGACCTGCTGAAGGATATAACGCCCCGCGACTCCGTCAAGTTCGTGGTGGCGGATATCGACGACTGCCGGTACGCGCAGGCGGTCATCTCGCACTACGATATCCGGGGTGAGATCTTTATATCCCCGGTGACGGGGTCGGACTATCTCGCCATCGCGCAGTACATCCTCGACCAGAACCTCCCGGTGAGGTTCCAACTCCAACTGCACAAGATTATCGGAGTGAAATAAATGAAAGCAGTATGTCTCCTCTCGGGCGGGATGGACTCGACGACGCTTGCCTACCTTGCAAAGGATATGGGCTACGATATTGTCGCCCTCCATTTCACCTACGGACAGCGGACCGAAGAGAAAGAGCGCGAATGTGCGAAGGAGATCGCCCGTCTCTTAAGCGCCGTGGAGTTCGTCGAGATCAGCCTCGAACACTTCAAGAAGATCGGCGCCTCGAGCCTGACCGACCGGAGCCTCGCGGTCGAGGAGTACGAGGAGGGACGCGTCGGGATACCGAGCACCTACGTCCCCTTCCGGAACGGCAACCTCCTTGCGATAGCAACCAGCCTTGCCGAGGCACGCCGTGCCGACACCATCTTCATCGGCGTCCAGGTCGGCGACTACTCCGGCTACCCCGACTGCCGCCCCGAGTTCATCGAGGCGTTCCAGCGGGCGGTGGATATCGGCACATCGCCGGAGACGCATATCCGGCTCGAAACTCCGTTCGTGCAGATGACGAAGGCCGAGATCATAACGGTGGGTAGAAATCTCGGCGTTCCCTACGAGCATACCTGGTCCTGCTACCAGCAAAACGACATCGCCTGCGGTGTCTGCGACTCCTGCCACTTCCGCCGTTCGGCGTTCGAGGAGCTCGGCCTTACCGACCCTATCGAGTACGCGGAGTGATGCGGATGGACATTTACCGCGGCAAGCGTCTTTCCGTCGAGAAGAAGAAGGTCGCCCTGCCGAACGGCAGCGAGGTAGAGCGCGTGGTGATCCATCCCGGCGGAGCGGTCGCGATGCTCCCGGTCGAGGGTGACTCCTGCTATCTCGTCCGCCAGTACCGGTTCGCCGTCGGCAGGTACATCTACGAGGTGCCGGCCGGGACGATCGACGAGGGTGAAGCGCCGGGCGAGACCGCCCACCGGGAACTCATCGAGGAGATAGGAATGAGGGCGGCGACATTCATCCCGAAGGGGTACATCTACCCGTCGCCCGGGTACACCGACGAGACGATCCACCTCTATGAAGCCCGCGACCTTACTCCCTCCGACGAGTACGGGATGGACGACGACGAGCTGATCGAGGTCGTCAAGGTGCCGATCGCCGACGTCCGCCGGATGATCGAGGACGGGGAGATCGTCGACGCGAAGACGATCTGCCTCGCCTACCGCTGCCTGGATTGATCGCCATGCGGCCTCTTTTCATCCTTGTCGCCCTTCTGCTGCTCGCGGCGGGCTGCCTCGCCGTCCCGGCGCCGGAGGAGCCCTCCTACGCGGTCGACGGGGACGGCCGTCTCACCCTTGCGACGCCGCCGCCGGACATGACCGGGAGCGTCCTCGAGGAGCGGGGCAACGTCACCGTCAGCAGCATCGTCTTCCGGAATGGCGATACGGATGTCCACGCCCTCCTTGCGGAGCCGGCCCGGCCGGTCATGGGAATCGTCTACGCTCCGGGAGCAGGCGTCCCCGCAGAAGCTCACCGCGAGCGGGCTATCCGGTATGCCGAGTCGGGCATTGCATTCCTGGTCGTCGATATTCGCGGGAACGGTGGCGATACGCCGGGCGAGCCGCTCGATATCGAGCAGGATTACCGGCGGTTTGCCGCTGGCGAGTGGCCGCAGGTACTATCGGATCGTCAGCGACCTATCAGCGGCACGGCAGATTCGTCGCCGACCGGACAGGAGTTCCCGTCATCGCGATGGGCTCTTCAAACGGGGGACGCTACGCCGCCGTCGCCGCAGCAGTCGATCCCGCCTTTGCAGGGTATATCGGGATCTCGACCTCCGGGTTCGGGCTTGCCGGAGACCGGTATACGGGCGACGCCCGTCGGTTCCTGCTGAGCATCGACCCCGACCGCTCCGTAGGAAGTATCGCCCCGCGGCCGGTCTGGATCTTCCACGCGGAGAACGACCCGATCGTTCCCTTCGAAGACGGAAGAGCGCTCTTCGAGCGGGCGGCGGAGCCGAAGGCGTTTTCCGCCTTCAACGGGTCGCACGGCATCTCTAGCGAGGTGGACAATTCTGTGATAGCGGAAAGTGCGCAGTTTTATGCCCCTGCGGGTTGACCTTAGTTGTAGCTTGGAAACTTGGTGAACGTTCAATGGTCGAAGCGCAAGAGATGGATACGGCGCGAAAGCGCTATGAATTCAAAAAGATGCTCGAGAGGCTCAGCGATAAGGAAGGGAGCGGTACCGAGCTCGATCACTCTCTATATTCCCCCGGATAAACAGATATACGATGTGACCGCCCAGCTCCGCGACGAGTTCGGGCAGTGTGCCAATATCAAGAGCAAACAGACCCGGACCAACGTCCAGAGTGCCATCTCCTCGATCCTCTCCCGGCTGAAGTACTTCAACCGCCCGCCGGAGAATGGTATGGCCATCTTCTGCGGAACGGTCAGTACCGGCGGCGACCGGACTGATCTCCAGTGCGAGATCGTCGAACCTCCCGAGCCGCTCAACCTCTATATGTACCGGTGCAGCTCGAACTTCGAGCTCGAACCCTTAAAGCAGATGCTCGGCGAAAAGGAGGTCTACGGCCTGATCGTCATCGACCGGCGTGAAGCCTACTATGGGTTTCTGCGGGGCAACCGGATAGAGCCTATCAACGGCGTCACCTCCACGGTTCCCGGGAAACAGCGTAAAGGTGGTCAGTCCGCCGCCCGTTTCCAGCGGCTCCGGCTGATCGCCATCAACGAGTTCTACAAAAAGGTCGGGGAGCGGGCGAGCGATGTATTCATGGCCGAGAAGGACTTCTTCGAGCGGTTCAAGGGTGTGCTGATTGGCGGCCCGACACCGACGAAGGAGGAGTTCGCGGATGGCGAGTATCTCCACCACGAGTTGCAAAAGCGGATAATCGGGCTCTTCGACGTCGCCTACACCAACGAGAACGGCCTCTACGAACTCGTGGACAACGCCCAGGACGCTCTGAAAGGGATGGAGGTCGTCAAGGAGAAGACCTTCATGAACCGCTTCCTCCAGGAGCTCGTCAAGGATAATGGAAATGCCACCTACGGTGAGGAGAGCATCCGAAAGAACCTCGAGATCGGGGCGGTGGCTACGCTCCTCCTCTCCGACAAACTCCGGAAGGCGAGGATAAAGATTGTCTGCCAGGTCTGCGGGCACCACGAGGAGCGGACGATCCGTCTCGAACCGGGAAAGACCCTCAAGGATATCGACCTCGGCGTCTGCCCGAACGATACGAGCCCGCTCATCATCGAGGAGGAGAGCGATATCGTCGACGAACTGACGGCGCTCGCCGACCAGAGCAGTACCGACGTGGAGATTATCTCCGACGACTTTGAAGAAGGAGCAGTGCTTTACAACGCATTCGGAGGCATTGCAGCAATTTTACGCTACAGGACCGGATACTAATGTTTCAGGAGAAGTATCACCAGGTTGCACGCATGCTGCGGGCATGCACGGGTGAGGAGGACGTTCTGCTGACGAAGGGCGGGGATCATGCCGATCTCGCCTCGACGGTGGCGTTCAAACTCGCGAAGAAGCAGAAGAAGGCGCCCCAGCAGATCGCATCGGAGCTCGCGAGCGAGCTCGCGGCGCTGCCCGAGATCGGGGATACCGTGGTCGAGGCGAAAGGCCCCTACATCAACTTCCGTTTCGGAGACTCGTACCTGCGCGAAGGAGTGCAGAGAGCTCTCGAGTCCGGCTACGGCAAGCTCCCCCACCGCTGCGAGCGGGTGGTGCTCGAGCATACGAGCGCCAACCCGAACGGCCCCCTCCACGTCGGGCATATCCGGAACACCGTCATCGGCGACACGCTTGCCCGTGCCTTCCGGAAGGCGGGCTACCCACTCGAAGTGCAGTACTACCTAAACGATATGGGGCGGCAGATCGCCATCGTCTCGTGGGGGTTCGACAGCCTCGGCATCGAACGGAATGCGGGTGAGAAGTCTGATCACTACGTTGCCCGCGTCTACGTCGCCGCCAACCGGGCGATAGAGAAGAACCCGGAGATCGTCAAGGAGATCGACGCACGCATGCAGAAGGTGGAACGCGGCGATGCGGAGACGGTCCGGAAGTTTCGGACCGCGGTCAGCCTCTGTGCGGAGGGTATCCGGGAGACTCTCGCCGAACTCCACGGCAGCCACGACCGGTTCGTCTGGGAGAGCGATTTCATCCGGATCGGCGACGTCGACCGTGTCATGGGCAAGATCAAGCGCCTCCCGCAGACGCACGAGGATGAGACGCTCTGGGTCGACCTCTCCGAGTTCGGCTTTGAGAAGAAGTACATCCTTCGCAGGAGCGACGGCACCTCGGTCTACAGCACCCGCGATCTCGCCTACCACACCTGGAAAGGCCGGAACTACGACCGGATCATCGATATCCTCGGTGCCGACCACAAACTGATCGGCGCCCAGCTCTCCGCCACCCTGCAGCTTCTCGGCGAAAAGGCGCCGGAGATCGTCTATTTCGAGTTCGTCTCGCTGCCGGAAGGCTCCATGAGCACCCGGGCGGGCAAGTTCATCTCCGCCGACGAGCTGCTCGACGAGGTGACGGCGAAGGCGATGGAGGAGGTCACGACCCGCCGCCCGGAGCTCCCCGAGGAGGAGCGGGCCGCCATCGCCCGGTCGGTCGCCATCGCCGCGATCCGGTATGATATCGTGAAGATCATCCCCGAGAAGAGCACGGTCTTCGACTGGAAGGAGGCGCTCGACTTCGAACGGCAGAGCGGCCCCTACATCCAGTACGCCCATGCCCGCGCCTGCAGCATCCTCGAGAAAGCCGGCGAGTTCGAGACTACATTCGAGTACTCGACCGAGCACGAGATCGCGCTCGTCAAGCACCTCGCCCGGTTCCCGGCCGTGGTCGAAGAGGTGGTAACGGAACTCCGGCCCCACCTCCTCGCCGCGTACGCACGGGAACTCGCCGACCTCTTCAATGCCTTCTACCACTACGACCCGGTGCTCAAGAGTGAAGGCATCACCCAAAGCAGCCGCTTAACGCTCGTCGATGCGGTCAGAAACACCCTGAAAGAGTCCCTTGAAACTCTTGGAATCGATGCACTCCGAAGCATGTGATGCCCTGCGCAAGCAGGGATACCAGTTTTTCAACCCCCGCTCGTCCGCCGCCGTAAAGCCGTGCCTGTGGAACAAGCGTACCCTCAAGGGCGGGGAGATGTGCTATAAAGCGCAGTTCTACGGCATCGAGAGCCACCGCTGCGTCCAGATGACCCCGACGCTCCGGTGCAACCAGCGGTGCCTCTTCTGCTGGCGGTCGTTCGAGCACGAGGTGACGGAGGAGGAAGAATGTTCGCCCGCTGAGATCCGCGAAAACCTCCGGAGGCTCCAGAAGAAAGCCCTCTCCGGCTACAAAGTCTCGCAGTATGTCACCGGCGAGCGGTTCAATGAAGCGCTGACGCCGACGATGGTCGCGATCTCCCTCTCGGGCGAACCGACCTGCTATGCACCCCTTCCGGAGCTGATCGACGGCTTGAACGAGGACGGGTATACGACCTTTCTCGTCAGCAATGGCACCCGCCCGGACGTACTGGCGCGATGCCAGCCCTACCAGCTCTACGTCTCCCTTGATGCGCCCGACCGGGAGACCTACCTTCGCCTCTGCAGGCCGCAGGAAGACTTCTGGGACGAGATTCACGAGAGCCTCGCGCTCCTCGGCACCCGGCGGTCGGCTATCCGGGTCACGGTGGTGCAGGGCATGAACGACTTCGCCCCTGAACGGTATGCCGCCCGGATCCAGGACTCAGGCGCCACGTTCGTGGAAGTAAAGGGTTATATGCATTTGGGATACAGTAGACACCGTCTGAAGCGTGATCAGATGCCGGCGCACGATCAGGTGCGGGCGTTTGCCGAGCGGGTTGCTGAACACTGTGATTACCGGATCAAGGACGAAAGCCCGATCAGCCGGGTCGTCTGCCTGGAGCGGATAGCATGAGATTTGATGTGGAAGAGATACCGGAAACGAGCGAAAGAAGACTTTGAACGAGCATGGCACGAAGGGCCGCAGGTCGTGACACCCCCGGGGGTCTCGGGGCGCTACCCGCGTCTTGCGTACACCCGTGCAAAACCCCACCCGATCTACGAGATCGTACAGAAGCTGCGGTTGACGTACCTCTCGATGGGATTTGACGAGGCGATCAACCCGCTCATCGTCGAAGAGTCGGATATCTACCGGCAGTTTGGGCCTGAGGCGATGGCCGTCCTCGACCGCGTCTTTTACCTCGGCGGGCTGCCGCGCCCGAATGTCGGGATAGCGAGAAAGCAGCTCGACCAGATCGAGATACTCCTCGGGCATGCGATCTCCACGGAGACCGAGGATTCTCTCCGCGAGACCCTCCACGGCTACAAGAAGGGAACGATTCGACGGCGACGAGCTGACGCACGAGCTCGCGGTAGTGCTCGCCGCCGACGACGCCACGGTCGTGCATATCATGGACGAGGTCTTCCCGGAGTTCCGCGAGCTTGCGCCGGAGTCCTCGCGGAGCACGCTCCGGAGCCACATGACGAGCGGGTGGTTCCTCTCGCTCGGTTCGCTCTGGGAGAAGCGTCAGCTCCCCATCCGCCTCTTCTCGATCGACCGGTGTTTCCGCCGCGAGCAGGAGGAAGGGCCGACCCGCCTGATGACCTACCACTCCGCCTCCTGCGTGGTCGCCGGGGAGGACGTGACGCTCGAGGAGGGGAAAGCCGTCTCGGAAGCGCTCCTCTCCGCGTTCGGGTTCACCGACTTCAAGTTCACACCGGATGAGAAGCGGTCGAAGTACTACATGCCTGACTCCCAGACCGAGGTCTACGCCCGCCACCCGGTGCTCGACTGGGTGGAGGTCGCCACCTTCGGGATGTACTCGCCCTCCGCCCTTGCTGAGTACGGTATCGGCGTGCCAGTGATGAACCTCGGCCTCGGCGTCGAGCGTCTTGCTATGATCGCCTACCGGTCGAACGACGTCCGGCAGCTCACCTACCCGCAGTTCTTCCCGCAGGCGCTCTCGGACCGGCAGATCGCAGGAGCGGTCAGGCTCCGCGAAGAGCCTGCAACAGCGTTCGGCAAGAGGCTTGCTGCCGCCATCCGGGAGACTGCGGCGGCGAACGCGGCCGAGCCAGGCCCCTGTGAGTTCTCGGCATGGCAGGGCGAGATTGCCGGCCGGCAGGTCGAGGTCTTCGTCGAGGAGACTGAGTCGGGCACGAAGCTCTGCGGGCCTGCCTGTTTCAACGAGGTCTTCGTGCATAACGGTGCGGTGCTCGGCGTTCCCGACGTCGAGAAGTGGGCGCAGGTGAGAAGCGAGGGGGTCTCCACCGGCATCACCTACCTCGCCGCCGTCGCCGCCGTCGCCGCCGTCCGGATCGAAGAGGCTGCACGCTGCGGGGAGGGCACGAAAGTGCAGGCGAAGATGGCGAAGCTCCCGAGCGACATCAACCTGCGGATCGAGGAGTACGCCATGCGCCACATCACGGATAATAATAAAAAGGTGGACGTCCGAGGTCCGGTCTTCCTCTCCGTCCGTTCGGCTATAGTGGAGTAGACCCCAGAATTTTCTTCTCTTTTTCTTTTTGAGGGCGCTTTTTTTCCCGCGTCCGTGCCTCGTCGCATGCGGTGCAGCTCCGGAGCAGCGGGAGCACGTCGCGTTGCGACGCGAGGTTGAACCGGGCTCTCGATGCGGACTGCCCGACCTTGATGGAATAGGCGTCCTCCGGAAGCGCCTCGAAGAGATCTTCGTCCGTCCGGTCGTCCCCGATCGCGAGAATGAAGTCCCAGGGTTTCCGGTTCGTCCAGTGGAGTGCCGCCCGGCCTTTGTTGATCAGGGCGCTCTTGGCCTCGATGACTTTATTCCCATCCATGACGGCGATGTTGAGGTTTGAGGTGAGGTGGAGGAGATGATCTTTCAGCTCCTTCGCCCGCAGTGATGCGAGAACCGGGTCGGCCTTCCGGTAGTGCCATACGAGCGAGTACTCTTTCTCCTCGACGAAAGCGCCGGGCGTCCGGTCTGCGTAGAGTCTCGAGGATCGGGAGCACTTCCTCTTTCCATTCGTTCGAGAGCGACTCCTGCATCGTCCAGTCGCGGCTTCGCTCCTTGATCCAGACGCCGTGTTCGGCGATGAAGCTCAAGTCCGTCGCCCCGAACCACGATTCGAGGGTATGCCGGTCACGGCCGCTGATGATGACCACCTCGTTGTTCGGCACCGCAGTAAGCCGGGCGAGTTCTTCCCGAACCGCCCTGTCGGGAACTGCTTTTTCGGGTTTTGCCGCAAAAGGAACCAGCGTTCCGTCGTAGTCAAGCAGGATCAGGCGGCTCTCTCCCGCCCCGTAGTCGGCGAGCAGCCGCTTCCGCATCGTTGCCGTCAGGAGCTGCTCGGAACGCGTCTGCTGGAGGAGGTGGGCGTCGTCCAGTCGGTTGATAAAGTCGCCGGCCCAGTTGGTGACGTCGTAGCGCTGCAGCCGCTTCTGCATGATCCGGTTCCGCTCGGTCTGCTCCTCCTCGGGCATCGTCAGGGCGGTCTCGATCGCCTCCACTACCGCCTCCCGGTCGTTTGGGTTGACGATGATCGCCTCGCCGAGTTCCGGGGCGGCTCCTGCCATCTCCGAGAGGATGAGCACCCCCCGGCCGTCGGTCTTCGTCGCCACGAACTCTTTGGCCATGAGGTTCATCCCGTCGCGTATCGGGGTGACGAGGGCGACGTCGGCGAGTTTGTAGTTCGCGACGAGGGCTTCGAACGGGAGGTAGTTGTAGAAGTAGCGCACCGGCACCCAGTCGGTCGTCCCGTACTTCCCGTTGATCCGCCCGACCAGTTCGTCGATCTGCTGCTTTAACGTCTGGTAGTGCTCGATGGCCGTCCGCGAGGGAACCGCAACGAGAATGAACGAGACCTTCCCCTGGTACTCGGGTTTCTTCTCGAGGAACGTATCGAACGCCTCCAGGCGAAGCGGGATGCCCTTCGTGTAGTCCAGCCGGTCGAACGAGAGGATGATCTTCCGGTCGCCGTACTGCCCGCGGGCTCGTGCGATCTCCTCCTCCACGGCAGGTTCGCTCACCGCACCGGCGAACTGCTGGTAGTCGATCCCCATCGGGAACATATCAGCCCGGACGACCCGGTTGCCGGTAACGACCTCCCCGAGTGAGTGCTCGTACCCGAGGATTCGGCGCACGCTGGAGAGGAAGTGGCGGATGTAGTCGTAGGTATGGAACCCGACGAGGTCCGCACCGAGCAGACCTTCCAGGATCTCCTTCCTCCAGGGGAGGAGCCGGAAGATCTCGTACGACGGGAACGGGATATGGAGGAAGAACCCTATCTCTGCGTTCGGCAGATGTTCACGGAGCATCTGCGGGAGGAGCATGAGCTGGTAGTCGTGTACCCATATCATGTCGTCGGGGTTCGCAACCTCGACGACGGTCTCGCAGAATGCCTCGTTCACCTTTTTGTAGACCTTCCACTGCTGTTTGTCGTACTCGGCAAAGTGGTTGAAGTAGTGGAAGAGCGGCCAGATGGTGTTGTTACAGAAACCGTCGTAGTAGTTTCTGACATCGTAGGGCGAGAGGAAGACCGGGTGGCACTGTTCCTTCGCGAGTTCTGCGGTGATCCTATTCTTCTCCTCGAGGTCATTCCTCCGCACGTTCACCCCGGGCCAACCGATCCACAAGCTATCGTATGATTTATAGAACGATCCGACACCGGTTGCGAGCCCTCCTGCGGTACGCTCGAAGGAAAGGTCACCTCTCTTTTTGGTGATCTTTATCGGGAGTCTGTTTGACACTATCAGTAACCTGTTCATACTATGCCGATCACCGTCCTCCGGGTGGAGTACCTGTGTCTGAATATACTCAAAGGAAATTAAGTTTGCGGGCATTTGGGGAACAATTTAAGACCCCTCTGTTCCGATAATAATTGGATGGCATCGCCCCTTTGGAAAGATGTATCCGGGGTGAACGCCCCGTGACGGGTAGCGGGATGGTGAGCGTTCCGTCCCCCCTCCGGGGTCGGCTACTCCCGCACCGGGAGTAGTGTGCCTCGACGCCGAACTGCCGATCATGTATGGCGGTCCCGGTGGTCCGGTGCAGGGAGCGAAAGGCATGGCGATTATCGACGTTACGGATCTGACAAAGACATTCGACGGCAAGGCAGTGCTCGGCGGGATATCGTTCCAGGTCGAGGAAGGGGAAGTCTTCGGATTCCTCGGCCCGAATGGTGCCGGCAAGACCACGACCATCAGGATCCTCCTCGGGCTCTTGCAACCAACCTCCGGGACGGCACGGGTCTACGGGTTCGACCTCGGGAAAGATGATACTCTTCGGCGGCGCATCGGTGTTCTCCTCGAGAACAACGGTCTTTATGCCCGCCTCTCGGCGCACGACAACCTGCGGTACTATGCGGGAGCTGTACGGGGTTCAGAGCCCTGAGAAACGCATAGAAGAACTCCTCGAGTACGTCGATCTCTGCTGGTTCCGCCGACGTTCCGGTCGGAACCTTCTCCACCGGAATGATGCGGAAGCTCGCCTTAGCGAGGGCGATAATTCACAAACCTGCCCTGCTCTTCCTGGACGAACCGACGTCGGGCCTCGATCCCGAGGCGCAGCGGCTGGTCCGCGACCTCATCCTTGAGTTATCACGAGAGGAGAACCGGACGGTCTTTTTAAACTCGCATAACCTCGACGAGGTGCAGCGGGTCTGCACGAAGGTTGCAATCCTCGATGCGGGCAGGATCAGGGCATACGACTCCGTCGATCACCTGCGTGCCCCGGAGAGAGCCCCGGTCTACGAGATCACGGTCGCGGATCCTGCAATGGCGGAGCGGGCGTCTGCCCTGGTATCGACGCTTGACGGCGTCCGGTCGTCGTCCACCGACGGCGCCGTTCTGACGGTAGTGCTCGACGGAGCGGTCGGACACCGGGTTCTCCGGGAGCTCGTGCTTGCCGGGGTGGATCTCGTGGAGGCGAGACGGGTGACCCGGTCGCTCGAGGATGTCTACCTCGATACCGTGCAGGAGAAAGGAGGTGCAGTATGAACGGAACCCTTATCGTGGCAAGGAAAGAGATGCGGCAGATCCTCGGGACAAAGAGTCTCGCTCCTCGTCGCGCTCTTCTTCGCCGCCTGGTTCGGGGGAATGAGCGGGCCTGCCGTCGCCGTGCTCGGCGGGGAGTCGGCGGCAGGCGCTCTCGATACCGGCGTCTTTTACCTGGGGCTCGTCATCGGTATCTTCATCGCCTACATCCTCTCCGGGCAGGTCTTCCTCCGGGAGAAGCAGGAGGGGATCATCGCGACCCTCCTCGTTACGCCGCTCTCGCTCCGTGAGATCTGGCTCGGGAAGGTGATCGGCGTGACCGTCCCGGCCTATGCGATCACGCTCGTCGGGGTCGGCGTGCTCATCGGCGTGGCGAACGTCCCGGCGGGGGCGCTTCTCCTCCCCTCAGCCCCGGCGCTTCTCCACCTCCTGGTCGCCGTGCCGCTCTTCATGGCCTCGGCGGTAGGCCTGCTGGGCTTTGTCCAGTTCCTCTTCGGGCTGCGTGAGAACCAGATCATCAACTTCGTTGTCTTCGGCGGACTCTTCTTCCTGCTCTTCTTCCTGCAGGCGGTCTTCGAGACGGGGATTGCAGTCGGCTGGGTGCAGGTCGGCGGGACGATTCTCATCGGCGGCGTGCTGCTCGCGGTGACGAATTACCTTGCCAATTTCCTCTCTAAAGAGAAGATCGTCAGGACGATACCCTGAATTCTCCCCATTTTCCCGTTGTCCGCTTGGTTGACCCTATCCCGACCGAGGAGTTAGAATTATATAACATTGAGTTATACATTTCTAACGTAGTGTTAGAAATAACTCACAATGAGTGATCAGAGATGCAGTGGAAAAACACCCTAGTACTAATCCTCGGGCTCTTGCTCGTTCTTGCAGGCATCGTCCTTCCGGTTACCGGCATTGCTGCCGAAGGCCCGGCTTTGACGGCTCTCATCTCGGCAGGTATCGCCATACTGATCGTGACGATGATCACCACCGTTCGCTACCGCGGTGAGGTGCGGGCTGATGAGCGGACGAAGAAGATCGGCGCCTACGGCATCACCTACTCCTGGCTCCTCACCCTGGTGCTGATCATGGTCTTCTTCTGGGTGGATTTCCTCGACCTCGCGGCCCTCAGCCTTCAGGGCGTGCTCGCCGTCCTGCTCTTCGGCATGATCCTCTCCGCACGGGTCTTCCAGTGGTTCCTCTTCCGAAAGGGTGACGTGGCATGAGCGGCCGGCCGGGTCAGGCGGAGGCCTGGCTCTTCCTGACCTTCGGTCTTGTCCTGCTCGCAGCCGGTATGCTCCTGCTCTTCTCCGGCATGACGGCGCCAGGCCCGCTCTACCTCATCGTTGCGGGAGTTGCTCTTGGTGTGGTTGCGGGCGTGCAGGCCTTCACGTTCCGAAAGAACCGACCGCCGGTAGAGGAGGACGAGCGGGATCGCCGGATTCGCCGGGCGGCATACGCGTACTCGTGGCAGGCGTCGTTTCTCCTTGCTGCTCTCATGCTCTTTCTCGATTACACCGGAGTTTTCGGGATGAGCGGGAGAGATGCTTTTACCCTGACCTTCTTTGCGCTCGGTGTTACTGCTTCGGCTGCACTGTACTGGCTGAACCGGCAGGGGGACGTGGCATGACTCACTCCGGTCGCCGGCGTTCAGAGGTGATCTGATGCAGACCAGAATCAAGGAGTTCCGGGCGAAACTCGGGCTCACCCAGGAGGACCTCGCGAAACGTGCCGGTGTCCGGCGGGAGACGATCGTCTTTCTCGAGAAGGGGAAGTACAACCCCTCCCTCAAGCTCGCCTACAAGGTCGCCTGCGAACTCGGGACGACGATCGATGACCTCTTCATATTCGAGGAGGCCGACCTCGAATGATCGCGGGGTATCTGCCTACAGGCGGCCGGATACCTCCTATTGCTCATCCGTTGATGGAAACCCGAGTATCGGAGCCTTTCAGAATGGATTCTGTATGTGCGGGAACGATCGAGTACCAGACGGCGAATAGAGATGAAGAGTCCGGGCGTGTTTTCCCTCTGCTCCGGAGTGACTAAAAATAATATATGGGGGCGAAAGTCTACGTTGGATTGTCGGCGAAATAAACTTTCCGGTGTGTCAAATTGCCATATTTTGTTTTAAATTTTATTTAAGCCAGTATTTTTTGCTTAAAATGGGAATTGCGTTTTTTATGAGTTTTTATATATTATATTCCTGTATTGCGGTTTATTTCGCGATTCCCGCATCTTCTGGAAAATATGTGTGCACAACGCCGATTATTCGGCACGTTTCTTCATGCCCTCTCAGGTGCCGCCGCAACCATCCGCCGCAGGTCTTCCCCGAGCGTGGGAAGGAGTTCGCCCCGGTTCTCCCGGGTGATCTCGACTACCCGCACGTCCTGCCGGAGCCGGAGAGCCTCGATCTCTCTCCCCCCGTGCAGTGCGATCGTTGCCAGGCAGGGCGTCGCGGCGTCGAGAGCCTCCCGGACAATCTCCCGGAACCTGTATGAGAACCACTCCATCTTCCCGATCTCGTCGATGACGATGAGATCCGCCTCCCGGCCGGTGAAGGGTATCGCGGCGAGGAACTCCTCGAACCCCTCGACATCCACGCCGTACTTCCCCACCTGGTGAGGGCTCTCTATCCCGGTGTGGGCGAGCACCCGCAGCCTGCCGTCGAGGCTCACCAGCTCGAACCCGACTCTCCTTCCCGCTTCCCTGACCTCCTGCGTGTAAAACCCAACCGGACGATATTCGCTCAGGTCTTCGACGATCCTCCGGACGAGCGTCGTCTTGCCCGCCCCGGGCTTTCCGGTGATCAGGAGGTTCTGCATCATCGCCGGGGTGTGTCCGTCCTGGATCTCCGGGTGGCAGGCTGCACAGAACGTAGGGCCTTTCCGGTCGGTATCGGCGATGGTCTGGGAGAAGTACATCACGCAAGCAGGGTCGCTGCAGTGGGAGAGGCCGTAGGTATGCCCGAGTTCGTGCACCGCCTCGACGAGCACCCTGTGGGAGAAGACCTCGCGGTCTTCGGGGAGATGGTAGAAGGGCTGGCGGAGTCGGTGGAGTGATATTACTGCAGTCCTCCGTTTGGCAAGGCCGAAGACGAAGTTTAATCCGGGGACGTACAGATCCGCACCGGTGATTCCGAGCAGCCGGTCGTAGCCGGTCCCTTCGCCCGAGAGCGAGAGTGCCTCAAGCACCGTCTCGGCCTCGTACTGTCCCCGGGCATCGTTCTTCGCACTGCCGGGAAGGTTCACCCGCTTTCCGATCCCCACCTCCTGCCGGAAGATCCGGCGAAGCCCCTCGCGGAATTCCGGGAGAATATCGGGCTCGAGCTTCTCCATCGGCACCAGAACAATGCTCATCGGATTCACCGTTGCCTGCCGGATAGGCGTGGATGATTTTTGAGGCTATCGGTCGTGCGATGCCGCCTCGCCCTCCGCCGGAGCGAGGGACCCTGACCATCCCGTCGAGCAGCAGGCGGCACGCCTGTTTGTCGAGCGGCTGATTGCCGTTTCCGCATTTCGGGGAGTAGATGCAGGCAGGACACCCTGTCTCACAGGGGCAGTCCCGGACAAGAGCGGCGGTCATCGAAACCCACGGGGCGAGGAGATGGTACGCCTTCTCCGCAAGCCCGATGCCGCCGGCGCACCCGTCGTAGACGACGATCGTGGCCTCGCCGGTGGCCGGGTGGAACGGGGTCGAGATCCCGCCGATATCCCGCCGGTCGCAGACGACGTGGTAGGGCATCGCCGCTATCAACGCATGTTCGGCGCCGTGGAGACCGCCGGCAAGATCCCCTCCTGCCCGGACGACGGCGCCCGTGAGAGCCTCCGGAACGGTGAACCAGAGTGCCTTCGTGGGAAATTGGATCGGCGGGAGATCGAGCGATCTGCTCTCGACGACGCTGCCCCGTCGCCGGACGGTATACCCCGCCACCTCCTCCGAGACCTCCACCTCCCCGAACGAGAGGACGAGATCCCCGATCTCTTGCCGCTTCCGCTCCACCGTGATCGCGACGTCGGTACGGACGGACGGCTGGGTGTAGCAGTCATCCTCCGTCTCCCGGACGCGGACGACCCGCTCGTCGATGTCCATGGCGACGACAGTATACGTCTCGCCGCGGTGGAGCAGGACGGCACCGGGATGCGCCTCCCGGTACGCCTGCGCCCGGTTCATCGTCTCGAGGAGCCGCCCATTGTGGAGAATCCTGAAGGTATCGGACGAGCTGCCGTCGAGGCCGACCGCCTCGGTTGCTCTCCCCCGCCCCGCATAGACCAGGCCACGGCGCGTCCCGGTCAGGAGATGCTGCTGCTCGAGCGCCGCCGTCACCGCTGCGATCCCCTCCCCGAAGAAGGTTCTGTCCCGGTCGATATCGAGCGGCAGCTCCGCCGCCGCACAGAGCAGGTGCCCGGCCAGAATGAACGGGTTATCAGGGTCAAGCACGGCGTGTTCGTGCGGCTTTGCAAAGAACGCCGCCGGGTGGCGCATGAAGTACTGGTTGAGAGGATCGGCGAAGGCGACCATGACGGCAAACGCATCGCCGCCACGCCTGCCGGCCCGCCCTGCCTGTTGCCAGACCGACATCATCGTCCCGGGATACCCGGAGAGGATCGCCCCGTCGAGCGAACCGATGTCGATCCCGAGTTCGAGGGCGTTCGTCGAGACCACCCCGGTGAGATCCCCGCGCTTCAACGCCCTTTCGATCTCCCGGCGCTCCTCCGGGAGGTAGCCTGCACGGTAGGAGGCGATAGTGTGCGCCCGTTCCTCGCCGAGCGCCTCCTGCGACCACCGGGCGACGAGCTCCGCCGTCCGCCGCGAGGCCGTGAAGCAGATAGTCCGGCAGTCCTGCCTGAGCGCCTCGGTGAAGAGATCGCTCGTCTCCTGGTGAGTGGAGCGATCCCCGATCCCCTCTGCATAGGGATTGTAGAGGACGAAGGTCTTCCTGCCCGCCGGCGATCCGTCCTCGCTGATCGGGGAAGCCGAGACGCCGGTCAGCGCCCCGGCGAACTCGACGGGGTTTGCAATCGTCGCCGTCGAGAGGACGAACTGCGGCTCCGAACCGTAATGCCTGCAGATCCGGAGAAGCCTTCGCAGGACGCCGGCAACCTGTGCGCCGAAGACACCACGGTAGCGATGCGCCTCGTCGATGACGATGAACCGGAGGCCTCTATAGAATCTGCTCCACTTGCTGTGCCAGGGGAGAATCTGGTGCAGCTCGTAGGGATTGCTGATGACGATACGGGAGCGCTCTCGGATCGCCGCCCGTCGTCCCTGCGGCGTGTCGCCGTCGTAGATGGCGGTGTTCGTGGAAATGCCTGTATACTGCTCTATCTCCCGGAGCGATCCGTACTGGTCGTTCGCAAGCGCCTTCGTGGGGTAGAGGTAGAGGGCGGTCGCTCCCGGGTCCCTAGCGAGCCTGCTCGAGGATGGGCAGGGTAAAGGCGAGGGTCTTCCCGCTTGCGGTGGGGGTGGTGATGACGAGGTGCTCGCCGTTTCGGATCCGCTCGATTGCCTCGCATTGGGGGGTATAGAGCCGGATATGCTTCTCTGCAAGGTAACTCAGAAGCTCCCCGGGGAGGGGACGGGAGAGGGTGCCGTACTTCGGCGAACGCGGTGGGATCTCTTCGATATGGGCGATCCGGCTCCGATACTTCGGAGCCTGTGCGAGCAGGCGGAGAAGGTCAGTTACTGCCATCCCACTCCTCCCGGAGGTGGACGAAGAGGCGGGCGAGCGAGATCAGGTCCTGCCGGTTGTGCTCCACCACCGGCACGAGCGGGCCGGCATTCCCCGTCCGAAGGTAGGTCTCGTAGAACTCGGGCACCATAGCGCTCGGAACGTCGTCGCTCCGCTCAACCCCGAAGACTCGCCTTCTCGAGCGCCGTCAGCCGGCAGCTCGCGAGCTTCTTCTTCCAGCACCGCCGCGAGAAGTGGAGGGCGTCGAAGTGCGGCATGCCGAAGTCCGCGGCGATACCGTAGTAGGCGAGCCGGTCTCTGACGTACGGCAGATCGAAGGCCTTCCCGTTGAAGGTGACCAGGCACGCGTCCTCTCTGGAGAGGTGCTCGAGTGTCGCGCAGAGTGCCGCCTCCTCTTCATCGATCCCGCGGAGCAGGTACTGGCTGACGGTGATCGCTGAACCGCTGATATCCGCGAGGCCGAAGAGAATGATCGGCCGGGAGAAGAGCCCCATGGTCTCGATATCGAGGAAGACGAACTCCTCGGGGTCGTGGAACCGGCTCGTCGCGAGCACCAGTGGGTGCGAGACCTGGTGCCGCCTCCCGATAGACTGCATGAGGTCGGCGGTCGTCCCGGAGGAGACCTGCCGGAGCAGGTGGTCGGCGTCGCTTCCGTACCTCGGGTGCCGGGTAAGATCGGCGATCGTCCGGTACCCCCTCTGCCGGAGCCGCACCGCTGTGCGTTCCCCGATCCCGCGGACCAGCGTCAGATCCGAGAGTATCGCTGCGGTTGCCAGCTCCCGGTCGGCTCCCTTCATCACGAGCGCTGCTGAAGACTCGACGGCGTAGCAGGCACCGGCATCGTTCCGCTCCTCTCTGCCGCAAAATATGGTATCGAGCGGGACATTCCGGTAGGTCTCAAGGAGCCGGTGCTTCAACCGCCGTGCGTGGTCGTAGTCCGAGTGGAAGAGGTATGCATCGGAGACGCTCGTGCCGGTGAGATCCCCGTCCTCCCGAACCTCGGTACTCACGGAGGCTCCCGACGCGGTGACGCCACTCCCTGCCGAGGTGGTCGAAGATGCCGGTCATGTATATGGAGATCACGTTGGCCGGAGAATCTATATGAAGCAGGTCTCCGGGCAGCGAAAGTGAAAGCCGTACTGCGGGTTACGGCACCCGTCCTTCCGCCTGCCGGATCGCGCATAAATACCAGGGGTGCGTAGTAAGGTGTTGATTTCCGAGGGAGTAGCAGTGATCACAATCTTCCAGCACGGGGAGACAGAACCCGCGGGCCTGCTTGAACAGATACTGTCCGAACGGGATCTCGAGTACCGGATCGTCCGCCTCTACGAAGGCGCGCCGATCCCGCCCGTCGGTGCATCTCCCCTGATATTTCTCGGCGGGCAGATGAGCGTCAACGACGAGCGGGAGTACCCGTTCCTGAAAGGCGAGAAGGAACTGATCCGGCGCAGTATCCGGGCAGGAGCTCCGGTGCTCGGGATCTGCCTCGGCGCCCAGCTGATCGCGAGCGCGTTCGGGCAGCGGGTCTTCCCCGGGATACCCGAGCGGGGCTGGTGCGACATCGACATTGTCAGGAGCGATCTGCTGCCCGACCGCCCCGACCGCCCGAAGGTCTTTCACTGGCATACCGAGACGTTCGATCTCCCGGACGGCGCTGAGGTGCTCGCCTGGGGGAGCGACGTCCCAAACCAGCTCTACACGCTGAAAACCGCACTCGGCGTTCAGTTCCACATGGAGGTGACAGCGGAGATCATCGAGACCTGGACAGAGACCCTCGATGAGAGGGAGCGCCGGCGGATCCGTGCCGACACGCCCCGGTACCTGGACGAGAGCGGGCAACTCTGCAGGGACCTCGTCACGCTCTTCCTGCAGGAACGGGACTGATCTATGGAGGCAGAAGCGTTTCTCATCGATATCGACGGGGTGCTCTACGTCGGCGACTCCCCGGTCACGGGGGCACGGGAGACCCTCGCGTTCCTCGAGGAGCAGGGAACGCCGTTCCGGTTCGTCTCGAATACCACCCGGCGGTCGCGCCGCTCCATTGCCGGGCGGCTCGCCGGGCTTGGATACACTATCCCTGCCGACCTGATCGTCACCTCGCCGGTGGCCGCCGTCTCCCGGATGCGTGAGAAGGGGCAGAGCCGGTGCTTCCTGCTTACCACCGGGGATATTCGCGAAGACTTCGAGCAGGAAGGGATCTGCATCACCGAGGAGGATGTGGACGTCGTCATCGTCGGCGATGCCGGTGAGAACTTCACCTACGACCGGATGAACACGGCCTTCCGCCTGCTGACGGACGGCGCCGAGCTGCTGGCGCTCGAGAAGGACCGCTACTGGATGGGCGGCGACGGCCTGATGCTCTCTGCAGGCCCGTTCGTCGCAGGCCTCGAGTATGCCGCCGGCGTCAGGGCCGAGGTGATGGGAAAGCCGTCGGAAGCGTTCTTTGCGCTCGCCCTCCGCGAGATGGGGGTCACCCCCGGTGAGGCGGCGATGATCGGCGACGATATCCGCACCGATGTCGGCGGCGCGCAGGCGGCAGGACTTCTCGGGATCCTCGTGAAGACCGGCAAGTACCGCGAAGGCGCTGTCAGGCGTTCGGGCGTCGTCCCCGATCTCGTCATCGAGTCGCTGGCCGCCCTTCCGGAGTATCTCCGATGACCGGGAGACAGGCAGCCCGGTTCGGGATGGTTCTGGTTCTGCTCTGCTCCCTCCTTGTCCTCGCAGGAGTGCTCGGTCTCTCCGGCTGCCTCGGTGCCCTCTCCCACCCTGCGGTGGTGCCCCCGGAGATCGTGCCGGTGGAGGGGTATACGCTCGACGGCGAGACTCTGTATACGTTCCCCTTCGAGCAGGGTACCGAGACCGTCCGGGCTACGGTCGATCCCGCCGTCTACGGCGGAGCGAAGCAGGCCGACAAGGCGATCTATCTCTACGAGAACTTTTCACGGGAGGAGTGGCTGCCCCTCTACTACCGGGCATTCATCGACGATGCCGACCAGGAGCCGTTCTATACCGCACTTCTTACCGAGACACGAGCGATCCGGGAACGGGAGGGACTCGACTCCGACCGCTACCTCGAGCTGCTCGCGGTCTTCGTCCAGTCGATCCCCTACGAGAGCGACGACCTTCTGGTCGAACCGAAGTTTCCGATAGAGACGTTCGTCGACGGGAAGGGCGACTGCGACGATAAAAGTCTCCTCCTCGCGGCACTGCTCGCACGGGAAGGCTACGGGACGGCACTCTTCTACTTCGAGGCGGAAAAACACATGGCGGTCGGGGTGAACAGCACCGGTTGCCTCTTCAATGCCTCGCCGTATGCGTACATCGAGGCTACGAATACGAGTTTCGTCGGGATTTCGCCGGGTGAACTCGATGGAGGAACAGCGCTCACCTCGATTCCGACCGTGATCCCGGTGGGGAACGGCACGACCGCGTACGGGAACTGCACCGAGATTCTGGCGATCCTGAGTGCTCGCGATCTCTCGCATGCACGCGTTCTGGCTCTCGCACCGCTCATCGACGCCCGGCAGGCGGAACTCCAGGAGACCGATGCCAGGCTTTCGGAACTTCGGGCAGAGATGGACCGGCTGGACGCTTTCGCGGATTATCAGGGCTATGATGCCCTCGTCCCCGGGTACAATGCTCTCGTGGGCGAGTACAACCGCAACGTCGACGAATACAGCCGCATGGTCGAAGAATCGAAAGCGTCTGCCGGGATATACAACCGGATCGTTCTGCATGCTTACGACCGGCCCGGCACGTACCGGTTCGTCGAGGAGCATCTCTCCGAAGCCCTCACGCCCCGGTAACTCCCTTGTCCCAGTGGACGAAACGGGGCTTCTTCCCGTCCCGGAGTTTCAAATGCCGCTTCATCGCGGTCGAGCAGTACTCGTCGGAGATATCGATGCCGATGAACCGCCTTCCGAGACCGTATGCGACGGATGTCGTCGTTCCTGCTCCATTGAAGGGATCGAGGACCACATCTCCCCGGTAGGAGAAGAGTTTTATCAGCCGCCGCGGCAGCTCTTCGGGGAACATTGCCGGATGGCGGTAGTCCCGCATCCGGGTCTCCGGCGGGAACGACCAGCGGGCGTTGACCCACTCCTTGAACTCAGGCCCCGTGATATCGATATCCTCCCGCTGGCCGGTCTTTTTGTGGGTCTCTTTATCGAAGATCTCGATGTACTCCCAGGTATACTTCAGGTACGGCATCGAGGGGGATTTCCAGCTGCCCCATGCCGTGTACCGGGCGTTGTAGTTGTGCTTCTCCCAGAGCACCTCCGCCTTCCAGAGGAACCCGAGCTCTGCGAGCTGCCGGGAGATCATGTGGTGCGTCGGGATGTAATCCGAGAAGAGGGGCTGGATGTTGACCGCAATCCGCCCGCCGGGTTTCAGAATGCGATACGACTCGGTCCAGATTGCATTGAGCCCGGCGAAGTAATCGTTCCATTCCCGCGTATCGGTGGCAAGGTCGCCTGCGTAGTGGTGGCCGAAGTTGTACGGCGGCGAGGTGATGATGATGTCGATGCTCCGGTCGGGTATCGCCGGGAGAACCCGTGCGGCGTCTCCGCAGATGATCGTGTTCTCGTACGCTTCGATAGCCTCCGGGTTGGACGCATGCAGCGACAGGTTTGCCGCTTTCGTCCCTTTTCTGACCTGCTCTTTTGCATTCCTTTCCCGGACGCCTTTTTTTCTCATCCCCCACGACCCCTTCCCGGGGCAGTATGCACCGGGAGTGTTTAAGGGTAGCCCCTCGGGATGGTCATGAGAGAGACCTTCTGTCCGGTGCTGGTCATGTAGCTTATCTTGTGCATCTGGCTCTTGCGGGTAACGGTGGAGTGCTCTTTAGCCCGGTCGGCGAGGTACGCGAATGTCTTTCCATTCATACTATGGACCGGGACGGGTCGATATAAGAGGGTACGCGGGGTGCGGTGCGAAAGTGAACCGCCCGCCGTTACGGCTGTTTTCTGCCGCTCGGAAATCCCGTGGATGCACACCGGAGACGGAATTGCTCTCACGCAAGCGTTTATTGTGTGGGTCGTCGTAATTAATACTCAGGTTGCCTTATGCTGGAGATCAGGGATTTGCACGTAATGGTGGAAGATCGGGAGGTGCTCCACGACATCAACCTCACGATCGGGGATGGGGAGACCCACGTCCTGATGGGGCCGAACGGCTCGGGGAAGAGCACCCTCCTCATGACGATCATGGGGTTCGGGGGCTATAAAGTCACCAACGGCTCGATATTCTTTAAGGGGACCGATATCACTGCCATGCCCATTCACGAGCGGGCTGCATTCGGTATCGGCATGCTCTTCCAGCGCCCGCCGGCGATAGCGGGGCTGAAACTCGGAAAACTGCTGGCAGCCACGTCAGATCTCGGCGAAGACGCCATCGAGGCGCTTGCGGAGTCTGTCAATATGGAGAACTTCCTGACCCGCGACACCAACGTCGGGTTCTCCGGCGGCGAGATCAAAAGGAGTGAGGTGCTCCAGCTGAAGGTGCAGCAGCCCGATTTCATCATGCTCGACGAGCCGGAGAGCGGCGTCGACCTTGAGAATATGGTGCTGATGGGCGAAGAGGTCGCTCACCTCCTCGAAAAGGATGTGCATATTGTCAACCGGCACAGGAGCGGCCTCATAATCACCCATACCGGGTATATTCTCGACTACGTGGATGCCGATCAGGGGCATGTGATGATCGACGGCCAGATCCGGTGTCACGGCAATCCCCGTGAGATCCTGAAAGTCGTCAAGGAAAAGGGATACAAGGAGTGTCTGGCGTGCAAACAGATATGAACGAGATAGGAAATCTCTCCCCCGAGGATAAAGACCGCCTGGCACTGACCGGCCTCGATCTCGGGATGACGAACCGCTGCGGCAGTTTCTTCCAGATCGATCAGGAGGTCGTGCAGTCCTCCTGCGTCGCTGAAGGTATCGAGATTCTGCCGATCGCCGTCGCCCTCGAGAAGTACGAGTGGGTCAGCGACTACTACTGGAAGGCCGTCCCGAAGGATAAGGACAAGTATACGGAGTACGTCGCCCGCCAGACCGCGCCGCAGGGTGTCGTCGTCATCGCTCACGAGGGAGCCCGCTCCGCGACGCCGTTGCAGGCATGCCTCTTCCTTCGGGAAGAGAAGGTTCAGCACGTCCACAATATCATCATTGCCCGGGAGGGTGCGGAGATCCACCTAATCTCGGGCTGCGCCAGTTCGTCGCAGAAAGAGCACGGGGCACACCTCGGCGTCACCGAGATCTACGTCGGGAAGAACGCAAAAGTGACCTCGACGATGATCCACAACTGGAGCCCCGGCATCAGCGTCTTCCCAAGGAGCATGGCCGTCGTCGAGGAGGGCGGCGTCTTCATCTCGAACTACGTCTGCATGCAGCCGGTGAAGAAGATCCAGATGTACCCGACAGCCCGGCTCACCGGGAAGGGTGCCGTCGGCAGGTTCAGCAGCATCGTCGTCTCAACGCCCGGTTCGCACCTCGATCTCGGTTCCCGTGCACTTCTGGAGGCCGAGGATACGAGCGCCGAACTGATCACCCGCGCCATCACGACGGGCGGCACCATCATCTCCCGCGGCCATATCCTCGGCGGCACCGACCGGACCCGCGGGCATATCGAGTGCCGGGGTCTTATCCTGAAAGACGGCACCATTCATGCCATCCCGGAGATCGAGGGGCGGCTGACCGGCACCGAGCTCTCCCACGAAGCCGCGGTCGGCAAGATCGCCCGTAATGAGATCGAGTATCTCATGTCCCGTGGCCTGAACGAGGAGGAGGCCACCGCAACCATTATACGTGGGTTCCTTGATGTTAAGATCAGTGGGCTGCCTGCAGTCCTGCAGCAACAGATAGACGCTGCTATCGATAAAGCCGAGTCAGGGTTCTGATTCGGGATCTGGTAATTCACCCATGAACGCCGCCGACCCCTACACCGAGCTTCGCCACGCGATGGTCGAAGGCCAGATCCGGGCACGGGGCGTCAGCGACCAGCGCCTCCTTGCTGCCATGCGGAAGGTTCCGCGCCACTTTTTTGTTCCTCCTGCCTACGAGCGTGCCGCCTACCAGGATAACCCGCTCCCGATCGGCGAAGGGCAGACGATCTCGCAGCCCTATATTGTCGCCGTCATGACCGAGCTTCTGGAACTCCGCCCCGGCGATAGGGTGCTTGAGATCGGTTCGGGCAGCGGCTACCAGGCGGCGATCCTCGGCGAACTCGTCGACCGTGTCCTCTCCATCGAGCGCATAGCGTCGGTGGCCGCGCAGGCCCGAAAGAACCTCGAGCGTGCGGGAGTCGGGAACGTCCGGATCATCGTGGGCGACGGGACGAAGGGATATCCGGCGGAGGCGCCTTACGACGCCATCCTCGTCACTGCGGCGACACCGAGCATCCCGGAGCCGCTCATCGAGCAGATTGCGGAAGGAGGGCGTCTGGTAGCCCCGGCAGGCGCCCGGGACTGCCAGGAGCTCGTGCGGCTCGTCAAGCGTGACGGGCGCATCGAGCGCACGACCTTCGGCGGGGTCTGTTTCGTCCCGCTCATCGGCGAGTACGGGTGGGACGGGGCTGAATAGGCGTGAAGGTCCGCGACATCACCCGGGTACTCTCGGAAGAGGCGGTGGTCTATCCGGGTGACCCCGCTTTCCCGATGGTGCAGGAGGATACCGGCACGCCCCGAATCAGCACGCTCTCCCTCTGCTCGCACAGCGGGACGCATATCGATGCGCCGTCCCACTTCCTGGAAGACGGGGCGACGGTCGACCAGATCCCGCTCGAACGGCTCATAGGCCGGGCACGGGTTGTGGATCTCCGGTCCGTCCGGGGTACGATAACGGCAGAGCACCTGGAAAGCCACCTTCCCGGAGCAGAGCGCCTTCTGCTGCGGACGTGGTTCTCCGAAGAGACCCGCTTCGATCCTGCGTATCCCTCCCTCTCGCTTGAGGCTGCCCGCCTGCTGACGGAGAGCGGACTGGTCTGTGTCGGGATCGACACACCGTCGGTCGAGGCATATGACGGTGACGGTTCGGTCCACCGCCACCTCCTCGGACACGGGGTCGCCGTTCTGGAACTCCTCGATCTCTCCGGCGTGCCGGGCGGCGACTACACGATGGTCGCACTGCCGCTCCGGCTCCGTGGCTGCGACGGCTCTCCGGCACGGGTGGTGCTCTGCGATCGGGAAGTTCCCGGAGGAATCTGATATGAGTATTGTAAATGATGCGGTCAAAGAACTGGAACAGCGATTGCAGGACAGCGGATGCGAAAGCGGAATCGTCACCCTGCAGGTGAACTACGAGGCCGAGAAATGCCAGTACCCGAAGGGCGTCTGCATGGAGGCGGTATACGCCGGAGGCACCGGGGAGTTTCTCACGAACGATCCGGTCCGGGCGAATACCCGGGTCTCGTTCATGTTCGGCGCTCCGCTCGCCGACCCGAAACAGCGGGGGGCGGCATGCGTCATCATCAACGCCGTTTCGGCCTTCCTCTGCCTTGCGCGAAAGGTGCACGCCTGCACGCCGGACTGCTACCGGAACTGCCGCGCCGACCTCGCGGCGGAGATCGGCGGTGGGCGGATCTACCTCGTCGGCGAGAACTACGTGGTGAGCGAGACGATGCGGCATCAGGTGACGCAGAACCCTGAAGAGGCCGATATCTTCCTCATCACCGGCCAGGGGATGGTTTCCGATGCCGGGCTTGCGGCGATCGATGCCTGGTCGGGGAAGAAGCGGATGCTCTTTCTCGGCCCCTCGACGGTCGGAGTCTCCGGTTTGCTCGATCAGGAACACTGGTGCCCGTACGGGCGATGAATACCTTTTTCTAGGAAAACAGGGTGATTATGCTCTATGCTTTTTGGCTCTTCGGGAATACGGCGGCAGTTTGACCCCGGACTCGTCGATCTGGTGCTCCGGGTCGGTTCTGCGGTTGCCGCAGGTGCATCGGAGATCATCGTAGGTACGGATACCCGCACGACAAGCGGGCTTCTGGCGCACAGCGCCATAGCGGGCATGCTCTCGGCGGGAGGAAGCGTCTACTCCTGCGGTATCGCTCCCACCCCGACGGTTGCATTCGGTACACGGAACATCGAGGCCGGGTGCATGATCACCGCCTCGCACAACCCGGAACCTGTACAACGGCGTCAAGCTCTTCAACCCCGACGGGTCGTCGTTCACCCTGCAGCAGCAGGCAGAGATCGAGCAGCTGGTAACGGAGAAGCACTGGACGGGCTGGCAGGAGCAGGGCAGCGTCTGCGAGGTCGATATGGTCGCCGCCCACCGGGAAGCGATCCTCGACCGGGTGGACTTCTCCCGGGAGATCAAGGCGGTTCTCGACTGCGGCAACGGTGCGGGGAGCGTCATCTCCCCGGATCTCCTCGCCGCCGCCGGCGCCGCCGTGGTCGGTCTGAACTGCAATGTCTCCGGAAAATTTGCGCGCCCGTCAGAGCCGCTCGAGGTGAACCTCCCCTACGTCGGGGAGATGGTCCGGAAGACCGGTGCGGACTGCGCCGTCGTGCATGACGGCGATGCCGACCGGATGATGGCATTCGATGGGCGGGGCAGGTATATTGACGGTGATCACCTTCTGATGCTCTTTGCGAGCTACCTCGGGAGCGAGCGGGTCGTGACGACGGTCGACGCCTCGATGGCGATCGAAGAGGTCGCCGAGGTGCACCGGACGCCGGTCGGAGACAGTTTCGTCTCCGAAGAGCTCCTTGCCTGGGGCGACTTCGGCGGCGAACCCTCCGGGAGTTGGATCTTCCCCGAATACTCCTACTGCCCTGACGGGATCCACGCGGGCGCACTCTTCTGCGAGATCGCATCGGAGTGGAATATCGCCGAGGAACTCGACCGGATGCCCCGGTACACCATTCTCCGGGAATCGTTCCACGTCGATGCCCCCCGTGATATTCTCACGGCACTCGGTGCGGACGAACCCACCCACGGTATCCGGGTCGCGGACGAAGAGGGCTGGTGCCTTATCCGGGCGAGCGGGACCGAACCGAAGGTCAGGATTACCGCGGAGGGTAAAACGTCCGAAAAAGCAAAGGAGATGATTGAAATGGGGCGCGAGCTTCTAAACAAAGGAAAACGTTCCTGATGGACGGGGGAGTGGTGTTAAGATGCAGTGTGTAGTACTCGCAGCAGGTGAAGGCAAACGGATGCGTCCCCTGACTGCAAAGCGGCCGAAGGTAATGCTGCCGATCGCGAACCGTCCGATGATGGAGCATCTTGTCATTGCGGCACGTGATGCGGGGATCACCGATTTCGTCTTCGTCGTCGGCTATTGCGAGCGTGAGATCCGGAATCACTTCGGCGAGGGCGAATCGCTCGGCGTGAAGATCACCTACGTCACCCAGCGCTACCAGCTCGGAACCGCCGATGCCCTGCGGGCGGCAGCGGGTCTGGTCAAGGATCGTTTCCTCCTCTTAAACGGCGATATGATCTTAAAAGCGGCTGATATCCGGGAATTTCTCCAAATGCCCGCCCCGTGCGTCGGGATCTACCATACCGATCACCCGCAGGACTACGGGGTGGTGACGGTCGAGGATAGCCTCGTGACGGGGCTTGAAGAGAAATCCGAAGCCCCGAAGAGCAACCTCATCAACGCCGGGGCCTACCTCTTCGATACGGAGATCTTCGATCTCCTGACGAGCGTGAAGGTCTCGGGCCGCGGTGAGTTCGAGCTCACCGATGCCCTCGAAGCCTATATTCGTGCCGGGAATCTCCGGGCATACCATCTCGGCGACTGGCTCGACGTCGGGCAGCCGTGGGACCTCCTCGACGCCAACGAACTCCTGCTTGCCGCCATGCGGCACGAACGGCATGGAACAATAGAGCCGGGCGTCACTATCCCCGATACGGTGACCGTCGGGAAGGGAACCGTTATCAAGGCGGGGACATATATCGAGGGGGCTTGCGTGATCGGAGAGAACTGCACGATCGGGCCGCACGCCTACATCCGGGGCTCGACGTCCATCGGCGACGGCTGCCATATCGGCCACTCGGCCGAGATCAAAAACTCCATCGTCATGACCGGAACGAAGATACCCCACTTCAACTACATCGGCGACTCTGTCATCGGGAGGCAGTGCAACTTCGGTGCCGGCACCAAGGTCGCGAACCTCCGCCACGACCACGGGCCGGTGAAGGTCTGTGGGAAGAGCACCGGCCGGAAGAAGTTCGGCGCCATCGTCGGTGACGGCGTGCAGTTCGGTATCAACTGCTCCGTCAACGTCGGGAGCCGGATCGGAAGCAACGTGCTGATCGCCCCTCACTCACTGGTCGAGGGCTGCATCGAGGACGAAACAGTGATACGGTGAGACCATGCAGGCAGTAATTCTCGCAGCAGGGGAAGGAAACCGGCTGCGCCCGCTGACCCGGAGCAGGCCGAAAGCGATGATCCCCGTCGCGGACCGCCCGATCATCGAGTACGTCATCAATGCCCTTCTCGAGAACGGTATCCGCGATATCGTCGTGGTGGTGGGGTACCGGAAAGAGCACGTGATCCGCTACCTAAACCAGCTCGACGCTCCTATCCAGGTCGTGGTGCAGGAGCGGCAGCTCGGAACGGCCGACGCGCTCCGGAGCGCCGAAGCGGAGATCTCCGGTGATTTCCTCCTTCTCCCCGGGGATAACTACATCAGCCCCGCTTCTATTGCGAGGATCAAGGGCGAGCGGAACGCCATGCTGGTCGCGGAACACCAGAGCCCCTCGAACTTCGGGGTCGTCGTGATCAGGGATGGGTTTGTGCAGGACTTCATCGAGAAACCCGAGGATGCCCCGACCTTTACCGTCAGCACCGGGGTCTTCTCGTTCACCCGCGAGATCTTCAACCACCTCACGAGCAACGAGCTCCCCGACGCAATAGGGTCGATGCTCGCAAGCGGCGAGCGGATACGGGCTATTCCTGCCGAAGACTGGCAGGATGCCATCTACTCCTGGGACCTCCTGAAACTCAACGGCAGAATGCTACGGGGGATCTCATCTGAGATCGGCGGTGCGATCAGCAGCACCGCATCCCTTCAGGGTCTCGTCAGGATCGGGAAGGGGACGACGATAGGAGCGAATACGGTTATCCACGGCCCTGTCATCATCGGAGAAGACTGCGAGATCGGGCCGCATACCGTCATTATGCCGGACACCAGTATCGGTTCGCGGGTGGCGATCGAGCCGTTCACCTACGTGAAAGACTCGCTCATCATGGACGACGTACAGATCGGCTCGCACTCCCGGGTCGTGAGCGCGGTCTTCGGACAGGGCTGCGTGCTCGGCGACCATACCGCCACCTACCCGAAAGAGGCCTTCTTCGAGGTCGGCGGCGGCATAATGAAGGCCGAGTTCGGAGCGGTGCTCGGAGACGGCGTCAAGGCCGCTCCGTTCACAACATTTAAGAACTGCGTCGTCGGTAACAACGTCACGGTTGCAGAAAGGAGAACTGTTGTCGGTCTCATAGAGGATGGTACCAGGGTGATCTAGGGATGTGTGGAATCGTTGGTTACATCGGGAGACGGGAGGCAACGCCGCTCCTGATTCAGGGTCTCAAGCGACTGGAGTATCGGGGGTACGACTCGTTCGGCATCGCTACGGTGGGCAGCGATATCGATGTCTTTAAAAAGCGCGGGAGAATCTCGGACAGCGAGTCGGGCGCCGTCACGCTGCACGGTTCCGTCGGTATCGGGCATACCCGGTGGGCGACGCACGGAGAACCGAACGACGTCAACGCCCATCCCCATACCGACTGTACCGGAAGGCTCGCGCTCGTCCACAACGGTGTTATCGAGAACTACATCGAACTCAAGAGGCAGCTGATCGAGCGCGGTCACACCTTCCGCTCCGAGACCGATACCGAGGTGATCGTCCACCTTCTTGAAGAGCAGTACACCGGCGATCTCCTCGATGCAGTCACAAAGACGGTACCGCTCCTGAAAGGATCCTATGCAATCCTCGCGATATCGGCCCACGACGACCGGATCGTCGCCGCCCGTGACTGCAGTCCCCTGGTGCTCGGCATCGGCGACGGCGAGCTCTTCGCCGCATCGGATATGACGCCCCTCCTCGAGCATACCGAGCGTATCGTCTTTCTGGAGGACGGGGATATCGCCGAGATAACCCCGGAGCACGTTCAGGTCTACCACCAGGGCGAGAAGGTCGAGCGGGGGATCGAACTCGTGAACTGGTGCGTCGAGGATGCCAAGAAAGGCGGGTTCGCCCACTTCATGCTCAAAGAGATCTTCGAGCAGCCGCAGGCGTTCTACGAGACGATCCGCGCAGGCGTCGACGAGTCGGTGCGGAAGGTGATCCGGAGTGCCGAGGAGATTACGCTCGTCGCCTGCGGGACGTCGTACCATACGGCGCTGATCTTCAAGTACCTGGCAGAGCCGCTCTGCAGGATTCCAATCCGCGTCGAACTCGGATCGGAGTTCAAGTACTATCCGCCGCCGCTCCGCGGTCTCGTCATCGCCGTGACCCAGTCGGGTGAGACTGCGGATACCATGGCCGCCCTCAAGATGGCGAAAGCCCACAACTGCCCGACGCTCGCCATCACCAACGTGCAGGGGAGCACCGTCACCCGGATCGCCGATTCGACCCTTATGATGCGGGCGGGGCCGGAGATCAGCGTTGCCGCGACGAAATCCTACATCGCCCAGCCTGGCGGCGCTCATGCAGATCGTGAATGTCCGCTGCGACGGAGCCTTCGACGATATGCTCTCGCACGCCCACCTTGCGATCGGCGAGGTTCTCCTGCAGGAGATGGCGGCCGCCGTCGCCCTCTGCCGGACGGCGGAGCACGTCTTCTTCGTCGGACGCGGTCCGTTCTATCCGGTCTCGCTCGAGGGCGCCCTCAAGATGAAGGAGATCAGCTACATCCACGCCGAGGGCTACGCGGCCGGCGAACTGAAGCACGGGCCATTCGCCCTGCTGACGCCGGAGACCCCGGTGGTGGCGGTCTGCCCGCCGGGTGCCACCTATCCCGTGATGATCTCGAATATCAAAGAGATGAAGGCGCGCCGGGCGCCGATCATCGCCCTCGGGGTGAAGGGCGACTCGGAGCTCGAGGAGATCGTGGATATCTTCATCCCGATCCCCGATACCCACCCGATGGTGCAGGTGCTCACGACTTCGGTTGTCCTGCAGCTCCTCTCGTACCATACCGCCTGTGCCCTGCAATGCGATATCGACAAACCCCGAAACCTGGCAAAGAGCGTGACCGTCGAATGACAGACTACGGCAGAAATACCATCGGCCCCGGTGTCCGGATATTCGAACCCGTGATGATAGGGTTCCCGTCGAGGGAGAGGATGGATCAGCGAGACTTCCCGGGAGCGGTGATCGGAAAGAACGCCGTCCTTCGTTCGGGAACCATCATCTACTGCGACGTGACGATCGGCGACGACTTCCAGACCGGCCACAACGTGCTCGTCCGCGAGAAGACGACGATCGGCGACCGCGTCGCTATCGGCACGGCCGCGATCATCGAGGGGAGTGCGGTCATCGGCGACGATGTCCGGCTCCAGAGCATGGTCTACATTCCGACCGACACCCGTATTGGGAGCCGGGTCTTCATCGGCCCGAACACCGTCCTCACGAACGACCGTTACCCGCCGAGCGGTAAGATCCCGCTCGAAGGGCCGGTGATCGGCGACGACGCCGTCATCGGGGCAAACGCAACGATCGTCCCCGGCGTTACGATCGGCGAAGGGGCGTTCGTCGCGGCCGGCGCCGTGGTGACGAAGGACGTTCCGCCGCGGGCGCTCGCGGTCGGCTCGCCGGCACGGTTCAGAGAGCTCCCCCCGGAGCGGAGCGGCGCTGATGTACATCCCTGTTGCAAAGCCCTTTGTCGGGGAGGAGGAGATCGAGGCGGTCGCGGCGGTGATGCGTTCCGGGATGATAGCCTCCGGCCCGAAAGTCGCGGAGTTTGAGTCCCGGTTCGCCGAGTACTGTGGCGTTCCGCATGCGATCGCGACCAGCAACGGCACGACCGCTCTCCACGCTGGCTTCCTCGCGGCCGGAATTGGGGCAGGCGATTCGGTCGTCGTCCCGTCCTTCTCGTTCATCGCGACCGCGACGAGCGTCTCGATGACCGGGGCGACCCCGGTCTTTGCGGACGTCGACGAGCGGACGTTCACGCTCGACCCCGACGCCGTAATCGAAGCGCTCCGACCCGATACGAAGGCGGTCGTCGGCGTCCACCTCTACGGGCAGCCCTTCGACGTCCGGCCGCTCCGGGAGATCTGCGACGATCACGACCTGCTCCTCGTCGAGGATGCAGCCCAGGCGCACGGCGCCGAGTACCACGGCAAACGGGTCGGCGGCCTTGCCGACTTCGGCTGCTTCTCGTTCTACCCGACGAAGAACATGACCACCGGCGAGGGCGGCATGGTGACCACCGACGATCCAGGCCTCGCCGACCGGGTCCGGCTGTACATCAACCACGGGCAGAGCAGAAAGTACCTGCACACCGCCATCGGCTACAACTTCCGCCTGACCGATATGGGCGCCGCCGTCGGCCTCGTCCAGCTCGGCAGGCTCGAAGGCTTCAACGAGCGGCGCATTCATAACGCCGCAGTACCTCGACCGGTGCGTCCGGGAGAGCGGCCTTATCCCGCCCCACCGCATGGACGGCGTCCGGCACGTCTACCACCAGTACGTAGTCACGGTGCCGGCGTCGTTCCCGCTCTCGCGGGACGAGCTCATGCAGCGCCTGCACGAGGAGGGGATCGGCAGCGCCGTCCACTACCCGATCCCGATCCACGAGCAGCCGGTCTACCGGTCGGCGGCGGAAGGCTGCCGCTGCCCCGTCTCCGAACGGCTCGCAGCCTCCGTGCTGAGTCTCCCCGTCCACCCGCAGGTGACGGACGACGACCTCGCCCGCATCTGCTACAAGCCTGAAATCGATCAGTGACAGCCCATGAAGATCCTCCTCGTCTCGACCCAGGACTACATCCACCACCCGATCCCGTCGCAGGCACCACAATATCTTCGAGGAGCTCGCCCTCCGCCACGAGGTGCACGTCCCGCACTTCCACGTGAGCCGCGGGCCTGAGCGGGAGACGCGGCTCGTCGTCCACGAGGCGACGAAGTACCCGGTCGAAAGCCCGCTTCTCCACTATACGCTCAACGCGCCCCACCACTACCGGGTGCTCCGGGATATCATCCGGGAGAACGATATCGACGTGGTGGTCGGTGCCCACGTCCTCGCCGGGACGGCCATGATCCATGCCGCGAAGAAGTACGACGTCCCGGTCATCTTCGACCTCAAGGACTGGTTCCCGGACTCCGCTGCGGCATACTACAAAAACCCCGCCCTGCAGTGGGCGCTCAAGAGCGGCGTGCTCGCGATCACCCGCTACAACCTCGACCGGAGCGATCTCATCACCACGGTCTCGCCCGGGCTCGTCGAGAAACTCAGAAACTATGGATACTCGGCGGAGCTGATAACGAACGGCGTCAACACCGACCTCTTCCGGCCTCTGGACGGACGGGCGATGCGCTCCTCCCTCGGGATCCCGGACGATGCCTTCGTCCTCGGCTTTGCGGGTGCGGTCGAGCGGTGGTATGCGCTCGACGAGGTGATCCGGGTGTTCCGGCGGGTTCTCGCCGGCCGGCCGGACGCATATCTCCTGATCGTCGGCGGCTCGCTCTTCACGAACTACTCGGAAGAACTCAAGCAGCTCGCGTCGGAACTCGGGATCGGCGACCGGGTCATCTTCACCGGGGCGGTCGAGTACCGGGATATGCCCCGATATATCGCGCCGATGGATCTCTGCACCATCCCGCTCTCGCCGCCGCAGTGGATCGACATCGCTCTCCCGAACAAGTACCTTCGAGTACTCCGCCTGCGGGAAACCGATCCTCTCGACGCCGATCCCCGATATGATCCGGATGGGCGGCGACCACCTCTTCACCTACCGGACGGCGGACGAGTTCGCCGCGAAAGTCCTCGAGATTGCGGAGCGGCCTGTCCGCTACGATTCCCTGGTCCAGCGAACACAGACTGGCGGAGCAAAGCAGCTGCATTCGAAGAGATCTTCGAGAGAATCACGGGTTCTTCCTGAATTAAGCCCGCTTTTGGTCTCGATAGTCCGGGCAGAGGCCAACTTTATTAATGGTATACAGAGAAACAGAAACGTAACAGAAGGAGGGTCTGATGGCTCGAGCAGAACTGAATAAGTATCGGACGTACATTATTATCGCATTACTCATCGTCTTTTCCGTGTTCGCACTCTGGATACGGGTTATCGCTGCAGATCAGATGATTACTCCCGCCGGGGTCGATCTCCTCGGAAACGATCCCTGGTACAACCTCCGGCAGGTTGAGCAGATGGTCGCGAACTATCCCGGGTATGCCTGGTTCGACGCGATGACGTACTTCCCGTACGGGGAGACGATCTACTGGGGTCCGCTCTTCATCTCCATCATCTCGACGCTCTCCATCCTGACCGGTGCCGCCACCCGTCCCGAGATCATGGTGGTGGCGTCGTGGGTGCCGCCGCTGATGGCTGCGGCTATGGTGCCGATCATGTACGGCCTCGGTGCGAAGCTGGCGGACTGGAAGACCGGCCTTCTCTCGGCAGGACTGATCGCCGTCGTATCGGGACAGTACGTCTACCGGTCGCTCTTCGGCTTTGTGGACCACCACATCGCGGAGGTGCTCTTCTCGACGCTCTTTGCGCTGGCATACATCGTCGCGCTGATCGCCGTGCGCAGGCCCGGCTTCGATATCCGGAAGTTTGAGACCCTCAAAGGCCCCGGGCTCCTTGCGGTTCTCGCCGGCATCGCCTACCTCCTCGGCCTCTACACGATGCCGACGATGGTGCTCTTCGCCCTGATCGTGGCGCTCTTTACGCTCGTGCAGTTCGTCTGGGACTACTACCGCGGCCGGACGAGCGAATATCTGGCGTTTCTGAACCTGGTGGTCTTCGGCGTCGCCATCCTCGGGATGTTCGTCGTCGGCATCCAGCACGCTGGTTTCAGCCTCTCCCAGGTACTCGATAATGCACGTCATCGCCTACCTCCTCGTGATCGTCGGCACATTCGTCCTGTACGGCCTTGCGGTATACCTGAAAGATAGGCCGAAATACCTCTATCCCGCTCTCGATCGTCGGGATCGCCGTCCTCGGGCTTCTTGCGGTCTTTGCCGCCGCCCCCGACTTCTTTGCCATCATCATGAGCAGCATCTCCGGGTTCTTCGGTTCGCAGGCGATCACGACGACCGTCCAGGAGGCCCGGGCATGGAGTTTCGCCGACGCCTGGGGAACGTTCCACTGGGGTCTCCTGCTGATGACGGGCGGCTTTATCACGCTCGCCTACCGGAACTGGCGTGAAGAGCATCCCGCCCAGATCTTCGTCCTCATCTGGTCGGCGGTCATCCTCTACTCGACGATCGCCCACATCAGGTACCGAGTACTACCTCGCCGTCAACATCGCCCTGCTCTCTGCGATCTTCATCGGCTTCGTCGCGAGCGCCGGATGGCCGGAGATCCGCCGTCTCGTCGGTGGCCGGACGGAACAGTCTCCTCCGGGTCCCGAAGGCGAGAAGGCCCATTCGGAGCCCTCCAAGAAAGGGCAGAAGGGCGCAAAGCCGCAGAAGCCGAAAGCCGCGGCAAAGCACCAGCCCGACTACCTGAAAGTGGGTGCCGTGGCGGCGGTCGTCGCTGTCGGTCTCCTCTTCGCCGCTTCCTCCACTATGAGCGATATCGCGCTCTCCTCGAGCGCACACTACAACAGTATGAACTCGCAGTGGCAGGAGTCGCTCGCCTGGCTCGGGGCGAACACGCCCGATACCGGTGTCGACTACTATGCGATCGACGACGAACTCCTACACCTACCCCGCCGAAGCCTACGGCGTGATGTCCTGGTGGGACTACGGTCACTGGATCACGTTTATATCGAAACGGATTCCGACCGCGAATCCGTTCCAGCGTGGTGTTGCCGGGCCGAACGGAGCCGCGGCATACTTTACCGCGACCTCGGAAGAGACGGCCAACGATATTCTCGACCAGCTCGGCGCCCGGTACGTCATCACCGATATCGAGATGGATACCGGAAAGTTCTGGGCCATGGCCACCTGGGCGAACGCTACGGCGGGCGTGACCCCCTTCCAGCCGCAGTTCCTGATGGCTTCGGCGCCCGGATCGACCTCCTACACCGCCGTTGCACCCTTTAACCAGAACTACTACGAGACGATGGTCTCACGGCTTCACAACTTCGATGGTTCCATGACCGATGCGTCGTCGGTCTACTACGTCGAGTACCGCGATGCCGGTCTCTCCGGAACCTCCCTCCCCGTGATCACCAGTTCGCAGACGATGGATGCGTCCGCGGCCGCGGCAGCCGTCGAGGCGTTCAATAAGAATGCACCCGCAGGGTCGCACGCGACGGTCGTCAGCACCACCATCAATGCACCGGCCGAACGCGTCGGCGCCTTGCAGCACTACCGGCTCGTCCACGAGTCCCCGCTCGGCCTCTCCGGCTATCCGGCGACGATCAAGTACGTCAAGATCTTCGAGTACGTGCCGGGTGCGACGATCCGGGGCGAGGGCACGATCGAGGTTCCGATCGTCACCAACACGGGTCGAACCTTCACCTACCGGCAGGAGAGCGTCAACGGTACGTTCGTCGTCCCGTACGCCACGACCGGCAGCCAGGGTGAGGTGAAGGCGACCGGGCCGTACCGGATCGCAGGCACGACGCTCACGTTCGACGTCACCGAAGATGCTATCCAGCAGGGCAGCTCCATTAACTAACGTGCAATGAGGTGCTCGGTAGTTTACGGTGACGTGTTTGCCCGCCACGACATGGAGCACCATACGGAATCCGGCGCCCGTCTCCGGACGGTGCTCTCCGGCGTTCCGGACGGGCTGAAGTGGCGTGACCCGGTCCGGGCGTCGGTCGCCGACCTCGAGCGGGTTCACCGCCCCCAGCATGTCCGGTGGATCCGCGAGTTTACGAGCGGGACGTACTATCTCGACGCAAACACCTACGTCACCGGCCAGTCCTTCGAGGTGGCCTCCTATGCTGCCGGTTCGGCCTGTGCGGCGGTGGATCGGTCGCTCGACGGAGAACACTGTTTTGCCCTGGTGCGCCCGCCCGGCCACCACGCCGAGGCCGACCGGGCGATGGGGTTCTGCATATTCAACAACGCCGCGGTGGCAGCGGCACGGGCGCTTCTGTCCGTCGACCGCGTCGCTATCCTCGACTGGGACCTGCACCACGGGAACGGCACCCAGTCTATCTTTTACGGCAGCGACCAGGTGCTGTACTGCTCCGTTCACGAGGCGAACAGTTTTCCAAAGACCGGGTGGGTGGACGAGGTCGGCACCGGCCGGGGGCGGGGGTATACGCTCAACGCCCCGCTCCTGCCGGGCTCGACGCTCGCCGACTACCTCCTCGTCTTCCGGGACGTCTTCATCCCGGCGATCGATCGCTTCAAACCCGATGTGCTGATCGTCTCGGCAGGCCAGGATCCTCTTTTCGACGACGAGCATGGCAGGATGCTGCTCGTTCCGGCGGATTTCGGGGTGCTGACCGGCCTTCTCGCCGATTGCACCGACATCGCTCTCGCCCTCGTCCTCGAAGGAGGCTACGGGCCGAGCCACGGTGAAGCGATCCGTCACATCTTCCGTGCGCTGCAGGGCAGGCGCTCTGACCCTGCGGGAGAGGAGGTAGTGTCCGTCCGGCATGCGACGGAGGAGATCGTCTCCATCCTGAAAAAAGTGCAGTTCTATTGATTATGGGGAGCCTGCGCGCCGCCGGTCCTTATCGATATGCGAGACTTCGAAGCCGGGGATGACTACCCGGACGACCGGCACCGGTGTCCGGGAGAGGTCGCAGACGCAGACGCGGTCGGCGTGCTCGCCTATCTCGTCCAGTGTCCGCCGGATATCCTCGTCGAAGTACGCCGTGCTGTAATCGGGCAGGTCCGCGATATCGACGGTCTCGGCATCGCCGAACCACATTTTGTTGATCCGCTTGAACCGCTCGTAGCCGACCTTCTGCATGAAGAGCTCGCGCTGCGGGTCTGTCCGGCCGCCCTGCAGGTAACTGGCTCTGCTCTGCGCCACCTCGGTTACCGCACGGAGTGCGGCGATCTCAGGGCAGGTGTGGGTCCCGGAGCCCATGACGAGCATGGCGGGGTCGCGAGTGACGGTGTCGTCCGCCGCCGCGGCAACCGTCGAAATTCCGGTCTTCCCCTCGAGCAGCCAGAGGTGGATCCGGATACCGTTCTCCTCGAACCGCTCGATCACCTCTCGGGCGGGGCAGTCGTGTTCGATTACGAGGCGCTGCCCGAGCGAGCGCTGCTCTTCGGCGATGCTGAGATCCGCCCGCTCCAGCACCTCGAGCATGCCGTGCAGGATCGCCTCCTCGAGAACGTTCCCGGACGCAAGCCCGTTCGTATCGCTCCGGAAGATCGGCATCGTCATGCCGAGGGTATCGTAGGGGTGGAAGACGGCGTTGCTCGGGAGATAGATCTCCTCGTCATTGAGCAGGTCCCACCCGGGACTCCAGTGGATCTTCTCGTGCTGGCCGACCCGGCGCGGGAGAAGGAGATCTTCGGGGTCGATCGCCCGATGGATACCCATCTCCGCGTAGGTCGCATACTCCATTCGGTCGCCGTGGTACTCGCCACAGTAGCGCTCGAGCGCCTCCATCATGGCAGAGACCTCCGCGTGGATCGGCTCCTTCCCTTTCCCCGCATGGACCTTGACCGATCCGGGGGCGGCGTTCGGCCGGGCGGCGGAGTAGACGGGGATGCCGAGACGGTCGAGGGAGGTGATATCGACGACCTCGGTGACTCCTATCTGATCCATCAGCGGGGCGATATCGGCGTATGTCTCCTCGGGGGATTTGAACCGGTGCGTGCCGTCGAAGTAACGCTTCTCAACCTGCCGGATCGTGCACTTCATCGGTACAGATCAGGCAAGGGGATCATTTATAGTTTAGCAGATTACACCCTACCGCATGAACGTTGACGAGGTTGCAGTCGGTATTCCGGTGCGGTATCCCCGAACAGGAACGTCGGGCACGGTCATCGCGCTCGAAGAGATAGACGGCCTGCAGTACGCCGAGCCTGACGGTACCCATCTCTTCTACCGGGTCGACCAGCTCGTCCCCGTCGGAGGAGTGGGAGCCGTCGAGCGGAGACGCGGCGAAGAGCGGAACATCGAGACGTTCCTCGAAGAGGAAAAAGAGTTTGCGGAGAAACTCAAAGATGCCTGGGTTACCACCGATCAGAGTTGCGAGGGAGGCGGCTAATCGCCGATCGGAATCGTCGTCAGCTTGACCGACTCCACTCCTTTCTGCGACATCAGTTTCTCGGCAATATTCTTCAGTTCAGTCTCCGTCGCCCCGGATCAGGATGACTTCCAGGCATTTGTTATGCGTCACGTGCGAGTGGAGCGATGCCTGGATGATCCCGGCGTAGTCATGCTGGATCTCGGTGAGCGTCTGCAGGAGTCCCCGCTGGTCGTGGTCGTAGACCATGGTGATGACCCCCTGGCGTTCGCCCTTGACATCGGAGATCCACTGATAGTGCGTGATATAGTTCCGGATTGAATCCCGTATCCCCTCAGAACGGGACGAATATCCACGAAGAGTCAAAATCTCATCGAACTTGTCGAGCAGGTTCTTTGGAAGCGAGATCCCGATTCGTGATAGTTCTGCATCACCTGTCATACTCGTGCTCACTGTTTTATTACTCATATGCAATGTTTAAACTTTCCCTCATCCCGGGAATGTTTTTCACACGAAGTATGTTCCCTCTCTCCTCATTGTATGGGATTGATCAGGAAACTGTGCAATTCACAAAAGAGAGCGATTCGATAACCATCACTGATTATGTATAAGTAGTGTCACCATATATAGAGTAAGGAGGTTCGAGTACTTTTGCGTGATGTACACATTCCGGGTGTCAATATTGGGCTTGTAGGTCATGTCGATCACGGCAAGACCACGCTTGTCAGTTCGCTGACAGGAGTCTGGACGGACAGGCATAGTGAAGAGATCAAGCGAGGAATCTCCATCCGACTCGGATATGCCGACGCCACGTTTTACCGGTGTGAAGGCTGCGAGGGCGCTGAAGCATTTACGAGCACCCCGGAGTGCCCGAAGTGCGGTTCAAAGGTGGAGGCGTTCCGGACGGTCTCCTTCGTGGATGCTCCCGGCCACGAGACGCTGATGGCGACGATGCTCTCCGGCTCGGCGCTCATGGACGGAGCGATGCTCGTTATCGCCGCCAACGAGGCCTGTCCCCAGCCCCAGACGAAAGAGCACCTGATGGCGCTTGAACTGGTAGGAATAAAGAATATTGTTATTGTCCAGAATAAGATCGATGTCGTCACCCAGACCGAAGCGGTGGCGCACTATCAGCAGATAAAGAAATTCATTAAGGGAACCGTTGCGGAGAATGCCCCAATCATCCCGATCTCGGCACAGAAGGGCATCAATATCGGCGCACTGATTCAGGCTCTCGATGAGACGATCCCCGAGCCTGAGCGGAACCCGGATGATGAACCTATCATGCTCATCGCACGGTCGTTCGACATCAATAAACCCGGCTGCAGCTGGCGGGATGTGAAGGGCGGTGTCGTCGGGGGATCCCTGACCCGGGGTATCCTCAAAGAGGGTGACGATATCGAGATCCGACCCGGCCGGCAGCTTCAGGTCGAGAACCGGACGAAGTGGGAACCGATAATGACGAAGATCACTTCCATCAACGCCGGTTCGATCAAAGTAACCGAAGCGACGCCCGGCGGGCTGCTCGGACTCGCGACGAAACTTGACCCGGCTCTCACGAAGAGCGATGCGCTTGCGGGACAGGTAGCCGGGCACGTCGATAAGCTCCCCCGTCTGGGAGAAGATGAAGTTCGAGGTGACGCTGATGGACCGCGTCGTCGGTTCGGACAGCGAGCAGCTCATCGAGCCGCTGAAGCACAAAGAACCGCTCATGCTCTCCGTCGGTACCGCGGTGACCGTCGGCGTCGTGGTGAACACGAAGAAGAACACGATAGAAGTTCAGCTTAAACGGCCGGTCTGCGCTGAGATCGGTGCACGCATTGCCATCAGCCGGCAGGTGGGGGGGCGATGGCGGTTGATCGGCATGGGAGTCCTGACCGAGTGAAAGTACTCCTGGATGCCAACGCCCTGATGATGCCGGGACAGTTTGGCATCGATATCTATGATGAACTCCGCCTCCTTGTCGGAGACTATGAGGCGGTTACGCTCGAAGATGTGGTCGCGGAGTCTCGGGCCTCGCCCGGGGGCGTGGGAAAGACGCGGCCGCCGCGCGTATCGGCCTTGCCATGGCACAGCGTTCGACGATCGTCCCGAGTGGGAGTGACCGCCGGTATGTCGACGAACGGGTGGTCGAGTATGCCGAGCGCGAAGGTTGTATCGTCGTCACCAACGATAGAAACCTCAGGAAAACCCTGCTTGGCCGGGGTATCGCCGTCGTTACGATGAGAAAACAGAAGACGCTGGAATTGATCCGGGGATAGATAGCAATGTATTTCAAAATGACGCTGGAGGATAAGGTTCGGGTTCCCCCAAACCGCCTCGGTGAGGATCTTGAGAAAGTTATCCTGAACGTGCTGCAGGAGCAGGCTTGAAGGAAGCATTACGAAAGAGATCGGCATCTATATTGCCGTCACGAAGATACTGAACGTCGGTCAGGGAGAACTGATTCCCGGAGACGGGGCGGTATACTACGACGTTCGCTTCGAAGCGCTGGTGCTCCGCCTCGCCCTGCAGGAGGTCATCGAGGGTCAGGTCGTCGAGACGACCAGTTTCGGTGCGTTCATCAGCCTTGGGCCCATCGATGCGATGCTGCACGTGAGCCAGATGTCCGACGACTATATCAGCTACGACGAGAAGAATGCCCGCCTGATCTGTCAGGAGTCGAAACGCTACATTGCGGTAGGCGACGGCATCCGGGCACGTATCGTGGCACTCTCGCTGAACGAGCGGGAGCCCCGGGAGAGCAAGATCGGCCTCACGATGCGGCAGTCGGGACTTGGAACCGAGCGCTGGCTGGAAGAGGAACTCGAGCGGGAGAAAGAGCGGAGTGGTGCCCATGGTGGTGCGTAAGAGTAAGAAACAGGTGCAGGTCTGCAGGGACTGTCACCGGGTCGTCGACGGAGAGGCCTGTGTGATCTGCGGGACGTCCAACTTAAGCGAAGACTGGGCCGGTTACCTGGTGATCATCGATCCCGAGCACTCGGAGATCGCAAAGAAGATGAAGATCACCATGGCCGGACGGTACGCTCTGAAGGTCCGCTGATGTACAGGCTTCCGGACGAGCACAGGGACTGTTTCAAAAAGCCCTTCGGTGTCCTCTATCCCGACATCGGAGATCTGCTCCCCGCTCTCGAAGGCCGGAAGATCTACGTCGTCGGGGACGTCGTCACGCAGAACCTCGCGAAACTGGGCGTCACCCCCGACGTCGCCGTTATCGACGGGTATACGATGCGTACGCCCGTTACCCAGTCACCCCTTCTCCAGAGCCGGAAGGTGAGCGCAGTGAACCCGGCCGGGACGATCACCGACGATCTCATAACGGCGATCGAGGAGGCAGTGGCCGATCCTCCCCGGCTCATCGTCGTCGACGGCGAGGAGGATCTCGGGGTGATCCCGATGGTCATCGCCGCTCCGCTGGGGTCGGCCGTTCTCTACGGGCAGCCCGGAGAGGGCGTCGTCATGCGCATCGTCGACGCGAAGGCGAAAGAAGCAGCAGCATCCCTGCTCCGTCTCTTCGTCACCGCGTGAACCGGCGAGCCCTATGTTTTAAATAAATATGCCTACAATATTTGAGGGATACCGATGAACTTTGAATTCACACGTGATATGAGGAACGAACTGTTAAACCGGCGGGAGCTGTCGTTTACCCTTACCTACGAAGGCGCAACCCCGTCCCGGAAGATCATCCTCGAGAAGATTGCCGCGCTCCAGAACCAGAAGGAGAATCTGGTTGTGATCGATTCGCTGAAGACCCGTTTCGGGAAGATGGAAGCGACCGGCGTCGCCCGGATCTACGACAATGAAGAGAGCAAGCTGCAGACCGAACGCGATTACCTGCTCAAGCGGGGATCCGCCGCCGGCGAGAGCGAGGCCTGAATATGGCGAAGCGTTCAGAGTGTTACACGGTCGAGGGTGACCGTGCAGTCCTGCAGAAGCGGCACTGCCCCCGGTGCGGCCCTGGTATTCTGATGGCCGCGCACCCGGACCGCAGTGCATGCGGCAAGTGCGGCTACACCGAATTTAAAAAGTAGACAGCAGAGACACTCGGTCTCCAGGAACAACGTGTGAAACTTTTCACCGGGTCTGGCGACTGAATTATCAGTCTTTCGTATAATCAACCCGGATAGGACAATCGGTCGGTTCATGCCTGAAGTTACGCCGCCAGTTGGAGAGGTGCTGGGACTGGAGGGCACAGCATGGAACCTCAGCGCCGCTGTTTTTGGCGACAAGCTCGTCGCACTCCATTCTTCGCCGTATTCTCCTCCCACCGGCGGGATTCACCCGCGTGAAGCGGCGCAGCACCATGCCTCCGTGATGCGGGAGGTTATCGCCCGCGTCCTGCCTGCCGCCGGGAACCTGACGGGAATCGCGTTCTCCCAGGGGCCGGGGCTCGGGCCGTGCCTCCGGACCGTGGCGACGGCCGCCCGGGCACTCGCCCTCGCGCTCGATCTCCCGCTCGTCGGGGTGAACCACTGCGTGGCGCACGTCGAGATCGGGCGGTGGGCCACCGGGTTCGACGATCCGATCGTGCTCTACGCGAGCGGGGCGAACACCCAGGTGCTCGGTTACCTGAACGGCAGGTACCGGATCTTCGGGGAGACGCTCGATATCGGGATCGGGAACGCGCTCGATAAGTTTGCCCGGAGCCACGGCCTTCCGCACCCCGGGGGGCCGGTGGTCGAACGGCTCGCCCGGGATGGGGAATATATCGAGCTCCCGTATACGGTGAAGGGGATGGACCTTGCGTTCTCCGGCCTCATCAGCGCAGCGCAGGAGAGCGGAGCGTCCCTCGAGGATGCCTGCCACGGGCTGCAGGAGACGGCGTTTGCGATGTGCGTCGAGGTGACGGAGCGGGCCCTCGCCCACGCCGGGAAGGAGGAGGTGCTCCTCGTCGGCGGGGTCGGGGCGAACAGCCGTCTCCAGGAGATGCTGCGGGAGATGTGCGAGGACCGCGGGGCTCGCTTTGCGGTGCCCGAACGGACGTACCTCGGCGATAACGGGGCGATGATCGCCTATACCGGCAAGATCATGCTCGAGCACGGCGTCTCGCTCCCGATCGAAGCGTCGCAGGTACGGCCGGGATACCGGGCGGACGAGGTGGAGGTCGTCTGGCGGCCCGATCCGGGTGAAGCCGTCCGGGGTGTTTCGCTCGAGGACGGAGAACTCCGGGGGGCGGAAGCGGTCGTCGGGGTTCTGGGCGGCGACGTCGCCAAGCGCAGGGTGAGCAAACGCTACCGGAACGAGCTTCTCGACCGGCGGCTGATCGCCGAGCGGACGCGGGCAGAGGCGCGGCTGATCTCGATGGCGCGGCGTGCGGGAGTGCGAACCCCGATTATCAGGGAGATCACCGCCGATACCATCGTGATGGAGCGGATCGAGGGCGACGTGCTGAAGTACGCGATGAGTCCGGCAAGTCTTCGGCTTGCAGGCGTCGCTGTCGGGAGGCTCCACGGCGCCGGGATCATCCACGGCGACCTCACGACGAGCAATATGATCCTCGACCAGGGGCAGTGCGTGCTGATCGACTTCGGACTTGCCCACGTCTCGTCCGAGCTCGAGAGCCGCGGGGTTGACCTGCACGTCCTCTTCCAGACGCTCGAGAGCACAACCGATGCCCACGAGAGACTGAAAGCGGCCTTCATCGAGGGATACGCCAGCGCCTTTGCGGGTGCCGACGAGGTGCTCGCCCGCGAGCGCGAGGTGGAACTGCGGGGGCGGTACCTGTGAAGCTCGCGGTGGTGACCGGCAACCAGAATAAAGCCCGCGAGGTCGCCGCCTACTTTGCAGGAATGCTCGAGGTGGAGCATGTCCCCCTCGACTGCCCGGAGTATCGCGCCGACGATGTCGGCGAGATCGCCCGCGAGAAGGCACGCTATGCCTTCGAGACTCTGCGCCGCCCGTTGATCGTCGACGACACGGCATTCTCCGTCGATGCTCTCCGGGGGTTTCCCGGGCCGTATGCCGCCTACGTCGCCGGTACCCTCGGGAACGATGGGATTCTGAAGCTGATGGAGGGTGTGCAGGACCGGAACGCTCACTTCGAGACGGCGATCGCGTACGCGGACGAGCGGGGTATCCGGATCTTCCGCGGGGTGCTCCGGGGCAGCATTGTTCAGCCGCGCGGGGATGCGGGGTTCGGCTACGACCCGATCTTCGAGTACCAGGGCCGGACGCTCGCGGAGATCCCGCTCGCCGAGAAGAGCAGGATATCGCACCGGGCACGAGCGCTTGCCCTTTTCCGTGAATGGATGGTCGGCACGCTCTCCGCCTAGCGGGGTCGACGGACAGAACTGTTAAAAGTTCAGAGAACGAATAGTAGTAAACTGACAAGTGGTGTTTGATTCATGGCACGATTCGCTGAAGCAGAAGCACGATTACTCAACGTAAAGATCTGCATGAAATGCAATGCACGGAACGCGATCCGCGCAACCCGTTGCCGCAAGTGCGGATACGAGAACCTCCGGGCAAAGTCCAAAGAGCGGAAGGCATAATCCCTAACGCCCGGTAGACTCCGGAGAGCCGGAACGATACGGAAAATAAGGACAGGCCTCCCCGGATTCTTCTCCGTGGATCAGCCACTCTCTTTTTCGAGCCTTTGTGGGAGCGTCACGCACTGTAGAACGTGACCTTCTTTCCCATCTCGCTGTACTCGCCCTGGTAGGTCTCGATATTGCGTTTGTAGCCGAGCCGCTCGGTGAACCCGAGCTCACGCAGCCGCTCGCGCACCCGCATGACGTCCGCCTCGTCGCGCCAGTCGGGGGTGTGTACGTAGATGACCGTCCGGTCGTCGCGGGCGTCGGGGTTCTTTTTTGCGGTGCTAACCCGTGCCGAGGTGCCGAGCCGACCGGCAGCGGTCTCGTTCCTGACCCGCCGCCACGCTTCGTCCGCATCGGCCGGGTCGACGAAGATGAGCCATTTGCCGCCGAGGCTCGTCGTCGGCCTGCCCGCACCCGGTCTCCGGGGCGTCCTGGACGATCCAGTACATCCGGGTGGTCTTCGAGGGGGAGACGCCCTCCCCGGTGAGGAGGAGTTCGTATATCGCATCCGTCGAGCCGAACCGGTTCTCCAGGGCTTCGGCGAGCTCCGGGTAGTCTTCGGCGAACCTGGCGAAGATCTCCTGAAGGTCGCCCCGGAAGTCCTGCCCGCTTTCGACGAGCTCGAAGAGCGGTCCTCCCGCGAGAGGAGCTCGCGGTTGAGGACGATCTCGAAGATCCCGTATGCCAGGTCGGCAAGCGTTGCCGTGTCATCAGTCTCGGTGGTCATAGTATCATCCCGAACGGTCGGGTACACTGTTATCTCCTGAGTTTTTCGGCGGCCAGCCCGGCGGCGAACTCTCCCGAGAGGAGCATGCCTCCGAAGATCGGGCCCATCCGGCTCTCGCCCGCAACGGCGTTCGCCGCCATGCCGGTGACGATCAGGCCCGGGTAGATCTCGCGTGTATGCCGGATGATGTTCGTCTCGGCCCGCTCGGCCCACATGAACCCTTCGCCCTTCACTGCAAGGTCGGCACCCTTCGCTGCGACCATGCGGGCGACCATCGCGTCGTGGCCGGTGGCGTCGATCGTATACGCGGCCGCGAGCGTGAGGGGATCGACGTGCAGTCCCGCCATCTCGACGGGCGTCCAGTTGATCACGAGGCCGCTCACGCGGCCGTCGCCCTTGATCATGACGTCTTCGACGGTGGTGAGGTTGAAGAACTCGACGCCGGCGTTGCAGGCCGCGGCGGTCAGTTTCGAGACCGCTTCGACGGAGCTCGCGACGTAGTAGCCTTCCGAGGCGGTGCGGTAGGCGATATCGAACCGGTCGAGCAGCCGTCGTGCCTCTTCCTGGACGACGATGCGGGGGAACATCATGCCCCCGCCCCACATTCCGCCGCCGACACTGAGTTTCTTCTCGATGAGGGCGCATTTCACGCCCCGCTCACCGAGCAGTGCGGCACAGGCAAGGCCGGAAGGGCCGCCGCCGACGACGGCAACGTCCATCTCCATATATTCGAGGAGCACCCTGCTCTGCTCCTCGACGATGGCTCTGCTGATTGTCACTTCATCAAGGTCCATCCAGATTCCCTCGCTTACCTGTTGACGCTGTCTCTTAATAATGCCAGTGGCGCGGATACGCCCCCGGCGCTCTCGGGAAGAGCATCTCCGTCCGTTTCCGGATCCACGGACGGATGTATTAATATCCCCCCCGTCCAACAGTAGCTCGATATGAAATGGACCCGTGACTTTGGGCTGACCGCACGAATGGCGCTGACGTCGTTCCTGCTGCTCATCGTCTATCTGATCTTCCTCGGCGTCTTATCCGCCCTTGGATTCAGGCTTCGAGTTCCTCCTGATCATCGCGGTCGGGATGGCATTTGTCCAGTACTTCTTCTCCGACAAACTGGTGCTCTGGAGTACCGGGCACCCGTATCGTCGATGAGGACGAGTATCCCGAGCTGTACCGGTCGGTGCGGCGTCTCGCGACCGAAGCGGACCTGCCCATGCCGAAGATCGGGATCATGGCATCCCCCGTCCCGAACGCGTTCGCGACCGGGCGGAACTACAACAACGCCGTGGTGGCGGTGACGGACTCGATCATGCGCATGCTCTCGAAGGAGGAGCTCGAGGCCGTGCTCGCCCACGAACTCTCCCACGTCAAGAACCGGGATATGCTGACCCTGACGCTCGCGAGTTTCATCTCGATGCTCGCCTTCCTGGTGATGCGGAACTGGCTCTTCATGGGGCTCTTCGGCCGGCGCGACAGCAACGGCGGGGCGATGATCGTCGTCTTCATCGCCTCGATCCTGGTCTGGATCATGAGCACGCTCCTGATCCGGGCGCTCTCCCGCTACCGGGAGTTCGCGGCCGACCGGGGCAGCGCCTACATCACCGGGAACCCCCGGGCACTGATCTCGGCGCTGCAGAAGATCAGCGGCAGGATGGACTACGTTCCCGCCGAGAAGAAGCAGGAGGTGGAGGGTGCGAACGCGTTCTTCATCATCCCCGCTCTCTCGGGGAACACCTTGATGGAGCTCTTCTCCACCCACCCGTCGCTCGAGAAGCGCGTTGCCGCCCTCGAGGCGCTCGAGTCGGAGGTCCGGGGATACTAATCCTCCCCGGAATCCTTCCGATAATCTCAACCTTTATTATCCGGCACCGACAAACTACGTAGGCACTTCGTGCAGCGCATCGATGGTCTAGTGGTATGACTTTGGCCTTCCAAGCCAATAGCCCGGGTTCAATTCCCGGTCGATGCATCAGGGCTCGTGGTCTAGCTGGTCATGACGTCGCCTTCACACGGCGAAGATCCTGAGTTCGAATCTCAGCGAGCCCATCGGTTTTCGGAGATCAATGGCCGTAGCAGTCGCTATTTCGGGACCGTCGGTGACCCTTTTTCCTCTGTTCTCCCCGGCGATGTCTATCTCTTCTTTTCCACCCGCTCTTGATTGTCACAACCCCGGTAGCGAATAATCCTTCTCTTCACGGGGATGTTCACCCGTTCCTCTCGATTCTGGGATGACCGGAAAACGAGATTGCCGGGATAACGGAATCCGGAGAAATACTTTCTCGCCCTGCGCAACATCGAATGGCTTTAGTACCCTAACGATCAAAACCCGAATATCTTGTTTCTGAATGTACAGCGAACATCCTGTGGAAAACGTTGACGAAAATGAGCGCTCCTTTGGATCGTTCGATCCACTTCTTCACCGGGGAAATGCCCGTATCCCGTCCCCGGCATCTCCGAACAGCACGGTTGTTCTCGTATGGACCAGGTATCAAACGGTAATTCTCGATTGTGTGGACGATGAAGATCCGGAAATCGATGTGAAGCCGTACCTTGAAAAATCTCCTGATTTTGCAGCTTGATCGCGGCTGGATAAACTGCAGAAGCGGTATCCCCGAAAAGATGGGGTTTCCATCTACCGGCGGATAAATGCAGGCTATGCGTTCGGAGAGGTGAAAAGAGATGCCGCCAGATTTGAAAAACAACTCCGGAGGCTGATCAGTCTCAAGGAAACTATTTCCTTCGACTCTCCACTCCTGCAGGAGGTAAAGCGGCACATCGAAGACGCGGCCTTTTGCAGGGCGAAATGATGTGAAGACTCCTAGCAACTACAAGAAGAGCAGACATCTCTCCTCACCGCAAAAAAAAACAGACGGTAGTTGGGATTGGGGCGAACTGGATAAAAGATTACGGCATAACGCCACGTGCTTTTTCCTGAAAGCGTTGCTTTCCGAACTCGATAGAATCAATGGGGTATGTTATGATCGGGGAAGGTTTCTAAAACCCTCTGTCGCAAGTGACGCATTTCCCGAGAACCTCTTTGAGTATTGTGTCTGGTATCAGAGGAAGGGGTATGGGCAAGGAGATTGAACCCCTGTACCTGCAGCTCCTCGATTCATACAAACCAGAGACCTCCCGGCATGCCGCTCTAGCGTTGCACAACCTCGCAGTAATGTACGGGCGCTGGTCCGTATATGGAGGGGACATCCAAAAAGCAGAAGAGAAATTCCTTGAGGCACTTGTGTTTTATCGGCATGCCGAACGAAAAAATCCCGGGTCATTCACACCGCACATCGCAGCAGCCCTCGCCAATCTCGCCACAGTGACTGTGCAAAAACAAACCTCTCAAGGGTACAAAGAGTTATGAAAAAGCAGGGAATCATTCGGTGAATCTATCGAGCATCGAAGGGATTGCGCAAAGATTAATTCTCAGAGATATCTGCCAGGTACTGGCGAAGAGCCTGATGAGATACGCTCAATTACTCCAGGAAATAGGAGACTCCTGTGCAGTAGCCCGATGTATCGACGAAATTGTTTCGATATATGCGACATTGCGGCAGACTGATCACGATCGGTATCAGCCGCTCCTTTTCGAAGCCCTTTCCACATCGATATCGTTATCGATACAGGCCGGTGCCGGACCGGATGCACTTGAGGACTGTCGGGAAGCCACGGTTATCTGCAGGGGGAAACGGGGGACAGGACAATCCCGGAGAATACCTGCCTCACCTGGCGGAAACCCTGCATCGTCTGGCGGTTATCCATGCAGATATGGGACTTCCGGATCAGGCAGAAACTGAATTCCGTGAGGTCAATTCCACTGTATCGATATTTACGGAAAAACACCTGTGATGTGAGTTCTTCCACAACTGGCCTCGCCAGGGCGCTTAATAGTATCGGAGTTATGCAGACCAGTACGAATAGACCCGATCTGGCAAAAAGGGAGTTATCACGATCGATTGCATTGTATCAGACCCTTATGGGTAATCCGCTTGTCTTCTTCGATATATGCAGGGTAATGATCAACTTGAGTGTTCTTTACCAGAAGGTTATTCCGGATAGGGAGATATCCAGCGAACTCGCAAGTAAAGTCGTGTACACTGCCGGCCGATGTTAGAAACTCATGAATTTTTTAGATCGCTCTCCCATGAAGCCGAAGAAATACTACACTACTGGAAGTCCCCGAGACCCAATGGAACATTATCATTCAGGACTCGAAATACGTAAAGCAACTTGAGGGAAAGTTCCGCATCTATTTCTGTGACGGTTCCCTTCGGTTCATGCTGTTTTTTCTGGGAGTAGGGGCTGAGGATTAGGTATTTGGTCGAGGCCCGCAACTTCCCCCTAACTCGCTGATACCGACTTCCCCTCCCTCTGGGTGGTTTTTCCTGTCTGCTTTGAGTGCCGTTGAGTGCTCCCACTGATCATGAGGGTTCGGCGTCGCGAAGATTGCCGTCTTCGGATCGACCAGCCGGAGAACGACGTAGACGGGTCTGCCCGGCCCGGTTCGCACCCGGCAGACGACGTTCCAGAACTTCATGGAACTCGCGTTCTCCCGCGAAGACCGCTTTCTGGCCGCCGTGTTGACTCCGTCACCGCCCCGACAAACCGATCAGGCATCCTACTACTGCACGGGCGTTCGAGAAGCCGGCGGCGAAGAGAACCTACCGGAAACATGGGTGAAGACATTCCTGATTCCAGAGTACTCGTCAAAGCTGTTGAGCCGGTAACGATGTCGCGGTCGGTGCGGATTCCGGTTAAAAGAGCCGTTTTGGCATCGAAAAAGGAGACCGGGTTTTTATGCCGTCGCGGAGGGGGTCACGCAACACAATGCGCGATAACGAGCCCGGCCATCACAAATACCTTTATCATGAGTAATTGGGTTATACGTCGCTTACAACCCGGCGGCGTTCATCATGCCGCCGTAAAGGATGTGAGAACCATGAAACGAATTGTTTTGATCACGGTGCTCGCCGTGCTGCTCATGGCGGCCGCCGGCACGACCACCGCGGCAGCCGAAGGGCCGGCAAAGACGGCGCTCAGCTGTGAGTCGCCTACGATGCCGCCGCCAGTTGTCGGAGAAGCGTTTCAGATAAACGGCACCCTCACCTATGGGACGTCCAGCACACCGGTTCCCCACAGGCTCATCACCGTATACACGTCGACGGACGAAAAGAAGTGGACGGAGGTAGGCTCTGTAAATACGGACGACGACGGGCAGTATACCGTGACGACGAGCCAGGACACTCCGGGAACCTACTACTACAAGGCGGTGTTCGACGGGGATAAGATCTTCAAGAAGGTCACCTCGCCGACGAGGTCGGTAACGGTTAACCAACTCCTCGGCCTGACGCCGATGGCGTTCGTATCCTATTTTGAATTCCATAATTATGGCTGGTTTGTAACTGACTGGCGTGTTATTATAGCACCGACGACGGTGTCACATGGAAGGAGTCCGGTCATACATCAGGGATATGGAATGGTGACTACGTGTACATGCCTCTCGACGCTCTTGGCGTGCCGGATCGTGCATTGGTAAAGATTCACGCCATAGTCGTGGGAGGCAAGGACCAAACCGGGAGTACGGTGTTTGAATACTATAATGATTACAACAGGGGGGGGCGCACAATTTCCTACTACATCTACGGCACAACACTCAAACCCGATCTGCAAGGTCCTTATGGGCTTTAATTAACTGATGCCGAACCATCGGAGGGTGGGGGTGGTCGCACTCCCTTTCTCTTCTCTTTCTTCTCTCGCCCGTTTACAGTCCCGTCTCTTCTTTTTTAAAACACCATCACTGTATCCAAAAAAAGGAATGTTCAGTTATTTTCAAACGAATTTCCTCGACCACTCAGGGGGGATCATCCAGAGAGGGGATAAACGGGAGGGCTTTCGGATATTCCCGATAGCAAACCCGATCTGCTCCAGGTAAACACCGTCTCCTACCTTTGACTCCGCTTACCATGGAGGAAATTCGCTACAGCGGAATCTTTACGAGCCCTCTTCCTCATCAGATTGACATGCCGCTTGCGGATCGTCTTAGCCGATACGTTACCGTGCATACCATTTCGTTTCAGGTTTGATGGATTTCTTAACGTGTAGGGTTTAAAATCCTGGAGCCCCTCTCCAAAGAAAGGGGGAAGAACATCACAAAAGATTCTCTTATGTGCTTGGTTAGGGAGTCTGTATTGATATTGGCGATATCTCCCGAAATCTCGTATTTCGGGAGAGAATCTTTCTTTAGCATAGTATACCCGTGAGAGAACCTGCATCATGAGTACGCAAGGAGTTTGAAGATCGCTACCTCACCATCTCTGGGTGTTTCCAGGCCTCAATCACTTTCATCGCCAGGCTTGACGCTGATCCGTGAGGGCTCGGCGTCGCGACGATCGGCATCTTCGGGTCGACCGACCGGGGCGATGACAAGCTGGAGAGCGACGTAAACGTGCCGACCCGGTTCGCACCCGGGCAGACAGGTGTTCCGGAACTTCATGGAAGCTCCCATTCTCCCGTGAGCACCTCTTCGAACGTCGCACCCTCATTTGGGAGCTCGCCACCAACACCATCCGACTCGCCCATCCTCCCCCGCACCCCCGGATCGAAAGTCCCATCGGGCAGGTATGGCGAGCGATCCAGCGAGAGGTCTCGGCGACATTCGTCAGGGACTCCGACCACCTCACCGCTACTACTGCACGGGCATTCGAGAGACCGGCGACGAAGAGAACCTACCGGAAACAGGGGTGAAGACAGTCCCGAGTCCGGAGTACGCATCAAAGCTGTTGAGCCGGTAACGATGTCGCGGTCGGTGCGGATTCCGGTTAAAAGAGCCGTTTTCGCATAGAATGACGGAGGAAGGAACTTTTTTATACAATCAAAACGAGTCCGACCCTTCAATGGGAGTGCAGGCCCTGAACAACAGCACCTCAAAAAGGTCACCCTATCTATTCTTTGTATTGGTTTACGCTCTTTCTATTCCACTTTGGGTGCTTAATGTCATGTATCCGCTGAAGCTTCCCGTGGGGGATAATCTTCCCGTGACAGACATTGTGGCCACTTTTACCCCAATGATAGCGGCATCCATCCTTGTGTACCGGGAAGAGAACCTTTCAGGGGTAAAAAACCTGTTGAAAAGAACCTTCGATTATAAGAGGATCACGAAGAAAGCCTGGTATGTTCCCATCATTCTCCTGATGCCGTTTATCTACGTGCTGACCTACGTGATAATGCGTCTCGTCGGGCTACCAGTCCCAACCGTTTGGACCCCGTCCCTTTTTACACCGCTCCTCTTTATTGCGGTACTTTTTTGCCGCTGCAGGTGAAGAGCTCGGCTATACGGGATATGCCACCGATCCTATGCAAGCCCGGTACACCGCACTGGCAGCCAGCCTCATCATTGGGTTGATCCATGCGGTGTGGCATTTCCCGTCGGAGATTTCAATCGGTCAGACCCTAGGATTGTTTATATGGGGAGGAGTTATACTGGCCGTTAGTTTCCGGATTCTGACCGTCTGGCTCTATAACAACACTGGAAAAAGCGTCTTTGCAGCTATACTCTTTCATGCCGTGACCAATACTGGAAGGAGCATATTTCCCGGTAGTCGTTCAGCTTTCGAACTGTACGACGGGGCTATCGGCTATGGGCTCATTGCCATCACGGCTGTGATCGTGGTGTTCTTATGGGGGCCAAAGACGTTGGCGCGATTCAGGTATGCCCGCAGAACAGATTGATAATTTGCGTATCCCACATTCTGCGGGTATTTGCTCAGAAATAGTAATTTTCGTACTCCTGCCCGAGCAGCCGGTCGACTCCGTCACTGCCCCGGGGGCAGAGCCGGTCAAGCCCCCGATAACCTTGCCAGAGGCGTGGTGTAACAAGCCCTCCGCCGCCGTGGAAACGGTGCAAACCTTTCAGGAGGGATCCCGAAGACGCTCCGTACTCCCGGTGAATTAAAGCACCGCCCCGACAAACCGATCCGGTAGCTATGGCACCCGTGACAGACGGCGATACCCTGCTCCTGCACTTCACCAGCACCCGCCCCGACGGCGAGATCTTCGAGGATACCCGGCCGGGCGAGCCGGTCCGGGTAACCCTCGGAGCGAAGCAGATCAATCCCCTCTTTGAGGAGGCGCTGATCGGCAGAGAGCCGGGCGAGACGGTGACCGTGGTGCTGCCCCCGGAGAAGGCCTACGGGAAGTTCCGGCGGAAACTCGTGGTCACGATAAAACGCAAAAAGCTCAAACTCGACCACGAACCGGTTCCCGGAGAGTTCATCACCGTCGAGGTGCTGGGAAAACCCTGCCGGGTAACCGTGCTCGACGTAGACGACAAAAGCGTCACCGTCGACGGAAATCACCCCCTTGCAGGAGAGACGATCACCTACGCGATCATGATCGAGGAGATCCTTCCCCGTACCGGCTAGACCCCGGGCCTGCGGGGGATCGGGGAGGATCGGAGGCGCCGCGAAGACCGGCCGGAGGATCGTCCGGATCATTCTCCGGGATGGAATTCCGACTCCCGAACCGGGAGTGCGGGTCGTTCTTGTCGAACTCGAGACGCCGACGGGGACTGATTAGTACTGTGGTATGGAGCGGGAAAGCGCTACCGTGCTTATTTCCTCAATGTTAAGCGATAGTCTTTCCTTGAAGCGATATCGTCAAGAATCCGGTGAAGAACCTTTGACTTTGCCTTGACGTCAAGCCCCCCGGATTCTCTTCTTGCCCGGGACAGTGCTTCCTCAAGTTCTTCGCGTTCCAGAACAGTTGCAGCAATACAGTAATAGCTTTTTGAACGGCCTTCGTTGAAGTTTTGCAACATCTCCCTGAGTAAAAACTCCCGCTGTCCCTGTATCTTTTGAAATTCGGCTATGCCGTGTTGATATATAAACGAGAGATCCTCCTCGAGCGTCTGATAGCACTTAAAAGAATCGTGTTTTTTACCGGCTTCTCTGTGTTTCTTCCATTTTTCACACGTATCGCTCTCTTCGCACTCCCAGCAAAACTCGATTCCCTTCCTCTTCACGGCACAGGTAATAAACGGGCAACCGACAGCCATTCTGGTTGCGCTCTTGCATCCCGAACATCTGCTCTCCGCTTCGGTATTGTACATGGGGCAGAGCAAACAGGAGAGCCCGCAGACTCCGATAGCGGGATACTCGATATGCATCGTTGGTAGGTGCGATAGCTCTCTAAATATCCCTTATGGTACTGTAGCGAGAGTGTAGCAGCGTCCCCCTCTCCGGATGGCCGGAACCCGGACACCATCCGGACTCCTTCACAACGCTTCGATCACGTTCCGGACCACGGCCTCAAGATCCTCATCCGAACACGCGAGGATGAGATCGGCATACTGCTCGTACAGCCTGACCCGCTCGTCGTACATCTCGCGGAGGCTCTGGCCCGGAAGGAGGACTATCCCCCTGGTCGTGATGTTCCTGAGCCTCTTTACCATCTCCCCATACGAGATCTCCAGGTATACGACCACTCCCCCCGACGTCAGGTGTGCCATCGCAGCCCCGCTGCAGACCACGCTGCCGCCCGTCGCGATCACGGCATGGCGGGGATGCAGGGAGAGGATCGTCGCTTCCTCGATCCGCCTGAACACATCGGGCCCGTCCCCGTTAAGGATCTCCTGGAGCATCCTCCCGGCCCGTTCCTGTATCAGGAGATCCGTATCGATGAACTGCATGCCGAGAGTTTTTGCAAGGATGACGCCCACGGTGCTCTTCCCTGCACCGGGCATGCCGATGAGAATGATGTTGTTATGGTGATGCATACTGCTCCCGGATCCCCTCCGTTGCTAGCTCTGTGGGATTTCGGGGGAGATGAAGGTTGTTTGACAAAAATGTGCAACCGCTCGGTTTTACCGGGTCACGCTCACAGCTCGGAACCGGTGTCGGGTGGCATTCTTTCTGCTCACGGTAGTTTTATATCATAAATGCGTTCTCTGGTCTGACGGTGAGAACCATGATGTTTGTGGTAACCCTTGTTCATCCACCCGAACTCTGTCTTGCGAGGGAGGAATTTAAAACCGATACAATGCAACTGGTCGATGGTATGGATGATCTGGCAAAGAAACTCGGTGTAAAGGTTCACGGAGCATATTCCTGTCCGAATGAACATACATTCTACTTTGTTCTCGAATCCGACGATTTCAAAAATATCTCCGCATTCTTATCCGGCAAACTGCTCACGCATCATACCGGACGAGTTTCTCCGGTTATTCCCCTCACTGCAGCAGTCGACACGCTTCTCAAGTGAAGATGTTAAGAACGAGCCCATACATCCATATCTTATTTTACGCCATCGCAGACCGAAAAGGAGTCATACGTTCCATTTCTTAAATCGCTCCCCGTCATGCCCGTTCGTGGTGAACGACCTCCTTCCTTCTGCATCCTTCTTCAGGGTCTGATTGCCTATGTTCAGGCCGGCACTCCGGCCACGGCCTCTTCCACGACCTGCCGGTGAGACGGTACGGTGGACGGATCTCGCAAGTATCGCACCTCCCCCATCACCACGGAAAACCCGGCCCCGATATGATCGGCGATCCCGTAACATTTATCCCTCCCCGGTCAGTCTGTAATCCTGTCGGGAAGCAGATCCCGACCCGCAGATCGCACCGGGGGAAACCATGACGAAAATATTCTCCTTCAATCCGGGCCAGGTGACGTATCACCGGATCTCCACGGACGCGCAGGGCGACTCGCACTTCGACAGCGTGACGGTCGAGCAGCGTCTCGTGCAGGCAGCGCCGCCCGCTGCCCCGTTCTATGTCTCCGAGGATAAGCCCGCGTCGAAGTACCGCTTCTACACCTTCGAGCCCGGCTGGGTCGGCGAACTGCACCCGGCTCCCGCCCGGCAGTTCCTCGCCCTCCTCTCGGGCGAGGTGGAGATGGAGACGACGGACGGGAGATCAGGCGGTTCGTGCCCGGCGACCTCGTCCTGCTGGAAGACACCTCGGGCAGGGGTCACGTGACGAGGAACATCGGCGACGGGTACGCCACGTACCTCGTCGTCCCCGCCCCTCCGGCCTGATACAATTCTTGGGGATACCGTCCCCTCATCACCTCTTTCTTTAGAATCAGGCGGACGAGAGTGAGCAGACCACTTTCTCAAGATCCCTGGTGTTCATCGCGGAGTTCACCGGGGCATGGTTTCCAGAGAATCATAAAAATATTGCCAGGGTGAGGCAGGCAGGCCGCCCTGCTCTTCAGTTGCGACCGCCCGAATCCCGCCGAGATCGATGCCGCCCGGACGTTCGCCAGGGAGATGGCCGGTCTGTAGGCGCCGTCGACGAGGCCGACAGATCACCGTTCAGATCGCCTGGCCGGCCATACCTGTACTGCCCTCGGAGGACCCGATACTGATGATCGGTTCGTGAGAGCCAGGTCAAAGGGGCCGGACCTCCGTCACCGCCATATATATACCGGTACCGTTACATCTCCAAAACGGGGGGAAACTTATGACCGAGACAATGACACTTATGGATGGCAGAACGCTTGCATTCGATATGTATGGCGACCCGGATGGGACCCCGGTGATCTTTAGCCACGGATTTACCGATTCTCACGTACTCCGAAATCCGGATGATACATTGACCGCGTCGCTTGGCGCACGTTGGATCGCTGCCGACCAGCCGGGCGTTGGTGGATCAAGCCCAAAGAAGGGGCGTAAAATGGTGGATTGGGGATCCGATATGGAAGAACTCGCGGACTATCTCGGTTTGCAACGGTTTAACGTTGCGGGTCATTCCGGCGGCGGACCACACGCACTCGCGATTGCTTTCCATATGCCCGATCGCGTTAGCAAGGTCACGTTGGCATCTCCGGTGTCTCCCTTCGATGAACCCGGCGTCACCAAGATGCTCGTGATGAAAGACCTGAAGACGATCGCGAGGCTGCGGCACCTGCATCGCCTTATCCGATGGGCGGAGCGCTCCGAGGCGAAGAAGGTCACGAAAGACATCCCGTCCTATGTGGAGTCTATGGTCGACGAATTGCCGAATGAAGCGAAAACAATGATGCGCAATCCAGAGCAGCAAGCACTCTTCGAAGAAAATTTCCGCCTCGGCTTCATCCAGGAGGAAGAAGGCGCCTACGAGGAGACGATGGCCCTTTGGGATTGGGGATTCTCACCCCATGACATCATCCAGCCCGTTGAGCTCTTTTACGGGACTGCCGACGACATCATCTCGCCCAAAATGCCACTGCACTTGTGCGAAGAGCTCAAACAGTGCACATCCCACCCTTGGGAGGGTGTGGGACACTACGGATTCGTAGATCGGGACAACTGGATTCAGTTCGTTACTGCCGCCGTGGAATTCCCGGGCTGACACTACAGAACAAAAATAAAAAATTTGGGATGGGTAGGGATAATTTCAGGTAATCTGTCCTTTTTTCCATGATTCTTATCTCTCAAGGTATATCCGGGGTACCTTCCGGTCACTTGCGTCTACCGGAGGTGTTGGAATTAATATACTTCCAGCCTGATAGCCACCCAGATCCGGGTACACGAACGTACCTGAAGGAGGAGATTCTGATGGTATCAAAAATCTGGCTGCTTGATACGTATGATCTGATCAGGTCGACGTACTGGTTTGTACCTCTCGTGATGAGCATCATCGCCATCGTTCTGGCCGTCGGTGTAAGTCACCTTGATCAGACGATTCCCGCGACCCTGATTCAGGAGATCTATTTTGTCCTTCACATCAATCCCACCAATGTACATTCCACGCTCGTCACCCTTGCTACCGCCCAGCTCGGGGTTATCGGCGTGGTCTTTTCCATTACGCTGGTACCTCTTACCATGTCCACTTCACAGTTTGGATCGGTGATCCTCCGCGTATTTCTCCGTGACATCAGCACCCAGATAGTAACTTGGCGCCTATAGCGCATCGATCATGTACGATCTCGCCATCATCATAATCCTCTCAAACGGCTCATTCCAAAATGTCCTTCCTGTCCTCTCGGTAACGTTCGGATTTGCGCTCTTTATCCTCGACCTGGCCCTGCTCGTCTACTTTTTCCAGCATGTCGCCTCCCTTCTTCAGTCAGCAAATATCAACGCTTTTCTTGGCAGATATCTTGACAAATCGATCAGGAGCAATATCCTTCCGGGATCTTCCGGCGGTTCCGGGAAAAAGGAGCCAATCCTGCCCTCTGAAAAGGAGCCGTCTGAAGGACAGGTTATTCCTTCGCGGAAAACAGGCTACATCAGGGTAGTAGACTATGAAACTCTGATGGATGCTGCAAAGAACAAAAATCAGGTCTTATACGTCTGTTGCAGTGCCGGTAATTTCGTGAATGCCGGAGACCCGCTCCTCAGGGCCAGTCCGGGCAGACTTGATGACCATACCACGAAACTCCTCCGGCGATCCTTTTACATCGGGAATTACCGGACCCTGCGCCAGGATCCGAAGTTTGGGATTGCCCTGCTCGTCAATATTGCTTCACGAGCGCTCTCTCCCGCAGTGAATGACCCGATAACCCCGGTCATGGTGTTGAACCGACTCGGGGCGGCCCTGGGACTGATTGCCGAGGAGGGAGATCTGGTTGGTGATCGGGTCGATGATGAAGGACGTCTCCGGATCGTTGTCCGGACTGACTCCTTCAAAGATCTTGCCGACAACTCTTTCAATCTTATCCGGCAGTACGGTCGGGGGAATGCAGATCTGTTCATTGCGATGCTCAATACCATTTCAAATGTAGCATCTCATATCAGGACAGACGATCAGCGGCTGGTGCTTCTCCATCATGCTTCGCTGGTAAAAGATGAAATTCCGAATGGTGTTCCGGCTGACTATGACCGCCAACGGATCCAGGAAGCCTATGAAAAGACCGTCAGGGCCCTGAATAGTTCAGCATCCAGTCCCACGGACTCCTGACGCTCAACCGACCGGAAATTTTTTGGAGGTATCTTTTACACGCAATCTCACGGCTTCTGGTGAACCGGTCTTGCCCCCAACCTCCGCGAAACAGGGGTATCAAAGCCATCGCGACTGTATACCCCGGGATAAGCTGTTTACTCCTGGAACCTTTGCAGGGGATCAGGGGAATGATCAGGCGATTCAGTCCTGGGGTGATTGTGTGTACCGCCATAGCAGTGCTCATAGTTCCAGTTGCTGCGGTTAACGTCGGCGTAACTACCATCGCGCCCGGAGGTGATGTTTTCATAGGAGAGGAGGGGCTTGCTATCAGCAGCTGTATCGGCTCACCGGTAGTGCGTGGTTCGAATCAGGTACCACCCCGGCAGCAGATGCATTTTCAGCGGGGGTAGGGTCTCTGGTACCAATGGTCGGGTTTTCCGGCAGCCGGGCATCCTGCCTTCAATTGTGTGGATCCCTACCTTGAAACAGGGATCTTTTTGGTATCTTCCGGCCGGGCGGGCACCAGGAAATATTAAATAGTTCTGCTCCTGACTCCTGTCCCGGGATGAGACAATGATAGAGAAACTGCCAGAGAGTTCCGGAAACATTCTTGGGTTCCGGATAAGCGGGAAGCTGAGCGAAGCCGATTACCAGGACCTTCTTATCCCGGAGATAGAAAGGGCCATGAAGGAATACCCGAAGATCAGGATGGTATGGGTCATTGAGGGGTTCGAGGGTTGGACGGTCGGTGGGGCTTGGGAGGACTTTCTTCTCGGTCTAAAGTTCTCGGCAGTCGAAAAGATGGCGGCGGTCATCGACGAGAATTGGGATGAATGGATGACCCTGCTATTCAAGACATTCACCACCCTGACCCGGACCGAACTCCGGTTTTTCAAAAAGGAGCGGCTGGCCGAAGCCTGGGAATGGGTACGGGCGTGAAACCCTAACTCCGTTGACGAGCTTTCCGATAGCGCTGCAGCAAGACCTGCACACCCAAATATCATATCATTTAGCCGATTAGACCCGTAGAGCAAACTATCGCAGGAATAAAGAAGGCAGCAGCAGCGGCAAAAAAGCGAGTGACCTTATTCGCTCCCTATCTTTAATCATTACATTTCACTTACGGCGATATGGGCATGTGAATAACCACCTCATTTTCACTTGAATTACCGGAAAAGCTATGATTTTGTGAAAATAGTGAGTGTATGAGCACGGGGGAGGGTATTCTTCCGGCTCCCTTACCGCTCCCGACGAGATAAAACTCATCTCCGCGGATGGAAACGAGCCCGTCGACATCGCAATCAATGCGCTGAAGAAGAGCTGAGCGAGACCCCCTTTTTAAGCAACCGTTCGGGCAACGTCACGCTCTGCGGTAACGAGATACCCCCTCGGGAACGAATCTCCGCACCGGCCGATCTGGCGTTACCGCTGTCAAAAACGAAGGGATGGGTTTGTCGATCTCCCCATCCCGATTCTGGCCGGGATTCGTTCTCCTATCCCGGCTCCGTTACCCCTACCCCTCCGGGTCGAACTTTATGGCCCGGTCGTACACGATCTCCGAGTAGGACGGTCCGGTCTTTGTAGCATTCTCCAGGTAGCTCCTCCAGATAATGTAGAGCGGCTGGTCCGGCTCGATGCCGTAACCTGCCGACGCCCGAGGGAACCTCAAAGCAGTGCGGGTCGCCGCTGCAGTTCCTCGCGATCTTGTAGACGTACAGGTACTTCGCGTTCGGGTTGTCCGGGAGGTACTCCTCGGCGGTTCCGGAAAAGTCCGCGTCGGTGATCGATCCGACGCCGTTCCAGACGTCCGCTCCGTAGAGGAGAAGCTCGCGTACGTCGCCTTCCCGGTGGCTACGTGGTTGACCCCGTAGACGATGATGAACTCATCGGTATCGTTCCCGAGGGTGATCGGCGGGTTTCGCAGGAAGTCATAGTACTGCGAGGTGTCGAAGAAAGGCGGCGTCGGCGAGGATGACCGTCTGGTTTGCGGTCCATGAGTACGCTGCATCGTTGCTGGGGCCTACGGCGTCGATCCCCCGCTGGATAGCATCGTTCCCTTCCGGGAATCCCTGAGCCGTCGGAAGTTCCGTGGCGTTCAGGTTGCTGTATCGCTCGAGAATCGCATCTCTGAGGTCGCTCAGATCGTCCGTAAGGTCAAGCTCCGTCTCCCCGGTTCCGCGGACCCGCAGCTTCGGATACGCATACGGGTCCAGTTCCGTCGCGTTTTTGGGCGTCACGCGGAAGATGGTCGCCGGGGTGTTATTGATGTATCTCGGCGCCGGCCTGTTTATCGGCGAAGAGAGCCGGGCGGATGAAGATGGCGAACGTATCGGAGTCGTTCTCGAGACCCATCTTCAGGATGGACGAGGGAAACACCTGGGTGTTCATCATGCCGTCCGATACCCCGCCGATTCGGGCGGCAGCACGGATGCGCTCGTCGATCCCCCGGTCGGCCGTGGAGACGATCACCGTCGTCCGGTTGAACGGGTCTCCCGCTGATCCCGTCAGTGTTGATGACCAGGTTATTCAGCGAATCAGCGACGTTGGCGAAGATCCACCGGGTATCACCATCTCCGTAGGTCCTGCTCATGAGATAGTTATCGTATCCGAAGTACCGGCACTCCGGCGGCGTGTTTCCGACGAAGACGACGGCCTCGTCAGGACCGAGATGCCAGAACGAAGAGGTGTTCCCGCTCATGCCGAGCGTCTTCGCTATCGTTGCTATCCGTTCGTCCACCGGATAGCCGGGTGCCGGCGGGACGAAGTATGCCAGATACTTCGTGGCGGGATTGTTTCCGTATGCAGACGGCAGCGTTCCTTCATCATACAATTTGATGAGATCGAAGTAGCCGATCTCGCCTTCCTGCACGGTGAATCCGTCCTGCTCCAGTGCCTGTCGGAAAGCATCCACATCACCTGTATCTCCAGTCTGTGCAAGGGCAGGTCCGATTAACAGGGTCACGATGAATGCAACCAGAATATAACGTCTCAAATACTTCCCCTCCTTTGCCGTTGCAATACCCTCCGGACGAGAAAAACCTTTGGTTGTATCATGCCGAACCGCTCTCCTCGTGCAGTGAGCCCTCCATTTTGACATCGGAAGGCGTTCGCCGTCCGTGAGCGTGAGGCTGCGGTGTTGCCCGGCTCGCGGGATGCTACGACCTGCACCCGTGAGATGGTCGTGCTCCGCTTCCGGTACGCTGCCGGAGCGTGAATCCCTCATTCCGCCCCTCTCTCCCGATAAAACTTTCCAGGAGAGGCGCATCTCGCTTTTCGCCGCCTGTGAGGATGCGTATAGTATATACTACCTTTATCTGGTTCGCTCTCGCATGTTGGAATGTCCTGACAAGGGGACGAGGTGAAATGATGCTGTTTATTGCACTGGCGAAGTTCAAGCAGGAGCTGACCGAGGAAGTTGTTGCCAAAAACCTGAAAGATATCGAGACCGACACGGAAGGAGGGGTTCGCTACCTCGGCATCTACTGGACGCTCGGACGGTACGATACCGTCGTGCTCTTCGAAGCCCCGAACGAAAAAGCAGCGATGGAGATGGCCCTGCGGCGGCTGGACCGGATGGAGATCGAGACGCTCGTGGCCCTGCCGGCGGACGCAGCGAGCCCAACCGGACCGGCCTGAGTGAGAAGAGGTTGGCGGTGGAGTCTGCTTTGAGGGATACAGGTCCCGATTACCGGCGAGGGAAGACCCTGACCCTAAAATTGCGTCTCTTATCTCACGGAATAGAACTCACAGGAGTCCCTCCGCTCTGTTTCAGTAACTCCGACCTCCACTCAGAGAGCGTTACCCTTCGATATGCTGTCCCCGGGTATCCTGTGTTGAATACGTGCGGTTATCCGGCCCTGTGAGAGGGGATGGCGGACACCCCTGCCTGTCGCACCCGTCGTAATGAGTATGAACGCCTGGTTCGGTGCGGCAGGGTATCCCCTCACCTGATGGCATCAACACGCGGGATGGGATTCTTTCATGGATGAACGTCGGCAGGCGCGGCGGCGCGAAAAGATCTGGTTTATCTCTTACCGGGCTTCATCCAGGGTACTATGAACGCGAAAATCGTCCTCTGTGCGATTACCCTCCTCGTCGCCGTACTGATCTGCGGATGCACGACCACCTCCCAGCAGACCACTGCTGTCGCCGCCGGGACTCCCGACCTCGTCGGGAACTGGAGCGGCACCATGGTCGGCTACGTGGACGGAGCGGGATATACCGACTTCTCCGGCTGCACCCTCACCATGAGCGTCACCGAGCAGCAGGACCGGGTCTTTTCGGGAACGATCGCCGTCACGAACAAGAGCGGATTCGTAATCCGGGACTCCTCTCCCTGTGCCGGTGTGATCGGCCGTGACGGTGCGACGTTCACTCTGATCGAGCACGACGGAGGGTATTCCTCCGGCTCCGTTCTCGCTCCCGACGAGATAGAGATCGTCCACGTGGACGGGGACGAGCCCATCACCGTTGCAATCGACTCGCTGAAGCGGAGTAAAACCCCCCTTTCTTTTCTGCCTTAACAACAGTTCGAGCCACTCCCCACGGCAATGGGTTTGTCTACGGGAACAATCCCTATACCGGCCGCCCGGTGACGCCCGACGCCGTAAAGCCGGCCGTGAAGGAGAAGATCGCAGTGACAGCGGTCGAGATCCCGCTGTCCCCCGCATCGAACAGGATTATATTCTCATCCGAAGACTGTGAAACGAGGAACGTCATGAACCTACAGACCGAAGCACGCTCCGAAGAAACCCTGGACCCGGAAGACTGGGAGGCCATGCGGGCACTCGGGCACCGGATCCTCGACGACGCTATGGACTATCTCGAGACGCTGCGCGACCGTCCCGTCTGGGAGCATGCGCCGCCGCAGGTGAAAACCCACTTCACGGGCCCGCCGCCGCCCGACCCCGAACCGCCCGACGAGGTCTACCGGGAGTACCTTCGAGTGCATCCTCCCCTACCAGCTCGGCAACAGCCACCCGCGGTTCTGGGGCTGGGTCGCCGGGTCCGGGACTGTGATGGGCATGTTCGCCGAGTTCCTGGCGGCCTCGACCGACGCCGTCAGCGGAGCCTTCTCCTACGTCAGCAACAACTACGTCGAGATGCAGGTCGTCGACTGGTGCAAGACCCTCCTTCGGTATCCCCCCACCGCCACCGGCCTTCTGACCAGCGGCTGCTCCGCCTCGAACCTGATCGCCCTGGCCGTCGCCCGGAACGCCATGGCCGGGTTCGACGTCCGGAGCAGGGGAATGACGAACGCACCGCAGCAGATGACCCTCTACTGCTCGGAGGAAGCCCATTCCTCGATCCAGAAGGCCGTCGAACTGCTCGGCTTCGGGGACGATGCGCTGCGCCGGATCCCGGTGAACGAGTCGATGCAGATCGACCTTGCGGCCCTGAAAGCGGCTATCAAAAGCGACCGTGCGGACGGCTTACGTCCTGCCTGCATCGTCGGGTGCGCCGGGACGACCAGCACGGCCGCGATCGACGACCTCAACGCGCTCGCGGACATCTGCGCCGAGGAGAACTGCTGGTTCCATGTCGACGGTGCCTGCGGCGCCTGGACAGCAATCGCTCCGAAGTATAACCATCTCGTCGCCGGCATGGAGCGGGCGGACTCCCTGGCGTTCGATCTGCACAAGTGGATGTACCTGGCGTACCCTATCGGCTGCGTCCTCGTCAGGAACGCCGACGAGCACCGCCGGGCGTTCTCGCTGACCCCGACGTACCTCGCCCACGGCGAAGGAGAACGCGGGTTGACCGGCATCGACGTCCCCTGGCTTTCCGATTATGGCTTCGAGCTCTCACGCGGCTTTCACGCGCTCAAGGCCTGGATGACGTTCAAGGAGCACGGCACCGAGAGGTACGGGCGGCTCATCGAGCAGAATATCGAGCAGGCGCACTATCTGGCCGGGTTGGTAGAGGCCGCTCCGGAGCTCGAGCTGGCGCTGCCGGTCTCGCTGAACATCGTCAACTTCCGCTATCTCCGGCCCGGCATGAGCGACGCCGCGCTCGACGGGGTGAACAAGCGGATCGAGACCGAACTCCAGGAGCAGGGGATTGTTGTTGTCTCGACCGTCAGTCTCCGGGGCCGGAACTACCTGCACGTCGGCATCGCAAATCATCGCAGCCGGCGAGAAGACTTCGATCTCCTCGTGCGGGAGGTGATCCGGATCGGCAATGTGCTGGCCGGGTCGGGATGACCGGGAAGGCCGCTCTCCGTTCAGTCCTCGAAGGTGAACTCCGCCGCCCAGTCGAATCCCCAATTGTCCTCGTACCACTGCGGCCAGTGAGCGGACCAGGCAGGCACCTTCACGTCCCGGATGCGCTCGGTCGCCGGTAAGTACGGCTTGATATCCAGGACCGGCGTCCCGTCGTCGGCATCGACATACGGAACCGCGATGATCCCGGCGGCAGTATCGATCCCGAGAACCGGAACCGCCGAGAGCGCGATCGGGTTCGGCCTGACCGGCGACCGGGTGGCGAAGATCCCGATCGTCTCAGGCCCGTGGTCTCGCTCCGGAGCTCTTTGGTATCGACGCGATCGGCCCACCAGAGCACGAGTATATGGCTGAATCCGTCGAGGGCCGGCCGGAACGGCTCGGCGATCTCGATCGAGCACGATTCTCCGCCGGTACGGATGACGCCTACCGGTTGCATGCAAAACTGTCGTGTATCCATCCTCGTAACCTTCCTCTCTGCACGATAGCGGGCGAAAAGCAGTAGCCATGGCCCCCTGGTGCGCCGTCATCATGCTCAGCTCAATGATGAGCGTGGCAGGAGAAATTGGCCATGAGTCTGCCCCGGGTCAAAGATGCGGCAGGTACCTGATCCCGTGCATCCCGCTCTTCGTTACGGGGACTCCGGAGAGCGTGTCGAGCCGGAAAGCCGGAAAGGGTGATTGCACGGTCTCGCGGCCTCTTCCGGTCTCAAAATTCGCGACGCCGCAGCACCTGCCGTGCCGGTGAAGAACAGGCCTATATCCGCGCCTTTTCGGCATGGCCGCGCGAAAAGATCAGGTTTATCTCGTATCGGGCTTCACCCAGACAGTATGAACGGAAAAGCCGTCCTATGTGCAAGTATCCTCCTCATCGCCGTACTGATCTGCGGCTGTACGACCACCACCTCTCAGCAGAACACCGTTGCTGCCGCTGTCGAAACTCCGAGCCTTATCGGGAACTGGACCGGCACCATGGTGGGCTACGAGTATGGGATCGGATACACCAACTTCTCCGGGTACACCATCACCATGAGCGTCACCGAACAGGAAGACCGGTCTTTTCGGGAGAGTTCAGCTTCACGAACGAAACCGGTTCCCCGGTCTGGGAGAACGCCCCCTATGCCGGGATAATCGGCCTTGACGGGAAGACAATTACGTTGATCGAGGACGGCGGAGGGTATTCTACCGGTTCCATTATCGCTCCCGACGAGATCGAACTCATCTACGCGGATGGAAACGATCCCTTCAACATCGCCATCAACGCTCTGAAACGGAGTTGAAATACCCCCTTCCTTTTTTTTTAAAGCAACCGCTCCGACCGCCCCACGTCCCGCGGCAACGGATACCCCCTGCTGAAATAATCCCCGCACCGGTCGAGCCGGTGACGTGGGGGCGACCTCATCCTGTCGAGCGAGGGTAGCCGGCATCCGGGGACGGATCGCTCTCCTCCGGTTTCTGGAAGCAGAAGAAACGATGCTGGCAATAGATGAGGTGACGGTCGACCAGGAACTGCATCAGTCGTACGGTCAAACCCTCCCCGGCAAGGCTCGCAGACATGATCAATGGGGCTACTCGTGATAGCGGATCCGGCAGCCTCCAGCGCCTCGCGGTGTTGCGGGCCATGACATACGGCCAGTAGAGGGGTGACGAACTCGAGATCGCACTCCCCTTTGTCGTCATACCGCACTCCTCAAAGAGCGATCGGTACTCCTCCCATCTCCGGTATACGGTCGCTCCGCTGAATTCACCCTCATGTTCCCTGAACTCCGGCTGCTCCCGCGCGATCTTCTCGATGAACGTAATATGCCCGCCCGGCCGGACAACCCGGCAGAGCTCGTGAACGGTGCGTGCGAGTTCGCCGTCGTCGGTGATATACCGCAGCACCCAGACGGCATTGACAAGGTCGAACGCACCATCCTCGAAGGGAAGCGGTATGCCGTCGATGGCGTAGTGTTCGGCATTACGGATACCTGCCCGATCCGCCGCCTGCCGTGCCGCCTCCACCATCTTCGGCGAGATGTCCACCCCGACAACGTGCTGCACCTGCCGGGCGAACCAGAGCGTCCACCGGCCGACGCCGCACCCGTAATCGAGTACCGTATAGTGCGGTTCCAGCCTGACCGCTCCTGAAACGAGGCGTTTCTGGCTGCTGTCGATATAGGCGTTATCCAGGTCATCAACACAAACCACCGCCCTGAGCGGGTGACGGATGTGTCGTGCATTCAACTGGTCCCAGGCATCCCGTTGATCGTTCAGATCCTGCGTGAACTCACCTCGTTCGATGCAGGAATGGATCTCGAGGGATTATTTAACCTTTTCGCTCGTATGGTGTATTGGATCGCCGTACGGAGGTCATGGGCACCATGTCGGCCTTCCCGTGTCGGCTAGAGGCGTGTGGGTCTCATCCCGGCGTCTTCGGTCGTCACCTGCCGGTCTACCTTCGCAAAAATCTTCCTTCGGTGCGGATCGTTGATCGTAACATTCACTTCCACCCCCCTCGCCGCCAATGCATATGCCCCTGTTCCCCGGACGCTTACCCCTGAGGTAGAAAGACGCCCTGCGCCACGACCACATACTCTTCCGGGATGCCGTACAGCGCAGAGGCTTCTTTCACGACCTGACGGAGGCTCGATCCCATTTCACCGCAACCGAAAACGGCACCATGCTATTCCGTCTCCTGGCGAATATGCGAATGCATGGAGGAGCATCGGGCTCTTCACCATGCAAACCGCTCTGCACTGGCTACGTTCATTTTGTAGTGAACTACGAACCCGGGAGCATCGCCGGGACAAAACTGCTGCTCCCGCCAATGTCATGCCGCCATGAAGACCCGGCACGCCAACTGTCCACTATTCCGGTCGTCTCATCCCAAGAGTTATATATCGGAAGAAGGATGGATGGCCTGATCTGGTCGTAACCCTACCGAGGTGGAAAAATGGCGAAAGTTACACGTGAAATGGTGGAGAAAACAGGAGTCGACGTCGAGAAACTCCTCGAACTGCTCGTAAAAAATGCAGCGGCCGAACTGACCACGTATTACTACTATACTATTCTCCGTTTCAACCTGATCGGGCTTGAGGGAGAGGGAATAAAAGAGATCGCCGAGACGGCACGCGTCGAGGACCGCAATCATTTCGAGGCGCTTCTTCCCCGCATTTATGAACTGGGCGGAAAACTTCCCGAGAATATGGTGGATTTCCACAACATATCCGCCTGCAAGCCTGCACGGTTACCTGAGGATCCGAGGGATATTACCGCGATGCTCACGGTGCTGGTGAACGCGGAGCGGTGTGCCGTACGAGGGTATACGGCGATCTGCAACCTGACCGCCGGCAAGGATCACCGCACCTACGACCTTTCGCTCTCGATCCTCAACGAGGAGATCGAGCACGAGTCATGGTTCTCCGAGTTTCTCGGAGAAGGGCCTTCAGGTCATTTCCTCCGGAGAGGAGATACGTCGCCTTTTGTCTCGAAGTTCCTTCGCTAGGAGGAGGGTGGGCGCTCCCCCTTCTTTTCCGGGTGCGATGAAGCGCTGTCGATCGTCCGGGTGCCGAATCCCCGGTTCATCCATCAGACCGAACCGAAGGGGCGTACACCGCCCCGGAGTAACAACACGATGTTCACCCAGTTTGCCGGGTTGAATCCGATTCTGCAGGCGCTTCTTGCCGGGATTTTCACCTGGGGACTGACCGCTCTCGGCGCCGGGGGCGTTTTCTTCTCGCGGGAGATGAACCGCCGGAGATTGGACGGCATGCTGGGATTCGCAGCCGGCGTTATGATTGCCGCCAGTTTCTGGTCGCTCCTGCTCCCCGCGATCGAGCTCTCCGGATCGACCGGCCTTGGGGCCTGCATTCCGGCGGCCGTCGGGTTCATCGCCGGCGGCGTGTTCCTGAGAGGACTCGATCCCCTGCTCCCGCACCTCCACCCGGGCTATCCCCTCCCGGAGGCGGAAGGGCCGAGTTCATCCCTCCACAGGACGACGCTCCTGGTGGTCGCCATCACGATGCACAATATCCCGGAAGGGCTTGCGGTCGGGGTGGCGTTTGGTGCCGTCGCGACGAGCCTCTCACAAGAACCTCTGGGAGCGGCGATTGCTCTTACCGTCGGCATCGGCCTGCAGAACTTCCCTGAAGGTTTTGCCGTATCCGCCCCGCTCGCCGGGGAAGGGTATTCCCGGATCAGGAGTTTCTGGTATGGCCAGCTCTCTGCGGTTGTAGAACCCATTGCTGCCGTTTTCGGGGCAGCCCTGGTATTTTTCGTCCAGCCGTTGCTCCCGTATGCCCTCGCCTTTGCTGCCGGTGCGATGATCTTCGTCGTCGGGGAAGCGGTGATCCCAGAGTCGCAGGGGCACGGGCATACGGATCTCGCCATGATGAGCCTGATCCTCGGTTTTGTGACCATGATGGTATTGGATGTCGCGCTCGGCTAGTTCGTGCGGTATGCCGCCCTGCGTTCATCCCGGAACCCACAGGGTCGGCAGAGTGCCGTCGTTCTGCAGCAGCCTGAAAAAAGAGGGGCTGTTTCGATCCCGGATATTACGCTCTTCGTGCTACAACGAACGTGATCATCTCGCTCGTTCCGTCTCCATTGTCCGGCAACAGATTCTCGTAGTAATCTACCTCTGAAAAGCCCTGCTCTTTCAGGATCGGCGTAAGGTTTTCCGGGTGATAGTAATGAGTCCAGAACCGGTAAACGGCGCCCGGTCTGCTTTCGAGCAGACGACATGCTGCTGAAGAATGACATTCGCCTCGCCGTAATGAAATGTCTCGGAGAGGGTCAGATACGGCTCGTTCTTCCAGAATCCACTTTCAGCGGCCTCCCAGGTTCTGCCGGGAACCTTCATCGTATCCGGTGCTTTCATGTTGAGGGTATCGAAGATAAACAGCCCTCCCGGCTTGAGAGCACGATAGATATTTTGTAAGAGCCGGTTTCGGTCTTCAGGAATCAGCACGTCAAAGTCGCAGTAGACCATCATGACGAGATCGAACCGGTCTTCGAAGGCGAGGTGGAGATAATTCTGGTGGAGATACTCTATGGTTAGATCGTTCCGGGCTGCCTCCTGCTTCGCATAGGCGATGGATCGCTCTGAATAGTCCACTCCGGCTACCAGGTGGCCGGCTTTGGCCAGCATTTCGCGGTCCAGGCCCGGACCGCACCCGAGGTCAAGAATGCTTTTTTGTCCTCCGTGCAGGTGCGATTCGATCCATTGTACGGTTTGCTGGATTGCAGGTCTTTTTCTGCTTGCCGCATCAATCTCCGGATTGAGATGCATTGTCAGGAGATGCCCGGATATGTGATCGTCCTCCCACATACTTGCAGTGCCTTTTTCATAGAGAGCAGGGGGTTTTGTTATCGCCGGTAGGCTGGATATTTGCATGTCATTCTCCTTTTCTATGATTGGTTTTCAAGAATCGAGCTTTTTGAAGCTCCTGAATCCCGGGGGTCTTTGTAATCTCCACATTGCACCCGGGAGTTGCTGTATCAGGTGGCTATGTCTGTCCGGCTTACTTTGCGTTCAATGGTTACAAGTTCTCAAAACAGTGAATAAATCCTTTGTGTCGATTGTCCTCCCCCGCACGTAACCCTGCAGGTGTTTCGAAAATCCCTTCGGAAAGGTCTCCTCCCCCGAGCCCCGCTGCGGCGGCCCGACGAGAGGCACCTGTTCACGCTCCGGCCCGTAGTGAGCTCGTTTCGGCCGGTGCGTTGCACGAGGCCACTCCAATCCGAACCGGGCTTCTCCTCCCGGTGACCTCAGGCAGCCCTCCCGACCAGTCTTCGCGGCACTCTACGAACGCACCGGGGCACCCCCTGTTCACTTTCAACCCGCGCCCGCCGTCAATTCATATACCCCCGTTTCCTGAACGCTTACCCATGAGGCAGAAAGAAACCCTGCGCTACGACCAGACGCTCTTCCGGGACCGCGAGGTCTTCGAGTTCACTTTTGTCCCCGACCAGCTCAACCACCGCGACGACCAGCTCCGCGAGCTTGCCTTCCTCGTCCGGCCGGTTCTCCGCGGCGGCAGCCCGGAGAGCGCCGTCCTCCGCGGCCCGCCCGGCACCGGCAAGACTACCACCGTCCGGCGGTTCTTCGCGGAGATCGAGGAGGAGACGGAACAGATAGTGCCTGTTTACGTCAACTGCCAGCAGCACCGGACGGAGTTCTCCGTCTTTTCGTGCATCTTCGAAAAACTCGTCGGCTACGCTCCGCCGCCTGCCGGCCGGCACCTCGACGAGATCGTGCAGACGGCCGCCAAACGGCTCCAGAGCCGGGACGCCGCACTCCTCGTCTGTCTGGACGACGCTAACTACCTTCACGAATCACGGCGGCTGAACGACCTCCTCTACCGGCTCCTTCGGCTCTACGAGACCTGGGACGTTCGCAAGCCCGGCGTCTTCGCGGTATCGAGCGATCTCGCCCTGCACCTCGCCGCCGTGGTGGACGTGCGCGTCCGGTCGGTCTTCCACCCGACCTGAGGTCTTCTTCCAGCCGTACACGAAGACGGAGATCCGGCAGATCCTCACCGAGCGGATCCGGCAGGGTCTCTACCCGAACGTGGTCTCCAGATCTACTCTCGACCTCGTCACGGATGTCGCCGCACGGGAGCAGGATATCCGGGTCGGGATAGAACTCGTCCGGATAGCGGCCAGGCGTGCGGAGAATGCCGGCCGCTCGACCGTTACCCGGAAGGACGTGATGGACGCTTTCCGGGTAATCATCGCGCCGGCCCTGCAGATTCAGGCCGCGAATCTCAGCGAGGGCGAGCGTGTCCTGCTCTCCCGGATCGCCGAACTGGCACGGGACACCGATCTGGATATGACTGCGGGTGCGGTTTATGAAGCGGCGCAAGAGTATCTCCCTATCGGGAAAACGACCTACCACACGCGGCTCCGACGGCTCGAGGAGGCGGGGGTCGTCGACCTGCTGCTCCGCACCGATCGCGGAAGGACGCGGGAGATCGTGCTCCGCTATGACCCGGACGAGGTGCTCGCCGCCTGCAGCCTGCCGGGAGAGACCAAACATGCATAATCTCCCTGTTCGGGAGGCAATCGCCGATTCCCCTCCCCTCCTGCCATTTTATCGTCTCGCGGTTAAGTAACGTTCATATACTCTCTGTTTTCAGATTCAACCCTTCGGACGCATTCTTTTTACTCGTGCCCCCCTATGCTGATTCAAGCGATGCCGCGACGTATCACTGATAGTGAGCACCGGGGCATCGCGAAGAACAGTAGAGAGGTTCTGTATGAAACCGAAACCGAAAAGCACCTTACGAGACGGTCGCGTCCCGGTCGACCCGGGAGAGGAGGAGAGATCTGTTCTGGGCGGCAGCCCACATGATGAAGCGTGCACCAACATCGATTCACACGGGACTGCCGGAAGAACTTCCGCACCGGAGGGGATAAACGCTGCGGCAGCCCGCCCACCGCGAGCGGTTCCGCTCTACCTGATCGCCCAGGTGGTCGCGGCCGAGGTCGCCCGGCACAAGCGGGCACTCCGCGAGATCCACGTCACCTGCACGGCCGGGCACTGCTACGCGATCACCACCGTGGCCGGAGAGGATACCCATGCCTGAGCCGGGGACACTCGCCTACGGCAGCGGCGGCACGCTCCACATCGCGGTGGATGCCGAGCACTACCGGATCGATGCCGAAGACGTCAAACACCTGCTCTTCTCGGGCAGGGTCGTGCCGGTCGTGCAGGACCGCGTCATCCCGGGCGGCGGCACGCCGATGGGCCGGACGACGATCGAGGGGCACGCGACGGTAAACTGCACCGGCAAGGCCGTGGTGCTCCACACCCGTGCCGGGTCGTTCATCATCCCGCTCGTCAGCTTCCAGCGGGTCGCCCGGGGGGAGGCGGCGAGCGCTCCCCTCTTCCCCCTCATCCCGGGGGTGACGGCGTGAGCGACGCGATCCGTCGTGCGGCGGAGGTAATCGCCCCGGAGGGCGTCATCGAGGTGCGGGCGCTCGCCGAGAGTGCCGTCCACTCCGGCTACTTCGACGACCGCACGGAACTCGCCGAACGGGCAGCGGTGCTCGACGCCGATCCGTCGGTCGGCGGGATCTACGTCACCCTCAATCCCGTCAACCCGGCGCTCCTCGCCCGGCGGGCGAACCGGATCAAGATGCGCCTCGGTAAGAAGGACGCGACGACGGCCGACGCCGATATCCTCCGACGGCGGTGGCTGCCGGTCGATATCGACCCGGTGCGGCCGAGCGGGGTCTCGTCCACGGACGACGAGCACGATCTTGCTCTTACCACCGCCGAGCGGATCGCCGCCTGGCTCGGCGAGCAGGGGTTCCCAGACGCCGGTCAAGGCCGACTCGGGGAACGGGGCGCACCTCCTCTACCGGATCGATCTTCCGAACGACGAGGCGGCGACCGTTCTGGTCAAGAACTGCCTCGCGACCCTCGACGCCCTCTTCTCGAACGAGCAGGTCACCGTCGATACCGCGAACTACAACGCCGCCCGGATCTGGAAACTCTACGGCACGGTCTCGCGGAAGGGCGACAACACCCCGGAGCGGCCGCACCGGCGGGCGAGGCTCCTCGCGGTTCCTGACGAGATCGCGCGTTGTTCCGGTGGAGCAACTCGCCCACCTCGCCGGGCTGCTCCCGCAGGACGAGCCGCCGGCGCCGAAGAAGGGCGGGGGGATCGACCTCGCCGTCTGGCTCGCTCGATCACAGGATCGCCGTCCGGTCGGCGAAACCCTACCGGGGCGGGACGCTCTACGCCCTCGAGGACTGCCCGTTCTCCCCCGCCCATAAGGACGGAGCGTTCGCCATCCAGTTCGCGAGCGGCGCCATCTTCGCCGGCTGCCACCACACGAGCTGCGGCGGCGGCACGCAGCGCTGGCCGGAGCTCCGGGCGCGATACGGGCAGCGGGAGAAACGGGAGCCGAAGCGGAAGGAGGAGCCACCCGCCGCTCCCCCTACTCCGGAACAGGACGAGTGCCGGGAAAGAGCGCTCGCCATCCTGAAAGGCGGCGACCCACTGGCGTTCCTGCTCGACACCTTCAGTAAAGAGCACGTTGGCGACCGGAACGTCGCGGAGTGCCTGGCGATGTCGGTCGCTTCGCAGTCGGTGGCGAACACGAAAGGCCTGCACGTCGCGATCTCCGGGAACTCCGGGAAGGGCAAGAGTCACGCCTGTGCGACGATGCTCAAACAGGTACCGGAGCAGTACCGCCTCGCCGGCACGGTGAGTGACAAGGCGCTCTACTACAACAATCGACTGCAACCGGGCACGGTCTTCCTCTTCGACGATGTCTCGCTTTCGGACGACCTGCAGGAACTCCTGAAGGCGGCCACGGCGAACTTCCGCGAACGGATAGAGCACCAGACCGTGACCACCGACCGGCAGCTCCGCGTCTGCACCATCCCGGAACGGTGCGTCTGGTGGCTCGCGAAGGTAGAGAGCGTCGGCGACGACCAGGTGATGAACCGAATGCTCACCGTCTGGATCGATGACTCGAAAGAGCAGGATGAGCGGGTGCTGGCCCACCTCAAGCAGCAGGAGATGCAGGTGCCGGGCACGGTCGATACGGTGGACGTGCAGGTCTGCCGGGCGATCTGGGAGGTGCTCAAGCAGGAGCGGGTGCACGTCGCCATCCCTTTCGCGGACAGGATCCAGTTCTCGAGCTCCGCGAACCGCCGCAACCCGGCCATCCTCTTCGATCTCATCAAGGCTCGCGCTCTGCTCAACATGATGCAGCGGAAGCGGTTCGTGGGTGCTGAGGGGAGCACGGGCATCCTGGCTACGAGGGAGGATTTCAGAGCGGCGGTGAGGGTCTACACCGCCATCAACGGCGAGGCTGGCGGGCAGGAAACCAAACTCACTCAGAACGAGGCAGCTGCCCTGAAGACGGTGGAGGCGATGGGAGTGGAGATGTTCACGACCAGGATGCTGCAACAGGCGATGGGCCTCTCCTATCACCAGACCTGGCGTATCCTTCACGGCTACACCAGCCGGGGGACTACCTACTCGGGGCTGCTGGAGAAGTGCCCGGCTATCGGGTTTACGGAAGCAACGGTGACCGAGGACGGCTGCGGCTCCACGGTCAGGCGCCGTGAGCAGCACTATTCCTTCGATATCGAGATCTACCGGCTCTGGTCATCGGCTGCGGGAGTGTGGCTTGATGGCGATGATGACGATAATTGCAGCATTGCAGCAGGTTTGCAGCAGATTTCAAGCACCTGCTGCAAAGAAAGGGAAGGCCGGAACGGGGGAGAAACGGGGAAACCAGTGTGCAGAAAAGGGAGATCATACACACACATGTACAGATGTACAGCAGAATGAGATAGCACACAGCATGGGATATGCGGGTGCCTCCACTACTGTCTGTGCCTGTGATCCGCCGAATGCTGCAACCGAACTTCCTCGAGAGCCATCCGTGCGGCTGATGGTGAAACCGAACGCCAATCCTCCTCAGAATGATTGCGGCGAATGCTGCAACTCTGCTGCAACCGTGCAGCACGTTGTACAGCGGAAAGGAAAGATCGCACCTCTGCCCGGGCTGCTCGATCACCGGACGTTCGAGCGGGTGCGGGTGGACCTCGGGCGGTGCACGGTCTGCGATGCGGGGAAGGCCGTTTACCACTCACGCGAGGCGCGGGCGAGTATCTGCCAGGGGTGCTACGCACGGCTCGTGCGGGAGTGGAACCGGGAGGCGGGGGTGCGGTGACTTATCCCGTCCCCTCGTCTCCCGCAAACCACGGGCATTCGGTGACGCAGAGGCTGCACCGGATCGTTGCCGTCCTGGCGATCGACGGCGCAAGCGGGGCGAGGCTTCCGACCAGCAACTGCCGCCGGAGCAGCCACTTCACGACCGGGACGAGCGGGGGCGGCACCCAGGCACGGACGGTCCGGCACCGGAACGCATCGACGCCCTCCGGCCCTATTGCTGCGTTCGGGCATGCCCGGATGCAGGCTGCCGCATCCCGTGCAGAGCGGTGCAGCGCTATTTCTTGCCCCGTCACCTCTTTCTGATTCCCGAACCGGTTCTGCGGTCACGACGCCGCTCAGCAGCACCCGAGGGCCGAAACGGGACGTGAGGAGAACGGTATTCTTTCCGATCTCCCCGAGCCCCCCGGCCGCTGCAATCTGCTTCAGCCGGACGACCCCCTGCACCCTTCCGTCGACCATCCGTACGGGCAGGTAGAGCGGAACGGGGCGGGCCGGGATATGCTCCGCGTCCAGGCGGCCGGCGAGCCGTACGGCGGTGCTGTCGAGGCTCTCCGCAATCCGGAGCATCTCCCGGGTCTTCTCTTTCTGCGGCATCCGGTAGACCGGGACCGGGACTTCCTTTAAAAAGACGATCACGGATCGGGCGGCCGGGAGAAACTGCAGCACCGATGCCCGTCCGCGTCGGGGAGGTCGTCGATGCCGACCCAGGCGAATACGTCAACTCCCTCATCCCTGAAGAACGTCGCAAGATCCATCCCGGCACTTCCTGAAGTGTGTGGGTGCGGGCGTCCTATCAGGGTATCGGTGAGGGGGTGGCCAGGTGAGGTCGTCCCGGTATTGTTTCCTCGCTTCGACTCGAACAACTCAGGGAGCGCGGTATGAGTCTTCTTGTTCACGAACTGTGAATCTAGTGCTTACCATCGGACAGTACGCATGGCGCAGGCGACTGTCTGCGAGGGTACTATACATGGCTCACCCGGGAGTGGAGCCGGAACGGATTAGATGAATCCGTGACACTGATTGCCACGCGGGATACCGGACTCCCGGATGAAGAAGAGAGTACCGAAGATCACGTACCGGACTACCGCCGGATCGAACTACTAACGAACTACTAATATCTACTAAATTAGTATTTGGCGGCTGACTCCCAACCAGACCGCCCCGCCCCCCGGTGCGGGCCCGGCACCGGAAGGAGAGTGTTCTTGCCGTACGACGATCATACGAGATGACTGATGAACCACCTCTCCCCCGCCTTGATCGCTCCCTGCGGTATGAACTGCGGGCTCTGCCTCGCCTACCTGCGGGAGAAGAACAGATGTCCGGGCTGCCGGGCGGAGGATGCCGGCAGACTGCACCCGCACTGTGCCAGGTGCAGGATCCGGAACTGCCCCGACCGGACGGGGGAGTACTGCTACGACTGCGCCGGGTATCCCTGCGCACGGCTGAAACAGCTGGACAAGCGCTACACGAAATACCGGATGAGCATGCTCGATAACCTGCACGCAATACAGGAGCGGGGGATCGGCGAATTCATCGAACAGGAGAATAGCCGCTGGACCTGCCCAGCATTGCGGAGTTATCCTCTGCGTTCATCGGGACCGCTGCCTGCAGTGCGGGCAGGCGTGGTGAAGCGGGAGGTTGTGGCTCCTCTCGCATCACCGATCGTTCCGGGATCTGCAGAAAAGCAGGAGCCGGAGAACGGTGCCGGGAAGTCGCACCGCCGGGGGTCTTTCAGCTCCGGAGCATCGGGGAGTTGAACCAGAGCCCGTAGAGCTGGTGCGAATCGATCGCCCTTCCGGAAGACGAGCCGGACGTTCACCCCGTCCTCCCGCTCGAACGTCGCCGGGTAGTTGACGGCGATATATTCGCCGTCCTCCGTCACGACAGGGTCTCCCCTGGACTCGTAGAGCCCGATCCTGGATGTGACGAGCTCGCGGTTCTGCACGAAGGCGGCCTCGTCCAGGCTTCCCTTCATCTCCGCGCTGAAATCCCGGGAGTACATCGTGTAGTTGCCCTCGTTGAACCCCTGCAGGAGGTTGTCGGCGATCGGGTCGGCATACGCAAGCACCGCCGTCCGCTCCTCGCCGGAGATCACGGTCTCCTGACCCGTGCAGCCAGAGATGCAGACCCCGGCGAGGATTGCGAGAGCGGCAAAAAGGTGTATCGGAGAGAGATTCATCATGCTACATCGAATCGTAGCAGCATGAACCTGTGGGTCGCCTACCACCACCCGCCGAGCAGCCGCACCAGCACCGCCACGACCCCGCCGACGAGGCCGCCGGCACCGGCGCTGATCCGGCAAGACCCGCTGCTCCTCGCCGGTCTTCCGCTGCCGCCAGCCCTCGAGGTTTCGCAGGCGGTCTTCGTGGTCGCCGGCCTGCTCCTCCATCCGCTGCAGCGTCCGGCAGATCCACTTGACGTCGCGGCTTGTTTCATAAATCAGCTCCCGGGTGGTCTTCTCCTCAGGCGTATTCGCATTCCTCCGTCGGAGAGGATAGGTGCTGCCGGAGGATAATAATTACTTGAGGTAATAATTATGCGGGACAGTGGACGGAGTGAACTTTTTCAACCCTGGAAATGCCCTTAAACCGAAATCAGTTCCCTATTTCATGGTTATATCTTCAGAGGCCTGGTTTTAACGAATGAAATCCCGGAAAACTCTTTTAGAGGTGAGTACAGATACCCTTCCCTATGACAACCCGGCGCCGTATCCTCCTCCGCACGCTGACCATATGCCTGCTCTGCCTCGCCACCGCAGGAGGGGAACCGGCACTCGCGGAAACGGCCTCTCCGGACAGCATCGGGAGCGGCGAGACCGTTGCGATGAACTCCTCGGCCGCCGCCGGGAGCGAGGTTACCGCCACTGCTCCCACGATTACGTCCGTCACGAGTGTCGTCCACGGCAACACCTTCTACGCGCACATCACCGGTGAGCCCGGAAAGCTGTACTACCTCTATGTCAAGGACGAAGGCCTCCCGAGCGTGGATCAGTATCCCCTGATTGCACCCGGGCAACCCTACGTCGCCCCGGGCACCAGCGTTCCGGTCGGTGAGGCTGCAAACTTCACTCACACCAAGGCGCATGTGGCCGTCGACGGATACGGTAATCGTTGGATTCAATTCAACACCACTCCCTTCACCAGGGCACAGAGTTTCACCTTCGGCGTCGTTGACCCCCTCAATCTCCTCTCTATCCGACACGGTCGCGGTGGCAGGTTGACGATGGGGACGATGTTATCTGACCGCATCCGGAACCGGTGTCTACTACGTCGGCGAAGAGATCATACTCTGTGGCGACAATACCGACAACGCGACCACCTACCTCTTCCTGACCGGCCCGAACCTCCCGGCCAACGGTGCCAGGCTCGATGACGTCGCGATGGCCGTTGTCGACGGGCGAGGGCAGTACCTTCACCCAGGTCGACGTCGAAACCGACGATACCTGCGAAGTACAGGCTGGAACACCTCCGGGCGTAGGTAAAGGCCTCGCTACCAGGGCGCCTATATCCATCTACGCCGTCTCCGCCCCGCGGGATAAGGCTCACCTCTCCGATGCTGCGTATGTACGCGACCACCATCGTCGTCATGAAGAGTTCGCACACGTTTCTGCAACCGCGAGCCCGAGCGTCTATCGCCAGGGGTGACAGCCTGACAATCTCCGGATATGCATATCCGTCTATCCGGAGAACATCTCGCGTCTGGTTCTTCAGCTGAGGGCTCTGCCGGATTCTCGGCAAGGCCGGCTAATGTCTGTACGGTATGACGGATCCTATCGCGTACGCGCTCGCGGCAGTAGTGAGACGCTGAAGCATGGCTCACCGGAGCAGTGCTTTATCGTGGTTCAGCATCCCGGCGGGGACGGGCTGCAGGACGTCATTCCCATCAACGAGACCTGGATCCGGGACGCTGCAGGGAGCGAGATCGATCTCGGTTACGGCGTGCAGCCCGCGGGATGCCGCAGACGCTCTTGCGAGCGCTCTCAAAGCGTCCAACACCGACTACACCTATGCCCAGGCTGGCACTTCGTCATGAAGGAAGAAGCGCCCTGGATCGGGATCGACGCCATCGGCGACAAGACCGTCGGCAGCACCTTCACCATCACCGGCACCACGAACCTCGCCGCCGGCGAGGAGTGTCGGTGAACGTGACGGATGCGTCCTCCACGTCGCTCTTCCGCGGAGCAGGCCGTTGTAAAACCTGAGCGGGAGAGCCGTATAGTCACCTGGTCGCTTCCGATATCAATACGACCGGTTTTGCGGAAGGTGAGTATTCCGTCACGATCGGGTATCCGGAACTTGGGACCGACCGGACGACCACCTTCACGCTCGTCCCGCCCGACCTCGTCGTGAGCGCTCCGACGGCAAAACCTGCGGTTATTGTTCAGAACACCGACGGCACTCCGCGAGTGGGTGATTTTGCCTGTCTCTCGGTGACGGCGACCGGAGCCGGCATCGCATCCGTCATGGTCGATCTCTCCGCGATCGGAGGGCCGGCGGCCGCAGCGATGGCGGGCACCGGCGACGGCGTCTGGACGGCGACCGTCTCGAGCACCGTTTCCTCGCCGTTTGAGAACGGCGCCTACGTGCCGGTGCTTCTGCCGGTGAACGTGACCGGTGCAGACGGCGTCAGCGACATCTCGGTCTCCATCCCGCTTACGGTCGTGAAGAACGGGGATGTGAACCTGAATGGACGGGTCACGCTCTACGATGCGCTCTACGCCGGCCGATACTTTTGCGGCCATGCGAGCCTATCTGCTGGATTGGGACATTGTGAACGTTGACGGGAACAGTGCGGTTACATCGCTCGCCGACGCGATGTCACCTCGCCCGCCATGTCCTCGGGATGCCGGGATACGAGGTTCTGCACTAAAACCCGGAGAAGAATCCTTTTTTCGAAAAGAGAGGTTGAGTGATTGCCGCCGCTCAGACCGAGAAGAGCGATGAGAGGTCGACTTGCTGCCAGTCCTCGTCGACGACCTTCATCCAGAGCGTCTGCGTCCCGGGGGCGTAGACCACCTGGTGATCCGAAGAGTACGGCAGGCCTTCGAGCGGGTCGTGCCGGAAGGTCGCGCCCCCCTCGGCGAGCCGCACATCGCGGATAGCGACCATCCGCTCTCCGTCGATCGAGCCCTTACTCGCTTCGGCGAGGTGCAGCAGATTCTCGTACCGGGAGGCCGAATGCTCCGCCGGGGGAACGGCAAGCCGCCACGCCGGGTCGACGAAGTGGTTTGCAGCAGCAATCACGCCGTCGCCCTCGCGGCGCTTGACGTCGTACACCGTCTCTTCGTAGGAGTAGGCCTCGTCCGGCTCCGGCCGCGTTCACGATCCACGCGACATCGGTGCGGGTGGACATAATGCCGGCGTCGAGCCCCTCCATATCGGAGTAGTCGAGCATCAGGCGGAAGAACTCGCCGACGAGATCGGGTCTGCCCGCGATCTCGAGGGAACTGCCGGAGTCCGCGGCGTTATCGTCGGCGATGAAGAGCCCCGCGCTATTCATTAACGTCTCGGGGCGTGCCCCTGCCGGGCCGAAGGTCGCGACGCCGTTGCTCCCGCCGGTCAAGGCAGGCATATATTACTTTAGGTAATATCTGTATGATTGTCTGTCATCCCGGGACCCGACAGGCAGGAGCAAAACCAATGGCAGACTTTGTCGAGAAGAGCAACACCAGGACGGCGGTCCGGGAACTTTCCGTCCCGATCGCCGACATCACCGCTTTCGACACCATCGTCGCGAGCGTGCTGGCCGACAACCCCTTCGAGTGCGTGGACTACATCGAGGGCGGCGTCACGTATGACGGCGTGACGCTGAACCGTGAGTCCTACACCGCGAAGGTGAACTTCGAGGACGACGACGGCAAGCGGGTCGGAGCAATCTCCGCACGGGCACCGACGGTCGCCGCGTTCGGCAGCGTCGCCACCGAGATCATGGGCGACGCCACCCTTGCGACCGCGATGGGCGGCGAGGCCGTCCGCGACGCCGAGCACGACACCTACTCGTGCCAGCTCAAGTGCCACGACCCGTCCGGCGAGATCTACTACGTCACGTTCAGCCGGGACGCAGTCCGGATCACGAGCTACCAGGACGACGCTATCCGCACCACGGTCGAGACCTGGGCGGACGGCATGCCGGCGCTCGGGTGAGGGGGACACCCCCTCTCTCCGTCCTGAAAGAAGGCTATTTTGCGAGTATTTTTCTGTTTTAGCGCTGGTTTCAGAGGGCGGATCCTGGCAGAACCGATTCTCGGAGCATATCGCGCCGATGACGAAATGAGGGAGGAGTAATTCCTGGGGATGGTACCCTGCCTCGCCCGGGATCGACCGTCTGCGGGCTTCTGTGCGGGTCGAAATTCCGGCAGATTCGGCCAGGATCACTGGTATTTACGTATTGCTGAACCGGAACAGCAGCCGGCCGCCGCCTCCGACGGCGCGATCGGTTACAGGTAGGCCTGCCATTTCACCATCTTCTTCCTGAGGTTGATGGTCTCGCCGTCGACCACGAAGGTGCCATCCCCGTTGGCATGGATCGTCCGGCGTTCTGTGTGTCCGGGATCGGTCCAGGCCTTGACGACCTCCAGGATGAAGAGGCCGTACTTGTCTACCAGACTGGTGTCCACCACCCGGCATTCGAGATTGGCGAGACACTCGGCCACGAGCGGCGCCTTCACCTTCTTCGGCCGGCACCGGTGTCAGGCCGAAGGCGTCGAACTTGTCGACATCGCGACCCGAGCAGTTGCCGATCTCGACTACCCGGGTTGCAAGCTCGACCGTAGGGATGGCGATCACGCATTCCCTGGTTGCACGCAATGCCGTGAAACTGTAATCCCAGGGGCCGATGATGCAGCCGATCAGCGGAGGCTCGAACTCCATCGCCATGTGCCAGCTCATCGTCATGATGTTGGCGCGTTCCTGATGCCTGGTCGTCACCAGCACGACCGGACCGGCTCGATGAGGCGGTATGCCCTGGACAACGGAATTTCATCCATGATGACCGCCTTTCTGTGGCTGTCATAATTATAGTTCGTGGCACTCCCCGGTCGAACCTTGGGTCTTCTCCGTCCCGAACGCCCCCGCACGATACGTTCGCCGAAATCCCGGGTACGGAAAACCATTATGGCGGAAAACGACATGCAACCACCGAACCCGATCCCGCACGGAAACTCCGGACGTGATGGTCGGGGGGCAGGGCCTGAAGGGGTGTATTCTCGAAACGGATGGAGGGAATGGTTTGGTCCCGAAAGGCACAATCGAGGAGGATGAATCGATGAACCGGATAGTGCATTTTGAGATACATGCAGGCGAGCCCGAACGGGCGGCGAAGTTTTACCGGGACGTGTTCGGCTGGGAGATTCACGAGTGGGTCGTGCCCGACGTCGTGATGGCGGATGAAAACCGGTACTGGCTGGTGACGACCGGGCCCGATACCGAACGCGGCATCAACGGCGGTCTCATGTTCCGCCGGGGTCCGGCACCTGCCGAGGGACAACCCGTGAACGCATATGTCTGTACGCTCGGCGTTGCCGACCTGGACGAGTCCGTCGAGAAAGTGCAGAAAGCCGGCGGGAGCATCGCCCTCCCCAGGATGGCGGTACAGGGCATCGGCTGGCTGGCGTACTGCAGGGATCACCGAGGGCAACACTTTCGGCATGATGCAGCCGGATGAGAACGCAGGGTAGCGGTCGAGCCGAAAGGGAGCAGAACGCCGGGGGATACCCCCGTTACGACCCGGGCCGGCAGGAGTCCGGGCCGGTTTCTCTCTCGCCGAAGTGCACGTACACCACCTCGTCGAGGACAGCGCCGTTCTTCGTGATGGCTCTCCGGTGAACCGCTTCGCGGGAAAAGCCGCACTTCTCGAGGACACGCATCGATGCAGGATTATTTGAGAAGATGCCCGCCTCGAGCCGGACGATATCGAATGCCGCGAAGGCAACCGGCACGATCGAGCGCACGGCGTCGGTGGCGATACCCCGCCCCCAGAAGGACTCCGCGAGCCAGTAACCTATCTCGGCCGTTCTGCGCCTGACGTCGTCCAGCGGCTGGATGCCGATGCCGCCCACCGCCTCGCCGCCGACGTCGATCGCGAGGTAGAGGTGCGACGATGTATCCGTGGCCGCATTGATGAAGCGGCATGCAGCCACCCAGGTATACGGGGACGGAAATGCGTCGCGCATCATGGCCGCGATCCGGGGGTTGTTCGCGTGCCGCACCAGAGACCCGGCATCGTCGGGCGTCCAGGCGCGAAGCACGGAACTCGGGGTCACGATCTGCATGTTCAGGTGTACCTGGTCTGCTCCGGGAGTATAAGAGAGGGACGGCTCACCGCCCCGCCTCCCGGAGCATCTCGACGTGCTCGACATCGCAGCCGGGAATGGTGCTGTGGGCGAGCACGGTAAACCCGTAGTGCTCGTACAGGGGTACGTTCTGCTCGTTCTGCGTGACGAGATAGCAGGATGCCCCCTCCCGATCCAGCCGTGCGAGCATCGGCCGGATAAGGCGGCTCGCATACTCCCTTCCCCTGGTGGCCGGGTCTACCCCGATGAAGAAGAGGTACCAGTGCGAGCCCGGCAGATGCTCGCGGTGGAGCGCATCGGTGTACTCCGAGAATGAAAGGATCCGTTTCATGACGTCTCCGCCGACGTGCCGTCGAAGAGAGAACGCCCCGGCACGGACTGCCCTCCAGAAGGAGATCTCGGCCTTCTCCGAGGGAAGCCAGACCGCCACGCCCTCCATCGCGGGCGACGGTGCGTAAACCTCCCCGTACAGGATCCCGTATGCAAGCTCGAACGCGAGAATGTGGCGTGCGAGCGCACGATGCTCTTCGGTATCGGACGTGAAGTACGTCATCTTGGGGTCCTGCTCGAACGAACGGGCGAGCACCTCGGCTGCGGGGTCAATATCGACCTTTGATAGGCGCATAAGGCCGGTCAGATCTCCTGCCATGACATCTCCCCACTGTGGGGAGGGATGACCGTCGGGGATATAATTGTTCGTATGACGATCTGGTTGGGGCGGAAACAGACGCGATACGTCGTCATATGGCTCTTTCCGGCCTGTCATGCCGGGCAAGAAATCACCCCATCTGCTCCGGTGCGTCATCTATTCCCTTGATATCGGAGAACGATCCTTCTGGAGACATGAACCGGGAGTCCGACGTTCACGGCACGGATGATGGAAGAGTACTCATCTCGGGAGGCGGCATTGCCGGGCTGACGCTTGGCATCCTGCTCAAGGAGAACGGCTGGGATCCGGTCGTGATCGAACGCGCTCCCGCGATGCGAACCGAAGGCTACATGATGGATTTCTTCGGAACCGGGTGGGATGTAGCCGAACGGATGGGACTTGTCGACGAGATCCGGGAGGTCCAGTACCCGATAGATGATCTGGAGTACGTCGATGAAAGCGGCAGCCCCAGGTTCCCTGCCGTGCCCATCGAACGCGTGCGCCGGGCTCTTTGGGGGAAATACGCATATTTGCGCCGTTCCGACCTGGAACGTATTCTCTTTCATCGCGCTTCGGGAGCGGGCGTGCCGGTGCTTTTTGACACCACCATCCGGTCGGTGCAGGAGACCGATGCCGGGGTGCAGGTGACGTTCAGCGACGGAACGTCGGATACGTTCCGGCTGCTCTTCGGTGCCGACGGGGTGCACTCACGGGTCAGGGAACTGGCCTTCGGGCAGGAGTCGCAATTCGACCGCTTTCTCGGCTACTACATCGCGGGGTTTCACGTCCCGCGCCGCGGGTATGCGATCGATCGAGCGCTGAAGATCTATGAAGAGCCGGGCCGTGTCCTCTGGTGCTATCCGCTGGACGATCGGTGCATGGACGCGATGTATTTCTTCCGGCATGACGACGTCGGGCGTCTCCCCCACGACGAGCGTCTGGCATTCGTGCGCGAACAGTATGTAGGGGCGGGGTGGATTGCCGAAGAGGTGCTGCGGGAAGTCCCTTCTGCCGAGCCGCCGTACTTCGATGCCATGACGCAGATCGTTATGCCGGCCTGGCACACCGGGCGCATCGCGCTTCTTGGGGATGCATGCGGATGTCTGACACCGCTTGCAGGGCAGGGATCGCATATGGCCATGGCCGGCGCATATGTCATCGCACGGGAGCTCCGGAGGTACAGTGGCGATCATCGACGCGCCTTCCCGGCATACGAGCAATTTCTGAAACCGTTCATCACGAAAAAGCAGGATGAGGCGAGGAGATTCGCGCACCAGTTCGTTCCCTCGTCACGGCTGCAGATGACGTTCCGGTATCCGCTCCTCCGCATGACGTACAGCGACCTCTTCATCGGGCGTCTTTTTGCCTCTTTTGGGGCAAAAAGCATTCTCTCGGAGTACGCGTGAAGAGATCCCGGTAATGGCTCTTGTGGAATCGCTCCCCTGCGGCGTCGGAGAAGCGCTTATACTATTTCAGGGAGAGAGGAAAGGTATGCACCGGATTATCGACTGGAACGAGCTCTGGAAGGCGATCCACGCGAGTTCACCCGGGAGGTCCGAGAAGGACCGCGACCCTGCTGCCGTCTGGGATAAACGCGCCGCCGCCTACCAGCGGGCCACCCGCGACGAAACGGAAGCGACGGAGCAGGAACTCGCGGTGCTCGATCTGCGGCCCTCTGACACCGTGCTCGACGTGGGTGCGGGGACGGGCAGGCTTGCCGTGCCGATCGCGCGTACCGCCGCCCATGTGACGGCACTCGACCCGTCGGGAGGGATGCTTTCTATTCTGGAGGAGCGGATGGCCGCGGCGGGGCGGAGCAACTACTCCTGCGTCCGGATGCGCTGGGAGGATGTCGTGGTAGGCAGGGATATCGAGCCGCACGATCTGGTCATCGCGGCATTCTCGCTCGGGTTTTACGATCTCGCCGCCGCTCTCCAAAAGCTCGACGCCGCCGCCACCCGCGCGGTCTACCTCTTCTGGCATGCGGGAGAGTGGCGGAGCCGTGACGAGATGGCGCTGTACCGGGCGGTCTTCGGGGAGGAGGTGGCGCTGCAGAAAGGGTATCCGGACTACATCTATCCCGTCAACATTCTCCACGACGCCGGGATCTACCCGAACGTCCGGATTTACCATGCCGTCTGGGAGGTGGTCTATGACTCCGTCGACGAGGCCGTCCAAAACTGGGTGGCGATGCATAGCCCCGATCAGGAAGACCGCTCCTCGATCGTCGAGTACTTCAGCAGGGTGCTCGCCCGGGATGCTTCGGGAAAGTACGTCGAACGATCGGTCAGGCCGACGGCGGCGATCTGGTGGACAAAAGAGATCGGATAGAGGCCGGCATCCCTGAATGCTGCCGTGCAGGCGGATCGGTGCCGGAGGCGGCGGTGGGGTACCTGATTTCGGGGAGCCACTCTCCGATAACTCGCGCGCCGGTGCATGCTGCGGAGAAGGTCTCTCCCCCGGCTCTGCAATGGGTCGGATGCATTTTTATCGACGCGATGCACGGAGCAAAGTTGCGCGTGACGGCCCCGGGCATGCCGTCGGGAGGCGTGTATCGGGACTGTTTTGATGATTTTGCGCGCACAGAGGAGTGTCCCGGGATGGGGAGAAGTATTCTCTGCGCCATACTCCGGGACGCCGGTGCAGGGGTTGCTGTGTGAACGGAGCCTGAAAAGGGGTACCTATGCCCGTTCGGAGTATATATGCCTTGTCTGGATTTCGAAAATGCTTCGTTGTATCGTCTCACCGGGGTGAGGTGGTTTGCCTGCCCTGGAGATCGGATCGTCCGGTCGAATCAGAAGCGTATCCGGGCGGTTTTCTCTGTTCTGGGTCTGCAGTCTTCTGGTGTTCTGCACCGGGGCATATCGTTGCCGGAACCGTTGGATCCGCCATCAGCAGGAAGGTATTTATGGTGACGACGATAACATATGGAGGCTGCGTTGGTATGCAGCCCGGTCGTGCAGCCCTTCGGGGTGGTCTGGCCGCGGCGCTATCAGGGACGCAACTATGAGGGTCCGAGTCGTTCTGCTCGGATCTGATGCGGGAACAACGTTTATATGGGAGCAAAACCAACATAGTTTCCTGCGCAGGCTCGCGCCGCGAACGAGAATCTCAACGATCCTCGGGACACGGGTCGAACGCTGCCGGGAACAGTTGGTTTTGTCCCCGCATGCAGGGTTGTGCGAGACACAACCTTTATATGCGATGAACGACAAATACTGTTCCTCACACGATGAAGGCACGCATCCTGCGCCCGGAAGTATTCCGGGCGCAGGATGCAGAGCCTTAAATAACTGCAATAACAAATATTAGTTCTCTTCGATGGAGAATCAACGTGACCGTCATTGAGCGGGTTGATTCTGACGTTGGCATTGGCAATGCGGAAATTTGTTTAGTAACCGCTAATTCCACCCAAGTTATCAGTAAGTAAGTAGTGTGCGTATTTCGAGAAGAATTCTGGTTGATCCTGCCAGAGGTCACTGCTATCGGGGTTCGATTAAGCCATGCGAGTCGAGAGGGTTTAGACCCTCGGCGGACTGCTCAGTAACACGTGGATAACCTGCCCTAAGGAAGAGGATAACCCCGGGAAACTGGGGATAATACTCTATAGGTTACGGCTGCTGGAATGCACTGTAACCGAAAGTTCCGGCGCCTTAGGATGGATCTGCGGCCGATTAGGTAGTTGTCGGGGTAACGGCCCAACAAGCCTGTAATCGGTACGGGTTGTGGGAGCAAGAGCCCGGAGATGGATTCTGAGACACGAATCCAGGCCCTACGGGGCGCAGCAGGCGCGAAAACTTTACAATGCGGGAAACCGTGATAAGGGAACCCCGAGTGCCCGTATAGCGGGCTGTTCAGGTGTCTAAAACACACGTGAAGAAAGGGCCGGGCAAGACCGGTGCCAGCCGCCGCGGTAATACCGGCGGCTCGAGTGGTGACCACTTTTATTGGGCTTAAAGCGTTCGTAGCTGGGTTGTTAAGTCTCTTGGGAAATCTAACGGCTTAACCGTTAGGCGTCTAAGGGATACTGGCACCCTTGGGACCGGGAGAGGTGAGGGGTACTTCGGGGGTAGGAGTGAAATCCTGTAATCCTCGAGGGACCACCTGTGGCGAAGGCGCCTCACCAGAACGGCTCCGACAGTGAGGGACGAAAGCTGGGGGAGCAAACCGGATTAGATACCCGGGTAGTCCCAGCCGTAAACGATGCGCGTTAGGTGTATCGACGACCACGAGTCGTCGAGGTGCCGAAGGGAAACCGTGAAACGTGCCGCCTGGGAAGTACGGTCGCAAGGCTGAAACTTAAAGGAATTGGCGGGGGAGCACCACAACAGGTGGAGCCTGCGGTTTAATTGGACTCAACGCCGGGAAGCTCACCGGATAGGACAGCGGAATGATTGCCGGGCTGAAGACTCTGCATGACTAGCTGAGAGGAGGTGCATGGCCGTCGTCAGTTCGTACTGTGAAGCATCCTGTTAAGTCAGGCAACGAGCGAGACCCACGCCAACAGTTGCCAGCATGATCTCCGGATCGATGGGGACACTGTTGGGACCGCCTCTGCTAAAGAGGAGGAAGGAATGGGCAACGGTAGGTCAGCATGCCCCGAATTATCCGGGCTACACGCGGGCTACAATGGGCAGGACAATGGGTATCGACACCGAAAGGTGAAGGCAATCTCCTAAACCTGCTCGTAGTTCGGATTGTGGGCTGTAACTCGCCCACATGAAGCTGGAATCTGTAGTAATCGCGTTTCAAAATAGCGCGGTGAATGCGTCCCTGCTCCTTGCACACACCGCCCGTCAAACCACCCGAGTGGGGTTTGGATGAGGCTGCGGTCGTTGCCGTAGTCGAATCTAGGTTCCGCAAGGGGGGTTAAGTCGTAACAAGGTAGCCGTAGGGGAATCTGCGGCTGGATCACCTCCTAATGACATTTCTTGGGTCTAAGCATGCGGTTGCTAAACAAAACGTAGAATTGCCGATGTCAACGGATATCTAGGGCTCATAATCTCAGTTGGAAGAGCGCGGCGTTTGCAACGCCGAGGCCGGGGGTTCAAATCCCCCTGAGTCCACTGTCAATGCACCCGGGAATGTGAGTCCCCGGGGAAGGGCTGAAGGTCTTTTGACCTGACGAAGCCGTGTATAGGTGTGTACTCTGGACGTTAAATGAGTTCAGCGGAACGGCTATTAGCCGGTCAGTGGATGGCTCGGTTCGAGTGCCGAAGAAGGGCGTGCCAAGTCTGCGATAAGCTCCGGGAAGACGCATGGAGTCTAGGATCCGGAGATACCCGAATGGGACCTCCCAGCATTTCGGTGTTGATCCGTAAGGATCGGGAACCCCCCGAATTGAAACATCTTAGTAGGGGGAGGAAAAGAAATCAATCGAGATGTCGTGAGTAGAGGCGATCGAAATCGACAGAGTTTAAACCGAATCCCGCAAGGGAGATGTGGTGTCGTAAGCCTGCCGTGTGGATACCAACGCGAAACGGAAGTTTTCTGGAACGTAATACCATAGAGGGTGATAGTCCCGTACGTGTATGCGGCGGTGTCCTGGCAGTGTCTTGAGTACCGTGGGTTGGAATTCTCGCGGGAATCTAGGGGTCATCAACCTCTAAAACTAAATACACCTCGAAACCGATAGCGTAGTAGTAGCGTGAGCGAAGGCTGAAAAGTAACCCTAGAAAGGTGGTTAAAAGTGCCTGAAATTGACCGGTGATAGTGGGTTATGGCGTGCAAGGATCTTCTTCGTGAAGGAACCCGTCGCGAGGCGGTAGGACGGGCGAAGTTGCCAGCGTTATAACGTACGTTTTGAAGAACTGGGCCAGAGAGTTTATTCTATAGGCGAAGGTTAACCCAAAAGGGGAGCCGAAGGGAAACCAACAGGTCCGTAGCCTTCGGGCATGGGACGGCGTATTAAAAGTGCGCGGAGTCTGTAGGATAAGACCCGAAGCCTAGCGATCTATGCGTGGGCAGGTTGAAGCGTGGCGAAAGCTGCGTGGAGGACCGCAAGCGGTTTTGATATGCAAATCATTCGCGTGACCTGCGTATAGGAGTGAAAGATTAATCGAGCTGGGCATCAGCTGGTTCCTCTCGAAACATGCCGCAGCATGACCTGGCCGGAGATAGTCGGTGAGGTAGAGCACTGATTGGGGGAGCCGGGGGAGAAATCCCTCGCCCTCCTGTCAAACTCCAAATTCCCCGACGTCGGAGATGGCTGGCAGTCCGGGCTACGGGGTAAGCTTGTAGTCCGTAAGGGAGACAACCCAGACCGTGGTTAATGTCCCTCAATGTAGGCTAAGTGTCAACACTGAAAGGCGTCCCAGGCCAAAGACAACTGGAAGGTGAGCTTAGAAGCAGCTATCCTTAAAAAAGTGCGTAACAGCTTACCAGTCGAGGTTTGGGGCACTGAAAATGGACGGGGCTAAAGCCTACTACAGAGACCACGGCCCACCGCAAGGTGATGGCGTAGAGAGGCGTTCTGCTTGGGTAGAAGTGGGGTGTAAGTTCCAGTGGACCGGGTAGAATTGAGAATTCTGGCATCAGTAGAAGCATAGTTGGGTGAGAATCCCAACCGCCGCAGGGGCTAGGTTTCCTCGGCAATGTTCGTCAGCCGAGGGTTAGTCGGTCCTAAGTTGTACCGTAACTCGAGTACAGCGAAAGGGAAACAGGTTAATATTCCTGTACCATTCATCTTTTAGCAGCAATGCCCTGACACTTCGGGATATGCTGAGCGGGGTCGTCGCCCCGTCTAAGCGTCCAAGCCCGTGGAGTACCGCAATGGTGAGAAGCGGGTGAAAGCGTGATGGAGCAATTCAGTAAATTCCTGGAGTCCGTGAAAAGGGAGATGACTGTCCGTACCAAGATCTGACACAGGTGCCCCTAGCTGAAGAGGCTAAGGCGTGTCGGTTTAATCGTGTTAAGGGAACTCGGCAAAATGGCCCCGTAACTTCGGGAGAAGGGGTGCCTGCCTGGTGATCAGGCAGGTCGCAGTGACCAGGGGACTCTGACTGTCTAATAACAACATAGGTGACTGCAACTCGGAAACGACTAGTATAGTCACTGATTCCTGCCCAGTGCGAGTATCTGAACACCGGGTTCAACCGGACGAAGGACTCGTAAACGGCGGGGGTAACTATGACCCTCTTAAGGTAGCGTAGTACCTTGTCGCTTAATTGGCGACTTGCATGAATGGATTAACGAGAGTCCTACTGTCCCTAACACGAAACCGTTGAACATTTTATACTAGTGCAGAGACTAGTGACCCCAAATGGGAAGTGAAGACCCCGTGGAGCTTTACTGCAGCCTGTCGCTGTGTTACGGTATTCCTTGCGCAGAGTAGATGGGAGACGTCGATCCGTCCCTCCTGGGGGGCGGGGAGTCAACGATGAGACACCATCCTAGGTTTACTGTAACACTCACTCTTACGAGGACAACGATAGGTAGGCAGTTTGGGTGGGGCGCCACACCCTCGAAAAAATATCAAGGGTGCCCTAAGGTCAACTCATGTGAGTCAGAAACTCACAGGAGAGTGTCAAGAGCAAAAGTTGGCTTGACGCGATCACGCACAGCAAGTGATCGCGAGAGGAAACTCGGGTCTAACGAACCAATATGCCTTTTTGGTGAGGGCTATTGACGACAGAAAAGTTACCCCGGGGATAACAGAGTCGTCGCCGGCAAGAGCACATATCGACCCGGCGGCTTGCTACCTCGATGTCGGTTCTTTCCATCCTGGCTGTGCAGCAGCAGCCAAGGGTGAGGTTGTTCGCCTATTAAAGGGGATCGTGAGCTGGGTTTAGACCGTCGTGAGACAGGTCGGTTACTATCTATTTGGGGTGTCAGGAGTCTGAGGGTAAGATGGAAATAGGACGAGAGGAACTTTCCGTCGTCGCCTCTGGTCGATCGGTTGTCCGACAGGGCAATGCCGAGCAGCTACGCGATAAGGGGTAAAAGCTGAAAGCATCTAAGCTTGAAACCTGACCTGAAAAGAGACTCCGTTGAGGACATGGATATAAGATCCGTTTGATAGGCTTGGGATGTACGCACGAAGGCAACGACGTGTTCAGTCCGCAAGTACTAACGTCCAATGCCGTCCGCCGAACTCAGACGAAATCCAGAGTGCACACCAAACCGTTCAGCAGACAAAGGGTTTATACCCGATGAACGCATGAACCTACCAAATACACACGGCTTGCCAAGGTGGCGGAGCGGCTACGCGGTTGACTGCAGATCAGCTACACCCCGGTTCAAGTCCGGGCCTTGGCTTTGGTAATAGCGGCCATAGCAGTGGGGAAACACCTGGACCCATTCCGAACCCAGCAGTGAAGCCCACTCACGTATCATGTTGTACTGAGGTACGCGAGTCCTCGGGAAGCATGATTCGCTGCTATTACCTTCCTCTATCTTAGCACACGAATCACTTCTTCGCAACGTTTCTTTCCAGAGTCACACCGCACACTTCTGCTTCCAACTATTCATCACAGAGCGTTAAGCCTCGCAAAGGATTACACAACCAGACCCTTTTGTGCGTTTCCCCTACACCCTGAGCAACCGGCTTCTTCCGGGCCAGGTGAAAGCAGACTCCGGAAAGGTGCCCCTCCCACGTAAACCCGGGTGCATGGTTGAGAAAACCCCGTTGGGCATTCTGTCCTCGGACTTGTAACTTCGCTCTCCATACTGCCGGAGGGGGTGGAGATCGCTCCACGATAATGCCGTCTCTCCTTCGATCCTCTAGCCATCAATAGCCGAACCGATCGCGGATCAGGATCAGGGTGACTCTTCCCTCCTCGACCTGCTGTGCGAGTATGACGTAGTTACCTATCTCGCTCGGGACGCCGTAGGCGCGTTGTGCACGCTGGTTCTCAAGCGGTAGGGCGTACTCCCGGCAGCGCCTGAGCGCCTCGTCGAGTGTCGGCACGATCTTATTCACCCCGCTGACGAGAATGAGATGGGCTGCCCCATGAGGCCATGCCCCGACCCGGCTCCCCGTCTTGTCGCACCCGACGATCTCGCCCGACCCGGCGATCGCCTGCACGCCGGAGAGGAAATAGTCGGCAGTGACGCTTTTGCGGCGGAGTGCGTGCCGCTTCTCCGCGTCGTTCTCGGCGGTGATGACCGCGTGATAATCGCGCCAGCCCTTCGGGTTCTCTTCGAGCACCTGGTTGTAGCCGATCTCGATCAGGGTCGTCGAGTAGCCGTTCATCACCTCGGCACCCTCCGGTATCAGGTCGAGAATCGCTCGCCGTGCACCTTCCCCCGTCTCTGCCAGTATCACCCTGACGTTGCAGGATTCAATCGCCTTAATTGTCCTCTCGATCGTTGCGTCGTCCGGTATCCGGCTCCATCGCTCCGGGTCAGCGCCGGCGTCCGCCAGCAGGTTGACCGCGCTGTACTGAGTTTGATCTGCCATCCGATCACCGTGCCCCGGAAAGGGTACGATCCCTGATAAATTCCTGCATGATCGATCTCATCCCGGCACCCCTACCTCGAGCCGTGTACCGGGATGTAACCTCCCACGGGATGTGGAGGAGTTCCCGCAGTATTTTATGGCCTGAAACGAATCTCTCACGTAACGATGAACAACCGGCAGAATATCGACCTGAAAGTCATTGCATGGGCCGCGATGGAGAAGTACGGATTTATTCCCGGGTCCCGCGTTCGGTCATCCGGGAAGTGAACGGCATGGACGCGGGCGTTTTCATGGATGGCGGAGAGGGGATCCGCGATCTCCGCTCGCTCCTCTGGTCATCCATCGACAACCACGACTCGATGGACCTCGACCAGCTGGAGGTCTGCAAGCGCGGGGCGGACGGGGAGGTACTCGTCAGGGTCGCCATCGCCGATGTCGACGCCTTCGTCCCGAAAGGCTCGGAGACCGACCGGTATGCCGGCCGGAACGGAACCTCGGTCTACACCGGCGTCGAGACATTCCCGATGCTGCCCGACCGGCTCTCGAAGGGCATCACTTCCCTGCTGCCGGGGCAGGAGCGGATGGCGGTCGTCACCGAGTACGCGGTTCTCCCGGACGGCAGCACCCGGCCAGGCGAGGTCTATCGCGCTCTCGTCACGAACAAGGCGAAACTCGTCTACGAGGAGGTCGGGGACTGGCTGGAGGGGACAGGGCCAATCCCGCAGACGGTCGCGGCTGTCCCGGGGCTCAAAGAGCAGCTGCTCCTGCAGAACGAGGCCGCGCTATCCCTGAAGAAGCGCCGGGTGGAGCAGGGAGCCCTCGCCCTCGAGACGATCGAAGCGGAGCCGGTCATGGTGGACGGGAGGGTCGGCGATCTTGTCGTCCAGCGGCAGAACCTGGCGCGCTGCCTGATAGAGGAGTTCATGGTCGGAGCCAACAGGAGCCTCGTGGCGTTCCTTGGCGACGCCGGTCTCCCCATGATCCAGCGGATCGTCAGGACGCCGAAGAATTGGGAGGGGATCGTTGCTGAGGCAGCGGAACGCGGTGAAGTTCTGCCCGCCGAACCGGACGCACTGGCGCTCACCCGGTTCCTCGTCCGGCAGAAGCTCGCCGATCCCGACCACTTCCCGGACCTCTCCCTGACGGTGGTGAAACTGATGGGACCCGGTGAATACGTGGCCTACAAACCCGGCAACGTGCCGATCGGCCACTTTGCGCTCGCCGTCACCGACTACACCCACGGAACCGCCCCGAACCGGCGGTATGTCGACGTTGTTATCCAGCGGCTGATCAAATCGGCGCTCACCGGGGAGGAGTGCCCGTACACCTCTACGGAACTCAATGGTCTTGCCGCCTGGCTGACCGAGCGGGAGAAAGCGTCCCAGAAGGTCGAGCGGTTCGTCCGAAAGGCTGCGGCCGCAGTCCTGCTCCGGGACAGAATCGGCGAGTCGTTCGAGGCGTTTGTCACCGGCGCCTCGGAGAAGGGGACCTACGTCAGACTGCTCTCCCCGCCAGCGGAAGGCCGGGTCGTGCAGGGTGAATCCGGCCTCCGCGTGGGTCAGAAGGTCCGCGTCCGCCTGGTGGGTACGGATCCCTACAAAGGCTTCATCGACTTCGAACGCAGCTGATGGGAGGTTTCGTCCCCTCCCGTCATTGCCCTGAAAACCCTGTGATGCGAAGCGCCGTCTGCGGTGCCGGCGCTCGGACGGAAGAATATTTCAGTGTGTTTTTTTAGCTATTCCATCTAAAATAATCGATATGCAGAAGAGGTTTTTTTACGGTGCACTTTGCTTTCTTGTAGCCTTTGCCGCTCTCTTTGCCGGCTGCGTCGGGACACAGGAGGCCGTGCAGAATCAGACGGCCACCCAGCAAGTGGTCGTGCAGCAGGTGACGACGGCGAACGATCTCGCCGGGTTCGTGCAGAACGCCTCGGCATATGCGGAGGCGGTCGGAGAGCAGGCTGCTCTTGCCGAATTTTCGAAGAAAGACGGACAGTTCTCGCATGGCGATACGTACATCTACGCCTACGATGACAACGGAACGCTCCTTGCACACCCGTATGAGGCCGATCTGGTCGGAACGGACCGGATGAACTGGACGGATATCCGTGGCCTGCCGGTGATCCGGATCGGGGCATATACCGCTTCGACCGGCGGCGGGTTCATCGCGTACCTCTACCCGGCACCGGAGGGCGGAACGATAGATGAGAAGGCGCCGGATACCTACGTGCCGAAGATCGGCTATGTCTCCCCGGTCGGTGAGACCTGGTGGATCGGCTCAGGCATGTACTTCGCGGACATGGCCTGCGAAAGCTCCGGTCAGAACCCGAATGCGGTAGCGGCGATGATCGATCTCGTCGAGCGCGGTGCTGCCTACGGACGCGAGAACGGATCTGCGGCTGCGTTTGCCGAGATCTCGAATCAGTCCGGGATGTTCGTCGATGCGGAAGGGCATTACCTCTACGCCTACGACTACAACGGCACGCTTCTTGCGCACCCCTACCTGCAGGAGAAGATCGGCTCCAGTCTGATCGAGAAGCAGGGACCGTTCGGGATGAAGATGATCCGGGCGCTTGCCGACACCGCACAGTCCGGTGGCGGGTACGTCGTCTTCGTCTGGCCGAACCCCGACAAGGACAACCGGGAAGAGCTGAAGATCGGGTATGTCCTCCCCGTGAACGACACCTGGTGGGTCGGGTCGGGCGTCTACTTAAGTGAGATCATCGGGACGGATGCGTCGGTCCCCGCCATCCGGTAACCCCCTCTTTTATCTCCAAACCCCCACGGGAACGCCGATGCTTCGGGCTTTGTCACGGCGGGCCTCTCTCTCCAGCGGGGGCGCCGAAAGTTCCCGCCCCTGAGGTTACCCTGCCGCGCGGGGGCGGCTGTGACGTATTAGAAAACTATTAATGGTTCCGGAAGGGAAAACTCAGTAGTTTATGAAGAACGCCTTTCACGTAATGCTCGTTCCGACATTGGGCTGCCCCTCGAGGTGCAGTTACTGCTGGAGCTCCGAAGAAGGCTCTCCCGTCATGAGCATCGATACCATCAAAGATGTCGTCGCATGGCTCACGGACTTCCGGGACGACAGGGTAACCTTCACCTTCCACGGCGGCGAGCCCCTCCTCGCCGGCCCGGAGTTCTACCGACAGGCGTTGCCGTTACTCGCCGAAGGGCTCGGGCACCTGACGCCGGACTTTGCCATGCAGACCAATCTCTGGAGGATGACCCCGGAGCTTGCCGACATTCTGGCTGAATACCATATTCCCATCGGTTCCAGCATCGACGGGCCCCAGGACCTCAACGACCTGCAGCGGGGGAGCGGGTACTATGAGAAGACCATGCGGGGCTATGAGATTGCGAAGGCGCACGGCCTTTCGGTGCGGTTCATCTGTACCTTCACCTCCTACTCCGTGGCGTTCAAGGGCGACATCTTCAACTTCTTCCTTGAGAATGGGTTAACCCTGAAACTCCATCCCGCGCTGCCGTCGCTCCGCGACACCAACCCTGAAAAATGGGCTCTCCCGCCGGAGAAGTACGGAGAACTGCTCGTCTACCTTCTCGATCAGGCTCTGGAACACATGGACGAGATCGAGATCATGAACATCAACGACCTCTGCCGGTGCGTCTTTACCCGGAGGGGCAACGTCTGCACCTTTGCCGACTGCATGGGGAGTACCTTTGCCGTCGGGCCAGACGGAGGTATCTATCCCTGCTACCGCTTTGTCGGGATGCCGGAGTACGTGATGGGCAACGTCCGTGACCGTCCGGGCATCGATGACCTTGCCGCGTCCGATGCCTGGAAGCGGATGCAGCAGTTCAAGGAGTACGTTGATCGGGCGTGCAAGGATTGCGCCCACATCAAATACTGCCGGGGTGGATGCCCCTACAATGCCATCGCTCCCACGGGAGGAGAGATTGCGGGCGTCGATCCGCACTGCGTCGCGTATAAGCGGATCTTCGACGAGATCGGCGAGCGGCTGAATGCCGAGATGCTCCGGCCCATGATGGGCATGGGTGGTTTTCAGGCAGCGCTCGGGAAGGATGCGAAGCCCGGGATCATGGCCCTGATGCGTAAGATCGTGATGCAGTAGGTTCATCCCGGCCGGTAACCGCCGGGAGCGTGCCGTTCAGAACTTCTCGGCGGTTAACCGGTAGACATACCAGTCGAGCCGTTCCCCGCCGCGCTTTTCATAAAACCGGATCGCCGGTTCATTCCAGGTCAGCACCATCCACTCGATCCGCCCGCATCCGCGCTCCTTCGCGAGGCTCCGGCAGAGATCGAAGAGTGCTCTCCCGATGCCCCGCGAGCGGTACTCTTCCAGGACAAAGATATCCTCCAGGTACAGGGTCGGCCGGGCGAGAAAGGTCGAGTAGGTGAAGAAAATGGTGACGTACCCGACTGCTCTGCCGCCCGCCCTTGCGACAAAAGCCTCGTATCGCGGACGCTCGCTGAGTGCATCGGCCCGTAGCCGTTCCCGGGCACTCTCGTCGGGCGGCGCAAGGTGCTCGTATTCTGCAAGTGCTTCTACAAGAGCGGTGAACTCGTGAAAATTCCGGTCGCTGACCCTCTCGATGGTGATCTCCGTCATGCTGGAACCCGTCCTGCCTTCGGGGTAGGCGCCGGGAGAAAAAAAGATGGGCGGATCGGTCTTTCCGGTTGCTCCCCGATTCGATCAGGGCGTCGGCGCTGCCTCCTGCTCCCACTCAGCCTCAACCTGGCCGCTGTCCCAGACGAGGAGCTCGGCCATCTGCGTCATGATCACCCGCGTCCCGTCCGGCACCCGGATCGAATCCGCGACATCCTCCGGGTTCTTTGCCCAGACGATCTGGTGCACGAACTTGCCGTCGGGCAGCAGCACGACGACGCTGTAGGTGTTCATACCCTCTTCGGGAATCCCCTTCTCCCCCGGGTTGACCCGGTAGCAGGAGAACGAAACGGGTCCTGTCTCCCCTTCTTTCATCTGTTCCTGTACGTTTGCCATATGAATTGCCTCCATACTCTACCCGGCCACAGTGCCGCGCTCTGTCCAGAGTTCTCTCCGACGAGTATTCCGGAGATCGTTACGGAGATCGGTATCCTCCGACCCTCCGGCTGCCCCCGTCAGAGAGGGCTTTCTGGGCTATTCCCCTTATAAATACTATCCCTGTCGGTACGATCCCCCGGCCGGAGCTACCATCCCTCGATCCCGGTCAGATTCGTGCCGATCTCCCAGAACCGCTCCTGCAGTCCGGGATCGAGAGCAAGCGACGACGGCCCCATCGGCTCCTTCTTCTCGAAGTACTTTCCGTTCACGCCGGCGGTATCGGGAGATGTGGCGACGTAGACCTCGACCTGTGCTCCCTCCTCGGGTGGGGCACCGTCAACGCCCCCTCCGCTATATGCCCTGAGCAGTTTGGTATCGATCACCCCCGGGTGAAGGCAGTTCACGGTGACGCCCGTCTCCGCCAGCATCGGGGCAAGCCGCATGGTGAAAGCGACCACGCCGAGTTTCGAGACGGCGTAGACGGTGTAGGGGTCATACTCTCTCTCCTGCGGGAGGTTCTCCCAGCGGACTCTGTGCACGCTCCGGTGAGCGATGGATGCGACGTTGACGATCCGGGCAGGAGCGCTTTCATTGAGAAGCGGCAGCAGCTCGTGGGTGAGCAGGAACTCTGCGAGGAAGTTGACGGCGAAGGTCATCTCTACCCCTCCGGGTGCAAGTTCCCTTCGGGGCTGAAAGACCCCGGCGTTGTTGATGAGCACGTCGAGGCGGTCGTACCGGTCACTGACGGAGGCGGCAAGGTTTCTGACCTTCTGCTGGTCGGCAAGATCGGCGATGAAAAGGTCGAGCCGGTCAGAGCCCGTCGCGTCCTGTATCTCCCGTACGACGCGGCGGCCTTTCGCCTCGTTTCTGCCGTGAACGAGGACCTGGTAGCCCTGCTCTGCGAGGGCGTGTGCGGTCGCCCTGCCGATCCCGTCGGTCGAGCCGGTGACAAGAATGGTACCTTCGGTCATGCGGCCAGATATACCATATGTTCCATTATACCTGACGGTGCCGCCGCTGCAGGATGGCCGGTTGGCGTTCTCCCGAAAGATGGGACAATGGTGCCCCACAGAGGGGCACTTTCGGTCTCCTGGTAGCCGGATGTTCCGTTCAGGCCGGCGACCTCTGCCAGAACCGCAAGACCGAGCTGTGCGTTCCTCGCTGCATACGGGAAGGAGACCTTCTCGATGGTGTCCTCCGGGGTATGGGCAGGCCAGCGCGGCCGCGGTGCATGAGCCATAAGGGCCGGATAGCCCGCTGACCAGAACGAGACGTGATCCGACATGTAGGTGTTCGGGTCCCGGGTCGGTGTGAGACTGATGGTGTAGAGGGCGAGGTCGTGCACCGCCAGATCCGCCACGCCTTCTGCCTCTGTGTTGTACAGGATGTTCAGCTGCGAGCGGTTCTCCGGGTCGTAGGCTGCGGAGTCGTAGTTCAGGTAGAGCGGGATCGAAACATTTTCCTCTGCTGCACGGTCGGCATACCATATGCTGCCGACCCGGCCGACCTCCTCGGCGTTCCAGAACGCGAACTCGACGGTGTGACCGAACCGCTGCCGGCTCATGATCCGTGCCAGTTCGAGGACGATCGCGACGCCCGCTCCGTTATCGGTCGCGCCCGGTGCGTTATCGGGATCCGACGAGATGCTGTCGTAGTGGGCTCCGACGACGACCACGGCATCGGATGCCGGATCGGTTCCCGGAAGGGTTGCGATAATATTCCGGAGATCGCCCCCCTGGTACGAAACCTCGAGCCCCGGTATGTCGTTCAGTCGGTCGTAGAGGTACGTCGCCGCCTCCCGGTTGCCGTCCGTCCCGACCACCCGGGTCTCGAAGGACTGCAGGTCGTCGACCGTGGCCGCGAGCCCGGACTCGTTGACCTCTGCGAGCAGTCCTGCAATGGCCGGATCGTACGTGGGCAGGCCGGCAGGATGCTGCACCGGTGAACCGCCCACCGCAGAGGCGGCCAGCGCCGATGCGATAGCGATAAGGAGAAGGATGCGGCGGAGCGTCCGCAGGTGACCGCCGGTGCACGGCTCTCGTCCGGAAGTCATCGGCAGTCACGTCCCGGAACTGGCTCCGGTTCGGAGCTTATTCCCGGATTCCCTCCTCCCCGGATGCCTCCGTTCCGTTATCCTGCACCCCGGCGACCGCGGCCAGCACCGACATCCCGAGTTCCGCGTTCCTCTTCGCGTACGGCAGCGAGACCTTGTCTGCGGTATCCTCCGGGGTGTGGGCAGGTCCGTGGGTCTCCGCATGCGTCATCACGGCCACGTATCCCTGGTCGCGGAAGGGTATGTGATCCGACGTGCAGTTATGGACGTTCTCCGTCAGGGTCAGGTTGATCCCGTACAGGGCGTTATGACGGATCATACGGTCTGCAACAGGCGAACCGTATTCGTCGTGCATGATATCGAGTATAAAGCGGCCTTCCGGGTCGTAGGCTGCGGAGTCGAAGTTCAGGTAGAGCGGGATCGAAACATTCTCCTCCGCCGCATGGTCGGCGTAGCTCCTGCTGCCGCTCCGGTCGGTCTCTTCGGCGTTCCAGAGTGCGAATACGACGGTGTCGTTGAACCGGTACTGGCTCATGATCCGTGCCAGTTCGAGGACGATCGCGACGCCTGCCCCGTTATCGGTCGCTCCCGGTGCATCCTCCGGGTCCGACGAGGTGCTGTCGTAGTGGGCGCCGACGACGACCACGTCATCGGATGCCGGATCGGTTCCCGGGAGAGTTGCGATAATATTCCGGAGATCGCCGCCCTGGTAGGATACCTCGAGCCCCGGTGTGTCGTTCAGCCGGTCGTAGAGGTACGCCGCCGCTTCCCGGTTGCCGCCCGTCCCGACCACCCGGGTCTCGAAGGACTGCAGGTCGGCGATCGTTGTCGCGAGCTCCGATTCGTTGACCTCTGCGAGCATCCCGGCGATGCGGGGATCGAACACATAGCCGCTTTCTGCGAGCCTGGCGGCCGGATCAGGTTCCTGCAGAATCGGACTGCAGGAGGCTGCAATTATCAGCGATGAGACCGTGCAGACGATGATCAGCCCCGCAACGAGGTATAGCCAGTATCTCCCGGGAGCACGGACGCTGCTTCTGTTTGGGTCGTAATCCGGACTTTTCCGATCTACCATTGACCATCACACACGAACTGCTGTAGCGGGCGTACACCTATTTAGTGTTTCGCCAGGGGGGGGTCTCCCCGGATGGGCGGACGGTGCGGAAAAGAGGAGGTGTTTGAAGAGAGTCTCAAAGATACCCGTGGAGAGTCCGGGAGGCATATATCCCGGTCTCGTCCGGATACAAACCCGAATCGTTGCTGAGTATCGGGTAGAACGAAGCGGTGACATCGGGTGACTCTTCCGGATGCCTGATTGTCGACCAGGGAGTATCCACACCGGTGGATACTCCGTGCGCTCCTGCAACCACACCAACCAGGAGACTGACGATGGCCAGCCCCTGGATCAGGATGGCAACTACTATGGCGAGTTTTTGCAACTGCATACGGTGAACCACCGGCCGTGGAGAAGGCATCCTTCGTACTTATTCCTTGCCGTTTGAATTTATTTGGTAATATATAATCTATGGAATGTCTATTGAGGGCTCCCGGGATGGTGCCGGACGCGGTCCTTTCTTCACCGTTCCGCCGCCCGGGGCGAAACCTCAATTGCCCTTGAGCGCATGAGGGCCGGGTGGCTTATACAGGCAGGTGACAGAGATGGACGATCAGATGTATCCACCCGGCTTTGACGATGCACTCTCGTTCCTGCTGGTGCAGGCGCTCTTCGGCCGGAGGGCACGGCGTTTCTCCCGGGGCGGGGCGATCCCCGACGGCTACTTCCGCTACTCGTCGGGGCACGAGGCCGTGCCGCTCTCGGCGCTCGAACAGATGCTGGTGCTGACGGCGGCAGCAGGCAATACCGAGTGGCATAACCTCATCATGCGCAATGCTCGGTACGCCCCGCACCTCGCGAACTACGCCTGTACTGGCGGGGGCAGGACGTTCCCGTCGGCAGGGGGGTTTCATACGAGTGAGATCTTTTACACCGACGACGACGGCGCATATTTCCTTGAAACCCGCGATGCACCCGCTCTCGCCGGGGGCTCCGGGGACGACCGAATCGAGCCCGAAGACCTCCTTGCAGCACACCGCTCCCGGATTACGATGATAGCCGACGGACGGCTCAAACTCCCGCCGGAGGTGCCGTACGTGGAAGGGCATAACACGTGGATTGCCAACCACTTGGGGAGCACCCTGATCATCCCCGTCGGCGACCTCACCCAGCATACGCTCGCCGCCCTCTGCTACTACCTCCAGAACGGCCAGTGCATCTATGATGACCGGAATGGAGAGGAGATAGACGGCATGGAGCGGTACCGGCACCCCTGTGACGTGGATAACCCACTCCCCCTGACGTTCCTCGAGCAGACTTCCCTTGCCGAACTGACCGCGGAACTCTCGACCTCCTGCTACGCCGGGATGCTCATGCTGCAGGTGGCAGGGCTCGGTGGCTGGATGTACGACGGGATCGATCCTTACAGTATCCTCGGCGCCAGCGGCAACCCGGCGGTGCCGGGGCTCGGGTTCCGGTACAACACCGACGAACGCTGGCCGCTCCCGAACCCGACGGGCTTGCCCGGCATCTTCGAGGGGTATACCCGCCTCACTACCGGGATATGCGATCTGCCGTCGATGCCCTCGTGCAGCGGAAATTCAGACCTGGCGGCCCGTTCCATCCGGAGACCCCGGGACCCTACAAAATGACCGCGCACATCCGGGGGTGTGCCCGACGGTTCGACGAGGAGTTTTTAGAGTGCGTAAGCCTGCAGGCGCAATATATCTACGACCGGTTCGGGAAGTTTCCGGGAACCGTCCCGAGCATCTTTGTCCTCACCTACCTCCAGGCGCAGCATATCGATACCGCGTTTTACGATCGGTTCTATCTCCCGGGGGCGTACCTTTCGACGCATGCACAGCATATGGAAAACTGGCATCCCGGGCACAGGGAGTGAAAAACGCGGTTTTTGGCCCCTTAAATCTCTTTTGAGGCCGTTTTCGATATCTTCTTATAATCGGAGGATAGACTCTCCGGCAGAACAGGTCTTATCAGAGGGATTGCATACGCTTTTTGGCAAATTCATGGGAAGGATTACGGGGAAATGCCCTGAGTGCGGCTGTTCGCTCAGCGTCTCCGAGAAACTCGAGCAGGCGAGGCTGAACGAATATCGGATTGTGAAGACCAGGGTCTGCTCCGGGTGTGGCTGGCAGGATGCGCAGGTCGCCGGGCACTGCAAGCAGGAAGAGTTTTGAACGGTTGATCCGCCGGTGGCGGATGAGGATCTTATTGGAGCGCTTCCCGTATCCGGTCGAGGAGCGTCCTGTTTAGAAGAGCGTCGGTTGCATCGACCCTGGCCTCGAAGTACTCCACCCACTCGGCGATAACCCCGAGTTTCTGTTCCTGCCGGTCGAGGCGGTCGGCCATCCTGCTCGATCACTCGGAGCAGTCCTGCGATATCGGCCTCTCTCGACCGCCCGCTCCTGCGCGAGGTCGTCGGTGAGCCGTGCAATCTGCCGGTGCTGGTGAGCGAGTGCATCCTGCATCGTCCGGAACTCGATGACGATCTCGGGGGGCGAGCTCGAACGCCCGAGGGCATCGGTTCCGTCGCTCTCCTCCGCGCCGCCTGCGGGAGGCTGCGGAATCTTCCCGGCGCGGACTTCGTTCCGCACCTCGTCGGGAGCGAGCCCCTTTCCGGCTAGTTCTTTCAGGTTCTGAACCGTCTTGACTGCTCTCTGCGAGAAGAGTTTGACTCTTCCCAGCGTCCGGTACGAGAAGAGGTCGTCGTACTCCCTGACCAGATGCCTGACCCCCTCGACCGAGAGTCCGGTGAGTTGGGCGATATCGTCGATCTTCAGTTCTTTCTCTTTCATGCGGCCACTCCGGTGTGCCCATCCGACCATGCATTGGATGGCGTCTTCGTCGGCTGCTCTTCCGGTAACCCGGACCGGGTTTGCAGAGATCTATAACCATGGTACGGTTTCCGGAGATTATTATACCTGCGGGGGTGTTCGGGGCGGAGCGGGACGTCCCCGGCCTTATCTCCCCGATGAACGTGTTCCGACCTGATGGAAACATTCTTCGCTCCGGTATCGAGAAGAGCACGCGATGGACCGGGGGTAAAGACCGTGATCTTTCTGCTGCTCGCCTGCGGGATAGGGCTGTCCGTCGCCGCACACGTATTCGCGACGTTCCCCTTCGATCTTCCAGGTGACCCACGAACTGCAGGAGATCCATAGTCCGGTATTTGCCATGGCAATGCAGGGCGTAAGTGCTCTCGGGACCCCTCTGTATGGGGGAGTCCTGATCGGCTCGGTAACCCTGGTGTTCCTCGTCCGGCGCATGTGGATCGAGGCGGTCTTCGTACTGGCGACCCTGAGCAGCGTGGTCATCGACGCGGTTCTCAAGGTGCTGGTCGGCCGCCCCCGTCCTCCCCTATACTCCCTGAACCCTGTCGATCTCTTCCTGGCCGTCGACAAGTACCAGCTTCCCAAGCGGACACGTCCTCTTCTTCGTCGTCTTCTTCGGATTCGTGGGCTACCTCGGCTGGCTGCATCTCTCGGGCTGGCTGCGCTCGTGTATCGTCGGGATCTGCGGCGTTCTCATTATGCTCATCGCCCCTTCAAGGATTTACCTCGGAGCCCACTGGGCCAGCGACGTGATTGGGAGTTATGTGATCGGCACGCTCCTCTTGATCATCCTGGTCGTGCTATACCAGTATGCCGTGCAGAGGTATCGCGTAAATCCCCGATAACTATCTATTGGCAATACCGCCGGAGGCTCTCGATCTTGTGGAATGAAGCAGGAAACCCACGCAATAAGGACGGGTGAGTTCACGCCTGCGCATCCCGGGAGCACCCGTATGGTGACGGTTTTTCTCTTTTCCCATCTCACTGGTGATCAGGAGCAGTGCAGACGTGAAGTGGGTTGACCCGGCCGGGGTGCCGGTGGAAGTGACCGTCGTTCGAAAATCGGTGAAGGCCGCCCGCCTTCAGATCAGGCCGGACGGGACGATCCGGGTCGTCGCCCCGCGTTCGTTCGACGTTGAGGCTTTTCTTGCGCGGTATTCCGGGTGGATCGGAGAGCGGCGAAGCGATCTCGATCGCCAGGCCGAGACGGGGAGGGGAAACGAGGACTGCCTGCTCCTGAACGGAAGATACTACCGTCTCGCCGAAGGGTCGCGGTTCCGGATCGACGAGGAGCAGGGAACGGTCACCTGCTCATCTCCCGGGAGCCTGAAGAGAAACCTTACGGAGATGCTGAAACGAGCGGTCGCCGCGGACGCCGCCCGGTACCCGATCTATCCGGGGGGGCGACCGGGCGGGTGACGGTGCGGATGCAGCGGACGAAATGGGGGAGCTGTTCGTCGTGCGGGAACCTGAACTATAATCTGAAGGTGATTGCCCTCCCGGAGACGCTTCGGGAATATATCGTCGTCCACGAGCTCGCGCACCTCCGGGAACACAACCATTCCCGGGCGTACCTGGGACCTCGTCCGGTGCCACTACCCCGGGTACCGGCGTGCCGAGGAAGAACTAAAGCGCTACTGGGTGATCCTCGAGCGGAACCTGGTCTGGGACGCCCTGCAGACGGCTTAGCTGGGGCGGATGCACTGCACTGAGTAGAGAACCCGTTCGGCCGCCACCGCCATCCCCGAGTCCTGGAAGACCGCCCCGACGATCGCCTCAAGTGTCTCCGTGAGCGCATCGCTGTACCGCCAGATCTCCTGTTTTACCTCTCCCTTGCCGAACCGGATATACTCCTCGAGGTGCATCGTCCGGCCGACCTCGTTCAGCGGCAGCATGCTGACGATCTTCATCTTCTCAGTAGTGATATCCCCTTTTTTATGAAGTCCTCTTGCGATGATCGACTGGATGACGATCACGCTGATCACCGCATCGCCGAGCGTGGCCAGCGCCTCCTGGTGCCGGTCTTCGCTGAGCCCCTGCTCGCGGGCGTAGGCCGGGCGTGTCAGTGCACGTTCGAGCAGCGTCCTGTCGGTGAACGTGTATCCGAGCAGCGTTTCGAGCTCTATTGGGGTTTTATCCATCGGCATCACCTCGTATATGTATCGTTTGTGCTATATCGGTTGCTCTTTGCGGCCATTCTTCGCTAGGCCTTCCTGCGGCGGACGTAACTCCGATACATCACGGCGATGGCTACGCCGATCAGGACGAAGACGGCGACGGAGGCTGCGAGGGTGACGTCCAGCAGGATGAGCCCGGTGACGTATTCGGCTCCGAGCGCGAGGCCGAAACTCCCGATGATCCCACCGATAGTGATGCAGGTGAGCACCTCGGTCTTTCCCATCCCGAGCATCCGGCCGATGATCGTTCCGGTAATGCTTCCCGATCCTTCGAAGGGGAGGGTGACGAAGAGGATGAGGCCGCTGAAGTACAGTTTTTCGAGCCACGGCCGGCGTTCGAGGTAGATGTGGCCTGCTGTCGAGAACCGCTGTATCCAGGGACCGACGATCGGAATCTTCAGGGCGAGCGGGAAGTTCCATGCCATGAACAGCCCGCCGGCGAAGTCCAGGAAAGCGAGGGTGAATGCGATCAGCCACCAGGGGATACCGAGCACGATGCTGACGGGGATGACCACTTCCCTGCCTGCCGGAGGGACGACATAGGCGACCATCATTCCGAAGAGGAGCAGGAACTCCTGGAAAGGAAGGACGAGCCAGGTGATCAGGATATAGATCCCGCAGATGCCGAGGGGAATCCCGAGTCGCAGAGCGAGCGAGCGGGGATCTCTGATCTCGTCATTCTCTATCCATCCTGCAATCTGCTGCATGGGCTGCGTCTTTGGGGTAGGGTCTACCGGTCGGGAATCGGCCGGGTCTTCAGAATACGGTCGATGATCTGCGAGGAGCTCGCGAGCCGGTTCCGGTAGCCGGGGATCCGCACCACCTCTGCGTCGAGCCCCCGTGCGCGGAGCGCTTCTTTCAGTTTCTCTTCGCTGAAGTGCTGGTTGAAACCGAGCGTGATGATCGCAGGATCGATCTCCTCGATCGGGAGGAACATATCGTGCGGATCTCCAAGCCGGGCGTGATCGACGGGTTTGAGTGCAACGATCATCTGCAGACGCTGCTCCTCCGGAACGATGGGCTTTGGTTTATGCTTGACGTTGACGTCGCGTGCGACGATAACATGGAGTTCGTCGCCGAGTCTGCGTGACTCCTCCAGGTAGTAGAGGTGTCCCGGGTGGAGGATGTCGAAGGTGCCGGTCGCCACCACCCGCTTCATCCGATCACCCTCAGATCCACCGGCATGCCGCCGGCCGAAAAGCACCGCCAGTCCTTCTCCGTGTACGGAAAACCGATGATGATATGGTATCTGCCGACTTTCGGGAAGAGATTGAGATCAGCGGGAGATGGTGAGATGACCCCGTTCGGGTGGCTGTGAGCGCTGCCGACCTGATGGGTGTCGAGCGGGAGCATATCGATGAAGAAGGATGCACTGGACGACCCGGTGATTGTCCCCGGCACCAGGTCGAGATCCTGGATAATACCGTCCCGTTCCCGCAAGATAGCAATAAACTCAGCGGGGTGGTGCTCTCTTCCGAGTTGCAGGAGCATGGCGAGGAGCTCGGCGCTGATCCCGTGCACTTTCATTCTGAGGAGTACTTGGAAAAGAAGGAAGATAAGTTCTCGTGTCCGGTGACGGCCCCTGGCCCTGCCCGAGCGATCCTCCGGCCGCCGTAAAAAAAGGAACGGGTCTCCCGGGGCCGTCAGTACCGGCCCCGGGGGGCGGCGGTGATCGCCGGCGTCTCGTTCATCACGGGCTCTTCCGTCATCGTCTCCGTGGCAGTGATCACCGGTGTCTCGTTCACCACGGGCTCTTCCGTCACCCTCGCCGTGACGGCGGCCACGGGTTCCTGTACCGCCGTCATGTTCGCGGGCGGTATCAGCACCGCGTCGATGGTATGGACAATCCCGTTATCGGCGTTGATATCGGTTGCGTTGACGGTAGCATTATTGATCAGTATCGCCCCGCCCTCGCGGGTGATCGTGACGTTCTCGCCGAGGAGCGTCGGGAGTGTCGCGTTTCCGGTCTCGGTCATGTTCATGAGCTGCTGGCTGGTGTAGAGTCCCGGAACGATATGGTACTGCAGGATGGGCGTCGCGTTCGCGGTATCGTTCAGGAGTTCTTCCACCGTCCCGTTGCCGAGTGCGGCGAAAGCGGTGTCGGTCGGGGCGAAGACCGTGAACGGTCCTCCGGCGCTGAGGTTACCGGTCAGGTTCGTCGCGTTCAGCGCCCGTGCAAGGACGGTCAGGTTCTGATTCCCCTCGATCACCTGAACGACGGTATCTGCCTCGGTTCCGGTCATGTTGCCCGTAACACCGGCCACGACGACGATCCGGCCAGGCATACGGGTGTTCTCGAGAGACTGGTTGATCCTGCACCCGTAGGCGTATGTGCCCGGCTCGTCAAAGGTGTAATTGAACGACTCTCCGGTCTCAAGCGCTCCCGAGTCGAAGAGCCCGGTCATACTGGTGACGGAGTGGCTCACGGTGTCATAGTTCGTCCAGAGCACCGTCGTGCCGGGTTCGACGGTTACTGTCGGCGGGTGGTACGAGCTGTTCCGGAGTTCGACGGCCACGGGAGCCTGCGCCTGGCCGGACACGATACAGACGCAGAGGCACGCGAGCAGAATGCACAGGAGCCCTGCTGATGATCCGTTTATCTTCATAGGTCATTCCTCTCCTCTCTGGTGGAGTAGATCGGCAACCGCTCCTCCGTATCGTGGCGCCTTGAGGATGGAACCGACCGTCCTCGGTATCTGCGGATGAGCGTTGCCGTGGAGCCCAAAATCTCTGCTTTATTATAAAAATATTGTTATGTAATGTGGCCGACCCCCGTTTAGAGGAGACCTCTCTATTCTTCATCCTCCTGTCGGAACGAGCCGGTAAACGGTGCCGGTGGTGCCGGTAGGGCCTGCGCTCCGTGATGTCAGGACGTAGAGTTCGTTCTCTGCATCCTGGCCGAACGAGAGAATGTACGCCCCTACTCTCCCCGTCCCGGTATCGGCGACCGATAACTCGCTCATACTCCATAGGGTCGTGGTGCTGCCGGTCTCTCCGGGCGCGGCGGAAAAGAGCGTCCCGTCGCCGGTGCCCGAGGAGGCGCTCCAGTCGCCGAAGATGTACCGCCCCGTAAGTGCGGGAATGCTGCTCCCCCGGTACACATACCCGCCGATCACCGCATGGCCGATTCCCCCTGGCTGTCCCGCGTTCGGGTACTCGATGATCGGGCTTGCGAGCGGCTCTCCCCGGCTGCCGACATCCGGGCATCCGGAGGGTGCTGCCCCCGGGTTCTGCGGGTCGAAGCAGTGGGTGCCCTCCCTGATGTTCCAGCCGTAGTTCTCCCCTGCCCGGACAAGATCGACCTCTTCCCAGCGGTTCTGCCCGGCATCCCCGGCGAAGAGATCGTGCTGGCCGCCTACGTCGAAGGAGATATGGAACGGATTGCGAAATCCGTAGGCGAAGATCTCGGGCCGGCCGGCGACGCCGTCCGCGAAGGGATTGCTCTCCGGGATGGTGTACGGCTCACCCCCGTCGACGTCGATGCGAAGGATGCTCCCGAGCAGGGTCGAGGTGTTCTGGCCGTTGCCGGGTGGTGGGTGGCCGAGTCCGGTGTCGCCCGCCCCGCCGCCGTCGCCGAGCGGAATGTAGAGGTAGCCGCCCGGGCCAAACGCGATCTGCCCGCCGTTGTGGTTCGACTGGGGCTCGTCGACCTGGAGCAGAACCCGTTCCGAACCGGGATCGGCCGCATTCGGGTCATCGGCAGAGACCGAGAACTCCGCAAGATGGCTGGTATGATCCCACCCCGGCGGTGCCCCTTCGCGGAGCGGGGCGCTGTAGTAGATGAAGAACCTCCCGTTATCCGTAAAATTCGGGTGCAGAGCCATGCCAAGCAGACCGCGTTCGTCGTAGTTCGGGTTGAGATCCACCATCCTGTCCCGGATATCGAGGAACGGCTCGTCCCGGAGGGTGCCGTTTCGGTCGACGATACGGATCGTTCCTACCTGGTCGACGATGAAGAGTCGTCCCGATCCGTCGGAAGGTGCTGCGAGGGCAACCGGGGCGGCAAACCCGGTGGCGACGGGCAGAAGGCCGACAACGACGTCCCCGGCCGGTGTCTGGTTGCCCGTCGCGACGTTGCCGGACGGTGCCGGCGCCTCCGGCAGCAGAATGCCGACAGAGGCTGCAGCGGCGAGGAGGAGGGTGATAGTCCCGGCAATAATCAATCCTTTCCGCATCGTTACCACGATCTCCGGGTAGTGCGGCCGCTTGTATTAAAGGGTGTGCGGAGGCCTCTTCAGAACGGGCCGTCCTGTTCGAAGCTCCGGCCGAACCGGATCGCAAGCTCGGCTTTGTAGAGCTCTTTTCCGAGGTATGCGGCGTGATCCATCCGGGAGATGCGGCCTTCGGCGAGGAGCGCTGCAAAGACGTCCTCCCACTTCCTGCTCCTGATCGCCGTGCCGTTGTGGACGGCCACAATTGAATCGCCCTCGATGCCGATCCTGATGCACCCGTGCGGGTCGTACTCGATCTCCTCGGGCATCGGGGCGGCGGCAATCTCCGTGTTGTACTCGAGCGGCGGCTCCCGCCGCCGCCGCTTCTCTTTCAGAATGAGCAGGTCGAGCCCGAGGTCCTTCGGGTAGGGGCGGCCGGCAAGGAGCACCGCCATCTCGGTAGCCCGCCGCATCTCCGCCACCGATCCGCGTGTTTTGTCGGAGTGCTCGCTCGTGAAGATGATGGCGGCGGAGAGCTCGCTAGCCATCGCGCAGAGAAGTGCGTTTGCTCCCGGGGAGTCGGCGTCGAGGAGTTCGACCACGTTTCCCGCGCCGAAGAAGAGGGGGCGGCCGACCGCTTCGAAACCGGCGAGCGACTCGACGAGCCCCGATCCCACCGGCTGTAGGAGCGGATCGCCGACCAGACAGCAGACCCCGGCGGCTTCTGCGGCTGCGAGGTTCTCCGCAAGGTTTCGGTCGCGGGGAACGATCACTGCTGCGGCGCCGGACGCCGCGACCGCCTCGCCGACTGCCGGGAGGTTGCCTTCGTGCAGGCTCAGCACCAGATCCGCGCGTTCGAGCGCCGCTTCGATGAGACGGGGCTCCTGACTGTCGACGGCGAGGGGCCGATCAATATCGGCGACCTCCCGGAAGGATCGCCGCACATCCTCCGGCGTCGCATCGAACCCGAACCCGAGATCGACGATATCGGCTCCTGCGGCGAAGAATCGCTCCACTGCCGTCCGCAGGTCGCCCCGTTTGTGCGCATCCATGATCTCGGCGAGCACCTTGATTCGCGATCCGCCGCCGATCTTGAGGCCGCGTATTATGAAGTCGCAGTCTGCCGCTGTTTCACGCTCGTGTACCTTTCTGCAGGCTTCGGCACGCCGCTCAGAAGCCAGAAAGTCGTCCGCAGGAATCGTCCGGGAGAGCCGGACGGAGTCCAGCACCGAAAGCACCAGAGCCAGATCTGCGGCGTGCCGCGGACCGCGGTAGACGGGGATACCGGTTGCATCTTCCACCTCCGCGAACGATGCGGTGCACATCCCGGAGACGATCGCCATATCATACTCGGTACCGGAAAGCAGCATCAGGAGCTGCCGTGGGGTGAGGAACGAGGCTATCTCCCCGGTAATCGCCACGGTTATCTCATGGCGGTCAGAAAAACGCTCCGCGGTCTTCCGGACCATGGCCTCCGTCGTCGAACCGGTTGGCAGTAAGATGCGCATACGCTTCCATTATCATTCAGAACGTGAAAAATAGTTATGATCTCATGCTGCGGTGCGACCTGCATATCCACACAAACTTCTCAAAGGACGGCGAAAGCAGTGTCGAGGATATCCTCCGCCGCGCCGAGGCGGTCGGCCTTGACGCGATCGCCATCACGGACCACGACACCGTGGAAGGGGCACGCTACGCGTGCACGTGCGAGACGTCGCTTGTCGTCATTCCAGGGATTGAGATCTCCACGAAACATGGGCATCTCATCGCGCTCGGGGTAACCGAACCGATCCCGTCCGGCAGGGATTTTCTTGAGACCGTTGCGTATGCGCGTGCACGCGGAGCGCTGCTGATTCTCCCGCACCCGTACCATATGTGGCGGCACGGTGTCGGGCGGAAGCTTAAGATCGGGATAGCGTCGGTGGATGCGGTCGAGACCTTCAACAGTCGTTACATTACGGGTCAGGCGAACCGAAAGGCGGCGAAAATCGCCCGGAGTTACGACAAACCCTGTGTAGGAGGGAGCGATGCACATAACGCCCGCTATGTTGGATTTGGCCATGCGCTGGTCTCGGCGGAACCGGACGTCGCCTCAATCCTCAAGGCGATCCGGGAGGGGAATACGATAGCAGGCGGCAGAATGACTCCGCTGCAGACCTATACCCGGCAATCCCTGAAAGGTGCCCTGCGGAGGATCAAGCGACGGGTACACCGATGAGGCTCGCACTGCGGCTTGCGTACCTCGGCGGAGGTTTTTTCGGATCCCAGCTGCAGCCGGTTCTCCGGACGGTCGAAGGGGAGTTCATCGAGGCGTGCCTGCGGCTCGGGCTCTTCGACGACTGGCGAAGCGCCGCCTTCCAGACGGCCGGGAGGACCGACCGGGGAGTGCACGCCCGGGGATGGGTTGCTGCCTTCACGACGGACCTCCCCGATCGCGCCCTGCAGGCGCTTGGCCGGGTGCTCCCTCCTGATATCTGGTGCACGGGCTACGCGGTCGTGCCAGAGTCGTTCAATCCCCGGTACGATGCTCTCTCAAGGACGTACCGCTACTACTTCCCCGACCCCCCGGCCGAGACCGGTGCCATGCAGGAGATGGCGGAGCGGTTCGTCGGCCGGTACGACTTCTCGTCGTTTGCCAGGGTCGGCGACAAAAATCCGAAGCGGACGGTGCTTGCCGCCAGGATATTTCCGGAAGATCGGTTTTGCGTTTTTGAGGTCACGGCAGAGAGTTTTCTCTGGAACATGGTTCGGTGCATGGCCACGGCGCTCGATATGGTCGGGCGGGGTGCCGCAACCGTCGATGATCTTAGTGCTCTCCTCGAGAAGCCCGGATCCGACCGTCTCCCAGCATCGCCGCCTGAAGGACTGATCCTCTGGAATGTCGATTACGAACAGACCTTTACCCCGCTCCGGGCGGATGAGAAGAGCCGAAACTACCTTGCCGAACTCCGGCGCCACCATGCCCTGATGGAACGGGTATCGACTGCGCTCTCGGAACCCCGGTCAGGGTGACGACGACCTCTTCGCGTATCGGATGCTCCAGATACGCGAATGGATAGGAAGGGGCACGGGAGCCGGCGGTACGCATATTGCCATCTCCTGAATATCAATCCTTTCGCCCCTCTCTCCAGGCATTGGGGGTGGTTCTGACGGTCTCAGGGCATTACAGTTCTTCTTGTGCGGGTGATCGTGAAATGGGGCTACCGTGATGTTTCGGTTTTAAAAGAATAGTGCCGGACGGGATGAATTCTCCAAAGGGGGTGCGGCAGGGAAAATCACGGTTGTCTGGCGCCATTTTCGTTGCGGGTATTTACACTTTGTGCATATCCGGTATGCCCGCCAGAGGCTGTCCATGAAAACAGGTGGACGGCAGCATTTTTAGACCGAATCCGGGTCAATTTCTCAATGAGCGGGTTTGCCGGAACACTTATATATTCCCTCACAGGGGTAACCTGCCCTTTGGCAACTATATTGCATTCCAATTTAAATACTGTTAACCAAATTTGGTTAATAATAACATATTAATATATGTCTGAACAGTCCCGTTCCAGTACGCCAAGGGGGAAAGTGGATGTACGACATTGATCCAGGTCACGGAACGGAGCCTGCGGGTGCAGGTGGGCGGTTTGCCCGGGAAACTACCGTTCCACGACCACAGTATGCAGATACAGGTAACCGTGTAGAGATAGATCATCTGATCCGCAGGGAGTACCAGCTGAAGAGCTCCATCGAGACCCCTACGCTCCATCGTCAGATACAGGAATCGATCAACCCGCTGAAACAACCGATTCTGCCTGGATATCGGAGAACAGTGAGCGAGAACATCGACACTCCCGCTCCACCGCTCAGAAAAGCCCAGAATAAATCGCTTGTTGCAATACCCTGCCTCAACGAAGCGGTTGCGATAGGCTCGCTTGTTCTTATGGCCCGTCGCTACGTCGACGAAGTTCTCGTCGTCGACGACGGGAGTACCGATGAGACGGTGAACATTGCCCGGGAAGCAGGAGCAACGGTGATCTCGCACGGATCGCAGCAGGGTAAAGGCCGGGCAATGAAAACTTCGCTCCGTTACGCCTTTGAGAACCGGTTCGATGCTCTGGTCTTCATGGATGGGGACGGTCAGCACAACCCGGAAGAGATTCCTCGTCTCCTCGAACCGATAGTCGACGGTGATGCAGATTTCGTCATCGGGTTTCGGACACTCGATCAGATGCCGTTCTACCGGCGTTTCGGCAGGACCGTCCTCGATGTCGTCACCGGAGCCGGTCACACCATCACCGACTCGCAGTGCGGTTTTCGGGCTCTGAACCGGCGGTCAATCGAGTCCATGTCCGGGGCGTTAAGAAAAGATGACTTTTCAACCGAATCCGAGATGCTTCAGATAGCCCAGGCAGAGAATTTACGCATCGGAGAGCGCCCCATCATGTGCAAATACGGTGACTTCGAGACGTCCACGAAGAATCCGTTCTCACACGGTCTCGAGGTGCTCACATCGCTCTTCTGGCTCTCGGTGGAGAGAAAGCCGCTCCTGTACTTCGGGGCGCCGGGTTTTGCATCGATCGTTCTCGGCATGTTCCTCTGGATGCGATTTCTCGATGCCTTCAATGAATCCGGAGCGTTTTCACTTGAGTACGGGCTTAGCCTGTCGGTTCTGTTCATCATCGGTGCGGTAACGCTCCTGATGGGAGTGATGCTCGATATCGTCTCACGGGTGAGGACGTGACGGAAGAACCGTTGCCGCGCGTGAAATTAGCGGAGTTGACACCATGATTGGAATAATCCTCGGTACACGCCCTGAAATCATCAAAATGTCGCCGGTCATACGGGAGTGTGAGCGGCGAAACCTGGACTACTTCGTCCTGCATACAGGCCAGCACTACTCGTATGAGATGGATCGGGTCTTCTTCGAAGATCTCGATCTCCCTAAGCCGCATTACAATCTGGACGTTGGTTCGGGCACTCATGCCGAGCAGACGGCAAAGATCATGACCGGTGCCGAGAGCATCCTCCTCAAAGAGGCTCCCGACGTCGTCCTCGTGCAGGGCGATACCAATACCGTCGTTGCCGGGGCACTTGCCGCTTCAAAACTCCACATGCGGGTGGGTCACATCGAAGCTGGCCTTCGCAGTTTTAACCGGTGGATGCCGGAGGAGATCAATCGAATCCTCACGGATCATATGTCGGATTATCTCTTTGCCCCCACTGAAAAAGCCCGTGAGAACCTGCTCCGGGAGGGTATCGACGAGAAGAGGATCTGCGTGACCGGAAACACCGTTGTGGACGCCATATACCAGAATCTCGATATCTCACGGAAAAAAGTCAATGTCCTGCGGGATCTCGAGCTCAAGCCGAAAGAGTACTTCCTCGTCACTGCCCACCGGCAGGAGAACGTCGATAACAAAGCCCGGTTGAAGGAGATCATCAGCGGCCTTGAGTCGGTTCAGAGAGAATTCTCGATGCCGGTGATCTTTCCGGTTCATCCTCGCACGGCAAAGAGGATCGACGAACTCGGGATCGGTATGGACGGTATCCAGCTCGACAAAGCCCTTCGGGTTCCTGGAGTTCCTGCAGCTCGAGGCACAGGCAAGGCTCGTTCTTACCGATTCCGGTGGAGTGCAGGAAGAGGCCTGCGTCCTTGGCGTTCCCTGTGCGACCATGCGCTACGATACAGAGAGACCTGAGACGCTGGATGTCGGTTCCAACATTCTGGTCGGCACCGAATCGGCGAAGATCCTTGAAGGCGTTAGGTCGGCCACACACTGGAATAATAACTGGAAGAATCCGTACGGAGACGGAATCGCCGGGAAGATGATCGTGCTCGTCTGTGCCGCGGCACGGTCAAACTGAAGCGATTTTGGGGGGAAAACATGAAAATCTGCGTTCTAGGATTGGGATACATTGGTCTACCGACAGCACTGCTATTTGCGGCTTCGGGGTCGGACGTCGTTGGTGTCGACGTTAAGCAGAGCGTTGTGAACACCCTGAATCAGGGAACGGTACCGTTTGAAGAGCCGGGAATATGCGAGCTCTTTGCCCGGGCACGCGACCGGTTCGTCGCAAAGACCGAGCCTGAGGAGGCGGACGTCTTTCTGATCGCTGTCCCGACACCGCTCGACTCCGGGACGAAAGTCTCGGACCTCACCTTCGTCAAGAAGGCTGCGGGTATGATTGCGCCGTATCTCCGGAAGGGCAATCACGTCATCCTCGAGTCGACGGTGCCGCCGGGGACGAGCGAGCGGGTGATCATCCCGAGGCTCGAGAAAGGTGGGCTTTCCGTCGGGGAGTTTCTGTATGCACACTGCCCTGAGCGTGCTATCCCGGGAAGCACCCTGCAGGAGATGGTGAACAACAGCAGAGTCATCGGCGGCTACGACCGCGAATCGACGGAGCGGACAATCGCACTCTACCGTTCGTTTGTGCGCGGCACTATCTATCAGACCGATACAAAGACCGCCGAGTTTGTCAAGTTGATGGAGAACACCTGCCGCGACGTCAGTATTGCTCTCGCAAACGAGTTTGCCCAACTCTCGGAAGAGTGCGGCATCAATGTATGGGAGGCGATTAATCTTGCAAACAAGCATCCCCGGGTCTCTATCTTAAATCCGGGTCCCGGTGTCGGCGGGCACTGCATCGCCATCGACCCCTGGTTCCTGACGGAGAACTCGACCCGGTGCAAGATGATCTCGATGGCGCGTGAGGTCAACGACTCCATGCCCAATTACGTTCTGCATGTCATCCGCGGCCTCATGCACGGTATCCGCGATGTGAACGTCACCGTCTTTGGCGTCTCCTACAAAGGCAACGTCGACGACACGCGGGAGAGCCCTGCGATCAAGTTCATCAAACTTGCAGAGAACGAGGGGTATACCGTCCGGTGCTTCGACCCGCACGTAAAGCAGTTCCACTATCCGCTCTTCGACCTCGATGAAGCTGTCCGGGACAGCGACTGCATTGTGGTGCTTGCCGACCACGACTATTTCAGAACGCTTGATCCTGCCAGTGCCAGCATGCGAACGAAGAACGTCGTGGATACAAGGAACATCCTGCCGCACGAGAAATGGGTAAACGAAGGGTTTGCTGTCCGGGTGCTCGGCGACGGCACGAGTTCGCCGCTCGTAACCCTCGGCATTTCCAAGATCAGTCAGGGTCAGGAATCTGCGGTGCTCTCGATGGGCCCGTCGGCAATCGCCCCGATCCTGCCGCCCCTCTCGCATCGGGAGCGGGGGGATATTTCGTGATGCTACGGGCCCTTCGGGATCGACAGGGCATCGGGTGCCCGGTCAGTGGGGTGAGGCGTTAAGATGAAACGTGTGCTCATTGTCTCGCAGCACTTTCCCCCCGAGCGTTCCGGGAACGCGTCGCGTATCTACGATACGGCCATGCACCTTGCTAACATGGGTGTTCTGGTGACGGTCGTCGCGCCTCACCCGACGTTTCCGACCGGTACGTTTCCGAGAATCTGGACCCCCTCAAAAACCACTGAAGTGGGCGGCGTCGAGGTGATACGCCTCTTTGGCTGGCAGCCGAAGACACGTGACCCGGGATTCATCAGTAGAATGCTCTACTATCTTGTGTTTCCCCTGCACGTGCTCCTGCGCCTCCTCGTCACCTCGGGGCGATACGATGTCATCATCACATCGACCCCGCCGCTCTTCACCGGAATACCCGGATATGCGGCAAAGCGCCTCTTCAAGAAGCAGTGGATCCTCGATATCCGGGACCTCTGGATCGATGCCTCGGTCAGTCTTGGCTTCGTCAGGGAAGGAAGTCTCTACGAGCGGATGAGCAGACGGTTCGAACAACTCTGCCTTGACAATGCAGATCTCGTCGGCGTTACGACCACCGAACTCGGCAGGAGAATCGCCTCGCGGTACCGGGTTGCCGCACCCATGGAACTCATGCCGAACGGTGTCAATACCGATCTCTTCCAGCCCGTGATTGGTGAGAAGAAACGGCAGATAGTCTACGCCGGAAACGTCGGGCACGCCCAGGACCTTGATAAGGTTGCCCTGGCTGTGAAGGCTATGAACGGCAGGTATAACCTCAAATTCCTTATCATCGGCGACGGCGATATTCGGGGACAGCTCGAGCAGCTCGTCCGGGCGGAAGACCTGACCGACTGGGTTCTCTTTCCGGGTGTCCTTCCCCGCGAGGAGATTCCCGCGACTCCTCTCGGAGTCGCTCGTCGGGGTCGCCCCGCTGAAGAAGATGGCAAATCTCGAGTACGCAGTTCCGACCAAGGCGTATGAGTACATGGCATGCGGCATTCCCTTTGTGGGCTGTGGAGACGGCGAGATTGCACATCTGGCCCGGGAATCCGGTGCCGGCATTATCGCCGACAACACTCCTGAAGCGATCGCCCGGGCGCTTGCATCGCTCATCGATAACCCCGGGAGAATGGAGGAGATGGGGCGGCAGGGGAGAGAGTACGTGACAAAGAATTACGACCGCAAGACGGTAGCCCAGAAACTCAAGCAGCAGATCGAGAGGATGGCATGGAAGGGCGCGTAGCAGAGATAACCCGTGGTATTCTGGATGAAGTCAAGCGGAACGTGGTTTTTGGCGGCGATACGGCGTACATCCGGGACCCGGTATTCGGCATCGTCCGAAACCGGGTTCATGCGGAGGTCGTGAAAGCACTTCTCCGGACGGGCGAGATCGAACTTGTCGGATCCATTCTCCGCTTCGTGGTGGAGGCACAGAACGACGACGGTTCGTGGAACGAGATCCACGTCAACTACAATCAGCCGTCGGCACTGATCACGTCCTTCATTGGGGAGGCTCTCGTCGATGCCTATGGCCTTTCTCCTCATGATACGCCGCTCCAGAATGCCCGGGACTACGTCCTCTCGCAGGAGCTGCGTCCCGGCTATTTCCTCAAATCGTCGGAGTACACGGCCGATCACCTGAATGTCGATGCTTCGTGCGGTGCATTTCTGGCGAGGTACGGCGGGTTGTTTGATGACGGTGCGTGTCTCGCTGCCGCCGCCCGTGCCGCTGAAAACATCGTCCGTAACCAGCGGGAGAGCGGTGTATACCCGTATGCCGTGGATAAAGGGACATACCCCTACGCCTTCGACGTTCCCTGTGTCCATTACCAGGCCGTCACGATGCACTACCTTGCCAAGATCAACACTGTCCTTCGGGATGCTACAGTAGAAGAAAGCCTTCGGAAGGCAGCGGAATGGCTTATCAGGCAGCAGCGGCGTGACGGCCGGTTCGACTGGTCGGCAAGCGGGCTCATGTTCGCCTACTATCTGAGCGGAGCCTACGGGTTTGCGTATGCGTCGCTTAACTATCTCTCCCGGCAGGATGAAGCGTACCGGCAGTATGCGGATCGCTCATTGCAGGGTCTTACGCGGAGCGTGAGCGGGCTGGTACTCCGCTGGGAGCCGGGTTCATGGGGCGATTTTGTCCCCTCGGTGCATACTGCCATGCGAACGGCCGCACTCGGGGAGTTTCCCCTGCAGCACCGGGCATTCCGATTCGGGTACGGCATGTACCGCCAGATAGCGCGAAGAAGGTATGCCGACGCCGTCGACTCGCGGACGTTCGATCTCCTCTGCAGGATGCTTCGGATTCAAACGTCTACGGTAGAGCCGTCGAGAAATTTTCCGGATCTATTTATGACATCGGAAGTGCTGGACTGTCTCACCCAGTCACTCGTATGGGAGAATTACTATGAAACAGGTATTGCTTGATCTACAGTCAGGAGGCATCCAGGTAGAGGACGTTCCCGTCCCCCTGGCGAGGAGAGGTCTCGTCGTTGAGAACCGCTACTCCCTCATCAGCGCCGGCACCGAGACCGCTCTCATCAACCTTGCGAAGAAGTCTCTCGTCGGAAAGGCGAAGGATCGCCCGGACGACGTGAAGAAAGTACTCCAGAAGGTGACGACGGACGGCCCTCTCTCCGCCTATCAGCAGGCGATGAGCCGCCTTTCAAAACCCGAGCCGCTCGGTACAGCTGTGCCGGGATCGTTGCGGAGACCGGTGCCGACGACTTTGCGATCGGTGACCGGGTCGCCTGCGGGGGTGCGGGGTATGCCGTCCACGCCGAGTACGTCTCCGTTCCGAAGAACCTCTGTGTCCCCGTCCCGGAGGGTGTGAGCCTGCAGGAGGCATCGTTTACAACGGTGGGGGCGATAGCGATGCAGGGGGTGCGGAATGCCGAGGCGAGCCTCGGGGAGACCGTCGCCGTCATCGGCCTCGGGCTTATCGGCATCCTCACTGTCCAGATACTGAAGGCGGCCGGAGCACGGGTCTTCGGCATCGATATCGACCCTGAAAAACTGGCGCTCGCACGGGAGCTTGGTGCCGACCGCACCTCGAACTACGACGGGCTCCTCGAAAAACTGCAGAGTTTCTCTCCATTCGGAGCCGATGCCGTCATCATCACGGCCGCGACAAAATCGAACGCGCCTATCGAGGCTGCGGGGCACCTCGTCCGTGACAGAGGACGGGTCGTCGTCGTCGGCAACGTCGGTCTCGACATCCCGCGGGACGTCTTCTACGAAAAGGAGGCCGAAGTCGTGGTCTCGAGATCGTACGGCCTCGGGCGGTACGACCGGAACTACGAAGAACGGGGAATAGACTACCCGATCTACGTCCGGTGGACGGAGCGGCGGAACATGGAGGCCTTCCTCGAGCTCGTCCGGGAGAAGAAGATCTCGCTTGACCGGCTGATCACGCACGAGTTCGAGCTCGCCGCGGCGCCGGACGCGTATGCGATGATCGCGGGCGGCAAGGAGAAGTACCTCGGCGTTTTGCTGAAGTACAGCCCGAACGGGAACGGGAAAAGCCCGGCCGGGAGCGTTACGGTGATGCAGAAGAGCCCGGCGAAGAATGAAAAACGGGCCGTTTCCGGGCGGAATCTCGGGTGTATCGGTGCGGGTGTGCATGCGCTGAACGCCCTCTATCCCCACCTCCCGCTCCTGCCGGTCTCGCTCCGGGGGCTGGCGACGGCGACGGGTCTCTCCGCCCATTCGGTCGCGAAGAAGTACGGGTTCGACTACTGCACCACGGATTACCGGAAGATCCTCGACGACCCCGGGATCCAGGCGGTGATGATCGCTACCCGAAACGATATGCACGCGGCGATGGTGGCTGAGGCTCTTGCCGCCGGAAAGAGTGTTTTTGTCGAAAAACCCCTGGCAACGACACTCGAGGAACTCCGGCTGGTGGTCGATGCGGCGAAGCAGTACCGACGGATCGGTGATGGTCGGGTTTAACCGCCGCTACTCACCGCTCTCCCGGAGGATGAAGGCGTTCTTTGCGAACCGAAGTTCTCCGATGGTTATCAACTATCGGGTGAATGCCGGGCAGATCCCGGCCGATCACTGGGTTCACGACGAGGAGCAGGGTTCCGGGATGCTTATCTCCGAGTGCTGCCACTTCATCGACTACATGCAGTATATGACCGGTGCACTGCCGACGCAGGTCTATGCACGTGCAATCGAGCCGGTCGGCACTATCAGCAAGTACGACAACTTCCAGGCGGTGCTGACCTTCGATGACGGTTCGCTCGGGACGGTCACGTATACGACGCTCGGCGACCGCGCCTACTCCAAGGAGGCGGTCGAGGTCTTTTCGAGCGGTGCCGTCGGCCGGATAACGGATTTCCGGGAACTCCGATTGATGAAAGACGGGAAGGCAGAGAAGGAGCGGCGCTGGCTCTCCCAGGACAAGGGCTTTCTCGAAGAACTTATGGCTTTTGCCAGGGGTGAAGAGCCCGATTTCGCCGGCAGCGTCGCAACCACGCTGGCAACGCTCAGGGCATGGGAGTCGATCGATGCCGGGAGGCCGCTTGCGATCGATACGAGTTCCGTCGGGCTCTGAGGACGGGTTCATCCCGAAACCTCGGCGCCGGGAGGGGGAGATTCCCTCCCCCGCGCTGCGATATAATCCGGAGATTGCCGGATTCCGGATATCCGGGCTCATATGGCGGTGGCTAATCGAGTCGCAGACCCTTTTGGATGATTTTCAGCATATCCCGGAACTTTTTCGAGTACCCGTCTTTCGGACGAACGGTTCGTACTTACGAGAAAAGAGGTAGATTACCAGTAGTTATCCGATGCGGATCGAATAAGCGCCAGCTGATCCCGGATGCGTTCGGGAATCGTCCGGCTATCCTGCTCGCCGAAGGCCTCCGCCCATCCGGTATCGATACATGAACAGTCGATTCCGTCGAATACACCGGTATCGAACCGGTGATTGTACTCTTCCACGGCTCTGACCAGTTCCTGATCGCACGTCCCGCAGTTATGTGCCCAGTCGAGCGATTCGACCGAGTACGTCCAGGGGCTTACGTAGATATGCATGCGATCGCCGTACCGGCTTTCGGCTCTCTGCAGCAGATCGACGAGACTCCAGAGCCACGGCGGCCGGTAGAGACCGTGCTTCCAGAGTTCGTGTACGACTGTGTTCTTCTCGACGGTCGTCACCTCGAGATCGACGTAGTCGATACCCCGTGAGGCGAGGTAGTCCAGCGTCTGCAGAATATCGGCTACTGACTCGGACTCGGTTAAAAATGGCGGTTTTACCAGCAAGAGGGGTTTCGTGAGGACACCGAGCCGCTGCATCCGCTCAAAGAAGGTGTCGAAGTTATGCGAGGTGAACCCTTTGTTGATGCAGAGATTCATCACCTGCGGGTTCGCCGACTCAAAACCGAACGCCAGTTCGAGCTGCCGCCCGTTCAGGTACTTCTTCATCGCGAGCACCCGATCCTCGGGGGAGTAATCGATCCTCGATTCGACGACGACCTTTTTGATCCCCGGGTATCCATCGATCTGTCCGCAGATCCCTTTGATGGCTGCAAGCGGCATCTCGTGCTCGTTGAATATGTTGCCGTCGTTATAGATTGAGATGACCGGATAATCCCCGAGGTCAACCGTCTCCATTATGTGTTCGAACTGGCGTACGTAGTCGCCTGCAGAAACTTCGCGCCCGTGCGACGTTGCACAGTAGAAACCACACATCGTGCAGCCGCCGGTCTTATCGACCCATTCACATCCGGTCGAACGTAGAAAGATGATCAGGCGCTTTATCGGCTCGTCGTCGAGGTGCCCTGTCCGCTCTTCCCACCCAATGGGAACCGAAAAATCGACATCCTCCGGAACACTATCGTTCTTCCGCCGCAATCCTCCGGCGAGGGCCTGGATCTCTTTCTGCATGGCTCCTTCAAGTGGCATCTCCGCGGAGGTCCGGGCACCGCTAAGGCTATCAGTAATGCTGCTCTGTAGAATTTTATTCCCCCCTTTACCTGCGGCTTATACACCCGGAGCGGGTGTATCTTCAGTCCCAGGTGTCGCTTCTTCTTGATGCGAAGACGTACCCATGGACAACCTCACACTATTTAAAAATTTGCCTGGCCGATCGCTCTTTACATACCTCCGAAATCGGTACCGGTCCCGGTGAGTGATGAGTTCTCCTCAATATGAGTCTGAGTTCGGTTCTGCTCCGGGCGGGAAGTCCGGGGTGAATGAACGGATGTCGTCCCTAACTGCCCCTCAAGGTCGGTTTCCGGTTCCCGCCTCCGGGTATCAGAGCCCGGGGGGGATGTCCCGGGTGAGGCAATGTTTTTATATTATGTATTTTGTAGATAGAGAGCGAGAGCGCCGGTATGCTCCTCTTCGGTGAGGGTATCTTCTTTCATCGAAGAATTGGTGGCATTACAGTATTTCAGCCCGTAATTTGGAAAGTGTGGGGATGGATCGGTTCCATGACCCCTGAGAGGAATGCCCGTCCGGAGATATGTGTCCCGGAAGTTTGAGATGTATGATCAGGAGAGAGCATGGAGAAGATTGGATGCCAGCACTGCTGCGGGAAGCCCCCCGGTGGTGGGCATCGCTGATGCTGCAGGTCTGCGGGCTTCCGTGCGCTGCTCAGAAGATCCGCGTGCATTCTGCATACGCTCCGTGAGTACTGAGGATGTTTGTCGCATGACTGGTATGCTTGAAAGGTTCGGAGCGGCGAACCCTCTGACGCTGAAAGCGCTCAGCCTTCTTCCGTCGTACCTGGCCTTCAGGGAGACCTATGCCTTTCTCCGGCGTTCGCAGTGGTGGAGCCGTGAGGAGCTCGAGGCCTACCAGCGTGCCGAACTGTCACGGCTGCTCGACCACGCGTACGAGCATGTCCCCTACTACCGGCGTATCTTCGACGAGCGTGGTCTCAAACCGGAGGATATCCGGGACCTCGCCGACCTCCACCTGCTCCCCTTTCTCACGAAGGAGATCATCCAGAACAACCTCCCGGAACTCCGGGCGACCAACTATCCGGAGAGCGCCTTTGAGTACGTCAGGACATCCGGTTCGACCGGTATCCCGATGGGGTTCTACTACGAGAAAGGGGTCTCGCGAGCGAAGGAGTGGGCGTTCATGAAGGCGCAGTGGGACCGGGTCGGCTACCGGTTCAGCGACCGGTGCGTCGTCCTCCGCGGGCATATCGTCGATTCGGCCGAGAGCCGCATATTCTGGAAGAAGGCTCTCTTCGGCCGCTGGCTCCTCATGTCCTCCCACCAGATGACCGAGGAGACGCTGCCTGCGTATATCGACCGGATCCGATCGTTCCGGCCGAAGTATATTCATACGTATCCCTCGATGATAGTCACGCTCGCGCAGTATATGCGGCAGAACGCCGTTGCACCGTTTCCGACGCTGAAGGCCATCCTCTGCGGGTCGGAGAACCTCTACCCCTGGCAGCGCGAGCTCGATCGAGGATGTCTTTGGGTGCCGGGTCTACAGTTGGTACGGCAACAGCGAACAGACCGTCCTTGCCGGGGAGTGCGAGGAGAGTTCCTGCTACCACATCTTCTCCGAGTACGGGATCGTCGAACTGATCGGCAAAGACGACGAGCCCCTCCACCAGCCAGGGGCGATGGGTGAGGTGGTGGCAACGAGCCTCACCAATTACATCTGCCCGCTCATCCGGTACCGGACAAAGGACGTTGCCGTCTTGGCCGACAAATCCTGTGCCTGCGGGCGGGCGTACCCCCTGCTTGAGAAGGTGGAAGGAAGGTTGCAGGAGTTTATCGTCACCGGGAACGGTCACCTGATCTCGGTCACGCCGATCAATTATGAGTCCGATGCTTTCGAGAATATCAGGCAGTTCCAGATGTACCAGGAGACAATGGGAGAACTTGTTCTCAAGATCGTGAAGAAACCCGGGTATACCGACCGTGATACCGAGCGGCTCAGGCGGGAGCTGCAGTGGCAGCTTGGCGATGGGATCAGGGTCGCAGTCTGCTTTGTCGACAGCATCCCCCGGACTGCAGGCGGTAAGTATCGCTATCTCATCCAGAAACTGCCGATTGAAGTTGGGGACCTGCATAGCGGGTAGAGGCCGGATAAGGACGCGGAGAGAGGAGCCCGGTGGGAGGCCCCGTATGACCCCGGGTGGGAGGATGTATCGGCATCCTCCGTGAAGCCTGCGTGTGGGGGGAGAATAAAACGTGAAGCGTTCTTGCAGGCAGGTGCGGTGCCGGTCACTCGATGTAGGATACGACTCTCCGCTTCAGCCGGCTCGAGTTGATGATGTTGGTGTATGCCCACTCCGCCATCGCCCCGAGTGTATTTTTCCGGTATAATTCAAGATACACGGTTATATCGAAACCGAATTTGGATTTGAAGATGTTCAGGTTCTCCGTGTTCGCACCGATATTCTCAAGCCTTAAAAATCCGCGTTCTTTTGCTTTCAGCATGAGGAGCCACTGGAGGTACTCGTTGCCGCTGCCGCCAGTATCCATCCGTGGAGTACCCATCCAGAGGAGAAACCGTTTGTACTCCTGCGTGGTGACGGTGCCCACGAGTTCTCCGCCTCTGTCGTAGAGGTTGTAGGCAGCAAGGTGATCCGGGTATGCACGGAAGAGATCCTCAAAATACCGCCTGCTGATCATGGGGATGTTCATCGACGGCTGGCTGAACCTGTCCGAGACCGCCTGGTAGACCGTCGCTATATCATGCTCCCGAATGAGCTCCATCCCCGACTGTGAGGACTTCTTCAGTTTATTCCGCAGTTTGTAGTGGAAACCTCTCCAGATCTCCTCCGATGACTGCGTCAGATCGACGGTGTAGGTGTAATGAACCTTTGCACTGTACTGGTTCCAGATGAAGTTCCTGATATCGAGGAGGTCCGGCACCAGCGTCATCGAGAGGTAACTCGGCGAGAACTCCCGGAGTGTGGTGTGGATGTCGTCCGAGACCATCTTTAAGAAGGATTCTTTCTTGCTCTGCTTGAGAGCCTCGTACTCCCGCCCCATGACAAACCCGAGGTACGGGATGATCGACTGCATGGGCGGGGGTGAGAAGGCCGTCTTTAGACCGTGTACGTTCTTGCAGAAGAGGGGAAAGACGCTGATCAGCTCTTCGCCCTTATAGATGCCGTACGGGTTGAACCGGTATCCGGTATGCTCCTCGGTGATCTTCAAAAAGTCCCACTTGTGAAAGAGCAGCCCCCCGGCGCTCTCGTCAACGAACGTATCCCAGGTTTCTCTATCCCCTAGCGTCTCGACCGTCATTCCGTCACCGCTTCCCCCTTTCGACTGCCGGTATGCTCGACGAACCTAATCCCTCTCTCGCAATATATAACATTTTGTGTTGAGGCGACGGTGGAGCCCGCCTCTCATCTGCTCCCCGGACATCCCCGCAACGGAGTGCATCTTGACGGCAGAATGGACTCCGGGGGCAGTCCTGTATCGTTTCTTACCCGGGGCCGCCGGATGCTTTGGAGAATGGGTGCATGCCGCCCGCAGCAGGGGTCTGAAGGCCCGCACGGGGATGGGTAGGGAGGTCTAGGGACGCCCTCTAAACTCTCCCCGTCCGCATCATCATCTTCTTGACGAGGTTGAGGTACGCCCACTCGGTGACCGCACCGAGTCGGTCCTTCTTCGATATCTCAAAATAGATCAGAAGATCGGGATTGAACTTTGATTTGAAGAAGACGAGATCCTTATTGTTCGCTCCCATATTCTCGAGCTGAGAATACCCTTCGGCTTTTGCCTTCTCGATCAGGAGCCACTGGAGGTACTCGTTACCGGCCTCCCGCGTCTCGAGCCGCGGCGTCCCTATCCAGAGGAGGAACTTCTTGTACTCCTGCGTGGTGACGAACCCGGCCACGTCCCCCGCCGCATCCTGCAGGTAGTACAGCCCTATCCGGTCGGGATACGCCTGCATGAGCTCGGTGAGATAGGCACGATCGATGACGGGTATGTCGAGTGCGGGGTCGCTGTAGCGTTCGGAGAGCAGCGTGTAGAACGTCGAGAGATCATTGCTTTTTACCAGCTGCATATCTGATTTTGCAGCTTCTTCAGTTTGTTCCGGAGCTTGTAGTGGAGATCTCCCCAGAGTTCATCGAGGGACTTTTCCAGATTGACGACATAGGAGTAATGGATACTCGTCGAAAAACCGTCCCAGATGAACTGCCTGATATCGAGAAAGTCCGGGACAAGAGTTATGGAGATGTAGTTCGGCGAGAGACTCTGAATCTCCTGCCGCATCTCGTCGGAGACAAGTTTGAGGAACGTCTCCTTCTTGCTCTGCTTCAATGCCTCAAACTCCCTGCTCATAACGCACCCGAGGTGCGGGATGACAGTCAGGGGAGGTGGCGAGAAGACCGCGTTCACGCCGTGTATCCTCTTCTGGAATAGCGGATACAGGCAGATGAGTTCTTCTCCTTTATACACAGCGTACGGGAGAAACGTGTATCCCGTATGCTTCCCGGTGATGGTGAGATAGTCCCATTTGTGGAAGAGGAGTCCGGAAGGGCTTTCGTCGATGAACGTATCCCAGATATCTTTGTCATTGAGTAACTGCACTGTCATGCGCCCACCTGCACTGTGCGTACCTCCGCTCAAGGTCGCCCGTCGGGTCTATTCAGACGATGTCTATATATATAGTTTTCGGCAGACTCCTCCTGAAACAGCGCTCTCTCCGGTGGGGATTCTTAAAGCAGCTTCTTTGCAGGAAGAGGCGGGCATCCTGACCCCTGACACCGGTTCTCCCGGGTATATGGCCGATACGCTGCCGATTATCGTGCAAATCCCTCGCTCCTGCACGGAAGTTTCCTGGCACACCTATCCTCTCGCCGTTTTTTTATTCGGAATGGGGAAAAACTCGTCAGAATGAAATTCGTCACCCGGTATCTCACCGGATGGTAGGATATTTTTAAATACTGGTATGGATGAGGTAGGGACATGGTTACGCTCCGCCTGTTGGCCATGGATGATGTTTCTTTTCAGTCCTGGACATGTCACAACGCGAGTGGCGACGTTTGGGTTGTTTTTACGGAGAAGCAACTGTTCCCTGAGTTTTTGAAGCATTTTTACTCTATGTGGGGAGAGGATCGAGAAGTGATACCTCCGTCTGAGAATTTCTTCTGATGGAGCAGGGCGTGCATAACCATGTATTAGTGTTCCGGGGAAGATGCGGGTGGTGCATCCCGGAAGGGAAATGAGTATATAGGAGAATTGTGGCTGGCGGAAGTCATGCCGTGGAACGGGGGAATTGGAATATCTCAGATCTGGGACCGCGTGTACAATCGGGAGTCGGTTACGGCTAAGGCTCTCGGCCTGCTCCCGACCTACGACACCTTCCGAAGAACGTATGCCTTTCTGCGGCATTCGCAGTGGTGGAGCCGTGAGGAGCTCGAGGCCTACCAGCGTGCCGAACTGTCACGGCTGCTCGACCACGCGTACGAGCATGTCCCCTACTACCGGCGTATCTTCGACGAGCGTGGTCTCAAACCGGAGGATATCCGGGACCTCGCCGATCTCCGCCTGCTCCCCTTTCTCACGAAGGAGATCATCCAGAACAACCTCCCGGAACTCCGGGCGACCAACTATCCGGAGAGCGCCTTTGAGTACGTAACGACCGGCGGTTCGACCGGTATTCCGGTGGGGTTCTACTACGAAAAAGGGGTCTCGCGAGCGAAGGAGTGGGCGTTCATGAAGGCGCAGTGGGACCGGGTCGGCTACCGGTTCAGCGACCGGTGCGTCGTCCTCCGCGGGCAGATCGTCGATTCGGCCGAGAGCCGCATATTCTGGAAGAAGGCTCTCTTCGGCCGTTGGCTTATCATGTCGTCATACCACATGACCGAGGAGACACTGCCTGCGTATATCGACCGGATCCGATCGTTCCGGCCGAAGTATATCCAGGCCTATCCTTCCATCATCAGCATTCTCGCGACGTATATGCAGAAGCACGAGGTGGAACCGTTTCTGACGCTGAAGGCCGTCCTCTGCGGGTCGGAGAACCTCTACCCCTGGCAGCGCGAGCTGATCGAGGACGTCTTTGGGTGCCGGGTCTACAGTTGGTACGGCAACAGCGAACAGACCGTCCTTGCCGGGGAGTGCGAGGAGAGCTCGAGCTACCACATCTTCCCCGAGTACGGGATCGTCGAACTGATCGGCAAAGACAACCTCCCGGTGACTGGTTCCGGAGAACTCGGCGAGGTGGTCGCGACGAATCTGACCAACTTCGTCTGCCCGCTCATTCGGTACCGGACGATGGACCTCGCCGTCAGGGATACCGATCACTGCCGCTGCGGACGGGCGTATCCGCTGCTGAAGAAGGTGGAGGGAAGGCTGCAGGAGTTCATCGTCACCAGCAACGACCGGCTGATCCCCATGACCGCTGTGAACATGCACTCTGCGGTCTTTGATAATGTTATTCAATTCCAGTTTTACCAGGAACGAGAGGGTGAGGTTATACTCAGGATTGTGCGTAAACCCGGTTATACCGACCGTGATACCGAGTCCATCCGGCAGGAATCCCAGAAGAAGCTCGGTGAGGATGTGAAGATAACCATCCGCTTCGTCGACTCAATACCTCGTACGGAACGGGGTAAGTACCGTTTCCTGATCCAGGAGCTTCCGCTCGAGAATTCTGACCTGTGAGGAATCGGGATGGACACAGTCAGACTGGTGGCGGTCGGCGATATCTGGTTGCAGACGGTAAACGGTTCCCACCCTTTCGAGCATGTCCGGAATCTCCTCGCAAATAAGGATATTCTCTTCGGGAACCTCGAGACCGCTCTCTCGACAGAGGGGGAACCGGCGCCGAAGCATCACGTCATCGCTGTCCCACCTGCCCGGGCATCGTACCTCACGGATGCCGGTTTCGATGTCGTCAGCGTGGCGAACAACCATACTCTCGATATGGGCGCCCTTGGTTTTTCCAATACCCTGAAGACCCTTGCCGGGAGCGGCATCGGGTTCGTCGGCGGGTCGACGTCCCGGTACCCGTCCTCGCATGCCGTCTTCGAGCGGAACGGCATGCAGATCGGGTTTCTCGGCTACACCCTCGGACGAGGTGCCATGCCCGCCGGGGTATTCGTGAGCAGGCTGATCGAGGAGCGGATGGTCTCCGAGATCAGGGCACTGAAGCAGTCGTGCGATCACGTCGCGGTATCGCTCCATTGGGGTACGGAGCTCGTTTATTATCCCTCTCCAGAGCAGATACGGCTGGCAAGAAGCCTTGTCGATGCCGGTGCAACCCTTATCCTTGGGCACCACCCCCATACCATTCAGGCTGTGGAACGCTACCACGGCGGACTGATCGCATATTCGCTCGGCCTGTTCCAGTTCGATCCGAACTGGCCGCACGGGATCTCGCACGATTCATGCATCCTCTCCGTTGACCTCGGGAAGGACGGCGTGGACGACTTTTCCACGATTCCCATCACCGTCGATGACGATTTTGTTCCTTCGCCCGCAGAACCGGCCGATGCCGGAAGGATTCGCGATCACATAGCGGATGTCTCACGGGCGGTGACCGAGGGCAGGATTACGAACCGCTGGTGGTTCGAGCAGATCGCTGAGAACTATATGAAGATGAATCTTGAAAGTTATCGGCTTCGTATACGGCAGCATGGAGTCCTGCCGCTCCTCGAGTGCGGTGTGTGGCTCACAACGCCGTTCTGTCTGCAGTGTTACGGTGGTCTGCTCCGGAGAAGGCTCCGGGGCGGAAACGGAGCTGAATAATCTGCCATTATTCTCTTTTATCTGATGAAAACAGCGGGATAAATTTTATTTCTTTATTTTTATTCTTTAGGTCGATATGGGTATATATTTATATCCCTCTCTTGGAACCGCTGCCCTGCTGCTCACTGGTTTTTACCTTCTGCCACCGTTTTTCCGGGAAAAACGGATTGTCCGAGGCGCTCTCCCGGCCGTGGGTAACCTATATATAGGTGTTTTGCTATTACACCCGTTAGCGCGCGTCGCCCGCCTTCACAGGGCAGGGAGGCTCCGGTAGTATACGGAACCGGGGGGATTATTCCGGGCTTCCATGACGCGATCGTGCATCCGTCACGGCTCGGCCGGTGCGTCAGAACCACATACATTCTCAAGGGGGACCAATCACGCCAGGAATCATCGCAGTTCTCGAGAGAGAACCCACCGGATTATCGCGGGAGATTGCCGAGGGTATTGCAGATACGATGTACGAGTCATCGGGGCTTTTACGCCACGTCATCACACGGTGGGACGATCTCTCGGTGATCATACTCCATACCGGGAAGGACTCCTACGGATGCATCGACTCCGAGGACTGGCTGGTTGCATGGTACGGGTGGCCGCTGTATAAAGGAAATCCGGTCACCCAGGATATTCTCCGAAACTGCGCAGAAAACCTCGCAGAAGGCGATGTACAATCGTTCTTCCGGGACTGGTACGGTCACTTCCAGGCGGTGGTCTACTCCCGCAAAGACCACGAGATCGTTGTGGCCGCAGACAACCTCAGCACTCACCCGGTGTACTATACCGATGGAGGGAGTGCTACGTCGCCGTCTCTCCCGAAACGCTCTCGCTCCGTGCCCTTGCGAAGTATGGGTGGCAGCCGGGCATCCGGGAAGGTGCGGTCCATGAGTTTATGGCCAGCGGCCATCTCTGGGGCGACGGAACATTCTGGAACGAAGTCTTCCGCCTGGGGCCGGGGCAGTACCGTCTATGCCAACAGTGCCGGTCTTGCCTGCCGGTTCTACTGGCAGATGACCTTCAGCCCGTCGGACGAGGGTGAAGAGAGCCTGAAAGAGAGGCTTGCCGAAGCGATAGCGCAGGATATTGCAGCGCTCCCTCCTGGACGAGGGCTTTTAACGCTGAGCGGCGGAACCGACTCGCGATCGCTCCTTGGTTTTCTCGATGCACTGAAGGTTCCTTTCGGTGCCGTCAGTTATAATTTCGGGGATGCCTATACCGCGAGCGACGCTTCGGTCGGGGAGTATTATGCAAAAAAGCTCGGTGCAGATCACTTCTTCTATGATGCCGACCTGACCGAAACCTCTCGCCTCATCGATGATATCCATCGCGTGATCGCCGCGACCGGCGGAGAATGCGATACGGTCGTCAGCCAGGATGCGTTCCTCGGCATCCGGTTCTATCAGGACGCATCCCGCCGGTATGACTATATTCTACGCGGGGACGAGGTCTGGGGGGGGCGACTGCCTGCGGGAAACCTCGATCTGGTCTTCCTCAACACTTACCTCTACACGCTCAGAGAGTTCGCCCAACCGGAACGGATTCTTCTCCCCGATGCCTTTGCACAGGGAGTGGATTACTTACGCAGACAGCGAAACCGGTACGTCCGGGAGTGCCCTTCGTCTATCCGGAAGATGGACGATCTGCGTGATTACATCTTCTGGCGGCATCGAAGTCCCCGCCTTCTGCAGACGATGGCCTATTTCCGGCGTGTCTACATACCGCAGTTCGCTCCGTTCCTCTTCGGGCATACCATCGACGTGATAGCCGCAACACCGAGCCGCCTCAGGACGGATAAATCTCTCTTCGTGGCGATGAACCGCGATCGGTTTCCGGAGCTCTTCCGGGATACGAACGCGCCGAACCCCTATATGACGGAAGGCACCCGTTTCGATCGGATCTACCGCGACCCGCATATTCAGGCCCTGATCCGTGACGCTCTCATACGGAACCCGCCGGCGGCTCTCCGGAAGGTGCTCGACCCGGAGAAGACCGAAGTCTGGGTTGAGTCGATTCTCACAGAGGGGGACGGCAGGATACGGGCGCAGAACCGATCCTACAACCTGCTGCGCATCTTCCGCGATATCGCAGATAAGAGCCCTGGCCTATCGGCGCGCCTCGAATGCCTGCTCATTCGTTCCGGTTTTGTGAAGTATCCCTACCTGAACTCCAAATATCTCTTCCGGATGCTGGTTCTCGCCCTCGCTCTCCGGGAGCACGAAGCCGCGATCCCCGGGGAGGCTTCGGCAGGTGCCGGGGTACCGGCTCAGGGGTCGATCCCGGAACTCGCCGCCGGGCAGTCGGGCGGAGTGAGTGGGAAAGGATTTGTGGGTGTGGGGGTACAGCGTCAATGAACATTCTCCAGGTAGCGAACTTCTATAAGCCGATCTGGGAGGCGGGCGGTGTCGCCCGCTCGACATATGAGCTCTCCCGGCACCTTGCGGCGCGGGGCCATGCGGTCACCGTCTACACCACCAACTGGGCATACCAGGACTACGACCTTACGACCAACGCTCCGGTCGATGTCGAGGGCGTCCGGGTATACTACTTTGAAAACCTTCGAAGGTATGCGCCGTCCCTGCTCCCGCCGACGCCCTACTACTCGCCGGTTGTGGCCCGGCGGGAGATTGACTCATTTGATATCATCCATATGAACGAGTACCGGGCACTCCTGACCGCCGGTGTCTGCCGCTATGCACGCAAATACGACGTCCCCTACGTGCTGCAGGCGCGTGGTTCGCTCCCGAAGATTATGCAGGTACAGCGGCTGAAAGGGTTCTTCGACAGTATCTGGGGGGAACGGATGCTCCGGGGTGCGTCCCGCGTCATTGCCCTCAACCCACGGGAGGTAGAGCAGTACGAGGCAATGGGCGTCGAAAGAGAGAGGATCGTCACCGTTCCGAACGGGGTCGACCTCTCTCTCTTCCGGGATCTTCCGGAACCCGGGAGGTTCCGGGAGGCGTTCGGTATCCCGGACGACGAGCAGATCATTCTCTTCCTCGGGCGGATCAACCGTATCAAGGGCACCGACCTCCTGGTCGATGCGTTCGCGGATATCCTCCGGGAGGGGCATCGTGCACGGCTCGTCATCGTCGGGCCCGACGGGGGGCTGCTTCCTTCCTTGAAACAGCAGATAGCGGCACTCGGTATAGCCGATCGGATCCTCTTCACCGGCCCCCTCTATGAGACCCGCGATAAGCTCAGCGCATATATCGATGCTGATGTCTATGTCCTCCCGTCGCTCTACGAGACCTTCCCGAATACGGTTCTCGAGGCGAACGCCTGCGGCACGGCGGCTATTCTCACCGATCGCTGCGGCATCGCGGAGATGATCGACGGGCGGGGCGGCAGGGTCGTCCGGTACGACCGGGACGAGCTCGCTTCCGCAATCATCGATATGCTCAAGGACGATGCAGGCCGGCGAAGGTTTGGAGAAGACGGACGCACGATGGTCTTCTCCGAGTTCGGCTGGGGGAGTGTCGTGGAACGGATGGAGAATCTGTACAAAACAGTCCTTGAGGAGCGGGGCTCATGAAGCGTTCCAGCCTCGGTATTATCACGTTCCCTCTCTCCACAAGCGGCACCACGCCGCTCTCTCACCTCGTGGCTATCATGGCCATGCTCGGCGGCGACCTCCACCTCATCACGGGGAACGAAGGATATCTGGCCTTCCGGGACGACCCGCGGGTGAAGGTATCCGGCGTAGATCACCAGTACACCGAGAAGATCGGACCGAAGATCGCACGGTATATTCACGCCCAGCTCCGGATGTCCTACGCCGTGCTGAAAGCCGGAAGAGACGTGGATACCTGGGTCTTCTTCATCGGGGGAGAGGGTCTCATTCTCCCCATGCTCGCGGCAAAGATCACCGGGGCACGTACCGCCATCGGTCTTGCCGGGTTCCCGACACGTGATCCTGCCGCGGACAGCGAGAACCTTGCAGGATCGCTCTCGCTCCTCTCATCGATCAACTTCCACCTGGCAGACACCATCATCATCTATTCAGACCGGATCGTCAGGGAGCGGGGTCTTGAACCCTTCATCCCCAAAATTGCGATTGCCCACGAGCATTATCTCGATTTTGCCCTATTTTCGAGCAGAAAGCCGGTCGGTGAGCGGCAAAACCTTGTCGGGTACGTCGGGCGCCTCAGTGAGGTGAAGGGGATCCTCAATCTCGTCGAGGCGATACCCCGGGTGCTCGAGGAACAGGGTGATCTCTCCTTCATGATCGTGGGAGACGGCCCCCAGCGCGGAAGGGTTGAGGAACTCTTAGACCTCTACCATCTCCACGATCACGTATGCCTTCCCGGGTGGGCGCCCCGCGACCGACTGCCGGAGGTGCTCAGCGAGCTGAAACTGCTTGTCGTGCCGTCTTATTCGGAAGGCCTCCCGAATATCGTTCTCGAGGCGATGGCCTGCGGAACACCGGTTCTCGCGACACCGGTAGGTTCTATTCCGGATATCATCAGAGACGGCGAGACCGGATATCTTATGGCGGAGAATAACCCTGACGCGATCGCCGGTGCCGTCCTCGAATGCCTCCAGCGGAGCGATCTTGCGGAGGTGGCAGATCGGGGACAGAGCCTTGTCCAGGCGATGTTCACCTTCGAAGAGGCTGTGCGGAAGTACCGGGCGGCGCTGGGGCGGCAGGAGGGAGGCTCTTAATGGCCTTCGTCGTCCCGCCCGATTACCGCCTTGCAAAAATACTTGCCCTCGGCCAGATGGCCTGTATCTTCGTTCTTCTGCTGACCATCATCAGATCAGGCCCTGCGACCGGGTATGAGCTCTCCATCTACGATGCCTACCCCGTCTACTTCTGGGCGGCGATCGTCGTGAGCATCCTGCTCGGCCTCCTGCTCATCGTCTGGTCCGGCACCCGGGCAACGGAGGTGACCTGGTACTGGCTCTTCGGCCTCATCCCGCTGCTGTTGACCTACGTGATCTTTCTCGGCCTGCCCGCGATACGGGGATACGTCCTCTACGGCCGGGGCAACAACGACGTTCTCTCGCATATCGGCTGGAGCAGGACGATCGTGGAATACGGCCATATCGCCACGAACGACTTTTACCCCGTGGTCCATATCCTCGTCTCGGTTCTCGACTACATCGGCATATCGCTCGATCAAGCGGCGATGTTTCTGGCTATCTTCTTCTCGCTCGCCTTCATCGTCTTCATGCTCTTTCTGGCAAAGACAGTCTCGCCGTGCAAAGGGCCGCTCTTCTTCATTCTGGCCTTCTCGATTCCGCTGCTCCTCTCATACTTCCATGAGTCCATCCATCCCTCGATCCTCTCGGTCTTCATGATCCCGCTCCTGCTCGGGTGCTACCACCGCAAGAATCTCTCGACCTCGCCGGTTGCGTTCACGGCCCTTGCACTGCTGCTGACGCTCCTCCTCGTCTTCTTTCATCCCATGACCGCCCTCATCGCCCTGATCATCTTTACGGTCTTCGGGCTCACCGGTATCGTCGCGCAGAGGTTCTTCGGGAGAGGCTCTCTCACACCCGAGCCCGACGTCCGCTATTTCATACTGGCCATCGTCCTCGGGCTTTTCACCTGGCTGAATCCGTTTGAAGGGCTCGACTGGAAACTGAAAGCAATACTGGGCGGGCTCTTCGGGGAGAGCACGGGGATCGCTTCATACTACGGCGGGCTTGCCGAGCAGGCGAACATCTCGCTCATCGAGATGGGAAGAATAGCGCTTGCCCAGTACGGGCAGCTTCTCTTCTCCTTCCTCGCTGCGTACATTGCACTGGTGCTGGTGCTCGTTTTCTTCCTGAAGGGGAAGGCGCGAAGATTTGAAGTGTACTATGGCGTCCAGGTCCTGGCGGCAACGGCGTTTGCTGTTGCGATGGTCGTCGGCTACTTCATCGAGTTCGAACCTATCAGGGTCGCCCGGTACGCCGTGGTCGTGATCCCTGTCCTCTGCGGCTATACCTTCTACCATAAGTACCGGGTGATCGACCGGCCGACGGTGCGGAAGATATTCCTCGGGGCGATGGTCTTCCTCCTCATCGGGGCAAGTTTTTTTGGCGTTTTCAACGTCTACTTCAGCCCGAATATCGTGAAAGCAAACGCTCAACTCACGACGTCGGAACTCGACGGGGTCGTCTGGTATCTCACCGCTGCCGACACCAAAACTCCCCTGCTCACCACCGACCTCCCGCTCGGCAGGTACGAGATGTACTACTTCGGTTACGGGACACCGGAATACTTCAACCGGCCGCAGCTCGATAGTTTCATCCCTTCGCATTTCGGGTACGATACGAACCGGACGCTGGCGGTATCGCTCGATACCAACCCCCCGCTCTACCTGATGACGACGGAGATGAACCAGGTACCCATATATGGCGTTTCCGGAGAGTGTCCGGGCGCAGGTGCATCAGTATTCAGCTCCGGATTTCGTCCGTCTCTCCAGTGATCCCGGCCTCGATAAGACGTATGCAAACGGGGAGTTCGACACCTGGTATCTCTACCCGGTGCCGAAAAACCTGAATGCTGCCTGAAATCACCTCTTTTTTATTACGCCTCCCGGAGCGCCAGCAGCTGCGGGTTCCCGTCAGGCATCTCGTGCCGACCCACTCCTCGATACGGTGCTTCGGCCGGGAGAGATTAACACTTCCCCGGCATTTCCGGATTCCGCAGTCGGCAAAGAGATACCCTGGACGCCGGGTGCGCTCACCGTGCCGGAAACCTGCTGCCGGAAGAATGAATGAGGTCATAGATACCCCCGGCAGGCGGGGGCTGACCCGATGCGATAGCCCGGGGATTGGCTGCGCGAGACATTACGTAAGAGAACTCCGATCCGGATCGATCTTCAATCCCCAGACACTTCCAGGACGCACTCACTCTATGGGGGGGAGGTCGGCCGGAGTGGCTGCTCACCCCTTGAGCCAGTTGCTCCGGCGTATCTGTATCCCGATGATCAGAGCGAGAATCCCATACCCGAGCACCCACGCATACCCGATCCCGACGATCCCGAACTCCACCATGAATATGTAACTCAGGCCAATGAGGAGGACGAATGAGAGAGCGCTGATAGCGATGAGTTCTCTCATATCCTTCTGAATCTTCTTGATGGAGAGATAGGTCTGCTGGAATGCGACGAAGAAACTCGAAAGGACCATGACCCGGAGGAGGTCGAGCCCCTCGACGTAGCTCTTTCCGATGAGTGCGAGGAAGAACCCGCCGAAGATGTAGAGCAGGATGACTGCGGGTGTCAGGGTTATGAATATGACCGCAAGCGACTTTTTGGTGATGCTCTTCAATGATTCACCGTGGCTACCTTCGACGAAGTGCGACATCGTCACCGACTGGGGGATGATGAAGAGGACGGAGGTCATGGTGAAGGCGATGTAGTAATCCGCCGTCTCCGTTGCACCGAGGACGTTCAGCACCATGAGCGGCAGGATCTGAGCCGGCAGCAGGGCGAGGAGCCCGGCGACGTAGGTGCCTGAAGAATACCGGAATGACTCTCGGAGGAACGGCCTGTCGATACCGGCCGGTTTGAGACCGGCGCGGGCGAGGAAGATGAGCGAGACCAGGAACGAGAGCAGAACGGCAAGCCCGTAGGAGGAGTAGATGCCGAGTGCGCTGAAGAATACAAGTGGGAAGAGGAAGAATATCCGCGTCCCCGCAAAGAGGTTTCTGATGAATGTATACTCCGACTTACGTATGGCGAGGAATGAGAGGCCGACGTAGTGGGCGGTCGACTCGAGGCCGAGGATGCCGAGGAAGATCAGCGGATAGAGCTTGACGATCTGGAGGTCGGGAGACCAGGTGTCGATGCCCGTGATAAAGATCACGCCGAGCAGCAGTGCGAACGCCGTCGACACCATGATGGTCGTACTCAGAATCTTATCCTTGTTCCCATGCGGGAAGAACCGGATGATAGACTGATCGAGCCCGAACCGCGTGAGGAGGATAAGGAGTCCCGTTGCCGACAGAAGAGCGGTTGCGACACCGACGTCCTCTTTTGGGTACAGCCTTGCGGCAACGAGCCAGAAGAGGAAACTAAAGACGATCCCCATGACATTGGAGGACAGAATAAAGAACGAGTTTTTAAAGAGTGGATCGGTAAGGAGCTGCCGTACATCGTCGATGCTTTTCGGTATGGGTAGTTTCATAATTACTCGTCGACTCCTTTTTCATCTGTCAGTGCCGGATATGTCCTGTATACCCTGGTATATGGTTACGCTATCCTGCGGAGCTTCGGCTCCTCCGGATATACCTGAAGGTGGGCAGAAGAGCCCGGTAGTCTCCATGCCGTGGCTCACGATCGAAACTGATGCGGGGTGGAAGATCATGATGAACGGTATGGGAAGATTGTGAGAGGCTGGCTCTTCTCCTTCCATCTCCGGTCGCTTCAATCCGCATCTATGCAGGTCGTCTCGTTGTCAGCTCCGTTCGTATATTTATACATTGTGCATCCGGTCTCCCCTGCCTTCCCGGGCGGGCGCTATGGTCACCGGGGCGAATCGGCAGAGGATTCCCGGAAGCCGGTTGGCTCGATGCCGTTATGACCGGTGCTGCAACGGGATGGGAACTCCTCGATATACGCTTTTTGGGTGTCTTCCACCGTATGATTCTCGGAGTTTTTTGGAAATTCCGGTCTTCCCGAGGGTGTGAATGCCTCTGGCTGGCGAATGGAGAACTTGGCCTTTAAAGGAAATGTTTATATAGTTTATCCGGGTTACAGGTGGTTACCTCGTTGGTATCCGCATACAGCATATCGGACGCAATGCACCATGTGAGCGGAGTGAGACCTTGAAGTTAACCGGTAGCGTGATCCTCTTGATTGCAGTGGTACTCCTGATTTTCGGAATGATTCTGGCTCCGTTTCTGACAGACCCAGGTGTCGGTGCCGATGTTCCTGCCGTTATTGTGGCTGCGAGCGATAGCAACGCAGCCGAAAAAGCGAAGGCCAGTTACATCTGCGATGGAGTCAACGATCACGTTCAGATCCAGCAGGCTCTCAACACCCTGCCTGGTAGCGGTGGTACCGTCCGCCTCGCGGGAGGGACGTACAACCTCGCCGGCAATATCGAACCCCCGGCAAGAGCCGTGCTCGAAGGAGCCGGGCCTGAGGCCACCACGCTTGCCTTCCCGAAGGCCGGCGGAATCAGGGTCTATCACCCGTCGGTTACGCTGAAAGGTTTCACCGTCACCGGGGTTGCCGATATCCTCATCGCCGAGAGCCATGCTCGCATATGTGACGTGACGATGACGGTGGACAACTCCCGGATCGGCGCCTTCTACGTCTGGGCGGCCAACACCATAATCGAAGACACCGTCTTTGAGAACTGCAAGGCGATCGACTGCGGCCGTTATGGGTTCCTCAACAGCGGCGAAGGCGAACCGCGGCTCGTAAAAGATATCACGTACCTCAACTGCGAGGCGATCAACTGCGGGCGGGCGAGCTCCGTCTCCACGGGGCCTTGGGTGACCGGGTTCGACATCGTCGAGAAGAACGACATCGACGGCGCCGAGCTCATCGGCTGCTACGCGGAAGGCAACCAGGAGAGTGGGTTCCACCTTGAGGGCTTCTCGTACCTGAACATCAAGAACGTCCGGTTCCAGGACTGCGTTAGCGTCAACAACGCCCAGAAGGGTAAGGATGCGTCAACGTTCGGCGCCGGGTTCACCGTCTCGAAGGGGGTCACGTTTGAGAACTGCACCTCGGAGAACAATAAGCATGGCTTCCTGATCAACGGCGCAAGCGTACAGGGTCACGATGTCTCCTTTATCCGATGCACCGACACCGGCTCCGACTACGGGTTCACCGTCGATCATGGTTCCGGGTTCACGCTTAAGGAATGCGAGGCTATCGGAGCAGAGCTCCGCTCCCTGACCATCGATCGATCCCACAACATCAGTGTCGAGGCGTTTAAGAGCAGACCTTCGGAGCAAGGAGCCGGAATTGCGCCGGTCGGAAGCGGTGCCGACGATCACCACGACGTGTTGATTCAGGACTCATACGGGGTTATTATGAGTGGTGATATCGTAACATCCCGGCCGCATGCCCTGACAGTGACCGGGCCTGAGAGCCGGGAGGTCACGCTACACGATATCACGGTAGTCTCTCGCGGGCAGAAGGATATCGTCTACGGTATCTTTGTGAATAACGATGTCTCCGAGGCCGGTACCATCCAGATTAAGGACAGCACTATTCGAACAGAGACGGACGCGAAAACCTTCGATGCCGGGATCGAGAACCGTGCCGGGGAGAAGGTAAAGGTCAGCAACGTCCTCGTGACCGGGGCGAAGACCTCCTTTGTCAACTGCGATATCATTGCTGAAGCAGAGACCGCCTCTCCGACGCCGACACAGCAGCCCGGCTTTGGTATCGGTCTTGCTCTGGCAGGCTTTGCCGTGATCTTCCTCCTCCGGCGGAGAAAGTAGTTCACAACCCCCCTTTCTCTCCGAAACCCACGTCTGTAAGCAGGTAGGCCGGGAAAGAGGAAGTTGCCCCTGAACTGAAAGCTTTCTCGCAGAGGCGGCTTGCGCAGTCTTCCCTGCCCGCAAAAACCTGTTTTTCCCCGCTATTCTCGAAACTCACCGGGGATGGCGCCGGCCAATCAGCGCGATTATTTAAACGCTCCGATATTGATCGAAGTTCTAGTATATATTACATCTCATCACGGATTTAATTATTATTCTCAACCTGAAATAAAAAACTCCCATTATCATATGCCCTATTCCTCAGATCTCAATTTTTATAAAGGTGATATTATAGGATAATTATTTATATTGCGATTCAGAGATGCAGATCTACCTCCATGTGAGGAGTGAGCAGCATGAGAGACACGCGAAGTATGAAACGACTGGTTGCAGTGCTCCTGGTCTTCTGCCTCATTCCGGTTTTTGCACCGGCAGGGGCGGCAGCGGGATCAACCACGCTTGTCGTGGCTGCATATGACAGCAGCGAAGAAGCAAAAACTCAGGCCAGCTACATCTGCGACGGTACAAGCGATCACGTGGAGATTCAGCAGGCTCTCGATGCCCTGCCTGCTGGTGGAATCGTCCTCCTGACGGAGGGTACGTTCAACTGCGCCGGCAACATCCAGCCCGGGGAAGGAAAGACCCTGCAGGGTGCCGGGGAAGATGCCACCGTCCTGAACTATCCGGGCGACGGCGGCCTTCGGATCCGTGCACCGTCGGTGACGTTCGCCGACTTCAAGGTCGTTGGCAAGGCCGACATGATGATCGAGGACGATCACGCCCGCGTCCGTAACGTGACGATGACGGTGGACAACTCCCGCATCGGTGCCTTCTACGTCTGGGCGGCCAACGATGTCGTCGAAGACACCGTCTTTGAGAACTGCAAGGCGATCGACTGCGGCCGCTACGGGTTCATCAACAGCGGCGAAGGGTCGCCCCGGCTCGTGAAGGATATCAAGTATATCAACTGCGAGGCGATCAACTGCGGACGGGACAGCTACGTCAAGACCGGCCCCTGGGTGACCGGGTTTGATATCGTCGAGAAGAACGATATCGACGGCGCCGAGCTCATCGGCTGCTACGCGGAAGGCAACCAGGAGAGCGGGTTCCACCTCGAGGGCTTCTCGTACCTGAACATCGAGAACGTCCGGTTCCAGGACTGCGTCAGCGTCAACAATGCCGCGAAGGGCAAGGATGCCTGCATGTTCGGCGCCGGGTTCACCGTCCCGAAGGGTACCACGCTTGAGAACTGTACCTCAGTCAACAACAAGCACGGCTACCTCGTCAGCGGCGGCAGCGTCAGCAAGGGGTTCGGCAACACCTTTGTGAACTGCACCGATGAAGGATCGGACTACGGGTTCACGATCCGCCACGGCTACGACTGCACCCTGACGAACTGCGAGTCAAAGGATGCGGCACGACAGGGTCTCGTCCTCTCAAAGGCCTGGAACATCAGAGCCGAGGACTTCAGGCTGGTCGGCACTGCAGGCTATAAAGTCCATGCAGGGTCTTCCGAGATGGCTGCGGTGAAGATCGCCGGAACGAAGGCATCGGACGACCAGTTCGCCTACAGTATGTGGGACGGTCCGGTCACCGACAGCACGCTTGACATCCATGCCGAGGGTGTTACATGTGACACAATCGTCTACCTTGAGAACGCCGAGCGGGTTACCCTCACCGGTGACGCTGTCACCACCAGTGCAGACCCGGTAGGGGTCGCCGGTGGAACGGCAGTCGATACTGCAGGATTCACCGCTGCGGGAAGCGTGAATGCAGAAGTATCTTCTGCAACGGTCGACGCACCTGTGGCAGAGACATTAAGCGCCCCGGTCTTTATCCCAACCGCATAAGCGGAATAGTGTTGCGGGATCCCCTCGTGGGTAAACCGCACCGATAGCACCGCCCGGTGGCGGCCATCCCCGCCATCGATCTTTTTTCTGTCTACACTTCCGTCTGCGTTTTTCGTCCCCGGTGATCTCGTTCGGGGAAGTGTTCATCACAAACCTCCCGGGCCCGCCAGCACTGCTGCAGTATCGCATATTTATAACTATCTCCGGTGTAATCTCTGCTAAAAAACCTCTCACAGGCCTTTAGTTCCGCTATATCTCCTCAATGCTTTGGATCTTTGTGCTCATACTCCTGTTTATTTTCAATAGGTTTTTATAAAATTATTATTATATGAGCTGGTGTCACCTCGGAGGTGAAATCCTGAGATACAGACAAACCATGAAACACGTGATAAGCACGGTTCTGGTGCTGTGCCTGGTGTCGGCGATGATGCCGGCCGGTACAGCAGCCGGAACCGCTGCCACGCCTATCGAAGATCTGCGCCTGACCGAAGAACAAGTGTCGGAATACACAAACAGCCTGCGCACGGAGAGCTCGGAATGGGCTACCGCGGAAGCAGGCACGGTGACGCTCGTTGTGGCGGCATACGATGCCGGTGAAGCGTCAAAGGCTCAGGCAGATTACACCTGTGACGGGGTCAATGATCACCTGGAGATTCAGGCCGCTCTCAAGGCGCTGCCCGCCGGCGGAACCGTCCTCCTGACGGAGGGTACGTTCAACTGTGCCGGCAACCTGCAGCCCGGTGCCTACACCACGCTGAAAGGTTCGGGCGCCGACGCCACAATCCTGAAGTTTCCGGGTGTGGGCGGACCACGAGTCCGTTCGTCCTATGTAACCTTTGCAGACTTCACGATCCTCGGCACCGCCGACCTGCTCGTTGCCCAGAGCCATGCACGCGTCCACAACGTGACGATGACGGTGGACAACTCGCGGATCGGTGCCTTCTACGTCTGGGCGGCCAACAAAGTCGTCGAAGACGTCGAGTTCGTGAACTGCAAGGCGATCGACTGCGGCCGCTATGGGTTCATCAACAGCGGTGAAGGGTCGCCGAAACTCGTCAAGAACGTCCGGTTCATCAACTGCGAAGCTATCAACTGCGGACGGGACAGCTACGTCAATACCGGCCCCTGGGTGACCGGGTTTGATATCGTCGAGAAGAACGATATCGAGGATGCCTGGATCGTCGGCTGCTACGCGGAAGGCAACCAGGAGAGCGGGTTCCACCTCGAGGGCTTCTCGTATCTGAACATCAAGAACGTGAACTTCAAGGACTGCGTCAGCATCAACAATGCCGCGAAGGGCAAAGAGAATGCCATGTTCGGCGCCGGGTTCACGACCCCCAAGGGATGCAACCTCGAGAACTGCTACTCGTACAACAACAAGCACGGTTTCCTCGTCAGCGGTGGCAGCATCAGCAAGTGCTATGATATCACCATGAAGAACTGCCGGGACGACGCCTCCTGGTACGGCTTTATGTTCCGTCACGGCTACGACAGCTCGATCACCGACTGCGTCTCAAACGACGCTGAACGCGACGGAATCGTCCTCTCGAAGGCCTGGAACCTCACGGTCGAGAACTTCACCATGAGGAACGCCGGAGGATACCCACTGCATGCCGGGTCTTCGACCGTCACGGCTGCAAAGTTCGCCGGAACCAAGACTGCCGACGATCCCTTCGCCGGGGGCATGTGGCACGGGCCGGTCACCGACAGCACGATCGATATCAATGCTGAAGGGTGTGAATCGGATACCGTCATCTGCCTTGAGAACGCAGAAAGAGTGACCGTAACCGGCAACATCGTATCGAGCAGCCCCAATGCGGTGAAGGTCATCGGGGGATCGAACGTCGATGTCTCCGGTGTTGTGGTCTCGAACGGCGGCGCTATTCCGGAACTGAAACCAATTCTGGTACCGATTCTGATACCGCTGATCGATTGAGACTCTAAATTCCCTTCTCTTTTTTTACAGGCGGTGCCGTTATCGTTTCTGCATACGCCGATGAGCACCCAGACGCCTTCCCGGGAGAGGCGGGACAGTCAACCCCGGCGATTATGCCCGAGTGGTGCGCTGGTGCGGCACGGTCTTGATTCCTGCTATCGGATGGGGTAAGGTATGCGTGTTTTCCAGGGTCCGGCAGGCGGCCTCTCTCTTGGGAAGGCTCCTGCACGGGGCATGGGGGGTCGCTATCCGCCCCCCGTACTCCGGAATCGCCCCGCCCTACGGACGCATTATCGGGCTGCACCGCGGCCGATTCTTAGTATTAATAATTAACCCAAACCCTCCTTTCCTGATTCTCTTAGATTTAGCAAAAAGGACTAATATATCCCATTATTTTGGGCATGCGACTTATAATAATAGTCAGATAAAATTAAGAAACTTCTTATACAATTCTCCATAGATAATGCATCAACCCCAGAAACGGAGGTGAGTAATGGGAGATCGACCATCAGCAAGACAAGTAATCTCAGTATTTCTGGTGCTCTGTTTTGCATCGGCCATTGTGCCGATGAGTGCATCAGCAGCGACATCGACAGATTTCCAGGATCTCCGGTATTCCGATGCAAAGGTCGCGGATACCGTGACGCAGCTTCGCACCGCTACCGGCTCGAACTGGGCTGAGTCCGGCGGAAGCACGACGACAATCCTCGTAGCAGCAAGCGACAGCAGTGCAGCAGCAAAGGCGTCGGCCAAATACGTCTGCGACGGGTCTAACGACCATGTCGAGATTCAGGCCGCCCTCAATGCCCTCCCTGCCGGCGGCGGAACGGTTCTCCTGCTGAAGGGAACGTACAACTGTGCCGGCAACCTGCAGCCCGCCGCGTACAAGACGCTGAAAGGCGAGGGGCCTGACGCCACAATCCTGAAGTTTCCGGGCGACGGGGGCCTTCGGATCCGTTCACAGTACGTGACGTTCGCCGACTTCAAGGTGACCGGCAAGGCCGACATGCTCATCGAGACCAACCACGCCCGTGTCCGTAATGTGACGATGACGGTCGACAACTCGCGGATCGGCGGATTCTACGTCTGGGCGGCCAACAAAGTCGTCGAGGACGTCGAGTTCGTGAACTGCAAGGCGATCGACTGCGGCCGCTACGGGTTCCTGAACAGCGGTGAGGGAAGCCCGAACCTGATCAAGAACGTCCGGTACATCAACTGCGAAGCTCATCAACTGCGGCAGATACAGCTCCGTCTCGACGGGGCCGTGGGTGACCGGGTTTGACATCCTCGAGAAGAACAACATCGAGAATGCCTGGATCGTCGGCTGCTACGCAGAAGGCAACCAGGAGAGCGGGTTCCACCTCGAGGGCTTCTCATACCTGAGCAGCAAGAACGTGAACTTCAAGGACTGCGTCAGCGTCAACAACGCCCAGAAGGGCAAAGACAAGTGCATGTTCGGCGCCGGGTTCACCGTCCCGAAGGGATGCAACCTCGAGAACTGCTACTCGTACAACAACAAGCACGGGTATCTGGTCAGCGGCGGTAGTGTCAGCCAGTGTTCCGACGACACCTTCGTGAACTGCCGGGACGACGCCTCCTGGTACGGCTTCGTGGTCAGGCACGGCCATGATATCACCATGACGAACTGCACCTCGAACGACGCCGTCCGCCAGGGGATCGTCCTCTCGAAGGCCTGGAACATGAAGGTCGAGGACTTCTACCTGAACGGTGCTGCAGGCTACCCGCTGCACACGGGCTCTTCGACCGTCACGGCAGCCAAGTTCGCGGCGACGACGGCATCCGACGATCCGTTTGCCTACAGTATGTGGAACGGCCCGCTGACCGACAGCACGATCGATATCCACGCCCAGAACTGTAAGTCATCGATCGTTCTCTGCTTTGAGAACGCCCAGCGCGTTAAGGTGACCGGTACGATCGCCACGACCAGCACGAGCGCCGTCAAGGTCATCGGCGGAACGGCTGTCGACACAAGCGGTGTCGTTGTCGGCTCCGGTGTGATTTCACCGACACCTACCCCGACGCCGACTCCTGTCGATAATCCGGTGTACCTCTGGTACGAGGCTGAAGCGGCCGGCATAACCGCACCGATGACGGCAGCTGCCGATACAGCAGCCTCCGGCGGGAAGTACATCGGGGTTCCTGAGGGAACCGGACATTCCGTGCAGCCCCCGGCAACCGAGGGAACCGCGACCTCCCGGATCAGCGTCTCCGAGGCAGGCACCTACGCCATCTATGGCCGGTGTAGTGCTCCGGACAGCGCGAGCGACTCGTTCTGGGTCTCCATCGACGGTGCAGCCGCATTCAGCTGGGCGCCCGTCGTGAGCACCGACTGGCAGTGGACGAAGGTCGGATTCGTACTCGCTCACCCCCGGTGACCACACCGTGAAGGTGATGTGGCGCGAGGACGGAGCGAAACTCGACAAGCTCCTCGCCACCAATGACCCCGGTTTCGTGCCGACCGGCACCGGCGGAGCGGCCGATCCGGTTGTGACGCCGACGCCGACCCCGACGCCGAGCCCTACCCCCACACCGACCCCGACTCCGACCAGCCCCCAGGTCTGGGTTGAGATGGAGTCTGCAGTCCCGGCAAGCCCGATGGTCGTTGCATCCGATGCATCCGCATCCGGCGGCAAGTACGTCTGGGCACCGCAGGGTGCAGGCAACCGGGCCTCGCCCCCCGTGGATGGAGCGGTAACCGTTACGTTCACCGTCCCCGCCTCGGGCACCTATGCCGTTCACGGACGGACACTCGCCCCGTCGAGCACGGACGACTCGTTCTGGGTCTCCATCGACGGTGGTGCGGCCTTCAAGTGGGAACCGGGCACAGGTTCGGAGTGGACCTGGAACAAGATGGGATCCTATCCGCTGGCCGCCGGCACGCACACCCTGAAGGTGATGCTACGTGAGGACGGCACGAAGATCGACAAGGTCGTCGTCAGCAGCGATCCGACCTTTGTACCGGAAGGTATGGGCGATGGAACTCCCATCGACATCCCGGTCGAGAAAGATATTGTGATTGAGGCGGAGAGCGGCACGCTCGTCGCACCCATGCAGGCGCTCAACGATGTTGCCGCATCGGGCGGGAAGTATATTGTCGTCCCGACCGGCACCGGTGCACGCGCCTCCGCGCCGACCACGGGAACTGCAACCTACACGTTCGATCTGTCTGCGGCCGGTCAGTATGCCATCCACGGCAGAACGCTCGCCCCGGACAGCACGACGGACTCGTTCTGGGTCTCTATCGACGGTGGTGCGGCGTTCAAGTGGGAGCCCGCCACCGGCAAGGTCTGGACGTGGAACAAAGTAGGTCAGTACACCCTTTCCGCAGGCAAGCACGCGCTGAAAGTGATGTGGAGAGAGGACGGTACCAAACTGGATAAACTTCTCATAACCAGCGACCTTGCCGCCGTGCCGTCATCCTGACGGTGTGCGGCAGAAAAATCCGCCTGGTTACCACCTCTTGGAGAACGGCGGCGAACCAACGCCGGTTTGCCGCAGGATGAGGGGATGCGGGATACACCCCCGCATTCCCGTATGTGTTAAAATCGCTCTTTTCGAGCAGTCACAGCCGCTTATAATAGAACCCGTCCCCGGCGGGGTTTCTGTCGGCAAAGACTCCCCGTACATCGATGAGAACTCTGCTCGAATTCATGATGCTGCCTACCTGATCGAGCGAGAGATCCCTGAACTGGTCGTGCGCAACGGCGACGACGACGGCATCGGCCTTGACGTCAATCTCCTCGAGCGGCACAAGATCGAAGGTCTCCATCTCGCTCAGGGAGAGCAGGGGGTCGTGGCCGTATACGTTGACACCGAACTCTTTCAGATAGGCGACGATCTCTTTGACCGGGCTTTCCCGGGTATCGGGCACATTCTCTTTGTAGGTCAGTCCCATGATCAGGACGTTCGATCCCTTGATGACCATTCCCTGCTCATTGAGTCCCTTGACAACCATTTCGGCGATGTGCCGGGGGACATAGTCGTTGATCGCCCGTCCGGCGAGGATCACCTGCGGATGGTACCCGAGCTCTTTCGCCCGATAGACGAGGTAATAGGGGTCGACCGGAATACAGTGGCCGCCGACGAGACCCGGCGTGTACTGATGAAAATTCCATTTCGTTCCTGCCGCTTTCAGGACAGATGCCGTATCGATGCCCATTCTGTGGAAGATGATTGCAAGTTCGTTCATCAGGGCAATGTTGAGATCGCGCTGCACGTTCTCGATCACCTTTGCCGCCTCTGCGGTCCTGATGTCGGGTGCCACGTAGACGGTTGTGACCAGTCCATACAAGCCGGCAAGGATCTCCGTCGTCTCTGCATCCATCCCCGAGACGATCTTGGTGATCTTATCGAGCGTATGGGCCTCGTCGCTCGGGTTTATCCGCTCCGGAGAGTAGCCCACCTTAAAGTCGGTCCCGCACCGGAGTCCCGATTCGCGTTCGAGGATCGGTGCTACCACCTCTTCGGTCACCCCGGGATACACGGTCGATTCGAGGACAACGATCGCTCCGGGTTTCAGGTTTCTCCCGACGACTTCTGCAACGGACGTGACAAAGCGCATATCCGGCTCCTTCGACCGCGTGACTGGTGTCGGGACGCAGAGCAGCACATAGTCCGCCTCGCGTATCCGGGCAGGGTCGGATGTGGCGGTGATCCGGTTCCTCTCCCGTGCTTCAATGGCGGCAATCTTCCTCTGGTCGATATCAAAGCCGATTGTCGATAGGTGTTCTGCAAAGCTGTCGGCAAGCGGAAGGCCGACGTAGCCGAGGCCTGCGACACAGACTGTTTTATTGATGAGATCTTCGAAAACCACGTTATCGTCTCCCTTCAGCCCTGTTCCCGGTAATCCCGGTGCGGTTTCCTCCGCCGGCAGTAAATCTTCGTCGGCAGGGTGCTCTCTTCCTGCCGACTCGTCTCTGGTGCAGGGCATCTCCATATGATGAGGATACTCTGATGAAGCCCATTCACCTATTTAATTCTTCGCCTCTCCCGCATATCGAATCCTGCCCTCGTGAGGGTGCGGGAGAGCGGCCGGGACTACCGGCAGTGCCGTTACCGTCCGGCCTTCTTCTCTGACGGGCGGAGAGGATTTTTCGGAGAGAAAGAGGGGTGCCGGGGCGCTATCCCCCGAGCAGAACCAGGAACTTGTTTATCACGATAAGGCCGAAGATGACAAGACCGGCGACCAGCGTGATCCTGAGGTAGCCTACGAACGGACGTGCTTTCAGTGACGAGCTGTTGAGCAGTTCAAGGCCGCATACAAGGCCGATAAGGCCCAGCTCGTATACGAGAACGATCTCCGGGTACAGGTACAGCAGCCAGAGCAGGGCGGCAACCAGCCCGATCGCAAGCAGGCTCAGGCCGAGTCTCGTCAACCAGCGTCCCATCGTGAGGGGAATGGCTGCTTCTTATTGATATATCTGTCGCTCGCCGTCATGGGCGTCGGCGTGACTGTCTGCGAAGAAGGGTCGGGAGAGACTCTTCTCTGAGAGGGGAGGTGGGAGAGAACCCCTATCTAGACGGGTCTCGCCTCGACGTTGCGCGGCAGGAGCTGATCGATCAGGAATGACGGTACCTGCCGTGACGTCTGGAACGCGAGATAGAAATCGGCGCGGTCTCCCACCATCCCGCGGTAGGTGCCGTCGATCTTGAAGTCGAACGCTACCACCTGGACACCGAGCGTGCGTATGACGGCGTGCTTTGCAGAGATCTCCTGTTTCTCACCGATCGCAAGTTCGATGGGCTGTTTATTGACGGAGAGCGTCACCTTGTCTGCCTGGGGGATCGCGAGGATCTCGACGTTGCCGAGCCTGACGACCTCGGAGTTCGGGAAGAGGACATCGTAGGTGACGGTATACGGATACGATACGGAGGTGCTCGCTGCCGTCTCCTCTACGTTCAGGGTGGCAACTGCGGCAACCGCGAGAACGGCAACGACAACAATGATGGCAAGAGCAATCTTAAGCCCCGTATGCGTGCTCTTTCGTTTTGACGTCGCGACCGGCGTCGGTTTCGGTGCTGCTGGCGGTGGAGGGGCGGGCCTGACGATCCTGCTCTCCTGCTCTGTTCCCTCCTCAAGCGCCGGTGCGTCTCCATGCGGCCTCTCCTCAGGTTCCCCGGTGTCGGGTGGCGGGGGGATGATACCCTCGCCCCGCTCGCCGTTACTGGTATAATCGGACATAAGAAGTTCTCCTTACCAAAAGGGCACGTTTGAAGTATTTAACGGTATTGTGCAGGTATATATCGTCGTATTCCGTGGGGACACCTTTGTTCCGGAACCCGGGTAACTGCAAAACCCTCATTATAATTGATGACAGATTAGTGAAGGAGGATGTGAATGACCGCAATCCCGAAAGAAGAATACCTGTTGAAATGTACATCCGCCTGTGCGGGGTGCAGTTCTTCCCTGTGCCTGCGGTACGTTACAAAAGCCGCAGGGCCTGATACTGTTCTGGTCGTCCCGGCCTGTTGTACCAGTGTCATTCAGGGAATTTACCCGAACACGGCGATGGACATCCCCGTCTACAATATCGCCTTCGCCGCGGCAGCTGCCTGCGCATCCGGGATGAGCAATGCATTCCGTGCTCTCGGGCGAGATACGAACGTTATCGTCTACGCCGGTGATGGTGGGACGGTTGATATCGGCATCCAGTCCCTCTCCGGAGCGTTCGAACGTGGCACCGACTTTCTCTATATCTGCTACGATAACGAGGCGTACGGCAACACCGGGATGCAGCGGTCAGGCGCAACCCCGCTCGGTGCCCGTACCACCACGACCCCCGGCGGCAAACCGACGCCGAAGAAAGACCTCGACCGGATCGTTGAGGCGCACAACCCGCCGTATATGGCGACGGCCTGCAGTGCCTATCCCCTCGACCTTTATAAGAAAGTGAAGAAGGCGCTCTCGATCCGGGGGCCGAAGTTCATCCATATTCTTGCTCCGTGCCCTCCCGGGTGGCGGTACTCCTCGGAGAAGACCGTCGAGATGGGAAAACTGGCGGTCAGGAGCGGCACGTGGGTTCTCTATGAGCGTGAAAACGGCGCGCTTACAATAAACGGCCCCTCAAAGGCAGCGATGAAGAACCCCCTCCCGATTGAGGATTACATCAAGGGACAGGGGCGCTTCAAAGGTATCACTCCGGAGATTCTCGAAGAGATGCGCCGGCAGGTTCAGGCGACGAACACGCGGCTCTCCCGGGAGGCGGAAGGCATATGCTGACGATTGCAACAGGAAACAAAGCGGTGGCCGCAGCGGTGAAGGCGGTTAAACCCGGCGTCATCGCCGCGTACCCGATCACGCCCCAGACGGAGATTGTCGAGCAGATCGCAGAGTACGTCTCGGCCGGAGACCTTGCGGCCCAGTACATTCCGGTGGAGAGCGAACACTCCGCCATGGCCGCCTGTATAGGGGCTAGCGCGGCGGGCGTGCGGACGTTCACCGCGACGAGCTCTCACGGGCTCCTCTATATGCACGAGATGGTCCACTGGGCGGCAGGCGCCCGCCTTCCGATTGTGATGGCGAACGTCAACCGTGCGCTCGGACCCGGGTGGAACGTCTGGGCGGAGCACTACGGATGCGTTCTCCCAGCGGGATACCGGCTGGCTGCAGGTCTTCGTGAGCACCGTCCAGGAGGCGTACGATGCAACCCTGATGGCCTTCCGGATCGCCGAGCACGAGGATGTCCTCCTGCCGGTGATGGTCAACCTCGACGGGTTCACCTTAAGCCACATCACGCAGTCGCTCGAAGCGGTCGACCCCGGGGACTTCGTCCCGCCGGTACGGGTTCCCCATGCGATCGACGTCGAGAACCCCTGTGTCTACGGGCCGCTGACCGGGCCGACCAGGTACTACAAGTTCCGCTGGGATATGGAGCGCTCCATGCGTGACGCCGTGGGCGTCATCGCCGAGGTCGAGCGTGATTTTGCGGAGCGGTTCGGGCGGACGTACGGCGTGACCGAAGACTACCGCTGCGAGGACGCCGAGGTCGTCATCGTTGCGATGGGAACGCTCGGCAAGGAGGCCGAGGTCGCCGTGGATCTCCTCAGGGAGGAAGGGATTGCCGCGGGCTCCATGCGCCTGCGCTGGTTCCGCCCGTTCCCGAAGCTCGACCTCGCCGGTCGGGATGTCGTCGTCATCGATCGCGACTACTCCTTCGGCTTTGGCGGTGTCCTTGCTCATTCCATCCGCTCGACGACCGGTGCCGAGCCTTACAGCGTGATTGCGGGGCTCGGCGGCCAGGAGGTCACGTACGACGATATCGCCGGGTTCGTGAGGACACGAAAGCCCGGAGAGGAGTTCTGGTTTGGGGTGAGCAGCAATGTATGAGATCCGGATTCACTCCCGCGGCGGTCAGGGCGGCGTAACGGCCGCACGGCTTTTAGCGCTCGCGGCATTCCGCGACGGCAGACATGCGACGGCCTGCCCATTCTACGGTGCGGAGCGCCGGGGTGCGCCGGTCGTCTCCTTCGTCAGGATCGACGATAAGCCGATCCGCGTCTACTCCCAGATTCAGAAGCCCGATCTCGTCATCGTCCTCGATACAAGCATCATGGACGTTGTAGACGTGCTGCAGGGACTCAAAGAGGGCGGCGTGGTGCTGCTGAACAGCTCGCACGATATGGACGGGGACGGTCGCACCACCCACCACGTCGATCTGACGGAGATCGCGCTCTCGCTCGACCTGGTGATTGCCGGGAGCCCCATCCTCAATACACCGGTGCTCGGCGCCCTCGCCCGGATGGGGATCGTCTCGCTCCCCTCGGTGAAGGCGGTAATCGGTGAGACGTTTGCGGACGAACGAAACGTGCAGGCCGCTGAGAAGGCCTACGAGGAGTTGAAGATATGAGAGAGAGACTTGCGATCAGCAGACCGACCGAAGCGTCGTCGGGAAAGACGGGATCGTGGCGGACGTTCCGCCCCGAAGTAGACCGCGAACGGTGCAACGCCTGCGGGCTCTGCGCCCAGTTCTGCCCGGATGGCGTTATCGATCAGGAACTCGTTATCGATCTCGAGTTCTGCAAGGGCTGCGGTATCTGCGCCGCCGAATGCCCGAAGAAAGCAATTGCAATGGTGAGAGAAGACCGTTAGCCTTCTCCTTCCCCTTCTTCTTCGATCGGACACTGGGCGACGTATTCGAGATTGAATTTATAGAAGTGCGTGTAGCCGCAGTTCCTGCACCGTGTCGTAAAGTGGTTGCACCCAATGATGAGATCATGCGGCCCGGTCACGGTGCACCGTTTGCAGGGAGCATCCGCCTCCAGCTCCCAGATATCGTAGCAGCCGATAGGGGTGTATGACCCCTCCGCCCCGACATCCTCGACTCTCGGGAGGAAGATCCGCGTGGCGCCGCAGTGCGAACAGACCACCTGCGCCTGCGCCGAGACCGCCTTGATTTTCTGGTCAGCAACTTCTCCACAGGCATAGCATTTCGTCCGGTGCTTCGTGAAGATGAACCGCTCGCTCATATCGGTAGTTCTGGACTCTGTGATAAAATATCTTTCTCCTCCCGGTGCCACGGTGCTCCCGGCACGGAAGTCTGCCGGATCGCCAGAAAGGGCACTCTGCCGGGTTTCTTCTTCGCAGGGTTGAACTCTTCCAGGGGTCTTCCCCGCTGGCCCGGGAATGTTTAAGTATCCGGAAGTGATCTCTGGTGCGAGTCGGAGGTGTGGTTATGGTAGCAGTGAGAGTAGCCCCGAGTGTCTGTGCATACGCTGATGAGGCCGGTGAACAACTTCACATCGAGGTTGAATTGCCCGGTGTGGATAAAGAGAATATCTCGTTCAAGATGCAGGAGGACAGCTTCACGATCGATGCGTCGCGGGAGGATATCCGATATGTCGGAACTTACGCCGTCTGCTGTCCCATCGATCCGGACAGCGCGAAGGCAACCTTCAGGAACGGCCTTCTGGCGGTGGACGTACCCTACAAGCAGCAGCCCCCCGAAGAGGTTGTGGAGATTCCAATCTCGGAATGAGATAGTCTTACCAATTCGTTCCTCTTTTCAACCGCTCTTTGGGAGATGCCGGCCTCTCCGGTACCTTTATTAAACTGTACCTTCAGGTCAGTGCGTGAAGCGTATGAACAGAGGCCGTGGAAATCCAGAAGGAACTGCTGTACATGAGCAGGCAGCAGCGCCAAACCGGCTCATCCGGGAGAAGAGCCCGTATCTTTTGCAGCATGCACACAATCCCGTCGACTGGTATCCGTGGGGTGAAGAGGCCTTTTTAAAGGCGCGAGAGGAGCATAAACCGATTTTCCTTTCCATCGGGTACTCGACGTGCCACTGGTGCCACGTCATGGCGCACGAGTCCTTTGAAGACCGCCAGGTGGCGAGACTTCTCAATGATGTCTTCGTCTGCATCAAGGTCGACCGGGAGGAGCGCCCCGACCTCGATCAGATCTATATGACCGCCGCACACCTGCTGACCGGCAGAGGAGGGTGGCCGCTCACCATCCTGATGACTCCGGAGAGAAAGCCGTTCTTTGCCGCGACCTACATCCCGAAGGAGAGCCGGTATGGCATGACCGGTATGCTCGATCTGATCCCCCGCATTCACCGCGCCTGGGTATCGCAGCGTAGCGACCTCGAAGAGGCCGGGAGCAGTGTTATTGAGGCTATCGAAAAGGTGGCGAGCACCTCGGGCGGGGAAGACCTCGATGCCGGAGTTCTCGAAGAAGCCTACACGACCCTGCTTCAGAGTTTCGATGCAGACCGCGGAGGTTTTGGGAGCGCCCCAAAGTTCCCGTCGCCGCAAAACCTTCTCTTTCTCTTGCGCTACGGGAATAGAACCGGGGCGGAGCCTGCTTCTGCCATGGTGGAAAAGACCCTCCGCGCCATGCAGCAGGGCGGCATATACGACCACATCGGGTTTGGCTTTCACCGCTACTCGACCGATGCGGATTGGTTCGTACCGCACTTTGAGAAGATGCTCTACGATCAGGCACTGCTCGTGATGGCCTACGTCGAGGCCTACCAGGCGTTCGACGACGAAGCGTTCCGTCGGACGGCGGAGGAGACCATCACCTACGTCCTCCGGGATATGACCGATCCGAATGGTGGGTTTTACGCTGCCGAGGATGCGGACAGTGAGGGCATCGAAGGGAAATTTTACCTCTGGACAGAGGATGAGATCAGAGAGGTTCTCGGGGGAGGAGACGGTGAGCGTTTTGCGAGGATATTTGACATGCGGCAGGCCGGCAACTTCGCCGGAGAGGCGGCCGGGGAGAGGACAGGGAGCAACATCCTCCGTATGCGGAGATCGCGTCGGGCGTGGGCCGCCGAACTTGGCATGACGGAGGATGAACTGTCGCGGTTCATCGAGTCGGCACGCCGAAGGCTCTTTGATTCCCGGAAGCAGCGCGTACCTCCCCAGAAGGACGACAAGATCCTGACCGATTGGAACGGGCTGATGATCGCCGCACTTGCGAAGGCCGCAAGGGTGCTTTCCTCCACCGAATACCGTGACGCTGCCGAGAAGGCCGCTTCGTTTGTTCTTGCGCACCTGCGCCGCCCCGACGGCCGCCTTCTCCACCGGTATCGGGAAGGGGATGCCGGTATAACGGCAACGTCCGCCGACTACGCGTTTCTGATCTGGGGGCTTCGGGAGCTCTACGAGACGACGTTCCGGGTCGACTATCTCATCGCTGCCCTCGAGCTCGCGGCCGACCTGATCGCGCACTACCGGGACAGCGCCCGGGAGGGTTTCTATACGATGCCGGAGGATGCGGAGGATGTGCCGGTCAGGCAGAAAGAGGTCTACGACGGGGCGGTACCGTCGGCGAACAGTGTCGCCATGCTCGACCTGTTCATCCTCGGGAGGATGACGGTCAACCTCGAGTTTGAGGAGATTGCCCGCAGTACCGGACGGGCATTCTCCGAGATCGTCCGTTCGATGCCGGCAGCCCATACGTTCCTCCTGATCGCACTTGATTTTGCCATAGGCCCGAACTACGAGGTGATTATCACCGGCAACCCCGGCGCCGAAGATACCGATGCACTGATCCGGACACTCCGTTCGAAGTTCATTCCAAACGCAGTCGTTCTCTTCCGGCCTGCCGGCGAGGAGCCGCCTGCTATCGCCTCGGTCGCCCCCTTCACGCAGGACATCGTTCCGCTCGACGGCCGGGCGACCGCGTACGTCTGCACGAACTACGCCTGCGACATCCCGACGACCGATGCCGGCGAGATGCTCTCGCTGCTCCGGGTGGAGAGGGAAGCGCCTCTGCCGGGAAGGTGAGCGCGGCCTCCTCACCACCTTATCCCGCCGTGAGGGCAACGGTTATGACCTCTCACGGGTATGCCCGTTCGGCGGAGGTATCAATGTGATAGATAACGGGGTTGCTATGGAGCGCGTCCGGACTACGGTGAACGCTCTCCGGAAGAACCCGGATGAGGGCCTGCTCACGTTCACCGGGATCACGGACTGGAATGAAGGGGCGCATTCAACCGGGCTTTTCCGGAACTTCGTCATCGCCGCGGACGAAACCGAAGATGTCGGCGGGACGAATAGGGGGCCAAGTCCGCCCGAACTCGTGCTTGCGGCTCTCGGCGCATGTATCACGGTCGGGATCGCCTACAGCGCTGCCGAAGACGGGGTCGAGCTCCGATCGGTCGAACTCGACCTTGAGGGGGATATCGATCTGCAGGGATTCTTTAGTCGACAGCTCCCGACGGACGTCCGGCCGGGTTTCCAGAGCATCCGCGTGACCGTCCGGGTGGATGCCGATGCGTCGCCTGAGAAGATCGCAGAGATTGTTTGGCGGAGCAGGAGCACATCACCGGTCACCGATACGCTGATAAATCCGGTGCCCGTCACGGTGCGGCTCGAGCAGGAGATGCCGGCGAAGCGGTGAGGCGTCCTCCAGGGAGGAAGAGCTTTTAATCCCGGATAAGGGAGAAACCCGCCCCTTCCCAGCCGCGTGTTCCGCCGAGCAGGTTGGTGACGTTTGGAAACCCGTTCTTCTGGAGAATGCTGGCCCCGAGACTTCCCTTGAACCCGACATCGCAGTGCACGACGATCTGCGTATCCTCCGGGATTTCATCGAGCCTCTCTTCGAGGTGACCGACGTAGATGTGGTGCGACCCGGGAATAGAGCCATCCCTCTCCCGGTGGGCGATATCCCGCACGTCCAGGATGTAGATCGACGGATCTTCCATGTGTTCTTTGAGATCGTACGGCGACCAGATGCCGGTTCTCTCGATATGCTTCCCCTGCCGGAACCAGGTGGCAAACCCGTCTGCAAGGTACCCGGTCAGGTTATCGTACCCGAGGCGGATGAAGTGGCGGATGACATGGTCAAGGTCGAGATTGAAGTCGTCGATGAGGATGATGGGGTCTTCATAGTTTACCACATACCCCATGAACGCAGGGAGTCCCTCCCGCCAGATATTGATACTTCCTGGAATATGGCCGCCGCCGAAGCTCGTCGGCGAGCGGATATCGACAATCTGTGCAGCCTGCTTTCGATACTCGAGGATCTCCTGCGGCGTGAGCGCCGCGAGGTACGGGATGTTGTATATGAGCGGCGGACCGTGCAGGTTCACCTCTTCCATCTTCGCAAAATACGGCGGCACGTAGAGATGTTCATGTATTTTGTACTCCACAAACTCAGGTTTCGTCCTTTGCAGGAGCGGGTTATGCTTCTTCTCGTACCCGACGGTGGTATACTCCCGGTCGCTGATATCGCCGCCGCAGACCGACCCTGCTCCGTGAGCGGGGCATACGATCACGCCGTCTCCGAGTGGGAGGATCTTTTCATGGAGGCTGTCGTACAGCATCCCGGACATCTTCTCCCGCATCTCGTCTCCGGCAAGGTCGGTTCGCCCCACGTCACCGGCAAAGAGTGCATCCCCGGTGAAGACCATGAGCGGGTCGTCGGAGACGGAGGTATCCGAGAGGACGAATGAGAGGCTTTCCTTCGTATGTCCCGGCGTCTCGAGCACCCGGAGCCTGAGCGTTCCGATGGAGAAGGTATCCCCCTCCGAGACGCTGTTTCCGTATCCGAAATCCGCTTTCCTGCTATGGTAGATCGCGGCTCCGGTCGGGCGTGCCAGTTCCCGTGACCCAACGACATAATCCTCGTTTCTGTGCGTCTCGAAGATGTGGGTGATCTTCATATTCCGGTTTTCTGCGATATTCGTGTACACCTGGCAGTCGCGCCGCGGATCGATGACCGCAGCTTCCCCCCCCGAGCCGATCATATACGAGTTGTGGGCGAGGAGTTCGGATACCACCTTTTCAAATAACATCTACTCTACCTCATCAGATACGGCTCCGGTGTGCCGATAGATGATATAGTTCTTCGTATCTTTCAGCGTGCCTGCTGGCTGCCGGCCTCCCTCCACATGCACTGCCCCTCGGAAACCGGGGACATGCGGCCGCTGTCGGGACTTTCGCCCCGGGCTTCGAAGATGCTGCCGACGGCCTTGAATGCGTCCTCGAGCTCCGAGAAGTTCGGGATATTGCAGCTCCGGAGAATCCGAAGGCCGCTCCTCATGCTGTCGCCGCCGAGAACACAGCCGACGACCATCTTCTCGGTATGGCGTGAAAACCTGACCATCTCGTTCGCCAGATGCGTCGGGTTCGTGAGCATCGTCGGAACGGCGATGACGAATGCGATATCCCAGAAGTCCTGGTGCCTGATCATGATATCGAAGACCGCTGCAAATCGGTCGACACCGGTATCCCCGAGGAGATCCATGGGGTTTGCGTGGTTCCAGCACTTGGGGAGAAACGAGTTGAGCTTCTCTTTCACGTCGTCCGGCAGATCGACCATTGAGAGGCCGTACTTCTCGGCATAGTCTGAGGCGAGGACGCCGAATCCTCCGGCACTCGTGATTGCGATCGCCCGTTTCCCCTTCGGGTAGCCCTCCGAGGAGAGGAGCTCTGCGAGCTGGAACGCCTCGCGGAGATCGCTCGCCGGGATCACTCCCGCCTGTCTGAACGCCGCCATGTAGACGTCGTGGCTGCCTGCAAGCGATCCGGTATGCGACGAGGCCGCCTGTTTCCCCTTCTGTGACGAGCCCGATTTGATGACGATGACCGGTTTCGTCTCCGCAACCTCCTTCATGATCTTCATGAACGATCGCCCGTTCCGGATCTCTTCGATATACAGGGTGATCGCGTGGGTCACGGGGTGACTCTCCGCGAACTTCAGATACTGCTCAAATCCGAGATCGGCCTGGTTGCCGACGCTGAAAACGGCTGAAAACCCGAGTTCCTCGGTCAGGCTCCAGTCGACGATCGTGGTGATGATCGCACCGCTCTGGGATATGAAGGCGATGTGCCCTGGTTTTGGAGATACCGGGTCGAAGGTCGCGTTGATGCCCTGGTGGGGGAGCATAATTCCAAGGCAGTTCGGGCCGACTATCCTGACCCCGTAGGTGCCGGCAATTCTCACTATCTCCTCCTCAAGCTTCTTTCCGTCCTCGCTGGCCTCGCGGAAACCCGCGGTGACGATGACGGCCAGTTTGACACCTTTCTTCCCGCATTCCTCAATGGTGCCGGGTATGTACCGGGCAGGGACGGCGATGATGGCGCAGTCTACCGGCCCGGGAACGGCATCCATCGAGGGATAGACGTCTCTTCCGAAGAGTTCGGTCCGGTTTGGGTTGATAGGGTACAGGTGCCCGGGGAATTCGAGGAGATTACGAAATACGGCATACCCAACCTTTTTCGGGTTCGATGACGCTCCGATGACGGCGATGGACTGGGGAAAGAAGATCTCTTCCGGGACCTCGGCGACCTTCCGGGTGCTTGTGGGCATCACCGCCTCGTTCATGATGATCCTGGCATCGACGACACGGGCGCCTTTCTCGTAGAGGATGACCGGATTTAAGTCAAACTCGTGCATTGCCGGATTATCCGTGAAGATCTCCGACATGCTGGCGATGATATCGACGAGCGCATCCTCATCTCTGGCTGTTTCACCTCGGTAACCCTGGATGAGGCGGTAGCCGTCGATCTCTTTGATCATATCCCGTGCATCGTCGCGGGAGATCGGCAGCACGCGGATCGAGACATCGTGCAGGAGCTCGACCAGCTTGCCGCCGAGGCCGAAGGTGATGATCTTCCCGAATGAGGGGTCGGTCTTTCCGCCGATCAGCACCTCCAGGCCCGGAGGCATCTGTTTCTCGACGACGATGCCGGTGATCTCTGCTCCCGGTGCCCGTGAGGTACTCTTCTCCATAATGTCACGGAACGCCGCTTTTGCATTCTCTGTTGTTTCAATACCGGTGATCACGCCTCCGACATCGCTTTTATGAACGATCTGCGGAGAGATGACTTTCATGACGACCGGGCGGCCGATGGACTCTGCGGCCTCTGCAGCATCTTCGGCGCTCGTCACCAGACGGTGCGGCGGTACCGGAATACCGCGTTTGTTCAGCAGGTCGTATCCTTCAGTTTCACTCAGCATTCTCTCCGACATAGATATCCCCCGTAGGCATGGTTCTGCGGCGTCACCGCATGGTCGGCGATGCTACCACGAGAGCATTAACGATGCCACTAATAATAGTTTCCGCCACCGGATGCTCGGGATTCTGCATGCGCTCCCGCCCCGGTTCGGGTGGCGGAGACCTGGTATGAAGGGGTGGTAGTCTTCTCAGAGGCTCTGATCCGCGGCCATCCACCGGAAGACTCCGATGGAGAGGAATGAAACGATCCCCGAGAAGAGAAAGACATACTGCACTCCGGCAAGATCCATCGCCGCCCCGCAGATGAGCGGGGCGGTGACCATGCCGATGCTCATTGCCGTGTTGAAGGCTCCCATCGCTGCCCCCTGGCCTATCTCCCTGCCAGCGATGGTGACGACCGCCGTTGCGGCCGGGACGGCTACCCCGTCGCCGAGGCGAACCCGTGAAATATCCGGACGGCCGTCAGCAGGTAGACCGAGTCTGCGGCGATGTAGGCCAGGGGGAGAAGAGTATAGATGAACAGGCCGACGAGAATGAACGATCGTCGTCCTCTCCGGTCGGAGAGGTTTCCGATGATCGGCATGAAGACGGCTCTCGATACGGCCAAACCGGAGAAGATGATCCCGATCCAGATGCCGCTCGCCCCCAGGCTTTCGGCGTAAAACGGCAGGAGCGGAACGATGATCCCGAGGCCCAGCACGGCCGAGAAGACGGATATGAAAAGAACGTTAAAAACGCGGTACGCTTCCCTGACGCTCTCCTCTGATTCTCTCCTTATCTTCTTCTCCTCCATCGTGCTGCTCCGGATGCTGGCGATATGCCTTACGAGACCTGTTGCATCTCCCGGAACATTGTTTCTTTTGGGGATGCCGACCAGATCCCGGGTGAAAGGCCAATCCGGATCGATACACCCGCGTGCAGGTGTTGGTGGGAAGACCTGAGAAAAGGTGATCCGTCGCTCCTCCGGCGGAGCACGAGGTCTGATTACATCTTTTTGTCTTCCGGCATCTCCTGCATTTCTTTCCCGAGGAAGTAACTCAAGACGGTTCTGATGGCGACGATGGCACCGAGCACGGCCAGATCCTGGTACGTCGGTTCGAGGATGGTCTTGAGGACATCGGCGGCCACGAAGAACTCGAGGCCGATCAGGATCCGCGTGGTGAACGTCCACCTGATGTCGTGGTAACTCAACCACTGTATGCGGGTCTCCCGTTTCAGGAGCTGGTAGATTGCGATAATTGCTCCGTAAACGATAAAGATCGCACCGAAGATGCCGATCCCCGACTCGATGACCCCGATGACCTGTTCGAGCACCATGGTTCAGGGAGCCATACGGGGAGCGGGAGGATAAGGTTTGTGCATGACTCTGGCTAGGCACTCCGGGCATATCTGAACACTGGCCAGATCCGGTTCTGTATGTCACGGCACAAAGACCTAAATGGTATTCGGGAGAAAAATCCCGATTGCTGCGCGAGAGCCTCTGTCGGTGATTGTATGGAGAGAGATAGGGAAGCGGACGGAGTATTCGGTTCACCCATCCGCCGGGTGGCCGTCTATTCACTGGCGCTCAATATCTCGCTGGTTTCTATCAAATACCTGCTCTCGCTGATCACGGGAAGTCTGGCGCTGCAGGCTGATGCGGTTCACTCCCTCGTCGATGTCTTCGCGTCGATCGCCCTGATCCTTGGCCTCGTCATCTCGACGCGGAAGAGCCCGCAGTTTCCCTACGGCCTCTATAAGATTGAGAACGTCGTTTCGGTGATCATCGCGCTGCTCCTCTTCCTGACCGCTTACGAGATCGTGCGGGAGGCGCTCTTCCGTGAAGGGGCGGTGGTATCGTATGATCCGCTGGTGCTCGCCGCAGTGGCGCTCCTGATTCCCGTGCCGTTTCTCTTCGGCCGGTACGAGATGCGTGTCGGCCGCCGGTACAACTCCCCGAGCCTCGTTGCCGACGGCAATCAGTTCACGGCGGATGTCCTCTCATCAGCGATCGTTTTTGTTGCCCTGGCGGGCAGTGCGTCCGGTCTTCCTCTTGATCGGGTTGCCGCCGTCATCGTCGCACTCTTTATTCTGCGGGCGGGGTGGGGCATCCTCATTTCCGGAATGCGGGTGCTCCTCGATGCGTCGGTAGATCAAAAGACGCTTGAGGCGCTTCGGAGGATCATCCTCGCCGAACCTGCGGTCGCCGATGTGCGGCGCATCACCGGCCGCAACTCGGGCAGATACGTCTTTGTCGAGGCGGATGTCGCCTTCAGGATCGGCGACCTCGAGCAGGCGCACCGGATCGCCGAGCGAATCAAGGAGAAGATACGGGATGCCATACCCGGCGTCGACCGGGTCGTCCTGCACCTTGAGCCGTCGTCGTCGACGCACATGCGGTATGCCGTGGCACTTGGGGACGGGGAGGGCACGATCAGTCCTCACTTTGGGGAGGCCCCCTCGTTTGCCGTCGTCGACATCGACCGATCTTCCGGGAGGGTAGAGGAGATGCGGTTCATTGCCAATCCCTATACCGGGGTTGAGAAGGGGAAGGGCCTGCAGACGGCACGATGGCTTCTTGCCGAGAAGCCCGATATCGTCGTCACCCGGGAAAGTATGGAGGGAAAGGGGCCGGCATATCTTTTTGCCGAAGCAGGAATCGAGGTTGTCCGGACGGAGATCCCGCTGCTCAAGGATTTCCTGCTGGCCGTCCGGTCAGGGGAGGGGGCGGAGAGGGGTGGTTCCGCCCCTGCAGCGGATCGCAGGTAGATGTGAGAGTGGTCACCCGTTGGGTGAGATCTCCGCTTTCAGGTGTCCCTGCGCCTTTTTGACAACGTCACGTGAATTTTTAAAGGTGACTGTTCTGATCGCCTGCTCGAACGGCAGCCACCGGTAGCCGATATGCTCGTCCGAGAGGAGCACGTCCCGGCTGCGTGTCTCCATGAGGTAGTAGACGACCTCCTTGTAGACCGTATCTCCGCGGCGCCGGAAGAAGTAGTGGATCTCCTCACGGAAATCCGGGATGAACCACGCGTCGACGATCCCGGTCTCTTCCTCGAGTTCCCGGAGTACGGTCTGCTTCTCTTTCTCTCCCCGCCTCCCGTGTCCCTTGACGAGATCCCAGTGGCCCGCCCCGTACTGCAGGAGCAGATACTCGATCTCCCGATCTCTCCGGAAGACGACGGCACCGCAGGACCTCTCTTTCGGCATACCGGGCGTCTCCTAACGCGGCTCCGTGACTGCGAGTTCGTCCCGGATCGTCCGGAAGTCCTCTTCGAGGTCTGCCCTGTATGCGGGGTTGTAGAGGGCCGCTGCAGGGTGAAGTGTCGGGATAATGCGCACCTTCTGACCGGCGAACGTAACAGCGAAGACCTTCCCACGGATCTCGGTGATCTTCTCAAACTCAATCGGCACCCGGGAGAGGATGTACCGGGTCGAGTGCCGCCCGAGCGTGACGATAATCTCGGGTTCAATCAACCGGATCTGCTGGTCGAGGTAGGGGGTGCAGGCCTCGATCTCGCTCTCCCGTGGATCACGGTTCTCCGGAGGCCGGTGTTTGACGATGTTCGCTATGAATACATCCGATCGTGCAAGCCCGATCCCGGCGAGGAGTCTCTCGAGGAGGGAACCTGCGCGGCCGACGAATGGCCTTCCGGTAAGGTCTTCCTGCCTGCCCGGAGCCTCACCGATAAAGACCAGTCTTGCCGTGGCGTTCCCTTCTCCCGGGACCGCGTTATGCGTATCCTCCCAGAGAGGGCATTTCCTGCATTCGCGTATCACCTGAGAGAGTTCGTCCATCCGTTCCCTTCGGTTTCGACTCTCATCCATATGCTCTTCAATCACACTCATTCGCCAAACTCTTATGTGTTGCGTTTCGATGCCGACACGTCCATTCATCATCGATGGCGTCCTACCTGTCGGGAAGGAAAGTGGAGTTGTGATCTGTATGCGCGTGAAGATCTGCGGGGTCATGACGGTGGACGATGCGGTGTATAGTGCATCTCTCGGAGCGGATGCCATCGGGATGATCGTCTGCAGCGACTCGCCCCGGGAGATTACGCTTGAGCAGGCAGGGGAGATTATCGCAGCCGTCGGCTCCCGGGTTCGGACGGTTTGCGTCACGCATACGGCTTCGCCCGAAGACCTCGAACGTATCCTCGCGCTCTGCCCTGCGGCCGTACAGATCTCGCACGACTTCCCGCTCCCCGCTGTCCGGGACGTGGCGTTCATCAGGGTCATAAAACCCCCTGATATGCCGCGGGGTGACTGCGATGCGGTGATCGTGGATGCAAGCCGGGGCACCGGATGCCTCTACGACCCTGTCTTTGCACGGCGGATAGTCGAGGAGTCGCCCGTCCCGGTCATCCTCGCCGGCGGGCTCACGCCGGAGAATGTGGAGGAGGCGATCGATACCGTCCGCCCGTATGCGGTGGACGCCTGTTCGGGGCTCGAGGCCGGCCCCGGTGTCAAAGACCGGGAGAAGATCCGTGCGTTCATGCGGGCGTGCCGTGGCGGGCATCCGGGATAGGCCGGCAGTATCCGGATTCAGTTCTCTCTGCCTGATCCGCGGAGATTTCCGACGGCGGTGCCCGAGGGAGAGAACTGCGTTTCACCCCACATTAAATAGCAATGGCGTGGAATATGTATGGTATCGATCGCAGACGACTGCGATCCGTTTCCTGGCCCAGAGGAGGGTTGCCGTGAAGGAGCCCGAGGGAGCACGGCTGCACGGTGAGAAGGGAGATGGTGACCCCATGAATGACACGGACAATCTCTGTTTTGAGAGATCGAAGATAGATAAAATACAGATCCTGAGGGAGCGCGGCGTTACGGTCTATCCGTATTCGTTCGACCGAAAGGATACGGTTCAGACGATCAAAGAGCGTTTCGACGGTGCGACCCATGAGAAGAGCGAAGGTGCGGTCTCCACCGCAGGCCGGATCTATATCATTCGCCATCACGGGAAGACGATCTTTGCGGATATCGGCGATGCGACCGGCAAGATCCAGCTCTATATCCGGAAGAACGACCTTGGCGAGGAGAAGTTCGACCTCTTTAAGGATTACTTCGACAACGGAGATATTATCGGGGTGACCGGCCACGTCTTCCGGACAAAGATGGGCGAACTCACCATCTGGGTGGACGATGTCGTTCTCCTTGCAAAGTCCGTCTGCGCTCTCCCGGAGAAGTTCCACGGTCTCAAGAACGTCGAGACGCGCTACCGGCAGCGGTACATCGATCTCATCATGAACGAGGAGAGCCGCGAGACGTTCAGGACACGGAGCAGGATTATATCCCGTCTCCGCACATTCCTGCTGGATCGCGACTTTTTAGAGTTCGAGACACCGACACTGCAGCCGATCTACGGGGGGGCGAACGCACGGCCGTTCACGACCTACCACAACTACCTCGAGCAGAAGCTGTACCTCCGGATTGCTCCGGAGCTCTACTTAAAGCGCCTTCTCGTCGGTGGATTCGACAAAGTCTTTGAGATCGCCAAGAACTTCCGCAACGAAGATATCGACACCAACCATAACCCCGAGTTCTCGATGGTCGAGATCTACGAGGCGTACCGGGACTATAACGATATGATGGATCTCACCGAGGCGATCTTTTCAGAGCTCGCCGGCGAGATCTGCGGCTCGACGGAGATTCCGTTCGAGGAGACGACTCTTCACTTCGAGCGGCCGTGGAAACGCATGAGTATGGACGAGGCGGTGCGCGAGTATGCGGGGATCTCCGTCCGGGATCACGCCGTCGACGAGCTCCGGGAATTTGCACGGAAGCATAACGTCGAGGGCTACGAAGAGGCGGCGACGTGGGGGGAGTACCTTGTCCTCTTCTTCGAGCACTTCGCCGAAAAACAGCTCATTCAGCCGACGTTCATCTACGATTTTCCCATCGAGAACTCGCCGCTTGCAAAGAAGCACCGCGAGCACGAGGGGCTGACCGAGCGGTTCGAGCTCTTCATCTACGGTATGGAGATGGCGAACGGCTTTTCGGAGCTGAACGACCCGCTCGATCAGAAGGCACGACTCGAGCTCCAGGATGCAAAGCGGCGTCGGGGTGACCTCGAAGCACAGATGATCGATTACGACTTCATCAACGCGCTCGGCTACGGGATGCCCCCGACCGGAGGTGTCGGTATCGGCATCGACCGGCTGGTGATGCTGCTCACCAACAAAAATTCCATCAAGGAAGTTCTCCTCTTCCCACAGATGAAGACACTCCAGCCGCGTGAAAAGGCGGATGAAAATGAGACTGGGCAGGTAGACCTGCCCGTGTGCGAGGATGAAGGGAAGACGGCGTGAGGAGATCCGGCCGGGAATGACGGTCGAGATTGTCCTGAAGTGCGATCAGCGGACAGGAAAGCGTACTCGCGGTGTCGTTGCGGCGATCCTGACGAACTCGGCGGAGCACCCTCACGGTATCAAGGTACGGCTGCAGGACGGGCGGGTAGGACGGGTGCAGGATATTCTCTCTGCCGAGTAGCGTTTTCCCTGAATCGTTTCATTTTTCTTTCGGATCGTCCGCCGACCCGCGCTGCCCGGAAAGAAGTGTGCTTCGTGCAGATCCGGTGCTCTTGACATTTCATGGATAGTATCATCCATTTCTGTAGATCATCGATATGCTGAAGTTGTTCGAGGCGCCGGAAGTATAACCATTCCTGCAGGTGGGAACCCGAACCGCCGGGGCTTCCTCCCGAAAGCGGCGATCGTTCTTCCGGGGCAACCGGTTCAATTCTGCACTGTGGCTTTTCTCAGAGTAAACCGGATCGCAGCCCCGCGTTCTGGGTGACCGGGCACCCGGTCTTCGACCCATATCCTGCCGCCGTAGCGCTCGACGAGCATCCGGCAGATGTATAGCCCGAGACCCCGGCCGCTCTTCTCACCGTCGCCTCTGGTGAAACGGCTGAATAGCTGCCCTTTCATAGCATCCGGAATACCTGGGCCGGTATCCTCGACTGTGACGCGGGCCTCATCCCCATTCTCTTCGACGCGAATCGCGATCTCGACGTCAGGGCCGCCGAATTTAGCGGCATTCCCGATAAGGTTCGTGAAGATCTCGGAGAGCAGGCCATCGGCGAGTACGGTTGCGGAGGTGCCCACACACCTGATGCGGATATCGGGGTGATGGCCGATCTCTGCCTGGATAACCTCGTCCAGCGCAACGGGGACGAGAGCGGTCTCTTCCTCATGGATCTGCCGGATGGTGTTGACGTTTTTGATGATCTGGGTGCTCTTCCTGAGGCTCCGCTGCATCTTCTCCGTATACTCCCGCGGCTCACCGTCAAGTTCCTCCAGCAGAAGATCGGCGTAGAGGCTGGCGGTATTCGTCATGTTGTTGATGTCGTGGGTCAGGACGTCCAGGTACAGGTTCGCCCGCTCCGTGGACTCCTGCAGATCGACCGTCCGCTCCCGGACCTGCTCTTCAAGGCCGTCGCTGTACTCCCGGATCGTCTCCTCCGATTCTTTGATGCGCCGGATGGTCGATTTCAGGGTGCCCACCATCCTGTTGATGCTCTGCTCAAGCAGCCTGACCTCTCGTGTCGCCGCGACCCGGACGGTGTGATCGAGGTCTCCGCGTGCAATGATCTCGATGTCATCGACGATCTCGGCAATGGGCCGTGTAAGCCTGCGTGTCACCACGAAGATTGCGGCGCCGCAGAGGGTGATCGCCAGAAGCGCTATGGCTGTCCGGTAGAGGAGCAGCTGCTCGAGTTGTCGCTGAATGAGTGCCGTATTGTACGTCAGTTCGACGATGAGGCTCGGATCCGACGGATACTCGGGGTCTTTCAGGTCGATGAAGAGGTAGCGGATCAGTCTTCCGCTACCGGCGTCCTGCACCTGGTAATCCGACCGGGAGGGCAGGATCACCTCCGTCACAAGCCTCTTCGTCTCGGGGTCGACCGCCGGGCCTCGCTCTCCGACCGGGTTTCCAAAGATATCATAGGCTCTGATCGATTCGAGGTACGGGTTGAGCGCGACGAGGTCCTGCATATTCTCGAGGGATTGTATCCGGGTTCGCTCGTCGGCAAACGCCGCCGGGACAAACCCGATCTCCAGGAGATAGCGATGGTCCGGGGTCGGCATATAGGCGTACTTCCGGATCTGCCCGGTCGCCTGCTCGTAGACGACCCTGTCGGCGGTGAAAGTATTTCCAAGCCGCAGTTCCGTGATCTCGGCATAAAAGTCGGGAATTTTCTTAAAATCGAGCCCCTGATCGGGCGGGTAGGTAGTGTACTCGATCATCCCGCTCTCGTTGATGACGTAGAGGTCGATCGTTCCGCCCATCTTCTCCTTTACCCCTGCAAGATCCATCTTTGAAGGATCTCCGCCGGACCGGTTGTACTCCTGGAGAAAGAGCGTAAACCCGGTCTTCAACCTGTCGTTGAGAGCGTCGTCGAAGAGTTTCAGTCCGGCATCAACGTTTACGACGGATGTGCGGATGCTCTTCTCCGTAACATTCTGCAGGGTGCCGAGATCCGACGTCATCCTCTCCTGCTCCTGGAAATAATCGTGGATCGAGATGGCTCCTACCGTGGAGATGACGATGAGGAGCATGGCCAGGATAATGGTGTGGGTGAACGGCCAGTCTCTCTGTTCAGCAGGTGTGGATCTTGTCATGAGCCGGGGATAGGCGGAGGCGGGGTCTGGAGGCGCTGCCCGGTATCGCTAGACTGAATATCGCCGGCGTGAGCAGTCCGCCGGGGCAGGGACGCTCCCTGCGATCATCACCCCGTATTGTACTTCCGCGTTTTAACACTTGCTGCCTGCAGGATCTGCTCACCGGTCGGGCAGCACGAATCTGCCGGAGGAGGCATCGGCACGCGGAAGATCCATGCCGTCCCTTTCCTGCGTCGGGCGGTGCAATCCCTCGGTGTTTCTATCCGGCAGCGCTCTCCGGTAACGGGAGTTATTGCCCGGACGCCTTCTTCAGGGTAAACCGGATGACCGTTCCCTCGTGCGGCGCGCCCGGCACCCGGTCTTCGACCCATATCCTGCCGCCGTAGCGTTCGACGAGCATCCGGGATATATAGAGTCCGAGTCCTTTCCCGCTTCCGGCCTCCGCACCCTTTTTGAACCGGTTGAAGAGCACCTCTTTCAGCTCATCGGATATTCCGGGGCCGGTATCCTCGACCGAAACGATGGCGGTATCTCCCTGTTCTTCGACGCGAATCGTAATCCCGACGCCGGCCCCCCCGAACTTGGCGGCATTCCCGATCAGATTTTCAAGGATCTCGGCGAGGAGCTCGTCGGCGTATACGGTGACCGGTTGCGGTTCGTACCGGATAGCCTCTGTTTGATGACCGGCAGTCCAGGTCCTGATGATCTCGTCGAGATTGACCACCTTGAACTCTACCCCTTCCTCCAGTGCTTTTCTGGTCGCCGATACGTGATTGATGATATCGCTGCTCACCTGCAGTCTCCGGAGCAGTTTCTCTGCATGGTCGCGTCGTTTTCCCTCGAATAACTCGGTGAGAAGGGCGGCATAGCCGAGGGTAACGGCATTGGCGTTGTTGACGTCATGGATGAGGATATCGAGGTAGAGGTTTGCCTCCTGGTTGGATGTTTCGAGGTCTGCTTTCCGTTCCCCAACCTGCTCTTCGAGGTGCGCGCTGTGCTCGCGTAGTCTCTGTTCCGAGATCCGGAGCCTCTCGATATGCGCCTTTAAGGCGGCAACCATCGTGGTGATGCTTCGCTCGAGCCTGATTAACTCCGCACCTCCCGATGCCCGGATCGCGTGGTCGAGATCCCCCTGGGCGATCGCATCGACGTCGTCCGCGATCTCACGGATTGGCTGCGTGATACGGGTTGCGATGGGAAAAGCAATCCCTGCGGTCAGCATGATGGCAACGAGAGCGAGGAGCAGGTGGTGCAGCCGTGTCCTGTACAACTCCTCCGCGAGAGGTGCGGTAGTGTAGGTCAGCTCGACGACACTGTTCATGTCGAGGGAATAATCCTGGTCGGTGCGATCGATATAGACAAACCGGGAGAGTGCTCCGCTCTCCGGGTCCGCGATCTCAACGGTGTTTTTATCCCGGAGCACGGACGCCACAATCGGCAGAGCCCTTGAATGATTAATCGATACTCCCTCGTGTTTCACGGCAGCCTGCAGCCCGAATTCGTTGAAGATCCTGATGGCGAGCAGGTCCGGATTCATGTCCAGAGTTTCGTTGATTCTGGATGCATACCCGAGTTCGGCGGCGTATGGAGAGGCCTCCGGGAGCGTCGTGCCGAGTTCGAGGAGATAGCGGTGATCCGGCGTCGGCATGTAGGCGTACTTTCGCACTCGTCCGGTATCGGACTCTTGGACCGTCCGATCCGCGGAGAAGGTGTCTCCAAGGCGCAGCGCGGTAATGGATGCATAGTACTCCGGGAAAGCCTTGAAATCAAGCAAGAGATCCGGCTCATAGGTTGTGTACTCGATGATCCCGTTCTCATTTATGACAAAGAGATCCGTATCCTCGCCGATCCGCTCCCTGACTGCAGGGAGATCCATCGCCGCCGGATTCCGGTCGGATCGTTCGTACTCCGCTAAGAATGGATCGAACCCCTGCCGCATCCTCCGGTCGAGGGAGGTGTCGAAGAGCTTACGCCCGGTATCGATCAGGAGTATCGACTGGCCGATGCTCTTCTCCGTCTGCTCCTGCAGGAGGAGATGGTTTGCTATGAGCTCGTTTTCGACCTTCTGGCTGTCCATCACCGAGATGAAGCCGATGATGGGAAGGGTGATCAGGATGATCGCGAACAGCAGGTACCAGGAGAAGGAGAGCCGCTCCCGGCTCTCCGTACCGTCCTTCTTCATTCTCCGATCACCTGCCCGTCGCCTTCCGATTGGGATTCTCCCCGTATGAGGGTGAACCGGAACAGAGCCCCCTCTCCCGGTCTGCCCGGCACCCGTTCTTCGGCCCATATCCTGCCGCCGTAGCGCTCGATGAGCATCCGGCAGATGTAAAGGCCGAGGCCACTGCCACTCGCTCTGCTGTTCCCCCGTCTGAACCGGTTGAAGATCGTCTCTTTCAGGTCTTCCGGGATCCCGGGGCCGGTATCCTCGACCGAGACGAGGACGGTCTCCTCCCCATCCTGGACCCGTATCGCGATCGTAACGCCAGACCCGCCGAATTTTACGGCGTTTCCGAGGAGATTGGTGAATACAACTGCAAGGAGATCGTCGGCGAGGACGTACGCGTCCGTTCCCGTGTAATTGATTGTGGCACAGGGATAGTGGCCAATCTCGTTTCGGATGATAGAATCAAGGCTTACACTGATAAGCGGGCGGCGTTTCTCCTGGATTCTCCGTATGGTGCTGACGTTCCTTATGATCTGGACGCTCTTCTGCAGCCCTTTCCTGACGTTCTGCACGTACACTTCTTCGGGCTCCCCGGCGACCTCGGAGAGGAGGAGGTCTGCGTAGAGGCTTGCGACATTATTGGCGTTGCTGATGTCGTGGGTCATGATGTCGAGGTACAGGTTGACCTTCTCGTTGCTCGTCTGCAGGTCTGCCGTTCGCGTCCTGACCTGCTCTTCGAGGTGCTCGCTGTACTCGCGCTCTCGCTCCTCCGAGGCCCCGAGCCGCTCGATATGCGCCTTTAGGGCGGCAACCATCGTGGTGATGCTCCGCTCAAGTCTGACGAACTCCGCACCTCCCGACGCCCGGATCGTATGGTCGAGATCCCCCCGGGCGATCACGTCGACGTCATCGGCAATATCGCGGATTGGCCGGGTGACCCGGTGGGCCGCGATGACCGTCAGCTCGACGGCAAGGAGGATCGCGATGAAGGCGATGAGGCCGTGCGTGAACAGCAGATGATCGAGATGCTCTGCGGCGAGCCTCGTGTTGTAGGCAAGTTCGACGATCAGGCTCATGTCAGAGGCGTAATCAGGACTGGCCAGGTCGATGAAGATAAACCGGATCGCATCTCCCGTCGTTTCGTTGACGAGCTCGAGGTCCTGCTTCTGCTCGTATGCCTGCATGACCATCGCTTGCCGGGCGTCCTCGTCGGGCACCGTCTGTTTGGTGACCTGCTTTCCGCGCCAGTTGAATATCCGAAGGCTGTCGATATTCGGGTTGAGCTCGATCACCCGTGCGGCGGTATCCTTGTACTTCAGCATCGACCGGTACTTCTGGAACTCCGACTCGGCAAGACCGAGTTCGAGGAGGTAGCGGCGGTCGGGTGTCGGCATGTAAGCGTATTTCCGCAGTTCTCCGGTCGACATCTCGTTGACGATCCTGTCCGCCGCGAAGCTGCCGTTCTGCCGGAGGGCGGTGATGTACTCGTAAAAGTAGGGGATTGTTGTAAAGTCAAAGCCGAGATCGGGTTCGAATGTGGTGTACTCGATAATACCTGTCTCGTTGATGATATAGAGATCCATAACCCCGCCGAGCTCTGCTTTGACGGCTGCAAGATCCATCCCCGCCGGATCGCCCCCGGCCCGCTTGTATTCAGCGAGGAACGGTGAAAATCCCTCCTGCATCTCCCTTGTGAGGCTGTCGTCGAAGATCTTCAGGCCGGTATCGACGAGCGTGATGGAGAGGATAATGCTCTGCTCGGTCTGGTTCTGGAGCATCCTGTCGTTCGCCGCCTGCTCCTGCCCGACCTCGGTATAGTCGATGTAGGAGATGAGCGCGACTACCGGGATCAGTATCAGCAGAATGGCGATGATCAGGTAATGGATGAAGGAGAGTGGCCGTGCTGCATGGGTCTTGTTTTCCTTCATCTCCATCTCGCCGCCATTTCTCCCGGAATACGTCCTCCCCCCCAGAGGAACCATAGTGTCCCGTAGTGTTAGATTTATCTCTACCTATTTAGAGCGTGCGGTTTACTCGCCGAGATTTGAATTCAGGGGTTTTATATCTGCTTGATCGCACTCCGAAGGATGCTCTGAGACTATTTGAGCGAAATATGTTGCATAAGTGCGGTCTCTCTCGCAGGAATGGTTGAAAAACAGGATTGGGGAGCCTTCTGGACGGCTCCCGATAGGTGTTGTATCTGTTCTCTACGGTGCTTACATCATTCCGGGCATGCCGCCCATGCCACCCATGCCGCCCATTGCGGCCATCTCTTCGGGGCTTGGTCCGCCGCCGCCGCCCATCTTGGAGGCAGCGATGACGTCGTCGATCCGGAGAATCATGATGGCTGCTTCGGCAGCGCTGGCGACAGCCTGGGTCTTGACCCGGAGGGGTTCAACGACGCCCGCCGTCGAGCATGTCGTCGGGCTTGCCCTGGAAGACGTTGAGACCCATGAACGTGGCGTTCTTGCCGCCCTTCTCGTGGGCTGCACGGAGTGCGACGAGCATGTCGATCGGGTCGAGACCGGCGTTCTCTGCGAGCGTACGCGGGATGATCTCAAGGGCGGTTGCGAATGCCTCGATGGCGAGCTGAGCCCGGCCACCGACGCTGGCTGCATACTCCCTGAGCCGGAGCGAGAGCTCAATCTCGGGTGCGCCGCCACCGGCGACGAACTTCTTATCCTCAACGGCAACGCTGACCACACGGAGTGCATCTTCGATGGCACGGTCGAGTTCGTCGACGACGTGTTCGGTACCGCCGCGGATGATGATCGAGACTGCCTTCGGGTTGTCGCACTCGGTGACGAAGATCATCTCTTCGCCGGAGACCTTCTTCTCCTCGACAACGCCTGCCTTTCCGAGTTCCTCGGGGGCGATGGCGTCGATGCTGCTGACAAGGGATGCGCCGGTTGCACGGGCGAGTTTCTCCATGTCGCTCTTCTTGACACGGCGGACCGCGAAGATGCCTGCCTTTGCGAGGTAGTGCTGGGCGATGTCGTCGATACCCTTCTGGCAGAAGAGGACGTTCGCATTGCTCGCGACGATCTTGTCGACGATCCCGCGAATCATCCGCTCTTCTTCATCGAGGAACATCTGGAGCTGGTCGGGGCTTGTGATGCTGATCTCCGCGTCGACCTCGGTCTTCTTGAACTCGACTGCTGCATTGAGGAGCAGAATCCGAGCGCTCTCGACCTTGCGGGGCATGGCGGGGTGGACACGCTCTTTGTCGATGATCATGCCTTCGATGATCTCGGAAGCGTCGGTGGAGCCGCCGACCTTCTTCTCGACCTTGACAAAGTCGGTGTCGACAGTGCCGTCTGCATCGGCGACCATGGTGATCGCCTTGACGACGAGGTCGGTGAGTTTCTCCTTTGATGCCTCTGCACCCTTGCCGGTCATGGCGGTGTCGGCGATCTTCCGGAGCATATCGATCTCGGTAGGCTTGACATCGATTGCAATACTCTTGAGAATTTCCTGTGCCTTCTCTGCTGCCATGCGGTAACCGTGGGCGATGACGGTGGGGTGCACGTCCTGCTCGAGGAGGTCCTCGGCACGTTTCAGGAGTTCGCCTGCAACGACAACTGCGGTGGTGGTACCGTCGCCGACCTCATCGTCCTGGGTCTTTGCGATCTCGACCATCATCTTTGCTGCGGGGTGCTCGATATCCATCTCCTTGAGGATGGTTACACCGTCGTTGGTGATGACGACATCACCGATGGTGTCGACGAGCATCTTGTCCATGCCCTTCGGACCGAGTGTTGTCCGGACTGCATTTGCAACGGCCTTTGCTGCTGCAATGTTTGCTCCCTGTGCGTCACGACCGCGGGTACGCTGGCTACCCTCTTTCAGAATAAAAATCGGTTGTCCTCCTAAGTTCGACATTGCTATCACCGTTGTTAAGCGATAGAAATGTAGGTTTGTGGTTCTATATAAACATTCCTAGTCTTGAATCATATCGATGAGTTCCGAGCCCTCTTCGAGGGAGTGAAGATGCTCTTCTCCGATAAGAAGCGTTTTCCCGATCTTTTTCTGTTTTTTATAGTCTGTTACGACACAGATGGCATGGGTTCTGGTAATCTGTGAGATGTTGCCGATAAGCGAGGCGCGCTTGATGACCTTCTGCGCCGACCCGTAGGCGGTCAGGATCGTGTGCTCTTCAAAGAGCACGAGCGCCTGGAACGGTGCCTGCCGCATGGCGTGGATCTCCATGCCCATCCGCTCGAGGTCGGTGAGAGCCCCGGCTCTGGTTTGGTCAGGCGTATCCTCGGACGGCGTGTGGTAATCGACGATATCGATCGACTCAACGAGGGATGCGTTGAAAAGTTCTTCGAGTTTGATGGCGATATCAAGTGTCGTACCCATGCCGCTCTCATACTTGCTGATCGTCCGCCGTGAGACGCCGAGTTTCGATGCAAGATCCCCGAGCGACATCTGTGAGCGCTCCCGCATCTCGCGGATCAGGTCGCCCTTGATCCGGACGTAGAGCCCCCCTGGCGATGCATAGACCATCGGGGAGATACCTTCGGTAAAATAATCGTACAGCGTCTCGGGGCTGATAGCGAAGAGGCCGTACCGGAGGTAGACGACGCCACGCTCGAGCTCAGCATCCCGGGCTCGCTCACCGACGATGAGGGGCGTTGCCCCGATGTAGCGTGCGACCTGATTTAGATCGAAGGCGATATCGGCACTCACACTGTCGATATGGGAGACTACCTTGATGATGAGGAGCATATCGCCGCGCTTTCCGATGATATCAAAACTCCGGGGGCGGATATTGCACCGCTCCGATACATCGTATCCGGCGAGAAGCATGATACTGACGACCATCTGGGGTAGACGATCCTGTGACATTTCCCGTAAGAATCGATATAGTGTGGGAACAATATAAAATAGAGGGTTATGCGGATCGGGATCGACGACACGGATTCGCCGGCAGGAATGTGCACGACGTACCTGGGAGCCGAGCTTATCCGCCGGCTCGAAATGGTCGGTATCCGTGTCCGGGAAGCGCGGTTGATCCGCTTAAACCCGAATGTGATCTACAAAACCCGGGGGAATGCAGCGATCTGCCTTGAGGCGGAAGGAGATGCCGACCTTGGCTTTTCCGTCGCCTGCCGGTGTGTCGAGGAGCTTGCGGAGTTCCCTGCGGAGCAGACGAATCCGGGGGTGGTGGTCGCGGAGACCGTCCCGCCCCCCGATTTCTACTATGCCGCGCTCCGGAGTTTCTGTACGATCGACGATGCGTGCGGGGTGCTTGAGGATATCGGTGCACGTTACCGTGGCTACAAGAACCGGCGCGGGTTGATCGGTGCGACTGCGGCAATCTGCAGCCACCTGCCCGACCGTACCTATGAACTGCTGGCGTACCGAAAGCAGGACCGGTGGGGCACCCCGCGGCAGGTGGAGAAGGACAGTCTCTTTCGTGCGGAAACGGCGACGTATCCGCATACCTGGGATTCGGTCGACCGCGAGAACGGGGTGGTTGTCTGTGTTCCGCATACGCCCGACCCGGTACTCTTCGGGATCCGCGGCGAGAGCCCTGCCTGGGTTTTGCGGGCGCGGGAGTCTGTCGTCTCCGAAGAGCCGATCTACGAAGAGATCTACGTCACCAACCAGGGTACGGACGCTCACCTGCTCGCAGGCTCGATCGGCGCTCTGCTCGAGGGGCATTCGTACCTCGCCCGGGGGCGGGTCGCCACCGAACCGGTGACCGGCATCGGCGGCCACGTATCGGTTCCGCTCGAAGATCGGGGAGATGCCGTCCGCTGCATGGCCTATGAACCTACCAAACAGTTCCGGGGTGTTGTCAGGCAGCTCTTCCTGGGGACGAGGTGATCGCTGTCGGGAGCTTCAAGGGCGGCAGCATCAACCTTGAGAAGATCTGTGTCTGCACCCTTGCCGATCCGGCCGCCTTCCGACCGCCTCTCTGCGCGATCTGTGGGAAGCGGATGACCAGCGCGGGGAAGGAAAAAGGATACAAGTGCAGAGCCTGCGGTGCACGGACGGATGAGCCCGAGAAGGTTTCGAGGCCTCGTGGGGTGCAGCCGGGGTGGTACGAAGTGCCCCCGACGGCACGGCGGCACCTCGCAAAACCCTTGGTCCGGGGGGTTCCTGATGCATCCGAATTCTCCGTATTCCGGCGGGCTACCGATAATTCCGGGCTATGATCGATCTTTTCCGTCTCCTGGTGCCCCGTGCACTTCCGTCCTCTGGTCTTTATCCCGGGAGGACTTGCCTGAAGATGTCAAAGGAAAAAGACTGACTTATTTAACTTATTCTTATTTTAAGCTGAATTGGCTAATTAGGTATGGTGATCCCGGAACGGATGTACGTGACGGAACGGTCGGAGCGCTCTATCGCCCGGCATGTGACGGATCGGAACCGATGATCAACGATCTCCGGGGCATGCTGCCCAAGCGGGTGCTGATGAGGCCAGGAATGCCCTCCGGAAGCTCTTCCGGTGACCTCCTCTGCACCCGCTGCAAAAAGAGATGGTTGTTCTAACCTCGATATTCCCGGTGCGGTGTAGACGGGATCGCCCCGTGCCGGGTGCCAACATCCCCTGTTGACACCCTTTTTTATTTTCCGACGCTACCAAGCAGGAATCTGACCGCGGATAACGACCTGGTTATCGAGGAGAGGCGTTCAGAGATATTCTGGATCCGTCGAATCTCTCCTGACGTCACCGAACAGAAATCGTTGCACCGGCATTCACCATCCGTCGGCTTCCCGGAGGCGGTGTTATCGTTTAATTGTGTATGAGCGCCAACGCTATAATTAACTGGTGTAATTCATCATGACTATACACTGCGGGGATGCGGTAGAGCAGGCAGAGATTCGCCCCGGGATGACGGTCGGGGAACTTCTGGATGAGCTCGGCCGGGCGGGTGCCTATAATGCCGGGTCACTCTGGAAGGCAGCTGGCATCTATGAACGGATGCTTCGTGACGAGGGGGCAACGCGGTTCTTCGGGCTTGCCGGTGCTATGGTGCCCGCAGGAATGGGGGGCATCGTCTCGGATCTGATCCGCCGGGGACATATCGACGTCCTCGTCTCTACCGGTGCCAACCTCACGCACGACATCATCGAGGGGATAGGGTGCCGTCACTACCACGGTACCGCCGTCTGTTCCGACATCGAGCTCCGCGAAGAGGAGATCAACCGGATCTACGATGTCTTCCTCCCAAATGAAGCATTCATCCGTTTTGAAGAATTTATGCAGGATGTCTACGGAGAGCTCGCAGAGGGCTCCACCATCTCGATCAGCGATCTGCTCCGGGCAATCGGCGGACGTCTGGAGAGCGGCATCCTTGCGGCGGCGGCTGAAAAAGAGATTCCGGTGTACTGTCCCGCCATTCAGGACTCGATGATAGGGCTCCAGGACCTGGCTCTTCTCCCAGACGCACCGCGTGGTCGTGGATGCCTTCGCCGATATGCCCGCCCTGCTCGACCGTTGCTTTACGGCGGAGCGTGCGGGTGCGCTGCTTGTCGGCGGGGGTGTCCCGAAGAATTACATCCTCCAGAGCATGCTCATGACTGAGAAGGGTTTTGACTATGCCGTCCAGTTAACGGGCGACCGGCCGGACCTCGGGGGTCTCTCCGGGGCGACGCTTGACGAAGCCCGATCCTGGGGGAAGATTACGGAAGAGGCGAAAGCCGTGACCGTATACGGAGATGCTACCATCAACCTGCCCTTGCTCGTCGCGGCGGTACTCGAGAGGCTGGAACGATGACGGAACTTATCCTCGCCCTCGACGTCCTCGACCGGAAGCGGGCGATTGCCATAGCGGAGGTCTGTACTCCTCACGTTGATGCGGTAAAGATCGGGTATCCGCTGGTTCTCTCCGCAGGTCTCGGGATCGCCCGCGACCTCGGCGGCCTCGGCCTCCCGCTGATCGCGGACTTCAAGGTGGCCGATATCCCGAATACCAATCGCCTGATCTGCGAACAGGTCTTCGCGGCAGGATTCGATGCGATCATCGCCCATGGTTTCACCGGCTCTGATGCCGCACGGGCGTGCGTTGCAGCAGCGCACGATGTCGGCGGGGCGTGTTATATCGTTGCGGAGATGAGCCATCCGGGGGCGACTGAGTTCTTCCACGGGGGCATCGCCGAACGGCTTGCCGAGCTCGCGGTCGCATCCCGGGCGGACGGTATCATCGCACCGGCAACCCGGCCGGAACGGATCGCGACTCTCCGTGAGATCATCGGATCCCGGACGATCTACTCCCCGGGTGTCGGTGTGCAGGGGGGCGACCCCGCTCTGGTGGCACGGCTGGTCGACGGCGTGATCGTGGGACGAAGCATCTATGAGGCACCCGACCCGGCAGCCGAGGCTGCAAGTTACGCCGCCCGCATCCGCCAATGATGAGTATTGTATTCCGTTCTGATCCCGCCGGTACATTGGCACTGACGGGAATGATGAACCCTATGAGTTGCCTGAGGCGGATACAGACGGCCTGCTTCTGAAGATTTTAAATACAGTCCTGTATAAGGTGATAGTATGAACTGGAGCCCACAGCAGCGAACAATTGCAGAAAAGTATCAGAGGCTCGAGGATATCCCCGTTGAGGAGCGGAGATACAAGTGCCACACCTGTCACTTTGTTGTGGACGAAACCCCGTGCCCCCACTGCGGCGAGGTGCACCTTGAGATCATGTGCCCACTCGATCACTGCTCCTGCCACCACACCATCGTCGAGCGGATTGAGTACCTGTCCGCTCTGTGGCTGTGCCGTCTGTCCGGAGTGCGGCAGTCACGATGTGGTGCAGATCAGCAGAGTGACCGGCTACATGCAGGACGTTGCCGGCTGGAATGCGGGGAAACAGCAGGAACTGAAGGATCGAGTCCACTACTCCGCCGTATGAGATACTTTCTTCGGGATACCACTCTTTTTCTTCGGGGTGCTTTCCGCGCCGCGAGCACCGGCATCGGCGGCGGCCTTGGCCAGGTCACGACAATCTTCAACCACACCGTTCCGAAGAACTTCGACCATGCAGAAGTTTCCCGGTACATGGATGGGATCGCTACCGAACAGGGTTTTTCAAACGAATACTTCGGGCTGCTGACGGCAGTGGAGATGCGAAACCTCTGTATCCTTCAGTATGACTTCATCACGGTCTTCGTCACCGCCGGGGTGACCAACCCGAATCCCGATCCGCCCCATACGATCAACGTCATCGTCTCCTCCCGGGAGGGTATGGTCGATGCGGCGCTCCTCGAGACAATCATCACGGTGACGGAGGCGAAAGCACAGGCGCTCCGGTGCATGGGGTATACTTTCACCGGTACGACGACCGATGCCGTGGTGGTTGCGTGCGAGGGTGGCGGCCATCTGCATGAGTTTGCCGGGACGCTGACCGAGGTCGGCAGGCGTGTCTATGCTGCGGTGCTCTTCGGCGTTCAGGAGGCGCTGAAACGCCAGGAGGGTCAAGTGCACCGGAGTCGCCCTTCATTCTTCATATTTAGCAGGTACGGTGGAGAGCACTGGGTGGAGTGGATGCCCGAAGCGTGCCCGTATTATCCCTGTCATTTCGAAGGACAGCGGTGCGACTTCTGCTACTGCCCGTACTATCCGTGTGCGGACGAGACACTCGGCGAATGGGTGAAGAGTTCGAACTGCGGCAAGGTCTGGGCGTGCACAGGGTGCCCGCTCCTGCATATTCCGGAAGTAGCGGAGTATGTAAAAAGAAATCCGGAAGCGTCACTCACTGAAGTGAAGCGCTTCCGGGATCGTCTGTGAATTGTGTTATTTCTCGGGGATGCCCAGTGCCGAGAGCATCTCCTCGAGCGGGACACCGTGAGCCTGAGCCGCTTCCCTGACGGTTTCGTTGTTTGCAATGGCACACCCGAGGCAGCCCATGCCGAACCGGAAGAGAACCTGTGCAGACTCCGGTTTCTCACGCAGGAGTTCTGCAATCGTACTGTCTGCTGTTAACGCCATGCCATTTTTATTGTTGTTCCCGGTATATATACATTCGAGTGAACTCCCCGATCGGGCGAGGAAACGGGGGAGAGAAGTCTGCTACGCTATCCGGGAGTTCGTAGCAGTGTTTTTATCCGCCTTGCGAAGATCGGTACCGGGGTAAGCGATCAGGTGCCGGCGGAGCCGCCACCGGGCACCAGGGAGAGGTCCGCGAGGTTCATTTTCGCCCCGCGCGACGATGGTTAATACATACGCAGAACGAAGTACTCACTGGAGATGTAGTATGACATTGTCTGAAGTAGCTGAGAGAATCTCCCAGAAAATCGAAGCAAAAGGTGCTTCTGTCGACCGGCAGAAGATCGAATCCAAACTCCGGCGCCTCGTGGAGGAGTTCGGCGTCAATCTCGCCGAAGCTGAACGGACGGTTATGAGCGACCTTGCCCGCGAGCACAAGCTGACCGACATCAGTGGTACATCGACTGAGGAGCGTCGGATCCACGATGTCGCACCCGGAGAATGGGTGACGATCGAGGGTAAGATCGTCGCGTTGAGCCCCTCCCCCTCGCCGTCCATCGCCCAGAACGGCATTATAGCCGACTCGTCGGGTGCTATCCGTTTTGTCGCCTGGAGCCGCGGCAATCCTCCCACGATGGAGTACGGGCAGTGGTATCGGATCGAGTCCGCCGTCATCAACGAGTACCGGGGTGCACCGAACCTGACGATCCACTCCGGGACGACCATCACGACAGTTGAGAGCGATGTACCGCTTATCCCGTCGATCACACCGATTGCGGAGCTCAAGCCGGGAGTCGGCAGCATCCGGGCGAAAACAGTGCAGGTCAGGGATGGCACGCACGACCGGATGCTGCAGGCTGGTATTCTCGGTGATGAGACCGGAACTCTCAGGTTCGTCATCTGGAAAGAGGACGGTAAAGAGCAACTCGAACCCGATACCGTCTACAACATCTACTATGCCGTTGTCGACGAGTACAACGGCAGGCTCTCCCTCACCTTAAACTCCGCCATGTATATCGCAGACGAGGGCGATATCGAGGTCGGCAGGAGCGAGACAGGAGTTTCAGGCGCGATAGTTCACGTCGCTCCCGGTTCGGGACTGATCAAGCGCTGCCCGGTGGAGGGGTGCAGCCGCACGCTCTCCCGGCAGAACTACTGTCCCGTGCACGAGATCCAGCCGAACTTCCGCTACGATCTGCGCCTGAAGGCTGTGCTCGACGACGGCACCCGTGCGAGAAATATCCTTGCCCAGCGCGAGATCGTCGAGGGACTTGCTTCCCTCACCCTGGACGAGGCGATCGAGGTTGCGGAGAATAATCCTCTCGGGGTGGATGAGGTATTTAATCGGATCTCAAATGCAGTCCTCGGACGCTACTACACCTGCATCGGCAACGAGTTCGATGGGCGGCTGCTGGTGGAGCAGTGTGCCCCGGTGACCTTCGACTCCGCGGAACTTGCTTTGCTGCTGAACCGTGCCGGAGGTGAAACGGCATGAACCGTCAGCAGATCTCCTACGAGCGTGAGCCCGCACGCAGGGTCTTTGCATCGGAGCTCCGCGAGACACGCGTCCATTTCAAGGAGGGCGAGGACGAAAAAAGCCCTACCTATGTCCTCCTCCCGAGCGGGGTTCGGGCAAATCGTATCCTTATTGTCGGGACGCTCACCGAGAAGCAGCGGCAGGGTGACCAGAACATCTTCTACCGCGGCCGGGTCGCCGATCCGACCGGTACGTTCTTCATCATGGCCGGTTCGTATAACCCCGAGGCGATGCAGCAGATTGCCAGAATCGAACCTCCGGCATTCGTTGCCGTGATCGGCAAGCCGAATATCTTCGAGACGCCCGATGGGAAGTCTCTCTTATCCATCCGCGTCGAGTCGATCTCCGTCGTCGACCGGGAGACTCGTGATATCTGGGTGCTCGATACCGCCCGGAATACGCTCGACCGTATCGACGCGATGGGGACAACCGAGGATTCGCAGAGAGCGCAGAAGGAGTACGAAAATCAGCCGCCCATCTCCCGGAAGATGGTCTACGACGCCCTCTCCCAGATCCAGTTATAGATCCGGGATCCCTCTCTCCTCTTTATTTTTCAACACCGTTTTCCCTGCCCCTGCCGGGAAAAAATCGGTTGCGATGCTGTTCCTCAATAGTTAATCGCTGCTTTCGAGTTCAGACTCCGCCCGGGTTCCTTTCCACTCGCCTTTGAGCTCGGGGTAGTCGGCGAGGATCTTGCTCACCGTGCTTCTGCTGACGTCGAACATCCTGCAGATCTGGCTGATACTCGTGCCTGCCTGCCTGATGGTGAGCAGTGCCTCGATCTGCCCTTCATTGAGTGCTTTTGGCCTTCCGATCGTATTGATCCCTTTTCGCACCGCCTTCTTCGCCCCGGCCGCCGGCACCTTCTGGACGGTATCCCGGTAATGGTCCATGAATTCGAGGAAGTTGCCGATGAGTTCCTGCCGCTGGGTCTGGTCATCCGTCGCGCCGAAGAAGTCCTTTGTGGCAGAGTAAATGCAGTATTTAGCATCGTTCAATGTTTTGAGTGCCTGGAGACTGTGATCCGGATTCTTCGCAAGGTCGCAGAAATTGTAGAGAATAATGGTATCCTGGCCGTGTGCGCAGCAGTAATCCAGCATCTCCTGGTATGACCTGCGCTTTTCAGGGGGGATTGCGTTCATCCGGTGGTCGTGGTAGATCCTGGCGATATTAAATCGATATTTACAGAAGTTCTCGACTTCACTCTTCTGAACCTCGAAGTCCCCCTTCCTTTTTGTATTTAGATACACGACTGCATCTCTTTTCATTCGCCAAATGGTATTGTATACTACTATTTATGATTTACGAAGCTGCGCGGCAGTTCTCCTCTGAAAAGAGCCCTCGGGGATGGTGGGGCGGTCCGTGGCGGTATTTGAGAGTAAAAAGAGTTGGTTTCCTGAATTACCGGGAACTCCATTTCTCCACAACGTCTTTGCCCTCGATGAAGACAAGTCCGTGTTTTCGGGCATACGCCCGGGCATCCTCCTTCGAAAGTGCCATGCCCGTTTCATCGTCGAGCATCTCGCAGACCGTGACCGCCGGCGTTACTCCGGCAAGATCGGCGAGAGCAATGGAGAGTTCGGTCTGTCCGCATCGCTCATCGAGCAGATGGTCGGCAGCCCGGAGGAGCGGGACGTGCCCGGGCGTCCGGAACGAAGCGCTGAAGTTCGTGCCGCCGCCGTTGAGGGAACGCTTCACCTGTTCGGCAACGGCCTGTATCGTAAGCGAACGATCGTTGTCGGTGATCCCCGTGAACGTCTCCCGGTGGTTGACCCAGAGGGAGAAGGAGGAGTGGTTCCTCCGATCATAGGGGATATCGCCGTCTTTCTCGACGAGGCTGCTGGCACTGAGGATATCCCTCGCAAACGGGAGGCCGAGCCTCTTTGCGGCCTCGGGGTGGACGGCGGTACAGATCAGGCCGCCCGCATCCTTTCGCATCTGTCGCACATGGGCGGGAGTTACCGCATCCGCCAGAATCGTAAGGTCAGTTTCCCGTTCTCGATCGTCAAAATCATACAGCAGAATGAATTCGCCGTTTGCCAGTGCTCGTAGTGCTTCATGCATCATAGGTAACCTCCACCTCGACGGTATCATTATCGGTGAGCGAAAGCTCCTTGCGGAGCTCGCGTCCGGCGATAACCTCGATGATGTCTTCGGGATAGTGTGATCGTGTCGGTACAACTATCGCACAGGAGTGCCCTCCTATCCGGCATGGAAGGGCATATGCGCCGCCGAAGGTTCTGTTGTCGTTAGTAAACCCGTCTACCTCGATCCAGTTCCGCGCATCAAGTTCTTTTCGCACCTGAATGCTGAGCGGGTTGAGCCGGATGTTCAGCGTGCCGGGGTATGGTTCAAACCCGAGTTTCTCTGCAAACTGTTCACGGTAATGGGGTATGCTCATGTAGTAGCGGCCTTCTCCAAGACCGCTGATTACAGTGCCGGTCAGGGTATGCCGTTCTTTCTTCCGGGTGAATATTCTTTCATACTCGGCATATTCCCGCTTGAGCTCGCTCTCGCCCTGCGGCGTGACGGCGACGTACTGGCCGTCCGACCGGAGCGACCTCGTGATCAGGTGCTGGCGCTCGAGCGAGATGAGGCGGCGGGAGGCGGTCTGGGGGCTGATATCCAGCGATCTCCCGAATGTCTGGGATGACAGCCATATCGCTCCGCTGCATCCGCCGAGCAGGGCGATCGTCTTGAGGCACTGCAGATCTTCTGCCACGACCATATGCATCAAAATTGAGATGCATACTATATATGGGTTGCTATGTCCTGTCTGCTTTTGCCTTCCCGCCGGATCCTCTTCGTGAAATGTCGATGTGTGATACGCTAATTTTTTAAGTATCGCTACCAACATAGATGGCATGAAATCCGGAGTGCGTCATCAGCTTGCTGAGAAAATGGCGGGTGAGATTACGCTTTCGGACTCTCCAGGAAAGGCTTTGAAGAAATGGCGGATGAGTCTTTAATATTCCCCAGGGAATACTGGCAGATCGCCTCGGAGTCTCTCCTTCAGTCATCAGCGACTATGAAAGTGGACGTCGAAAGAGTCCCGGAACGGCCATTGTCGGTAAGATCGTCGATACCATCCTGAACATCGACGAGGACAGCGGCAGTAAGTACATCAACAAATTTGCGAAAATTCTGTACAGTGAGTTTGACGAAGACGTCATCTACGACATCCACGAGTATGCATCACCCGTTACCCTCGAAGATTTTTCAAAGGCCATCGACTGCACGCTTCTTTGCGGCTCGCTCGACCAGACGATCTTCGGGTATACGATCATCAACAGCTTGAATGCCATCCTGCAGCTCTCTTCGAGCGAGTTCAACCGGATCTATGGCTGGAGTACCCGAACGGGCGCTGATATTCACCGACGTCTCCAACGGAAAGTCTCCGATGGTGGCGATCCGGGTCACGCCGTTCAAGCCCCGCTGTGTCATCCTGCAGGGGATAACCTCCGAACAGGTGCATCCGCTGATACCGAGACTTGCAGAGAAGGACAGGATTACCGTGCTGTGCACGCAGATGGATGTCGAGACGATCATCAGTTCCTTACGAGGGGAGTTATGGTAGGCATATATTCATACGGCGTCTATATCCCGCGGTTTCGGATAAAGATCCCCGAGATCGCCCGGGTATGGGGTGCCAACGCAGACGACATTACAAAAGGGCTCGGCGTCTTTGAAAAGTCCGTCCCCGATATGGACGAGGACACCGCCACGATCGCCGTCGAGGCATCACGGGCGGCAATGCGGCGGAGAAACGTCGATCCGGAGAAGATCGGTGCGATCTACGTTGGGAGCGAATCGCATCCCTACGCGGTTAAACCCACTGCCTGTACGGTCGGCGAGGCGATAGGTGCGACACCGTACATGACCGCTGCTGACTACGAGTTCGCCTGCAAGGCCGGAACCGCTGCGATTCAGACCTGTATGGGTCTTGTCAAGAGCGGGATGGTGACCTTCGGGATGGCCGTCGGTGCCGACGTTGCCCAGGGGGCACCCGGCGATGCGCTCGAGTACACTGCCGCAGCCGGCGGAGCTGCGTTCGTGCTCGGTAACGACGATCCCATCGCCGTTATCAACCACACCTGTTCGTTCACCACCGATACACCGGATTTCTGGCGGCGTGAAGGACAGAACTTCCCCCGGCACGGCGGGCGGTTCACCGGCGACCCGGGATACTTCAAGCACGTCCAGGGGGCTGCACGCCTGATGCTCGAGCAGATGGAAAAGACGCCCTCCGACTATGACTATGCGGTCTTTCACCAGCCGAATGCGAAGTTCCCGCAGCGTGTGGCGAAGATGCTCGGTTTTACCGGCGAACAGATCAAGCCGGGACTCGTCGTCCCGCGGCTCGGCAACACCTACAGCGGTGCGTCCATGGTCGGCCTTGCCGCGACGCTCGATATCGCAGAGTCCGGGTGACCGGATCTTCGTCACCTCGTTCGGGTCGGGTGCCGGGAGCGACGCCTTCGATATCGAAGTGACCGACGCCATCGCATCGGACTCATTCGACAGGGCAAGAGCTCCATCCGTCGAGAAACTCCTTGCAAATCCCATATACATCGACTATGCACTGTATGCCAAACACAAAGGAAAGATCGTGATGCAGCGATGAGAGACGTAGCAGTAATCGGAGTCGGATGTACGGAGTTCGGCGAACACTGGAGCACATCGTTCCGAAACCTCTTTGTAGAGGCCGGAGCGCTGGCACTTGATGATGCCGGCGTTACCGGTGAACAGATCGACGCGCTCTACGTTGGAAACATGAGTGCCGGCAGGTTCGTCGAGCAGGAGCACATCGGAGCGCTCATTGCCGACTATGCCGGTCTTGCCAGCAACCACGCCGCTTCGACCCGTGTCGAGGCAGCGTGTGCTTCGGGCGGCCTTGCGTTCCGGCAGGCCGTTATCGCCGTCGCGAGCGGGATGGAGGATATCGTCGTCGCGGCCGGTGTCGAGAAGATGACGGACGTCGGCACGGGAGCGAGCGTCGACACGCTCGCCGGCGCCGCAGATCGTGAGTGGGAAGGGTTCGCCGGTGCGACGTTCCCCGGCCTCTACGCCATGATCGCGAACAACTACATGCACCGCTACTCCCTCACCCGGGACCAGCTTGCGCAGGTGGCGGTGAAGAACCACGAGAACGGCGTTCACAACCCGATCGCCCAGTTCCGGCAGCGGATCACGATCGACACCGTGCTGAACTCCTCGCTGGTAGCCGATCCGCTCCGTCTCTTCGACTGTTCGCCGATCACGGACGGTGCCGCGGCGGTCGTCGTGGTGCCGCTCGAACGCGCCCGTGAGTTCACCGACTCTCCGGTGCGGGTGCTTGCGAGTGCACAGGCGAGCGATACGATTGCGCTCCATGACCGTCGCGACATCTCCACACTGGATGCTACGGTCGCCGCCGGCCGCCGTGCCTTTGCACAGGCGAGGCTTAAACACAGCGATATCGATCTCGTCGAGGTGCACGACTGCTTCACCATCGCAGAGATCTGCGCCATCGAAGACCTCGGCTTCTGCGACAAGGGAGAGGCCGGCAAGCTCACCGAAGAGGGTGTTACGGCCCTGAACGGGGCACTCCCGGTGAACACGAGCGGTGGCCTGAAGGCCTGCGGCCACCCTGTTGGGGCGACCGGGATCAAGCAGATCTACGAGATTGTCCAGCAGATCCGCGGTGAAGCCGGAGGTCGGCAGGTGGACGCGAATATCGGTATGGCGCATAACGTCGGTGGCACCGGCGCTACGGTCGTCGTCCACATTCTCGGAGGGTGCTAACATGTCGGTAGCACGGTTCTGGAGAAAGATTCCGCAGCGTTACAACCTCATCGGCACAGTCTGCACCAACTGTGGGCGGCACTTCTACCCGCCCCGGTCGCTCTGCCCCGACTGCCGCCGTGGCGGGAAGGTCATCGACCACCAGTTCAAGGGCGACGGCGAGGTCGTCACCTACACGGTCATCCGGACGGCAAGCGACCAGTTCGACAGCGCCACGCCCTATGTCCTTGCCATCGTCAGACTGGACGAGGGGCCGAACCTCACCGCCCAGATCGTCTGCACCCCCGACGAGGCGCATATCGGGATGCGGGTTAAAAGCGTCTTCCGCCGTATCGCCGCCGACGGTGAGAGCGGTGTCATCCACTACGGGACGAAGTTCGTTCCTGCAGAATAACTTCTCTACTCTTCTTTTTCAATGTGGATATCGTAGACCGCATGCCATTTTCCCGGCGAGTATGTTCTGACCTCCTGCTCGCGGACGTCGTCGACCGGCAGAGCATCGATCAGCGGCAGGAACTCACCGGGCTGCTCCTGCAGGGCGTAGAGGTGGATCCATCCGCCGTCCCGGCAGAGGTTTGCCGCTGCCGTGAGAAACTGCGGTGCTGCGAGGGGCAGGTTCATGATGATCCGGTCTACGGGAGGCATGCCGATGCGGTCGAGGTGTCCCGCATCCGCAAGGATGGGCACCACGTTCTCGGTGCGATTGAGGGTGAGGTTTCGGATCATCAGGTGGACGGCGGCGGGATTGATATCGGCGGCGAAGACGATCCGGGCCCGCCGCGCCAGCGTGATCGCAAACGGCCCGACGCCGGCGAACATATCGAGGACGCACTCTCCCTCCCCCATCAGGGAGAGCAGCCGCTGCCGCTCGGTGGAGAGGCGGGCCGAGAAGTAGGCGAGGCCGAGGTCGAGGTCGAACCGAAGACCGTACTCCGTGTACCGGGTTTTGGTGGTGGGAGTGCCCGCAAGGACGGTGTAGCGCCGGGTCCGGTATTCTCCCTCGACGGCGCTCTCGGGGAGAAGAACGGTGTGGAGCGACGGGCGGGAGGCGAGCAGCCGTTTCGCTCCGGCCGGATCGTCCTCCTGCATGATCGCGATGCCGCCCACGAGTTCGTGCCGCGGGAGTTCGGTTCGCGCCGGAAACGCCTCGAACTCGCACTCCCGGGCCCCCTCGCAGGGCTCGACGACGGGCAGCAGGAGGAGTTCTCCTTCCACCCTCGGTTTCAGCGTCCGATCCAGCATGCCGACTCCGGCAAGGCGGCGTCGCGCTGCTTCGGCATCCGTTCTCTCTACGGCGATGCACCATTGCGTCCTTCTGATACGAACCACCAGTCCTCTTTATGTTTGAGTCCTAATGGTATTCATGGATGATTATTTCGAGCGCATCAGGAGTGGTTCGCTGAAACTCTATGCCCTGGAGAAAGAACTTGGAGCCGTTGAGGCCGTCCGGATACGCCGGAAATATATCGAATCCGAGACGGGTTCTGACCTTGCGGCGCTCGGTTCGTTCACGATCCCGATCGACCAGGCGGTCAGGAAAAATATCGAGAATATGATCGGTGCGGTGCAGGTGCCGGTCGGCGTCGCCGGCCCGCTCGCCGTGAACGGCGAGTATGCGAAAGCGTCGTACTACCTCCCTCTGGCGACGACCGAGGGTGCGCTGGTGGCGTCGGTGAACCGGGGCTGCGCCCTGATCTCCCGGGCAGGCGGAGCGGACGTGCGGATCATGCGTGACGGCATGACCCGGGCACCGGTCTTTGCCGCCCGCGACATCATCCATGCCCGGGAGATCGTCACCTGGGTGGAAGAGCACGTGGCCGAGATACGGGAGGCGGCCGAGAGCACCACGTCGCACGGCAAACTCTTCGATATCGTCCCGTACGTCGCCGGAACAAGTGTTTTCCTGCGGATGGAGTTCGACACCAAAGATGCCATGGGCATGAATATGGTGACGATAGCGTCGGCAAAGGTCGGGGAACTCGTCGAGCGGGAGACCGGCGCCCGTCTCGTCGCACTCTCCGGAAATATGTGCACCGATAAAAAGCCTGCAGCGATCAATCTGGTCAAAGGACGGGGCAAGACGGTTGTTGCGGGGGTAAGCTCTCCGACGATCTCATCACGGGCCTCCTCAAGACCGATGCCGAGACCCTCGCAGCAGTCAACTATCGAAAGAATCTTGTCGGTTCCGCCCGCGCGGCCTCGCTCGGGTTCAACGCCCAAGCGGCCAACGTCGTCGCGGCCGTCTTCATCGCCTGCGGGCAGGACGCTGCGCACGTCGTTGAGGGGAGCACCTGCATCACGACGGTCGAGAAGGTGGACGGAGGTGCCTACGTCGCGGTGACCCTTCCCTCCCTCCCGGTCGGCACCGTCGGCGGCGGGACGGGTCTGGCGACCCAGCGCGAGTGCCTACAGCTCCTGGGTGTCCATGGTGGGGGCAATCCGGCAGGTACCCACGCACGGGCTTTTGCCGAGATCGTGGCGGCAGGTATCCTTGCGGGCGAGCTCTCCCTGCTCGGCGCACTTGCAGCCCAGCACCTCGCCCGCGCTCACCAGGAGCTCGGCCGGGGCTAACTCCCCTCTTTTAGAACCGGAACCACTTCATCATGATGAGGGCATCTTCGCCGTTTCCGTAGTATCCGGCGACTGAAAAGACCTCCTGGTACCCCTGCCGCCGATAAAAATGCTGCGCGCCGGCGTTGGAAACCCTGACCTCGAGCTGCACACCGGCCGCGCCTTCGAGTGCAAACTGCTGCTCAAGCCTCCTGACGAGCAGGCCACCTATGCCCTGGCCTCTGCAGGCAGGAGCGACGGCAAGATTCATGATATGTCCGTAGAGTTCCTCGCCGGAATCCTCAAGACCCCCGGCTATGAACCCGAGCACCTGGCCATTCCTCCGCGCGGCGAAAAACTGCCCCGGATAGATGGCAAGCGCTTCGTGCAGTGTCCGCTCATCCCATGGATCCGGAAAGGCTTCCCGCTCAATCGTTGCTATCTCGGGGATATCGGCAGGTTGTGCCCTGCGAATGACGAGTTCATGTGGCAGCATGGATAAGTGCGTTCTTCTCCCCCTTTTCTGCTCTCGATGCCTGATCTAATATAGTGTCAGAGAACAAAATACTAGGCACAGAACGAGTGGCGGTCTTCATGGTAAGGATCTATCGATTTGCAGGAGTTCACCCGGAACAGGAATTTTCAGCCCGCATCCCGTCGGTACCCTACGACGTTGTGACGGCAGAAGAGGCACGGGTGTGTATTGAGAAGAACCCACTGAGTTTTCTGCGGGTAAGCAGACCCGATGCCGAATTGCCCGATCTTCCAGCGAACGACGATCGCGTCTATCAGCGGGCGGCCGAGATATTCGGCCGGATGACTGCGGACGGGCTCTTCGTGCGTGACCCGGAGCCGGGGCTGTACGTCTATCGGGCCGTACAGGAGGGCGAGGAGTTCATCGGCCTCGTCTGCTGTGTCTCGACCGGGGACTACGAGAACCGGAGCATCCGGCGGCACGAACTGACGCGGTACGACAAGGAGGAAGACCGCACCCGGCATATCGACGCGGTCAATGCCAATACGGGTCTTGTATTTCTGTTATACCGCGACACCGCCGACATATTCCCCTACGTTGCATCGCTTATCCCGAATATCGAACCGGACGGGAGCATGACGACCGACCAGGGTGTGCTGCACCAGATCTACCGGATCAGTGACGAGGCCTCCCTCGCCCGGCTTGAAAAACTCTTCTCCGGCGTTTCGGAGCTCTACATCGCCGATGGTCATCACCGTGCAAAATCCGCGGTGAACGTGGCGGAACGGCGGCGTGCCGAGGGACGGTTCACGGAGGAGGCGGGGCGGTTTATGGTCGTGCTCTTTGCCCACAACCGCGTCGATATCCACGGGTACAGCCGCCTCGTCACCGATCTTGGCGGGAACACTCCCGACGGGTTCCTCAAAAAGATCTCCTACTCGTGGAAGATCACCCCCTACGGTGCGGTCGACGGCTCCGGCTACCAGATTCCGCCGAAGACTGCAGCGGCCGTGCCGATGCATGTCATGCATATGTACCTGGGCGGGATGTGGTACGAGTCTGCACGCCCGGTCGCATCTCCCGAGGACCTGATAGGATCGCTCGACGTGAGCGTCCTGCAGCGCGACGTGATGGATGCTATCCTCGGCATCAGCGATCCGCGTGGCGACTCCCGTCTCCACTATATGGGCGGGGCAAAGCCGCTCTCCGGGCTTGAAAAGATGGTAGACTCCGGTAAGTTCGCCTTCGCTGTCGCCATGCAGCCGGTGAAGATCGAGACCGTCCTTGCCATTGCCGACAGGGACGGGGTGATGCCGCCGAAATCGACCTGGTTTGAGCCAAAGCTCTTAAGCGGGCTTGTCATTCACACTCTTGACTGACATCTCCCCATCTTTACTTTTTTCTGCCGCGAGATCACCCCGGGTGAGATCTCTCGGAGTTCCCGGAGTGTCGTTCCGGGCGCACCTCTCCGTGACTGGTGGCAGATCTCATGGCACGACGTGCCGCTGCCGTTTCTTCCCGGGAAGACTGACTCTCCCGCCTACCGCTACAGCCGATCCGGGGGGGGACGTGACCGTGAAACCGGGCGGCAACCGGGGTCCCCGCGCCCTTGAGCCTGCTGAAAAATGTGTCCGGGAATGGAACCTCGATTTGGATAAAAAAGCAGGGCCGGTAATCGAGCAGCGGAAAAGAGCCCCGGAAAAGGTCTATTCCCTCCTGCCGGAAAGCCTCAAGGCGATCTTCTTGTGAGTGGGTAGTGCTCATTAATCCGGATGAGCCTGATGCAACTCACCGCTTATGATGATTTACGACCTTCCGCTCTCAGCTCAGGGTGTGCTCCCGTTGGTAGACACCGGAAGGGGTGTTGAATCTTTCGTGTTTACCGGGAAAACCACCGATCTAGCGATTTGCTCTCAAATATCGGTAAATAATCTTTCTTTTCCCCAACGAGCCTCAATCCGCGAACCTCCAATGATCTGGTTATTTATATTACTTCTGTACAATGAACTGACTGTAGATGAACGTTCCAGGAGCCATCTCAGTTCTCATGGCAATTATCGTTATTAGTCTGCTGTACCGCAGGGTGTACCGACCTTCAGACGGCGGTAGCACCGCCGTCGGGTGTCGAGGGGGGGATTACTGAGATCACCCCGGGACACCCGGAGCCGAAGGTGGGGCTCGATGAGGCACTTGCGACGCTCGATACCTGGCAGGCCGATCACTCGCTCAACGGTTTAGCCACTGCCGTACACCGGGTTGAGGGTATCGATCTCGGATCGGACGGCCGGGCGCGCAGCTGGGTGCTCGGGGTAAGTCAGGGGGATATACCGATCTGGCTCGTCTATGGCCGGGAGGGGATGCAGGAACTCTCCTTATCTGCACCGCTACCGGCAGATGAGATTGCCTTCGATGATGTCGTGATGCCCGGAGAGCTGTATGGCCGGAACCGGGCGGTGATCGAGGATGCACTCAGGCGGCACGGAACCGGTGTCGGCGACCTTACGCTCACGGGAGCAGAGTACGTGCTGACAATCCGCTCCGGTGCCGAGTTTGAGACGCTGGAGTTCCTGGCTGCGACCGGGGAAGTGATACCATCGGCGTAACCGGTGATGACGGCTCGATGTCGCTCGACTTCCTGGCCGGGTTTACCATCTTCATGCTTGCGCTGATCATCGTGGTCAGCCTTGTTCCCGGTCTTCTGGTCGGCCTGCAGAGCAGCGGCATCGACTATGATGCCGTCGCATACCGTACGGGTGTCATTCTTGCCGAAGATCCGGGCTGGCCGCTCTACCCGGCGTGGGAGCAGTACGGTGCGGCGGATACGGATCAGATAGACCGGATCGGGCTTGCGGTATCCCGCGAGACGCCGAATGTCCTCTCATCCGAGAAAGTAGATGCTTTCTTCGATGGCGGCCTTTTCTCCTACCCGGACGACTACCACGACCGGGCCATCTTCGGTGACTACCCCTACTCCTTCAATATCTCGCTGATGAGGTCGGGCGGCTCGGTGCAGTTTGTCGGGGCCGAGCGGCCGCAGGGGTACGGCTATATCCGCCGTGTCGTCATGATCAAGGAGCCGGCTACCCTGACGGTCGACAGCTCCGTTCATACGGCAGCTTCAGCGACACAGACCTTCACGGTGCAGCTGGACTACGCCGAACTGCTCGACCCGACGATTGGGCCTGCGTACCGGATCGATCCGAGAGCGGAGCCGGTTATCGTCAGGATCACCAATTTCGCCGCCTCTCTCACAGTGGGTAGTCTCAACGCCACGCTCCAGAAGGTGCGCCTCTCAAAGAACGGCGTGACGCTCAACCTGCCCGAATACACGGCTGAAGACTCCGCGAAGTATCAGTTCTTCATCGGCGGAACTTCGGCCAACCTCACCCCGCGGACTCGCCGGTCGCCGCTGCCGATACCATCTATCTGCGACTGGAGCCTGCATGGCTGGCTACGCTTCCCCTGGACCAGAACAGCATCCTTGGCATCACCTATACGTTCGACGACACGCCCCCGCAGACACGGCTCAGCGGCATACACCTCTATGACTATCACAACATGACCCAACCTGCGCTCGCTCAGGGCGCCCTGGAGGTGGCGGTATGGTAAACGATTCTGGACAACTCTATACGATGGAGGCCGTCGCGGCGGGGCTCGTTATGATCATAACGGCGTACTTCGTCCTGAACACGACGAGCGTCTACACGCCGGGCGATACCCACATCACCGATATGCAGCTTGAACAGCTCGCGAGCGACGCGCTTGCGATGATGGATACGCCGGATGCCGACGGGGCTGAAAGTCCATTGCATTCGTCTGTCCGTTTGAATGACGGAGCCGGGTTTCGGACGATGTTCCTCAATAACATTACACTTCGGGCAGGGGGTTCCGACGACAACCTGCACATGAGTGCAGCCATCTTCTACTGCGACCAATCCACCGACGAGATCAAGAGCTACCCCTTCGGGGCGTCTGATGTTTCAACCGGGAGAGAGTCTGCCGTTCGTGTAAGCCGGTGGGTGCAGTTGAATGCACGCCCAACCGCGGCGGGTGTACCGGGCACAATGAGGGATCCCTATCCTGTGGTTCTTGTGGAGGTGCTCGTGTGGCGAGGCTGAACGAAGACGGACAGTGGATCGTGCTCATGGGGTTGCTCGTTGCCGTCGGGATGTTTTTCCTGGCGCTGATCATCAACCAGTCCGCACTCGTCGGGCAGACGACGGCCGAGAGCGTCCTTGAGTTTCCGAAGAGCGATATCCGCGACCTGCGCAGCGAGATGGACGACCTGGCCGGGGTGTGGGGATCGCTCCCCTCGGGAACACAAACCGATGTCAGGAATGATATCATCGCGCTTGCCCTCGCCCGGAAAAATGCCGTCGTCGATTTCTCCCTGACGGCTCCCCCCGAACCGATCCCCGGGGTGCACTACCGGATAGAGTTACACTACAACAACGGGGTGACCGAGTACCGATGAAACTGCATACTTCTGACGACGGCGTGACGAACCTGATGGAGTACCTGACCTTCTCGGGCGTGCTCCTCGTCCTGATGGTGGTGGTCATGTTCACGGTCAATGCTGTCTTCATGGAAGGGCCGGCCGATAATCTGCAGTACCATGCATTCGTGGATATCGGCAACGGCATCAGCACCCGTATTGTGGATATGTATGTTATCGCCCCCACTAACGGAAGCATCTCCACCCGCTTCGATATCCCTGACGATGTTGCCGGGAGGGATTACCTGGTGGAAGCGGCTCTGACGGGAGCTGATCAGCAGATCCAGGTGAGCAACGGCGATATCCGGAGTCGCATCTCGGTCGCCGGTATCGGGGCGACGATGAGAGTGACCGGAAATACGACCGGTGCCGGGTGGAACATCATTGAATATGACTGGAAAGGGTTTTAGGAGGAATGTGCTGTGAAGGGAATGAATGATCGAGCGGTCTCCGAAGCGATCGGTTTTGTCCTGATCCTCGGGGTGATGGTCAGCAGCATCGCCCTGGTGACGCTCTACGGATACCCCGTGCTCCTCAAAGAGCAGACCAACACGGATATCCGGAACATGGAACGGGGGATGATCGTTCTTCAGAACGATGTCAAGAGCCTCTGCTATAAGACCGTCCCGTACGAGGAGACGACGCTGCAGGTGAGCGGCGGGACGCTCTCGGTGGCGGATGCGAGTCCGTCGCCGCCGTCCTTCGATATCAGCACCTCGGATGGCTACTCTACCGGAGAGATATTCCTCGGGGAACTTCGCTACCATTCTGACCGGGGTTCTGAGGTGATTACCCTTGAGAACGGTGCGGTCCTGACGCGTCAGGAAGGGCAGCAGGGGTCGACTATCCTCGCCGAACCGCGATGGTTCTACGACGAGCAGACGAAGACGCTGGTCATCTTTATGATCGAGTTTGATGCAGCTGAGGCGATCTCGACAAGCGGGATGAGCACGGTGCAGATGAGCCTTGTAGACCCGGTGCCCGCTCCTGTGGAACGGACCCACTCGGCTCCCGGCATGACCGTCACCATCGGGTATACTCCCGATTCCGACAACGACCTGTCTGTCGGGTGGAAGAATTACCTGACGGGAACCCTGGGAATGACCGAGACCACACCTGGCTCGAACACGTATACGCTGGAGAATGTTGAGCGGCTGATTATTAAGTCGTATACCGTCCGGATACACAATATATAATCGATACTCTTTTTTCGCTTGCGCCTGCCGCACTACCCGGGCAGTGTCGCCGTGTTTCTTCCGAAAAAGAATTGAAATGATAAAAACGGTCGTGTATCGTTAGAGATACCTGTTTCTACGGAGCCACTCGATCTGTGGTTTGGTGTACCGGTAGATGATGTCGCACTTTTCGTCCTGGAAACTCCAGGGCACGACGATGAGGACGTCTCCTTCCCGAATCCAGACTTTCTTTTTGATCTTGCCCTTGATCCTTCCCGTTCGCGTGACGCCGTCGAAGCAGCGCACCTTGATGTGGTTCGCACCGAGCATCAGCTCTGCGTTTCCGAACGTCTCCCCGTTTCGCTTGTTCGGGAGCCGTACGCGAATGATCTCTTCCCCTTCTCCCCCTGCCCCGGCAGCGGGTTTCTTCCTCTCGTTCTCGGTCAGGATATCCACTCCCTGATAGTATAGATCCGCAGATTTTGTGCAAGCGTTCAGGCTCGTCAAACGTACAGATGTATCTTCAAGGGATATATATCCGTTCGGTGTGCGAGCAGGCAACTCAGTTTGCACGCTCTCCTTCAGCCCTTTTCCCGGCGCTCCCGATCGTTCGCTCCGGGCACGGGCACCCGTGTCGGCACCCGTCCGGAACGACAGGTTTTTCGACCGCAGGAGAAGAGTGTACGTGACAATACCCATGCATTGCGTTGAGCGGATCTATCATGAGACTCTACGGACGCTACGGGCCGCAGGGATGGTGGCCGCTCCTTGACTATGAGGGGGGCAGAGAGCCCGCAAAGACCGGAAGCCGGCGGGGCTACCACCCGCTCCGTTACGACCTGCCAGAGACCCGGTCGCAGATCTTCGAGGTCTGTGCCGGGGCAATCCTGACGCAGAATACCAACTGGATGAACGTGGAGCGGGCGCTTTCCTCCCTCCACAGCATCGGCGCCCTCGACCCGCTGCGGCTCAGCGAGCTTGACGATGCGACCCTGAAAGCAACCGTCAGACCGGCGGGATACTATAATCAGAAAGCACGAAAGTTACGGGAGTTTGCCGAGTTTTTCCTCTCGCTTGGCAGCACCACTCCTGCCCGGGAAGAGCTCCTCGCGGTTCACGGGGTTGGGCGGGAGACGGCGGACTCGATGCTGCTCTATGCCTTTCACGTCCCGATATTCGTGGTCGATGCCTATACCCGGCGGATCTTCGGTACACTCGGGCTGATCGAAGAGAAGGCCGATTACGATCGTATCCGTGATCTTGTTGAAGAGAATCTCGCACCCGATCTCCCTGTTTACCAGGAGTACCACGCCCTCCTCGTCGAACACGCAAAACGCTACTATCGGAGAGGTGCAGACCGCTCCGCCTGTCCGCTCCGTGCGTGCCTGTAGGGCGGGCTCCCGCTGCCTCTCTCCTGTTTACGCTCTGTATCGTTTCCCCCGATCGGGAGCGCTTTATCAGTACCGGGCGCCATACTGCCGCCGGTGAGGAGACTGTCGTGAAGGTACGGATCGTATACTACCCCTGGCAGGGGCATACAGAGACGGTAGCGACGGCGCTGGCAGAGTGCTTCATGCAGAAGAACTGCAGGGATAGAGCCCGTCGCCGAGTCGGGCATGTTCGGGAAAGCAATGCGAGCCACGCTCGGAATGAAGGCGGCGATAGGGCCGCTCGATGCTGCTCTCTCTGATGTCGATCATCTCATTATCGCAATGCCCGTCTGGGCACAAAAAGTTCCGCCCTATGTCAATGAATACCTCTCGGAGCTCTCGAACTGCGCCGGAAAACCGTTATCGGTGCTCGTGGAGATGAAGGGTTCGGGCGCGGAGAGTGCCGTTCGTGCCGTCAGGGACTGGCTTACGAAGAAGGGAATGCGCTTTGTCTCCTCCGCCGTTACCCTCAAAGATGAGGTGGATGCCGGAACCTACGGTCGGAAGCTCGAGGAGTTTGCGGGGACGATTCTGCAGAGATGACTGTTGCGGCCGTCAGAGATATCCCGTGAGGTGGAATATGGGCTGAAGGCAGACGCCGTTGCCGATCTTCACACAGCGGATCTCATCCCTTCCCTCGTATGCGCCGAGTGTCCGGCCACTGTCGAGTTCAACCCAGTCGTGAATGCCGACGGCGGTCCCGCGGAACTCGAGGTGAAGAGCGTCACTCTTGAATCGCTTCGTATCCCAGATCATGATGCCATGGACCGGCCGGGCGCTGACGCCGTTTTCCCTGAGCACCTCCACGCGGAGCAGGGCGAGGTCCGTGCAGTCGCCGATCCGGTTCTGCAGGGTTGTATTGATCCCGACCGGGAAGAACCGCGGCTTCCCGTCGATGTAGCGGTTGGTTTCTATCTCGACTTCCCGTAGGAACTCCTCGGGGGGAACCCCCGGGGTTTCTGCGGCAGCAATGGCTGCCGGAATGGTGGCATCGGGATAGACTGTCTGCATTCTCAAGGCCGATATCCGAATAGAAGGGCACTCCCTGCGGAGTGATGAGTGAGATGAGAAGGATTGCCGAAAGGACGGTCACGATCACGGTATCTGCTCAGATCTCTGATGTCTATAAATGTATTAGAAACTTATTATTTGATTCTCTCAGAAATTCCTTGGTATCGTCGAATTTGAGTTATATTGTAGCCTATTTCTTCTCTATAGTCGGCTACGTCTTGCTGAGGTTTTATGTCCTCCGTGGGGTGGCTCCTGACGGTTTTTCTCACCAGTCCTGTGGAAAAAACTAAAATGGCTGTTTATATGTTCCAGTTCCCAAACTCCTGAATCTGCTGTCTTACAACGGAGATATCGGCGCCACCGGTCTTCCTGCAGAAGAGATCTTTCGGAACGCGCTCTTTTCGTAGCGGCGTGTCCTTTTCGGCGGCATGCGGGGCTGTCGGTGGGCGCTCTCCACTCACGACTTCACGGTCGGCGGGTTCCCTTCCCGGCCATATGCTGCGCGGCAGAGAGCTGCGGTAGAGAAGGCCGCCTGCAGATTATACCCGCCCGTATCGCCGTCGATGTCAAGGACTTCGCCGATGCAGTAGAGGTGGGGCACCAGTCTCGACTCCATGGTTTTTTGATTGATCTCGGCGAGGGAGATCCCACCCCGTGTAACCATGGCCTCATCGAAGCCGGCGAGGCTCTGCACAGTGAACGGATACTCTGCGAGCGATGCGATGAGTGTGCTTCGCGCCTTCTTCGAGAGATTGGCACCGTTCAGATCAGGAGAGATCCCGGCGAGTTCGACCAGCCTCTTTGCGAACCGTTCGGGCAGAGGAAGCTCGGTAAGGGCGGTCTTCACGAGGCGGCTACCGTTCGCTGCAATAGTCGCGGTCACGGTACTCCTGATCATATCCGGGTTCATCCCCGGGAGAAACGCGACCCTGATCTGGTCACCTGGAGCGATATACCGCGAGATATCGAGGATGCCGGGGCCTGATAGGCCCGTGTGCGTCAGCAGGAGGTCGCCGGTATGCTGGCGGATCTTTTTCCCGCCTCTGAAGAGCGCTATCGAAAGATCGGTGAACGAGATGCCTGCAAGGTCGGTGAACGGATAATCGCGGATATATACCGCTGCGAGGGCAGGCGCAATCTCCGTGATCGTATGCCCGAGCTCCCCTGCAAGGGCGTACCCGTCCCCGGTTGAACCGGTGACCGGATAGGAGGCGCCGCCCGTGGCGATAACAAGGGTATCCGCAAGCAGCGTGTTCGCACCGGACTGAACGGCAAAACCCTCATCCCCTCGTGTGACACAGAGCACAGGTTCGCTGCAGCGGATCTCGACTCCCCGCCGCTCGCAGTCCCTGAGGAGGACGGCGAGGATATCCGAGGATCTCCGTGATGCCGGGAAGACTTTTCCACCGGGTTCGGCTCGCATCCCGAGCCCGTGCTCCTCGAAGAAAGCGATAAGATCCCGGTTCGTGAAGTTCAGGAGCGCAGGCCGAAGGAACGCTCCGTGCTCCCCGTAGTGGGAGAGAAAGCCGGCGATCTCTCCGTCGTGGGTGAGATTGCACTGTCCCGATCCGGCGAGGAGGAGTTTTCTGCCGCAGGAGCGTTTCTTCTCAAGCAGGATCACCTTTCGCGCGTCTCCCGCTGCCTGCAGGGCGCAGAAGAGTCCGGCAGGGCCGCCTCCGATGATAATAGTGGTATCTCCTTTCATGCCGCTCGCCTCACAGGATCGCTTTCCCGTCGTGATCCGTACTATCGTTCGTGCCAGGGCCTCATAGCAGTAGCAGTCACGTGTGTTCAGGGAGATCACTGGAGCAGCGGCGCTGCTGCCGCAAGGGCATCACACCCACCTTCAAGGTAGAGGGCACCGAAGACTGCCCGGACGAGGGTCACCTTCTCCTGTGCACGCTTCTCTCCGGTCAAAGGGGAGCGGTGCCGAAGGGCGATGGTATTTTCAAGAAGCTCCCAGCGGTCGCAGAGTGTGATATGGCTTTCAAACAGCATGGACGCATCGGGCCGGGCACCGGAATCTCCGGGGGAGGATGCAGCGCCGCTCCTCGCTGCCGGCATCACCCGGAGCCGCAGCGTGACGTCGCCGATGAGGGCGAGAGCACTTGCATCACCCGGCATCTTTGCGAGCATGAAGATATCCCGTGCAGGTACCGGCAGGTCTGCTTCCGGCAGGGTATTGAGGATACCGAGAAAAAGGCGACTGGTTGTGGTGTCCATGAGGATTCGTATGAGGGGGCTCGTATCTTTGAAGGTATACCCAAGATCCGCCTCGATAGCAGGGATCATTCTCTGGTTTACGTTCTTGACCTGCAACTGCAGGTGATCTACCTCTCTGATCCACGCTTTTATGCGTCTCAGCCTTCGCGTTCTTCTCTCCGTTCGGCGACATCCGGGCAGATACCATGCGGTGTACCGGTGCATGAGACCTTCCCTGATTGCCGTGAGTGTATCTTCGATTGCAATCGGGTACACCACGAATGCATCAGCCATACTGTGTAGTGTGGCAGTGCTCCGTCACCAATGTTTGCATTTTATTATTTCCTGTTGTTTACTGTTTCCACTTAACCCTGGGCGGTGGGGCGGGCATTGCACCCCGAAGTTTTTCGGAGATCTTTCGCTCCGGGTTCGCGCAGCACACGTTCGTAACTCCGATACCTATTTCGTGTTCTGCATCTCCCTACCCTGCACCATGAGGCGTGCAGGGTTTCTTCTTCTCATCTGTATTGCCGCCCTTGCTGCGGCAGGCTGCACGGCACCCCTGTATCAACGGCCGACCATTGCCGTTGACGGGATTGCCGTCGAAAATGTCTCGCTTTCGAGTATCGATCTCGTGCTCCGGCTCACCATCACCAATCCGAATCCGGTGGGCGCCACCCTGGAGAATATCTCGTTCGATATCTACTTCCTGGAGGACGGTCGGCAGCAGTTCCTCGCGCACGGAGAGCGAGGGGGCTTTACGATACGGCCCGATGGCGATACGACCATCGCCATCCCGGTGACCGTCGACAATCTCGGGCTCGTGGCGGCTTTTCTCCGGCTCGTGCAGGATGGCGCGGTCACCTTCCGGGTGAATGGTTCGGGCACGTTCGATTTCGGCATCACCACATTCGACGTCCCGTTCACCCGGACGTTCGAGGTGCGGCTGTAGCCGGGGGGAGACGGGAGGAAACCCCTTCTCTCTACTGCCGCACCGAGTATCCCGCCCGCTTCATGCTCCGGATCATCTCCGCTTCCCAGGCGGCATCATCGGGTTCACGTATCGTCCTGACTTCCCGATCCCAGATATCCCGCAGGACGGGATCGTCGGCGGCGAGGTGCCGCGAACCCATAACCCTCCCCGCCCGCGTCCCGGTGCCGTCGACGATCAGCAGACGCCAGCACGAAAAGTCCCTGCAGATCTCGGGACGGGTGGCGTGGACGATGCAGCAGACTCTCCGGTTTTCGGGATCTTCCCGGAGGAACGGGCAGGCCTCCGGGCATCTCTCAAAGATGCTCCTCTCCGGGTAGAGATGTATTTTATCGGCATCGATGCTGACCGGCGTCCTCTCCCCGGTATACACGTTCCGGATCAGGAACCGGTACCCGCCATACTCTTCTGCGATGACGTGCACCTGCCCGAGGTAACTGCAGCACTCGCCGCACTGGATACAATCAAAACCCACGCTCTTTTCCTCCCTCGATACGATAGCGTATCTGCTTGTGTGGTACTTCTTCCAGAACCGATATACATGCATTGCTCCGTGCCGTACCGGAACATGAACGCCCTTCAGATGCCGTCGGCAACCAGCAGAAGGAAGTACAGCGCAGCCAGTCCCGTGAAGAAGAAATAGGCTGTGATGTTCGCGGTCGCGTAGCGTATGGCGCCGGATCGCTCGGTGCACCGAGCGGTATATCCCCGGAGGGCAACGCCGAGCGGTATGCACGAAATCGCGGCAAGCGGCCAGAAGTTTACCGGTGCGAAGAGACTCGTGGCCGCATACAGAGTGATAACCAGCGTCGCCGATGCCGCCGCGAGGGCGATGATCCGAAAACCGTACGCTTCTCCCTCTCCTGACGATCATCGTCGGTTTTCCCCGGCGATATCCCCTTCCATATCCGGGATCTCGACACTGGTGATAAAGACGAGTCCGTAGAGGAAGAACGGCACGCTGTATGCAAAGAAGGCGGGGTCAAGAGTTCCCATCGCCACGAAGTATCCCGCCCCCGGCATGAGAAGGCCGAAGGTGATCATAGTGGTGATCTCCCCGAGGCCGTTGTATGCGAGTCTCAGGGGAGGTGCGGTGTAGAACCAGCCGAGGAGGTTTCCGCCGATGGCGAATGCGAGGAAATACGACGGAAACTCGTAGATAATCAGGAATACGTACCCGAGCAGGATAGAAACGGTCATGAGTGCAACGGCCGCCCATTTCGCGTTACGGCCTGAGTGCGGGATTCTCCCCAAGAACTCCGCTCCCGCCGGAGATGCCGCTCGGTTCACCGAACAGGTCGGCATCGGCATCGAAGTAATCGTTGCTGTAATGGACTGCAGAGGTGGGCTGCAGCCATGGCGGTGTAGCCGAGAAGGAACTGGGCGAGGGAGAAATCCGCTCCCCTGAGCAGTGCGAAGAGCGCTCCCCCGAGGAAAGGGACAAAGCCCGAGAGGAGGAGGGGATACCGCCCGAGCCGGATGAATTGCACGAAGGTGTGAAGCGCCATACTGTCGATTCCCTGCCTGTACCCGGCAGCAGGTCAGAGCGAACCTGAATATATACTTTTTCAGGGTGCCTGCAGGCCCCCGCCGTCCGGGAGAACGGGTGGCCGCCCTTTCGGCGGGGAACCCGCCCTGTTCCGAACGGCTGTTCTCACCGGCAGGGTTTCGCCTGATTTTTATCCTGCGATCAGAATGATTCTGAAAAGTTGTTAATCTATCACCGACAGATGTACTACCCACATCAAGGGACAGATTATGGAGAAAGTCAAGATACCGGATAGTCCGGCACCTCTCATTCAGGAGCGGAACCTGAGCGTTATAGAGAACGTCTTTGAACGAATTCTCTGGAATTCACGGTTTATCGTTCTGCTCGGCGTGATCTTCGGAGCGCTCAGTGCAATTGTTCTGTTTATTGCCGGTTCTCTGGAAGTTTTCAATATACTCGTGGAGTATATCCTGGTAACGGATAGCCACCTGACCCACGAGGATATTCTGATCGCAATCATCGGGGCAGTGGATTTCTACCTGATCGGTCTCGTCCTGCTCATCTTCAGCTTCGGCATTTACGAGCTCTTCATCTCGGAGATAGACATCGCACGGAAGGATGATTCGTTCGGGAGCATCCTTGAAGTCTCCAGTCTCGACGACCTGAAGAACAAGATCATCAAGGTGATCATCATGGTGCTGATCGTCAGTTTCTTCCAGCGCATTCTCACCATGCAGTTCACTACGTCTATCGACATGCTGGCAATGGCAATCTCGATCGGCGTCATCTGTATCGGCGTCTATTTCCTGGGACGCCACCATGCCTAATCTTTTATTGCAGTCTTCCACTCCCGGAGCCTCCCCGGTTGCGCCCGGCTGCACCGCACCTGCACGACCGGGCATAGCTTTACCAGGGATGCGTCCCTCTCGTGAAACGGAGGGATCTATTGTGAAAGAGGATTTTCCTGACGCCTGATAAGGGCATGCTGCTCACCATGCTGCTCATCGTCGAGGATATCGATCGTTCACGCACGTTTTACCGGGACGTGCTGGGGGCGACGGTGGTGCGCGAACGCGACCCGTGTGTTATGCGCTTTCTGAACAGCTGGCTCATCATCAACACGGGGGGAGGGCCGACCGACGATAAGCCGGAGGTGACGATGACGCCGCCGCGAGATCCGAATACTGTCGCCAGTGCGTTAAACATCAGGGTGGCTGATATTCACGCGGTCTATGATGAGTGGCGGAGGCCGGGCGCCGACTTCCTGACGCCGCCGATCGATCGGGGCGTCGAGATCCGGTGCTACCTGCGCGACCCGGACGGGCACCTGATTGAGGTCGGGCAGACGACGGGGCTCCTTGAGTCGTAGTCCTGCGGTTTTCCGGCCGGGTATTCCCCCTGTATGCGCCGACCGGGGAAGTGCCCAAACACGTATTCGTCATTACCTGCACCAGACGGCTCGCCTCTGCGGGGGCGAGGGGGGATAGATGATGAAGACCATCGGGTTTGTTTGTGCAGCTGCTCTGCTGCCGGCATCCATGGCCGGTGTATCGTCCACCCAGCAGACGAACCAGACTGCGATGAGCGAAACGGTCATATCGTTGGTCAATGTCACGGATCAGGCAATCGCGGGTGACGGAGTCGTCGGCAACGTCACTGTCGACGAGGTCGTGAGCAACGGATCCGGCTGGCTCATGATCCACAATAATCTCTTCGACCATCCCGGCGGTGTCATCGGCTACACCGGGGTCGAACCCGGGATGAGTGAGAACGTCACGGTTACTATCCATACGTTCGTCGCCACCGACCGGCTCTTTGCCGTCCTGCACAGGACATGGGCATGGAGGTGTTTTTGATACCCGGTTCCCGACGTCGAGCAGATGGCAGACGGCCGGATCGTCATCCGGCCGTTCAACGTCACGTCCGAGAACGCCACGCTGATGAGCCTCACAGAGCAGTGCAGCCCGGCGATGAACCAGACCCGGAATCAGACTATCGGGGGCAGGGGGGTTCCTGACCTCCTCTGCACCCTCTCCTCCCGAAGAAGGCGCCGCTGCTCGTCAATAAATCGGGCAAATGCTCTTCTCCCCCTGATCTCGCCGTGCAGGGAGGTATCGATCCGTGGCTCTCCTGCAAAGAGGCTCTCGAACGATACGGATTCGCCGCCGATGAGCCGCACGAAGCTCTGCGTGATCGCCGCCGAGACACTATCCATGCGGTTCCTGCTTGGGCGCCCGGAGGTTATCAAAGGTTTCCCGCACCGGGCGAGTAACGGCGGCCATGCCGCTCCGCCTTCAGTCGGGATGGTTCCTTGAGAATAACCGTCTCACACCCTTCGATGCGAGAAAAACAACACCCATCGCCCAGACGGTGAAGAAATCCCCGGCCACAAACCAGAGCGTCCTCTCGGGGTATACCGCATCCCGCACATTCTTCACCGAGAAATAGGCGAGCGCCATCCAGACGGCTGCTACGACCGACTCGGCGGCTACCGAGAGCCAGAGTTCGAGGGTGGCGAATATCAGGCACATGAGAACGGCCAGAATGCCGGTGCAGAGTGCGGAGAAGAAGTTCAGCACGGTGCCGCGGGAGATGACGTCGCGGAGCTGCGGCAGGAGCATGACCGAGAACAGAATCGTGATCGCCGTTATTCCAATATCTTGCCAGCTCATCAGGTATCACCCGGTTGCTGCACGCATTCTGCAGTACGCATACATCTACCTGCGGGCTTATCAGATCAGCACGTTGGTAATGGCGGTGACAGTTGGGAGCATGGAGAAGCAGGTGATCGGGCGTGGCGAAACGCCGGAAGATCCCTTGAGAGTGTGCCGCCGCCTGCCGCGGCCCGATGAGCGCGCACCTTGCACGGATCGGCTTTCCCGATCCCGGTGATCGGGGTTCGGGCGGGGGATTCGTCGCTCCGATACTCTCCTTGTCCCTCCGGTGAGACGGAACCGTGCGTCCTCGAACTCGACACGGTTGGGTGGGTCGGGAGATAGGATCTCTCTTGGGGGTGTGGGCCGGATGCGGTGCGGATCATATGGACTCCCTGTCCGATACGGTCCTGCGGCCGGGCATCATCCGACGCATTGTGGTGCACTTCTCTCTGAAACTGTGCAGATATTCGGTGCACCTCTCGGCAATTGGTGCACTCATTGTGAAACGGATAAATACCGGGCACCACAAATGTGATCCTGTTGGTGCAGCAGAGGTTCAATCCGCCGTGCCAGGAGAGGAAACTATGAATCAGGCAGACGATACGAGCAGAAACAGCATATTCCTTGTTGATGACACAGCAAATCCTGCACCACTCGGGCTTTGTGCGTTCGGCATGACGACCATGGCACTGAGCCTGCATAACGTCGGCATCATTGCCCTCGGGAGCCCGATCCTTGCGATGGCCATTCTTTATGGGGGCATCGCCCAGATCATCGCCGGTATCCTGGAATGGAAGAAGAACAACACCTTCGGCTTTGTCACGTTCGTGAGCTTCGGGTTTTTCTGGGTATCCTTTGCCGCGATTGCAATGCTCCCGGCTCTGGGCCTTGCACAAGCGCCGGGAACCGTTGAGGCTGCCGCGTTCCTCAGCGTCTGGGGGCTCTTTGCCGTAGGGCTTTTCATCTGCACCTTCAAGATGCACCGTATCCTGCAGGTTACGTTCCTCGCGGTGGTGCTGCTGGTCGCCCTCCTGGTCGCAGCGGATCTCTCCGGGAACGCCTTCATTCTGACCCTCGGTGGACTGATGGGACTCCTTGCGGGGGGCCTTGCACTCTACATCGGGCTCGGCCAGATCATCAATGAGGTCTACGGCAACCGGATCGTTCCGGTGTAACCCCGAAGAACAATTTTTTCGAAATTCAGCCGCGCTTTTTCATCTGCCCTGTCGGGCGGTTACGGTCTCCCGGGTGTCTCTCCTCCGGAGAGTGATGTGGAATCTGCCAATATCTCGCGACCTTTCCAGCAACCAACCTGTCATCGTCGCTGAATCTCCTGTTCAAGGAGCGTATAGAAGAGATCCCGTGCCCGCCGCTCATGCCACGGCGCATGACCGCACTCAGGAGCAGTACGAACCGGAAGTCGGCGAGCACCCGGGAGAGAGGCTCGCGCACTCCTGCTGCCGGATGGGGGTCGCGGTCGCCGTGGATGGCGATCACAGGGCAGCGGATCGCGCTTCCGAGTGCAAGAAGTTCTCCGCTGCTTCGGAGAACCCTCGCCTCCCCCCATACCCGATGGTTGATCCCGGGCTGATACCCGAGCACCTCATCGTCATGCGGCAGGGGATCATAGGCATCTGCCGCCGCCATCAGTTCCCCGAACCTCGCGAAGGCCCGGTCGTTGCCTTCGTGTGTGGGATTGCGAAGAACTTCCGCTAGAGAGCGGACTTCCTTCCGCTCCTCCTCACCGAGTCGCTCTAGCCGGGTCGCCATGATCCCGCCGGCATACCGTTCTTCAAAGGGGCGCTCCCGACGAGGATGAGTTTCCCTACCAGCCCCGGGTACCGGGCGGCGACGATGAACCCGAGGATCGCGCCCCAGGAGTGCCCGATAAGAGTGACGGGTTGGTCTGCGTGCCCGGTCAGCACTCCGGCGAGCTCCTGCACCTGGCCGTCGAGCGTCGCCGCTGTCTGGAGCGGCTCGAGGATGCCTGCATGCGTAGAGAGAGCCCGTGCTACCGGTGCCATCTCCCCCGGCGCCCCGGGACCGCCGTGAACGACGGCGACGGTGTAGGGCGATCTTCCGTAGGTTCGTAGTCCTGTCGTCATGCCTGCTCCTCCCGATGAGGGTATCGCCCCTGCAGCCATATCAGTCTTCTGACCCGTTCTCTGTGGATCTGCGAGCTGCCCCTTTGAGTTGCCGTGCCCCGGGGATACGGGGCGGCACGTGCACCACGTTCATGGTTCGGGTGCGACCTCGGCCGGGAGTTATCCGGTCACGGGGCGAGCGCCCTTCTTTTCGTGAGAACGGAAGAACGATATCTTCATCACTCGCCGGTATGAAACGAGATGAGGCGCACCTTCTCGTAGCATCCCGCTCCCCCGCGCTCGCTCCGCGAGTGCGTGCACCACGCATCACGGAAGACTCGCCAGGAACGATACCATGGAAAACCCCGGAGTCCCGACCTGAAAGACGCCGTGACATCCGGCAACCGCGATGCGATCTACACCGCCCTCCATGAGGTGCTCCTCTACAAATCGGTCTGTCGTGCGACGCCGACGCTCCTGGATTCGGTCGTCATGGCACTCGATCAGGATTACAAGGTTGCTTACATGGCACTCCAGATCCTGTACGACGCCGCTGTCAAGCAGCATGTTCTGCCGACCGATCCCGGGGCGTTTGCCCGGCAGTCGAGGGAGTCCTCCTGCGGTTTCGGGACACCCCCGAGAGTCGCCCGATTGTCCGGCATGCACTGCACGTGCTGGCGTATATGGGTGACGGGGCCGTCATCGGGCAGCTGGCACATGACGCGCCCCGTTTCGGTGGCGATACCGTCAGGAAGGAGGAATACCTCTATCCCGTCATGGCGGGTGTTCTCGGGCGGCACGAGGGAGAGCTCGCCCTGCTCCAGGAGTCTCTGACAGACCGGGGAGACCTGCGAGCTGCAGAAGCGATCCGGACGATCAGGGAGTATGCACGGGATCCTGAAGGATATACAGCGAAAATGAGAGAAGAGCAGGATCAGGATGTCGATGTCTTCTGACGCAGTGCGGGATATCCCGCCTTGGCACCGATGGGCTTCTGCTCGTGGAGACGCAACGAGTAACTATCACCGGACGGTTACGTTCCGTCGGATTTTCATGACCGATTGATCGCACGCCGCTCTGCGCTGCCGGATGCTTGCAGGAGCGCTGCTCTTCGGTGTCGGCGTGCTGGCCCTGCTCGGGATCATCACCGCCGAGGCTCTCTACCCCGGATACAGCACGTCGCTGAATGCGATCAGCGATTCGGCGCCACGGAGCCGCCGGGGAGCATCATCGTCGAACCCTCCGCAACCATCTTCAACATAGCGATGATGGTATCCGGCCTCCTGACCATAACCGCCGCGTACTGCATTCACCGCGCCTTCGGACGGCTTGTCGTCACCGTGCCGCTCGCCTTCTTTGGTCTCGGCGTCCTCGGTGTCGGCATCTTTCCCGGAAATTACGGTACGGTGCATGCCCTCTTCGCCCTCCTTGCGTTCGGGGCCGGGGGGGTTGCGGCCATTACCGCCTACCGGGTTGAGACCTCGCCGTTCCGGTACCTCTCGGTGGCACTCGGGGCGGTTGCGCTCGCGGACCTTGCCCTCTACTTTATCCTCGGGGATGTGAGCCCGTTCGCTGTCCTCGGCATCGGAGGGCTTGAGCGCTGGATTGCCTATCCGATCCTGGTCTGGGTCACCGGGTTTGGGGGCTACCTGATGGGTCGCTCTCACCCGGAAACCCGGTGATGCACCGGTACTCCGGGTATCCGGTGCGGCCGGAGATCCCGCCCCCCCCCCTGAAAGAAGGGCGAATCGAGAGCGTTTTCCTGTTTTAACGCTGGTTTGAGAGTGCGGATCTCGGTGGAGCTATAACCAGGATTAAATCAGCCTGATTCCTGAAATACTTGCAAACCACGAAAATATAGCGGCCATATGAGGGGCGGTAATTTTGGGAGGGTGGAATCCCTGCCTTGCCCCTTGCAATCGGCCATCTGTGGGCTTCTGTGAGGGTAGTTTTTTCCCGGTGGATTCGGCCCGGATTACGAATATTTAGGCTCTGTTGAAACCATGCCGTAGGTCAAAGGGAAAGATCCATAAAATCGTTGGCCAAAAAATGGCTCCGATCCGGGAACACCTACGGTGTGGAAGTGGAACCGGGGTACGATAATGCATTCATCCTCGCCGTTACGGCGGCGATCGACCAGATGGCGCATTGATTAGGCCGCTATGGGAGAAGAAAAGAGCAAGGGGTCATCAACGAGTCCGTCGCGACAGCAGAGCAGGAGTGCCGGAGGGCACGGGCAGCCTGACTGGGGAGGAATGGCCTGAAATCTGTGCCTATTTGGAGATTCGGGATTATATGAATTATATAGATACTTTTTATATTTGACGGCCCATGTTGGTTTTCGACCCGCCGCCGGTCTGTACGCTGCCGGAGAGAGACGTAAAGATTGCAGGTAAAGGCGTTCTAACGATGCAATCGTATTGCACAGCACGAGGGCAACGGATCACGGGGTGCGGGCAAGCAACCTATGCATTTCATCAAGGGGGAATACAAAATGGCTGAAGTTATATATGGGCCGATGCAGCCTGCTGGTCATCGGATTTTCGAACCCCGACTTCCATGGCCAGATCCGCCAGGCGCTCGGGTCGGCAATGGAGAAGGGCGTCGTCAGGCTGATCGACTTACGGTTTGTGTAAGAGGACGCGGACGGCAACGTCAGAGGCATGGAGGCGACACAGCTCGACGATGAGGAACGGGAGCGCTTCGGCTCCGTCGTCGGCGCGCTCATCGGCTTCGAGGCCCGGAGAAGGGAGCACAGACCGGTGCCGAGGTCGGCACCATGGCGGCTACCGAGGAGCTTTGGGATGACCGAGGAGGACGTCAAGAGGATTGCGGACGACATCCCGAACGACACCGCCGCCGCGGTCTTCCTCATCGAGCACCTCTGGGCGAAGGACCTCAAGCAGGCACTCCGCGATGCAAACGGATTCCTCATCGCCCAGGGCATGGTCACGCCGGAAGCCCTCGTGGCGCGAGGGGCGGCGCTCCGGAAAGCGGTCGAAGCGGCCGATGTGGAGGAGCAGAAGAAGCCGATGGCTGCCCCGGCACGACTGAAGCGGTGCCGGACCGGCTCGCTCTCATTTTTATCACGACATCCCGTCCCAATGCATGATCACGGTTGATGGGCGTGCTTTCAACTTTCTTACGCGAGTTGACCCGAATAACCATATTGCCGGAGAGCCTGGAAGGCGTCGCAAGGCGACCGAGGAGACCGAATCTAAACTGTATTCGATAAATGAGGGGTTACATGGTGAAGTAAACGAAATGTATCCGAGCAAAAATCCTCTGCCGGCGTTCAGGCGTGGTGCACGTACTGCCCCGTTTATCATGCGGGCAATATCGACGGCGAACCGGGCTGGGTCGAAGAGAACGTGCATGCCGGACATGAACTTCGTCCAGAACCATCATCACCGGTCCGATGATGATCAACTGTGTGAACAAAGGAACGCACTAGGGACCGAGGACGCAGGAAACAGCGGTGAACAGACCGCCTGCCTTCCCGGAGACCTCACAGAAAAGAAGTGCGAGTGGCAGGATTCGAACCTGCGAACCCCTACGAGAATCGATCTTGAGTCGATCACCTTTGGCCGCTCGGTAACACTCGCATCGGTGGGAACGGTTGTGACTTGACGGGTCTGCACGTCTTACGCCGAAATGCTCAGGTTCTCGTGAGCCGCCCGCATTTGGCATTCCTCATTCCGGGAAAATGCACAACGAGGGTTGTGCACTTCCCCATAAGAACGTGCGTCTATACTATTGGCAGCGGAGGGTTATGAGCTTGGCGGAAGATAGCGGTTCGGCACCCGGCATCCCCGGAACCGGAAGCGTGCCGCCCGCTTCATCCCTTCCCCGCCGCCGTCAGTACGCAAGGGATATCCCGAGGAGATTCAGCAGAACGATGATGGCCACGCCGAGTATCCCGCCGATTGCACTGATCAGGACGGTGATCAGGTTGATCGGGATGTCGGGGCGGCCGAAGAGGCTCATTATGTTGAAGATATCGATGAGGTATATCAGGATCACCCCGATGATCGCGTTGATCACAAGGCCGACGATGCTCTGCAGGATTCTGAAGAGGAGGACTACGATGATGATGACCAGAATAAGGGCGAGAAGCCCTGCAAGGAGGCTCATAGTTCCTGCAAGAGTCCTCTGATATATTGAAGATTGCGTCGGGAGGGGGTGGGGGTGAAGAAGATGCCGCTCGGTTTCTCTTCCCGATATTTTCACATGAAGTCCGCAAGCCCGAGCTGCTGCTCTGCCGGCGTGCCGAAGGTCGACTCGATGGACATATCGATGACGCGCACCCGCTGTTTCGTGTACTCGGAGACCGCGTAGGTCTCGCAGATCTCCCGGGAGATGGCGAGGTATTTCTTCACCGAGCCTTCGTGGACCGTGGCGATGACGTTCCCCTTGCACTTGGTGCACTTCCCGGCAAGCGGCATCCGCCGGTACTTCGAGTTGCACTTCGTGCACCGGAGTTTCTGCTTCGAGAACGCGTTGAGGTTCCCCATCAGGTCGCGGATGAAATGGGTATTCAAGACCCGCTCGGCGACGTCGTCCGCGTCCACTGCCCGGATCATCTTGGCGAGCGTCAGCTCCGCCTCGAGTTTCTCGAGCATCGTGCCGAGAATGGTATAGGTGGAGATGAGCGGCCCCGCCGAGATGTCGCTCGTCGGGTGCGTAAAGAAGAACCCCTCGATCTGGGCGGGGGTGCCGAGCCTCCGCTCCACCCGGTCGACGAGTTTGTCGAGGTCCTTCGGGTGGGTGTAGTTCAGGGCGGCAAGGTACACCTCAAGCGGGTAGTGGTCGCAGACATCGACGTTATGACTCTCCTTATCGACCTCGGCGGGATCGATACGGGTGGTGAGGACGAGCGGGGCATCCATCGTCCCGCCCCGGGTCTCCGGGAGGTACGAGCGCGAGAAGTTGATCAGGCCGTCGAGGAGGAGCATCACGCAGTCCTCGTCGCCGTCGCACTGGCCGGTGAAGATCCCGTTTGCGACGAGCGTATGGGTATCGGCGACCGTGAGGCAGTAGACGCGGTCGTCAAGCGCCCTGACGATCTCCCGGCCGGCGATCTCGTCGCAGATCGGCATCGTCCCCTCGAACACCGGTATGCGGTCGCCGATCTTCACCTCCTGGGCGGAGATCCTGCGGAGATAGTCCGTGTCCCAGACGAGCATGGCATGATCGGGCGTCACCGCGAGGATCTTTCCGCGCTTTGTCTCGAAGCGGATCAGGTGCGCCGGGGAACGGTGCACCGAGACCGACGTGATTCTCTTCATCCTGACCGTGCCCTGCGGATCGATGCTCCTCGTAAAGAAGGTCCGGGTTGGGTCGGAGTAGAACGTCCCCTGGTGGTCGAGACCGGGATTGCTGATATCGAAGTTCTCGATAACGAACTGCCGGATAGGCATCGTCGCCCATGCCCTGCCGTCGAAGACCTCGATCTCCGTATCCCCTGCAAAGCAGTTCCGCCGTTTCGCAGCGTGGAAGAAGGGGTGACCGTAGCCGACGTTGGCCTTCGAAAACCCGATCACCCGGACGAGGACGCCGGCGCTCGTATGGGGGGCAAGTCCCATGACGAGGTGGCCGAGAAGGTCGCTCCGGTCGGTGATGTGGTAGAACGGTTCAAGACCGTAGTACTTCTCCAGAAGCTCGTCGATGAAGCGTGCCACCCGGATAAGCCACGCGGCGCAGTCCTCCGAGACGAGGATGTCCTGGTGGCGCAGTTCGAGAACCTGGGAGCGCTCGGTGAGTTCCCTGCCGTATATGTCGTGGGTATACCCGAGGCTGTGAAGTTTCTCGATGGAGACGCCGACCTCGTCCGGCCGGAAGTGGGTGAGCGGGAGGTCGATCATGTCGTAGCGGGACGTACCGTCTTTGAAGACGTAGAGCTCGTTCGTCGCCCTGAGGATCCCCTTCTCGATCGGCTCCACCGGTCGGTTGCGGGATATCAGCCCCTTGACACCTTTCAGAAGCGAGACCGCGCTCTCCCGCATCCCGAGCCGGGCGAGGGCGGCCGCGTACTCCGCCTTGACGTTCACCGTCACCTTCTGGAGGCAGACGGCGGCCGCGCCGCAGGCAGGGCAGAGGAGTTCCTTCGTCTCCCGGTCGCACCGGGGACAGTGGAAGACCGGGACCGTGTGCCCGCCGCAGTCGCAGAGATTCTTGTAGGTCTTCGTGCCGCAGGCGGTGCAGCGACGAACCCCTACCTCGATCTCGATCTGTCCGCCGTCGGTATTCGACCGGTGCTTATAGGAGATCGCCTCCTGGAACGACCGGCGGGAGCCCCCGGCATCGCCGATGGGGAAGAGCGAGTGGGGCGGCGGCTTCATCTCGCGGGCCTTGGACTTGCCCGGCCTGCCCATCCTCCCGCCGATCCGGGTGCCGGCACGGGATCGGATCTTAAACCCGGAGAGGTGCATCACGAGCCCGAGCGAATCGTCGGTGGGAGCGTCCGTCCATGCCTCCCGTCTCTTCCCCTGGAGCGTCAGACCAAGGCAGGCAAGCAGCACCAGGTACTCAGCGACGACGATCCGATCCCCCTCAAGGCGGTGAAAAACGAGGAGTTCCTCGAGGATAGCCTTTGTATCCGGGGTATTCGGCAGTTTCAGCACCCCGTCTTCGATCGTCCCGTCTTCGGCAACCCGATCGGCGAGGGTGGCGATAGCGGCCGGGGTGACATCGTCCCAGAGGTAGGTGTAGTCGGGGTGGAGGTACGCCCCGTCGAAGGCGAACTCGATCGCCTCCATCTCGCTTTCCGGGTGGCGGACGCCGCCTTCCTGCAGCCACCACTCCTCGCAGTAGCAGGGCGGCATCAGCGGGTGATTGTTCTCGAGGAACTCGCCGTAACTGATCAGGATCTCGCCGATATCGATGATCTCCTCCACCTGCGTCGCAAGCGACCGGGCCTGCGCCGCATCGTCGACCCGCAGGACTTCGCCGCTCTTCAGTTTGACGGTCGGCCCCTGGATCGAGTCTACCGGCACGATCCCTGCGGCTTTTCCCGGCCGCTCGACCTTCATCTGCGTACCGACGGCGAGGAAATCGCCGAGGATATGGAGGGTTGCAGGGTGGAGGCCTGCAGCGGCAAACCCGGTGTTCCGCGAGCGGCCGAGGCGGAGGCGGAATCCGCCTTTCCTCATCGGGTAGGAGAAGACCGGCCGGCCGCCGATGAGATCGCGGAGGTACTTATCCTTCGGTTTGACGGCGGCGCCCTTGTCGTCGTCGCTGCTCGTCGTCACCCCGCCGATGAGTTCCTCGAGCCAGTCCCAGCCCTCCATCTTCATCTTCCGGACGTTCTTCAAAACCTTCGGGGCTTTGAGCGCGAGCCCCTCCGCCACGACGAGTGCCATGCCGCCCCGAACCGTATTCGTCTCCACCCGCTCGAGGTTCCGGTAGCCGCTCACCTCCTGCTGTTCCGTCGGCTCGCCGTCGATGCAGACCGGGCAGTTCTGGATGATCATCCGGAGCTCCTTCTCGCTCGGGAGGTACTGGAGGCTCATGATGTTATTGTACTGCCGGATCTCCTCGATGTACCGCTCGACCTCTTCGGGACGGGGATTGTAGCGGCTGATACCGAGCGCCTGCCGGACATAGTCCCCGACGAGGACGGAGAGTGCCTGAGCGGTTCCGCCCGCACTCCGGATGGGTCCTGCATAGTAGATCTTGAGATACTCCGTTCCGTCGTCGTTCTTGCCGAGGGCCACCTTCCCGATACCCTCGGTGGGGGCGGCCACGACCCCCTCCGTCAGGAGCGCCATCGACGCCCTGATGGCGTGGTCGAGGATCTCCTCGGTCGTCGTCTCACCAAAAGTACGCTTTACGAAATCGTCACCTATCTTGAGGGCGGCCTCTTCACGCGACATCTGCTGCTCAAGCTCCCGGAGGCGTGCAGCGACACCCGTATAGCCGAGAAGCGCCTCCACGCGATCGGCAAGGTCGTTTGCAACAGGGATCTCGGGTTCGGTGGCGGGATCGAGGCCGCGGGAGCGTGCGGCTCGTGCAACCGCCATTGCGGATTGCAGGCCGGAGTCGAGCCGGTCGAAGTACACCCCGAGGGCCGGTGAGAACTCCATACCATTCTGATGGACATTCACCGATTTATCGTTTCGGAATCTGACCCCGGGAAAAATGAGCGAACGCGAAGTGGGGATCTGGTCAGGAAGTCCGCGAACGGTCTTCTTTCAGTGCATCGGTCAACGGCTTTGCGCCGGGCTCCCCCATCTTCCAGAGGACCAGTGCGGCACAGGTCTGGATCTTCGGGTCGGGGTGGTTTATCACCCCGGTGAGCGGTTCGACTGCCGGTTCGCCGATGGTGCAGAGCGCCATGGCAATATACGGCCGGAGTTCCACGCTCCCGTCCACAAGTTCCCGGATGAGGGGTTCGACCGCCTCGTCCTTCATCTCGGCGAGGGCGGCCATTGCGTACCGGCGGAACTCCGGGTTTGCCTCCTCCTGCATCGCACGGAGGAGCGGTTCGACCGCCGGCCGGCCGATCCTGACGAGCGCCCGGGCGGCGTACCACCGCACGTCGTTGTCACCCTCCTGCATAGCCCGGATAAGCGGCATCGTCGCCGCCTCTCCCATGGAGCCGAGTGCATCGGTCGCTGCCCGGCGGGTCTGCATATCTCCGGTTTTCAGGGCGCCGATCGCACGCTCCAGCATCTTTTCATCACTCATGCCGTTCACTTCCGCATTCCCGGCTATTATACCTTCTTCATCTGCTTCAGGGCATTCCGTGCTGCCGCCGCCACTTCGGGGCGTCCGTCGCCGAGAGCTTCGATGAGAGCGTCCACCGCAGCCGGATCGCCTATCTCCCCGAGAGATTCGGCAGCACCGGCACGCACCTCCCACCTCTCGTCCCGGAGTGCACGGGTGAGCGGTTCGATCGCCGCCCGGCCGATGCCCCCGAATGCTTCGGCAATGCTCCGGCAGCCGACCTGCGTGCAGGTTGCAAACCCTCGGATAAGGTGGGGTATCACCGGGTCACCGATCTCGTCGAGCGCACCGATCGCCCGGTTGCGGACATGCGGGCTCGTGTCGTCGAGTGCCCGGATGAGCGCTTCGATGACGCTCTCTCCCCCGACGCTGCCGAGCGCCAGCGCAGCACCCCAGCGCACGTTCTCCGTCTCCGACCGGAGGGCCGCGATAAGAGTATCCCGGGCTGGTTCACCAATCTTCCCGAGTGCCAGCGCCGCCCGGCTCCGGACGTAGGTATCCTCGTCCTCGAGCGCTTCGAGGAGCGGATCGATGGCCCGGGGATCGCCGATATCCCCGAGGGCCGTTGCGGCCATCCACCGGACATCGACGTTCGGATCGGAGAGACTCCTCGTGAGCGGCTCGACCGCCGCCTGCCCCATCTGTCCGAGAGCCTCTGCAGCCTTCCATCGCACGCCGCTCTCCTCGTCGCCGAGGAGGGCGGTAAGCGGTTCTACGGCGCGGGGGTTTTTGAGTGCTCCGAGAGCCTCTGCGGCCTTGTATCTGACGTCGGGATTTTTGCTCTGCAGGTTGCCTATCAGCCGCTGCAGATCGCGGGGATGTACCGCCGTCCCGGCTTCCTCCTCCCCGGCCTCGAGGTGGCGGCCCGTATCGACGTTCCGGTCGGCGTACCCGGTGAGGTAGGAGCGGTAATCGGCGTACCTCCGCTCCAGGAGTTCGAAAAGGTAGCCGAGGATGTAGGCGACGACGATGAACATCAGGGCACGCACCAGCACTGCCGGATCGAGCGCCGCGCTCTGGACATACTCGACGATAATGTGTGCTGCGGCAAGGAACACACCGAGGTATACGGCTTTTCGCTGATACCAGAACGCAGCAAGGATCAGCAGCGGATAGAAGAAATGGGTGTAGACGATATCGATCCCGAACTGGTAGTGGATCACCAGTTCAAGGACGAGGGAGAGTCCGGTTACTAGGGCGATGACGATGAGCTTCTGCCATGCGGATGATCGCCACCCGAACCTCCCGTTATTCATTGCTGATGCAGATCTATGCCGTGGTTCATTTATAGCATTTGTGTGACCGAAGCGGTATCCGGAAGGTCATGCGTGCGGAAGGATATCTTTCCCGGTGACCCTGCCCGTGACCTCTCCGCTATGCGTCCGGACGGGGATGCGATGACCCGGAGTCCCCGACGAAAAAAGGAGCTCAGTCTGATTCTTCCGGTGTATGAATGCCCACCTCACCGCGCCTCTGCCGTTGCCACTCTTCCCTCGGTCTCCTGGAGTTTTTTGAGCGCGGCATCGACGAACGCCGGGATATCGTCCGGGCTCCTGCTCGAGATCAGGTTTTTGTCCACAACGACCTCCTCGTCGACGAACTCCGCTCCCGCATTTTTGATGTCCTGGACGATCGATCGCCACCCGGTGATACGGCGCCCTTCGAGCACCTGTGCCGTGATGAGGAGCTGCGGTGCGTGACAGATCGCAAAGATAGGCTTGCCGCTCTCCATGAACCGTTTTGCGAACGCTACCGGCTCAGCGTGGGCGCGGAGCTTATCCGGCGAATACCCGCCCGGGATGAAGAGAGCATCGAAATCGTCCACCGAGACGTCCGCGACCGCCCGGTCGATCGTGACGGATTCTTTGTTGCGCTTCCCCCTGACCGTCTCACCCGCTTTCAGGCCGACGTGGACGAGGTCGTGGCCTGCCTCCGTAAATGCCCGGGCAGGCTTCGTATACTCGACATCCTCGAACATATCCGTAATGAGAACTGCAATCGTGCTCATAGGTACAGACTCCATCCCCTCGCAAAGGCTCTATTCGGGCCTTTTTTCAGGGCGCTCCCCCCTTCCCCGCGGGCGGGATAAAAGTATCGGCACGCGGGATCCAATCGCTTCGCTACCCCGAGCGGGCTGCCTCTTCGCACGACCGTCTCACGCCGCGAAGGGTGTATCTGGAGAGGAGAATCCCGGTTCCTGGTGTCTCGTTTGCAGCAAAAACCGATATCGTTATCGAGAGAATAGGCAAACACTTCATTCTGACTACACGTATCCGGCGAATACCATGATTCTTCCCTCTCACACAGCGAATACAGCAGTTTCTGCTCTGCTCTTCGGATACCGGGCTTTGAGACCTCAATCCGGCGGGGTGTAGGTATGGACGGGCTCGAACTGATTGCGATCGCCGTATTCCTCTTCACCTATGCCCTCATCATCGACGAGCGGATTCACCGGGCGGTTGCGGCGATGCTCGGCGCTTCGATCATCGTCCTCCTCCAGATCGTCCCCTGGGATATGATCCCGGTGTACATCGACCTCGGCACCATCTTCCTCCTGATCGGGATGATGATCATCGTGAACACCGCGAGGAACAGCGGCCTCTTTGAGTATATCGCGATTATCACGGCGAAACGCGCCGGAGGAAGCCCGCTTCGCGTCCTTCTCCTCTTCTCGGTCGTGACCGCAATCGTCAGTGCGTTCCTCGATAACGTCACGACCGTGCTCCTCCTCACCCCCATGCTGCTCTACATTGCCGACGCGATGAATGTCAAACCTCTCCCGTTTCTCATTGCCGAGATCTTCTCCTCGAACATCGGCGGAGCAGCGACGCTCATCGGCGATCCGCCGAATATCATGATCGGCTCCGCCGCGGGACTCTCTTTCAACGATTTCCTGATAAATATGGGGCCGATCATGGCGATCGATCTCCTCGTCGTTCTCGGGGTGCTCATCCTCGTCTACGGCAGAACGCTCCGGGTCGATCCGGAGCAGCAGCAGGCCATCGCCCATACGCTCGAATCCCTCGACGAGCGGGAGGCGATCCGGGATATCGTGCTCTTCAAAAAATCCATAGTGACGATACTGCTCGTCGTCGGGATGTTCTTCATCCACGGAGCGCTCGGTCTCGAACCGGCGCTCGTCGCACTGATAGGAGCATCGTTCATTCTCTTCTGGAGCCGTGAGTCTCCCGAGGCGATCTTCGAGAAGATCGAGTGGCCGGCGCTCTTCTTCTTCGGCGGCCTCTTCGTCGTCGTCGGCGGGCTTGTCGAGACCGGAACGATTGCAGCCCTTGCAAACATGGTGGTGAACACGGTTCATTCGGAGGGTGAGGCCATCCTCATCATCGCCTGGTTTGCCGCCATCGCTTCTGCGGTCGTCGACAACATCCCGCTCACCGCCACCCTGATTCCGCTCATCCAGGACCTCGGCGGCTCGATGGACACCTACCCCCTCTGGTGGGCGCTCTCCCTCGGCGCCTGCCTCGGCGGGAACGGATCGGCTATCGGGGCGTCTGCAAACGTCGTGGTGCTCGGGATCGCTTCCCGCGAAGGCATTCTCATATCGTTCGTGGAGTTCCTCAAAATTGGAATGGTGATCCTCGTGATCACGGTGGGGATCGGCACCGGAATCCTCTGGCTCCAGTACGTGGTCTTTTGATCCGCGGCTACCGGGGCGGCGACGGGCTCTTGAGCGTTCCCTTCGTCGTCTCCACCTCCTCGAGCCTGCCGACCAGCCATTTGTAGGCGGTTTCGGCCGCCTCACGGACTGATGCACTGGGGTCGTCCGTTCGGAGCCGGGCGACGGGGTCTTTTGCTTTCGGGTCGGCGATCGCCCCGAGCGAGAGGACGGCCTGCGTCCTGACAAACTCGTCCTCATCGTCGAGTGCCCGGATCAGCCCGTCTACATCCCGGTTGTCACGCATCTTGTCTATGTCATTAAGACTTGTCATCGATCATCCCCCCTCATGGGTACGGCATCTGTCACTCAGCAACAGTATTTATGTTTTCTTACTTCCTGAGACCGTCTCGTGCAGGGATGCCGGATGAGACTCACCATGCTGCTGCTGCTGCTCGTCGTCCTGGCAGGCCTGATCGCCGGAGCGGTGGGGCTATGGGGTCAGGAACCGACGGTCGACGAGATCCGGGAGCAGGTGCTGCAGCACCGGGAAGATCTCCATGATTACTCGGCAACACTGCAGGTGACCACGGGCAGCGATGCGTCGCCCGGGAAGACCTTCGTGCAAGTAAAGACACCGTGCCGCTATCGACTCGACCATATCGGGGCCGACGGAAAGCCGGATCTGATCGAGATCTTCAACGGGAGCATGTTCTGGCGCATCCGACCGGGCACCGGCGCGGCGGAGCGGATCGTTGCACAGAGGATGCTCTGTGATCGCTTCGCCCGGGAGGACTACCAGCAGGTCGTCCCCCGGATCGTGGCGGAGAACGCAATACTCTATCTCGGGGTCGAAGGCGTGAACGGTAGCAGGGCGCACGTCGTCGAGGCGTCGCCGGGCGATCTGCTCCGGTATATGGATACCGGGTTTACCCGGATGCGGGCGTGGATCGATGCCTCGACCTGGATGGTCGATAAGGTGGAATTCTACGACGATGCCGGAAACGTCGTCCTCTCGGTCGAGTACGCCAACATCGCCGTCAACACCGGGATTCCTGAGAGCACCTTCACGCCGTCCGGAGATGCCGCGGGGGGGTCGCCGTCGCTCATCCCCGTGCTCTTCCCGGGGTGACCGTCCTCACCGTAAGGGTGCCCCACGTCCGGCAGGCGTTACCGCCCGCCTTTCAGCATCCGCTCCGCTCGGAGCCGCTCGGAGAGCCAGACGTGCGCTGCCGACGCGGCCCGCCTGACCTCCGGACGTTCGTCGAAGAACTTCGCCCGCGTCAGCGGTTCGATCGCCCGCGCATCGCCGACTGCCCCGAGCGCCGTCGCTGCGGCCTCCCGGACGCTCTCGTTCGGATCCCCGAGTGTCCGGATCAGCCCTTCGATATCCCGGTTCCGTTGCATGGCGGTGACGTCCGTTCGTGGCATACTTCTTTCTCCCGGCGTCCGATACGGCGTCCGGGGTGATGAAGGTTACCGGACGAAGAACGGTGACCGGCTGAAAAAAGATATGGCGGAAGAATGCCCGATCTTACGAGGTCGCGACCTCGATGCACTCTTTTCGCGTCCCGAGCCTGGCGAGCGCCCCGCACATCCCGGGGACATACGCGAAGGCCTTCCCTGAATCGACCATGATCGCCTTATAGTGATCCATCGCCGGCGAGACGACCATGCAGGTGTCGGGGACGACCTTCGCACCGCTCCGCTCGATGGCGGTGACGAGGCCCTGATTCTCCCGGGCGACCGTGCGGGCGACGAAGACGAGCAGGGGCTTTGTCGTCCGTTTGCCGGCGAGGAGCCCGGCTATCTCCTGGAGTTCGCCCGGCGAGCAGTGCGGACACCCGATCGCGACCGCATCGACGTCCATCGTTGCAAAGAGGTTCTCGATATCCTCCAGCCCGACGGTTATCCGCTCAAGCCCCTCTGTCTCGAAGGGAAAGACCCTCGTCTCGGGGGTGATCTTCTCGACATGATAGAGGGCGACCGCTCCGGTTGCCGCCATCGCCGCCCCGAGCGCCTTGAGCTGGTCGCGGCCCGGCCTGATGCCGGTGATGAACGGAATCCGGTTCCCGACCTCCTTTCCGGCGAGGTAGCCGATTGCGCCGTAGTGGTCGGCCCGCGGCGAGTCGCCCGCCTCCACCTCGACGACGACGCCTGGCTGGCGGTTTGCAACGAGATGCAGCCCGTAGAAGGGCGTCTTCCCGATGATCGCCGCCGCAAGAGCGCTCGGCCCCCCCTCTCGGTTCGTGCGGGCACCGATGACCGAGTTTGCATATGCAACGGCGCTCGACTCCGACCACGCGAGGTGCTCGCCGTATTCGGTCCGCTGCAGGTAGTAGGGCGTGCAGGTGCACTCCATCCTGATCCCGAGACGGTGATACGCGGCAAGCACCGCCTCCTGCTGGTGGGCAAACTCGGGCGTGATCCCGGCGAGGTCGCGCCACTCCTCCCGGGGCATCCCGATTGGGTTCAAGACTGTCGGCACCGCTACCCGGGCGTCCAGGCTCGAGAGCCACTCGAGGCCCCACTTTCCGATCGTCTTGTACGATGCGCCGCTCACCTGGGCGCTCGCGATCGAGACCAGCTTCTCCGCATTATACACCCGGCCGAGAGCGACCAGGATCTCCATCATCTTCTGCCGGGTCTCCCCAAACTCCCCGCTTAAGATCTTTTCATCCTCTGTATCGAGATACATCGCGTCACTCCCATCCTGCCCGCACAAACTCGTCCTCTTTCCCCATTACCATCGTGGCGTCAAGACCGATCTTGACATTCGTCCCGTCGCCAAGCCGCATCGGATCGAGGGACGAACCACGCACTCCCGTGATCACCATCAGATCGGTATCCCCCCGGACGCGGGTGGCGATGGCGAACTCGACGTCGACCGGGTCGTGGATGTCGATATCCTCGTCGACCACGACGACGTGCTTGAGCGAGGTATGGGCGGCGAAGGCTGCCATGATGGCGTTCTTCGCGTCTCCCTGGGTATTCTTCCGGATCTGGACGACGGCGTGGAGATAGCCCGCCCCGCCCTTCGTGAGCAGCACGTCCCGCACCGTCGTCACCTCGCCGACCGCCCGGTAGATCTTCGGTTCGTACGGCGCTCCCATCAGGAGTTTGTGCTCGTTCCCGGCGGGGAGGATGCCGTGATAGACCGGATCGGCTTTGAGGTACATATCGGTGAACTCGATCACCGGCTGCTGCCTGACCGGGTCGTAGGTTCCGGTGATGTCGACGAAAGGCCCTTCGGCGGCACGTTCCGCCCCAATATACCCTTCGAGCACGATCTCGGCATCCGGAACCAGAACGCCGTTTTTGCACTCCCATACGGTGAGTTCCCCGCCCAGGAGCTCTGCGGCGTAGGCGAGTTCCTTTCCTTCCGGGACCCGGGTGCAGCCTGCGAACGTCACCAGGGGATGGGTGCCGATGGTGACCGCCACGGGGAGGCGCTCCCCGCGGGCAAGGGCGGCTTTGAGCATCGTGTGGGTGTGGCGCCCCTCGACGAGGCGGGCGGCGACCCTCTTATTGTCGATCACCAGCATCCGGTGGATCGAACCGTTCTCGACCGCCCCTTCGCGGGAGAAGACGATCCCCGCGGTGATGTAGCGGCCGGCATCCCCGGGGAAGTGCTTCATGATCGGAAGGCGGGAGAGGTCCGCGGGTTCGCCTCCGGTAAGCGGTCCTGCGTTGACCACTCTTCCGGAGTAGGTCGCCTTCGCCAGGTGCGGGACGAGGCTTCGTTCCTCGACGCCGAGCGCCGCTGCCAGCGCGGAGCGGTCGGCCATCAGGTTCATGACCGCCCGGTGCCCGTCCACGTCGTGGAAGAAGAGTATGGCATCGTTCTCTTTTGATAGTCTCGGGGCGTCGAAGACCGACGAACACGGCTCGCGGATATCCTCGACACACCCTTTCCTTCGCATCATCTCAATGAATTCACGCATCGTATCCGCTCCATCGCACGCCGAGCCGGTGCTCGACACCCAGGTGGTCCAGCACTCGTGCGGCGACCATATCGACGAGGTCGTCTATCGTCTCCGGGTTCTGGTAGAACGGCGGGCTTGCCACCATGACCGTTGCACCCGCTTCGTCGGCCGCAAGCATGTTCTTCAAGTGTATCCGGGAGAGCGGCATCTCCCGGAGAAGAAGGATGCACCGCCGGTTCTCCTTCAGGCAGACGTCCGCCGCACGGGTGATGAGGTTATCGGCAAATCCGTTGCTGACCGCTGCAAGCGTCTTCATGCTGCAGGGCACGATTGCCATCCCGTCGTACCGGAACGACCCGCTGGCGATATCCGCGGCAAGATCGCTGTTCTCGGCATAGATTGCGTCGAACCCGGCTAAGGTCGACCCGCTCGATCTCCGCTATCCGGCGGGCGACGTCCGAGATGACGATATGAACCGTCGCCTTCTCGCAGAGCACCTCGAGGATGCGGCGGGCGTAGATGACGCCGCTTGCCCCCGTAACCCCGATGACATATTCCTTCGTCATAAACCCTCTTTCTGGTATGCAATCATGAGTTTATCCTGTTTGGTCGGCCGCTTGACCCGGAGCACCTCGACGGCCGCCTGTTCGACGGCCGACCGGTGCTGCGGCGGTGCGTAGACCCCGAGGCGCCACTGCTGCCTTCTCGTGTCGTTCAAGGTGTTGATCAGCGGGGAGACCTCTTCGAGCTCCACCAGGGTATGGCTGCTCCTGACCCTGACCTCCATCGACATCTCGCCCGGGAGCGGAGGAATGTCGACGATCACCTCCCACTCCTCGATGCCGGCGGCCCCGGCGATCTCCCGGGCGATCGCCCGCTCTTTGGCATGGCTCAGATCGGTCAGGACGGCGGCCAGGTTCACCCGGTCTTCCCCGACGTAGAGCGCCCGTTTGTAGAGATTGCGGTTGTAGACCCTGGCAGCGAGGTCGCGGGCAACCGGGCTCTGCGACGCCTTCAGCATCTCCATGCAGGCGGCGTCGTCCATCCGCACCATCACACCCGGATCGGTTCCGGGAACCTGCTCCAGGTGTTCCATGACAGCCAGGACGAACATGCTCGTTGCGATCCGGCTGACGTGGTGGAAGTAGACCGCGGGACGCATCAGCGTCCGGGCTATCAGGAGCGATTCCGCCGCGTTGATGCCGTTCTCTTCGAGCCCCACCCCCGAGTCGGTGAGAATGATGCTCCGGATCAGGCGGTGCGCGTCCACCGTCCCATAGGGAACGCCCGTATAGTGTGCGTCCCGCATCAGGTAGTCCATCCGGTCGACATCGAGGCTCCCGTGGATGATCCCCGCAAGGCGATGCCGGCCGCTGATGACACTGCAGACCTCAGCGGGGCTGATCCCTTCGTCCCCGAGGGTCTCGGCTATCAGGCCGGTCTTCAGCAGATTGGAAACCTCGTGATGGCTTCTTCCCGCGCAGGTCTCCATGATAGGTTCGATGACGTGCGAGAACGGGCCATGGCCGATATCATGGAGAAGAGCGGCGACGGTGACGAGCTGCCGTTCGTTCGGGGTGAGGTCGAGCCTGCCGGGAGAGCAGGGCAGCGAGGTGCATCGTCCCGAGCGAGTGCTCGAAACGGGTGTGGTTCGCTCCCGGATAGACGAGATTCGCGAATCCGAGCTGTGATATGTGGCGGAGGCGCTGCACCTCTCCGGCGTCGAGCAGGCGAAGTGCGAGCGTGTCCACCTCCACGTAGCCGTGCACCGGATCCTTGATGATCTTCATCGCTTTCATGTGAGCGTGTGCTGACTGCACATTAATCAGTTTCTCCCGCCCGGCGCGTTATGTTGCTCGTTGTACATCGGTCGCTGCTCCCCCTCATGCCGATCCGCTCCGCCGCTGCCCCGATCAACCTTCTTCATCTAGCACTGAGAAATATACCCGTGTCATGATCACCTTCCTCTCGGGCGGAACGGGAACGCCGAGGCTGATACGGGGCACCCGGCAGATCCTCTACGACCACGAGATCACGGTCGTCGCCAACACCGCCGACGATCTCTGGATCAGCGGCAACCACCACGCCCCTGATATCGAGACGCTCCTCTTCCTCTTTGCCGGGATCTTAAATACCGCTACCTGGCAGGGGATCAAAGGAGACACCTTCTCGACACATCGGTTCCTTAAGCGGGTGGCAGGGGAGGAGTGGCTCGCGATAGGGGATAAAGTTCGCGCCGTCCAGATCGCCCGGGGAGAGATGCTCCGGTCGGGTATGACGCCTACGGAGGCGACACGGCTCCAGAGCACTGCTCTTGGTCTCGCGGCACGGATTCTTCCGATGACCGATACCGAGATCACCACTCTCGTGGAGGCGGATGCCGGAGCCATGCAGATCCTCGAGGTACTGCCGATCGGACCTCGAGAATCTTGCAATCCGGCGGATCGTCCGTGCCGGCGAAGAGGAGCCGGCGGCAACGCCCGAGGTTCTCGCCGCGATGGACGAGAGCGATGCCGTGATCATCGGTCCCGACAATCCTGTCCGGAGCATCCTGCCCATCCTCGACTGCGCCGGTATCCGGGAAGCGCTCCAGGACCGGTTCGTCATTGCGGTCTCCCCGTTCCGGGGAGATGTCCCTCCCCTGCCGACGGAAGCGGCACTGATGCGGGCTGCCGGGGAAGAACCGACCTCGGCGGGTGCATGGTCTCTCTACCGGGACGTCGCGGACGTCTTCGTGCAGGATATCCGCGACCCCGAGGTCGTCGAGGGATCGCTTCGCCTCGAGACCCGTGTGTGGCGTGATCGGAACGCCGAGTCGCTTGCCTGGGACCTCATGGCGGTCATCAGGCGCGCAAAACGGTGAAGGCACCGGGAGATCGACGATAATGCGGGCGGTTACCTCGGCGTATTTGACAACGTTCATTAGGGAAGGCCTATTTACCCCTATGATTACATGATTACGTTCCTCTCGGGCGGAACGGGAACGCCGAAACTGCTTCGCGGCATTCAGGAAATTCTGGATGAACGCGAGATCAGCGTGGTCGTCAACACGGCCGAGGATATGTGGCTCACGGGAAACCATCTCTCTCCCGATATCGATACCGTACTCTACCTCTTTGCGGAGACCCTCGACACGACGAAATGGTGGGGTATCCGCGGTGACACCTTTATCACCCACGAGTACCTGCAGCAGCTCGGCGTCGACGAGTTCATCGCGGTCGGGGACCTCGACCGGGCGGTGCATGCGGCACGGGGGGAGCAGCTCCCGTTCGGGCATGACCCTGACCGCCTCGACAAAGGCGCTCGCAGAGCATCTCGGCGTGCAGGCGACGGTCCTTCCGATGACCGATTCGGAAGTGACGACGTACGTCGAGACCGACGATAGCTGCATCCACTTCCAGGAGTACTGGGTGAAGCACCGGGGCACCGTGCCGATCTCCGGCGTCGTTCGGCGGTTCCGGGAACCCCCGGTGGCGACGCCCGAAGTGCTCTCTGCGATCGAGGAGAGCGACGGCGTGATCATCGGGCCTTCAAATCCCGTGACCAGTATATCTCCCATCCTCGAGTGTGCAGGTGTTCGTGAAGCGCTCAAAAAGCAGCGTGTGGTTGCGATCAGCCCGTTCATCGGGGATGCGCCGGTCAGCGGCCCTGCTGCGGCGCTGATGCGGGCGTTCGGGTGTGAACCGACCTCGGCCGGAACAATCCGGCTCTACGAAGACTTCCTCGATCTCTTCGTGCAGGACATCCGCGACCCGGTGGAGATCGACGGCACGCTCCGCCTCGATACCCTGATGGTCAACCGGGGCAAGAGCGTCGATCTCGCGAAGAATATTCTCCGGATCTTCGGCCGGTGAGCACGAACTGCTCTACGCTCCCTGCCGGCTCCGGTAGTCCTTAATCGCCTCGTGAAGTGCATCCGCCGCGAGGTTCGAACAGTGCATCTTCCGCGGCGGCAGACCCTCGAGCTCGGTGGCCACGTCGCTTCGGGTGATGGCCATCGCCTCGTCGAGGGTCTTGCCCCTGGCCATGTCGGTGACCATACTGCTCGTGGCGATGGCCGACCCGCAGCCGAACGTGCGGAACTTGATATCCTCGATCCGGTCGTCCTTCACCTTGATGAAGATCTCCATGATATCGCCGCAGACAGGATTGCCCACCTTGCCGTAGCCGTCCGCATTCTCGATGACCCCGACGTTGTGCGGGTTCATGAAGTGCTCCATCACCTTCTGGCTGTATCCTATCTGTTCTGCCATCTGCGAGTCACCCCGGTCATAACGGTGTAATAGCGCGCAGTCGTTTAACTGTTTCTCCTGCCGCGTCCACGATTCTCGATACCTGCTCACTGGTGTTCGAACGGCCCAGGGTCGCGATCATGGAGCCGTGCGCCTCCTCGTGCCGAAGGCCTATCGCGAGAAGCACGTGGGAGGCTTCAAGCGTCCGGGAGGTGCAGGCCGAGCCGGTGGCGACCGCGATACCGTACATGTCCATGGCGAGCTGAATGCTCTCCCCCTCTATCCGGGAGAAGCGGAAACTGGCGTGGTGCGGGAGCCGCTCGGTAGGGTGGCCGGTCAGGTAGGCCTCGTCGATGGTCAGTATCCCCTCGATAAGCCGATCCCGTATCCCGGCAAGCCGCCTGCTCTCCCCCTGCATATCGGCTCCGGCGATCCGTGCGGCCTCCCCCATCCCGACGATGCCGAAGAGGTTCTCGGTGCCCGACCGGAGCCCCCGCTCCTGTCCCCCGCCGAGGACCACCGGCTGCTCCCGGACGCCCGGGCGTATGTACAGGGCGCCGGTTCCCTCAGGCCCGCCGAGCTCGATTTGCCGAGAGCGTGAGGAGATCGATGCCGTCCCGCTGCACGTCGATGGGGATCCGCCCGGCGGCATCCGCCGCATCGACATGGAGGTATACGCCCCGGTCGTGCACGATCCCGGCGATCTCCGGAATAGGTTCGACGGTGCCGATCTCGTTGTTCGCGTACATGATCGAGGTCACCGTCGTCTCGGGCGTCACGATCCCGCTCAAAGCTTCGAGATCGACGACTCCCAACGTGTCGACCGGTATCCGGGCGAACTCAAAACCGCTCTTCTGGAGATCTTTTGCAGGGTTTATGACGGAGATGTGCTCTATCGTGCTCGCCGCAACCTTCTTTCCGGTGCGGATGTTCCGGAGAGCAGTGCCGCGGACCGCGATGTTGTTCGACTCGGTGGCGCCGCTCGTGAAGATGATCGACTGGGTATCCTCTGCATTGATCAGGTCGGCGACTCTGCCGCGTGCCTCCTCGATGGCAGACTTTGCCGTAAGCCCTTCGTGGTAGAGACTCGACGGGTTCCCGACCTTCTCGGTCAGGTACGGCAGAGCGGCATCGAGGACTCGCGGATCGACCGGCATCGCCGCTGCATGGTCGAGGTAGATTCTCTCCATAAGCCCGCTCTAAAAGGTTAGGACGGCGTCTGCATCGAGCGCAAGGTCGTTTAAGGTCGCGGCACCGACGATCTTCCCTTCCGGTATGAAATCCCCCCGCTCAAGCCCGAGCAGCTGCGTGCTCTGTTCGCAGATGTAGATCGTGACGCCCGAAGCTTATCGCCTGGTTCAGCATCTCGGCAAGGCTCGGGAAGGTGCCGATCCGGATCTTCTCCGCCTCTCCTCGCTTGACGACGGTCACCCCCTTGATCATGAAGAAGATGTCCGCATCCATATCCATTGCACGGGCGGTCATCCCGAGGACAAGGGGACCGTAGAGCCGTTCCGGAGTATCGGTTCCGCTGGTCTGGACGTATAGAAGTCTGGCCATGTTCTCACGTTCCCGCCTTTCGTATATAAATTGTCGTCACGCCGGCGGCTTTCTCGGTCTCCACAATCTCGTGCCCCATCCGCTTTGCCCAGACCTTCACGTCCTCTTCCGTTGCGTCCGCATCGAGATCGACTTTCAGGATGGCTCCCCGTTCGAGTGGGTCCATCCCTTCTTTCAGCATGAATATCGGTGCCTGGCAGAAAGAGCCCTTGCCGTCAACGTACCTGTCGGCATGCACAGATCATCACCCCCTCCGGGAAGGATGGGAATGCTGAATGAGCACTCCCCCTCCTTCGCTAGCGCCGCTGCTCGGCTGTCTGGACGGTCTTCTCCTGCTCTTCCGACCATTCCGCAGTCTTTCTGATGTACAGCGTGGTCACGCCCGCACGCTTCTCCTGCTCTTCGATGGAGAACCCCTGACTATCGGCCCAGCTGGTGATATCCTGCACAAGGCCGGGTTTATCGGTCTCGATCTGCAGCACCTGCCCCTTCTCGATTCTTCCGAACCCCTCTTTCACCAGGAGCATCGGTGCCTCGCAGGCGCCGATGCAGTCTATGTTTAAATCAGCATACACGGTATAATGCCCCCTTACTTCATCCGACGAATGTAGAATGTCATGATCCCGCCTTCTTTCTGGAAGTCCACCATCTCGTGCCCGACACGGTGTGCCCAGCGCTTGATGTCCTCCTCTGCTGCGGGATCGTCCGCTTCCACCTTTAAGATCTCACCGATACCGATCATCTCGATCTGTTCTTTCGCCATGGCAATCGGCATCGGGCAGTAGAGCCCGATGCAGTCCACTTCTGCTGCCGGTTCGATAGATGAACTCATCTCTGCCTCTCCTTCTCTTATCGGTCAGACCAAAGCGAAGAGCCGGTCGAGACGCCGCACCCGGGCGGCATGTATCGGCAGACCCTGTCGGTACCGGAACGATCGGCAGTGGAAGCTGCCTCTCTGAATCTACATCGGTGGTGACGAGCCCACGGTCGCTGTCGGTCGCATGGTCTCTGAAGTCAAAGAATATAAGCGTTCCCCCGATCTTCGACGGCGGCCGATCGGAAGATCTGCGGCCGGTTTCGCAAGGCCGGAGCGATATCCCGGAGATGTACATCCCTGCCGGGTGCCGTGCGCCCGGTTCCGGGGGGGTCGTGCCGCCACCGGTCGGCACGGGTTGTGCGCCTGCCGAAGGATCCGGGCTCCGACCGGCTTTCCTCCCGGAATCCGAAAGTGTCGGGATAGCCGCCAGAAAACCTCCCCTTTTTTGATTACCGCCTCGAAACTGGGAGTTTTCCGGGCATTCCTCCTCCTTTTTACCTCCGGGTTTCGTGGCTATCCCGTGGCGGTCATCCCCTGCCGGTGTCTAAAGGCGGCCAGAACCACGATTCGGTTAATCTCTGCGCTCTTTTTTAAAATCCTGTTTGGGATTACCAAAAATATTAAAAAATTCTAAAGATAAGAAGATTGATAATGTTTGTTCCGACCAAGTGTTTCTTCACGAGAGGTGTAGGCGTTCATAAGGATAAGCTGGCTTCATTTGAACTCGCGCTCCGGCAGGCGGGCATCGAGAAGTACAATCTGGTATATGTCTCCAGTATCTTCCCCCCGAACTGCAAGTCTGATTGACCGGGAGGAGGGGCTCCTGGAGCTGCATCCGGGTTCCATCGTCTACGTCGTGATGGCGCGGAATGAAACGAACGAACCGAACCGGCTGATCTCAGCCGCCATAGGGCATGCCATGCCGAAAGAGAGCAACGAATATGGTTACCTGTCGGAACACCACGCCTATGGAGAGACGTCCGAGATAAGCGGCGAGTATGCGGAGGACCTTGCGGCGACCATGCTCGCGACGACGCTCGGCATAGAGTTCGATCCCGACCAAGCATGGCAGGAGCGGGAACAGATCTATAAAGCCAGCGGCAAGATCATCTACACGACCCATAACTGTCAGGCAGCCGAAGGGGACATGAACGGCAAGTGGACGACGGTCATCTCTGCGGCAGTCTTCGTCTGATTCTGGCGATATCCTTCTCCTTTTTCCAAATGCCGGCGCCGAAGCCGGTTTTCTCCGGCACGTTCCCTCTCCCGCATCACCCCGCCCGAACGGAAAGCAAAATATCTACCAGAACAGATAGTATTCAGGTTTTGATATGCGCATTTCAATACAAGACGTAACTCCGCAGACAGAATATGCCGAGATCATCGGCTGGGTTCACGAAGTCCGCGATCTCGGCGGGCTCGCATTCTTTCTCATCCGCGACCGCACCGGCATCATCCAGGTGACCATCCCGAAGAAGAAGGCGCCGGAAGCGGTTGTGGAGGCCGCAAAAAGTGTTTCGCGCGAGTCGGTCGTCAGAGTAGCCGGGAAAGTCAAGGGAATCGAGAAAGCACCGGGAGGCCGCGAGCTCGTGCCGGACGAGTTCGAGATCATCAGCATCGCCGCAAGCCCGCTGCCGCTCGACGTCGCGGAGAAGGTGCCCGCGGAGATGGATACCCGGATCGACTCCCGGTTCCTGGACGTGCGAAAACCCCGCATAAAATCGATCTTCGTCATCCGGAGCGCCGCCGTGCAGGCCATCAACGACTTCCTCTTCAGCCGCGGCTTCATCCATATCACCACCCCGAAGATCGTCGCGGCGGCGACCGAGGGCGGGACGGAACTCTTCCCGATCGCCTACTTCGAGAAAGAGGCGTTCCTGAACCAGAGCCCCCAGCTCTACAAACAGATGATGATGGCGGCGGGTTTTGAGAAGGTCTTCGAGATGGCCCCTATCTTCCGGGCCGAGGAGCACAACACCATCCGGCACCTCAACGAGGCCACCTCGCTTGACGTGGAGGTATCCTTCGCCGATCACAACGATGTCATGGAGCTCCTCGAGGACCTCATCGTCACGGTCTACGAGTATGTCGCCGAGCACTGCACGGCCGAGCTCGCAAACCTTGAGGTCGAGCTGGCAATGCCGACGAAACCCTTCCCGAGGATCACCTACGCGGAGGCGATCGAGATCGCAAACCGGACGATTCCGGAGAAACTCTCCTTCGGCGACGACCTCGGCACCGCTGCCGAGAAGGCTATCGGTGAAGCGATGGGTCAGCACTACTTTATCGTCGACTGGCCGACCGCGATCAAGCCCTACTACGCGATGCCGCATCCGGATACTCCCGAGCTCTCGAAGGCCTTCGATATGATGCACCCGAGGATGGAACTCTCCTCCGGAGCCCAGCGTGTTCACCGGCACGACCTTCTCGTCGAGCAGATCCGGGCGAAAGGTCTCTCTCCGGAGAGTTTTGAGTTCTACCTCAAGGCGTTCGAGTACGGTATGCCCCCGCACGCGGGATGGGGGCTCGGTATCGAGCGCCTGATCATGACGATGCTCGATCTCCCCAACATCCGTGAGGCCGTGCTCTTCCCGCGGGACCGGCACCGGCTGACGCCATGACCCTCATCAGCAAACTGCTGCCGACGACGGTGGTCGGCAGCTATCCGGTCTCCGGGAAGAAGGGTTTCCTCTCCCTCGATCCGCTGAAGCACGCCGTCGAGACCGCGGTCGCCGACCAGATCGCGGCCGGGATCGACATCATCTCCGACGGGCAGGTCCGGGGGGATATGGTGCAGGCGTTCACCTCCCGGCTTCCCGGGATCAAAGGGCAGGCGGTCGTCGGCAGGGTACTCCCCCCGGCAAAACCGCTCACGGTCGCGGATACGAAGTACGCCCTCTCGAAGCATCCGAAGGTCAAAGGAATCCTGACCGGTCCGTCCACCCTCGCCCACGCCCTCAAGATCGATACGCCGATTTACCGGAACCGCGAGGAACTGGCGCTCGACCTCGCCCAGGCGCTCGCCGTCGAGGCGAGGAATCTCGAGGCTGCCGGCGTGACGCTTCTCCAGATCGACGAGCCCATCCTCTCGACGGGTGCGGCGGATCTCGCCGTCGGGCGCCAGGCGGTGAACGCTATCGTCTCGTCGCTCCGCATCCCGACCTGCCTCCACGTCTGCGGGGGGGTCGGGACGGTCATCGACGATATCCTGAAGACGAACGTCTCGGTCTTCGACTTTGAGTTCGCGATAAACCCCGGGAATCTCGAGGTTCTCTCAGGGAAGGATCTCCGGGGAAGGCTGGTCGGCTACGGGTGCGTAGACTCGAGCAGTCCCGCCATCGAGAGCGTGGCGACGATCCGGGAGCGGATCGAGCGGGGGATCGATCTCTTCGGAGCAAAAACAATGCTCGTCGATCCCGACTGCGGCCTCCGGATGCAGACCCGCGAGGCCGCCTTTCAAAAGCTTAAAAATATGGTCGCGGCGGCCGGCGAGTCTGCGGGCCGAGTAACGCTTAGATCACCCTGGTGGTCGTCGAGAGTTCGAGCCCTTTCGCGGTGATATGGTACGGCACCGCCCGTTGGGGCACGGCCATCCCTTTTATCTTCTCAACGGAGAGGGTCCGTTCGAACTCGTTGCCGTGCAGTTCCTGCCGCAGGACGATGACCACATCTGCCGCACGCATGAGAAAGGTCTCTTCCACCGGCGAATGGATTCCCCCGATAGAGAAGGAAGAGGACGTTCGATCCCTCCCGGAGGCGGTCTTCGGTGGTGCTCGTGAGAAAGTCGGCAGCAGCATCGATACCGTAGTTGTGGATGAGCGTCGAGAGCGAGTCCACGACGATACGCTTGCCCCGCATCGCTGCGGCGAGCTCCTTGAGCGAGAGTTCCCGTGCATCGAGCATCCCTCCCGTCGGCTCAGCATCGAGCATCAGGTATCGGCACTCCTCGTCACCGGCCTTCCAGAACTGCTGCGCCAGCAGCTCAAGGCCGCTCAGCGCCGTTCCATAGACGATTATCCGTGTCCCGACCGGAAACCCTCCTTCGATGGTGAGATCAAGGCCGGCAATGCCGGTCGGCTGTTTTTGTGTGTCTGTCATGTATATATGCCCCCAGAAAAAAAACTATGAATCATATCCGTCAGGATATATATATCTATGTGCATACCGGGCGAAACCTCTCGCCCGATGATATCGAAGATCGAAGTTTGTGAAAAGTCTGCTTCTGCTCTCCGCCGTCACATGGCGCCGGGGCAGAACTGCTCCCGAAGAACCTTTCGCATCAGCTTCCAGCCGTTCACCCGGGGGAGTTCCTCGACCATGAGGATTCTCCTGGGCACTTTATACCCGGCAAGCCGCTCTTCTGCGTATGCCACGATCGCCTCGGGCGTGAGGCCGCCCTCAGCCGGGACGACCGCCGCGACCGGAACCTCGCCCCGGTGTTCGTCGCTGCACCCGAAGACCGCTGCGTCCCGGATTCCCGGGTGCTGGAGGAGGACGTTCTCCACCTCCGTCGGGTAGATCTTCCATCCCGACATGACGATCATATCCTTCTTCCGGTCGGTGATGAAGAGCATCCCGCTCTCGTCGAGGTAGCCGATATCTCCGGTGAGGAACCAGCCTTCCGGGCGGAAGACCGATGCCGTCTCCTCGGGCATCTGCCAGTACCCCGCTGCAACCGACGGACCGCGAAGGGCGATCTCGCCGATTTCATGCGGCGAAAGTTCCTTCTCGGGACTGCTTTCGTCGACGATCCGCACCTCCGAGAACCCGACCGGCGTCCCGACACTCCGGAACTCATCTACCGTCGTGTAGTGCTCGGGGCGGATGGCGGTTCCCGTCCCGACGACGATCGTCTCCGAGAGACCGTAGGCGTTGACTATCGGGATGCCGAACCGCTCGTGGAACGGCTTCCAGACGGTGGGCACGAGCGGCCCTCCCCCGCTGATCATCAGCCGTGCCGATGCAAGTCTGCTCTCGGTCCCGGGCGGCGTCCGGAGCAGCGAGTGGATAACCGGCGGCATCCCGGCGATGACAGTGGCACGGTAGCGTTCTGCAAGGTCGAGGTAGCGTTCAAGGTCGAACCGCTCCATGACGACGTAGGTGCCCCCTGCCCGGAGGGCGGAGATCCCCCAGCTGATGCCGACATGCCCCATTGGATAGATCCCGAGGTAGACATCGTCCCCGGTCAGGCCGAGCACCTCCCGCTCGGCATCCATCGCCGCGATCCAGTTGCCGTGGGTGAGCATCGCCCCTTTCGGCCTGCCGGTCGTCCCGGACGTATACTGGATCTGGCAGAGGTCGTCGAAGCGGCAGTGCGCCGGCCGGAGGACGGGCGACGATCCCTGAAGGTCTGCCCAGGCCGTCGCTCCCTCCCCGCCGCCGACGGCGATCACCTCCCGGAGCAGAGGGGCATCCTTTCGGATCTTCCCGGCCGTGACGCTGCCGGGCGTATCGGTGATGATCGCCGAAGCCCCGGCGTCCCTGACGGCGTAGAGGAGTTCGGACTCCCGGTAGACGCGGTTCGTCGGCACCGCGACGCAGCCGATCCGCCAGAGGGCGAAGTAACTGATGAGATACTCCGGCGAACTGTCGAGGTAGATGCAGACCCGATCTCCCGCCTCGACGCCGCTCTCACGGAGGCCGTTTCCGATCCGGTTCACCTGATCGAGCAGCCGGACCGTCGTGTACTCCTCTCCGCGGGACGGGACGATCAGAGCGGTCTTTGAACGGTTGCAGGCGTTGACGTCGAGAAATGTGGTACAGTTCGGCATAGCGTATCCCCTCCGGTCGGGATGCGAGGACAGTCCGGCATCACTGATCCGTAATGTATAGAGTTGTCCATCAGCGGGTAAATATATTATCGAAAAAAAAGGCGGGGTGGGAATGGATTACTGGTACTCGAGGGGCTGCACCTCTTTTGGGAGCCCGCCCTTGAAGTGCTGCTGGATCTTCTGGTAATACTGGCGCAGCCGCTCGTTCATCGTGGCGTGAACCTTCCCCGTTGCCTCGGTGAAGTGCCTCGGTTCGACGAAGCGGGACCCTTCGCGGAGAGCTGCCATGGCGGCCTCCCGGGCGAGTGCTTCGAGGTCGGAGCCGACGAACCCGTTGGTATTCGAGGCCAGCTCCGTGATGAGCGTATCGCGGACGGGATCGACGAGGTCGAGTTTCTGCTCGACGAACAGGCTGACGATCTTCTTCCGCCGTGCCGACCGCTTCAGCCTCTCGTCGCCGTTCCCCGGATCTGCTCCTGCCACCGCCGCTTCCGCACGCCCGGCGAGATGGGGCGCAAGATCGCCGACGGTGATCTGTCTGCCGGTGCCGAGCATCCCGATAAGGTCCTCGATCTGGCTTTCGGTGAACCCGTCGGTCATATCGACGATCTCCTCGAGCGTCGAGCCCTGGATAGGCACGTAGCGCGTGTGGATACGGAGGATCCGGTTCCGGTCGGCAGGCCCCGGTTCGCCGATGTAGACCAATCGGTCGAACCTGCCCGGCCGCAGGAGTGCCGGATCGATCATATCCGGACGGTTCGTCGCTCCCATGACGACGACGCCGCGGAGCTCTTCGAGCCCGTCGATCTCGGTGAGAATCTGGTTTAAGACGCTCTCGATGACGTGCGATTCGCCGCCTCCGCCGCGTGCCGGTGTCAGTGCGTCCATCTCGTCGAAGAAGATGATCGACGGGGCGACCTGCCGGGCTTTCTTGAATATCTCGCGGACTGCCCGCTCGCTCTCGCCGACCCACTTGGAGAGGAGCTGGGGGCCTCTGACCGGGACGAAGTTCGCCCCGCTCTCGGTGGCGACGGCCTTTGCGATGAGGGTCTTCCCGGTTCCCGGTGGCCCGTAGAGAAGCACGCCTTTCGGTGGCTCGATACCGAGCTCCTCGAACCGTTCCCGCTCCGTAAGCGGGTACTCGACGGCCTCGCGAATATCCAGTTTCGCTTCTTCGAGCCCGCCGACATCGCTCCACGATGTGTGGGGCACCTCGAGGAGCACTTCACGCATGGCGCTCGGGCCGACATCCCGGAGTGCGTCCCGGAAGTCGCTTGGGAGCACCTCCATCTTCTCGAGCACCTCGGGAGGGATCTCCTCCGCATCGAGGTCGATCTCGGGGAGGTACCGCCTGAGCGCTTTTATGGCCGATTCCCTGGCGAGAGCCGCGAGATCGGCGCCGACGAATCCGTGGGTCTGCTTGGCGATGCTGTCGATATTCACGTCGTGTGCAAGCGGCATCCCGCGGGTGTGGATGTGGAGAACCTGGATCCGGTCGTCCTCCGGCGGCACGCCGATCTCGATCTCACGGTCGAACCTGCCGGGCCTCCTGAGAGCGGGGTCGATGGCGTCGAGGCGGTTCGTCGCTCCGATCACCACGACCTGTCCCCGCTCCTCGAGGCCGTCCATCATCGTGAGCAGCTGGGCGACCACACGCCGCTCGACCTCGCCGGTCACCTCTTCCCGCCGTGGGGCGATGGAATCGAGTTCGTCGATGAAGATGATGGCGGGAGCATGCTGGCGGGCGTCCTCGAAGACCTCCCGGAGCCGCTGCTCACTCTCACCGTAGTACTTGGAGATCACTTCTGGCCCTGCGATCGAGATGAAGTGAGCGCCGCTCTCGCTCGCAACGGCCTTCGCGATGAGGGTCTTCCCGGTCCCCGGAGGCCCGTAAAGGAGGACGCCTTTCGGTGGTTCTATGCCGAGCTTTGAAAAGATCTCGGGATGGCGCATGGGGAGTTCGATCGTCTCACGGACACGCTGCAGTTCGTCCTTGAGGCCGCCGATATCCTCGTAGCTGATCTTCCTCGCCCCTTCGAATCCGGCTGCGGGTTTCTCGGAGAACTCTATCTTGGTATTCTTGGTGATGATCACCGCATTCTCCGGTTCGACGACGACGGCCTTGAACGCCACGAGCTGGGGCTGCATAAAGGGGAGGCCGGCCTGAATCGGTACGGAGTCGTTCTTGACGATCGGGAAGTCTATCAGTTTGTTGACGACGCTGCTATAGTTGATAGGCAGCTGTTTCGGGAGGTCTTCGGGCGGGGCGAGGACCACCCGTTTTGCTTCGACCTCCTCGTCGAGCGTCTTGATACTGACCCGATCGCCGATGCTGGCGCCGGTATTGAGCCGTGTGAAGTTATCGATGCGGACTTTACCCTGATGCCAGTCGTTCACCATGGCACGCCAGACCTTCGCCACGGTCCGCCGTTTCCCTTCGATGGCGATGAGGTCACCCGGGCTCAGCCTCAGCTGGAGCATGGTATCAGGGTCGAGCCGCGCCTTCCCCGCGCCCTGATCCTCCGGATAAGCACTATCGACTTTCAAGTATATTTCGGGCATTACCTCTAATTCATATATTCTCGGATTTATAAGTACTGTCGACGCATGAAGATCCTCCTCGTAGATCCGTTTCATGGTGCGGCAGGCGACATGATTATCGGCTCCCTGCTCGATCTGGGGGCGGATGAGACTCTGGTTAGAACCGCGATGGAGTCTGTCGTGGCCGAACCGACATTCGGGCGGGTAGACCGTGCCGGCATCGGGGCGGTCCGGGTCGAGACGCATGCACCGGTTCACCACCGCACGCTCGAGGAGGTGCTCGCCCGCCTCGACGAGAGTGTCGCACCCGGACCTGCCCGCGAGATGGCACGGCGGGTCTTTCTCCGCCTGCACCGGGCCGAGGCGAGTGTTCACGGCCACGGGGCTCACTTCCACGAAGTCGGTGCCGACGACGCGATCGCCGATATTGTCGGAGCATGCACCGCACTCTGGTCACTCGGGGTCGACGGCGTGGCCGTCCTTCCGATAGCGCTCGGCCGCGGGTTTGCCGTCGGCTCGCATGGAACCTTCCCGATCCCCGCCCCGGCCACGGTAGCCGTCCTCCGCGAATCGGCTCTCGAGACGACGATCGGGATGGAGGAGCGGGAACTCTGCACCCCCACGGGAGCGGCGCTGCTCGCCGAGTTTGCGACCCTCTCCCCCGCAGAGATTGGGCCTGCCTCCATCACGGCGGTCGGATACGGAGCGGGAACGAGGAATCCCGCAGGAACGCCGAACGTCCTTCGGACACTTCTCCTCGAGAACGCCTCTCCTGCGCCCCACGACCGGGTGGATATCCTCGAGACCAACGTCGACGACGTGACGGGAGAGGTCCTTGCCTACACGCTCTCCCGCCTGATGGACGAAGGGGCACGGGACGCGAGCGCTCTCCCGCTGGTGATGAAGAAAGGGCGTAACGGCTACCTGATCCGGGTGATCTGCCGCCGGGAGACGACCGATCACCTGGCCGGCGTCATGGTCCGGGAGCTCGGCACGCTCGGTATCCGGTGTCTGCCCGCTGTCCACCGGCTCACCATCGAGCGGACGGTTCAGCCGGTGACGGTCACGATACGGGGCAGGGCGTATACCATCGACGTCAAATGCGGGTGGTCTGCGGGAAAAGTCTCGTCCTTCAAGGCGGAGTTCGAGCAGGCACGCCTCTGTGCCCGGGAACTCGACGTCCCGCTCCGGGATGTGACCGGGATCGTCGAGGATGCGGCACGGGAGATCTTCAGGGAACGAGGAGTACTTGACGAATGAAGCGCGACAGACTCAGTACCCGGAAGTCCGGATCTCGATCTGCTGCTCGGCGGCGGGCTTGAACGGCGGGTGATCACCCAGTTCTACGGCGAGCCCGCCAGCGGGAAGAGCACCCTCTGTCTCATGGCTGCGGCGGAGTGTTTACGTGCGGGCAGATCGGTGATCTACATCGATACCGAAGGGTTCTCGGTGGAGCGGTTCAGCCAGGTGGCCGGTGAAGACGGGGCTGAGGAGCTTGCGCAGCACCTCTACCTCTTCGAGCCGGTGGACTTCGAACAGCAGGGGCTGATGATCGCCGAGAGCGAGGAGCTTTTCCGTGCGAACCGGGAGCACCCCGTCGACCTTCTGATCATGGACTCCGCGACCGCACTCTACCGCACCGAGCTCGAGACCGGGAAGGAGACGATGCGACGGCTCTCCCACTATATGGTCAAGCTCCTCGGGCTCGCCAAAAAATACGATATTCCCGTTCTGATCACCAACCAGATCTACGTCGATATCGACCGAAAAAAGATCTCGGGACTCGGGGGAACCGCCCTTGAGCATATCTCCAAGGCGATCGTGAGTTTCGAGCGGCTGGACGGCACCCGCCGTGCGGTTCTCCGGAAGCACCGGTCGCGTCCCGAAGGGCTCTCTTTTAAGTTCGAGCTGACGAAAAACGGTATTAGCAGGATATAGATCCTGTAAAGACGGTCTCGGCAGGGCCTTCCATCGTCGTCTCCTCGCCGAGCCGGATGACGAGCGGCCCGCCCATCGTCTCGACCGCGACGGTCTTCCCGACGAGTCCTTTCCGGTGGGCGACCGCCGCCGATGCCGTCGCTCCTGTCCCGCAGCTGTAGGTCTCCGCCTCGACGCCGCGCTCGAAGGTCCTGATGCGGAGCGTGTCGTCCTCGCCGACCTCGACGAAGTTGACGTTCGCTCCCTTCGGGAAGGTCGGATGGTTTCTGACCATAGGCCCGAGTCTGCCGATATCCACCGCTCCGATCTCCCGGACGAAGATAACCGCGTGCGGAACTCCCGTATTGACGGCGTGGACGATATGCCCGGCGATCGTCTCGGTATACTCGCCTTCGCCGGTCGCAGGGATACCAGCCCTGTCAAACTCCGGTTTCGTCATCGTGATCGCCGCATAGAACTCCGTCCCCTCTTCATCGTAGCCCATGGTGACCGGCATCAGTCCCGCCGCCGTCTCGACCGTGCAGGACTCCTGCACGTACCCGAGATCGTAGGCGTATTTCACGAGACACCGGATACCGTTCCCGCACATCTCGGCCTCGCTCCCGTCCGGCTGGAGGAGGCGCATCTGTACATCCGCCTCCTCCGACGGCTGCAGGAAGAGAACGCCGTCAGCGCCGACGCCGAACCTGCGGTCGCAGTAGAGTGCTGCAAACTGCGCCTTCATCGCATCCGGTATGATCTCCCGGTCGTGCTCGTCGATCAGAATAAAATCGTTTCCGTTCCCCTGTAGTTTGGTAAAGGTGATCTCCATCGGTATCCTCGCAGACGCGTATGATGTTCGTTCAGATAATAATGAGGATGGCCGTCTCTCCCCTGCCGGAGGGCACACCCGGGTTCGCCGCGATCCGCCGCCTGCTGCTTCGGCTGATCACTCCTGATCTTCAGCGCCCATCACAAGCCCTTTGTGAAACTCCCCGATGCTCCACCCGAGATACTCTTTGATGATGCTGTAGGCGAGCTCGGGCGGTATCGCGCCTTTCTCGGTCACGATGAGATCGACGTACTCCGCGGGCGTGACGTCGAACGCCGGGTTTCTGACCCGGACGTGCGGAAGCGCTTTCGCCAGGTCGTCCGGGAGCACCTCGCTCCCGGAGCGCTCCTCGATCTCGATCAGCTCGCCGAGGATGGTGCGGGGAGCGAACTTATACGTCTCGGCCGCAACGATGAGATTCGTCCGCGCCTCATGGGCCGCAAGCGCGATCTGCGCCGTCCCGATCTTGTTCACCACCGCACCGTTGACCGTGATGGCGTCCGCACCGACGATGACGAGGTCTATATCGTTCATGAAGTAGCGGACGGCGGAGTCGAGGATGTAGTTCGTCCGTATCCCCGCGTCGTTCAGCGTCCGGATCGTGACGAGCCCCTGGTTTCGCGGCCTGACCTCGGTGGCGTAGACCTCGATCTCCTTTCCCTGCCGGTGCGCCTCGAGGATGCAGGCAAGCGCTGCCTCCGAGTTGCAGTGGGTCATGATGACGTCCCCGTCGGAGATGTGGCGTGCACCGATTGCCGCGATCTCCCCTACGGCGTTTTTCGACGACCTGATGAACGTATTCGCCTGCTGCCGGAGTGCGGACCTGGCCTCCGGCAGCGACTCCGCCCCGGCGAGAGCGCCCATCACGGCGTGCACCGCGTTCGGCAGCGAGACTGCCGTCGGACGGGTGGTGACGAGCACCTCCGCAGCGCTCTGCATTGCCGACCTGAATGCGGCGAGGTCGGATGCCTCGACCGTCCCGGCGTACTCGCGGAGTGCCTCGGCAGCAGCCCGGGCGATGCGCCCGGCACCCCGGATCTTCATGGTTCGGATCTCCTCGGCCGTCTCTGTGAGCAGCATATCTCTTCAATGAAGAGGCGATAATATATTAGATAGAACTATTGGCGTTGGGGTTAGCGATGTCGGTTGCCGTTGTCTTTGATAGTGCAGGAACGTTGCTGAAGACCTTCCGGGTGGCACGCGATGTCCGGAACGGCGGGATGCTCGTCGACGTGGAGACGACCACGCTCACGTTTGCGTCCGAGGGGCGGGTGCTGGTGGTGCTCCATCTCCACTCCCGCGACGTCATCGAGGCACCCGCAGAGATGCCCCTCTCGTCGTTTCTCATCGAGCGGGGTATCGGATTCGGGGTTGCCTGCGCCTGCCGCGTCATCCCTGCCGAGGAGGTCGGCAACATTCTCTACACCGACCGGTATGCCTGTGTCGGTGATCTGCAGGAGTGCATCCGTCAGGTCTGGAGCAGCTGCAAACAGGAGTCTATCGTGACGCTGAACTCCGGGGTGATCGTGAATCTGGATCTGGGCGGTATCGAGTTTGCCGTCACCACGGGAGGAAAACCCTTCGACGGGGCGAAGGAGACGATCAGCGATCTGCACCGGATGGGCGTTCCGGCGTACATCGCCTCCGGCGACCGCGTTGCAAAACTTGAGAAGATGGGAGACTACCTCGGCATTCCCCGCGAGCGCGTCTACGGCGTTGCGACCCCGTCGATAAAGGCGCAGATCGTCGAGGACCTTCGGAAACGCTACGATGTGGTCGTCATGGTCGGTGATGCCATCAACGATCTGCACGCCTTCAAGGCGGCGGATGTCGCCGTCCTTTCGGAGCAGCAGTCGGATACGAAGCCGGAGGTGCTCTATCTCAACGTAGACTACGTCATCGGGAATGTGACGGAGGTTCCCGGTATCGTCAGAGGGTTGCTCGACGATGGTTCGTTTCCCGATAGTGGTACAATATAAACCATAATATGATACGACCGCCACAGTAGTTGTAACGAGGAGCTTGCGATGAACCCATTAATCACAGTAAAAAACCTCTGCATGGATTTCAATGGGAATACTGCACTGAAAGATATAAGTTTTGAGATTGCAGAGGGGGAGATTGTAGGGATTATCGGCAGGAGCGGGTCCGGTAAAACCGTTCTTATGCACCTGATGCGTGGTGTCGATCAACCCCCGACGAGCGGTCAGATTATTTACCATATTACCGCCTGCACGGAGTGCGAATACATCGGCACCCTGAGCGATGCCAGCAAACCCTGCCCAAAATGCGGCGGGGAGATGAAGGCTCTCGACGTCGATCTCTGGGCGGAAGAGAACTCCGGCATGAAACGGCGGATAATGCGCCGGACGGCGATCATGTTCCAGCGGACCTTCGCCCTCTATGGGGACGACCGGGTCATCGAGAATGTGCTGCACGCCCTCGACGACATCGGCTACCCGGCGGAGAAAGCGATCGGCAGAGCTGCCGATCTCATCGACGAAGTCCGTCTCTCCCACCGGATGATGCATATCGCCCGCGATCTCTCCGGCGGCGAGAAGCAGCGGGTGGTGCTCGCCCGCCAGCTCGCAAAAGAGCCGGTTCTTCTCTTCGCGGATGAACCTACGGGAACGCTCGATCCCGAGACGGCGGTCTTCGTGCACCGAATGCTGATCGAGAGCGCACAGGCGAGCGAGATGGGGATGATCGTCACCTCTCACTTCTCGAAGGTTATCGAAGACGTCGCCGACCGCGCGATTCTTCTCGAAAACGGTGAGATTGCCAGGATCGGAACGCCGAAAGAGGTTATCCAGCGCTTCATGCAGAACTACAGCGATGTCGCCGAGCACCAGGTTGCAGAGGTCGGCGAGAAGGTCATGGTCGCCCGCGACGTCGTCAAGCGCTACCTCTCCGTCGACCGGGGGGTCGTAAAAGCGGTGAACGGTGTCTCCTTCGAGGTCGCCGAGAAAGAGATCTTCGGCGTCATCGGGAAGAGCGGTGCGGGGAAGACAACCCTCTCCCGCATGATCTCCGGGATCCTCGAACCCACGAGCGGCGAGCTGAATATCAGGATCGGCGACGACTGGGTGGATATGACCACGCCGGGGATCCAGAAAAGAGGGCGTGCCAAGGCGTATATCGGCCTTCTCCACCAGGAGTACGATCTCTATCCGCACCGGACGGTCCTTGATAATCTCACCGACGCTATCGGGCTTGAGTTCCCGAAAGAGCTCGCGCTCCGAAAAGCCATCATCACCCTCGGCATGGCCGGGTTCCCCGAGGAGAAGAGCAGAACGATCCTCGGCCGCTATCCCGCCCAGCTCTCCGAGGGGGAGAAGCACCGGGTGGCGCTGGCGCAGGTGCTGATCCGCGAGCCCAGGGTGATCATCCTCGACGAGCCGACCGGGACGATGGATCCGATCACGAAGATCGACGTGAAACAGTCGATCCTGCATGCCCGTGAAGAGATGGACGAGACATTTATCGTGGTATCTCACGATATGGACTTTGTGAAAGATATCTGCGACCGGGTCGCCCTGATGCGGGGCGGCAAGATCATCAAGATGGGGCCGACGGCCGAGGTCCTCGGCGAGCTGACGGAAGACGAGCGGAAAGTGATGGGCAGCGCAGCCCCGTGAGGCAGGAGACCGATGGAGGTCCATCTCGATGGAGACCGGCGGGTCGTTCCGGAAGGCACTCTTCTCTCCGATCTCCTCCCGGATCGGGACTCGCGGTGCACCATCGCCGTTATCCGTCCCGCCCGTGAGGATGCCGCGGAGACCGCACAGCTCCGCATCGTCTCGACGGCCGGCGAGGTAATCGTGGAGGGGAGCGGGAGCGCGTACCGCCTGCCGGAGGGTGATGCCGGGCAGGCACTCGATCTCCGCTGGGCCGACCGGTACGCGGCGGCGTTCGGGCCGTTCGTATCGACAATCTCCCCGGCACGCCGTCCGTACCGCTATGAACGGGGCGACGTCATCCTCGGGTGCGGCGGGTACGACCCGGCGAGATCCTATCTGATATTCTCGAGGATGCGCCATACGGCCGACCACGGCGCTCCGGCGGACGGAGGTATCGTCGGGCGGGTCGTCAGCGGCAAGAGCGTCCTCGATGCCTGGAAGGAAGGCGACCGGATTCTCAGCATCGACCGCATTCAGAGCCAGGTTGACCGATCCCGGGCGATAACGACGACCGACGGCAGCGTCGTCCTCGAAGACGGTATGCATGTCGTCAGCCGCGTGGAGGCGGAGGCGGAAGGGTTTACGACCGACGGTATCGATACCGATACGGCGAAGAGCGTCGAGCATCTCCTCCTTGCGCTGCGGGACGGCCATTTCTCCGTAGGGCGGTCCGGCAGCACGCATATCCGCGACGAACGGCTGGCAAGGACGAAAGTGCCTGCGGAGCAGACCTCCGCACGCCGGGCAGGCAGCGTCACCGTGCGGACGGCCGGGAAGTCGGAAGGAGCGGTCTACATCTATACAAATGACGCTCCGGCGAGCCCCGCACATACCGTGGTTGCCCGGGTCACGCACGGCCTCGAGCTTGCGAGGGTTGCTGCGGAGGGCGACCTGCTCTGTATCCGGGTTACTCCGCAGAAGCTCGATCTCATCGGCAGGACGCTTCTCGAGGCGCGTGCCGCTGCGGAGGAACGGGGCATCCGGATCACCGCAGACGAAGCGGATGGCGACCGCGTCGTGGTCGACCAGCGGCCGACGACGACGCTCGAGGTGCTGGCGAAAAGAGAGGTGCAGGTTGCGACAAAGCCTTTCGGTCAGGTGATCGGCGTCCGGCTCGATGACGAGCATGCTCCCCTGACGTGCGCCATCTTCAGGGAGGTCTCGGGGCTGAAACACCACTCCGTCGGGAAGATCCCGTTCTACTTCAAATTCGAGGACGTCTACCTCTTCAAGCCCTCGATCGCACGGGGTGTCGGCATCATCCCGGAGAATGTCCCGGAAGGGGTTGTTCCCGAGAATACCCTTGCGATGACGAACGACTCGCGGAAAGGCTCCGGAATGGTCGGGGTGCGCACGACGCCGAACACCGAGTTCGGGCCGACGTCCGAGCCGTTCTCCGGCACCAACATCATCGGGACCGTCACGGAGGTCGAGAAACTTGCAGGCCTCAAAGACGGCTCGATGGTCTATATCAGGGAGGTGAGATGAATGGCCGACTATACGCCCCGTCTCGTGGGCACCGTCACCAAGTACGTCTTCGTCGAGTCCCCGACGATGACGCCCTCCGCTCTCGCGCTCCGGGCGTACGAGGTCTCGGAAGGCGTCATGATCAAAGAGACCTGTTTCGGCCTGCAGGTCACGGGGAAGCCGGAAGACGTCGACCGGCTCATCCGGACGATCCGCACGTTCGATCCCGCGCATATCTTCGTCAAGGACCGGGGGTTCCCCCCGGCGACCCGCGTCGCTGCCGGGCGAACCTCGGCGGAGCGAGGCCCGGCTATCTCGGCCACGAGGCCGAGTTTCCCCTGCTCCGGTATGTCTCCCACGGCCTCGAGGTGCTCGGGAAGGAAGGAGTTCGAGAGCCTGCAGAAGAGCCCGCGCGACAGGAGATGCGATCGTTATTGACTATCAAAAAACTCAAAGAGTTGATCGAAGAAGCAGAGGAGTCCTGAAGATATGGCCAAGGTGTTTATTTATCCTGCAACGAGTCTGATCCTCTCCGACCTGGTGGCACGGTTCGGCCACCGGCCACTCGGCGCCGCGCTCTCTATCCGGGAGCGTATCCAGACCGCCGGCGTCGAATCCCCGCCCCTCCAGATCACTCCCGAAGACCCGAAGAAAGGGCTGAAGTATGCGGCCGTCGAGGTGCCGTCGGGTGTCCGGGGCAGGATGTCGGTGTACGGCCCGCTCCTCGAGGAGGCGGAGGCCGCGATCATCGTCACCGACGCCGATCTCGCGTTCGGGTGCATGGGATGCGCCCGGACCGACGAACTGATCCTCTTCACCCTCCGCCAGAAGGATATCCCCATCCTCGAGGTGGAGTACCCGGGGACCGATGAGGAAGGGGTGCGCTTCGTCGCCGCTATCAGGGATTTCCTGGCAGGCCTCCCGAAGGAGGAAGAGAAATGACGTCGCGGGTGAGGATTGCCCAGCTCTCCTGCGGCCCCGAGTACAGCGGGGTGCAGAAAGAGATCGCTGATGCGGCGGAGGCGGTCGATGCGGAGATCTTCTTCCCCGACATCGCGCTGGCCGATGTCAGATTGGCGGTAAAGGAGTTCGGGCTCGACGTCCGGAGCGCCGACCTGAAACTCGCCATCGCCCGGGCAAAGGCGCTCGTCGAGGGAAAGGTCGAGGCGGATGCGGTCTTTATTGCGACCTGTTTCCGGTGTGCGGAGGCCGCGATCGTCAGGAACGAGCTCCGGCGCTATATTCATGAAAAGTCGACGCTCCCCGTCGTCAGCTACTCGTTCACCGAACGGACGACTGCCGGCACGCTGCTTACCCGGATGGAGGCGCTGACCACCATCGCGAGGCGACGGGCGCTTCTTGCCCGCGAAGAGCAGACCGGGATTACCCTCGGGGTGGACAGCGGTTCGAGCACGACAAAGGCCGTCGTCATGCGGGACAACCGGATCGTCGGGACGGGATGGCGCCCGACGACCGAGGTGCTCAAGAGCGCTGACGAGGTGGTCGAGCTCGCGCTTGCGGAGGCCGGGCTCTCTCGCGAGGACGTGGAGGCTATTGGGACCACCGGATACGGACGGTTCCTCGTCGGGAAACATCTCGGTGCCGACCTGATCCAGGAGGAGCTCACCGTCAACTCGAAGGGAGCGGTCTACCTTGCCGATCACCAGCGGGGAACCGCGACGGTGATCGATATCGGGGGTATGGACAACAAGGCGATCAGTGTCATCGACGGCATCCCGGGAACGTTCACGATGGGCGGCATCTGTGCCGGTGCCAGCGGGCGGTTCCTCGAGCTGACGGCGAAGCGCCTCGGCATCGAGATCACTGAACTCGGCCCCCTCGCCATGAAGGGATTTTCGAAGAATGTAGCGATGAACAGCTACTGCATCGTCTTTGGGACGCAGAGCCTCGTCAACGCCCTTGCGGCAGGCAGTTCGCCGGAGGACGTCGCCGCCGCCGCGTGCCACAGCGTCGCCGAGCAGGTCTTCGAGCAGCAGCTCCAGGAGGTCGACATCAAGGAGCCGGTGATCATGGTCGGCGGGACGTCGCTGATCGAGGGGCTGGTTCATGCCATGGGCGAGCTTTTGCAGATCGATATCGTCGTCCCGCCGAACTCCCAGTACATCGGTGCGGTCGGCTCTGCGCTGCTCGCGTCCGGATACATCAAAGGGGATTAGATGCCGCCGCTGAACTACTTTGAAGTCGAATGCAGCGATAGGAGAGGGGGAGAGGCCTACAAGCGGATCGCCGCCGACGTACTGCAGGACCTCGATCTCATCAAGGTGATCGAAAAACTGCACATCTTCGTCGATCCGAAGGTTCCGATCTTCGTCGCCGTCGGAATGATCCGCCACCTGCCGCGGCAGGTGCGGCTACACGACTTCGCGAACATCAACGTTCAGGAAGGGAAAGCCGTCCTCGATATCAGCGACGAGACCTACCTCGCCCCGCTGCTCACCCTCCTCTGGGTGAAGTTCGGCAAGGAGCACGTCGAACAGCCCGACCGGTTCACCATCATTCTTCCTGCAGAAGGGTTCCAGGAAGAGAAGATCGAGGATCTGGTGGTGGCGGACCCGAGTGACACTCTATCTACCAGGACGTCATCTACGCCCTGCAGTATATTGCTCCGGAGGGGTTCAAGGTGCGGCGCCAGTACGTGAAGAGCACGAAGTTTTACTATGTGGCGAGCGAGGATACGCTGCCCGACGATGTCGTGGAGACCCTCGTCGCCGAGAAGTTCGCCCTGATGGGGGAGAGCCTGTGACGACCCTCGTCCCGATCACCTACAAGGGCGGCGTCTACCGGCACGACGAGATCGTGGACCTGATCGACGATATCGGCGGGTATATCGTGCAGAAACATCTGATGGCGCAGGAGGTGGTGCTCCAGTCTTTCGTGCCCCGGGACGACGTCGAGCCTGATCCGCCGGATCGCAAAGCCCCTGGCAGGCGAGGTCACCGAGGCGCCGCTCGTCGGCACCGAGATCGCCGTCGTCAGCCCGAGTCTCGAGATCCATCACCTCCCGCATACCTCGTGCGATATCGCCGAGTATCTCCGCCGGGCCGGTGCCAAGACCAACATGGTCGGGCTTGCACGGGGGTTCGGCAAGCGGATCGCCAACCTGAACGCCGAGGAGCGTGACGTCATCAACGAGCACGACCTCGCCGTATACGTTCTCGGGACCTTCGAGGAGTGCATCCGGCAGAAGTTTCCGGTGCTCCGGCGGGGTATCCACGTGCCGATCGTCCTCACCGGGGCTCCCGACCGGGAGACGCTGATGGGGATCGCCGATCCGCCCGTCGAGGGGTACGTCGGCGATATCGGCCGGATTATGCACCGGTTCAAGCGGCCGGAGGAACTCCGGAAACTCGACGAGCTGGTCGAGGAGGTCTCGCGGGCGCTCGATGCGAAGCGGGACGAGCTCGCGAAGGACCCGCTCTCGATCTTCCCGCCGCGGCTGATGGAGATCCTCGAGGAGAAGATCCACGAGGTGACCTTCCTGACCCATCCGACGCCGGTGACCGCCCAACTCTCGGGCCTCCGGGTGAAACTGCCGTACGAGTCCTACGCAGACGATATCCGTGCGCTCGAGATCGCCGACGGCGTGACCGTCGGGGACGTCGCCGAGGTTCTCCCGTCACGAATGCGCAATTACATATTGATACGGATCAAACCTGTCTCAGAAACCCGGATCATGGTGTAGCAGCGATGGATTTCGAAAAGATTCTCAATACCATTGGCGAGCGGGGCACTGAGGCCATCGCCCGGGAATGGCTCCACGATATCGAGGACGAATATGGGAGAGTCCCGCTGATCTTTGAGCGGATGAGCGAACGGCCGGAGATACTCATCTCGCACCTGCTCTATAAAAGTGCGATCACGGAGACGAGCCAGCTCGAGCCGAAGATGATCGAGCTGATCAGCCTCGCCGCCGGCGCCGCCCTCAAATGCAGCCACTGCGTGGAGTACCATATGCAGGCGGCTCTCTCGAAGGGCGCGACCCGGGCGGAGATCCTCGAGGTCATTCTGATCGCCGGCCTCCTCTCGAACTCTGCGGTGCTCGCGGATGCGTACCGGGTGGTCAACGGGCAGGGGGAAGGATGCCCTCCCTGCGACCTCAACGGGGTCGGGCTGAAGAAGACCTGCTCTGACTGACCGCCCCGGTCCCTGCGGAGGTTCGGGAGCACCCTGTTTTTCCTCTTTTCTCTTCCGCGACCGCCTGCAGGGGAGCACCCGCCCTCTGCCGGTGTGACCAGAGCGTTCATGAGCGTTGACCGTTAACTGATATCCAATGTGTGGGATTGCCGGAGAGTTCGCGCTGTCGTCGGGGCAGGCCGACCCTGACCTCGTCCGGAGCATGTCGGCCCGCCTCGCGCATCGCGGGCCGGATGGGGACGGCCTGTACCTGGACGGGCGGATCGGGCTTGCCCATCGCCGTCTCGCCATCATCGATCTCTCGGACGACGGCGCCCAGCCGATGCAGAACGAGGACGGCTCTCTCCGGCTGGTCTTCAATGGCGAGATCTACAACTACCCGGAGCTCCGGGACGAGCTCCGCCGGCTCGGGCACCGGTTCTCCTCTTCGTCCGATACCGAGGTGATCCTCCACGCCTACGAGGAGTGGGGCAGAGACTGCCTGCAGCGGTTCAACGGGATGTGGGCGTTCGCCCTCTGGGATGCGGGACGGGAGGAGCTCTTCTGCGCCCGGGACCGCCTGGGCGTCAAACCCTTCTACTACACCGCCCTGGACGGCTCGTTCCTCTTCGCCTCCGAGATAAAGGCGCTGCTCGCCCACCCTGGCGCCGGGCGGGAGCCGAACGTCCCGGCGCTGATGACGTTCCTCGCCTGGGGGGTTGCCGATCACACTGCCGAGACGCTCTTCTCCGGGATTCTGCAGTTGCCGCCCGCGCACGCGCTCGTCGTCCGCCCGGACGGGGCTCCGGAGCCGTTCTGCTACTGGGACGTCGCCATGAACCCTGAGCCGTCTTCCGGGATCTCCGACGAGGCGGCGGCGGAGAACCTCCGGCTGCTGCTGACCGATGCGGTGCGCCTCCGCCTCAGGAGCGACGTCCCGGTCGGCACCTGCCTCTCGGGCGGCATCGACTCCTCGACCCTGGTGGTGCTGATCAACGAGTTCCTCCGTGCCGAGAGTCCCGCAAGCATCGGCGAGATGCAGAAGACCTTCTCGGTCTGCTTCGACGATCCGCGTTTCTCGGAGAGCAGGTTCATCGACGTGGCCGTGGGGGCGACGGGGGCTACCGGTCACCGGACGAGCCCCGACCCCGCCCACCTCTGGGACGATATCGACCACCTGCTGTACATGCAGGACGAACCCTTTGCGTCGCTCTCAATCTATGCCCAGTACCTGCGTTATGCGGCTTGCCCGGGAGGAGGTGAAGGTGGTGCTCGACGGCCAGGGCGCCGACGAGCAGGCTCGGCGGGTATATTGCCTACCAGACCTCCTACATCCGGGGTCTCCTTCGGGACGGGTATCTCCGGCAGGCTCTCCGCGAAGCGGCGGGAAGCATGCGGCATCACCGGGGGTTCTTTTCGTGGGCACTCCGGCAGACGCTGGTGCGGTCGGACCGGCGGAGCCTGATCCGGGGGGCGGTGCCGGAGGTCCTGCGCTACCAGGGGTCGCTCGACGAGGTGCTCAAACGGGAGCTCTTCAGAACGAACCTCCCGCTCCTCCTCCACTGGGAGGATCGGAACTCCATGGCGTTTTCGATCGAGTCACGGGTTCCGTTCCTCGATTACCGGCTGGTGGAGTACCTGGCATCCCTGCCGCTCGACCAGAAGATCCGCGGCGGCGTGACGAAGTACGTGCTCCGCTCGGCGATACGCGGGCTCGTCCCCGATGCGATACGCTGCAGGATGGATAAGATGGGTTTCGTCACGCCGGAAGAGGTCTGGATGAAGGAAGATCTGAAGGACGAGATACTGGCGATCTTCGCATCGCCGTCGTTTAACGAGCGGCCATACTGGGATGCGGACGCGGTCTCTGCAAACTACCGGGAGTTCCTCGACGGACGGGCGGTCTACTCGACCGAGCTCTGGCGGATCGTCTGCGCCGAGCTCTGGATCCGGAAGTTCTTCGACCACCGGTGAATGCCGCGGTTCAGATCTCTTCGTCCGGGCACCCGCCCTTTTTTAATTTCCTGATTCTCCTGCCGAAAAAAGCGGCGAGGAACACGGCGGCGATGCCCGTTATGAAGATGCCGTCGAATATCCCGGCCCCGCCTATGGAGAGCACCGTGCCGGTGGCGACCGTGAGGGATGCCAGGACGAGGGGGTTTGCGAGGTTGAGGAGATCCGCCCCGATGAGCGTCCCGACCGTTCCGCCGGCGTAGGCGAGCGCCGGTGCGCCGCCGCATCCCCGGGCGAGGAGGAGTCCTGCTGTTGCTCCTGCCAGGGGGGCGATGTAAAACGGCATGGTGATCCCGATGCCGGGGACGGGCGTGGCGAAGATGAAGGTAACGGCAGATACCGCGATGATGGCGGCGAGCACCCGGGAGAAGACGACCTGGTGCTTCGCGACGAGCTCGAAGGTGATGACGAGCGGGATGACACATCCGCCGACGTTGACCGCTATTATGTTCCCCTGGTACGGTATCAATGGGATATTGATGAAACTCCCGATCAGCGCCCCGGCGGTCATCAGAACGGCATGGCGGAACCGGAGGCCGATCGCCTCGAAGGCCTCCTCGCTGAGCAGGAGAAAACTGAAGATTAACAGGAGCGGCACGATGACGAAAAGAGCCAGGACAACCTCTTCAAGGGTTCCGGGAAACGGCACGATGGCTATGGCAGGTACATACTCGTGCATGGGTATCCTTCCCTCTTCATGTCGCCCATGATGAAATAACTTGAGTCTTCCCGGGAGCTGCTCCCGTTCACTTCTACCGCGCTCCCCACACCTTTTTAAACCGCGTTTTCCACGCTGAATCAAGCGGTGCACGCAGAACGGGTCGCTCCTCATGAAGACGCCGGTGCATCGTGAAATGCAGCAGCGAGGTTACGCATGAAACCGAACCCGGAACCCGGGAGACGATCGACGCCTTCGCAGAGCAAGCACCCGTTGCAGTGGGGCACCTACGTCCCGGCCGAATTGAAGAGAGGATACAAAAGAATCTACGGCGGCAGCCAGGCACAACCACATGTTTCCAGCACCAGGATGCACCGGACCGCCAATGGTACTCGGCACTGCAACGATATAAGCATGTCCGCCCCGGGGGAGTGCCCGGCGGTGAGTCTCATCGACGCGACGGTGGTGGAGGAACTGTACGGCCTTGAACTCAAGCGGCGGGAACAGTACCTTCTCATTCGATTACGAGATATACCGCCAGTGGTCGGCGAGGGCGGAGGTCTGGATTGCGGAAGAGGACGGTGCAACCGGGAACCGGGACGATCCCGGCTCTGACGTTTGCACCTTTGCACCCCGTTTGCACCCGAAAATTGGAAAAAGTGCAAATCAGAAAAACGTCGTTTCCAGGGTTTATTCTTGCAATGAAGTACAGTACAAAGAAATATGTACAGGTACTCCTGTAATTGTGCACCCATCCGGGGAACCACAGAACCTACCCGACGATGCGGGTAGTGGGTGCAGCGATGGCTGTGAATCCCGGATGAGTGCAAACGTCGATGATATTCGGGCGCCACAACCGTCTTTTCCGTATAAAACGCCTGAGCGCCGAGTGTCCGATTGCACGCCCGGGTGCAAAGGTGTGCAAACGGGTGCAAACGTGCAATCGAAGACCCGGTAATATCGCTAACTTCTTCCTCCCTCTCATTTTATTCAACGTCTTTTCACCCTCCTTCCTCTAAATCGGCTGCCGGAACAGTGGAATTCCCTTCACCATTCCCATTGATGCCCGGATAGCTTCCCAGATTATGACAATGAACCAGTCGAATCGAAAGGCGCGCATATCGATGATTTTCGGGCCCTGTCTCACCGGAAAGAAGTGCTTCCACAACAGAGCGATCCAGACGTTCCTCAGAAGGAAGGAGATAATGGCATAGAGATACCGGATCACCGGATTCTTCGTCCCCTGCAACAGTTCTTTCATCCGTTTGCCGTGTTTCCTGACCGGGACGATGAACGGCACCTGCAGCCGGGTCAGAAACCCAAAGACCTTCCGCGTGTAGAACTCCCGGTCAAGGCAGCGGGAGTCCGAGCGTGCCATGCTCCGGGCGGTGATCGACCAGATGCCGGCCGGCGTGGTCGTCGCAGAAGCACCATCCGGAAGGCTCGTCCTCGGCAATAAACAGGTCAACCGCATCCTGTGGCAGCATCACCTCCCCGCCGACAAGGCACAGGAGCGGTTCGGAGAGATCGGGTTTCACCTTGACGAACGGCCATACCCTGACGAGTGGCCGCTCTTCCGGTCGATCGCCACGGGAGAGCTGGTCACAAACAAGGATATCGCATTTGTCCGGGCGGACGGTACCACCGGGTTTGTGGCGGTCAGCGCTGCACCCATCACCTGTCCGGTAGGGGCAACCCGGTATGGTGTCGCCGTCTTCTCGGATATCACCGAGCGGAAACGAGCAGAAGAAGCGCTCAAAGTGGCCGAACGGAAATACAGTGAACTCGTCCGATATGCACCGGCGGGGATCTATGAGATTGATTTCAGGACCAGGAGACTCACCTCGGTAAATGATGTCATGTGCCAGATGCTCGGGTACAGCCGGGAAGAGCTGCTTGCGATGGATCCGTTCGATATTATGGATGAGGAGGGCAGGGCTCGTCTCCAGGCCGGAATCGCCGGTTGGATGAGCGGGGAAGAACCGGATAGAAATGTCGAATATTCAATAAAAACGAAAGATAAACGGACGATCGACGTGGTCCTGGACGTAACGTTCACCGCTGACGAGCAGGGGAGGCCGCTCGGTGCGACGGTCGTCGCCCACGACATCACCGAGCGGAAACACCACGAAGCGGTCCGGCGGCAGGCATATACCCAGATCGAACAGAACATGGAGCAGTTCGCCATCCTCGGTGACCATGTCCGCCACCCCCTCCAGGTGATCATGGCACGGGCGGATCTCATGGATGACGCGAAGACCGCTGCAAGTGTCCCGGAGCAGGTGCAGAGGATCAACGGTATCGTCAGGCAACTCGATCAGGGATGGGTCGAGTCCCGGGGGATACGGGAGTTCCTCCGGCGCAACGATCTGGCGTGAGGGGAAAACACCCCTCCCTCAGCCCTTAAATAAGGGCAAAATGCCGTTTTTTTGATTTCAACGAAAGTTTCAGAGGGCGGATTTGGGCACATAGATTAATCGGAGCATATCTGTCGGATTCTCGAAATACGGAAAATTTATCGAGATATAATGACAATATGAGGGGCAGTAATCTTGAGAGGATGGATTCCCTGCCTCGCCTCGAGATCGGCCGTCTACGGGCTTCTGTGAGGGTGGTTTTTCCGGCGGATTCTGTCTGGATTGCGGGTATGTAAGGGGAAGCCCCGGGGGCCTGAGGCTGACGGGCTGCAGGGAGCAGTACCCCTGTCCTTATTCAGGCAACCCCCTCTCATCGTCCTTAGGGGAAAATAATCACTCAAATTTGATTATTATAATATAAAACGGCATAAAATTGCTCTTTGACAATCCGAAACGCATAAATATGCATAATTAAAAAAGATTGGTAGTCAGCCGCAGGCTTCAATCCGCCCACGGCAGGGAACGTTTCGCAAAACCGTTCCGAGAAATCCGCTCATGCGCGATTTTATCGGTTTTTGTGTCCCGGCTCTGATCTAAACCCGGAGAAGGCCGTTCTCAGGAATACCGAAAGCATACACGAGACCCCGGAATACCATGACCGTCATAACCGTCGAAGAGCTCGATCCGGCACCTGGACAGGATGCGGGCGTGCGGCCCTATCCCGTTCGACGTCAAGAAAGGGGAAATTCTGGGGCTCCTCTGCCCGAACGGCTCCGGCAAGCGGACGCTTGTCTCGATGCTCACAACCCTCCTGATCCCCATGCCCGATTTTGCAGAACAGTCGCCGTTCGCTATCTTCGGGAACCTCGGCGACGTCCGTCGGAGCCTTGCCGTCGTCTTTCAGGAGGAAGTCCTCGATCCGAAGATGACCGGACGGGAGAACCTCGACTTCCATGCCCGCCTGCACGGGATCGAAAAAGGGATCCGCGATCGCCGGATCAACGAGATACTCGGGCGGAGCGAGCTCGTCGAGGTTGCGGACGCCCCGGTCGGGACCTACACCCCCGGCATGGTCAAACGACTCGAGATCGCCCGGGGCCTTGTTCACAACCCGACACTCCTCCTGCTCGCCGAGCCCACGAGCGGCCAGGATCCCTTCTCGAAACGAGGCATCTGGGACTACTTAAAACGGCTGAACCGTGAACGGGGTGTTACGATCATTCTCACGACGCACCATGTGGTAGAGGTCGACGCCCTCTGCGATCGCGTTGCCATAGTCGACGGCGGAGAGATAGTTGCCCTCGATACGCCCGAGACCTTCCGGAGAATGCTCGGCGGCGATGCGACCACGCTCGAACTCGGGGATACCCCCTGATCCGATCAGCTCGTCTCCTGCCAGAGATCCCGTCCGCTATCGGATCGCTCTTCATCCACCTCCATGAGTGCATCCGGGTAGGGGGCAAAGAGACTCTGCTCCCGGTGCAGGGGTTCGCCGAACCGCACCACCCAGGACTTGAGAAGAGTGACGACCGGGCAGCGTGACGTTTTTCCTGCCCGGTACTTCCGTATGGCATCGGAGAAGAGACCCCGCTCATCCGGGGAGAGCCGCTCCGAGAATGACTGCATTACATCGGTCATCACCCGGACGTAGGCCTCAAGATCCGGAGGGTGAGACAGAGCACGGGAGAGATGCTCCCGGTACTCCCGATAGGCCGTATCGAACGGCATGGCCGGATCCTTCGCGATCCGTTCGAGGACGCCCTCTTCCCCGGGATTATACGCCCGGAGGAGGAGTGTATGGCCTCTGTGGAACTCCCGGAGCCGTGCATGCGTGCGGGTTATCCCGAGTTCGCGCAGTTCTGCAAGCGTGAAAAGTTTGGTCAGGAAATGCTCCAGAATCCGGTAATTCCGGAGCCTTCCTTCATCTTCGATAGCAAGGTGCGAACAGCGTCTTCGCACCTCGCGGGCGAAGAGCCCGCTGTCGCGGCTGACGGCAGCCGCTCCGTGAGGGTTCCCGTAGATGCGGACGTCCTGCACGCCGCACGAGGGTGAGCGCGACTTGAGGATGAAACCGTCGATCCCGTGGACTGACTCCAGGAATGCTTCGGCAAACGCTTCCATCTGCTCTGTGACATCTCTCCCGGTCGCCGGTTGTACAAGCCGCGTGGCATCGCCGGGAGCGACGAGCCGGATCGGGTCGCGGGGGACGCCGAGGCCGATCGCCATCTCCGGGCAGACCGGGAAGAACCTGACGTGGTCTTTCAGTGCCCGGACGACGGGGCTCGAGATGACGTCCTGGTTATAACGGCACCGGTCGAATTCTATGCACCTGCTCACCACGACGTTCGGTGTTGCAAAGGTTCTCATGGCTTTTCCTCCCCCCGGTGAGCGAAGCAGCTATATATCTTTCTCCCCGCCTTGACCGGCATCTACTTATATCCGGCAGGCCTGCTCCTCCTCATGATCGGCATGAACGAGGTTGTGCGGATTACGGTGGTCCTTCTTCTGCTCACCGGTCTGGTGCTGGCATCCGGCTGTACGGAAGGCGGCCTTGGAGGAGAAGAAGGCGGGGGAGAGGAGGTAACCGGGGCGGTATCCCTCTCGCCACAGGAGGCCCATACGTTCATTGAGACGAATGCCGGAGACGATCTCATCGTCGTCGACGTCCGGACACCCGGCGAGTATGCGGGCGAACACCTTGCCGGGGCGATCAACGTCGATTCCTCCTCGTTCACCGACCATATCGGGGAGATGAACCCGAATGCGACGTACCTTCTGGTACTGCAAGGGGGGAGGCCGGAGCGGGAATGTCCTTGGCCTGATGCAGGATGCCGGTTTCACCCGGGTCCACGAGATCGAGGGCGGCATCACAGCATGGAAGGCGGCGGGTCTTCCGGTAGTGCAGGAGTGATGGGTCTGCCGCCCGTCGCCTCACTCATCCTGTTTTACGTAACTGACCCCTTCCGGCTCGCGGTACTCCGTCTCGATCACAATCGTATTTGAGAGGCGGTTGAAGAGCCGCAGTTTCGATCCCGGCATGCCGATCCAGCCGACCAGACAGTCGATGACGAGGAGGAACGCCTTTCCAAAGCTCTCGATGGCTGCGGCGGCATACCCGATATCCTCTCCGGTGCGTCCCGTGACCCTGATATTCATGACCATCTTTCCGATGGACTGGCCCCGGTAGCCCTCGAGCACCGTCCAGTAGAGAAAGAGCAGCAGCCCGTCAAGACCGATGGCATCAAACCCCGGGAGAAGCAGAGGAATGCGGAAGAGTGATCCCACCTGACCGGAGATGACGGAACCGAGGAGGCCGACAAGGATGATATCGATGAGCCACGCCCAGAACCGGGTCGACCATCTGGCAAGAACGAGCGTTACCATGCCGGTACATCTCGCATCCGCTCCTCATAATCGTTCTGATGGCCGGATACCCGGCAGGGAAAAAGAGGGATGCAGAGCTTCGCCCTGATCATCCCGCCGAGGGATCGCTCTCCCAGAGGCCGAACCGGTTCTTCTCGGTATCCTCGCAGACGATAAAATAGCCTCTGCCGGGGATGGCGGTCTTCTCGGTGAGCACCGCCCCGCCGAGCTGGACTGCGTGCTTTGCAAACTCCTCCGCATCCGGAACGTCGATGAAGATCGTCATCGTCCGGCCGGGAGCGTCCCGCCGGTAGAGGTCGCCTCCTACGGCATTCTCTCCGGTCGTGATCATCCAGAAATCCTCCTGGGAAACGCCGGGAAACGGCTCTACCTTCCACCCGAAGAGTGTCCCGTAGAAGGCTCGCGCCCGTCCGGTATCGTCGGCAGGTATGTCAAACCAGGTGACTGTCGGCATCGGTATACCACCGCCTCCCGACATGATCCCCGCTCCCGATAATCGTTTCCCCCGGTCGGGAGAGCACCCTTGCGCTGAAGGTTTTATGAGGTGGTACGGCGAGGAGGTGGCGATGCGGTATGGCGGCACTGGAGATGCGAACATTTGGGAAGGCCGGCCGGAAGGTCACGGCTGTGGGACTCGGGGGTGAAGGCGTCCTGCGGACGTACGGCAGGGAGAAGGAGGCAGAAGCGGTCATACGGGAAGCGCTCGCCGCAGGGATCACCTATTTTGATTCGGCCGAGGCCTATGCGGAAAGCGAGGAGTACTACGGAAATGTCTGGTCGAACGAGCCCGAACAGCGCAGTGCGGCCTTCCAGACGAGTAAATCGGCTGACCGCGATCGTGCGGGAGCGGAACTCACCCTCGAGCGGACGCTCGCGAGGCTGAAGACCGACCACCTCGACCTCTGGCAGATCCACGATGTGCGATCGTACTCCGATCTGAGGGATCTCGAGGCTCCCGACGGTGCCCTCGGTGCGTTCGTCGAGGCGCGGGAGACGGGGCTTGTCCGGAATATCGGCGTCACCGGCCACCACGACCCCTCGGTGCTGACCTACGCCGTCGAGAACTGGCCGGTGGACTCCGTGCTGATGCCGGTCAACCCGGTGGAAGGGGCGCTCGGCGGGTTCCTCGATACGACGCTCCCTGCGGCACGGGCGCAGGGGATGGCGGTCATCGGCATGAAAGTGCTCGGGGCGTCGCACTACCTCGACCCGGACGGAGGCATCACCGCCGACCTCCTGATCCGCTACGCCCTTGCTCAGGAGATCTCGGTGGCGATCGTCGGCTGCTCGACCCCCGGGGAGGTGCGGGCGCTCGCGAGCGCCGGCCGGGGTGCGGCTCCCCTCTCCGACGAAGAGCAGATCCTCCTCGTCGATGTATTCAGGCCATACGCACGGGAGCTCGCCTACTATCGCGGAACACGCTAAACGACTATCTTTCCGGGACGCCAACCTGATCCCGCCAGCAGACCGGGAGAGTCCCGGTGCCGGAGCGGAGCAGACGACGATGGCAAAGAACCCGGTGAGAGGAGGCTCGGCAGGAACCGTCCGGCAGGAGAGCCGTCCTGCTCCTCGTGATCCTCGTCATCTTCATGGATATGACGGTCTACAGTCTGGTCATCCCGGTACTGCCGTCGTATATCCGGCTGCTCGGGGCGGACGACGTGATGGTCGGCGTCATCTTCGGCATGTACTCCGCCATGATGTTTCTCTTCAGCGTCCCGATGGGAATGCTCTCCGACCGGGTGGGGAGGCGACCGGTTCTTCTGGTTGGGATGGCGCTCCTCGCCGTCTCGACCGTCGTCTTCGGCCTCGCCACGACAGTCTTTTTCCTGATCGCCGCGAGGATCATTCAGGGCATCTCTGCCGCCGCCACTTGGTCGGCAGGTCTTGCCCTCCTCGCCGATACCTACGATCGAACCGAGCTCGGTGGGAAGATGGGCGTGACGATGTCGGCGATGGGCGTCGGGATGGTGATTGGCCCCATCGCCGGAGGATACCTCTACGAACACGTCGGCTATGCTCTCACCTTTGCCGTCCCGTCCGTTGCAGCGGTTTTCGTCGCGCTCGGGATACTCACCCTGCCGCTCGAGCTTCGCCCTCCGGCATCCCGCCGGTCTTCCGCCCTGCTGCCGGAGTCCGGCAGGCTCCACCTCGCCCTGTACGCCGCGGCCATCGTCGCCGTTGCCGCAACCTACGGGATCATCGAGCCGTACCTTCCTGTCTACCTCGCCGACTCGTTCGCCGCATCGCCGGCCATGGTCGGACTCGTCCTCGGCCTGCTCGCGCTCGCCGGCGTTGTCACACAGCCCCTCGCCGGTCGGCTGGCCGATCGCTACGGTGGGCGGATACTGGTAACCGGAGGACTCTTCCTCTCAGGTATCGCTCTCGCTCTTGCCATGATGATGCCCGATCTCCCCCTCATCGCCGTTGCCGTCTCCCTGATGGGGATCACCCTGAGTCTCGCTCTCATCCCGACGATGCCGCTCATGGCCGACCTCTACCGCGACGAGGGGGCGCAGGGTATCGCATTCGGCATCTACAACACCCTCTTCTCGGTCGGGCTTGCCGTAGGGCCGTTTGCCGGAGCGCTGCTTGCGGGCCTCCTGCTGCCCCGCACGATCTTCCTCTCCTACGCGACGCTTCTTGCCGTGATGGGGATTGTCGGGCTTTTCATGTTGCGGGGCATGCGCCCCGGGTATGGGGAGAGACCGGCAGGTTCATCGGAGAGCCGGACAACCCCTGCAGAAGACTCAGCACCGGAAACGGGGCCAGCCCGGATACCATGACACCCACGCAGTTCTGCCACCGCCACCTCCCCGAGGGGCTGATTGCCCTCTTTCTCCTCGTCGGCCTCCTCGCTGTATCGGGAGCGGTCGGGGGCGAGGCCGGATCGTTCCTCGTCTCGGCACTCGACGTCGGGCTGTTTGTCGTCCTGGCTCTGCTCGCCTGCCTCGGCGAGCGGCGGCACCCGGCCTTCCGGTGGCTCGCCGGCATCTGGCTCCTGCTCCTCATCGGCTCTCTCGGGGCGGTAACGTCTGCGATCGGCATCCTCTCGGTCGTTCCCCCGGGATGGGTAGAATCCGGTGCCGCCAGTCCGGAGACGCTCGACCCTGCGGTGCTTCTCCAGGGTGCCCTGATGATGCTCGGGGTTCTCGTCGCCGCACTCATCAGTCTGGTCGGCCTCTCGCGGGAGTTCCGCCTCCGCCTGAGCCGCTACCTCCCGTTCAACCCGGACTCGTTCGTCCATACCATGGGGCTCGTGGTCATCATCGCCCTCATTCTCATCCCGCCGGTGCCGCTCCTCGTTACGGGCACCGCCCCGTACCTCTCGCCCGGGTTCATGGACATCATCGCGGCCTCCGGAGACCTCATCGCCGATTCGGTACAGCTCGATGTCTACAGCCTCTTCTGGACGCTCCTCGGGTCGTTCATCATCGCCGGGGCATGTGTTCGTCGGAGTGCCCGCGAGACCTTCATCCGTCTCGGCCTTCTCCGCCCGACCGGAAAAGAGATCGTCCTCGCCGTCGCAGCGGGGCTGGCCCTCGTCCTCGTCTTCACCGCCGTCGACGCGGTGATCGCCGCACTCTGGGGATACCTCGGCTGGCCGGTCACCGACAGTGAAGCGGTCGGGATGCTCTTTGCCGGTTTTCTTACGCCGCTCGGGATAATCGTCGCCTCCGTCTCCGCCGGGCTCGGCGAGGAGGTTTCCATCCGCGGCCTGCTCCAGCCCCGGTTCGGGATGCTCCTTCCGGCGCTGCTCTTTGCGTCGCTCCACGCCTTCCAGTACGGCTGGGATGCCCTTCTCTCGGTTTTTATCGCCGGCATTATCTTCGCGTATATCCGGGCATACTCGAATACGACGACCTCGGCGATCGTGCATACCGTCTACGATCTCGTTCTCTTCTCGCTTCTGCTCGCAGGTATGTAATATGAGTCGGCTCTCCGGGGACGGCCGTGAACGATACGAAAACAGATACGCCGAAAAGCATCCTTGCGGAGATAGGCCTCTCCTGCATGAGAACTTCGAGAAAAGCACTGAAACGCTGAGGGGGAGATTTGAACTCCCGAGGGGCTCAACGCCCCACGGGCTTTCCAGGCCCGCGCCCTACCGGTCTAGACTACCTCAGCACAGTGTGCATCATAATTTTGATGTTGCGTTAATTAATGGTATCCTTTCGATCGTGCCGCCCCTCACGCTTTTCGGGCGGCTTTCTTCCAGCCACGCGGATACGTACCCGGCTTCATCATGACGGTATGCGGCGCTACAACGAGTCCCGGTGTCCCGGGCTTGATCTTCGTCGAGCTCTCAAGCGCCGTGCCAAGAGCGACGAGTTCGCCCCTCTCCGTCAGGATCGTGACCGTATCCCCCTTCCCAAAGCCGGTGAGGCTCCGGACACCGACGCCCGCAAGCACCGCTCCCCTGCAGACGGCGTCGACGGCGGTGTCGCGGATGACCACGCGCGGCAGATCGGTCACCGCCTCTTCCACCGGCAGGATCATCTGCCGGAGCGGTTCGGTATCCCCCGCATCTGCCAGAACGCACGCATCCTGCAGGTCGTGGAGCGTATGGGCGGACTCCTCGGAGAACTGCCCGGAGCGGGTTCTCCGGAGTTCCTGCATGTGACCGCACACGCCGAGCGCAAGCCCCATATGGACACAGAGCGTGCGGATATACGTCCCGGCATCGCAGCGCACCCGGAAGAGGACGAGCCTCCCTTCGACATCGAGGATCGTAAGCTGCGTGGATCTTCCGGATCCGGAGATTCCGCTTGACGGCGCTTCTCCGGGGAGGACGCTGGTAGACCCGGCCGGTAAACTCCTTCGCCACCCGGTCGATATCCTCCCGGGAGACGTCGCCGTGCAGCCGCATCAGGCAGACGTACTCCTTGCCGTGCTGGAGGAGGTGCTGGGCCAGCCGCACGGCATCCCCGACCATGATGGCAAGGACGCCGGAGACCTGCGGGTCGAGCGTCCCGGAGTGGCCGACCCGGGCACCCAGGATCTCCCCGACCCAGGCTGTGACCTGGTGGCTGGTCGGCCCCCGCGGTTTATCGATGACGATGATCCCGGCGCCGGTCGAGCCCGGGAGCCGGGTGATGCATGCCTTTTCAGGCATAGTCTGTTCAGAGTTTGTCATGCTCGTATGGATAAATGGTTGTTCAGCGCTTCGAGCGTCCCTGTGAGCGTCCCGTTGCCGGTGACGTCCGGCGGATGCCCGCCGTCGCGCATCGCGTCTGCGGTGATATCGCCTATCGCCACGAGGAGGAGACCCGGGTGCGGTCTCCAGCGTGCTTCCCGAAACGACATGGCGCTCGTGAAGATGAGTGCGTCCGCATCCTCGAGGGCGAACTCCCGGCCGGTCGGCTCGAGCCCGTATATGGGAACCTCCTCTGGCTCTCCCCCCGCTGCCCGGATCCCCTCGATGAGCACGGGGTTCGGCACGTCCGCACGGGGAATGCCCACGCTGCGGCCTTTGAGCCATTCCCCGAGATACGGCACGAACTCCCGGGAATAGTATGCGGGGAGCGTCTCGGCGTCGATGCCGTGGTCGTGCAGTGTCTCGGCGGTCTTCGGGCCGATAGCGATCACCCGGGGATACCGTTCGATCTTCGGGGCGATGAGCACGGCAGGGAGTGCGCTCGTAAAGAAGAGGCAATCGAACGCCTCGCGGTTGACGGCATCGGCAAACGCTGCGATCCGATCCTCCAGGATCACCGCCTTTAAGGGAGAGACCGTGTAGCATTCGTGCCCGAAACGGGCACAGGTTGCCTGATCGTCTGCCGCTTTATTCTCGAGCCGGGTGATCGCTAGCTTCATCGCCCAATCGTTCGCTCCGAAGGAATATGACTGTATTGATCGTGTGCATCCGGCATTCGCGGTACCGTTTCGATTGGTTTATGCCACGGGATCGAGGATTAAGGAATAGTGATGCTCGTCAGCATTCTCATCGGTACCGGCATCGGGATCGCACTCGGGACGGTGAGCGGACTCATCCCCGGCATCCACGCCAATACCATGGCCGGCCTTCTCCTCTCTCTCCAGGCAGTCCTTCTTCTCTTCCTCGATCCGGTCGCCCTTGCGGCTGCCATGTTCGCTGCGCTCGTCACCCATACGTTCCTCGACATCATTCCGAGCACCTTCCTCGGGATACCCGATGCCGACACCGCGCTCGCCGTCCTTCCCGCCCATGCCCTCTGCCTTGAAGGAAGGGGCGAGGAGGCGGTCAGAATCTCCGCCCTCGGGAGTGCCGCCGGGGTCGTGCTCGCCCTCCCGATAGCCGTGTTCTGTTTCGTCGTCCTTCCCGCAGCCCAGCCCCTCATCGACTGGGGAATAGGCCTTCTCATCCTTGCCGTCGCGGGGTTTTTGATCGTCATCTCGGAGTCCCCGGCGTGGGCAGCGGCCGTCTTTGGTGTCTCGGGTCTGCTCGGCCTCTTCACGTTCCGCTTCTCCTACCTTGCCTGGCATACCGTCGGGGACTCGGCGGTTCTTATGCCGCTTCTCGCCGGGCTCTTCGGCATATCGGTTCTCCTCACGGCGTCACGCGGGATTATGCCCCTCCAGCAGTTCCGGGGTCTTGACACCGCCGATCTCGAGGTCGGGAAGGGTTCGGTGCTCGGAGCCGTCGCAGGAGCGATGGTCGGATGGATGCCGGGACTCTCGAATGCGACGGCGAACGCCCTGCTCACGACGCTGGTCGGCTACGACTCCCGCCCGCGCGAGTATATTCTGGCGACCGGTGCCGCCAATACGGTGAACGCCTTTCTCGGCCTCGCAGCACTCTACGCCCTCTCCCGCACCCGGAACGGCGTGATGGTGGCGCTCTCGGCAGGCGACCTCCCGCCCCCGACCGCTCTTCTCCTCGCCGGCGTGCTGGCGGGATTCTGCTGCCTACCTGCTGACCATTCTGCTTGCGTCGTCCGCCACACGGCTCGGCAGCGTCAACATCACCGTCCTCAACTACGCCGTCATCGGCTTTGTGGTCCTGCTTGCGCTCCTCCTCGCCGGCCCCTTCGGCGGACTGGTGCTTCTCCTGGCGACGGCGGTCGGCCTTGTGCCCCAGATGGTCAACGTGAGAAGAGTCTACTGCATGGGGGCGATCATGCTCCCGGTCATGCTCTACTCGTTCGGCATCGCCGTCCCATGATATCAGACGGGCATGAAGAGTGAGTACATGTACCCGGCATACGCCGCGAGCATGACAAAACCCCACCGGCGCCGTGTCCGGTCGCTCTCCACGAAGAACGGCAGGATGGCGACGGCAAACAGAGCCATGGCGATGATGTCGGTGTAGGAGCCGATCGGGATTGCCCGGATGACGGCGGCAGACCCCATGACGAAGAGCAGGTTGAAGATGTTGCTGCCGACGATGTTGCCGACCGAGATCCCTCCTTCTCCCTGGATGACTGCCGTGAGCGAGGTGGCGAGCTCCGGGAGCGATGTGCCGACCGCGACCATGGAGACGCCGATGACGAATGGGCTGATGCCGAGTACGAGCGCGATATCCGTTGCCGTCGTGACGATAAGGTTCGCCCCGATGATGACGCTGAGCAGGCCCCCGCCGGTGAGCAGGTAATCCCTGCTTCCGTGACTCTCGAAGGTCGCCTCCGTCGCCACCCCCTGCCTCCAGAGAACCCACATGATCAGGGCGAACGCTCCGAGCATGACGAGCCCTGCAGGCAGGTCAAAGACCATCCTGACGGCGAGCAGCGCGAAGAGGGCGACCGCCCCGAGCATGAGGAGCACTTCGTTGATGCCCCGGACGCCCGGCTCCTGCCGGATGACTGCCGGATTGACGATAGCGCAGAGGGAAAGGACGAGGGCGATGTTTGCGATGGTGCTCCCGAGGATGTTGCCAAGGGCGAGATCGGGTGCATCGGCAACGGCCGCCTCCAGATTCACCACGAACTCCGGGAATGACGTGCCGAAGGCGATGACGGTGAAGCCGATCAGGGTCGGGGAGATCCGGTAGCGTGCTGCAAGACCGCTTCCGCCGCCGACGAAGAGGTCAGCGCCCTTGACGAGCAGGAGAATCCCGATGATGAATCCGAAGGCTGAGGCTACGGCGGCAGGCATACCCTCTCCCGCCTCGTCACGGCACCGGTGATGCAGATCCCTTTCATCGCTCGTCGCCTCGCCTCTCCACGGGCAGGAATGCCTGCCGGAATGGCGATCTGTCGGAAAACGACCTGTGTTTGATTCTCTGAAGAACGTATCGGTCTTCGCTCTTCTCGTGTATGCCCGCCGGCAGGGGTTCCGACGCTCACGGCGGATCACCGGACCCGGGGGCTTTTACACTTATATTGTCTCACTTCCCACTATGAGTACGATGGAGCGCTACTGGTTCGGAGATGTGAGTGAAGAGGGCTGTCGGATCGCGGGCAGGAACCCGGAAGCGCTCGTAGAACGGGCGGGTTCGCTTCATACTAGTATGGATTCGTTCACCCCGCTCGACTGGCGGACGGCGCGGGACTGCGGCCTTGTCCGGGACCGGAACGAATACATCAGCCTTCTCCGTGAGGTCTGCACTATGCAGGCCCGGCAGAAGATTGCCGTAGCCTACCAGGAGCGCGACGTCGAGCTGCTGCAGATGGTCCGGATGCTCGACGAACTCGACACCGTCATCAACCTCCTGCAGGAGCGGGCGGCGGAGTGGTATCAGACGGGAAGTCCGTCCTTCTCGCGGAAGTACCGCTCGCTCTCCGCCCGGAAGATGCTCGGGGTGATCCGGAAGGGTTCCGGCGGGGGGCTCCGGCGGGTGGCGGACGAGATCGAACGTCTCGCAGGTCTTCGGAGTTCGCTCATGCACGAGGTCTCCGACCGGGCGGACGAGGTGCTTCCGAACTGCAGTGCGCTTATCGGCGGGCTGGTGGCGGCACGTCTGGCATCGCGGGCGGGGGGGCTTGAGGCACTCGCCAGGATGCCGGGGAGCACCATCCAGGTGATCGGTTCCGAACGCGCCCTCTTCTCACACCTCCGATCCGGATCTCCGCCGCCGAAGCACGGGATCATTTTCCAGCACCGGCGTGTACACAACGCCCCGAAAGAGGTTCGGGGACGGGTTGCGAGGGTGCTTGCCGGAAAACTCGGGATCGCGGCGCGGATCGATTATTACCGGGGTGCCCTTGACCCCGGTTTCATTACCGAGGCGCAGGCACGTATCGACGAAGCGGGGAAGACGGCATGATCCGGATACAGAATGTTCTGGTATCCCCCGGAGAAGGGGGCGTTTACAACGAGCGGATGCTCGAGGGCTACCGGGTGTGGGACCCCTACCGGAGCAAGCTTGCGGCTCTCTATATCCTCGGCGAGGGGGTCGAACTCCAGAAGAGCATGCGGGTGCTGTACCTCGGTGCTGCCAACGGCACGACCGTATCCCACGTCGCCGACTACGTCGATACCGTCTATGCAATCGAGTTTGCCCCCCGTCCGATGCAGGATCTCCTCGAGGTCGCCCGGCGGCGGAAGAACGTCGTTCCGATCATGGCCGATGCGTCCCGGCCGGAGGAGTACGCTCCCTTTGTGGAGGCCGTCGACCTGATCTACCAGGATGTGGCGCAGCCGGATCAGGTGAACATTGCGGAGAGAAACCTGCCCTTCCTCCGGCCGGGCGGATGGCTGATCCTGATGCTCAAGACGCGGAGCGTGGATGTCAGGCGGGATCCGAAAGAGGTCCTTGCCGATACTCTGGCCGAACTCGAGCGGCGCCTCGAGATCGTCGAGGTCCGCTGGCTCGATCCCTACCACATCGACCACGCAGCGATCGTCTGCCGCGACCGGTCGGCCGGAGCTATGATATAATAGCCCTGCCATCACATTTTCATGGACCGAGTCGTCTTCAATCCGTTCTCGCCCCTGATGCTGATCATGCTGATCGGCACCATCCTCCTCTTTGGACTTGTTATTCTGCTGCTGCCCGTCCTCTTCCTGACGGTGGTCGGGGCGACCTTCGCAAAGCTCGGTTTCTCCTGGAGAGAGGCGCTCCTGATCCTCGTTCTCACTCTGGTCGGCAGTTTCATCAATATCCCGGTGAAGACCGTCGAGAACGCCGGTAGTCCTGCCGCAAACGTGTATGTATCGACCTACGGCAGGCTCTACCGCATTCCGACCGTGTCGTCGAGGACAACCATCGCCGTGAACGTGGGCGGCGCCCTGATCCCGGTCATCATCTCGGTATACCTGCTTTACAACTCGGTTGTGACAACGGGTGGTTTTGGTATCGTAGCTCTGGCGCTCGTGGGCGTGCTCGCCGTGACCCTCGTCACAAAGTCTGTGGCCCGGCCGGTGCCGGGGCTCGGCATCGCCACGCCGTTCTTCATTCCGCCCCTGGCAGCACTCTTCTCTGCTCTTGTCCTCTCGCTCTTTGCAGGCGGGTTTGAGACGGCGCCGGTGACCATCGCCTATGTCAGCGGCACCATAGGCACCCTTATCGGGGCGGATCTGCTCAACCTCAGGCGTATCGGTGAGCTTGGAGCACCTATGGCCAGTATCGGCGGTGCCGGTACGTTCGACGGGATATTCTTAAGCGGGGTCATTGCAGCATTTCTCGCGTGAGGGGCATCCATCCGGTGAACCCCTCCCTTCCCGGCCGTGCGGTGGATTTCACTCCCCGGTGGTTTCCCCGGTTCAGGTGCGGCTGACCCCGCCGTAGCGGTGGTAGAGCCGGTCGAAGACCTCGAGCTGCCGCAGGTAGACCTCGCAGGTGTCACGTTTGTACTCAAGGGTTGTCTCTACCTCCGGATGCCGTGCGATCCGGTCGAAGACGACCGGAAGATCGAGCCCGCCGTCGGGGTGGTCGAGGCTCGAGGTGCTGATCGGTGACGGACCCGCGGAGGTTATTGGAGAGGTGCTGGTGGCGCACGTTCAGATGCTCGAAAAGGTTCAGTTCATCCGTATAGGAGAGGTTTCTGTAATTCGCCGTACAGTAGAGGTGTGCGAAGTCGAGGCAGAACCCGCGGATGCGATCGCCTGCGAGGCCTGCGAGTTCATCAGCGGTAGCCCCAAGGAGGGCGTGCCCGGCGTAGACGGCAGGCAGGTTCTCGAGGACCATCCTCGGGTCGGCATATTCCCGGGCGAACTCCCGGAAACTTTCGACAGCTGCCTCCCGCTTTCCGTTCTCATACCTGCCGGCGTGAACGACGATACTCTCAGAGCCGAGAAGGTCCGCGGCACAGAGTGTCAGATCCATCGCGTCTTCAACGTGCCGCGCGGCTGTCTGCGGGTCGAAACCCTCGCAGAGGGCGGGATCGGCCGGGTTCACCCCTTCACCGTAATGCGGGGCATGGATCACGATCGGAACTCCGGCAGCGCCGAGTTCGTCCAAACGTCTTTGAAAGACTCCCGCTGGCTCCGGAATGATCTGAATCTGGATATGATCGATCCGTCCCCGGTCGTGCAGATCCGCGAGTGCGTGAAATGCTGTCATATCGTCAGACCGGACGCCGCAGCCGATACGGTATCGTCGATGCATACAGAGCGGTGGCACTTCCGGCGTCTTGATAGTAGTGATCGGCCGCGGAGAGACTACCGTGCCTGAGAAGAGTTACAAAAAGATAGTAGCCCGGAGCAGATTCGAACTGCTGTCGCAAGATCCAGAGTCTCACATGATTGACCGCTACACTACCGGGCTATCGTGCTCTATAATGTTGATTCTGGTTGCTAATTAAGGTGACGGAAGGAGTTCACCCGAGGGGTGCCCGATCGCACTGCCCGCAGGCTGCACAGACCTCGGGAACCGGCTGTACCTCTGCGCCTTTTTTACAGAACGGGGTGATATCGTTGAGATCCCGCCTGTAGTACACGTGGGGTACGAGCGCGATGTGGGTATAGCGGCCGCATGTGGCACCGATCTCGTCGGCGATCCTTTTTTGGAGATGGACGAGTGCATACATATTTGCGCCGGCCGCACTGAGCATGTCGTTGCTCCGGAAGACCACCTTCATCTGGAGTTTGCCGTCGCGGAGAAGGCACTGCACGAGCTGGAGACAGGGGCAGTCGTCCAGATTTTCATCGACGACGGGGTTCCAGGTGACGGCGACGGCACGGCGGCTCTCGGGAGATGCCTTCAGCTTCCGGACGATGTAGTCGATCTGATCGACATGTACGTCCGCCCCGCCGATATTCAGGCGCTCGCCCCAGTCGAAGAGCCGGTGGTGGTAGTCGGTACTCGAACTCGGCCGGAGAGCCGTTCAGCAGGTTGTCGGCGTAGGTCTCGAGGAACCGCCGCTGGAACCGGGAGCAGGGGCTGGCCATCGGTTCGCTGAAAGGGTTTTCGATATCGAGTGCCAGCCCCTCGTACTCGATCGTCGCCTCGGCGTCCTCTGTATCGAGTGCCCATCCCTTCTCAAGCACCATCTTCACGGCGAGCTCGTGTGCACGGGCAATGGTCGGTGCACGGATGATCTTCATACAACTCTGGTGGGAGAGATGAATGTAAATATACATGGATTTGACCTGGGGTGACGGGGGTTTGGCGCCCGGATGGAAACTTTCGGCAACGCACCCCCGGGAGAGGCGCCCGGTTGCGTGCGGGTGGTGACGCAGGAATTTCCGATGAACCGAGGATGATGGCGGTGAATGCACCGAAAATTCCTCGGAATGGTTGTTTGGAGTCGAGACATTTTTATTCATGTGCTGATATTATTCCGGGTCATAGGGGAACGGGGCGATATCCGGGCGTATTTCCAGCAATTCCGCGCACCATGGAGCCGTTCACCATGTGAACGGCTCTGATCAACCACAAAGGATATATTAAGTGTTCCACAAATATTGTGACATATTCCGTTATTCGGAGTATAGAGCGTGGTGAACCCGTATTCGACATGTGTCGAATACCCCGTGTTCACATTCCCTCATATAAGCATAATGGAGGTACAGTATGAAGAGTATTACAAAAACGATGGTCGTCGCCTTCGTTGTCCTCATGGCAGTCTCCCTGCTGGTTGCACCTGTAGCCGCACGGGCTGTCGCCCCTGGCAGCACTGTCTATGTGGGCGAAAAAGGCCTCGATCTGTCCGGCATTGCCGGTATCACTCGCCTGGTCCACTACAGCGACTTTGCGGCGGGTGCGGCCGATAACATCATCGATGTTACGACCGCGAATAACTTTGAACTGACCACGAGCGATGCCAGTGGCATCACCGGCACCTACTACGCGTGGAACGCTGGTGGCCTTATTGTCCCCAACGTGTTCGTCGTCGTCAAGGATCCCACTGTGGGTCTTGACGTTGTTCTGACCGACTTTAACACCAGCTCCGTGAACGGCAAATCCGTTACCCGGGCTACCAACCTGTCGTTCAAGATCACCGACAACCTTGGTGGGCTCTACGCCACTGCGCCAACGATGAACATCGAGGTCACCACCCCTGGCGGCGCGAAGCTCACCCAGTTCGGCACTGCTACTCTCAGTGGAATCGCCATCACTGGTTCCCCGATCTACTCGCAAAACGTGGTCCTGAGCGATGTTGAAGCCGGTACCTACACCGCCATGGCAAAGTGGCCCGACGGCACCAACTTCAGCAACCTGCCTGACTCCGGCACCGTCAGCTTCGAGGTCACTTCCAAGACCCTCGCTATCGAGTCCAACAAGGACAGCGTCATCCGCGGCAACAGCTTCGTTGTGACCGTTACCGGCGAGTCCAAGCATACCTACTTCGTCTACATTAATGGCGACACCACCAATGCTCCGACGATCGCCGCCGGACAGACCAGCATTGTGACCCTGAATAACGCCTACAATGCAACGGTACGAACCGATGCATCGGGTGTCGCGAAGCTTGAGTTCACCACCAACGGCACCACCAAGGCTCAGACTGTCACGATCAAAACCGTCGACACAGCCAACGCCGCCACCTCTGACGATGTCAAGGTGACTATCGAGAAAGGTGCAGTTACCGCGACCGCATCCGGCACCGGTGTCTACTATGTTGGTGAGGATATTACCCTGACCGGTACCAACACCGACAGTAATGATGTCTACCTGTTCCTGACCGGCCCGAACCTCGGTTCCACCGGGAATGGCGTGAACCCTGAAGATCTCTACTTCAACACGGTTACCGGTGACGTCGCGACCTTTGGTCACGCAGATGTCGAAACCGACGACACGTGGGAGTACAAGTGGGACACTAGCGCTATCGTCAATGGAACGCTCGACTCCGGCACGTACACCATTTACGCTGCCTCTAAAGACGTAAGCAAGGCAGACCTTGACCAGGCAAAGTACTCCACCGTACCCGTCGTCCTGAAGACCCCCTTCATCACGGCAACCGCGAGCTCGAGTTCCGTTGCCAAGGGTGACAGACCTGACCATCTCCGGAACTGCAGAAGGCAACCCGAGCAATGTCTATGTCTGGGTCTTTGGCAAGAACAAACAGATCCTTTCACAGCCCGAGAGCGTTGAGTCCGACGGCTCCTTCGAGTACAGCCTCGATCCGGTACGACCAGCACCCTTGCATCCGGCCAGTACTTCGTCGTTGTCCAGCACCCGATGATGGACAATACGCAGGACGTCACCCTCACTGCACCAGGATCGACTAGCATCATCGCACCCGGTATGACTGCGGTGAACCTGGCAAACCTGCAGGCATCCGACGCTGCAACTGCTCTCGTTGACGCACTGAACTCGCCGAACGTGGACGACACCTACACCAAGCTGACCTTCCTCGTGGAAGAGCCCTGGATCAGGATCGACACCATCGGCGACCAGAACGTCGGCAGCACCTTCACGGTCTCCGGCACCACCAACCTGGCAACCGGCGACGATCTGCTCGTTGACGTGACCAGCGCATCCTTCCAGCCGACCGAGAAGACTCAGGCATCTGAGTTCAGCGGTGCATCCGGCACGGTGACCATCCTGGCGGGCACGCCCTACAACACCTGGTCCTTCGAGGTTGACGCCTCCGCCTTCCAGCCTGACGAGTACATCGTCAACGTTGAGAGTGTCGAGACCGGTGTAACCCAGACCACGACCTTCAACGTGGTCTCAGGTGGAGCACCAACCCCGACCGTCACTCCGACCGGCAATGAAACCGCTGCTCCGACCACCGCCGCAACGACCGCCGCCACCACTGCAGCCCCGACCACTGCCACCCCTGGCTTTGGCGCACTGATTGCACTGATTGGCCTCGGCGCTGTTGCTGTCCTGGTCCTGCGCAGGAACTAAACCCCTTTTTTTCTTTGGAAAATTCACTGTCAGTTCTGTTTTGTTTCTCCTTTCGTGCAGATCTCGCTGGACTTCTCCACAGAGGCGTTCCTGCGGCTGGTATTCCGTGAAGGCTCCCTTGGGTAAGCCTGTGAAAAACAGCCGATTTTATCTAGAAAGAACCCGATACACCTGACTGGAAGGGTGGATCTGCTATGAAGTTCTCAGCAAAGTTCATTGATATCGCAAACAAGGGCGTCCTTCTGCACAGTGCGGATGCCCGAAGCATCCGTGTCCGGGACGGTGACCGCGTACAGGTAACCAACGTGGGAGCGGGAAAGACCGCCCAGGCGCACGTCGATACCACCGGTTCGCTCATCAGCGAGGGTACTATCGGCATCTACCGGCCTCTCAACACCGACCTCGCGCTCGCCGAGGGTGACAGTGTCGAAGTCCGGGGGGCAGACCACCCGGCATCGCTCGCCTACATCAAGAAGAAGATGGATGGGGAACGGTTTACCAAAGACGAGACGTTCAAGATCGTCAAAGATATCGTGGACGATACGCTCTCGCCGGGTGAGGTGACCGCCTATGTCGCCGCATCGTACATAAATGGCCTTGATATGGACGAGATTGAGTATCTCACCCGCGCCATGGTCGAGACGGGCGACCAGCTCCATTTCAGCTCCCGCCCGATCGTCGATAAACACTCGATCGGCGGTGTGCCCGGCAATAAAATCTCGCTGCTCATCGTTCCGATAATCGCTGCAAGCGGCCTCAAGATCCCAAAGACGAGTTCCCGGGCGATCACCGGTGCCGGAGGAACCGCGGATCTGATGGAGGTGGTAGCGCCCGTGGCATTCTCTGCAGACGAAGTCCAGACGATGACGGAGAAGGTCGGCGGTGTCATCGTCTGGGGCGGCGCGACGAACATTGCGCCTGCCGACGATCGGATCATCACCCACGAGTACCCGCTCAAGATAGATGCACGCGGCCAGATGCTGGCGAGTGTCATGGCCAAGAAACTTGCTGTCGGCGCAGACCTCGTCGTCATCGATATCCCGGTCGGCAAATACACGAAGATAGCGGATATCCAGGAGGGGCGGAAGATGGCGCGTGAGTTCATGGAACTTGGCGACCGCCTGAACATACGGGTCGAATGCGCCCTCAGTTACGGAGAGTCGCTGGTCGGCCACACAATCGGCCCGATCCTTGAGGTGAAAGAGGCTCTTGCCGTCCTCGAAGGAAAGACGGAGCCGAACTCACTGATCCAGAAAAGCCTCTCCCTCGCCGGAATCGCCCTCGAGATGTCCGGCAAAGCCGCACAGGGACAGGGTTTCTCGATGGCGGAAGATCTGCTCCGGAGCGGGAAGGCACTCGATAAGTTCAGACAGATCATTGAGATCCAGGGTGGCGATGCGAGCGTCACGTCTGAGAGCCTGACAGCGGGCGAGTACCAGTTTATCGTGCGGGCACCGCAGGATGGATACGTGATCGAACTGAACAACCGGTCCCTCATCACGATCGCCCGTGCGGCAGGCTCCCCGCTGGATCAGGGGGCGGGTATTGTCGTGCATGCCAAGAGAGGGAGCAGAGTGGAGCGGGGCGATCCGATCCTCACCCTGCATGCCGACCGTGCATGGCGGCTTCAGAGTGCTATCGAGGTGGCGCGAACCCTTATGCCGGTCGTGGTAGAGGGGATGATCCTCGAGCATATTCTCCTCCGGGCGCTGGATTTAAACCGATGCACTCAAATTTTTGAAAGCAGAATACTCATCCATGCATATACGTCGCCTTCTCTGTATCCTGGTGGCCGGAGTGCTTCTCGTCTGCTGTAGTGCCCAGGCAGCAGTCCTCCAGATCACAGTGCTTGACGAGGCGACGTCCGTTGCTTTGAGCGACGTCTCGCTCTACATCGATGGCGATTACATCGGGATGACCGGTTCGAACGGACTTTTATCGTATACGCATTCGGCGAGCGAGAGTTACCGCCTCAAGGCGACGAAGTCGGGGTACGGCGACTGGGTGAGTCTTGTTGAGGATTCTGCATCTTCGGTTCTGGTCGAGATGTCCCGCAAGAGCGAAGTTCTGGCGGTCGATCTCTTCGACGGCGAGAGTCTGCAACCGGTGCAGGATGCCGTGGTGCAGGTGCAGGGGGACGGATTCGATGGCTCCGAGAGGACCGATGCCAGTGGGAGAGCCGATTTTCAGGTGAAAGCAGGGAGCCTGTATAATATCGAGATCCGTGCACAGAGTTACTACCCCCTATCAAGGACGGTACAGATGGGCAGCAGCGGGCGTGTCGTCCAGTACCGGATATACCGGAACGATAAGTTCGCAGCGCTGGTGAAGGACTCCCAGACCCGGCAACCGATTGCCGGTGCCGCCGTCGTCATCGACGGCGCTGATGCAGGCACTACCGGCACCGACGGGCTTCTCCCGCTCCACCTGCAACGGGAGCGGCGATACCTGATTGTGGTCGAGAAATCCGACTACCAGACCTACCGAGCTGAACACCTGGTCACCGCGGACGATGTCCTGCTCACGATGCTGCTCTCCAAGTCGACCTATCCCGTCACCGTCTCGGTCTACGACGAGACCAGAAAACCGGTGGAGCAGGCAGATGTCTTCATCAACGGAACGTGGCAGGGGAAGACGGATCAGGTACGGGAGGTACGGGCTTCCGAGCGTCGAAGCGGGAACGTATCTGGTAGAGGTCTCGGCACCCGGGTACGTGAGTTGGAGCGACACCTGCCCGGTTGCCCGGACGGGCGAGGATATCATCGTTGATCTGGCTTATGCTCAGGCAGACGTGACGATTACGGCGGAGGACACCGACGGCCGCTCCCTCCCCGGTGCAGCGGTTCTGATAGACGGTCGACCGGCGGGGACGACCGATGCCGAAGGCACTCTCCGGACGATGTTGAAGACCTCGGAGTCCTACAATCTCTCGGTATCGCTCGAAGGGTACCTGTTTACCTCCGTCGTTCTCGAGGTTCCGCTCGGAAGAACCGCTGAAGCGGCAACGGTGTGCCTTGAGCGCGAGTTTGATCAGGGCATTATAATCGGGGGTTTCGCCCTCCTTCTCGCTGCCATAGCCCTTGGTTTCTTCTATAGGAGGAGGAAAGGCGGGAAAAAACTCCGGTCACCGAAGAAGCGCAGCCTGTAGAACGGAGGGGGTTCGCCCCTCCCGGCATATCCCATTTCTGGTTGCCCGGACGGGGAAACCATTTCTTCTATATATATATTTTTTAAGTGCACTCCGCTACAAGGGCAGGTTTTTTAGAATCGTTCTCTGAATTGTTAAATCATTTTAAAACCGGCTATAATTTGTCCATATCGTAAATAACCCCCTCAGATCCCTTCAATCCATGATCTGATTTATATACCTGGTGTCTCTATTGGGGGTTGGATCTAGCATGGACCATTGGATACCTTTACTGATAGTACTCGCACTCTCTCTGGCGGTCGCTCCTGCCGCGGCAGAGTTCCCTTACTCGTGCTCTGTGGGCAGCGATACGGACTGGGTGGTTGCCGGCGGGAGCGAGGGCGCCGTCGTCACCGCCACAGTGCTGAACGGCAGCACTCCGGTGCTGGGACTCCCGGTGACCTTCGAGAGCGATCCGGGGCTTGGCAGCATCACGGTGGTGACCGGGGTCACCAATGCAGAAGGGCGCGCCTTAGCGACGTTTATGCCGGGAACCGTGAGCGGCACCGCAGTGATTACGGCGCGGGTCGGGGGGGGATTCGAGGTGCCGCCGGGGACCTGCACCGTATCTATCGACCACGCCGCACCCTATCAGATAGCCATGACGGCGTATACGCCGGAAGTGACGGTCGGGGAGACGACGCCCGTGACGGTCCGGCTGGTCGATCGCTACGGCAACATTGTTGACAACCGCAGGATTGCGGAGACGGTGCTCTTCACTGTCGGATCGGCCGGCGAAGATGCCAGGTTCCTGAATGTCGGCGGGGAGTGGGTCGATAGCATCAGGCAGAGCGTGGACGCCGCAGGAAACGCCACCGTCACGCTCAGGGTCGACCGGCATGCGGGTGAAAATATCGTTCTGGTCGATCCGCCGACCCCGGTCCCCGACAGGTTCCTGACGGTCTATGGAATCGCCAATGGCGTTCCTGCCGCGATAACTCATACCATAACCCCGTCGGCCGGCTCTCCGCCGTACCTGCCTGCGGACGGGACGAGCAAATTTTACCTCACCTATACGCTCTTCGACCGGTATGGCAATCCCTCGGGAGGTCAGGCCGTCCGGATTACGACCTCTCTCTCCGGCGAAAACTGTCTGCTGACCACCAACGGTGCAGGACAGGTCACGATCGGCTATGGGCCGAAGAAGACTACCGGAACTGTGACGATCACCGCAACGGCAGCGGCAAACTCGTCCGTCACCGTCTCTCAACCGGTGGAGTTCACCAGCACCGACCCGGTGAATATGCTGCTCACGGCAAGCCCTCAGAATATGCCGAGCCGAGATGTGAAATCTGATTCGGTGGCGCGCATAAGGGCGAAGGTGATGGATATCAAGGGAAATCCGGTCTCTGGTGAGACAGTCACCTTCACGATACCGGATGTTGACTTGGGCGTATACGCCCAGACTGAAGAACCTTCGCTGGTCTCGGCGTCGGCGCTGACGAACGGTGACGGCTACGCAGATGTCGAGTTCCGCCCCGGCACCTTCACGACCGATCGAAACAATGCCAACTACAGTGCGACCGCCACCGGCACCTGCAATGTCATCGCCACCTGGGGAGAGGTGAGCCGGACAATCGCGGTGACGTGGAAGAACTACCCCTACCTCTCCGTCGAGACGTCCGTCTCCCCTGAGACGGTTGCGGTGAACGACACCGTCGATGTGACCGTCCTTCTCCGGGGAGACGGATGGGCGCTCCAGCCCGATCCCCTCGATGTCATGCTGGTGATGGACCGGTCGGGGAGTATGGATGGGACTGATGTGACCGATGCGTCGGGCAAGAAGATCAGTCGATTGAACGCAGCGAAGATGTCGGCGAAGACGTTCATCGGCAGCATGAATGAGGATACCGATCGGCTCGGTATGGTATCATACGACCATGAGGTCGACGTTACGCTTGATGCGGCTCTTGGGAGCAGTTTTGCATCCGTCAATGCCGGCATCGATGGCCTGGACGCGGATAACGGAGCCACTGCCACCCGGGCGGGGTTGAAATGTGCAATCGATCACCTGATAGCAGAACCCAGTTCGAATCCGAAGGCGATCCGTGCAGTGATTCTCATGACCGACGGCAATTGGAACAACGCAGGGAGCCCGGTTGCCCACGGAACCGGTTGGCCAACGTACGGGTCGGACACACGTTCTCGAACTCTGCAACAGTCTTGGAGGATGTGAATTATCGCTACTACGACGGCTTTGGCGGAACACTTGCCGGCTCCCCGGAGAGGTGTGTGAACGGCGAGTTCACCGAGCAGAACCTGTCGATATATGCAAAGAACCATGGCATCCGGATCTACGCCATTGCGTTTGCCTTTACTCCGGATGCCACCGTGAGCACGACGTTCCGCAGCATGGCCGAACATACCGGCGGCTTCTACCGCCATGCTCCCAATACCCAGGACCTTACCGACATATACGCGGAGATAGCCGGAGAGCTCAAAACCGAGGCGGGCGTCAACACCTGGATGGATGTCTGTTTCCAGAATGTCGAGGTGAACGGCACCCCCGTGCCGGGAGATGAGGTCTTCGACTACGTCTATGTACCGGGGAGTTCGACCCTCATAAAGAGTTTCGACAGTACCTACACCCGTAACGATACCGCTGCCTGGAACACGAACCACGCACTCCCGTTCGATATCGGCACGGTACGGCTGAACCAGGTCTGGGAGGCGACCTTCCGGCTTAAGGTGCTGACGGACGGGAATATCAACGTCTTCGGGTCGGGTTCGACCCTCTCCTTCAACGACGGTGCGGAGTTGCTCGACCTCCCCGACCTCTTCATCACGGCGATCCCCGATCTGAATAATTCAGGGATCGAGACAATGGCTCTTGCCGTCGACAACCTCCGCTGCACCGGCGCCGAGCCGTACCTGGACATGCTCCCGGTCGCGTGGGATCTCAATTACACCGGCGCTGCGACCGCCTCGCAGACTGTCTCCTACTCGTGCGACGGGGGATGTACCTGGGTCTGCTTTGATATTCGTCCGCCGGTGACCGGCGGCGTCACTCCCGATCGCACCGTGCTCGACGTGCGACGACTGCCGCCGGGAGAGTACCTGCTCCGGGTGGATGCTTCCAGCCCGGATACCCCGGATGCCCGGGCACAGCTCGCGTCGCCGGTCCTGGTGGGTTCGCAGGGGCAGGCGACGATCCGGATCCGCTAATTCTTCTCCTCTTTTTTAGCAACACTTCCCGGCAGCACCGGGTGCTCAATCACGGTGCTGCAGAAATATCCTTTCCCTCGGTGCACGAGTTCAGGTGCTCCGGCGGCCTGTTTTGAAATAATAGTTATTTTGTCTGCAAAATGTGGCCCATATCTCTATTCATGCATCTAAAACAATTCAATTCAATAAATACGCCATATGCTCGATTTTAATCCCGAGCTAGTTATTTATATTGGTAGGTGATATTAACCAGAAGTGGAATCTATGAGGTATTGGATAGTGGGATTTCTTCTGCTCGGTGCCATGCTGCTGGTGCCGCCCGCGGCAGCGCTGATACCGGATCTGGTCACGGTGACCGGAAGCACGGACTGGGTGGTTGCCGGCGGGAGCGGGGGCGCCGTCGTCACCGCCACGGTGCTGAACGGCAGCCTGCCGGTGCCGGGACTCCCGGTGACGTTCGGGGTCGATCCGGAGCAGGGCAGCATCGTGCCGGCGACCGGGGTGACCGATGTACAGGGCCGTGCCTTTGCGACGTTCAAGCCGGGAACCGTGAGCGGCACCGCGTTGATAACGGTAGAGGTCGGGGAGGGAACCGAAGTGGTGGAGGAGGCGTGTACTGATATCCATTGACCACGCCGCACCTGACCGGATAGCTCTTGCGGCGTATACGCCGGAGGTGACGGTCGGGGAGACGACGGCCGTGACGGTCAGATTGGTCGACCGCTACGGCAATCCCATCGACAACCGGAATACTGTCGAGACAGTGCTCTTCACCGTCGGATCGGCCGGCGAAGATGCTGGGTTCCTGGACGGAGGGGAGTATGTCGACAGCATCAGGCAGAGCGTGGACGCGGAAGGAAACGCCACCGTCACGCTCAGGGTCGATCAGCGTGCAGGTGAAAACCTCGTTCTGGTCGATCCGCCGTCACCGGTTCCCGACAGGTTCCTGACGATCTACGGAATCGCAGACGGAATGCCTGCCGCGATAATCCATACCATAATCCCGTCGGCCGGCTCTCCGCCGTACCTGCCTGCGGATGGGACGAGCAAATTTTACATCACCTATACTCTCTTCGACCAGCACGGCAATCCCTCGGAAAATCAGCCCGTCCGGATAATGACCTCCCTCTCCGGCGAAGACCGTCTGCTGACCACCAACAGCGCAGGGCAGGTCACGATCGGTTACGGGCCGAAAGATACCACCGGTACGGTGACGATCACCGCGACGGCGGAGGCAAATTCGTCCGTCACCGTCTCTCAATCCGTGGAGTTCACCAGCACCGCCCCGGTGAATATGCTGCTCACGGCAAGCCCGCAGAACATGCCGAGCCGGGATGTGAAATCCGATTCGGTGGCGCGTATCAGGGCGAAGGTGGTGGATATCAAGGGTAATCCGGTATTCGGGGAGACGGTCGCCTTCACGGTGCAGGACGTTGACCCGGGCGTGTATATCCAGACCGAAGAACCCTCGCTAGTCTCGGCGTCGGCGCTGACGAACGGTGACGGCTACGCAGATGTCGAGTTCCGCCCCGGCACCTTCACGACCGATCGAAACGACGCAAATTACAGTGCGACCGCCACCGGCACCTGCAAGGTCATCGCCACCTGGGGAGAGGTGAGCCGGACGATCCCGGTGACGTGGAAAAACTACCCTTATCTCTCTGTCGAGACCTCCGTCTCACCTGAGACGGTTGCGGTGAACGACACCATCGATGCGACCATCCGGCTGCGGGGAGACGGGTGGGCGCTCCAGCCCGAACCCATTGATGTTGTGCTGGTGATTGACCGGTCGGGGAGTATGAGTGGTACTGATATCAATCCCTCGCGCATGATCGCTGCCAGGAATGCTGCGAACGAATTTATCAGCCGGATGAACCTGGCTGCCCGGGATAGGGTGGCGCTGGTCTCTTTTGCCTTTGATGCGAGACTTGACCAGGGGCTGACCGATAGATCCTGGTGGATTCAGTCGGCGGTCGACGCGTTGTCCCCATCCGGTGCTACCAATATGCGAAGAGCATACTATGAGGCTATTAAGTATCTCAAGGAGAACAGGGAGACCCGAAGCGGTAAAGGCGGTCATCCTGATGGGTGACGGCGATTGGAACTATCACGGCACGCCGCTCGCAAACGGGATCGGTTACGCGGATAATAACCGATACCTCACGAGCGATTATTATGCGTCGGGAGCGCCGCTATCGGGATATGACTGGAGCGGAAGCAGCTATTCGTTCAGCAGTGAAAACTATGAGTGGTATCACGATCTCGCTGACCCGAAGGGGGATGCAAACATTGAGCGGTACCAGGCTATGAGCGGTGGTACAATACCGTGCGTGGCGTGTGGGTCGACATCAATCCGCGTGGGCTGACCTGCGATGACGGTCAGTTCACCAATCAGAACATGTCGATTTACGCAGGCAGCGGTGATGCGACGGAGCATGTGAGGATCTATAGTCGTCGGTTTTGCCTCCGATCTGAACGACAATGTCGAGCAGGATCTTTCTATCCTCTCCGAGGCTACCGGCGGCAAATATTATGGGCGCGGCAATGAAGACGAACTTGCCGGCAGGTGTATACCGATATCGCCGGAGAATTGACAGACCGAAGCCAGCGTGAACACCCGGATGGATATTCGTTTCGAGAATGTCGAGGTGAACGGTGCGTTGGAGGAGGGTCCGGATGTCTTCGAGTACGTCTACGTGCCGGGGAGTTCGACCCGTATCTTCAGCTTCAACGATACTGCCACCATCATCCCCGAATACACCCGGGACGATACCGACGCGTGGAACGCGGACCGCGCACTCACCTTCGATATCGGCACGGTGAGGCTGAACCAGACCTGGGAGACGACTTTCCGGCTGCAGGTTCTGACGGACGGGAATATCAACGTCTTCGGGTCGGGTTCGACCCTCTCCTTCAACGACGGTGCGGAGTTGCTCGACCTCCCCGACCTCTTCATCACGGCGATCCCCGATCTGAACAATTCAGGGATCGAGACAATGGCTCTCGCCGTCGACAACCTCCGCTGCACCGGCGCAGAGCCGTATCTGGACATGCTCCCGGTCGCGTGGGACATCAACTACACCGGCGCTGCGACCGCCTCGCAGACTGTCTCCTACTCGTGCGACGGGGGATGTACCTGGGTCTGCTTTGATATTCGTCCGCCGGTGACCGGCGGCGTCACCCCTGATTGCACCGTGCTCGACGTGCGACGACTGCCACCGGGAGAGTACCTGCTCCGGGTGGATGCCTCCAGCCCGGATACCCCGGATGCCCGGGCGGAGCTCGCATCACCGGTGTGGGTGGGTTCGCAGGGGCAGGCGACGATCCGGATCCGCTAATTCTTCTCCTCTTTTTTAGCAACACTTCCCGGCAGCACCGGGTGCTCAATCAAGGTGTTGCAGAAATATCCTTTCCTTCGGTGCACGAATTTGGGTGCTCCGGGGGCTGGTTGCGAAATAATATTTACTCTGGCTCTAAAATCTGCTCTATTTGTCCAATTGTGGGTTTAAAACATTTTAATTCTGTAAAAAACGCCTCAGGCCTCTTTATCTTATGGGGTATTTATTTATACTAGTGTGGGATATTAACCAGAAGTGAAATCTATGAAGTATTGGATAGCGGGGTGTCTTCTGCTCGGTGCCATGCTGCTGGTGCCGCCCGCGGCAGCGCTGATACCGGATCTGGTCACGGTGACCGGAAGCACGGACTGGGTGATGGCCGGCGGGAGCGAGGGTGTCGTCGTCACCGCCACGGTGCTGAACGGCAGCACCCCGGTGCCGGGACTCCCGGTGACCTTCGAGAGCGATCCGGGGCTTGGCAGCATCACGGTGGTGACCGGGGTGACCGATGCACAGGGCCACGCCTCGGCGACGTTTATGCCGGGAACCGTGAGTGGCACCGCGTTGATAACGGCGCAGGTCGGGGAGGGAACTCGAGGTGCGGCAAGGGACGTGCACCATATCTATCGACCACGCCGCACCTGATCGGATAGCCATGACGGCGTATACGCCGGAGGTGGCGGTCGGGGAGACGACGATCCGTGACAGTCCGGCTGGTCGACTGCTACGGCAATCACCGTCGACAACCGGAGGATTGCCGAGACAGTTCTCTTCACCGTCGGATCGGTCGGCGAAAATGCCGGGTTCCTGAATGCCGAAGGGCAGTATATTGACTGTATCAGCCAGAGCGTGGACGCGGCAGGAAACGCCACTGTCACGCTCAGGGTCGATCAGGTGTCGGGTGAGAATTACGTGATGATCTATCCTCCGGGGATATCATGAGTACATCGCTGACTATCTTGAGCGTTTCACACGCGAATCCCGCCAGTATTGCGGCGTACGTCGAACTAAATCCGGCGATCCTGCCCGCCGACGGAACGAGTAAGTTCTTCGCGGCATTTGTCGTGCACGATCAGTACGGCAACGCCGTCTCGGGTTGCCCGCTCAGCATCACGAACTCGCGTGACGAAAACTCGACCGCAACCGCGACCGTCACCAACTCCTACGGGCAGGTTATCGTCAGTTACGGCCCTACGGAGAGAATTGGCCTGGTTACGATAACCGCAACTGCCGGGATGGGTACTGATAATGTTGTCTCCGCCTCTGCAAACGTCGAGTTTGTGAGCTCCGATCCGGTGGATATGGTGCTCTCGGCCAACCCCGGGGTCATGGCGAGCCGTGATGTGAACGACTCGATCACCGCAACCGTCAGGGCGAAAGTCGTCGACGCCAGGGGGAATCCTGTCCGAAACGAGACCGTTCACTTTGCCACCGCAGATCTCGAGACCGGGGAGTACAACGCAACGGCAAGCCCTGTTCTCTCTTCGACGAGCAGTGTCACCGACGAGAACGGCTATGCGTTCGTCACGTTCAGGCCCGGTGCATTCACTACTAATATCCTGGATGATGGCTACAGCGGGGCCGCCACCGGCACCTGTGACGTCGTCGCCACCTGGGGCTCTATCACCCGGAATGTCGCCCTTACCTGGAAGAACTACCCGTACCTCTCCGTCGAGACGTCGGTCTCCCCTGAGACGGTGGAGGTGAACGATACCATCGACGTGACCATCCGCCTCCGGGGAGACGGGTGGGTGGTGCAGCAGATGCTGCCGATCGATGTCGTGCTCTGTATCGACCGGGGAGAAGATATGCTCCTGAACGATACGGCCGACGAGAAGGCGGGATGCGATCGTATGATCTATGCCCGGGACGCGGCGTGGAACTTCACCGACTTTCTCTCGCTCGGCAACAATCGTGCCGCTCTGGTGACGTTCGGGGACACGTCGGTAGCTACGCCGCAGCATGCCACCCCGTTTCGTGAATGGCTATGTCGACCTGCTGACCCTTTCAAACGAACTACAACTGGAAGAAAAACCTTGCCAAGGACGGTAACGCGCAAGATGACGAGATAGCGGTCGCATCATACTATCCCGGTAATAGCAGGATCCAATACCTGGATTTTGCCGAAGTGAAAAAGCCGCTTGACAGCGGAACCTGGATGGATATCAAAACCGAACTTGGGGATATCGTTCCGATCAACAGGGAAAAGACCGGAGAGGCCACCGCACCGCTCCGGAAGGGGCTGCACACCGCGATCACGCACCTGGTCGAGGAAGGAAGGCCGGATGCCGTCAAAGCGGTCGTCGTCCTGATGCAGAACAAGCACTGTTACTTCGGCGATCCGTTCGGCCCGGATACCGGGGGGAGTGCGATGACCTGCGACCCCGACGATAAGAATCTCCCCGCGGGTGGTAGCGATTATTTCGCATTCGACGACAACAACAGTGAAAATATGGCCCGGTACGCGAGCGACAATGGTATCCTGATCTTTCCTATCTACTACTCGAGTAGCAGCTCCACAGCTGAAGAAGACGTTCCCCGGAACCTTGCTGGTCAGACCGGTGGCCAGTACTTCATGGCCGACAGATCTTCGGAGCTTGAAGAGGCACTCAGCGATATTCTTTCGATCCTGAGAGATGAAGCAAGCGTGAATACCGCGATGGATATCACCTTTGAGAATGTCAGCGTGAACAGCGAGCCGAGACCTGGTGACGAGGTGCTTGAGTACGTCTACGCCCCTCCGGACTCGACCCGGATATGGAGTTACAACAGCAGCTGGCGATATCATCCCGGCGTACGCACGGGACGACACGGAGAGCTGGAACAGTGACCAGACAGCTGCACTTTGATGCCGGCACGATAAAGGTAGGCCAGGTCTGGGAGACGACCTTCCGGCTGAAGGTGCTGACGGACGGGAACATCGATCTCTTCGGATCCGGATCCGCCATACACTTCAACAACGGCACCGAATCGCTGAACCTGCCGGCGATCTACGTGACGGCGCTCCCCGGCGGAGACGCCACGCCGGTTGGTTTGGCTGCCCTGAAGGTTTCGAACCTGCAGTTCACCGGGATGGAACCGATCTACGACTTCCTGCCTCTTGCGTGGGATCTCGCCTACAACGGGACGGCATCTGTTACCGAGGACATCTACTATCAGAATGACGGCGTCAAATGGGTATACCTCGGTTCGAAGGCTGCCGACAACTCGACACCGGACGATACCTACCAGGCCGACGTCCGCGACATGCCCGCCGGCAATTACTCGTTTAAAGTGTATGCCACGGCTCCTGATGCCCCGGATGCCTGGGCACAGCTCACGTCGCCGGTACAGGTGGGTTTGCAGGACCAGGCGAAGATCCGGATCCGCTGAATCCTCCTCCTCTTTTTTTAGCAACACTTCCCGGCCGCACCGGGTGCTCAATCGCAGTCCTTTAGAGATATCCTTTTCCTCTCGGCACGAGTTCAGGTGCTCCGGCGTTCAGTTCCGAAAGAATAATTACTCCGGTGACGCAGTTCCTCCGTTTTGTCTGACAATGAGTTTAGAGCATCATAATCCGGTAACGAATTGCCATGCTCGCTCCCCTTTCTGGGAAATATATTTATAGTTGTAGAGACTTCTGGGGGATTGAATTCTATGAGGTATTGGATAGTGGGGTATCTTCTGCTCGGTGCCATGCTGCTGGTGCCGCCCGCGGCAGCGCTGATCCCGGATCAGGTCACCGTGACCGGAAGTCCGGACTGGGTGGTTGCCGGCGGGAGCGAGGGTGCCGTCGTCACCGCCACGGTGCTGAACGGCAGCACCCCGGTGCCGGGACTCCCGGTGACCTTCGAGAGCGATACGGGGCTTGGCAGCATCACGGTGGTGACCGGGGTCACCGATGCAGAGGGTCACGCCGCCGCAGTGTTCACGCCGGGAACCGTGAGCGGCACCGCAGTGATTACGGCGCGGGTCGGTGGGGGATTCGAGGTGCCGCGGGGGACATGCACCGTATCTATCGACCACGCCGCACCCTATCAGATAGCCATGACGGCGTATACGCCGGAAGTGGCGATCGGGGAGACGACGACCGTGACGGTCCGGCTGGTCGACTGCTACGGCAACTCCGTCGACGACCAAAATGGTGCCGAGACGGTGCTCTTCACCGTCGGATCGGTCGGCGACACCGCAGGTTTCTGGAACGGGCTGACGTATGTTGATACCCTTACTCAGGAGGTGGACGCGGAAGGAAACGCCACCGTCACGCTCAGGGTCGATCAGGTGTCGGGCGAGAATTACGTGATGATCTATCCTCCTGAGAATCTCAAGAGGTACATCGCTGACCGTTCTGGGTGTCTCACACGGGAACCCCGCGAGTATTACGGCATACGTCGAAGTAAACCCGGCGGTCCTGCCTGCCGACGGGACGAGCAAATTCTTCATGGCATTTGTCGTGCACGATCAGTTCGGTAATGCCGTCTCGGACTGCCCGCTCACCATCACGGAATCGCGTGAAACTACCACGACCACGACCCGCACGAACTCCTACGGCCAGGTAATCGTCAGTTATGGCCCCACGCTGAAGATTGGCCCGGTCACGATAACGGCAACCGCCGGGGAGGTAACCGATACTGTTGTCTCCGGTTCTGCAAATATCGAGTTTGTGAGCTCCGATCCGGTGGATATGATGCTCTCCGCGAACCCTAGCGTCATGGCGAGCCGTGATGTGAACGACTCAATCGCCGCAACCGTCAGGGCGAAAGTCGTCGACGTCAGGGGAAATCCGGTCAAGGGCGAGATCATTGGCTTTGCTATCCCTGCTAGCGACGACGGAGGATACAACGTGACGGCAGACCCTGAGATCTCTTCCACAAGTGGTGTCACCGATGAGAATGGCTATGCATTCGTCACATTCCGGCCCGGTGCATTCACCACTGTTCCCACGGCTGCAGACTACAGTGGGACCGCAAGCGGCACCTGCGATGTCGTCGCTACCTGGGGCTCTCTCACGAGGAACGTCACCCTTACCTGGAAGAACTATCCCTACCTCTCCGTCGAGACGTCCGTCTCTCCTGAAACGGTCGAGGTGAACGATACCATCGACGTGACCATTCGCCTCCGGGGGGACGGGTGGGTGGTGCAGCAGATGCTGCCGATCGATGTCGTGTTCTGCATCGACCGGGGAGAAGATATGCTCCGGGACGACCCGGAGATGGAACGCGATCGTATGATCTGTGCCCGGGAAGCGGCGTGGAACTTCACCGAGGCTCTCTCGCTCGGCGACAATCGTGCCGCCCTGGTGACCTTCGGGGATGTATCGGTAGACACGCCGGAGCATACCACCCCGTTCGTGAACGGCGATGTCGAGCTGCTGAACCTCTTAAGCAATTACAACTGGAAGAAAGACCTTGCCAAGGACGGCAACGGGCACGATGACGATATAGCGATTGCCCAGTACTATCCCGGCAATAACAACATTCAGTATCTGGATTTTGCCGAAGTGAAAAAGCCGCTTGACAGCGGAACCTGGATGGATATCAAAACCGAACTCTGGGATATCGTTCCGGCCAAACGGATGGATCAGGGGACGGTTGCAACACCGCTCCGGAAGGGGCTCCACACCGCGATCACGCACCTCGTCGAGGAAGAAAGGCCGGATACCGTCAAAGCAGTCGTCGTCCTGATGCAGAACAAATACTGCTACTTCGGCGACCCGTTCGGACAGGGGAAGTGAGATGATCGTCCAGCCCGACGCGGGTACGCTCCGCCCGGGTGGTAGCGATTATTTCGCATTCAACGACACCAACAGCGAAAATATGGCAAAGTACGCGAGTGATAATGGTATCATAATCTACCCTATCTACTACGGGTGGGGCAATTCCCAAGATCAGAAGCCGTTCCCAAGGGTCTTGCCGACCAGACCGGTGGCCAGTACTTCATGGCCGAAAGCGCTTCGGAGCTTGAAGAGGCGCTCAACAATATTCTCTTGCTCCTGAAAGAGGAAGCAAGCGTGAATACCACGATGAATCTCACCTTTGAGAATGTCAGGGTGAACAGCATCCAATGGTCCGGTGACAAGGTGCTTGAGTACGTCTACGCCCCTCCAGACTCAACCCGGATAACGAACTACTACAAGGGCGATACCAATATTTCCACCCGGGACGACACGGAGAGCTGGAACACCGATCGGCAGCTGCACTTTGATGCCGGCACGATAAAAGTCGGTCAGGTCTGGGAGGCGGCCTTCCGGCTGAAGGTACTGATGGCTGGGAACATCGATCTCTTCGGATCCGGATCCACCATAGGCTTTGATAACGGCACCGAACTGCTGAACCTGCCGGCGGTCTACGTGACGGCGCTCCCCGACGGAGATGCGCCGCCCATTGGTTTGGCTGCCCTGAATGTCTCGAACCTGCAGTTCACCGGCACGGAACCGGTCTACGACTTCCTGCCCCTTGCGTGGGATCTCGCCTACAACGGGGCGGCAACCGTTACCGAGGACATCTACTATCAGCAGACTGACTGCGTCAAATGGGTATACCTCGGTTCGACGCAGGACAAAGATACCTTCCAGGCCGACGTTCGCGACATGCCCGCCGGCAATTACTCGTTTAAAGTGTATGCCACTGCTCCCGATGCCCCGGACTCGTGGGTCACGAATGGCCCGGTGAGGGTGAAGGATCTCTCCCGCGCTTATATCCAGATCCAGTGACGGATGGGAGATAGGTAAATCTCTCTTTTTAGATCGGATCTGCCCGTCCGTCCTGCAGCGGGAGGCGGAAACCGGGTGTGGGTCGAACGGACAGAATGGAGTAATTTTTTGGAAAACAAGCCGGTTCTCAGCGAACGGCTCTTCAAAAGATAACGGACCCAGCGGGAATCGAACCCGCGTCCTTGGGTTCGAAGCCCAAGAGGATATCCTCTACCCTATGGATCCCCACATAGATTTCTATCAGAAGATATTAAGCGTTTTCTTGCGATTACAATATAAGATGATCCTTTCAGCACAAGAGACCCTCCGCCGCCTTCAGGGCGGAGACCTCGTCATCCAGCCGTACAACCCGGCATCGCAGCAACCGGCATCATACGACCTCCGCGCTGCCGAGGATACGGTGCTCCGGAAGGGTGCGTGCACGCTGGTGCACAGCATTGAACGGGTGGAGCTTCCGGCTGATATCGCGGCGACACTGCGGTGCAGATCGTCGTTTGCAAGGAGGGGCGCTCTCCTCGGCGGTGGATTCGTAGATCCTGGTTTCCGCGGAGAGCTGACGCTCTGCCTCGTTAATGCGGGCGACGACGACATCCCCCTCAAGCGGGAAGACCGGGTGGTGCAGATGATACTGCAGACTGTGTTAAACGGCGCCCTGCTCTACGAGGGAAGGTATCAGGACAGCAAGGGTACGGTGCAGACACGATGAGCATGTCCCTTCGATCCGAACGGAAATATCTCGAGATTCTCCGGATCCTCAAAGAATCCCACGAACCGATGGGTGCAAAACGGCTCAGCGAGCTGATGGCCGAACGGGGCTTCATCCTGAGCGACAGGGCCGTCCAGTACTACCTCCGCTACCTGGACGAGATGGGGTTCACCCTTAAGGTGGGAAACCGCGGCCGCGTCCTCACCGAACAGGGAACGGCGGAGACCGAGAGCGCACTCGTTGACGAGCGTATCGGTTTTATTATCTCGAAGCTGGAACGGCTCGCATTCAGGAGTAACTTCGATCCGCTGACCTGCACCGGAAATGTCGCCTACAACCTCACCATCGTACCTGAGGAGCAACTCGAGGGTGTGACCGGAGCATTCGACGAGGTTATCCGGGCTGAATGCGGTTTTTTTGATTCGTACCGAATCGTCGATACCGACCCGCGGGTACCGGACGGGGACATCGGCATCATCACCGTCTGCAGCGTGACCCTTGACGGAGTGATGCAGAAGGGGGGAATTCCCACCCGTCTTGAATATGCCGGACGGCTTGCCGTCAAAGAGGGATCGACCGCCGAGTTCATCGACCTGATTGGCTACCGGGGAACCAGCATCGACCCACTACAGCTCTTCATATCTGCGGGTCTTACGTCGATTAACCGCCTGGTCAATGCGAAATGCGGCGTTGCCCTTGCAAATATCCGTGACGTTCCCGTCGCCGCGAGGGGCCAGGTGGAGCAGATCATCGACCAGATGAAGGTGTGCGGTTTTGTCTTCCCCGCCGGCATCGGGATTGGAGCATTCAACCTGCGGGAACACCCGTACCGGCTCCCCATTGTCGCCTTCAGCGGGATGAACCTTATTGGAAACGCCATCGAGAAGGGGCATCAGCTTCGAACGGAGATCGGTGCCGGGAGCATTCCGTTCTCAAAAATATCAGACGCTAGGTGATCCAGACAAAGTCGTCGTCCGGGTCGGTATCATCATCTTTTCGTTGCTTCTTTCCGGCTTCCGTCCGGGTGGTAGGGTCGATGACGTTGAGTCTGTCCCGCGACGGCACCACCTCGCGGGGCCTCCCGCCGCCCCTGTCAAACCCCCGTCCCGACCTGCCCAGCAGATCGTCCGACGGGCGTTGAGGGCGGTCGCCGATGCGAACCGTGTCGCCGGAAAATACCCCGTCCCGTGGCCGCTGGCCCCCCTGCTTCAGCGAAACGGCTTCGCCGGTCATGGTGCCCTCCTTCGGCCGCTGCACTGGCTTGACGGATGTGGTGAAGCCCGACGAGGCATCGAGCTCTTTCGGTGCGTTGTTCGCCTGAATCTCCTTTGGACCGAAGACGGAATTCTTCGGTGCGGGAGCGGATGAAACAACGGTTTTTCGCGTGATATCGATATTCTCTTTCCCTTCCTTCCCGGGGAGAACGATGGCTCCACCGTCTCCACGCACGGGTGCCCGGGGAATCGTCTCGATAGTATCGTCTCTAGATTTCTTCTCCCCCTTTGACCCGGGGAGGGAGATCATCTCATCCTTCACTTCTGCGTCCTCTCCTGCCGTTTCCTCGTCGTTATCCTCTTCGTAGTATGCGCCGGTCAGGAGTGACTCCTCCTCCGGCTCGTCTGCCCATGCATTCTCTTCTTCAAGCCCGGGCGACGGGCTCGGATACGCTTTTTGCTGATGCTTTCTCTCTTCCTCTTCACGTTCGAGGAGATACTCTATCCTGATCTGGTTGATCTCCTCGACCCGCGGAATATTGTGGAGGCCGGAGAGCATGACGATGATGCCGACGTATGATGTGTTCTTTACGGGATAGTCCCCCGACCGCATCTCAAGACCTGCAATACTCCGGTCGATCCACTTCCGGACGGTCTGGAAGCCCTTCATCGAGAGCTCGGCAGAAGGCCCTGCGATAAGTACCAGCGCTTTGTCGGCACTCGTCAGATCGCAGGGTATCGAGGTCTCTTCATAGACCGCTTTCTTTGCCAGCGCCACAATGCGTGCCGCTTTCTCATGCGACCCCTCGATGAAATACTTCGACGAGCGCCATCGGTTGAAGAAGTCGGACCAGCTCACCGGAAGTGGTTCGGCGGCGTAGCCGACCGAGACATACCCGCTGCCCTGCAGCGTATTGAGAACCTCACCCGCATCGAGGACGATCTCCGCCACTTCAAGTCCGGATTCATTGAATTCTCCGGCCCGGAGGAGCAGGCCGACCTGTCGTGCGATCCGGTCGTTCAGAAGATCGTGCATATCCCGGGGATTTTGCGGAAACGATGGCAGTCTTCGCGCAGCCTGGTTTTTGATCCCTGCATTCTCTTTTGCAGTGGCGGTGAGCGAACTCTTCAGTTTATCATACCAGGTCTCGTTATCGAAGAGTATGGTTCCATCGGTGTTCTCCCGGAGCATCTCGAGATCGGCAGCGGCTTTTGCCGAGACCTTCTTCCCTTCCGCCAGGCGGGGGAGGACGGCAATTGCGAAGATCGGCTCGACATATGAGTTTCTGAGCTCTTTTGCGATGATGGGGACGAAATCGACCATGCCTCCCCCAAGACCACAGCAGAGCAGAATTGCATCGATCTCAAGGGTGTCGAGCCGCTGGACTCGTGTCATCACCTCTTCGATATCGATGATGTGGGTGATGTCGTAGGGGTGCTCAGGGTCGATTGGCGGGAAGAATATCCGTGCCGTCTCGGGCAGGTGCCGCAGTTGCAGAAGACTGTTTGCCTCAATATCGATGGCAACTGCGCTCATGCAGCATACTTTACTTCGCCGGTCGTGATCGTAGAGCTTATCCACGACCCGTGCTCCGGCACCGCCAAGGCCAATCGCCAGCACCCGCATATGAAAATCCCTGTTTCTCTTCTGGAGCGGTACAGCCGGAAGAGAGCTTCCCCGGCTATACCTGTAAACCATTGATGTGTTTAGCGGAGAATAGGGATATACGTTTCTGCCGCTCGTCAATTCGGCATGCAGATTCGCTATCTTCTATATGGCTGTTGCGGTTCTGCATTCGACGCTGCTGTGCCTTGTCTGGAAAAATGGATAGAATCGGCCTGATTTGTGGATGAAGGGATAATAATCCCCTGTTTTACCCCACACCCTCGTATATCCGGTTTAAGCGAGCTTAAAATGATAATATATTTAAATCTCTGCTGAGTAACTACACAATGAGGTGAATTAGCCTTGACCACATATGGAATTGAATTTGTGCCAGGAAATATCAACGTCAAGCAGGTAGTCAATTACACGAAACTCGCAGAGTCGAAGGATATCGACTATGCATGGATTACCAACCACTACAACAACCGCCACTGCTACCCGACCCTTGCCATGATCGCAGCCGCGACCGACAGCATCAAGATGGGCCCGGGTATCATGAACGCCTTCACCGACACCCCGGCGGCCATGGCATCCTTCATGGCAACCTTAAACGAGATCTCCGACGGCCGTGCAGTCCTCGGTATCGGCCCCGGCGACCTCTCCACGCTCCCGAAGCTCGCCATCTCCCCCGAGAAGCCCGTGGCACGCCTGAAAGAGGCGGTCGTCCAGATCCGGAGACTCCTCGCCGGAGAAGAGATCAAGAAGAGCGGCGACATGGAATTCTTCGACTATGACGGCGCCAAGCTCACCGGTGTCAACCTCCCCGGCAAGAAGGGTATCCCGGTCTACATCGGCGCCCAGGGGCCGAAGGTCCTCGAGCTCGCCGGAACCATCGGTGACGGTGCACTGATCAACGCATCGAACCCCAAGGACTTTGCGATCGCCATCCCGATCATCAAGGCCGCTATGGAGAAGGAAGGCAAGAAGACCTTCGACGTCGGTGCCTACACCGCTATGTCCATCGACGAGAGCGAGAAGAAGGCCCGCAACGCAGCCAAGATCGTTGCAGCATTCATCGCTGCAGGCTCCCCGCCCGCGATCCTCGAGCGCCACAACCTCGACCAGAGCAACGTCGCCAAGATCAAGGACGCCCTTGCCAAGTTCGACTTCAAGACGGTCGGCGGCCTCGTCGGCGACGCCGAGATCGACGCCTTCACCATTGCAGGAACCCCTGACATGGTCAAGCAGAAGTGCGAGGACCTGGCAGCAGCCGGTGTCACCCAGATCATCTTCGGCTCTCCTCTCGGCCCCGACATGACCAAATCCATCCGTCTGCTCGGCAAGTACGTCGTGTAAATCGGGGGAAAAACTCCTATTTTCTTTTTCCGCTCACTTCTCTACCGGCATATTATTATTCTCCGGCCTCCACGCTTGATCTGAGGGACAATGTTCACGGTCGTGGAGATTCATACCGCACGGGGTACTGTTCAGTATAGACGGGAATCCCTTACCGGTATCAGGTGCCGCATCAGTCCCGCACGGCTACAGAGGCATCTCGATACGGATGCCGCGATACGCTACACCGGCGACGGGTGCCCGTTCTGTCCGGAGGCGATCGACACCGAGACGCCGACGTTCAGCGACGGCCTTCGGATCCGGCGTGGTGAGAGTGTCACATTTCCGAACCTCTATCCTTATTCGGCCTGGCATACGGTGACGGTAATATCACGCGATCATGCGGTGAATCACTTCGGGGCGCGACAACTTACGGATGCGTTCTCCGGGATGGCCGAGTCGCTCCGGCGGTTTGACGGCTACCCCAGCATCAACTGGAACTACCTGCCCTCGGCAGGAGCGAGCATCGCCCACCCGCATCTGCAGGGGATAGCAGATTCGATGCCGTCGTGCCTCGCGGAGCGCTACCTCTCCGGCAGCCATCGCTACCTGGAGAAGCATAACCGGCTCTACTGGGACGACCTCCGCGAGCAGGAGTGCAGCTCCGGGCGGTTTCTCTTCGAGAACGAGATATTCTGGTCGGCAAGCCCCGTCCCCCTCGGCGAGCGCGAGGTGAGAGGCCTGCTGCCTATCTCGACACTTGAGGAACTGGAGTCGTATATCGATCCCCTGGTCTCGGGGCTGCTGACGATCCTCGACCTCTACCGGAGCCTCGGGACGCGCGCCTTCAACGTCGCCATCTTCTTCGACAGAGCCGGCCGTGACCGGGGATACCGAGCATTCTGTTCTGTCATCTCCAGGATGAACCCGAACGGTCTCTGCATCTGCGACTCGGCATTCATGGAGCGGCTGCACCTGGAACCGATCATCCTCACGCTCCCCGAAGCGCTCGGCGAGTTCTTCCACCGGAATGCCGGGGAGATCTGATCCGGAGGGGATGTTCCGGAAGCTGAAATGCTGAGTTCTCCTATACTACCTGCTCATGAGCGATCCCTCTCCCTTTCTGGTGGGTGGTGTTTGGCGGCGCAGCAGTGAGACTGCCGAGGTATGTTTCCCCTTTACAGGCGATCCGGTTGGGCGGGTCTGCCTGGCCGGGGATGCCGATATCGATGATGCCGTCCGTGCGGCGGGTTCGGGTTTTGCCACAACGCGCAGGCTCCCCGCGCACACCCGCTCACGGATTCTCTACTCGCTCGCCGATCAGATCGAGGAGCGAAGCGACGAGCTCGCCGAGACACTTATTCTCGAGGCGGGAAAGACCCGGACTCTCGCCCGGGGAGAGGTCTTTCGGGCAGGGGAGACTATCCGGGTGGCGGCAGAAGAGGCGCGCCGCATCGGCGGTGAAATTCTCCCGCTCGACTGGAACGCCGCAGGCGAAGGCTATACCGGGTACATCCGCCGGTTTCCGCTCGGGCCGGTCCTCTGCATCACGCCGTTTAATTTTCCGCTGAACCTTGCCTGCCATAAGGTGGGGCCTGCCGTTGCCGCAGGAAACTCCGTGATCCTCAAACCGGCGACAAAGACGCCGCTCTCCGGGCTGCTGCTCGGCGAGATGCTCCTTGCCGCCGGGTTCCCGCCGGAGGCAATCAGCGTTCTTCCCTGCACTACCGTTCGCGCCGAGCGGCTTGCCGTCGATGAGCGGATTGCATGCGTCAGTTTCACCGGCAGTCCGGCGGTCGGGTGGCACCTCCGCTCGGTTGCCAGGAAGCGGGTCGGGCTCGAGCTTGGTGGGAATGCAGCGGCAATCGTCCACGAGGACGCCGATATCGGGTATGCAGCATCACGTATCGCATCAGGCGGGTTCTCCAACGCCGGGCAGGTCTGCATCTCCGTCCAGAGGGTCTTCGTCCACCGTCGGATAGTTCCGGCGGTGATCGAGGCACTCCTTGGAAAAGTCCGCCTCCTGAAGGTCGGCGATCCCCGGGAGAGCGATACCGACGTCGGGCCCATGATCTCGGAGGCGGCCGCTGCCGAGGCTGCGGAGAAAGTCGCTGAAGCGGTCAGAGGCGGCGCACGAGTTCTGCATGGGGGCAGCGTTGCCGGGGCACTCTTCTCCCCAACGATTCTTGTCGATACGACGCCCGCGATGCGGGTGAACAGCACCGAGATCTTTGCACCGGTGATCACCGTCACGCCGTACGATACCTTTGAAGAAGCGCTCGCCTATGCCAACGCCTCACCCTTCGGCCTTCAGGCCGGTGTATTTACCCGGGACATCCGGCGTATCATGCAGGCGTTTGGCGAGCTCTCCGTCGGCGGCCTTTTGATCAACGACATCCCCACGTTCAGGATGGATCATATGCCGTACGGCGGCGTGAAGGCGTCGGGTCTCGGGCGTGAAGGGCCCCGGTATGCCATCGAGGAGATGACCGAGATGCGGATGATGGTCGTCAACACGGGCGGGCAGAACCCCTGACCGTAGCGAAAACCTCTACTTTTCAGAGATACGTTCCCCGCACCGGGAAAAAAAGGGTATTATTGGTTTACTCAGGCTTGCTGATGAGTGCCGTCTTTGCGACGATCTCACCGGTCTTCTTGTGGGGCTTTCTGATGACCGCGTCGGTGCCCTTCTCAAGCTCGCGGGCTTCATCGCAGAGGAGCATGGCCTGGCGCATCATCTCGTGAGCGCTTGCGACGATCGGGATGTACTTCTCCCATTCCTTGGTCATGAAGCAGCCCTTGACGTTGACGCCGGCAACGGACTGTGCAATCTCGTAGGCGGCACGTGCCTTTGCAAGTGCGTAGGGGTTTGAGAACTCGCCGTCGACGGCCTTGTCGGAGGTCATGACGACCTTCGGCAGTGCAAGGTCTGCACCCTTCTTGCCGGCCTTGACCTGGTCGATGACCTTGTCGAGCTCGAACTGCATCTTCCGGAACGCGCCGGTGATGGAGAGAACCTTCACGAGGTTGCCGTTGTAGTCTGCCATCTCGATGGGGTCGAGGAACTCGCGGCGTGCACCGATCATGGCGTCTGCCTTCATGATGATGTAGCCGAAGTTGCTGGCCTTGAGGGCCTCGAACTGCTCCTTCTTGGTGGTGATGTCGTCGGTGATGACGACGCAGGGGATTCCTGCGGCTCCGAGTGCCTCACGGGCACCTACGGGTCCTGGAAGGACGCCGTTCGGGGAAACGACGATGCAGAAGTCGGGGCCCCAGGCCTTCATATTGTTGACGACACGGTCGATATCCTCGGGCTGGAGCTTCGTACCGGAGGTTGCCATGAAGGTGATCATGTCTTCCCGGTCCGCACGCTCATCGAGGAGCAACTCCGCCATAACGCCGCTGGCGATGTTGCCTAGTTTTGCAATTCCTACTTTAACTACCACTTTTTACACCTCTCAAATTTGAGAACACGATAATATCACCGATTTCTCATATAAACATTTTGAAATCTCCTCTCCCGGTCTCTCCCCATGCAGGGATGTTAAGGAAAAGTGTTTAAGTTGTATGGTGCTACATACTATGACAATGAAACAGGGGCTCCTCACCGACCGTCAGAAAGAAATTTTGCGATACCGCAGGAAGGGTCTCACCCAGCAGCAGATTGCCGAGATTATCCGGACTTCCAAGGCAAACGTGTGTACCATCGAAAAGGCTGCTCTTGAGAATATCTCTCGTGCACGGGAGACGATAGAGTTTCTCTATACGCTCGACGCAGCGCATCTCTGTACTCTCAAGGCAGGCACGGACCTCTTGAAAACTCCGGAGATCATCTACGACGAAGCCGAAAAAGTGGGCATCAAAGTCAAGTACGATACCATCTCACTCATCAACAGGCTCCGTGATTCAAATCCCGAGCGGTTCAGAGCCAGGTACATCCGTGAGGATGTTGAAGTCTATATCAACGAAGACGGCGAACTCTATTTCGGATGATCCTGCTGTTTCATCCGTGACGGGTGAAAGAGCGCACCGGGGTGAACGGCGATGGGAGAGTATCCCATTTCGGAAAGACCTGGTGTCAGGCCGATATGGGATACTGCCCTTTCCTGCATCCCGGGGACGATTGCCCGGGAACTTCCTCTTTCTGCAGAATTCGTGTACGATCCGATGAGAAGGTTTATATCTGATTTGCGGCTAAATTTAAGAAACCGCTCTGCGATAAGCCGCTCTTTATCGTTGATAAAATAAGGCTAAATTAGCCTTGAATTATCACGAAATCCCGGCTCCACCATTATTGGCTGAAGCTGGAGGTGCGGCGGCGTATCGCAGACAACGCGGGTGACAAAACCACATGGTCGAACCCTCCTTGCGGAGGGCGATGTCGAGAAGGAGTTGTGCTCCGGCACAACGGGTTGACAGAAGCTGGATCTGACCGAGGCGACGGGCGAACGCTCAGTGCAGCGAGCCCACTTTCGGAGGCTCTCCGGAAACGCCGGATGGTCAGGATCTATTCGAGAAGACTGGATTATCTGGTGCACGCCAGGAAGAGGAGTCTGCCTCTACCCTATGGGCTACAGCCGCTTTCCGGTGGAGATCTCCATCGGCGGAGTATGCCTCGGGATGAGAGCAGACGCTACAGTCGGATACCGTCCCCTTCCACGTCATGCTTGCACCGGGGGCAGCAAGGCTTGCGCTGCCTGCCTCACAACACGTCCCCTGTGCAGCATCGATGTCATGCCCCTAGCGGGTTCGCCGACATTCAAAAGACGAATTGCCGACCAGTTCGGTAGCATTGATGCACCTTCTCGGAAGGTTTTTCGAAAACCTTCCGGAGTTGCTCGGACCGAGCCGGGGTGCGGAGATACGCATCTCCAAAGTCCCCGGTCGGTGCATCACAATACAACGCACGAAGGGTTGATAGAAACATGCCGAAGATAAACAGGCCACGCAGAGGATCCCTCGCATACAGTCCCCGAAAGCGTGCAAAGAGCCCGGTTCCGAAGTACGGTGCCTGGCCCGAGTACCGATGGGACTCCGATGGTGCAGGGATTTGCAGGGTACAAGGTTGGTATGACTCACCTTGTCATGGTGGACGACCATAAGACCAGTCCCACCGAAGGCAAAGATGTGATGGTACCGGTGACGGTCATTGAAGTACCCCCCATGAAAGTGGCGGGTGTGCGTGCTTACACGAACGATACGTACGGTAAGCATGCGCTGACCGAGGCCTGGTCAGACTCTCTCAACGAGGAGCTCGGCCGCCGGATCACCATGCCGAAGAACCACGACCGCGCCGCCGCTCTCGACGCCATGAAGGCTGCGGTTGAGGCGGGCAAGGTCGTCGAGATCTATGCTCTGGCCTATACGCAGCCCTCCGGACTCACCGGTGTTCCGAAGAAGGTGCCCGACCTCATGGAGATGCGGATCTCCGGAGGCAGCATTGCGGATCAGCTCGTCTACGCAACCGACATCCTCGGTAAAGAGGTCGGTATCTCCGGGGTCATCGAGACCGGTGCCTTCGTTGATGTCACCGCCATCACTACCGGTAAGGGTACCCAGGGTCCGGTCAAGCGCTGGGGTGTCCAGGTGCGCAAGCGCAAACACTCCCGCGGCGGCAAGAAGCGCCACATCGGAACTCTCGGACCGTGGACTCCGCACCACGTCCGCTGGCAGGTTCCCCAGATGGGTCAGTGCGGTTACCACCAGCGAACCGAGTTCAACAAGCGCATTCTCAAGGTCGGAAACAACGGCGACGATATCACGCCTGCAGGAGGTTTCCTCCACTACGGTATGATTCGCGGTCCGTATGTCCTTATCAAGGGATCGGTTCCCGGGCCGACGAAGCGGCTTGTACGGCTGAGAACTGCAATCAGGCAGGGCGAACAGGCTGTAAAGACACCGGCTATCAACTTTGTCAGTGTCCAGAGCAAGCAGGGGTGACGTGTCAATGAAGGCATACATTAGAACACTGAAGGGAGAGCGTGCAGAGGAGATTGATCTTCCTGCAGTCTTCGCGGAAGAGTACAGACCGGACCTGATTAAGCGGGCAGTTCTGGCACTTCAGAGCACCCGGTTCCAGCCGCACGGAACACATCCGTTTGCAGGCCTCCGGACGTCTGCAACATCCTGGGGTAGCGGCCGCGGTGTCGCACAGGTCCCGAGGCTGAAGAACGGCAGCAGAGTTGCCCGGATTCCCCAGGCAGTGGGAGGGCGCGCAGCTCACCCCCCGAAGGTCGAAAAGATCCTCGTCAAGCAGATCAACCAGAAAGAGAAACAGAAAGCTCTCCGCTCTGCGATAGCAGCTACCGTCTGTACCGACCTCGTTCGCGAGCGCGGACACCTGTTCGAGGGAGACCTCCCGCTGGTTCTCGAAGACCAGTTCGAAGGACTCACGCGCACGAGCGATGTTATCGCCGCCCTCACCGCCGTTGGTATCTATGCCGATGTTGAGCGTGCAAAGGGCAGCAAGAAGGTCAGGGCAGGTCGGGGTACCATGCGTGGCCGCCGCTACAAGCAGCGAAAGAGCGTTCTGATCGTCACGGGAGACGAACCGCTCCGCGCAGCCCGGAACCTTGCCGGTGTTGACTCCGTCATGGTGAACCAGCTGAACACGGAACTACTGGCACCCGGCACGCAGGCAGGACGTCTGACACTCTGGACAGCCTCCGCCCTGCGGAAACTGGAGGGATACTGAATGGTACTGAAACATCCGTTTGTCACTGAAAAAGCGACGATGATGCTTGAGAACGAGAGCAAACTTCAGTTTCTGGTCGACAACGACGCATCAAAGCAGGACATCAAGCGCGAGTTTGAGAAGTCGTTTGGAAAGGAAGTCACCCAGGTCAGAACGCTGATGACCATGAAGGGCCGGAAGAAGGCCATCGTGAGCTTTGCTGATGGAAAGGCCGCTGAAGAGATCCTCAGCCGGCTTGGCATAATGTAAAGGTGAGTGGCAATGGCACATCGAATTATTGCACAGAGCCGTGGTAAGGGCGGTCCGACGTACCGGGCGCCTTCGCACCGGTATAAAGACTGCCCTGCGGCACATGGGATCCAACATCACAACCGTAAAAGGGCGTATCATCGACATCGAGCACGACCCAGCACGCCACACGCCGATTGCCCTGGTGAAACTCGAAGACGGGAGCAAGGAGTACATGCTCGTCACCGAGGGCCTCGGTGTCGGCGATGAGGTCGCCTGGGGTGCTGATGTTGAGATGAAGAACGGAAACACGCTGCCGCTTCGGTCGATCCCGGTTGGAGCATATGTCTGCAACATCGAGGCACGGCCGAACGACGGCGGCAAATTCGTTCGTGCGAGCGGTGTTCAGGCACTCATCATCGGCAAATCCGACGACGGTAAAGTCGGCGTCAGGATGCCGAGCGGGAAGAACAAGTGGTTCAACGGGGTCTGCATGGCGACGGTCGGTATCGTTGCCGGTGGCGGACGAAGTGAGAAACCGTTCGTAAAGGCAGGTAAGAAGTACCACCACGTCAAGTCCTCTGCAGAGAAGTGGCCGCGCGTGAAGGGTGTCTGCATGAACGTCATCGACCACCCGTTCGGTGGCGGTGGTCACCAGCACTGCGGTCGGCCGAAGACCGTCGCGCGCGGGACATCCCCGGGAAGAAAGGTCGGATCGATCGCTGCCCGGAGAACCGGCAAGTGGAAGAAGTGAGGGGTGTAGAGTATGGCAAAGAAGACACAGAAGAGATTACCGAGACGGCGAGAGGAGTTCACCTACCGTGGCTTTTCGATCGAGGATCTGAAGGGTATGGGCATCTCGGAACTGATTCCCATCATGCCCGCCCGTGCTCGCCGGAAATTCGAGCGTGGCCTCTCGCAGGGACATGAGAAGCTTCTCTCCGAGATCCGGGGCGGCGACGAGAACATCCGAACGCACCTTCGGGACCTGGTGATCATCCCTGAGATGATTGGAAAGACGATTGAAGTCTACAACGGGAAGGATTTCATGAAAGTGGAGATCCAGCCCGAGGCTGTCTTCCACTATCTCGGTGAATTTGCGCTGACCCGCAGAAGAGTCGCGCACGGTAGTGCCGGTATCGGTGCGACCCGGTCGAGTAAGTATGTACCGCTGAAGTGATGGCTATGGCAAGGACGGACTATTCGGTTCAGGAAAAGGGCGAGACCAATGCACGGGCAAAAGCAAACGAGCTGCCCGTATCGCCCAAGCACTCTATTGAGATTGCCAGGTTCATCAGGAACAAGAACACGGTCGAAGCGAGGGCGTATCTCGCTGAGGTTGTGGCGCTGAAGAAGGCTATCCCCTTCAAGCGGTTCAACCGGAACGTCGCCCACAAGCGCGGTCTTGACAAGTGGGACGGCGGCCGCTACCCTGTGAAGGCGGCAACGGCATACATCAGACTGCTCGAGTCGGTCGAGAAGAACGCCGAGTACATCGGTCTTGATGCAACCAAGCTGGTCATCACCCATGTCGCTGCAAACCGTGGTCGTGGGTTTAAGGCCTTCTTCGCCCGTGCAATGGGTCGTGCGACCCCGAAGCGGCGGGAGACCGTGAACATCGAGATCATCGTCACCGAGGTGGAGTGATGGCAGTAGAGAAGAGATTCATCAGTGACGGCGTTCGTAAGGTCTGTGTGGAGAAGTACCTCTCGCGCGAGCTGAAACGTGCCGGCTACGGTGGTATGGATATTACCCGGACTCCTCTCGGCACCCAGGTGACCATCTGGGCTGAGAAGCCCGGTATCGTGATCGGCAAGGGTGGAAAGCAGGTGCGCCAGATCACACAGGATCTCGCCACCGAGTACGGCATCGAATCGCCGCAGGTGGAGGTTCAACAGGTGCAGAACCCGAACTTCAACGCACAAATTATGGCTGAACGCCTCGCAAACGCTCTCGAACGTGGCTGGTACTTCAGAAAGGCCGGTCAGAGCACGATTCGGCGCGTCATGGATGCCGGAGCGCTCGGCTGCGAGGTCATCGTCGCCGGCAAGCTGACCGGTGCCCGTGCCCGGACGCAGAAGTTCGTCGAGGGCTACGTCAAGCACTGCGGTGAGCCGAGCGAGACCATCGTCGAGAAGGGTTACGCGATCGCTATCAAGAAACTCGGTCTTATCGGCGTCCAGGTCAAGATTGTACCTCCGGATGCACGTCTGCCCGACACCTTCGAGGTTCTTCCTCCTACCCGGAAGAAGGCCCTGGAGCCGGTCGTCGAGGTCGAAGAAGTCGGCGATGAGTTCGAGGAAGAGCTTGTAGAGTCTGTCGAGGACGTGTACGTGGAGGAGAGATAAATGGCAATCTTTCGAGCAGAGGAAGTGCGTCAGCTCTCCGATGTCGAACTCCAGGAGCAGGGGCAGAAACTGCAGCTCGAGCTCATACAGGCGCGCGGCAAGGTCAGCGCTGGCGGTGCCACGGAGAATCCCGGACGGATACGTGAGATCAGGAGAACGATTGCACGTATCAAGACCGAGCAGAACAGCAGGAGAAGGGCATGATCTCTCCCCAGAACGTTCTTCGGCACGAGCTCATCGGCATGAACGTTCTGGTAGCCGGTGCCAGTAACCCGAGCCACGTCGGCATCTGCGGCAGGATCATTGATGAAACCCGGAACACGCTGGTCGTCGCGACCGAGCGTGGTCTGAAGCGGATCCAGAAGCGATACAGTATCCTTCGTATCCGTCTTCCCGGGGGAGATCTCGTAGAAGTCGACGGCTCGACACTGGTGTCGCAGCCTGATAAACGCATTACAATGCGCATGAAACAATAAGAGGGTGAACGATGGCAAAAGATATTGGATTGAACGTCCCGGCTCCGGAGAAGGAGTGCAGCGACGTGAATTGTCCGTTTCACGGCAGTTTGCCGGTACGCGGCCAGGTGATTACCGGCAAAGTCGTGAGCGATCGTATGAACGGCACGGTCGTAGTGGAGCGTGACTTCCTGCACTACGTCAAGAAATACAAACGATATGAAAAGCGCAGTTCGAAACTTCACGCTCACAGCACGCCGTGTATCGATGCGGCTATCGGTGATATGGTGAAGGTCGCCGAATGCAGACCGCTTTCCAAGACGAAGACGTTCGTTGTGGTGGAGGTGTTGAAGGAATGAAGGCGAAGCAGTCGACTATCCCGAGATCACTGAACACCGGTTCGAGGATGGTCTGTGCAGACAACACCGGAGCCCGCATGGTGCAGGTTCTCTCGGTCGACCGGTTCCACGGCGTCCGGCGGAGACAGCCATGCCTCGGTATCGGCGATCTCGCGACCGTGAGCGTCAAGAAGGGTACCCCCGAGATGCGCCGGAAACTTGAAAAAGCGGTTGTCATCAGGCAGAAGAAGGAGATGCGCCGCCCGAACGGTCTTCGTGTCTCGTTCGAGGATAACGCCATGGTTCTTGTGAACGAGCGTGGCGAGCCCAAAGGAACCGAGATCAAAGGTCCTGTTCCCCGTGAAGTAGCGGAACGCTTCCCGAAGATCGCCTCCATGGCGACGATCATTGTATGAGGTGCGGCTAATGGTTCGCGTAATCAGTAAACAACCAAGAAAACAGCGCAAAGCACGCTATACCGCACCCATTCATCAGAAGGGACGGTTCCTTTCCGCTCCGCTTGCTCCGGCGCTCCGGGAGAAGTACAGCACCCGCCGGACGCGGGTCATCACGGGAGACACCGTCAAGGTCTTCCGCGGCGACTTCGCCGGTGAGGAAGGCATTGTCGACGGAGTCGATATGAACAAGTGCAAACTGCTCGTGCACGGCGTGATGGTGACCAAGGCCGACGGAACCGAGGTTCCGCGTCCGGTCGATCCCTCGAACGTGCAGATCACGAAGCTCAACCTCAAGGACAAACTGCGTGAGACGAGACTTGGGGAGGGTCAATAATGTCGAAGCATCTGAAGCGTCTGGTGGCACCCGACTCGTGGCACATTCCAAAGAAAGTAAAGAAATTCGTATCGAAGACGGCCCCGGGCCCGCACAGCGGACAGGCAATGCCGATCGGCGTCTGGCTCCGGGAACATGCAGGCCTTGCCAACAATATGAAAGAGGTCAAGCAGATCCTCTCGCAGCACGCAGTCATCCTGAACGGCAAGCCCGCCCGTGACCCGAAGATCGGTATCGGAGTCTTCGATATCATCGCGATCCCGAAGATCGGACGGTACTACCGGGTTCAGCTGGACGTGCGTGGCAGGCTGGTCTCCGTCGAGATCCCCGAGGCGGCGGCACAGTCCCGTCTCTGCAGAATCCGCAACAAGACGATCGTCAGTGGCGGCAGGGTGCAGCTCAACCTCAACTACGGTGCCAACGTCCTCGCCGACAACACCTACAAGCCGAAGGACTCGATCGTCCTCACGCTCGAAGGCGAGAACCGCTTCACCATCACGGATCATTTCCCCTTCGCGGTCGGCAATACGGCCATGATCATCGGTGGACGCCACTCCGGTATGATCGGCACCATCGTCGAGATCACGAAGACCCCGAGCAGCGTTCCAAACCGCGTAACACTTGAGGATATGGGTTCAAACACCCGGTTCGACACCATCGACGAGTACATCTTCATGGTCGGCCGCTCCGGGTATGTTCCCGGCGAACTGCAGCTGGAGGCTGAAGAATGACCGCAATGCAGGATATCTATATCGATAAGGTCATTGTTCACATGGGCGTCGGCGAGAGCGGCGAACGACTGGTAAAGGCCGAGGAGATCGTAAAAGCTATCACCGGCCAGAAACCCGTTCGCACTATCGCGAAGAGGACGCAGCCGGCGTTCGGTATCAGGAAGGGCGCCCCGATCGGGTGCAAGGTCACGCTCCGGAGAAAGACTGCGGAGTCGTTCGTACAGACCGCTCTCGCAATCATCGAGCGGGACCTTGCCATATCGCAGTTCGACCGGACAGGGAACGTCTCCTTCGGTATCGAAGAACACACCGACTTCCCCGGCATGAGCTACGATCCGACGATCGGTATCTACGGCATGGATGTCAACGTCGTCCTGGAGCGCAAGGGCGTTCGGATTGCACGAAGACTCGCCGAGCGGCGGAAGATCCCTGCCAAGCAGAAAGTGAGCAAGGACGAAGCGATAGCGTTCATGCGTGAGCGCTACCAGGTGGAGGTGTAATACAATGGCAGAACAGAAGAAAAACACCCCCGAAGGAAGTTCTGCAAAGAAGTTCGGCCGCGGTGCGAACGAGTGCCGCATCTGCGCACGCAAGCAGGGTCTGGTACGCCGGTACAATATCTACTTCTGCCGCCAGTGCTTCCGCGAGTGGGCATCGAAGATGGGCTTTAAGAAGATGAACTGAGGGATTCGAATATGGCACGATTAAATCCAATTGCCGACGCGATGTGCACTATCAAGAACGCCGGTGATGTAGGCAAGAGCGAAGTGTACATCGAACCGGCTAGCAAACTCCTCGGCGCAATGCTGCGCATCATGGAGGAGAAGAACTATATCGCCGGCTTCGAGTTCATCGAAGACGGACGTGGCGGTCAGTTCCGCGTCCAGCTTCGCGGTACCATCAATAAATGCGGTGCAGTCTCGCAGCGGTTTGCAGTGGGTCTCGATGAGATGGAATACTGGGAGTCACAGTTTCTCCCGGCCAAGAACTTCGGCATTCTCATCGTCTCCACCTCACGCGGCGTCATGTCTCACGAACAGGCACGGGCCGAGGGTATCGGCGGTCAGCTGCTGGGATACGTCTACTAGAGGGAGTTGCAGAGATGGGAATCACAAGAACTGTTGAGATCCCGGGCGACGTGACGGTCACCCTCGAAGGGACGATTCTGAAGGTCTCCGGTGCGAAAGGCAGCAACGAGCGCGATATGCGGTTCCCGCAGATCAGAATCGCGATCGAGAACGGCGAACTCGTCATCTCCACCCGCTCCGACAAGAAGCAGATCCTCGCAATGTGCGGAACGATTGAAGCGCATTCGAAGAACTTGATCCGGGGTGTCCGGAACGGGTTTGAGTACAACATGAAAGTGGTGTACAGTCATTTCCCGATCCAGATGAAGCTGCAGAGCGATCGCCTCGAGATCAACAACTTCCTTGGCGAGAAGCAGGCCCGTATCGCAAAGATCGTGCCGGGCGTGACCGTGAAGATCGGCAACGACGAGGTCACCGTGAGCGGCATCGACAAGGAGAAGGTAGGGAACACCGCAGCGAATATCGAGCATGCCACCAAGATCACCAAGCGCGATCCCCGTGTGTTCCAGGATGGTATCTATATCATCGAGAAGGCGTGATGGAGATGGAAGAGAGAAAGAGATTAATCCGTGTCCGTTCACAGCACAACAAGCCGAGCTTCAAGCGCAGAGGCCTTGCGCAGAAGAAGCAGCTGGAGGACACGTGGAGACGCCCGCGCGGTCTGCACAACAAGCAGCGGAGACAATTCAAGGCCAAGGGAGCAATCCCTCAGCCGGGATACGGAAGCCCCGCTGCCGTACGCGGACTGCACCCGAGCGGATTTGAGGATGTACTGGTTTTTGCTCCGAGCGAGCTTGCCGGAGTGGACCCGAAGACCCAGGCCGTCAGGATCGGCGGAACGGTCGGCGGCAGAAAGCGGGCGATCATCCAGGAGCAGGCACTCAGACTCGGTCTGAAAGTCCTGAACGCAAAGGCAGTAACCGCCCCGGAAACAGAGTCTGCACCGGAGGTGAGCGAGAATGAGTGATCTCGTTAACCAGAGGCGTATCTCCGCCTCGATCCTGAAGTGCGGTCTGAACCGCATATGGCTCGACCCCGAGCGAATGGCTGATATCGAGGCTGCTATTTCCCGTGAAGACCTGCGTGGTCTCATTGACGAGGGAGCAGTCAAGGCACGGCGTGTGAAAGGAAACAGCCGTGGCAGGGCACGGGAGACGATTGCCAAGAGGGCGTACGGTCACCGTAAAGGCCCCGGTTCGAGGAAAGGTGCCGCAGGTGCACGCAACCCGAGCAAGCGCGTCTGGATCCGCAAGGTCCGTGCACAGCGCCGGGTGCTCCGCGAGATGCGGGACGATGGAACTATCGAGCGCCCCCTGTATCGTCTGATGTACCGGCGATCTTCGGGCGGTCAGTTCCGCAGTGTTGCACACCTGAAAGCACAGGTGGAACTCCAGGCTGGGAGGATGAAATAATGGCAACCGGACCTGAGATACTTTGTTCCCTTCCGCAGGAGAAAAGAAGGGAAGACCGACTACTACAAACGCATGAACCTTCTGGTCGCCGATGCGCCCCGCATGGTCGTTCGGAAGACGAACCGCCAGATCATCGTGCAGGCTGGTCGTTCCCGAGATGATCGGCGATAAGACGCTGATCGCGGCGTACTCGAGCGAGCTTGCAGCATACGGCTACGAGGGCTCGACCTCGAACACGCCTGCAGCATACCTCACCGGGATGCTCTTTGCCGCAAAGGCACTGAATGCAGGATATGATGAGGCAATTCTGGATATTGGCCTGAACAGGGCAAAACCCGGCGCACGGGTCTTTGCTGCACTGAAAGGTGCGGTCGATGCCGGACTTGAGGTGCCTTACGGGGAGTCCATTCTTCCTGACGAGAGCCGTCTCAAAGGTACCCATATCGCAGAGTATGCTCCCGAAAGGGCCGGGAATTTGGTTGAGAACGTAGAGAAAGTGGCAGATGCCATTATGAAGGAGTGGCGTGATATGGCGTACGAACATGTTGAATGGGTTCCGCTCACTGGTCTTGGCCGGGCTGTTGCCGCAGGCGAGATCACGAGCATCGACGAGGTGCTCGCGAGCGGCCATCCGATCAAAGAACCTCAGATCGTCGATGCGCTGCTGTCCGACCTTGAGGATGAAGTGCTCGACATTAACATGGTGCAGCGGATGACCGATTCGGGTCGCCGTGTAAAGTTCCGTGCTGTGGTGGTTGTCGGCAACCGTAACGGGTATGTCGGTTTCGGTCAGGGCAAGGATGCGCAGGTCGGCAATGCAATCCAGAAAGCAATTGCAGACGCAAAACTCAATGTCCTGAAGGTCAGGAGAGGCTGTGGAAGCTGGGAGTGCGGCTGCGACCTGTCTCACTCTATCCCGGTCGAAGTGACGGGCAAGGCAGGCAGTGTCAAGGTGACGCTCAAGCCGGCACCGCAGGGACTCGGTCTTGTGACCGGAGACATCTCAAAGAAGGTACTGCAGCTGGCAGGCGTCAAGGATGTCTGGGCATTTACCCGGGGACAGACCAGGACGACTATTAACTTTGCAAAAGCGACTTTCGAGGCGCTGAAGCAGACGAATATGGTGCGGATCGGAGGTTTGGAATAATGTACGCAGTTGTTCAGGTACGTGGCGTTGTCAATACCGGACGCGAGATCAAGGATACTCTGAAGATGCTCCGTCTGCACCACATCAACCACTGTGTCATCGTTCCCGATACCCCGGCATACCTCGGTATGATCCGGAAGGTAAAGGACTTCGTCGCGTATGGCGAAGTCGACGCTGATACGCTCGCTACCGTTCTGCGCACCCGTGGAAGACTCACCGGTGACCAGAAGCTGACCGACGAGTATATCCGGGAGACGACCCGGTTCGGCAGCATCGAGGAGTATGCGCAGGCACTCGTGAACGGCGATGCCGATATCAAGGACGTGGCTGAGATGAAGCCGGTGCTGAGACTGCATCCACCTCGAAAGGGCTATAAAACTATCAAGCGAACCTTTCAGCAGGGTGGGGCTCTCGGCTACTATGGCTGTGAGATCAATGATCTCCTCCACAAAATGAGGTGAGATGGGTGCCGGTAAATAAGAGATCCAAATACAGAGGCTCGCGGACCTGCGGAGGCGGAACGCACAAGAACAGGCGCGGTGCCGGAAACAGGGGAGGACGAGGACGGGCAGGTCACCGTGACCACCGCTTCACCCACTTCCTGCTCTACGGTGAGGTACACAACGGAAAGCACGGGTTCGTCTCGAAGACGGGCGTATCCGTGAACGTTCTCGATATCGGGGATATCGACCAGATGGTGGACGCACTCCTCCAGAACGGTCTTGCGACGGCGGAGGGCGACCTGATAACCATCGAGGCCTCTGACATCGGTGTCGAGAAAGTTCTCGGTGGCGGAAAAGTCACCCGAAAACTGAATATTTCTGCCGGAGCGTTCTCAGAACGTGCCAAGGCAAAGATTGAAGAGATGGGCGGTCAGGCAACCACCGCTTAACTAAATTTTTCCAGGTGAAACTATGGCGAGTCTGCTGGATAGACTTGAACCCTTGCTTGCAGCAATGCCTGCGGTCAAAAGTCCGGAGGGCCACGTTCACTTCAAAAATAAACTGTTGTGGACGCTCGGGATTCTGCTCCTGTACTTCGTGCTGACAAATATTACTGTCTTCGGACTCTCTCCTGAGTCGCAAGATTTCTTCTCATTTTACCGAGCCCTGCTTGCCGGTGCGAGCGGTTCGATCCTGCATCTCGGTATTGGGCCGATCGTCACCGCATCGATCGTGCTGCAGCTGCTCAAGGGTGCCGATATCCTGCAGATAGATACCAGCGAGGCGCGTGGACAGGTCATGTACATGGGCCTGCAGAAGATGCTCATCTTCGTGATGATCGTCGTCGAGGCTCTCCCGATGATCGTGGGTGGGTCCATGCTCCCCGACCCTGCAGTCGCCATGGATCTCTTCGGCGGTAATATGGCGATCGTCTCGCTCCTGATCTTTATCCAGATCTGCATCGGCGGAGTGCTGGTGATGTTCATGGATGAGGTGGTCACCAAGTGGGGTGTCGGCTCCGGTGTGGGGCTCTTCATCGTCGCCGGTGTCTCGGAGGGTCTCGTGAACGGGTTCCTGAACTGGGAGGCAGTGAGTGATCAGTTCCCGGTCGGATTCTTCCCGAGACTCTTTTCCATCGCTATGGAGGGTGGAAATTTCCTCGAGTACTTCGGAACGGATGTCCTCGCCCTCATCACGACTCTCGCGATCTTCCTGGTCGTCGTCTACGTCGAGTCGACCCGGATTGAGATCCCGCTTGCCCATACGGCCGTCCGCGGAGCCCGTGCACGGTTCCCGGTAAAGCTCATCTACGCCAGCGTGCTGCCGATGATCCTCGTCCGTGTGCTGCAGGCGAACATCCAGATGATAGGACTGTTCCTCTCGAACGTGGGCATTACCATCTTCGGTGAGTATCAGGGGCAGACGCCGGTTAACGGTCTCATGTACTACCTCGCCCCTATCAACTCCCCGCAGGACTGGATGTGGTGGCTCAGCGACCTCGGGCACGCCCCGTGGGAAATCCTCATACGTATGGGCGTTGATATCACATTCATGGTGGTCGGGGGTGCGGTATTCGCCCTCTTCTGGATTAAGACGGCCGGCCTTGATTCCAAGGACGTTGCCCGCCAGATCCAGATGAGCGGGATGCACATCCCCGGGTACCGGCGCAATGCCCAGGTGCTCGAGAAGTACCTGGATCGGTATATCCCGAGGGTCACTGTCATCGGTGGCGCGTTCATCGGTGTGCTGAGTGTGGTTGCAAACCTCTTCGGCATTATCGGCGCAGTCGGTGGTACCGGTCTGCTGCTTGCGGTGAGTATCACCTATCGTCTCTACGAAGAGATCGCGAGCCAGCAGATCATGGAGATGTACCCGTTCATGCGGCAGTTCTTTGGGAAGGAGTAGGACCCTCGCAGGATCTACTCCGGAATGAGTGAGGCCGCAGGGGGCCGCACGTCATCGAGCGAGATCGTTTCGGATCTCCCTTGATGAAGTGTGTGTCCGCATGAGTTACCCATAGGAGTGAGAGAAGTTGGGAAAGAAAGTCGTCGTTACGGGGGTTCCCGGTGTCGGGAAGACCACCGTTATCACCGGTGCGATGGAGAAACTCTCAAGCGAGGGAATCACCTACGAATCGATCAATTTTGGCACGTTCATGTTCGAGCTTGCTGAGAAAGAGAAACTTGCCAGCAACCGCGACGAGATGCGCAGACTCGACCGGGACGTGCAGAAGCGCCTGCAGAGCGGGGCAGCTTCCGGTATTGCAACGATCAGCGGCACCGCAAACGTGATCATCGATACGCATAGCAGCGTGAAGACCCCGAAGGGGTATCTTGCAGGGCTCCCCGAGTGGGTGCTGCGCGAACTGATGCCCGACGTGATTGTGCTCGTCGAGACCGATGAGGATCAGATTCTGCTCCGGCGCCTCGGTGACGAGTCGCGTGTCCGCGATATGGAGGGCAGCCGCTCCATAGCGGAGCACCAGCAGTTCAACCGTTCGGTATCTGCGGCGTATGCGATGTATACCGGCTGCACGATCAAGATTATCCGAAATGAAAATTACCTCCTCGACAGGGCCGTCGCCGAGATGGTCGAGGTGCTGAGGTAACACGTTATGGTAGACCTGAAGAAACATAGTGCAACGATTGCCCTCCTCTTTACCCTCCTCGTGATGCTCTCCTACAGTGTCGAACCGATACGGCAGGGAGTCGGCTCAGCGATGAATACGTTGCTCGGACCGCTGCTCGATGTCTACGGGGTGCCTTTCTTCGTGGTTATCATGATTCTCTCCGGCATGACCGGTGTCTACTCGTCGCTCGTCCAGAAGTATACCATTAACTACGAGCGGATGCAGGATGTGCAGGCGAAGATGAAGGATTTCCAGAAGGACTTCCGCGAGGCGCAGTCTCTCCGGCGATGAGAAGAAGATCAAGAAACTCGAAGGAAAGCGCGACCGGATGATGCAGGATCAAATGGAGATGTCCAAGCAGCAGTTTCAGCCGATGGCGATCATTCTCCTGCTGTCGGTTCCTATCTTCTTCTGGCTCATCTTCAGGCTACCCCATACCGGAGCGTCTGATGTCCTCAATCTTACGAACGCCATCGTGCTCCCCTTCCTCGGGAAGGTCGCCCTTGCGGCGAACGCGTTCTGGGTTGTTCCGGCATGGATCCTCTGGTACATGATCTGCTCGCTCACCATCAGTCAGGTGATCAGAAAGGCGCTCAACATCGGAGGCCTCTGATGCGTATCACCGTGAGCGGGCCGCCCGGCAGCGGGACGACATCGCTTGCAAAGTATCTTGCAGAGAAGTACGGTCTCGCATTCATATCCGCCGGTGAGGTATTCCGCCAGCTCGCACGCGAGCATGAGATGGATCTCTCCGCGTTCGGTGAGTATGCGAAACGTGATCCGTCGGTCGATAGGATGATCGATGCCCGCCAGAAGGAGATTGGCGAGAGCTCCCACGATATTGTGGTGGAAGGCAGACTCTCGGGGTGGATGGTGGAGAACGCCGACCTGAAGATCTGGCTGAACGCTTCGCTCCACTGCCGGGCAGAACGGATCTCCGGCCGGGACCAGCTCGGTGAAGAGGCTGCCCGGGAAAAGACCCTCGAGCGGCAGCGGTGCGAGGCTGAACGCTATCTTGGATACTACGATATCGACATCAACGACTGCTCGCCCTATGACCTCGTGCTCTCTTCGGAGAGGTTCACGGTCGAAGAACTCGGTTCAATCGTCGATACGGCGATTGCCTGCCTTAAAAACTAATTTCCCCGCCTTTTTCCTCTCCGGCATAGGTTCAAGTAGTCGTCCGGGTACCTCCGGTCATGCCTGCCTGCTATGCGATCACGGATGCGATCTTCGCTCTCCATAACGACCCCTGCCATCCCGAGTCGCAAGCACGTCTCGAGCGTGCACTCGGCGGCGTGCCCGGAGATGTGCAGCGGATCAAAGCCGATCCGGTGACGCCGGATGACCTCCTCCGCGTGCATACGGGAGAGCATGTTGCCGCTGTACGGAATTATTCCGCCCGCTGTCCCCCCGGAGAGGTCTGTTACCTCGACGTCGACACCTACGTCACGTCGCGGTCGTTCGAGGTCGCGCTCGCCGCCGCCGGAGCAGCCGGTCTCGCGGTCGAACGGGCACGGGAGGGTGACCACGCATTCGCGTTCGTGCGGCCGCCGGGACATCATGCGACCCGGACGCGGGCGATGGGGTTCTGCCTCTTCAACAATATTGCCGTCGCCGTATCGGGGGCTCTTCGCGGGACACCGAGGGTCGCCATCGTCGACTGGGACGTCCACCACGGCAACGGCACGGCGCAGGCCTTCTTTGCAACCGATCGGGTGCTCTACCTCTCGGTGCACCAGGCCGGGATCTTTCCCGGCACCGGATGGCCGCAGGAGCGGGGGACGGGCGCCGGCACCGGGTATACGGTCAATCTCCCCCTCGAGTGGGGCTGCAGTGGTGCCGACTACGACCTGGTCTTCGAGCGGGTTGTCTGTCCGGCTCTGGAGGGATTCAAACCCGATATCGTGGCGGTATCGGCGGGGTTTGATGCGTCCGCCGACGACCCTCTCGGTTCGATGCGTCTTCTGCCGGCAGATTACGGGCGGATGACCCAGGATATCATGGACGTCTACGACGGCGGCATTGCCTTCATCCTTGAGGGGGGTACGGCCTGTTGTGCGGAGAGGCGGTCGCAGAGGTCTTTGCAGCGCTCGCCGGCCGCCGGTTCGATCCTGCTGCCGGCATCCCCGCCAGGAGCACCCGTGCTCTGACCCGGCAGTTCTCCGGCATCGGGGATGAGCTCCCGCACGGTGCCGTGAGCATGGCGAAAGAGTAATAGAGCGAAGCGTGCCATCTTCCCTGTATGGTCTCCCTGGATGACGTCCGCCTTGCTGCAGAGCGGCTGCGGGGAAGGGTCATTGCTACCCCGCTCATCCACTCCCCGAGTTTTTCCCGGATGACCGGCGCAGAGGTCTATCTCAAACTCGAAAATCTGCAGAAGACCGGGTCGTTTAAGATCCGCGGAGCAACCAATGCCATCCTCGCCCGCCGTGATGCGATCGGGCCGGGCGGTGTCATCACGGCCTCGGCGGGAAATCATGCGCAGGGAGTTGCCCTTGCCGCCAGGGAGATCGGTATTCCGGCAACGATCGTCATGCCGGAGAGCGCATCGCTCGCAAAGCAGGAGGCGACCCGGAGTTACGGCGCCCGGGTGCTTCTGCGGGGAGAGCGGCTGGCCGAGAGCCTGGCGATAGCAGAGGAGATGGCCGACCGGGAAGGTCTTTTTTATATCCACCCCTACGATGACCCTCTCGTTATTGCCGGTCAGGGAACCGTCGGCCTTGAGATCCTTTCGGATCTGTCCGAACCCGACGTCGTCATCGTCCCCATCGGCGGAGGCGGCCTCGCCGCCGGTCTTGCCACCGCCGTCAAGGGGATCAACCCGGCCGTCCGGATCATCGGTGTCGAGACTGCGGCATGCCCCTCCGCCTGCGAAGCGTGCCGGGCCGGTGAGCGGGTCAGCATCGATCCCGAGTACTCCATTGCGGACGGGATCACGGTCAGGCAGGTAGGGAAGGAGACGTTCCCCGTGATCCGGCACCTGGTCGACGAGATAGTTCTCGTCACCGAGGAGGAGATCGCTACTGCCGTCATCCACCTCCTCGAGCGGAAGAAGGTGCTTGCCGAAGGTGCCGGTGCCGTTTCGCTCGCGGCTCTGCTGAACGGCAGTATCCGGGTTCCGCAAGGAAGCCGGGTAGTTCCCGTCATCAGCGGCGGCAACATCGACCCGCTGATCCTCGACCGGGTTCTCCGTCGGCAGCTCCTCGAGACGGGAAGAATCATGCGGTTTTCGGTCTGCCTGCAGGACGAACCCGGGGCGCTTGTCGGACTGCTCTCCCTCCTGACCCGTCTTCGTGCAAATATCCTCACGATTCAACACGCCAGGCACGGCAGGGAACTTTCCCTCTTCGCGTCCCGTGTGGATATCGAGATGGAGACCCGGGGATATGAGCATATCCGCGAGATTGAAACGGTGCTATCAGAGGCAGGATACCGGGTCGGTCTGCGGTGATGGAAATCTTCATCTGGGTGGCGGCACCCGTGTAGTTGTTATGCGCCTTCTGTTGAGACCTGTCGGGAGCGGTGTGCCGTGGGCATCTGCCTGCGTCCTGCTCCTCATCCTCGCCGCCGGGGTGGTGCTGCCCGTAAGCGCAGAGCAGAGTGTTACTGCGTACCTCGGTGAAGAGATTCCCTTGTCGGGGACGAGCACCGGAAGCGATACGGTCTATCTCTTCGTGACCGGTCCGAATCTCCCGGCGGGCGGAGGAAGCCTGGAGAAGCCCTTTGACCCCGTCATTACCGGAGAGCCCGGCACCTTTACCACGGCCCCGGTTCTGGCGGACAACACCTGGTCCGTGAAGTGGGATACGGTCGGCACCGGTCTTGACGGTGGAACCTACTCGGTGTACGTTGTCGATGCACCTGTCGATCGCAGGGATCTTGCCGGCCACTCGTACGTCGTTACTCCGGTCATCCTGATTGGGCCCGGGTCGGTCGGTGCCGTCGAGACGCCGGCTACCGAACCTCCGGCGGAGCTCACTCCTGCACCAACACCGTCACCGACCGCCACGCCGGAGACGACGGTGGCGACTCCTGAGCCGACACCGGTTCCTGCCCCGCTTGCCGGCACCATTGCCGCATTGATTGCTGCGGGCGCACTGCTGGCGATGCGTCACCGGTAACGCTTCATCAGGTCAATCTATTTTTGCGGCAGCCCCACAGATCGCCACGATAGTGCGACAGCAAAGAGGTGATTATATATACTCAAATGTACAAGTTTATACATAGATGTTTCATAATGTAATGTGCCCGATATCTTCCGGCTCCCATGCAGTGTGCCGGATGGCCTCCCCTGTCAAACGGCCGGTCTCACAGCCTCGCTGGCGTCCCTGGTGATTTTTCTTACCGTTCACTCCATAGCCCGCATCGCTATCCGAATATCCCAACCTAACGATCGAATATGAAATCACGAGATATAGCAATCGTCGGTATCCTCCTCGCCATCGGGGCGATCGTGAGATACCTCTCCCTCCTGGTGCCGGGACCCATCGTCTCGAACCTGGTTATTGCCTTCTACTGCCTTGCCATCATCCTCATCATACCGACGGTGAAGGAAGCAGTCGGCATCGGTATCGTCTCGGGAGTCGTCTGTGCCCTGATCAGCCACTCGGTCTTCCCGCCCGGAAACCTGATCAGCGAACCTATCGGGGCAATCGTCTGCCTTGGTGTCATTCTCCTGCTCCGCGACCGTATCGTCGTGGCGCCTGCGATAACGACTTTCATCGCCACGCTGGCAAGCGGCCTCACGTTCGTTGCCATTGCCATTATGGCCCAGTACCCGGTCATCGTCGGGAAGTACGGCACAATCGATGCGTTCCTGATCGTCACGGTGCCGATCGTCCTGCTGGCTGCAGGTGCCAACGGGGTGGTCGCACAGGCCCTCTACATGCCTGCATCCCGCGTCCTGATGCGGACACAGTACCGCCTTGCGCCGGGCGGCGGCGAGGGGAACTCCAGCCCGGCCGTCAGGAATCCGAAGGCCGATGCGCCGATCAGCATGAGCAACGTATCCTACACCTACCCGCAGGGGACGCGTCCCGCCCTTGCCGGCATCGACCTCGACGTCGCGCGGGGGGAGTGCCTTCTCGTCACCGGCCCGACCGGTGCCGGGAAGACAACGCTCTGCCTTGCCGCGTCCGGCATTCTCTACCACGAATACGGCGGCGCGTTTGCCGGCAATCTCAGCATCGCCGGAAAGGACGTCGCGGCCTACCGGGATATGGGTGAGATCGGGAAAAAGGTCGGGGTCGTCTTCGACGATGCCGACGCCCAGCTCATCTTCACCACGGTCGAGGAAGAAGTGGTCTCGGGTCTTGAGAATCAGGGGCTCGACCGTGCCGAGATGCAGAGACGGATGGACTACGTCACCGATGTCACCGGTATCGCCCACCTGCTGGAACGTGCACCGCACACCCTCTCGGGCGGCCAGAAGCAGCGGGTTACGATCGCAGCCACGCTGGCGCTCGGAACGGATCTCCTCATCCTCGACGAACCCACGGCGGAACTCGATACAATCGCCACCGAGGCCATCCTCGGGATCCTGCAGCGCCTGAAGGAGGAAGGAAAGACGATCGTGATCGTCGAGCACAAAGTCGATGAACTCTCCCGGCTGGCCGACCGCATGATCCTGATAGAGGACGGAAAAATCGCGGCCGAGGGAGCCCCGGACGTCCTGCTGAAGAGCGAGCGTGTCAGAAGCCTCATCGAGGTCGACGATGCACCCGAGCCCGAAATTCTCCCTGCTGCTCCGATGTCCGCCCCTGCGCAGCCATCCGCGGGCATCAGTCCGATTATAACCATCCGCGGGCTTGTCCACCGGTATGGAGAGGCGACTGCTCTTGCAGGCGTGGACCTCGAGATACTTCCCGGCGATATCGTTGCCATCGTCGGTGAAAACGGCTCCGGGAAGACGACTCTTGTCAAGCATCTCAACGGGCTGCTCAGGCCGACCGAGGGCACCGTTCTTGTCGACGGGCTCGATGCGGCCACGACACCGGTGACGGAGCTCGCCCGGCACGTCGGCCTCGTCTTCCAGAACCCCGATACCATGCTCTTTGCCGAGACAGTGGAGGAGGAGATCGCGTTCGGCCTTTCGAACATCGGGCTTGCCGATCACCGGGAACTGATCGATGCCGTCCTCGCAGAGGTCGGCCTCGCCGATCACCGGAACCAGTATCCCCGCTCGCTCAGCCGTGGAGAACGCCAAAGCCTTGCCCTCGCCTGCGTCATCGCCATGCGCCCGAAGGTGATCGTTCTCGACGAGCCGACGACCGGACTCGATGCCCGGGAGACGCAGCGCGTGATGGAGATCGTCCAGCGGCTCCAGAGGGAGGGGTGCACCATCCTGATGGTCACTCACAACATGCGGCTCGTGCGTGAGTATGCCGACCGTATCATTGCAATGGAAGACGGAATCATTCTCCGGGACGTCCGGAACTTTGAGGAGATTGCATGCCAGAAATTATGCAGTATATCAACAGGGACAGCTACTTCCACCGTTTAAACCCCATGACCAAGGTCGTCTTCACCGGGCTTGTGGTCGTCCTCGCCGTCATCCTGACCGAGGTTCCGGCACTCACGCTGCTCGTCGGCCTGATCCTGATCGCAGCAGCGGTGAGCGGCCTTGCCCGCGAGCTCCTGCGGCAGGTGCCCCTCCTCATATCCCTCGCCGTCAGCCTGCTCATCCTGACGGTACTGACCCTGCAGAGCGGCGAGGTGCTCGGGTACCTGATCCCGATCTTCGGCGGGTATATCCCGATCACTATGGGAGCCGTCGACCTTGCGGCCTCGATGACCCTGCGGTTCGTTGCGATGATCTTTGCCTTCCAGCTCTTCATCGTCTCCACGCAGCCCCGCGACCTCGTGCAGGTGATGGACAAACTTCACATGCCGATCGACTATACCCTCATGTTCCTGATCGCGCTGCGGTTTATCCCGAGCCTTCAGGCTCGAGGGAAAGCGGATTCACGAAGCACAGCTTGCCCGGGCATATGCGCCGGGGAAGGGGCTCGCAGGAAAGATCAGGAGTCTCTTCCCGGTGATCATCCCGCTGGTCTCAAACTCTCTCGGGAAAGCGAACGTCCTTGGCCTGACGATCGACCTGCGGGGGTACCGGAACGGAACCCGGACGCCTCTGCGTGAGGTCGGTTTCGGTGCCGTTGACGGGGTCGGGTTCGTCCTGATGGCACTCTCTGCCGCAGGTTTCGTCGCCCTTATACTGCTGTAGGCGGAACATATCCGTATGGAACCATCCGGCCGGAATACCGGGCATCCGCCCCCGTCCTTTTTTGTCTTCTATCTTGGCGGCAGCGGGGGGCCGTCGCTGTATCTCCGCCTGGAGGGGGATACGCTCATCTGTGAACGGACACCGGGAGGGAGGTACTCGGGAGACGTCCTCGAGCTCGACCCCGATCGAGATGCCTGGGAGACATTCTTCGCAGCGCTTGAGCGGATTGGTGTCTGGGACTGGGAGAGCGAGTACGACGGTGTTCACGCCTGCTGCGACGTAACCTACTGGCACCTCCGCCTGGATGCGGGAGGGCGCACCGTCTCGTCGCGCGGTGCGAATGCGTACCCCGGCACCGGTTCCGACGAACCGTCGGAATCGTTTACAGCGCTCCTCACCGCTCTCTCCTCCCTGATCGATACGTGCAGCCACAGGCACTCCCTGCCATAACCTCATATTTCACGCCGCGGACGTGACCTACTGGCACCTTCGCCTGGATGCGGGAGGGCGCACCGTCTCGTCGCGCGGCGCGAACGCGTATCCGGGGTTTGGAGAGCCAGGAAATCTCACTGTCTTTCCTTGAGTTTCAAAAAGCCGTGGAACAGTTGATCGGCCGGGGGCGCCGGATCGATCGAGCAAGATCACCCGAGAGTGACGTCAGGTGTTCGAGACTCACTGAAATAGTGTTGCAGTTCCATGGGTTCTACTATCTTCGTGGCATTTGCGGGGAGCGACCGCATGACCGGCTCGAAATCGATACTCCCTTCCCCGCATGCCAGATGGTCGTCGCTGTATCCCCTGTTGTCGTGCAGATGAGCAGAACTGCCCCCCCGCGTTCCAGAAACGTTTCAAGGAGGCCGTTCACATGAGCATGCCCCACATCAAGGGTAAAGCCGAGGTTGAGATCGGCCAGCCGGTCCAGAAACGCCGGCTCCCTGAATAAGTAGGAGTCCCACGATCCCATATTCTCGATGGTGAGTCGGACGTTCCGGTCTTCCTGTAGTCTTTTCAGGTCTATCAGCGAGTTTTCAAGGGCTTTCTGGGAGACGCTCCGCATCTCCTCTCCCCATATGCGTCCCGAGAATAACCATCCGTTCTGCTCCTATCCTGTCGCAAATTGTGGCCAGATCGGCGATTACTGTGATGGCTGCCTTCCGCAATCGTTCATTCTCCGATGCGATATTGATATCGGCGCAGGGTGCATGCACCGTATACCGGAGGTCGAACGATCGCAGATCTCTTCGGATAAAAAGAGAGAATGAATGCCGTCGGAGATCTCCACCAGATTTGTATGGGGGCAGAACGACTCAGCTTCTTCGAGCGTCTGGTTCATCAGGCAGCAGGTGGAGCATCCATCTCTTCTCCGTCGGGCATGGTCAGGCCATTCCTTTTCTTCTTCTGTATGTCAGCATGGCCAGGCATGCACTCACGGCGAGCGGTGCAGTCGGGCGGGTGCCGCCTCTTGCTTTTGGGGTATCCAGTCAGTTGGGAAGGCAGTGGTGTTCTGCAGGGTTTCTTCGGTCGGAGGGTGTCAGGTGCGGGTGTGCGGACTGTCCGACAGATGATGTCCCCGGTTGCAGTTTGAACTGCGCGCCGTGCCGTCAACCGCACCGGCGATGAGATGCGCAGCGTCGGGAGACGGAGACACATCTGGTATCCGCTTCGTCATTACGTCCACAGGACATCTCCGTCCCTGTGCGGGCGGAGATGCCTCCTTTGCAAGCCGATGGTTGAACCGTCTGCGGAGATTGATATGTCCGTAACTCTCTCACTCGCCGAGCTTCCAGAGAAGGCGTCCATCCTGTTAAAAGAGTACGGACATCCGAGTCGAGCCACGGCGACGGTGGACCGTCATGGGAGATACCAGCCCGGATAGGCCACTGCCTGTCCGATATGTCCAGAGAGCTGGCCATCGCATGAAGAAGCAGACGTTGCCCGATTCGGTGCCGGCGACGATCCCTGATCCCTCTCTCCTCGATATACTCTCTATTCTGTCCTGAACGTCGACCGACCACGAGATATGGCATTCCTGCGCCCATCGTCTAGCGAAAATGCCAAGAGAGTGGTATCGGTGCCTGCACAGATGGTATGTGCGTCCGCACCGGCGGCTACACTCCGTACTCGGGACTCCGGGTGTAACTCCAGCGCACCTCACCACTCCGGTCAATAGCAGGAGACGGTCACCTCCGCTTACGATGTACGTGCCTTCGGGCGAGATAGCAACGCTCCTGCCGGAGGAAACAGGACGGCTCCAGAGCATCGTTCCGTTCTGATTAAAGAGGTATACCCTCTCTCCGTGCTCACAGCGCCGTACAGGCCGTCCTCCGATTCCGCAACCTCCATACCCTGTTTCCCGGACCGGACTGCCAATCTCTTCTCCGTAAAAGCCTGCCCCTGAACGGACCGGTTACGCAGACTCTCCGTCGCGAGGTACAGGATATTGCCGCTGCATCCTTTTCTGCGTTGCTGTCGGGACGGCGGCGCGCACACGACAACCGCACCGCCGTGTGGCGCGCTGCTCTCGGCGTCGTCCGACGTCTGCGTCTTGCCACCTCCGGCTCACACGCACCCCCGCTACTTTCGCTCTACGACGTCTTTCTACCGCACGCCTCTCCGGGGCGCTTCGCCGTTCGCCCACCCCCCCTCACCAGGCTCGGGCACCCTCGCTACACCCACCCCTCACGCGCGCTCCCCCCGCCAGCTCACCCCTACGGCCTGCCGCTACCCGGCTCTACCAACAAGGCACGGGCTTTCTGCGTCTCCTTTTTCCGTCTCACCGTTACCCCACGCGCCCGCCCTCTTCCTCACTCGGCGGTCGGCGACTCACACGTCGAACCCCCTCCCCCGGCGGCTCCACCCTCTGCCGCGCCCCCGCTGCGCTCACCCCTGGCTCCGCCCCCGCCCGCGCCTCACCCACCCTCCCACCGCCCCTGCGCACCCGCTCCCCCTACTTCACCCTCTCACCCCCCTCCCCCACCACGCCCCTGCGCGCTCCTCACCGCCTGCCTGCGCACTCCCGCTCTCACGCCCGCGCACGCCTGCTCCCCCCTTCTCACGCCCCCCTCCCCCTCTCTCCGCCCCCGCCACCCGCACACCCACCCCGCTCCCCCCCCCCCCCTCCCGCTCTCCCCGCCGCCACGCTCACTCTCCCCCCCCCCCCCTCCTCCCTTCTCTCTCTCTCCTCCCCCACACCCCTCGCGCGCGCTCCCCCCCGCCCTCCCCCCAGCCGGCCCCTCTACGCTCGCCCCCCCCGCGCTTTCTCTTCCTACATGCCCACGAGATAAAAAAAAAATTTTTTTTTTTTTTTTTTTTTTTTTTTTTTTTTTTTTTTTTTTTTTTTTTTTTTTTTTTTTTTTTTTTTTTTTTTTTTTTTTTTTTTTTTTTTTTTTTTTTTTTTTTTTTTTTTTTTTTTTTTTTTTTTTTTTTTTTTTTTTTTTTTTTTTTTTTTTTTTTTTTTTTTTTTTTTTTTTTTTTTTTTTTTTTTTTTTTTTTTTTTTTTTTTTTTTTTTTTTTTTTTTTTTTTTTTTTTTTTTTTTTTTTTTTTTTTTTTTTTTTTTTTTTTTTTTTTTTTTTTTTTTTTTTTTTTTTTTTTTTTTTTTTTTTTTTTTTTTTTTTTTTTTTTTTTTTTTTTTTTTTTTTTTTTTTTTTTTTTTTTTTTTTTTTTTTTTTTTTTTTTTTTTTTTTTTTTTTTTTTTTTTTTTTTTTTTTTTTTTTTTTTTTTTTTTTTTTTTTTTTTTTTTTTTTTTTTTTTTTTTTTTTTTTTTTTTTTTTTTTTTTTTCGTCTCGTTCCAGAGAGTGGTGTCGTTCAGTGTGATTGTATCGGCGACATTGTCGACCGCGCTCGCAGTAGCGAGCGTCGATCGCCTCGCTCCGTACTAGTAGGTGTCGAATCACCGTCGTTGAGTTTCGATAGTCGCCGCCCCGACCTCAGCGTTGTCGCCGTTTACCGCATAGAGCCTCTAATCCCAGTATATCTCTTCATCACGTTGCCGCCGATTTAGTAGAGTATCTCTCCCCTTTCTTTCTCCTAACGGTGTAGTTGTCCTTCTTTCTTTGCAGCTTCATCTATATCTCCTAGTGCCTAGTTTCTTTTTATATTTTATATCTCTCTCTCTTTTTTTAACTTATTTTCTTTTTATTTCTTACCTTCTTTTATCTTCTCTTTTCCTTTCCTTCTTTTTTACTTCTTTTCTTTCACATTTCCTTCCCCTTATTCTTATATTTTCCCTTCTCTTTTCCCTTTTTTTATCTTTCCTTCCTATTCTTCCTTTTATTTCTATATATATTCTTTCTTTTCTTTCTTCCATTCTTCTTCTCCTTCTTTATCTATCTCTTATACCTTTTCATATCTTTCTTTCTTCTCCTTTTATTTTACATCTTTCTCTTCTATCTTTTATTTATCTATCTTCCCTTTCTCTTTTTTATTCCTCTCTCTCTCACCTTTTTCTTCTTTTTATCATTTCATATCCTTATCTCTTTTCTTTCCTATTTATATATATCCTCCTTCTACTTCTTTCTTTCCCCTCTTTTCTCTTTTCTTCTTTCTCCATTTCTTTTTCCAGTCTCCCTTATCTAAATCTTATATTCTATTTGCAGTATCTTCATATACTTTTTCTCCTCTGATCACCGTTTACACCTGAGCTGCCCGTCAGTTGCCGTTTCAGATTCTCCTTGCGTTTCGCGGCATCGACGCAGTAGAGAGCATCAGCAACGTTTTTGCCTGCTAAGTCAGTTTCTGCCGGTATCGACAGCCGGCGAGTAGTATGCGAACGTTGCGTTCCCTGTCTCATATGTCCATACCTCATTCCCATCTAGATCTAAGTCTTGCAGCTTCCCTTCTGTGAGATAGGTTACGCAGAATGTATCGTCCACACCGCAGAGCATGAAGCGAGGCCGTACCAGTTCCCGCCGCTCCTCCCTGTGTTTACTTTGTCTCTCCAGATCTTGCTCCCTTCTGCTTTATCTATGTAGTAATCTTTGCCCTCCATGCATCCTACTAAGAGCCTTTGCTGTCTATTGCCTCTCTTTAGATGTTGCCTTCACCTTTGCCTAGCTTTTTTTTCCAGATCTCTCTGCCTTCAGTCTTCATTCAGTCATTTACAGTTTATTATTTTTCTCCTTTTTCTAAGTTCATTTCAATCCATACTTCTACGTAAACCCGGCCATCCTTCTCTATCGTCGGTGCGCCTATTAATTCATCTAGGTCTTCTCTCCAGCTAACTTTTTTTTCAGCGTGCCGTCTTTGTTTTACTTACCCTGTTCTCTGAGCGTCGTAGTGAAAACACGGATAATCGGCGCTTGCGCATCCCACCAGGAATAGAGAGATGAGCAATGTGCATACGAGCAAATATGTCGTCTGTTTCATTTGTACTATTAAAATTGTTTTATATTAATAAAACTTTACAAAGTACTATTGTATTAATATCAAATCACTTGTTTTTTAAAATTCTGTCTTCATTTTTTAATTGGTGGAATACTTTGTGGTTAATTAGAATTTAACCCTATATTGGGTGGCATTTTGCCGTCAGGGAGAGCTGGGTATGGTAACCGTGCGCTTGATATTACCGTGGATTGGTTCCCTGGAGTTGATAGCATGTCAACTACCCACGACTTTGGTCGTGGACTTCCTGCCAGTTTGATCGTGAAGAAAGGCGATTGCCGTCATGCTCGCATCCTCGTCACTCTCCGTCCTGTCGGGTCGGATCCGACCGGTATCTGTGGTTTTGCAAGGAGGGGATCATGCCGTTTCCTTCAGGAGATGCGCGACCTGCTCGATTCGATCTGTCCAAACCGCTCCCTGCTCGAGCAGCCCGTGAATTATCGTTTCGGCCTCCCCTCCGGTGTAGTCCCGGAAAGACCCGAGTCCGTCGCCGTCCAGAAGTATGATTGACTTTGTCCGGTAATGCTTCAGTATCCTGATATTGTCGAGGTTTCCCTTTCCTATGGGCATTGCCGTGACGACGACCGCATCCGCGGCATCGATGCACCGCCCGAGTTCCTCGCGTGCTTCGGATGAGATCGCGCTGAACGGGGCCTCAGTAACGCAGGGGATGTGCAGTGCCGTTGCGGTCGCATAGTCGGTATCAAAAATAGTGAGCACACCGGTGCTCATCCGGAACCCTTCCTTTTGCAGGGCATAGAGGAGATCGGACCCTGTGCCGCCGCCGCATATGACGTGCACACTGCGCTCTGGTTTATTTTTTGTAGTATTGTCGTATACCGGGAGAATATAGGGTTTTCCTGTCAGTGGATGGATTTTTACCAGCGTGTCGATCCCGTATACCGCATCGAGTGCCTCCCGGGTCAGCACATCTCCGGGCGCACCGATAGCAAAGATCCTCTTCTCTTTCAGCATGATCAGCCTGTCGCAATAGTATGCGCTAGGTTCAGATCGTGGAAGACACTGATGACGGTGACCTTCCCGGTAAGATCCCTGATGATATTCAGGATCTCGATCTGGTGGCTGATATCGAGGTTTGAGGTCGCCTCGTCAAGCAGCAGGATCTTCGGCTCCTGCGCAAGCGCCCGGGCGATCAACACCCGCTGGCGTTCGCCGCCGCTGATCTCATGAACGGATGTGTCAGCGAGGTGTGCGACCTTCGCGAGCTGCATGGCGCGGTTGCAGATCTCAAAGTCCGCAGCCGTCTCGGATGAGAACCTGCCGATGTAGGGATGCCGCCCCATCATGACGATGTCGCGGACGGTATACTCGAAATTGATCGAGATATCCTGCGGCACGACGGCAATCTGCTGCGCCAGCTCCCGGAAATCGAGTGCATTCAGATTGCGATCGTTGAGAGTGATCTCTCCGCTGTCCGGCGCGACAATCCTGCTCATCGCTTTGAGCAGCGTCGTCTTGCCGGAGCCGTTCGGTCCGATGATCCCAAGAATCTCGCCCGCATCTGCATGGAACGAGACTGCTTCGAAGATCTTGTGTGCTCCGTAGGAGACATCGAGATCGATAACGTCGACTGGTCTCATGCTTTCATCCGGCTCCTGAGCAGGTAAATGAAGAACGGTGCGCCGAAACAGGCAGTGATGATCCCGACCGGCATCTCGTTTGCGAGGGTTCTTGCCAGGGTATCGGACCAGAGGAGGAGAATACCTCCCGCGAGGACCACCGCTGGAAAGAGAATACGATGGTCGGGTCCGACGATCAGGCGCATCACGTGGGGGGTGATCAGGCCTATAAACCCGATCGCCCCTGCAATTGAAACCGCTATTCCGGTTAAGAATGCGCTGATGAAGAGGAGTATCTGCTTTAAAGACTCCACGTTCACGCCGAGATGGATTGCATCCTCTTCGCCGAGCGAGACGATATTCACGTCGCGTGCATAGATGTACATGACCGCGCAGCCGATCGGGATCAGGATGCCTATGTACATCGTCGTTCCACTAGACGTTCCAGAACCCTCCATCAGCCAGAACATGATCTGGTGCAGGCTCTTTCCTGCAGTATACATGAGAAACGAGAGGAACGCTGAAAAGAGCATCGAAAGGGCAACACCGGCAAGGAGGAGCGTCTCAACCGGCACTTTCCCGCCTTTGCGTGCGATGGTATAGACGGTAAAGGTGGCGATCGTCGCTCCGGCGAACGCCAGGATGGGAAGCCCGGCACCGGCGAAGAAAACGATTGCAAGTGCGGCTCCGAGCCCGGCACCCGACGACGTGCCGATGATATACGGATCGGCCATCGAGTTTTTGAACAGACCTTGCATAGCCGTACCCGCCATGGCAAGAGCGCATCCGACCAGCACTGTGGTGATCACCCGCGGAACCCTGACGTCCCAGACGATCATCTGCGAGGTCGGCGAGGTGAAGAGGGTTTCGAGTGGAATAGTGGTCGGTCCTACCGCAACTGCGAACACCATGCTGGCGAGAAGTGTGCAAATAAGGATAGGGATAGCTATCAGCGTCTTTCCGGGCATACTCCATTAAGTAAAGTATTGTTGACTTTACTAAAAATATTTTGTTTTTATGCGCGTGCCTCGTATGTGTAGAAGTGCGGCCTGGGTGTAATCGATAGGAGTTATCGTAAAACGGTGGAGCAAACCTCATACGATGAGCCATCGAAGCTCTATGCATCATGGGAAATCTGAATGTAGCTGTGCTGGCACCGGAAGGCTACGCAAAGGATCTCGGCAAAAAGGGCACCGCATCCGATATCACCTTCTACAACCTCAAGAAAGGAAAGGATACGGTCACTCTCATCGAACCGACGCGCTATCCTGAACGGCTTGCCCCGCTCTTTTTTGCGGCGTCGATGGCGGACTATGTCATCATCGTGCTCTCCGAGATCACCCCGATGCTCGGTGAGTGGGTGCTGATGCTCGAGTCCGTCGGCGTGAAAGAAGGTGCCGTCATCCTGAAGAATTACCTGACTCCCGAGGCGGTGGCGCCCCTCTTCCGGGGAACCGTGCTTGCGGAGTACGAGTTCGTCAGCGAGGATATGATTGCCATGCGTGAGCGGCTTCTCTCTGCTGCGGCAGCGAGGACGCCGATGCCTCCGGATGCGAAATCGCCTGCCTTCGGAACGGTCTCTATAGACCACCACTTCAACGTGCGCGGGATCGGCACGGTCGTCCTCGGCGGTGTGGAGGACGGGTACATTCGCAAGCACGACACCCTGAAACTCTATCCCGGAGAGAAGTCGGTTCTCCTTCGCTCTATTCAGAAACACGACGACGACGCCGACTGGGCAGGTGTCGGAGACCGGGTCGGACTTGCACTCAAAAATATCGAAGCAGAGGATCTCGACCGGGGGTATGTCCTCTCGAACGACGATTCACTACGGGTCAGGAAGACGCTCGAGGCACCGGCAACGCTCGTCGCCTACTGGCCTGCACCTCTTAAGGAGGGAATGGTGCTCCACCTGGGGCACTGGATGCAGTTCGTCCCGGCGCGTCTCGACGCTGTGGCTGACGATGGAAATTTTAGGAAACCCCGGCTGACCCTGACGCTCGAGAAAGAACTCGTGCACCTTCCGGGCGGAAAGGCGGTTCTCCACTACCTTGACGGCGGGAAACTTCGTATTGTCGGAACGATCGAGCTTCCCTGACGGCAGGGAGCCTTTCGATCATCTTCTTTTGCTGCGTGGCTTTTCTTCCAGGGTCACTACCAATCTCGGTGAGCGGGAGGTTACCTCGTCAGTACGTGAAGCCAATCCTGAACTCCCCCTTGCGATAGTCCGACAGGAAGCCTTGCTCGTTGTCAGAGATCCGGTATTGCCCTTATTCGTCGATACGATGACTGAATGTTGCTTTGATCCGAGCGGATCGTAGCGTCTTTCGACATTTTTCGGGATCTGTTCACCCAGGTTGGTGTAGGGGCGATTTCTCTGCCTGCCGGTGAGGATGTTGCCTTCCGGAGGGCATGACACTGCTGTTCTGAAGCGCCCCGTCGCCGGAGCGGTATGTCTGTACCTGAAAAAAAGGAGAGTTTAGACCAGCTTGAAGAGCGGGTGATTCTCGGTCTGAACCTCAGTGCCGAGATCGCGCGCTGCTTCCAGCACAACAATGTCGATGTATGCCTGGGCGGTGATCATTGCCTCGACATTCTCGATCGGGCCGTACATAATCAGGTCGGCGCCGAGCGTGCTTGCAACCATGTTGCATCCGATATCGGGTGCAGACCAGGCTGCCTGGCGCATTCCATCGGTGCCACCAAGATAGTGGTGCGTGAGCTGCTTGACAAGGGCATCTTTGCCCTCCAGGCCGGCCAGCTGCTGCGAGGGGGTCTTCTTCGTTCCCTTCCAGCGCTTGAGCCACGTCCAGGAGACGGTCATGTTGTGGTAGGCACCGCCGGTCGGCAGGCCGTGTATGGCCTTGCAGGCGAGGATTTCACGGTATGAACCGCCGGATCCGATACCGAGCGGGGTTGCTGCGGTGTCGAGGATCGGGCGGGTGATTCCGCACTCTTCTGCGATGGCCAGCATGCTCTTCTCCTGTCCGGCGACGCCGCCCTCGGTGAGCACCTGCTCACGGCCGCGGACGGACGGATCGCCGGGGTTGAATGCAAGGACGATGGCGGCGTTGACGTCGCTCTCCTTGAGCGCCTGGATGCTCTCCGGGACGATCGACCCGTTGATCGAGTTGTAGATCGCACGGTCAGCCACGCCCGCCTCAGTCAGCGTACTTGCAGGCATGTGCAAGTGCCGCAGGCACCGAGGAGTCCATCAGGAATGCTGTCTTGTCATCGATGCTGCAGAACCAGTCGATATAGCTCTCGAATGCTTCACCATACTCGGCGATGATCTGGATGAAGTGCTGAACGCCAGTGGTGTCGGAGAGTTCCTGGCAACGGTTCCAGAGTGCTTCGGCCGTCGCCTTGTCGATCTCTCCTGTCTCATCGTTTTTCACAACTTCGTGCTTGTTATAGAAGATGGAAGCACCCAGCACCGTCGGGTATTCGCCGGGCTGCCCGCCTATCTTGGTACCGTTGAAATCGTGTACCGTCTGTTCTTTCTCAAACTTGAACATATTTGTCAAACCTCCTTACACAAGGCCGCCCAGTTTCGGCAGCAACACCAACAACATCATGAATACGATCAAACCGGCAACCAGTCCATACAGGATGCCGATATCGCGTCCGACTTTCCTTCCGACACGCTGTGCAATTTCTGCATCGACGAACTCGATCTGTCCTTCGATAGCGTCGAGCCTCGATTCGATCTCAAGGTACTGCGGGTTTGCACCTGCAACAGCGCCACCCATCTCGGCGCCGCCTGCTTCCTTGACCTGGATGATCATGGGTTCGGCAGCGAACGCGCCGGGGTCTCTGGCGGTGAGCTCCTTGATCTTCGCGGCGATCGCTCCCATGTCCTCGGACTCCATGATATCGACCATCTCGACCTGTTCCTGGAACCGGGTGATGGCCGCATCATCGAGGTTCTCGATGAAGGGGATGGCGCCCTGTGCGCCGACGATCTTACCGCCGGAGATACCGTCCTTGTGGAGAGCCATGAAACTCTGCCCGGACAGGTGTCCCTTGACCTCCGTTCCGCAGTTCAGGACGAATCTGATGTTGGGGTTGGAGATTATATTTGCGATGATCTTCTCAATACCGAGATTCTCGGTCTTACAGGAACCGGCGATTGCCGCTCCTGCATTGCAGATGCCCTGCTCGTCAAGGTGGGAACCCATGGTGACGACGGCGACACAGCTCTGTGCGTCTCCCGTGTGGAAGTCACCCTGCACGACCGGCCATCCGCTGGCCGGAGACTTCTTATCTGCCATGTTAGATCGCCCCCAGGAAGACTGCCGGGACCAGGATGAGCACCATGGCGGCGAGGATGCCGACTGCGAAGCCGACGAGACCGCCGCTCTGGATACCTGACTCGAGCTTGTTCGTGCGGGCCATGATCTGGGCCTTGTAGCGGATGTTGTTCATCGATCTGTCGATGGCTGCCATCCGGATAGGGCCTGCTGCTTTGTTACCTTCTTCTGCCACTTATATCACCCCAGCAAGATGAACCCCAGAATGGCGAACGACACGATCAGACCGATCATGAGACCCTCGACTTTTCCTGCATACACACCGGCTGCAAACCTGTCGCGGTATCCGATATCGGTGACCATCTGTTCGATGATCTTCATGCGAGCGTGGATCAGGGCAGGCTCACCGGAGAGCGGGCGAACCTCGCCGCCGACTTCCTCCTCTGCGCCGCCTGCTTCCTTGACCTGGATGATCATGGGTTCGGCAGCGAACGCGCCGGGGTCTCTGGCGGTGAGCTCCTTGATCTTCGCGGCGATCGCTCCCATGTCCTCGGACTCCATGATATCGACCATCTCGACCTGTTCCTGGAACCGGGTGATGGCCGCATCATCGAGGTTCTCGATGAAGGGGATGGCGCCCTGTGCGCCGACGATCTTACCGCCGGAGATACCGTCCTTGTGGAGAGCCATGAAACTCTGCCCGGACAGGTGTCCCTTGACCTCCGTTCCGCAGTTCAGGACGAATCTGATGTTGGGGTTGGAGATTATATTTGCGATGATCTTCTCAATACCGAGATTCTCGGTCTTACAGGAACCGGCGATTGCCGCTCCTGCATTGCAGATGCCCTGCTCGTCAAGGTGGGAACCCATGGTGACGACGGCGACACAGTCTCTGTGCGTCTCCCGTGTGGAAGTCACCCTGCACGACTGGCCATCCACTGGCCGGAGATTTCTTATCTGCCATGTTACTTCACCTCACACAAGTCCGAACACGACGACACCTGCAATCAGCAGGCCGACTGCCATTCCATACCAGAATGCGGTCACACTGCCGGCAATCTTGAGGACGCCTTCCCTGTTCGGGAACGAAGCAAGGAAGTTCCCTTCACCGGAGAGCATGCCGATCAGGTCCTCGGAGATCTTCTCGAGCTCGGCCACCTGGTTGAGAACCGGTGCATACGACTCACCAGCGGTGGTCACAAGACCGACGATCGGATCTGCGACGAGACCGAACTCAGGGAGTACGAGAATGTATCCCATTTAGGCACCTCCCTTTGGCTCCAGAATCGGCTTTGCATCGAGCCATGCATATGCATCGCGCTTCGAGAGGCTTGATGTAGTTTGCATAGGTGTAGAACCAGCCTGCGACAGAGACCACGAGCGAGATGATTGCCGGAATGAAGCCGATGAATGCAAAGGACATGACCGAGACCACGATCATCGAGAGGAATCCGCACTCCGCGGCGAGCGTGAGCGTGCGGTCCTGCTGCTCGCCGGGCCCGAGACAGGCGTTGAACGAGTGCTGGATGGCGATTGCACCGAGCATGAAGAGAACGGCGACAATGCTGCCTCCGATGACCGAGGCGCCGTACGACGCAATGACGAACCCGAGGAAGGACGTCGAACCGACGGCAAGGCCGAAGAAGTCGAACGTTCCACCGACCATTACAGCAAGTCCGAGGAGCGTCAGCGCACCGACGATGGCGAGCTCGGTCAGCGACATGATCATGACCGGGATGTCCATCCGGACGATCTTGTTCGCCAGGAATCCGGCGACGGCACCGACGATCGCTCCCACGATAAGGGCGGTAATCGGTGCGAAGATACCGGTCGTGGTGGCAAACAGCATGGCTACGACACCGGAGCCGAAGGCGATCATACCTGCGGACGGCACACCGGTACCAAGACCGTAACTGCAGAGGTGCTTGATTGTGTCGGTACCCCAGACGAGGGCTGCGACAGCGCCGAGTCCTCCGAGGAACGAGAAGACTGTGGTGTCAAAGAGTACGTTCAGGTAGGTCAGGTAGATGAGTACGACGGATCCGATAAGACCGTAGATCATGATCTGGTTATGCGGAACTCCACCTGTACTGGCTTCAATTTTCACTGACATTTAGAGCACCCCTACCAGCATGATTGCAAAGACTCCGGTCACTGCGGACGCGACACCTGCTGCGATGACGGCGCGCGGGAACCGCTTGAACTTGGGGTCGTGCGGTCCTTCGATGGTACCGGTGATGTTGTATGCTGCAAGCACAGCGTTGATGAGGAACATGCCGACTGCGAAGATACCGGCGAGCGAGATTGCAACGGGTGCGATCTCCTCGACCGATGCGTTCATTGCAACGGGGAGAACCTCTTCATAGACGCCGAGGAGCATGAGGTAGATGAGCGTACCGCCAAGACCACCGAGCGTACCGCCGATGACACCGCCGACGTAGGAAATGAACGGAAGTCCGTGTCCTTCGGTACCCTGGCTCTTGTATGCCGGGAACGTGTCGCCGGTGATCGGGTCCTTGTCGACCTTACCGGATGCGGCAGGGATACCCATGCCGAAGATGTAGGTGACGTTGACCATGAGGCAGGTGATCGCCATCATCAGACCGCCACCGACTGCACCGCCGGCGAGTGCGACGGCGAGGCCGTACGGAGCTGCCCATGCGCCGCCGAAGAGTCCGGCAAGACCGGCACCGGCCGCGAGCATCGCCACACCGGTAGCGATACCGGGAGCCTGACCCATTGCGGCAGGCGCACCGCCGACCGGGACGAAGTGAACGCCGAAGGCGACCAGGACACCGCCGATGATGATGCCGATGAGTGCGAGAAGCCCTGCTGTCTGGACGGCGAAGAACGCGATAGCAAGAGCGATAATAATGAGTACAATTCCTCCGACGAGACCCATTCCCGTGGGGGGCTGAATGCCGCCGGTCTGTTTAGGTCCACCGAGCGCGCTCATGCTGATGCCTCCTCAGTTTCGGTCGTGTAGGGGCCGAAGTTCTTTCTTGCCCAGACCTCGATGTAACGGTCGATGACCATGAAGACGAGAACCAGGACGACACCGACGATGATCGGTGCCCAGACGTTGACTTCCTCAAAGACGATAGTACGCCAGAGTTCGAGGAATACGATCAGGCCGAAGCAGACACCCGATGCCGGGCCGCCGAGGCTTGGCGCTGAACCAGCCGTTGTCGATCGAGCTGCGCTGACCGGCTTCCGCGTAGCGGACGATGTTGCCGGATGCGGAGATCGGAACGCCTGCACCGAACTTCTGCTCCTGGTACTGCCGCTCCTTTCCGTAGAACGGGTTACCGGTTGCAGACCCGGCTGCACCGAGCGCAATACCCCAGACGAGGCCGAGCAGCGGCAGCGGGAAGGGGTGCCCGAGTGCGGCGTTCATCAGGTGGCACATTGCCACGGTGGTAAATATAGCGACGAAAGCGTGCGCCATGGTCACGGTGGTAACCGACTTGATGATGTCGATGTACACCGGCTGTCCAAACTTCGCGAGACTTGCGGTACGCCCGAGATAGGCAGTAGTTGCGTACACACCCTGTACGAACACTGCGAGAGCGCTTCCTATTACGATTGCAAGAATCGCGTTTATCTGCATCGCCATGAATGCCCAAGCAATACCAGCACCCAATGCAACCCAGAGACCGTAGGCGGGGGGTTCACCGGCAATAGCCTTGTTGAATATGCGGTGAATGTATCCCATCTGCGGAGCAAGCTGAACCTGCGAGTTCGGGTCACCCTGTGAACCGATATCGGATTCAGTGTCTTCCGCAGCGCCGGCAACGGTTGCAAGAGCACCTGCCATTGCGGTAATTCCGATGCCAAACAATATCTGTTCCATTTAGCATCCTCCCTGCGTGCTTTCTGTCGCACCAGAGTTCAATACAAAACCTTTGTGGTTCATCTAACAGTTGTTTATGACTTAATTAAAGGTTTCGAAAAGTTTCGTCAATATACCAGCAGAATTAAAAAATTCGCCCGGAAACTTCGTTTTGGTAATGTGGGGTTACGCTAAAGAAAAAAAAATTGAGTTGGTATTACCGGGCCGGGATGATGAGCGAGCGCTCGCCGGCGGGCATGAACTCGCGGATTGCACCCTTGGCGAACTCGCGGCGGGGCTCTGCGAAGTCGAACTTCAGGGACGGGTCCGCGAAGCAGATCTTCACGAGGGGGCTGAAACACCATGCGTCGCCGCGGGTGTAGTGGGCACTTCCGGTGATAGCGGCGTATTCGCCCTGGTGTCCGACGTTCATTGCGTAGTTCGGGTAGTTCGGGCCACGGACTTCTCCCATTGCACCCTCGTCGGGTCTCATGGAGAGCGAGTTTGCGGAACCGCACTGGTCCTGCAGATCGTAGCCGAAGAAGCCGAGACGCGACCATCCGTCCTTGTGCAGGAGCATGGAGAGGTACCAGCCGTTCAGACCGGCGTTGGAGTTTCCGGTTGCGATAGCGGCGGAGAGACCGGATGCTGCTGCGAGCACACCGGCACGCTGGGAACCGCCGAAGTGGTCCTCCATCATGGTCGGGAACTGCTCGTACTGCTCCATACCGTTGAGGTTGACCTCGGTTGCGATGTCGTTGACGACTTCCTGAGTCGGCTTGACCTTGTCGCTCGGGCTCGGGTTCTTCCAGTCGACGTTGTACTTGTCCTTGATGTAGTCCATACCGTAGTAGGTGAACTCGTCGAGGATGTTGTCGGTGTATGCGGCGGTTGCATACTGGGTGAATCCGACACCACCGGACATGTAGGAGCCGAGCCAGATCTGGTCGAAGAGCATGGTTCCGGCGCCGACAACCTCGAGGGATGCCTTTGCGGGGTCGTTCGGGTACTTGCGGTTGGCCTGGACGATATCGGAGAAGATACCGAACATGATACCACCGGGCTCGTTCGGGCCACGGGCACGGCGGGCGGGCAGGTGGGATCCCATCTGGATGACGCCGGCGTGCTTTGCAGCGTACGACAGGTCGGCGACGGCTGCCTCACCGGCGCACATGCGGTACGCGGCGATGAAGGACATACCGATCTGCATGGCGGACCAACGGGAGGTCGTTCCACCGTCGCAGGTGCGGGAGACCGAGGTCGGGATGTGGATTGCCTGGTACATCGACTTGCCGACTGCTGCCTTGAGTGCCTCTGCCTGCTTTGCAGGGAAGAGTTTCTCGATGTTGAGCAGGAACTGGGGCTCGATGTCGTCGGCCATCTCGTCGTCGCCGGTGAAGACCTTGACGTAACAGTCGTCGACGAGGCCGGGGTGGGTCTCGACCATGTGTTCCTGGACGACTGCCGCACCGGGCATCGCGTGGTTCAGGATGTGCAGGTACTCGTTGATCGTCTCAGGGGTAACTTCCTTGCCGAGACGCTTCTGCAGGGTCTGGTGGGCCATGTCCATGCCGACGATAACCGTCCGGCGGATGTCGTCCCACATCTGCTGCATAGCGGCGTTGTTGACGAAGTGCAGGTCGTCACCCTCGACGAAGACACCGGTGCCGGATACCTCGTAGGTCATCAGCTGGCGCTGACCCATGGGGATACCGCCAAGGTGGCAGCGCTCGGGCTCGTACATGGAGATGCCACGGTCCATCTCGATGGCGCGGCTTGCCTTCATGAACTCCATCTTACGGGGAGACTGCTTCAGGCCGCCGAACTTGTAGTACTCTGCGGTCTCGGATTCGACGTCCTGGCCCTGGAACTTCTCCTTGAGTGCCTTCAGGAACATCTTCTGGGATCTCTCAATCTTTGCCATTTATATCACTCCTTGGGCATGAACCCGTATTTGGTCCTCAGCGAGTGGATACGCTGGACATATTCGACGTACTCTTTGTCGTCGCGGTAGGGAGTGCCTACGAGCGAGTGGTAGATCGTCGTGTGTGCTTTGAGCCAGTTCTCGTCGAGGGGCTTTCCAACCTCAACGGCACGGTCGAGCGGCTCGCCGATCTGGTCCTTGATGTAGCGGACGATGCCGTCTTCGCCGAGAACACAGCGCTGGAGCATATCGAACATCATGCCGTCCTCTGCGAGACGGAGGGAGTGTCCGTGCACAGTTGCACCACGGACGCTGCAGCGTGCGGGGTCGAAGAGTTCGGTGTTGAGGAGTTCCTTCGAGTATTTCTCGAGGTCACGCTCACGGCACTCGACGATCTGACGTCCGGAGAGTGTACCGGGGTCGATACCGCGGAACCGGTAGCAGTAGGTGTAGGTTCTCTGGTAGGGCTGGGACGGGGCGTTGAACATCGAGTCAGCGAACTGGATGTAACGGACACGGTCTCCTGCCTTTGCACCCTCGGTAGCGGCCACAATCTTACGGATGGGGCAGTCGGGCTCCTGCTGCTCGGCGAGCGGCGGGTGAGCGGTTGGGTATGCTGATCCCGGGGCACGGTGCCCGAGGATCATCACGACGTCCTCATCGGTAATGTCGCGCATCTTTTCAAGCTTGTACTGCGGGTTCATCTGCTTGCGCCTGTTCTCGGCGACCTGCGTGGTACCCGGTCCATATTGGGGTTTGTATGCCATGTTGCTTTTCACCTCATGTTGAACTTTTAATAACCTTCATAACGGCACGAATGACCTCTGCCAGTCTTTCACGTGACGGGGTCTGCCCCCGTGTCACACCACTGATGATCTCCATCACCGTTCCCTTCGTTTTGATCTTATCGGGTGGTGGCATGACGTACGCGGTCTTGACGCCTTCGCGTGCCAGGTCCTCGTAATCGATGGGTGCCTGGGAGACGACGATTGCCTTTATATCTGCATGTTCGAGGATGAAGCGAACCTTTTGCACCACGTGAGAGCGTACGTTCCCATGATGCAGGATCGCAACCTTATGCTGCTCGATCTGTGCGATCTCTTTCGGAGTAAGCCCGAAGTACGCTCCGAGCACGTGGCCCGCAACCGGCGAATCGGCGGGAACACCACTTCCCGCATTCAGTACCAGTGTGGTGACCGAGAACTCTGCTCCCTCGCGGCGGAGGCCGGAGGTGATATCGCAGACCGGTTTTGTTACGTGCCGGCGCCCGGGTGACATGCCGATGACGATCACATCGGGACTCCGGGATTCTGAGATGGTGCCCCGCTGGGCGAGACCGCCTCCTTTTCCCATTCCCATGCTCTCGCGGCAGTCGACGACCTGGGTTACTCTTCCGATTGGCATTATCTTCCCTGAACGATGGTGAATCCGTCTTTCCGTTTCGGATCGACAAGCCCAAGTATCTGATCTTCGGCGTCGGGACCGTATTTGACATAGTCAGAGAGGCTCGGCTGCGTCTTCATGAACCGCCCCTGCTGGAGTGTATACGAAAACCCGAGGTCTGCGAATATCTCGTCGCATGCCTCTCTCATTGCCGGAATGAGACTCTCGTCACAGAGTTCCAGGACAATGGTGCCTACCTGCACTCTGAGCTGGATCTCCTGATCGCCGACATGGATCGCTTTCCTGTCCGGGTGGGGGTTTGGTTTCCCCCGTGCGGGGCCGTAGGGGACGGTGGCGGGGATGGATGGTCCGTTGATGGACATCCTCCGGATCCCACCGACCTCTACGATCCGGTTCAGGAGCCGTTCCGCAGTATTGGGCTTGAGGAACCGTGCAGAGACAATTCTGCACTGAGGGTATATGGCGTCAGTCATTCTAATCTATGGTATTTATACACCGTTTGCGATCTGCTGGATGGGCTTGTTGAACACATCGATCTTACCGTAGGTGTCGGCGTAGATCTTGGAGGTGCTCTCTGCCGAGAACATCTGTGTTCCTGCGTCAAGCGCTGCTGCAGCGACCACACACGGAATTGCGACACCTGCTGCGTGCCGGGTGACGACGTGGTTTCCGTTGAAGATACCGGGGCCACCGCCACCGTAGATGGAGTGGCTGAAGAACGAGAATCCGACGGCAGTACCCATGACACGGCCGTAGTCACAGCCGGGCAGGCCGGTCTCGTGCTCAAGCAGGTCGTTGAAGTACAGCAGCGTCGAGGAGACGGCCTGGGCGAACCGGCCGGCACCACAGTTCACCATGGTTGCTGCCATGGTTCCTGCAGCTGCGTAGGCGTTCCAGAGCATCGGGTCCTTGGTGTCGTAGAACTGGAAGTAGCCGCCCTTCTTGCCGGGTGCGATGACCTTGTCTTCAAGGGCGCGCTCGACCATGCTCTGGACGACGCTGCCGATGGTTCCGGTCTGGCCATTTTCCTTAACGAGGTCGTAGACCAGGTTGTTGGCGTTTAAGCCCTGGTATGCGTAGGAGAGCAGCTGGGCGCGCTCGAACGGGCCGATTGCATTGCCCATCTCGAACATTCCTGCCTGCTCGAGCGTGGACGAGAGTGCCGCACCCTGCATTGCATTCCGGTTGGTCATCATGACAACGTGGTTGACGGGAATGTTACGGAGTGCGTACCCGAGACCTTCGTTGTTCTGGGGGTTCGACAGGACGGAGCTGACGTTAGCGCCGACCATGTCCATGGTGTGCGGGTAGCTGCCCCAGATTGCCGCCTTGACCGTCGATGCGTCGAACATGCTGATGTTGAACTGGTCGACGAGTGCGTAGGTGGTCGCGGCTGCGACCGAGGTGACTGCGGCATCGTAAGTGGATGCAGCCTCGACACGCCTGCTCGGCACCTCGACGAGGAGCAGCTTGCCGCCGCCGAACTCGTGGATGATCGTGTCGTCGCCTTCTTCGACCTGCACCATTTCCTTGATCTTGGCAACGATAGCGTCCTTGTTGCCGGCGATGTCAAGGTTCAGCTCACGGCCGAGGATGTGGCCCTTGGCGATCTTACCGGACTTGAGTCCATTCTCGATTCCGCCGAGGTTGACTGCGATAGTCCTCTTGGTAAGGTCGATGAGCGTTCTGGTTGCCGGGTTGATCAGCGGGCTGATCTTGTCGAGTGCTACGCCACTCTTCAGCAGCTTGCCTGCATCGTCGTACAGGTCAATTGTTTCTGAATATTTTGCCATATTTTTCCTCCATTTAACCCTCGATTTGTGGATACGATCTGGAACTGAATGCTGAATACTAAAAGTCACGCTGATGATGGCTGTAAGTCACTACTGCACGTCCTCATGGGGACAAAAAGATAATAACTATCTCTGCGCATATAAGCATTACTGTTTATATCTATGGGGAATTATATACTAACTCAAAGATAATAAATATCCGGTATCCTCGGATGAAATGCTCAATATATTATTTTTTTTATACTCTTTGTGCAGTGTGATATATCTAAAAAAAGGTAACACTATGTTACACTCTAAATGGATACCTTTTATAAACCTCCTGGAGAGGCGGGAAAAAAGAGGGGTTAGTATTTCTGGTAGAGCTTGCCGTAGATGACTGCGCCCTTCCGCTTGCGGTGGCGCTCGCCGACATCGCCTTCGTAGAGGGCGAATTTGGCCTTGGTGCCGTCGACCTCGAGGTCGACGTCCTCGCGGTAGAGGAAGCCGGGCATCATGACATCGATGGTGCCGAAGACATAGATCTCGCCTTCGACCATCTGGCCGCCGAGGCGGCTCTTCGCGTTGCCCTTGACGACGATCTTGCCGCCCTCGGCGTGGGTGCCCACATGAACGTCAACGTCACCGCCGACGACGATCTCGCCGCCGTTCATGAAGGTGCCGAGGTCGCTGCCTGCGTTGCCCTTCACGGTGATCTTGCCGCCCTGCATGCCACGCCAGTCGCCGCGGTATGCGGCACCGAGGTAGTTGCCGGCGTTGCCGTCGATGACGATCTCGCCGGCCTTCATCCCGGTTCCTGCAAAGGCGTCCACGTTTCCTTTCACGTGGATCTTGCCGCCCTGCATCCAGGCGCCGACGTACATGTCGGGGCTGCCGTTGACGACGATCTCGCCGCCGGTCATCTTCATGCCGATGTACTTCACGCGGGAGAGAGCCCCGTTGACGACGATCTTGGTCTCGGCTGCGGTCGCTCCACCCTTACCGGCGACCTCGAAGAAGTCGCCGAGGGTGACCTTGGTGTTCCCTATGTATGCGCTCAGGCCTGCGATCTCCGCTGCCTTCTTTCCGGCAAAGGAATCGGGCGTGATGTTGTCAGCCTCGAGGCAGAGTGAGGGCTGGTTCTTCATGGTGAGTGTTACTGTCTCCATTCTGATTCACCTCTCACTGTGTTGCATCGACCTCGATGACGTAGGGGTTCGGCACGTAGTGGTGGCCGGCGACCTCGTAGTTGCCCTGCGTGACGGTGTAGTAGCGGAGGAACTTCTCCTTCACGTCGCGCATCACCTGCGGGTTCTCATTGACCTTGGCGTTCACCCAGAGGGTACGCTTGTTGCCGTTGCTGACGATCTGGTGCTCGTCGATGATCTGGACACCCGCCTTGAAGAGGTACTTCGCGTTGCCGAAGGCCTTCTCGATCTCGTTCGGTGCGTTCTCTACCTCGGGGTTGAAGTTGTAGACGGCGACGTCGGCCTCAAGTCCGGGCTTGACGCTGCCGTACATGTGGGAGAGGCCGAGTGCCTTTGCGGTTCCTGCACGGGTCATCTGGGCGATCTCGTAGAGCGAGAGTTCGCGGTCGATACCTGCGATATTGGTCACGTCGATGACCTTGTCGCGGTGCTTGAAGGCGTCGAGTTGCTCCTCACGTGACTTCTGGCTCATCAGCCACTTCATGACACGCGGGTACCGGATGAACGGACCGGCGTTCGGATGGTCGGTGGTGAGGAAGACCCGCATCAGATCCTTGGCGAGGAGTCCGAGTTCAAGGCCGATTGCCCACTGGACAGCGTTCGCCTTGTTGTTTGGGCTGTAGACGAAGGGCACGACACCGGCCGCGGTCTCGAGCTCCACATCGGAGTTCGCCCACTTCAAGTGGTTGAGCTCGGTGAGGTGGTGCTCGAAAGGCCCGTCGGCGGTCATCGTGGTCGTCTCGTCCAGAGTAACCTGGCCGATATCGATGGTGATGTTGTCGTGGCTGTTCACGTAGTTCATGATCTCGGGAGCCTTGGACTCGAAGTTGAATCCTTCGCCGCCGTAGGAATGGAACTGAACGTGCGTGTGGTGCATCACCTGGTCACGGCCGAACTTGCTGTTCGGGCGGATGCCCTCGGAGAGTTTGAAGGTATCCAGCGTGGTCTGGTAGTTGCCGGGGTTGCCAAGGTTGTTGGCGTGGACGTGCATCGAGTGCGGCAGGCCGAGGTACTCGTTCGCCTCGATCAGGCCTTTCACGATCTGCGCCGGGGTGATGTCGAAGAACGGCACCGGGTCGTGAATGTTATCGCAGTTCAGACCCCATCCCCATGCCTCCGTGCCGCCGGGGTTGACGACCTTGACGGCGTACCCCTTGGTTGCCCGAAGCAGCCAGGCGATGTACGATGCCGTGTTCTCGATCTCGTGGTTCTTCAGGTACTCGAGCACGAACCAGTTGTTTCCGAAGACCGGGAAGGCACCCTGATCGATGATCGGGGTATCCCGGATCTCCTCGTGGGTGTGGCGTGCGTAGAGCGGCGGCATTGCCGCTTCCATGACGGTGGTGTAGCCCATGTGGGCGTAGTCGTACCCCGTCCGGAATACGGTCGGAACCGAGAACCCGCCCTGCATCCGCTCGACACCCCGCCCTGGGGTGCAGTTGAAGAGCTTGTCTTCGGGCCGGTAGTTTCTGCCGATGTTCACCTTCGGGCCGGCTACGTGGGCGTGGATATCGACGCCGCCGGCCATGACGGTCATGCCGGTTGCGTCGATCGTCTTCGGGTTCGAAGACTCCGTCGTCTCGACGAACTTGCCGTTCTTGATGGCAACGTCCGCCTTGTCACCCTTGATGCCGAGGACCGGATCGAAGACGAATCCGTTCTTGATGATATACTCTGCCATCGTTCACTCCCCCTTGATCTCTTTGATCCGTCCGAGAACCTTCTCGAGGAACTCCTCGTCGGTCATCATGCCTTCGGGGGCGTCGACGACCTTCCTGGTCTCGATCGGAACGTTGTCCATACGGTACGCACAGCCGCCGACTTCGACGCCGACGAATGCGACCGGGACGTGCAGCTTGCAGACTGCCGAGGTAGGTGTCTGGTGCGGGTCGATGCAGACGGACGGCAACTGTGAGATCTTCTTGACCGAGCTGAACGGGAAGTGTGCACCGGGGTCACTGCCGAGGACGAAGACGGAGTCGACTTCGTCTCTGCGGAGAAGGTCGTTCGACGTCGTCTCGCCGGGGTTGTAGCGTGCAAACCCGCGGGAGAGATCGACCGCGAAGGGGAAGCCGAACTGCCAGCCCCAGACCTGCCCGGAGCCCGTCACGTTGTAGTGACCACGCATCGGCATGATGGCAGCTTTTGTGTATTCGTTCAGGTCACGAGTAACTGCAATGGCTTCGTCGATGTTGTGGTTCTTCCCGAGCGACTGGGTGACACCCATACCGAAGAAGATGATCACAAAACGGCCGCTCTTGAGAACCTCGGCAGCCTCGTAGATCTGGTTCTTCGGGATACCTGCCACGACATCGGGCAGCGGCAGACCCTTGAAGGCGACACGAAGTGCATCAAGCAGTTCGTAGTCGCGTCCCTGCTCGATCTGCAGGTGGACATCGGCGACGTTCGCCGTGTCGGTCTTCCGCGGGTCGATGACGATTACTTTCCGGCCCTTGTGACCTTTCCCGGTGAAGAATCCACGGGGGAAGATCGAGTAGCGGGACATGTGCCGCGGGTGGGCGTGAGCGGGGTTGCATCCCCAGAAGACGACACGGTCGGCACGGTTCTTGACCTCACCGAGTGTGCAGGAGGGAATCCCGATATCCTGTACGGCGATTAGACTGGTTCCGTGGCAGACGGTCGCGGTGTTATCCATGACCGCTCCGGTGAGCTCACCGATCTCGGAACCGACGCCCTGTGCCTCGCAGTTCGTGGAACTCCAGCCGTACATGAGCGGCTTTGTGGAGTTTGCGAGCATCTGTGCGGTGTACTCGATAGCCTCCTCGTAGCTGACATCCTTCCAGCTGCCGTCTTCCTGTGCCAGTCGCGGCCGGGTAAGGCGGTCTTCTGCCTGGGAGTGGAGGAACTTCTCGGCGCCGATGGCGCAGGCGTTGTAGACCTCGAGGAGCTGCTTGCCGTCATCGCTGACGACGACCTCAAGGTCGTCGCAGAGCGTACCGCAGAATGGGCAGACTACATCAGGTATTGTCTTTGTCATACGGTTTCACCCCGGCATGCTTTCCGCACGAGTTCGAGTGAGTCCAGAACAGTCTCGTTCTTTGCCTCGGTGATCTCGATGGGTGTACCCTTGAACGTGGGCATTCCGGTTGAGTAGGTGTTCGGGTTGATCACCTGGTTCGCCCATGGGCCCATGGGTATATACGCGACTCCGGGGTGAGGTCCCTGCGTTGCCTCGATTGCCTTGACGGCAACGCTGCCATACGCGCTTGTGACGCGAACGGTCGTGTTGCGATAGGCACCGAGTTTCGCAAAGTCGGACGGGTCAATCTCGATGATCCCGCAGGCGGTGGTGTAGGCGGGTTTTTCTTTCCCGCCCTCCATTGAGACGCCCTGCTGGATCGTCCGACCCGTGATCAGATTTACTGTGATTGCCAATTTATCATCCCCTGTTTAATATATCAGAGTTGTTATATTTGGTAATTACTTGGCAAACTCTTTGATCGGGCTCGGGCCGAGATCCTTCACCGTCTTGATGACGTCTGTCATGACCGCTCCCCACTTTGCACCCTCGGAAGCCGAGACGAAAGTCATGCGGAGACGGTTGTCTTCAAGGCCGATGTTCTTGAGCACGCTCTTTAAGAGGAACATCCTCTTCGCGCACTTGTAGTTGCCCTCGAGGTAGTGGCAGTCACCGAAGTGGCAGCCGGAAACGAGAACACCGTCGGCTCCATCCTGGAATGCCTTCAGGATGAAGAGGGGGTCAATACGTCCGGTGCACATTACACGGATGGCACGGACGTCAGGCGGGTACTGAATACGGGCGCCGCCGGCAAGGTCGGCACCTGCATAGGAGCACCAGTTGCAGATGATTGCGATGATCTTCGGTTTCCAGTTCTCTTCAGCCATTACTGCTCACCTCCAAGGAGGAATGCGTCAATCTGTGCAATGATCTGCGGGGTTGCGAAGTGCTGCATCCAGATAGCGCCGCCGGGGCAGAATCCGCCGCAGGTACCGCAGCCCTTACACTTTGCCTCGGTGACCTGCATGACCGTCCTGCCGTCCTTCTCGACGAGCGCAAGCGCAGAGTAGGGGCACTGGGGCACACAGAGACCGCAGCCCGCACACTTGTCTTCCATACACTGGGCGAAGTAGGGCTCGAGCTCGACCTCTCCCTTGTGGATCGGGATCGATGCTGCGGATGCCGCACCCTCTGCCTGGGCGACCGTGTCGGGGATATCCTTTGGTCCCTGGCAGGCACCGGCGAGGTAGACGCCGGCAGTGGTGGTGCCGCACGGGTTCAACTTCGGGTGTGCTTCAAGCAGCCAGCCGTCCTGCGAGCACGAGACACCGAAGAGTCTTCGGGTCTTCTCGGTCTCGGTGGTGGGCTGAATGGCGGCGGCGAGAACGACCATGTCGACTTCGAGATCGACCGGCCGGCCGAGGAGCGTATCCTCTGCGTGGACGAAGAGGTTCTTGCTCTCGGGGTCCTCGGTGATGTTTGCAACCCTGCCGCGGATGAACTTCGCGCCCTCGTCCTGAATACGGTAGTAGAACTCCTCGTACATCTTACCGAAGGAACGGATGTCCATGTAGAAGATATACGGGATTGCTCCGGGCATCTTCTCGATGATCTGGTGGGCGTGCTTCAGCGAGTACATGCAACAGAACCGTGAACAGTAGGGCTTGCCGACGCCGGTGTTGTCACGGGAACCCGCACAGAGCACGAAGGCGATCTTCTTCGGCTTTTCGCCGTCGCTCGGGCGGATCAGCTTGCCGCCGGTCGGGCCGGAAGCACAGAATCAGGCGCTCGAACTCGAGCGAGGTGATGACGTTGTCGAAGTTCTTGTAGCCCCACTCGAACTTCTTCTCGATGGGGAAGATCTCGTACCCGAGTGCCAGGACGACGGTTCCCACCTTGACGGTGACGAGCTCGTCTTCCATCTCGAGGTCGATTGCCTTCTTCGTGCCGCATGCCTCGACACAGAGACCGCACTTGACACAGGAGTCGAAGTCGACGGTGTAGATGAGCGGAACGACCTGTGGGTGATAGACATAGATGGCTTTTCGTGGAGCCATGCCGAGCTCGAAGACGTTCGGCTTGATGACGGGGCAGACCGTGACACAGTCGCCGCAGCCGGTACAGCCGCCGCCGACGATGCCTCGTGCCTCGGCCTCGGCGGGGGTGATGACACCGCGGGCCTTCTTTCTGAGCGTGACGTCGAAGTTGCCGATGTATCCCTGCACTTCCTCGACTTCGGTGTAGGTGAGGAGCTCGATATTCTCGTTCCTGTATACGTCCACCATCTTCGGGGTCAGGATGCACTGCGAGCAGTCGAGTGTCGGGAACGTCTTGTCGAGTTGGGACATACGCCCGCCGATCGTCGGGGTCTTCTCGACGAGGTAGGTCTTGATGCCTGCGTCGGCAAGGTCGAGTGCTGCCTGCATACCGCCGACACCACCGCCGACCACCATCGCGGACTTCTCAACGGGAACGCTCTTCGGGAAGAGGTCCTCGAGTTTGGATGCCTTTGCGACGGCAATCCTGACTGCGTCCTTTGCTTTTGCTGTTGCTTCCTCAGGCTGGTGCATGTGCACCCAGGAGTTCTGCTCACGGATGTTCGCCATCTCGAACCGGAAGGGGTTTAACCCGCCTGCCTTCGTTGCGTTTCTGAAGGTGGGTTCGTGGAGACGCGGGGAACACGCCGCAACGACGATGCCGGTCAGGTCGTGCTCCTTGATGGCGTCGGCGATCTTTCCCTGGCCTGGTGTCGAGCACATGTACTGGTATTCGTCGGCGACGACAACGTTCGGGAGCGTCATGGCGTAATCCTTGACTTCCTGAATGTTGACGGAGCCCGCAATATTGGTACCGCAGTGGCACACAAAAACGCCAATCTTAGGCTGCTCTTCGTTCTTTTTTACTTCTGCCATATTTTGCACCTCAAAGGATCTTCTTCAGGAACGGCTCAACACTGATTGCGTGGAGGTCGAGAGCAAGCTCGTCCGGGTTCATGCCCTGTGCCAGTCCGAGGAGCTCGTTGAAGTGCAGCACGGGGAGGCCGTACGTGCTGCCGAACTTCTCCTCGATCTCGATCTGACCTCTGTCGAACTGGAGCTGACAGAACGGACAGACCTCGGTGACTGCATCCACACCGACTTCCTGCAGGTTGATCAGCTTCTCGTTCGTGATATCGAGGGCGTGAACGAGGTCGAATCCGCGAACACCGCCGCCTGCACCGCAGCACTGCATCTTGTTGCGGGTACTGAACGGGCTCGGCGCCGAGTGCGGCGACCAGTTCCTCGATCCACATGGGGTCTTCGGTGTTGCCGAAGTGCCGCTCTTTCCTCGGCTTCATCAGGTGACAGCCGTAGTGGACGGCGATCTTCGCACCGGTGAGGGGCCGGGTGACGCTGTCGGCGAGTTTCTTCACACCGACGATCTCGGGGTCGTAGTAGAGCTCGGCGAGGTGCCAGACATCGACAGTTCCCTTGAACTCCATGTCGATCTCTTTGAGCACTTCGTTGACCTGGTCGCGAAGTTCGTCGTTGTGTTTCAGTTTGTGGTTGACTTCCCAGATGGACTTGTAGCACCCGTTGCAGATCAGGGCGATGTCCATATTCATCTGCTCTGCAAGGACGATGTTACGTGCCGCCATCGCATACCAGACGTTCAGGTCGATAGAACCGAACGCGCCGGGTGCCGGGCAGCAGCTCGCGCCCTTGAGGGGGAGCAGCTCGATGCCGACCTTCTTGCTGGTCTTGATGGCTGCCGCCTCGATACCGGGGTAGCGGTTCGGGGCGATACATCCCAGGAAAAATGCATACTGATGCATATTGTTGCTGCTCATGGTTTCACTCACCCTTTGCTAATATTCGGTCTGCTTCCTCTTTCAGCTTGTAGTGGTCCAGCATCTTCCGGATACCCGGCAGATACTCGGGGTACTTGTGAGTGGTCTCAGGTTCGGCTTCGAGCCCGAGTTTCACGCGAGCTGCCCGGTTGACGTCGTTGTTCGGAACGCCGTGACCGGACTTGTAGATCAGCTGAACGGTCTGCAGGAAGTTGCGTGGAATGATGTCGCGCTTGAAGGCGAGGTTCCTCATCGCCATGATGACGTCGGTCGGCGCGAGGTCGCGCGGGCAGCGGTCGGTGCAGCTGTAGCAGGTGGTGCAGAGCCAGAGGTCGGGATCGGTGAGTATTTCCTCTTCGAGTCCGAGGACGGCCTTACGCATGAACAGCCGGATCCGGTAGGAGCTTCTGGGTGCCGACGGGCACGAACCGGTGCAGGTACCGCACTGATAGCACATGTGGGCGGGCGTCTGCCCGATCTTCTCGACTTCCTTGAGGAACTCGGGGTTACTGTCGGTTGTGTAGAACTTCCGGTCCCGGAGTTTCTCTGCAAGTTTTGGGTCTTTGTAATTCTTCGCTCTTGCCATGACTATCCCTCACGCTTCTCCCAGAACTTTGACTTCAGCCTCACCGGGGGATGACTCCTTGACCTTCGAGGTTCTTGGTACGAGGAGCTTTTCCTTGATACGCTTGAAGAGGTCGGTCTCCTTACCCTTCATGCGGACACCGGTGCGCCGCAGGACGATGATATCCTCGCCGGGGCAGGCATTCACACATGCGCCGCAGAGGATGCAGTAGTCCTTGTTGACGGCGATGTTCGCCTCAATCTCGCCCTTCATCTGCTTGGCAGGGACGGGGCTTGGCAGGTAGATTGCGTTGCAGGGGCAGACCTCGACGCAGGTGGAGCAGCCGCCGGGGCACTTCTCGGGGTGGAACTCGATGTCGCCCTCGAAGATCTTCTCCACCGTGATCGCTTCCTCGGGGCAGGACTCGACGCACCAGGTACAGGTGCAACAGTTGTCCTGAACGATATCGACCTTGCCGGGGAGCTTGTCGCTGATGACTTCGCGCACAACGGTGATACATTCCTCGGGGCAGGCCTCGACACAGACCTGGCAGGCATCACACTGTGACTCGTCCCACTTGACTTCGCCCTCGATCTTGCCGGATTCGGCACTGATGGGCTTTCGTTTTACGTCGATTGCGGGACAGAGCTCTCCGCAGACGCCGCAGATGTTGCACTTCTCGGTATCTACATTGAACGTCGTCTTGGTCTGCAGGGCTGCCTGACGGGGCTTCCCTTCCGCGCTCGTCCCCTCAAATGCGGGCACATCGCGGGAGATTGCGTCCCTTGGACAGACATCGGCGCAGGTAGTGCATCTGCTGCACTTCTCTTCGTCGATGGCAGTGACCATGTCATACTGGGGGAACCCTTCCTGCTCGAGGATCGGGAGTCGCTCCTCCTCGTCGATCTTCAGGGTCATCGCGTTGAACGGACACATGATCACACAGACACCACAGTACGAACACTTCTCAGCGTCGACGTCGACGGGTGCTGCGTAGTCAACTGCCCCTCTGCGTGCCGCACCGACTGGTCCGAGCACGATTGCCTCTTCAGGACATGCATCGACGCAGATACCGCATCCCGTGCATGTCTCGGAGTTCAGGATCAGGTTGTTAACGCTCTTCAGGAGCCTCTGCTCCATGATGACGTTCTGGCCTTCCTGTTTTTTAGAGTATTTTGGAAACAGTGCCATAGATTGAAATCACTCCTATACTACCGCTTTCCGGGTCTTTGCCCTGGCTTCCCACGGTCCAACAAGCCGTATCACATCGTAGGGGCATGCCTGGACACATACGCCGCAACCGGCGCAGAGCTCTGAGTTGAAGTCAAGGACAACAGCCTTGCCGTCCTTGACCCTGTAGATCTTGTCCTTGGTTACAGGATCTTCAGTGTAGAGTTCGAGAGCGTCCACAGGGCATGCCACCACGCAGTTGTTACAGCCTGTACATCGTTCCATATTGATGTGCAATGCAAATGCCATGGTATCACGCACCAGATCTGATCGATTAGAAATCGATATGTAAAAAGTTGTCAAATAATATACATAAACCTTCTGCATTATCGCAGTCTTTAAATCTGATAATGATTTCTTATATTAATCTTAATATATTAAATAAGTAACCGGGTTAACTAAATCCGACCGGGTATTCTTCCTGTTTGCAGTGCGGCTTCAGACGCAAATCAGAAGGTATATATCCAACAACTCTGCTGCCCGCCCGGTCACCTATGATTCTGTTCGTTTTCCTGTGTTGGTATCCGAGGATGTTTTATCTGTGTCATTTTATATTTTTGCCGCATATGCTCTATCCAATATATGATGCGCTTGATAGTTCCTATTCTTTCGGTAATTTCCCGTTTCTCTACAGTTATTCTGTAAAGTGCGAAAAAACATCTCTGCTGCCCCGGGTTTCCTGACCGCCCTTCTTTCGGGGGGCGCGATAGTGCCGATGCTCCATGTCCTTAGAGTCCCTGTCTTTGGGTTGAATTGGGTGACAATTTTATCTCATTTACTCCCGGTGACGGGAGTCCTGCAATGGTATATACATTCCTTCGGTGATAGCAGTGGTATGGTGTCCTTTTTCACATTCCGGATACACTCTGGTTCATAACGGACGTTATCGGCATCTACGGCGGTCTATCCACAGGACTGTTCGAAATGGTTGTGGAATCTCACGCCCTCGCAGTCTCTTTGAAACCCTGATACTATTCCGTATGGGGCTATTCGTGACCTGATAGCCGATTTATTGTTTTCGGTATCCAGGTCGAACCTGTCAAATTTCAGTGTCCGTTCATGTCGTCACTGCCCCTCAAAAACCCTCTATCCGTGGCGCTATTGGTGCTTTTCTCTGTTTAAATGGGGTATTTTCGGAATCTGCGGTAATATCCCGTTTATCGATCGCTCTTTCATCCGTCCCCGGCGGCGCAAAAGGAGGGGGTTTTGGTGGCGTCGTCACTCCGGAGGACGGTCTTCCTGCTCCGGTGCGGATTAAAAAGAAACTTTATTCTAGCAAGATCATGACATTGTAGAAACGAGGTGAAGATATGGAACTTAATGGTGTACCGATTGACGATACGTATGCAGAGGCCTTCCCGACCTGGGTAGCACGGGTCGTCATCACGGCAGTAACTGAGGAATGGGCATACAAATCAGCCGTCGAGGCGGTTGGCTTTGCCACTTCCGCTATCGGCTGCCCTGCAGAAGCCGGAATCGACTGCTTCGTCTCACCCGACGAGACTCCCGACGGCAGGCCGGGCTATGCCATCCTGATCTGTGCAAGCAAGAAGAAGCTGAAAGAGCAGCTCGTCGAGCGGATCAGCGAATGCATCCTGACCGCACCGACGACTGCCGCATTCGACGGTCTCGGTGACGTTATTGCAGAAGTCGCCGAGAAGATCCCGGTCAAACTCCACTTCTTCGGTGACGGATACGAGGAGAAGCGTGAAGTCGGCGGCAGAACGGTGTGGGCCATCCCGATCATGGAGGGTGAGTACATCGGCGAGGAAGAGTTCGGTGCCGTGAAGGGAGTTGCCGGCGGTAACTTCTTCGTCATGGGAGAGACGCAGATGTCCGCTCTCATGGGGGCACAGGCCGCAGTCGACGCGATCAGTGGTGTCTGCGGTGTCATCACGCCGTTCCCCGGTGGTATCGTCGCCAGCGGTTCCAAGGTGGGCAGCAAGAAGTATAAGTTCATGCCCGCAAGCACCAACGAAGCCTACTGTCCTACCCTGAAAGGGAAGGTCGAGAACAGCAACGTTCCTGATGGCGTCAAGGCCATCTACGAGATCGTCATCGACGGTGTCGACGAAGATGCCGTTAAACTGGCTATGTCAGAAGGCATCAAGGCCGCGACCAAGGTCCCCGGCGTGAAGTTCATCAGTGCCGGAAACTTCGGTGGCAGCCTCGGTCCGTTCAGGTTCGATCTCAAAGACGTCCTCGCGGACGAACTTTAAACCCTTTTTTTCTCTGCTTTCGCCCCGGATCGATCTTTTTATATATATTCTCGTCAACGATAAACCTGTTAACGAAATTTTCGGTGATACCATGGTTACGCTCACGCCGGAGGATGTCAGGGCACGCTACGGGCCGCTGTTTGCCCGGAAGTTTCTCGTTATGATTGATGAGAAGGCAGGAGTTGCGGAAGTACGCGAGCAGTGCCGGGCACGGGGCACCATCGAGTGGGATGCCGCGAATCGGCGCCGTGCCGGAGGCGCTCTCCGATCGGCCTTCGTCGAGGGAACGTCGATGACGATGCTCGCGAACCTCGGGAGATCCCCGGTGAACTTCGGGGCGGCGGATCGCGAGATCGGCGGGCAGGCGCTCGAGGGTGTCGAGGTGCAGGGCGATGAAGTGGTAACCTCCTGGTCGGGGATCGCCGGTGCCGGTGTCGGCATCGCCGCCTGCCTCCCCCAGGCACCCGGGGTGATCCGCACGGAGTACCTGTCCGAAGACGACCTCAGGCCCGGCGGTGCCCGGACGTGCCGGGTTCGGATCGTCTCGCCACGCTATGAGAAGGTGACGATCGGCATCGACGACACCGATACCCGGGAAGAGGGAGCCACCTGGGTGCTCGCCCTGCAGTGCGCCGAGAGCTGCGCCATCCCGGGAGTCGAGTACCTAGATATGCGCCTCGTGCAGCTGAACCCTGCCGTGCCGAAGAAGACGACGAACTGCGTGGGTTCTGCACTGAACTTTGCGGTTCATGCCGGGCCGGGTCGACGAACTTCTTACCTACGTGCGCGATTTCATCGAGTCCCGGGCAGTCAGCAACGATACGGGTATCGCCGTCTTCCGGGGGATTGCGTTCCCTGAAGAATCGGAGTTCCTCCGGCGGGTGAAGACGGATATCCTGACGCTTGACGAAGCGCACGCGGAAGCAGAGCGGCTCGGCATCCAATACATCGACCGTACCGGGAGGAAAGGGCGGATTGGGGCACTTGGCGCGGTGCTCTGGGCGAACAAGGGTAGTGAAGCGGCAGGGCTGTATGGAGAAACTCTCTGATCCCTACACGATCCGGTATCCTCAGATCGTCGCGGTGGCAGACGACGACGGAACTCGTGTCGAGCTGGTAGAGTTCTTCGACTGTGTCGGAGGGGCGATGTGGGTGAAACACCACTACGCGCAGAGCCCGCTTGTCGAATCGATCCGCACCGTCGGGTCGACGAACCGGTATCTTCTCAGGACCGGTTTAGCCGACCTTGCCCTCGAAGGCTCGCGATTCCCGGCGGGGATCGCCGGCGTCGAGGTGGATGATTCCGAGATCGCCATCACCTACCGTGGTCTTGGGGGCGGAGGCGTCGGCGCCTCCATATGCCGTGCATCCGCGCCCGGGGTCACCCGATTCCGGAGCGACCCCGCCGGCGGGGGGAGGCTTGCCGGCTCCACCATCTGGCTCCCGAGGAGAGAACGGGTGCTGATAGGGGTGGACGATACGGATACCCCCGAGGAGGGTGCGACCTGGACGCTGGCGCACAACATCGCACGCGCGGTCGAGGATGCGCGGTCTCGCTACCTCTCTCACACCATCGTTCAACTCTACCCTGTCCCGTATCGGACGAAGAACTGCGTTGCAATCGCTTGCGAGTTCGCGTCCGACGATCCGGTGGGGCTCGTCCGGCGTTTCCGGGAGTATCTCGAGGAGTACACGCTCTCCGACAAGACCGGTATGGCCGTCTACCGCGGTTTTCATCCAGGGCCGCTCGAGGTGTTCGGGCGGAAGGTCAAGAGCGGCGAGGTCTCGCACGACGACCTCGCGGCACTCGACGATCCCCGCCTGACGATCGCCATGGATGGCCGGGGCATCATCGGGGCGGTGGCCGCGATCCCCTTTGCGACCAGATACGACGAGGCGCTCGCGTTATGGACTGGAAACGACTGAAGGCAACCCTGCTTGCGGAGGGCTCGGTCAGGCTGACCGGAGAAGCGGCGGATACCTATGTATCCCGCTCCGCTGCCGGTCCTTCTGCCGGAGGGTCGGGTTCGGTCTTCTTTGCCGTCGGTGACCGCCGTGTCAGGCTGACCGTCGATCCGGCAGCCCTTCTTACGCTCGAACACACAGGCGGTGGGGAGGCACAGTTGATCATCGGGGGCGAGCCGGTCTTCGGCCGGCTTGAACCGGCGGCCCTGCACTGCCCCCGGCAAGCGTACATCACCGTCACCGGGAGGTGTATCTTCCGGTGCCGCTACTGCCCGGTTCCGTCTCTCGAGGGAAGGCGGAAATCGGTCGATGAGATCGTCGGACTCGTCGGGAGCGTGAAGGACGGGATCGACGCCATCTCGATCACGTCCGGGGTTGCATCGACGGTTCCGGAGGAAGAAGCATACGTGCTCGATGTCGTGAAGGCGCTACGGCGGTTCGATCTTCCGATCGGCGTCTCCATCTACCCGACAAAGAACACCCCCCGCCTGCTCCACGACCTCGGTGTTGCCGAAGTGAAGTTCAATATCGAGGCGGCGACCCCTGCCATTTTCGCAGAGATGTGCCCCGGCCTTGACTGGGGATTCGTATGGGAGGTGCTCCGGCAGTCGGTTGCACTCTTCGGCCGTGGCCGTGTCTTCTCGAACGTCATCGTCGGCCTTGGCGAGACGGACGAAGACCTTGAGCGGTGCATCACCGACCTCGCCCGGATTGGGGTCATCCCCGGTACTCCGCCCACTCTCGCCGGCAGCCGACCTTGCCGACAGACCTCGCCCGTCTGCATCCCGGCTCCTCCGGATCTTGGAGATCCATGAACGAGCCCTGCAGCGTGAGGACATCAGGCCGAAAAACGCTCTTTCGATGTGCTCGGCCTGCACCGGCTGCGACCTTGTGCCGGGGAGGGATACACCATGAAGGGTGATGCGGCGCTTGCATCGGCACTCCGGCGTTCCGCCGACCGGTTTTACACCGTTCCGGGCTATCCCATCTCCGGGCTTGCGGCGCTTCTCGACGCCGAGATTGCCGTCAACGAGAAGGTGGCACTCGAGTACGCCCTCGGGGACTCCCTCGCCGGCCGCCGGGCGGCAGTCGTGGTCAAACACGTCGGGCTGAACGCCTGTGCCGACCCGCTGGTCAACGCAACCACCCAGGGACTTCGCGGGGGCGTGGTGGTCGTCGCAGGGGACGATGTCGACGTGGTGGCGTCGCAGAACGCTCAGGACTCCCGCTACTACGGGGAACTGGCAGAGATCCCCGTGCTGGAACCGGGCATCGCAACCTGTCGGCAGGCGGTGGAGACTGCGTTCGAAGCTTCGGAGACCTTCTCCCGCGCCGCACTGCTCCGGGTCACCCCATTCCTTCTCGATGCCGATATCCCTGAAGGGGAGGTCGTGCGAACGAGCGGCACCGGTCGGCTTGCCGATCCGGGGCTGACGCTTCCAGGCCGTGTTGCCGATGCCGAACGGCGGACTGCCGCCATGTTTGCCTGGTCGCGCGATTCTTCGCTGAACCGCGTGACGGGCGGAACGGTCGGTGTCGGTACGTGCTTCGGAGAATCACAGGCCGTCACGGTCTATCCCCCGCCTGCAGAACCGGCACTCCTTGCCGATACCTGCGAGCACGGCCGGCCGTTTCTGCGGGAGCACCGGTGGTGCAAACCTCCCGTTCTCTCCGGGACTCCGGAACGGATGGAGACCCGCGGCTACTCATCGGACATTCTGCCGGGAGTGCCCGTTCCATCGCTGTCTTCTCCCTTATGAGGAAGCGGGGTCTTCGGGCGATCTGCGATATGGGCTGCTCGGTGCTGGCGATGAATCCCCCCTACCGGGTGGGCGAGGCAAGTTACGGCCTCGGGTCGTCCGTCGCCGTTGCTGCGGCCAGCACGAGGGTAGCACTCACCGGGGACTATGCCCTGCTCCATTCCGGCATCAACGCTCTCATTGACGTCTATGAGAAGCGTAAACCGCTTCTCTGTATCGTTCTGAAGAACAACCGTATGGGGATGACCGGTGGTCACCCCGCATACGATATCCATAAGTACCTCGCCTGGGCGGAGCCGTTCACCGTTACTGCCGGTGACGAGGAAGCCCTGCGCGAGGTGCTGTACGTGCCCGAGGAACCCCGTACCGTGGTGGTTGAGGGTACCTGTCCGGAGGATGGACGACATGAAACCGTGGCATATTGAGATCTGTGACGTGACGCTGCGAGACGGAGAGCAGACTCCCGGCGTATCGTTTACCTGTGAAGAGAAGATGAAGATCGCAGAACGCCTCGACGCCGTCGGCGTCGAGGTGATCGAAGCGGGATTTCCGGTTGTCTCTCCCTCGGAGAAGGACTGCGTCACCGCCATTGCGCGAAGCGGCCTCTCCTCCCGCATCTGCTGTCTCGCCAGAGCGCTGAAAGCCGACGTCGAGACCGCTATCGACTGCGACGTCGATATGGTCAGCATCTTCATCGCAACGTCGGACCTGCATATCAGGCACAAATACCGCAAGCCCCGGGAGCAGGTGCTCGAAGATGCCCTCGCGATGGTGGAATACGCCTCGGATCACGGCGTCCAGGTGCGATTCGCCGCCGAGGATGCCTCCCGCACCGATATCGCATTCCTCATCGAGATGTACACCCGGGGCGCCGAGCACGGCGCCGATCTCGTCAGTTTTGCCGATACGGTGGGGTGCTTAACACCCCTCGAGATGCAGCAGGCCGTGACGACGATCACCGGTGCGGTGGACCACCCTCTCTGCGTGCACTGCCACAACGATCTCGGGTGCGCCTCCGCCAATACCATAACGGCGGCGGCTACGGGAGCCTACCAGCTCCACACGACCGTCAACGGGATCGGCGAGCGTGCCGGGAACGCAGCCCTCGAAGAGGTGCTGGTCGCCCTCCGCATGAAAGGCGGTATCGACCGCTACGACCTTGCGGGTCTCACCGATCTCTCCCGGTACGTTGCGCAGGTTTCCGGGATCCTTCCTGCAAAAACGAAGCCGATTGTCGGGGAGCACGCCTTCGCCCACGAGAGCGGAATTCATATCGCGGCAATTCTCGAAGACCCGCTGACGTATGAGTATATCATGCCCGAGCTCGTCGGCGGCGAGCGGCGGTTCATCCTCGGCAAGCATACGGGGAGACGTGCCGTCGAGCATGTGGCAAAGGCGCACGGATTCACCCTGAACGACGGTCAGCTCCGGTGGGTGCTGGATCAGATCAAGATCTGCGGTGAAGGCAAATGCAGCATCACGCCGGATGTCCTCTGTGATATTCTGAAACGGGCGAAGGGGGTCACGGGAGCATGAGTACCCTCGCCGAACGTATCCTCGGGGCGGCCGAAGGAGCGTACGTGGATCGTGCCGTCGATCTTGCCTTCGCCCACGACGGGACCGGGGTTCTCACGCGGGAGACGCTCCGGGAGATGGGAGTGGAGATGCTGCCCTGCCCCGAGCGGGTGCACCTCATCTTCGACCATATCGTTCCTGCAAACACCTCGACGACGGCGAACCTGCAGAAGGAACTGCGGGAGTACGCCTGCTCCGCCGGCCTCGCGTTCTCCGACGTCGGCGGGGGTATCTGCCACCAGGTCTTAAGCGAAGGAGTCGTCCTTCCCGGGCAGATCGTTGTCGGTGCCGACTCGCACACCTGCACCCTCGGTGCCTTCGGGGCGTTTGCGACCGGGGTGGGTGCGACGGATATGGCCGCGATCTGGGCGTCAGGCTCCACCTGGTTTAGAGTGCCGGAGACGATCGAACTCTCCCTCACCGGCCACCTGCAGGGAGCGGCAGAACCGAAAGATCTGGCGCTCGCTTACGTCGGGAGGCTCGGTATGGACGGAGCGTCGTACCGGGCGCTCGAGTTCGTGGGCGAAGCGGCGGCAGATATCTCCATGGCCGGAAGGCTCACCCTCTGCAATATGGCCGTCGAGACCGGCGCGAAGACCGGGATGTTCTATGCCGATACCACCACGGTCCGCTATCTTGCGGGATGCGGCGTCGCCGCCGGGCGTCAGGCGCCGGAGGAGGCGAAGTACGTACAATCTCTCGAGTTCGATCTCGGGGCGATCACCCCCCTGGTCGCGGTGCCGCACCGGGTGGATACCGTCCGCGAAGTAGCGGAGGTTGCCGGGATACCGCTCGATCAGGTCTTCGTCGGAACCTGCACCAATGGCAGATTCGAAGACCTGCAACGATTTGCCCGGATCGTGCGCGGGGAGAAGGTCGCGGTCAGGACGATCGTCGTGCCCGCATCACGGGCCGTGCTCCAGGCGGCCGCACAGTCCGGCGCCCTTGCGGATATCGTGGAAGCGGGCTGCAGTGTGGGAACTCCCGGCTGCGGGCCCTGCCTCGGCGCCCACACCGGGGTGCTGGGCGAGGGCGAGGTCTGCCTATCGACCGCCAACCGGAACTTCAAGAACCGGATGGGCGTGGGCGGCGAGATCTACCTCTCGTCGGTTGCCACCGCAGCGGCAAGTGCTCTTACCGGCACGATAACCGAACCGGAGGCTCCATAATGTACGGTGAAGGCCGTGCCGTCTGCCTCGGCAGCGATATCGACACCGACGTCATCATCGCCGGTCGCTACCTCCGCACCAAAGACCGCTCTGTCTGGGCGGAGCACGTCCTTGAAGACCTCGACCCGGCCCTCGCAGGCCGTCTCGCCGGTGCCGTGGTCGTCGCAGGGAAGAACATGGGTTGCGGCTCGTCCCGGGAACAGGCGGTCATCGCTCTTCGGGAGGCCGGGGTTGTCGGGATCGTCGCCCCTTCGTTTGCCCGTATCTTCTTTAGAAATGCGATCAATATCGGCCTCCCCGTTATCGAGGCCGATCTTCCCTGTGTCGAAGGGGCGCTTGTCCGGTTCGACCTCGATGAGGGGTGGGTCGAGGTGGACGGTGCACGATACTCTGCCCGCCCTCTCTCACCGCGAATGGTCGAGATCCTGGCGGCAGGCGGCCTTGTCGGGTACTGGAGGTCGCAGCGGTGATCTTCCCCGCACACTGCAAAGAGGTCGGATACGATGCCGGCCATCGTCCGTGCGGCGAACTGGTCTACTTCCTGACCCGCTACATCATCCGCGAGACGGAGAACGGGCACGAGGTACTCGAAGTCGAGCTCGACCGGACCGGGGTAGGGCTGATGCGGGAGGTGATCGCGATGCGCGTTCTTGCCGCAGGAGACGACGTCGTCTGCTATCCGGATCGGGTGCAGCTCCATGACCGACGGGGCCTCGTCGAGAAGGCGCTCCTGTCCGGGCGGCGCTGCACCGTCTTCACGGGATACGACGAGCATACGTCGTTTGTCCTCGATCCCGACCTCTCCGGATTTCTCCGCCTGCACGTCTACGATATACAGCCTCCCCGCCCCCACCTTGCCGCCACCATCAAAGACCTCGAAGCATGCGGTCTCTTCGGCGACCTTGAGGTGGTCTTTGTGGAGCACCTCCGGGATATCGCGGAGATCGATGCCGATCTCTATCCCTGCCGTGCAGCGGGTTTTTCCCGGACGCTCGATGCGGATGCCGTGCACGGCGGCGACCGGGTGGCCGGGTGCATGACCGGCAGGGACCTTGTCCGGGAGTGTTACGGCGAGGCGTTCGAACTCGAGAACACCTGCCCGCTCTCTGCGGTGGAGCAGGAACCGTTCATCGCCCGCTGCTGCAGGAGTGAGCGGGAAGGAGTCGGAACGTACGACGGAAAGTTCGGTGCCGTGGTGCACTGGGGCGCACCGCCGGCGGCGATTGCAGGTGCGGTGACGGAGGTTGCGAGGAGGTGGCGATGCGATGGTGCAGATAGCGGTTGTTGAAGGGGACGGTATCGGGCAGGAGGTTATCCCGGTTGCCCGTGCCGTCATCGAGGCGGTCAGGCCGGATTTTTCGTTATACGACGTCGAGGTCGGCTACGGGCGATGGAAGCGGACGGGGAGTGCCTGCGATGCGGAGACGATGGAGCGCCTCAGGTCGGCCGACGCGATCCTCTTCGGTGCCGTGACGACACCTCCCGACCCGGAGTACCGGAGCGTCCTTCTGCAGATCCGGCATGAACTCGACCTCTATGCCAACATCCGCCCGATCCGCGGTGACGGGTTCGATCTCGTCATCGTGCGGGAGAATACCGAAGGTCTCTACTCGGGGATCGAGTGGCGGGAGGCCGACCGCGCCTGCACCCTGCGGGTGATTACGGAGAAGGGGAGCCGGCGGATTGCCCGGTGCGCCTGCACCCTTGCAAAGCAGCGGCGGCACCTGACGATCGGCAACAAAGCGAACGTTCTCAAGTCGGACGCTTTCTTCCTCGGGATCTGCTCAAGCGAGGCCGAAGAAGCGGGGGTGCCGTACAAAGCCCACTATATCGATGCACTCTGCCTCGACATCCTGATGCACCCTGCCCGCTACGATGTCATCGTCACGACCAACATGTTCGGGGATATCCTGAGCGACGCCGCCGCGTACCTCGTCGGGGGGCTCGGGCTGCTCCCGAGCGCCAACATCGGCGATACGCATGCGTTCTTCGAACCGGTTCACGGAAGTGCCCCGGATATCGCCGGGAAGAACGTCGCAAACCCGATAGCGGCGATCAAGAGCGGCGCAATGATGCTGCGGCACTTCGGGGACACGGAACATGCAACAACGGTCGAAGAGGCCGTTCGGCTGACCGTTGCGAAGGGCGTCCGGACACCCGATCTCGGGGGGGCGACCGGAACACGGGAGTTTGGCAAGGCTGTTCTCGGCGAGCTCGAGGCTCTGATCGGCCCCTGATGGGAATACCTAACATCTCTTTTGCTCCATAGGTGACTGCAATGGTGCGGGTTGGATGCCACGTCTCGATCGCCGGATCGATCGAGCTGGCGATAGAGAGGGCAGAGGAGCGGGGCTGCGATACGTTTCAGATCTTTTCGAGAAACCCGCGGGGCTGGAAAGCGAAGGAACTGGATGCGGACGCCGTGGCGGCGTTCAGGAACCGGGTATCCTCGGTAAATCTCCACCCCGTCATCGATCATATGCCCTATCTTCCGAACCTGGCGACGTCGAACGATGAGAACTTCGAAAAGGCCGTCGGGACGCTGACCGCCGAGCTCGAGCGGTGCGGGGCGCTCGGTATCCCATACCTGGTCACCCATCTCGGGCACCACGGCGGCGTTGGGGTCAAGATCGGGATGCAGCGGGTGGCCGATGCCGTCAACCGGGCGCTCGCCGATACGGATACCGATGTAATGCTGCTCCTCGAGAATACGGCGGGGGATAAGAACAGTGTGGGGACGACTGCCGACGACATCCGCCGGATCATGGACGGCATCGAGAATCTGAGCCGTATCGGTATCTGCTTCGATACCTGTCACGCCTTCGCGGCAGGCTATGAACTCCGGACCGAGGACGGTATCGAAGAGACATTCGGGATCTTCGACGACCGGATTGATCTCGCGCACCTGCGGGTGATTCACCTGAACGATACGAAGGGAGACCTCGGCAGCCATCTCGACCGGCATGAGCATATCGGTCTTGGGTGTATCGGCGAGGAGGGGTTCCGTCTCCTCCTCCATCATCCGGCTGTGCGCGATCTGCCGCTGATCTGCGAAACCCCGGTGGATGAGCGGCGTGACGATGCAGGGAACATCTCCGTTGTCAGGGAACTTGCCAGGCCCTGATAGCCGATCCCCTACAGGCCAGACAGGGTTCCGCATAATATTCTACTATTTTTATAATACTCGTTTCCCGAACAGCTCCTCCCCATCACCTCTCGTGCTGAGATACTTTTATATGTGATAAAGGTGCTCTCCCCATCACCCTTAGGGTCGGCAGAGGGCTGCAACGTGACGAACGTATCGCACCCATGCCGCTCTGCCGATCATGCAATTGCCGAACCAACGTGTGAGGATGCATAGGGGGAATGCTCTCATCCATGGTGATCAACGAATGGTACACGATACACGACATATTCTACTCTGCGCAGTCCTGGCGGCATCGCTGCTGGTACTGCCGACTCTCGCTGCTCCCGGTAGCGAAACGCCGATCTGTACGGCGCCGGGACAGCAGATCAGACCCGACATCGACGGCAATCTCATTGTCTGGACCGATTACCGAAGCGGCGACGGGGAGATCTATCTCTACGATCTCGCAACCGATGCGGAGACGCGGATAACGACCGATTCGGCTCTTCCAAATTACCCTTCAGTCTCGGGCAACCGGATCGTCTGGGAGGATAACCGGAACGGAAACCTGGATATCTACCTGTACGATCTCACGACCGATCAGGAGATTCAACTTACCAGCGCGACGGCCAGCCAGTGGCACCCGGTTGTCTCCGGTGATAAGGTCGTCTGGTACGACGTTCGAAACAGCGGGATGCACATCTGCCTCTATGATATCCCGACCGGCATGGAGGTCCTGATACCCTGCAACGCCGTCACGACCTGGTGGCCTGCGATATCAGGAAACTTGGTGGCCTGGGAAGATAACCGGGACGGCAACGGCGAGATATACGCCTACGATATCGCGGAGGATAAACAGATCCGGATCACCGACGATCCCGCTCGCCAGACCTACCCGGCGATATCCGGTGATATCATCCTGTGGGAGGATGAACGGAATGGGAATGCGGATATCTATCTGTATGACTTTGCTACCCGTGTTGAGGAGCAGATCACGGACAACGCCACTTCCCAGGTCTCGCCGGTGATCGACGGCAACCTGATCGCATGGGAGGACTACAGGAACCACAATGGGTTCTACTTCTGGGATATCTGCATCTACGACCGCCTCACCAAGACCGAGACGCTCATCACGACCGCGACCGCCAATCAGTGGCTCCCCTCAGTCTCCGGGAACCGGGTTGTCTGGGAGGATCGCAGGAACGGCAACAGCAACGCTGACATTTACCTCTATACGGTCACAGGCGGCGATGCCCCGGTGGCCTCTTTCTCCGCATCGCCGACAGGCGGCGAGATGCCGCTTGACGTGCAGTTTACCGATGAATCGACCGGCGTTCCGACCTCGTGGCTCTGGGACTTTGGTGACGGTTCGACCTCGGATGAGCAGAACCCGCTCCACATCTATACGGAAGTAGGCACGTATACGGTCTCGCTGACCGTAGCAGATGAGTTCGAGAGCAGTACTGAAGAGAAGCCCGACCTGATCCGGGTTGCCGTGCTTCCCGATGCAGCCTTCGACGCGAATGTCTCTTCCGGCATGGCTCCGCTCACTGTGCAGTTCACCGACAGATCGACCGGCGACCCGACCTCGTGGTCCTGGGAGTTCGGTGACGGTGCGACCTCGACCGAGCAGAATGCTTCTCATACCTATACCGCGACGGGCACGTATACGGTCACGCTGAACGCAACCAACGCGGCGGGCAGCGACATCGAGGAGCGGATCGGCATCATAACGGTGGCCGAGCCGGTGACAGCGTCCTTCACGGCGAATGCGACCTCGGGCACAACGCCGCTTACTGTCGGGTTCACCGACACATCAACCGGCAGTCCGACCTCATGGTCCTGGGACTTCGGTGACGGCGCGACCTCAGATGAGCAGAGCCCGGTCCACACCTATACTGCAGAAGGTATGTATACGGTCTCTCTGAATGCAACAAATGAGTTCGGGAGCAGTACCTGAAGAGAAGCCCGACCTGATCAGGGTTGGCGTGCTTCCCGGTGCAGCCTTCGATGCGAATGTCTCTTCCGGCATGGCCCCGCTCACCGTGCAGTTCACCGACAGATCGACCGGCGACCCGACCTCGTGGTCCTGGGAGTTCGGTGACGGTGCGACCTCGACCGAGCAGAATGCTTCTCACACCTATACCGCGACGGGCACGTATACGGTCACGCTGAACGCAACCAATGCGGCAGGCAGCGACATCGAGGAGCAGGTCATAACGGTGATCGAACCGGTGTCCGCATCTTTTGAGGTCAATGTGACCGGAGGTGTGGTGCCGTTCGCCGTCGGGTTCACCGACACATCAGTAGGCAGTCCGACCTCGTGGTCCTGGGACTTCGGCGATAATCAGACCTCGACTGAGCAGAACCCGGTCCATGTCTATACTGCAGGAGGCGTGTACACCGTCTCAATGACCGTAACGAACGCCCTTTCAAATGACACCCGGGTCGAGACCGACTCTATCACTGCAACCGTCCTGCCCGGAGTGCTCTTCGAGGCGAACGTGACGGAAGGGGGAGTGCCTCTGACCGTTGCATTCATCGACGCATCGACCGACGACCCGACCTCGTGGTCCTGGGACTTCGGCGATAATCAGACCTCGACTGAGCAGAACCCGGTTCACACCTATACTGTAGCAGGGACATACACCGTTTCACTGACGGTGACGAATGCCGTCGGCAGTGCGACCGAAGAAAAAGCCGGGTATATCCAGCTCTTCGTCCCGCCCTCGGCAAACTTCACGGCGGATGCATCCAGCGGCACGGCTCCGCTCACCGTGGGGTTCACCGACACATCCATCGGCGTTCCGACCTCGTGGCTCTGGGACTTCGGTGACGGTTCGACCTCGACGGAACAGAATCCGTCCCATGCATACCCGGCGGGGACGTTCACTGTTTCCCTGACCGTCAGCAATCCGGCCGGAGAGAACACGACGGAAGCGGCCTGGAATATCTCGGTATCGCCGGCCCCTGTTGTATCGAGCAGCGGTGGTGGCGGCGGTGGGAGTGGCAGGTCCCATTCCACGTCGACTCCTACGCCGACCGTAGCGCCGGAGCCGGTCGCCACTAACGAGACGGTTACTCCCATCGGGGTGAACGCGTCCGGGATAGCGACTCAGCGGATGGTCTTCGTATCATCCGACAACGTGACTGCCCTTTTCCTCGACGAAGGGGTCAGGGCTCTCTGCGATAACGGGACTTCCCTTGAAAGTATCAGCGTCGATCCCATTGATGCGGCAGATCTTCCCGCCTCGCCCGATGGAACCGCTGTACTTGTTTCCGGATACGCCTACCGGTTCGGGCCCGACGGTGCATCCTTCGACCCTGCCGTCACGGTGACGTTCACACTCCCTGATGAGATATGGGACGAGCATATCGCCGGAAACAGCATATTTTCGGTGAAGTGGTATAACGGGATTGCCGGGGTGTGGGAAGATATTCCGGCGACGGTAGACGATGCAAACCGGACGGTCTCGGCATCGATCGATCACTTCAGCATCTATGCGCTCTTCACCGAGCCGCCGGTCGCCGATCCCCTTGCTGCGGGGTTCGTAGTCTCGGCCGACTCCGGGACGACAGACAGCAGCGGAGGATTACCGTTCATGCAGATCGCAATCGGGCTGTGTGCTCTCTTCGTTCTGGTCGGCGGAGCATACATCTACACGGCGCGGCACAGGCAGTAACCCCACCTTTTTCTTTTCGATTCCATCTTTATGATGGAGAAAATGGAGTAAAGTCAATGTGCGGGGCGTCGGCCTCCTGTTCCCGGAGGGGATGGGGTTTTTGAAGCGCCCTCGCAGATGTTCTCGCAAGGCTTATCGCCTGCGCAGAAAGAGCAGAACTCCGAATGCCCCCACTGCAGTGAGGAGACCGAACCCGGGGAAAGCCTGATCCGACTGCCGGAGATCCTGCAGTTTCGCAAGCCACGCATCCGTCATGCCCGCCTCCGGAAACGTGATGCAGGCGAGGATATACCCGCCGTCTTTGGTCAGATCGGCGGCATAGGCGGCACCGCGCTGGAATGTTCTGTTCCACTGCACGTCCCCCTGGTCGTCCGTCCTGATCGCGACTGCATCGTCGTTGACCTGCCCGCCGATCAGGTATCCGCCGTCAGGAGTCTGTTAAACCTGCTCGAATTTGTTTCGGAGGTCGATGCCGAAGGTTTTATTCCACTCAACAGGGGGTGCTTCCTCTGCAGCGGCACCTTGCACGGTGAAGAACTGGGTGGCGATAAGAGGCGCAATAAGCACGCAAATCCGAAATCCGGGCGGGGAATTGCTTCCTGTTATGGCTACCGTACTCATCTGCGGCTCTGTCTCCAAGAAATTCTTTGTTCACTTTCCTCTTCGCCAAACCCGGTGGCCTTCCGGTAGTGCGGCAATTGATTTAATGACCGTTCACTTCCAATACTGATGGAGTGAAGGCGATATTCGACGGGGCATGGGTGCGGCTCGGCGGGGAAGGGCGCACCTTCTACGAACAGGGCGGATACGGCAGACAGGAAGGGGGAGGACTGCGGCTTGCACCGCAGGAGGCTCTGTACCTTATTGAGCGCGGCAAGATCGAGGTGCAGGAGTACGGCTTCGATGCACTGCTCGGGTACTTTGCCGGTCAGCAGAACTTCATCAGGAGTTACCTCGTCTACCGGGATATCCGTGAGCGGGGGTATGTGGTGCAGCCCGGCCCCCACGACTTCCGGGTGTTTCGCCGGGGGCACAAACCGGGCGGCGGGAGATCACAGTACCTCGTCCGCGTGCTCTCCGAGCGAGATCTCATCGACTTTGAGAGACTCAGCGAGGATGTCCTCGCCGCAACCAATATGCGCAAACAGTATGTCCTCGCCGTCGTGGACGACGAGGACGAGCTCACCTACTACGAGGTCAAGGTTCAGAATCTGCCGGAGATTGCCCCTCCGTCTCACGGCGAACCGGTGAACGCAGCCGTCTACGGAACGTACGCGCTTGCGCATCTCCCTCCTGGCTCCGCCCTTGAGGAGGACTGGTATGGGAAAAGGCTTGATGCGGAACGACTGATGCTCCGACCCGTCGAGACGATCTACCTCGTTCGGCGTGAAGCTCTTCTCCTCCGGTCGGACGGCGCGGCAATCGACGCCGATACATTTGTAGAGACTGTGGGCGAGAAGGACGTTGAGATCCGCGAGAAGGAGCGTGTGTATGCGGATCTCCGGGACAAAGGCTACATCCCGAGAACCGGATATAAGTTCGGCCATCACTTCCGGGTCTACTCCGGGAAGAAGACGCACTCGGAGATGCTGGTGCATGCGATGCCGTCCGGCGTCTCGCTCCCGATGAGCACCATCTCCCGGTCGGTCAGGCTCGCCCACAGCGTCAAAAAGAAGATGCTGTTTGGCTGTGTACAGAGTATCGACGTCAGATATATCGAATTTACACGAATAAAACTGTGAGGATCGTTTCCATGCAATCCGGAATAAATCCATGGTCGAATAACCAGACCGGCGATATCGGGAAACTCTTCTCCGAGTTCGGCATCGAACCGATCATGCCGGTCGCAGAGAGGCTTCCTGAGATCCCGTCGTTCATGCGGAGAGGGATCGTCGTCGGTCACCGCGACTATCAGCCGATAGTCGATGCGATACGGGATAAGAAGCCGTTCCACGTACTCACCGGCTTCATGCCGTCCGGTCTTCCCCATCTCGGACACTTGATGGTCATGAAAGAGGTCGTCTGGCACGTCCGGCAGGGCGGGACCGGCTATATCGCTATCGCCGACCGTGAGGCACATGCCGTCCGGGGGATATCGTGGGAGAAGTGCCGGGAGTACGGCAGAGAGTACCTCAAGTGCCTCTATGCACTCGGCTTTGAGGGGACGACGTACTTCCAGAGCCGGAATAACCGCCTAAAAGACCTGGCGTTTGAGGCGTCCACCAAGGTGAACTTCTCCGATCTCTCAGCCATCTACGGGTTCGGGCCGGAAACGTCTCTCTCTCACGCGATGAGCGTGATCACCCAGGTGGCGGATATTCTCTACCCTCAGCTCGATGCAGGCCCTGCCCCCACGATCGTGCCGGTGGGGATCGATCAGGACCCGCATATCCGGCTTACCCGCGACGTGGCGCACAAACTCCGGATGTTTACCGTCGAGGACCGGGGCGAGTACGTCTCGGTCAGGTCGAAGAACGCCCCTGAACCGGCGATCGCTGCCGTGCACCGTGCATTCCCGGGCTCGAAGAAGTACGAGGCACACGTGGATATCAGGGGTGTGCCCTTCGGCCGGGTCAGTGAGGTCGTCCGGGGAATCGAGATCGAGCATGGTGGTTTCGGGTTCTACTCGCCGTCGTCGACCTACCATATCTTTATGCCCGGCCTGCAGGGCGGCAAGATGTCAAGCAGCGTCCCGGAGAGCTCGTTCGGCTTCTACGAGCCCGAGAAAGCGATTAAAAAGAAGGTGATGTCGGCATTGACCGGCGGGCGGATGACCCTCGAAGAGCAGAAAGAGCTCGGCGGCGAGCCGGACCGCTGCTCCGTCTACCTCTTAAACCTCTTTCACATGGTCGAAGACGATGCCGAACTCGCCGAGATCCGCCGCCGGTGCGTCGGGGGCGAGCTGACCTGTGGACAGTGCAAGAAGGAGACCTTCGAGCGGGTCGTTTCTTTCGTCAAAGACCTGCGTGAGAAGATGGATGCGGTGGAGCATATGGTGGAGGTGTAACCGGTGGAACTGACATTAAACGAAAAGAGACTGCTCGTCGCTCTCGAGCCCCTTGGCTCAGCCGATGCTGCAACCCTTGCCGACCGGATGGATGCGCGAAAAGAGGCGGTGGTGCAGTACGCCCTCCTTGCGAGCGATCGCGGTCTCGCGACGCTTAAGCGGCACGTCAGAACAGTCGATACCCTGACTGAAGAAGGAGCGAAGTACGCGGGAGCCGGTCTCCCCGAACGGCAATTGCTCGAGAGTTTTGCCGAAGAGATTCCCATGCGGGATCTCCAGCAGCACCCGCTCGCGAAGATCGGGATCGGTCAGATGCGGAAAAAAGGCTGGATCACCATCCGGGACGGGATCGTCCGGAAGGATGGGAGCCCTGAACTCGGAGCGGACGAGCTCGTTTTTGCGAAGCTCACGAAGGGTCCCGTAGACGAGGGTGGTGAGGGGATCGCCGAGCTCCGGAAGCGCGGACTCGTGCAGGAGGACGAGACCGTTACGTACACCGTTGCGATCACGCCGGAAGGCCGCGCCCTCGCCCGCCGCGGGCTCGATCTCCGTGAAGAGGTGGGCACGCTCACCCGGGAGCAGATCATCACCGGTGAGTGGAATGATCTCAATCTCCGCCGCTACAGCGTGGAGAAACTTCCAAAGAGGATCTACCCCGGAAAAGTGCATCCTTACCAGCGGATGCTCGACGATATGCGGAGAATTCTCCTGGATATGGGCTTTACCGAGATCCACGGCAGTATCGTCCAGAGCTCGTTCTGGAACTTCGACGCCCTCTTCCAGCCGCAGGACCACCCGGCACGCGAGATGCAGGACACCTTCTTCCTCGGTGAAGAGTGGCCGCTCCCGGCAGGTTTCGAGCGGGTCCGGGATATGCACGAGCACGGCGGGGAGACCTCGTCCACCGGGTGGGGAGGCGTCTGGAGCAGCAAAAAGGCGCAGCAGTGCGTACTCCGGACGCACACGACCAGCCTCTCCATCCAGCACCTCGCAGAGCATCCAAAGCCGCCGGTAAAGGCCTTCTGCATCGGCCGGGTGTACCGGCGGGAGACGATCGACCCGACCCACCTCCCGGAGTTCGAGCAGCTCGAGGGTATCGTGATGGACGAAGGTGTAACCTTCAGCCACCTGCTCGGTCTCTTAAAGGAGTTTTACGGGAAGATGGGCTTTGAAGACGTTCGGTTCCGGCCGGCCTACTTCCCGTACACCGAGCCGTCCGTGGAGCCCGAGGTCTGGGTGGACGGTCTTGGCTGGGTGGAGCTCGGCGGGGCAGGCATCTTCCGCCAGGAAGTCACCGCCCCGTGCGGCATCAAACATCCGGTGCTCGCCTGGGGACTCGGCGTGAGCCGGCTTGCCATGCTGAAGGTCGGGCTCAAGGACCTCCGGCAGCTCTACCGCAGCGATATAGAATGGATACGGGAGACACCGATCGTCGGCAGACAGCCATCCGGCGGCGAGTGAGGGAGAGAGAAGCATGCCGATTATTACCCTGCCCTATGCATATCTCGAACGGCTGACCGGCACCGACCGGAAGACGATCATCGACCGGGTGCCGATGATCGGTGCCGATATCGAGCGGATAGAAGACGACCACGCCGATATCGAGTTTTTCCCTGACCGCCCCGATCTCTTCTCCACCGAAGGGGTCGCCCGCGCCATGCGGGGTTTCCTCGGGATAGAGGAGGGACTGAACATCTATGATGTCCGCCCGTCAGGGATAGCCTTCTCGGTCGATCCCGGGCTTGCCGAGATCCGGCCCTTCCTCGGCTCTGCGGTGATCCGGAACGTCTCGCTCGACGAAGAAGCGATCGAGAGCCTGATGGGGCTGCAGGAGGCGCTGCACTGGGCGGTCGGCCGCGGCCGTGCCAAGGTGGCGATAGGCGTTCACGACCTCGATAGGGTCACGCCCCCGTTCCGCTACATCGCATCGCCGCGTGACCGCTCCTTCGTGCCGCTCGACTTTGAGCGGGAGATGACGCTCGACGAGATGCTCGCGGAACACCCGAAAGGGCGTGACTACGCCCGCCTCGTACAGGATTTCCCCCGCTTCCCGCTGATCGTCGATGCCGACGACCGGGTGCTCTCGTTCCCGCCGATCATCAACGGCGAACTGACGCGGGTGACGACCGAGACTCGAAACATCCTCCTCGATACGACCGGCACCGATAAACGGGCGGTGATGATCGCCGTGAACATCATCTGCACCGCTCTCGCCGAGGCGGGGGCGACGATAGAGTCCGTTACCGTCGACGGCCTCGAGATGCCGTCGCTTGCGCCGGCGGAGCGGCAGGTCAGTGTGGATGAGTGCGCTGGACTGCTCGGCATCCCGCTGACGGCGGAGTCGATGGCAGCACTCCTCCGGAAGATGCGGTTCGGTGCGGAGCCTGCGGGCGACGGGCTGCTTCGTGTCCGGGTTCCCTGCTACCGGGCGGATATTCTGCACGACTGGGACGTCTTTGAGGACGTGGCGATCGCGTACGGATACGAGCATTTCGCTGCTGAGCTGCCGCCGACCTTTACCACCGCACAGGAGCATCCGATCAATGCCCTGATGGGAGTTACGCGGTCCATATTCGTCGGCCTCGGCTATCTCGAGGTGATGCCGTTTACGCTGACGAACGAGCGGATACTCTTCGACCGGATGCAGCGCGAGCGCTCCCCCGCGGCACTCCGGGTCTTGCACCCCATATCGGAAGAGCAGACCGTCGTCAGGACCGATATTCTCCCGCTGCTGATGGAGACGCTGCAGTTCAACAAACACCGTGAACTGCCGCAGCGTCTCTTTGCGGTTGGCGATGTCGTCGAAGATATGGCCGTCCGCCAGACGGCTGCAGCGGTCAGCATCCATCCGGGGGCCGACTTCTCCGAGGCCTACGCCGCCGCCGATGTGCTCTGCCGCGAACTCGGCCTTGCCTATTCGGTTACGGAGTCGGAGGATCCCGCATTCATCGACGGCCGTCGCGGTGACATCTTCGTCAACAACAAAAAAGTAGGGGTCTTCGGCGAGATTCACCCGTCGGTGCTCGGCGGCTTCGAGCTCGAGCACTCCGTCGCAGCTCTCGAGCTCGACCTCAGAGCCGTACCGGGATACCCCTGGCAGCCAGGTGTTCCTTCACCTGGTGCACCGTGAACTCCCCGTAGTGGAAGACGCTTGCCGCGAGGCAGGCATCCGCTCTCCCTGCGGTAAACCCGTCGTAGAAGTGGTCGAGGGTGCCGACCCCACCGCTTGCGATGACGGGGATCCCGACTCTGCCCGAGATGGCGGAGGTGATCGGAATATCAAACCCGTTTTTCGTCCCGTCGGTCTCCATGCTCGTGAGGAGGATCTCCCCGGCACCGCGGTCTTCCGCCTCTTCTGCCCATGCGATCGCGTCGATGCCGGTCGGTTTGCTGCCGCCGTAGATGACGACCTCATACCAGCACTCCCGGCCGTCCGGCAGGGCGACGCAATTCCTCTCCGGCGATACCTCGAAGTTTCGCCGCACGTCCATGGCGACGACGATGCACTGGGTGCCAAAGCGCTCTGCTCCCCTGCTGATCAGGGTCGGGTCCTGAACGGCGCTCGTGTTGATACTCACTTTGTCGGCGCCGGCACGGAGTATCTGGTGCATATCGTCAAGAGCACGGATTCCTCCGCCGACGGTGAGGGGAAGGAAGAGCTGATCGGCGGCCCGCTGGACGACGTCGATGATCGTACCCCGCTGCTCCTTCGATGCAGTGATGTCGAGAAAGACGACCTCATCCGCTCCCTGTTCGTTATACCGCTGCGCAAGCTCGACGGGATCGCCTGCATCCCGGAGATTCTGGAAGTAGGTGCCCTTGACCACACGGCCGTCCTTGAGATCCAGGCAGGGGATGATCCGCTTTGTCAGAACCATGGATACTGGTGGGATGAGGGATGTCTTGATGGTTTCCGAAACGCGAGGCTCCCATGGATGGGGATTTAAGTATTGCGACGGGGAACCTTTATGGACGATCGGATGGGGTGCGTTCACTTCATCGTTACAGGTGCTTTTCATGAACTCGGGAGAACAGAAGATAACGTGGGCACGGCAGTACATGCCGGTGCTCTCATCCATCAGAGAGCGATTCGAGCGTGAACAACCCTTTGCAGGCACGACGATCGGCATGGCGCTTCACGTCGAGGCAAAGACGGCGGTGCTCGTCGAGACGCTCGCGGCCGGAGGTGCGGAGGTGTACATCACGGGTTGTAATCCTCTCTCGACCCAGGACGACGTTGCGGCTGCGCTGAACGAGCGCCCGCGCGTTCATTGCTATGCAAAGAGGGCGTGCAGTGTTGAGGAGTACTACGCCGCCATCGACAGGGTTCTCGATGCCCGGCCGGCTGTCACCATCGACGACGGGATGGACCTCATCCACCGTATCCATACGGGGCGGCGGAGAGCTGCTGGAGTCGATCGTCGGCGGCTGCGAGGAGACGACGACCGGTATCCACCGTCTCCGCGCGATGGCGAAAGAGGGCAAACTCGAGTTTCCTGTCATCGCCGTCAACGACACTCCGATGAAGCGGTTCTTCGACAACGTCCATGGCACCGGCGAGAGCTCGCTCACTGCCATCATGACGACGACGAACATCCTGATCGCCGGCAAACATCTCGTCGTCGCAGGCTACGGCTACTGCGGGCGAGGCCTTGCAGAGAAGGCAAGCGGCCTTGGAGCACGGGTCATCGTCACCGAGGTCGACCCGCGGCGGGCGCTGCAGGCGCACATGGACGGGTTTGCCGTCATGACGATGGACGAGGCGGCAGCGGTCGGCGACCTCTTCGTCACCACGACCGGGAATGCGGGGATCATCACGCACCGCCACTTCCCAATGATGAAGAACGGTGCAATTCTCTCGAATGCCGGCCACTTCAACGTCGAGATCGAGGTCGACTGGCTCGAGGAGCATGCAGATGCGATCGAGCGGCGCGACGGCATCGACTCGTACCTGCTCGGCAACAAGACCGTCCACGTCCTCGCGGAGGGGCGCCTCGTCAACCTCGCCGTGCCGAAAGGAATGGGGCACCCCATCGAGGTGATGGACTTGAGTTTCGCCGTTCAGGCGCTCAGCGCCGAGTACATCGCGAAAGCCGGCAGGACCCTTCCCGGTGGCGTCTACGAGGTGCCGAATGAGATTGACGAACTGATTGCACGCCTCAAATTGGACGCGCTCGGGATTGCGATCGATACTCTGACCGAGAAACAGGTCATCTACATGACGAGCTGGGATATCGGTACATAATCTGGATTTTATAAGCCCTTTTCAGGATATACCTCTTTTTTGACTTTTCATTGTCATATTGCCTCATTAAATCCCCCTAATTCTTATTCTGCCCTTTATGCATTATTCGATTCCTGTGTTTTGGCTCTCCCTCTCGCCAAAATTAGATATATTTATATACTGTAAGAAGGAAGTTTCCTTCCGATAATGATAAATATTGTAACCGCCAATGCTGTAGTGGCAACAGATTGAGGAAACAGCATGAGACAAGTGGCAATCTATGGAAAAGGCGGTATCGGCAAATCGACGACAACGCAGAATACGGTGGCAGCGCTCGCGGAGGCCGGTAAACAGATCATGGTAGTGGGATGCGACCCAAAAGCTGACTCTACCCGGCTCCTGCTCCACGGATTGTGCCAGAAGACGGTGCTCGACACCCTGCGGGATGAAGGCGACGACATCGAGCTCGAGGAGATCCTCAAACCCGGATTTGGAAGTACTCGCTGTGTCGAATCGGGCGGGCCTGAACCCGGGGTGGGCTGTGCCGGCAGGGGGATCATCACGTCTATCAACCTTCTGGAATCACTCGGAGCATACACCGCTGACCTCGACTATGTCTTCTACGACGTGCTCGGCGACGTGGTCTGCGGCGGTTTCGCGATGCCTATCCGGGAAGGAAAGGCGGAGGAGATCTACATCGTGGCCTCGGGCGAGTTGATGGCTCTGTATGCTGCGAACAACATCGCCAAAGGCATTCAGAAGTATGCCCTGAACGGCAAGGTCAGGCTCGGCGGCATCATCTGCAACAGCCGGAAAGTGGACAACGAACTCGCTCTCTTAAAGGCGTTCGCAGAAGAGCTCGGCTCGCAGCTGATCTACTTCGTCCCGCGGGACAATCTGGTGCAGCGTGCCGAGATCAACAAAAAAACGGTCGTCGATTTCGATCCGGAGGCCAATCAGGCAAACGAGTACCGGAACCTGGCGAAGGCCATCGACGGCAACACAATGTTCGTCGTTCCAAAGCCCATGACTCAGGATCGCCTGGAAGAACTGATGATGGAGCACGGGTTCCTCGGAGTATAATACCATCCGGAGCGTGAATAGAATGTTACTTGTAAGAGCGATAGTCAGGCCGGAGAAGAAGGACGAAGTACCTTGCAGCGTTATCATCGTCGGGATTCCACTCCGCGACCATGGTGGATGTCGTAGGGCGCGGCAAGCAGAAGGGCATCAAGATCGGGAATATCGTCTATGACGAGATCCCGAAGTCCCTTATTCTGATGGCCATCAACGACGAGGATAAAGATGCGATCGTCAAGACGATCCTCGAGACCGCCAGGACCGGCGAGAACGGGGCGTTCGGCGATGGAAAGATCTTCGTCAGCCCCCTCGAAGAGGCCTACACCATCTCGCGAGGCAGCCCCGGGTTATGAACGGGAGGATACGCCGATGAAAGAGATTATGGCCATCGTGCGGATGAAAAAGACAGGGGTGACCAAAAAAGCCCTTATCGAGGCCGGAGTGGCGGGGTTTACTGTTGTCAAGGTTCTCGGCAGGGGCAAACTGGTCGAAGACCCGGAGGTCATCGTGCCATGTAAGGAAAAACTCCTGGCTATGGCTATAGACGATGTCAACGAGGAAAAGGATGCCGAAGAGCAGGTCATGACCTTCCTCGACGACTCGCGGTTCTTCCCACGGCGGCTCTTTACGATCCTTGCATATGACGAGGACGTACCCAGGATCGTCGAGGCGATAACCCGGGTCAACCGGACCGAGCGCGGGGTTGGGGACGGCGCGATCTTTGTCCTGCCTGTCTCGGATGCGATCCGTGTGAGAACAGGTGAATCAGGCGATGCGGCTATCTGGTAAAGGAAGCGGGGCACCATGACGACTATCGATGACCAACTGGACGAGATGAGCAGCCAGTACCCTGATAAAGTCAGGAAAAATCGAAAGAAACATCTCATCGTCAAAGACGAAGCGGCCGGAACCTGTCCGCAGATAGAGGCGAATACGCGAACGATACCCGGTATCATATCCCAGCGAGGGTGTGCGTATGCCGGGTGCAAGGGTGTGGTTATCGGGCCTATCAAGGATATGGTCACTATCACTCACGGCCCGATCGGCTGCGCATACTACAGCTGGGGAACACGCAGGAACAAAGCCCGGGCTGACGATACGACACCCCCGGATAAGATCTACTCGACGCTCTGCTTCTCCACGGATATGCAGGAGAGCGACATTGTCTTCGGCGGTGAGAAGAAACTCGCGAAGATGATCGACGAGGTCGTCGAGATGTTCCATCCGAGGGCGATCAATATCTGTGCCACCTGCCCCGTAGGCCTCATCGGAGACGATATCAGTGCAGTGGCGAAAGCAGCGGAGGAACGCCACGGCATCCAGGTGATCTCCTACAACTGCGAGGGCTACAAGGGTGTCAGCCAGTCGGCAGGCCACCACATCGCTAATAATAATCTGATGGAGCGGATTATCGGCAAAGGCACAGAGAAGGTGGGCGAAAACTACGTCATCAACCTCCTCGGTGAGTACAACATCGGCGGCGACGGGTGGGAACTCGAGCGTATCCTGACGGATATCGGTTACACAGTAAACTCCGTGCTGACCGGAGATTCGAGTTACCTGAAGATCAAAAATCTGCACCAGGCTCACCTCAATCTCGTGCAGTGCCACCGTTCGATCAACTACATCGCCGAGATGATGGAGACGAAGTACGGCACGCCGTGGCTGAAATGCAATTTCATCGGTGTTACTGCAACCATGCAAACACTCCGGGAGCTGGCACAATGTTTCGGCGATCCGGCGCTCATCGAGCGGACCGAGGTCGTTATCGAGCGGGAACTTGCCCGGATCACTCCGGTGCTCGAACAGTCACTGCAAGATCTGCGACGGCAAAACGGCCTTCATATTCGTCGGCGGGTCCCGCAGCCACCATTACCAGTATCTCCTCCGTGATCTCGGCATGGAGGTTGTGGTTGCAGGGTATGAGTTTGCCCACCGCGACGACTACGAAGGACGCCAGGTTATTCCGACTATCAAAAGCGATGCCGACTCGAAAAATATTCCCGAACTTCACCTCGAACCGGATCCGGATCTCTACAAAGAGCCGCATCTTCACCTGAACATGTCCCGGGAGAAGTATGACGAGCTCAGAAAATCCGTCTCGCTCGGCGACTACGAGGGGATGTATCCGACTATGAAAGACGGGCATATCCTCATTGACGACTGCAACCACTACGAGACCGAGGAATTGGTTGAAATTCTGAAACCCGATATGATCTTCTCGGGAGTCAGGGACAAGTACATATCTCAGAAACTCGGAGTGCCGTCGAAACAGCTGCACTCCTACGACTACAGCGGGCCGTATGCCGGCTTTAATGGGGCGATTAACTTTGCGCGGGATGTGGCAGCCGCCCTTTCGACGCCTGCGTGGAAGATGATCGTCGCTCCATGGGAGAAAGAAGACGAAGCAGGGAGTGATATCAATGCTTGAATGCATGCCGGAAGGGCCGGTGAAACATACTGCGGGCAAGATAAATCCTGTAAAAACGTGCCAGCCGCTCGGAGCCATGTATGCCGCACTCGGCATACACGGCTGCCTGCCCCACAGCCACGGATCGCAGGGCTGCTGCGCGTACCACCGGATGGCGCTCACCCGCCATTTCCGTGACCCGGCGATGGCGTCGTCGAGCTCCTTCACGGAGGGAGCGTCGGTCTTCGGCGGAGCGGCGAACTTAAAGACGTCGATCAAGAACGTCTTTGAGATCTACGACCCCGAGGTCATGGCGGTGCATACCACCTGCCTGAGCGAGACGATAGGAGACGACATTCCGAACATCATCAAGCAGACGGAGATCCCGGAAGGAAAGATCGTCATTCATGCCAACACGCCGAGTTACCAGGGATCGCACATCACCGGCTTTGCGAACATGTGCAAAGGCATGGTCTCCTACCTTGCCGAGTCCGACGGCGACCGGAAGAAGGAGCAGGTCAACGTCCTGCCTGGGTTCGTCAATCCGGGTGACATGCGGGAGATCAGGCGCATCGTCGGCGAACTTGGCATACCGCTGATCCTCTTCCCGGATACCTCGAACGTACTCGATTCGCCGCTGACGGACAAGTACGCCATGTATCCGGAGGGTGGTGCAACGATCGACGAGATCCGCGATTCGGGTAATTCGAAGTTCACGCTCTCCCTCGGTGCCTGGTCATCGGACGCTGCCGCCGGACTCCTCCAGGAGAAATGCGATGTCCCGGCGGTGCCGTTAAAGCTCCCCATCGGCCTGAAGGCGACCGACGATTTCATCATGGCACTCAAAGAGGGATTCGGTGTGACCGTACCCCGGTCGATCGCCATTGAACGGGGGCAGGTCGTGGACACCCTCATCGACACGCATTACCACTACCAGGGGAAGAAGGTCGCCGTCTTCGGAGACCCGGACACCGTGATCGCGCTGACGGAGTTTCTCCTGACGATGGGCATGCTCCCGTCGTGCGTGGTCACCGGCACTCCCGGCAGCCAGTTTGAAGTCCAGATCCGGCAGATGCTCGAAGCTGCAGGGGTCGAGGAGGGCATGGTCAAGGCCGAGGGCGACCTCTTCGAGGTTCATGCCTGGATCAAGGAACACCCGGTCGATCTCCTGGTCGGCACCTCGCACGGTAAGTACATGGCACGGGCTCTGGATATTCCCCTCGTACGGGTCGGGTTCCCGATATTCGACAGGGCCGTGCACCCCCTGATGCCGATCGTCGGCTATAGGGGGTGCCTCCGGTTGATCGAGATGATCAGTAACGCACTGCTCGAGCGGCGGGACCGCGACTGTCTGGACGAAGATTACGAACTTGTACTGTAACAAGGAGCACAGAAGAGAGGTGATGGAGTATGGAGAATACCTGTTCGCTGACCGGCGGATCGCCTGAGTTCATCACGGAACGTCAAAACTCCATCATAACCACGGGGAAGAACAAGAGCAGTATACACTGCACCGACGATAGCCTCGCGGGATCCGTCAGTCAGCGTGCCTGCGTGTTTTGCGGGGCACGGGTGGTATTGAATCCGGTGACGGATGCAATCCACCTCGTCCACGGCCCTATCGGCTGCGCAACCTACACGTGGGATATCCGGGGGAGTCTGTCGAGCGGTTCCGAGATGTACCGGAACAGTTTTTCCACCGACATGAAAGAGAGAGACGTGGTATTCGGCGGGGAGACGAAGCTTACCGCCTGTATCGACGATGTGGTCGCGAAGTACCGCCCCCCGGCGGTCTTCGTCTACTCGACCTGCGTCGTCGGGATGATAGGTGACGATATCACCGCCGTCTGCAAAGATGCGTCACACCGGCACGGTATCGATGTGATCCCGGTCGAATCGAGCGGCTTTATCTCCGGCAACAAGGTTGTCGGGTACCGGGCCGCCGCCGAAGCGCTGCTCCGGTTAATCACCCCGAAAGAGGGAGAGGTCGCCCCGAAGACCCGGAAGCTCAACTTTCTCGGGGAGTACAACCTGGGCGGCGAGAAATGGGTCGTCGAGCGATACCTGCGGGAGATCGGTATCGAGATCAACGTAGCCTTTACCGGGGATTCCACTGTTGCCGCACTGAAGCAGGCGCCCGGAGCATGTTTAAACATCGTCCAGTGCACCGGCTCCATGCACTGGCTTGCACGCAAGCTCGAAGAGAAGTTTGGGACCCCCTCGCTCGACGTGAACTTCTTCGGCGCAGAAAATACGGCTGAGAGTCTCCGGAAGATCGCCGCATTCTATGGGGACGAAGAGATCGTCCGCCGGACTGAGACACTCATCGAGCGGGAGACGAACCGAATTCGACCGGAGATCCTGAAGTGCCGAACGAAGCTCACCGGCAAACGGGCGGCGATCTACGTCGGCGGTGCGTTCAAGGCGGTCGCCATCATCCGGCAGCTGCGGGAACTCGGTATGGAGATTGTCCTCACCGGGACGCAGACCGGAAAGAAAGAGGAGTATGAAAACCTGAGCGATCTCCTGAACGAGGGGACGGTGATCATCGACGACGCCAACCCCGCCGAACTCGAGAAATTCCTCCTCGAGATGAACGTCGACGTCATGGCAGGCGGTGTAAAGGAACGCGTCCTTGCCTACAAACTGGGTATCGGCTTCGTCGACCACAACCATGACCGGAAAGACGGTCTGGCCGGCTTTGAAGGGGCGGTCAGGTTCGCCCGCGAGGTGTACGTCACCACGTGCTCGCCGGTCTGGAAGCATCTGAAAAGGAACCTGTGAGGGGGTACAGTATGGACGAAACAACGGGCACCACCACTACCGCACGGTCGGTCAACGAGAACCAGTGCCAGATGTGCATGCCGCTCGGGGGCGTCGTCGCCTTCAAGGGCATTGAAAATGCCATGGTGCTGGTGCATGGCTCCCAGGGCTGCAGCACGTATATGCGCCTTACGAATGTCGAGCACTACAACGAACCCGTGGACATCGCTTCCACCTCCCTGAACGAGAAACAGACCATCTATGGTGGGGAGGCGAATCTCCGGAGGGCTCTTGACAATGTCCTGCGGGTATACCGACCTAGAGTGATCGGCATCATGACGACCTGCCTTGCGGAGACGATGGGCGAGGACCTCGAGAGGCTGGTCGCAACGTATAAGAACGACCGTGCGATCACGGACGTTGATATCATCCCGGTCTCCACCCCGAGTTACAGCGGGAGCCATACGGAAGGATTCTGGGCGGCGACCCGGCAGCTGATCGCATACTATGCCCGGCCGACCGAGCAGCACCGGCGGGTGAACGTGATCGTTCCGCATATCAGTCCCGCCGACATTCGCGAGATCAAGCGCATCCTCGGACTCATGGGTATCGAGTATACGCTCATTCCTGATTATTCCATGACGCTGGACCGCCCCTACGGGGGACGCTACCAGAAGATTCCACCCGGTGGTACCAGGACGGAGGATATTGCCCGTATGCCCGGAGCACCGGCGACCATACAGTTCGGGCTGACCTGCCCCGACAGCCTCTCGCCGGGACTCTTCCTGGAGGAGAAATTCGGCGTGCCGCTGATCAATCTGCCCCTGCCCATCGGCCTCGCGAATACGGATCGCTTCATAGAGGCGCTGCAGGAGCTCGGCGGCAGGCCCGTGCCGGAGGAGCTCGCTCTTGAGCGGGGCTGGCTTCTCGACGGTATGGCGGATTCGCACAAGTTCAACGCAGACGGTAGATCGGTCGTGTACGGCGAGCCCGAGCTCGTATATGCCTTTTCCAGCGTATGTGCGGAGAACGGGGCGTTTCCCCGGGTCATTGCCAGCGGAACCGGAGCTGGCCGTCTTGCTGGACTACTGGACGAGCTGCTTATGGATGCCGACGAACCGCCCGTCCTGATGGAAGAGGCGGACTTCGCGGCTATCGACGAAGCGGCTGTGCAGACAGGCGTCACCGTTGCAGTAGGCCACTCCGGGGGAAAGGTCCTGACCGAACGCCGGGGGATCCCCCTTGTCAGGGTGGGTTTTCCCATTCACGACCGGATAGGGGGGCAGAGAATCCTCTCCGCAGGCTACGCGGGCACCCTTGCGTTCCTCGATCGGTTCACGAATGCCCTGCTCGAGAAGAAGTACCGGTTCGTATCGTCAATTGCAGAGAGAAGAGATGGTAACGAGAGGAGGTGTCTGAGATGCAAAACCCAAGACAGCATATTTTCGTATGTTCTAGCTCCCGTCCGAACGGCCAGCAGAAGGGATTCTGCTACTCCAAGGACGGCGTGGCTGTCATGATGAAGTTCATGGAAGAGATCGAAGAGCGCGAGATCGGCGGCGAGGTGTTCATCAACAACACCGGCTGCTTCGGTATCTGCGAAAAGGGGCCTATCGTCGTGGTGTATCCGGATAACGTCTGGTACGGGTCGGTTACGCCCGATGACGTCGAAGAGATTCTTGATGAGCATATCGAAGGTGGCAACGTCGTAGAGCGCCTGGTGATTTAGCGATATGTGCAGGAGACGCGAAGAGCACGGTGGTGCTGGTGCCCGGGAGATAGCAGTACCTCCTGGACAGAGGCGGCTTTTCCGGGACACTCTCCGAACCCGGGAAGGTTGTCGTGTACCGAAGATCCGGATGCTCCTTTGTGGCCGACCGCGAGATGGAGCTCGCACTCGACCGAAGCAAAGGGCTGCGTGAACTGCGCTCAACGATGGGCGAACTTCTGGAGTTCCTCGGACCTTGCAGGATCTTCGTTGCGAGGTCCGCAAGCGGTGCCATGTCCTTCGAGCTCGAGAAGGCGGGGTGTAGCGTATGGGAGGTTTCCGGCAGACCCGCTGCGTTTCTCGACGGAGTGATGCGCGGTGAAGAGGCGGCGGAGAGTGCAGCGGCAGCTGCACAGGCTGTGGAGATCCCCGTGCCGATCGAGATCTCCCCCGGCAACTTCTTCATTTCAATTAAGGAGATCCAGGGAAAGGCGCCCGAGATCAGCAGCAAGCAGGTTCTTCAGGAATTTATCTGCCGGGGCGATTTCAATGATCTTGAGGTGATCTGCGATCATGTGCCTCCCTGGATCGAGATGGAAGCGGAACGGAGAGGGTTTTCTATGATGACCGAATTCCACGGGAAGAACGAGGTCAGTGTGAGGCTGACGAAGGACCCCGCCGCTCAATGAGACGTCACCTCCGGTGCCAGGGAAAAGTAAATTCAAATTTATTAACAAAAAGTGAATGTATATCTATTTAAATAATTTAAATTTATAATTATGAAATGTAAACTTACTTCATATGGGAGTATACAATGAAATCTCACAGTACCATTATACTGCTGGTGCCGCTTCTCCTTATTGCTGCAGTACTCGCTGTTGCGGGATGCACCGGCACCACACAGCCGGCCGGGGAGCAGACGACACTGACCGTTTTTACGGCCGCGTCGCTCACAGGTGCTTTCACCGATATCGGTGCAGCCTACGAAGCACAGAACCCTGATGTGCAGATCGATCTCATCTTTGACGGTTCGCAGGCGCTCAGGACGCAGATTGAGCAGGGAGCGTCCCCCGACGTCTTCGTCTCTGCGAATGTGAAACATATGAAGGCGCTGCAGGATGCCGGCTACATGGAGAACGATTCTGTGGAGCTCTTCCTCGAAAATTCCCTCGCCGTCATCGTTCCCGCCGATAACCCGGGCAATATCACGACCCTTGCCGATCTCGCGAAACCCGGCGTGAAGCTCGTCATCGGCACCAAGGACGTGCCTTTCGGGTCATACACCCGCCAAGTGCTCGACAAGATGGCGAACAGCTCCGCCTATGGCCCCGAGTACAGAGAGGCCGTAATGGGCAACGTCATCTCCGAGGAGACGGCGGTGAGCTCCGTCGTGCCGAAGCTGACGCTTGGAGAAGCGGATGCCGCCTTTGTCTACAAGTCCGATGTCAAGCAGGAGGATCGCGACAAACTTGAGCGGATCGATATCCCGGCCGAGTACAATGTCGTCGCCGAGTATCCGCTCGGCATCCTTGCCGAGTCACAGCAGAAAGATGCTGCCGAGGCGTTCGTCATGTTCGTGCGCGGCACTGATAGCAGCGCCATCCTGACGGAGTATGGATTCGATCCGATACCGTAAGGCCGGTAACGCTGTCAGGAACGTGTCCTGGACGAAAGCACGGGGAGCCGGGTTTACCCTCCTCCTCGTTGCCCTTCTGGCCGTCTTTCTCCTCTTCGTCACGCTACCGGTAGCGTCGCTCTTCCTGCGGATCACCCCCGAAGCATTCCTCCGGTCGCTTGCAGAGCCGGTGGTCATTGACGCTCTGGCGCTCTCCCTCTTCACGGCGACGGTCAGCACGGCGATTGTCATCCTCTTCGGAACACCGCTCTCCTACATCAATGCACGGGAAAACTACCGGGGCAAGGAGATCGTCGACACCCTCACCGACCTTCCCATCGTCCTTCCGCCTGCGGTGGCGGGTATCGCCCTCCTGATGGCTTTCGGGCGGCGGGGTGTCGTGGGGGAGTACCTGGATGCCTTCGGGATCCAGATCGCCTTCACCACGCTTGCCGTGATCCTGGCGCAGGTCTTCGTCGCCTCGCCCTTCTACATCCGGCAGGCGCGGGCTAGTTTCGAGGCGGTCGACCGGATCTATGAGGATGCCGCCCGCACACTCGGAGCCGGGCGGGTGACCGTGCTCCTCCGTGTCACCGTCCCCCTCGCCTGGACCGGTCTCGTCTCGGGAGCGATCCTCGACTTCGCCCGGGCGCTCGGTGAGTTCGGGGCAACGATCATGTTCGCCGGCAACTTTCAGGGCAGGACACAGACGATGCCGCTTGCCATCTATACGACGATGCAGGGCGATATCTACGATGCCATCAGCCTTGCGATCATCCTTGTGATCATCTCGTTTGCCGTCATCCTGTCGGTTAAGTTCGTCACCCGGAGGAAGATCTGATGCTCTCGATTCACGTCGCCAAACGCCTGCGCGATTATGAGCTCGACGTCTCCCTCACCGCCCGGAATGGAGAGACGCTCGTCCTCATCGGTGAGAACGGGGCGGGTAAATCGACCATCCTGAACCTCACGTCGGGGCTCCTCACCCCCGACCGTGGGGAGATCACGCTCGCCGGCCTGACCCTCTTCTCCGATACGCTCCGGATAAACGTCCCGACCGAAGAGCGGAAGATTGGCCATCTCTTCCAGTCCTACGCCCTCTTTCCGCATCTCTCCGTCTTCGAGAACGTTGCGTTCGGCCTACGGTGCCGGAAGACTCTGAAAGCAGAGATCGCCGACCGTGTCGCCGGGCAGCTCGCGGCGATGCATATTGCCGACCTTGCGGACGTGAACGTCGGCAGGCTCTCGGGCGGGCAGCGGCAGCGGGTCGCTCTCGCCCGCTCACTCGTTCTGAACCCCGAGCTCCTCCTCCTGGACGAACCCCTCGCTGCCGTCGACGTCCGGGCACAGGGCGAGATGCGGCGCGAGCTCCGGAACCGGATCCGCCGGGCAGGTATTCCGTGCGTCATCGTCACCCACACGCTCAACGACGCTCTCGAGCTCGGTGATCGGGTCTGCCTCCTCGAAGAAGGAAAGGTGGTCGTCGAGGGGACGCCGGAGGAGGTGCTGCAGTCGCGGGAGAACGGGTTTATCGCGAGCTTCGCCTGCGGCTGCCGGCATTTCACCGCTGAGAGGTCGTGAGCAGCGTCCGGGTCGATGGACTCCCTCTTATCCGGCTTCTTTATCAAGAAATGCTGCCGTATCCCGCCCGGGCCGGATAACCCTCGGCGCTTGGCGAGGAACGATCATCCCGGCGTCATGCATCCCTGGCCGGGCGGACAGTATGAGTCAGGAAAAAGGTAAATACCAGTATTTCCAGCCGAATGCGCCGGAATTACCATCCCCACAGAAGCCCACAGACGGCCGATCTCAACCGCGGTAGGGGTATTCATCCTCCTGATATTACCTCTCCTCATATGGTCGATATAACTCGAAGAATTCTCCTTCGTTTCGGAATATAACAGAGATACTCCTGCAAATACAGGTGCCCCTTCCGGCCGGTGAAAACAGCAATAAAATACGGTCGATTCTGCCGTCGTTTATCCCTCCCGCACACAGTAAAGGTACTCCTGCGCATATCCCGCATACTCCCCGAAGTGCTCCCGAGCAAACCGGCGTATTCTGTCGTACTCCGCCAGCGTACAGTTCTCTCCCGGAAGATCCGGCATATACGCCTCCGCTACGATCCGCCTGATCCAGACATCCACCGGAAACGCTTCGAAGAACCCGAATGCAAAGAGCAGCACGCAGTCCGCTGCCTTCGGCCCGACGCCGCGAAAACCGCATCAACTCTGCTCTGGCCTCCTCGAACGGCAGCGATGCGATATGCTCCGCCCACCCCGGGTTCTCCACTGCGAAGGCTGCAGCATCGCGGACGTAGTCTGTCCGGTAGCCGAGTTTGCAGTCCCACAGGTCGGCATGGCAGACCCCGGCGAGCGCCTCGGGCTCCGGGAACGTATAGGTCGTCCCGAAAGGCCCCTCGATCGCCTCGCCGTAGCGTTCCGCCATATGCGAAACCCTCCGTTTCACCGCCGGGATATTCGTGTTCGTTGCACAGATGTAGGAGACGAGGCACTCCCACGGCCGCTGCCGGACGAGCCGGAGGCCGTAGCAGCACCGGATCGCGTCGTGGATAATCGGGTCGCGATCGATCGAGGCGAGGATGGCGGGGAGGTCTTGGTCGAGCCGGAAGTAGTCGCGGACGAACGCTTCATCCGCCCCGTAAAACATCAGCAGATCTCCGTCCTGCTGTATCCGGATCGCGCGGTCGTCGACGACGCCCTGCCACCAGCCGCCCTCCCCCTCCCAGCGGAACGCCTGACCGCAGCCGAGTGTCCGGTCGAGATCGAGCGGCTCGTCGGGCCCAAGCGTAATCGTCGTCATTGATTGATCGGTATCGAAGTGCATCGCACGATAAAAAAAGTTCGGGAGCGGGATTATTCTGTCTGGTCCTTTTTGTAGATGCAGGACTGGACGTCCTGGCCGAGTTTCCCGATGGCATCCGACCGGCAGCGTGCGCAGTGGCGCATCTGCTTGATGTACGGAGCGCAGGCGTCCTGCATCTCCTTCTTCTCTTTCGGTGTCGGCGGCACAATATCGGCGAATTTGTACTGCGGGATGAGCGGGATGACGTTGAAGGTGTAAGCCCCCATCTCGCTCACTTTCTTCGCGATATCCACGATATGCTCGTCATTGACTCCCGGGATGTAGACGGTGTTGATCTTGACGAACATCTTCTTTGCAACCGCCATCTCGATACCCTTCATCTGCTGGGAGAGGAGGAGTTCTGCCGCTTCCCGGCCGTGGTAAGTCTTCCCCTTATAGGTGACGTGCGAGTAGATCTTCTCGCCTATGGCAGGATCGATAGCGTTCAAGGTCACGGTGATGGTTCCGACACCATTGCGGTCGAGCTCGTCGATAGACTCGGGGAGCAGAAGACCGTTCGTGCTGATGCACATGATGAGTTTCGGGAACTCCTCGTGCACCAGTCTGAGCGTCTCGAAGGTGTCCTGGTTCGCAAGCGGCTCTCCGGGGCCTGCGATGCCGATAACCTTGACGTACGGATATTCCCTGACGACCCGCCGGACAAGGTCGAGTGACTCCTCCGGGGAGAGAACTTTGCTCGTCACGCCCGGACGGCTCTCATTGACGCAGTCGAAGTCCCGGACGCAGTAGTTGCACTGGATGTTGCACTTCGGAGCGACCGGAAGGTGGCATCTGCCGAAGGAGTGGCATGCCTTCTCGGAGTAGCAGGGGTGCTCGGCGATCTTCCGCAGCTGTTCCGGGTCGTACGGAACTTTCCTGCCGTGGACCGTTGTTGTGGGGAGTTCTTCGGCGGACATGTCTGATCTAGTATGCACGCTGAAAAACTATATAATCTTGGGGAAAGTGCACTTTCGGTCTACTGGTTCGACCGGAACGAGGTCTGGTCGGTTCGCTCTGTCTTGAGTCCCTGCTGTGGTTCGGTCATCCGGGAGCCCTTCGTGATGGTGACGGCATCGCGGTCGAGGATCAGGTGCAGGTCGGGTACGACGAGGTAGACCGGGAAGAGTCCGAAGAGGTCGTGGTACTCCGCTTTGTAGACCTTCATCCGGAGGTATGCGACGCTGAGCGATTCGAGCCTCCGCCATCAGGGGGTCGAGGCTGCCCGGACTTTCGATCTCCTGCGGCGTTCGGGGGAGTTTCGTGAGGCGATGCAGGATCTCGTCTCGGAAGATCTGGATCTTATTGTCCCCTACCTGCAGGAGAAGCTCCTTGCTGTATGCTCCCTGCAGGTAGCGGGCGATGATCACCTGCGAGAGGAAGATCAGGATGATGGGTAAGAGGCTCCACCCAAGTGAGTAGTCTATCGAATCGAGAAAGGTGTTCAGCGTCATCCCGGGAAGGAGCATCGCTGAAATGACCAGTACTCCTGACACTGCCGCAAGAGCACCGACGAAGAGAACGACCCGCATTCCCTGGCGCCAACCCGTCCGGATCTTTTTGCGGACGTCCTGCCCCATACCGACGAGGGAGTTGAAGAACCTGGGGTTATAGGGCTTGATGTGCCAGATTACGGCGTAAAATATGATTATGGCGAGCGACTGGAGGGTGATCAGCATGGCGGCGGTTCTGTCGAGAGATCCTACAATAAAACCGCTGTGGAGTGAGAAGAGGATGTCGAGGCCGTAAATAAGGCCAAACCCGATCGCAAGCGGCTGGCTGTTGATGAAGAATACGTCCCAGAGCACCTTTCCGATCGTCTTTGTCTGGTCTGCCCGGGACTCCTTCGCGACCCCGATATCTCGCAGAACACCGGCGAACTCCGTGATCGTCTTGCGGTCGGGGAGCGTTGCTTTTGTCCGGTTGGTCGGGATCATCAGGATGAACGGGTTTACCATGTAGAGGATGAAACTTGAGATGATCCAGTAGAGCAGGTAGCGGGGAAGAAAGATCAGGAAAATTATGTTGACGAGCAGCGCTGCAAGGATGAACAGGCCGGTATAATGGAGTTTCTCATTGTACGCAAGAAGTGTGTTCTGCTTCTGCTCCTCCAGGGCGATATCCTCCAAAACATTGCTGCGAATGGCCTCAAGCTCTTTGAAATACGTCTCTTCGGTTGCCATCTCCGGCAGCTGCATCACCTGTAAAGACCATTGGTGACCGGAGTCATATATAAATTCCCTGCCCGGAACGGTTGCGTCCGGATGCGATACCGGTCTCATACTCCCCGGTGGGGGCCTGCTGCGGTGCTTCCTTGTCGCCTGCGTCCTTGATGGGTGTGGAGTGTGTGCCGTAGTCTCGACGTACTGCCCGGAAATTCTTACCCGCAGGCACCCCGGACGTCCCGGCCCCGGGTGCAAAAAGAATAAGTGAGTGTCCAGATGTCGGCATCATGCCGTTTCGGTGGGAGTTATGGTTCCCGCCTCGTGCTCTGCCGGAGGCGTGCGGAGATCGGTATCAAGGCCTATCCGCACCTCCGCCGCCCGCAGGATTCGTTCAAGCATGCCGGCGTACGAGATCCCTGCAAGGCCGGCCATCCTGGCAAGGTGCCCGTCCCAGCACCACCCCGGGTTCGGGTTCACTTCGAGGAGCTTCGGCTTGCCGCCAGCGTCGAGCCGCCAGTCGAACCGGCAGTAGTCTCTGCACTCAAGTCGCTCGAAGAGTACCGAGGCAGCATCGCACAACCGTCTTCTCCGTATCCGGATCGAGCTCGGCAGGCTTTGACGTGATCTTCCAGTACCGGAGATTCCGGGAGCCATTTGGCCTCGTATCCGCAGATCCTGGGCAGCCCCGGGGGGAGTGCCGAGTAGTCTTCCTCGATGATGGGAAGCACGGTATACCTCCCGGCAGGGTTCCCGATGATCCCGACGCTGATATCCTTGCCGGTCAGGAACTCTTCGACGAGGAACGACGTGCCGTACCCGAGCGTCGCCCGCATCGTCGAAATCACCGTAGAGAGTTCCTCGACGGAGTGGGCGATGCTCTTTTGGGTGATCCCGAAGCTCGAATCGCCTGTATTTGGTTTGACGATGACCGGGAATGGAACGCCGATCTCGTAGACCCGATCATCCGGCGCGATGAAAGATGCGTCGGGTACGGGAATGCCGGTCTCTCGCGCAACACCGCGGACGAGGGACTTGTCGTAGCAGAAAGCGAGCGACTGTGCCCCAGCGCCGGTATAGGGAATGCCGAGGATATCGAGGAGCGCAGGCACGTGCAATTCTTTCCTCGGTTCGTTGTTGAATCCCTCATCGCAGAGGTTGAAGACGTAGTCAGCCGTATCCTTCACTTTTGAGAGATCCCGGATCAGCGTGTCATGCTTCTGGATGAAGGTGAACCGGTAGTCTTTCAACTCTGCGAGGGCGGCTTTCATCTGGTCGATAGTATGAAAATCGTCCTCGTCAAAGATGCAGGACGGCTTTATCCTGTCCGGCCGAGAGACATCGCCGAGTACCACTGTAACGTTTCTGACCGCCTTCGTCCGCTTTGCCTTTACTTTTGTCCAGTCTTTCCTGATGACGGCGGTCACAATGTGGCGCCGCTCCATCATGCCGAGGTCCTGGTTCCGTACCGATTCGGTCCGCATCTCGTGAAAGGCGATATCGGAGAAACCGGCAAGGTCGAGAAGTTCCCGGAGGGCATCTCTGGTGTAGAGCCGTTCTGCATAGAACTGATCCGCGATGACCCCTTTCTCGACGTGCGTGATGACTTCACGCGAAACCAGCCGCTGCTCGTCGACCGAGAGCGAACGCTCGCGGCAGACGAACATCTGCTCATCGATCCACTCCCAGGAGCGTGGCTGGAAGCGCTCTTTTAGGTATTCTCCGTCGGTAACATCGAGGAGTATCCTGCCCCACGGTTTGAGCACACGCTGCACTTCCCGAAGAACCCGGATATCCTCTTCGACCGAGTCGAAGTATCCGAAGCTGTTCCCTAAGATCAGGACAGTCTCGAATGTATCCGGCTTGTAAGGGAGTCCCGAGCATCACCCTCTTTGAACCTGACTTTTAACCCGCCACGCTTTGCTGTCGCCCGGGCTTTCTGGATCAGGTAGTGGGAACGGTCGAGTCCCTCAGCAGCGTAGCCCCGGTGCACTAACTCCAGGGTATGCCGGCCCTGGCCGCAGCAGAGGTCGAGGACTTCGCTCTCCGGTGAAAGGGCAAGGATCCCGGTGATACGGTCTATCTCCCGTTCCGTAATCCGGTGATCTCCGACGACATCGCCGTCGGTCTTCAGATACAGGTGATTGAAGATCCCACGCCACCAGTCAGGTTTGACATGCTCTTCGAGATTGTGAACCGGTCCTATCGAGCGGCTTTTCTGCCGCCCGCGCCGGCTGCTATCAGGCGGTTCGTCTGTTGGTATTTCTCTGATCATTCGTCGCCCCTCGGTTCACTCAGTAATTCGGGGAGATCTCGGCTGGATGCCGGATACAAGAAGAGATCGCTCTTGAAGCTGCCATGCGTTGCAGATCAATGAGTCAGAGAGTATGAATATAAAGCATTCTGTCTTCCGGGAGTGCTGCATCGCGCAAAGTCGGCAAATCTCGCTCTGTTACACTCCCATGCCTCGCCTGTCGCATATCCCCTCGAAGCAGCATACCGTCCGTGATGGTGATCCGGATGCCGACAAACAATCCCGGTAAAAAATCCCTGCCCGCCAGCGTGATTCGGATACTCTCCCCGGAGCTGTGATGCTCCATCACGGGATCGGAGTGATGGGGTCCTCCGGAAAGCCCTCTGCCGGGAGGGAAAGATCCATCCCTCACGCGATTAGCAGGGCAGCACCTCTGCTCCCGAGCCGGTTTTCATTGCGGAGCTGATCGGCGGCACCCCGTAGAGAGGTGCTTCAATCCGCGGAGATCCTCTCTCCCCCGATATGTTTCGGATCTGCTCGATGAGTCGGACGGAACATGGAGGCTCCGGACAGAGAGCACGCCGGTCACGTCCGGGAGAGGTCCCTCGTGAGCATACCTATTTAACCTTGTGCGTACCTCTATGTGTGCAGATTATCTGCATGGTAGAATCCATGAATGAGAGATATCAGAGCCGGGGTCCCCGTTCCTACGACGACCGTCCCCGCGAGTTCCATAAAACAGTCTGTTCCGACTGCGGCGCCGAGTGCGAAGTTCCCTTCAAGCCCACCGAGGGCCGTCCAGTTTACTGCCGGGATTGCCTCCCCAAGTACAGAAAGCCGAGGTTCTAAGTCCTCTTTTGAGTAAAACCATCCTAAGTGAGTGATTTAAAATGGATAACAGATATCCTAGCCGCGGTCCTCGTTCCTACGACGACCGTCCCCGCGAGTTCCACAAAACAACCTGTTCCGACTGCGGAGTCGAGTGCGAAGTTCCCTTCAAGCCCACCGAGGGCCGTCCCGTCTACTGCCGTGACTGTCTCCCCAAGCACAGAAAGCCGAGGTTCTAATACCTCCCCTGAATACTCAATCTATACGAGAGTGATTTAAAATGGATAACAGATATCCCAGCCGCGGTCCCCGTTCCTACGACGACCGTCCCCGTGAGTTCCACAAGACAACCTGCGCCGACTGCGGCGTCGAGTGCGAAGTTCCCTTCAAGCCCACCGAGGGCCGTCCCGTCTACTGCCGTGACTGTCTCCCCAAGCACAGAAAGCCGAGGTTCTAATACCTCCCCTGAATACTCAATCTATACGAGAGTGATTTAAAATGGATAACAGATATCCCAGCCGCGGTCCCCGTTCCTACGACGACCGTCCCCGTGAGTTCCACAAGACAACCTGCGCCGACTGCGGCGTCGAGTGCGAAGTTCCCTTCAAGCCCACCGAGGGCCGTCCCGTCTACTGCCGTGACTGTCTCCCCAAGCACAGAAAGCCGAGGTTCTAATACCTCCCCTGAATACTCAATCTATACGAGAGTGATTTAAAATGGATAACAGATATCCCAGCCGCGGTCCCCGTTCCTACGACGACCGTCCCCGTGAGTTCCACAAGACAACCTGCGCCGACTGCGGCGTCGAGTGCGAAGTTCCCTTCAAGCCCACCGAGGGCCGTCCCGTCTACTGCCGTGACTGCCTCCCCAAGCACAGAAAACCCAGATTCTAAATTTTTTTTATCCTATCGTTGTTTTCCTTCCGTATGCGGAAGGTGATGTTCATCGCTCCCCGCACCGGAGTGTCGTCATCGTACGGGTAAACGCTTCTTCGAAAGTTCCTGAACAAAAGCCCGACCTTTGGGACTCTGCGGATCTCCGATACCGATGCGCAACGTCGAACGGGTGTGCGGGCTGCCTTTTCCGGAAGGTCGCCACGGCATCCGGCTCGTGGCACCGGAGAGAAGCGTTCATACCGGTGCAGAGTACACGTCTATCTATGGCATCACCACTCATCGCCGTGATACTCTCATTCTTTATCCCGGGTCTCGGTCAGTTCTACACGGGACAACTCTTAAAAGCCATCCTGCTCTTTGCCCTTGCGGTCATCTTCGGCGGTCTGTCGACCATTCTCATCGGTATCCCGTTCTACATCCTCGTCTGGCTCTACAGCATGTACGACGCCTACGTCGCGGCAGAACGGAGTGACTGAGTCCGGTACACTGTTTACTTTTTTAATCGGCTCCGCAGCGATCGCTATCGCCGCCGCCATACTCTTCATATGACCAGCCGTCTTCGCATCAGGCGGAGGGCGATAAGGAAGAAGAGTACCGTCACCGCGGCGATCCAGACCAGGTTGTAGAGGATGAGCGGGGAGAACTCCGCGAGCGTGATCGCCCTGTTGACGCTCACCACATTGGCGAGCGGCAGGAATCCGAACGCGAAGTACTGGAGCGCTTCGGGCAGGATGTTGAGCGGGAAGAATGTTCCCGAGAAGAGGAACATCGGGGTGATGAAGAGGAAGGACGGATAGTTCAGCGCATCGATTCCCGGCGTGATCGCGGTGAAGCACATCCCGATGCTCGCGAAGAGCAGCCCGGCGGGCAGCGCGAAGGGGATGAGCAGGAGCGATGTGGGGAGATCGACGACCCCGAAAGCGATGAGTACCGGGAGCATCAGGGTTGCGTAGATCGTGCCCCTCGTCGCACCCCAGAGAATCTCGCCGGTGATAACGTCCTCGATGGAGATTGGCGTTGCGATGATTGCATCGAAGGTCTTCTGGTAGTACATCCGGACGAAGGAGGAGTAGGTGCACTCGAAGAAGGCCGAGTACATCACCGAGATGGAGACCAGCGCCGGTGCGATGAACTGCGGATACGGGATGCCGTCTATGGCCTCGACGAAGGCTCCAAGGCCGTAGCCGAGGGCGAGGAGGTAGAGGAGGGGCTCGACGAACGGCGGGATGAAATTGACCCGGTAGGTCTTGATGAACGCATCCCAGTTTCTCCGCCATACGGAGAACGCTCCCCGCGTTATCTGCGAAAGGCCGAAGTATGCCATACCCCTCTACTCCCTGAGTGTTCGCCCGGTCAGTTTCAGGAAGACGTCCTCAAGGGTTGCCGGGCGTGCCGTAACTTTTTCATGGCTGCACGACTCCATGAGCGCCCTGACGACCTCGTGCGGCCGGTCCGTCAGCACCTGGACGACATCGCCGGTCGCGTCGAATGCAACACCGACCGCCTCCAGACACGAAAGGACCTCGGGAGTCCGCTCCGCCTCGACGATATCGGTGCCTGCATGCTCCCTGACGAGCTCCGTCGGGCTCCCTTCCACCAGGATCTTCCCATGGTCCATGATGACGAGGCGATCGCAGAGTCTCGCCGCCTCATCCAGGTAGTGCGTGGTCATCACCTGGGTATTCCCCTCTGCCTGGAGCTGCTTGAGCTTTTCCCAGATGAGGTGGCGTGCCTGCGGGTCGAGCCCGATCGTCGGCTCATCAAGGATGAGCAGTTTCGGATCGTTGACCAGCGCCCGGGCGATGATCAGACGGCGTTTCATCCCTCCCGAGAGTCTGTCGATCAGGACGTCGCGCTTCTCGCCAAGCTGCATAAAGTCGAGGAGTTCATCTGCCCGCTCTTCGGCCGTTTTCTTTGGGATACCGAAGTAGCGTGCATAAATCAGCAGATTCTGATAGGCGGTAAAGTCGGGGTCGAGGTTGTTCTCCTGCGGCACGACGCCGAGTATCCTCTTGATCTCCCGTGGTTGTCTCTCCACGTCCATGCCGAAGACATGGAGGCTCCCTGCGGTCTTTGGAGAGATGCACTGGATCATCTTCATCGTCGTGGTCTTTCCCGCACCGTTAGGCCCAGAAATCCGAATATCTCGCCTTCCCGAACGTCGAAGTCGATTCCGTCGACGGCGATCAGGTCGCCGAATCGCTTCTCGAGGTTCCGTGCCGAAATGATCTCTCTGATGGTTATCCCTCGTGATCGGGAGATACATGCTCTCCTCCCTGAACATTCTTTCGATCAGCCAGAGGGGTGAACGGTACTATGTGCTCCGCCTCTTCCTCTCCGGGAACGGCCGGCACCGGGATCTGCTGAAGCATACCAGTCGGTTTATATATGCTCATTTTTATAGTTGGCTCTGGTTGATTGCGGGAATCGCCCCATGGTACGCCGGCTGCCCTTCACTGGTGCGATATGTTTATATATAAAAAAGCGTTACGTGGGCAGTGCCTGTTACAGGGTAACTACATTCCGGGGGGAAGTGTACGAGCGAGGCCATGGTACATGGCTCCGCCGGGCTCACTGCGGGATCTGCATGAGTTCTGCATTGTGATCAGCATCGACAGTAGGTTCTCGTGAACACTCTCCACTATTCGCCGGTTTCAAGGCCGGCAGGGACATTCAGTCACCCCATTTTTCACCGACGGATCCCATGTTCACCTCACGGTGCTCCTTTCCTGCTGGATGGGGGTTGCAACGACTGTTTGACGACATCATGAGGCATTTGATGGGAGAAATCCTACCTGGACTGACGGTCATACGCTGATTGGGTTGGCGGTGGCTCTTGCACCGCCGGTCGGGGCGACCTCGGTCGAGCTGATCCGGGTGGGGGATGAAACTCCATCTGCCGCACCGAGGTTACGGAGACGTCCGGCGAGGACCTCATGAATACCGCCCGTGTCACGGATGCGCAGTATCCGCCGGATAATCGAGGCAGCGTGACCGTGACGGTCAAGCATGGAAGCACATCTTCCGTCCGGGGAGTCGCGGGCAGCACTCGGCCGTTTTCTCTGCCGAAGCGCTGGAGGGCACGGGAGCGTGGTGCGGCAGAAAGCCGCACCCTTTCCTGGTTTTTCCTGAGATCTACATGGTCGTTTGCGGCCCTGAGTGTACCGGGTCGCCCGGATCGCCGGTTCTTCGCCGCTCCTGCCGGTCTGATACTCCCCGACGCGCTATTGTCCTAAAGAGATATATGATGTCTGGCATGCCCTCTGGTAATGGAATATCCTTCCGTATGCAATATCGGGGATAGTTCACCCTCTTCTCCCTGAAGATCTGCACAAAATCGCCGTGAGCGTTCTCTTTTATCCACGAAGGGTATTTGCGGGGGTCCGCGGTAAGCCGGGGCGAGCCGGTTTTCGTCTGCTGCCTCACAGACTGCCCTTGGCTCTTTTATCCCCGTTATATGTAGTTTAATGCCAAATCGGCGGCAATAATGGTGATTTCCAGGATGCACTTTCGACCACAGTGTTATTATATCACGGATGCCCAGCTTCCGTTATCCGTTGGGAGGTGATGTTGCATGATGATGGTCATCGGGAGTTTTGTCGTATCACAGTCGATTGGAGAGGAATTGCTGCAGCAGCAGCTTGGCAGGCATGTTCTGCGCGCACTTGAATGCTTCCCTGTTCCGATCACTGCCATGGATAGGGACCTTCGACTCACCTACCTGAACCAGGCAGGTGCCGAGCTGCTGCAGGTTGGGAGAGAATCGGCATCCGGGCAGCAATGCTCGGAGGTGTATCCTGCATCGATGATCGAGGAGACCTGCACGCTCTGCAGGGAGGCGCTCGAGCATGATGCGGTGCGTGCCGGCCGGATGGTCTCCGGGGGCAAAACCTTCTGCTCGGTTGCCGCTCCGCTGAAAGAGAATAATGGAACGACAATGGGCGTGGTGCATATGATCTGGGAGACCGACCCCGCGTCCGCCACACCCTGTCTCCAGGTCGAGGGCACCCTGAGTGCATACCTCGCTCCGCGGCCAAGCCCCGACGGTTCCGGGTACTGGGTTCCGGTCTTCATCCCGGAACCGCACTGAAACTCTTTTCTCCATGCTCCGGGGGCGCCAGTCCTGAAAACCTTGATAACCTCCGGTGCAGAACTCCCATGCTGCATCTCCTTTTGCAGAGGGATATGCGGGTTCTCAATACCATGAGCAGCAGTATCTCTCCATCCGATGCCGTCTACATCGCTGAAACGAACTCGCGGGGTCGGGGCGTCTTTGCCGGTCGGGATATCAGGCCCGGTGACGTGATCGAAGTCTGTCCGGTGCTCGTGCTGGACGGAGCAACCGCACAGGAGCAGATCGATAAGACCGGGCTCTATGACTACTATTTTGCCTGGGGCGAGCACGAAGAGGCGATTGCCATTGCACTCGGCTACGGCTCTTTATATAATCACTCCTACACGGCGAATGCCGACCACATCCTCGTATACACGGAAGGCGTCATCCGGATTATTGCCTGCCGCCCTATCCGGCAGGGTGAGGAGATCACCATTAACTACGGCGGTCGTCCGGACTGCCGTGACCCTGTGTGGTTTACGGTGCACGAGGGTGAAATGCCGTGATGGCGTCGGGGTACGGGCACGGACAATAGGTGCCCGGCTTCGGCACCTGTCCGAGACTCTGCTCTGGGGTTCTCTATGGTTTCCAGTGGAAACAAAGGGGTTCTATTGATTGCCTCTGTGGTTGGCGGGCATCTCTATACCTCCTGTCCTGGCAGTAGGGGTGTATGGATGCAGTGATCGCTGGTCGGCTGCCTGAGAGATCTCCGTTTTATCCGCGATTTCTGAGAGAATCTTATGAGCATTACCGACGTACCGGAGATGCTCCGTGGGAAGCATCTGCTCCCGGAGCCGAACTTACATGAAGCGTCTATCCTCTCGCCGATGGTGAGATGGTGAAAGTATCCGGAACGTGCGCCGGGCTGGTACGGGGTGAAGACGAGGTGGGTCAACTGCATTTACCGTTCTTCTGTGGTGCCGCCGTCACCGGGTTTGCACGTTCACGACCTGATGACGAGCTGCACCTGCTCGGTTCTGGTCATACCGCCGCCGGTTGCGGTTACCCGTGCATCGACGGTGGCCTCTGAGACGAGCGGGGGGAGGTCTGGAATCGGAAAGTCGTAGGTGGTCGTCCGGTACGGCGGTTCGACCGTTCCGAGATCGGATGCACGGCTGACGGCGCCGCCGAGCGCAGTCGCTGATACCGTGAGGTGGACTGGCTCGTCAAACCCGCCCATCGGCTGGATGCGTATCATATAGCGAACGGTTCCGCCGGGGCTCGTGGTTGCCGTCTGCGGTGATACGAAGAGGGAGAAGGACTCCTGGACCTGGTGGCTGATCTCAGCCGGCACGGTACCGTTTCCGCCGGAAAACTGCTCGATCCCGGTCGTATCGGAGCTGCCGGGTTTCGGCGTCTCGAAGACCGCCCCGCCGATGACGACCAGTGCAAGCACCAGGCTAAAGAGGATGACGATGCCCACAAGCGCCATACCGCTGTTCGACTGCACCATAGCGTTCTCCTTTCTCCGTAGCGGTAGTCGTCCTCGCCATCGGAAGGCTCACCGCATGACTATCTGGATGACCGTCGGGTAGCGGTTCGTCAGGTCGTACGCGATCGGTTTTGCGAACCAGAGTCTTCCGTCCCGCATTCTGCGGAGATGGCTGATCTCGCCGAGATGCTGGAGTGCCTCCATTGCAGCCTCCTCGGTGAGAAAACAGCTGCCCCCGACGTTCATGTCGAAGTAGAAGAAGATCGGGAGTTTGAGCCTGCGGTGGAGGTCAGGCGGCAGCTGCTCCCCAAGCCTTCTTACGACATCGGCATCGAAGATGTATTTCTGGCCGCTCTTGGTCGTCGATGACGGCGTCTCTTCTTCAAGCAGCCTCCGGAGGGTCTTCCTCTCTGCGACGAGCCCTTCATTAATTTTGCCGATCTCAAGCCGCATCCACTTCATGAGGACGGCTTCATCGTGGGGTGGCGGCCGATCAGACATGCTTCCTCGGGGTGACAGTCTCCGGTGCTGCCGCGAGGCTGGTGGTGTTCTCGATCTCTTCTCTCTCAAGGAGACCGTAGTTTGTGATCGTGTCGGTCTCGGTTATCTTCAGATGGCCCTGCCGCCCGGTCTCGATGCCGTCATACGTGGGTTCCTCCTCGACCCGCACGGAGATGTTCTCCCAGGTTTCGTTCGCTGCAAGGGTGATGGTGGTGTTCTGGTACTCTATCCAGGCCGTCCCGTTTGGTGTTACGTTCCGGATGACCAGGCTGTCGTCGGCCTCATAGGGGATACTATATACTCCCGAGAGGCCCGTTGCCGCACCGATACCTGCATCGCCCGAGAGGGAGAGGCCGCTACCGTAGACAGCGATCAGCGATTGGTCGACCTCGAACGTCAGCAACCCCGAAAGCGTCCGGGTCTCGTTGTCGAAGGTATATGTGGGAAAGTCTATGGCAATTATCGGATACCCTTCTTCCAGCGCCTCGCCGTGCCGATGAATGTGGTGGTCTATATACGGTCCTGTTCCTGGAGGTACCGGTGGGTCCTCTGCGGGGATATTTGCGCCCTGCATACACCCGGCGCCCGTGGGAACGACGAGGAGCATGAGGATAACGATTGCGGAGGCGGAAAACCTTCGTTGCATCGGCATCACTTCGATCCGGTGCAGTGGATGCCGCCCACTGTCATCTGCTTTTCGGTGAACCTCTCTGCCGGACTGATCAGGATGCGTGTATGCTACCTGATCAGGAAACCGCTTCCGCCTTCTCCTCTCCCGATACAGTGAGTTCTTCACGCTCCGATCCCTTTTGCGGTGCATTCGGTTGAGAGCGGGCTCTCGCAACCGGTAAATACCGACGGCATACAACATCTGCTATGCACCGAAGAGTCCCCTTCCGTGAACTTGCAGAACGGATGAATCGTTTCAGGCTTCGGATGGATTTGACCGATCCCGGATGGGAGTTGATCGCGCTCTTCGGGAAGATCAGCCTCTACTACTTCACCGGTACGATGCAGGACGGGATGCTGCTGATACCGAGGAATAGCGAGGCTGTCTTCTGGGTACGCCGGAGTTACGAGCGGGCGCTCGACGAATCGCTCTTCCCGGATATACGACCGATGAGCAGCTACCGGGATGCAGCGGCGATCTATGGGCGCTGTCCGGATGCCGTATATCTGGAGACGGAGCTTCTGCCGGTTGCGCATCTCCGGAGGTTCCAGAAACACTTCCCCTTCACCGAGGTCAGATCCGTCGACCGGGAGGTTGCGCGGGTCCGGGAGGTGAAGAGCGCGTACGAACTCTCGCTCATGGAGCAGGCAGGACGGATTCACCGGCGGGTGCTGGAAGAGCGTGCACCTGCCATCCTGCGGGAGGGGATGACCGAACTTGAGTTCGTGACCGAACTGTACTCCGTCCTCGTCGAGGAGGGGCATCACGGCATTGTACGCTTCGGTATGTTCGATACGGAGATTGCCGTCGGACAGATCGGGTTCGGCGAGAGTTCGATCTACCCGACCTGTTTCGACGGGCCGGGCGGGAACTACGGGATGAGCCCCGCAGTGCCGCTCCTCGGGAGCCGGGAGCGAAGACTGAAGGCCGGCGACCTGGTCTTTGCCGATATCGGGTGCGGGGTCGACGGCTACCATACCGACAAAACGATGACTTACATGTTCGGAAGACCAATTCCGGATGAAGCCATCGAGCAGCACGGGATCTGCGTTGCGATCCAGAATGAGATGGCGTCGCTCCTCCGCCCGGGGATCACGCCCTCGCAGATATATGCTACGATTATGGAGGGGCAGAGCCCGGAGTTTCTCAAAGATTTTATGGGATTCGGGAGTCGGCAGGTGAAGTTCCTCGGTCATGGAATAGGCCTGCTCATCGACGAGACGCCCGTCATTGCGAGGGGTTTTGACGAGCCTCTTTCGAAGGGGATGGTCATCGCGCTCGAGCCGAAGAAAGGGATCCGCGGTGTCGGGATGGTTGGCATCGAGAATACGTTCCTGGTGACGCCCGGGGGTGGGCGGTGCATTACGGGAGACCATCCCGGGCTGATGCCGGTCTGGTGATATACGGAACGGTGTGCAGGGTAGCGTTCGCCCAAAGCATATATCCCTGGCGATAGACCCTCCCTGCAGCACGTTCTATGGCGGAAGATACCTATGCAGCCTATCGACACTCACATTCACACCGGAGCATTCTCTGCGGATACACTTACGGCCCGGTATCCGGAACCACAGGTTCTACCGGGGGGAGGAGCGCTCTTCGTGCTCGTCCGGGGATCGGATCTCTGCGTTACCGCGGAAGAATATCCACAGGTCTTTCTGCATGCAGATCCGGCCTCGGGTGGCTGCCGGGTGGAACGGACCCTGTACCTCGGCCATCGCGGCGCCGTGCCCTGCTATGTGGTGGAGGCCGCGGCGGAGAGTTCCCTCCCGGAGGGGATGGAGGTCTGCGGAGTGCGCGACCTCTACGGCAGGGTTCCGGCGGATGAACTCGCCATCGCCGCTCTTGCCGTCCGGATAGTCGATTTCGACCGGACGACGCAGTACTGCGGGAGGTGCGGAGCGAAGACCCGGCCGGTCGCCACCGAACGGGCGAAAGCCTGTCCTGCCTGCAATCTGATCGTCTATCCCCGGCTTTCACCCGCCATCATCGTCCTCGTGAGAGACGGTGAGAGGATTCTGCTCGCCCGTTCACCCCGGTTCCCGCCCGGCATGTACAGCATCATCGCCGGGTTCGTCGAGCCGGGTGAGAATCTCGAGCACGCTGTCCGCCGCGAAGTCAAAGAAGAGGTTGGGATAGCGGTCGAAAACATCCGCTACTTCGGCAGCGAGCCCTGGCCATTCCCTGACTCCCTGATGATCGGCTTTATTGCCGACTATGCGGGCGGCGATCTGATCGTCGACGATAACGAGATCGAAGCTGCGGGATGGTTCACCCGCGACCACCTTCCTTCCCTGCCGTCCACGATGAGCATCTCCCGGGCACTCATCGACTGGTGGCTGCACGGAGAGGGCAAATTTTGACGTGCCGGGGATAGCCCTTGCCTGATAATAACAACCATATGGTATTCCGGCGCAATTCAGATAAGGATACATCACATGTCCGCACCCGACCTTCCCCTCGAAACTACCGTTGGTCCGCTTACGTTCAAGAACCCGTTCCTGCTTTCCTCGGGTCCGCCGACTGCATCGGGCGAGCAGATCCGGCATGCGTTCCGGCTTGGCTGGGCGGGTGCGGTCACCAAGACCATTGTCCCGGACACGATGGACATTCTGGATGTCTCGCCCCGTTTTGCGGTCTGGAAAGACGAGCATTCCGGACTCCTTGGTTTTGAGAACATCGAACTCTTGAGCAAGAAGGATGAATCGGTACTGGACTTTGGAGATCGCCGCCATCAGAAAGGAGTATCCGGATCGGGTTCTGATTGCGAGCATCATGGCCTCGCCCGACCCTACGGAATGGCAGGAACTTGCCTGCAGCGTGCAGGATGCAGGGGCGGATGCGATCGAGCTGAACGTCTCCTGTCCCCACGGGATGCCGGAACGGGGGGTCGGTGCGGCCATCGGGCAGCACGCCGATCTCGTCGGCGGGGTGACGCGTGCAGTGCGGCAGGTCGCCACGGTTCCTCTGATCGTCAAGCTCACTCCCAACGTGACGGATATCCTGCCTGTTGCGCAGGCTGCGGTGGCTGGCGGGGCCGATATCCTTTCAGCCATCAACACGGTCCAGTGCCTCATGGGCATCGACCTTGAGACGCTTGAACCTCTCCCCTCGGTTGCCGGGTCGAGCACCTACGGGGGATACTCCGGGCCCGCGGTAAAACCCATTGGGCTCCGGGTGATCTCGCAGATTGCCCGGGAACTTCCGATCCCGCTCATGGGGATCGGCGGGATCTCCCGCTGGCAGGACGCTGCCGAGTACATAGCGGCCGGGGCATCGGCAGTCCAGATCTGTACGGCGGTCATGTGGGGAGGGGCAGGTATCGTCCGTGAGATGAATGCGGGTTTGTCGGGATATCTTGCAGACAAGCACTTTACGGGTGTCGGGGCACTCAAAGGGCGTGCCCTTTCCCGCATCGGAACGCATGCATCCCTCTCCCGGAATGAATACCGCTTCGCAACCATGGGATTTCCGGAACGATGCACGTCCTGCGGCCGTTGTGTAACGGCCTGCCGCGACGGGGGGTACCACGCCATCTCGATAGCGGATCGGCATGTCGTGATCGATGCAGACCAGTGTGACGGGTGCAGCCTCTGTTCCTATGTCTGTCCTGAAGGTGTGATTGTCATGCTGCCCGGTTTGTGAACAGGGACGCTCCGCGGCGCCACCGCTGCACCGGCCTCCGGATGCACTCATACCCGTTTCATAAAGTTGCGCTCCCATACCCTCCCTTACAACTGTCCGGACACAAACACAACTGTCCGGACAGTAGAAAAAATTAAGGAGAAAGGAGCAAATGACAAATGAGAATCATTACGGGCGTAAACGCCCAAGAGTCCACCTAACACTATCGGAAGAATCAGCCGAATATCTCAAAACGATGACCGATAACGCCTCTAAGCTGGTAGATGCGCTTATTCGGGCTTTGATTGACGGAATAGAGCCCTCTTTAGTCTTAATATCGCAAAAGGAGTGGGCCTGTCCGGATTCGAACCGGAGATCTTCGCCGTGTAAGGGCGACGTCATGACCAGCTAGACCACAAGCCCGAGTAGCCTTAAAACGTGGGCGGCTGTCGTATTAAATCTGTTGCTGTCTTCCGGCGGGGATGTACCGGCAGTCTCTTTGGATTCGGAGCACCGGCGATGAACCTTCTGCGCATGAGACGGTTACGGATACGTTTTCGATCCGCTCTCCTCAGGCTGCCGCTCTGCATGGTATGTCGTTGCAGGGCTGTTCGGTTAAGCAAGACTTAAATACTCGATTTTCCTGCCGAATCTGCCGGAATTACCACCCTCACAGAAGCCGCCAGGTGGCCGATCTCACTGGTGGGAAGGGTATCCATCCTCCGGCGATCACCCCTTCGCATTTCGGCCGATAACGACGGAGTATTTTCCTTGCTTTTCTGATCCGGGCGAGGAGGTAGGTTTTACCGGCTGCTCACTTTTCACCCCCCAAAATCGGCGAAAATATCGGGAAATACCCGATATCCGGGGTCGTTTGTGCCGGGACGGAGGGTCAGCGATCGATACCTCTCCCGCCTTCATATCCCTACCCTGGTTTTGACGCCCCGCATCTGTAGACAGATGCGATGCTCTGAAGGATTGAAGTCAGAAACACCGTTCTGGTCTACGTGTGACGATACTGCTCTCGTCCCCCCTCGGGAGGAGGTCTCTGCCGTGCCGAAAAAAAAGAGTGTTAGATGAAGCCGAAGGACTTCAGGGTCACGTCGGGGTTGACCGCACCGACGTGGTAGATCTTGCCCTCGGAGAGCTCGTTGATGACGACCTCGGCCGGCGAGAAGAGCGAGGTATCGATCTGGTAGAAGTCGAAGTTGGCCTCCTTGAAGATCTCGTAGAACGGTTTTCCGTATCCCTTGGACTTGTTCGAGGGGATCCTCTCGAGGTACTCGGTGATCTCGGGGGCGTTCATCGTCAGGTAGATGCTGCCGTGGTAGATGGTGGCGTCGTTGGTGCTGCCCATCGCCTTCGTGCCGTCCTTCTTGACGGGGGCGATCGGAGCGTGCCCGATACCGGCGGTGATCTTCTTCGTGTCGAACCCGAGCCTCGTTGAGCTTGTAGATCGCGGTCTCGACGCAGCGCCCGGCGACCTGGACGGAGCCGACGATCGAGGCGGTGGGGGCGACGACGGCGCAGGTGTTCGCCACATCGACGTTGCAGGCCTCGGCGATCTTCTCCATGACGCCGGCGTTCGGGAGGTGGTCGGACTCAAGGGCGATGACCGCGTAGTCGAACTCGTCCTCGTATTCGATGACCTCGTAGGTGTGCTTCGGCTTGAGGGAGAGTGCGCGTGCCGGGCCGCTGCCCATGGCGAAGTACTTGTTGACGTTGACCGTCCAGCCGGCCTTCTGTGCGCCGAGGCAGGAGATCGCCGGAAAGTCGGTGCTGACCTCGACGAACGGGATCGGGAACTCCCTGATCTTGCCCATGGTGATGTTGACCTCACCAAGGCCGCCCATACAGATCTCGGTGAACCGCCTTCCGGCAAGGTAGCCGCCGGGAGTGCTGACCCCGCAGTCGACGATACGTGCCCCGTTGTCGAGTTCGTGGTAGACTGCGTTGTATTCTTCAGCATATTCTGCTAATTCCTCGAATATGTCCAGTGCAAGTTCGTTTACGCTGAGCATGTGGAAAACCTCATCAGAGTACAAGTGGCAGTTGAACAGATAAGATTTGCCAATTGTCTGCCGTCACTGCAGATAGTCCAGTACGCGGTCGGGATCGTAGCGGAGGCTGATCAGGCGCGTCCGCCCCCTGCCCTGCCGGTAATGGAGATTTAAAAGCCGCATCGCATCGAACTTCTTGACGATCTCGTAGAACTTGGTGTAGCCGAGCGGCATCGTCTCTTTGACGTACCGGAAGACCTCTCCCGCGGTCATCTCCTTCTCCTCGCGGGACATCTCTGCGATCTTCCCGAGGAGCTGCTTCTCTTCGCCTTTCAGCGTCCGGAGGGAGTAAGAGAGGTGGAGGTACTTCGAGACCTCGTATGCCCTGCAGATATCGTCCCGCTCGATCGCTCGCCGGGCTTCCTTCTCGGCGTTCAGAGCCGCACGCTTGATCAGGTCGATCCCGACCCGGAGGTCGCCGCTCTTCATCGTCTGGTCGACGATGAGATCAAGGTCATCGGAGGTGAGCACACCGGGATAGAGCCCCTGCGTGACCCTTTCTTCGAGGATCTGTCCGCACCTCCTCGACACCGTAGGGCGGGAAGTAGATCTCGGTCGGCTGGAAGACCGATGCCACCCGGGAGTCCACCTCGGTGCGGAGGTCGACGTTCATATCGCTGATGATGGTGATAACGCCTATGCGCGTCCCGGGGTAGGCCTCGTGAGAGCGAAGCAGCGCGTAGAGGACGCGGTTGATCTCGTTCTCGTAGAGGAGGTAGTTCGCGTCGTCGAGCGCGACAACAAGCACCTGCTCCTCCTTCTGGAGGATGCGGCCGATGGCGTCGAAGACCTGCTTGAAGGAGGTGCCCGATGCAGGGGGAAGGTGGCCGGAGAGTTTCTTGTATATCTGAGAGAAGATAGCGAATTTGGTGTTGTCGATCTGGCAGTTGATATAGACCGGCACGAGTTTCTTCGTGGTCTCCTCGATCTCGGCGAAGATCTTCTTGATGCTGGTCGTCTTCCCCGTTCCCGGGAGGCCGCGGCAGATGGTATTGAGCGGCCGTGCACCCCGGAGCCCCGGCCGCACCTGAAACGCGAGTTCGCGGAGCTGTGCCTCGCGGTGGTCGAACTGCTCGGGGACGTGGTCGATCTCAAAGACCTCGGGGTCGCGAAAGAGCGTCTCGTCCCACATGAGCAGGTTCTTCTTCATCAATAATTCCTCTCTACCTGGGAATATATAACCTCCAGCGTTTTTATTCTCGCTCAACGACTGTCAGACACGCCTCACGGCTGTTCCATGCACTTCTTGCAGAGCGTTTTCCCGGTAAAGAGTGGGCGAGTTTCGCCTGCGATTTCGTCACCGGCGCTCCGCAGGTCTCACAGGCGGCTTCAGCCTCTCCGCTTGCGGGTTTGGCTGCCGGTACGGCAGGTTTCGCCGCGGGCTCGGGCTCTGGCGCCGGCTTTTCCGGTACCGGTTCTTCCTTCCGTGCCGGCGGTTTCAGGTGTACCGGGGGGTGGGGCTGCTCCGGTGCAGCGGGTATGGCCTGTTTGATCGTCGCATCCGTTGGGCACTTCTCCTCGGAGACGGGCTGCCGGCTCACACCTGCGGGAGGCACCGGCTTTGCCTCCGCTATGCCCGTCTTCTCGGGGGGCTTTGGAGCGGCCTTCCCCGCCGTGGGGACCTCGACCTCGGTGGTGGTGAGGACGCGGCGCCGGTAGGCATCGATCCGCTCGGCAGTGGCCGGGTCGCCGCGGCCGAGGCGGGAGAGGATGCCGTCGAGGAAGGCGACCAGTTCGTCGGCATCCTGCTGACTTTCTACTTTCCCCTCGACCTCGAGGCGGAGGTTTTCGTAGTTCTCGAGATTAATCGTTATGCCGATGGTGACTTCCTTCTTATCTGACATATAATTCAATAAATATTGTATTCCCTTATATACAATTCCTCCGCTTGCCGCCGACGGTTGCGTGCCTCGCGTTTTCGACCGTGCATTGGCAGCGATAGAAGGGCAGTTTCTGCCCGGTGCGATCTCAACACTAATCTCTGATCCCGCGCAATACATCTATGAAGAGTGGTTGCCGATCCCTTCCGTCGGGCCGACGATCTCGTGCGGCAGATGATGACAGTTACCCCCACTGACGTAAGGATGATGATGCAGGGGACTGATGCCGCAATGTTCCGTCCGTCGTTGGTTTTGTAAGAGCTCAGTATGTTGCCAACCCTCCCGTGCAGAATATTGGTCGACAGCGTTGCATCTTGCCCCTCTAAACCGTATGTCACACCATGGTCTCTTTTCTGACAACGCCCGCCGATGATCGGGTGTATTTCCAGGTCATGGACTGACATAGACAGAATTGGAAGAAGCGCGCATCGAGGCCCAGGATCCGGTTTCACCGGGGAGAAATCTGGTTACAGCAGGGCAAGCCAGACATTTCTAACTCGCAACGCCTCAGAAATCGTATGGTATCCGGCCTTGGGCAACGAGATCGCAGATCGTGAAGCGGTTCTGGAACTTTTTTCGTCTGGTTAGGTGGGGATCATGTTCTCTGCAGACGCAGAGAGGTTGGGGGGACGAACCTGGTGATACTTTCCTCCCGAAGGCTTTTGAGCACCGGCGATGTCATGGGAGCGTTAGGAAACGAAACCTGTTACATTGGGCGGCTACCGTCATGTTCCTAGATCTCGGGCATGTCCACCGCGGTCTCCCAAGAGATCAGCGTGCTCTTCACGGTATCTCCAATGATCAGCCCATCGTGCACATCCCGCAGTGATCTGGGAAGGGCAGCACCAGGGCTCGGACTGCAACCGTATAGGCATCGGAGAGTGTCTCTCTGGTTCGGCGGTGATGCCGGAGAGGTACAGTGCGGAGGGGGGAGTTTCTCCAGGCAATACGCCGGTGTTCACTCCCCGCACACCCCTGCAACGACAACCAGTATTACCGACACTATCCGGCTTCACATTGCACGCCAGCCGGAAGTTTTTTATTGTAGCCCTGATCATACGGCGCCGTCAAAAATATTTCATCGAAGAAATAAAAATTTAGACTCCTGGGATCTGGCGTTCGGCGTCAAAATCTCGTCTATAATCGGAGGCAAATATGGATCGCACCAAGATAGCCTCTCTCGAGGGAAGCATAGTGGTGATCGCTACACCGTCGGTCATATCGCCGCATTGTTTCACCGAAACTGGGACACCCTTTTCTGAAAGAAAAATACCCTTCCGAACTCTCGTCGCTATGCCCGCCTACAACGAGGAGGCCTACATCGCAAAGACCATCCTCAGGCGCGCAGCAGCACACTGATAAAGTCCTCGTCGTCGACGACGGTTCAAAGGACGACACCGCCCCGATTGCCGGCGCTCTCGGGGCACTCGTCGTTCAGCACAAGACCAATAAAGGATACGGGGGGGCATTGCAGACTATCTTCTGCACCGCGAGGGCTATGGGTGTGGAGGAGCTCGTCACCATCGACGCCGACGGCCAGCACGACCCGCAGGACATTCCCAGACTCCTCGCCGATCTCCGGCACGGCAACGACGTCGTCATCGGCTCCCGATTCGTCGAGGGTTCGACCGGCAAGATCCCTGCCTATCGCAAGGTCGGCATGAAGGTGCTCGACGCCGCCACCACGATGGTGGGGAGCGGCCCTGCGACCACCGACTCCCAGAGCGGTTTTCGGGCTTACGGGAAGAAGGCGATCGAAGCCATCCACCCCAGCGGCGACGGCATGTCCGCCGGCTCCGAGATCCTGATTCAGGCCGGTGACCACGATCTGAAGGTCACCGAGGTGCCGATCCAGGTGCGCTACGATATTGAGGGGACTCTCGAGCGAGAACCCGGTCTCCCATGGGGTCGGGGTGCTGATGAACATCGTCAGGCTCGATCAGTCTCCGCCGGCCCCTCGTGTTCTTCAGTATACCGGGTCTGATCTTCACCCTCTTCAGCATCGGTGCAGTACTCCACACCTTCTCCGAGTATTATCTCAGTGCTCAATTCGACTACATCCTCTTCACCGGCGGCTTCTCCATGCTCATCTTCGGCCTCCTGCTCGTCGCGGTGGGGCTGATCCTGTATTCACTCGCACAGATTATGCTGGGGCAGGAGCAGGGGAGGCGGGTGGTCTCCGATTCCAACCCTGCGGATACCCTCCCGCCTGCAGAAGAGGCCGGGATGGCCGAAGAGAGTCCGTCGCATCCCCTCACGGGGGGTTTTGAATGATCGCGATTGTTCTTGGAACCAGACCGGAGTACATCAAGATGTCCCCGATCATCCGGGAATGCGAAGCACGAAACCTAGGTTACTTCATCCTTCATTCCGGGCAGCATTATTCCTATGATATGGACAGGCTCTTTTTTGAGGAACTGGAGCTTCCGGAACCGCAGTATAACCTGGATGTCGGATCGGGTACCCATGCCGGGCAGACAGCCAGGATCCTGACCGGTATCGAGGAGATCCTCGTGCAGGAAGAGCCCGACATCGTCCTTGTCCAGGGCGACACCAACACTGTCATGGCCGGAGCACTCGCGGCCGCGAAACTGCAGATCCGGGTCGGCCATGTCGAAGCAGGTCTCCGGAGTTTTGATCGAACGATGCCTGAGGAGATCAATCGGGTGGTTGCGGACCACATCTCCAACTACCTCTTTGCTCCCACTGAAGCGGCACGGCAGGACCTCCAGAACGAAGGGATCGAGGAGAACAGGATCTGCGTAACCGGGAACACCATCGTCGACGCGATCTTCCAGAACCGGGAGTTCTCAGAGAAGAAGGCAACTATCCTCGGCACCCTCGGACTGAAGCAGGGAGGCTACTTCCTTGTCACCTCTCACCGGCAGGAGAACGTCGACAGCCACGCAAACCTCCGAAACATCATTCTGGGACTTGAGGCGATCCACCGGGAGTACTCGCTCCCCGTTGTCTTCCCCATGCACCCCCGCACCAGAAATATGATCGAGCATACGGATCCCGCTTGACGGGATCTCCGCCATGAACCCCGTCGGGTTCCTCAACTTCCTGCAGCTGAGTCCAACGCCCGCCTCGTCCTGACCGACTCCGGCGGCGTCCAGGAGGAGGCCTGTATCCTAGGCGTGCCCTGTGTAACCCTCCGGGAGAACACCGAGCGGCCGGAGACGATCGAGGTGGGGGCGAACGTTCTGGCCGGGACACTGGCCGACGGGATCCTGGCATCTGCCCGACAGATGCTCTCCCGGTCAGGAACCTGGGAGAACCCCTACGGGGACGGTACGGCAAGCAGAATAATCGTCACGATATGCAACGGCATACCGTCACAAAAGAGCAGTCCATGTGCGCGGTGAATTATGGAGACGCAAAGAATTCTTGTCACTGGTGGCGCCGGGTTCATCGGCACCAATCTTGTCAACGAACTTCGCAGCCGGGGCCACGAGGTCGTTGCACTCGACCTCCTGAACGCGGACCGGGAGAACTACACCCGTGCAGATACGAGGAATTACCGGCAGTGGAACAGATCTTTGACCGCTCGACGTTTGATTTCGTATACCACCTCGCCGCGGAGTACGGCCGCTGGAACGGCGAAGACTATTATGAGAACCTCTGGCAGACCAACGTGATCGGGACCAAGCACATACTCCGCCTGCAGGAGAAGTTGAAGTTCCGGATGATATTCTTCTCCAGCGCCGAGGTCTATGGCGACTATCGTGGCACAATGTTCGAGGACGTGATGGTGAACAACCCCATCAGGGACACTTATCAGATGAACGATTATGCCATCACCAAGTGGGCAGGCGAACTCATGTGCCTGAACTCGGCCGCGATGTTCGGGACAGAGACGGTCCGCGTCCGGCCGGTGAACTGTTACGGGCCGCACGAGCACTACAACCCCTATCGCGGGTTTATCCCCAAATTCATCTACCACGCGCTCTTCAACAAACCATATACCGTCTTCAAGGGCCACAGGCGGATCATCGACTTCGTCGAAGACTCCTGCAGGACCTGGGCGAACATCATGGACAACTTCATTCCCGGAGAGGTCTACAACGTCGGCGGTCGTCCCGAGTGGGAACGGGAGATCAAAGACTACTCCGACCTGATTCTCAAGGCAGCCGGCAGAGACGACTCGCACGTTACCTACGAGGAAGCAGAGCCCTTCACGACGAAAGTCAAGACCATGGACTTCACAAAGGCCGTCCATGATCTCAGGCACGACCCAAGAGTGTCGCCGGAAGAGGGGATACGGCATACGGTTGAGTGGATGAAATGGCATTACCGGATTGAGGAGTGAGCAGAATGGAGAACGAAAAATCCGTTATTGAAGGAAAGACGGTTCTGGTCACCGGCGGCGCCGGTGCAATCGGCGGGAACCTGGTCAGGAGGCTCTCCGATCTCGGTGCGGAGACGATCATCATCCTCGATGACCTCTCTTCTTCGTACGAATGGAATATCACCCGGTCAGACCCCGTCCAGTTCGTGCATGGCGACGTACTGGATGATGAGATGTTAAAACGGGCGTTCAAGCCAAAGCCCGATATCGTCTACCACCTCGCCGCCCACTTTGCCAACCAGAACTCGGTCGACAGTCCGGAGAAAGACCTGATGGTCAACGGCATGGGCATCCTCAAGGTCCTGCAGTATGCTCACCTCGTGGATGTCGAGCGGTTCATCTATGCTTCGTCCGGCTGCGGCATCTACGGTCTTGACTCAAAGATGCCATTTGAGGAGCACGACATCTCCATCAAACTCTACACACCCTACCAGGTCACCAAGATGATCGGTGAGCTCTACACCAACTACTTCCACAACCTCTACGGGTTACCCATCGTCAACGCCCGGTTCTTCAACTGCGTACGGCCCCGGGGAGGTTCCCGGGAAGTACCGGAACGTTATTCCAAACTTCTTCTACTGGGCGATGAACGGACAGGCCCTGCCGATCACCGGCACCGGGGAAGAGACCCGGGACTTTACCTACGTCGGGGATCTGGTCAACGGTCTCGTGAAAATGGCTGCCCACGAGAATGCAGTCGGCGAGGCGATCAACCTCGGCGCCGGCCAGGAGATCCGTATTTTCGACCTCGCGAACTGGATCAACGAACTGACGGGTAACGATGCGGGGACACTTTATAAAGGGCGGAGAGACTGGGACAAGAAGAATCGGCTGCTTTCCTGCATCGACAAGGCGAGCACGATCCTTGGGTATACTCCCCAGACAGAGTTCAGGGAGGGGCTTGAGCAGACGTACCGGTGGTTTGTGGAGAACTGGGAGAACATCAAAAACAGTGCGGAGTTTTAGTCTGCTCCCCTTTCAGGTGCATCTATGAGAATACTACTGGCCGTTGCTTATTTCGTCCCGGAGATTGGAAGCGCTGCTCACATCTATTTCGATCTCGCCAGAGCTTTCGCCAGGCAAGGTCATGCTGTTGACGTCATAACCTCGTACCCCCGAAAGTTCAATCTGGACGGGACGGATCAAAAGAGAGAGTTCCCTCTTGAGGAGGAGGTAGAAGACGTCACGATCTACCGATGTAAGCACCCGGCAATCCGTGATAACATCGCCGGCAGAGGGTTGGAGCATTTCTATCTGCCCCATTACTACTTCAGGAAATACCGTGAGATCGGCAAAAAGTATGACGCCTGCCTGATGTATGTACCGCCACTTCCCCTGCTACTACCTCGCAAAGAAGATTAAGCGCTACGATGGTACCCCTTCAGTCCTTAATTTCCAGGATTTTCATCCCCAGGAACTTACTGATGTCGGGGTATTGAAAAACCCTGTGATGATCAAGATACTGGAGCACATCGAACGTGAAGCGTACAGGCATGCCGACCATATCACCGTCCTCTCATGTGGCGGCATCGAATATGTGCGACAACGAGGTGCCGATTCGGAAAAGGTCACCCATGTTTTCAACTCGGTGTCCCTCTCCGAACTCAACAGTCTCGTCCAGAGGAGGGATCTAAAAGAACGAGAGGGTATCAAGGATAAATTCCTGATCTCCTACGCGGGGATCCTCTCCCCGTACCAGGGTATTGACAACATCCTCGATGCCGCGAAGACCTTGCAGGAACACGACGACATCCTATTCTATATCGCAGGGGACGGCTCGGAAAAACAGCATCTCGAAGAGAGGGTGCGACAGGAAAACATCAGCAACGCCAGGCTTTTACCCCTTTTACCCCGCACCGAGTATTTCAACCTGATTAACTCTTCAGATGCCTCATTCATCTCGCTCGACGAGCGGATGAGAGCCTCCCTGTCTGCCCGGTAAGACTGTCAACCTCATGGCCTGCAATCAGCCGATCATTGCCATGGTCGCAGAGGGAAGCGAGACCGCCGATGTCATACGGGAGGCACAATGCGGGATTGTTGCAAAACCCGGGAACATTGAGAGCATACAGTCCGCAATCATTCACCTCAAGGAGAATGCCCCTGCCCGCGAGACCATGGGGAGCAACGGCAGGGACTATCTGGAGAGGAACATGAGCCTGGAACGGAATGTCGCTCTGTATGAACAGATCTTTCAGACCCTGGACGGAGACGGTCTCTTCGCGAGATGACCGCCTCCCTTCGCGGAACAAAAAGACATTGGAGGTTGAACACCATGAATCGTGACCGGTACTGGATCTATGATCGTAACGAGAATTATATCCCTCAGTAGGAGCCCGACAGCCCCGGCGACAGAGAACTATTGCGTCGCCGGTGACGTGTCCAGCAGGAGGTCATCAGGATGACCGATTATTCGGTTTACATCTCACGGATCTCCGATTTAGAAGACGATATCCGGAGAAGCCTCGATTTCATCGGGTGGAGGAATGCCGTTCGATCTGATTCCCAGGTATTTATCAAACCGAATTTTACCTACCCATATTACAAGGCAGGTATCACGACAAATCCGGAGGTTCTTTGCGCTCTCTGCGGGATTTTGAAAGATCGCTGCGATCAGGTCGTCATAGGGGAGTCTGACGGAGGGAACCATTCGTATACGGCGGATGATGCGTTTAAGGGACATGGAGTGGACGACATCTGTCGAGACGTCGGAGCGGAACGGATCAACCTCTCTGCCTCACCCTCCCGGTACGTCGAGGATACGATTCAGGGCAAAACGGTGACGGTCCAGGTTCCAACTCTCCTTCTGGACGATATCGACTGTTTTGTGTCGTTGCCAGTCCTCAAGGTCCATGTAATGACCACAATTACCCTGAGGATGAAAAACCTCTGGGGGTGTTATCCGGATGCGATGCGGTGCCTTCACCATACCGACCTCGCTCGTAAGCGCTGACTCTGCTAACCAGGGTTATAAACCCCAAACTGGTGGTTGTCGACGGAACCTATGGTCTCGATGGGCACTGTCCCATGTTCGGGACTCCTGAAGAGCTTGATTTCCTGTTCTCCTCGAATAATCCGGTCGTTGCCGATGCTCTGGGAACCCGGCTTATGGGTTTTGACCCGCAGGATATCGACCACATTGTCGTTGCAGAGCGTGAAGGGTTGGGCACCGCCGATCTTGCCGACGTGAACCTGAACGATGGCTGGGAACAGTACCGGCAGGATTTCTCCGTTGAGAAAACATTCGTCGACCGCCTCTCCGGCCTTCTTTTTCGGAGCGACCTCCTGGCGAAACTTGTCATGGATTCGCCGCTCTCGCCGCCCATCTACAGGCTGGCCGCACTGTTAAGGAACTCCCGCGAACAGGAAGTGGTATCGGACCTGAAGAGGGTATCCCGATGAGGATGCTCCCCGGAGCATATCTCCGGAACGGATCGCATCTGGGGGGGTTGCATCGATGAAGGCACTGCAAGTAATCCCCTTTTTTACACCCGCCCTTGGCGGATCCGTTGCTATGCCGTACCACCTCTCGCACTGGCTTGCAAGAAAAGGCCATGAAGTCACTATCATAACAACAGACTACAGGTATGACCAGGATTACGCCCGGTCCCTTAGAAACGTCGAAGTGATACCGTTCAAGCGGATCTCCAACCTGGGGTTGTTCCTCTACTCCCCGGGGATAAAAGGATGGTTACGCTCGAATATCTCAAAGTACGATATCGTCCACTTGCATAACTTTAGATCGTATCAGAACACCGTCGTCTCTACATACGCAAAAAAGCATGGCATTCCGTATCTCGTTCAACCGCACGGCTCACTGCCCCGGATGGTTGAGAAGGAGGGATTAAAACAACTCTACGATAGAGTCTGGGGGATACGATCCTCCGGAATGCTGAAGGAGTCATTGCGTTGACCTCTACAGAAGCGGAACAGGCTCTAAAAAAAGGAGTGAATGAAGATAAAATTCACATCATCGCTAACGGTCTTGATCTGTCGGAGTACCGAGGATATCCCACGGCAGGGTGAGTTCAGGGCGCTTTATGATATCCCTTCCGGCGCACACGTAATCCTGTTTCTGGGCAGATTGCACCCGATTAAAGGCATAGATCTGCTACTCCGTGCCTTTGAGATAGTTTTAAAGGAGGTCGAGAATTGCAGGCTGGTCATCGCAGGCCCTGAAGACGGGTCATTGCCGGGACTGAAAGCACTTGCAAGAGAACTCAAACTCTGCAGTAACGTGCTCTTTACGGGCCCACTTTACGGCAGGGCTAAATTTGCAGCGTATCGCGATTCGGACATCTATGTTCTGCCATCGTATTATGAGGCTTTTCCTATCGCAGTGCTTGAAGCATGGGCATTCAAAAAGCCGGTCATCGTAACTGAAAATTGCGGGATAAAAGACCTTTTACAGGATTCTGGCCTCACGGTACAACCAGATCCATACGATCTGGCAGGCTGCCTTGAGAGAATACCTGCAGCACGACTCCTTACGCTGCTGTCACGGTCAGAACGGATACGCCAAACTCCATAAGAGCCTGTCCATCCAGACGACCACACAAAACGTCGAATCCCTCTATCGAAGAGTGGTGAAGTCGAAAGGGGTATGATCATCACTGTGATGGAACCGGCGAAGGAGTGTGATGGGGATCATGTGCGACGCAGATGGTAATGGAACTGGTGATTGTCACGGAGTATCGGGCGGGATCGTCCTCGTCACCGGGCGGTGGGATGCGGGTCAGACCCTCCACCCAACGGTGAAACTCCTCGCGATCCTCAAGCAGTTATCGGGCGGGATAACCTGGGTCGCGACGAGGGAAGGGGGCATCGACTATGCGGACGACCGCGTTCGGGTGGTAGAGATACCGGACCGACTTGTGGAGGAGTCACTCCTCATGAACCTCGGGTACCATTTTCTTCATCAGCTTCGGGTCTCCTCCTCGCTCCTCCAAACGGGCAACTCCCCTGTCGTCTTTGCCTTTGGTTCTGATCTCTCCCTCATCCCGATCCTTCTGGTACGGGCATTCGGCCGGAAGGCAATCGTCAGAACCGATGGGAGGCCGTCCCAGGTTGTGCAGCGCGACCGGAAGCGATATAGCCCGCTCAAGGTCACCCTCTTCCGTTCGGTCGAACAGTTCACCTACAGATTGGCAAGCAGGGTCGTCCCTGAGAGCCCGGAACGATCCCGCTCTACGGCCTTGCTGGGTACACCGGCAGGGCACGTTCCGGGGCCCTCTTCGTCGACGTCGATACCTTCGCGCCGATGACCCCGCTCCGCGACAGGCAGTTTCTGGTGGGATACGTTGGGCGGCTTTCTGAAGAAAAGGGCGTCCTCGAGTTCGCAGACGCCCTCCCGCTCCTCCTCGCAGATCGACCGGGGGAGAGAGCAGTCATCATCGGCGATGGGGACCTCGGCGGCGCTATCGCATCGTCGATCAGGCGGGGAGGTGTTGCTGAAAGAGTCCTGCAGACGGGGAAGATAGAGAACCGGGATCTGCCCGGGTACCTGAATGCCATCCGCCTCCTAGTGATACCGTCTCACTTTGAAGGCCTTCCGAATATCCTGCTTGAGGCGATGGCCTGCGGGACTCCGGTGCTCGCGACACCGGTCGGAGCGATACCGGATGTTATTGCGGACGGAAGAACCGGGTTTCTTATGGAGAACAACACATCTGGGTGCATTGCAGCGAACGTGGTCCGGGCGCTGAACTTCCCGGATCTGGAGCGAGTTGTGGAAAACGGGAGGTGGTTTGTGGAGGAAAATTTCACGTTTGAACGCGCGGTTGCCCGGTGGAGAGACGTGTTCGAAGAGATTTAATTGCGTTGCTGCAATATTGTCAACGATTCGTTCGGGTTTAGAAGACTATTTATCTCAAGGTACCGGATACCGGCCGTCTGGTGGATACGTTGAAACTAAAATATTTCATGTTCGGGGGGCAAAACCCCACCGAGGGGGTGTATAAGAAATTATTCAGCCAGGTATCGGAATTAAGGCGACTTGGACTGGATGTTGAATTGGTGATCGTCCATGATGAAGGCGTCCGCTACCCCCCATACAACTTCCTGACAACCTATACAACCGATCCGATTCCGGTGAACGATATCCTTGGGCGGATCAAGCGTGCTCGTAAGATCAGCAGGATATTCGGTGAAACGGTAAATTCTCTGGGTTCCGACGAGGTGCTGTACCTGCAGATATCTCAACCCGTTCCCTCTATATTTCCCGAAGAACTACCTCAAGCAGTTGAGAGCCTGCAGAGTTGTGACGGAGCACCAGACAAAGGAGCTGGATGAATTCAAACTGTATGACAGCGCTCTCAGTTATTGGTGCGAGTTACTCTTTGGAAAATTACTTAAACGGCAATCCGATGCAATTATCGGTGTCACCGATGAGATCACCGGATATGAGATCGCCTGTGCCGGAGATCCGGCGAAGCCGCATCTCACGCTGGGAAACGGCTTTGTGGTCAAGTCAGTCCCCGTAAGACAGGCTCCACGCCAAAACGAAGACAGACTTCCGCTTCCTGTGTGTCGCCAGCGTCAGCCACTGGCACGGGCTCGACCGGCTCCTTCAAGGTCTCGCCACCTATAACGGGAAACCGGAAGTCACTCTCCATATAGCCGGCGACGGCACGGAACTGCCTCACCTCCGGGAACTTACCGCCGACCTCGGCATCACCGGTCGTGTGGTCTTCCACGGATTTCTGACCGGCGAGGCCCTCGATGCCCTATTCGATCAGTGCCATGTCGCAGTCGGGAGCCTTGGTATCCACAGGAAAGGGCTGACACAGACATCCGAGTTGAAGGGACGGGAATACTGCGCCCGGGGGATCCCGTATATCATTGCATGTGCTGATCCTGACTTTTCCTCCGATTTTCCCTACATTTGCTACCTCCCCGCCGACGAGAGTGCCGTTGATGTCGAGCAGGTCCTCGCGTTCGCAAGGGAGGTCGGCGCCAACCCCAACCACCCGCAGGAAATGCGCCGCTACGCCGAAGAGCACCTCGACTGGTCGGTGAAGATGAAAAAGCTCAAGGACTTCCTGGAGATGCTGGTCGGTGAGAGCAAGAGCAACAATATCCGGGGATCCGGCAGGTCTTCCCGCGTTGACGGCGAATAAAGGAGCCCGGAGGCACTGTATTGTCAGGTGCAGGGCAGGGCGATCTGCCTTCAAGGGCATCAGAAAACAGTGACCCAGAACATCAATATGCTGGAGTGCAAACCGGGACGGCGGCGGGATACTTCCTCAAATCGAGGCTGAATTCAGGGCAGATTTATAGTACAACCGCTTTAGCGACAAATGACTATCGAGCGGGATTGAAGTGTCAAAGGACCTTCTACGATGCAAGCGCTCTTTCCAGAGACTGACCCCCCGGAATACCACCGTACGGGGGAGGGTATCCGGACGATCTTCACGGGCATCGGTGCTCCCGATGATGCACTTCTCTTGATGAAATGGCCGACGGTGCAGCAGCCGACGTCACGCTGCACATTTTCGACATGTATCCCGGTAAACCGCCAGTCCCAGTACTTCGCTAACTTCTCCTCCTCGCTTCTTCGGTTCTCCTTCGCTCCACACTCCTTTCTCTAAACCGGGTGCCTTAGCACGGGGATTCCTTTTACCATCCCCATTGATGCTCGGATCGCTTCCCAGATTATGACAATGAAGCAGTCGAATCGGAAGACGCGCATTTCGATGGTTTTCGGCCCCTGTTTCACCGGAGAGAAGTGCTTCCACAATAAAGCGGTCCAGACGTTCTTCAGAAGGAAAGAGATGATAGCATAGAGATAGCGGATCACCGGATTCTTCGTGCTCGTCCTTGGTTTCACCTGGTTGCGCATCCGGTAGGACGATTCGATCGAGAACCGGGATCGGTAGGTCTGGTGCACACGATGTGGGCTCCATTGGAGATTGCCGGTGACGTATCCCAGGTTTTCGACGCCATGCTTACCTCGCTTTCCCTTGGCATACTTCACCGCAACCGCGATAGTCAGAAGAAGTGGTGGTTTGGCTTTCATCCGGTATTCGGCATATCGGGACTGCGTCCCCTGGAGCAGTTCTTTCATCCGTTTGCCGTGTTTCCTGACAGGAACGATGAACGGCACCTGCGTCCGGGTCAGAAACCCGAAGACCTTCCGGGTGTAGAACTCCCGGTCAAGGCAGAGTGCTTCGATGACAAGACCAAGCTCGGCGATCCGGTCAAGGCACCGGGCGATGTAGCCGACCTTTGAGATTCCCTGACGCACCGGGTACACGGCCAGCGTCATCTACCGGTCTTTGGTGGTCACGTAGAGGGTGACGTAGGAGTAGAACTCGTTCGTCGATTTCTTGCGTTTGCTTCGGATGATAAAGGGTTCGTTCTCCCCAGAGGTCGTTCCGTAGTAGTCGAATAGGGGGAAGATGTTACCACCTTCCCCCCTTCCAAGAACGCACCGTGCGGCTTTCACCGCAGTACGCTCATGCATTCCACTACCCGATTTTCGGGCGGCAGAGCGAAGAAAGAAAGTTTGGTTTGAATCCACGGAGTCTGTCTCTTCATGCGTTCTCTTCTGTCAAGGAAGTAGTTCCTGTCGAGATAGGGGTTTGCAGTCAGTCTGGGGATAGTGTGTCTCCGGATGGTTATGTCTTCGAACAACAGGAGAGTGTTCTCTTCTGTCCGAAATACCCAGTTTCTGTTCCCTTCCGGGTGCCAGTATCTCCGGGCTATCCATTTGTGCCCTTTATTGGGGTGTCGGTGTTTGCCCCACTTCCAAGTAACTGCCCATACATAGCGGTCAAGAAACCCGAATGTCCCCTTGGCCACGTTGTGGCGGTGGTAATTTGACCAGCCCCGGATAACCGGGTTCAAGGCCATGATCAGGCGGTCTTGTGTCCAGGCTCGTGCCTTTTTGACGATCGCCTTGATCTTTTCCGAGATTGCCTTGACTGACTTCCGGGACGGCTTTACCAGGAGCGTTCCTTCGTATTTCCGGAAGTTGTATCCAAGAAAGTCGAACCCGTCGTCAATATGGGTAATCACCGTCTTCTCCCCGGATAGTTCGAGACCCCGTTCTGCGAGGAACTCCCGGAGGACATCCCGGGCTTCTTCTGCTATCTCCTTCGTCGGAGCCGTGACCAGGAAATCATCCGCGTAGCGGATGAAGTGCACGTTCGTCTTTGGAAGGCGTGCAGCGAGAATCTTCTCATCCCGTCAAGCGTCATGTTGGCAAGGATGGGAGAGATTATCCCGCCCTGGGGCGTGCCTTTGTCCGTAGGGTAGAGCGTCGTCTCGAAGACGAACCCGGCTTTCAGGAATTGGGTCATCACCGACCGGTCCATCGGGATATTCTCCCGGAGCCAGTCGTGGGCGATGGCGTCGAAACACCCTTTGATGTCGCCCTCCAGGATCCACGGTGTCGAGCCTTGCCTCATGAGGCAGGTGAATGCATAGCGTGACGCATCCTGCGCACACCGGAAGAGCCGAAACCCAAACGAGCGGGGGTCTGCCGTTGTCTCTGCTATCGGCTGGAGAGCCAGTGCGTAGAGCGCCTGCATTGCCCGGTCGTACATTGTCGGGATTGAGATAGGACGTTTCGTCGTCTTCCCAGGTTTCGGGATGTAGACACGGCGGAGTGGCTGCGCCCGGTATTGTTTATCGGTGAGACTGAGGGCGGCTCGCATCTTCGCCGATGCGGTTGTCCAGAGTTCGCCGTCGACACCCGGGGTGCGTTTTCCCTTGTTCTGCGTGACAATCCGTACTGCATAGCAATTTTGCCGCATGCGAATGTGTCAGCAGGTAACTGAGTCGTTTTACCAGATTCCATTTTCTTTCTTGCGTTGCCTTTGCAATCCGGGTCTGTAGCCCGTTAACATCGGAGCCCACTTTCTCCCAGTCAATGGAGTTCCATTGCCGGGCGAGTTCCTTGTCAGTATGCTTCTCGCCGTTCGGCGTCGTTGAATGACATACTTTCACGGGTATACCTCCCTTCTTTGCTGTGAAACACCTGTCCCACGTCAGCACCCTTTCAGGTCGAGGCAACTGCCTCTATCCTGCCTGTTACCGGCAGGCATTCGCTTCTTGGGACATCCTGTTCCGTCTCCGCCGTTTATCGGCCTCACGACCTCCATACCTCTTCCGAGGGGCGGATACGGGTTTCCAAGTTCTGTATCGAGGATACTCAATGACGCTGTAGGAGCCATCTTTAGACCGGGAACCGCTCGTCCGTTTGCTGTTCCGTGATCCTAACGGAATAGCCTGATTCCTTGCCATTTTGGCCCAAGTGTAACACCCTGTTTTCACTTGTTCACCATAACGATCCTTTCGATGATTCAGCGTTTGCTTCTCCCTGGCGTCGTTTCCCTTGCAGATGGAGCAGATCAGGGTTCTGCTCTTCTCCGCGTTGTCCCGTGGGCTTCACACCCTCCTGTTAACCAAGAGCGCATGCCACAGTAGGGACACCCCAAACGGATAGGGTGGCGGATTGACCCGCAATCCCCGATACAACTTCTTGTCGCACCGGATCGTTGGTGTAGTCGATCGCGAACTGATACGACTTCCCGGGCTTCAGGACGTGGTGCACGAAGTGGGTGAGGATAGCAGTGCTCTTCTGCTCTAACTCGCCCATATTGAGTTTCTTCAGATGGTAGTGAAACGACGTCTCACAGGGTACGTGCTCCAAAAACCCGGTGATCGAGTGAATGGATTGATTCATCGCGGCCATGCCGCCCAGGGCCTGAAACAGGTCTGTTTGGGTGAGCCGTCCCTGGATCGGGATCGTCAGGTGCTGATCCAGTGCCGCGACGACATGAACACAACATTCTTTCGGTTTGAGGTCGCTATTCTTTCTGCAGGTCGTTTTCTTCCTTTGGGTAAAAGGCATGAGGGGACGCCTGCAACTGTTATAGATCTTTCGTTTTTATGCTGGTTTCCTGATTCGGCAAAGAGTATGCCGGCTCTCAAATTAGCGAACTACTGAGTCTGGGCATCCCTGACACATCACCGCAACGACTATATGTCATAATACGGGAGAGGGGGCGGGATGAAGATCTGTTACCTATCCGTATGGGGGCCAACCTCTGAAAAAATGGCAAAATACTTTGTTAAGAGAGGGGATGAGGTCCATTTCGTATCGTTCGACAACCCGATGTACGACTCTGATCCCGAAGGGGTTGTGATGCACGATCTGCGTGAGTCAAGCAGATCGCGGGTGCGTCGGAGATTGTTCTATTCGCTCCCCTACCGGGCAATCCGGGCCCGCCGGGAGATTGACAGGATTCAACCGGAGATCATCCACGCGCACTACGTCACAGATTACGGCATTATCGGTTTGCTCGCAAGGAGGCACCCGTTCGTCCTGTCAGTGTGGGGTTCAGACGTTCTGGTCGATCAAAAAGGTGCAATGGGACCGCTCATTCGCCACACGCTCAGGGTTGCAGATCATGTTCACTGTGACGGGAGCATCACACATCGGACGGTACTCGATCAGGGGATTCATCCATCGAAAGTCTCGCTCATTTACTACGGGGTGGATACGGAAAAGTTCAGGCCTGACCTATACGACAGCGAACAGCTGGCAGAAGAGGGCGGCACTGTAAGGCGGATTATCAATACCAGGATGCACCGCCCCATTTACGATCTCGGCACTCTTATCGAGGCCATCCCGCTCGTAATCAGGGAGTACCCGGATGCGCGGTTTACGATCGTGGGGGGCGGCCCTCTACGGGAGGGTCTCATGGAGACCGTAAAGAAGATGGGCCTCGATGAGGTGACCGATTTCCCCGGTATCGTTCACAACACCGACCTGCCGCATCTTCTCAGTGCCGCTGACATCTACGCCTCAACGTCGCTCTCGGATGCGGGCCTCGCCATCAGCACCGCCGAAGCGATGGCGTGCGGCCTGCCCGTGATCATTACGGACTTCGGTGATAACGCGGCATGGGTGAAAGAGAACGAAAATGGGTTTGTCATTCCGACTCGCTCTCCCCAGGCACTTGCAGATAAGATTATCTATCTCTGCGAGCACCCACAGGAACGAGAGCGGATCGGGAAGAATAACCGGCGCAAGATTTCAGCAGAGTATAACTACCACAAAGAAATGGAGAGGATCGCCGAGGTGTACTCGAACCAGGTGAATGGAGGAGCAAAATGAAGTTACTGATCACCGGCGGTGCGGGCTTTGTCGGGTCGCATCTCTGTGACACGTATACGAAGCGGGGGGATACCGTCCTGTGCTTGGACAACTTCTTAAACGGCAACCTGACCTATATCCGGCACTTGCTCAAATTCCGGAACTTCAAACTGATTTCTGGAGATATTAAAAACTTCGATCTCCTGGAGAAATTGATGCGGGATGTGGATGCTGTCGTTCACCTGGCAGCACAGATTCATGTCGACCGCTCAATTATCGAACCGAAGCTCACCTATGAAACAAACGTGCTCGGGACGCAGAAAGTGCTTGAGGCGGCCCGGATGTATGATGTTGAAAAAGTGATCCACGCCTCCACAAGCGAGGTCTATGGCTCAGCCCAGTACTCCCCGATGGATGAAGCACATCCGTTAAACGCACCGCATCCGTATGGCGCAAGCAAAATCGCTGCAGACCGGATGTGCTACGCGTATATCTGCACCTACGGGATGAACATCACCGTCATCCGGCCGTTCAACATCTATGGGCCGCACCAGAAAGATTCCGGTACGGCGGGGTCATCTCCATCTTCATCCGGAGAGTGCTGAACGGGAGCCCGCCGATCATTTACGGCGACGGGAGTCAGACAAGAGACTACACATATATCCATGATATTGTGAGGGCGTACGATATCCTTCTCAACTATGATGGGATACTTACGGAGCCCATCAACTTCGGATCGGGGGCTGATATCCAATCCTTGATCTGGCAAAGAAGATCGCCGATCTCTGCGAGAGAGACATAGAGCCAGTTCACGTAGATCCAAGACCCGGAGAGGTTCAGAGGCTCATCGCTGATATTTCACAGGCAAATAAACTGGGCTGGCGACCCGATACTCGATCGACCAGGCCCTCGCAGACTCGTCAACTGGTATAAGAATTACCGGTTTGAAGAATGGACAAAGCCACGGTAGCGAGGGACACAGAACTCCCGGCACACCATCCGACGGCACGGGAACCGGCTGGAGAGCGATCCTGACCTTTCCCGGGCGCGTCGGATGGTGTGCCGGGCCTCCTGGAAGAGCCACAATACTATCATTCAAGGACAACAACCGGGCTCGTGATGATGAACGATCGAGGTAACCACATAAATGGGGGTCATATGATGCAGGTACCGCTTTTTCAGATCTTCTGGAACGACGATGATATCGACAGGATCAGAGATGTAATTAGACGGGGCATGTTCTGGACAACCGGTCCTGATGTCGAGAGGTTTGAAAGAGCCATCGGCGATTATATCGGCGTGAAATACTGCACGACGTTCAACTCCGGCACTTCTGCGCTTCATGCCGGACTTCTGGCCAACAGGATCCATGCAGGGGACGAAGTCATCGTCCCCTCGTTCACCTTCATTGCGACTGCAAATGCACCGCTCATGGTGGGTGCAAAACCGATCTTTGCCGATATCAAGCGAGAGGATCTGGGTCTGGATCCGGAAGATGTGCAGGAAAAGATCACCCGAAATACACGAGCTATCCTACCTGTTCACTACGGCGGATGCCCGTGCTCAATAGAAGCGCTGCGGGAGATCGCCACAGACCATAACCTCCTTCTCTTCGAGGATGCGGCAGAGGCATTCGGCGCCAGGGTCCGGGGCACAGGAGTTGGAACATTCGGCGATCTGGCTATGTTCAGCTTCTGCCAGAACAAGATTATCACGACCGGAGAAGGGGGCGCCATCGTCACCGACTCAAAGGACCTCGATGAACGGCTGAGGCTGATCCGGTCTCACGGGCGACAGGAACAGGGCAACTACTTCTCCTCGACAGAATGTGGGGACTATGTTGCCCTGGGATTTAATTTCCGCATGCCAGATATTCTTGCATGCCTGGGGTTGAGCCAGCTTGAGAGCGTCGACAAGATCATCGAGATGAGACGTCGCTGTGCCTGAGTACTACCGGCATGAACTATCGGGAATCAGCCGGATCGAGGTTCCGAAGACCCCTCTGGGGTGCCTCAACGTGCATCAACTCTTCTCGATCCTGATCGACGGGGCCGGCGCGAACAGGGATGACATCATGAGACAACTGCAGGAATTCAATATAGCGTCGAAAAGTGTGCATCTTCCCGCCGGTTCACCTGACACGCTACTTCCGGGATATATTTGGGTATACCGGAGGAGAACTGCCTGTAACCGAGGAGGTTGCCGGTAAGGTACTCAGCCTGCCGATGTATCCAACCCTGCAACGCCCTGAGATCGCTTATATTGCACGCGTACTGCAGAACGTGGTGAGTTGATGGTGTGGCCGCATCGATACGGCTGCACCTCCTCGGTCCAACGAACCCCGGTATGGAGAGGGAACTGCTCGGACAGCCGGCGGATCGGGCTGTTCTCGTGAGGAGAGAGGTGTCAGGGGACCCGGGTTCGCCTTAGCCACCGATGCGCTTTGGGAAACAAAGGTCACTTACAAAACGCCCTTCAGGAGGCATATCCTGTGGAGGAGGACGGAGAACGCCATGACATGACAGAGCATAGAAAGCATCTCCATAGATATCATCCGAGCTGGGTGAAGCGACTGACTCGCACACTACTCTCTATACTCCTGATTCTGGCGGTTTTCCCAACTCTAACGCCCTTCTCTCCCGGCAGCCAAGCTGCGCTGGCGAACGGATCGGATGGAAGCCTTACGCGTGCGCTGGCGATCACGGTAGCCGCAAGCGACAGCAGCGCTGCTGTCCGGGCCTCGGCCGATTACCTCTGCGACGGGGTGAACGACCAGCAGGAGATCCAGGCGGCGCTCGCCGCACTTCCAGCCTCCGGGGGGGAGGTGGTACTGACCGCGGGGACCTTCCGGTGCAAAGGGAACCTTGCACCCAAAGCCCATACGACGCTCCGGGGACAGGGCGAATCGAAGACCTCGCTCGCCTTCACAAACAGCGCCCTTCTCGTTGACGAAGAGTACAGTCACGCTGGAAGACTTCTCGGTCTCCGGTAAAGACTGTATCGCCAACCCGTGGTGCGGCGTGATCACCGTCAGGGCAAGCCACGCTGTCCTGCGGGATATCACAGCGACTGCCGACGACTCGATCCAGGCCGTGTTCTTCGTGGTCAGCGAAGTCGACAGCGGCTACCACCATCAGATCACCGACATCGAGTTTTTCAGGTGCAGGGCGATCGATCCGGGGACCTACGGCTTTCTCCTGAGCGCCTCCGAGTACTTGACGATCAAGGATGTCGTCTTTACCGAGTGCGAGGCGATCAACTGCGGCCGGTACAGCCGGTTCAACCCCTGGGTCACCGGGTTCGACTTTGCCGAACGCAACAACCTGGAAAACGCCGAGGTGATCCGGTGCCGCGCAGAAGGCAACTGGGAGTCCGGGTTCCACTTTGAGGCTCTGCCCACGAAGACCAGCGTCCGGCTTGTCGACTGCGTCAGCAAAGATAACGCCCAGAAAGAGAGGACAGGAGCTGCCAGGATCGTCTTTGGCGCAGGATACCTGGTAAACGGGGACATGCGTCTGCTAAACTGCACATCGGAGAATAATGATGTTGGCTTCTATTGTACCGGTGGTGGTTTCGAGATTGTCAATTGCACGGAGAGAGCCTCCCGGACCCGGTACGTGCTGAGCTGCCTGAACGACTCGCGAGGAGCGCACCTGACATCTTCCAGCGCCACAGGGGAGTTACATCCGATCGTCTTCGGGAAGGGGGACATGGTTGGTGTGACACTTGGGAGACTTGCAATATCGTCGGAGAATCTATCGGGCGAAACAGCGGGCATTACCGTGGCACGTGACGTCTGGAACGCACCGGAGATCCTGATACAGGACTCTCATATCCAGGGATACCGATACGGCATCATCAATACTGCAGCGGGCGCCGTACGGGTCAAAAACGTGGAGGTCTCTGGAATGCGGTAGATTTCATCAATTGCGATATTCTGGACGAACCGGATTGGCTCGCTGTCGCAGCCAGGCTCTTTCACGTGAATTTTCCACCGTTCGATCGCCTCCCGTAACGTCAGCATTAATTTCCCTCTCTGCAGTGTTCCGGATGCAATAGCCGCAGACATGCGGAGTCTGCGTCCAGGGCAGATCCCTTTCGTCCCCCGACTTCTTCCGTAAGAGGCCGTCCAGAAGGGTCTGCAAACTATCGCTACACTTTAATCTGAACATTTATGTATGAGATTTCTGCCGCCTGAGCCCTGACGGGGGACCAAATGAGGAAACGGCCTTTACTCAGGTGTCACAACACGGGGGAGGGGCTGGGGAGGAGGTGCCCCCCTCCCGGCGAAGGTGTTTGGGACAATCTCTAAGTTACTCGGCGTTTACCGGCCTTCACCCCGGCAGCGCACCTCGCAACCATCGGGATCGTCTGTATCCCTTCGCGAGGAGCCGGGCTGCTTCCGGATACTTGCGCTCTGTATCATACAGGCTCAACCGAAAGCAGAGATGTACCCTGGCCTTTGCGAGGGCTCCTATCGGCGCTCGGGCGTGCGAGCGCTCGCAGGCGCAGGTAACGATCAGCGCAGCGTACCGGGTTCGAACACCGGAGAGGCGAGCAGGGATACTTCCTTCAAGCCCTTCTCGAAAGACAGCAGGTTCTCAAATTCATATCCTGCGACCGGCCGCTCTCCTCTACAATGGGATGGCCGGGCACTGGCGGCGCGCATGATCGTGCTATGCCTTCACCTGTCGAAAATACCTCCGGTCGGAGGGGCCCAGACAGGGCTCCCCGTCCGGTCGAGACCAATTCGGGGACGGGCCCACGAACCATATAATAGTTGAGGCCAACCGTTGGCCCACGTTATAAGGTTTAAGTGTGTATTAAGTCATATTTGACGGTCAATTTTTATAAAGGCCAGTTTAAAAACAAAATAAATTTAAAAACCTTTTTATACTATATATGTACACTAATTTCTGTCCGATCCTGACGGATTATAGACGACCGTTGGCGGATTGGAAATATATTGGGGGTTTATATATGGAAAGCAATAATTTGATGAAACTTCTCCTGGGAGTGTTATTCCTCGTCAGCCTGATCAATGTTGCCGGGGCAGCCACCGTGACGGTAGCCGCAAGCGACAGCAGCGCTGCTGTCCGGGCCTCGGCCGATTACCTCTGCGACGGGGTGAACGACCAGCAGGAGATCCAGGCGGCGCTCGCCGCACTTCCAGCCTCCGGGGGGGAGGTGGTACTGACCGCGGGGACTTTCCGGTGCAAAGGGAACCTTGCACCCAAAGCCCATACGACGCTCCGGGGACAGGGCGAATCGAAGACCTCGCTCGCCTTCACAAACAGCGCCCTTCTCGTTGACGAAGAGTAAGTCACGCTGGAAGACTTCTCGGTCTCCGGTAAAGACTGTATCGCCAACCCGTGGTGCGGCGTGATCACCGTCAGGGCAAGCCACGCTGTCCTGCGGGATATCACAGCGACTGCCGACGACTCGATCCAGGCCGTGTTCTTCGTGGTCAGCGAAGTCGACAGCGGCTACCACCATCAGATCACCGACATCGAGTTTTTCAGGTGCAGGGCGATCGATCCGGGGACCTACGGCTTTCTCCTGAGCGCCTCCGAGTACTCTGACGATCAAGGATGTCGTCTTTACCGAGTGCGAGGCGATCAACTGCGGCCGGTCCAGCCGGTTCAACCCCTGGGTCACCGGGTTCGACTTTGCCGAACGCAACAACCTGGAAAACGCCGAGGTGATCCGGTGCCGCGCAGAAGGCAACTGGGAGTCCGGGTTCCACTTTGAGGCTCTGCCCACGAAGACCAGCGTCCGGCTTGTCGACTGCGTCAGCAAAGATAACGCCCAGAAAGAGAAGCTTGCCGGTGTTGAGCCTGACTGTGGCGCCGGGTAAGTAATCAGTAAGGGTGTCTCGTGCATCAACTGCACTTCGGAGAACAACTTCATTGGTTTCCTCGGTGACGCCGGGGTGATCACGCTTGAACGGTGTTCCGATGTAGGTTCCGACTTCGGTTTCAGCATCGCATCCGTATCGGGCATGACGATTACTTCATCCTTGCTTACTGGAGAGACAATACCGGTTCAGATTCGAAGCGGAACCGCCAATCTTCTCATAGAGGGCCTGGAGATCTCTTCGGGTGGCATTAGCCAGCCCAATCCCGGGATCAATGTCGAGTCAACCGTTGCGCACGCGGACACGATCCAGCTTGAAGGACTCAAGTGTCCAGGGGTACCGCTACGGCGTGTACAACAGTGCACCGGCCAAGGTACAGGTTCAGAATGTCGCTGTCAGCGGTGCCTTAAAGGCATTTGTCAACTGTGCGATCCTCTCCTCACCAACACCAACACCAACACCAACGCCAACACCAACGCCAACACAGACGCCCGGATCGACGGCATCCGTGCGGTTCACTACCTCCCCGTCAGGCGCCGCAATCTACCTTGACGGCAAGTTCGTGGGCACAGACCCCCGCCGTTATCCCGGGGATCACCATGGGTACGCATGCCGTGGAGATGAGGAAAGATGGCTACCAGACCTGGACCTGGACGCTCAAGGTCACCGAGGCCTGGATGGCACGGATATACAGTTTCAACCCGACATTGAAACCAGCCTCGACGGCATCTGTGCGGTTCACTACTTCCCCGTCAGGCGCCGCAATCTACCTTGACGGCAAGTTCGTGGGCACGACCCCCGCCGTTATCCCGGGGATCACCATCGGTACGCATGCCGTGGAGATGAGGAAAGATGGCTACCAGACCTGGACCTGGACGCTCAAGGTCACCGAGGCCTGGATGGCGCAGATATACAGTTTCAACCCGACGCTGAAGCCCATCTAAAGGATACTGAGGGGCTCTCCCTCCCATATTCTCCAGCAGGCTGCAAACTCACTTACGGTGCAGCGATCCCCTCTGCACCCCTCACTTCTCGCCTGCCGGGATCCGGCATCTCGATCATTATTCTCAATATGCTCACACACGAGGACGGCAGTGAGGCGGACCCGTTCGACGCCGCCCGGTCTATTGTCTGCCCGGCAGTTTAAGTCGTAACCACCCGCCGGGGCTATCCCGGAGCACGGGGACTGGATCCACGCTGGAGGAGATATCCCTTCACTGTCCGGGAGTTATACATCTGCGAAAAACCTGCCCTCGATAGGTCCGAGCTCAGGTTGTAGTCAAGCCTGTAGGGCGTCGAGTACAGTAAAAATGTCTCATCCTCAACGGCACTCCGGACCATGACTAGATCCCTGGAGAGCCCCCTGTAGTCACGCAGGTAGATCTCGTCGTCGAACGGGATCGTGAGATTAGTAATCCACTTCTGGCTATCTGCGTAGTACCTGTCGGTCTTTATTGGAGATTGGTTGACACCTGCAATCACATGGAGCGCGCTGATCTCAGACTCGAAGAGGGCGTAACGGGTGCTATTGGGGGAGACGAATGGATCCCAGTGGTCTGCCACCTCTGCCACCGGGTTTGTGATGGCCAGGAATGCGAAGAAGGTAACAATCGAGTACAGGTATCGCAACCGATATGATCGGGGAACGATCTTTCCAGTTTTCGGCCACCAGAAATATAGCCAGAGCCAGCGGGACGCTGAGAAAGATACCCGAGAAGTAGAACCACCTGTCGGGGATTATGGCAATCCCGGCAAAAAGCGCCAGAAACGTTACGATAAATGGGGCAAGGCCGACAAAAGCGGCAACAAACTGACGCGGCGTGGCTCTCACCGAGATCATGAATAAAATGCCGATTAACGAGAAGAAGAGTGGCAGGTATATACCCGTATTGTTATAGGCCACCTCAACCGGCAACCACGGTGTATAGTCCAAAAGATCTGCGGGCCCCGTGTTGAAGAAGTGAACGTCGAATGATTCCATAAGGAGTTCGGCGAGGGTCCTCCCGGTGATTGTATCCATGAGCCACCATCCCAGCATCGCTGCCGTGAAGATAACTGCCAGGGGAAGGGAGAAGGAATATCTTTCATATCCGGGATGCCACCTCCGGTAGACAACCGATGCCCCCCAGGCAGTGAAGAGAAGGATCGCCATACAGAGGGCGGAGATGGTGTGGGTAAGGGCCAACGTACCCAGAATAAGGCCAAGGAGTCCGATGAAAAATCCGGAGACCTCTCTGCGACGGAACAGGAGGTAGAGTCCAATCACGATGAAAACCGCTGCAAATGCGTTTGGAATGGGCGAGTTACTCATGTAGATATGATAGGGTGAGATGACCACCAGTAGGGAAGCGAGTATACCCACTTTCGGGTTCCGGAGGACGGTGACCGTGAGGAGGTAGACAAAGAGCACGTTGCAGGAGATCTGTATCAGGTTCGCTGAAAAGAGGGTTGCCGTCTTGTAGTCGAGCCCCGTCAGAATTGCAGTCTGACCAACGATCAGATGGAAGATAGGGAAATGGGCATAACTGTAATCCTGTGTGAGATGATGGTACTCAATAAGGTGATTTGTGAACATCTGGTGGAACCACGGATCCACGCCGACTATGCTGGGGTAATTTATCACCTGCGACCAGGTGATAGAGACGCCGAGCAGGATGATCTGCGGGAGAATTAACCTAGAGGTCTGTTCCGTGGAGTAGAACACTTCGCAGACCAGCACGCCTGCCATAAGGATGATGGTGATCAAAAAGCCCGGGGGGCGCTGGTAGGGGTCTCCTTGGTGGTAGAGCATCAGGATGCCAGCGACGACGAGTATCCAGAACCCTATGTTGAAGAGAGCAAAGAATGCCTTACCGGAGTGGCATGGAGTATTGGGGATCAGCGTTTTTTGCGATCCCATATATAGCCATGCGACGCAGGGGACAAGGAGATAGACCCCAAAGAGGGAAGAGACGATGCTGCCGCTGGCGATCCCGCGAACCAGCTGGATAACTGCAGTAACGACGCCGATGGCGGCAAGCGAAATATCAATGCGCCGGAAACGAGACTGAAATGCCCTCCGGGATCTTGAAGGGGATTCTACTCATTTCAGTGCCTCCTTTGGCACACATCTCCCGGAGTCGAGTGCTGTGGGGGCAGATCCAGCCCCTTCATCAGGAATCCAATACTATCGTCATGCAGGTACAGAGGAAGGGTCTCCCATGTCGGTAGGCACAGGCAAACGATGTGAAGGATAGTTATGTCACCCCCGGGTTCATTAGATAGTATCTTCCGGATGCTCTCGCCGGCACGATTTCGCTCGACTACGGGTGGACACGTACAGAGAGACATACCGTTGACAGTATCCTAGGAAAGACCGGTCCCGGATCATGCGCACCCCTTTGAGCACAACTCGCCGGCGGGGATTGGTAACAGGTACTCCAACTTAAATGTATCTGACAATCTGAGACCGACGTTCGATCTCTCTGATTATTCATCTCCCGCAAACTGGTTGCAGACGTTTATCATGGATATACCGGCTTCGCCGGGGTCATATTGACAATTCTCCAGCACACAGAGCCTTTTAGGGAAATATATTGTTGGAAACAGGCCTGGGGATCGTTCGGGCACGATGAGCGGGATGGGAGTCGCGGTTCCCGGCGATGATCCCAAGGTGGCCGTCGAGACGTCGAAGCCTTCGATGAGATCAGCAGACGCGGCCTCATAGGCGTTTTTCCTGAAGTACGAGGATCTTGTGGTTTGAGAATTCAGAGAAGAGGTCGGGTAAGTGCGAAAGGTGGGATTCAGCATAGAAAGTGTGAGATGGTCGCACGTTCTGGTGAACGGTCGGCAAAAGAGCAGGATTTAGAGAGCCAGAAGATAGAACCTCTCTGCGTGATGGTTCCGGGATGGAACACCCGGATGACGGAGGCAACCAGGTCTGGGGTGACCTACCGGCGTATGTACTATGTGCAGGGTATCAGCGAAGCAATTCGGCGCTATCCCGTGGTATGGCAATATTACTCGATATATATTTGCTTTCTCACTACTCTGGCAATGTAATAGTTACTGATGATCGATGATACCGCAAATATTGAGATTGTAGTCAATGCTGCCCCCGTAGAACCGTAAATCGGTATCAGCAGGAGATCCAAGAGGATATTCAGGGTGCCGCAGAGTGTTGAATTGATGAGATTGATACGGATTAATTTTATTGACGCAAGAATGTTGCCGGCTGGTATCCGAAACGTCCCGGCTATAAAATAGCCAAGTGACAGGATCCTGAAAGGAACTATCGAATCAACGTACTGATTCCCGAACAGGATTGGTATGAGTATAGGTGCCAGGGTAAACAGAGTCGCTGAAATCCCTAAATTCAGAGGGATCAGATATTTTAATAAAAAGCGGTATTGAGAGAGTATCCAAGTCACATCATGCCTGTTTTTTACGAAGTACGGATAACTGAAGGTCATAATAGCCAGGGGTACAAAATTGAGGGCATAGGGGATGACAGTCGCCGTTTGATATGAGGCTACAATGGACGCATCTTTTAAAATAAGGCCTACGAGTTGAATGTCGATCAAATACAGCATCGAAGAGATGCTCTCGGTAAGCATGGCCGTGACCGCGAATCCCAGAAAGGCCTTTTTCTCAGAGGATTTCAGTTCTTTGGCTTTTACTATATCTCCGATCTCATGTTTAATGGATCGCAACGCCACCCCTATACACACACTGTACGCAAAATAACGCCCCAGTATAACCCCAACGACATTCAGGATCAAACCACCGACTATCGATCCGAAAAAGAATAAGACGGTATTTAGTACATTGAGGAATGAAAACGATCTGTTCTGGAACGTAGAACGTAAGTACACCTGGTTCGAATCAAAGAGTATCGTGATGAGAGGCAAAAACGAGAGATAAAGGAGTATCCTGTTACTGCCTGCAACAGGCAACGGGATAAACAAGGCGATATACATCGTGACCGCTGCCAGTACCTGTGTTTGAGATTAAGCCGATTCTAACACCGAATTTATAATAGGAATATAGTTGAGAGGTGTTCTGAGCTTCGCTGCAATACTGCAGGAGAGCAGAAACCGATCCCATACCTTGGAAGAGTAAAATAATACTTACGATATTCAGCGCATATGACCATTCACCATAGGTCTGTTTGGATAATATCCTCACGAGCGCAAAAACCGTAAAGAAACTGACGAATTTGTTGACGATATCTGCGAAAAAGATATGGAAAAACCCTTTCTCTTTAATAGACATCACAAAATCGAGAATATCGGATGTCCTTACGAAGGATCTCACGTGCGATTCAATACTCCTCATATAAGGCCGTCCGACAGGAAATCATTGCTCTTTCAGATGCTGCACATTCATCCGCCACTCCCTTCGCTCCACCTCTCCCGCCGGACGATCTCCTCAAGGAGACGATATCCCCTTCGAGATGTGACCGGTCTGTAACCGCTTGAGGATTATTTCAGATGCAGTAATTTAATTGCTGCAAGCAATGACAATGCCTGAGTCTTCTCACTCATGCCCCCGTTTTCGAACAGGAACATCGTGTCTTCCTGAAGTTGTGGATGCCCATCGAGAAGATGTATAAACGTCCTGAGGTAGGCCTCAAATGCCTCTTTCAGCCGAGGATTGGTCTTATACCAGTATTCAAAAGGATTCATTGAGATCTGAGATCTGTCCCCAAGGATGTCTCTTCTGATTTTTTTCGTCACCACGGACAGGATTTTCGTGCCGTATCCCGCATTTATCCTGTACCCCGGTCTTTTCCCAGGGATACTTTGAGGCTGTGGGGACATACTTTTCTATCCACTCATTATACAGGGCATTATCGAACCTGTATGCCGGATCAATCTTCATCACATAATCAAGGAACTCTACATATAGGAAGGGTGATGCAAATTCGGAATAGTTCTGCACCACTTGATAACCATTGAATACGCCATTGACACATCTCTCGTAGAAGGCAAACATCTCATCCGTTTTATAGGCCTGGATCAGCTCATCCAAAACAGGGACCGGAATCCGATGAATTAACTTCGTCGAGTGTGCCGTCATGCTGATTATCTCGTCCGATACCAGAGAATGTCTTTTATCAAGCAGATACGAGCCCAACACCAGATCCCCTATCTGCCCTGTATGGAGCAGCCCCAACGAGTTCCAATCCAGTAACTTCAGCATTGCAAGCAGGTGAGCGGCGCCCGAAAAAAGCACCTGACCGTCATTTGCTATGATGGGACTATCAATATCTCTAAGGTAGTTTCCATTGTCCAACGCAAAGAACAAATAGTCAAAGCCGAAGTCAGCGGCGATGTGCTTTGCGATGCGTTCGTCAAGATAATCGCTTTGCGAAAAAGTAACCGCAAGAATTTCATCGTACCCGAGGGTCTTGCCTTTCGTGACGTTCATCCGGGAATCGAGCCCGCCACTGAGCGTGGCAACGTGGTGATACCCATATTCAATGTCTTTATCGTATTCTTTTCGTATCGCTTCTTCAAACCGTCTATCCATCTCTTTGAGGATATTTTCCTTCGTATCCGTAATATACGGAGTATTTTCTAACAGATAGTACGTCTCCACTGAAGCGCGGCAATTTGCCAGATCAAAGCAGAGTATCGATCCCGGAGGCAACTTTCTGACAGTACTGCAAAGTGTGTTGTCTTTCAGCATATAACCAAAAGTCAGAAGTAGATACGCGCTGAGTTCCGAAAGTTCGGTCTGGTACTGACATGTGCGCATTATGTTTAAAACGACCTGGAGATCGGACCCGTAGGCCATTGCCTCGTCTTCGTTCAAAAAATAGTAGATTGTTTTTGAGCCGATGTGGTTCGTAAACACATAGATTTTATCTTCAGGTTTGTCGTATATCAGACCCGAAAAGTCACCCCGCATCTCTGAGACAAAGTCGATGCCCTGTTGCCCGTACATCCTTTCGAACAGAGTGCTGTTGTTTTGAACACCATACTTCGATCGGAGGTCTTTTGCATTTAATAGTGTTCCGTCCTGTACAAACAAAGATGTCGGCACCGTCAAAAAACAGTTTATCGTTCAAAAATTTCGGGATAACGTATTGTTTTACGTAATGCCGCTCAAACGCAATGTCGGATTCGGCAGTTGAGCAAAGTTCACTTTTTGAGGGAGCGGGCAGATCGAACCGATCGGGTAAGTTCCCACAAATACCACAGAACCCCGGCATGCCCACCCCCTCCCTCCTTTTGAGCGATATACTTGTCGGTTGCCTCTTAACGTAACTGTTCAGGGTATGGGGGTGAGCCGTTGTCGGGACGAAGGGCGTCCCCTCGACTACCCTCGCCAGTTCTGGTAATACCGGGCGGCTGTGCTTCTTGACGGTTGCTATGAATCCTCTGACCCTACAGAAGTTCCGAGCGCCTTCTTCGCTCTGGAATGTTCCGGAGATCTTCTGCTGCAGTTTCATCATCTGGAGATCCCGTTCGGCCTGATTATTGGTGAAGGGTATGGTGAAATCCCTCATGAATGCCAGGATCTCTCACTGGTGCTTGTGACAGCGGTCCAGGAGATTCTTCGCTTTGGACTGCTTCTTTCTGCCGCGCTTCCCCTGTTCCCCAGGAATGCCAGTGGTTTCCGTTTCCTTCCCGCCGGCCTCGAGAACCCTGCGATACCGTTCTTCGAAGACAGCACAGATGGCCGGCAGCAGAGCACCGCTGCTCTGCCTGGCGGTATCCACGGCTGTTTTCATCTCGATGAGGAGGGCACGCAGGGCTTCGCTCCACTGATGCCTGAAGTTCTCCGAGATCCCCTGCAGTTCGCGCAGGGTCCTCATGGCATCGGTCCATACGTTGTCGGTTAAGGCATAGTCTCGTGACCCGATCGGGTTCCCTGTCTCCCACCCCTCAGCCCGTCGGCACCTTTATCTCCTTAGCCCCCTCCTGGCTTCACCACCCCGCGACGCTCTGAATCTGTTTCTTCTGGTTAATCCCGGTAAGAATGACCGCCCCGAGCAAAAGTACACTCAGTGCGACGAATTTTATAACCGAGCCCCTTGAGTAGCGGTGCACCGCCCGAAGGGCGAAGGCTTCTTTGGCCAATTTGAAGAGATCTTTGATCAGGGATAGTATCGGTGGAAACTCTCCCCACCGCTTCAGCAGGTTCAGAAGTTTTCTGACAATGTCCTTGTAGGTCTGCTGGGTTTTCCGGTGGTCATGATGCGAAAAGATCGGGAGCGGACAGTTCATTCTGCTGAGCATTTTCCTGGTATCGAAGGTTTTTTTGGGAAAGACCAGAGGAACGACCTTGTATTTTTTCACCGCCGTTGCATAGTTGTCATATGCGTAGTATCCCTTATCACAGATGACGGTATCTCCGGATCGGAGCACTTTGCGGCGCTTGAGGTCGTCCAGGATCTCCGGGAAGAGGTGGGTGTCGTGCGGGGATCCAGAATGGATGAGGAACGCCACCGGAATCAGGGAGGGATACTCGATCGCCAGCGTCAGTTTGAATCCGAGGTAATAGCCGTTGGTGGTGGAGTAGCCCCATTTGCAATCCCGGCGGTCGAGATCTTTCTTCCGGATCTTCCTCTTGAAGGTGTTCAGGTCGAGCGTGATAGCCGACCCGTCAATGATGAACGTCCTGGCGGTTCGTCGCTTCGGCTGTTTGCACTGGGTGCGCAGAAGGGCGTTGATCAGGGCAATAAACCGCTCTTCATCGATCCGGCTGATAAACCGGTAGACCTCTTCGGCTGAGGGTATCCGGTCGATGTGAGCGAATCGCCGGAGGTCGTCTCGTTTCCGGAGCTCAGTGATGACATAGGTGATCTCGGCGGAGAAGAAGAGAGCAATGAGGAGGAGCCGGAGAATCGAGCCGGTGTTTGTGACCAGAGTATAGTTACTGGCTGCCGTGTTGCACAATCCCCCAAGGGTTTCCCTCCCGGGTCTTCCTGCGGCGGCTTCGCTCAGGCCACCGCAGCAACCAGCATGTTGTAGCAGTTCACTTTCATCCGGATCTCGCGGAACATCCCCTCCCGGGACGTTGCGCGCACTCCCTCCCCGAAGATCCGTTTGAAACTGGAGAAGAGTCCTTCAACTTTCCATCGCATCCCGTAGTTGGTTATCCATGACCATATCCGATATCCACCAACTCTGATGCGATCTCTGACGCACTCGGCACGGTAGGGTGACCCGGTGGAGTGGGTTGCCGCATCGGTTCGCGTCTTGATCCCGGCATGGATGCCCCGTTTCTCGAGGAGATTGAAGATCTTGTTTCTATCGTATGCACCGTCTCCAAGCACCTGGTAGATCGGGATGCTCCTCGCCGCAGTGCTGTGTGACCTGCTCGAGGAGCGGGGCGAACATTTGGTCGTCCTGCACCGACTCGTCGGTGATCTCCAGACCGATGACCTGGTTGGTCTCGACGTCGATCATCGCATGCACCTTGATCCACCCGCGCCTGACCTTCCACTTCTCCCGCATCCACTCGCCCCGGTTCGTGACGGTAATCCCGGTGCTGTCGACGGCGATGATCACGTCCTCGGCAAGGAGCTCGGGCGTTACCGTGAGCGAGAGATCCAGGAGTTTGATCCGGCGAAAGAGGGTGGTGTAGTCTGCTGCCGTGAGACGGGGAATGAACGCCGCGAGGCTCCGGACAAATCCCTCCATCTGGCGGTAGGGCATCAGGAGGAAGATGTGGATGCAGGCCATCCACGCAATGAACGGTTCGGGATACAGATACGGCCGGCCGCGCTTTCCGGCGTTCATCTGCGACAAGGAGCTCGTCCCACTGCTTGATGAAGTCAAGCGAAAGGTAGAACTCACCCCGCCGAACCAGCCGCTCATTATATATACTCCAGTCGCGAGTGTCAGGGGACGGCCGTCCCCAGCGTTCTTTCTTCACCATGGAAGACCGGCAGGGGCGACCGTCATCTTCACTTTTGCGGTCGGGTGACCAGAATTATTCAACACGGCACCTCATTTCGAAACGCACATCTTTCTTCCCTTCCTGTTTCGCGATGACCGAACCTTCTGAGAATCCTAGCGGAACACCTGCAAATACTTCCATTTCTCCTGCTTTGGCCTTCATTATTATAGGAGAAATTATCTTCTCTCTCCCTGGCTAAAATCCTCTGGATGCCTACGAAGTTCAGTCAGAGGAGCAGCCCTTAACAGAGAACTCCACCCGAACCGACCGCTCCCCCTCATCCAGATCCACCTGCTTCAACCTTACCTCACACCCGAGCCCCTCCGCCATCATGCACATGATCAGGCTGCAGACCGAGCAGGGGCAGAGCGTGCAGGACTCTGATGATGCTTCCCGACGGGCGACGCAGCCTGAGAGGAACCGGTAGTTCTGTAGGGTAACCGTGATCAGATCGCCTTCCCTCCGTATATCCACGCGGTCGGCGACCGAGATAAGATCCTCACAGACCTCCCTGACCGCCCCTGCCAGGAGAGCATACTCGGCGGGGAGGACAAGATCATTGTCACGCTTCAGGTCTTCGAGGATGAAGCCCGCCAGGGGTGCGATCAGAATCCCGCTGCCCCCGTTGCAGAGAGCAGTTCCGTCCGCACCTCCTGTGTACGACCCGGATGAGCGTATGGTCGGAATGAACTGCATAACCGTCCCGCCGTCGCTCTTTGGCGGGAGAAATACCGCCGTCCCGCGCCCCCCCCGGTCACGGATGATTCCGCTCAGGGTTGAGATGCCCTGCAATGAGAACTGACCGGCGATCGCTGCATGTACGGGGTCGTCTCCGCCGAGGGCGAAGAGAAATGCTCCTCCGGCGAAAGTGGTTGCGCTCAACATGAGAAGGAGGGGCTGCAGAGACCCCCACCGGTCGATAAGCAGGGCTGCAAGGAAGAGCAGGGCAGCAAAGCCGATGAGGAGGTAGGCGCCGATTTTGTAGTTTTTGTATCGATCCACTTTCATTCCACTCACCCAACAGTATCCACGGGATGTGGAGAGAGTCCCTCTTACCCGCGGAGCAACTCCAGTATCCGGAGGGTAATAGCCACCCCAAAGAGCACCACAGAGGCCACTGCCATGTAATTGAGGTTGCGCATGTACCTCGGTGTTGAAAACACCGGGTGGATCACGTAGACAATGACGAAGAACCCCACGAGCGCGATGGCCGTAAACAGTCCTAAATCCGAAATGCGAAGCATCCCAAAAAGACCGCTCACGGCGAGCATCCAGGCCGTCAGCGTGATCGCTGCAGCATCCTTTTTCTGCATCGGTGAACTCTATCATGAGTTCGTGCATATTAAACCTGCGGGAACACGGACGGATCACGCGGTAGAGTACACGTTCGGGAGTGTCGCCGGACTACCGGCACCGTCTCCTCATTCCCCCGTAGCCCTTCGCCCCACGGTGCTCAGGACGGTATCCCCGGGCATAGCCAGCCATCCAACGCTCGTCAGACATGTTAGCCCGGTGAGGCTCTGCATCCCTCAATCCGGATCTGCCGTCCGGGTGGGGAAGAGGTCTGTGGTGATGAATGCCGGGGTAACCGTTCTAAAATGTCTGAAAGGCTTATTTGGGGGATTGTTGGGGTGCCCCTCCGGACTCCTGCGCTACATGAAAGTATATATATATCTGGGTGTCCTCTGTCGCTTCACCTGGTACACCGTCAATGCTCCCGGGAGAGCGTGTGTGCGTGAGGGTCGGGGGGGCATGGTGCAGTGTGACTCTGTCGGTTTGGGGGATCCGACTATGTACGCGGGGCGCAGAATTGGGGCGATAGTTACGGTTTCTGAAGAAGCGGGTGCACTCCGGCCGGTCGTGGAGTCCATCCCATCCTTTGTCGATAGCATCTTCATTGCAGGGCGGAACATCTCCCCGGAAATCGTCCGCCTCTGTGAAGAGAGATCCGAAAGTAGCCGGGTTGAGTGTGTTCCGGGTGATGAGGCTGATTCTCCGGCGGCTACGATGTGTGCGGCGTACCGGAGAGCGCTTGAGGCGGGAATGGAGGTGATTGCCGTGATGGACGGGAGTCATGGAGTGAACCCGGTGCTCTTTTCACACCTCTTCAACCCCGTTGCCCTGGGAACAGCGGACTATGCCTGGATAGCGAGAGTGCGGGGGACGGCATCGCCGTATGAGGAATGGGACCCTTCGTCGGAGTACGTTCACTACATCCAGCACTGCAAGTTGGTAGGCGGGAACCTGCAACAGATGGCCTCGTTCCAGGGCTACGTCGTCTTCTCCCGGCCTGCACTTCAGCGGCTGTACGAATACCTCTCTTCGGTCGGCACTGCGAAGGTGCTTGCTGCAATCCCCTGCTACAACGAAGAGGTCTCGATCGGATCCGTGGTTCTGAAGGCCCACCGGTACGTCGACGAAGTGGTCGTCATCGACGACGGCTCGAAGGACGAGACGGCACAGGTGGCGAAGAAGGCCGGGGCCACGGTAATCCGGCACGAGAAGAACCAGGGGAAGGCGGCCGGGGTGAAGACCGCTCTCCGGTACGCCCGCGAACGCCCGTTCGATCTGCTCATCCTGCTGGATGGCGACGGTCAGCATAAGCCTGAGGAGATCCCATCCCTCGCAAAGCCGATCCTCTCCGGAGAGGCCGATCTCGTGATCGGATCCCGGTTCCTCAATGGGAACAACGGCAGCGTCCCGGTCTACCGCCGCTTCGGGCAGACGATCCTCACCCTTCTCACCAACGCCGCCTCGGTCCAGAAGACGACCGATTCCCAGTCTGGCTTCCGGGCTCTCAACCGGAGGGCGATGGAGAGCCTCACCGTGGAGTCGGACGGCTACAGTATCGAATCGGATATGATCTCGCACCTTGCGGAGAAGGGGATCAGGATCCTCGAGGCACCCATCACCGCTATCTACGACGTGCCGCATAAGCATAAGAAGAACCCGTTCAGCCATGGCTACGACATCGTGGCTAACATCTTCGGGGAGATTGGATACAAGAGGCCGATGCTGCTCTTCGGTCTTACGGGCGTCATCCTCCTCTTCGTCAGCCTCTTCCTCGGGTCGTACGCCTTTACAATCTTCTCCGGAACGGGCGTAATGCCTTTCGGCTTCACCGTCGCCTTCGGCATCTCGCTGATCCTCGGCATGCTCCTGATTGTTGCCGGACTGATCTTAAACTCGCTTGTGGTTATTATGAGCAGGAAGTAACTCCATGAGGGGTGAACACCGGGGTATTCGCCCCCCCTCTCACGACGGTTTGCAGAAAGCGCCGTGGCTGGGGTGGTTCTTTGAGAGAAACACGTGCTGGAGAGCGATCCCACCGCCCCACTCCCTGCCGACCGGCCATGAATCAGGCACCTGTCCCGTTGCGGGGGATGAGGGCCGGCCGGCCGGATGGGGAGAGGCCTCAGGGGTTATGCCCTGCCCTGTATCGCGGTACTCCGGGAGATCGAGCACAACCTTATTATCCTCGCTTCGGGATCGGTAGTGCACTGGAGGCAGTATGGCGAGTTTTCTCAGCAATCTCTTTAAACTGACAACAGGCACCATGATCGCCCAGGTCATCTCCATCCTCCTCGTGCCGGTGATAACGCGGCTCTACTCTCCGGAATACTTCGGGGTCGCCCAGCTCTTCCTCTCCATAGCAGCGTTGATCGTGGTGGTCTCTTCCCTCTCCTACCATTTCGCCATCATGGTCTCGGAGAAGGATGAAGACTCCATGAACGTCCTTGCGCTGTCCGTAGTCTGTATACTGGGCGTCTCCACGATCTCCGGCGCCTTTTTTGCCGGATTTGGAGACATGCTTGCAGTTCTCCTCAATGCACCTCTGATCGCGAATTACCTCATCTTACTGCCGGTCTTCGTCGTTTTTAACAGCCTCTTTCTGATCCTGAATGAGTGGTTCTCCCGGAAAGTGAGGTACGGCATCCTTGCCGGGGGAATTGTTGTGAGCACAGTCGCGACACGGGCGTTTCAGGTCGGAGGCGGGCTGGCTCTGGTCTCCCCGCTCGGGCTCATCCTCGGTTCGGTGGTCGGGTTCGGCCTTGCCGATCTCTTCATGCTCCGGAACTTAAAGCAGGATATACCACTCTTAAAGTCTGTTACCGTACGACGGATGAGAAACCTTGCCGTCCGGTACAGAAACTTTTCGTTCTACGGATCCGCCGGGAGCCTTGCGAACAGCCTCTCCTGGGAACTCCCTGCCTTTATGCTGGCTTTCTTCTTCAATCCCACTGTTGTCGGCTACTACGCCCTCGCCGTAGTAGCCGTACGGATGCCCATGACGATGGTCGGAACATCCGTCTCACAGGTCTTCTTCCAGAAAGCGAGCGAGGAGAAGAACCTTACCGGAGGCGTGCAGGGCGTCGTTCGGGAGATCCACACACGGCTCATCTCCGTCGGCATCTTTCCCTTCATAGCCTTTATGATCCTCTCTGAAGATCTCTTCACCTTCATCTTCGGTGCAGACTGGCTCATCGCCGGCACCTATGCACGGATCCTTGCTCCGTGGTTCTTTGCCGTCTTCCTGATCTCACCAATATCATCTCTGTTCGCTGTCCTCGAGCGGCAGCGGGCGTACCTTGCTTTCGAGGTCATGACGCTCTGCACCTGGACACTCATCTTCCTGGCCGGAGGTGCCTACGGTAACCCCCTCGTCACCCTCACCCTCTTCTCCATCGGCGGGGTGCTCATGTGGGGTTCGAAGAGTGCATATCTGATAAAAGAGTCCGGGGCAGGATTTCGCGAGAGTACTGCCAGCCTGGTGCGGCACCTGCTGATAAGCATCGCCGTCTCCCTCCCCCTCGCGTTCGGGGTCTTTCTGGATCTCCCGTTCCTGCTGCTGATCGGGGTTGCAGGAGTGACTACGGTCGCCTATTACCTCATTATCTTCTTCACGGATACCCTGGTGCGCAGAGAGATCATGGGGATTGTCGGAAGCTATGTTCCGGCGAAACATATCGATTGGATCCGGCGTTTCTAGGCCTGTGCCGATGAGGAGAACTCCATGGCGGTTCCGGTTCGCGGTCACTTGCCGATTGAGTTCGCGAGGGTAGGAAGATGTGCGGGCAACCTGTCTTCTAGGGTCGCAGGAGCCCGCATTCCACTCTTTTCCCACCACGCCGCAATCTCTCTGCAGCTTGGCATCCAGGCACCTCTGTTACGGCAGTACCTCCAGGATCTTCCGGTAGAACCGGAGTTCATCACCTTCCATAAACGTATTATGCCAGAGGATGTTGATCGTCCCGTGATATTGTTCGACGGTCTCGAGGAGGCGCTCCGTCTGATCCCAGGCCTGCTCCATGGTTAACTGCATATATTGAATTAGTGTCCGATCCATGAGCATGAGCGGGATCTCCAGGATCTCCATCTCCCGATTGGTTTTTAAATTGAACGGCCGGAATGGGTGGCACATTCCATTTCGAAACCCGATGCAGTCCGAGTATCCGAGGGTGGTGTCGTACTGGAACCCCGCCTTCTCCAGCAGCTCCCAGGTGTCCGGTACCCGAAACTTGAGATAATGGTTTCGATACCCGGTTACCTTCCGGTTCAGCACCTTCTCGAGGTTTTGCTTCTCTCTCTTCAGGCTGCCGAGGTCACGGTAGGCTTCAAACCCGCCGTGCAGACCGACCTCCCATCCCCTGTCCTGGAGTGTGCACATCTCCTGCTCCAGATCCTCAATCGCATATGCGTATCCCTCGTCTCCTTTCTCCAGGGTCAGGAAATAGAAACTGGAGCGTGTGCCATAGGCCTCCTCGAGATCTGCGATCTCCTTGAAGTTCCAGCCGGGGCGCTTTTTCGAGCGCAGTTGCGGGATGATCTGGCCGGCGCGCGATAGATCCCCGTTCTTCAGCGCTTTTACGATCTCAAAACCTTTGGAGAGGAGGGGGTAGTATACCGTGTCGATATCGTGTGTAAGGCAGACCGCAAACGGCTGCGATTCCGGGTATTCGCACTGGAAGCCACTTTCCACCAGCATCTGCGATGCACGAGGCACGAATACGTCCCGATGCCGACTTCGGTAGTGCGGAAACCGATCATGCCGGTCTCGATCACAGGCTTCGCACTCCTCTTTTCGGGTGAACCGATCCCAGACATCCGCGTCTTGCTTGAGTATATCCATTGTCTGCATCTAGCCCAACCGCATACTCGCGCCTGTAATCTTTATGCCTTTCGCCTATTCTCTTGACAAACGAGAGCATTTGTAAACTTTGTTTGACATTTTGTCATGAGCGCAGTCTTTAACGCTCTCTCTGCGAACAGGTCTCACGATCACTCCACCCTGTCTGAGCAGACTCCATCATGCGGAGACTGCCTCTCATCCGTGTTCCTGAGAATGAAACGGCATATACTAGCGCAGAATCGAGTGGTTGTTCCCAACGCCTGCAGGAATCTCCGCTGGTTCGGCCACCTTTGCCCCTGAGCATGCCCGGTACTGTATTCGAGGATGGTGCCGGTGAGAATTTTAAGTGAATTTTACTTCTTCCTGCCCCTGAATGATGTGTTCTCAAAAATGGCTGTTATTGGAAGACTTCTTCAAAGGAGAATGTCGTAAAGTTCGCGTACGATGCATCAAGGATCTTTCTCTCCAGATCCTCCCGTGCGACGGCAAAGGACATGGTGTCGGGGTATCCTATGTAACTGTACCTGGGTAGCCCCGCGGTGGCTGGTGGTGTTCGATGCCGATTGCAGGATCGCTATCATCTCTGCCGTGCCGATGCTCCGGCCTTCGCTTATGAATCGGTTCAGGGTATCGTTCATCGCGATGTACCGGTAATGGGTCGGCAGAATGGGTGCAGGGACGTTCGTCTTTACTCCCGCTTCAGGGTCTGGTCCGGGCTCATAGAGATAGAAATTGTTGGTTGTCAGGATTGCAGGGATGCCGGTCGGCGGAATGTCACCGGGTCTCCGTACCGCCATGCCGAAGGGATCTGACTCAAACGTCACCGAGGGTATCCCGTCGGGATCTGCTTTGTATGGAACCGAGACTGCAGTATTCCAGCCTCCGGTCCGGGTCATGCTCCGCGACTTCCAGTAGGCCTCTGCCTCGGGGATGGTCCGGCAGTGCTGCAGGGTTTCCATATAGAGCGTGGAGTATTCGAGCAGATCGGTTGCGCTGAAGTCCGGGGCGGACGACCACGAAGAATGCGTTGCCAGGATCAGGCCTTCCTCATTCATGGCGTTGTAGGTTCCGTAGAAACCGGGCCAGTCGATACCCACGAGCCGCATGCTGTCGCTCCCCTCTTCGGGTTCGGTGGCGACGATAAGGAGGGTATTCACCGTGACCTTCCGCAGGTCATTCTCTCCATCCATATTCTTGCCGTGGATCACCCCGCCGGAGAGCTCGGGATTCTGGGTCAGGTTACCCCAGACGACTGCATTTGAGCACATTATGCTGTCCGATTCACCCGTCTCCTTGTTGAGTATGGAATCTCTCATCAGTACCAGGGAGTACAGAGAGTTTATCGCCAGGATATCATCACGCGTGATATCTCTCTCGAGGGTGTCGATACGCATATCGATCCCCGAGTCCCGCATACCCTGGAGCATTGCATCGGCAACGGGAATGTACGGATCGTTCGCCGAGAAGTTGCTTCGAATGAAAGGGAGGAGGTTGTTTTCATACCGTGACGGTGATTGGGCATAGAACTCGACCAGGACATACTCTGTCCAGTCCCGGATCTGCGGACCGACAAGGTATCCCTGGGCATATGCCCGCTCCTCAGCGGTTCCCCGAAGTTGCAGGACGGGATACCCTTTGACGGTCTTCAGGGTTCCCCCGCCGCTCCCCCGGCTGACGCCCAGTTCCTCCCGGGGATAGGGGGTCGGGGCGATCAGGGCCAGGTCGATACCCGGAACGTCCTTCCCGGCAGTCACATTGACGCTCGCCGGCATCAGGTAATCGTCGGTCCGGTACCACCCGGTGGGTTCCTGGTAGTCCTCGTGATTGATCCCCCCATCCTCATTTGTGTCCTTCCATGCATAGAGGATGTAATCGCCCGGTGCGGGAACCTGGATTCGGTAGGAACCCGGAGCGGAGAGGGTTGTATATGCGGCTACGTATTGTGACATATACGGCTGTGACTCAGCCTCCATCTCGCGAATTTTCTGGTAACTAACCGGGTAGAGTGCGAGGATGCATATTGTGCCTGGACTGGCATCTTCGCAGACAAGAGTGCCGGAGATCGTAGTTCCTGAATCAAGTATCGGCAAATGCTGAAGGCCTGGGCTGATGGCGATCCATGCAATGAGGGTGATCAGGATGAAGATAGCCGCGAGTAGCACCTTTATCAGGGCAGAACCTCGTTGTTCCATGTACATGCTCCTTGAGTTTTTGCCGGCATTTTTCCTGGTTGACAGGAAGGAGCCTGTCATGGACAAAACCTTAAGAGTATATTAAAATTCCGCTGGTCGCAGAGCGGTTCATTCCCTCTAACAGTGCGGATTTACCGGGTGCCGGGAATAACTACGTATACGTGAAGAGGTCAGCCAAAGCTGGTCGGGTCCCCTCATGCCATGGTGTCACCTCTATGCGCAGGATATCCCTGTGGACTTACTTCTGCAGCGAGCTGTGTGCCTTCCCGCGATTGGCTATTAAGGTTGGCAAGCATTACTCTCAGACAACGCCTCAAGGGAATAAGTCCTGGGGGCACCTTCCCGGACAACGCTGATACTCCTTTGCGCCTGCTTACACGGTGGCACCCGTATCCTTCTGAGCCAGGCAGATCCTATGCAGAAAGACGGAAGGTCATCCCTGACGGGGCTCGTGTATTCGTCCGTGCACGGCATACCTCCGGCATGCCTGAGGGGTAGATCCTCGTTCACCTGCGCCATGAAGATGAGACCTCCCCATCACGGAAGTGCAAGGTGGGTTTTAGGTGATACGGGAAGCCACACCTTTTATGTGATTGTTCACGCTCCGTACGATGCCATACCTGACTCCGGACAACTCAACGCCATAGTAAGGAGTAAGGTCAGGGTTGAAACTCGTCATAAACGCGCTTAGATGAGCCATGTTCCCTGCCATCAAATTGATTGAATGACAATTCCGATCCGCTAAGTGTGCGATTACCTCACCGAGGAGAAGCGAGGTCGCCCCCGTGTTCAGATGCTCTTCAGAGGATGCTGCAGACCAACGATGGGCAGTTTTCGTGTCGTAGACGATGACCTCAGCCGCAGCTATCTCTCCTGAAGAAGTCCTGGCGACCCACATCTCCCCCAGATGCTTCTCTCTGATCGTGTCCAGCAGGTTCATAAGATGTTGTTGAGAGAAAGGGGGGTGCGAATTTTGCTTCTCGAAGGTATTTTCCGTGAGCGCCCAGTAGATCTCGGCGTCAAAATGCTGTGTTGCGGTAATGCCCAGTTTCTGGGCCTTCCGAATACTCCGCCGTGCATTTTTCGAGATACGGTCAAATACATCACCGTTAACCGGGAGCGTATAGGTGTAGTGTACCTTTGCGTCCCATCCGTTTCGGGTGAACCCTCGAATATCTTCCAATCCCGGAGAATTTACCAGGTTCACATGGTCAAATCTCTTCCGGCCGATATGATCGCGAATGGATGCAACGACTTTGTCGGTATGTAACTCCCACTCCCTTCGTTTTGTACTCTCTATATCGGCTACCACTATCCCGCCGTAAGGGGCTAACAGCGCTGCGGAAGAAGCAACTTTGAGCAATTTATATGGATTTGACAGGAGAAGGGGGCAGCCCCCGATCAATGCCTCGTCTTCGTAGCACCCGAGTATCACCGGTTCCTGATGCAGGGATGAAGCTGTCTTGAGCAGCCAGTCCCCTGTATGGAAAATGGTTCCCTGCGCCGATGTGGCAACCAGCGTATCCCAGTCCCGGAACTCATCCTGTCCAAGTTCTCTCACATCCGGTTCTGCCATCCTAATGTGCCTCACTTGCGCAGGAAATCCGCTTGGATTGAGTCTCTTGACCCTCCTCCAGCCTTTTCTTCAACCGGTACAGCACCGATGTCGCTTTGGAAAAGAGAACCAGTGTTGAGTGGATCGGTACATATTCAGCCCCGAATTTAGCTTTGTTTCTGAAACGAGGATTGTCCGGGTCAAAATTTTGCCGTCCAAAGGATATCTTCTCGTATCCATTCTCCCATGCCCAGGTGATACCCTCCCAGGAAAGGTAGTAGGATGGAGTGTATTTATTCGGAAGTTCGCGGTTTAAGGCCATGTAGTCGAAATAGGCGGTATCTTCAGCCGGATCTGCAATTGTCAGTGATCCGCCGGCATAGAGGCCGTTATTGGTTAATGCCACAGTTCTCAATTCTTTCGGTGAATACGACTCCAGAAGCCGCTGGAAAAATGAGTACGGCAGGATCTCGCCGTTAATATACTTCAGGTTTTCTGCGTAATACCGGTAAAATGTCTCCACATCAGGCTGTTGATGTACTTCCCGGACTTCAAAACCTTTCTTTTCGAATATACGGATATTATATCTCATATCTTTTGAAAATCCGCCCCATATTTCATCCGGGGGCTTTTGTTTCAGGTTCAAGATCATGTTTCCGGTGCTCTCAACGGTGGTACTGTCGTACGCGATCCTGTCCAGAATATTCGGGTTATATGTATTGAAGTGAAGGAACGAGCATTCCTTTGAGAAGAGTGCCAGAACGTCATTGATTCGACTGAAATCGAACGAATCGTCCAGTATGAGGTTGTTGACTTCGGAATGGGGGACGTCGGTAAGCCCCCGGAACCCCAGAACCGACTGCTCGATACACGGGCATATCCCCACGACCTTTCGATTCTCAAGGATAAGGTAATACTTCAGTCTCAGTTTCAATGTGTCTTCCAGGAACTTCTTCCATTGCATGCTATGGAAAAGAGTTCCTTCCCGGGATCGCTTGTTGAACTCTTCCCATTGGTACGCATTACTCTCTGACAATACCTCAATGGAATACATGTTTGGGGCACATTACGGTACATTCCTATTAATCATTTCGCTGGTCGAATTTGACCGGTCGAATAAAGGGGGGATCTCCTTCTACTCCTCTTCAAAGAATCGTACTTGCGGGTTCCCTTACGTTCGCTCGCGCATTTCCACACGTTGATCGGGTGACGGGACACGAAAAACGAGTTACTGGTCTGAATCCACGGTGTCTGCTTTGATGCGGCCTTTTACGATCTCAAAACCTTTGGAGAGGAAGGGATGGTATGCTGTGTCGATATCGTGCGTAAGGCGGACCGCAAATGGCTACGCATCGGGGTATTCGCAGTGATAGCCCTTCTCAATCGAGAACTGCGATGCCCGGGGCACGAAGAGATCCTGGTGGCGACTCCTGTAGTAGGGGAATCTGTCATACCGGTCCTGACCGCACCTCTCATGCTCTTCCTTCCTGGTGAACAACTCCCAGATCTCACTGTCCTGCTTGGGTAGATCCATGCCTGCCGTCAACCCCCCGTCTGCATACCCGGACGGAGAGATTTCATGCTTTTCCTCTGTGCCTCCTGAAAATACGAGGGCATTGTAACGTAACGCTTGCAAAATGTTCATATGCAGTAGTCGTCCCTCTCCGTTCAGATTGAGAGTCTGCCCAAGTTATCCAATCCTCTGCAGGCATTCCGGTCCGGCATCGGTGCTGGGGAGTGGCGGCAACAAGGCAGTATTGCTTTGTCTCTGTGCTATCAATGCCGAACCGGCGATCAGCGCATCCCAGGTCTGCAGTTCATCCCTCTCAAGCTCTCTCGCTTCTCTGTGCACCATACCCGGAACACTGCGCTGCCTAAGGGCATACGTGCCATTACAGATTTCGACCTCCGGAGAGCAATTCTCTTGACCGGTAGAGCACCGCAGCTTTCTTTGATAATAGGACTATCCTTGAGTGAATCGGTACATGTTCTGCTCCGAAGTCAGCCTTTATTCGAAAACGGGTATTGTTCGGATCCAACTTTTGCCGGCCAAAGAAGATCTTTTCATATCCATTGTCCCACGCCCAATTAAGCCCCTCCCAGAAGAGGTAATAGGTAGGGTGGTATGTATTGGGCAGGTTTCTATTCAGGGAGAGATACTGAAAATATGCTGTCTTGCTGACCGGATGCAGGAAGGTGAGCAGTCCTCCAGCGTAAATATCCCCTTTCGATAGTGACGTTACTCGCATCTCATGCGGTGAAAAAGTTTCCAGAAGTTTCTGGAAAAAGGTGATCGGCAGAATCTCTCCGTTTATCCGCATTAGATTTTCAGCATAGTACTGGTAAAATGATCCGATCTCTTCCTGTTGGCGGATCTCATGAATTTTAAAACCCTTCTCGTCAAATCTGCGAATAAATTTTCTCTGCCCTTTTTTTGCGGGGAAGTTGTCCCAGATGCTATCAGGTGGATTCTGTTGCAAGTTTAATACCATATTTCCTGTATTGTCAAAGGGGTAATGGTCGTAGCCTATATGGTCTGACAGTGTCTGTTTATCCATATTCAGGAAAAGAAACGAATACTTTGACGCGAACAAGGAGAGTACGTCATCCAGATCTTCTGGATTGAAATCATCGTCCAGCAGGATGCTGTTGCATTCAGAATGAGGGATGGTGTCCAGCCCTTTTAAAAATGCTATTGTGCGGTTTCTTAAAGGAAAGATGCCGACTGGCTTCTGCCCTCTCCAGAGGATCCAGTACTTCAGGTTGATGTTGAATGCATTTTCCAGTACGTTCTTCCACTTTAGGGCATGGTTAAACGTCCCCCCTGAGCATCGGTTGTTGAACTCTTCCCAAGCGCCTGCATTTTCCTCTGACAGTTCTTGTATGGAATAGCCCATTGGAGGCTTGTTACCGTATTAATGTAAAAATAGCTCTTCCATTCGACACATTACGGGTCTCAATCGGTAATATTATTTTCGTAATCTCTGTTGAGCAGTATCAGGATATTTTCCAATCCCCTTGCCATAGTAGTCGTGATATTCTTTGCTGCTTCTCCTGCTATGAGTTTTATTTTCTGTGTTCCCTTGTCACCCGGCATGATAAATTCTTGAGGAACTGAAACTGCATTTCATCATTCCTTCTCTCTTCTGGGTAATTGTCTTAGATGAGGCCTTAGTGTGATGTTATATCGTGGGAGTTGTTCTCTTTGTCGTATTCACCGCTGGCGCTGAGTGTTATGGTGTCGATCCGGAGGCAGCGGATGCCATAGTCGGCAACAGCGTTGAGAGTCCTGCCCGGCGTGTCATGATTGTGCTGGCTGTTTGCCATCCCGAATCTGGGAAGTTTTTGAGAGCAATATCCGAAAGGATGCCCCATAATTGAGAACCCCCCGACTGTTCAATAAACCCGAGGCCCTTGCAGACCAAGGCCCCGATGACCTCTGGTAAAGTACCCGTGTTACCTCAATCATGAGAAATACAATTTTGGCAATATTCTGAACCAGAATTTATCTTGCGGGGGTGAAGGGGGCGGAGCGGAAAGACCCCGGTCTTTAGGCCGGGGATGAAAGCGGAGCCGCCCTTCGTCATACGTTTTGAGAGATTACCGGAAACTACATCTTATTATAAGGCGCAATAATCCTTGTATGCTCCAAGCTTACAAGTATCGGATGTATCCCAACCAGGAGCAGACCGCACTCCTCATGCGGCACATCCATGCCTGTCGGTTTGTGTACAACTATTCTCTGGAGCAGAAGATCCGGGCATACGAGCAGGAAGGTCGAAAACTCTCCTGCTTCGACCTGAACACCCGTCTTCCCGCACTCAAAGAAGAGCATTCGTGGCTCAAAGAAGTCAACTCCCAATCGCTCCAGAGTGCCAACAAGAACCTCGACAATGCCTTCACCCGGTTCTTCCGGGAGAAGAAGGGTTTCCCGCGGTTCAAGTCGAAGAAGAACCCGGTACAGTCCTTTCAGGTACCGCAACATTACGCCGTTGACTTCGAGCAAGGTCGGATCAAACTCCCGAAGATCGGTGAGATCCGAACAATCTTCCATCGGGTATTCACCGGAAAGATGAAGTATGCCACCGTCTCCGTGACCTCGGTTGGAAGATGGTTCGTCAGCATCCTTGTCGATGATGGAAAGCCAGAACCAGAACCTACGTCGTTCTCTCTGGACACCACCCTCGGGATCGATGTCGGCTTGAAAGACTTCGCAACCTTCTCTACCGGAGAGAAGATCGAGAACCCTCGCTACCTTAAGAACTCCCTCCAGCGGCTGAAGGTGTTACAGCGGTGCGTATCACGGAAAGTGAAGGGATCGAAGAACCGGGAGAAAGCGATCCGAAAACTTGCCAGGTGTCATGAGAAGATCGCCAACCAGCGGAACGATTTCCTGCACAACCTCTCTTTTCGAGTCGTGAGCGAGAACCAAGCAATAGCAGTGGAATCGTTGAATGTCGCTGGAATGCAGAAGAACCATACGTTGGCACAGAGTATTGGGGATGTCTCGTGGAGTGCGTTCTTCACGATGCTGGAGGACAAGTGCCGGAAGTACGGAAAGACTCTCCTGAAGATCGGGAGGTTTGATCCGTCATCGAAGATCTGCAATCGGTGTGGATATATCCATCGGGATCTCATTCTTGCTGATCGAGAGTGGGTATGTCCTGACTGCGGCACTCATCATGATCGGGATAGCAACGCGGCAATCAATATCAAAAAGTTTGCCCTGCAAGAACAGAATCTTGTCGGGGTTTCAGGTGCGGAACGCGCCGTCGAGCCTGTGAACTCGCCTCAGGTAGAGGGAGAATGAAGCAGGAAGCCCCGCCCTTCAGGGCGGGGTAGTTCACCTAACATCTGGAACGGAGAAGAGCACACCGCTCTCCGCGAAGCGAAAATTGCCTTAAATACAATGGGATTCTGTTCCTGATGCGCGATACCGAAAATGTGAATGCAGTGGATAGTAAATGGTGTATATGCCCGCTGCTGCCCAACGAGAAATGTTCCCCGCCATGCCCTGCCAGCAAAAGTATGGACATACCTCTCCATAGGCATCCACTACGTGAAGGGGATTATCGTACATCAGAAGTCCGGGAGCAATGGGGAGGAGTCAGGGTTCAGTCCGTTGCAACCATGCTTCCCTCCAGAAAAGCAGGCAAGATCTATCACAGTCATTGTGCCTCTTCCCATCGCAGTATACATCCTCCAGAAAAACTGTAGGACTTTTTAATTTCCTCACTTCACCATTCGATTCAAGGGTGATTGAACGTACCTTTTTAAATACACGGTATTTTTTCCCGCAAAAATCCTTCATTTCGGGCATGAAGAGTAGGCCTTTATACTTCCCGTTTTCATCCAGCGTGGTGCGTATCTCTTCTAGAGACCGTACCTGGACAAATTCCCCCGGTTGCAGATCAAGTACCTCTTTCACAGGCATATCCCCCTTTTGAGCAAGTGTCGATTCGGTTGTGTTGTGAGCGGCGTTGCTTGTAGGTGAAACCACCTGCAGAACCCGTCTTCCCACTGGAGCGGCGTATGGTATTTGTTTAATGACGGGTATCGAAGGTTCTTTGATAAAATCGTTCCATAGCCTCTGCATGAGAAATGCATATGATGGTCGGGTGAATCCGTATACCTCCTGAGCCATGAAGGTACAGGGTTTTGTGTGTTTGTCCATATTACCCCCTCAGTTCTTATTGATAGATCAACTTCCAGGTCCCTCCGCCCAAAAGCTGAACCTTCAAGCATGCCTTTTGTGATCGTCAGGTGTTGCCGGTAGGCTTCGGAAAGTCTATTGTAGAAGGTACAGGATTCGACCACGCACGATTTACTTTTCAGCCAACGACTGGCATAGACCTCCCGACCTACCGGGGTTTCAGGGCATTATTGTATATAAATCATTTGCTGCAGATCTAATTCCCGATACGCAGAGAGAATGACCTCGAATCCTGGCATGAATTTTTGATTTCAGGTTCAAAATGAAAGTTAAACTGCGCTTAAGGCACTTTTGGAGTCGGATTGATGAAAATCCATTTACAAGCCGGAGAGGGAACATTTTACTATAGGCAAACGAAACGGTTGAGAATTGCGCATTTCTCGAGATAATTGGTTATGACGCGAAGTGTTATCTGTAGCGGACGTACAACGGGAGTTTCGTAAGAGTCAGAGGCGCATCAGTCTCTCGAGAGATGAAAACCTCTGTTTCTCTCTAATCCACTCTTATACTTCGTGTCACAGGCGGCTTTTACGAATGCCGACTCCGGCAGTTGCCATGTGCCGTCCGTCAAAATTTTTGCACATGAAAGAATAAAGTTCAAATATCCGAAATCTCTGGAAATCGAAGATTTTCGCGCCCATGAGCAGTCCAATCCCGACCGTCACGGTCCCACGCTTCTCTGACATCAGGTGGTGAACGACGAGGAGTCTGGAGAGACCGGTGGGAATGGAAAACCGGAAACCCGTATCCCGGAAAGCGAGAAAACGAAAGTTCCTGACGTTGAAATAGCAACTCCAACTGAGTATCTCGGCATAGGCCTCGGAGTAGTGAACATCGCCACGACGAGCGATGGCAATATCGCTACGAGCGAGGCTACCGAGAAGGTGCGGAACCGGTACGGAAGAGTCCGAAGGATGCCGGGGAGAAACTGCGCACGATCTCCCGGCAGAGAGAGCCGGTTCACGGACAACGTCAACCACATCATCAGCAAGAGTATCGTTTGCACCGCAGAAGGCACGAAGCGGGGGATTGCCCCGGAAGATTTCGCGGGTATTCTCCAGTGGACTATGTTTAGACACGATCAGCGCGAGCGACGCCGCAAATAGGAGTTTCATCGGCTGAGATCCTTCATCGAGTAACAGGGTCAGGAAAACTCAGGGTGGGGGTAAAGGTGATCGATGGAGCCCATACAAACCAGCAGTGCAGCGTCTGCGGTTCCATCGACCCGAAAAACCGCAGGAGTCTGGCCGAGTCCTTGTGCCGTGCATGGGGACACGTCGAGAACGCCGATCTCAATGCAAGGGTTGAATCTCGCTGCCCGGGTTTCCCGTCAGCGAGCCTATTGCGGTCTGCTCCGGGGCTACGGGAGAGAGGCTGAATCGCAGGCCTGTAAAGAGCATGATGCCACCTACGGCACCATGCCCGCGACTTCAGTCAGGGGTAGTTGACGCCTCTCGAACCTGATAGCCGTCGGTATTCGGATGTTCTCTCCCTGTAGAGGGATTGGGGTAAACCTCAGAAGAGAGTAACGTTTTATAAAGCTCAATATACCGGCATGCTACAGACTCCCAGGTATAATTGATGCTTAACTCTCTGGCACTTTGCATATGTTCCTTAAGTCTTTCAGGACTGCCGAGCAGATCAAGAGCAGCGTTGAGTATAGTCTCATTGCTATCGGAACGGTCAAAGATCAGTGAACATTTTTCAAGTGCATCGGCATGATCGACATCGGCTCTGATAATGGGAACCGTGCCGCAGACCAGATATTCAAAAATTTTATTGGGCGAAGTCTTCACCCAGTACCTCGCGTCCGGTCTCACGAGGAGGAAGCCGATATGGGCCTCCTCAGTAAGCTCGATCGTCTTCTCCCGCGGAACATAGCCGAGGAACTGGAACCTCCCATTATGTTTTCTGGCGAGATCATCAATCTTCACTCTTGAATACTCATCCAGCGAGGTTCCACCGACCGTGAAGGTCACATTATCATATGACTGAATGGCCGCATCTGCAATGTCAAGGAGGAGGTCGACATCTCTATCGGCCTCGTTATTGAGACTCCCTATGTAGAGGGCATGTACCTCCGCTCCCGGATGAGCCGGATGAATCTTCGCGTTTATCGTATCCGCATTATAAACTGCGGATGCCGCATAGTTCGGAACCGCTATGGTGCATGATTCCGGGAACAACCCGCGAACTGCATCAAGATGACGGTCTGAGACGACAACCGTCCCGGAGATCCATTTCTTTGCGAGGTCTTCGTAGAAAAGAGGTATGGAGATCCCGCGGAAGTGAACCCATTCCTCGTAGACCTCATGCCTGTCATAGACAACTCTGGAGTTAGGCATGCTGCCTTTTACCAGCATCCCGGCCAATGGCAGCAACAGGGGATCGTGAACATGAAGAACGGATGGCTGTGCCGGGTCGATATCGAGCGCCTTCAACGCGTTACGGCACTCTGCCAGTATCTTCCGTCTGTAAACAGTACCCCATGAAGTAAAGGGTCCTGATTTTTCCCTGGAAGAATAGTCGGTTAATCCTGAACCCTTTCACGCCGTGCTGGGAGAAGATACCCGGTTTGGCAGACTCGTCTGTGTAGTTGAAGTGTATCCTGGAGACGTTTACTCCCTGCTCTGCAAGGTATGTTATATGCCTCTCAAGTCGCACATCCTCAACCGGATGTGCATCAAGAATAATCACGTCCATAGGGGTATCAACCACTCTGTGGCACCATTATCCGGTTTAAAACTAACGACTCCCGGGTATCTGGCGAGGCTATCCTAAATCTTCCGCTCTCTAAAATACTCGGCTTTGTGGCACTTTACGATATTAACGGAGACCTTTGGGAGTTTCGTGAGAAACGTCTGCACACCATGCGTCTCCGCAGTGATCCCTGGAAAGCCGTAAAGCACTCAACCTTCCTGTGCGCCGGGCGTAATTGGCATGGCGGGAATGCCCTGTCCGTAGGGTGTGAGCGGCATGAATCCTCAATCCCCTCCAAGACTTTGCCGGCAGAGGTCACCAGCCTACGGAGAAGCGTTGCGACGGCCTCATTGATCGAATCGGCGGTGACTGGAGTGTTCCAGCGAAAGAATATACGGTGATTTGGAACCTTTTTTTAATTTACCTCTGCAGAACGGCAGAACTATCCGTTCGTCAGATGCTCGAACAGGTGTAAATACTCCGTTGAAAGTATATCCCAACTTAACATATCCTCAGCATATCTTCTTGCGTTTCTTGCCTGGGATGAATGATCCCCCTTCAGATACTCAAAAATTATATCACTCGCTTCTGAGACCCCATCAAAATCAATTGTTATCCCGGCGTCCGCTTCGTTCACGATCCTCAGGTTGGGGATATCGGATACGATACACGGCAGCCCCGAGGCCATCGCTTCTGCAAGGGTGAGCGGTGGCATTCCCCCCTCATACTTTGAGGCCATGATGTAGTAATCGGCGCAGGCATAGAGGCCGGGGAGATCCCGGTCATGATCCACAGATCCGAGAAAACGGATGTTGCGTAACCCCATCCTCCGTGCCAGTCCCTGTGCCGCCTCGAGGAGCTCACCGCCGCCGGCGATGCAGAGGGTTGTATCTCCCAGTCTCTTCTCAAGGTGCGCGAATACCTCGATCAGGGTAAACGGCTGTTTTGCCGGAGTCATCCGCCCGACACTCAGGAGAACGAGATCATCTTCAGGGATCCCGAACTTCTCGCGGATCTCTTTCCTATCGGCAGAGGGGTGGAAGTGGCTGGTGTTGACCCCGTTGGCGATGTAGGAGATCCGATCGCTCCCGACCCCGATCTCCTCCAGTTCCTCCCGAACCGGTTGCCCGACGCCGGTGAAGAGGGTGCTGGGGGGCATGCGGGTCAGGCAGGAACGCTCCATGCGTGCAACGACTGACTCATACAGGTGGATCGGAAGATTTCCTACTCCTTTGGCGCTCGATCCGGAGTAGGTCGAGTGCATCGTCACCAGGCAGCGCTTGAAATGGATTTTTAGTGACGATGAACGGGTTCTGGAGCCAGGCAGCATCAAAATCATTGCCTTTAAAGTACCGTGAAACCTGATGCCAGTAGTTGAGCAGCCCGAGAACCCCTGCCTTCTCAATTAAGCCCCAACTGCCGAGTTCGATGTCCGGGCCGGTCGGAGAGCAGACCGTGCACTCAAAACCCTTGCCCTTGAGTTGCTCTACGATATTGTAGACGACATTGGCGATACCTGCGCCGTGTGGAAAATATTCCGTTGTACAGATCAGCAGTTTCATGCGGCGATTCTCCTTTTACCCGGGCGGTTGCCGTGGAGATGTCGCGGCCACTCGATAGTTCTCCTTGAGCGGCCGAGATCGGGAGTATCGGACTGATCCTGTTTCATTCTAACCCCTCTCTCCAGAGCCTGGGCATAGATTCCGGTGATCTCTTTCGTAACTCCTCTCCAGAGCCTGAGCATAGACTCCGGTGATCTCTTTCGTAACCGTCTCCCAGGTAAACCGCTCCGCGTACGCTAGGATCATCTCCCTGTTCCACTCCCGGTCCAGCGCCACCAGAACCTTCTCCGCCAGATCGTTGGAATCGGCGGGCTCGACCAGCAGGCCGTAGTCATCGGAGACGACGACCTCCGGCACCCCACCGACCCTCGTTCCCACAAAAGGCTTTCCGCACCCGAAGGCCTCAAACATGACCGTCGGGTTGCCCTCACTGAGGCTCGGCAGGGCAAAGATATCGCAGGCATTCACCCAGAGGGGGATCTCGTCGTGCGGCCTCCCGCCGGCGAGCATGACGTAGTCTTCCAGGCCGAGCGAACGGATCTGGCCTTCGAGGGTGCTATAAAGTCTCCCGGGACCGACAATGACACAGAGAATGTCTTCTCGTTCTTTTACGATCTGAGACATCGCTCTGATAAGGTATTCATGCCCCTTTACTGCGCCATACAGCCTGCCGACATTGAGAATTACCTTCCTGTCCTGAGGTAACTGCAAAAGATCCCTGCACTTTCGGGTGTCCATCGGGTGGAATTTCGTGCTATCGTAACCGTTTGGAATTGGGATCACGCTCGGATCCGGGTGGTGCACGCGATCCAACGCCGACTGTTCACCGTGTAGTGGGATATGCCGGGCATCTGATTGTGAAAGAACCACGGCTTTATCAACGGAGTTTAAAATAATTCCCTTTATGCTCTTTTCATAGATCCTCACGCATACGTCCTTCAGAGGCTCTCCGAACATTAACTGACCGTGGTGTGTGAGGACCAGGGGATTTTTGCAGAACATTTTCAGGAGGGAAACGGAAAGGGTAATGAAACTATACAGGTTGTGTACGTGGATTACGTCGAACTGCTGCAACTCATCCAGGAGGGAAAATATCGATGGAACAAGAGGATTTCGGAGTGGTTCCCCGATGCAGCTTAATCTTCTGACGGGAATCCCGTCCATAACCTCAAAAGCCATGCCCTTCGGCACATTCGCAGTTATCACCTCAACCGTATGGCCATCGTTTATCAGACTTTTACTTAAGTTATAGACATACTGCTCCATCCCACCGTTATGCGGCAAAAAATACGGAGTTACTTGCGCTATTCTCATGGCATACTCCGGATGACGCGAATTGTGCCGTTCGCCGCTGGAACCTCTCCTGCCTGACTTCTCCGACCTTCTGTGTGGTCTGGAGGCTGCCGATCCGGCCTCGCTGGGGTGAGGGCAGCAGCCCCGCCTTTCTCTGATCCCGTTGTCCACAATCCCCTGATCATACTCGCCGGGAAGGTTTCGGGATGGAGCTTCCCTGGGGTCGTCCGATCGACACCGCATCGTATGGTGACTGTCCCCGGCATGTGAGCGATCACCGGAGGTCGTATACGCTTAGCTGCCATCCGGAATGCCCCCCGCCGGTTCCGGAGATCCCGTCTGCGCATGCCTGATTTGCGGTGAAGAGCGTCTTCCGGGGGGCCTGTATCCCTGACGTTTATCCTGAACGTGGAAGTCGGCATATGAGAACTGGTTGAATCTTGCATCCCCCCGCAGGAAAGGTCTATGATGATCAGAGTGGTCCCGCAGCGTTACCCTGAGAGCAGGACGGCACAGCCTGAAGATCGGTTCCTCGCAAGAATCGGGTACAACGACCACAGCTGCACGAGCCGTGGATGTCTCTTCAGTCCTGAGTGCTGGCAAATTTCCAGAGAGTTGCCGGGAAATCCATGATTCGATGATATTTTCATTCTGCATGCCTATGAGCCCCCGTGTTTCTCAAGGGGATAACTCATACTATATAATAATTTCTGTATAAAAACGAGCCGTCCTCAAATTGCCCCTTAATGGGTAATTTTAAACCCTCCGATACTTCTTCTGCAGTGCGAGACCCGCCGGTTGGTTCTACTCACGATCAGGTCCTGTCTGTAGCACCCTTCATGGCCGGATCGAGTGCGAGAGCTCCGAAACCTTTCTGGAATATCCTTGATGCTACCGGAGCTGCAGGCAAGGCTCCTCGCCATACCGGTATTTGCCATAGTTGCTTTATCGTCATTCCCCGGTTGTACAGGCCGAAAGGCGCTCAACATAACCACGGATAGCCAGAGAGATCCGACGGCTATCGGCTCTTGAGCCCATTTTTGAATGCCGTATGATGCCGGAAATGTACCCCGGGTGGAGGCCTGCAGTGAAATTCCCGGGTATGCACTATTTTGGTGCGGGTTTCGCCATTCTCTGGTTGCGGTCTCTTTATTCAGGGGCCATCGAAACCCTTCTGACCGGATGGGGGAGCCTCCTCATGCGATAGTAGGGCCAAAGCCGCACGTCACCGCCGGGGATCTCGTGCTGTTCCGCTTCCCGGCGCCTATGGAGACGGCTGCTTCGATGAGAAAGACTCTCCCCTCCCTGATACTGTTCGGGGGTGCTCATTTTGGGCTCCGGGGAGAAGAGCGATCTTCCGTCGATATCTGCTCCCTGAAAATACATTCTCGGGCTGGTCAACCCGCAGACAGGATCACGGCAAAGACGGTCTATCCCATCGCGGGCGGTCCGCCGCATCTGCCCGCCATGATAGTTAAAACCCTCCGTCGTCCCCCGTTATCAACGAGCATGAAGCAAAGTTCTCATTCACGGCGTGATCGTTCTGCTGGTCGATCCCATTCTCTGCCAACACTGGGCTCATTACAATGGCGTTTGCAGAAAATCGCTCGCTGTATTCTCTCCTGCATCCGTCAGTTCAGGAAACGGTATACGTCTATCCCACTATTTGAGTAAACCTTATCTTCCGCAGATAGTCTGCGTGTAATATTTTGGATATTCTCCCCGGTAGGCAGGTAGGGCTGAAGACTGTTCTCCGGATCAAGCTCCTCCTCTTCCATCGCCGCCGCATCTCCGAAGAGCAACCCCCCGCGGACGAGCTGGCCGCCTAGGAGAATGATATATCCTCTGCCCCCCACCATCTCCAGATCAGGTTGCATCAGAGAATTTGTGTAGTAAGGCAGTCCCAGCCGCTTGGACTCGCTGATCTCTTTCATTCCGAAGAACCGCAGTGTATAGTAGTCTGAATAGAGAGAAGATCCGCTCGGCACCGTCGCTACTATGTGGTCAAACCCGGTTATTTCGTCCTGATTGAAGGAGTAGCGGATGTAATTTTGCTCTTCCTTGACGAACCCGAGGGAACTGATGCCGTAGAGGGCGACCAGAGCGATCAGCACTACCCCAATCCACCGTGGTGCTATCCTTGTGGTGGTCAGGTATCGGGCGAGGATGTAGATGCCGACACCCATTGCGACGGCAAGAATCGGCAGAAACAGGATCGCAAACCGATCAATGCGAAGTACTGAAACTAATTGGAATATCACCGTAAGGACGCTTGGAACATTCAGGATGATCGCTACCAATCCTAACATGCCAAACAGGATCGAATACTTCGGCTGCTGCTTCCATATGAGGTAGATAGCTCCTATCACTGCAAAAAACACGACAAAGAGGGAATCTACCTGACTCAGGAGGAAACTCCAGCCCTGGTACACCACTTCGGTGAAGACAATATTCTGGTATAAGGACAGCTCAGCGCGCGGGGCAAGGTAATTGAGGAAGGGGTAGGCTATGAAAAGCCAGTAAAAGGCCAACAGGGAGACGGGAACCATCAGGAAGGCCGGACTCATACGTCTCCTTTCACCGACTAGCCGTTCGAGGACAAAGAAGAGCCCGATCAGGATGATGATCATGGGCATGGAAACCTGGTGGGTCAACAGAATGAAAATCACCGTGATAACGGCAAATATCCTTCTTGTGGCAGGCCTGGCGACGGCATGGTCTGTGCCGGTTTTCGTGTCTGCCATGGAGTAAAGCAGGTACAGGAGGATGAGAAACCCGATGTAAGCCATGGTTCTCGTCACCATATAAGTGCCGTAATATATGACGTCGGCATTCATTGCATATGCAAGAACAGCCAGAAGGGCGATCTGTTCATTGCGGAATACGTTGTTGACCAGGTAATACAGGAACAGTACCGTTGAGGTGAATATCAGGCCGGTGGTGATAAAGAGCGATGTCTGGATATCCTGACCGAGTACGTGCGAAGATATGGCCACGGCTATATGATACAGAGGAAAGTACGTGTATGTTCCGAGTTCGCCTGAGATAACGTGCCCTGACAGATAGGTGACGGTGGACATTTGGATATGCGGCATTATATCCGTCGTCCCGAAGTACAGAGCCGGTCGCAGAGTGTAGTTGTAGATAGTGACTGCGAGGGTGAGCATGAGCTCAAAGAGCACGACTCCCGGTAGGAGCCGCGTGGAGAAAATCTGGACAAAAATTATGCCATACAGAATGAGCACCGTGAGTAAACCCCAATTGGAATCAACCGGGGTTATGAAAAAGGCCGAAATGGTAATTGCATAGATCAGCAGGAATAGTATCGGAGAGGCTGAAAGGTTGTATCGAAACAGCTCCGGATTCTCTGACAGGTCGAGATCCTTTCTTTTTATGAATATGAACGCAAAGGATCCGAGAATTGCGGGAACCGCCATTATCGAACCGTTGATCAGGTAACTCATTTTGTCGATCAAGAAGCAGAAGATGCAGCCTGCGATATAGGCGGATAGTACCAGGTACGGGAAAATATTGGCCATTTTTTCGAGTGATCGAATTTTCATTCCAGACCCGGTCTCCATCTCTGATGAACCCCCTTTCAATGCTCAACCCTAATAAACCTAAGCTTGCCGTCACCGGGGTGTTGGTGACGAGGGGTTTCAGCACATTCCCTCTGCGGGTCAGAACAGCTCCTATTCCGGGGTATGCGAGAGCGATCTGAACGCAACGAAGAAATGTCTCGATCTCATCGCCTCAAAGATGGGCGTCTCGAACCCTCTGAAACACTTGACTGAACGGACACATACGGCGCCTGAATATGTTGCTGTTTATGGGATTAGTTTTCCGTGGAAAATTCCCTCGAACAACCTGTTTCGACCGGTGTATCGAGCGTCGGCATATGCATCGTACAGGCAACGAGAAGCTGTATTTTTGGGCCTCTGTTGGGCTCTCTTTAGAAGGAAGACCTGTCTTCCTGCAGAGAGATGGGGGGAGTACCTTCTTCCTGAGGAATGCTGTATGCCAGGAATCATGTGCCCCGCCTCCCGGCCTCCCTCAAATCGTTTCTTGCCGGGATCCGACGAGCCCGATTATATCCCCGCCTTCATCCTTGCGAGGAGCGAGCGGCACTGATACACCCTGCCGCAAGTCGGCGTATCGAGTTCATCCGAAGGTGATCCTGTTCAGTAGTACTTGACCGGACCCGATGCGGAGAAGGCTCCGGCCTGCCCGATCAGGTTGTCCGTCATGAAAATCTTCCCCTGCCCTCCCGTCTGCCAGACTGGTGCGTCGCGGGTGAAGTAGAACCAGTTGTGGTCGATGTATGCGCCGTCACGTGGAACGCCCCGGATGGCAACCGGGAACGCGTTCAAGGGACCCGTAGCCGTGAACGTGTTGTGGTGGATCCGGATCGTGTCTCCTGCGATCGTGCCGGAGCCTGCGGCTACACCGTGCATGTCGAAGTTGTGGGAAGAACCTGCGATGAAGTTCTGACCGCAGATATTGTACCTTGCTTCGTATCCATCTCCGGCGACCCCGGTTCCGGCGATAGCGTGCCGGCAATAGTCGAAGTAGTTCGCCTCGATCAGAGCTAACCCGCCGTTGGATACCACGATGCCGTATCCAAGGCCGGCCATCTGGTTGTGGTGGATGTAATTGTGGTGGATGTACCCGCCGGTCTTCATCTCCGAACCTCCTGTGCCGGAAATACTGATCGCGGCACCGCTCCAACCGGAGATCTCGCAGTTGTCCACCTCGAGGTTCCGGTAAGAGGACTGGATTCCATAGGCCGGGTGATCCACGCTTTCGACTGTTGTATCCGGCCCCTCTATACAGAGGCCGGTGATCCGTACTTGCTCTCCTCCTGCAATGAGTGCGACCGGGTACCTGGCGTCTGCTGCTGTCAGGAAGATCCTCCCGCCCGGGGAGATTGGGGGATTACCCATACCGGAACCTTCGGGAACTGCGATGTACGTCCCGCCCGACGCTCTGGGATCCTGGACTGTCTCCATAGGAAATGTGAGTGCCCCTGATTCTGCCTCTATCCAGAGCTGCCCCCCTCCGTTTCGCTCTTCCACGGCAGCACCAGGAACGTAGCCCTGTTCGCCTGTGATGAGGATCCCATCGAGTTTCGAACCGTCCTCCCGCCACTGGACGGTCAGGGTCTGTTTTCCGGCGGAGAGATTGTGGGATCCTTCCCTGATCCAGTGCCAGTCAAAACCCGGTTCCAGGTCCCACCGGCGGCTCTCCTCACCGTCAACCCGAACCCAGAATGAATTATCGTTCTCATCGGATGCGGATACAAGACCCCAGAGAGTATACTCTCCCGGCTCCTCGATGGTGAACGAATATACTGCCGATCCGGTTGCGTTTCTCGCTCCCCGGTTGCTGGCAAGCGTTACACCAGCGGGGATGGTCACTCCTTTCGGGACATCCGCAACATTGATCTGGGCTTTTTCATCGATGTAGATCACATCTCCGTCCTCTGCGTCCCGGAGAGCAGTGAGCAACTCGTCGGCGGATGTGACGATAGTAGTCACCCTGCTATCCATCGGCGTGATGATATCGTGGTAGCCATCGCCCCCGCTGATGGGACTGCCGGTGGGGTTCGATTCGGCGCCGAAGGTCTGTTCCGGATCGGGCGATAAGGATGCCGAAATCGGAACTGCCGCAGGGGATTCGGTGGAGGTGGATTCTACTGCCGATAGGATGGCCATCGCGGCACAGAGCAGGATTAGAGCAATAAGAAATACTTCTCCCGGGCGCACTCGACTCCCGTGTCTGGCTCCTTTAGCCTATATACTTATTGCTGAAAAGCGCATTGCCGGCCAGTAGTGCAATCCGATTTTACCATACACGAGTGCCTGGTGGGTGCAATCTTTCAGCATGATCCCGGGTTTAGGCTCTACTGCCGGGTGCCATGGATAGTTCCGCTGGATCGCATCTGATAGTTTAACAGAACTCTCACAGAAAAAAAGGAAGGTGCATTGAAGGGTCGTTCTTGACCTTTCCTGCCCGTTCTTCCGTTAGTAATACTTGATCGGACCCGATACGGAGAGAGTTCCACTTGCGCCGATCAGGTTGTTCGTCATGCTGATCCCTGTTTTTCCACCGGTCTGCCAGACGGGTGCATCCCTGGTGAAGTAGAACCAGTTGTGGTCGATGTATGCGCCGTCACGGGGGACACCCCGGATGGCAATGCACGTCGGCATCTGGGAGGTTGTACCCAGGAACGTGTTGTGGTGGATTATGATCGTGTCTCCGGCGATCGTGGTGGAGCCGGACGATGTTCCGTGCATGTCGAAGTTGTGGGGAGACGTGGTGATCCAGTTCGGACCGCAGATGTTGTACCTCGCCTCATACCCATCTCCGGGGTTCCCGGCGCCGGTGATAGCGTGTCGGCAGTAGTCGAAGTAGTTCGCCTCGACGAGAGCTACACCGCCGCTGGATAAGCAGACGCCGTACCCGAGACCGGCCACCTGGTTGTGGTGGATGTAGTTGTGGTGGATGTACGCGCCGGTCTTCATGTCGGATCCGCCGGTGCCGGCAATACCGATTGCGGCATTGCCCCAGCCGAAGAGCTCACAGTTGTCCACTTCGAGGTTCCGGTAGGAGGTGTAGATACCAACGTTCGTCGATGACGCACTGGTGTCCTTCTGCGGTCCCTCGATACGAAGGCCGCTGATCCTCACATTCTGACCGCCGATTGTAAACAGCCGGCTTCCAGCAGATGTCTGGTAGATCCTGCCGCCTGCGGACCCATCCAGGCCCCGGTCGCTTGCAAGGGTGACCCCGCTGCGTATCGTGGTGGTTCGGCTGCTCATGTCGATGTTTGCGTTCCCCTCGACCCAGATGATGTCGCCGGACTGCGCCGAGCTGAGTGCGCTCACGAGCTCGCTTGTCGTGTCGACGATGAAGTCTGCGTTGTTCCGGCTCACGTAGTTCTTATACCCGTTCCCTCCTCCAACCGGGCTTCCGGTGGGGTTGGCATCCGCTCCGTAGGTATTCTGGCTGGGAGTCGGTGATGGGGTTACCGTGGGCGTCGGCGTTACGGTGGGTCTCGGTGTTGTGGTGGGTGTCGGCGTCGGCGTCGACGTAGGCGCGTTCACCGTCATCGTCTTGGTGAATACGTTGTTGTTCTCGTTGCTCTCTGCGATCCGGCTCATGTCGTCGACCGTCGCAGTAATTGTGTAGGTACCTGCAGCCGCAGTCCAGGTCGCACCGGCAGAGCCGCCGTTCGCGGTCACCGTGACCGATGCGCCGGGAGCGATGGAAGCCGTGTGACTGTCAGACCAGACCGCGGATCCAAGGTTGCCGTCTGAGGTGAAGGCCACGCCGTGGACGATGCCGGACGGTGTTGCAACAGTGCCCTGGTTCTTGATCGTCGCTTTCATTGTGATCGCATCGCCGGTTACCGGAGTTGTCGGTGTCCAGGAGATATCGGTCACGACGAGATCAGGCGTGCCTGCCGTCGGTGTTGGCGTGGGAGTCACTGTGGGGGTCGGTGTCGACGTCGGGGTCGGGGTCGGTGATGCCGCCGCTGCGAACACGACGTACGCCAGGTCTAACGATCCGGTATCCATGGTGATCTGCATGGTGTGCTTCCCGCTGGTGAGCGGAATCTGCACGGTGGTCGGGTTGAACGTATACCGACTGCCGGTGTTCGGAGCATTGACGGTCGCGACTTTCTTCCCGTCCACCAGGACCGAGAAGGACTTGCCGCTCTCTGTGGTGCTCGTGTAGAACGTGGCAGCATAGGTGTTCGTCGTGGCCACTGTTACCTCGGAGAATGTAATCCACTCTTCGGGGTAGGTGTAGGCAATAACCGGCACGTCGAGGCCGGTTCTTTCGCCGATGTCCACATCGGCGTTATCGGTGCGGTACGAGTAGCCGCCCTGGTTGCCTGCCACGGTGTCGTGGTAGGCGGCACCCTCTTCGCCGTAGTCGAAGTCAACGAAGTTGATCCGGCCGGGGATAGCGTGTGCCTTGTAGGGTTTCTGTGAATCGGAGGAACCCTCCGGGCTGAGAGTGAAACTGGTGGTTGCCGTCTCTCCGGCGATTACCGTTACGGTCTTCGCGGTGGGTGTGACGTAACCCGGGAGTGCGACAGATACCTCATGGACTCCGGGTGAGATCCCGGTGAGCGTATATGGTGTTACTTTCCCGGTGTCTGCCCCGTCCAGATAGATTCCAGCCCCTGGCGGCGTCGATGAGACGGTCAGGCCGGCCGGCTCGGGGTTGGAGACCTTTACCTCGATGGGAGTCTTCAGGGTGTAGGCTCCGGACTGAAGGAGTACGATGCCGTTGCCGACAGACTTTCAGTGCAGTTTGAACGACTCTGTCGTCATCTATTCCAGCTGTTCCGTCGCTGATCACCTGACCGTTGCTATCTTCTGCAACGATCCTCGTGCCGTCGATGTACACGGTGATATCGTAGGCATCTGAAGACACCGCCTGGCTTTCTGCAGCCAGTGCCGGTGAAACCAGTGCAAAAGCCGTGCACAGGATCAAAGCCTATAAGTAGGGTTGTTCTCATGCATTCTTCTCCTTAACTGCCTCCAGGAAACTTCTGAATTGTCTCCATGATGGCGCTGAGAGGTCATCCCCTCAGTATTTTTTTGAAATTCTATTATTTATAGCAGCAACATTTTGAATCGTGCAAAAGATCACTTTATTTTAATATTAGTGTATTTTTTACAATTATAATTGGAATATTGGTTGTTTAAAACAGAATCTAATGTGGGATAACTATTAATATTATGTTGGTAAATTAGCCGCCGGGCATCTTCGTCTTCCTCTTGCACGGTTAGAATTGTTTTATTTGATGAACCGGTTCCGATAGCCTCATCTTTTCCGGCTCCCGGCAATAATTGCCGTCAGCATGCCTTCATGCCGACGTTTCAAAATAACCTCTTTCTGAAGATCCCTTGGTGATAATGGGCCTTTTCTGTGCCCGATTCCCTTAAATACGAGCTTTAATAAGCCTGAAGTGGGAACGTGGCTGAGGCTGCGCGCGTGGCTGTTAAAAGGGAACGTAGGTTCATTCCTGCACTGCCCCGCATCCGAGATGGTAACCGGTATCTCCAAAGGCGCTCATCCCCGGTACGGTGACACGTACTGGAAAACCGGGGGAGGAACGGCCTCCGCCCGGACATGAAGCTGGCGGAACGGGAGTTCCGCACTTCCGGAGAACTGCATACATCCCCGCACTGCATGGCAGGGGTACCCGCCCTATGCGGCGGCTCTCAACGGCTCCGAACGAATCTGCCGGCCGGGTGGCGGCGACGCGTCATAGTGCCGTTACGTCTGCCCCGGTGTTCCTGGCCTTCGTAAGGACGATGGCTCCTCCGGGATCGCCGAGCGTCTCTTTCGCCGCCCTGATGATGTCGTCCATGCCGGAATCGCCGATGGCATAGACCGTCGGGCCGAACGAGCTTAAGCCTGCTCCTGCGGCACCTGCGTCAGTCAGCGCCTCCATGAGTGACGGGACAACCGGCGGCTGCACGGCGAGTTCGACTTTCTTAAAGCCCAGGTGCTGGATCCGGCTTATGGCGGTGCCGAAGGTGTCCAGGTCGTGCTCGATCAGTCCGGGGATCAGCCGCATCAGCACGTCGTGGCAGAGTTCCCGCACCTCGCCGAGCGGCACGGGGCAGTGCGCCCGGAAGAGATCGATCTCGGTTGCCCCATGCACGCCGGTGCCGCCGTTCGGCGTGACCAGCAGGATCTGCCAGTCTTCGGGAAACGGGTGCCGGGTGATGACGGGCGGCGGCTCAATCCCGCGGGACGCGGCGGATGGCCGGAAATCCACCTTTCCACCGGGTTGCCCGAGCCGGTGTCCGCCGTCGAGGATAAATCCGCCCTGCTCGAAGACCGCCGTCCCGATGCCGGACGTTCCGCCGCGCCCGACGATCTTCGCAAGGTCGCGGACTGCGGCGTCCCGGCCGTAGAGTCTGCAGAGGGCACTCCCCGCGCCAAGGGCGAGCGCCGTCCCGCTGCCGAGGCCGACATGCTGCCCGATCGTGTCGTGCACGGTTATCTCCGCTCCGCCCGGCAGCGAGAAGTGATCCATCGTCGCCCGGGCGGTCTCTCTGACACGATGCCTGGTGTCGTCATCGCCTCCGTACACGACAAGATCGGCACTTTCGCGTGCATCGAGAATAGTGGCAGGATGATCGAGTGCTATCCCGATGCCTCCGTCCACTCTCCCGAGACTGCCGTTCATGTCGAGCAGGGTGATATGAATGCGTGACGGTGCATTCACCACCACACGCTTTCTCCCGGAGAACGAAGTGGAGGGAAATATCTCCTCGATGGCAATCAGCGGCTGCCGATTGTGAATGATGCGGTACTTCCGCGACAGCAGCGTCTGTTGCTGATGAATATTGAATGCCCTGCCGAGTTGCGGGTCTGCAGGGATGATGCGGACGTCGGTGATCTCCCGCCGCGATTCAATCCGGTGCCGCTGAAGGATCCTGCCGATAGGGATATCCGCCTTGAGGAGATCGTCTCTGAAGTCGGGTGCAAGACGCTGAAGCGGTGTGAAAGAGACGGCGTAGATGAGGGTAGCGCCGGTCAGGCCGTCTTTCAGTTCCACCACCCGGTAGTTCACGGCGTCGCCCGGTTCGACCCCGAGTTCCGCGGCGGTCTCGGGGCCTGCCGGCGTCACCTCCTGTAGCAGGGTGACGACCTCGATAGGGTGGCCGGTCGCCATCTCGAGCAGACGTGTTACCGAACCATCGGTACCCAGCAGCACCTTCTGGAGCGGCGCGAGGTGTCCGATCTCTTCTTCGATCCTGCGGATCTTCTCTGCAATATCGATTGATGCCGGTTCTTTCATGGTCGTCTGTGGGCTTGCGGGCGGTCTTCCGGTTATGCCGAGAAGAGCATCTCGAGGAAGTCCTTCGCCTGCATGAGGCCGTAGGATCCCGATGCCGCCTCTCTCTCGGAAAAAGCCGCTGTGGCATCCGTCCCCTTTCCAAGGACGGCGAACGGCACGGGATCGCGGCTGTGCGTCTTCGTGCGGATCGGTGTCGGGTGATCGGGGAGCACTGCCACGACGAGATCGGGTACGTCGAGGATCAGGCCGATAACCTCGTCGAGCCGCTCGATCGCCCGCACCTTCTCTTCGACGCTCCCCATATGCCCCGCTTCATCCGGAGCCTCGACGTGCATGTAGACGAAGTCGAGGTGCCCGAGAGCTTCGGCGGCGTAGCGTGCCTTGGCCTCGTAGTCGGTGTCGAGGTATCCCGTGGCCCCGGGAACGGCGATCACCTCCATCCCGGCAAGCCGTGCGATGCCGCCGAGAAGGTCGACCGCCGAGATCATTCCGCCCGAGAGGCCGTATTTTTCGGCAAAGAGCGGTAGATACGGTTTCTTCCCGCCGCTCCACGGCCATATCTGCGTTGCGGGCAGCTTCCCCTCCTGTATCCGGAGCCGGTTCAGCGGGTGCCCGGCAAAGACCTCACGGCTTGCCTTCATGCACCGGAGAAGGGATTCTGCATCCGCTCCCTTCGGGAGGTAGGGCTCGATTGGCTGGCCGACGATGTCATGGGGCGGCGTGGTGGCGGCGCCCTCTCCGCCCGGCACCACTATCAGGTTCCGGTAGCTGATCCCGGGATAGAGCCTGACCTCTTCGAGCACGGTATCGAGGTCCCGGAGGAGCCCGGCACCTTCGCTGCTCGATATATGCCCTGCATTGAAGTCTTCCATCATGCCGTCCCGAACCGTGACTAGGTTGCAGCGGTAGGCCACATCCTCCTCCGCGAGGTCGACCCCGATACTCGCTGCTTCGAGCGCTCCCCTTCCTGTATAGGATTCGGCCGGGTCGTAGCCGAGGATCGAGAGGTTGGCGATATCGCTCCCCGGTTCGAACGCATCGGGCACCGTCTGCAGAAGGCCGCAGCGCCCCTCCCGGGCGATCCGATCCATATTCGGGGTGCGGGCGTACTCAAGCGGGGTTCTGCCGCCGAGCTCTTCGAGCGGTTCGTCGGCCATCCCGTCGCCGAGGATGACGATATACTTCATGAAAGCCCTCCGACAAGGCCGATGGTCGCCAGGGTCGTTATCAGTGCGGCGATCAGGATTCCCGCGGCGATGGTGGGGAGCGCGTAGCGGAAGCGAATCCCGAAGACGAAGGCCGCAACGCAGGCAGTCCATGCCCCGGTTACCGGCAGGGGCACTGCCACGAACGGTATCAGGGCGAGAGCGCCCCACGCTTCAAACCGTTCGCTGTGCTTTCTGGTCCGGTCAAAGAGCCAGATGAAGAACCGCTCGAAATGCCGTGAATGCGTGCTGAGGTAGATCGAGACCGGTTCGAGCAGGAGCAGCACGACGATCACCGGAATGACGTTGCCGATGAACCCGAGGAGGAACGCCTCCGGTGCGGTGAACTGTCCGGAGAGGATGGCGGGGGGGATCGCGTAGCGCGCCTCGATCATGGGCAGAGCGCTTGCGATCATCAGGAGCAGTGCTGAAGCAAGGTCCATTCGTCCCTCCTTTATACGAGCATGGCGCGGACGGCCCGGCGCACGCTCTCCCGTGATGTGATCTCCGGCTCCCAGCCGAGCCCCTTCAGTTTATCGATAGCAAGCTGCATCCTCGGGACGTCGCCGACCCAGCCGCGGTTGCCGCCGGTGAACCGATACTGCACGTCCGAGAGAGCCCATCTCCTCCACGATGATGTCGGCAATGGCCACGACATCGATCCAGTCTTCGGATCCGATATTGAACGTATTGACCGGGCCTTTGGAGTGCGCGACCCCGAACTCCAGTGCCCGGATACATTCGCCGACGTCGAGGTAGGACTTTGTCTGCCGTCCGTCGCCCAGGATCTCGAGTTCCCGCGGGTTCGCCCGCAGTTTTTTGATAAAGTCCCAGATGACTCCGTGACCGCTCCTCTCCCCGATGATGTTGGCGAACCGGTAGACCCACGCATGCATCCCGAAGGAGTGACAGTAGGATGAGATAAGCGCTTCGCATGCAAGTTTGCTCGCACCGTAGACCGAGATAGGTTCAAGCGGCGTGTAGGTCTCGGGTGTCGGGATGACGGTGGCCTCTCCGTAGACGGTCGAGGTCGAGGTGAAGACGAGTTCCGGCACCTCGTGTGCCCGCATCGCCTCGAGCACCCGGTAGGTGGCCAGGATATTGTTGTTCACCTGCGTATCCGGCGCGAGAGCGCTCTGCCGCACATCGGGGTCTGCAGCCATGTGGTAGACCCGGTCGGCTCCGGCAAGGTGCTGCTGCCACCCGTCCTGGAGGAGGTTTTCCTCACAGAGCACGATCCGTTCGTCTGCAAGGTGGTGCGCGAGGTTATTCCGGCTTCCGCCGCTGCAGTCGTCGATGACCAGAAGCTCGTCTCCCCGAGCCGCCAGATAGTCTACGAGGTGCGAACCGATGAACCCGGCACCGCCGGTCACGATACAGAACATCATAGAATAATATGCTTACCATGCCTATAGGATTACTGCTTATGTATATCGGGATCGATCACGGAACGACAGCCATGCGATTTTCATCCGGGGAGGCGGAGTTCAAGATATCCCGCCAGGCCGCAGTCACGTTCAAGGTTCAGGATCTTAAGCGGCTCTGCCCCCTCGGGGATATCGAAGGGGTCGCCGTCTGCTACTCCATGGGCGATGGTATCAGTGCAATCACCGATATCCGGAAGGTTGAGAACCGCGGCATTGTCAGCCGGGAAGGGGCGGGGAAGCATATCGGCGGAGGCACGCGGGTCTACGACGAGATAGCCGGATCAGGCCTGCCGGCAATTGTCATTCCGGGGTTGCACCGTGGCTCGCCCACCGATCCGCGGTTCAAAGCCTACTCTCACCAGGCGAGCCCCGAGAAGATCGGGATCGTTTACGAGGTCGCTCGCGATCTTGGGGGGGATCTGGTAGTGTGCGATACGAGTTCCAACACCGTCACCCTCCTCGTTACGGCCGGCCGTCTTACGGGAGCGTTCGACGCCTGTATCTTCGCACCCGGAACGCAGCACGGCGCTCTCGACGTCGACGCCATCCGGAAGGTCGACCGGGGCGAGTGGACCGCGAACGAGGCGTTTCTGAGCGCCGGGGTGAACTGCTCGGTGCCGGAGGAGCACCGGGTGGCGACGCTCACCATGTTCGCGGCGATGGAGTGTGCTGCGATGCTTCTCCTGAATCCCGATGCGAAGGTGGCGCTCGCCGGCTCGATGGGGCCGGTGATCGCCGCCGGTGTCGAGGACCTGCTCGGACGCCCTGTGGCCGTCTACGATGAGTGGTGTGCTGCGCGGGGGCTTGTGCGGATCGCCCGCGACGTCTTTACCGGAAAGAGCGAGATTCTCGGTCTTGCAGTCGATCTATGAGACCCCGGCGGCGCAGACGGTAAATAGGTGGAGAACAGAAGAGAATAGTTGGAGACTACGGTATGCCGGTTGACTGCTGCAGTATTCTTGATCTCATGCTTCATGCGGCATCGCGGGTGGAAGAGACCGCCCGGGCGATCAGCCAGGATGAGGCGGCACAGTTCCTTGACGAGATCCTCTCCGCGAACAGGATCTACGTCGTCGGTGCGGGCAGATCCGGGCTGGTGGGGAGAGCGTTCGGCATGAGGCTCATGCATCTCGGGTTTGAGTCCTATGTTGTCGGGGAGACGATCACCCCTGCGTTCGGGAAGGGCGACCTGCTGGTGGCCTTCTCAGGATCGGGTGAGACCAAATCCGTCGTGGAGACCTGCGAGATCGCCCGCGACCTCGGGGGACGGATCGCATGTATCACCGCTACGCCGGACTCGTCTATCGGGCGGATCGCCGATGCCACGGTGACCCTCGGGAACCATGATCTCTTACGGCCGGACGTCCCGACCGACTTTGAGGTCCGCCAGCTCACGGGGCAGTACCCGCTCGGCCTCCGCAGAGACCACCCCGGCCGAGACCATCTTTGAGACCGCCGCCCTCGTCTTTGCCGATGCCATTATATCAGGCCTCATGGAGGTGCGGCACTGCTCCATCGACGAGATCCGGGGACGCTGGGCGAACGTGCAGTGAGGGCGTTTCTGCATCCGACGTGATAGCCGGAATGGTATCCGGTGAAGAGGCTATAACCCTCCCTCTCTTTATAGGCCGTCCGGAACCTACTGTACACTCCTGTTCCGGAGATGCTGCTGCTCCTGCTTGGTCTGTGCAGAGATCGCAGATCCGGCGGTCTCCCGTTCGGTCTGAACCTCGCCGTGCCCTTTTTATACTATCCCGGGCTGATAACGCACTGGCTACGGTTTATTTATATTATTAATCATGTAAAATTATGAGGGGTTTCCATTGAGAGAGTTACGTATCCATGGGAGAGGTGGTCAGGGCTCTGTCACTGCGGCCGAGCTGATCGCGGTTGCCGCATTCGAGAGCGGCGTGTATGCACAGGCATTTCCCGCCTTCGGTGTGGAGCGACGCGGTGCACCCGTTCAGGCATTCGTCCGTTTCAGCGACAAGAAGATCCGGCTCCGCAGCCAGGTGTACGAGCCTGACTACGTCATTGTGCAGGACAGCACCCTGATCAAGGATGTGAACGTCTTTCAGGGGCTGAAAGATGGCGGCATTGCCATTATCAATACCGAGCGGGCTCCCGATGCCGGGATTCCGGAGGGTGTGAAGGTACTGACCATCGATGCGACATCCATCGCGCTCGAAGTGCTCGGTGTACCTATTACCAACACCACCCTGATGGGTGCCTTCGCCGCCGCAACCGGAGAGATCGAGTTCGGTGCGCTTGAGAATGCACTGCGGCACCGCTTTACGGGCAGCATGGCGGAGAAGAACGTCCTCGCCGCCCGCCGTGCATACGAACTGACAGGAGGTGCTTCCTGATGGCGCTGAATGTCGGCTGTGCTGCACGGCCCGGCCAGACGCGGCGGAACAAGACCGGTTCGTGGCGCGTATTCAAACCGGTCTTCGATTCCGAGCAGTGCACGAAGTGCGGGATGTGCGCACTCGTCTGCCCCGAAGGCTGTATCCTCGAGACCGAAGAAGGGGAGTTCGTGCCCGACTACGATTACTGTAAGGGCTGCGGCATCTGTGCGGAGATATGCCCGAAGAAAGGGATCAGAATGGAACAGGAGGAGAAATAAATGTTGCAGATCACCGAAGGCTCTCATGCCGTCGCCGAGATCGTGAAGTTCTGCCGGCCGCAGGTCGTCGCAGCCTACCCGATCACACCGCAGACGCACATCGTCGAGGCGCTCGCCGATATGGTGGCGAACTGTGAGCTCGATGCCGATTACATGACCGTGGAGAGTGAGTTCTCCGCACTCTCCGCCTGTCTCGGGGCGAGTGCCGCCGGTTCGCGCACCTACTCGGCAACCACCTCGCAGGGTCTCGCCCTGATGTTCGAGGTCTGCTTCAACGTGGCCGGGATGCGGCTGCCTATCGTGATGTCGATCGTCAACCGCTCGCTCGGAGCACCGCTCTCGATCTGGAACGACCAGCAGGACTCCATCTCGCTGCGTGACTCGGGATGGATGCAGCTCTACGCTGAGGATAATCAGGAGGCGACCGACCTCCACATGATCGCCTATAAAGTTGCCGAGGATCACAACATCCTCCTCCCGGCGTTCGTCTGTTTCGACGGATTCATCCTCTCTCATACCTACGAGCCGGTCGATATCCCTTCGCAGGACGATGTGGACGCATACCTGCCGGCGTTCTCGCCCTACCACCGGCTTGACGCGAAAGATCCGATAAGCATGGGGATGTATGCGACACCGGAGTACTACATGGAGTTCCGCTACGAGCTCGACCAGGCGATGCACCGGGCAGGAGACGCCATCAGGCGGGCGGGAGCCGAGTTTGGCGAGCAGTTCGGCCGTGACTACAGCACGCTCGTCGAAGGCTACCGCCTCGACGATGCGGATACCGCAATTGTGGCCCTGGGGTCGATCTGCGGCACCGCCAAGGATGCCATCGACGAGATGCGTGATGCCGGGCGGAAGGTGGGCTTAGCGAAGATCCGGACGTATCGGCCGTTCCCGGCGGCTGACCTCGCAAAGGCGCTCTCCGGTGTCTCCACCGTCGCCGTGCTCGACAAGAACATCTCGATCGGTGGCGGCGGTGCCGTCGGCACCGAGGTGAAGGCGGCGTTGGCCGGTACGGGTATCACGGTAAAGGACTATATTATCGGTCTTGGCGGCCGGGACGTCCGAACGAAGGATATCGCCGGGGTCGTCGATCTCGCGGAGAAGGGTGTTGGAGATATGTTCTACGGACTGCGGACGGAGGTGCTCTAATGACGGATAAAGCGATGGGATGCGAACTCTTCGAGTCCGGGCACCGTGCCTGCGGGGGTTGCGGCCCGGCGCTTGCGGCCCGGCTCCTGCTGAACGCCGCTGGTGAGAACGCGATCGCCGTGGCCTCGACCGGGTGTATGGAGGTCTTCTCGACACCGTATCCGGAGACGGCATGGAAGATCCCCTGGATCCACTCGCTCTTTGAGAATGCCGCCGCCGTTGCATCGGGGATAGAAGCATCGCTCAAGAAACAGGGGCGTTCCGAGAAGGTTATCTGCATCTGCGGTGACGGTGCCACCTTCGATATCGGGGTGCTCTGTATCAGCGGCGCTTTCGAGCGGGGTCACGACATCACCTACATCTGCTACGACAACGAGGCCTACATGAATACGGGTATCCAGAGGTCCGGTGCGACACCATACGATGCCAGCACCACGACGAGCCCCGCCGGATCGTGTTCGACCGGAAACCAGCGGCCGAAGAAGGATATGCCCGGCATCCTCGCCGCCCACGGTGCACCGTATGTTGCTACTGCGTCCATCGCCTATCCGCAGGATTTCATGAAGAAGGTGGAGCGGGCGATAAACACTCCCGGGCCCACCTACGTCCAGGTACACACACCCTGCTGCACCGGGTGGGGTTTTGAGGCCGGTGAGACGCTCAACATCGCCAAACTCGCGATCGAAACCGGCCTCTGGGTGAACTATGAGATGGAGAACGGTGTCGTCACCAAAGCCAAGAAGGTGAACCGAAAACCCGTCGACCAGTATCTCAGCACCCAGAAGCGTTTCCGCCACCTCTTCAAGCCCCAGCGTCGGGACGACGAGATCGCCAAGATCCAGGCTATCGCCGACCGGAATGCCGAGAAGTACGGCATCGATATCAAGAAGAAAGAGTAGGGCGAAAAGAGCCCTACCGAGCCTTTTTTTTACACTGCCTTCCGAAAGGTCACTCCTCTCTGAGCCGGGTCAGAAGATAGGGGAAGAGCAGTACGACCGCCATCACAACCCAGATGGTCACAAAGGTATTGAGTAGAATCTCGCGCCCGGGGTCGTAAAACCGCAGTTCGATATAGGTGGTCCGCGACCATGCGACTGTGAGCGTGTCATTCTCCCCGCCACCGATCCCCCCGCCGGGACTGATCATGGCAAGGAGCGGGTTTCGGACGTCGAGCCCTTCCGGAAGGGTGACGGTGACCGTATACGGCTCGTTGAAGAGTGCCTGCAGGTGGTTATTCCGGATGGCTCCGCGATAGGTGGCGGTATAGTTGCCTTCGGGGAAGGTGATGGTGCCGCCATCCCTCCACGTGAAGTCAACGGGACCGTCTGCGCCGATCACCTGAAGATCCTCCACACCAAGCGGAACACGCTCGCCGAGCATTCCCTGCTCCCAGAATCCATGCTCGGTTCCGGTGATCTCCATACTTGCCCGGTATGCAGTGCCGTTCTCCAGTATCTGGAACTCTGCGGAGAGGGCGCCTGCCGGGACGGTTATGAGTGCAAATGCAATGCAGAGAGCAAAGACTGCAGATCTGCATCGATCTCGGTTGGGGGTTCGCATTGTTTCACCACTGTTTCCGGGTCTTTCAGCAAGTGTCCGGTGACCACGCAGACGATCCGTTCGTCACGGTCGATGATGCCGCTCTCGATCAGTTTTCGTACACCGGCGACCGACGCTGCGGATGCCGGTTCGACGCCGATTCCTTCTTTCCGGGCAAGGTCACGCTGCATTGTGAGGATCTCGTCGTCCGTCACCGATGCCGCGATGCCGCCTGTCTGCCGAATGGCGGTGAGTGCCTTCTCGGCGTTGACCGGAGCGCCGATCCTGATGGCGGTCGCCACGGTCTCGGGATTTTGCTCGGGGATCAGCTCGGGGAGATTCTGCTCGATGAGCTTTGACGACCGGGCAAGAGCCTGCCGCCTGAATTCCGGTCATCATGGGGAGCCGGTCGATGAACCCGAGCGCTATCAGCTCCTGCAGGCCTTTGTGTACTGCGGAGATGTTTCCGGCGTTCCCGACCGGAAGAACCATCCTGTCGGGAACGTTCCCGTGCAGCTGGTCGATCACCTCAAAGCCGATTGTCTTCTGGCCTTCGAGTCGGAAGGGGTTGACCGAGTTTAACAGGTAGAGCCCGTGGGAGATGCAGAGCTCGTGCACCATCTCGAGGGCGCGGTCGAAGTTGCCGCGGACGGAGATGACCCGGGCGCCGTGCATCAGCGCCTGTGCGACTTTCCCGACCGCCACCTTCCCTGCAGGAAGGAGCACGACCGCCGGGATACCGCCCTTTGCAGCGTACGCGGCAAGGCTTGCGGAGGTGTTTCCGGTACTCGCGCAGGCAACGCTCGTCTTGCCGAGTTCGAGTGCCATGCTGACGCCGACGGTCATGCCGCGGTCTTTGAACGAACCGGTCGGATTCATGCCTTCGTGTTTGGCGTAGAGCTCGGTAAGTCCCATCTCTTCCCCAAGCCTTTTGAGGTGGTAGAGCGGTGTGCCGCCTTCCTGGAGGGTGACCGGCTCGCCCCTGACCGGCAGGAGCTCGCGGTACCGCCATACCGAGAGGGGCCGCCGGTCCCAGACCTCTCTCTCTATGGTGAGGGTATCGATATCGTAGCAGACGGCCAGCAGGTGACCACATCGCTCGCAGGTATAGATGATCTGATCGGGTGCATGAAGCTGCATCACAGTGAACGCAGACGAGACGGTACATGCAGAAATGTTGTTCCCCGGAGTACGTATAGATATGGGAGCCGGGCGATCCCGGCCGCAGGCATCGCCGCCGGATATCAGGCCGCACCCTTCGCTCTCCCGTGCCGGACGCGTGAGGCGCCCAGGAAGAGGAGCCACGGGAGGATGAGTGCTCCGACGGAGATCTGCGCGAGCTCCTGGATCGGGACGAGTTCGAGCAGTGCTGCGGCGGCGGTCGCCACCCCGATCAGGCCGAGCAGGAGAGCGAATGATCCCGGCCTGATCTCAAGCATACTCGCGGTCCGGATCACTCCGCAGGTACGGACGCGGCTGAACGGGTAGAGCCAGGCAACCCCGGACGGGGTGCAGGTATCTTCCATGAGGTGGAAGAAGCAGCCGGCGAAGAAAGCGATCCCGAACAGAGGGATCCGTGGCATCGGCTCCCACCCGCACCAGAAAAAGATCGCCCAGATGTAGGCGAGCAGTACGAAGGTGGTCATGGCAATCCCGATCAGTGAGTGGAGCAGACCGCGGTGCTGGTGCCGGTAGCGCTTCCCGAATGCAGCGAGGAAGAGGAGGGAGAGCGGGTAGTAGATGAGATACCTGATGGTATATCCGAATATGGGGAGAACGAGAGCTGCAGTATTGATGATATGTCCGTGAACCCCTTTCAGGCCGCGAATCTCCCTATGGAAGATAGCGGCGTCGGTTGCGTCCGCATCGGGGGCGAGGGCACCGACGAATGCACCGAGCAGGGCGACGAGGGTCAGCTCCACGCCGAGTATCGGGACTACCGGTACCAGCAGGATGCCGACCGAGAAGATGCTGATGAGTACGTGTTGGCTCCCCCGCATGGATGTCTCTATCTATTAGAGAGCAATCTGTGATAAAGGTCACTTCTGCGGTCTTTCAGGGCAGGAATGCGATTTCGCGTATCGCGGATCCGGTCGGGATCAAGCGGCGCGACGATCAGGTCCTCCCCGCGGCCTCCGCGGGCGATGACGGTGCCTTCGGGATCGGCCACGAGGGACGATCCGCACTGCGGGTCACCCGGGCGTCCCGACCCGCCTGCATTGATCCCGGCAACGTAGTACTGGTTCTCAAGCGCACGGGCGCCGACGAAGATCTCGAAGTGAGCGAGCCTGCTGCACGGCCAGGCGGCGGGAACAAGAACGCAGTCGACGCCTGCCCCGGCGTACGCCCGGAAGAGCTCGGGGAACCGGAGATCGTAGCAGACGGCGATCCCGAAGGTCATGGCGCCCGCGGTGAAGGTGGCGATCGCATCTCCCGGAGTGCAGTGGCAATCTTCGCCCCCGGGCGAGAAGAGGTGCATCTTTGCATAGGTGGCGAGCATACTGCCCGCCGCGTCGATCGCGACGGCGGTGTTACGGGGTCGCTCACTCGTGTACTCAAGAAACGATCCGAGAACGGCGATCCCATGGTCGCGCGCCGTTGCCCGGAGCGCGGTGACCGTCGGGCCTTCTGCCGTCTCCCCGCTTCCGGCGGGGACTGTCGGTGACCAGCCGGTGGCGAACTGCTCCGGAAAGCAGACGAGTTCTGCTCCCGCTTCGGCGGCCTTGCCGGCCAGAACATCTGCCCGGCGGCGGTTCTCCGCCGGGTCGCGACCGAAGCTTGCCACCTGGGCGATGCCGATCGTGGTCATTTCCCCGATGCTCTCTCTCCGCACTCTCTGCAGCCTGCGAGAAGGGCGGCCGCGCCGATGACGACGAGGAGTGCAAGCGTCACCATGATGTACGGTGCGAGCGGTACGGGTATCCGGAAGATCATCGCCCCGATGATGATGCCCCCGGCGATGATGCTGAGACTGGTGAGTAGTGCCCCCGATGTTGTCAGATCCGGTGTATCCATAGAGTTACCCTCCTTTGAGCAGTGGAAATGCGGTCTGTATTCCGAGAATGACGAACTGCACCGCTATTGCGATGAGCAGCATTCCCATAAGCCGGTTGACCGCCCGGTACTCCCGCTGCCCGATACGTTTGGTGATGTAGTCTGCGTTCTTCATCATGTAGTAGGTGATGAGGATGGAGACGATGGCCGAGAGAGGAACGATAAGGAGCGCCAGGATGTTCATGTCCATTGCCTCGTTCATCAGGACGATCGCGGTCGTAATGGCGCCCGGCCCTGTGATCATGGGTATTGCAAGCGGCATGACGGCGATATCGTCGGTCTCCTGCCCCTCGTACTTCTCCGTCGCGGTCATCTTCGTTCGGGAGGTCTTTGCGTAGACCATCTCCATACCGATACCGAAGAGCAGAAGTCCTCCGGCAATCCTGAACGCCTCGATCGTGATGCCGAAGAGCTGCAGGATGAACCCTCCGGCGATAGTGAAGACGAGGAGAACGATAAGGGCGAACCTGCTCGCCTCCCATGCAGTACTGATCCTGCTCTCGCGATCCATGGTCTCGGTGAGCGAGACGTAGATCAGGGTGGCGGCGAGCGGATTGATCACGATGATCATCGAGGAAAAGCTTAAGAGTATAAAGCTCAGCAGATCGCCCGCCATCGTCCATATGTGCGGCAGATTTTGATATAGGGCTTTTGGTTTTATGAGGGTACGGGAGCAAGAATCCCGCTCCCTGGCGGGATGAAACGGCCCGGTGCTCCCTTTCCGTCGGGCTGCTTTTGTTCCGGCACCGCGGCTTCCCCGAACGACGGTTCAGAGTCATGCACGGCGTAAAAACGGCTCCGCTCGGTGCATTGTGGATTCGGAAAAAAAGAATACCCCGTTTTGGGATATTACTCGTACAGCATGCCCTGGTCGATTCTTGTGTAAGCGACCAGTTCTGCGGGTTTGAAGTGGATGCCGATCTCACGGTCGGCGCTCTCGGGGGAGTCGGATGCGTGGATCACGTTCCGCCCGATATCGAGAGCAAGATCTCCGCGAATGGAGCCTGGTTCGGCCTCTGCGGGGTTTGTGGCGCCGACGATCCGGCGGACGATCGGCACCACGTTCTTGCCCTCAAAGACCATCAGGAAGCAAGGTCCGCTCATGATGTACTGCTTTAACCCCGGGAAGAAGGGTTTTTCGAGGTGCTCGCGGTACTGGTCGGCGACGCGCTCCTCCGGGAGCCGTTCGAGCTTGGCTCCGACCATCTTGAGACCCTTGGACTCAAATCGGGAGACGATCTCTCCGACGAGCCCGCGCTGCACGCCGTCAGGCTTGACCATAACGAAGGTGCGGTCCATCCTGCATCACTCTTTTCCACGTGCCTTGCGCCCGGCGGCCGTCCATTCGACACGGCGCGGCACCCTGCCGAGCTTGTAGTTGTTCTGGCACTTGGTGCTGCAGAAGTAGAAGAGGGCTCCGTCCTTGCGGACGAACATCTTGCCGGTGCCGGGCTCAAGCTGCTCCCCGCAGAAATTGCACACGTATGTCTCTACCATTCACTTCACCGTCTCGAGAGTTTCTTGGCCTCGCGCTCGGTTTCGAGCAGCGAGAGGATATCGCCTTCCCGGATCGGGCCTACCGTATTGCGGGTGATGATACGCCCTTTGTTCGGTCCGTCGAGAATGCGGCACTTTACCTGCTGTGCCTCACCGTGCATCCCGGTGATGCCGATGACTTCAATCACTTCTGCAGGCGTTCCGTCGTTTGCCATAGAAATTACCTCACGCTCTCAGTGCGCTGACCTGCTTGGCAATCTCTTCGACGAGTTCCTTTGCCTTGCCGGGCTTTACAATCGCAGCAGCCGCGGAACCCACATCAAGGCCGCTTGCGGCGCCGATATCGTTCTGCTTGCTGATGAAGATGTACGTGATCTGCTTCTCGTCGCAGAGGGGGGGCAGGTGCATCACAATCTCTTCAGGCTCAACATCTGCGCCGATGAGAACCAGCTGGGCAATGCTGCGCTCGACTGCCTTGGTCGCTTCGTTTGAGCCCTTTTTGACCTTACCGGTGTCGCGTGCGATCTCAAGTGCTTCAAGCGCCTTATTCTGGATATCATCCGGAATCTCGAATTTAACGTATACCTTTGCCATAACTCACCTCATTCAGGAGCAGCTCGTCTCCTTCATCATTCATCAGTTGATGATCGAATGTCACTATATTATTTCAATTACCGGAGGGATAAATGTTTGTTATCCGGGTGAATTCCTGCTCCCTCTCTCCGGAAGCGTGATGATGCCGATCAGGCAGTCGCCGTTTCCCTGTCGGGCTCTCACTGACCCGGCTGCGTTTATTCAGGGGGTTACCCGGTAGATCTGTACGCCCTGCTTGTTATAGATCTCGATGAGTCCTTCCGCCGGGAGCGAAACCCGGTACTTCTCCCGTTCCGGATCGCCGACGTAGAGGATTGTAGCGTCGTACTTCCGCATCAGTTCGACGGTGCGCGAGGGTTCTTCGTAGATTGCACGGACGTCGTCTGTCCGCTCCGCGACGGACGGCCAGTCGTTCCGCCACATATACTCGTGAAACGGCATCCCGATGATGGTGGGAATGCCCGTGAACGATGAGATCCGCGAACAATAGGTGTAGTCGCCGCCCTCCGCTTCAACGATCCGCTGATCACCTTCGAGGCTGCGAAGATACGCCACCGCCGCTGCGTCGCCGGGGTGCGCACTATCGAGGTATGCAAGCCCGTCGAGGGTATGGGTGCCGTAGCCGAAGTCGACGTTAATCGCGAACGGGGCGGCGAGAAGGAGCACTACCGCGAGCACCGGGAGTGCCCGGGCGGAGCGTTCCGATATCCGATCCATAACCCCGGCTTTATCGAGCCACCCTGCGATGATGGCGAAACCGGCGGTGCCCATCAGGATCCATGCCGGCAGGTAGAACTTGAATATCGTATTCATCCGGTAATAGGTCTCGCCCATGTTGTCCTTCAGGTAGAAGATCTCGGTGATGAGGATGATGGCGAGGCCGATGACGGCCAGTCGCTCCGGTACCGTGAGGCGGCGCCGGGCAAGGAGGTAGGCGAGCGGAACGGCTGCAATGGCGGCGGCGAAGTAGCCCGTCGCCAGAAAAGGCACTGTAACGAGGAGAATATATGGTTTTTTTACGATATCGCGTGCACAGTAGGCGAAGAGGATCGCGAGGAAGAACCCGTGAACGAGCAGGAACGCACCCGGGTCGGAGGGCGTCGGCACGATCCCGACCCCCTCGACCCCGGCACTCTGGAGCTGCAGATAGTAGGGGAGATACAGCGCAATCGAGAGCGGCGGCACGGCAAGAAGCAGCATCCAAGACTGCTTTGCCCCCGAGAGGCTTCTGTCGGAGCGCCACCAGATGAGAATGCCGAATATGACGACGATGGGGGCGTACACGAGGACATCCCAGGTGTTGATCCCGGGCATTGCTCCAAGGCTCACCGCCGCAAGGCCGCAGACGACGAGTCGCCCCTTCGTGGCAAGGTCCTCCCACTTCACGAGGGCGAAGACGAGGATCAGCAGCAGGAAGACCTGGTTGAAGATCCCGATGACGTGGGGGTGGGGGTCGCCCCAGAGCATCGAGAAGATCGGGTACTCGTTGATGGTATCGGGGATCGTCCGTGTACTCTGCCAGAGTACGTCAAACCAGGTGCTGCCGATCAGCATCTGGTAGATCGCGGAAGGGTTTGGGATGAAGAGAGGGAGGAGCAGGAGCCACCGGTAACGTTCCATTATCAGGTGCCCGAGAGCGTAGAGGGATACGGCAGCAAGACCGAAGACCGTCGGGAGCACGAGGTTGAAGGTCACCGGAGAGGGGACACCGGTGGCAAGGCCGAACGCTCCGAAGATCCAGTATCCGAAGTAGTAGTACATGGCGAGCGTCCCCCCGGCATACCAGGGATCGAGGGGCGGAACCGTCGGCGTGTGCATGATCGACGCGATGAAGGCGTGATCCATGAACTTCTCCGCGTACGAGATGGTCGGGTTGATGTAGCGCACCTCGAGCATGAAGAGGAAGGGTATCAGGAAGACCATATCCCAGCGTGCACCCGCTGAAAGCCTCTCACGGGTGTAAAATCCCGTGTACCCGCCGTAGCCGAGGAGGGCTGCGAAGGGGAGGAGGGCAAGCCAGACCGGAAGGCCGACGAGCCCCAGGTACCAGGATGCGGCGGCAAAGATCAGGATTGAGGCCGGATAGGCGATCGCCGGTGCAAGCCGCCCGAAGGTACGGTCGAGAGCCGGCCAGGCTCCGAGCTGGAGCACCTTTATCGTGACCAGCCAGGCCAGCACGAAGAGTATCTGCGATTCACCTGCTGCCAAACGACTCCTCCATATCGAGTTCTTTGTTGAACGCCTTCTTCATCAGGGCGACCGACCAGTCGCCGAAGTAGTAGATGGACAGGACACCGCCGACCAGGGTGACCATATTTTTGATAAGGTGGTCGATAACGGCTATCAGAGTCGCCGTGGCTGCGGCGGTTCCCGCGACCTCGAAGGTCAGGGCAAGCGCGAGCTCGTAGGTGCCGACGCCGCCCGGCGTGATCGGAACAGCCTTGACGAGGTTGCCGATAACGATCGCGAGCACCACCACCGGGAAGGGGATCGTCTCCTGGAACATCGCCACGACCGCGACCGCGACGAAGACATCGAGGATCCAGATGAGGAGCGAGGATGCGCTGAGCACGGCGAGTGCCCTCGGGTGGAGCGACGCTTCGCGCACCTCCTCGAGCACCCGGAGAAGCATCCCGATGTATTTGTTCTCCGAACTGAATCTTCCTGAGTAGAGGAGGAAGACGAAGAAAACCCCTCCCGCCACGATGGGGAGGGCGATGACCGTTACGAACCAGTCCGGCACATTGAGGACGAAAGGCAGCGCGATGAGGCCGAGCACTGCTATCATCAGGACGTCGAAGATACGCTCGACGACGATCGAGGAGAATCCCTGCGAGTAGGTGGCGTCGTCCTCGTGCTTGAGGATGAGCATCCGGACAAAATCCCCGAGACGGGCAGGAACGATCAGATTTGCGGTCTGGGAGATGAATATGCACGCCGTCGAGAACCAGACGCCCTCTTCTATCGCGAGCCCTCGGAGGATGGAGCGGTAACGCACTCCCCGCAGAAACCACGCCAGTATGCAGATGACGACGGCGGCGAAGAGAAAGGGGAGAACGATATGCTCGAGCGTGACGAGGAGGCTGCCCCAGACCCGGTAGAGCATGTAGGCGATGATCGCCACCGCTACCAGAGTAGGGAGGACGATCGCGCTAACTCTTCTCAGCATGCAGTTGCCACCAGAGGGAGAGGATCGCCGTTCCCATCTCGACGATGTCTTTGCGCCTTACCGTCGTTCCCGCACCCTGCCGCCACCTGACCGGGAACTCACGTATTCGGTATCCGTTCCGCTCTGCCCGAACCAGCACCTCGGTATCCCAGAACCAATGGTTCGACGATACGGTGGGAAGCAGGTCGAGGAGGCGTGCGCGGTTGAACGCCTTGAACCCGCACTGGTGATCGTAAAGGCTGCTCCGCAGGATCGTTCTGACCAGTCGGTTATATCCCCTGCTTGCGATCTCACGGTCGCCGCTCCTGACGATATCGCTCGTCGGGAGCAGGCGCGAGCCGGTAGCGATATCGTATCCCTGGCGGATAGCACCGATGAGCTCGGGGAGGTGCTGGATGTCGGTGGCGAGGTCGACGTCGTAGTAGCAGACGATCGAGCCGCGCGCCGTCGTGAATGCGCGGCTCAAGGCTCTTCCCCGGCCGAGCCTTTCGTCGCTGTGCAGGAGGCGGATGCGGTTGTCCTCTCGGGCAAGGCCGGCCACGAGCTCCGCGCTTCCGTCGGTACTGCCGTCTTCGGCGACGAGCACCTCGAACTTCCCCGGAGCAATCGTTTCCAGGCATTCGACCGATCGAGGAACGGCAACCGTAAGCGCTTCGCGGTCGTTGTAGACCGGAAGGACGCAGCTGACTTCTATCTCATTCATCGAGAGACCTCGTGCGTATCCGGCGTGCGACCTCTTCTGCTGCGACCACCGATCCCTCCATGCTCCGCTCGGGATAGTTCGGGAGGCTGAACATCCCCGCCATGAACAGTCCGTGCTGCTCGTAGTCCGGGATCTGCCGGCGAAGGCCGGTTGTGTAGATCGGTCCTGCATAGGGGTCGACAGCCATCCGATGCCAGAGAACCTCGCTCTCCTGCACGCCAAAACGCCTGCAGAAGTCGGTGAGCATCGTCCTTTCGAAGGTTCCGGGGAGGCTTCCTGCAAAGTAGGAGGCGAGGTAGATCAGGCGGTCGCCGTTATACCACTCGGGCGGGGCGAAGTTCGTATGCGAGACTACGGCGCCGTACGGGGCGGGGTCTTTCATATTGAGCCAGTAAATGCCGTTCGTAACGTCCCGGGAGAGGGCGAGCGTCATGCATGCCGCCCCCTGATACGGGATCGGGGCAATATCCATGTCGGATAGTCGTGCCGTCTCCTGTGGAGGTATCGTGGAGAGCACGATATCATATGGTTCGCCGTTCACCAGCCAGCGTGCACCCTGCCGCTCGATCGCCAAAGCCGGTCTGCCGGTGGTGATGGAGCAGCCCTTCCGAACCAGATCCTCCTCCGAGGCGATCGATGAGGCACTCAAAGCCGCCCCGTATGTATCCGAGGCGTTCCCCGCCTGCGCCCCGGTTCGACCTGATGGCTATCCGGGAGATGAGCCAGGCCGCCGAGACCTCATCGCTGCGCTCCCCGAATTTGCTGCGCAGGAGCGGTTCGAAGAACGATGTATAGACGCCGGAGCCGAGGTTCTCGAGGATGAAATCTTTCGCGGTGACGGTGTCGAGCGATTCGAGATCGAAGCGTTTCGATCGGAGGGTAAGCCATGCGAGGCGTGCCTTGTCGGTGAGCGAAAGGTAGGGGTATTTGAAGATCTCGGTCGGGGTGGTCAGCGGATAGACGGTGCTCTCGGCATAGTACCCGGTGGTGCCCTGAAGCCACTCGAGCCGATCCGCAATTCCGAGTTCGTTAAAGAGGTTCAGAAGGCGGGAATCGTCGGTGAAGCAGTGGTGATAGTACTGTTCGATGGAGTAGCCGTCGATGCTATACGATGCGAGGCAGCCGCCGAGGATCGGTCTTCTCTCGACAAGGGTGACTTCCGCCCTGTCGGCAAGTTCCCGTGCAGCCGTAAGGCCGCATAATCCTCCGCCAATTATGCAAATCTTCATTGTTCACCCGGTATGTAAAAACTATGAGAAGGTTTTTGAGTTGAATAATATAAAACGTCTTTATACATAAACGTCAATACTACCTGTTAGCCGAACAGAGGGTGTGTAACCAGATGAGGGTCTTTTTCATAGGATTTGGTCAGGCCGGCGGCAAAATTGTCGATATGTTCATAGAACAGGACAAAAAAATGCCGACCCAAAGTTTCCGGGGAATCGCCGTGAATACGGCGCGGACTGACCTGATGGGCATCAAGAGTATAGAGATGAAGGATCGACTGCTGATCGGGCAGACCGTGGTGAAAGGACACGGTGTCGGCACCGATAACGTCACCGGGGCTCGGGTGACGGCGGACGAGATCGACAGTATCATCAACGCCATCGACTCCCGGGGGACGCACGATATCGATGCATTCGTCATCGTCTCCGGTCTCGGCGGGGGTACCGGCTCGGGTGGCACCCCGGTGCTCGCCCGTCACTTAAAGCGAATTTACCGGGAACCGGTCTATGCTATCGGTATTCTGCCGGCGCCCGAAGAGGGTCGTCTGTACTCCTATAACGCCGCCAGAAGTCTCAGCACCCTCGTCAACGAGGCGGATAATACGTTCCTCTTCGATAACAGCGCCTGGAAGAACGAGGGCGAGAGTGTCAAGGATGCCTACAACCGGTTAAACGATGAGATTGTCCGCCGTTTCGGGGTGCTCTTCCGTGCCGGTGAGATCGGTACGGCCGGTGTCGGTGAGATGGTCGTCGATTCGAGCGAGATTATCAATACGCTGCGCGGCGGTGGCATCAGCAGTGTCGGGTATGCTATCAGTGAGAGAATAAACCCACGCATCAAGCAGAAACAGGGCATCCTCGGTAACTTTATGAAGAAGAAGGAGAAGGCTGAGGATGTGCTGTTGACGGGCGAGGATAAGTCGGCCAAGATCATCGCTCTTGTCAGGCGTGCCATGCTCGGGCGCCTTACTCTGCCGTGCGATTACTCGTCGGCGGAGCGTGCTCTTGTTCTCCTGGCAGGACCGCCGCAGGAGATGGACAGAAAGGGTGTCGAGAAGTCCAAGAGCTGGGTCGAGGAGAACATCGCCGGGGTTGAGGTGCGTGGCGGCGACTATCCGGTATCGAGCGATTACATCGCTGCCGTGGTCGTCCTCGCTACCATCGAAAACGCCCCGAGGATCACCGACCTCCTGGAGATCGCCAAAGCAACCAAAGAAGATGTACTGCGAGCGAAGGATAAGCGTTCTTCAATGTTTGACGAAGGTATCGAACCATTATTCGAATGAGGTGATGCACGTGAGATCAATTTACAGAGTCATCATTCTCCTGCTGGCACTCGTCTGTGCCGTGCAGGCAGCATCGGCATTTACTATCACTACGGAGACTGTCAGTCCCGCGAGCGGCGCACTCGAACCGGGTCAGCAGGTCACGGCGCACTATAAGATTGCATACTCGATGACGACGACGGGGTCGAGTCAGGGAAACGACGAGTCCTTTGACTTCAGCACCGGACTGCAGAACCCCGTATGGACGTTTACCATCTACCGGGATGGCGTTGCCATCAACACGGTCACCAAAGGGGGCTTCTACCCCACGCTCACTGAGTTCGAACTCGACTATGGGGGTGACGTCGAGCTCGACGTTCAGCTGCGGGGGCGGCACCATCCGCCTCAACGGGAACTGTCGAGGTCATCAAGATCGAGCATATGGCAAATGGACGGGTCGTCGACGATCACGTCGTCACCCGCGACGTTCTGAACCCCGCAGAGGTCGCAAGCCAGCTCACAGCGCGGGAGAAGCAGCTCTCCGATCTGAAGGCGAGTATCGATCAGAGGGCTGCCGAAGGCGTCGATGTGACGGCAGCCACGGCCAAGTACAATACGGCGTCCACTGCCATCGATAGTGCCGAGGCGGCGAGCGCGACCCAGGCTGCTACGCTCCTTGCTACCGCCAAGACTAATATGGACGACGCCGCGACTCTGCTCGAGAAGGCGTGGGCCGAGAAGGACGTCGGCGATGCGGCGGCGACGATCCAGCAGGTGGACGATCTTATCACCTACTTCAAGGACAACCGTTCGATGGGCTCTGATGCACGAGTCGTTGCTGTTATCACCACGCGGGAGAGCGCCGTGCAGTACGACACGACGGCATCGGACGAACTCACGAAGGGAAACTACGCTGCTGCCAGAACAAAGGCCGGTGACGCCGAGACGAAGGCGACAGAAGCTCTCAATGACGCTACTGCCCTCAGAACCGAGATCGGCGACGGTCTCTCCTTTAACTTCGGCAGTATCCTCCTCTACATCGGTGTCGGTGTCGTCCTGATTCTGCTTGTCGTGGGCGCTGTTGTCGTCTATCGCAGACGCGGGAAATGGGACGAACTCGGCTGAAATGCTATCCCCCTCTGTTTCACTCTTTTTTGCATTCTCATACGACCCTTCATCCGGAGACGGCAGCCAATACCGCCTGGCAGGTTCTCTTCTATAGTGCGAAGATTGCACGCCCCGGATAGAGCGCCCTCCTCATCACGCGAACCCCCGGCGCCGCCAGACTCCCGGGGGAGGGGACGGTTTCCCCTCTGCATTCCGGCCTTTGTACGGGTTTCATCACCCGGCGGGCTCCGGTTCCCTATCCCTTCGGACTGGCCGGGCGAACCGGTCTTCCCGGATCGCCCTCCCCTGTTCTGTAGACAGATGCCCGCTGCCCTTTTCCAGACGCTCTCTCTTCACCCTGCTTGCCCGGGTTCGCAGCGACATCGCGGGGTGTTGACCTCATGAGTGTTCTCCGTGTGGTTTCAGGGGCGAAAAAGCGTGGATGATCGATGCCTATCGGTCGACCTGTACGGAGTCTTCGGGAGTGCCCCTCTCGTCAGTGAGCTTTCTGGCCAACGCGGCCTCTTCGATGGTTCCGGGATCTGTTTATACCCTGCCGAAAGGCGGGAAGAAAAAAGAGTGCAGTTGGAATGTCTTAGCCTGACAGCGACGTTGCGTTCTTCGTGAAGACATCGATGTTCATGCTCCCCGTCTTCCCGTCCCGCAGGAGGTAGTACTCCGCGAGCCGGTCCTGGTTATCGGAGTACGAGAACCAGTAACTGAGCTTGTAGCGCTCTTTGTCGTAGCCGGAAAGCGATGGGTAGGTGTCCTGATCGTAGGCGATAACCATGTCGAAGTCACGGGAATAGATCTGGTACTCTCGTCGACTTTACTGCCGTAGTAGGAGAGTTTCGCCGCCCGGTCTCCCCGGCAGTACCAGGGAAGCGGCCAGTAGGTATCCGATGCGATGGCGACGCTATCCGATGCGTCGATCATCGCCATGACCTCCCGGAGGTCTTCGGAGTTCTGCACCTGCACGATCGGTTCATTGATATCGGTCGGTGTGTACGCGACGTGCACTGTCATGGCGACGAGAAAGATACTCGCAACGACCGCAACGGCTGCCTTCTTCGTCGTCATCGCATACACGGCGACAAAGATCAGGGGAAGCAGCTGATGGATGATTAGCCACGGCACCTTCTCCCCTATGTAGGCGTAGGCGCCGATGGAGAGCACCAGCCAGTAGATGGAGAACCGCATGAACTCCTCCCGCCGATCGAAGACCCTGCCGCTGGCCACCTCATCGAGGCTCTCCGGCGGGAGTGCTGCAGCATCGGCCTTTCGCGCGAAGAACCGGTGTATCTTTTGGACAGCCCGGGCGCCGCGTCCGTCCCCCGTGAGGAACTGGGCGACTCCGATGAGGCCGAAGATGAAGATCGGCACCTCGTAGAGGAGGAAGAAGATGATATAGAAGTATGGCGGTCCTCCGAGGCGCTGCTGCTGGTGCATTGCCGCCCAGTGTTCGATGGCGCGGAGCCACCCGTCCGCGAGCACCTCCGGGTGAGCTCCGAACGAGGAGTAGAAGGCTGCCATAATCCCCACTGTAACGAGGGCTCCGAGGAGGAGGTCGGTCTTCCACCGTCGTGGAAGCTCGAGACGCCGCGTACCGATCAGGTAGAGGAGGTATGAGCCGAAGATCAGAACCACGATCGGCATATTCTCCTTGCTGGACATTCCGAGGCCTACTGCGGCGCCGGCAATGAGAGCGTACTTCGTCTCCCGTTTCTCGAAGTAGTAGAGGAGGGCTACAAGGAGTACCAGCGTGAAGAAGAGGATGAAGATGTCGTTTCGAAGGAACCGTGAGAAGTAGACCATCTCAGGAGATACGGCGACGAAGAGCGCCGCTATGAGCGTCTGCTTCTTATCGAAGTACCCCAGTTTGTAGATCGGGTACAGGAGCGGGACCAGCGCGACCCCGAGAAGTGCCGGTACGAGCCTGCCCACGAGATCGGAGTCCCCGAAGATGGAGAACATCCCTGCCGTGACGTAGTAGAGCAGCGGCCCGTGGTACATGGGATCGTAGGTATAGATCCCTTCGGTCAGCAGGCGATACGAAAACCATGCGTGAATAGCTTCGTCGTGATGAAAGAACTTTAAGTCCAACTGATAGAACCGCAGGAATACGGCGATCAGAAAAATCAGGAAAAAAAGTCTCTCGTAGGAGAGCTGTTCACGGATCCTGTCGTAGAATCCAGCGGCCGTCACGCCGCTCTCACCTCAGCCTTCCAGGACGATCTCAATGCCGATGTCCTTCGGTACCTGAATACGCATCAGCTGCCGGAGGGCTCGTTCATCTGCATCGATATCGATCAGTCTCTTGTGCACGCGCATCTGCCAGCGGTCCCAGGTGGCGGTTCCTTCGCCGTCGGGGCTCTTGCGGATGGGTACAACCAGTCGCTTCGTTGGGAGCGGTATGGGACCTGCCAGATTGACGCCTGTGCGTTCTGCAATCTCTTTGATCCGATTGCATACCATCTCAATCTTCTCAAAGTCCGTTCCGGAAAGACGTATTCTGGCTTTTTGCATGATGTTCACCAAAAATATTGAGAGATAAGTTATCTCATCTGCTTGGGGGTGATATCCATGCACATGCCGGCAGCGATCGTGGAGCCCATATCGCGGACTGCAAACCGTCCGAGCTGGGGATCTCCTTGACCTTCTCGATGACCATGGGCCGGGTTGGCTTGATCTTGACGATCGCGGCATCGCCGGTCTTGAGGAACGTGGGGTTCTCTTCCTTGACCTGGCCGGTGCGGGGATCGAGCTTCCTGACGAGCTCGACAAAGGTGCAGGCAATCTGCGAGGTGTGGCAGTGGAAGACCGGGGTGTAACCGACGGTCAGTGCGCTCGGGTGGTGGAGCACCACTATCTGCGCGGTGAACTCGTCTGCCACGGTTGGCGGGACATCGGCGGGACCGCAGACGTCGCCACGGCGGATGTCGCCCTTCCCGATACCACGGACGTTGAAACCGACGTTGTCGCCGGGGAGTGCCTCGTTCTGCTCCTCGTGGTGCATCTCGATGGTCTTGACCTCACCCTCTTTGTTGGCGGGCATGAAGTTGACCTTCATTCCTTTCTTCATGATCCCGGTCTCGATACGGCCGACGGGCACGGTTCCGATACCGGAGATGGAGTAGACATCCTGGATGGGGAGACGCAGGGGGAGGTTCGTGGGCTTCTCGGGCTCCTTGAGCAGGTTGAGTGCATCAAGGACCGTGGGGCCGTTGTACCAGGGGGTCTCGGCGCTCTTGGAGGCGATGTTTGCGCCTTTGAAGGAGCTCATCGGGATGAAAGCGACGTTTGCCGGGTTGTATCCGACCATCTTGATGAGCTGGGAGAGCCTGCTCCTTGACCTCTTCGTAGCGCTTCTGGTCGTACTTGACGGCGTCCATCTTGTTGATGCCGATGATCAGCTGGGTGATGCCGAGCGTACGTGCAAGGAAGACGTGCTCCTTGGTCTGCTCCATCACGCCGTCGGGTGCGGCGACGATGAGCAGTGCAGCGTCTGCCTGGGATGCACCGGTGATCATGTTCTTGACGAAGTCGCGGTGTCCGGGACAGTCTACAATGGTGAAGTAGAACTTGTCGGTGTCGAACCTCTTGTGGGCGATGTCGATGGTGATACCACGCTCACGCTCCTCTTTGAGGTTGTCCATAACCCACGCGAATTCAAAAGAGCCCTTACCCTTGGATTCAGCCTCCTTCCGGTAGTTCTCGATGATATGGGGCGGTACCGCTCCCGTCTCGAACAGCAGCCGACCCACAGTCGTCGACTTGCCATGGTCAATGTGGCCAATAACTGCTAAGTTAATGTGCGGCTTCTCAGTTGCCATAATTTATCCTCCACTCAAGATAGGTCTGTCAGCTCGAACAGCCTGCTTAATCGAGTATCTTATACGTAGGATGTTCTGGATATAAAGCATTTCTATGGATCTGTTGGAGATGCAATCTGGAAAAAACCGGTATAATCGACAGAATCTTATCCTCTGGAAATGTACGTTCTTCGTACTATGAAGACTCTTGACTTTCACCGGGATGAGAAAGGGAGTCGCACCACCGTCATGTGCGCAGACGGTGAAGTGTCGGTCCACTCCCACTGCGGTTACTGTCGGCACTGCAAAGGGGTGCGGATGGGGAGCCGGACGATTCCGACGCCGCAGCAGCAGGCCTTGAGCGGTGTTCGGCAGGGGATGAACCCCGACGAGAATCTCATGAATGCAGCGATCATGTTCAACACCATCGTCAGGGACGGATCGGCGATCGAGTGCAGCGACGATGAGAACGCCGGGTTTAAGTCGCTGTACCGCTACTGAACTCCTTTTTGATCTCTTCTCTGAACCTGTCGAATCCGATCTCGTCGAGCTGATCGCCGAGCAGCCGGTCGCTCCATGCGGTGCGGTATACCCAGTAGATGATCCGATCGACGACGTCGACAACCTGCTCTTCGGTCTCGACCTCGACAAGTTCGCGCCCCACACGTGGTTCTGCTCCACGCCGCCCGCCTACGGTGATCTGGTAGTGGGCAAACTCCGATTTTAAGAGTTCATACGGGCATGAGTGAATGCAGATGCCGCACTGAACGCATTTCTGCTCGTCGAGGATGGAGATGCCGTTCTTGAGGGCGATGGCACACTCCCGGCAGTACTCGACGCACGTTCCGCACCCCGTGCAGAGCCCGGGGGTTCGAAGCGGCCGGATCCGCCCGATGATCCCGATCTCGTTTAAGAGAGGGCTGTTACACATGTACGTGCATCCGGAGATGGAGATCCTGATCTTGGTCGGCACCCGTTTGCCGAAGACCCGCTCGTCGATCTTCTTTGCAAGATCAATCGTCTCGATATTGGCATACTTGCACCGCTCCGTCCCGGGGCAGGCCATGATATTGACGACCTCGTCACGCTCGGCCCCGATGGGTGTCCCGTTCTCTTCGAGCGCGTTGCTGGCGCCTTCCAGCCGTTCCGGGTCGACGTGAGGGATCTCGACCGTCTGGCGCATTGTGAGGTGAACCGTGCCGTCGCCGAATTCGTCGGCGATGCGGGATATCTCCCTGAGCTGTTCCGCCGAAAGAACGCCGGCCGGAATGCGAAGCCGGAGGGTGGCGAAATCTGCGTTCCGCTCGGTGATGACCCCCCCTTTGGCATGGAGGCCAAACTCGTGCATCATGGTACCAGGTACCTACTGCTACCCGGCTAGAAAAAGGTGCTTACAGGAGTGCCAGCACCAGGATGACGCCGGCACGCGTGATCTCATGGGCGGCCCCGACGACGTCGCCGTTCACACCGCCGAAGAGGTGCCGGGAGAGAACCAGCATTCCCGTGACTACTGCACCGGTGACGGCGACGGCGACGCCCGGCATAACCGGAGGAACGGGGAGCAGCAGCAGCGGGAGGGAGAGCGCCGCCGCATAGATGAGGAACGAAGGCTTCGCAAATCCGTGGAGATAACTGTGGATCCCCTCGCGGAAGGGCCTCCCGAGCACCGTCAGCCATGCCATGGCAAGCTTTGCACAGACCTCTGCGATCAGAATGACAGCCCAGACCGATGCTGCCGTCTGCAGGCCGGCGAATGCGACGAGCGTAATCACGACTCCCGCCGCCACGGCTCCGGCTCCCGTATTCCGGTCGGTCATCGCCCCGATCCTCTTCTCCCGGCTCCCGTGAGCCATCAGGCCGTCACCGAAGTCGAGCAGCCCGTCGAAGTGGTTTGCCCCGGACAGGATCAGAACGGCGGCGAGTGCGACCGCTGCCGCCAGAACCGGAGATTCTATCCCGAAGACAAGCAGGGCGGCAATCCCGCCGATGACGTAGCCTGCAACCGGATAGAGGTACGACCTGCGGGCGAACTCATCGAAGTCGGCGGCATGCCCGAGCGGGAGGGTCGTGCAGAACTGCAGGAGGGCGCGAATCGATTTCACACGCATTCACTGTAGAGGCGCGAGGTGCACCCGGCGATGAGTCCGGCGACGGCATCGTCGAGGAAGGGGCCGAGCGTCGCCAGAATCCCGGGTTTCTTCTGGTCGTAGCGGGTGAACTCAAACCGTGCGTACGTCCCGCCGATCACCTCGGCGATCGCCATGCCGATGATCTCGTCGGAGAGCAGGAAGACCGGGTCGTCGGCGATCTCGGAGTTCTGCCGTTTCCAGTAGAGTTCGTCCTCAAGGAGGAGAGCGCCGAGGAGCAGCGAGGAGACGTTCGGATCTTCAAGCGCCTTTCCTATCTTTTCGTGCAGCCGGACGGCGGCCGCCGCGGCATCAAGGCCGTGCGGTACATAGAGTTCCATGGCCGAGGCGACGATCACGCTGCGTTCGATGCCCTTCTCTTGCAGTCTCTGCTCGATATCGAACATATGAACCAGTGTTTGATGAGCAGGCTATTTGCTCGTTTGCATTCGGCGGTGCAGTCTCTCGCAGTGACGGTATCTTTCGGCACTGCCGCGGCATCGGGATGGCAACCCTCATGTATCGCGAGCAGATACACTGTTAGCGATACTCATGCCGTTCCTCTCGGAGTCTCCCGACATTACTGCAAAAAATCCTCTGATGGCACTGGTGCTCGGCAATACGATGCTCTCTACGGTTCCCGGAATCTCGGGTGCAGGGCCGACCCCCGAAAAGACGCTGCTGACGCCGATCCTGGACGCGGAGACTGGTGGCAACCGGCTCGGTCGCCAGTATGCCCTTCAAGCCGAACACCCCCACGGGCTGCCCGACTCCGGCCTCCATTACTCGTTCCATGATGCAGATGACGGGCATTATCCCGCTCTTCATCAATGCAGGGCTTCGGCATCAACCGGGCGTGCCGTGCCTCGATATGTACGGAAGCCCAGGCGGCGACCCCCGGTATGGGGATGCGGTCCCGGAGGCTGCTTCCCTCTTCCGGCGGGGCGAGATGGCAGGGAGATTCCTCTCGCGTTGCAGCGACCTTCTGGTGCTCGGGGAGTGTGTTCCCGGGGGAACCACGACCGCTCTCTGTGTCTTACAGGCGCTCGGATACGATGCCCGGGTCAGCAGCAGTTACGTGGAGAATCCGGTGACGCTCAAAGATGAGGTCTGCCGCGAGGTGCTTGCCCGGACCCAGGACGCCGGGGTGAGCGACCCGCTCGACATTATCAGGCTTGCAGGCGATCCCATGATGCCGGTCGCTGCCGGGATCGCGAGCACGTATGGCGGTCGTCTCCTCCTTGCGGGAGGTACGCAGATGCTCGCCGTCGCCGCCGTCCTCAAAGCGCTCGGGAAGAATCCTCCTCCCCTGGCGACGACCGTCTACGTCCGGGACGACCCCTCGGCAAGTTTCCCGCGCACTGTCGAGGAGGTCGGGACCGTCGCCTACTACGTCGATCCGAACTTCGCCAACCTCGGACACGTCGGGCTTGCTCGCTACTGCATCGGCGAGGTCAAGGAGGGGATGGGTGCCGGAGGCGCGATGGTGCTTGCCTCCCTGATGGGATTTTCTCCGGAGCAGATCTCAAAGACGATCTTCGATTTCGTCCGGGAATACAGACTGACAAAGGACTATGTATCCCAAACTCGTAATACTGTGATCAACAATGCTACCCATCTATGTGGTCAACAACTACGGGCAGTTCAATCATCTGATCCTTCGCTCGCTCCGTGATATGGATATTGAGGCCACGATGATCTCCAACGAAACGCCGGCGGCGGAGGTGGCGGAAGGCTGCAGGGGCATCATCCTCGGCGGCGGCCCCACCCTCGCACGTGCCGGTATCGCCGCAGAATACCTCGATCTCGGCCTTCCGGTTCTCGGGATCTGTCTCGGGCTGCATATTATGGCTACGGCCCGAGGCGGGACCGTGACGAAAGGGATGAGCGGCGGCTACGGGGCGGTGGACGTCGATATCATCGAGAAGAACGATCTCCTCGACGGCTACCCCGGCCGCATCCACGTATGGGCATCGCATGCCGACGAAGTCTCCGCCATGCCGGAAGGCTTTACGCTCCTCGCCCGGTCGGATATCTGCGGCGTCGAGGCGATGGCCGACATCGATAAACATCTCTACGGGCTCCAGTGGCACCCCGAGGTCAGTCATACCGAGAACGGTCGACTCGCCTTCGAAAACTTCGACAGGATATGTCGGGAGTAAGGGTGCTTGCCGAGACCCTCGGGGGCATCGGCTTTGCCTGCACCGGCTGCAACGAGTGCTGCCGGGCAGTGAGCGAAGACTCGAACCTCGTCGCCGTCAGCCCGCGGGAGGTCAGGGCGATCATGGCAGCCACCGGCATGACCTTCGACGAGGTCGCGGAACCGTATCCGGAGTTCATCGAGGATGCCGACGGAAAGTGCTATACTTTTGCCTGGTGCATCAGGCGGAGGGACGACGCCTGTATCTTTCTTGCAGGCGGGCGGTGCACGGTCTACCCTCACCGCCCCTGGATCTGCCGGACATATCCGTTCATGCTCGACGGTGAGGATCTTCTGGTATCGCCATGTCCGGGTCTCGGCACCCCGCTTCCCGGTGGAGACGCACATGGGATTGCATCCGTGCTGCTCGAGCGGCGCAGTGCCGAGATGCTCGAAGAGGAGCGTATCCGGGAACATCTACGCGGGTGCGGATCTGCCTCGCGGGAAGAAAGTCGTCATAGATAGTGAAGGAATGAAGGTGCTCGATGTCTGAGATCAGGATAGTCGGAACCGCACACGTCTCGGCGAAGAGTGTGCAGGAGGTCAGGGATGCGATCGAAGAGTTCGAGCCCGATATCGTGGGGGTGGAACTCGACCCCGGGCGGTATGCCGCCCTGAAAGAGGATGCCCCGGAGCCCTCCATCTCCGATATCCTGAAAGGCGGGAACTTTACCCGGGTGCTCGTCCAATGGCTGCTTGCCTATATTCAGCAGCGGATTGGTGCCGATACGGGCGTCAGGCCCGGTGCTGAGATGCTTGCGGCCATCGAAGAGGCCGAGGCGCACCAGAAACATGTGGCCCTCATCGATCGCGACATCCGAATCACTCTGATGCGGTTCTGGGGCAAAATGACCATATGGGAGAAGATCAAGATGTTCTTCGTCCTCATCGCCTCGGTTATCGGCATCGGTGGCAAGGAGATCGACGTCGACGAGCTGACGAAGCAGGATGTGGTGAGTGCGGCGCTCGAGGAGTTCCGGGAGTTCTCCCCGAACGGGGCGGCGGCGCTCATCGACGAGCGTGACGCCTACCTCGCGCACCAGCTCATCTCGCTCGGGAGCCGGTACGAACGCGTCCTTGCGGTCATCGGTGCCGGTCACGTGCACGGTGTCGAGCGGTATCTCAGGGAGCCCGGAACGCTCCCGCCGATGAGCGGTCTAACTGCCGAGGTCAGATCGGTTCCCTTCGCAAAGATCTTCGGTATCCTCGTGACGGTGCTCTTTCTCGCCCTGCTCGCAGCCATCGCCTTCTCGGGAGTCGGGCTCGACGTCCTGCTGACCGCGCTCCTCTACTGGGTCCTGATAAACGGGGTGCTCGCTGCCGGCTTCACGCTGGCTGCAGGGGGCCATCCCCTCTCGGCGCTGACGGCGTTCGGCGTCTCCTGGATCACGTCCTTAAACCCACTCCTCGCCGCGGGCTGGTTTGCGGCAATCGTCGAGGCGAAGATCAGAAAGCCTACCGCAGGCGAACTGCGGAGGATCATCGAGGCCGAGAGCCTCTCGGAGATGCGCAAAATTCCGCTCTTCCGGGTGGTGCTCGTTGCAGCCCTCGCCAACCTCGGCAGCACCCTCGGAACGTTCGCCTACTTCATCTTCATCTTCCCCTTCCTCGGGATCGATCCGAAGGTCGTCATCCTCCAGGGCTTCAATAACATCGTGCAGATGATCGGCGGGCTCTTCTGACGCCCTCTCCCTCTCCCGGGGATTCGCGGCCCTTTTTTCCAAGGTTTTTTACCTGATGAATGCCCACCTCCAACCATGAGTCCGATAGGCGGAACTGTAAATCTTGGAATTACCGTGATCCGGAGCCGGCACAGTGTCAGGAAGTACAAAAGCGACCCGATTGAGGAGAAGATCATCAGGGACGCCCTCGACTGTGCGCGCCTTGCGCCGACTGCCCGGAACGAGCAGCCCTGGCTTTTTGGCACGGTGAAGGATCCGGAGACGCTCAAAAAGATCGCGGGTCTTGCAGACTCACGGCCGGTTCATCGCGGATGCCCGGGTATGTTTTGCCGTATTCGGGAAGAGAGATGCGACGTACTACCTCGAGGACTGCTGTGCAGCCACGATGCAGCTCATGCTCGGGCTCCAGGCGTGGGGTGTCGGGTCTTGCTGGGTGGCGGGAGAGAAGAAGGAGTACGCCGAGGATATCCGAAAGCTGTTGAATGTTCCCGATGCGTACACGCTGGTCTCGCTCGTGCCTGCCGGATACCCGGAAGAGATCACAATTGCAAAGAAGGAGCTCCTCGAGGATATCACCTTCGAAGAGCGCTACCAGCCCGCCGAGTAACTACCCGGCCCTCACTCGCTATTTTTCAACTCTTCGCATCGTGCTGCCGACTATGGTGCGGTAGACTCGTAATCTTCTCTTTTCTTTCGAGAAAGCCGGTAGCCGTCCCTACTCTCCGATCGTGGTGCATCTCCGGTTGTTCAGGAGCCGCGGGGCGTGCTCATTAGATAAATTTATATCTGCAGGAAGTACACTTCTTTCCTACAAGGTGTTGTTCGTGAACGGTGGAGGAGTCTAACAATGGCTATTGATACGGGTGATACTGCATTTATCCTGATCTGTACGGCGCTCGTCATGCTGATGACTCCGGGCGTGGGCTTGTTCTACGGCGGTCTTGTACGGCGGAAGAACTTCATCTCGATGATTGCGCTGGCGTTCATCGCCTTCTCGGTGGTCACGATCCAGTGGGTCGTCTTCGGGTACAGTCTCGCCTTCGGCTCCGACATCGACGGGCTGATCGGGAGCCTTGAGTTCTTCGCCCTGCAGGGTGTGGGCATGGGCGGCGAAGGCATTCCCGATCTGCTCTTCATGGTCTTCCAGCTCGTCTTCGCGGGTCTGACGCTGGCCATCGTGACGTCCGGCGTTGCGGAGCGGGTGAAGGTTGGTTCGTTCATCGTCTTCGGCCTTTTATGGACGACGCTCGTCTACGACCCGCTTGCTCACTGGGCATGGGGCGGTGGCTGGGCGGCGCAGCTCGGTGCGCTTGACTTCGCCGGCGGAACGGTCGTCCATATCAGTTCCGGGTTTGCGGCGCTCGCCCTGGCACTCGTCATCGGTAAGCGTGTCGGGTTCGGCGCTTACGGTATGGAGCCGCACAACATCCCGATGACGCTCCTCGGCGGGGCACTTCTCTGGTTCGGCTGGTTCGGGTTCAACGCGGGAAGCGCTCTTGCAGCGAACGGTCTTGCGGCAAATGCGTTCGTGGTGACGAATATTTCAGCTGCTGCCGGAGCTCTGCCTGGCTCTTCGCTGCCTGGATCCGTGGAAAGCCGAGTTCGGTCGGGATGATCAGCGGTGCCATCGCGGGCCTTGTGGCGATCACTCCTGCAGCGGGTTTCGTCGATCCGATGAGCGCTATCGCCATCGGTGCGGTTGCCGGTATCATCTGCTACGCAGCCCTGCTCTTCCGGGTCGGCCGGGGTCTCGATGAGAGCCTCGATGCCTGGGCGGTGCACGGCGTCGGTGGTGTATGGGGTGCGCTCGCAACCGGTATCTTCGCGATTGCGGCAGTCGGCGGTGTCGACGGCCTGCTCTACGGCAACGTCAATCAGTTCGTCATCCAGATGATCGATGTGGCTGTGGTGGTCGTCTACGCGTTCGTCGTCACCTTCGCCCTCGCCAAGATCGTCGATATGACGCTGGGTCTCCGTGTCTCGGAGGAAGAAGAGTATGTGGGTCTCGATATCTCCCAGCACGGGGAGTCGACACAGATGTGAGGTGTTTGAAATGAGAATGGTTATTGCGGTTATCAGGCCGGAGAAGTTCGATGACATTAAGGCGGAGCTCGAAGCAAAGGGTATCGTCGGCATGACTGTGACCGAGGTCCGCGGGCGCGGGGCGCAGAGGGGTATCTCCCTGCAGTTCCGCGGGAAGAGCATGCCGGTCGATCTTATTCCGAAGCTGAAACTCGAGATGGTCGTTCGGGCTGCCGATGTGGATACGGTCATTCAGGTCATCCGCGATGCGGGGAGGACCGGAAAGTTCGGCGACGGGAAGATCATCGTCATGCCGGTCGAGACGATCCACAAGGTCAGGACGGACGAATCCGAGTCCTCCGGCGGTTAGATTCTCCCTCCTTTTCCATTATCCTCCTGTATGCGGATCGCTGTCCCTCCGCGCTCTCCGGGCACGAAGTTCTCCGGCTCGTGTGGGGTTTCGGTCGGGGGCGGGCGTATTCGCCGTGAAAAAGATAATGTTTAAACCTGGTGGAAAACTACTTCCTTCTAACAGATGGCATGCCGGTCTCTCCCGCTCTCCGTGAATACGTCCCTGTCCTGCCGCGCCGGTCTCTATCGCCTGCACGGATGCGAGTGCCGAAGGGTACCATTTCATCCTCCCCTGCAGGGTTTTTCACCCGGCGCCGGGAAGGAGAGAGGATGTGCGGGAACCGGGCAATGCCTCCTGCTTCAGGAATGATAGTACTATGGCACTAGACACAGGAGATACTGCATTTATCCTGCTCTGTACGGCGCTCGTCATGCTGATGACCCCGGGTGTAGGGTTGTTCTACGGGGGTCTTGTACGGCGGAAGAATCTCATTTCGATGTTCGCACTCTCGTTCGTCGCTTTCTCGGTGGTCACGATCCAGTGGACGCTCTTCGGGTACAGCCTGGCCTTCGGCCCCGACGTGGGCGGACTGATTGGAAGCCTTGAGTTCTTCGCCCTGCAGGGCGTCGGCATGGGCGGCGAAGGCATTCCCGATCTGCTCTTCATGGTCTTCCAGCTCGTCTTTGCGGCGGTGACGCTTGCCATCATCACCTCGGCCGTCGCCGAGCGGATACGGCTCAGCTCGTTCATCGTCTTCGGCCTTTTGTGGACGACCTTGATCTACGACCCGCTTGCACACTGGGTCTGGGGCGGCGGCTGGATGGCACAGCTCGGCATCCTCGACTTTGCCGGAGGCATCGTCGTGCACATCTCCGCGGGATTCGGAGCCCTTGCCCTTGCGCTCGTCATCGGCAAGCGGGTCGGGTTCGGTCAGTACAGCATGGATCCGCACAACATCCCGATAACGCTCCTCGGCGGGGCACTCCTCTGGTTCGGCTGGTTTGGATTCAACGCGGGAAGCGCCCTCGCCGCGAACGGCCTTGCGGCGAACGCATTCGTGGTGACGAATATATCGGCCGCCGCCGGAGCCCTTGCATGGATGACTGCCTCCTGGATCCGTGGGAAACCGAGTTCGGTCGGGATGATCAGCGGCGCCATTGCAGGGCTCGGCGCGATCACCCCGGCGGCCGGGTTCGTCGGCCCGCTGCAGGCCATTGCTATCGGAGTCATCTCCGGGCTGCTCTGTTACTATGCCCTCCTCTTCCGGATCCGGCGTGGCCTCGATGAGAGCCTCGACGCATGGGCGATCCATGGCGTCGGCGGTGTCTGGGGAACGCTCGCCATCGGCGTCTTTGCGGTTGCTGCCGTCGGCGGCATCAGCGGCCTCATCGAAGGGAGCGCGACACAGCTGTTCCTCCAGGTGATCGGTGCGGGCGCTGCTATCGTCTATGCATTCATCGGCACGTACGTCCTCGCCAAGATCGTCGATCTCACTATGGGTCTGCGTGTCTCTGAGGAGGAGGAGTATGTCGGACTGGATATATCCCAGCACGGTGAATCTGTACAAGTTTAGGTGTATCCATGAAGATGGTTATCGCAATGATCAGACCGGAAAAGTTTGATGCCGTCAAAGCGGCGCTCACAGAGATGGGTGTTGTCGGCATGACGGTGATCGAAGTGAAGGGAAGAGGGGAGCAGAAGGGTATCTCCCTGCAGTTCCGCGGGAAGAGTGTGGCGGTCGATCTCATCCCCAAGATCAAGATCGAGATGGTCGTCGACGACGCCGAGGTCGACGCGGTCATCGGGACCATTCGGGCATCCGGAAGAACCGGAAAGTATGGCGACGGGCGGATCATCGTCATGCCGGTCGAGGTCATGGCAAAGGTTCGGACAGACGAGACCGAGACGTCTGCTCCCTGATATCTCTCCTTTTTTACCTCCCTTTGTCAGGAGAAGTGCGGCAGGATCTCTTTTTTGGCAAACTCGAGGAACTCCCGCTGCTCTTGCCCTATCTGGTGGATGCAGATGTTATCAAAGCCCTTCCGTATGCCCTCTTCGATCTTTTTGATCATCGGTTCGGGATCGGGGCCGCACGGAACGTGCGCGGCCACATCATCTTCGGTCGCCATCTTTGCAAGCTGTTCGTAGTGGGCGGGTGTCGGCAGAATCCTGTTCATCTCCCCTGTATTTGCCGAGGTGGGCCACCGTTCGTATGCCGTCCGCCGGGCGGTCTCCTCGGTATCTCCCCAGCAGACCGACATCTCCAGATATGCCGGTTTTCCTTCGCCTCCCATCTTTCTGAAAGCAACAAGGTTCTTCTCGGCTTCGTGTCCCGCATTGATGAACCCGTCACCGATCCTGCCTGCTGCCGACGCACTTATCGGCCCTTCGGCGGCGATCATGATCGGCGGGAGATTCTCCGGGAGGGTGAAGACCTGTGCGTTCTCGACGGTATAGAAGTAGCCGTAGTAACTCTTCATGCCGCCCTGCCAGAGGTTCCTGATGATCTCCACTGCTTCTTCGAGCATCTCGGTCCGCACGGGGGCGGGAGGCCATCGGTCGCCTAAAATGTGCTCGTTTATGTTTTCTCCGGTGCCAAGCCCCAGTATGAAGCGGCCCGGCATCATGGCGGCTGCGGTCGCAGCCGCCTGGGCAATGATGGCAGGATGGATGCGGACGGTGGGACAGGTGACGCCGGTCGCCAGTCGAAGATTGGTCGTCACCTGCGAGATCCCGCCGATGGTTGCCCAGACGAAGGGGCTCTGTCCTTCTCTGCCGATCCAGGGATGGTAGTGGTCCGATATCATGGCGAAGGGGAACCCGGCATCCTCGGCCTGCCGTGCATAGCAGACGAGATCCAGCGGTCCATGCTCTTCACCTGCAAGTTTGTATCCGATTTCAACCATGTCGATCGCCTCTCCTTCCTCACGAAAGCCTCTCCGGACCGCATGAGCCCTGCTCTTCTATCCTCGCACCGGTGAAGCGTTCGGTTCGGATTCCGGCATCTCCGGCACGCTCATGCTTAATAGTTTCCCCCTTCTCGGTGCCGGACGGTGCGATCCTGCACGTTCACATCCTGGAAGCCTGGAGACCGCCCGAACGAGAGCGGAATTCTGCAGGTGGTCGGAAGCAGGTGCACTGTCCCCGGCTTTACAGAACACCTCTTGCAGACGGCCGACCGGGCATTCGTGCCCGCCACTCTCCCGAGGTCGTTCCAATACTCTCTGGCAGGAGGGGATCTCTCCTTCTCCGTTGTGGCGGGGATCGGGCTCGCGGACCTGGGCAGCACCCGTACCCAAGGGGGTCGCCCTCTCGCCGTTCCTGAAACAAGTCAAAATAGCGTCCTTTTCCGGTTTTAACGAAGATTTCAGGGCCCTGATTCCGGCACTGAAAGGAAACGAAAAATTACCGTCCGATTCGAGAAAAATGGAAGAATTGTTGAGTTATAATGGCCATATGAGCGGGGGTAATTTTGAGAGGATGGATACCCTTACCGACAGGGAGAACCGCCGTCTACGGGCTTCTGTGAAGGTCTAAATTCGGCCGGATTTTGGCCGGATTTCGTGTATTTATGGTTTGCTGAACCGGAGCGGCGAGCATGCCCACGCTGTCTCTCCCTGACTGCCGCTCCTCCGCCCGGGTATGCAGGCGTTCAGAAGAGCCCTATCCCTGAAACTTCCAGTCCACTCGTTTCGGCAGAACGATCTCTTCGAACCGGCGTTCGAAGTACCGGTCCGTCATGCCGGCGATGAAATCCCTGACGATCTCGGCGTCACCGGTATTCCTGCGATACTCGGGACTGATCCATCCCGTGTCGAGAAAACCGGTGTAGATCGGCGACTCCTTTCGTTCGCGCTCGAGGTCTTCGAGGTATGCGGCGAAGATCGTATCGTACATTCGCCGTATCTTGGAAAGCTCCGCCGTCACCAGGGGATGGTGATAGATATGAGTATAGTTGAAGCGTTTCAGCTCGGCGAGCGCCTCCGCGACGTCGGGGCTGTAGCTGATGAGAGGCTCCGCTTCACCGTCGCTCTGCTCGATCAGGTCTTTGATCAGGGTGTCGATGATGGATCGATTGCTCTCGCCGAGAACCTCCCGGACGCGGGCAGGCATCTCCACCGTATCGCCGATCAGGCCGACCTCCTGTGCATCCTGGATATCACGGCCGATGTAGGCGATCGTATCTGCGAACCGGACGACGCACCCCTCGAGGGTCATCGGCGGGCGGCCCTCCCCGCCCTCGGAGAGGTCCCGGATCTCCTCATCGAAGGAGTCCCAGGTCTTTCCTGGCAGGGGCACCATCCTGCTGTCGTACGCCTCTCCGTTGTGGCAGAGAATCCCGTCCAGCACCTGGAGCGTCAGATCGCAGTCTTCGATCCCGGTGAGGAACCGTACGCTCTGAACATTATGCCGGAACGACCCGATACCCGCCTTTCGGCAGATCTCCGAGAGGCATGCCTCCCCTGCATGGCCGTACGGGATATGGCCGATATCGTGACCGAGAGCGATGGCCTCGATGAGATCCTCGTTCAGGCGAAGGGACCTGCCGATGGTCCGTCCGATCTTCGAGACCGAGCTGGACGTGGAGGACGCGGTGGGTGATGTGGTCGTTTCTGACCAGGTAGAATACCTGTGTCTTGTCGATATAGCGGGCGTAGGCCTTGGTATGCATGATACGGTCGGCATCACGGGAGTATCGAGCCCGGATATCCTCCTGCCTACCTCCCCGCCTCCGAATGCCGTCTCCGCTCCTCGCTGCGAACCTGGCCAGAAGCCCTTCTTTTGCCGTTATGTAGGCTGCGATCCGCTCTTCGACCTCCGTCGGGAGGCGTCGCCGGTAGTGCGTATCCTGCTCCATGCTCTCACCAGAACCTCCTGTCATGAGTCGCGTTCTCCGGTGTCCCGGTCGTCCGGCGGCAGATCTCTCCCGTCGAGGCCGTAATTGCGGTGGAGGAACTGCCGGACGTTCTCGGACTCGATCCGGCCGCTGTCGAGCTCGGCGACGATAGCATCGATCTGCCTGACCTGATCGATGATCCGTTCACCATTCTTCGATTCGTCGAAACCGGCGAGAGCGGACTCGAAGGCAGGTTCGTCGCAGGCGATGATCACGTTGGGTGGCGTGCTCTGGTACTTATACCGATACAGGTCAGCAAGGTAATCAAAACAGATCCCATTTTCGGGTCGTTTGGCATCCATATGCTCGATCCGGAGTTCCACCGGAACAGGGGCGCCTTCTTTGAAGACACTCTCGATGCCGTCCTGTTCGAGCTCTACGAGATCCATATCGGAGTGGTATGAGTGCAGGATGAGGACTTCCGCCTTTTCCGCATCGACCGTCTGGCAGCATGACGGCCCCGCTGCAAGAATGAGTATCAGAAGATGACGATATCTGCACCTGGAAAGCGATCTGGATCTTCCATAACTCTTCTGCGCCGTATCATCGTGCATGCTCATAGCCCGGATGAAGCGGGGAGACGCTTCTCTAACCTAACTCTGCTCCTCCGCACATAAAGGGTTTGCATTTACATCTCCGCCCGGTGCGCCGCTCTCCGAAAAAGGCGGACGCGAATTGCCGGTTACCGTATGGAAACGCTCCGGCAGGCTCCGGCCGGGAGTGGTGCGGTTCAATGAGCGGCATGAGGGCGGCCGGTTCCCCGCCTGACCGAGCATCAGATATATCCGCCGGTCGAATCTATCCGGTATGGAAAAGCCGGTTCTCCAGGTTGCTCTCGATCTGCTCGATCTCTCACGCGCCGTGGCTATCGCCGAGGAATCGGTTCTGGGCGGAGCGGACTGGATCGAGGTCGGAACGCCCCTGATCAAGAGCGAGGGTATGGCCGCCGTCAGGGTGATGCGGGAGCATTTCCCACAGCGGGTGATCGTCGCCGACATGAAGGTCGCCGACACCGGTGCGCTCGAGGTGGAGATGGCGGCAAAGTCCGGTGCAGGCATCGTCTGCATCCTCGCCGACGCCGACGACTCGGTCGTCAGCGAGGCGGTTCGCGCTGCGAGAAAGTATGGTGTCTGCCTGATGGCCGACCTCATCAACGTCGTCGACCCGGTGAAGCGTGCCCGCGAACTCGAAGCGATGGGTGTGGACTACATCAACGCCCATGTCGGCATCGACCAGCAGATGCTCGGCAGAAGTTCGCTCGACCTCCTCTCCCGCCTCACCGGCGAGGTTGGTATTCCGATAGCGGTCGCCGGCGGGCTCGATGCGGCAACTGCCGCGGAAGCGGTCACGGCCGGCGCGGGGATTGTCATCGTCGGCGGCACCATCATCCGATCGGCAGACGTCACGGCCTCTGCACGCGCGGTCAGGGCGGCCATCGACCGCCCGGAGGTGCGCCCCCCACTGGTGGAAAGCCCCGATGCCGCTATCCGTCGCCTCCTCTCCGATGTCTCGGCGCCGAACGTCTCGGATGCGATGCACCGAAAAGGAGCGATGACGGGTCTTCTCCCGATATCGGGCGCGGCCCGGATGGTGGGGAGAGCCGTGACGGTCAGGACGGTCGCCGGTGACTGGGCAAAACCCGTCGAGGCGATTGACATCGCAGGAGAAGGCGACGTGCTGGTCATCAGCAACGACGGGGGAACCCACATCGCCCCGTGGGGCGAACTTGCCACCCTCTCCTGCAAAAATCGGGGCATTGCCGGGGTGGTGATCGACGGAGCCGCCCGCGACGTCGACGACATCAGGCGGATGGAGTTTCCGCTCTTCGCGAGAGCTCGCCGTACCGAACGCAGGTGAGCCCAAGGGCCTTGGGGAGATCAACACCGAGATCGTCTGCTGCGGGCAGGAGGTCCGCCCCGGCGACTGGATCATCAGCGACGAGAGCGGTGTCGTCGTCGTCCCGAAGGAGCGGGCATACGAGATAGCACGGCGGGCGACGGAGGTTCGGAAGACCGAAGAGCGTATTCGTGAGGAGATACGTCGTGGCCGGACGCTCTCCGATGTAATGGAACTCTTAAAATGGGAGAAACGGTGAGTCTGCCTCTACCGGCACTGAGAGGCCATCAGGAGATCGCTGCCGCGGTCGAGGAGTTTCCGAACGGCGTCCCCGACCTGGTCGACCCGCAGGATGAGTACTGCGGCGTCTTTGCCGCTGTAGGCGTAGGCATACTCGATGTTGATTGCGGCATCCCCGAGAACGCCTGCGATCTCCGATAACCCACCCGGCTCGTCCCGCATCTTCACCCCGATCACGTCGGTGAACGACACCCGAAACCCGAGATCGGTCAGTTTCCGGTGAGCGTCGTCCGGGCGGTCGACGAGCGCCCGCACGACTCCGAACCCGTCCGCTTCCGCGATGCTGAATGCAAAGATATTGATCCCGGCCTCTTTGAGCGCCTCGGCGACGGCGGCAAGCCTGCCTGGCCGGTTCTCTGAAAAGACTGAGATCTGTTTGATGATATACGACTTCTCCATGGTTACATCGACCTCCTGTCGACCACTCGCTTCGATTTTCCCTCGAACCTCGGGAGCGATCCCGGCTCCACCAGTTCGACACCCACCGCCACATTGAGCGAGGATCGGAGCCGGTTCTCGACCGCCTTTTTTAAGACCATCAGATCTGTGATCTTGTCGGAGAACGCCCCTTCGCCAAGCTCCACCCGCACGAGCAGCGTGTCGAGCGCTCCTTTCTTGTCCACAACAATCTGGAAGTGCCTGCCGATATCGGGGATCTCCATGAGGGCATGCTCGATCTGCGAGGGGAAGACGTTGATCCCCCTGATGATCAGCATATCGTCCACCCTGCCGGAGATACGCCGGATCCGCGGATGGGTGCGGCCGCATGCGCATGGCTCGTCGTCCATCACCGTGATGTCTCCGATCCGGTAGCGCATCATCGGGAGCGCCTCTTTCTGGAGCATGGTGACGATAAGTTCTCCACGCTCGCCCGGGCCGAGTGTCTCGCCCGTCTCGGGGTCGATGATCTCGACGAGCGCCAGGTCGCCCCAGATGTGGATACCCTGCTGTTCGGCGCACTCCATGAACATCGGCCCCGAGAGCTCGCTCGTGCCGTAGATGTCGTAGGCCTTTATACCGAGCCACTCCTCGATCCTCGTGCGCATCTGCTCCGACCAGGGTTCGGCGCCGAGGATGCCGGTCGCGAGGTCGGTATCGTTCTTGATGGAGATACCCATCTTCTCGGCCACTTCCCCCATGTGGAGGAGGTACGAGGGCGTGCAGGCGATCGCCGTGACGTGGAGATCCTGCATCAACTCGATCTGCCGCTCGGTGTTTCCGACGCTTGTGGGAAGAACGGTCGCGCCGATCCGCTCTGCCCCGTAGTGCGCCCCGAGCCCGCCGGTGAAGAGGCCGTAGCCGTAACTGACCTGGATGACATCGCCCCGGCCGAGCCCGCAGGAGGTGAATGCCCGTGCGAGCGACTCCGTCCAGTTCTCGATGTCATGCTGGGTATACCCGACGACGGTCGGTTTCCCCGTCGTTCCCGACGAAACATGGTAGCGGACGAGTTCATCCCGGGAGGCGGAGAAGATCCGGTCGGGGTAGTTGTCGCGAAGATCGCGCTTGTACATGAAGGGGAGTTTACGGACATCCTCAAGCGACCTGATATCGTCGGGGTGGACGCCCTCCTCCTTCATCCGGGTCCGGTAGAACTCACTGAAACTGTAGAGCCGGTAGACCTGCGTCTTGAGCAGTTTGAACTGCAGTCGCTGCAGTTCATCCCGGGGAAGTTTCTCCATCTGCGGGTTCCAGGTCACCATCAGATCGCCCCCCGCCGATCGACGACACGCCGCGCCTTCCCCTCGAACCGTGGGAGGGACCCCGGCTCCACGAGCCTCACGGTTGTGCGGAGGCCGAGAGTGCTGTGCAGCGCTCCCGCAACGTGCCGCTGTACCCGTGCAAGGTCCTGCAGTTCGCCGGAGAAGCTTGCTTTGCTCATCTCCACTTCGATCGTCATCTCATCTAGATGTTTGACGCGGTCGATATATACCATGAACTGTTCTCCGACCTCCGGGAGAGAGAGCAGCACGTGCTCTATCTGGGAAGGGAAGACATTGATGCCGCGGATAACGAGCATGTCGTCGCTTCGGCCGGTGATCCGGGCAATCTTCCGTCCCCTCCCGCAGGCGCAGTCCTCCTCCATCAGCATGGTGACATCCCCCGTCCGGTAGCGTAGGAGCGGCATGGCCTCTTTCACGAGCGGCGTGATGACGAGTTCTCCCCGCTTCGCCCGGGCCGAGCACCTCGCCGGTCACCGGGTCGATGATCTCGACGAGGTAACTGTCGTGCCAGATATGAAGTCCGTCCCGCTCCTCAGCATTCAAACGCCACTCCGGGCCCGTACATCTCGGAGAGGCCGTAGGAGTCATATGCCGTAAGGCCGAGCCTACTTTCGAGTTCGTCGCGCATGCTCTCCGACCAGGCCTCGGCACCGAATATTCCGGTCTTCAGGGTGGCAAGCCCCGCCCCCATCGACTCCGCTACCTCGGCAAGGTGCATGGCGTAGCTCGGCGTGCAGTGGATGGCGGTAACCCCGAAGTCCTCGATCATCTCGATCTGCCGCTTCGTATTGCCGGTGGCGCTCGGGACGACGGTCATCCCGACCCTCTCGGCACCGTAGTGAAACCCGAGTCCGCCGGTAAAAAGGCCGTAATTAACCGCGTTCTGGAAGATGTCCTCATCCGTTAGGCCGACCATCACCATATTCCGCGCTATGAGTTCCGACCAGTTCACGAGGTCTGCTCTGGTGTACCCGACGACGGTCGGTTTCCCGGTCGTGCCGGAGGTCGTGTGAATACGTACGATCTCCCTCTGCGGCACCGCAAAGAGGCCGAACGGATAGCCTGCCTGCAGGTCTTTCTTCGTGGTGAAGGGGATCTTCTGCAGGTCGTCGAGCGACCTGATATCGTCCGGGACGACCCCTGCCTCTTTCATCTTTCTTCGGTACAGCTCAACTTGTTGTGTCTGACGGAGCGTCCACTTCAGCCGTTTCAGCTGGAGCAGTTCGAGGTCTCCGGCGCTGATTGTCTCCATCGCTTTATTCCAGAACATATCGGATCGTGCCCCTGATCGGGTGGGCGTCCGTGAAGGGCCGCCCGGATATACTTGTCGGTACGCCGGTTCCACGGTTGGCGAGAGGTGGCATGGAGCCGGGACAACCGGTATGTATCAGTATAGTGCCTTCCACGTACACAAAAGGTTTGTCAAATGCTAGCATGCAGCAGGGTAGGAGCAGCCGTTCGAAGCGAAGCACGTCTTCCCGGAAAACACCGCTTGATCGATGCATTCATCAATGAAAACTGCCGTACAATCTCCTTTAAGTACAAACGAGCGAAGTATCATGCAGACACCGCCGATCCCCTGGCTTCCGGTATTCGGCTATGGCAGCCACGTCAAGGCCACCGCACGCGAGTTGATCGTTGCGCAGGGTAGCACCACCCGCCGCTACCCGCTGAAGGCCGTAGAGCACCTGCTCATTGTGGGCGGCCATACTCTCCACACGTCTGCAGTGGTCAACCTCCTCAAAGCCGGCTCTGCGATCTCATTCTTTGACATCGACGGGACGCCGACCGGGTATCTCCGCGCTCCCGGGTATATCCTCGACGAAGAGATCCAGGCCGCTCAGGCCCGTGCGGCCCCGCACCGGTATGCACAGGCCATCGCGTCGGCTGCGGTTCAGTCCCGGCTTCTCTTCATCGAGCAGGCCTGTGAGGCGGCGGGCGGGGATCTGCTCTACGAAGGTGAACTCTTCCTGCTCCATCAGGCCCGCGCCGAGCTCGCGCACCTGATCACCATGGACGAACTCCGGCGCCTTCATCGGCTTACGGCAGACTATGTACTACGAGATATTTGCCCGAATGGTTCCGGCAGAACTCGGCTACCGGAGACGGACACCCCGTCCGAATCGTGACCCGGTCAATGCCATGTTCTCGCTCGGGTATGCAATGCTCTTTGGCAACGCCTGCGTCTCCGTCATCGGCGCTCATCTGAGTCCCGACCTCGGCCTGTTGCATGAGGGTGCCGGGAGCCTTGTCTATGACCTTATCGAGCCGCAGAAAGTCGCAATGGTGGACAGGGTCGTTCTTGCGCATGCGGGTGCCCTGGTCCCGGAGGACTATGAGTGCGGGGCGGTACGGTGTTACCTCTCGGACGACTGTGCCGGCCGCCTCGTTGAAGCGCTCCACGCCTCCGTCGATCAGAACCGCATCGACTCCCAGGTGAAACTGCTCCAGGACGCTTTTCTGCAGAATAGAGAGTATCAGGTAGTATACTGATAAGAAGCCCGGACGACTGAGAACTCCTGAAAATACGTGAGTGGAAGTTCTCCCTGGGCGATCTCCCTGATGACGACGCGGGGACAGCTGTAGAGCATGGAGATGAACTTATCAAGCAGGACGGGCTCGCCCGTAGCGACGATCCTGACCCTCCCGTCCTGAATGTTCATCGCCTCGCCGCATACGCCGAGGTTCATCGCAATCTTCTTGATGCAGGCTCGAAACCCCACTCCCTGCACCCGGCCGGAGATGAGGAGTTCGAGTGTCTTCACAGCCAGTGCTCCTGGATGAGCCGCATGGACATATCGAGTTCGTCGTAGACTTCGTCCCGGATCGCAGAGTCGCGGATATTCAGTGCCTCGGCAACGGCCATATCGACGATCTCCCTGCACCGGTCTTCGTATCGTTCGGCGCATATCCTGCACGCCATATCCCCGAGGACGTATGCACGCCGTGAGAGCGGCCGTATGATCCGTGCTTCTTCGAGGGCGCAGAGCAGCATCCTCTCAGCGAGTTCCTCCTGTCCGGCGTTCTTTGAGAAGAGGAAGAGCTCCGTATAGTAGGTCGCCCGCTTCGCCCGGTCGGGAGCCGAGCGGATGGCGCGATCCAGCGAGACCATGTCCTTCGTCGTATACTCCCCGGTCCTGATCTTGTTGCGCGACTCGAGGATCTTCCCGTAGACGGTGTTTCTCCACGACGGGGGCATGGCCTGCTCGAGCTGCACCATGAGGTTGTAGCGGATCCGGTCGTCCGGGATCGTCGAGATCAGGTCGACGGCACGCTGCTGAATAATGGGTTTCCCGCTCTTCCGGTAGAGCGAAAAGAGCATCTGCGCCATCCGCTGCTGAGCCATGGCCGAGATGAAGGGTATCTGGATATGCCCTGCGGTCTCGTCGATACCGTTTAAGAGATCGGTGATGTCCTCTTCATCCCCGTATGTTTCGGCGAACCGGGTGATATCAAAGAGCATCGAGAGGCGGACGTGCGGCATCGGAATACTGACCACCGTATGGCACATTGCCGAGAGGATCTCCTTACGCTGGGCCGGTTCGGTGACCATCTCGAAGACGGCGGCAAGGGCGTCGACGTACTCGACGGGATCGCCTATCTTTCCGACCTGCTCGACCGCCCGATCGACGTCCCCCTCCTGCCGGTTGACGCCGTGGATGTTCTTCAGTGCGTAGATCAGGTTCTTTCGAACGAACGCCTCACGTTCAGGCTCGATATGGTCGAGGTTCTCCTGCGCTTCATCGAGGTATGCCCGTGCCCTGGCCTCGTTCGTGCCCGCCATCAGGCCGGCAAGATCGGCAAGCATGACCGCACGGATAGCGGCTTCCGGGATTGTCGCGATGGCGCCGTGAAGTTTCTCGATGATCTCCTCGCTCCTTACCTGGTTGCCGAGCGTCGTATACGCACTGACGATCCGGTACATCCCGGAATACTGGGCGTAGATATTCCCGGTCTGATCGAAGAGGCGATACATCAGTTCCAGGACCGGAGGCGACGAGATCGCCCCGTCGACACTCTCGAGCAGGTACGCCACGACCTCGTAGGGGTCGGCAGAGTCAAAATCCCGTGTAAATGCGCCGAAATACGTCAGAATCCGCTGGAGCATCGCGTTACGCTCATACTCTCCCTCGATCTCAAGAGTGAAGTACGACATCGGGATCACAAACATCGGATCTTCGTAGACCTGCGTGTACTCGAGCATGATATCGACGTAACTTGCGATCTTGATGGAGATCTCGTCGCGAGGCGTATTGGTCTTCAGCAGATGAAGAGCGAGATCGAACGGTTCCATCATGTGCTCGAAGATCCGTGCTTTCCCCTGCCCGACCTCTTCTGCCATCCGGAGGCTGCCGACCCGGATGTATCCTTCGATGAGCGGGTCGATCAGTTGCCGCTGCAGGGACGGGTCCGTGATCTGGCTGAGAATCTGGGTTGCCTCGTCCAGTGCCTGGAGCGAGAGCTGCTCGATGCCGTACATGATAAGGCCGTGAATGACCTTGCCCATCGCAAAGAGGCAGTAGTCCTTCTCGAGGAGTGAGCTTGAGAGCACCCGCATCCCGTGCAGCAGATCGAGGTCGCCGTCCTCCACCGCGAGCACCGCTGCATGGTCGACGATTCCTCCCATCGCCTCCGCCCGTGCCTGCTGGTTCTGGATCTCGCAGGTGAGGCCGGTCGCACGGCGGAGCAGATCGCGGTTCTTCTGGGTTACGCCGATCCTTGCCATCTCGATGACGATCGTGGATATCGCCTGTTCGCGCAGGCTCTGCTGGTTGATCTGTGCGGCGAGGTTGACGAGCGACGACGGGTCCATCTGGCGGATGAAACCACGTTCGATCAGGATCTTATTGCTCTCCATGAGGAGGTGATCCTGAGCGTGGTGCGACCGGACGAGCTCCTTGATCGAGGGGATATGCCTGATAATATCCTCGAACGAATACTCCTTGCAGAAGTCCGTGACCGCCTGGTGGATCAGCGAGTCGGCGATATCGATATCGAGTGCGCCGAGGATGTTCTCCTTGACGAGGTCGATCTCGTCGCGGTTGATTCCCTCCTTGATCAGGCGGACGCCGGTGTCGTAGAACTGGGCGTTGATCCTCTGGACACGGCTGCTCGCCTTCTTCATCACCTCGATGGCATGATAAAAGTCGCCCATCCGTGAGAGCGCATCGGTGATCTGCCGGTAGAGCTGGGTCGCTTTCGGGGCGTCGCAGGACGACTCGATGAGCGGTGTGATATCGAGCAGTATTGTCGGGTTGCCGCTCTTCTCCACGACCGCTATCCCCGAGAGGACAATCTCCTCGATAGGGAGTTGGCCTGCTGCGCCGGCTCTGGTATTGAACTCAAAAGCACGTTCAAGGTACCAGCGATCTCCACTCCGCTCCGCCTTCTTTAAGAGCTCGAGGACGATCGTCTGGCCCCCGTACGGTTTCTCGGCGTCGATCTTGAGCAATTTTGCGTAGACCTGCTTCTTGTCGCGCTGCCGGTCGAGGAGTCTGCTCCGTCAGGATGGCGAGTACTTCCACAAGCCTCTCTTCGGGGATATCCGAGACCGCATCGAGTACATGCTCGATGTCGGTGATCTCCTTCTTTAAGGATGATTTCCATGCAGCATCCACGATATCTGCAATACAGTGTGTGCGGCGGATCTTCTGGTTGATCTCGGTGGCGCTTCGAAGGCCGAGGATAACGGTGTCGAGGTCTCCCTGCTCGATGCCGATTGCTGCTATTGCCCGTGCGACATCGGCATGGAGGCGTGACTGTTTTGAGATATCTCCTATCTCCGAGAGCATGGATAGAGCGCTGTTCATGATGGGAATGCTCTGGGAACGGACTGCGAACTCGATGAGAAGCGGGACGATATCGATCAGAATGGCGGAGCGGTATTTGCGGATGCTGATCTGGTTGAAGACTTCACCGCCCTTCTCTATATAGTGAAAGTCCCGGGAGTCGACGCCTGCCTGGATCATATCCCGTGCCGTTTCGGCAAGGATCTCCGATTGATGGCTCTTTCGATCGAGTTTATCGGCGAGAGTAAAGATCGCGGAGAACCACCCGTCATCTCTGGTTTCGATATAGATGCCGGCAACCCGGCGGATAAGGCCATATACCTCTTCCTTATCGGGTTCTATCAGTTGACCCAGAAGATCGGGGTGGTTCTTATCGAATGCCGTCTCCACGAGCGTGGCATTCATCTCTTCGTAGAGTGTCCTCTTTTCTTTCCGCGTCTGGGTCTCAGAGATGTCTTTGACGATCTGCTCAATCTCACGCACATCCCCATTCGAGATTGCGGAGCTTATCTTCTGTTTCATCTGCAGTTCTCCGTTCATTCTGATCAGCGCTCTCCCGCCAGGTTCTGTATCATGGATGTCCGCTATCTGATAAAAATGTTATCCTCATACCACAATAAAGCTCTCTGATTGAAAACGAACAAATCTCGTTGAATCGCTCCCATTACGGGTTTTGTTGCCTGGGTGGGTACTCTCCTCGATCCAAGGGTTAAATATGGGGTGAACTTTCCAGGGAGAGGGTCATGTCACCCGGTGCCGAGGACCTGTCGGATAGTGCGATATAAGGTTTCTGCGACTGCTTTGTCCTGGGATTCGACCATAATCCTGACCATCGGTTCGGTGCCCGATGCCCGCACGAGTGCCCAGGCATCGTCCCTGATGATCTTGATGCCGTCGGTCCGATCCTTTACATCGTCAGCGAAAGCCGCATCGATCGCCCGGACGATCGCCGCAGGCTCCGGCGTCATCTGTTTGTCTTTGATGAAGTGGTATGCCGGAAGCCCGGCGAGCACAGTAGAGAGCTTCTCGCCCGGGCGGGAGGCCAGTACCGCCACCATCATGGCAGCGGTCATCCCGCCGTCGCGGCAGAACTGGTGGCCCGGGTAGATCAATCCCCCGTTCCCCTCGCCACCGAAGGCGACGCTCACGCCGTCCTCGATCAGTCCGAGCATCCGCCGGGCGACGTAGATACTCCCCACGGGGGTATACTCGATACTGCATCCGTTCGCTCCGGCAACGTCCTCGATGATCCGGGAGGTGCTGACCGGGGTGACCACGACGCCCTTCCTCTGCTTGCAGACATGGTCTGTGATCAGGGCAAACTCGTGGTTCTCCTCGACATAGTGCCCGTTATCGTCGACGAAGACCGCCCGGTCGGCATCGCCGTCGTGCGCCACCCCATAGTCCGCACCGAGGCTTTTCACCATCTCCGAGAGACCCTGCAGCCCTTCGGGGGTCGGCTCCGGCAGCCTTCCCGGGAAGGTGCCGTCCATCTGTGCATTAATAGTATGCACCCTGCAGCCCATCCGCGAGAGGATGAGCGGGGTGGTCAGTGCGGCCGGGCCTGACCCCGGGTCGACGACCACGGTCATCCCGGCTCCGATTCCGGGCGGGAAGTGATCGACGATGCCCTGTATATACTCCTCGACCATATGGTGCGCTACGACCTCGCTTCCCACCCGGTCCCATGACGAGGCAGCGGCCGAGCCTGCGAAGTACAGGTTCTCGATCGCGATGGTATCTTCATCGCTCATCTCGGTGCCGTCGGCATCGATGATCTTCACCCCGTTGTACTCGGGCGGGTTGTGCGAGGCGGTGATCACGGCGCCGCCGTCGAAGTGCCGCCTGACGATATACTGCAGTGCCGGGGTCGGGAGCACCCCGAGGTCCACCACATCGCACCCGACCATCAGCAGCCCTGCCTTCACGGCGTGGACGAGTGCCTCACCGGATGTTCTCGTATCTCTTCCGACGGCGATCCGTCCCTTCCGCAGTGTTCCGAGCGCTGCACCGATCTTGAGGACGAGCTCCGGGGTCATCGTCTCCCCGATCACGCCTCGCACGCCGTTTGTTCCGAATAGTTGCTTCTGGTTGCTCATGCTGTTTTCATCTCCCCGGGATTGTGAACTTCGCGCTTCAGCCGGTCGATCGCCGCGATCGCGGCGGTGAAGGCTTCCTGCCGGCGCTCCGTCAGTATAGCAAGATACGTTATATCTTCTCCGGCATACAGTCTCCCCTTCCGGTGGTGGAAACGGACGCCGATGATACCGTCGATAGCTTCCATCTCCGCTTTGATACTCTTGATTTTTTCGTCGATCTCGTCGTCGAAGTCCATATACTCGGTTCTCTCACCGTCCGTCCACTCCCGGACGAGGCCGTTGAAGGTGAGAATGGCGCCGGCACGGGAGGTGTCGCACTCCCGCCTGAGCTCCCGGACGAGTCCTTCGATCGTGAAGTAATCCTCGAACCGGTCGAGGGACGAGATGACCTCGTCGACGGCGGGGTTTCGCAGGATGACGTTCTCGGCGGCGAGATCGCCCATGACGATCTTCGGGAACTGCCGCGTTTTGAATCCCTCGACGATGGCGTACTCGACTGCCGCCGTCGCAGAAGGTTCGGAGCACCTGCTCGAGATCCGCCTCGCGGGTTACGGAGACCGCCTTCTCTTCGTCGACGCCGCAGGATATAGCAGCCCCCGATTCATAGAATCCCGTCGTGTCCTTTCCTTCCTCGAGGGCATACGGGTGGTGGCCGAGGTGTTTGACCGCACCGACGCTGCCCTGCTCTTTCAGTCTGCCGATCAGCTCGCGGGCAAAGGTGGTCTTGCCGGTATTCGACAGGCCGACAATATGGATGATCTTCATACAGTATCCTCTTCGTCACGTTCGGAGATTGTGGTCTCTTCGTCCGAGTCCCCGGGCTGCTTCCGGGTCTTTAAGATGACCGATGCGGCCTCGGCCACGCCTCGCATCACGTCGGTGATCCGATCCTCGACATCGATCTCGTCGTCGATATCAAGCGACGTTCCTTCGACCTCAAGGAGGAACCGTGCGACTTCGCTTGCCTCAAAGAGGATCTCGTCGAGTTCGTCGGCCGTGAAGAATCCGCACATCGCCCCGTAGAAGAATGTTGCACCGGCCTTCTTAACCTTCTTTTTGAATGCGCTTCTGGCCTGGTTTACCGCCTGCGGCGAGTAGGTCTCGACCATGAACGGGCAGAGTTCCGGCAGGTGCTCGCCGATGAAGGTCATCTCCGATCCGCTCGTCGATTTGAAATCCGCACATAGCCGGGCGATCGCCCATTCCCGGGCAGTGATATAGGTGTGTTTTCGCAGGAACTGGTTTACCCGCTGGTAGGTGGCACCGTCCACTTTCTTGAATTTCTGATACTTCTTCGGGTCTTTCTGGTCTGCAGGTTCTTCCATTTTGCTTACCCTCTTGGTACGTTATGGTATTCAATCTTGCTGGTTTTCTGCCCTTTTACGCCGCATCGCTCTCCTGGTAGAGCACTCTCCGGTGTATCCGGATCTGCGGGACCGAACGAGCGGGCACAGGTGCGGCTCTCGACTGCCGGGAGCCCCTGCACGATGGGTCGACCATGAGCCTCCTCAACCCTGTACAACATATAGCGGTATATGGTTTATGCATTCTGTTTTTCGGGCTCCGAACTCCGTCCCTGATCCGCCGAGCAGGTGTTTTCGGGGGCTTTTCGGAAACTTCGGGCTGCCTGTCTGTGTATGGGATCTGGCTTATCAGCCGGATTGTGATACGCGAAAATAGGTGGATTCGTCAGGTCGGCCCGCCCTGAATGCGGTGGGGTGGCCGATTTGCTGCAGGAAAACTCCGCTCCGTCCAGTAGGGGCAGAGAAGATCGGTTCTCTCGAGTTCATCGCCCATCGGGAGGCCACTACTTCTGGGATCTCACGCCGGTATAATTCTGCAAGATAGCATGGCCTCATCTGCAACGTGTGGGGGCGCGGCCCCGCACGAAATCCTGTGGCGGGCACGGTCATTGTGGACTCCCTCGTGCAGATACGTAACTCGGTGTGATCATTTCCCGGAACTTTCCGTTCTCGTTTCCGGGTTCACTGCGGCATCTCCGAAGGGGTGAACGGGGGACTTCTCCTCTCATATGGCGATTGCCCGCTCCGGCTCTCCCGGGTGGCTGCATGCGTTTTGTGGACGGAGGATGTGGAAGATCGGCGCTTATCCGCCGCCCGGGGTGCCTCCGGGGTGCCGGGTATCGTGGAAGGGGTTGAATCCGATCTCCATCGGGTGAGTCTGCAACTGTATGTTTTCATGATCGGTTGAGGTGCCCTCGATGAAAGTTCTCCCGGGTCATTCTCCGTTCCGCATGGCAATCTCTCTCCGGACTCGAACTCTCTTGCGTTTACCGCCTGATTGCGGGTTACGTCGGGTCCGTGCGGGGATGGTTCGCCGGGTAGGGATGCGGTCGCGCCAGGCCTCGGAGCTGCACTATTTCCCCAGGGTGCATTGTGGGCGAAAATGGTATCGTGTATTGCTCGTAGGTGCGGTTTGCGGCTCCTTGGTGAGTGGGTAGGGTGATCTTTTGCCGCCGTCCGGAATGAGTGCGGGTGCTTGCTACGTTTTCGTGCGTTATGTGCAACAGAACGCGGTGCCTGTATGGCGAATGCATACGCTCTCCTCTTCGGAGATCTGCTGTTTTCCGGTAGGGCGATGGGTGAAGATCTTCTGCGGCACGGTGTACGGGATGCTTCTCGGGGCCCCTCCTCGGCGGTGAAACCCTTCGGGCCGCCCTCTCTCCGCATGCGAACTGCAAGAGTTCCTCCGGCCTACTGCTCCCCTGGTAGTGCATCCGGACGCATGGTCTCGGGATCCCTCGTCGATCCCCGGGACGGCCGCTCTGTGCATTTCCGTCGCAGGCGGGTGCCGGCACCCTCGTCTCCCTCCTTTGAGGCCACCCTCGTATTCTGCTCCTGGCGGGAGATCTCCTGTCTTCTGGTGTTATCATGTGGGCATGCGCCCGGTCCTCGCTCAAAACGCATCTGTACGGGTCATTTATATGTGGGCGGTACGGGGGCCTCGCATCGGACGGGATGACGTTTCGCCGGCCCGTTCAGTTTCGCCCTGCACGGCGGGGGATTTTAATATGGAGCGTCCTTCTTCTATTCGGGGTCCATCCCCGGGATCCCGTGGGGCATCGTCCCCGTTACCTCCTAAACAATGAACGGAACCACGATCAACTCCGTTACGGCCATCCAATACTTTTTCTGATCCGGGCTCTCTTATTTGCTGCTCTCTCCTCCTCCAAATCCGGAAATAATCGGTTTTCCGTGCCCTCCTCGTGCATCCTCGCACTCTCGCGGATACTCGATGCCCTCTCTCGGTCTTGGCCAGGTGAGTCCTGTTACCGAGTGTCGCAGAACAGATATTCTGCGACAAATTTATTTACGTAGAGATTAGACTAAATAAACGATGGATTGCGGTATTTTCTCGGAATGGCTCAATCGCTTCGCATACTACCTCCGGATGCGGAATTACTCGCCGAAAACGGTCGATGAGCTACGACCAGACCGTCCGGCAGTTCGGCAGGTACGTCTGGCTCCGGGGCTCCTCCGGCGGGGATGCCGTCTCGTTCTCCGAGGCGGACTTTGCCCTCGCCCGGCTCGATGCGCCTGTCGAGGTCTCACCGGCGCTGGTCACGGACTTCCTCTCGTACCTCGTCGAGCGGCAGGAGTATCAGCCCCGGACGCTGCACCGGGTGATCTCGACGCTCTCGTCGTTTTACTCCTATCTCTACGCGCAGGGCGCCGTTACGACGAACCCTCTGCTCGGCATCGACCGACCCCGCATCAAGAATCAGGAACTCAAATACTTAAAGCACAGCCAGGTGATCCGCCTCATGCGGACGATCGAGGACGACGAAGATCGTCTCATCGTGCGGCTCATCTACGCCACCGGCGTCCGTGTCTCCGAGCTCTGCACCATCAACGTCGAGGATATCGACTTCGATGAGCGCACCATCCGCGTCAAAGGGAAGGGCGATAAGATCCGGGTCGTCTTCATCGACGAGGAGACGCTCGCCGAGGTCGAGCGGTATATCGGCAACCGGATCGTCGGCCCGCTCTTCATCGGCCAGCAGGGAAAGCACCTCTCGCCCCGCACCGTGCAGCGGATATTCAAGAAGTACGCTCCCGACGGCATCACGCCGCATAAACTCCGGCACTCCTACGCGAGCGAGCTCTACCGCCGCTCGAAGAACCTCCGGGTCGTGCAGGAGAACCTCGGGCACACCTCGATCAAAACGACCGAAATCTACCTGCATACGGATATCGACGAGCGCAGAAGGGTCTATCAGGAGTTCTTCCCGCTCTCGGATACGAAGCGTGACGAGTGATCGATCGTGATGGATAAACCGGATGCTGCTATATCGATCGGGGTCGTCGGGCGGATCCCTCGCCGGGTGCCCGGCGGCTCCGGTGAGATGCCGATCTCCGCACGGGCGCGAGATCCCATAGTGCAGTATCCGGTTTATCGCCCCCCTCCGGGGAGTAAGAATGAAATGGAAGGACGACCATTCTGTGTGATATGCGATACATCGTTACGGGCGGCTCAGGGTTTATCGGGTCGAATCTTGCGGATGCACTTGCGGAGAAGCACGACGTCGTCATCATCGATAATCTATCCACCGGAAGGCGCGAGAACGCCGAGCACTTCGCCGGCAACGAGCGGGTGACCTTCGTCGAGGGGAGCATCACCGATCTGCCCCTCCTGATGGACCTCTTCCCGGGTGCCGACGGGATCTTCCACCAGGCGGCGATCCCCTCCGTCCCGCGGTCGGTGAACGATCCCATAACCTCGAACGAGGCGAACGTGACCGGGACGCTCAACGTCCTCGTCGCGGCGAAGGACTGTGGCGTCCGGAAAGTCGTCGCCGCATCGTCGTCCTCGGTCTACGGCGACACCCCCGTTCTCCCGAAGCACGAGGGCATGCCGCCAAACCCCCTCTCCCCCTACGCGGTCTCGAAGCTCACGGACGAGTACTACGGCAAGGTCTTCTCGGGGCTCTACGGGATCCAGACGGCCTTCCTGCGTTACTTCAACGTCTTTGGCCCCCGGCAGGACCCCATGTCCGAGTACGCCGCCGTCATCCCGAAGTTCATCACGAAACTGCAGCGGGGCGAGGCGCCGACCATCTACGGCGACGGAGGGCAGACCCGCGACTTCACGTTCGTCAGGGACGTCGTGCAGGCGAACATGAAAGCGATGGAGAGCGATGCGCAGGGTGTTTTCAACATCGCCTGCGGCAGAAGGATCAGTTTGAACGAGCTCGCCGCCATCCTGATGGAGATCATCGGTGTCCGGGTCACGCCGGTCTACGAGCCGCTACGGGCAGGCGACATCAGGGACTCGCTCGCCGATATCTCGCGTGCCCGTGAAGCCTTCGGCTACGACCCGCAGTATACAGTCGAAGAAGGGCTCGCCGAGACGGCGGCCTGGTTCCGGAAGCAGTAAATAACCGCCTCTCCCCCTGACGGGATCGAACGACCGATCCCGCTCCTATTTTCTGCTGCCTGTGCTGCTCTCAGATATCTTTCGCACACCGGGTATCCATCGCTCCGGTCCGGCTCCGCTCCATCATCCGCCGTACCGTATACTGGAGCCCACGGAGACTGCCGTTCATCGCGCCGAGGATCGGGAGCGGGTCGTCGAGCGAGAGGATATCGTCGTACGCATCGGGGTATCGGAGGAACTCGCGCAGCACCGCCGTCTTGCTCCGTGCGGTCTTCAGCGAGGAGGTGAGCCACAACAGGTCCCCGGAGATCAGCCACCGGCATCGCACGCCGGTGGGGTAGTCGATCTTCGCGGGCACGTCGCCGTCGAGGATCATCCGGTGGAGGTAGTAGGGAAAGTCGACCTTTGCGGCGACCGGGAGCGCGAGCGAACCCCAGAAGCGGCCGTTCACCTCGATAAGCTTCGGTATGCCGTCGCGTGAATCCACCTTGAACTCCACCATGGCCACCCCGTGCCACCGCAGGTGCTTCATCAGCCTGGCGGCAGGCTCTTTCAACCTCTCGTCGTAGATGCTCTCCCGCATCGTGCTGACGCCGCCGGTTATCGGGTACTCCCGGAGCCGTTTGTGCATGAAGAGCGCCCGCGGTTCGCCGTGGTGCAGGAGCATCTCGACGCCGTAGGCCTCGCCGGGAATATACTCCTGTATCAACGGCATCTTTCCGCTCTTCTCGAGGATCTTCGCCGAGATCCCGGCGAGGCCGCTCCTATCTTTCACATAGTTATCAGCCTGCACTTTGAGGGTGAACGGCCTGCCGCCGTTCCACATCGTCTTCGAGCGCGACTTCACGACGACGGGGTACTCGATCTCCTCCGCGATAGCCTCGAGTTCGTCCATGCTCTCCACAAAGTAGGTCTTCGGGATGGGAACTCCCGCCTCTATCGCGTGCCTGAACGTCTTTGCCTTATCCTGGGTCAGTATCATCCGATCATAGTCCGGGAACGGCACCCGGGTGTACTGCTCGAGCCGCTTTTTGTAGTACGAGATCGGCAGGGTGCTTATCTCCCGTGTTGCGTAGAGTACGTCGTAGTTTTCCCGGGCAAGGAAGTCTTCCATCCAGTCGATGTATGCGTGGCAGTCCTCCTGCGGACTCGGATGAACAACGCTCTTTGTCACGTACTTTGAGAGCGACGAGGCAGATAACCGGTAGTGCTCCCCGGCGTGAACCTCGACGCCTCTCCTACCGAGCGACCGCACGACTGCAAGACTCGCCCGTTCCCCTCCGTCAGTGACAAACACCTTCATACGTTCACCAGTTGCTTTACCCTCGCAATGCAGCGGCTCATGCCGTGGGAGAGATAGTACTGCCGCGGACTGCCGATGCATCTCCTCCGAGAAGAGAGGAGCGCCCTCCGGATGTCTTCGGGATCGCTGCCGTCCGCGTCGATCCGGGTTACCACCCTGCCGATCTCAAAGCATGCATGGGCGTCGCTGCCGGTTACCGGCTGCTTCCCTGCGGCGGCACAGAGTGCCTCCGCTCTGCTGTTCCCTTCCATCCTCGACCGTCCGTTGATCACTTCGACGAGGTCGACATCAGCCACGAGCGCTGCGGGGTCGCCGCGTCTCCGGTAGGGGTGGGGGAGGAGGAGGATGCCGTTCTGGAACCGGATCTCCCGGGCGGCCTCCTGAAATGACCGCGATGCAATCTCCTCCTCCAGGAACAGTCCGATGAGATCGCCGCGATCGGTGTGGATCTCCATCCCCGGAATAACGGTGATGCCGTAGCGCCGTGCCTCTTTCTTCAGCTCGGAGCGTGCATATGCCGCCATCGTGTTATGGTCGGTGATCGAAACGACCTCAATCCCTCGCTTGTGTGCTGTTTTCAGTATGCTATGAAGACTTGCAAAAGAGTCGTAGGAGTACTTTGAGTGAATGTGCAAGTCAAGATCCACAGGGACGCTCCTCGGCGTCAGGATTGTCTGGCACCTTTATATTACTTTCCCTGGTTCCTTACTATTCCCTGAACCGGAGAGCCAGCAGGATAACCGGCAATCCAGGATTTCGCCCGAATTTTCGAGCGGATTGGCCGGGGATGCTCCGGGCGCAAAAGGGTCTTTCAAAGAGGTTTAGCGGGCTTGAGTGCCGGAGGCGTCTTCTCCGCACTCCGGGGGGGAACGGGCTGCCCTGCTCTCCGGTAACCGCCTATGAAAATGGCGTAATTCTCTGATGGGGCTCTTCACTGCCCGGGGGTGCCGGTGAGGTGGATATGTATCTGGCCGATCTGTCAGCTCTGCGGACGGCAGCGTCTCTACGATCAGGTGGGTCACCGTCCCGCCGAAGCGCCGCCGCTCCGAGCACCGGGAACAAGGCCTGCCTACTCCGGAACGGGGAGCGCACGCCCCCACGGTTCTCTCGATTTTCGGTCCGTAACGGCCAATCAGAACAATTATTTTATGCTATGCAGACCTCATCTGACACAACCGGAGCTCGATTGATGAACCGGGGGGAATTTGATTGGATGTAGGTGTTATTGGTGTCGGCGTCATGGGAAGAAACCACGTCCGCATCTATTCTGAGTTAAAACGTGTCGATTCACTGTATGTGTATGACCTCAACCAGAAGGCTGCGGAAGACCTTGCACGGAGACACGATGCCGTGGTCTCTCATAGTCTCGCCGAGATGCTGAAGCGGGTGGATGCGGTGAGCGTCTGTGTCCCCACACGGTTTCACTTTCCGGTCGCGTCGGAGGTGCTCGACGGTGGCGTGGCGATGCTGCTTGAAAAGCCGATCTGTTCGACGGCGGAGCAGAGCCGGGGCCTGCTCGCGAAGATCCCGGACGATCTCACGGTCGGGGTCGGGCATATCGAGCGGTTCAATCCGATCGTCGAGGAGATCCGGAAGATCATGGATACCCCCCTCTACGTCGAGTTCAAGCGGCACAACCCTGCCTCCGGGCGGATCACGGACGCCTCGGTCGTCGAGGATTTGATGATCCACGACATCGACATCATGCGGAACGTCCTCTTCGATGGGGCATACTCCCTCACCACCGGCGGCACCGCGGACGTCTGCAGCGCCCTCTTCACCTTCGGGACGACGCCGGTCTACCTCTCGGCGAGCCGGAAGTCGTCGAAGAAGATCCGGTCGGTCTACATCGAGCAGGAGGATATGACGATCGAGGGCGACTTCATGACCCAGGAGGTCTACGTCTACCGGAAGCCCGAACGCTACTCCTCCGAGAACGAGCGTTACGTCCAGGAGAATATCATCGAGAAGGTGCTCGTCAACAAGGTCGAACCGCTGAAGGTCGAGCTGGCGACCTTCCTCGACTGTGCGAAGCAGGGCAAATCATTCCCCATCACCCCCGATCAGGCGGCGGCGAACCTCGCGATCTGCGAGGAGATCGGCCGGGCATCGTGAGCAGGTACCACCATGACATCTCCATTACAGTCACACATCGACGCACGAGGGCCGATCCGCCGGGTCGGCGTCATCGGCATGGGCTACGTCGGGATTCCGGCGGCGGCCCTCTTCGCCGACGTCCTCTCTATCGAACAGGTCTACGGCTTCCAGCGCGACTCCCCCTCCTCCGGCTATAAGATCGCCATGCTCAACCGGGGCGAGCTCCCCTGAAGGGCGAGGAGCCGGGGCTCGAAGACCTGATCAAGAAGACCGTGGGCGCCGGAAAATTTCGGTGCACCGCGGACTTTGCGAAGATCGCCGAGTGCGACGCCGTCACCCTCGCGATCCAGACGCCGTTTGCCGACCCGAAAGACCTGATCCCGGACTTCCGGCCGCTCGTCGAGGGGCTCCGCCAGACGGGCCGCTACCTGACGCCGGGCACGCTCGTCGTCCTCGAGTCGACGATCACCCCCGGCACGACGACCGGCATGGCGAAGGAGATCCTCGAGGAGGAGTCCGGGCTCGTCGCCGGCGTCGACTTCGCCCTCGCCCACGCCCCCGAGCGGGTGATGGTCGGCCGGCTGCTCCGGAACATCCGGGAGCACGACCGGATCGTCGGCGGGATCGACGAGGTCTCGACGAGACGGGCGATCGAGCTCTACGCACCGGTGCTGACTGTTGGAAAAATCATCCCGATGACCGCGACCGCCGCCGAGGTGACGAAGACCGCCGAGAACGCGTTCCGCGACCTGCAGATCGCCGCTGCGAACCAGCTCGCCCTGCACTGCGAGGCGATGGGCGTCAACGTCTACGACGTCCGCGCCGGGGTCGACTCCCTGAAGGGCGAGGGGATCACCCGGGCGATCCTCTGGCCGGGCGCCGGGGTCGGCGGCCACTGCCTGACGAAGGATACCTGGCACCTCGAACGCGGGGCGCAGATGCTCGGCGGCGACCTCGACTATCCCCACGGGCAGGAGTCGATCTTCGGCGTCGCCCGGGCGATCAACGACTTCATGCCCCGGCACATGGCGACGCTGACCCGCCAGGGGCTCGAGCGGGTGGAAAAGCCCCTCGCCGGCGCAAAGATCGCCCTCCTCGGCTGGGCGTTCATCAAGAACTCCGGGGATGCCCGGAACACCCCCGCCGAGCCGTTCTACGATCTCGTGACGGCGGCGGGAGCGACGGTCGCCGTCCACGACCCCTACGCCCTTGAGGACGTCGGCATCCCGATCGAGACCGATCTTCACGCGGTGCTCGCCGGCGCCGACGCGATCGCGATCTTCGCCGGCCACGATCTCTACGGGCGGCTCGATCCTGCCCGCGTGCGGAGGCTGACCGGGCAGGAGCACCCGGTGATCGTCGACGGCAGGAACGTCCTCGACCCCGATGCCTTCATCGCCGCAGGCTTCGTCTACAAGGGGATCGGCAGGGGCGATAAGAACAATCACCCGGTGAACGGATGAAGATCGTCTCGGTCGTCGGCGCCCGTCCGCAGTTCGTCAAGTGCGCCCCGGTCTCCCGGGAGCTCCGGCGTAGGCACGAGGAAGTCCTCGTCCACACGGGCCAGCACTACGACCACGGGATGTCGGATGTCTTCTTTGACGAGCTCGGCATCCCGAAGCCGGACTACAACCTGCAGATAGGCTCCGCCTCGCAGGGCCGCCAGACCGGGGCGATGCTCGCCGCTATCGAGGATGTGCTCCTCGCCGAGGGGCCGGATCTGGTGCTCGTCTACGGCGATACGAACTCGACGCTCGCGGGGTCGCTCGCGGCGGCAAAGCTCCATATCCCGGTCGCCCACGTCGAGGCAGGTCTCCGGAGCTACGACCGGCAGATGCCCGAGGAGGTCAACCGGGTGGTGAGCGACCACGTTGCGGATCTGCTCTTCTGCCCGACGGAGACGGCCGTGGCAAACCTCCGTGCCGAGGGCGTGACCGCCGGCGTCCACCTCGTCGGGGACGTGATGCTGGACGCGCTCCTGTACAACCGGGCGATCGCGGAGGAGCGATCGCAGATTCTCGCCACGCTCGATCTCACCGAGAGGGGCTACCTCGTGGCGACGGTGCACCGGCAGAGCAACACCGACGATCCGGCGAACCTGGAACGGATCGTGGATGCCTTCACCGCGCTCGACGAGCCGCTCGTCCTCCCGCTGCACCCCCGGACCGCGAAGTACCTCCGAGAGTACAACCTCTACGACCGGCTCGCCGCCGCCCCGCACATCCGGCTCGTCGAACCGCTCGGCTACCTCGATATGCTCCGGCTGCTCGCCGGCGCCCGGCTCGTCCTCACCGACTCGGGCGGGGTGCAGAAGGAGGCCTACCTGCTGAAGGTGCCCTGCGTCACCCTCCGCGAGAATACCGAGTGGGTCGAGACGGTCGAGGACGGCTGGAACGTCCTCGTCGGCACCGATACCGCGGCTATCCTCGACGCTATCCGCGATTTCGCCCCTGCGGGAGAACAGCGGGCCGTCTTCGGAGACGGGGATGCGAGCCGGCGGATTGCCGAAATCCTTGGACGGTGACCGCGCCCTGCGGTGCGGCGACACCTGAAGGGTTCGGGCACTCTTTTTACGGGGAGGGTGCACACGCCGGCGGTGGTGCCCGCATGGAGTGGCGGTATCGCGGAATGCTGCTCAGATACCGATTTTTCCGGGAAAAGTCTCCTATGCGATTTTCCCTCCCGTGACGCCGAAGGCTCCCGTATGTTCTCCTGTCCTGCTCTGCATTCCCCCCGGGGTATTATGCCATTTCAGATGCGTTGGATTCCTCCAGTACCCTTGGATCGCAGGATTCTTTATTCGTTACGGTTAAATACCAGATTGTGCGGATATCCTGATGCCTCTCGCATTGCTCCGGGATGTAAAGGTCCGTTCAGCTCGCTCCGATGCTCCCTTTGCCGTGAAACCCGGTGAATTCACTATCGATACACATTTAAGTGTCCTCTGCCGATACGCTCGTATAACGAGGTATGACCATGTCCCCCGCCACGAATGCACAGCCCCCCCGGAGAACGCCGCGCCGTCCCGTGGAGAACGATGCCGATGCCCTCGCCAGGCTTCAGGCCAGGGTCAGGGAGAACCCCCGCGATGCAGCGGCACTGAACAGTCTGGGTGTTATCCTTGGAAGGCTCGACCGGGCTGCCGAGGCACGGGCGGCCTTCGAACGGGCTCTGGCCGTCGATCCCGGCAACGCTGCCGCCTGGAACAACCTGGGCGTCGTCCTCGTCCGGGAGGGGAACTTCCCCGATGCGGCGGCAGCCTTCGCGAAGGCGACCGATGCTGCCCCGGCCGCCGTCGAGGCCTGGCTCAATGCGGGCAAGTGCCTCGGCAAGATCGGGAATTTCCGCGACGCGGCGAAGGCGTTTGAGAAGGTCGATACGCTCGATCCGGGCGCCCGGGCGCGGATGCCGGGCTGGGTCGAGATCCTGCGGGAGTGATCCCGGTCTCCACCGACCACCTGCCTTTATTTGATCCCGTGAAATACTCGCAGTCCCATGCGGTACCGCAGGCAGGGAGTGCACTCATGAAGACCCTTATTCTCGCAGGGGGCAGCGGCACCCGGCTCTTTCCGCTCAGCCGGGAGCAGTACCCGAAGCAGTTCATCAAACTCTTCGATGACGAATCGCTCTTTCAGAAGACGGTGAAGCGGTCGCTCCTCTTCTCCTCGCCGGGAGAGATCTGCATCGTCACCAACGCCGATCACCGGTTCCTGATCCGGGATCAGCTCGAGGAGATCGGGTGCGACTGCACCGTCCTCGCCGAGCCCGCGGGGAAAGAACACCCTGCCGGCGATCTACTACGGTGTCAGGACCCTTGCGGATGACGGGGGCTCGGACGTGAAGGCTTCCTCTCCCTCCACCACCTGATGGAACTCGGGCCCAATACTCTCTGGCAGGAGGGGAGACCCCCTCCCGCACCTTCCTCCCACGCGATACCCAAGGCATATCCGGGACCTTGCAGGTTCTGCCTCTGATGCACTTTTTTGCTGATATACCCGAGAGGAGTGCGTCGATCCAGATCGATCGTTCCATCCTCGAATATTTTTGGGATGTGCTCGAGATCACTCCGCTATTATCTGCCGGGAGGGGGGCTGCCCCCTCCCGATCCCTCCCCCGCGATGCGATAGGCCGGATTCCTGGCAGAATTTCCAGTTCTACGAAGTGTGTGTATCGGGCTGCTCCTGTATGGATCTTCGACCAGCCGTTCCGTATCGTCAGCCGCGGACCGGCGCCTTGAGATGCCGCCGTGCGGCCTCCGTCGTCTCCCTGCCCTGGGGCGTCCGTTTGATGAACCCTATCTGGATGAGGTACGGCTCGTAGACCTCTTCGACCGTCCGCACCTCCTCGCCGATCGAGATCGCGATCGTCTTGACGCCCACCGGCCCGCCGCCGAAGTCGTCCGCGATCACCGAGAGGATCCGCCGGTCGAGGTCGTCGAGGCCGAGGCCGTCGATCCCGAGCATGGTCAGCGCGAGATCGGCCGTCGGAGCGTCGATGCTGCCGTCGCCGCGGACCAGCGCGAAGTCCCGCACCCGCCGGAGCAGGCGGTTTGCGATCCTCGGTGTCCCGCGGCTCCGTTTCGCGATCTCGAGCGCGCCTTCCGGGGTGATCGGCGTCTGCATGATCCCGGCGCTCCGGAGCACGATCTTGACGAGGTCGGCTACCTCGTAGAGATTGAGCCGGAAGATGAACCCGAACCGGTCCCGGAGCGGCGAGCCGAGCAGCCCGACCTTCGTCGTCGCCCCGATGAGGGTGAACTCCTCGAGCGGGAGCTGCACCGCCCGGGCTCCCGGCCCCTCGCCGATCATGACGTCGATGCAGGAGTCCTCCATCGCCGGGTAGAGGATCTCCTCGACCACCGGATTCAAGCGGTGGATCTCGTCGATGAAGAGGATGTCGCCCTCGGAGAGCGCGGTCAGCTGGGCGGCAAGGTCGCCGGGCTTGTCGAGCACCGGCCCCGTCGTGCTCCGGATGGCGACGCCCATCTCCCGGGCGATGATCTGGGCGAGCGTCGTCTTGCCGAGCCCCGGCGGCCCTGAGAAGAGGATGTGGTCGAGGGTCTCGCCGCGCCGCTTTGCCGCGTCGATGGCGATGGCGAGGGTCTCCTTGATCTGCGCCTGGCCCACGAACTCGTCGAAGCGCCCCGGCCGGATCGTGGCGTCGTCCTGCTCTTCGGCAAGGACTTTCGGTGAAGGGAGTCTCTGCATGGTATCAGCGCTCCCGCAGGCGGGCGAGCGACGCGCGGATCAGGGTCTGCACGCTCGGGCTGTTGAGGCCCGGCAGGACCGCGTCGACCGTCTCCTGCGCCTCCCGCGGCGAGAACCCGAGCGATATCAGGGCGCTCACCGCATCGTCGGCCTCCGCCGCCCGCCTGCCGCCGGCGGTTGCCCGGGGGTGCTTCTTCATCTTCTCTTTGAGTTCGAGGATCAGGCGCTTCGCGCTCTTCTGCCCGATCCCGGGGATCCGGGTGAGCGCCTTTTCGTCCTCGCCGACGATCGCCATCGCGAACTCCTCAAAGGAGATCTGGGAGAGGATGTTCATCGCGATCTGGGGGCCGATCCCGGAGACGGCGATCAGGATCCGGAAGAGTTCGAGTTCGCTCTGGTGGAGGAACCCGTAGAGCTGGATGTCGTCGTCGCGGACGACCATGTGGGTGTGCACCCGGACGCGGCCGTCGGTCTCGCCGGAGCGCCTGCAGCGTCGGCTGGGTGACGGAGACCCGGTAGCCGACGCCGCCGATATCGATCACCACCCACTTATCGCCGGTGGATGCCAGTTCTCCAGAGAGATGGGCTATCATAGTTATCGCAGCATATTCATGTGGCAGAGGGCGATGGCAAGGCCGTCCGCGGCGTCGTCGGGTTTCGGGATCTCCTGCAGCCGGAGAAGCCGCCGCATCATCTCCTGCACCTGCTGTTTGTCGGCACGCCCCGATCCCGTGACCGCCTGCTTGATCTGGTTCGGGGTGTACTCCGCGATCGGGATCTCCCGCTGCTCCGCGGCGAGGAGGAGGACGCCCCGCGCCTCGCTGACGTGCATCGCGGAGGTGACGTTCCGGGTGAAGAAGAGCTGCTCGACGGCGACCCACGCGGGTTCGTACTCGTCGAGGACTGCCGAGATCCGGTCGTAGATCTCCCGGAGGCGCTGGGGCGTGCTCCGGTCGCTGTCGGTCTCGATGCAGCCGAACGCGAGCGGTGTCGGGTGCCGGTCGCCTCTGCTGAGAACGCCGTACCCGACCCTCGCCAGCCCCGGATCAATCCCGACAACGATCATGCCTTCTTCTCTGCCTCTGTGCATGATCATTCCGTCTCTTATGCTAGATACCTATTGTGCATGCGGCCCGGAGGTGTTCTGCGGAAGGGCGGGGGTTCTGGCTGGTGGAAGGCGCCTCCCCGGCAGGAGCCTCCGTGCTCTGCGTGATGCCGATGGAGATAAACTGCTCGTCACCATTCCACGGCGTGATTCCGTGCCCAGGAATTCTCCATTGACGAAAAATCGAATGTTCATCTTCTGCAAACATCGGCAACCGCATGCGTGCCGGTATATAGATATGGCATGCCGAAAGGAGCATGCGGACGCTCCGGAATTCGGTTCTAAAAAGCGTTACAACCACATATCAGGGCATGACGAAACGGCCGGCAGACCTGCTCATCCGGGTCGATATATGTGGAAGAGCGGGATACCGGACTCCGGGGGGCATCAGGCACACCCCGCTCGCGATGCCGGAAGCGCTCCGGCGGAAACGTTAATGGGAGAGAGATGCCACCTATGGACGAGGGACTGTGGAATGAGAACGGCGGAAGAACTCGTCCGGCATGCACTCGAGCGGCTCAGGCCCCTCGAGGGTTTCGACAGGGTCCGCTTTATCATCCTCTACGGCTCCGTTGCCGAAGGACGGGCGAGGGATTCCTCCGACGTCGATCTCTGCATATACTACGACGGAGACCGAGAGGAGGGAGAACGGTTCCGGTTTTTCGCGCTCTCCGAACTCTTCGACGACCGGTACGATATCCAGATCTTCGGGAACCTGCCGCTCTACGTCCGGGTGGAGGTTCTGCGGGGACGCATCGTCTACTGTCCCGACGAGCGGTTCCTCTACGACGTCGCTCTCGAGACGATCCGGGAGTTCGACGCGTTCAAACACCGGCTGTATGACTATATCGGCAAAGAGGCGATCGTGTGACGGGAGCCCTCCGGGATACGGTGATCCGTATCAAACTGCAGGAGATGGAAGAGAGCGTCGATCTGGTCAGGGAGCATCTTCCCGATACTGTCAATGCATTCCTGGATCTCGGCATTGTCAGAGACGGCATCTACAAGCGCATCGAGTACGCTATCGAGAACGTCTTCGATATCTGCGCTATTCTGAATACGGATCTTAAGCTCGGCGTTCCCGCAGGGGTTCCTCACCGAGCGTCTCCCGCACCCAACCGGCGATTTCCGCTATCGACGATTCCGGCCGCTTGAGGCGCTGAGTATGGGAGTGCCCGTCCAAAGCGGCGCGGAGCCTCTCTTTCTGCGCTGTTTGCGCGTGAATGCCTCCCACCGTTCGTCGTTCACCAGACCCACCCGCCGCCCCATGGGCGTGAGCCGCTCATCGGCGTTATCAATACGCAGATGCAGGCGAAACTCGGCTCGCGAGGTGAACATGCGGTAGGGCTCATCCGCCCCCTTGGTAATCAGGTCGTCGATCAGAATGCCCGTGTACCCTTCCGTTCGGCCGATGACCACTTCTCGGCTCCCCCCAGCCGGCAAGCGGCGTTGATTCCAGCGATAATCCCCTGGCAGCCGGCTTCTTCATAACCGGAGGTCCCGTTGATCTGGCCCGCCAGGTACAAGCCCGAAATAGACTTTACCTCCAGGGTGTGGGCCAGTTCCCGCGGATCAATCGCATCGTATTCGATGGCGTAACCGGGGCGGATCATCTCGGCGCGTTCGAGACCCCGGTACCGACGCGACCATCGGCCTCCTGAACATCCACAGGCATGCTGGTGGACATCCCGTTCACGATAGACCTCGTTCGTATCCAGCCCTTCAGGCTCCAGGAAGATCTGGTGACGCGGCTTGTCCGGAAATTTGACGATCTTGTCTTCGATGGACGGGCAATACCGCGGGCCGATGCCTTCGATCTGGCCGCTATAGAGAGGCGACCGGTGGAAGCTCTCCCGCAGCACGCGGCCCGTTTCCTCCGTGGTGTACCCGATGTGGCAAGCCACCTGGGGCCGGTCGATGCGGTGGGTCAGGAAAGAAAAGGGCGTGGGCTCCGCATCTCCCGGCTGCGCCTCGAAGCGCACCAATCGATGGTCCGCCCGTCAAGCCTCGGAGGCGTCCCGGTCTTCAGGCGGGTCCAATGGAGCCCCAGCGTGCGAAGTTGTTCGCCCAGCAGGTTCGACGGAGCCTCTCCGTTGCGCCCGCAAGTGTACGTCATCTCCCCGACATGGGCCAGGCCGTTCAGAAACGTGCCCGTAGTGACGATCACGGCGGCGGCTGGATCGACGCGCCCGTCCCGCAACTGCACACCAGTGACATTGCGCGCCCATCCCCGATGATCAGAGCGCCGCCACCTCCGCCTGCTTGATCCGAAGATTCGGCTCGCGCTCAAGTACCTCGCGCATGCGCGTTCGGTACATCTTCTTATCGCACTGCGCGCGCGGGGACCACACCGCGGGCCCACGGCTGGTGTTCAGGAGGCGGAACTGGATGCCCACGGCATCGGTGACCTCGCCCATGACCCCGCCGAGCGCATCGATTTCGCGCACGAGGTGGCCCTTGGCAATCCCGCCGACGGCCGGGTTGCAGGACATCTGCGCGATCAGATCCAGGTTCATCGTCGACGATGGCGGTCTTCAGTCCCATCCGCGCGCACGCGCGGGCCGCCTCGCATCCGGCGTGCCCCGCGCCGATCACGACGACGTCGTACTTCTCCTGCATTGCTATCATTGTATCGAAATGAAAATACTGGTGATTGGCGGCGGAGGACGCGAGCACGCGCTGGCATGGAGGCTGAGCACAGTCGCCGGTCGTCAACAGGTATTTGCCACGCCGGGCAATCCGGGCATAGCGAGGTTCGGCAGCTTGCATCCCGGTCGCGGATCGCGCCACGCCCGAAGGCTATCTGGCGATGGCCGCAGCGCTCGGCGCGGACCTGACGGTGGTGGGGCCGGAGGTCCCGCTGGTTGAGGGAGTTGTGGATGTGTTTCGCGCAAGTGGACGGCAGGTTCGTCGGGCCGACCGCGGCGGCCGCGCAACTCGAAGGCAGTAAGAGTTTTGCAAAGTACTTTTTTGTGCAAAGTGGAATCCCCACGGCCGAGTTCGTCACCGCCGACAACGCAAACAGACGCCCGGCAAGCGCTGGACCGCTTCGGGTTCCCGGTAGTGCTGAAAGTGGATGGGCTGGCCGCGGGGAAGGGCGTGGTGGTGGCCCACGACCGCGCCGAAGCGGAGCAGGCGCTGGCCACGCTCAAAGGGCCGCTAGTGATCGAAGAGTTCCTGCGCGGCGAAGAAGTCAGCTTCATCGCGCTGTGCGACGGCCGCGACGTGCTGCCGCTCGCGCCACGCAGGACCACAAGGCCGTCTTCGACGGCGACACCGGCCCGAACACCGGCGGCATGGGCGCCTATTGCGACGCCGCGCATTCTCACCGCCGCGCGAGAGCGCGATTTTCATGGACCGCATTATCCGCCCGACGGTCGAGGCCACCGGGTTCACGGGTTTTCTCTACGCCGGCCTGATGATGACGGCAGCGGGCCCAAGGTGCTGGAGTTTAACGTCCGGATGGGCGATCCGGAAACCCAGCCGCTGATGCACCGCATGGGTCGCGATTTCGCTGCCGGGCTGATGGCGGCGGCGGAGGGGAACCTGGCCTCGGCGAAGATCGAGTGGCGCGCGGGCCCGAGCGTGTGCGTGGTGATGGCTTCGGGCGGATATCCCGGGCGATACCAGGCGGGAAAACCCATCGCGGGCATCGAAGCGGCCGAAGCCGCGGGAGCCACGGTGTTCCACGCGGGAACGCGGCATGGGCGCGACGGGCTCGAAACCGCCGGCGGGCGCGTGCTAGGGGTCACCGCCGGCGGGGTGGACCTGCGGACGCGATCGACGGCGCCTACGCGGGCGTGCGGAAGATCCGCTTCGAAGGCATGCACTACCGCACGGACATTGGCCGCAAGGGCCTCGAACGCTACGATAGAAAAGAGCGTGGGGACGTAGCTCAGTTGGATAGAGCGGTCGCCTCCTAAGCGACAGGTCGGCGGTTCGAATCCGCCCGTGCCTACCACGCCCACCACGGAGGCTCCGCACGCAGTACAATCCCACTATGACCAGGCGAGAACTTCTGGCGGCCGCCGGCGCCGCTTGCGCCCTGCCCTTGCGCGCGCGAACCCCCTGGGATAAGTCGCGCATCAGCGCCATCACGGACGAGATCGGGGACACCACCGACGACTCTATCGCCTTCGCGCACCAGTATGGCTTGACGCAGCGTGGAAATCCGCGACCGGCACCGGGCGGAGACCCGCAAGGAATACTTCACCCTGCAACGAGGCCGATATCAAGGCGGACGCGCTGAGGTTCAAGCGCGAAGGCCTCGAGGTTTCGTTCGTCAATACCAGCCTGATGAAGTTCACCTGGCCGGGCATGGAGCCCGCGCGCAGGCGGCCGGAGGCTCCGGGGCGCGCGGAGCAGCGTGGCGGCGAGAAGGCGCTTCGACCGGCGCATGGACGACTTCAGAAGGCCATCCGCTGCGCGCACAGCATGGGCTGCGACAAGGTCCGCGTGTTTACGGCACCCGGCTCGGGACCCGCGGAGCGCGTTTCCGCGTGTTGCCGGAACTCTCGGCGAGATGGCGCGAGACCGCCGGAAAAGAGAAGATCTACCTGCTGATTGAGAACGAGATGTCTCGCAGAACGTCGGCACGTCCGCGGAACTGGCCGACATCATGAAAGCTGATTCCGGTCCAAGTGGGTGGCATGAATTGGGACCCGCACAACGCATACGGGAAGGAAACTCGTATCCCGACGGCTACGAAGCTGCTGCCCCAAACGCCTGCTGAACATCCAGGTGAAGGCCAAGGGCGTGATGCCCGCCAGCCCGGAAAAGGAAGACTGGAAGGCCATCATGGCGGCGCTCGCCGCGACGGCTACAAGGGCAAGCTCGGCCTGGAGACCCACATTTTCGACGGCACGCTGATCGCGGCGGCGCATGCGTCGATGGAAGAGATCCTGCGGATTGTGGGAGAGGTGGGGTGAAGGGGTGCCGCCGATTTTCGAATGAGGGCTCCCTGAC
>CAWGXH010000003.1:0-667788 GCA_963826525.1 uncultured Methanomicrobiaceae archaeon | reverse complement strand
CCTTGGCATGGAAGAGGCCGCGGGTTCAATTGCCCTCGGTCCATCCGTTTTTGCGAAAGAAAAAATATCGCGGCTGTATTCGGGAAATAGCATCTTTGTTAGCGCATCGAGGAATCTGCTGGCATTGCCGACGCGGTTTTTTAGAAACTCGTGGACTTCCGGGGAGACGGTGATGGGGAGCCGTCGCCGGATACGGTTTTTGCGCGGTTCGTTTGTCATTTTATCTTTCTCTCGCTTTCTGTTTGCGGTGTGTGTACACTTACACCTCCGTACGGACACTCCGGTGATCATGCGTAGGCGGCGGGAGGTCTTAGGAGGGAGTAACATACGTCTGCGGGAGTAAGGAGGGAGACTGGACGTTCATTCCCTGACTTTGGCAGTGAGGGTGTATTCCAAGAGTCCTTCCTCGTTCGGAATCTCTTCGCCCTTCTCCCGGAGATCCTCAATATAGATCCCGACGGCCTCCCGTGCCATTGTTATTGCTTCATCGACGGTCTCCCCGAAGGTGACGCAGCCGGGAAGCGTCGGCACGGTGACGGTATACCCGCCTTCCGGCTCTTTCCGGAGGAGGATACGGTAATGCAGATGCCTCATCTCATCGCACCCCTGCTCGTGATCATACATTACCCGATGAGCGATAAATGATGTCCGTGCGGGTGTCACCCTCTCGGTGATACCTCACGATGAACGCTTTCGTAGATATGAAAGGGAGTTTGAGATGCGGTGTTTGAGCTTGCCGGCGAAAACCCGAAAGCAGCACACTTCCGGACACCTTCCACGACGTCGTTCCGGCACTCTATTCCGGGTTGGCCTATTGGATTCTGGAAAGATTGATGTTACCCTGTGGTGTATTATGGTGTATGGCAGTGGAAGCTACAATCAAGGTGACTCCGGACGTAAAGCAGAGGCTGGATGCGTTGAAAAAATACCCCCGGGAGACGTACAACGAAGTGATCGAGCGCCTCACCCGGGACGCCCTGGAGGAGGCTGCGGAGGAGCTGACGGATGAGGATATCCGCGACATCGAAGAAGCAATTCAGGATATCAAGGCCGGGAGAGTCTATACGACGGATGAGCTGAAAAGAGAACTCGGGATTGATTAGATGCCCTATACGGTGATCTGGACTGAAAAGGCGCTCAAAAATCTGAAACAACTTCCCCGCGAAACCGCTGCGAGGATCATCGCAGCGGTCGAGAAGATCCGTGACAATCCTCACGAGCACCTGCAGCACCTGCAGGGGTCTCCTTACTTCAAGTTGCGGGTGGGCAACTATCGTGCCGTCCTGGACCTGCGAAAGAAGGCTCTGATTGTGTACGTCATCAAGGTCGGGAAGCGAGAGAATATTTACGACACTATCTAAAGACCTCCTCTCGCATATGGTGGAGCAGGAGAAGAAACGCCAGTTCATCGAGGATATGAACTGCATCGAGGCTGAAGGGGATTTCGTGAAGCTTGACTTTGACGTTCCGGATACCGGTTGACTGCAAGGTCCTTGAGGGTATCCGGAGCCTCAGCCAAAAGAGCCGGCAGATTCATGATACACTACGGTAGCCGGAGAGGCGACGTTTCTATTCAACCCGGCTGATCGTCATCTTCCTCATCGCACTCAAGAATGAACGCTCCCTGGTACCCGCACTGTCGACAGTAGTACAGCGTCGCATACAGGCCGCGGGCATCCCAGTAAACATCGGTACTCCGGCAGATCGGGCAGCGTATGATCTTTCGCGTCATTCACGCATCACTCCGAAAAGGCAGGCGTCGGCCACGCACTATGAAGGGGAAGGAGGGGAGACTATTCAAAGGTTGTGGGTTCTATCAGGCTCTCGCATCGGGAATTGAGGCAGGGGCTTCGACGATACGGGCGTGCTCATCCTAATGCACGAGCGGGTTGAACGCATTAACAAAGTTACTCACGCTTATATTTTCCATAGGCATTCGTCCAGGTATCGGCTATCTTGAGAAATGCAGGATACCCATTCTGTTTGATGAACAGAGTCGCCTCCTGATACTTTTTGTATTTATACCCCTTTTTACCGTAGAACTCGTTAATTATCTGGCATGTGAGGAGATCTGGACAATCGGCGCAAGAAGTATACCCCTTTGTAATACAGCATACCTTTATCCTGCATCTGGCCTTGCCGATATCCCGCTCTCCGGTATCGTATCCTAATGTACATCCTTTGCAGAGGTGTTCCTTCATTGCCCGACATGTCCCGCAGTACGCACCGCAACAGCCTATTTCCGGTAAAGGCATATCACCAGATGCTTCGTTTTGTTTGTAATGTATTTTCCGAAACACGATCCGCTCTGCAGGTTTTTGGTCACGTTCTTCCCATCAGCGGTTAGCCCTCTAAAGCCTGGCATCTCCGGCCGGAAAGCCGGTTAAACGGCAGCATGCGATCGCTCAGCCGCCGCCTGCATCGCACCCGCGAGAGCACCCTGCAGACGATAGTCCGTTCGTGATAGCACGGCCACAGCCCGGCCAGGTATTTTTAAGTACTTCCGCTCGATCCATCCCCGATCGGGGGCGAGACCATCGATCAGGAGAAAAAGTCGAAACGGCAATCCAGGGACAGGTGGGTCTGGAGCCGGTTGCCGGGGGATTCACCGCGCCCGTCGCGCTCGCATCCCCGGGCGACGGGAGCGGGCGGCTCTTCGTCGCGGATCAGGTCGGCATCATCCGGATCATCGACGGAGACGGCCGTCTGCTCGACCAGCCCTTCCTAGACCTCACCGGCCGGATCGTCAGGCTGCGCCGCGGATACGATGAACGCGGACTGCTCGGCCTTGCGTTCCACCCGAAGTTCACGGAGAACGGCAGGTTCTTCGTCTACTACAGCGCCCCGCTCGCAGAAGGGGCGCCTCCTGACTGGGATCACACCAGCCGGATAGCGGAATTTACCGTCCGGGCAGACGACAAAAACCGGGCGGACCCCTACTCCGAGCGGGTGATCCTGGAGGTCGACCAGCCGCAGCTCAATCACAACGGCGGCTCGATCGCCTTTGGCCCTGACGGCTACCTCTACATCCCGCTCGGTGACGGCGGCGGTGGCCGCGACGTCGGTACAGGTCACCCGCCCGAAGGAAACGGGCAGGACATCACCACGCTGCTCGGCAGCATCCTCAGGATCGATATCGACGGCGAGGAGCCCTACGGGATCCCGAAGGACAACCTGTTTGTCGGGAAAGAGGGGCGGGATGAGATCTACGCCTATGGCCTCCGCAATCCGTGGCGCACGGCCTTCGATGCCGGAGGCGAAAACCGCCTGTTTGCTGCCGACGCCGGGCAGTACCTCTGGGAATCGGTAAAGATCGTCGAAGCGGGCGGCAATCATGGGTGGAACCTCAAGGAAGGCAACCATGCCTTCGACCCCAGGAACCCCTACCAGTCACCGGAAGACGTGCCCGAGTCCGGCCTCCGCGGTGAACCCCTGATCGCCCCGATCATCGAGTATCCGAACGCCAAGCAGCCCGGCGGCATCGGCATGGTCGTTATCGGCGGATACGTCTACCGCGGCAGTGCGATCCCTGCATTTCGGGGGCGCTACATCTTCGGCGAATGGAACCGGGCGGGTGCCGACGGCGACGGCATCATCTTCGTAGCAACGCCGCCGGAGAACACCAGCACCGAAGAGATGTGGGAGTTTGGGGAGGTCGAGGTGGCCGTGAACGGGACGGAGAACCGGACCATCGGCGCCTACATCCTCGCATTCGGGCAGGACGCGGAGCGTGAACTCTATGTCCTGACCTCGGAGAACCGGGGGCCGACCGGGGAGACCGGCCGCGTCTACCGGCTTGTTCCGCCGCCGGAACCAGGTAAGCCGGTATCCTGATCCGGCCACCTCTTCTTCGCCAAAATCCAGAGCGGGTGAAGGGGCGACTTTGCCGCTGCCGAACCGGTCAGCGGAGGGAGGGAATGCTCCCCCCGTCCGGGATCACATCGCGATTACAGATGGTGCGCAGGCACGAAACGGTTGCCTGCATACGACACAACCATCTTCGGCATCTCGATCCCGAGCGCCTCTCTCAAGACCTCTTCGACGGTTTCCACGGTCACGAACGTCAGTTCGTCCCGGACATCGTCGGGCACGTCCTGCAGGTCCCGCTCGTTCTCCTGCGGCAGGATCACCTTCGTTATTCCCGCCCGGTGTGCGGCGAGGACCTTCTCCTTGATGCCCCCGACCGGCAGCACGGCACCCGAGAGCGTCACCTCTCCGGTCATGGCGGTCTTCGGGTCGACCGTTCTGCCGGTGATGAGAGACGCCAGGGCCGTAAAGAGGGTCACGCCCGCCGAAGGCCCGTCCTTCGGCGTCGCCCCAGACGGCACGTGGATGTGGATGTCGCTTGTGATGAAGTCGAACCGGTCGACGGTGTTCGCGAGGCGCGACCGAATGAGGCTGAGCGAGATTTGCGCAGACTCCTTCATCACGTCCCCGAGCTGGCCGGTCAGCGTGAGCTTTCCCTTTCCGGGCATGAACGTACCCTCGATGAAGAGGATGTCTCCGCCGACCGGTGTCCATGCAAGTCCGGTGACGACGCCGGGCACGTTCTCTCTCCTGGCCACCTCCTGCCGGTTCGTCTCCCGTCCGAGGATCTCGGAGAGCATCTCCACCGTCACCACGTACGGGAGGTCGGCCTTCCCCGAGACGATCTTCGCGGAGACGAACCGTGCGACCGTTGCAGAGCTGCTTTGTGAGCGCCCGGACGCCCGCCTCGCGGGTGTACCGCTCGATGATCACCATCAGGGCTTCGTCCTCTATCCGGAGTTTCTCCGCATCGAGGCCGTGCTCTTCCAGGGTCTTTGGCAGCAGGTGGTCTTTGGCAATCGCGAACTTCTCGTTCTTCGTGTAGCCCAAGATCTCGATGAGCTCCATCCGGTCGAGGAGCGGTGCCGGGATCGTCGCGAGGGAGTTTGCGGTCGCGATGAAGAGCACGTCGGAGAGGTCGTACGGAACCTCGAGGTAGTGGTCCGAGAACGTGCTGTTCTGCTCGGGGTCGAGGACCTCGAGGAGGGCGCTCGCCGGGTCTCCCGAGTAGGAGACGGCAAGTTTGTCGATCTCGTCGAGGATGAAGACCGGATTCTTCGTCCCTGCTCGCTTCATGCCCTGCACGATCCGTCCGGGCAGCGACCCGACGTAGGTCCGCCGGTGCCCCCGGATCTCCGCCTCGTCCTTGATGCCGCCGAGGCTGATCCTGACGTACTCCCGCCCGAGGGCGTCTGCGATGCTCTTCCCGAGGCTCGTCTTGCCGGTGCCGGGCGGGCCTGCGAAGAGGAGGATCGAACCCTGCTTCTCCTGTTTGAGTTTCATGACCGCCAGGTGCTGGATGATCCGCTCCTTGACCTTCGCAAGGCCGTTATGGTTGCTCTCGAGGACGTGGTGGGCCTCCTCGATATCGATGCTCTTCTTCTCCTCCACCGTCCAGGGAAGGTCGAGCAGGAGGTCGAGGTAGTTCCGGATCCCCTGGCTCTCGTGGTGCTGGCTGCCGCCGGTCTCGAGTTTTTTGAGTTCAGAAAGTGCCTTTTTCCGCACCTCGTCGGGCATCGTCGAGCGCTCGATCCGCTCCCGGTATCCCTCCTCGCCGGAAGCGTCGTCGCCTCCATTGAGTTCTTCCTGGATCACCTTCAGCTGCTCCCGCAGCATCGCCTCCCGGTTCGCCTTGCCGACCTTATCAGAGACCTTTCTTGCAACATCGACCCGGACGGCGATGCTCTCTTTCAGCGTCGTCAGGATCTCGAGGAATGCAGAGTATCGCTTCCGGACGGAGGCGATCTCGAGGAGCCCCTGCTTCCCGGCAAGGTCTACCGGCATGAACGGCATGACGAATCCCATGATCCGGTCGATGGAATCCATCGTGTCGACGGGCCGGGTAAACTGTTCGGAACCCTGGAAGTGGCCGCTTATCTCGTGAATAACTGCTCTGACATCCGCCAGAATTTCGGCATGGGTAGTCTCGTCGAGATCGAGCAGATCCGGAACGGGCTCGCAGACGGCAGAGAAGAGCCCGTCTTCTTCCGAGAGCGTTACGGCCGTTACCCGGTGGACTGCCTCTGCAAATACCAGGTATCCGTCGTCTGTAGGCTGGACACGCGAGATCTCGAGGAGATTTCCTGTTCGATACAGCGTGCCGGCCGATACCTCCGAGGGCTCGGTGCCGCTGTGCACGGTCAGCCCGACCGCATGTGCGGATCCGGTATTTCTCACTTCGGCGAAGAGCCGCTCCCCGGTGACTCTGTCGACCTGGAACTTTGTCCGGCTCTTCGGATAGATCACCGTCTCAAAGAGCGGTATGACCATTATTTCTCTGGTTAGATCTGTTTGTGATGGATGCATAGTAATCCCCATTAATTAGTTCGTTTTTACCTAACTTTTCAGTCAGCAAAAAAATTATCCGACCTTTTTCAGAATTTCAATAAGGAGAGCCATCTCTTTCTCATCCAATGAGTTCGGCATCCTTTCGATCATCCTACGCAAAGCATTCTGTTCGGCCTGTGCTAGCATCTGCCCTTTCTCGGTCAGGCGGATGTACACGATTCTTCCGTCGTCGGGGGACTTTTGCCTGTACGCACACTCCATCCGGACAAACCTGTTGACCATCTCCGTGATCGTGGGTTTTGAGTTTCTGGTGATCTCGGCAAGTCTGCTGAACGTTACGTCCCCGTTTTCATCAATGACCTTCAGATAGTCGATCTGCTTCATCGTCATATCCGCGAGTCCGCATTCGGAGAAGATCTGACAAGAGCATTCGTTTTTGATCGTGAGCAGGCGTTCAAAAACTTCGCATAAATGCTCTTTTCTCGCCATGGTAACCGATACTTTATTAGTTTGGTTTTACCTAACCATAAAGGTTGTGATACGAATGCTCCTGCATCTCCTGTTCAACGGGAAATCGCAGAAATGCTCATTCATAGGGACAGAAATTCAGGATCATCATGCCGGACTATTCCGAAGCCGAAACCAAAGAGCTCAGGATGAAGGTTGAAGAGATCTTGCATTTTATCTGCAGGAACCGATCCATTCTACGCTGACGGCTGGTTTCTGACTCCCGCGCCCCCCCCTTTCGAACGTCCGTTCGCCCACCACGACCGCCCCCGGAGACCCCAAAGATTTCTCTCAAGACCCTCATTGCCCTTAAAGGTCGTGCCGCCTTACGTGACTCCGGTCATAGCCGATTCGCATCCTCCTCCTACCTACCCGTATCGCCGTTCATCGTAGCGTCTGCCGGTGGCCGGTAACGGCGGTGCGTCTGTCTCACGGAACACACCCGGGTTTGCATCGCTCTGCACAGTTACTTCCTTCCGCCGATAGTCGGCTGTTATGAACACGTCGAGCAAGTACCACGTTGCATCGCGTTCCGCGGATCGTGCAGACGAAACGTCCGCTCGTGATAGTGTGTTGCCCGATGACCGATACAGAGCGCTTCCGCAGACGTGCGGAGAGAGTGGATTTTTCGCCCAATTCAGGAGAAAACCGGCATTGTACTGTTGTTTTCCTATCTGCGCCTGCAGAGGCAGCATGCAGGAGAATCCCTGCTCGAAAATGGGAGATTCTATCGAAGGTGCGGCGATCTGCATCCGCAAACAGGAACAGAATGTCGGGAACACCGACTCACAATCTATTCTAATCAGTATTATAAATCGGAAACAATATATCTAGGACGTACGGAGGGAGAGTCCTGCTATGGCACCACTGACCGAAACCACCCGGATACTCATCATCGGCGTCCTGCTCGGGATATCGGTCTTTCTGACGTACTATTTTCACCTAGTCCTGCAGGTAGGGACCGTCTTCTCCCACTTCTTCTACATACCCATCATCCTCGCCGCGCTCTGGTGGGGGAGAAAGGGCGTCATCGTGGCGTTCTTTCTGGGCGGGCTCGTTCTCGCGAGTCACCTCCTCTTCAGGACCGAAGTGGTGACCTTCAACGACTACGGACGTGCGGTGATGTTCGTCGTGGTCGCATTCGTCATCGCCTCGCTCTCCGAGCGACTGAAGAGCCAGCAGAAAGATACTGAGAAAGAGCGTGACCGGGCCCAGGGCTACCTGGACGTGGCTGCCGTCCTGCTCGTCGTCATCAACGCGGATCAGACCATCGGCCTCATCAACCGCCGTGGCTGTGAACTCCTGGGTACCGGGAGGACGAACTCGTCGGGAAGAACTGGTTCGACGTAGCCATCCCGGAGCGGATCCGGGAGGACACCCGGCAGGCATTCACGCACCGGTTATCCGGGATAGCCTCGTCGTATGGGAGCGATGAGTATGTCATCGTGACGAAGGGCGGGGATGAACGCACGCTCATCTGGAGGGGGGCCATTCTGAAGGATGCCGGCGGCCGCACCACCGGGATCATCGGGTCGGGGAAGGACATCACCGACCGGATCCGGGCGGAGGGGGCGCTCCGGAACAGCGAGGCCCAGTCTCCGCACGATCGTCGAGAACCTGAACGAAGGATTGGTCGTCGCCGACCTCGACGGCAACCTGCTGCACTGGAACCGTGCCGCCCAGGAGATGTACGAACTGCCCGGCCTTGGGGAAATAATGAGCAATCAGAGCGAATTCGGCGCGCTCTTCGAGATTTCGACCATAGACGGCACCGTCCTTCCGATGGAAAAATGGCCTCTGTCCCGCATCCTGCACGGGGAGCACCTTCGGGATATGGAAGTGCGGAACCGGCGCATCGGGACCGACTGGCAGCGCATATTCAACTTCGGCGGCAACCTCGTCCGCGACGCGGACGGCAATCCGCTCATGGCGGTGGTCACGTTCACCGACATCACCGGGCGCAAGCAGGCGGAAGAAGCCATTCTGGCGGCGAACGAGGAGGCAAACCTGTACCTCGACATCATGGTGCACGACATCAACAACACCAATTCGGTAGCACTCGGGTACAGCGATCTCCTCGATGAAGAGTTGGAAGGGAAAAACCGGGCGATGGCGCAGAAGATCCGATCGGCCGTCAGCCGGAGCATCCAGATCATCCGGAACGTCTCCACGATCCGGCGTCTCCGCTCACCGAACCCCGCCCTGAAACCTGTCGACCTCGACGCGGCGATCCGGGCGGAAATACAGCAGCATCCTGAGACCAGCATCCGGTATAGCGGCCGGCCGGCCTTTGTCAGAGGCGACGACCTCCTCCCCGCGATATTCATCAACCTCGTCGGCAACAGCATCAAGTTCGGCGAGCCCGATGTCGTGATAACAATCCGGGCCCTTGAGCAGGACGGCGAGGTGCTGGTCTCGGTCGAGGACACGGGCCCGGGCATACCCGATGCAATAAAACCCACGCTCTTCTCCCGGTTCAGGAAGGGGAAGAGTAAGAGAAGCGGCAAGGGTCTCGGCCTCTACATCGTGCGGATGCTCGTGGAGCGCTATGGCGGCAGGGTCTGGGTGGAGGACCGGGTGCCCGGAAAACCGGAGGAAGGGGCGGCATTCCGGTTCACGCTGCAGAAGGCGCGATAACCATAATCTGCGGCACCGGAGCGCAGTTGAAACCCACAGCGGATCCCGGGAAGGCATGAGCGGTAAAAGAGCCTCTCCGCTCAATGCTCGAAGTGCAGCCTGACCTGGCATTCGCCTTCCCGCTCGTCCGTGCGCACGGCATCGGCATACTGCCGTATCAGAAGGACGGGGAGGTAGGCAAAGTCCCCGTCATCGGCAAGCGGGCCGTCGCCCGGCAGTCGGCCGGGTTCGAGGTCGAGCGATCTCCCCCGGTACCGGGCATCGATATCGAGCGCCTCTTCGGTGAACTTCACATCCACCTGCACCGGGCCGTCTGCAGCACCGGTTATGGTGATCAGCTCCATCAGTTCGTTCACCGCAGATTCTGCCCGGTGGATCACCTCGGGCCGGGCACCCCAGGCGCCGCCGACCCGCTCGAAGAACGAGAATATCGCGCCCGGAAACCCGGTCCCGGGTTCGAGCACCAGCGACTGCCGCTCTGCGATCCCGATCCGGAAGACGAGGTTGACGACGAGTGCCGTCACGGTCGCTACGGAGAGTGATGAGGCAAAGACGGGCTGGACGAGCGGATGCATTCCGTCGGCAAAGCCCGGGATCATCCCCACCGCGAGACCGAAGATGAACGAGAGCCCGACGACGAAGGTCTTGCGGGCATCCAGCATCCTGGACGTGATGATGCGGAGCCCCGTGACGATGATGAAGGTGACGGCGAAGATAACTACCGACCCCATTACCGGCGAAGGCATGATGACGAATGCCGCGGCCAGTTTCGGGACGAAGACGAGGACGAGCAGTATCGCTGCAACGACGTACGCAATCGCCCTGCTTGCTGCTCCCGTTCCGATGGAGAGGCCGACGTTGCTCGAAGAAGTCGCCTGCCCCATGCCGCCGAGTACTCCCGCGACGACGGCGGAGAGGCCGTCGGCAAGGATGCCGCCGCTGATGTTCTGCATATCGGGCCGCTTCCATTCGGCATCGTTGATCTTCTGGCAGGTGGTCAGGTCGCCGATGGTCTTGAAGGTGGAGGAGAGCACGACGATGATGAACGGGAGGAGGAGCGCCGCATCGAACGACCATCCGGGGTGATGGATCGCCGGGAATGCGAAGAGCGGCGCATCGACGAACTGGGCAATCGCGTCGGCCCCGAGAACACCCGTCATCCCCGCAGCGATATACCCGGCCACCATCCCGACGAGGACGGAATAGAGCCGGAGCCCTCCTTTGCTCCAGACACTGGCCGCTATCATGGTGCCGAGGGTGATCCCGGCGACGAGGAGTTCTGCCGGCTCGGTGACGGGATCGCCGGTACCGGTGCCGATGAGGTTCTGGACGGCTATCGGAATGACCGCGATCCCGACCATCGTGACGACCACGCCGGTGACCTCGGCGGGGAAGAGAAACCGGAGACGACTGAGGAACCGTGAGAAGAGGGCTTCGGCAACGCCGGCGGCGGCCGTCATGCCGTAGAGCAGGGAGAGGCCGCCGGTCTGCACCGCGAGGAGCGATGCAGCGATATACGACGGGCCGCAGACCGCAGGACAGAGGTACCCGGACCCATCCCGTTTCTGTTCATCGTCTGCAGCACCGTTCCGATACAGCCTGCCAGCATCGACATGGTGACGATAAACGTCGCGTCTTCGGCACTGCCCCCGACCGCCCTGATAATGACGACCGGAAAGACGAGTGCGCTCATAACGATGAAGATATGCTGGAGCCCGAGGAGGAGAAGGGGGACGGTCGGCGGTGTCTCGTCCACGCCATAGATCAGGTCGGGCGGCTTTGTCGGCATAGTATTCCTGGCGTAAGACGAATAGCGGTGTCGCCCGAATCGGCGCTCTGTGACTGTCCGGGAACGTTCGGATGCTGCCATTTCATTTTAACCGGTATAACGTCTCCTTTATCGATAATATTCCTTCTCCAGCGGGAAAATGCTTTTGAAAAGGATCCGCTCTTTCCGGTCTCGGCCGGAACGGAGAAGAGAAACTATCATCAGGGATGCATGCTATTTTCACAGAACAGCGGATATTTTCGGACCGGGGGCAGGACTATGAATGTTATCGGAAGCATATTTCCAGAATTCCGGGGCGCTCACTTGCAGGATCCGATGTAGCGATCCCCGATGCAGCTCCGGCCGCATTGCGCTTATCTCCGTCGCGTTCGAACGGCATGCGCAGGGGATGCTGGACTCCTGGAGTGAGCCGTTTGTACGGAAATTCGGCGGCAATGAAGGCTATGTCGTCTATGAGCTGCCCATCATCGACGCGTTCTGGCCGCGGCTGATCTCGGTCTCCATCGATGCGGGCATGAGAACCGGGATCCCCCGCGAGAAGCACCCCTATGTGGTGACCTACTATGGCGATTCGACCGACCTTAGGCAGGCGCTGGAGATCGGCGACCGCTCGCTCGGGTATGTCTACCTCCTTGACCGTCAGGGGATCATCCGGTGGGCAGGCAGTGGCTATGCGACCGATGATCGGATACGTGAGATGATCGGCATTGCAGAAGAACTCGGGCGGGCGGCATAGGTATGCCCGGCACCCGAAACACAGGCAATGCTTAAATAGCAGAATTTCCGCCCCGATCTGCCGGAATTTCGACCCTCACAGAAGCCCTCATATGGCCGATCTCGGGGCGGGGCATAGCGAATCCATCCTCCCAAAATTACCTGCGCTCATATTGCCGTTATACATCGATGAATTTTCCGTATTTTACAGATCTGAGCGAAATAGTCGCTTTTCCCGGATGCCCCGGTTTCGCCCTGCAGAAATGTCGAAAAAACCGAAAAATATGCGATCTTCGGGTGTATTTTCAACCGGGGAGAGGGCGCCCCCTCCGCATGCCCTCGGGTCTCTCCCCGACACCATTAAACCACCCCGGTTCGTTCTTGTACACACAGGAAGGCTGCCATGGACGTCGTCGAGGGCTTCATCTATATCATCATCTTCATCAGCCTGGTCATTTTCCTGGCCGGCGGCGGCGTTGCCGTAGCGGCCTCTGCCGTTCTCCGTCACCTGGATGACCGGCTGCTGCGGGCGGCAGTTCTTGCCGCAGGCATGGCGCTGAACTTTCTCCTCTTTGCAGAGACCGATGTATCATGGCTGCTCATCGGGGCGCTGCTCATCGGCACGCCGATGGCCGTCCTGGTCCCCCCGTTTCTGATCTTCGACAGCGCCAGAAAGAGCCTCCGCCTCTCCCACGTTCTGGTCTGCTACGTGCTCGTGGCGGCGACGGGCATCCTGCTCCCGTTCGCCCTCATCGCCTCCGGACTGTCCATGATCCCGTTCATCTACTGGCATACGCCGCTCTCAAATGCCCTGCTCTACCTCTGCCTCCTGCTCGGCGATATCGCCGTCGGCGTCGGTCCTCTACCTGCTCATCGGCAGGGTCTCCGCGGTGCTGCGAAAGCCCGCTCCCGCCGCCCGGTAAGGTATCCCTTCGGGAAGGAAGAATGCGGTAAAAGTGCTGGTAGAACATCGTAGTGCATGCAGCACCATTTCCTTTAACGGTCGGTACTGCATAGTACTTACCTATGAGTGGAAGGGAAGGCCAGTATACCCGGATCCGGGAATTTCTTCAGGACCGGTATCCCGAGGCGGTTTCAATCTCCACAATCTCGCGCGACCTGAAAATGAACCGCGGTTCCGTGGCCAAATATCTCGAGGTACTCCAGTCTCACGGCCATGTAATCATGAAACCCTTCGGCAAGGCCAAATTATATTCCTCGGCGCAAAATGTCCCGTTCGATGATCTCTTCGACTATCTTTCCGATGCGATCGTCATCCTCGACGCGGACATGCATATCCTCATGGTGAATAAAAGTTTCATCGATACTTTCAACATCCATTCCGGAAGGAACATCATCGGCAGCGAACTGTCCCGGATACATCTGTCGCTCTTTGATAACCCCACGATCTGGGAAAATATTGACCGGATCCTGAGTTCCCAGACCTTCATCAACGAGATGCTGCTGATCGAGCGTGGGACAGAACGGATATTTCTCACGGAATTCATCTCCACGGTTATATCTTCCCTCTCATTTACCGGAAAACCGGGAATCATGATAAGTCTCCGCGACATCACCATGTGGAAGAAAACCGAAGAGGCGTTGAAAAACAGCGAACGCAAGATTCGCACCCTATTCGAGGAAGTCCCGAGCGGCATCTTCCTCTTCCAGGAAGACGGAACCATCCTGAATGCAAACCGGGCTTCGCTCGAGATCCTCGGGCTCGCGAGGTTCACCGACCTTGCAGATTTCAAGCTCTATGACGTCATGTGTTCCCGGGAGATTGTCCTGGGCCTGATCAGAAAAGGGAAGATCGCTGAATTGACGCTGTCATGCAACTTCGACCGGCTGAAAGCAGAGACCCTTACGTCGACCAAAAAATCCGGCGTAGCGTATTTCCAGATTGTGTTTGCACCGGTCACCGACAAAGGGGGAAAAGCGCCCCGTGAATTTTTTATTCTCTTCCTCGATATCACGGCAAAGAAGATTGCCGAGAAACAGCTGAAAGAGCGATACCAGGGGATAATGAGTAACCTTCCGGGGATCATTTACCAGTTCTATGCCCGCGATACCGGCGAATGGGGAGTCTATTACGTCAATGAACGCTCGCAGGAGATCTATGGGGTAACGACCGAGCCGCTGGAGACCTGGTTTGCGAGGTACGGCGCATGCATCGCTCCGGAGGACCAGGAACGCTGGTTCGAATCGATCAACGATGTGATACGGAGGGTTGCACCCTGGGAATTCGAAGGACGATTCCTGAAACCCACCGGGGAGGAGATGCACATCCGGGGAGTATCCCAGCCGGTGCGTCTGAAAAACGAGACGGTCTGGAACGGGATATTCCTGGATATTACCGACCGGAAGAAAGCGGAAGAGGCACTGCGCATGAGCGAAGAGCGGCTCCGGGGTATCACCAGCAACCTTCCGGGGATCGTCTACCAGTTCTATGCCCGCGACTCCGGCGCATGGGGTATGTATTATGTCGACGACCGTTCCACTGAAGTCTATGGTCTCCCCCCCGACCCCCTGGACACCTGGATCCAGCGCTACGGTTCCTGTATCGCTCCGGAAGACCGGGAACGCTGGGTCAAATCGATAGAGGACGTGATACGGAGAGTTTCACCCTGGGAGTTCGAGGGGAAATTTATCAAGCCGACCGGAGAGGAGATGTTCATCCGGGTATCTCACAGCCAGTCCGGCTGAAGAACGAGACGGTCTGGAATGGGATCATCCTCGATATCACCGACCGGAAGAGAGCGGAGGAGGCGCTTCGCAGGACCGAATTGAAGGAGGTCCGGTATCACTCGTTCTTTGAGAACACCTGCAACGGCGTATTGATCTATGAGCCGGTCGGGCAGGGAGAGGAGTACATCATCAAAGACGTCAACAGGGTAACGGCAGCCCTCCTGCGGACGAACAAAGAAGATCTCGTCGGAAAGAAACTCTTCGAGGAATTCCCCGATCTCCCGAACCCGTACGTGCACGATCTCCTGTATCGCGTTCTGACCACCGAAAAGCCGGAGTTCGTTACGCCGCTCAAGTACCGGAACCGCGAGGACTTTCCCTGGATCTCCCATTATGTCTTCAAACTTCCTTCCGGGGAGATCGCCTCGTTCATGATCGACGTCACCGAAGCGGTGATAGAGGATACAAGCCCCGGAACAGAGGCCGGCGCGTAGCTCGCACACCTTCCGGCGGGATCCCCTCTTTTTTCGCGCTCATCCCTCTTCGCCACCGTTACTATCTGTGCGTGCGGGATTCAATGGCGAGCAATAACTGGTCGCAGATCTTTTCGCAGGGAGGGGATCCTGGAGTATTTTTCCACGCATAGGAGAAACCGGGAGTATTCCCAGAATCATTGACCGTGGCGGTCTTCACGTAATGGCGAGCAATAAAAAACAGGTTTATCTGTGCCATCGTGAAATTTCAGTACGTGGATGAAAGTCCACAATACCGGAAACGAGCGAAACAGCATGGGCGAGGCAGCCGGGATCCACAATAACGTACATTGAGGTCAACAACTTTCGACGAGTATCGCCTCGGATATGTGGACTCCAGCCGAACACACCGATCAATGTATAACCGGAACAATAGTTCAATATTTTGATCGCGAGATCTGTCATTTACCCGTGCGTGTCCCTCTTTTCCGGCACGAGGTAGTAAACATGGAGACGAAAGTAGGATATTTCGCGTCTCTGGAGCAGTACAAGCCCAGAGAAGCACTGGAACAGACCATTCGGGCAGAAAATGTCGGTTTTGACTCGGTCTGGGCTGACGACCATTTTCACCCGTGGTACCACACCAACGCGCAGTCCGCACAGGCCTGGGCATGGATGGGAGCAGCACTCGAAGCAACGAAGAAGGTCTTCATCTCCACCTGTATCACCTGCCCGATCCTGCGATACAACCCGGCGATCGTCGCGCAGACATTCGCAACCCTCCGGCAGATGTATCCGGGAAGAGTAGGTGTTGCCGTCGGCGCCGGCGAGGCCATGAACGAAGTGCCGGTAACGGGCGAGTGGCCGAGCGTACCCGAGCGCCAGGACATGACGGTGGAAGCCATCGGAGTGATGCGTCAGCTCTGGGGAAGCCAGGAGCCCGTCACCTTCAAAGGGAAGTACTTCACCCTCGATAAGGCGTTCATGTACACCAAACCCGAAGATGAGGTTCCTCTCTACTTCAGCGGAATGGGTCCGAAGGGAGCACGGCTGGCAGGGAAATACGGCGACCACCTCATGACGGTGGCTGCGGACCCGTCTGTGCTGAAGAACGTTACCATCCCGAACTTCGTAAAGGGTGCGGCTGACTCGGGAAAAGACCCCGCCAAGATGGAGCGTGCGATGCTGATCTGGTACTCCGCCGATCCCGACTACGACAAAGCAATTGAGGGACTGCGTTTCTGGGCCGGTTGCCTGGTTCCTGCCATGTTCAAGTACAAGGTCTACGACTCAAAGGAGGTCGAACTCCACGCAAACCTTGTCGGACATGACATGATGAAAGAAAACTACATGGTTGCAACCGATGCGGAAGACCTTATCAAGGAGATCGAGAGATTCAAAGCCGCGGGTATCACTCACTTCTGCCTCGGCAATTCGAGTCCCGATGTGAACCGGGGCATCGATATCTTCAAGGACGTAATCCCCGCAGTGAAAGAATAAGATTTATCCATCTTACTCTTTTTACCTGCCCATGGGACTGGAGAACAATTATGGAACAGAAGAACGTCCTGGATATCTTCGATCAGGGAGTCGTGTTTCTCCCCGATCTTGAGATCATGAGTGCGGAAAACCCCTGGTATCCGCATCCTGAGTGGAAAGGGGTCTTTCTCAAAGACCTGGTGACCGGAAAAGAGACCGACGGTGCGTTCAGCTACCACCTCGTCCGGGTGTGGAAGAACCATGAGGTCATGGACCATAACCATGAAACCCAGTGGGAATGGAATCGTATCATCGACGGGACGGGGGTCTTTTTGTTCGAAGACAGGGAGATTCCCCTCGCTCCTGGTCAGACATTTGTCACCCCGCCAGGGGTCCGTCATGCGGTGAGTGCGCACCATGAAGATCTTTCGCTGCTGGCAGTCTTCGTACCGGCGCTCGTATGAGTCGTCGCATGCGGATGAGCCTGTACCGGCACCATTCAATTTTTTGGGAGCACGTCTCCCTGCCCGAATCCGGCAGTTGGTGATGCTTGCTCCTGCCTTCGCCAATGTAAAGGAACTATCGGAAAGGCCACCGGTAGGACGACTTCCCCGCATGATGTGCAGCGTATGGTTACGACGCCGTGCACCCCCCGTCCGGTCGCCGGAAGAGCCCCGGCGGCACGGAGATCTCGAACCGTGCACCTTCTCCGACTGTCCCGGTCTCCCGGATCGACAGCCCCGTGATGGCGAGGATCTCGCGTGAGAGGAAGAGGCCGAGCCCCGAGTTCTTCCCGACACCCCTCCTGAAGATCGCCTCTTTATCGCCGTCCGGAACGCCGACGCCGTCGTCCTCGTAGACGATGACGAGGCTCCCGGCGTCGATGCGGTAAGAGAGAGTGATCGTGGTGACACTCCCGCCGTGCCTGCACGAATTGTCGACCAGGTTGTAGAGTCACTTTTGCGAACATGCCGTCGGCGTAGATCAGGGTGCCCGGCTCGGGGAAATGGAGGGCCCTCTTTTCGAGAAGGTTCTGCAGGGTGCGGTCGTTCATGACCTCGACGGGGTCGAGCCACACCGGCTCCTGCAGCCCGAGGTTCTGGTACTGGCCGGTGAACCGGATCAGGCGGGTGATCTGATCGCCGCTCTCGACGATCGCCCCGATCATCCGCTGCTCCTCGGCATCCCGCGGCTCTTCAAGGAGCATCTCGCCGTACGCGGTGACGACCATGGCCTGGTTGAGGATATCGTGCCGGGTTATGCCGGTGAGCAGGTTCAACTTCTCATGCGCCGTCTTCAGGGCGGCCTCCGCCTTCCGGAGAGGCGTAATGTCGTAGAGAAGCCCGATCACCCGGGCATCCTCCCGCTCCTTCCCCGGGATCACCCGGACGTGCGCCCGCAGGTGCTGCCGGCTCCCGTCATCGCGCCGTATCGAAAACTCGCTCGTCAGATCGCCGCCGTCCCGCTCGCATCGCCCGACCGCCTCCTGCAGCCGGCGATACTCCTCGCTCCCTTCGAGGTGATGCCGGATATCCTGCAGATCCACCTTCATATCTGTCCCGACGAGGCGGTCGAGCGAAGCATCGCGGACAAGCGTCCCGGTCTTCAGATCCATATCCCAGATCCCGGCATCTCCCGACGAGATCGCAAGAGCATAGCGGTCGGCGAGGTCTTCGGCCGCCCGTTTCGCGCCGGTGAGCTCGGTCGACATTCTCTGGAAATGCAGGAGAAGAAACAGGAACGTCGCGGTGAAGGTGGTCACGAGGACGAAGAGGCGTCCTATGCTCTGCAGGGGCGTATCGTTGACGAGCGTGAAGGCGGCCGGCTCGAATATTCCCGAGACGAGGCGCAGAAGGATCAGGAGTATGAGCAGAGCATAGAGGGACGCCAGCAGGCGGGAGAGAAGCCGCTGCTCCTGGACGGCGAGAAGGATGCCGATGCTCCGGGAGACGATCAGGACGAACGCTCCGGAGAAGAGGAGATTGAGCAGGAGCAGGTGCTCCGTCACCCCGGGAACCAGGGCAAAGGCGGCGAGGGCGGGGAGGCCGGCGAAGTAGATCTCGCGTTTGAGCCTGCCTGCACGGAAGAACCGGGTGAGCCCGTCGAGGAGGAAGAGCATGGTGAGCAGGACGCAGAAGCCGTTGACGATCATGACGCCCCGCTCCGGCAGGATTCCATCAAAGAAGAGGATGGCCGTCTGCCCGGCGGCAAGGGCCAGGAGGCTGAGGAACGACACGGAGAAACCGGGATAGGTATGCTGCATCTTCCAGTACGCAGCAAGGGGTATCGCGAGGAAGACCTCGACGACGATGGTGCAGAGGATCACCGTATTCGTGTCTATCATGAGTCTGTTTCACCGGCAGGAGAGGCTGCAACCGGACCCGGGCAGGCAGAAGAATCATGGGCGATAAGCAGTGAAGAACACTGGCGAAGATGTAGAAAACCCGCCTTTTGATGGAAGAGAAGCGGCAGAACTCTCCCGTACCCGGACGTCTCCATATAGCGTGCGAATGTTCCGCATGTATTTCTTTTTGTTTGGTCCGGCGTGCTTTTGGAGCATCCGGGCGATTTCGCCGACCCGGGCACGGAGAGATCTCCGTCAACGGCACCGGAAAGATCGCTGTCGTTCGCGAAAGGGTGCGTGCCGGAACGGTGGGGCGATACTCGGATGAATTTGCCTTAATATCTGTAAAAACAGCACATTACATCTCCGGCGACAGACTACCGGCTCGTCACCTGGGATATTGTCTTGGAACTGCTCGACGACGACGGCCGACCGGTGAGTCCGGGGGAAACCGGCTCCGTCGTCGTCACGACCCTCGCCAACCGCGCCATGCCGCTGATCCGGTACTCAGGCCTCGCGGATCTCGCTTCTTTCGGGGCACAGGGATGTGCGTGCGGAGCGTATCTTGAGTACATCGAGGGAAGGAAGATCGAGGCACTGGTCGTGAGCAACGGAGAAAAGGTCAATCCATACGTAGTCGACGCAATTCTTGCAGATGTACAGGGCATCGCCCAGTATCAGGCCATCCAGCATACACCGCATGACCTCGAGATCGTCTTCGTTCCCGACCGGAGCCATCCGGATCTTCTTCCCGACTGGGAGCCGGTCCTTCGGCAGCTCGGGGAGTTCTCGGGCCGCAGACCCGGTTTTGCGTCACGCCGGTGGAGGCAATTCCACGGAGAGAGGGGTGCCATAAGACGCCGCTCATCATCACCCGTGTGCGTGACCTTCCGGGGAGCGGCTCTGCCCTCTGACGCAGGGTAAGCACAGGTTATTATTTCGTCTCAAAAGAGCCCGAAGGCACCCCGGCGAGGTTGTTTCCGGGATGCGGGCAGAGCAGATCGGCGGCGGAGATCCGGCCGTTCATCCTCCCATCGGATATCTCGCTGATCTTCCCTCTTTCCACAAACCCGGCCACGGCAGACGGATTGCTCTTCCGGCTCCATGATCTTCGAGGACCGATGAAACGTTGCATAACGGAGGGAATACCTCTTCGCCCTCTCCTCCGGGATTGTATCGCCATATGCCGGGATAAAAAACAAAATATTATCATTATCCGAAAGGATACTAACCGTATCGATGAAACTCCGGTCCCGAGTCCTGATCCTGTACCTGTGCATCGCACTGCTTGTACTGGTTCTCATCGGCGGCGTGCTCCCATCGACGCTGCACGAGCAGAATCTTGATACCATCTCCGGAGACTCCATCAACCAGCTTCGGCATATCGATTTTGCACTCTCCAATTTCATCGATGAAGCCAGGCATGACGTTCTTGAACTGTCGCTGAATCAAGAAGTTCGCACATTCGATGATACTCATTTTACGAATTTCCTGAATGCCTCCGAAGAGAATTTCCAGTATTCCACGAGCGTTCAGGAACAGGAGATTGTCGATATCCTGAAGGGGTACCAGATATCTCACCCGTACGTCAGTTCGGTCTATATGGGCCGGGAGAACGGGGCTTTTGTCAGATCGTATCCCCGGGCACGGCCTACGGCCTACGATCCCCGCGAACGGCCCTGGTATGTCCTTGCAAAAGAGCACCCGGGACAGGTGTCCGTGACGGATCCGTACAGGGCAATCACCACGGACGACGTGAATATCGGGATTGTTGCACCTCTCCGGGATCAGAACGGAACTCTGTATGGGGTGGTCGGTGCCGACATCACGCTGGTAAACCTGACTCGTTATATCTCGACGGTCGGCAGCGTGGGTAACGGAGAGATGATACTCGCAGACCGGAACGGCACGATTCTCGCCACCCGGGATTCCGCCCGATTGTTCGGCAGTGTCAGTGAGATCCTCGGGGATCAGACCGAGGCCTTTCTCACCTCAAACGAGGGCGTCCTCGTCCTCAACGGAACCTACCTGATGTACTATACCTCCCCGGAGCTCGGGTGGAAGGTCGGCGTCTTTATCCCGTCCAGCACCATCGAGGAGAGGATCAATGACTCTATTGCACGTATCCTCGCCTTCGTCCTGCTTGCCCTTATCCTGCTCAGCGCGATCACCATCGTCGCCCTTGACCAGACCGTAATCCGGCCGCTCTCCCGCCTGACCGACGTGAGCCGGAAGATTGCCGAGACCGGGGATCTTGACCAGGCCATCGAGACGGGGGGATCCGGGGAGATTGGGATCCTCTCCCGGTCTTTCAAGGCAATGGTCGAGAAGATCCACGCGGAGGAGCGGGCAAAAGAACGAGCGCTTGCCGAACTCAGAGATAACCGCGACCACCTGGAGGAGACCGTCGCCGAGCGCACCCGTGAACTTGCGCATGCAAAAGAGGCAGCGGAATCTGCCGACCGGCTCAAGTCGGTATTTCTGGCCACCATGTCGCACGAACTGCGCACGCCCCTCAACTCCATCATCGGGTTCTCGGGGATCCTCCTCCAGGAACTGGCCGGCCCGCTGAACGAGGAACAGAAGAAGCAGCTCGGCATGGTCTCCGAGAGTGCCGAACACCTGCTTGCCCTGATCAACGATGTCCTTGATCTCTCGAAGATCGAGGCGGGTCAACTGCAGCTGGCAGATGAGCCGTTCGACCTTGCAGCATCGATCGGGAAAGTGATCCAGGCCGTCAGGCCGCTTGCAGAGAAGAAGAACCTCGCACTCGAGGCAGAGATAGCACCGGAGGCGGTATCGGTGAGAGGCGACCGTCGGCGCATGGAACAGGTTCTCCTCAACCTGCTCAGCAATGCCGTCAAGTTCACCGAGCAGGGGGAGGTCAGGATCGTGTGCGCACTGCAGAGAGATCGCGTTCTGATCCGGGTCGCCGATACGGGTATCGGGATCAAACGGGAGGATCTGGCCAAGCTGTTCAGGCCGTTCACCCAGCTCTGAAACCGGCCTCGCACGGCAGTATGAGGGAACGGGACTCGGGCTCTCGATATCGAAGAGACTCGTGGAGATGATGGGGGGGACCATACACGTGGAGAGCGAATACGGTAAAGGGAGCACGTTCAGTGTTGTCATACCGGTTGCAGGGAGGATCGTATGAAAACAGCAATTCTCTATATTGAGGACAACGACCAGAACTTCTATCTTGTCAACTTTATTTTGAGTGCGAAAGGCTATGAGGTGATTCGGGCGCGGGACGGCAGGGAGGGCATTGATCTGGCGATCTCGACGAAGCCCGATCTCATCCTGCTCGATATCCAGCTGCCGGTCATGGACGGGTACATGACGGCACGCGAACTGAAGAAATATTCCGGGCTGGCCGGGACGCCGATTGTTGCCCTGACCTCCTATGCCATGACCGGCGACCGGGAGAAAGCGCTCGCTGCGGGATGCACCGGGTATATCGAAAAGCCGATAAACCCGAGGACCTTCGTCGAACAGATCGAAGAATACCTGTCTGTTGGCACTGCCGGGGGACGTGGCTGATGGCTAGAATTCTGATCGTCGATGATATCCATGCAAACCGGTACCTGCTTGAGTCAATCCTGAAGGGCTACGGTTTTGAGGTGGTCGCAACGAAAAACGGGGCAGAGGCACTGGATGCCGGACGAAAAACCCGCCGGATCTCATTATCTCAGATATCCTGATGCCGGTCATGGACGGTTTTGACCTCTGCCGCCGGTGGAAGGCCGACGACCGACTGAAAGATGTGCCGTTCATCTTCTACACGGCAACGTACACCGACCAGAAGGACGAACGGTTCGCGAAGAACCTCGGGGCCGAGCGGTTCATCGTCAAGCCGCAGAGGCCGGACGATCTGGTGCAGGCGGTGCGTGACGTCCTCGAAGAAACCCGCCGGAAAACACCGGTATCATCAGGAGAGCCTGTAGGGAACGAGACGGAGATCCTCCGGCAGGTCCAATGAGGTGCTGTTCCGCAAGCTCGAAAAGAAGGTGATGCAACTTGAGGCCGATGTTGCCGAGCGCAAAAAAGCCGAGGCGGCATTAGCGGAGAAAGAGGAGTTTCTCAGCGCCATCGTGGAGAACATCCCTGCCATGCTCTTTGTCAAGGATGCCGGAAGCCTGCGGGTAGTGCAGCTCAACAAAGCGGGCGAAGACCTGCTCGGGTGTGCCCGGGAAGATGTATGCGGGAAGATCGACCGCGATCTCTTTCCGGAAGACGAGGCAGATTTTTTCGGCGAAACAGACCGGAAGGTCCTGACGGAGGGGCAGATCCTGGATATCTCCCGGGAAAGGATCCGAACGAGGAACAATGACGAGCGGATCCTCCATACCAGGAAGATCCCTCTTTATGATAAAGAGGGAAAACCGAAATACCTGCTCGGGATCTCGGAAGATATTACCGAACAGGTCGCGGTGGAAGAGGCACTGAACCGGGCAACAAAAAGCTGAGCCTTTTGAACGGTATCACGTTCGACGAGATCCAGAGTGCGGTATTCTCGCTCGCCGGATATCTCGAACTGGAGAAGGAGGCGCCGGTGAATGAACAGCAGGAGCATACCGGCAGAGACAGGCCGTTATCCTGCAGACGCTTCAGGATTTGCTTGCCTTTGCCAGGAATTACCAGGATCTCGGCCTCCGGCCTCCGGCATGGCAGAATGTGGCGCATGCATTCCTCTACGCTGTATCTCACCTCGACATGCTCGAAGTAGCCCGGGATCTCAGGGTCGAAGGACTTGAGATATATGCCGACCCGCTCCTTGAGAAGGTCTTTTTCGTGCTGGCGGAGAATGTCGTCCTGCATGGGGAGGCAGCAACGCGGATCAGCCTGCAGTACCATGAGACGAATGATGGGCTGATCCTTCTCTTCGAGGACGACGGGACCGGAATACCGGTGGATATGAAAGAGAAGATATTTGAGAGGAGATGCGAAGGAAAGCCCGGCATGGGGCTCTTTCTTGCCCGCGAGATCCTCTCCATCACCGAGATCTCAATCGAGGAGACCGGCGAGCCGAACGTTGGAGCGCGATTTGAGATCCTGGTGCCGAAAGGGGCGTACCGATTCACGAAGAGCACGGAATAAACAGGGATCTGCCATGCCATCCCCGGAATAATCGCGGCAACCTGCTCCGGTCTCTCCGCTTTCAAAAAAGAGTTACTCCCCCTTCTCCGGGACCTCAGGCCCAGGGCCAAGGGAGGGCAGGGTGGGAGCGGGGAGGATGGAGACCGTCCAGTTGCCGGGATTGTCCCTGGCAAGCACGCTCAGGATATAGTCGCCTGACTCCGGGATGGTAATCGATCCGGAACGTTTCGGGAGAGAGTTCCGGGAATCCGGGCTCGACGTAGGTGTTGTTCGCGTCCATGACGTAACTGCCGTTCGCGTACAGGAGTTCGTACAGGGGCGAGGATACGCCGGTCTCATTTCTCTCGAAGATATACTGCCCTTCTTCCAGGGAGAACGCCGGAGGCACTTCGGTTCCCGCACCGGAGAGATTCAGCGGCGCCTTCAGGGCGGCATTCGATTCGAATCGCGAGACGCTCGCGGTCCATGTACCGGTTCCGGAGACATTCAGCAGATACTCTTCCTTCTGGGGGACCGGAAGAACGAGCGAACCGTCGAACGGCCCTGTCGTGGAAAAGTCGTACCATACACCGTATACGTCGGAGACATCCGCAAAGCCAATATCCATCTTCTGCGCTCCAGCGGCGTGGAACGACAGGAGAAGGACGCCCGCATCGAGAGAGAGCGTTGCATTGGGGCTGGAGTCGGAGAGGCGTGCAAGGGCGGAGTCGGCGGGCTGGCCGGCAGCCGTCGGCGTAGTCGTCGGTTCCGTCGGAGAAACTGCGGACTGCTGGGTACAGCCGCACGTGAGGATTACGGCTGCGAGAAGAAGCGTTATCCAGAATGCGTATTTCATATGTTGATTTTTGGCTATCAGCGCGTAATAGACTTTCCTTTTTCAATCGGGATATGTTCGGGGATTGCATTCACTGGTGGTTCTCTCACTTCCTCCTCCACATAGCGCCGGTCGGCCACTCTCACGCTCTCACATTACCCCCGCGAGACAGGGGCCGCGGCCGGGGCACGTATTCTCATCTCCCCGGGAGGCACCCGGATCTCGAATCTGGCCCCGCTGCCAAACGAACCGGTCTCCGTGATCGTCATCCCGGTGATCGAGAGAATCTCCCGGACGAGGAAGAGGCCGAGGCCGGTATTCTTCCCGTGCCCGCGATTAAAGATCCACTCCTTTTCTTCCTCGGGAATCCCGATACCATTATCCTCCCAGATGATCCTCATATCGTCGGGCTCTCGTAGAGAATACACGCGGATATCCGTCACTCGCCGGCCGTGCCGCACGGAATTATCCAGAAGGTTAAAGAAGACCTTCTCAAGGAGAGGATCCGCAAAGATCTCAATGCCGGAGAGATCGGCATGCATACCGACTCCGGGAGGGAGAGAAGAATACGGAAGGAGATCGGACGCGGGAAGCCATCGTGGTTCGTGAGCACCGATCTCCTGATAGATGCTCGAAAACTCGATCTGGGATTGTATCATCCTCGCCGTGGACTCCATCCGATCCAGAGAAAATGCAATGCCGGGGTCGTCGATATCTGCCTGGAGCAGATTGATATGCCCAAGAAGCACCATGACCCGATTGAGGATATCATGCCGCGTGATGCTCGTCATCATAGTGAGCTGACGGTTTGCCCGGGTAAGCGCCTCTTCTGCACACTTCCGGTCCGAGATATCCACGAAGCTCTCTATGAGACAGACCCGCCCCGAGAGGTGCACCTTCGCAACCGATTTCAGTACGGTGATCTCCTCTCCGTCGGCGGTGAGGAGGGTGCGTTCGGACTTATCGATGGTATTTCCCTGATCGGTGATCGGGCAGTTTCCTTCGGCAGCAGGGCAGATGTAGTTATGGCAGTGTTTTCCGATAACCGCATCGCGCGGGGCATTGAAGAGCGCAAGCGCTGCGGGATTTGCATCGATGATCCGGTGCGTCTCTGCATCGACGATGACCACGCCCGTCGGAAGAGAGGCGACCAGCATCGTTAACTCCCGTTCGCTCCGGCGTATCGCCTCGTCGGCCTGCTTGCGTTCGGTGATCTCGCGTGAGGTAGCGAGCAGCCGTTCGGGGACACCTTGAGCATCGCAGATGGGGGTGATCACCACGTCCCAGGTACTTCGGCTCTCCCGTCACCGCGGCACAGGCTCCTTCGAACCGTCCCCTGCCGCTCCGCCGTGCTGCGTCGAGAGCCTTCCGGACTTTCTCCTGGTCGGCCTCCTGCCAGAAGTGCAAAAAGTCTGGTGCCGAGGTAGGGCGTAATATCGGCAATCCCGAGCTCCTGCTGCCCGTATGAACTCATCGAAAGCAGGTTTCCGTCCAGATCGAGCACTTTGATGCATTCGTGGCTGCTCTCGATGATCCTTCGGTTGAACTCCTCGGCCTCGGCTAACTTTCGTTCCGCAGCCTTCCGTTCGGTAACGTCCTTAAAAAGCCCTCTCGTGTAGTGCGGCACTCCCCCGGCAATCCTGCAGGTTGCTATACCCTCCACGAAGACTCTTTCTCCCCCGCGGGTTTTGAATGCCGCATCGATGATCCCGACGTTCTCCCCTGACAGTACCCGCCCGAATGTCTCCATGCAGTGGGAGAGGCTGTCCGGGTGGATGATATCGTAGATGGTGAGCCGCGAGACGTCCCCCTCCCTGTAACCGAGCGTATCCATCCATTTTTTATTGACGTAGATGAAACGCCCGTCCGGTGCCACGCTCTGGATCAGGTCGTTCGCGTTCTGGAGGTCGTGATACCGCTGCTCCCGCTCGAGCAAGGCCTCCTCGGCACGCTGCAACCGGATGGATCGCCTGATCGCATTTTCCAGTTCGGTACACAGAGTCCTGAAAATCCCCTCCCTTCCGGAGGTAATAATCGGCACCGTTGTTCAGGGCCTCCATGGCCGCCTCCTCCCCCCCCTTCCCGGTCAGCATGATGAACGGAATCTGTCCAAACCCGTTACGAACCGCCCTCAAAAATTCAATACCGTTCATATCCGCCATCATGTAATCGGATACAATGGCGTCGTACTGATGATGCCTGAGAGAGGCGAGTGCAGCTTTTACAGATGCCTGTGTATCCGTCTTAAATTCTCCTGTCGTATCCAGGGAAACTTTCATCAGATCCAGCCAGTCAGGCTCATCGTCCACCAGCAACAGGTTAAACATACGGCGCGCCCTAGTGGCTGGAAATTGATTTACAGATTGTATAAACCTTTTGGTCCTGATACAACCCATACCACAGACTTTTGGGGTAGAAAAACCTGCTTTTAATCCCGGGCTGTTTTTTCCACCGCTACCTGTTTCAGGATTTTTCGATCCGGTCACGCGGTTCGACCGGTGTCGTTCCGATGACCAGATCTCAAAAGTACCCGGTGCTTGAAGAGCGATCCTGATAGCGAGAACGGCCAAACCCCGGGCTATCGCGTCGGGAGGGGCTGCCGGAGAGTGTCGGGATGATCTCAGTGATACTAATCCCCTCTATCGATGGCGAACCCGTTCTCCGGGAACCAGCCGGCCTGCTTTCGGAAGGATACGGGAATTTTCCTGGTAGAGAAAGGATCTTCCGGCCCATCTTTGGGCGCAAACTTCCGGAGAATGCCCTCGAGATCGGCGGGGAGAGATATCACAATCTCTTTGAAGGCGCAGACACCACGTAACTGATCGATATGCCCCGACACATCTGCTTTACGGCATATTCACCCGAGGAGGTTGCGGAAAGAGTCCGAAATGACAGCGAGTTTCGCCCGACACTCGGGATCATCTTCAGTTCGACAGCACTCAACATTCCGGAAATGTCCACTGCCGTCTCATTGCTGGGTATCCCAATCTTCGGCTGTTCTACCGCAGGGGAGATACTGGTTTCGGATGATCTCCCGATCACCGAACAGTCGGCCGTTTGCTGGCTCGCAGATCCCGACCCCTCGCAGTATTCCGTTGCTCTCTTTGAGAGGGCCAACGAATCGGCTGTTAAATTCGGAAGCCGGATAGGGAACTGGGGAACAGAGACCTTCAAAAACCCTGCGTTCATTATTGCGATATCCGGCCTGAAAAACGACGGAGAGGCAATCGTCAAGGGAATCGGGGCAGTCTGTCCGCCGAATACCCCTCTCTTCGGCGGTATTGCAGGTGACGACGGCAATTTTGCGGAGACCTATGTCTTTTCCCATCAAGGTTATTCTACGGACGGGGCTGTCGTCATCGTATTCGATCGTTCGAAGGTGCAGATCGACGGCATTGCCTGCAGCGGCTGGGTCGGAGTCGGCACGGAGATGGTGATCACCTCATCCGAGGAGAATATCGTCTACACCATCAATGACCGTCCTGCCGCCCGGCTTTTCAAGGAGTATCTGAATTTAAGCGACGAAACACTCCAGAAGGTCGGGGTGACATTTCCGCTCCTCGTTACCAGGCCCGACGGCACTGAAGTCCTCCGCGCATTCCTTGCTGTCGATACGAACAAAGAACTCTCTTTTTTGCGGGTTCTGTTCCGCAGGGGGCGAAGGTGCGGTTCTCCAGCTCGTTCGGGTATGAGACCATCGAGAAATCGATCCGGGAACTCCAGGATTTCCATGCAGGAGATCGGAAAGCCGATCTCGTCCTGCTCTTCTCCTGCGTTGCACGATACAATGCCGCCGGTTCGATGGTAGCCAACGAGATACGGGCTGCAGCCGACCTCTGGAGCGTCCCGGTGATCGGCCTCTTCACCTACGGGGAGATCGGATGCAACAGGAGTGGTGCCTGCGATTTCTACAACGAAACGCTCTGCGTTGCCCTGATCGACTTTACCCATGATCCGAAATGAAGCAACTGGAACTGCTCTGGGAGACACTCGAGCCTCTGCTCGGCGGACTTTCCGCAGAAGAACGGAATACCATTACCGCGGCATTCGGCAGGGTCGATAACGGCATAGCCCGTCTTACGGCACATTACGACCTTGCGATCCAGGGCCGTGCCGCCGTTCACGCACTCCTCAAAAAGACCTCGGACGACCTCATCCAGAGGTACCAGACACTCTTCGAGTATACGGGCACCGCCATGGCCGTTATCGAAGATGACGGCACGGTATCCCTTGCCAATTCATTCTTCGAGAAGCTTTTCGGGTATTCACGCGGGGAGGTCGAGAATCGGAAGAAGTTTGCCGATTTCATCGACGAGAGCTATACGGAGATGCTGCTTGATTACCACCGGCGGAGATGTCGGGGCGACCCGACCGTACCCCGCGACTATGAAGCAAAGGCCATCACAAAGGAAGGGAAGGTGCTCGACATCGTCGTAAACGTCGTGCTCTTCCCGGGGACAAAACAGAGCATCGCTTCGGTCATGGATATCACCGAGCGCAAACGGGCGGAAGAAGCATTATGCGAGAGTGAGGAGCGGTATCGGACAGTCTTTGAAAATACCGGCACCGCAACCGTAATCCTTGAGGCCGATACCACGATCAGCCTTGCAAACACGCAGTTTGAACGGCTTGCCGGCTATCCGAGATCCGAGATCGAGGGGCAGAAGCGCTGGATCGAGTTTGTCGTGCCCGAAGATCTCGCGAGGATGGAAGAGCAGCACCGGCTCCGGCGAAAGAAACGGGAAACGGCTCTGACACGGTATGAATTCCGGTTTATTTCACGTTCCGGTGAAATCCATGATATCCTCCTCAACATCGACATGATCCCCGGCACGACAAAGAGCGTTGCCTCCTTAACGGATATCACGGAACGGAAGAATGCTGAAGACGCCCTGCGCCGGAGCGAGATCCGACTGGCAAATGCGATGGACCTTGCCCGGATGGTGAAGTGGGAAGCGGATGTTGCATCCGGTGTATTCACGTTCGACGACCGGTTTTACTCCCTGTACGGCACGAGCGCGGCTCGGGAGGGCGGGAACCTGATGCCCTTCGAGGTCTATGCCAGGGAATTTGTGCACCCCGACGATATGCAACTCGTTGCCGGTGTAATTGCCGGAACGCTGGAAGGAACTGCTCCTGATTACCAGCAGGTAGAGCACCGGATCGTGCGACGCAACGGCGAAATCCGGCACATCGTCGTCAGGATAAAGTCGGTGAAAGATTCTTCGGGAAGACCCGTGAAAGTTTTCGGGGCGAACCAGGATATCACCGAACGCAAGCGGATAGAGGAGTCGCTGCAGAAGAAGAATACCGAAGCTGAAATCCTTCATAAACAATATCCCGGACATGGCCTGGCTGATGGATCTCGACTCTCGTTTTATTGCAGTAAACCGGGCATTCGGCAATGCGGTGGGAATGGACCCGGAGCATCTGGTCGATCATACCTGTGAGATCTGTTTCGGGGCAGAAACGGCAGCAAGGTTCGAAGAAGACGATCGGAAGGTGATGGCAAGCAGAGAACAGATGATCGCCGAGGAGAGTTTCAGAGATGCGAAAGGAAGCGGGTTCATCCTCGAAACGGTGCGATCCCCCATCCTGGACACCTCCGAAAAGGTTATCGGAACGGTAGGCATTGCACGCGATATCACCCGGCGCAAAAAAACAGAGGAAGCAATCAGGCTGGCAAACCGAAAGTTGAATCTCCTCTCGAGCATTACCCGGCACGACGTCCTCAACCAGCTCACCGTGGTCATAGGCTTTCTCCATCTGGCCGAAGAATCGACATCCGATCCGATCCTCCTCGATTATCTCGGGAAGATGGACACGGCAGCGGAGATAGTCCACCGCCAGATAACCTTCACCCGGGGAGTACCAGGAGATCGGCGTCCGGCTGCCGCAATGGCAGGATGTTGAAAAGACAATCATACGGGCGACGGAAAACCTGGCCCTGGGACCGGTACAGCTGTCGGTAAATCTTGAAAAGATCGAAATTTTCGCCGATCCGCTCCTTGAGAAGGTCTTCTACAACCTGACGGAGAATGCGCTGAGGCATGGGGAAAAACTCACAAGAATCGGATTTTCTGCGCGTGTTTCCGATGATTGCTCGATAATTGTCTGCGAAGACGACGGAATAGGTGTTCCCGAGAGCGAGAAAGAAAATATTTTCGAGCGAAAGTATTTCAAAAACACCGGTTTCGGATTATTCCTCGCCCGGGAGGTCCTCGCCATCACCGGGCTTTCCATCAGGGAGACCGGGGTGCCGGGAAGCGGAGCCCGGTTTGAGATCCTGGTGCCGGAGGGCGTGTATCGGTCCGGCGGCAAACGGTAACGTCGTCGCCCCACGATGCATTCGCAGGATACAGCGCCCTCGCATTGCGAGACCTTCTCCTTCCGTCGCCCACCGGCAGAGACTCCGTTTGTGTTCCCTCTCCCGGGATAGCACCCGGTCGTCCGACTCGATGCTCCTCCCGATACCCCCCGGAAACACCTCAAAAACCGGTCTCATCGAGCGTTTCCGCTATCCGTGCCCCGAAGAGTGTTCCAGACTATGCCGGGTATGACAAGGATACCGACATTCAGCGATTCATGCGTGGAGGGCGATTCATCATTTCTCTGATTTTCCTGCCGGCGTTCGGAGACGATACGTCCGGAGATCCGGCAGAGGAACCAGGAGTGCGTATGGCGTTACGATCATCCCGGACTTGTTGATCAAAAGAATCGATCAAGAGGTCACCGGTGCTCTATTACTGTTGTTAAACGACCCGGCAGGTATTTGGCGATACTGCAACACGGATCTCGCCGGACGATCGGTAGAGGTGCACCAATTTGCAGGAACAAAACAAATACCCTCGGCACCACCGCGACACCTATCACCTCCTATAGCACTACCTCCCGGCCATGCCGAGGATACTGGCGTTCAGCGATCTTGCGTGGGGAGCGAGAGAACGGGGCTCGTCCGGCAGCCGGAGAATCGACGCTTCCTCGTTCCTCCGCCTGGTCGCCGATAAGGATCCTGCAATCGTCGTCTTCGCCGGCGATGCCGCCTACGACCGGTGTTCACGAGCGGAACCGAGCGAAACCGACCGGTTCGTCGGCCTCCTCCGCCACCTCGTATCGGCAGGGCGACACTGCATCGTCGTCGAGGGGAACAACGACGATTCACTCGGCACCTACGGCCGCGTCCGGGATGCGGCGGAGGCGAGTCCGTACCTCCACGAGATCTCGTCGGAGATGCAGGCCGTCTGCGGCATACGCTTCCTCGGCGTCCCGACCGGGAGCGAGCGGAGGATGGCCGAATCGACCCGTGAAGTGGTCGATGTCACGGTAGCCCACGCCCCGTATGCAAATCGGACGTGGCTCTTCGATCTTCCGGCAGCGTGCATCATCACCGGCCACTACGGAATGATGGTCGGCGAGATCGCCGGAAAGGCATACATCTCCCTCGACTGCTCCCCGTTCTCCTACGCGGTGATCGACTGGCAGCAGGGGTGGCGGCGGATCGAGTACGTCGCGGTCTCCGCCGCCGGGACGTGCCGTATCGAGGTGCACCGGGAGAGGGGTTTTGCCGGGGCGACCGCCAGCGGCTGCGACCCGGCCGGGCTCCGGCAGCTGACGGAGGGGCAGGGTGCGATCCCATACCGCGACGAGATCGAGGCGCTGCGGCAGGCGAAGAGCGAGGTCGCGATCTTCGGCCGGGAGGAGGTCTTCGGACGCCTGCTCGGGATGGGGATACAGAAGACACATATCGAGCGATACCTCGGGAAAATGAACCGCCACGTACGATCGTACAACTCGGCGTGCCGCATCCCTTATCATCCCTCCCTTCGTACACCTGAATAATGGACCCGGTCATCGAAGCGATACGGCAGGAGCTCACGGCGCACGCCGACCCCGAGATCCGGAAGACGTCGCAGCGGTTCTTCAAGGAAGACGTCCGGTGTTACGGGATAAAGACCGCGACCGTAACCGCGGTTGCAAAGAGGTACTGGAAGGAAGTCAAAGACCGGGAGAAGCAGGAGATCTTCCGGCTCTGCGAAGAGCTCTATACATCGGGGCTGATGGAGGAGGCATTTGTCGTATCGACATGGGTCCCGCGGCTCGCCGACCGCTACGAACCGGAGGACATCGCCGTCTTCCGCCGCTGGATCGACACCTACATCACCAACTGGGCTGCCTGCGACGGGTTCTGCAACCACGCCGTCGGGGATTTCATCGTGCGGTACCCGGAGCAGATCGAGGAACTGAAACGCTGGACACAATCGGAGAACCGCTGGATGCGGCGGGCGGCGGCGGTCTCGCTGATTGTGCCGGCGAAGCGCGGCAGATTCCTCTCAGAGATCTTTGCAATTGCCGACCTGCTCCTGACCGATACGGACGATATGGTGCAGAAAGGCTACGGGTGGCTCTTAAAAGAGGCGAGCCGAAAGCACACGGACGAGGTCTTCGCCTACGTCATGCAGAACAAGAGGAATATGCCCCGGACGGCGCTGCGGTATGCCGTCGAACTGATGCCGAAGGATCTGAAGGGAGAGGCGATGAAGAAAGACTGGTGAACAACTTCTTCAGCCCGGTACCATCCGGCTTGTCCTGCACATAACTTGATCGCTCTTCCGGAACCGGCCGGAAGTGCAGAACTCCGGCAGGAAGTCTTCTTTTCCTCTTCGGCACCCGGAGACGAGATGATGGCCTCTGGCGGAATCGCACGGATACCATGCATGGGCAAGGTATATATGCCATGCGGCAGGGAAAGGGGCGAGGTGGAACAATGCTGTTTGTCCTGTGGTATCAGTTCGAGCCGGAGCATACGCACCGGGTCTTGGAACTCTGGAAACATTTCCAGTTTCCGTCGGACGTGAAGGTGCATCACCGGTATATCCTGATCGGGAGGCACATGTCGGTCGCAATCTTCGAGGCCGACGACGAGAAGTCCATCCTGAGGATCACCGCACCGTTCAGTTCCTACGGCGTGGCGCATGTCGCACCGGCGATGTCGATCGAAGAAGCAATTAAAGTACAGTGATCCCATGGTGAGCCCGGAGATCAACTCTTTTTTTGCAGTCGTGAACAGTGCTGTGCGGTCTTTGATTCCCTCAACGCTCCGGTTGCGGACGGTATTCTTATCCGGGCGGCATCTCTGCTCCACGGGGACGGCAGGCCCATCTCCGGTCACCCTCGCCGTACAAGAATACTGAGGACGACGATCAACCCGAAGGCGAGCAGGAGCGCAACGCCGGCGAAAACGCTCTCGGCGAAGCCCCGGTTCTGCAGATCGTCGTACTCGGCGCCTGTCTCCTCGAGGAAGATCGACGTACGCCGTTCGGCGCCGGAGATCGGATCACGTGCGGTGAGGAACACCTCCCCTCCGGGCAGTTCCGATGCGCGTATCGCGCCGCTGAAGTGCCGGATAGCATCACCGGATTCTTCGGTTCCGTCTGCCGGAATACGGTATGTTTTGATGAGTTTCTCTTCAGAGACGCTGTAAAGCGCTACCTGAACGGCCTCGGGAGGCAGATAGGCGCTTTCGTCCCGGTCCCACGTCACGGCGATCGCCAATTCTCCTTCGGTGAGGAGTGTGTCGTTCGATACCGAGAGGCCGAGCTCCGGGAGCAGTGGCGGGGTGGATGCCGACGCGGCGTGCGGAACGGCCGAAAGCGTGAGGAGAAACGCCGCCATAAGGAACAGGTGCCAATAGGGGTTGCACCGCCTATCACGTGGTGCCATGGAATGGAATCTCTCTGCTCAAGGTAAACCTTTTCCCCCTCTCCGGCTGCTCCGGCATTCCGGCATAAAAACGAGATAGAGGCCGCCTCGGTCCGGGAAGGTATATCAGGATATCCGCCGCTTCCAGTACAGGGTATTGTCAATGAAGGCATGGAATGCAGCGATTATCGGAACGGCGATCATCTGGGCGGGAACTATCGTCGCCACGACGTTCCTGCTTGCCGGAACGGACTATTTCAGTCCGCTCATCCCCATCCTCGGCGGCGGGGCGGCAGGGAATATCATAGTTCTTGCGGGAGCAAAGACCGCAGGAAAGTAGGATCCCTGCTGCCGGTTCCGGAAGGTCTGTTTTGTCCGGCCGCTGCCAGGTAGTAATATGTATCATTCAACGCATCCTGTATTGGCAGAACGACTCCGGGGCCGTGCCGATCCGAAGACCCGCAGACGACGATGCGGGTGACACTGTCCGTCGGAGCCGACGTTCACGACACACACATTTATATCTTGCAAAAGCCCGCCGGGAATACCCTCACGGAACGGCTTTGTGGAGCGTGCAATGAGAATGGCAGCAAAGAAGATCCCCTGTATCCGTATCGACGGGATATCGCGTGAAGAGTCGGCCGAGGAGGTCGTCGAAGAGGTACCGGTGGCGATATTCGTCAACGGCCGCCATGCCGTGACCGTGCTTGCGAGCCCGGGGCAGTTTGACGAGCTCGTCACGGGCTACCTCTATACCGAGCAGATCATCAAAAGCCCGGGCGATATCGAATCGATCCGGACCGAGGAGAATCGTATCAGCGTCCTTACGAAAGACCCGTTCAAGACGACCGGGCGGAAAAAGACCATCCTCTCCGGGTGCGGGGGAGCCGTCTCCTACATCGATGCGGAGAAACTCCCGAAGATCCAATCCGACTTCTCCGTCTCCGTCCCGGTCATCGCTGAGGCCGCACGGAGCTCTCTCCCCCCAGGCGATCTCGAAACGGTCGTCCTCGCCGGTTCCGGCGGCGTGATCGCGTGTTTTGCCGATATCGATCGCCATAACGCCCTCGACCGGATCATCGGCTCCGGACTCCGGAAAGGGATCGATTTTTCAGAGACCTTCGCCGTCACGACGGGGAGAATAACCTCGGAGATGGTGCGAAAGTGCCTCGCCGCAAATATCCCCATCCTCGTATCGACCGCAAGCAGCAGTGCTCTTGCAATCGAGATAGCAGAAGAGACGGGGCTCTGCCTCATCGGGTGCCTCCGGGAGACGGAGATGCTCGTATACACGCACGAAGAGCGGGTAGCGGGACGCCGGGGGTAAAACCCCGGGGAGATTTTACGCGCCCCGGGCAATATCCCCGACGGCGGCGATGAGGAGATCGATCTCCTGTTCGGTGGTGTAGAGTGCAAGACTCGCCCGCACCGTCCCATCGGGCAGACCGAGGTACTCCATGAGCGGCTGGCAGCAGTGGTGGCCGGACCGGACGAGGATCTCCGCCTCCTCGTCGAGATGCTGCGCGACCTCGTGCGGGTGGAGATCTTTGACGGTGAAGGAGACGACACCGATGCGGGATGCCGGATCTTCCGGTGCATAGACCCGGACACCGTCGATCGCGGAGAGCCCTTCGATGAGCCGTGCGGTCAGGCGCTCTTCATGTCGGCGGATATTCTCCATGCCGATCGCTGCAAGGTAGTCCACCGCAACCCCGAGGCCAATCCCTCCGGCAATGTTCGGCGTCCCGGCTTCGTAGCGTCCGTAGCCTTCGGCCGGAACATAGGCGTCTTCTGTCACGGTCTCGATCATCCCCCCGCCGAGCATGGACGGCTCGATGATCGGCTCTCTCATCCAGAGGACGCCGGTGCCGGTCGGTCCGAGCATCTTCTGCCCGGAGAAGCAGACAAAGTCGCACCCGAGCCGTGCGATATCGACGGGCATATGCGGGAGGGACTGCGCAGCATCGACGAGCAGGAGAACACCGCGGTCACGGCAGATCCGGGCGATCTCCTCGATGGGGGTGACGACGCCGAGGGCGTTCGAGGCATGGGTGACGGCGACGAGCCGGGTCGCATCGGTGATGGCTCCCTCGAGCGCGGCAAGGTCGAGCGAGTAGTCCTCATTGATGCCGATGACGTCGAGCGCGACGCCCTGCCGCGCAAGCGCCCGCCACGGCAGCAGGTTCGAGTGGTGCTCGAGGATCGTGGTGATCACCCGGTCTCCCGGCTTCCAGCAGAGCCCCTGCGCGACCATGTTGATCGCCTCGGTCGTGTTCTTCGTAAAGACCGTAACGCCCGCATCGCCGCCGATGAACCGCGCCACCTTCTCGTGGGCATGCCAGTAGCGCTGGGTGGCGATCCGGGTGAACCGGTGCACGCCCCGTCCGACGTTGGCCCGGTAGCGGTGTTCGAACTCGATGTGCGCCGCTACGACCGGTTCCGGTGAGAAACTCATCGCCGCGGAGTCGAGGTAGACGAAATCCCCGAGGATCGGGAAGTCCTTCCTGACGGCATCGACGGCGAACACGTCGGCCTCAACGCTCCCGACCGGCTCGGCAGGCGGAGCCCGTGTTTCGACCGGAATCCGCCGCTCCTCTTCCGGCAGGGGACGCAGCGTGTAGTCCTCGTTGACGGGAATACCCCTGTCTCTGCAGAGTTCGCGCATCTTCGGCGGCAGCGCCCGCCACCGCCAGAGCCCCCACGTGCAGTAGGCGTCGGGCATCCCTGACTTCGCCGCCCACTTCTCGAGGAACTCATCCCAGCGCCGGGTGAGGTCGGGGTGCATGACCCGGAGCGCTTCGGTACTCGCTCTCGAGCATGGCCGGACAGAGGAAGCACCCAATCCGCTCGAGGCCCTTCTCGTAGAGCGGGTTTATAGGAACGTTCTGCCACCAGAGGTAGAGGAAGACCTCGAGCGCCCGCCAGCTCCGTATCGGGGATACGTTGAGCTGCAGGGGGTTTGCCGGGTTCTGGCTCGTCTCATCGAGATTGGCACGGTTCCAGGACTCATACCACCGGTTCCCCTGCATCGTGACGGAGGGGCCTATCTCGGCGAGGTAGATCTTGAGCGGGTGGAGCTTTAAGAGCTTGCAGCACCAGCGGTGATCTTTCCCGGGCGGCCCGACCTTCTCGACCGCCTGGTAGAAGTCTCCGGCTTTCCGGACGATCTCGACGTCCTGCGATGCGACGTACTCGATCGTCTCCGGGAGCTCTATCCCGGTATCGATGAAGAAGGCCTTCGTAACACCGGCTTTCCGGGCGAGGTGGAGGACGGCGGCGCTGTCCTTGCCGCCGGAGAAGGATACGTTCGCCGTAGGCCGGTCGTGCATATGCTGCCGGATGGTGCGGACGGCGGCCCGCTCGAGGTTTTTGAGGTGGTAGCGGTTCCGCTCGATAGCGATATTCCAGTCAGGGTCGCTGCACTCCCGGGGGGTCACCGGCGAGAGTTCTTTCACCTTGATATGCCCCTCGCGGACGATCCCGGTACCGTGTCTGCCCCGGTAGGTCACGATCGCCATACCTTCGGGCACCGGGGTCGTTAAGGGAAACCGTTTGCCGCCGATACGGATCTTTCCCCTGCCGGGGTCGAGGTGCTCCTCGAGAGCGACGATGCCGCGTGTTGCGTAGGGTATGATATAGGGGAGCGCCTCGGGTGCGATATCGAGACTGAACTTCCGCTCCACCGGATCGAACGTAAGCCAGCCGAACCGGTCCCCGTGCATGATCACGAGGTCGGCACGATCGGTGCCCCCGGTCTTGTTCAGGAGGATGATCTTCGGCAGGGGAACCGCGCCGAATCGCTCGTGCACGAGCCTCCTGATGAGGTCGGCATCCGCTCTCAGTGCCGGGCGGAGATCGTAGGGCTGCAGGAGAGGGATCTGCCTTCCCTCCGCTCCGCAGCCGCATCGTCGCCCGATGAGGGGGACGTTGCAGGTATCGCACCAGTAGAGATCTTTCTTGACGGCCGGTTCGCGCATTTCATTAAAAAGGTACGCTGTACCAGACAATAAGTGGAACGGTGATTGAGACGGTGGACGCCGGAGCCCCGGCCGACCTGAAGATGCGCACCCGCGGGAGAGGCGCTCCTTCACGCACCCGTCCTCATCCGTCTTCGGAAGCTCAGTCCATCGAGCACCAGCAGAAAGCCGAAGAGCAGGCCGATTGCGCTCACGACGTACACGAGCAGCTCCTCGATTGCGTCCGGGGCGACGAGGATGAAGAGTGCAAAGAGGAGCGAGGCGATGCCGATGCCGAGGCGCTTGTAAAAACCCTCCGGAACGGCGAGGCGGCCCCTGACGGTGCGCTTCAGCGAGACGGCGGCGCTGGCGAAGGCCCACAGCGCCAGGATCAGGATAAAAACCGAGGCCACCCACTCAAGTTCGAGGGAGAACGAGACGAGTCCGATCGCAAGGATGCCGAGGCCGAGGAGGACCCGCCCCCTGGATACGACCCGGAGCGGGTCATGGTGCAGCCCTCTCCCGATAACGACCAGAGCAAGGCCGATAACACTCAGGCGGACGGCGAGAATGAGAATCCTCTCGAAGGAGGAGAGTGGGTTTACACCGATCAGCACGCCGATCAGCATCATGCAGAACCCGGCGACGATCAGGAGCTGCCAGGCCACCTTCTGCTCCTCCACAAGGGATGAGGTCTCCCTGCGAAGGGCGCTCTTCGTATCCATGATGAGGGCGAGGAGCGTGCCGCTGATCATGAAGACGAGCGGGGCATCGTCGACCAGGTGGAGCAGGGGGTGCTCCTTCGGATCGTACCGGTCGAGGTGCACCCGCCATTCCGTCGCCGTCTCGTGCACGTGATACTGCCCTTTCCGGTAACTGGCGATCGTCCCGGGGGTGGGGAGGTTCAGCGCAGACTTCTCCCACCCCGGGCCGAGCGATTCTTTCACCGACTCCTTTGGTACCGCAACCTCCCAGACGCCCCGGTGCAACGGTTCGAGGAAATCGTCGAGCTCTTTCAAGATCCACCAGTCCCGGCCTACATGCCCACTCTACAGAGTTGAGCAGTTGTCCCTTAGTTCTTTCGAAGTCCGTATCCTCTCTGCGCCGTCACGAGGCTATCTTCTTCAGCAGCCATGCCATATTCCGCCCCAGGTTCTGCATCGTCGCTATTCCTTCGGCATCATCCTCGACGTCCCCGGCTTCAAGGCCGATACCGATGTTCCAGTAGGACGAGCCCACCGTGAACATATTGCTGATGCCGAAGAAGTGATTGATCGAGTCGAAGGCATGGATTGCTCCGCCGCGACGGGCGGCAACGACCGCCGCACCCACCTTTCGGGCATACAGCCCGCCGTTTGCGATCCCTACGAAACCTGCCCGGTCGATGAGTGTTTTGGTCTCGGGTGAGAGGTCGGCGAAGTAGGTGGGAGAGCCGATGATGATCCCGTCCGCTGCGACCATCTTTTCGATGCAGAGGTTGACGGAGTCCTTCCCGATGATACAGCGCTTATCCTGGTTCTCGAAGCATTTCTGGCATGCCGTGCAGCCGTGGACCGGTTTTCCTCCGATCTGGACAAGTTCGGTCTCGATCCCCTCCTCCTCGAGGACGGCGAGGGCATGGCGGATCAGCCGTTCGGTGTTCCCACCGGCCCGCGGGCTTCCGTTGAATGCGACAACATACATACTACTCCGAAGTATGGGCAATCGGGGTAGTATAGTTTCCTGTGGTGTTCCTCCGGTAAGTATACAAGGAGGTTCGTACATAGACGAACATATGCCTTCCCGGTGTATCAACAACCTCGGCGGCAAGGTGCTCTTAACGGACGCGACGCCCGACGAAGTGAACCGGTACGTTGCGAAGCACTCAAAAGAGCAGTATGAACTCTACCCGGACTTTGTCTTTCGGGAGATCCGGATGCTGCTCAAAGCGCCGATGCTCGTCGGCATGCAGATCAGAAGGCAGAAGATCCTGCTCCCCTTCACGAAGATCTGTCCGGGGTATGGAACGGTGCTCTACGAGATCGATGCAACCGAGGAGGATTTCGCGTACCTGCGTGCCAACCTTCCGAAACGGTCGGCATAGCAGAGAGAGGGGTCGACCGCACCGGGCCTACTGATTGATAGTATCGCAGTCGGTATACGACATCATGAAGATCCTTGTCGTTATGGGCAGTCCGCGGAAGGGCAACACCTACCGGGCGGCGGAGCGGATCAGAGAGGCGATGCAGTCGCTCGGGGATGTCGAGTTCGAGTACCTAATGCTGAAGGACGCCGACCTCGCGCAGTGCCTGGGCTGTTTCCTCTGTTTTGAGAAGGGCGAGGAGCACTGCCCCCGCAAAGACGATGCCCCGTCGATCGAGCAGAAGATGCACGAGGCCGACGGCGTGATCTTCGCCTCCCCGGTCTACGGGATGAACGTCTCTGGGCTGATGAAGGTCTTCATCGACCGGTTGAGTTACATCTTCCACCGCCCCCGGTTCTTCGACAAAAAAGCGCTCCTCCTCGTGACCACCGGTGCGCTCGGGGAGAAGGACGTCCTCGACTATCTCAGTCTTGTCGCCGGTATCTGGGGATTCGAGGTCGCCGGCCGCGTCGGGATCGTCACGCCTCCGGGCATCTCCGCACGGCAGATGCAGGAGAACGAGCAGAAACTCATGCAGGCTGCAAAAGCCTTCGCGGACACCCTGAACCGAAAGACGCGCCGATCGCCGCATCTTCGGGACGTCATCGTCTTCCGCGCCCAGCGGGGAGCGTTCGACGAGCTCCGCAAACACGCTCCGGCTGATTACGCCTACTGGAACGAGATGGGCTGGCTCGAGCCCGGAAAGCGCTACTTCGTCGACGTGCCGGTCAACCCGGTCTACGACGCGATCGGCCGCGTGGTGGAGTGGCAGACCCGGCGGCAGATTCGGCGGAGCCTTGCGGAGACCGGGTGATTGGTCAGAGCCTGACGCGGCCGGCATCCACCGGGTACTCAATCTCCTGCTTCGGCGAGAGCCCCTCGGCTTTCCGCGTCATATCAAGAAACTCGATCCGCAGCGGCGTGATCCGGATCACGGAGAGCATCTCCGGAATGCTATGGGCGTCCTGCCCTTTTCTTCTCCGATACGCCTCCTCGCCCGCGCGAAATATCGCCGAACCGTGCCTGCCTATCTCTGCGATGCCGGTCAGTCTGAATACCCTTGATCTTCTCCCACCCGATGAACTGCGTGTGAATCGCCACCGAGACCGCCGGGTTTTGGCTGATGTTCTCTACCTTCCGGCCTCCCTCGGTCAGGATATAGAGCGTCGTACCATCTTCGAAGAACTCGACGGCGGACGCCCGCGGGACGTTCTCTGAACAGGTGGCGAGGACGCACATTCCTTCCGTCGCCAGAAAATCGACGACCCGCTGCTCGAGATCCTTCTCTCCGAGTACATGCCCGTGCATGGAGAACTGCAACACCTTCCGGGGTGATAGACATTGCCTCCGACTGCGAGTGTGCACTGAACCCGGCCACCGGAGCCGTCTCTTATTCTTTTACTCACCTTTCCTTTTTTTTTTATTTCTATATCTTTTTTTTTTATCCCCTTCCTCCTCCGGCCCTGACTCAACCGTCTCTTACCGCTCTTCCCGACAGGAACATCGAACTGTTTTTAATCGGTCGAACAAAACAGTACATGATCAGCGTGAGAATTAAGGAGTGGGTTGTACCGCAGGATCGGATATTCTTCGATCTTCTGGAAAAACAGGCGGAGACGGTGGTCAAAGGGGCCGATCTCCTGGTAGAGCTTGTCGAGGACTACACGAATGTTAAAGAGAAAGTCCAGCGGATGAAGGATATCGAACACGAGGGCGACGATATCACGCACGAGATCTACGAGCAGCTGAACCGGACGTTCATCACGCCGCTCGAACCCGAGGAGATCTCCCGTCTTGCATCGGCACTCGACGACATTCTGGACTACATCGACGGCAGCGCCCAGCAGATGCACAGTTACTGCATCAAAGAGACGGACGACGCCATGGTCGAGCTTGCGAAACTGATCCAGGTCAGCGTCGTCGAGATAGAGGGCGCGGTCAAGGGCATCAGGACCATCAGAGATCCGAAGAACATCGAAGAGCGGTGCATCGAGGTGAACCGGCTCGAAAACATCGCCGACGGGGTGCTCGGGAGAGCCATCCGGAACCTCTTCACGACGGACGATGCCATTACCATCATCAAACTCAAGGATATCTACGAGAACCTCGAGCTCGCTACCGATAAGTGCGAGGATGCCGCCAACATCCTGAGCGATATCGCCATCAGACACTCCTGATCGCTATGGACCTCATAATCCTCGTCGGAGTCGGTCTTGCGCTGCTCTTCAACTTCGCAAACGGGCTCAACGACGCCGCAAACTCCATCGCCACCATCATCGCCACAAAGGCGCTCACCCCGCTTCAGGCAGTGGCACTCGCCGGCATCTTCAACCTCGTCGGCCCGCTGCTCTTCACGACCGCCATTGCACAGACTATCGGAAAAGGGATCGTCGATCCCACGTTTCTCACCCCCCCGCTTGTTCTGGTCGGCCTCATCGGCGCCGTCCTCTGGGTGCTCGTCACCTCGTACCTCGGCATTCCCGTCTCGAGCAGCCACGCGCTCATCGGCGGGTTGCTCGGTGCAGGTATTGCCGGCGCGGGTGTTTCGGCGATACTCTGGCCGGCACCGGAGATCGTCGAACTCGTAGTGATCTATGGGCTCATTGGCGCGGTGATCGGCATGGTCGCGCTTGCAGCCCTCGCCCTTCGCCACAAAGAGCCCGTATCGCAGTACGTCGCCCTCGGCGCCCTGATCGGGGTGACGCTGACCTTTCCGGTGCTCATCATAGCGGGTATCATCAAGATCAGCGGCATCCTCGCGGTCCTCGTCTTCATCGTCATCTCACCGATGCTCGGGCTCATATCGGCATTCGCGTTCGCGCTCATCGTCGTCCGCACCGTCAGGAACTACCCACCCCGGCGGCTGAACGGTATCTTCCGCAACCTCCAGATCTTTTCAGGCTCGTTCCAGGCGATCGGCCACGGCAGCAACGACGCCCAGAACGCGATGGGTATCATCACGGCGCTGCTCCTCGCCGGAGGGATGCTCACCGAATTTTCCGTTCCCCTCTGGGTCATCCTCGCCTCGTCACTCGCTATCTCGCTCGGAACCCTCCTCGGCGGGTGGCGCGTCATCGATAAGATGGCGAACAAGATCACCAAGATACGGCCGTATCAGGGTTTCTGCGCCTCGACGGCCGCCGGTGCCGTCCTCTCGCTCATGACCGCCTTCGGTGTGCCGGTCTCGACGACCCACGCCACGACCGGCGCGATCATGGGTGTCGGTGCAACCCGCGGCTACTCCGCGGTAAAATGGGGTATCGTCCGTGAGATCGTCGCCGCATGGATCCTGACTATCCCGGCAGCCGCGATCGTTGCCGGGCTCTGTTTTCTGGTCTATCAGGCAATCTGGCTGTGAACCGGGATCAGGACACTTTTTTTACAGCATTCCTGAAAGACTCCTGTGGGTCATTGGTGCTCCATCTTCACCATGACGTCCATGACCTTGGCAGATCGACGGTAGGAGGATGGTCTCGAAAAAGAGCGGCAAGGATATGTCGATGTGAAGAGTTTCTAGAGAGCCCTTTTCACCTCTTCCCGGTAGTAGCGGCAGAGATCGCGGAGAAAACACTCCTCGTGCTTCGGGTTTCTGGCCGTGCAGATCTCCCGTCCGTGCCGGATAAGGAGATAGTTCACCTCACCCCAGGTCTCCTCCGGCAGGAGCGCCATCAGGTCGCGTTCGATGATATCGGGGTTTCTGCTCTCGGTCATCCCGAGCCGGTGCGAGACCCGCCGGACATGCGTGTCGACGGCTATGCCGGTGTTGATCCCGAAGGCATGGGAGAGAACGATATTCGCGGTCTTTCTGCCGACGCCGGGCAGCGATCGGAGTTCGTTCATCGTTCGCGGAACCTCGCCGCCGAACGACTCGACGATCTTCCGGGCTGTCCCGACGATATACTCGGCTTTCGCGTGGTGAAACCCGAGTGTCCTGATGATCGGCTCGACCTCCTCGGGCGAGGCGGCGGCAAGCGCCTCCGGGGTCGGATACCGCGAGAAGAGCGGTTCGCGTACGGCAGTAACCGACCTATCGGTGGTCTGGGCTGAGAGAATGGTCAGAATAAGAGACTCAAACGGACTATCGAACGGAATAAAGTTGGTACGGCCTTCGACGATAGGATAGTGCAGAAGAAGACGCCGATAGATTGCATATGCCGTATCCGGATCCATAACAGATGGGGTAGGGCAGATTCGAACTGCCGTCAAAGCGTCCCAAACGCTCTAGGATGGACCAGGCTACCCTACTACCCCTGTGCCTGAATACATAGGCGGAGCGAGCAAAAATAGTTGCCGATGAAGAGGAGACCGATCAGACCGGCAGCGGGCAGGAGCCCTCTTCACCGACGATCGTCCCGACGAACTCACCCTCGACGATCGCTCTTGCGAGGTTCTCGGGGTCGCGGCCGTCCAGCACCAGGAGCGGGATGCCGCTCCGTTCGACAACCTTCCCGGCGACGATATCAAGGACAGTATTTGCTCCGGCACTGAGTCTCCCATGGGCGATGATCTCCAGGAGCTGGCCGGGCGTCAGCCGCTCGTGCCTGACTGCGCCCGCGTGCTTCTTCGGATCGGCGCTGTAGATCCCGTTAACCGATGTGGCGTTGATGAGGAGGTCGGCACCGACACTCTCGGCGAGCACCGCAGAGACGGCATCGGTCGTCTGCGCCGGAGTGACCCCGCCCATGACGACGATCTTCGCCGTCTCGGCATACTCCTTCGCCTCCGTGTAGTTCTCGGCCACCCGCGGGTATGCGGCCGACCCGAGTCCGCCGACGAGCAGGCGTGCGTTCAGGCGCGTAACCATGATACCGAGTTCGTCCGCCGTCGCTTCGTCGATGCCGACGGATCGCGCCGCCCCTATATAACGGCGTGCCTCTCCGCCGCCGCCGACCACTACAAAAATCCGGCATTTTTCGGCTATCTTTTTGAGAACGGCAACGTATCGTTCTATATTGTTCGACTCAAGAGTTGGTACCAGAACCGAGCCGCCGAGTGAGATGACTATCCTTTTCATTCCACCGTATACTTTTCCTGCAGATCACTCATATACCTGTTGAAGATGGTGCCCTGCCCTTTCTGTAAAAACACGGATGTATACACCGTCGCCTGCGGGAATGCGCGAGATACGCATACGGGCGGTGCAGATACCGCGGCGGCCAGACGGTGATGCCGGCATTACCTATATACCGGGGACTGTCTCATCCACGTATGTGGTCCGCATGCATGAAGCACGACTGTACCAGAAACTCGAAGGCGAGACGGTGCACTGCTCGCTCTGCCCGCATCGCTGCACCATCCGCGACGGGAAGCAGGGAGTCTGCGGCGTTCGAATCAATCGCGGGGGAACACTGTATGCCGCCACCTACGGCAAGATAAGTGCCGAGGCGGTCGACCCCATCGAGAAAAAACCGCTCTTCCACTTCCTCCCGGGCAGCCTCTGTTACTCGCTCGGCACCATCGGCTGCAACTTCCACTGCGGCCACTGCCAGAACTGGCATATCTCACAGGCAACCCTCGAGCAGCAGATGCTCCGTGACCTGAGTCCCGAAGAGGGCGTTCGCCGCGCGAAAGAGACCGGCTCTGCGAGCATCGCCTGGACCTACAACGAACCGACGATCTGGCACGAGTATCCTCTCGATATGGGGACGCTCGCCCGCCGGCAGGGGCTCGGCACGGTATACGTCACGAACGGCTACATAACCGAGGAGGGGCTCCGCGAGGTCGCGACCATGCTGAACGCCTTCCGCGTGGATATCAAGACCTTCTCGGATACCTTTTACAAAAAGGTCTGCGGCGGAAAGCTCGACCCCGTCCTCGACGCCACGATACTCGCCCACGAGCTCGGGATGCACGTCGAGACCGTGACGCTTGTCATTCCGGGGCTGAACGACTCCATCGAGGAGATGGACTCGCTGATCCGGTGGGTGCTCGAGCACCTCGGCCCCGATACTCCGATGCACTTCACCCGGTTCCACCCCGATTACAAGATGCAGGATAAAAGCCCGACCAGCGTTGCGCAGCTCGAGAAGATCTACGAACACGCTAAAAGCCTCGGTATCAACTACCCGTACCTCGGCAATGTCATGAACCATCCCTACGAGAACACCTACTGTCCGGAGTGCGGGGCGGTCGCGATCGAGCGGACGGGGTTCACGAGCAGGCTCGTGGGAGTTGAAGACCACCGGTGTACGGCCTGCGGCGGCAGTATTGCATATGTCTCGAAGATCGACTGAAAAAACCGGAGGCGAGGTGCGGTTCCTCGCCGACCGGATGCTCGGGACGCTGACCCGGTACCTCCGCTTCATGGGCTACGATACGATGAGCGCGAGTTCGCTCACCCGGGGCAATACCCGTGAAGATACCGTCCTCCTTGAGATCGCGACGGAGAGTAACCGGATTCTGCTCACCCGCGACCGGGAACTTGCCCGCAGGGGCGGCGATGCGGCCGTCTACATCCGTTCGGAAGATGTCCTCGAACAGGTCAGGCAGCTTGTCGATCTAGGGCTTGTCCGGCCGGAGATCCGGATGAGCCGCTGCTCCGTCTGCAACGCCCGTCTCCGCCCTGCGACGGAGAGGGAGGTCAGAGAGACGCCCTACGCTCCGGAGGGGTGCATCGATACGGATTTCTTCTGGTGTGCCGGGTGCAAAAAACTCTACTGGATGGGGTCGCACGGCGAGCACCTTATAAGAAGGCTCCGGGACGTATCCACCCCCTGATGGTCATGCTGTCCGTTCTGCACCACGCATCCGACAAACGTGCGTTCCCCGGATGCCGGGTGCCGTTCTGTCCCGCCTGATGTGTTCTGGCGCTGTCCCCTGCAAACTATTATCTCCTTCGAGAGTATACGGAGGGCGCTGACTGCCCAGGTTCTAAGCCCCGGGCATTTCTATCAGGGTTATCCTAGTCGTCGGAACCTGCAAAGAGCAGCAGTATACCGGCCTTGTGCAGAGAGGGGTTCAAACATTCGTCGGTTTGTACTGGTGAGAAGACGGCACCCGGAGACCCCGATCTATACGGAGAGTCGCGGATGGCTGCTCGAAGAAGCGATGATTCATATCCGGTCTGTCGTACCGGACGGGGGAGAGCCGCCCGTAGATGCGGCGGCAGTCAGCAGATGTGCGGATCCTGAAAAATGAATAACCTATCGACAAAAACACGAAGAGGAGACCGATGGAGAGCCTGAAGATTGCATTTTTCTGCTGGGAGTCCCTCCATGCCGAACGGGTCGGGGGACTGGCCAACGCGGCAACCAACCTCGCCGAGACGCTCGCCCGTACCCATGAGATACACTTTTTCACGAGGGGAAAGGGAGACGGCGAGGAGATCAACGGAGTCCGCTACCATTACTGCCAGCCCACGGGGACCGACATCATCGACTACTGCGGCCGGATGAGCCACAGCATGGTCGACCAGTTCAGGCGGCAGGATAAAACGCCCTTCGATATCCTCCACTTCCACGACTGGCACGTCGTCGAGGCGATGCACCACCTGCAGGAGCGGGAGACCGTTTTTACGTATCATTCGACGGAGTATGGACGGTGCGGCAACACCGTCGGAGACGGATGGGCATACCGGGAGATATCGGGGAAAGAGTGGTATGGAGGGCTGATAGCAAAGAGGGTCACGGCAGTCTCCTCGACACTTCGGAGCGAGGCCATGCAGCTCTATAATGTTCCGGAATGGAAGATCGACGTCGTCCCGAACGGCGTGGTGCCGCAGGAGTACAAAAGGGACGTAAACCCGGACGATGTGAAACGGGAGCACGGCCTCGCCCCGGACGAACCCCTTCTGCTCTTTGTGGGAAGGCTCGCCTGGCAGAAAGGGCCGGATATACTCGTCGATGCGGTGCCGACACTTCTGCAGCAGCAGCAGAACGGAAAGATCCTCTTCGTCGGGGACGGCGATATGCGCCGGAAGCTCGAAGAACGCTCAGAGAAACTTCCGGTTCGGTTCCTCGGCCACCTCGCCGACACCGATCATCTCCGCCTCCTGAACGCGGCGGATGTCGTCGTCATTCCGAGCAGGAACGAGCCCTTCGGCCTCGTGCTCCTCGAAGCATGGAGCGCCGAACGGTGCGTCGTCGCATCGGACGTCGGCGGTCTCGGCGAGAATATCGAGCATGGTACGGACGGCGTCAAGGTGCTCCCAAAGCCCGAGAGCATCGCCGAGGGGCTCCTCTCGATAACCGACAGCCCGGCCCGCATCGCCGCAATGGGAAGGCAGGGGCGGGAGAAAGTAGAGCAGCAGTTCCGGTGGGAGACCGTCGCGGAGAGACTTACCAAGACGTACCGGAATACCGCTCAGGAAGAGCATCTATCCTGCTAAAAGGTGGTGGAAAAACCACCTGCGCACGCTTATTCGCTCTAGTCAGGGTTTATTGCTGCTGAGAGATGCTCCATGAGCAGGAACGGATCGGAAGCGACGATGGGCGTTCCGGCATACAGTTCCATGCCGCCGATATCCGAGGTGCGTGCGGCAATATCCCCCCGGTCGACGATACGGGCAAGGTAATAGTCCTCTTCTTCGAGACGCGGCATAAAGAGGCCGACGTTGAAGTCTCCGGATACCCATCCGCCGGTAGCAGAGCAGAACTCTCGAGAGCGCCGGGACGAGATCGTGCGGCGTCTTTGCAAACAGCACCACTTCATGCTCTTTCTTCGGGGTGAGATACGCCATCACCGATGCACCGCCGCAGGAGAAGCCGAGACCGAGCTCGGTATGGACGGCAAAGAGATCTTCGTAGTACTCGCTCCCGTACTCACGCCGGTACTCGTCCCGCACCCGTGCCATCCAGGCAGGCGTGCTGTAGGGCATATGCGTTAGGAGTATCTGCGCATGACAGTGGACGACGCTTGCTCCCGCCCGCCAGAGCACATTCCAGATAAGGAACGGATACACGGCCGAAGGATTAACCCGGTTCGCCTCCTGGCACCAGCGGACGGCGACATTGAGGAGATCGAGGAGACGGGCCTCGTCGGTCGTGAACGGTTCGCTCTCCTGTGAGATGATAAGGGCATGGAGGTAATCGTACTTGGCGATGTTGCTCGCCGTCACCCAGTGTTCCCCGTGGATTCTGCCGAACGTATCCTCGGGAGTCTCCGTGAGAGGAACGGCGAACGGCCCTTTGCCGCCCGACTCGGGCAGTACGAGAGCCTCATCCGCCCGCATCGTTATCACCGGCCGCCGTGCCCTGACGGAATTAAAGAGCGTGCTCTCGTTCGTCCGGGTGTTGACCACACGGACGATCTGCTGACGTTCGATCTCGCCGTACTTCTCGTGCACCCAGTCCTGCATCTGCTCGGGCAGGACAAGATGTCCCGTCTCGCTGTAGTATGAGTAGATCCGTGCAAACAGTGCAGCTTTTTCCGGGTTGAGCGTATGCACTACGGCAGGGAGCCGGGTAATATCAAGCGCCACCATAGATTTCGGTATACCGCTCTTCTCTGCGATAAAGATTGGCATCACCTTGTTTCGCGGCCATAACACATCCCGACGGATCGCCAAAGACAGAATGGAACATTTATTGGTTCGCAAGAGAAATTACCACGTATATCTGCCGGGATTCACCCTTTGGAGAACCGGGATGCCCTTTCGGGTTTTCAGAGCGGCAGGACGACGTGCACCGACCATGGCAATCTTTGACAGATTCAGGCCGAATATCGGACGATTAAAAGAGCAGAAGAATATCGACGGTCTGATAGAGGCGCTGGCGGCCGGGGATGCATCGCTTCGGAGAGAGGCCGCAGTCGCACTCTACAGCCTCGGTGCGGCTGCCGTTCCCGTGCTGGTTGCGAGGCTTGAGCAAAGCAGCCCGGGCGATCGAGCGTGGATCTCGGAAGGACTTCTCTCCGCCGGTGCGCCTGTATTTCCGCTGTTCCTCGCTCTTCTCATCCAGATCCCGGAAGATGCACAGGAGAACATGGCCGATGCACTGGCCGGGACCGGAACAGTCTGCTCTTGATACTTTTATTCCGGCACTTCACCATACCCGGCCGGCCATACGGCAGGGAGCGGCGATCGCTCTCTCGGGAACCGGTCCGCAGGGTATCCCGCCGCTCAGGGAGGCGCTCGGCGATCCCGACCGGCGGGTGGCCCGTGCGGCAGCCCGTTCGCTTGCACGGCTGAAATGGAAACCGTCCGAACAGGACGATGCGGCGAAGTATCACTTTCTCCGGGGCGACTATGCTGAGCTCGTCAAACTCAAGAGAGGCGCAGCACCCGCTCTCCTCCAGGGGCTTACCGATAAAGATCCCCGGGTCAGAAGGGATTCGGCACGAACGCTCGGAAGGCTCAACGAGGCTCCGGCACTCCCTGCCCTGATACGAGCACTCGACGACCCGGATATTCTGGTGCGAACCGCGGCGGTTGAGGCTCTCGGAGAGATCCGTGACTCCCGGGCGCGACCCCCCCTTCTCAGGACTCTGGAGAAGGACTGTCACCAGGTGCAGATGGAGGCGGCCTGGGCACTCGACAGACTTGGCTGGAAACCGGAGAGCGCACTCCAGAAGGTGCAGTACCTGATAGCGAAAGAGCAGTGGAACGCGCTAGTCGGGATGGGGCGGCCGGCCATCGAACCGCTGATCCGTGCACTGAAGGAGGATCATTCCGGCGTCCGGTCGGGCGCGACGGAAGCGCTCAAGAAGATCGGGGTACCGGCTCTCGAAGCGCTCGCCCGGGAATGCAGGAGCAAAGACCCCGTTCAGCAGAAGGCGGCAGTCCGCGCCATTGCGGTCATCAGGCAATGGAACGAAGCGGAGGTGCGTGCCCGGCCGGTTGTCGAGCAGTCGGACAGGTACGAACGCGAGCTCAAAGAGGGGCTCGGCGTCCAGAAGAGGTTTGAAGACCGCTACGGCAGACCGACCTTCCAGGCAAAGAAGCCCGCCGGCAATGAACCAAAGCCCCCGCCCTCCCAAAAGCCGTCGTCACCGGGTGCCGCATCGGGAACGCCCGCCCCCGTTCAGCCGAAAAAACCCGAAGTCAGCCTTTCGCAGTTGATTGAGGAGAACCGGCGGGCGATGCAGGCATGGACGAAGGCGAAGGAGGGTCTTCGGGAAGCGGCCGTGGAGCAGGCACCGGCGCTATCCCTGGATCACCTGCTGCCGCCGGAGTTTGAAGAGGAGATCTTCGAAGCACTCCCCGATGATGAGGATGCATCTCTGCTCCAGAAGGACGAGCGGGACGAGACGCTCACCACCTTCGATCTTCCGGATCCGGTAAAGCCGCCGGAAGAGCCGGAGGGAGAAACGGATGAGACCGTGCTCACCCCGCTCGAACGCTACCTCAAGGCATTGCAGGACGATAGCGAGGAAGTCCGGGCCGCTGCGATCGAAGCACTGCGGGGTATGGGTGAGCCTGCAATCGACGCCCTTATCGGAGCGCTCCGGGACAAGAGTTACGTCGTCCGGATCGCTGCGGCGGAAGCGCTCGGCGATATGGGGGGTACGCGAGCCGTCGAGCCGCTCGCCGGAGTGCTCGGCGACACCGACCAGGACGTCAGGATCGCCGCCGCAGCAGCGCTCGGGAGGCTCCGCGACCGGCGGGCGGTCAGGCCGCTCCGGGATCTCTGCAGCGACCCGTACGTCGGCGTCCGGCACGCTGCTGCGGATGCCCTCGCGGCGATCGGCGAGGAGGCGCTCGACGCCCTCCTCGCGGCTCTGGCCGACCCGGCAACGATAGTCAGGGTCGCCGCCGCACGAGCGCTCGGGATCATGAAGGATCCGCGGGCGGTTCCACCACTCATAGACTGTCTGAACGACCCGGGACAGGAGGTGCGGTGGAGCGCTGCCCAGGCACTCGGCGATATCGGCGCACCGGCCATCGCCGCACTCTCGCTGGTGCTAAAAGGCGGCTCGAAGATCGAACGCCTCGCGGCGATCGATGCACTCTGGAAGATCGTCGACGACCGGGCGACGGAAGCGCTGCTCGGAGCACTGCACGACGACGATGCCGACGTGAGAGAGAAGGCATCGCAGGCGCTGAAGAAGCGCGAGGTTCTCGACGTCTGGAGGAGAGCCCTCGGGGAGCAGGTAGAGGCGGCGTCCTCGGCGCCGAAGAGGAAGAAGAAAGCAAAGAGCATCACTGAGGAAGATACGAAGGCGTTTACCGAGCACGGAGAGAAGGAGATTGGAAATCTCATCAAGGCGCTCCGGGAGAAGACCTGGACGTCCCAGCTCGGGGCGGCAACCCGTCTGATCATGATGGGCAGGCCCGCCGCAGAAGGCCTGATCCGGGCTCTCAGGGATGAAGACCCCGATATCCAGACGGCCGCTGCCGGCGTTCTCGGGGAGATGCGGGAGGTCGCCGTCGAACCGCTCATGGATGCTCTTTCGGACGACGACGGCAGAATACGGATTGTTGCGGCGAGAAACCTTGGAAAGATCGGAAACGATCGGTCTATCGAGACGCTCATCGCTGCACTGCACCGCGAGCGGGACTCCGAAGTCCGGGCGGTTATAGCCGAGGCGCTCGGCTACATGGGGAAGAAACAGGCCATAGAGCCTCTCACGCTTGCTCTCCGCGACCGCGACGAGACCGTACAGATTGCCGCGGCGCGGTCTCTCGGGTATATCGGTGATAGGCGCGCCATCGAACCCCTGATCCATGCGCTCAACGATGTGGATGACCGCGTCCGCCATGCCGCGCTCGAGGCGCTGAAAGACCCGAACGGGGTGGTGCATGACCACCTCCTCGACGCCCTCAGGCACGGTGACCGGGAGCTGAAGCTCGGGGTTGCGGAGGCACTCGAGAGCCTCGGCTGGACGCCCGGAACAGAGGCGGAACAGGTCTACTACTTACTAGCAAGAGAGCGCTGGGCCGAGGTCGAACGGATGGGAGCGGTCGCCATCGAGACACTCGCAGAAGAGCTCGACAATCTCTCTGCCGATGTCCGGATAAGCGCCGTGAAGACGATCGCGCGGATCGGGGGAACGGATGCGGCAGCACCGCTCCTCCGGGCGCTCCGGGACGATCATTTTGCCGTCAGGCGGCGTGCGGAGCGTGCCCTCATCGAGATGGGCGAGACGGCACGCAGTTACCTCACCGAGTATCTCGCCACTGCAGAACCGGAGCTCGCAGAGACGATCCGGCGCATCCTCCGGGAGACGGATGAATGAGCACGGGAGAGAGGATTATTCCGGCCTCCCCTCTTCAAGCCGCTCCGCCACCGTACCGATCCTGCTCCAGTGCTCGTACTCGTGGTGCCAGCGATCTTTGTTCGCGATGACGAGACGCCGCATGCGGTCGGTCATTGCCGCGTGCAGTTCCTCCTGCTCCGGGTAGGTCGTCCGGTTCAGAATAGCGTCGACAAGGGCTCTTCCGAGTTCGTAGGCATGCCGCTCCGCCGGGATGATCGCCTCCGGGTCAGGGCCGAGGACGACGCCGACTTTGCCGACCGTGTTCGCCCCGAGAACCTGCAGGACGCTGTTTAAGTAGTCGGCAACCTCGTCCGCCCCGGAACCCCCGGCGGTGGAGACGGCGCAGCCGTACTTGCCGGTGAAGATCTGGCAGTGGATGGCGTCCGCCATCCGGTCGAGGATCGTCTTCACCTGCCCCGTAACGGAGTTGATGTAGTTCGGGGAGGAAAAGACGATGCCGTCACTCTCGAGCATCTTTTGATACAGCCCGGTAAAGTCGTCTTTCCGGACGCACTCGCCACGCTCGTAGCAGACGGTGCATCCGTTGCAGTACTCGATCCGGAGTTTGCAGACATCCACCATCTCAACCTCCGCCCCGGCCGAGCGGGCACCGTCGAGCACCGCGCTCAGCAGCCGCAGCGTCTGGCTCTTCGACCCGCGTGGGCTCCCGTTAATCCCAAGTATTCTCATAAGTCTCCTCCCGCTACTCGGCACAGACCGAAATAATTCTTCTCTCTTGCTGCCGCACCGGCCGGGTCAGGAGATATCGTAGAGCGTCTCGATCTCGAGGTGATACGACCGATCGCACTCGCCGTTCAGTTCCCGGGTGAACTGTTTCGTATCCCGCGCACCGAACCGGGAGAGAAACTCGGTTCCGGTCGAGCGGATGCTGCCGCTCTCGTCGTCCACCAGTTTAAATCTGACAACGACACCGCTTCCGGCGACGTCACCGGTATTGGTGACCTTTGCCGTGGCCACCCAGTAACAGGAACCATCGGTCCGGTAGTGTTTCTGCAGGCTCACGACCGAGGAGTCGAACGAGGGGTGCGGCCCTGCCGAGAGTTCCGCTGCAGGACCGGGGGTCTCGACGGGCGTCGCCGCAGGAGATGCGGGCTCTCCCGGCTGCGTCATGCAACCGGGGATGCATGCAAGACAGAAGACCAGAAGGAGACATACCATGCCGGGTTTTCTCATCATTCTTCTCAGGGGTGGGACGGGATTTAACCGATCCGAATTGCATCGCACACCATCCATGCTTCTCCTGCGGGCAGGTCATAACCGGTATAATCCGTGAATGGAATGCTGAGAGAGCAGAGTACTTTCACAATGTTTATAAAACAATCATGGAAATGTACTTCCTACGGCGATAGGAAAACCGAATGGACTATAGGGTGATTCAGCATGATGCACGTTGAGAAAAATGCGGATATGTCGATGTTCTTCCTCTTCACCATCTTCCATGTACTGAACGAACTCGAAGACGGCGTCGTCCTCGTCGGACGGGACGGAAGGATCAGGTGGGTGAATGCCGCAATGAGGAGGTTCTTCAGCCTCCGTGACCGGGAGGTCGCCGGGATGCAGGGCGAGGAGTTCTTCCGGACAATCATCGCCCCGACTCTCGAGCGTGCGGAGGAGGTATCGGACGCCGTCCTCTCCGCAAACAGGGAGCAGCAGAACGTCCATAACCTCGAACTCCACGCCGTCACCCCGGAAGGGCAGGAGTTCTGGCTCGAGTACACCAGCCGGATGCTCAAGATCTACCCGATGCTGCAGCACCGGCTCGACATCTACCGGAAGATAACCCGGTGGAAGACGACCGAGCGGCGGCTTTCCGAGAGTGAAGAACGATACCGGATGCTCTTTAACAAGGGGAACGATGCCGTCCTCGTCTTCGAGCTCTCGCCGGACGCCATGCCGGTGCGGTTCATCGAGGTAAACGAGGTCGCCGCGAGAAGGCTCGGGTATACCCGGGACGAGCTGCTTCGTCTATCGCCGCTCGATATCACCCCCCCGGAGAAGATCGGAGAGATCTCGGCAGTTCTGAAACAGTTCAGGGTGACCGACCGGATCCTCCTCGAGATGGAGCATGTCACGAAAGACGGCGAGCGGATACCCGTCGAGATAAACGCCATCCGGTTCCTTCTGCAGGGACGACCGACCGTTCTGTCGATCTCGCGAGATATATCCGAACGGAAGCGCACCGAAGAGATCCGAAAGAAGTCCTTCGAGCAGATCGAGCAGAACATCGAGCAGTTTGCCGTGCTCGGCGATCATATCCGGAACCCGCTGGCCGTTATCGTCGGCCTCGCCGGGATCGAGGAGACGCCCTACTCGGGGAAGATCCTCGAGCAGGCAGCGGTCATCAACGGCATCGTCGACCGGCTCGACCGGGGCTGGGTGGAGTCCGAGAAGGTGCGACGGTTCCTCCGGAAGCATTACAATCAGAGTTAATGCACGCTGCCTCCCGGTGCGGATGCCGGGAGGAGACTATTTTATATACCTTCGACAAGTCTGCTTCGTGCACGGGAGGAGTAACAATGGAACCTACAGTATCCGCAGGCGAGCAGGAGCTCGTCAGGATCTATAATGCCGAAACCGATTCGGTGGAACTGGTCGAGAAGGTCCGAAAGACGGACGAAGAATGGCAAAAACAGCTCGACGCCGCAACAGTTCTACGTCGCCCGGAAGGCAGGCACCGAGACCGCGTTCACCGGGCGCTACTGGGACTGCAAAGAGAAGGGAATCTACCAGTGCGTCTGCTGCTCGACCGACCTCTTTCGGTCCGAGGCGAAGTTCGAGTCGGGAACGGGGTGGCCGAGTTTCTTTGAACCGGTCTCGGATCTGAACGTCGCCACGAAGAGCGATAAGAGTCTGTTCATGACCCGGACCGAAGCGCTCTGCCGGCGGTGCGACGCGCACCTCGGCCACGTCTTCGACGACGGCCCGCCGCCGACGCACAAGCGATACTGCATGAACTCGGCATCCCTGCAGTTCGTGCCCGACACGCGAACCATTTAACCTGCATTCCGTGCAACCATAGATCCGTGGATACAGGCTTTGCACCGTGGGAGAACGACTACGCACGCCGGGGCAGGCTCTGGGGCGGCGTCACCCAGCGCCTTCCGGAGCTGCCGCCGGGCTCGTCCGTCCTCGAGCTCGGGTGCGGGGACGGCAAGACACTCGCGGCAATGGCAGAGCAGCGCTGGGTCATAACGGCGCTCGACATCTCGCCGAGCGCCGTCGGTATGAGCCGCACGCGGTTCGGAGCGTCCGGCACCCGCCTGCTTGTCGCCGACGCCTGCTCGCTTCCTCTCCGGGACGGCTGCTTCGACGCCGTATTCCTCTTCCACATCGCCGGTCATCTGCTCGCAGACGGCCGAGCCCGCATTGCAGCCGAGACCTCCCGCGTTCTGCGGGACAGAGGCCTCCTCTTCTTCCGGGCTTTCTCCACGGAGGATATGCGGGCGGGAAAGGGAACAGAGGTCGAGGAGCGGACCTACCGGCGCGGCGATGCCATTCTCACCCACTACTTCACCGCTGAAGAGACCGCCGACCTCTTCTCCATGCTGACTCCCGTCCGCGTGCAGACCCACCGGTGGCAGATGCGGATCAGGGGAAAAGACTACCCGAGGGTCGAGATTGAGGCAGTGTTCCGGAAGGCCGGATAGATGACGTGAAGCGGGGGAAGAACACTCCCGGCGGGCTGGCGGCGACCCTCGGAGAGGCGGCTCTACTGTTTCGCCCGCAGCGCCTCGATCAGGCTCGCTTTTCGCCATCTGCGAACGGCCATGGATACCGAGTCTGTGTCGCCCGCTCGTAGAGCTCCTTCTTCGTCCAGGACTCATAACTGCGGGCTCTCTGAGCCTTCTTGATATTCTCCTGCCGTGCCCGGCGCTGTGCCGGTGTGAGCCGGTCAGGTTCCGTCATGATCATCCGCGACCATGCCAGAAACCGGTCGTCCGCTGCCGATCGTTCGTCCCCGGGGTGAACGCTCTCATCATCCTCCGGCGTCTCCGGTGAGTGCTCGCGGCGATTCATCTCATGCCAGGATTTCTGGGCTCGTTTCAGGTTCTCACGCGTAGCCTCAATCTGTCTCCGGGTCGCCATACGGGCATGAGATGTGCAGGAGATGAGATATAGGTTTTTGTCGATGGAGAAAAACCCGGCAACGCGCCTGATGGCACGCCCGTTACTCGTACCGTCGAAGAAACTCCTGTACTTTGCGCGACTCGATCCATCCCTGGTCGAGCTGCCTGATGATATTGTTGATCCGTCTGACCTGCTGGACCAGCGTGTCGCTCCTCTCGTCGCCGATGATATCGGCAGTCCCGAGGATCACCTGGAGCGGCTGGCGGATGTGATCCCCGAGAATAGCAAACTGCTCGATATTGCGGCTGATCTGATCGTATGCCTGCTTTTTCTGGTGTTCCGCAGAGATCCGCCCGGTGACATCCCTGCCGACCCCCTGGATCCCCGTGACAACGCCGTTCCTGACGATGGGGGACGCGTTGATCTCCACGAAGACGGGCGAGCCGTCGTTCCGCACACATTCGAGGATCAGGCCTTCCACATCCTGCCCTGCAAGCAGCCGTCGCGATGCCCGGAGGAATACAGAACGGTTGTGGTGAGCGACATACTCCCGGAACCTCCTGCCGGTGATCGCATCAGGTGCGCATCCGAGCACCCGCTGCACCGCAGGCGAGGCGTACGTAATCGCCCCGTCGCGGTCGGACATGAAGATCAGATCGAAACTGCGCTGAGCGATGCCCCGAAACTTCTCTTCGCTCTCGATGAGGGAGGTTTCCATCCGCTTCTGTTCGGTTTTGTCATCAACGACGGCGACAACTTCTCCTGAAGGGAGGCGGCAGAGATGGATCTCGCACCAGAGGGCAAGACGTCCGTCCCGGTAGAACTGCAACGGGAGATATTCGGGACTGCCCGTCTTCCAGACCCGACGGAGTGCATCGATGATCCCGGGCGACTCCGCACCGCCTGAAGGATCGGTTATCCGTCTCCCGACGAAACCCGCAATCCCGACACCGCCCCTCTGCTCTGCGGCGGGATTGAGAGAGGTGACAAGGAAGGATCTTCCGTTATCGCACGCACTGAAGATGGCGACGCCGCTCTGCATGCCGCAGAGGAACTCCAGGCATCCAAGGTCGCTCCCTCTGCTTTCGGCAGCTTCCCGAACGGAGAGGATGACGCACTCCCCGTCGCCGGCGGGGGTGAACGTAAGCGAGTAGGCGTTCGTCTCCGTCGAGAGATCGACCCGCTCCTCCTCCCCGGTCGTGAGAACGGCCTCGATCGCCCCGAGCCATGGGCCGGGGAGCCGATCCCCGATAAGGAGATTCCAGTAGGCAAGGAGCGGGAGACTCGCCTCGTTTGCCTCGAGTACTTCGCCGTCTCCGGCGACACGGAGCACCGGGGCATCGTCACCTGCCGCCTGGTCCCCGCTGCCGCCTCCGAACCGGACCAGCCGCTCCGCGTTCTCATACATCACGGGATTCTGCTCCTCGGTGCAGGGTTTCTTCATACCCCGGCAGGTTCAGGTCCTCCGGAAGGACGGTCCTCATCGTGAACTTAAATGCCGCCCCGAGCTCGGGACACCCTTCGACCCGGTCTTCCACCCAGATTCGACCGTCGTAACGCTCGACGATCAACCGCGCAACGTAGAGCTCAAGACCCGTGCCGGTACCCTGGCTCTTCTCCGGTTCAAACCGGTAAAATATCTTTTCTTTCGCGTCATCCGGCACGCCCGGCCCGAAATCCTCCACCGAGACGATAACTTCGTCCGAAGACTCCTCCACCCTCACGACGATCGCAGCGTCGGGGCCGGCGAATTTCAAGCTGTTTCCAATGAGACTTTTTAAAAGTCTCCCCGACGAACTCGTCCGCCCAGACCTCGGGAACCGACTCGCAGGAGGTGAGCGTAACGTTCGGAGTATCCCGGAGTTCATCCCTGATGACGGAGTCGAGGTGGATCGGGCGGAGGAGAATCGGTTCCTGATGTATATTCCTGATCGTCGAGACAAACTTGATCATCTCGGTTCCCTTCATGATGCTCGCCCGCACCTTGTCGACGTACTCGGCAGCGACACCGTCGAGCATCTCGAAGAGGAGATCGGAGTACAGGCTGGCGACGTTCTCGGCGTTCCTGATGTCGTGGGTCAGAATATCAAGATAGAGATTCGCCTCGCGGTTTGCGACCTCAAGTTTTCTGTGCAGCATGCTCCGCAGTACACCGGCACCAATCTCCTTGCCTATCGCTTCGAGCAGGCTCTTTTCGGAGAGTGAGAGCGATGTCTTCTCTCTGCTCCCGACAAAGATCGCCCCGACGACGACCGACTCGGCAACGAGCGGGATGGCGGCAAGAGCACTGACGCCGTAATCGTGGAGGAGCTCCGCCTCCATCAAGCCCGGATTCTCCTCCTGCTCGAAGTATCGTGCCTGGCCGGCGATGAAGACGAAGTTATACGGCCAGTTGTGGATACTGACAAAGCGCTGGCGATGGTGCAGGGATGCAGGCGTTCCCCGGCGATATTTTGGGAGCGCCCGGGTGCGATCGCTGTCGAGCAGGTACACAACGCCGAGATCGAAGTCCAGGAGTTCCATGGTCTTTGAGAGCGACGCCTCCATAAGCTCGTCGAACGAGAGTGCCGAGGCTGAGACCGTGATGATCTGATTGAGTACGGCGAGATGGCTATTCCGCATCCGTATCTCCGCTTCTGCACACTTTCTTCCGGTGATGTCGCTATTGATCTCGAGGATTGAGACCGGTTTTCCATCGCTCCCTCGCTGGAGCGCCCATCTGCTCGCAACGACGGCGCGTGATCCGTCGCGGCGGAACTTTACCAGTTCACCCTCCCAGTGTCCCGTACGGACGAGTTCGGCGATACTGGATTCAAGCGAGGCCGGAAAATGCGTCTGTAGGAGATCGTGCGTCACCTGCCCCAGTGCTTCGTCGCCGCTCCAGCCATACTCCTCTTCGGCAGCCCGGTTCCAGAAGGTGATACGCCCATCCATGCCCCAGACGGTAACGGCATCGTGCGTGAGATCGAGCAGGGCAGCCTGCCGTTCGAGCGCCTCTTCGGCCTGCAGCCGACCGAGCGCCCGCCCGATCATCCCGGCAACCAGGTGCAGGAAGACCGACTCTTCCCGGCTGAATGCCTCACCCTCCCTTTCGGAAGGTCGCGTGGTGTAGCCTACCTCGACCATCCCATGCCGGCTGCCGTGAATGATGAGATCGGCCGTCAGTCGAGAGGGTGTTTCAGGAACGTCCCGGCCTGTACACCGTATCGTCGATCACCACTCTGGCGTATGCCTGGTCGGGATAGTGGAGAGCGAGCGGCAGCAGCCCGGCGATCGCCGTGAATATCTCGCCCGGAGAGAGGCCGGCGGTCTCGAAGAGTTGGGACATCTCGGCGAGAAGCGTGAGATGGCTCTGCTGAGCATAAGCCCCGGCAAGTCTCTCCGGCCGGCATATATCCCGGAACCGGATGACGATCATATCCTGAAACGGTCCGGTCGCGATGTACTGGCAGGAGCACGAGAGGAGGCAGGTTTCGCCGGAATCCGTACGGATCAGGCACCCGCACGGCGGGGGCGCCGTCTCGGCGTGGAGAAGGTTTCGCAGGCAGTGAGCACATGAAGGGTCCTGCAATCGCGGCAGCAGGTAGGTGTCGATGATCTGCACGGCATTCATGCCGACGGCGGCATCGGGAGGAATTCCGATGATCTCCTGCACGGCATCGTTGCACCAGAGCACGTTCCGGTCACGGTCCAGCACGAGGATGCCGATGCTCGGCTCACCAGGGATGGAGAAGGCCTGCAGAGGATCGAAAGCAAGATTATCAGTATTGTTCACGGTATCGGCTAACCCCCCGTATTTCAATTATTCACCTAGTTATATTGCTGTAATTAAATAATATTGCATCCGATAAGAGAATTATGGTTATCAGGCGCGCAGGGTGTTTACCGGAATAATTGCAGTTCCTGCAGGGAATCTCCGGGGCTGTCACGCCTTTTCCGGGATCTACTGCCTCCCGGGAGAGATCCGCGATACACTTCTCCGGCACTCATGTACCGGCGGATGACCGTTCGTTCCCGTTTGCGAGCAGTTTGCAGTGCAGGAGGTGGAGATGCGCGGTTCATTCAATAGATTCATAGCATCCCCCGGTCCAACAATCAGCAATGGCATCATGCTCGCGTCACCCCGATAACGAAGCTTCATCGACCTGCAAGATCTGTTCGGAACCCTGCTGCGAGGAATGCAGCGGAGTACTCGGTATCTGCACCCGCTGTCTGTACAAGGTCTTCGTCGTGGTCATCGTCGTGATGGTGATCGTCTCCTACTCTGCCTGGGCTTTCCTGCTGTGAGCCGGGCGGCGTCATACCAACGCGCTCTCGCTCGTCGAATCGCGGCAGAAAAGGCAGGTGGAACGGGTCCTCTCCACGATCGTCCGGATCGCTGTAAAATCAGGCTCCGGTGAGAGGCTGAAGATATTCAGATCCGCCTGCGGTTCGCTGCCGAGGTAGTCGTCAAACCGGTCGTTCACCACCAGCAGTTCGGCGTGCGGGATGCGTGCCTGCTCCAGAAGCGCCGAAAGGCTCTCACGCACGGCGGAGACTCTCCCGGGGTCTTCGACCGCCGCGATGATGGTGACGGCTGCGTTCCAGTTGATCACGAGTTTGTAGGCGAGCAGGATGGCAAGGTCGCAGTTCGGCAGTACCGTTCCGGGCGTCCACTCCATGCACGCCTCCGGCATCCAGAGGTTGATCCTCCTGCGGCGCCCGAGCCCGGCCTTCGGATGGGCGGCGTAGAGGACGGCACCCATCCGGCTCTCGGCGGCTCTCCGGATGATCGTCGCGGTCTCCCCCTCCCGCTCCGGTGATCCCGGCATCCGGAGGAAGACGATGTTCGGCGGGAATATTGTCCTTTTGAGCGCCTGCATGCTGATCACCACCCCGTCGGCAAACGTCGGAGCCCGGACGACCGTCCAGGTCGTAAAGATGCCGTCCCTCCGGAAGTCTTCTGCAAGGTACGGGATATGCATCTCGAGGCGCAGCTCCTGGCGCCCATGGTCCACCCCGAGGATACCGACCGAGCCGCCGGGATAGGCTATGTCGCGGATAAACTCCGAGGTTCCCCGTAGTTCCGCCGAATTGTCGACCGGGACGAGCAGGTTCGGCATCCACGCCCGTTCCTGGGATGCGGGGAGCGTCTGTGCCTTTTTTGCCGCCCATTCCGCCAGTGCCACGAAGAGGCTGCTCCTGACGTCGCCATATGGCGTCGTGCCGTTCAGATGGCGCTGCATCAGGATGTAGTAAAAGGCTCCTACCAGGATGATCGCAAAGAGGCTGAAGAGCGGGTTGATGATGAACATAGCAAAGAGGCAGCCGGCTGTTCCGGCGAGCGGAACGGCACGCGGGATGGTAAGGCGCGGGCGGAAACTCACCAGGCCCAGGTTCTGCTCCACCAGGATGACGATATTGATCATAGCGTAGGTGATCAGGAAGAACAGCGTGATCAGCGGGGCGATCGCGTTGAGGTCGCGGAGCAGGAGCCCCAGAACCACGATCAGCCCGGTCAGCAGGAGGGCATTTCTCGGAACCCCGCCGGCAGAGCGCCGGGTGATCCATCTGCTCCCGGGAAGGATGTTGTGCTCTCCCATGGCCTGGAGGACGCGGGAAGCCCCGACGAGCGAGTTTAAGGCGGAGGAGAAGGTCGCGGCGAGGAGCCCGGCCAGGACGAGCAGGCCGAACGCCGACGTCTGGATCAGGATGGTGAAGTCGGATACCAGGGCTTCCGGTGTCGCGGAACCGGCCAGCCAGAAGGCAAGCCCGAGGTACACGGCGAGGCTGACGGCGATCGCCGCGAGCGTTCCCACCGGGATGCTCCGCCGCGGATCTTTCAGCTCTCCCGAGATGTTCACGCCTGCCATGATCCCTGTCGCCGCCGGGAAGAAGACGGCAAAGACGACCCAGTAGGAGAGGGGAGGGGCGGGCTCGGTGAACGTCAGCGGCGGCGGCGCAAGCAGCCCGGCGGCGAAGACCGAGATGAGCGAGGCGATGATGACGGCGAGGATCACGTACTGGATGCGGAACGCAACGTCGGTGCTGACGAAGACGATGACGAAGAGGATCGCAAAAACGGCAAAATCGATGACGAGCGCCGATGTCTGCGGAAAGAGATACTGCAGCCCCTCCCGGAACCCGAAGATATACAGCGCCATCGAGAGGGCGAGCGAGAGGTAGAGCGGCACCCCGACGCTGCCGCCGATCTCAAGCCCGAGCGACCGCGAGATGATCGCATACGCTCCTCCCGCACCGATCCGGACGTTGCTGACGATCGACGACATCGAGAGCGCCGTGGCGGTTGTGATCCCGAACGCGATGAGGATGATCGACCAGGCGCCGAGCAGGCCGACGTTTCCGACGACCCAGCCGAGGCGCAGGTACATGATAACCCCGAGGATCGTCAGGAGCGTGGGTACCAGCACGCCTTTGAACATCCCGAACGTCGGGATCTCCGTCTCGTCTCGGTCTGTCATCTCCGGCGCCATAGGGATACCAGGGCTTCCTCGGGAAGAGGCATAATCCTCATTGCTAAAAAGTGCTGTGGTTATTGCCACGGGCTGCGCAACCGGGATTCTCTTCAGGCAGCAGGGCCGTCTGACCGGATTCGGCTCTGTCGGTAAAAATCGCCGAAACGGAAGGAAAAATCCGTCTACAGGATATCGGCCTTCTGCAGCACCGGCAGTACCGGCGTGATATGATGCTGCAGACAGACCGTCTCTTCCGGGTCGGCACCCATCGCGAGCGCGAGGAATTCGGCAAGGTGCAGAACCGGCACGCCCATATGATCGTAGACGAGTTCGCAGCCGGGGCAGTCGACGATCATGAGGTCGATCCCCCGCTCGCCCACATCGCGTTTGACCGCCCGGTTCAGCTCCGGGAGGATACTCTTCTCACCGCCGAGGTACCGGTCGAAGAGGTTCTTGACGCCGCCGCAGCAGTAGTTCTCCATATCGCTCCGCACAACCTTCGCACCGGTTATCCCGACCAGATCGGAGAGCTTCCCGGACTGCCGGATACTGCCGGAGAGTTTCTTATAGTGGCAGCTGACGTGCACGCCGGCGGAGAGACCGGAGAAGGGCACCTCGATCAGCGATGACAGGTCGCTCTGGTACGGCGGCAGGAGATCGAGGATGTTCGCAACCCGGAACTGCATCCCGGGGTCGATCCTCCGGTCGATATCACGGAGAGAACCGTTCATGACCTCCCGGTTGCCGCGATCGGCGAGGATATCGAGGCATCCGGTGTACGAGTCGCTGCAGGTCGGGCAGATGCCGGTGATATACGCCTCGGCACCGCCCTCCAGGGCGTCGTGGATGACCGTGAGGTTCCGTGCGGTCAGGAGCGCTTTTGCGGCGTAGCTCACCCCGCCCATGTAGTAGGGCGCGCCGCCGCAGCAGGTCTGCTCGTCCGAGGTGACGTACCCGATGCCGAGCGCCTCGAAGATGCCCTTTTGAGCGCGATCGGCGCCCGGGAAGTTGAACGCGCAGCAGGATCTGAGGTGGAAGACCGTATCGATCCTGCCTGCGGGAGGCTGCGCTCACCGCCGACATGTTCGGAGAGAACGACGATGTTGAGCAAGGCTTGCCGAGGAGCTCGCTTACCTCCCCTATTGCCCGGGGATGCACCGAGTGCTGGTTGGTCATGGTCTTTCTGACAAACGGCCCGATCTTTCCCCGCTCCATATAGATCGGGAGGAACGCCCATGCGGGCAGCTGACCCCATGTGCGGAGCATACTCCGAAAGAACGACCGCTCCTGCCGCTCTTCGTAGAACGCATTGACGATACCCCCGACGCTGATCCCGTTCGGGCAGAGAACCTCGCAGGTAGAGCACTGGATGCAGTCGTGCAGATCGAGGTCGGGATTCTTTCCGGCCTGAAGTGCTTTCGGCACCATCCTCGGGAGAAAGAGGGGTTTTCCGGGTTCTGCACGGCTGTTATACAGGGCGGGACAGAAAGGCGTGCAGGCACCGCAGGAGTTGCATGCCCGGTAATTGGCAAGCCTTGGGTCGCGGTGCTGCAGAAGGTGCTCGGTAAAACCGCGGTCGACGGCATCGCGAAGGCGGAGGAGATCGGGAGCAGGCAGGATATCGCCAAGCATAACCCATCATGCTGCCGGAGACGGTTGCCTGCAGGAGCGGAACCTGCACCGGATGCGGTAGTGCCTATCTTTCGTATCGATGCCGCGGATGCCCGGCATTTCAACCAGCTTCGAAGAATGAATCTGCGGTATAGTACCCCCCCTTTGGTCAAACCGGTGACCGCCCACAGCGTGGTATCAGAAACATATATAATTATCTGACGATACCAAAAAATGAGGTGGGAAAACCCGATCCCGGCAGAATGCGAGGTTTAAAGCAGTTCTTTCCGCGTCATCCTCAAACAGAGTGCGGTCAACGGCGAGAACGGGCGGGCGGAGTCTTATCGGTCACGTCCCCGGAGACGGCCTGAAGAGCGGGACGATCGCGTCCATGGCGCCTGCCGATGCAAGAATGACGAGCAGGTCGCCCTCGCCAATGGGAACCTCTCCTCCGGGTATGGCGACCACATTGCTCTCCCTGCGAATGACAAGAACGGTCACGCCGTAGTTTCGCCGCAGGTTCAGTTCGGCGAGGGTCTTTCCCGCCATCACGGAACCCGGCGCGACCCGGACGGTGTAGATGGCGAGTTCGGGAGCGCAGATCTTCAGGTCGTCGAGCGACCGCTCGAAGGAGGACGGGCGGCGAAGCATCTTGTATCCGCTCCCCCGGAGTTCTGCGACGAGATGCTCGATCTCGTCGTGGGGGATGAAGTACTTGGCGAGCACCCGGGCGAAGATCTCGATGGAGGTCTCGTACTCCTCGCTGATCACCTCATCGGCACCGAGATCGATCAGCGGCGTCACCTCGGCCATGAACCGGGTCCTGGCGATGACGTAGATCGACGGGTTCAGCACCCGTGCGGTGCGGATCACCCTGCCGATCGCCGACCGGTCGGAGACGGCCACGACCAGCACGCGTGCCTGCCCGAGATCGGCATGCTCGAGAACCTCGCGGCTCGTAGCGTCGCCGTAGAGGATATCGACATTACGGAGTTTCTCCTCCCGAACCGTGGCCGGATTGCACTCGATGACGGTGTAGGGTATACCGGCAACACTCGCCGCCTGGGCGACGCTCCGCCCGGTCAGGCCGAAGCCCACGAGGACCAGGTGGTCGGACCGCCGTTTCTGCTCCGGTTCGGCATGCGGTTTCCCGGCGCGGAGTGCACCGGGAACCCGCTCCTGCAGCATGTCCCCTACCCACGGGGCGGCGCCGATCAGGAACGGTGTCGCCGTCATGGTGATGATGGCAGCAGCAAGGAAGACCTGGTGGATCCGGCTGCCGATGACGCCGGCCTGAATACCGGTCTCGGCGAGGATGAACGAGAACTCCCCGATCTGGCTGAGTGCAAGGCCCACCACGACCACCGCCCGCATCGGAAGGCCGAGGACGATCGCCGAGAGCGAGGTGCAGAGTGCTTTGACGCCGAAGATGGCCGCGACGACGAGCAGCACCTCGACAGGATGGGTGAGCACCTGAACGGTATTGAGCAGCATTCCGATTGAGATGAAGAAGAGCCCCGTCAGCACGTCGCGGAACGGGACGATGCTGCTCAGCGCCTCGATGTGGTACTCCGACTCGCCGACGATCAGTCCTGCGAAGAACGCACCGAGGGCGAGCGAGAGGCCGGCGCTCGAGGTGAGCCAGGCGATCGAGAAGACCGTCGCCGCCACGGTAAAGAGGAAGAGCTCGCGGCTCGACCGGCGGGCGGCATGGAAGAGAACCTTCGGGACGAACCGGCGGGCGCCGACGAAGATCACCAGAAGGACGAGCACGCCGTAGACCGCCATCTGCAGAAGCCCTCCGGAGTCGGCGGCTCCGGCTCCTGCGAGGAACGGGGTTACGAGCATCATCGGGATGATGACGAGGTCCTGGAAGATCAGAATCCCGAGGGCCGCCCTGCCCGGGAAGGCTCTCGAGCTCGCCCCGCTCCTGGAAGACCTTCATGACGATGGCGGTGCTCGAGAGTGCGACGAGGAACCCGAGGAAGACCGATTCACCCGAGGAGAGGCCCAGAACCGACGAGCCGACCGCAACGACGCCGATGGTGATCAGGACCTGGAGGAGGCCGCCGACCACAATCGTCCGTCTGGCTTTTGAGGAGCTTTTCAAAGGAGAACTCAAGGCCGATGGTGAAGAGCAGGAGGATGATGCCGCCTTCCGCCAGCACCTGGACCTGTTCGATATCGCTGATCAGGCCGAGCCCGAAAGGTCCCGACACCATTCCGATGAGGAGAAAACCGACGATGCTCGGGATGTTGAACCGCTGGCAGACGAAGAGTACGGAGATGGATACTAAGAGGATGGCCGTTACGAGGGTGAGAATATCAAGATCCATAGTCGTGACTCCGGGCTAAACAACTGCTCTTCGCCTTCTCGCGTACGATCTCGGTGTGGCTCGTATATAGTCATATCACCGGCGGGAAAACCAAATTCACGGCACCAGAGCGACTTTGGGCCACTATCGCGTCCCGGCACGGCTCCACCTCAGGCGCGGGCACCATCCCGCGCAGAGAGGAACGGCCGGACGCTCCCGCCCGAGAGATGCAAAGGCATAAGCAGTCTCCCCGAGACATCGATCAGTACAGCGAGGATACCCCGTCTCCGGTATCCTCACGGGAGCCAGAGCCTCCATGAGACTGACACTTCTCCAGATCAACACGACCGTCGGCGATCTCGACGGCAACGCCGAGAGGATCGAAGCGGCCGTCCGGAAAGCGTGCGTGCAGAGACCCGATCTCATCGTCACCCCGGAGCTCGCGCTCTCCGGGTATCCCCCCCGCGACCTCCTCCTGGTAGACCGGTTCGTGGCACGGGCCTGCGAGGTGCTGGACGGGCTTGCCGAGCGGCTCGCCGACGCTCCGCCGGTCCTGGTCGGCTTCCCGGAGCAGAACCCGGAGGCCGCCGGCCGTCCTTTATTTAATGCGGCTGCCCTCCTGCACGGCGGCAGGGTCCGCGAGACATTTCACAAGACGCTGCTTCCGACCTACGACGTCTTCGACGAAGACCGCTACTTCGAGCCCGCCCGGGGAGCGCAGATCCTCAGGCTCGGCGACCGGCGGCTCGGTATCTCGATCTGCGAGGATATCTGGAACAACCGTGACTTCAGGAACCGGCGGCGCTACCATACCGACCCCATCGCCGAGCTCGCCACCGCCGGGGCGGAGTGTATCGTCAACATATCCGCCTCGCCGTTCACCGCTGGAAAGCAGGCGGTCAGGGAGAGGATGCTCTCCCGTATCGCGAGGGAAAACAGCATCCCCCTGGTGTACGTCAACCAGGTCGGCGGCAACGACGATCTGGTCTTCGACGGCAGGAGACTCCGCATTCGACGCCTCCGGAAGGCTGATCGCACGGGCGGCGGGGTTCGCCGAGGATCTGGCGACGGTCGATCTCGCCCGTCCTGCCCCGGGCGCTATCGCCGCCGACGATTTCGCACCCGAATCGGAGATCTGGCGGGCGCTGGTGCTCGGCACCCGGGACTATGCCAGGAAGACCGGGTTTACCTCCGTCCACCTCGGGCTCTCGGGCGGCATCGACTCGTCCCTGGTGGCCGCCGTCGCCGCCGAAGCGGTGGGGGCGGAGAACGTCCTCGGCGTCATGATGCCCTCGCCCTACTCGAGCGGCGGGAGCATCGAGGATGCGAAGGCGCTGGCGGCGAACCTCGGGATCCGCACCGCCCTCCTCCCCATCCGGGAGCCGATGGTGGCGTTCGACGATATTCTGGCGGATGTCTTCGCCGGTCTTCCCCCGGACATCACCGAGGAGAATATGCAGGCACGGATCCGGGCGGTGATCCTGATGGGCATCGCCAACAAATTCGGCTCCCTGCTCCTCTCCACCGGGAACAAATCCGAGATCTCGGTGGGGTACACCACCATCTACGGCGATATGGCCGGCGGCCTTGCGGTGATAGCCGACGTGCCGAAGGGGATGGTCTACCGTATCGCCTGCTGGCTAAGCGAGCGCGAAGGCCGCCCCGTCATCCCCGAGGCGATCATCGAAAAGGAGCCCTCGGCGGAGCTCCGCCCCGGCCAGACCGACCGGGATACCCTGCCGCCCTACGAGATCCTCGACGCCATCCTCTTCCGCCACATCGACCTTCACGAGTCGGCGGCCGAGATCATCGAAGCGGGGTTTCCGGAAGCCCTCGTCCGCACGGTGCTCCGCATGGTCAGGACTGCCGAGTTCAAGCGGAAGCAGGCTCCGCCGGGGCTGAAGGTGACCGACCGTGCATTCGGGACCGGCTGGAGGATGCCGATCGCACGGGGCGAGTGGTGAGCCGGACGGAAAGGAATTAGTACCGGCACCCCCTCACTCGTGACCATGCCAGGCGCCACGTTCGGCAGCCCTGAGATCCTTTCGTTCGCGTCGACGGTGCTCCTCGCCGGGTGGGCGGTGCTCCTGGTCCTCGGGATGCTGGTCTGCCGCGATGCGAACGCACGGGGAATGCGAGGGTTCTACTGGTTCTTCCCCGTCGCCATCCCGATGATCGGATTTCTGTTCTTCTTCCCGTGCCGGGTCGTCCGCCGGACGGAGCGGCGCGGCGGGGCCGGGTCACGGGAAGAAGCCCGAAATCTGATAGAACGGTGGTATGCGGAAGGCGAGATCTCACCGGGCGCTGCACGAGGACCTCGAGGAGGAGGACGATCACTCCTTCTTCCGGTAGATATTCAGCCCGATCTTGATCTCTTCATGATCGGGAACCGATATGTTGCCTTCCGTGGACGCTATCGTGATCGACTTGCCGCTCTTTGAAATGCCGAACTCCTTTGCAAGATCGACGCGGATGCTAAGAACGTTCCCCTCGACCGACATCTCGATGTTCTTCATACCCAGTGCAGGGACCCCATGTCGGATATGCCTGTCGATCCCCCCCGCCAAGAAAAGCAAATGCTTTCAGTCCGTCGGTGCAACCCTTCAATTCACGATTGCCCGGAGCGGGAACCTGCGATGAATACAAAAACCGAGATGCTCGAGAGATATTTTGGCTACACGACGTTTCGCCCCCTCCAGGAGGAGATCATCGACGCCGTCCTCGCCGGGAAGGACGTCGTCGCCGTCATGGCGACCGGGGGAGGAAAGTCGCTCTGCTACCAGCTCCCCGCCCTGCTGCTCGGCGGCCTGACGGTCGTGGTATCGCCCCTCATCGCCCTGATGAAAGACCAGGTGGACGCCCTTACGGCGAACGGCATTCCCGCCGCCACGTTAAACAGCACCCTGACCTACGCCGAACGGACCGCCGCCGAACGGGCGATCTTCGGCGGCAAACTCCGGCTGCTCTACGTCTCCCCCGAGCGGGCGGTGACGCCCGGGTTCCTCTCGCTGCTGAAGCGCTCCGACCTCCGGCTCATCGCCGTCGACGAGGCGCACTGCATATCGATGTGGGGGCATAACTTCCGTCCCGAGTATCGAAAGCTTCGGACACTTCGCGAGCAGTTTCCGCGCATCCCCGTCGTCGCGCTCACCGCGACCGCCACGCCCACCGTTGCAGAGGATATCGTAAAGCAGCTCCGGCTATCCGCCCCCGCCGAGTTCACCGGGAGTTTCAACCGGAAAAACCTCCACTACCGCATCCTCCCGAAGACGAATTTCTTTCCCACCCTGCAGAAGTACCTCGCAGAGTCACCGCGAGGACGCCGGGATCATCTACTGCTTCTCCCAGCGATCGACGGAAGAACTCGCGGAGAGACTGCAGGCAAAGGGCTACCGGGCGGTGCCCTACCATGCCGGGCTCCCGGATAGCCTCAGGGCCAAGCACCAGGAGCAGTTCACCCGGGGCGATGTCGCGATCGTCTGCGCCACCGTCGCCTTCGGGATGGGGATCGACAAACCCGACGTGCGGTTCGTGATCCACGCCGACCTGCCGAAGGATATCGAGTCCTACTACCAGGAAACCGGCAGGGCAGGGAGAGACGGCGAAGCGAGCGACTGCATCCTCTTCTACAGCCGGGGCGACTACCGGACGATCAAGTACCTCATCGAGAAGGAGTGCGGCGATCCGGCGCAGAAAGACGTGGCCTACCGGAAGGCCGGGAAGATGCTCGACTACTGCGAGACCACCGAGTGCCGGAGAAAGTTCCTCCTCGGCTACTTCGGCGAGGCCTACCCGGAGGAGCGCTGCGGCAACTGCGACCGCTGCGAGAAGCCCGTGCAGGATTTCGACGGCACCGAGGCTTCAAAGACGATCATCGAATGCATCCGGCAGACCGGCGAGCGGTTCGGAGCCTCGTACGTCGCAGACGTGATCTGCGGCTCGAAGAGCGCACGAATCATCGAGAACGGACACGATGCCCTGCCTGCATACGGGTCGGGAGCCGGGTATACCCGGGACCAGTGGCAGACCTTTCTGCAGGAGATGGTGAGGAAGGGGATCGTCACCTCCACCGGCGGCCGCTATCCGGTGCTCACCCTGAACGGGACGAGCAGGAAGGTTCTCGGTGGTAAAACGGCCGTCCCGCTCACCGAGCCGAGAGAGGAGGGGATCGCCGGGGGCGAGAAGGCTCACGATGCCGAGCTCTTCTTCAAGCTCCGGCAACTCCGGAAGATGCTCGCCGACCTCGAGCGGGTGCCGCCCTACGTCGTCTTTCAGGATAAGAGCCTCCGGGAGATGGCGGCGTCCCATCCCCGCACGGACGCGGAGTTCCTGAAGATATACGGCGTCTCCGAGGGGAAACTGCAGCGGTACGGGCAGAAGTTCCTCGACGCCATCGAGAAGCACGCTGCCGGGAAGGGGATCGGCCGGAGATAGCGAGCCGCCGATCATCCGCACCGGTGGTGCTGACATGTTAGCCGGGCTATGGGCTCATGTCAGTTCGTGCCGGCGGAGGAATTCCCTGATCTTCCTCGACTCGATCCAACCCTCGTCGAGCTGCCGGACGATAGCGTTGATCCGGTTGACCTGACTGCGGATGATCTCCATCTCCTTTTTTCCATTGCTCTCCAGGTCGACCATGCCGAGGATCACCTGCAGGGGCTGGCGGACGTGGTCTCCCAGAATTGCGAACTGCTCGATGTTCTGCTCGATCTGGTCATACGCTTTCTTCCGCAGGTTCTCGGCCAGCATCCGGTCGGTGGTGTCCGAAACCAGCACGATATACCCGCCCAGGCGGTTCTCACCTGCCCGCGGTATTCCGGTGACGAGGATGTCCAGGTACCGCCGACCGGTTCGCGATGTCTCGTAGAGACCGTGCGTTTTGACCAGATCGAAGTCAAACTGCGTTGTGAAGTGCACTGCCTCTCCCTGCCTCAGTTTACGACGTTCTTCTTCGGGAAGATTGGGGTCGGCAAAGAGATCGAATCCCCTGACATCCTGGATGTCCTGCACGCCGAAGATGCGAAGCGCGGCGGGGTTGACGTCGATCAGGCGTCCATCGGGATCATAGTACTCGATGCCGATGGGAGATTCCTCAAAGATACTCCGAAAGCGCTCCTCGCTCTCCTGCAACGCCTCTTCAATCAGCTTTCGTCCGGTGATATCCTCCACGAGGCTGATGGCGCGCAGGGGTTTTCCTTTCTGGTCTCGAAGGTGGGTGACGGTCTTTCTGCCCCAGATGATCCGGCCGTCCTTCGTGATATATCGTTTCTCCAGCTTCCCGCTGCCGGTTCCTCCCTCGGCCATCTTCTCGTAGAGCGCAAGGGTCGCCGGCAGATCTTCCGGGTAGGTGATATCGCGGATGTTCATGCCGTCAAGCTCGTCCTCACTGTACCCCAGCATCCGCTGGAAGGCCGGATTGCTCCTGGCGATCCGGCCGCTTTGGTCGACGAGCAGTATGCCGATCCCCGACTCTTCGAAGATGCGCCGGAACCGCTCCTCGCTCTCGCGGAGTTCCTGCTCCACCCGCTTCTGCCCGGTGATATCGTAGATCGCCCCCTGCACGTGAGCCGGGATTCCCTGGTTTTCGGGTACGTTCTGGATCATCTCGCGGACCCAGCGGACCTCCCCGTCCTTCCTGATGATCCGGTACTCCCGCTCGGTCGCATAACCGGGAGTGGCGCACACGGTCTTCGAGGTCTCGGCGATCTGTGGGCGATCGTCGGGGTGGATCATCCGGAACCAGAGCCGGCGGTCCCGGAGGAAATCCTCCTCCGCATACCCGGTGATGGACTCCACCGCACCGTAGAAAAAAATGGGGACGAAGTCAAGGTCGGCACGGAACGCGATCCCCTGGAAGTTCTGAAGGAAGAGACGGTACCGCTCCTCGCTCTCCCGCAGCGCCTCCTCCATCCGTTTCCGCTCCGTGACATCCCGGGCAATGCCTTCGATGGCAATCAGCGTCCCGTCCTCATCGTAGACGGGGACGTTCTTCAACTCCATCCAGATCATCGTCCCGTCTTTGCGGATCCACCGGAGGGCGAGCGGCTGGTCCAGCGGGATCTCTCCCCTGTTAACCGCTTCCAGGAGCAGCCGGTCGTCGGGGTGGACGATCTTCATGCCGAGATCGGGATCTCTGTAGTGCTCTTCGGGGGTGTAGCCGGTGATTGCCGCTACGGCAGGGCTGACGTAGGAGTACCGACGTTCCGGGACGAGGTCGATGCGGTAGATGATGTCGCGGGCATTGCGCAGCAGGAGGTTCAGTTTCTCCGTGCTCGACCGGTACCGCTCCTCGGCCCGCACCCTGCCGGTGATATCGAACGACGTGCCCGAGACCCCGACGATCCTCCCCCCGGCATCCCGGAGGGGTTCCAGCGTCATGTCCCTGACATGCTCCGTTCCGTCGACGGTGACAGCCACCTCCTCCCGGACCACGTCGCCGGCCGCGAGCACCCGGGCCTTCAGCGACGTCAGTCGGGCGGCGTCGGCGGGCGAATAGAGGTCGTTGTCCGTCTTTCCGACGATCTCTGCATCGGATATCCCGGACTGCTGATTGTACGACCAGAGGTACCGCAGATCCCTGTCCTGGGCGAAGACGACGACCGGCGAGTGGTCGATGGCTACCCGGAAGAACCGGGCGGTTACATCTCCGGTGCTGTCGTGGAAACGGAGGATCGTACGGTCGGTCCCCGTATATATCGCACTCCGGTCATCCGCGATCGAGAACCAGCGAAGATTCCCGGTGCGTGCCCGAACCGGCACCGAAAACCGACGGACACTCCTGTCGCCCTGCAGTCCTACAGCGACCTCCTGCACGGATGCAGGATCCGGCGACAGCGGCGCCACGTGCCTCTGGATGAAGGCCGAAACGCTCTCTCCTCCGACATCCTCCGGACGCACGTCCAGGAGCTCGCGAAGCGTCCTGTTGAGCCAGACCACCCTTCGGTCCCCGTCCAGCACGAGGATCCCGTCGGCTTCCCCGTCAAGGGCCGTGAACATACGCTGTTCTTCGATCTGTTGTATGGAAGTCATTGTTTCGTGTAACTGTGAGTCAGATTGCTGTACATGCTCATCTCCGATCGACTGCTGTCGATTACTCTCCGACCTCTTTGAGCGTAAACCGGAACGCCGCGCCCTGCTCCGGGCGGCCGGGCACCCGGTCCTCGACCCAGATGCTTCCACCGTAACGCTCCAGGAGTTTGCGGCAGATGTAGAGGCCGAGCCCCTCCCCCTGCGCCCGGGTCTGCCCTCGCTCGAACCGGTGGAAGATCGCCTCCTTCAGGTCATCGGGGACGCCGGGGCCGGTGTCGGCCACGGTGACGACGACGCTGTCCTCGTGGTGCTCGACCGATATGGTAACGACGACATCAGGTCCTCCGAACTTGACGGCATTCCCGATGAGGTTGTTGAAGACTTCGGGGAGCAGGTCGTCCGCCCAGACCGTGCGGGGAAACCCCGCGTACCGTATCGCCGTTTCGGGGAAGTTCTTCCACTCACCGATGATCACGCCGTGAAGGTCGATCGGTTTCAACGGCGCATGTTCCACATGAATCTTACGGATCGTTGCAACATTCGCCAGGATCTCCGTGCTTTTATCGATGCTGCTCTTCATCTTCCGGACGTAGGTACCGGGTTCGCCCTCCAGGACATCCGCCAGCAGGTCGGTATACAGGATGGCGACGCTGTTGACGTTCCGGATGTCGTGCGTGAGAATGTCCAGGTACAGGTTTGCCTCCTGGTTTGCGGCCTCCAGCCTTTTGTAGAGCATCCCGCGCAGAACGCCGGCCCCGATCTCCCTGCTGATCGCCTCCGTGAGCCATTGGACGTCCGGGGGCACCTCCCTGCCGGTAAAGCTCCCGAGAGCCAGCGCTCCCATGACCCTGGACTCGGCCATGAGCGGAATCCATGTGAGGGAGGAGACATGAAAAGCAGCCAGGATCTCCGTCTCCGCTGCACCGGTATCAGGCCCGGCAGAGATGCTCCGCGGCCTGCCGGCACCGAAGACATCCCTGAAGGGAGGGTGGCGTACATCGATGGTCTCGAGGCCGGGCAGTTGCTCCATACCCTGGTGGCTCGCGAGCGTTGCGCGGCCCAGTTCCCGGTCCAGCAGGTAGACGGCACCTGCATCGAAGCTGAAGAGGGCAAGGGAGGTGGTAAGCGCGGATTCAAGGAGGTCGTCGAGGGTAAGCGCCGATGCCGAGACGCTGATCAGCCGGTTCAGCATGGCAAGCTGGGTATTCCGGTGCCGGATCGCCTCTTCCGCCCGCTTCCGATCGGTGATGTCCCGGGCATTGACCACCAAGCCCCTGACCTGCGGATCGTCGAGGAGGTTCGTGATCACCGCTTCGACGACGTGCAGACCCCGCGGCCCCTGGAACCGGACTTCGAGCGGTGCACTGCTCCCCGGTTTCCCCGCAAGACCCGCCATGAGTTCCTGTGCCCGGGGCACCTCCTCGGGCAGCATCATATCGAATGCACTCCTTCCCACCAGCATTTCCGGCGGTATTCCGTCGATCCGCTCGATGGGCGGGCTTGCGAACCGGATCTTCATCCGGCTGTCGATGATGAGGATGAAGTCGGAGGTCTTCTCGATGAGTGCACGGAACCTCCCTTCGCTTCGGCGCAGCGCGGCCTCGGCCTGGTGGCGCTGCAGAGCGATCGATGCCAGGTTCTTGAAGGTCTCGATCGCAGCGAGGTCGATCGGTTCGCTCCCCCGCCGGGTCAGGATGACGGCGGTGCCGAAGATCTCTCCTTTCCAGGTGAACGGGATGCAGTACATCGGCCCGAGCCCGCCGAACTCCTCGAGTTGCCGGCAGATGCCCCCGGGGAGTTGCCACAGTGCAACCGCCTCGAGCCCCCCTTCGATCTCCTCGATCCTGCCCCGCTGCATGATGTCGTGGATGTGCGGGGGGATGGAGAGCGCAAGGCCGGTAATGTCACGGCCGAGCAGCTTCGACGCCTCCACCATGAGGGATTCGTCCCCGAAGATCGCCCGCGGGATCAGGGTGTCGGCGCCGACGTCTGCGGCGCTGACGATGACGATAGCCCCGGGCATAACCTCGTGGAGGTACCTGCCGATGACGGCGAAGATATCCGCATCCGGCGGCAGTCCGGCAAGCCCGGTCGCGGCTCCGGAGAGGAACGCCAGCTCGCCGGAGCACCGGTCGTGCTCTCTCTCCGCTTTTTTCTGCAGGGTGATCTCACCGAACCGGAGGAGCCAGGCGCCTGCCAGAGTGCCCCTTCCGATCTGCCTGCTCGTGTAGGCATACCACTCCTCGCCTGCCGGGCCGGCGATCCGGCACTCGATCCCGTGCTCTTCGGTGCGGCTCCGGATCGACGAGAGGATTGCGGCGGTGCATGCTTCATCCGCCCCGGGCAGCACCCGGGCAGCGACGAACTGCAGCACGTCGTCTCCCCTGGCATCCTGAGCGGAGATGCCCGCGAGGCGTTCCATGGCCGGATTGATCCAGAGCACCTCCATCTCCGGAGTGGCGATGCATGTCCCCTCCTCCGCGCTGCTCAGTATAGCGAATAGTTCGTCTCGTGTTTCCGCACTTACTTCACTGACGTGCATCTCTCCGTTGTCGCTCCGTTCGTATCGTGACGATCGATGCTCTCGAGATCCTCACGTATACCCTCTTGGGAGACTCAAGCAGGGAGAACCTATATAAATTGATCCCGGACAGGAGTGCCGGTCAGTCTGCGATCCTTCCCGGCCGGGAGTGCGGCGTACGGGCAGGACGGAGCCAACAGGAGATGCCGTGAAAGAAAATCCCCGGGTTTGTCCCGCGGTCGGGCAAAATCTCCCCGGGTGAGGGGGAATCCCCCCTGCGCGGGCTTTGGAGGCTGAAGAGCGTCTGCTCTCTTCCGCATTCCCGGTGACGGAGGGGGGATTCCTCTGCCGGACGCTCACCGCACGGGCATCTGGTACTCCCGCATCCTCTCCGCCATCTCGGCGAGCCGCTGATTCACCAGGTAGTTCACCGTCCCCTCCTCGTAGGTCCCGTCCGATCTCTGTTCTCCGGCGGGGACGCCGGTGAGGAACTCGATGCCCTCGTCGATAGTCCGAACCGGGTAGATCCGGAACATCCCCTTCTTTGCAGCCTCCACGACCTCTTCTTTGAGCATCAGGTTCTGGACGTTGCTCGCCGGTATCATTGCGCCCTGGTCGCCGGTGAGGCCTTTTGCCTTGCAGACCTCAAAGAAGCCTTCCAGTTTCTCGTTGACCCCGCCGATGGCCTGGACCTCTCCCCGCTGGTCGACCGAACCGGTGACGGCGATGGACTGCTTCAGGGGCAGCCCCGCAAGAGCGGAGAGCAGGGCGTAGACTCCGTGCTCGAGGCGGAGTCGCCGTCCACGCCATCGTAACTCTGCTCGAAGACGAGCCGTGCCGAGAGGCTCAGGGGCTTGTCCGGAGCGTACTTGGCGTTGAGGTAGCCGCTTAAGATGAGGACACCTTTGGTGTGGATGGGGCCGCCAAGAGCCGCCTCGCGCTCGATATCCACGATGCCCTCCCGGCCGACGCCGATACTCGCAGTGACGCGGGACGGGCGGCCGAAGGCGAAATCGCCGGTGCTCAGAACCGAGAGGCCGTTCACCTGGCCTACCCTGCTCCCCTCGGTATCGATGATGAAGATGCCCCGTCGCATGTACTCCTGGATCTTCTCCTGGATGAGGTTCGAGCGGTAGATCTTCTCCTCAATTGCCTTTCTGATGTGCCCTGCGGTTATCCTCTCCGACCCGTCCTCTCCGGCATAGAAGTTCGCCTCCCTGATGAGGTCCGCTACCGAGGCGAACTGCGTGGAGAGTTTCTGCTGGTCTTCGGCAAGCCGCGAGCCGGTACTCGATGACTTTCGCGAGCGCTTCGCGGTCCAGGTGCCCGAGGCCGTCGTTTCCGACCAGACTGCAGACGAACTCCACGTATTTTTTTGCGTTCTCGTCGCTTCTGTCCATGACGGTGTCGAAGTCGGCCTTCACCTTGAAGAGCTCCCGGAAGTCCGGGTCCATGGTATACAGGGCCTGGTAGATCTGCGGGTTCCCGATCAGCGCCACTTTTACGTCGAGCCGGATAGGCTCCGGTTTGACGGTCTTTGCAGTGATGAAGCCCATCCGCTCGCCGGGCTCTTCGATGCGGATCTCCCCCGTCTTGAGAGCCGTCTTCAGCCCGTCCCAGGCGAAGGGAACCTTGAAGAGGTCTTCGACCATGAGGACGAGGTACCCGCCGTTGGCCTTATGCATCGAGCCCGGCCGGATCATGGTGAAATCGGTTGTTAACGCGCCGAACTGGACCTCCCTCTCCACTATTCCGAAGAGGTTCTGGTAGGAGGGGTTCTGCTCGAAGATCACCGGAGCCCCTTCTCCATCGCCGTTGTCCACGAGCACATTCACCTCGTACCGCCGTAACGGAACCTCTCGCATGAAGGCCTGCAGCTCGGGGCGGAGCTGCTGCTGCTGCTGCGGGCCGGCGATGAACAACTGGAAATTGTCCAGGATGTCCTTCTCCACCGCATCGATAAACGCCGAGATCTCGTCTATCTCGCCATATCGCTCCTTGAGATCCGCCACGAGGGGTTCGATTGCGTAGAGCGCAACCTGCCGGTTCAGGTTCTCCACCGCCTCGCCGCCCTGCCGCTCGACATCCCGGATCTTCCGCAGGAGATCACGGACGTCGGCATCAAGCTCCTCCCCCCGCTGCCGGATCTCCTCCCTCTTCTCGGCCGGGAGGGCGGTGAACGCCTCCTCGGAGAGCGGCTGTCCGTTCACCGCCGGGACGGGCAGGACGCCGGCCGGGGTCGGCTGTATGACGAAACCCTTCTCCTGAGCAGTCCGGTTGATCCGGTCGATGAGTTCATTCCGGTTCTCCTGCAGGGATCCGAGCGTCTTCTCTCTCCGGGAAGCGTACTCATCGCTCTGGAAGGCCTGGGGAAGAACCCGCTGTGCACCGCTGATGAAGTCTGCCATATCCTTCTTAAACCGGTTGCCCGTCCCCGCGGACATGCGGATCGCGTTCGGCTCGTACGGGTTTTCGAAGTTGTTGACGTAGATCCAGTCGGGCGCCCGTGGCTTCTCTTTCCGAAGGTCGTCGAGGAAGCCCTGAACGGCCTTGAGCCGCCCGGTTCCCTGAAACCCTGCAGCATAGACGTTGAACCCCTTCTGCGGGATCTCAAGGCCGAACCCGAGCGCCCGAAGCGCCCTGTCCTGACCGATAATCTTCTCAAGAGGTCGTATCTCTTCTGTGCTGACACACTCCAGATCATCGAGACGGAATGCGTTCCGGTAACGTTCAAGAGGCAACGGCTCAAGCATACGAATCATCACCCTCCTTCCAGGTGTATGGCTCGATATCCTTCGGCGTATAAATAACGTTCCTTTCCCGGAGGCGAACCGGCGACCGTCACCCGGCGAGGAGGGCATACACCCCCCGGTTCCGGCGGCCGCACCATACCGTAATCATAAACCCTGCAGAGCGCCGAATACTCTTCAGGACAACCGTCCGTGCCGGAGGTCGCCCGCAACGTCATGCAAAAACACCTGGTCACCCTCGGGGAAGCTGCAGCGTGGGCTTCCGCGTATATGGAGAAGACGATCACCAGATCCAATATCGGTTATCTGATCCAGTACGGCAACGTGCGGAAGCATACGGACGCCGCCACAGGCGGCACCCGTATCGACCTCGACGAGCTTGCCGCCTACTACGAACAGCAACGGGTGCGGGAGAACGCGTGGCGGGAGAGACTCGGGCACGACCTGAACTGGAACCTATCCTTCGACCGCTGCAGCGAGTCCGAGACCACGAAACACGTCCACCGCCTGCACCCCTACAAGGGCAAGTTCATCCCGCAGCTCGTGGAGTACTTCCTCGACGACCACACGGATGCGTTCAAGACCGGCGTCTTCTTCCGCACGGGGGATACCGTCCTCGACCCGTTCATGGGGAGCGGGACGACCCTGATACAGGCGGCGGAGATGGGGATGCATGCCGTCGGGATCGATATCTCCGCATTCAACTGCATGATCGTCCGCTCGAAGTTCACGCACGGCGACCTCGCCCGGATCAACCGCTCGCTCGAGAAGGCGCTTGCCGGGACGACGGCTTTCTCCCGCAGGAACTTCGACGACGAGCATGACCGGCAGCTCGACGGTGAGACTTGCTGCATTCAACAAAGCCCACTTCCCGAGCCCTGCATTCAAACGGAGATTTCACGGACAGCCGGAGGAGGAGCGGGCGTACGGAGAGGAGCGGCTGCTTGAGTTCTTCCGCGAGAACGCTTCGTTCTTTGCGGAGAGCGGGACGCGGGATGGCGCCCGCCTCATCGACGACGGCGGGATGACGGGATTTCTCGCGGAGTGGTTCAATACGAGGATCCGGCAGGAGATGGCCTGCTACCTCCGGCTGATAGACGAAGTCCCGGACGAGGATGCCAGGACGCTGATGCGGATCGTCCTGAGCCGCACCGCCCGGTCGTGCCGGGCGACGACCCATTACGACCTTGGAACCCTGAAAGAGCGGCAGGGCGGGCCTTACTACTGCTATAAGCACAAGAAGCTCTGCACGCCGGTAAGCAGTATCCTCAAACACCTCAAAAAGAACACCCGTGACGCGATAGCCCGCCTCGAAGCGTTTGCCGCGCTGAAACAGGACGTGCAGGTCGCGGTTCTGCACGGCGACTCACGCACGATCGATATCCCGGATGCGGTCCGTACAGAGAACCCTGCCTTTGCCGATCGTATCGCGGAAGGAAAGATCGACGGCGTCTTCACCTCGCCGCCCTACGTCGGCCAGATCGATTACCACGAGCAGCACGCCTACGCCTACGAGCTCTTCGGGATTCGGCGCCGGGACGCCGAGGAGATAGGGCCGCTCTCGTCCGGCACCGGGAGTGCGGCGCGGCAGCAGTACGTGGACGGGGTCGGTCGGGTTCTCGCGAATGTCAGCCGGTATGTTAAGGACGACGGCACCTTCTTCATCGTCGCGAACGACAGATTCAACCTCTACCCGGCGATAGCCGAAGCGAGCGGGCTTAGGATCGTCAACGAGTTCAGGCGTCCCGTGCTCAACCGCACCGAACGCGACCGCCAGCCGTATGCCGAGGCGATCTTTCATATGGTACGGCGGTGAGGCGGTGGCGTTCCCTGAAAAGAGATGAGGTGCGGAAGAAGACAGTATCGAGAATGCGAGAACTGGTACCGCCGGCCGGGTCTACCGTGCGCTCATGATCACCGGCAGCCAGTGAAAACCGGCATACACATCGCGGGTGGGATTTTTTGCGAGCGGGTAGGGCAACGATGCGCCACGCTCCGCATAGAGCGAGTAGATCTCGGAGTCGTACTGGATCCCGATCTTCCCTTCGACCAGGAGTTCGCCGATCGCTCCGATGAACTCCCCGGATATCTCGTCCCAGAGGACGATCTTGGAAGTGGGAGAAGAGAACATCGTGTATTCTCCGGCGAACCGCTCCCCGAAGGTGTCACGGAGTTCTACGAAGGAGACGTCGCCCGAAGATGCAATAAAGTTGTAAATTTCCTGTTTTAACGATCCCATTAAATGCCACCTCATCTGAAATTTCAAAAGTTCTTATGAATGCGTGGACATTCCGGGAATATGAATATTATTATTCTAAATTCTTTTTCGTACATATCCTTTTCCATTCTGATTTACTGACGTTTATGAGCATAAATCGGAATATACGACAATTATAAGGCGTAATTCCATAAATAAGCCCCAGAAATGAATCACCGATAAGACAGGTTCATCCCGCAAAATACCTGAGTATCTCCCCGGTACCGGCAATACTGCCAGTAATAAAACAGTTTTGAAGTACTGAGCCGATATTGCCGGAAATGAGTAAAAAACAGGAACTCCCGGAGGGAGAATGCCGGTTCACTATCAGGCGCCCCGCTGCCGCGTGATCCTGAACGCCGCGCCCTGCCCGGGATGCCCCTTCACGCAGATTCGACCTCCGGATACCGCTTGATGAGCATTCTGCGTATGGAGAGACCTCATCCGGGACTCCCGATCGGTCAGTCGCGAGGATCTCCGGGAGAAGATCATCGGCATGCATTGCTGCAGGGAGGGACCATGCTCCTCGGAGATCATCCGGGTCGGGATTGGTCTTCTGCGACGACGTTCCCGATACGTCCGGGATCTGCTCGATACAAGATCCGTATCACCGGCACCGGTGCGGGCAGCATCTTCGGGCTTACCGGAGCGGCAGGACTCCGAGCTCCCGCACCTCCCCTATATCGACGATGAGATAGCCGTCCTCAAATGCGGTGTTGTTGATCGCTTCCCAGTTCTCCCGGAGCTCCTGATTTCCTACCGTGTACGCATCCTCAAACTCAGCGGTTCCGATCAGGGTCGTCTCGAGAGCATCGATATACGTCCCGCTGTCGTCGGTGCTCCATGCCACGAAGACGTGATCCGGAAAAGTGACGATATAGGGCCTGATGCCGATGGCCTCGAGCGCCGAGGCGATGAGGACTGCCCCGTCGGCGCAGTTTGCCGTCTCGAGGTGTATCGATTCGTCGGGCGGATTTATCCGCTGGAGGTAGTACCCGTCAGGCCCTCCGACGGCGGTTGCGGTGCTGACATACGAGATGTTGTAGCCGTACTTCAGCGCATTATAGACGGCCTTCACCTGGAGCGCCGTGTAGTTCCGGTACTCCTCGGCCGAGCCGCCCGGGTACTGGTAGCCTTCGAGCGAGTGTTCCGGCAGGTAGGTGCCATACCGGGGGTCGGTACGCCGGGTCGGCGTAGCGTCCTGCCGTGGAGAGCAGTTCGCGGACGGCCGGGGTGTTTGGCGTCACAAAGACGCCGATAAACTCGTACAGGGGAATGCGGTTGCCTTCGGAGTCCATCGCCTCCCAGATCATGATATCTTCAGGGAAGACGTCGACCGGCACCGTCTGCTCCTCGAGCAGTCGCCACCCACTTGTGTCGGAGACCTCGACGCCGTAGTGGAGGCTCGTCGTCGTAATGGTCGAGACATTGTGCGCTGCGCTCCGGATCAGCGACGGGGTCTGGTTGACGAGCGCGTAAGAACCCGGATCGACGGTGCCGGTGTTGACGGATTGGTAACTGAGTCCCTGGTACTCCGAAAAGACCCGTACGTTCCGGGGAGTACTCCCGTTGTTCGAGAGATTGAACGTGATCATGGGGCACTCTCTGCTGACGAGGGTGTTGTAGAACGCAAGCGGGCATGCCGCCAGGTAGGTTACGTTAGCGGCAACCGCCACGGGCTCCGGCTCCCCGGTGCCGGCAACGCCGCTCGCGGGTGCGGCAAGTACCAGCAGGACGAGGATACTCACGGACAGCGCTTTACAGGCTCGATACCCCATCTCCCGCATAGACAGACTCCCCCGGGATACGTCCGGTTACCGGTTCATCCCCCCGTCTGAGAGGCATTGCCCGGCATCGTCCCGGTCGGGAGCGGTTTGGGAAGGGTGGGGCCCGGGAATGTCGCCGTCGGCGACGGGGTCGTACCGGGCGTCCCGCTCTGATTCTGCCCCTGCGGTGCCTGCTGGCCGCCGCCGACGGAGGTGCGGTAGATCTCCCACTGCCCGGTGTTGTTGCCCATCCAGACAATCTCGCCATTGGAGACGTCCGGGTAGGCCTGGTCGTACGCATCCCGGGTGACCGGCGTCTCCGTTCCGGTACTGAATCGTACGCATAGATGTCGGAGTTTCCGTTCCGCCAATCCGAGTAGACCACGAGGTTCCCATCGACCGCAACGGCATCAGGGAGTGCGGATACTCCGGTTATTCGGGTTGCGTTGTCCGTCGCCACGTCATAGAGGTAGACGGCGGTCCGGTTATCGAAGACGCTTATCCAGGCGACACGCTCACCGTCGCTCGAGACGTCGGGAACGAGGTCGTCACCCGAACTGCCCCAGAGACTTATCTCCGGCTGATCGAGGAATGCTATTGCGATATCGGTATCCCCGCCCTCGGTCTCGTTATCCGCCCAGGCCATCGTGTTTCCACCGATGTCGGTCCAGAGCTGCAGATACGGATCGGTGACCACGGGCTCGATGCTCCCGCTTGCACTATTGTAGAGGTATACGTCGCTCGACCCGTTCGTAAGATTCGTCCAGATGACGTACTCTCCCGACACGCCCGGGTACGCGTACATACCGGATTCATTCGTCACCTGCTGCAGCCTGCCCGAAGCGGCATCGTAGAGGAAGAGGTGTATATCTCCCGTCTGTTGGCTTATTCCCGGCCACACGACCTTATTTCCGTCGACGGCAAGCTGGTAGGGCATGGGAAGAGGTACCGACGCAGCATCGGATATGGTCGAGGCGTTCCCCGAGGAACTGTTGTAGAGCTGCACCGAGAATGACTCGTTGTCCATCCAGACGATACCGTTCCCGGATATCGCCGGGTACAACTTATCCCCCGGGCCGCTCGATACCTGCATCCCGGCACCTGCCGAGTCGTTCTGCGGGGTCTGGTTTTGCTGAGGTCCGACCTCCTGCGTCGGGAACGGTTGTGCCGAAGCGAGTCCCGTCGCGCAGATAACGGCGATGACGATGATGGCGGCGGTCATCGCGCTGAAAGATACGGTTTTCATACGTTTCACCTTCACTCAACTGTTGGCCGGTTTTCCGTCTCTCCGCCGGAAGGAGAGCCCTCTGCATGCGACCACGATCGCATGTGCAGTCCCTGGCAGACAGATGAATAGTGTGAATGCCCGCTTCCCGGAGAGCTCCGCTGCGCCGGATGCGCAGATCGCTCGTCGACCGTACTGAAAAGGGACGAGCTGCCTGTAGGCGGTGTCGGGCGAGAGGGGCCACGGCATCGAGGTTCCCACGCCGCGGCGTGATAGAGGAGAGAGTATATATACCTGACTGTGCTGGTCGCAGGCATTCGGATCGGTTCCGGGTACGGAATGCTTCACGGTACAGTTCACCCACGGCAGGAATCGCGACGCCGACAGGCTGCCTGCCCGGAGGAGAAGGGGGCGATCAGGCCGTTACCGGCCGTATAACCCGCCCCATGAAGAGAATGTTTCCAGTCTCGTTCTCCTGAATGAGGAAGACGAACGGATGGTCGGCCTTAAAGACGGGGGTAGCGTCTTCCCGGACGGAGGTCAGGCTGATGACGACCCCGGTCGCCGCCGCGGCCTCGGTGCCCTCCTCGTTCACGTCGACGAACGCCTTATGGACGACATCGCTGACGAACAGGTTCTTCGTGCCGTCCATCCCCGAGAGATCGGCCGCACCGGTAAACGCCGTCGGCATTCCCATCGCCGCGAGGGTCTCCGGGAGGCTGTACTCCGTCTCGAGGGTGAACTTCGGGAAGTAGACGTCGACACGCTGCGAGGCCAGCGATAGGCGCATTCCTGAGATCCTCTCCGCGTCGAGAGCCTCTTCGGCGACCGTCAGGTTCCCGTCCTTCGGGAGGATGACCAGCATCGAGAGTTCTCGTCCGCTCTCGTGCGCATACGGCATTGCGAGCACCTGGAGCGTATCGGTCTCCGTATACGGGTAGACGGCGTCCTCGTCGGTCCGCTGCATCATCGGGACGCGGACAGTCTCGTTCTGTGAAACGTCGAAATCATCCTCCGTCGTTTCATTCGCGTCGAACTGTGTGACCCACGTTCCCTTGAAGTAGATCGCGTTCGTGATGACGAGCCGGGTCAGCGGAGTGATCGAGCCGGTCGGCAGCAGGTCACGGATCTTATCCTCGGTCTGCTCCTCGACCCACCGGTTGATCGTCCGGCGCGACTCCTCGGGAGCGCCCACGAAGTCGAGGTTCGTCGCGTTCGCGGCGTAGTAGCGCTCTGCCGTATCAATGTATTCCGGCAGGAACGGATACGTCTCCTCCGCCCAGAGTGCGTTCGCCGTCCGCAGGGTATAATTCGCATCGCCGCTGTTTAGCCCTGCGTTGATCCCGGCAAACCCCTCACGCCGGAGGGTATCGTTCTCCGGGAGGTGCAGCACCGACCCTATCTCGTCGGCGGTCGTGCCGCGGGCGCCCTCGTAGGTGATCGCGAGAGCCGACGAGATGCTGTACGGCGAGAAGAAGAGGTTCTCTGATGCCGAATCGTTCGCGAGGTGCCGGTAGAGGTCACAGGCAAACAGACTGTTTCCCATAGCGACACCGGCGATGCCGTCCGCCGCCGACCCGTTCTCCTGCCCGGCAGGAGGAGCAGCGTCTGCAGACGTCGTGCCCGGCGTATCGGTGCACCCGGCAGCGATACTGCCGAGTGCGACGAACGATGCCAGGACCAGCATGCCGATCAGTTTTCGGTTCATGGTCTGCTGTATGGCATACCGCATAGTTATAGCCAGTGTTAACGACGATTCTTTTCGAAGTCTCGCTCCCGCGCGGCCAAATCTTGTATCACCGTGCAGAGACCCGACACCGGCAGGGATGGCAATGATCCACCTCAAACGTGCCTACGACGGCTACCGGATCCTCGTCGACCGGCTCTGGCCCCACGGGGTCTCGCGAGAGCGGGCGAAGATCGACTTCTGGTGCAGGGAGATCGCCCCGAGCAACGGCCTGCGGAAGTGGTTCGGCCACGACCCGGAGCGGTGGGATGCGTTCCGGGAGCGGTACCGGGAGGAACTCGGGGAGAAGAGCGACCTGATCGGCAGGATCCGCACACGGGCGGGCAGGGGACCGGTGACGCTCGTGTATGCGGCGAAGGATGAGGAGCACAACAATGCGGCGGTGATCAAAGAAGTCCTGGAGCAGGAGTAGCATCTCCTGCTGCATGGGCCGTTCCAATCGCACCGCCCTCTTCCGGGTGACGGCGATTCGGCCAGCCGGCTCCGGATCTTCGAGTGCGCACCGGAGGATCTATCCGGTGCAAAAGTTAATAAGTGCCCGTCATATTATTCCGCCCGGTGCAATGAATGACGCGATCGCCGACGATCATCCTTACCGCCGATGAGACGATGATGAGCAACTACCGGGGCGGCATGTTCCTCGGGTTCGCCACCTGTGCCCCCCGCGGCATTCTTCCCGACTGGCTCTTCTTTCTGGCATTTGCCCCTCCTGTCCCGCGGAAGCAGGGGAGAGCGGTGTTTGCCGACCTGGGTTTGCGGACGCTGGAAGCAGCCCTCCTCGCCGACGGGTTTACCGAAGACGAGGTAGCGGTCGTCCATCCGCGGGATCTGCGGCGGATGGTCGGCAGGGAGACGAAGATCGTAGCGATAGGCGGTCACGACCTCCTCGGGATCAATCCGCCAACCTCCACGTTCGTGGACATCGCGCGGACCGGCCCTCCCTATAACCGGCTGAAGTTCCTGGAACTGATGCGGAATCCCGCCCTGAAGAAGGTTACCACGATCGTCGGCGGCAAGGGCGCGTGGCAGGTCTCCGACCCGGGAGTCATGGAGCGGCTGGGCATCGACCACGTGCACCTGGGGATGGGCGAGATCTCGATGCCCAGGGCATGCAGGGCGATCATCAACGGCGAGGAGGTTCCCCGCATCATTCAGGGCGAGGACGTTCCCCTCGAGCGCATCCCCCCTATCCGGAGGCCGAGCATCCACGGGCTCGTCGAGATATCACGCGGCTGCGGGCGGGGATGTGCGTTCTGCACGCCCGGCATGCTGAAGGTCCTCCACAAGCCCATCGACCAGATTGTCGGCGACGTGCAGGTGAACGTCCAGGCCGGAAACACGGCGGTATTGCTGCATTCCGAGGATGTACTCCGGTACGGCTCGAAAACCATCAGAGCCGATCCCGAGAAGGTCATGAAGCTCTTCACCCGGGTCGGCGCCGTCGACGGGGTGACGGAAGTGGCATGCAGCCATATCGCCCTGGCCACGGCATACCACCACCCCGAGCCCGTCGACCAGCTCTCCGAGTTCCTCATGACCCTTCCCGGGCAGCAGTTCATCGGAGCCCAGACGGGGATTGAGACGGCGAGCTCCAGGCTCATGGAGCAGTATATGCACGGAAAGACACTCCCGGCAAAGCCCGATCAATGGCGCGAACTGGTGATGGAGAGCATCGGTCACCTCTCCGACCACAAGTGGGTCCTCGCCTGCACGCTGGTGACGGGGCTGCCCGGAGAGACCGAAGACGACGTGCTCCAGACGCTTGACCTCGTCGACGACCTGAAAGATATGCTGGTCTTCATCGTGCCGATGAACTTCGTGGCCATGGGCGAGTCCAGCCTCTCCCGCGAGAAGTCGTTCACGGTGGAGAAGATGACGCCGCTCCACTGGCGCCTGATCGGCACCTGCATGGAACACGACGTCCGCCTTGCCCGTACAATGCAGGACACAATCGTCTCCGGAAATCCGCTGATCAAACTGGTGGGCTCCTATGCGTCGGGCAGGCTTATCGGGAACACCGAGAAGTTCGCCGGGACGCTGCGGGATGGAAATGCCCCGAGGGATTACGCGGCCGACACGAAGAACTACCTCATTCCCGAGTTCTAGAGGGCGGGCGGGACCTCTTCGCCTCCCTCCTCAACTCGTGTCCGCGCCTGTTCCCGAACAAAGGAGAGGGGGTAGTAGGGGCCGCCGACCCCCCCGCCGCTATGGCACCCCCGATATCCCCCGGAGGACTTCCTAGTGCGATGCTTGCCCTCCAGGTAAGCGGAGTGTAACGGTTCTTCAAGAGCAGCCGAAGTTTCACGACCTGATGGGCGGAAGAGCCGTTCATAACCTGCGGTCAGCCTTCCCGGAACCGGGAAAGCACACGTACCCCCGCGCCGGTGCCTGCAATAGCGAAAGAAAAAGAGAGGTTGTGGTGGGTTTGAGGTTCCCGCTACTGTCCTCCAAGGCCGCCCGTGTAGGTGATCACGAACGTCTGGACGCTGGAGGTCGCCGGAGGTTCGAGCGGGGTGTGGTCGTTGTTCACCAGTTCGACAGAGAAGTTGTGGATACCCACCGGGACGTCGGTGAAGGTATATGAGGTGTTCGCTGTGGCGGCCCAGACGGTGCCGTTAGGCGGAATAGCGGGGACGCCCGGTGTTGTCGGCGGCGGGTAGTCCATGTAGTAGTGGATGTGCCCCTCGCCGGGAACGTTCGGCTGACCCAGTTTGTCGGTCAGGTTGAAGTTGGTCACCTCGGTGTCGACGGTGATGTTGCCGGTTCGGACGATCTTCCCGTTGGTGGGCTGGCTGATGTTGATCCGCGGGTTGGTGTCCGTGCTGAAGGTGACGGTCTCCACCGCCGGCGTGCTCAGGGTGGCATTGTCACCGGTCACCAGCTGGACCGCGAGGGTATGCGTCCCGGACGTCACGTTGGCGAACGTATACGTGGTGGCGTTGGTCGCCGTCCAGGTGGTGCCGTTGGATGGAATGGCCGACTGGCCCGGGGTGGTGGGCGGTGTGATATCGAGGTAGTAGACGAGATGCCCGGCACCGGTGGCGTTCGCCTGGCCGGACGGGTCGCTCACGTTGAAGTTGGTCACCACTGTATCCACGGTGATCGCTCCTGCCGGCAGCGATGCGTTATCATCGGGACTGATGATGGTGACAGTCGGCTCGGTCGCTCCGAGCGCAAACCCGAGGATCGACGTCGGTCCTCCCGGCCCGGCGATCGGCCAGACGACGGTATCGCCGGTGACCGCCGGCCAGGCGTTCACTGCTGCGGGGGCGGTGTAGGTCCAGACCTCCTCGCCGGTCGTCCGGTTGAAGGCGTAGAGCGTGCCGTCGAAGGTGCCGGTGAAGACCAGGTCGTTCACCACGGTGGCGCCGCCGAAGAGGCCGGAGTCAAGCTTCGCATCCCAGAGGATGCTGCCATTAGTCACATCGATGGCCACAAAGTCGCCGGTGGCTTCAGCGAGGGGATGGAGCGTGAAAGTCAGCCCGTTGGTCATGTCGACCGCCAGGTTGTTGGCAGCCGCGTAGACCACGCCGTCGGCATAGGCCATTGGGGACTCCACGCCGCCCAGGACGCCGGGGATCACGGTAATGGTCCCGTTCAGCGGGAAGGCCTTTAAGGTGTCGTTCTGGTGCTCACCGACGGCTGTTTCCCAGAGGAGGGTGCCGTCCGTCCTGTTGAAGGCGTAGACCCGCCCCATCTTGCCGGCGCCCAGGACGATCGCCTGGTCCGAGCCGTTGATCGTGGCGGTGGTCAGGATCGGCGCCTGCTGGAGATCGTAGTCGGAGATATCGTGCGGCAAGACCTGATTGTACCATGCCATCGTGCCGTTCGCGGAATCCAGGGCCATCATGCTGTTCGTGTAGAGGTTCGGCCCGGGCCGGCTGATCCCGTTGGGATAGTCCTGGGAAATGCCGGGTCCCTTCGGCTGGCCGGGGAAGGGTGCGGGGTTGGCGATCCCGAAGAAGGCGAGGCCGGTCGCGGTGTCGATGCCCGGCGGGAACCAGCACCCGCCTCCGCTATTGATCGAAGCGTTGCCCCAGTAATCGGTAGTATTCAGGGTCGAGAAGTTCCAGACCACTTCGCCCGTGCTCTGGTTCAGGGCGAAGATGACGCCTTCGGCTCCGCCGGCGTAGAAGACACCGGCGTTGCCGGGCACGGTGGAGATGTAGTAGAGACCGTCATAGAGCTGTACCCTGCATGTCGATGCCGATGATGCCGGGGTTATCGCCGCTCAGGTTCGCCAGATCGGTTCGCCACAGCTCCTTGCCGGTCTGCTGATCCAGTGCCACCACCTCGTAGGGGGAGGCGCTTCCGAAGACCTTGCCGTAACCGACGGAGGGGCCGTTCGGACCCAGGTTGGCCAGGTTCTCAACGGTCTGCCACTGCAGGTCGCCAGTGGTCCGGTTCAGAGCCAGGAAGTTGTTCCCGAGGTCGGTCATGTAGACGGTATCGCCCATGATGATCGGCGTGCAGGAGATTGACCCGAAGGTGCTGGCGCCGCTGGGGACGGTGTGGACCCACGATACACCAAGGTCCTTAACCGTTGCCGAAGAGATGTTCGAATCCAGGGTGGCCCGCGAGTTGTTGTAGTCATGGTTCGGCAGGGGCCAGTCCTGGGCATACTGTACAACTTCGGGAGGAACAGTCTGCATTCCCCCCTGTCTCATTGGTCTGGGCAAGTACTCCCACCGGGAGCAGAAATGCCAGAAGAATAAGACAGACCAGTATATGCATACTTTTATACATATGGACGAATGGACTGCTATCCTGGTATATATGCATTGTGGGTGCACTGCCGTGTTGGACGATCCTGGTCGGCCGACCGCAAAAATAAACTGCTGCAATATGCTGGTTGCTGCGCCGCAGGAAAAACCGTGGGGAATCCCTGGGGGATTGTGCAGCACGGCAGTTCCTGCCGTCGTTCAGCGCCGTGATACGCCTTTTTCGAAGAGGTGCGTATACCGCCGGTAGAACCACCGTTTCGCAACGTCCGTAACGATAAGGTATCCGACGACGAGCCCGGCCAGGACGGCGAAGAACGAGATCGGCGGATGGACAAACCCGAAGATGCTTCCGATGACGGTGAAGGGGAGGATACAGGCGACGACGACGATCAGCGCCATGCTCCCCAGCAGGAGACGGCTGGGTCTGCTTGCATAGAATGGCGTTATCCTCGTTCGGATCACGAATACGACGAGTGTCTGGGTGCAGATCGATTCGATGAACCATGCGGTCTGAAAGAGCGATGCGTCGGCATTGAAGAGGTAGAGGAGGATGAAGAACGTGATGAAATCGAAGACCGAACTGATAGGGCCGAATACCAGGATAAATTTTTGAATGAACCGCATATTCCACGTCTTTGGCGTCGCGATGTACTCGGCGTCGACATTGTCGGTGGGGATTGCAAACTGCGATGATGAGTAGAGAAGGTTGTTGAGCAGGATCTGGATCGGCAGCATGGGGAGAAACGGGAGAAACAGCGATGCTCCGGCAACACTGAACATGTTGCCGAAGTTCGAGCTGGTTCCCATCAGGATGTACTTCGTCGTATTCCCGAAGGTCTTCCTGCCCTCCAGCACGCCGTCGTGGAGCACGCGCAGGTCCTGTTCGAGCAGGATGATATCCGCCGACTCTTTGGCGATATCGACGGCGGTATCGACCGAGATGCCGACGTCCGCCGATCGGATGGACGGAGCGTCGTTGATCCCGTCGCCGATGAAACCGACGACATGGCCGTTCCTCCGAAGAGCGTTCATTACCCGGTCTTTCTGGATGGGATTTGTACGGGCGAAGATGGTCGCATCTTCCACCACCCGTGCCAGAGCCTCGTCATCCATGTGAGCGATCCCGCCGCCCGTGAGAACGCCTTTCACGTCGAGCCCGATATATTCGCAGATCTTTCGGGTTACGAGTTCGTTGTCCCCGGTGAGGATCTTCGGTTCGATTCCGGCCGCTATCAGCATCTGAACGGACTCGCGGGCACTTTCCTTGGGCGGATCGATGAAAGCGATGAGTCCGAGGAGGACCATATCGGTTTCGTCGCCGACGGAGACGGCGGCGACCTCCTTCGGAAGAGGACGGTACCCGACGGCGAGGGTCCGGAACCCGTCCGCACTGAGCGCATGGTACAGGCGGTTTACCCGCTCTCGCGCATCGTCGTCCAGCGGCTCGGTTCTGCCGCCGTGCTGCTCGGCCGACGAACAGACCTGAAGAATCTCCTCGGGCGCACCCTTGGCTATGAGCATCGTCCGGGATTCGTCCGTCACGGCGATCGACAATCGTTTCCGGATAAAATCGAAGGGAATCTCGTCGATTTTACGGTAGCCTGCGATCTCGACCTGCCGGTACCTGATGATTGCTTCGTCGAGAGGGCTTTTGAGCCCGGTCTGGAAGGCGCTGTTCAGGTACGAATACACCAGGACCTTTTCGCTGTCGTTCCCTTCGAGATCGAGATGCTTGACGAGCGCAATCGTGTTTTCGGTGAGGGTTCCGGTCTTATCGGTGCAGAGCACGTCCATACTCCCGATGTTCTGGATCGATTCCGGATGCTTGACGATCGCTCCTTTCTTCGACATCGCGATCGAGCCCTGAGAGAGGTTCAGCGAGAGGATCATCGGGAGGAGTTCCGGGGTCATGCCCACGGCAAGGGCGATGGAAAACAGAAGCGCTTCGAGGACGTTGTGTTTGAAGAGCGCGTTGATAAAGAAGACGAAGATCACGAGAAAGAACACAAACCGCGTCATCAGGTAGCTGAACTGCTTCAGACCCCGTTCGAACTCCGTTTCGGGCGGACGCTGAACCAGGGTCCGGGCAATCCTGCCGAACTCGGTTCCGGAACCGATCCTGGTGACAACCGCAGCGGCGGTCCCGCTGACGACCGACGTGCCCAGAAAGATGTAATCAGCAGCTTCGATAACCGGCGCTTCGGTCCCTTCCGGTACGGCAGCCTTTTCAACGGGATACGGCTCGCCGGTCAGCACGGACTGGTTCACAAACAGATCCCGGGCTTCGAGCACCCGGGCATCCGCAGGCACGATGTCGCCCGCGCTGAGGGAGATGATATCCCCCGGTACCAGCTCGGAGATCCGGACGTCCTGCCGTTTTCCGTCTCTCGTGACCGTTGCCAGGGTCGAAATCTTCTGCCTGAGCAGGTCTGCGGCGTTTTCCGCTTTGTACTGCTGGAAGAAATCCAGCGTGACGCTCGCGACGATGATGACCCCGATAATAGCCGCGCTCATGATCTGCCCGACGAAGGCGGAGACGAGTGCGGCGATGAGGAGGATCACCACGAGGAGGTTTTTGAAGTGTGCGAGGTACTGGATAACAATCGGCTGCCGCTCGATCCGGGAGATGTCGTTGTAGCCGTAGACCTCGTGCCGCTGCCGTGCATCCTCCGACGTGAGCCCGCCGGCCGACGTTTTGAGATCTGCGAGCAGGGTTTCGATAGGAATTGCGTGGAACTCCGGGGATTCCTCATCCTCCTTCATCGGTCCCTTCTGCACTCGATCGCTTCTCATGCGGGCTCTCACACCTTACACCGGTTTCTCACGGCTGCCGCCGGAGAACAATGATTCGGGGGGCATCAGGCCTTCCTCGAGACTGTACTCGCTGGTGCCGATCAGGAACCGCCAGGGGCAGTCTTTCCACCTGCCGGCATAGTCGACATTGACCCGTCTTGCCTGCACGATAACGCTTTCGTCCACGGCGGTCCCGGTATCGACGTGCAGAGACGACGTGCAGACGTCGGCGCCGTTCTGCCTCCCCGAGATACCCAGGGCCATGCAGACCTTTCCCGGACCGTTGGCAAGCCCGGGTGCCGGCGCTCCATGCATTCCCCGGCGTTCCGCCATGAGTTCCACGCCCGTTACGGGTTCTATCGCCCTCACCAGAACGGCTTCCGGTTTTCCGGGAACGCTTCCGCTCGTGACATCGAAACAGAAGTACTTTCCGTGGATCCGGTAGACGTAGGCATGCCCTTTCGGCCCGAACAGAACCTCCGTTCGTTCTGTCCGGCGATTGCCGAAGGCGTGCGATGCCCGGTCATCGGGACCAGCGTATGCCTCCGTCTCGACGATTCTGCCGCCTGCGGTTCCTTCGGGCGTCTCGTGCACGAGCATCTTTCCCAGCAGCTCCTTCGCGACCTTCACGACATCCCGTTCGTAGAACTCCCTCGGAAGCGTCATACCCGGAGATGGTCGCACGGCTATATAATGGCGGGCCGATCTCCCGGCCGTCGCCGGCATCATCCCTCCTCGAACGCCGAACGCATACGGGCGATCCAGACGATATCGGCGGCAGGAAGATTGAAGGACTGTGCCAGCAGGCCGAGAACGATGATCGGAACCCCGATGGCCAGGTAGGAGACGGCGTAGAACGACGACGTCGTATCGCCCCTGCGCTCGGAAGGGGCGATCCTGTTGATGATGGAGACCGCTCCCTGAAACGTGGCGCCGAACCCGACCCCGCCATCGTATCACCGCGAAGAATACGGCCGGGATTCACCGCCTGCTACGAAGAGAGGTGCACCCCGTGCATCATTCTTATATACCCACCGACCGTTCATGGTTGCCGTCTCGCGGACGGTGGGAAGATGGCCCGATCACAGACATCGCTTCTGATCCTCATCCTGCTCTCCCTGGCCCAGCTCATGATCGTCCTCGACTTCTCTGTCGTCAACGTCGCACTTCCCTCGATCCAGTCCCAGTTCCAGCTGGCCCCTACCGCGCTGCAGTGGGTGGTGAGCGCGTATGCCCTGACCTTCGGCGGTTTTCTGCTTCTGATGGGGCGGGGCTCCGATCTCTTCGGCAGAAAAAGAATATTTCTGGCCGGCCTGATCGTTTTTTCCGCAGCGTCGCTGATCGGAGGCTTCGCTCCCTCGGCAGTCGTGATATTCAGCTCCCGTGCAGCACAGGGCATCGGGGCGGCCATGCTCGCTCCCTCCGCACTCTCCCTCGTTACCACGACGTTTGCGGAGGGGAGCGAGCGGAACTGGGCGCTCGGCATCTTCAGTTCGATGGCCGCGATCGGCTTTACCACCGGCGTGATCCTGGGAGGAATTCTGACCAGTCTCCTCTCGTGGCACTGGGTCTTCTTCGTCAATGTCCCCATCGGTCTGCTGGTCTTCGTCGGCGGGTATCTCATGATCCCCGTCCCCCCGAAGAACCGGCAGAAGGGAGGCTTCGACGTGACGGGTGCGGCGCTGGTGACCGCATCCGTGATCACCGTCATCTACGCGATCACCCGGATCACGGTCCCCGGCGAACCGTATCCGGAGGTGGCGGGACTCCTCATCCTTTCGGTAATCCTCGGGGCCAGTTTCCTCTACGTGGAGCGGAGGGTCTGCATCCCCCTCGTCCCCCTGGATATCTTTCGGCGGCGGACGATCTTCGTCGCCGATCTGGTCATGTTCCTGACCTTCGCGGCGAACGCCGCCCTGGTATTCATCATCACCCTCTACCTCCAGGAGGTGAGAGGGTTTTCCGCCATCGTGACCGGCCTGATCTTCCTGCCCGCGGGTCTCGGAGGCCTCACCGGTGCAACCATCGCTCCCCGCATCATCGGGAAGATCGGTTTTAGGGCCATGCTGGCGATCGGGCTCGCCCTCTTCGGCATCGGCATCGTCGGCCTTACCACCATCGGTCTCGATAGTTCGCTGGTGGTACTGATGATCTCCTACTACGTCGCTGCACTGGGTCTCGTCTCGGCGGTTGTCTCCCTGAATCTTGCCGGGACGACCGGCGTGGAGCCGGGGCGCCAGGGGCTTGCGGCCGGCCTGCTGACGACATCCCAGCAGATCGGCGCGGCAATCGGGGTGAGCGTCGCAAGCGTGGTGGCGGTGACCGTGGTGCTCTCCCTCGGCAGAAGCCCCGCGGCGACGGTCGCGGCGTATCGGACTGCGCTGCTCGTCTCGGAGGGGCTGATCGTCGTTGCCGTCATCCTCGCTCTCTACCTTGTTCGGCGGCACCTGGTGAAAGAGAGAACGAGCAGCGGCTCGTGAGTGGCCGCATTTCATGGCCCCCGACAGAAAACTCAAGGAACACCAGGATATCGCCGTATTCCGGCCGATCAGGGAGTATTTTTGAATCGATATAAAAGTATTTATACCCATATCGGTATGGTGCCCCTCGCCCCTAAGGAGGTGGAGCAGTATGAAGAACATACGGATTATTATCTGTGCCGTCGTCGCGGCGCTCTTTGTCCTGAGTCTGGCTGCGTCGGCATCGGCGGCGACCGTGCAGGTGTCGTCGAATACCACGCTGGGTTCATACCTGGTCAATGAGAGCGGGATGACGCTGTACGTATTTCGCACGGGACGTCCCGGGCAACAATTCGAGCGCCTGCACGTCCCCGCAGTGTCTCGGGCTGTGGACGCCGTTCAACGCAGGGCAGATCAATGTCAGTCCTCCCCTGAATGCATCCGATTTCGCCACGATCAACACGTCAAACGGTGCGCAGACGGCCTACCAGGGCTGGCCGCTATACACCTTCAACAACGACACTCAGGCCGGCGAGACCAATGGTAACGGGTTCCTGGGCATCTGGTACGTGATGAAGCCGAACTATACCGTGATGATCATGGACAACGGCACGCTCGGACCTTATCTCGCCATGAGCAACGGAACAACCCTGTATAATTTCACCATCGATCCAAGGACATGAGCAACTGCACGGGTGGATGTCTCGCGCTGTGGCCACCGTTCTACGCCCAGTCGATCGTCGCGCCGTCGGACCTCTCTCCGGACAACTTCACGTCGTTCACGCGGTCGGACGGAGCGATGCAGACCGCGTATAACGGGATGCCCCTCTATACCTACATCGGCGATACGAAACCGGGCGAAACGGTCGGGCAGGCTTTATTCCAGTTCAACGGCACCTGGTACGTCGTGCCGCCGAACGCTACACCCATAATGTGACCGATCCCAACTCAATTTTTTCCCGCCGGACCGGCACCGCAGATCCCGGATCATGTCTTCGCCTTTCCGGGAGACGAAGAAAAAGAGAACGGCCTACAGTTTGAACCCCGGATTCTCGTCGAATAACGTCTTATACAGCGTGGAGAACTGGGTGAGATACTCCTCTGCCCGATCCGTGGCCCTGTAGAGGGTCTTCTCGCCATCCCGGACGACCGCAAGGTAGCCTTTCCCGGTCAGGAAAGCGAGGTACTCCTGCCCCAGCCGGGAGTTGAGGTCGCAGCGATTGATGATCGTCGTAAAGAGCCGCGGCGTCCTGCAGAAGACGAGGATCTCCCAGTAGATCTCGTAGGGTGTCCTTCTGCCCCGCATCTCAATCCTGCTCCATCGTCGCGGTCAATGCGGCCTCTGCCTTCGCACTCTCTCGGAGGCGCGCTTCCCACGCGGCACGGTATCTCCCGACGAGGAGGGACACGCGGAGCGCTGCGACGCCGATGACGATGTTCAGCACCGCGGCGACGAAACCCCCGTACAGGACGACGGGGTCGTGAGCGCCGCCGAGAGCGGTGACCAGGTCCGATACGCCGAGACCCAGGAATACGGCCCCGCCGACCTTCGCGATCAGGATCATCCGCTCCACGGTTACCCTCCGGTCGCGGTAGACCCCCATCATCCCGATCATGATCCGCAGGACGTCCTCGTCGCTGCTCGCGTCCAGCGTCCTGGCCTCTCTCCGGAGATCGCTGCTATCGTGCAGGACCCGGGCGCTCTCCCGGATCCAGCGGATCCCGACGACGAACGCAGCTCCCCCGAGCAGGAGAGAGACGAACGAAACGGGGATGATTTCTCCGGCACCGACCATGGCGGTGATGCCGGTGACGGCCCCGCTCACGCCGAAGGCCATCGCCATTGCGGCGAAGACGATGTTTGCGACGGAGAGGCGGGAGAAACTCCGCAGTTCCCGGGCACATGTTTTTCGCATATCTTCTGTCATTCTAAGAGTATCACTGCATTACAGGTCTCATCCTATCGTCAAAAAGGGGCATGAACCAATGATACATACCGCTCTTCCGCCCTCTCATGCAGCACCTTCCGCCAGGACACTCCTGCGATGTGCGTAGGCGAAATAGACGACCAGTCCGATCAGGAGCCATATCACGAACCGGAGATGCGTGACGGTCGGCAGGGCGAGGATGAGGTAGCCGCAGAAGACGATGGTCAGGAGCGGGATGAGCGGGACGAGCGGGACGCGGAAGGGCCGGGGCGTGTCGGGATTGGTATGCCGCAGCACGATGACGCCGGCCGAGACGATGATGAACGCGGCGAGTGTTCCGATGTTGACCAGTTCCGCAACCGATTCCAGGGGGAGGAGACTGCTGATGACGGCGGTGATCAGCCCGACGAGCAGGGTGACGTTCACCGGCGTCCGATAGACCGGGTGCACCTTCCGGAAAGCCCGGGGAAGCAGTCCGTCGCGGGACATGGCGAAGAAGATCCGGGTCTGGCCGAAGAGGAGCACGAGCAGCACCGAGGTGATCCCGAGGAGCGCCCCGACGGAGACGAGCGCTCCTCCCCAGGGGATGCCGATCTGGTCGAGGGCGAAGGAGACCGGTGCGGGGACGTTCAACGTGGAGTAGGGAACGATGCCGGTGAGCACCAGGGCGACCGCGACGTAGAGTACCGTGGCGATGAGCAGCGAGCCCAAAAGCCCGATCGGGAGATCCCGCTGGGGGTTTCTGACCTCCTCGGCCGTGGTGGAGACCGCATCGAATCCGATATAGGCGAAGAAGATGATGGCCGCCCCGGTGACGACGCCGCCCCACCCGAAGGGCAGAAATGGGTTCCAGTTCGCCGGGTCGATGTGGCTGAACCCCAGGTACAGGAACAGGAGGATGACCGCTACTTTGATCATGACGATGACGGTATTTACCCGGGCGCTCTCCTTCACTCCGAGGATGAGCAGGCCGGTGACCGCGGCGATGATCAGGATCGCGGGGAGGTTTACGAGCCCGCCCTCGACCCCCGGGGGGTTCACCAGGGCGGCAGGGAGCGTTATCCCGAGCTCCCGGAAGAGGTTGACGACGTAGCCCGACCAGCCGATGGCGACGGCGGCAACGGCAACCGAGTATTCGAGGAAGAGGTCCCACCCGATGATCCAGGCCCAGATCTCCCCGAGGGATGCGTAACTGTAGGTGTAGGCGCTCCCTGCAACCGGCACCATCGCTGCGAACTCCGCATAGCAGAGGGCGGCGAAGAGGCAGACGATACCCGAGATGATAAACGAGACGACGAGCGCAGGCCCCGCGTAGTCCGCCGCGGCAACCCCCGTGATCACGAAGATACCCGTCCCGACAACGGCTCCGATGCCGAAGAGAATGAGTTCGAACGGGTTCAGTACCCGCTTCAGAGCATGCTCTCCTTCCGCACTCTCCATCAGCTGCCGGATGGATTTCTTTCTGAAGATGCGGCGGGATAGAGGGTCGGATCGGTCATCCATTGGTGAAATGTTCTCGTGAGAACGGTTAAAAGGTATTGGTAGGCGGCGACGGGGAAATGCTCGCCCGGCTGGGCTGGCAGGCCATCTCCGACGATAATTCCGGGAAGATCTCTTCCGCTCCCGAACCTGCAACCGATGAAACCCAAATAACAACACTCATCGCCCACAAGGCTGCAATCTCTCATGGACGGATACGCCCGAATTCGGGAGAACGATCGTCTCCGGGTCCCGGTCGAGTCGCCGGCCATGCGGTCACCTGCCCGGAATGCCTCTCCTGCGTTCTCAACCAGGCAAACCGACGACTCTCGTTTCTGCTGCAGGCCGGGATTCGCGGAGCCGCATCAGGCCTTCCTCGAGACATACCCGCTCGCCCCGATCAGGAATCGCCACGGGCAGTCTTTCCACCTGCCGGCATAGTCGATATTGATCCGCTGTGCCTGCACGATCTCCCGTTCGTCCACGGCGGTCCCGGGAGCGATCTGCAGAGACGACGTGCAGACATCGGCGCCGTTCTGCCGCTTCGAAATACCCAGAGCCATGCAGACCCTGCCCGGACCGCTGGCGAGACCGGGTGCCGGTGCTCCGCGCATTCCCCGGCGCTCCGCCATGAGCGCCACGCCCGTGACGGGTTCTATCGCCCTCACCAGAACGGCTTCCGGTTTTCCGGGGACGCTTCCGCTGGTGACGTCGAAGCAGAAGTACGTTCCGTGGATCCGGTAGACGTAGGCATGCCCTTTAGGCCCGAACAGAACCTCCGTTCGTTCCGTCCGGCGATTGCCGAAGGCATGCGGCGCTCTGTCCTCCGGGCCTTTGTATGCCTCGGTCTCGACGAGCCTGCCGCTCGCGGTTCCTTCCGGCGTTTCATGCACGAGCGTCTTTCCGAGCAGGTCTTTCGCGACCGTCACCGCATCCCGTTCGTAGAACTCCCGCGGAAGCGTCATACCCGGAGATGATCGCGAGGGTATATACCGGCGGGTCGACGGGTGCGGAGATGCGGAAGAGTCCCGGCCTCCGCACAGGCGTGACGTTTCCGGGGGCTGCTCCCGGAAGAGACGCATCCCGTGCATCACCCATATATACCTCCCACCCATTCATGGTTGCCGTCCCGGGGATGGTGGGAAGATGGGCCGATCGCAGACCTCGACTGTAATTCTCATTCTGCTCTCCCTTGCCCAGCTCATGATCGTCCTCGACTTCTCTATCGTCAACGTCGCACTTCCCTCGATCCAGTCCCAGTTCCAGCTGGCCCCTACCTCGCTGCAGTGGGTGGTGAGTGCCTATGCCCTGACGTTCGGCGGTTTTCTGCTTCTGATGGGGAGGGGCTCCGACATTTTCGGCAGAAAAAGGGTGTTCCTGGCGGGTCTGATCGTTTTTTCCGCAGCGTCGCTGGTCGGAGGCTTCGCCCCCTCCGCGGTCGTGATCTTCATCTCCCGTGCAGCACAGGGCATCGGGGCGGCCATGCTCGCCCCCTCCGCACTCTCCCTCGTCACCACGACGTTTGCGGAGGGGAGCGAGCGAAACTGGGCGCTCGGCATCTTCAGACTCGATGGCCGCGATCGGTTTCACCACCGGCGTGATTCTGGGAGGGATTCTTACGAGCACCCTCTCGTGGCACTGGGTCTTCTTCGTCAATGTCCCCATCGGTCTGCTGGTCTTCGTCGGCGGCTATCTCATGATCCCCGTCCTTCCGAAGAACCAGCAGAAGGGGGGGTTCGATGTGACGGGTGCGGCGCTGGTGACCGCATCCGTCATCACCGTCATCTACGCGATCACCCGGATCTGGTCCCCGGCGAACCGTACCTGGAGGTGGCGGGACTCCTCATCCTATCGGTGATCCTCGGGGCCAGTTTCCTCTACGTGGAGCAGAAGGTCTGCATCCCCCTCGTCCCCCTGGATATCTTCCGGCGGCGGACGATCTTCGTCGCCGATCTGGTCATGTTCCTGACCTTCGCGGCGAACGCCGCTCTGGTATTCATCATCACCCTCTACCTCCAGGAGGTGCGAGGGTTTTCCGCCCTTGAGACCGGTCTGATCTTCCTGCCTGCGGGTCTCGGAGGCCTCACCGGCGCAACCGTCGCTCCCCGCATCATCGGGCGGATCGGTTTCCGGGCCATGCTGGCGATCGGGCTCGCCCTCTTCGGCATCGGCGTCTCCGGTCTTGCAGCCATCAGTACGGATAGTTCGCTGGTGCTGCTGATGCTCTCGTACTACGTCGCTGCGCTGGGTCTTGTCTCGGCGGTCGTCTCCCTGAATATTGCCGGAACGACCGGCGTGGAGCCGGGACGCCAGGGCCTTGCGGCCGGTCTGCTCACGACGTCCCAGCAGATCGGTGCGGCGATCGGGGTGAGCGTCGCAAGCGTGATAGCGGTAACGGTGGTGTTGTCCCTCGGTTCCAGCCCCGCTGCCGTCGTCGCGGGGTTCCGGACCGCGCTGCTCGTCTCGGAAGGGCTGGTCATCGTTGCGGTCATTCTCGCTCTCTACCTTGTGCGGCGGCATCTGTTGAAAGAGAGAACGAGCGGCGGTTCGTAACGGCCGGGCACTGCAGGTGCGGATTATCCACTTTTTCCAGTTCGTGCGGCATCATGCGGGCATGGTCCGGTACGCGATGAGACCGGCGACGTCCCGGCCCGGTCTTCAGCAGATCGATACCATTTCTGTGAATCCTGTTCGCGCTCGCGTTCCGGAGCGGGTTTATCGACGGTCCCTCCTCCCCATCTTCTTCTCCGCAACACTGATCGGGCCTGCCGCGAACCTGCTCTTACCGTTCCTGCCGGTCTCGATCGGCGTCCTCTGCATCGAGACCTCCGCTCTCGCCCTTGCCATGGGTGCGCCCCTGACCGCCATTCTCCTGGTCGCGGACGAGGGTCCTGCTCCTCACCATATCCGCCGTCACGGCGATAATCCTGGGAGAGGGGATCAAGAAGAGGAGAGCGGGGCTGACGGGGTGAATGCAGGGGCGGTTCTGCCCCCCTGCCCGCCGGGTGAAGTGAATCTCCCCGCGGTGAGGAGCATGACGCTGTGTACGTGCCGAATCTCTGCGACTGATGATTGAAGGCACTAGCGGGGGCAGATCCTTCCCGGGTAACGGATTTCCACAACTATAAATAAACAATAACGAAAGGTAATTTACGTGCACGTGGAGCCCTGCCGATGACACCATTCCCTGGCGTTTCCGCCAAACCCGGGCTGGCCCCGCAGATCCTCGACCTGCTTGATGAGGGCGTGCTGCTGGTAGGTCCAAAGAACCGTATCGTCTGGATCAACAGAGCACTACAGCACTGTCTCGAGGTCGACCGGGACACCCTCATCGGCAGCGACGCCGGGGAGTTCGTAAACCGGTTTCTTCTGCCCCGGATCGTCGAAGAGGAGTGCCGATGGGCGATCTCGGCGTCGCTGCAGGACCGGGTCGAACTCCCCGCCCTTGCCTGCACCATCAGGGCCTCAGACGGCAGAGAGCGGCGGATCCAATACTCCAGCAGGACCGGAGAGGATGATCGCATGCACCTCGTCCGCCTGCAGGATCTTCCCGGGCCCGGCGGCGAGCAGGAGGTGCTGGCAACCATCCTTTCATACCTGCCGGAGACGGTGAATATCCTGGATCGGGACCTCCGGTATGTCCACGTCGATAGGGAGTTCGCCCGTAAACTCGGACGGGAACCGCGCGAGATGGTGGGAAAGACCTGGGAGGAACTCGGGTTTTCGATGGAGGGGCAGGCCCGTACTTCGAGAAGGTCCGGGAGGTCTTCGCCACCGGAAGAGGGGTGCGGGGAGAGGTTCGCCATGCCGTAGTACGGGATATCGAGTACAGCGAGTACATCTCAGTCCCGATTCCCGGCCCTTCGGGCAGGGTCGAGCGGGTCCTGACGGTCTCTCGCGACATCACCGACCGCAAAAGGGCGGAGCGGGAACTGGCGCACAAGCACGAGCTGTTGCAGACGATCGTCGATACGATCCCGGTGATGATCGCGATCTCCTGATCCGAACCTGAAAACGTGCCGGTTCAATCGCGCGTTGCGCGAGACACTGGGCTGGACGGAGGAAGACGCAAGCGGCGGCGATATCATGGCGTTATGCTATCCCGACCCCGGGTACCGGGCGATGGTCGGCCGGTTCATGCAGTCACTGGAACCGGGGTGGCGGGACTTTGCATTGACCGCAAAGGACGGTTCCCTCGTCGAGAGTTCCTGGGCAAACATCCGTCTCTCCGACGATACCCGGGTGGGGATCGGCATCGATATCCGGGAGCGTACGGCAGGAGAGAGGGCGCTCCGGGAGAGTGAGGAACGGTTCCGCGGCATCTACGAGAGGTCCGGGATCGGTATTGTTCTCGTGGGGCTGGACGGATGCATCATCGATAGCAACCCGGCCTTCCAGGAGATGCTCGGGTACCGTCCGGATACGCTCCGCGGCAGACATCTTGCCTATATCACCTACCCGGGCGACCTATCGGAAGACATGACGCTCGCGGCGTCCCTCGGTGCCGGAGAGATCGACACCTACCAGCTGGAGAAGCGCTACGTGACGGAAGACGGGCAGATCCTCTGGGGAATGCTGACGGCGTCCCTCATCCGGGACGCCGAGGGGAGTCCGCAGTCCATGATCGGCATGATCGAGGATATCTCCGACCGAAAAAGGATGGAGGACGCCCTCCGGGAGAGCGAGGAGCGCTACCGTTCCCTGATCGAAGTCATGCCGGATGCCGTCGTCGTGCACCGGAACGGCGTCATCGCTTACGTGAATCCTGCCTGCGTCCGGATTGCAGGCGGGAAGAGGCAAGAAGACTTCGTGGGCAGACCGCTGGATCTCTTCGTCTCTCCGCGAGCACCGCGATCTCGTCGTCGGGCAGATCCGTCGGAGGCAGCAGGAAGGCACGGCTACCCCGCTCTTCGAACAGGAACTCCAGACCCTTGACGGCCGGACAATCTGGGTCGACATCACGGCGACCCCCGTCCTCTACCAGGGCCGGCCTTCTATTATGGTGGTTTTCCGGGACATCACCGAGCGCAAACAGGCAGAAGAGGCCTTGATTAATGCAAACGCGTACAACCGGGTCCTTATCGAGGCGAGCATCGATCCGCTCGCCACCATCAGCCCCGATGGGAAGATCACCGACGTGAACGCCGCTACCGAGAAGGTGACCGGGTATACACGCGACGAACTGATCGGCACGGATTTTTCCAGGTACAGCACCGACCCGGACCAGACGCTTGCGGGAGTCCGGAAGGTCCTCGTTGACGGCGAGATCCGCGACTACCCGATGGAGATCCGGCACCGTGACGGAAAGACCACACCCGCCCTTTTCAACGCCACCGTGTACCGGGACGCACAGGGACGGGTGGCCGGCGTCTTTGCGGCGGCACGGGACATCACCGAGCGCAGACAGGCGGAGGCACTCTCCGGGAGCAGACCGACGAGCTCACCCGGGTTAACCGGGAACTGGACGAGGCGCACCGGGAGGCGAACCTGTACCTGGATATCCTCACCCACGATGTTCGGAACGCAAACAACGTCTCCATGATGTATGCCGATCTTCTGCTCGAGCTGCTGGAAGGCGAGCTGAAGACCTACGCACAGAAGCTGCACGACAGTATCTGGCGGAGCACCGAGATCCTGAAGAACGTCGCGAGCCATCCGCCGGATCCACCAGGAATCGGCCGGTCTATCGCCGGTAGATCTCGACGCCGTCATACGGGAAGAGATCGGGACTTTTCCGGCGGCGTCGATCCGCTATGACGGCCCGCCGCTCGAGGTCCGCGCGGACGGCCTTCTCTCGATGGTCTTTACGAACCTGATAGGGAACGCCGTCAAGTTCGGCGGCCCGGATGTCCGGATCACCATCCGGGTGGAGGAACTGAACGGCGAGGTGCTGGTCTCGGTCGAAGACACCGGCCCCGGTATCCCGGACGAGGTGAAGGGAGTGCTCTTCCGCCGGTTCGAGCGGGGGCTCGGGCATGGCAGAGGCGAAGGCCTCGGTCTCTATATCGTCCGGAAGCTGGTGGAACACTATGGCGGCAGGGTCTGGGTCGAGGACCGGGTGCCGGGCATCCCCGGAGAAGGAGCGGCGTTCCGGTTCACCCTGGCCAGAGCCCCGCAGGACGAGGCGGCAGCGGTGCGGACGGACCCCTCACCGGGAGAGGAGAACCCGGCAGGGAGCCATGACACGGAATGCGGACATCTCCGCTCGATCGTCGAACTCGTGAGGGATGCCGTTCTCGTCGTGGACGATGCCGGAGACCTTCGGGAGACCAATCCTGCGGCCTCTGCCCTGCTCGGGTATACCCGGGAGGAACTGCTGCAGCGGTCGGTCTTTGCTATCTGCAGAGATCGGGAGGCAGGGCGCGAGTTCTGGGAGGAGTTCCTGGAAAGAGGCATACTGCAGGGCGAATGCGAGCTTCTCCGGAAGGACGGCACCACGGTCAGAGTGGAATGCAACGCCGTGGCACGGACAGCACCCGGCATCCACGTGGTCACCATCCGGCCCACCCCCGGAGAGACGGAGGTGGAGGAGATGCTGCAGTTCGAGCGCGATCAGCTCCTCTCGATCTTCGACGGCCTCGAGGAGATCGTCTACGTCACGGATCCCGTGACCTATGAGATCCTGTATGCAAACCCCTTCTTTACAAAAGCGCTCGGGAAGAGCGTTGTCGGCGGGCTATGTTACCGCGAGTTCCAGGGCTTTGAGGCGCCGTGCCCGTTCTGCACCAACGAGGTGATCCTCAGCCAGAAGCCGCAGCCCTACCGGTGGGAGTACTATAACCCAATTCTCGATATCTACGTGGACATCGTCGACCGGATCATCCGGTGGCCCGACGGGCGCGACGTGCGGCTCGAGGTTGCGATCGATATCACCGAGCGGAAACGGACCGAGCTTGCCCTGCAGGAGAGTGAAGAGCAGTTCCGGGCGCTCCTGAACGCGACGCCCGACGACGCGAGACTCATCGACCGGGACGGTACCATCCTTGCCCTGAACGAGGCGATGGCCGCACGGTTCGGGAAGAGTACGGAAGATCTTCGCGGAACATGCGTGTACGACCTCTTCCCGCCCGATCTCGCCGCAGCCCGGAAGAGGCAGGTTGACGAGGCCTTTGCCTCGGGCAGGCCGGCCAGGCTGACCGACGAGTATGCGGGGAGGATCTTCGATACCATCCTCTTCCCGGTTCGGAGCGCAGACGGACAGGTCAAGCGGCTCGCGGTCATCTCTTCCGACGTCACCGACCAGAAGCAGGTCGAGAAGATCCGGCGGGAGGCCTACGACCGGATCGAGCGGAACATGGAGCAGTTCGCGATCCTCGGCGACCATGTCCGCCACCCGCTCCAGGTCCTGCTTGCCCGGGCCGATCTGATGGACGATCCGGAGACTGCAGAGAAGGTCCGCGAGCAGGTCCGGCGGATCAACGGGTATATCAATGACCTCGACCAGGGCTGGATTGAGTCCCGGAAGATCCGGGAGTTTCTGCGGCGGAATGAGATGGCGTAGGGCATGCGGCCGGCGACCCTCGACGACCTCGAAAGAGAGGGTGCCGGCGTGGGGGGGTGGAACCGCCCTCTTCCCGCCCAAAAATAAGCCTGAATTATCGCTCTTTTCCGGTTTTACCGCCGCTTTCGGATGCCGGATTTCGCCGCCCAGGATACCCTGCAGATCTCGGCCGGATTCCCGAAAAGCGGCAGGATCGCAGGGTTATAATGGCCATATGAGCGGCAGTAATTTCTGGAGGATGGATACCCTGTCTCGCCGTGAGATCGGCCGTCTGCGGGCTTCTGTGGGGGTCGTTTTTTTCGGCGGATTCCGCTCGGATTGCGGGTTTATAAGGGTTGCTTTACCGGAACGGCAACTGCGGGGATGCCCGGCAGTGTACGGACCCGAACGCCCCCGATAATCACCTCACGTAGGATCAGAGCGAACTGTCACTGGTTCTCGTAAACCGGCGGGACCGGATCCCCCCTCAATACCCCCTCTTCTCCGGAATCACCCCTCGCACCCCGCCCCGCGGCTCCTCCATATCCCCGGCATACCGCGGGATGACGTGCACGTGCAGGTGCATCACCGTCTGCCCGGCGGCCTCGCCGACGTTCACGCCGATATTGTAGCCGTCGGGACGGAAGCGCTCGTCGAGGAAGTCGTTTCGCCTCCCGGACGAGCGCCAGCAGTGCGGCCTGCTCCTCGTCCGTCGCGTCGAAGAAGCCGGCGACGTGCCGGAAGGGGATGACCAGCAGGTGGCCGGGGTTCACCGGATACTTGTCGTAGCGGGCGTAGCAGAGATCGTTCGCGAGCGCGATCTCCTCGGGGGACGGATTGCAGAACGGACAGGTCAGATCGCCCATGCCGCGTACCCCCGGACGTCGATTAAGTAGGCGCAGGTCTCGGCGAGGCGCTCGAACGCCGGATCCTGCCAGCCGCTCTGCAGCCCCTGCATGCCGAGGAGCGAGACCGCAATCTCCCGCTCGAACGGGCGGGGTGCGTGGTCGTGGAGCAGGTCCCAGTAGTCGGTAATACATTCCCGGCGGGACTCCAGGAGCGAACGGCCGGGGATCCGGTCACGCTTCTCGGCGTTGACCGGCCCGAGGGCGGGGAGCAGGTTCCAGAGGTCGTTGTTCTTCCAGACCGAGAAGGGGAGGACGTGGTCGATATGCATCGCGTCCGGCGACTGTATTGATCTCCCCGACCAGACGCAGGTCAGCCGCCCCTCCTCCGCGAAGACCGAGCGGTAGATGCCGCGTGCATCCGCGATCGCCCGTTCGGTCGTCGGCGTCCTCGCGAGCAGGGAGAGCATGCACTCCTCGGTGACGGTCCCGGTCTTGTCCGCCGCCGCGGTGAACGCCGCCCACTTCTTCAGCAGGCACTCTTCCCCGGAGATGAAGCTCCCGAAGTACTCGAAGATCGTGCAGAGGTCGCGGGAGAGGGAGAACCGGCCGGCGTTCTCGATCAGGTAGAGCCGGTCGACCGGGCGGCCCTTCGGCAGCCGGTACAGCGGCCGGGGGCAGTCGAAGACCGAGTAGTGCTCCTTCGACTGCGAGTAGCCGAGGTGCTTCATCGGCATTGTGGTGATGGTGCTCCGGATCTCCTTCACCAGCGTCCGGAGCGCCGGCTGGATCTCCTCCGGGACCGAGCCGCGGGTATAGTCATTGTAGAAGACCGATACCCCGCCCCGGTCGCGGTAGTAGTCGATGACCGGCATGAAGGACTTCCGGAACGAGACCACCTTCCCGGCGTTCTGATCCGGCGTCTCCCCGTTCTTCTGCGGGATGAACGTCGCTGCCGCGAAGATCGGGTAGTAGTAGAGCAGCCACTTCTCGACGAGCAGCCCGAGCGGGAACGAGACCGCATCGCCGTCGTCCTCCCGGAGGTGCGGGTACTGCTGGCAGACCTCGATGACGCCCCGGAGGAGGGCGTACTTGTAGGTCGCGTCGGCACTATCCCGCTCGATGATGGTATTGATCTTTCGGTATTCGGCGAGATCCATGCTGCTCCGGGAAGAGATCGGAGAGCGGGATGATATGGGTGCCGGTTTTCGCCTCGCAGGGGATGGCTGGATAAGGTTATTCTGCCGGAATAATGAGGTTAAGACCAATTCCACTGAGAGGAACGGTCGGGCAGCACCACGTCCACCCAACGCAGATCCGCCATCCCTCGCCGGCCCGCAGATGCATCGCGGCCGCACGGTCGACCTTCCTTCACGCCGTGGTGGTAGAGATTGAAATGGAACGGTTTATGCAGGGCAGAAAAAAAGTGACCGGAGTTATCTGCGCATCCTCACGAGAACGCAAGCGAGAAGGAGCGCGGCTGCCGAGATCAGGATGCCGAACCCCGGTGCCTCCTCGGCGGGGGGTGCTGCCGGTGTGCCGGAGACGGGTGACGACCCTGTTTCGGCGAGCATAATGGCGTTTTTCAGCACGTCGCCGGTGTCCTCTTCCCAGATGAGCTTCCCGTCATCCGTCGCGAGGCGGCTGGTCTGCCGTCCCCGCAGCAGGGACGACTGCGTGCCGTCGGCAAGATCGCAGACCTGGATGACGGCGGTATCATTTCCCGCAACCGTGCTCTTCCGGGTCCATGCGGCAGTATCCCCGCCGAGAGCGGGATAGCCGATGGTATAGGTGTTCACGTCGGCGCTCATGTTGCCGGATGCCAGGAAATTGACGGACCGGTCGAGCACCTCGTTCGTCCCGGTGTCAAGGGAGGAGAGGTACAGGGTAGTGTTCATGAAAAACCCGGCATCGCTCCGACCGTCGGATTCGTCCATCCAGAGGACACGGTCTCCGGATATCGCAAATTCGAGCGGACTTACGCCCTCTCCCGAGATGCGGGCGGTCTCCCCGGACGTGATGTTATAGACGGACAGGATGCCGTCATCCAGGTTCAGGTAGCAGATCCGGTCACCGTCGATCTCGGCCAGCACAAACTCTGCACCGACCGAGACCGGGGTGGTTGCCTCGCCGGTGGAAAGGTCGTGGAGACGGATATCGGTCCGGTTCCCGCCGGGGCTCTCGGTCCAGATCACGGCATCGCCGGAGACCGACGGCCACCCGAGCGAGTCTTCGCTCTCCGCCAGTACGGTATCTGCGCCGGTGCCGATCGCGTAGTGGTGGATCTTCATGTCCCCTTCCGTCTCGTCGACCCAGACCACCGAGTCGCCGGAGATGTCCGGACCCCAGGGTTTCGTTCCGTTCTCCGAGGATGCAAGCGTCCGGCTCTCGCCCGTCGCGATCGCGTGCAGGACGATGCCCGTGGGAGTATCGTTCTCTGTCTCAAGGGTCCTGAAATACGCCGCCCAGACGGCGTAATCGCCCGAGATCTGCGGGATGACACAGTCATCGGCGTCCGGCGAGAGCCGGGTAATGTTCCAGGAGGCAGCCGGGGCGGCGGCAGCCGGAACGCAGAGCGTGACCAGCATGAGTGCCGCAACAAGGATCGATAGTGTGCGTGGAATGGTATCGGTGTGCATGGGAATAGCCTCTGAACTATGTGACAGCAGGAGGTTTCTCCGGGTGCGGGTTAAACCATGCGAATCGTACCGGCGGTGCTCTTACCGCAGGAAGGCGGGGAGGTGAGGGGCTATCGCAGCAGAGTCCGCCGGTGCCGCAAAGGCGTGGCATCTCCTCCGTTTATTCTCGCAGCGGGGAACGTCCGCCCTCCATCGGCAGGTCCCTCATGGATGCAGAGGTATTCTGGGATATCACATCCGTCCACGCATATCCTCCGAAACACCCGCACTCACGAATGCAGCCCCCGATGCCCGGACTCTCCCGGCGATCAAGGCCATCCTGCCGGAGAGCTGTCACCGGCAGCGGCGAAATAAAGCATTCCTCGGAACCGTTCCCAATAAGTCACATTCACTGAGCGCGGTTCGCATATAACCCCGCTCGCCCATCTCTTTTACCTACGGGAACCCGCCGACGGCCTGATGCCCGAACTGAGGCGTCGCCGCCTCGGGAGCGATCGTTTTGGTCCACCCGCACAGGAGCAGATCATGAGAGAAATTACCCGGGAAATGCTCGACCTGAACAGACGTCTCCAGGCGGCGAAGGCTCCGCATGAGAAGGAGGTGCTCGCCGGGATGATCGACGCAACCGACCGGCTGGTCTACGAACTCTACGGGCTGACGGAGGAGGAGTGGCGAAAAGACGGCGGGTGCTGTTCCGATACCGGGGCAGCGGGATGGACGCGGTCGGCGAATCTCTGCAGAAAGAAAAAAGGTTCGGTGAGTTACCGGTCCAGAAGAACGACCGGTTTAATCAAGTCCCGGGGCTTCTCTTTCATCAGGAGAAGCGCCTCTTCCAACGTGTCGAAACCCTTGAAGACATGCGTCGCCATGAGTGACGGGTCCATGCGTCCATGCATCACGACTTCGGCGAGCCTCTCCATTCTCACCCTTCCGCCGGGACAGAGTCCGGTCGCGATATCTTTGTCCGCCATGCCGAATCCCCACCCGACACGGGGAACCGGGAGGATATCTTTGTCACCGATTCCCTTCCCGAAGTAGTTCACGTTCGAGATCACCGATCCGGCTTTCGCCATGGTGACTGCGTCCATGATAACGTCAGGGCCGCCACCGGCGATAATGACGGCATCGACGCCTGCTCCGCCGGTTGCATCAAGAATCTGTTCTGCAGTATTTCCTTTCTTGTAGTTGATGATATCCGTCGCACCGTACGCTTTCGCTACTTCAATCGCGGCCGGCCTCGTACCGACGGCGAATATTCTGCCGGCACCCCGGAGTCTCGCACCGGCGACACCACAGAGCCCGACCGGCCCGATTCCTATGACCGCTACCGTAGCCCCGAACTCGATGGATGCGTTTTCAGCGCCCGCAAAGCCGGTACTGAGCATATCCGGGAGCATAACCCCTGCTTCCAGGGACATGCCGTCCGGCAGATGGGCGAGGTTGCTGTCTGCCAGGTTCACGTGGAAAAATTCGGCGAAGACGCCGTCTTTAAAGTTCGAAAACTTCCAGCCCCCAAGGGGCCCGCCGGTCTGCGACGGGAACCCGCGCTGTGCGGCTTCCGAGTCCCAATCGGGCGTGATAGCCGGTACGATGACCCGGTCGCCGGGTTTGAAATCCTTAACGTCGCTTCCCACTTCGTCTACAATCCCGAGCGCTTCGTGCCCCAGGATGAGATTATGCCGATCGCCGATCGCTCCTTCCCAGACGGTGTGGATATCGGAAGTGCACGGCGCCAGCGCCAGCGGTTTCACAATAGCGTCCCTGGGACCGCACGCGGGCCGGTCTTTCTCTATCCATCCTATCTCCCCGATCCGTACCATTGCCAGGCCTTTCATCTTCTCCCCCCTTCACCCCGGCAGTGAAGACGGACTGCTATAAAAAGACAGGGTCGGAGCGATCCTGAGCACTTCGCACTTCCGGGACGGCGAGGTGCTGATCTCCACGAACAGGGGGGGCATGCCGGATCTCTACTACCTGTATGAATGGTCGAATTACCCCGGTGAAGACGAAAGCCTGGAGATCATCTCTATCGCGACTGCCGAACGCTTTCTCGAAGATCGGGGGCTCGTACTGACGGCGTATCCCGAACAGCGAGGCAGCGCGATTCTGCGAGCGTACGGATTCGGCATCAATGAAGAGTTCTGAACGCAGTACATGACTGCGCATGACTGCGCGGTATCGGCGTTGAGGGTGTCGAAATTGGGGAAGTGTCCTCCGGGGCCGGGAGAGGAGGGGACACCCCCTTTCGGCCGGAAATGCGTGCACGTGCATAACTTTAGCGTTTTCAGACGTAAACCGGGCATCTCGCGCGCGATGCGATGCTCCGGGCGGACGCGGGATCGGCGGGGTAGTTGATCTGCAATCAGAAAGATATCGAAGTTGCCTATACTGCCGGATAGCGAATCATCTCCTAACAGATGGTCCAACACTGCCACGACCCGTCCGGCGAGATCTACTACATCACGTTCTCCCGTGATGCGGTCCGGATCACGAGCCTAGCAGGACGACGCTATCCGCACCACGGTCAGAGCGCCTCCGGCGGACGGCATGCCGGCGCTCGGGTGAGAGGGGTCGCCCCCTCTCTTCCGTCCTGGAAGAGGGCTATTCTGCGAACATTCTTTTGCCGCCCCCACGAGGGGCGCATTTTCCGTGTGCAGCGAAAGCGTCGGGGGAAACGCAAACCTGTCCCTCGAAACGCTCTGTTCGCCTACGCAGGCCGCCCTGCAGGGTTTTTCTCCCAGAGAACGCATCTCAGAGGAGAGGTGTGGTGCGAACGAAGAGTTAAAGCAGCATCGCCCACCCACTCTATATTAATATAGCAACCCGGCACCTCCCTTCCACCGGCGGTGGTGCACGGCAAGGGGAGATGGAAACCTTCGGCAAAATTTTTCGGGAAACGACCCATGACGCAGAATACAGAGACCAGGAACACACACGAATCCGGGGTCGATCGAGCGAAGTACCTCGCGCCATCGTCGGGATCGGGGCATCGTCGGGATCGGGGCATCGTCGGGATCGGGGCATCGTCGGGATCGGGGCATCGTCGGGAGGGCTGCAGGCGCTCGAACAGTTCTTCACGCATATGCCGGCGGATCCCCTTCGCAACCGGCCCAACCTGATCCTGCTCGCCATCGAGGACATCACCGGCCGTCCGGAAGCAGAGGGCGGTGAAACGGATGAGGAGACCGCACCCGAGTGAACTGATCACCATACAGGAGAGATCGTCAGACCCAGACCTCCGGCGACGCGCCGAGGATGAAGTGCGGGAGAAAGGACACGCCGGCGACCTTCCGGAGCAGGACGTGCGAAGACTCTGCCACGAGCTCGAGGTGCACCAGGTCGAACTCGAGCTCCAGAACGAGGCGCTGCAGGAGATGCACCGCGACCTGCAGATCTCCGAAGAGAAGTACCGCGACCTCTACGACTTCGCGCCGATCGGGTATTTCACGCTGGATCTGAAGGGCGAGATCCTGGAGACGAACTTCGCCGGGGCGTCGCTGCTCGGCAGGGAACGGGCACGGCTGATCGGAGCACGGCTGCAGTTCTTCCTCGAACGGGAGCATATCCAGCCGTTCAACGAGTTCCTTGCCCGGACAAGGAATGCGGATACGAAAACGGCCTGCGACGTCCGGCTGAAGCGGGCGGAGGGCGAACCCGCCTGGGTGCTGCTCGAGGGGAAGAGCGTCGCAGGCGGCGATACGCCCCGGCTCCGGGTTGCCGTCACCGATATCTCCCGCCAGGTGCAGGCTGCGGAGAGGGCGCTCCGGGAGAGCGAAGAGCGGGAGCGGAGGCGGGCGCAGGAGCTGCAAGCGGTCATGGAAGCGGTGCCGGCCGTGGTCCTCATCGCACTCGATCCCGAATGCCGATCCATCTTCGGCAGCAGATACACTTACGATCTGCTCCGTATGCCACCGGGAAGCAACCTCTCAAAATCAGCACCCGAAGGAGAGCGGCCGGAGCATTTCCGTCTGATGAAAGACGGCGTCGAGATTCCGCCGGAGGAACTTCCGATTCAGAGAGCCGCCGCCACCGGCCGGCCGGTAGAGATGTTCGAACTCGATATGGCCTTTGATGACGGGACGGTTAACCACCTGCTCGGCAATGCCGTACCGCTGCTGGATGAGAACGGCAGGTCCCACTGGCGCGGTAGGGGTTTTTATCGATATCACCGACCGGAAACGTACGGAAGACGCACTTCAGCGCCGCACCGACGACCTTATCAGGAAGAGTCAGGAGGTTGAGGCGGCACGCGACGAGGCGAACATGTACGTCGACATCATGACGCACGATGTCCGGAATGCGAACAACGTCTCGAGCATGTACGCCGACCTCCTGGTCGAACTGGCTTGCGGGCGATCAGTAGGCTCTACGCCCGAAAACTGCACGACAGCATCGACCGGAGCAGCGAGATCCTCCGAAATGTCGCCACCATCCGGCGGGCTTCGGAGGAGACCGGCAACCTGGTGCCGGTGAACCTCGATGCCGTCATCCGAAGTGAGATTGAAGCCTTCCCCGGTGCATCGATCCGCTATGACGGCTCGCCGGTCGATGTGCTGGCAGACGGTCTCCTCCCGACTGTCTTCACGAACCTCATCGGCAACGCCGTGAAACACGGCGGTCCCGGTGTCAAGATCGACATCCTGGTCAAGGGGCAGGACACCGAGGTGCTGGTCTCGTCGAGGATACCGGCCTGGGTATCCCGGACGAGGTGAAGGAAAAACTCTTCACCCGGTTCGAGCGGGGCTTGGCCAGGGGGAGCGGCGAAGGCCTCGGGCTCTTCATCGTCCGGACGCTCGTCGAGCGCTGCGGCGGGAAGGTCTGGGTCGATGAGTACGGGTCCCTGAGGAGCGGCGTTCCGGTTCACGCTTCGGAAGGCGGATCGTGCCTGAGCGAAGGGGATCGTGCCCGGAAGCGGAAAGGTCATGAAGGCTGGCGGTGAAGATCAGGGGATACACGAGGTGTATGCATGAGCGGATCCGCCAAGACGCACGCAGACGAACAGGGGCATGCCGCCCTGCAGAGACTCCGGGAACGGGCTGATCCCGCCGATCGCCGCCTCATCGATACTCTTGTAGACCGGATCGGCGCACTTGAAGAACGTGCCCGCGAAGCCGAGCAGGAGTGCGAGCGTCTCACGGATGAGGTCGAGACCGAGCGTGCCATGCTCCGGGCGGTGATCGACCAGATGCCGGCCGGCGTGGTCGTCGCAGAAGCACCGTCCGGAAGGCTCGTCCTCGGCAATAAACAGGTCAACCGCATCCTGCGGCAGCATCACCTCCCCGCCGACGAGTTGCAGGAGCGGTTCGGAGAGATCGGGTTGCACCCTGACGGCCGCCCATACAGGCCTGACGAGTGGCCGCTCTCCCGGTCGATCGCCAGGGGAGAGCAGATCACAAACGAGGAGATCGCATTCGTCCGGGCGGACGGCACCACCGGGTTTCTGGCGGTCAGCGCTGCGCCCATCACGTGTCCGGGAGGGGCAATCCGGTATGGTGTCGCCGTCTTCCTGGATATCACCGAGCGGAGACGAGCAGAAGAAGCGCTCAAAGAGGCCGAACGGAAATACAGGGAACTCGTCCGATCTGCGCCGACGGGGATCTATGAGATTGATTTCAGGACCAGGAGATTTACCTCGGTAAATGATGCCATGTGCCAGATGCTCGGGTACAGCCGGGGAGAGCTGCTTGCGATGGATCCGTTCGATATTACGGATGAGGAAGGCAGGACTCGTTTCCAGGCCAGAATCTCCGGATGGATGAGCGGGGAAGAACCGGATAGGAATGTCGAATATTCAATAAGAACGAAGGATAACCGGACAATCAATGCGGTCCTGGACGTAACGTTCACCGCTGACGAGCAGGGGAGGCCGCTCGGTGCGACGGTCGTCGCCCACGACGTCACCGAGCGGAAACACCACGAAGCGATCCGGCGCCAGGCGTATACTCAGATCGAACAGAACATGGAACAGTTCGCCATCCTCGGCGACCACGTCCGCCATCCCCTGCAGGTGATCCTGGCCCGGGCAGACCTGCTCGACGACGAGAAGACCGCCGTGAGTATCCGGGAGCAGGTGAGGCGGATCAACGATATCGTCAGGCAGCTCGACGAGGGATGGGTCGAGTCCCGGGCAATCCGGGAGTTCCTCCGGCGCAACGATCTGGCATGAGGGGATAAAACCCACCCCGTCCTGAAATATAGGCAAATTACATCTCTTTTCCGGTTTTAACGCCGATACCGGAGGGCGGGTTCCGGCGGAGATACAACCTGAAGGATACCGTTCAGATTCAGGAGATACGGCAGAATCGTCGGGATATGAATGCAGTCGTCGGCCGGGGGGTATCTGCTCACGTAGCGGTCCACCACGCCGGCGATGAAAGCCGACCGCGCCTGTTCGGGCAGCCGCTCCAGGTACAGGAGCCAGGTCGTCCGGTTCTTCAAAGACCATCTCCTTCGGGATCAGCTCGACCCGCAGGGGGGTGAGCCCCGCCTCTTCCAGCGTTTTCCGCTCGTCATCAGGTGCATAGAAGGCATACCTGCCGGAAAAAACCGTTAAAAACTCCTCCCAGGGTTCTTCCGTCAGCATTTCATCCACGAGCGCGAGGATGGGGGCGAAAAACATTCAAATCGCTGCCGGTAAAATCCGTAACCCGCAACCGGATCGCAGGGAGCATGAGAGAACTGCCGGTGGAAAAACCCTGCAGCAGTCCTCTTGAGCCTGCGGAGACGATGCCTCTCCATCACACCCCGGTGATGCACCTATCGTCAGAAAAGCAGGAAGCCCCGCCCGGGAGGCGCGGGGCAGTTCACGAACGGTATGCCTATGCCGGTATCGCCGAAGCAGTCCGGATGGTCAACTGATCGATGACATCCACGACTCCCCTGGTGAGCTCCGCCGCGGTTCGTGCCGCCCGCCGGGCAGTCCAGTTCGGGACCGTCCCGGACAGGGTCACCACGCCGTCCTCCACCTCGATAGTCACATCCTCGATATCCACATTGAAATTGCGCTCTAGTGCCGACCGAACGTCATCCGCAATCGCCCTGTCGGCAATGCTCATGGTCGGGACCACGGTGATCTCGTTGATGACGTCGATGACCCCTCGTGCCCTGGAGACGAGGCGTTCCGCCTCATACTTCTTCCAGTACTCGTCCACCGAACCTTCCAGGGTAACGATGCCGATTCCCACCGATACCCGGATATCGCTCATATCCAGGTCGGGATTGTCGGAGAGGTAGTTCAATACGGTCTGCCGAATGTCGGCATCGTCGGGAACGGTCACGGTCGGCAGGAACCTAACGGAAAGTTGATCGTCCACCCATGAAACATCCGTTATCCTGCACGCGGCATCCTCGGCCCTTCGCCGATCGGCATAGGAAGTTACTGCTCCGGAGAGCGTTACCCCCCCGTCATCAACCTTTACCTGGACCTTCGAGGCATCGATACTGGTGTCCCAGGACAGCTCGTCGACAATTCGTTTTTTTATCTCTTCGTCTGACAGCACCATGGTGTACTCCTCCTCCACCCCTCGCAGCTGCTCGTCGTCCGACAAACCGAGGGTGGACGATTAAAGCACTCGTGGATCATAGTCTTTTCGGTAACTCGACGTATCGTTTGCTTCCGTATCGAAGGGGCAGATCCGCCGCGGAACGACGAGCCGGCCGGGAGGTGCTGCTCGCACGCATGAGTCCGCCGCGAGGCATCTTTGGGAGGAAACTGCAGAACTTCCTCCGGGATCGTGTTCAACCACGCTTTGACCGGTGCTCCCCGCACGCTGCCCTGAGCGAACCATACCATACCGTCAGGATCACCAAAGACCGCAGCCCGGGAGAAGAGATGGCCGAACAACTGAGTGCGCCTTCCTATCAGGTATATACGGAAGAGAGCGGCTACCCGACGTCCAAACGGAAGGCTATATGAGTCGGCCGGAGGCTCCGGCGAGGCGAAGGATACGATCGAAGGGCCGCGGTAATTCCCCCTCGCCCGCATCCGCCACATTTCCGGTCGGCACCGTTCGGGATCACGGGAGGTACTCGTCCACGTACCCGAGGAACCGCTCCACGGTGGCCGCCGCGTACGGCCCTTCCTCATATGCCACCGTGATCGTCATGCGGCCACGGAAGGTGGAGGCCGTCATCAGAAACCCGTACGGCCAGCAGACGCAGGGGAGGTACCGGACGTCCCGAAGGTCGAGGGGAGCGCCGCTCTTCCCGGGAACGGGCAGGTAGTCGTCGGGGTCGATGATCCCGAGGTTGGAGAAGACCGGGTTCTTCTGGCAGGACGCTTGATACCGTTCCATCATCTCGTCGAAGAACGCATCCACCGCCGGCATCCCGCCCACCATGACATCTTCGTAGAAGAGAATACATCCAAGGCCGAGGTTCCCTGCCTTGCGGGGGGCCATTACCGCCGTCACCCGGCCGATGACATCCGCAAGATCTGCACCCTCCGGGAGCGAGAGGGCGACCTCGAAGGCGACGGAGAGGTTCATCGGCGGGCACTCCTCCGGGTGATCGAGGTACCCGCTGCGGAGGTCCGCCGAGGTCAGGATCGAGCGGGACGCTCCCGGGTCGGAAGGGTCGCCGCGGATCCGCATGAGGGCGAGGAAGTACGCGCCGATGAGGAGATCGTTCACCGTAGACCCGTGCTGTCTGCAAAACTCCTTTGCGGCCCGGAGGCGCTCGGGCGGGAGCGTCCGGTAGGCGATGCGGGGCGTCCCCCGGCGGGTCCGCTCGTTCGGAAAGCGCCACCGGTCGACGAAGGGCCCTTCCTCGCCCTGCTCCTGTCTTCGCTCGTTCTCGGAATAGAGCGCCAGGATTCCATCCGTGCTCCGATCGTAGGCACCCGTGAGGGCAGGCCTATAGTCAGGGCCCTCCAGAATTCCCCTATAGACTGCAAAGAGTCTGCCGTGCAAGGGTGGCGGCACCGTGGGCATCGCAGAAGCCGTGATGGCAGGTGACGGCCAGCAGGTCTCCGCCTCTTCGCCGGTAGAGCGTGACCCGCATCTGCGGCCCTGAGCGGACGTCGAGCGGCGCCGGGGGCACGGCGAGGGGCTCGCGCTCATAATCGCCGGCCGGGACGAGGGAGAACGCCCCCTCCCATTGCTCCTCAGGAGTCTCCTCCCAGACGGGAAGGCCGTCCACCACCGCGAACCGTGACCGGAGATAGGGGTTCGAGGCGATCAGCCGCTGCGTCGCCTCCTTCATGACCGCCTCGTCGAGCTCGCCGTCGAATGCGAAGAGGATGTGCATCGTCGGATCGTAGATCCGCTCGAAATAGACGTTGAAGACGTCGAACGCGGGCGCCGGATAGCGGACGGGTGCGGGAGGCATTATGTACCTTTCTCGTCGGCAGGCATAATTGCCTTTGTATTCGAGAGATGAGGTTGCACTATGCGTCGCGGAGGGTGAACACCCTCAGAGACAAGACCTGACGCTGCACCGGCAAACCCTCATCCCCAGCCCAGGCCGTAGGCCAGCACGACGACCAGTACCGCCATGATGCCGTTCCGAAGCGCGGTCGAGATCACCATGATCGCCGTGCCGGTCCGCATCCCGAATATTGCCGCATACGACGAACCGAACCAGCGGATGCTCCGCGTCACGCTGGTGAGAATGTTGCCGACGAGCAGGGTAAGGACGATCTGCTGCCAGGTCATATCCCCGGCAGCGAGCAGGGCGGACGCGACGCTCGCTCCGGCAACGAAACTGCCGAACTGGGCGGCAATGATGGCGAAGCCTTCCGGGGGAACCGGGAAGAACCCGCCTGCACCCTGCATCATCCCGGCAAGCCGGTCGAACGTACCCGCGTTGATGAGGAACGCCACGATGACGATGGTGGGGACGGTGACTTTGAGCAGGCGTGTCAGGGTCTTTTGGGAAGAGACGCATGCCGCTTTCAGGGCTTCGCGAAACGTGACGGCCGGCTCCTCCACGAAACCGGCCGCAGCGGCGGGAGCGGGTGTGAGGACGGCCCGCCCGGTGACCATGACGACCACGGTCTTTGCAAGGCCCACCAGCATCAGCAGGCCGAAATAGATGAGGCCGGGGATGCCGAGGAGCGGAATATAGACCGGGAGGAGGTATCGCCAGTGCATGACGACCGTCGGAAACGAGTTCATGACGGCAGCGATGACGAGTTCGTTCCGGGTAATGATCTGCTTCGCATGGTAGTCCACCAGCATGGCGTTGGCGGCAGGAGGAGAGACGAAGGCCATGAGAAAACTGGTGCCGCACTCCTCACGGAGGCAGGCGAATGAGGTGAGCGGGCGGGAGAGAGCCGCAATCCTCCCGGCGACCTTCAGGGCGACGAGCAGCTCGGCGAGAAAGACGCCGACGACCATCATCGGAACCATCTCGCCGAGCAGGCCGGCTGCCAGCGTCACCGTCTGAACGATACTGTCGTACATGGCTCCCGAACACCGGATCCCTTCGCCCGGCAACGGCACCCCAAACCACTGCCGGGCGGTGGCGATATCATAAACATGCACCTAATACATATTGAATAGTTTGTTAGAGGACAATAAATACCACTAAGTAAAATATTTTCTCTAGTAGTGTAACACCAAACCCCCCGGGACACGATGCGTTCTGCACCTGCCCGAAATCTCCCTCCGGTCAGGAAGGCAGGCGGATGAAAAAAGAGCGTTGTAAAATGAAAAAAGTAATAACAAATTGAATATTAGTGTGAAGTATGTAACTGCCACCGGGGAGGGGGGATATAGACCTCGAATCCGCCCGGCCTCTCTGCATGATCTGCGGCAACGACGGGATTCGCTACACCTATCCCGTCGATGCAGGGCGGTTCGCGCCCCACGCCGCGATGGTCATCAGGAGATCCGGAGGTTTTCCGGCATCGGCAGGAGCAAAGAGAAACAGATGACGGATCGATTCATCACGATAATCAGATTCACATAACGGGAAGATACCCATGAAAGCGCACGCGATTGACTGGAACGACGTATGGAAAGAACAGCGGAGACGGCACCACGAGGCGAACAGAAACTCTACGGACGCGCAGTTCTGGGACACGAAAGAGGTGGCACGCAGGTTCTATAGAATGGCGCAGGAGAACAACGGAGAACGGATCCGGAAAACTCTCCGGGACCTCCCTTTAACACCCTCGTCGCGTGTGCTCGACGTCGGAGCCGGCCCAGGAGCTCTTGCCATTCCCATTGCCAGACAGGTCGGGCACGTTACGGCCGTCGAACCCTCGGAGGGGATGTGGTCGGTGCTCGAGGAGAACGTCGAAGGGGAGCGGATCGACAACATCGGCGTTGTCCGGAAACGGTGGGAGGACGTCGGCGTGGTGGAGGATCTCAGTCCGCCGTACGATATCGTCTTTGCGTCGTACTCCCTGGATGTGCCCGATATCAGGGATGCCGTCAGAAAACTGGAGGAGGCCTCCTCCCGGTACGTATACATCTACTGGTTTGCCGGAGAGACGTCGTGGGACGCGATGTCACGCGAACTCTGGCCTCTCCTCCACGGCTCGTCGTTCGTTTCCTCCCCGAAATGCGACGTCCTCTACAATGTACTGTATTCGATGGGCATCTACCCGAACATCGAGGTATTTCCCCTCCGGCACATCAACCGGTTTGCAGACCTGGCCGAGGCGGTCGATCACTTCGCTCCGCGATCCTTCGCCGAGACAGCCGGGCAGAAAGAGATACTCCGGCAGTACCTGAGCCGCTATGCCGAACAGGACGGGGATACCATCATCGTGCCCGGCCATTCGACCCGGGTGAAGGTGTGGTGGGAGAAGGCGGATTCAGCCGCGTAATCCATCGGTCGACCGCAGGCAGGCCGTTCCTACTCGCGCCGCTCCCCGGGCGGTTTCAGCCGGCCGAGCGATTCGATGATCCGCTGCGCCTCCTCCTCGGTGTCCCCCATCTGCCGCTTGATAGTGACGATGAGAGTTTCTCCCTCCTTCGTCCCCTCCGGCAGAAGGCGTGCCGGCACGGCGATGCCGACCGATTCGTCGTCCTCGAGCAGGAGTACCGCCAGGCCGTCCTCTATCCGATCCAACGTCGCCGAAAATCTTCCTCTGCTCATCTGCTCGTCTCCCCGGGATCCATAGCCTCAGCCCCCGGTATCGGCGGACGTAGTGATATCCCATTCGGTGGTCGGCACCGGGCACCCCTCCCGTCGGGAGAAATGTACGGATCCCCTGCGGAGAAGCCGGCTGAAGATGCGGTACCCGGCCGGGAGAGCGGCCATCCTCAATCTCGGACAACTCCTCACCCTTAAACAGCGGCCCGTCGAGAAGATCCGAAGGAACCCGGGACATCGAGACTGCCCGCACGCCCCTCCCAATCGATTGCGATTGGACGTAGAGTATCGCCTATAATGCAATTCTCCGGGCGGTGCGAACCAGCACCTCTCCGTGGTGAAGTTTGCCGAACATTTCCTCGACGAGAGTGATGCCCTCGTATTCGACCGGATGCGTCGCAAGCGGCATAGCTCGGTCTATGATACCGCCGGGGCAATTTCGAGGACCGAGGCTGAGGTTCTGATACAAAAGATTGAAGACATCCTCAGGTAACCTCCGCGAGCTTCACCGCCTGCGCTCCTGCAGGGTTCGAACACGGCGGATGCCTCGCCCAAAGGAGCCGGATACCCGGTGCCGGCCGGGACGCTCCGCCGCTCGCTCTCAAAAAGCTACATCTGCCAGGGGAGCAAATCTGAATACACTTCTACAGCAGCGTGAGGGTTTCCGTGAGCCAGGAGAACTGTCCGGTCGTATGTGTGCACGGGTGGAAGAGCCACCCCGGGATCTGGAAACGCCTGGGCATCCGACTCGAGGAGCGGGGAATCCCTGCCTGGAAATTCGACCATTCCGGGATGCGGGACGAGTCGGCGCCGGCCGTAGCCGCCGCACTGCACGGCTACATCTGCAGGATGCGGGAGGAGAGCGGCTACGCGGGAGCGATCGACGTCATCTGCCATTCGATGGGAACGCTCGCCACCCGCTATCTACTCGAGGTGCTGGACGGGGATACCCGCGAAGAGCACGTCCGGAACCTGATCGGCATCGGGCCGCCGAACAACGGGTCATCGATGGCCGAGCTCTTCAACGATCCCGTCCACGGCCCCGATGTCATCCGGCTGCTCGCCGGAACGTTCGTGCCAAACAGGTATCGTCCGGCGGACGACGCCATCGTCCAGGACCTCCGCCCCGGGAGCCGGGTCGTGACCGCTCTCCGCGCCGCCGGAACCCGTGACGATATCCGCTACCGGGTGATCATGAGCGCCAACCGCACGGAGATGCCCGGCTTCTTCCCGCTGTTCGAGGGGAAGACCTGGGTCTTCGAACCGGACGGGACCTGGCAAACGACGTATGCCGGCGACGGCATCATTCCCCACGCCGACTCGTACCTGCCGGGGGCGGGCTACGACATTCTCCCGCTCGACCCCGCGATGCTGCACCGGGAGCCGGAGACCTACTGCCACCTCCGCCTGCCGGGGAACCCGGAAGTGATCGACCGCATCCTCGAGTACCTCACGAATCCGGCAACCAGGCCGCGAGGCTTTTTCCCGGGGCGCGGGGAGAGGGAGCAGGAGTAACGCGATAAGCCAATACTTCGTTCAAGCCATTACCTCGATAGCGTTCTGATTTCGACAGTCGTCCCCGGAATCACGACTTCCTGCGGAGCCGGGGTGCCGTCCTGTGGCAGTCACACCTCACTACTGTGGCGAGGGCGAAGGCCTGAGCACGCGTTTTGCCTGCGCATTCATTTGCGTTTCTCATTCTTGCGAAGCAATCTCGTCTTTCAGCATCTCATTCCAATTGGGTTCGTACCATCCGGAGACGACACTCATTGTTGCATCGAATCCGCCATCCAGGTACATCGCCCCGATAATTGCTTCGAGTGTCTCGGCAATGACGGTCGATTCCTCGTTATGCTTCTGCATTCTGGCTCCCTCTCCGACCTGGATCGCATTCTGGAGATTAAACTTCCTTCCTAAATCAGCAAGAAACCGCCGGCTTTCGATAGTGCTCTTCTTAATGGTGATTTCACCTTTTGTTGCATATCCTGAACGCATGAGAAGATCGCACAATATTACTTTCAGCGCTGCGTCGCCCAACGTCCGGAGAGCGTCCTGATCTTCACAGACTGTATGCTTCTGTCTCTCTTCATTCGTACGTGACGGATGGAGTAAGGCGCGTTTCAGCAGGCCTTGATCTTGAAAACAGTAATTGATCTTCTCTTCGAGGTCGGTAACCATAGACGGCTATATGAACCAATCAATTGATTAAAGTATCCATTTTCTTAAAACCGAACTTACGCCACTTTTAAGCATTTGAATTCAGTACCGTCTTATATTCTGTGGAGGGGAACAGTGGAGAGGATTGACTTCAAAAACGCCTATTACATCAAGTTAGGAGAGGCCGGAATATGGGAACAGTCGAGCATCGAAAAAGGGATAATGCGGATCGGCTGGACAAACATCGATCTCGACGATATCCATCAGAAAAAATGGGATAGAATCGAGGGAGTGATCAGGACAGAGATCCAGAATAAGGGTAGCGCCACCCATGACTTCAACTCGCTGAAAAAGATTCACGACTCGAATCACGACGATATATGGATCACGTTCTACAACTCGAAACTCTGGTGGTGCCGGTTGCAAGAGGGTCAGATTCTCGAAGACGAAATATCCAAATACCGCTTGACCGCTGATGGATGGCATGACAAGAGCTTGCACGGGAAGTTACTGCTGGTCAACGCGATACCTGGTGAAATTGCACAACTACAGGCCTATCGGGCAACCTCATGCAACGTCAATTCGCCAGAAACTCTCAGATACGACACACTCAGACGTCTGATCAACGATGAACATACGCCCGAATATACCGCAGCCATCAATGCACGAGATGCAGCTGGTTCACCGAACAGAAGCATTGATCAAACACCTGCACTGGAAAGACTTTGAAGTGCTTGTCGATCTGGTCTTTGAAAGAGCGGGATGGGAACGCAGAAGTGCTGTCGGAAAAACAGTGAAATTTTCAGATATCGAATTCGAAGACAAGATCAACAAAGAATTGTATCAAGTTCAGGTAAAATCGCGTTCAACGCTGGACGAGTTTTGCAAATATGCAGATCCTTTCAAGCGGAACGAGCGGAACGATTTCAGGAAGCTCTTCTACGTTGTCCATTCGCCCGATAGCGCCCTGACAGCCCACGCCGAGCCTCCGGATTCCCGGGTGGTGTTGGTTCCTCCCCGGCAACTCTCCGAGATGGTCGTGAGTGTGGGACTGGTTGAGTGGGTGCTGGAGAAAACAATATGACCAACGGGCTGACCGAGAAAGAATCATATGCGATGCGGGAAGAGTTAAGACCAGGAGAAGACGATGCCGGAAGGGACACGGGGAGAGATGAGGCGGCGCCACGTACTGGAATCTGAGAGAGAGAGGAACTCCTCGATACCATCCGTACGGTTCTTGCGGGTCTTCCCGGGGTAGAGACCGGATATGTCTTCGGTTCGTTCTGCAGAGGGGATTTTGCAGACGTGGATGTCGCGGTCCTGATAACCGGAGAGCCCTCCCCATACCAGGCGATGCGGTTTGCGAGGCTGGTCGAGCGGCACCTTGAACGAGCGCTTTGCCACCGCTTTGAGGCCGATGTGAAGGTCCTCAACACCGCCCCCATCTCATTCCAGCACGAGGTCATCAGGAGCGGCAGAACTGTATTCTCCCGCGATCGGGGCAGGACGGTCGAATATGAGGCGGACGTCCTCTCCCGATATCTCGACTATAAGGACACGCTCGAATGGTTCGACAGAATCCTGCTGACGAAGGCCTGATATGACGCAGTACCGACGGGATCACCGGTCATCTGAGGGAACTCAATGAGGCCACCGGAGACTGGGAGCGGTACCGATCCATCACGCTCGCAGAGTTGAAGGCCGACCGGGACAAGCGGAATATGGTGCTGCATGCGCTTCTCGTCAGTATCCAGGCATCGATCGATATCGCCAACCATCTGGTCGCGGCCCGGAGCACTCGCCGACCTGAAACCTACCGGGAGAGTTTTGCAATCCTCTGCGATGAGGGACTTATCCCGGAAGACCTCGCCGATCAGCCTCTCGGACCTTGCAGGATTCAGAAATGTTCTGGTCCATGTGTACTGGAGGCTGAACCTTGACGAGGTGTATGGGGTGCTGCAGGATGACCTTCCGGCCATGCATCGGTTCAGGGACCTGGTCCGGGCGATCCTCCGTGACCGCCTCTTTTCGGAGTGACGGCAAGGGGCTGCCCGCCTCCCTCGTGGTTCCGGGAGGAATCCGATCCCCAGCGCCGGAGAAACCATTCGAAGCCGGATCATATCGTTTAATACACAAACAGTCCAAAATACGAATCATTTGTCTTCTAAATCAATACGGCGAGGATCCGAATGGCCGAGATGAACTGCGATCGCGCAGCCGAACTGCTGCTTGAACTCCTGCCTGCAGATACGTTCGGCTCCGTGCCGGCCTTCCCCTGCAGATCGGCAGAGTCCCATAGGAGGTATTCGCGTGGATTCACGCATCTCCGGTGACGAGCGAGGCAGCAACCCCCCGGAGAACATCATCCGGATCGAGCACCTCTCCAAGATCTTCCGGGACAGGAACCGCACGGTGAAGGCAGTGGACGACATATCCTTCGAAGTGCGGAAAGGGGAGATCTTCGGTCTCCTCGGCCAGAACGGGGCGGGAAAAAGCACGCTCATCCGCATCCTCACCACCCTCCTCCAGCCCACGTTGGGGAGGGCGTTCATCGGCCCCTACGACGTTGCCCTCCAGCCTGAGGAGATCCGGAGGGTGATCGGCGTCTGCCCCCAGAACAGCACGCTCGATCTCGAACTCACCGCCTACGACAACCTGGAGTTCTACGGCAATCTGCTGGACATCGATCCCCGCACGCTCGACGCGAGAATCCGGGAACTCCTGGAGATGGTCGACCTGACCGACCGCGCCCATGTGCCGGTGCGGACGTTCTCGGGGGGAATGAAGCGGAAGCTCGAGATCGTGCGGGCCTTCATCCACAAACCCCTCATCCTCTTCCTGGACGAGCCGACAATCGGCCTCGACCCCGAGTCCCGACGGGAGGTCTGGCAGCAGGTAGCGGCCCTGAACGAGGAGGAGACGACGATCATCCTGACCACGCACTACATGGACGAGGCGGAGAAACTCTGCGACCGCATCGCCTTTGTGGATAAAGGGCGGCTCGTCCGCCTCGACACCATCGAGAACCTCAAGCACTCCCTCCCCTCGGGAGACCTCATCGAGATCGGGGTCGAGGCGGTGGACGAGGAGGTCGTCGCGGCGCTGCGGGCGGACAGCCGCCTCGCCTCCGTGGAGGTGCAGGAGAACAAGCTCCTCATATCCGCCGAGAACGGGAGCCGAGTCCTGCCATCGATCCTCGAGATATTCGAGCAGCACGCTCTCCCCATGACATCGATCACCATTCGCTCCCCCTCGATCGAGGATGTCTTCATCTACCTCACCGGAACGCGGCTGGATGCCGGCGGCGGAGAACCTGCCGGCCAGGGTCGGCAGAGGAGGGGTCGGCCGTGATGCGGGGTGCCATAGCGATCTTCAAGCGGGACTTCAAGAAGTTCACAGGGAACCCCATCATCATCGTGATGACCCTGTTCATGCCCATCATGTACCTCATCATCTTCGGGAACGCCATGGGAGGGACGATCACCCACATCCCCATCGGGGTGGCGCAGGAGGACCCGCACGGGAACACGACGTCCCTCTATCTCTCGGCCGTCGACGGACTTACTCACTTCCACACAGAGGACAATCCGCGGATGTTCGATGTCACGGTCTTCTCCGGAGAAGCGACGGCGAAGCAGGCGTTTGCCGCCGGAAAAGTCATGGCGGTGGCGATCTTCCCCTCCGAGGTCTCGAACGATCACGCCGTCCGCCTCTACGTCGACGGCTCCGAGTATCTGATCCCCGGCCTGATCCAGTCAGGGGTGAGCGGCATGATGGTGCAGGCGGGGGCAGAGAACCCGCTGCAGGTCTCGAAGATCTACGGTGACATCAAGTACATCCAGTTCTTCGGGGTCGGGGTCATCGTCATGGCCATCTTCATGACAACCATGATGGGCGGCGGGATCGGCCTGATCCGCGACCGGGAAAACGGGATCATCGAGGGCTACCTCGTCACGCCGGTGAAGCGCTCGAGCATCATCTTCGGGATCATCGCGAGCGGGACGGTCAAGGCGTTCATGGCGGGGTTCGTCATATTCCTCGTCGATATCTTCGTTGCAGGCGTCCTGGTCGACAGCATGGAGACCTTCATGATGGTCCTCGTCGTCCTCTTCATCATCAGCATCGGGATCACGAGCTTCGTAGTCTCGTTCAGCTCCACGGTTCTCCGCCCAGCAGGAGTATACCTCGATCGTGGCGTTCTTAAACCTCCTCCTCTTCATGACCAGCGGAGCGTTCTACCCGGTGCTCGGCATGCCCGCCTGGCTCCGCTGGATCGCCACGATCAATCCCGAGTACTATGCAATTCACGCGCTCCGCAGCCTGATCCTGCGGGGACAGGCGAGCCTCATCGGCCTCGACCTTCTGGCGCTCATCATCTTCTCCGGGATCGCCATCACCCTCGGGATCATGACCTACCGCCGGACGCTGGAGTGAGGGGAGGAAATCTCCCCCCGCGTCTCCGGTGAACCGTGCGGGATACCGCTTTCGTATCGGCAGCATTATACCGGGCATCGCCATACCCTCCCCGCATGAGAAGTTCGGGTGAGCAAACGCGGCCGACCGCCCCCTGCGGGCTCTATTGCGCCGACTGCATCCCGTCCCGGCGGGAGTTCTTCGATCTCGCACGGAGCCTGGACGCCGTGCTGGCGCACAATCATATAGAGGAGTATGCCGCGCTGAAGGCGGAGACGGTGCCGGCCCTTCGCCGCTACGACGTCTTTGCGGAGGTCTTACGCGCTCTCATCGCCCTGGAGTGCCCGTCGCCCTGCCGGGAGGGCGGGGGGAAACCCGTCTGCAGGGTGCGGGAGTGCGTGGCGGAGCGGCACCTCGCAGGGTGCTGGGCGTGCGGGGAGAGTACCTCCTGCAGGACGCTTGCGCCGCTTCTCGCGTTCCACCCGAACCTCGCCGGGCACCTCGAGATCATCCGGGAGCAGGGCGAGGAGGAGTGGCCGGAGCAGCGGAAGGCGCACTATCCCTGGGGATGATGGCCGGGGCGACTACCCCGTCCGTTCTCCTCCTGCCCGGTGGTACGGTGCCTATTTATATCAAAACCACCTCCAGACATCTCATGGGGAAGCGATCTCCCGAGGAAGGCCCGATGACATGACGGAGACGACCGGGGCAGAATATGGTCAGGCAGAGCCGGCCGAATGCCCGATCGGCGGGGCAGAGCCGAAACTTCGGGAGATCATCTTCATCGCACTCGTCGCCATCGTTTTTACTGCCGGGTACATCGTCCTCTACGGAGTTTTGATCAACGCCATCTGGTTCGACAACGACTTTTCGGGAGTCAACCGCTGGATGATCCCGGTAGGAGCGCTCTTCTTTTCGCTGCTCGTCGGCCTTTCCCGGAAGTACCTGCATGCGCCGACGGTGATGGAAGGCGGGTTCATCGATTCGATGAAGGGCGGCGGGCATAAGACCGACTACCGGACTTTTCCCGGCGCACTGCTCTCCTCGCTCTTTTCGCTCCTCTCCGGGGTGAGCGTCGGCCCGGAGGGTGGCATTGTCATCCTGGTCGGCGACATCACCGCCTACGTACAGAAGAAATTCCGGATCGCACACGAATCCGCCGATGCCTCGTTCGGGGTCAACATCGCCGCCCTCGCCTCGGCCTTCAACGGCATCATCGGCAACCCGCTCTTCACCGGGATCTTCGCGACGGAGTTCCAGGTGGGCGGCAACAGGAACGCCCTGAAGTTCCTGACCTGGAACCTGCTCGCAGGCACCATCGGCTATCTCTTCTACCTGGCCCTCGGCCTGCCCTCGTTCGCCCGGAGCATTCCGTTCGCCCCGCTCGGCGAACTGCATCCGATATACGTCGTATACGCGGTCGTCCTCGGCATCGTCGGGTCGCTGCTCGCGGTCTTTACCGGCCTCTCCATGCAGGGGATGGCAAGGGTCATGGAGCGGGTCTTTAACGACCGGATCATCCTGCCCCTCCTCGTAGCAGCGGCCATCACCTCGATCGTCGGCTATTTCGTCCCGAACCTCCTCTTCTCGGGCGAGAAGCAGATCCACGCGATCATCGCCGACCCGGCGGCATTCGGGGCTGCGATGCTCATTGCCATGGCGGTCTGAAAGATCCTCCTGCTCGCGCTCGCGTTCCGGAGCGGGTTTATCGGCGGCCCCCTCTTCCCCATCCTCTTCGCCTCCACCATGATCGGGCTCGCCCTCAACCTGCTCTTTCCGTCCCTGCCGGTCTCGATCGGCGTCCTCTGCATCGAGACAGCCGCCCTCGCCCTCGCCATGGGTGCACCCCTGACCGCCATTCTCCTGGTCGCGGTCGTGGGCACGGCCGATACCACCATGCTCCTGCTCCTCACCATATCCGCCGTCACCGCGATGATCCTGGGAGAGGGGATCAAGCAGAGGAGAGCGGCGAAAGGGTGAAGAGCAGTGGCAGGAGCACCGGAAGGCCCAGCATTCCCGGCACGGCCGGCCGAACGCCGCACAGAAACAGAGATGTCCCGGGGAGCATGGCTGCTCCGTCGCTCGGTTCGCGGCACCCGTGCGGCGATGGCGGATAGGTTTTTCACCAAAAAGCCCCATGCAGCCCATTTGAACCATGGCAGAACAGGGAGCTCCAACAATTGCTTTTGCCCTCTCGCTGATCGGCGGTATTCTCATCCTCCTCTCCGGGATCGTGATCCTCGTGCTGGGGACCGCCTTCATGAGCGGCATGATGGGCGGATACTACCCCGGCATGACGGGTGAATATCCCGGTATGATGGACGGACATGAAGGACCGATGGGTGGATACGAGGGGCCGATGGGCGGGTACCAGGATCAAACCGGATTTATTCCGTTCGTGGCGGCAGGCATCGGGATCTGGGGCATCGTATGCGGGATCGTCGTTCTCGTGGGGTCGTACATGCTGCGCTCCCGGCCGGCATCCCATGTGGCGTGGGGCGTCATCATCCTCATCTTCTCTCTGGTGAGCATTTTTGCAGGAGGGGGGTTCGTCATCGGCATGATCCTCGGCATTGTCGGCGGGATCCTGGCGATCGTCTGGAAACCGCCGCATGCGAGCGGAGCGGCGAAAGAATCGACGTAGCAGGTTCACCTTCCCTCCGCTACCCATCTTGCAGCGGTGCAGGTGCTTCCGGTATTCGATCTCCGCTGCCGGACAGTCGTTCCGGCCGGCAGCCTGTTCAGCGATTTTGCATAGCTTTTCGAAGCGTAAATGTGAACGCCGCCCCTTCCTCCGGGTGGCCGGCCGCCCGGTCGTCGACCCAGATCTGCCCGCCGTAGCGCTCGACGAGGATCTGCACGAGGTACAGCCCGAGCCCTTCGCCGACGCCCCGCTTCTGCTGCTCGTACCGGTGGAAGATCGCATCCTTCTCATCGTCCGGGACGCCGGGACCGGTGTCCTCGACCGTTACCCGGACGAACCCGTCCTCTTCTTCCACCCGGACGGCGATCTTGACGCCGGGACCGCCGAACTTCACGGCATTGCCGATGAGATTGTCGAAGATCATGGAGAGCAGGTCGTCACCCCAGACCTGATAGTGCGCCCCTTCGTAGAGAATAGTGCTGCCCGGGAAGTCCTCGATCACTCCCCGGACGACCGCGTCGAGATCCATCGGTTTGAGCTCGGACGACACCCGGTGAATCCGGCGGATGGTGGAGACCGTCTTTAAGATCTCGATGCTCTTCCGGACGCTCTGCTGCAGTTTCTCCGCGTAGGTCTTCAGGTCTCCTTCGGCGAGGTCGATTAAGCAGGTCGGCGTAGAGGTTCGAGACGTTCTCGGTATTGCCGATGTCGTGGGTGAGAATGTCGAGATAGAGGTTCGCCTCCCGGTTTGCGATCTGCAGTTCGCGGTGAAGCCGGGTGAGCTCTTCGGTGTGGCGCACAAGCGCTTCTTCGGCACGCTTGCGTTCGGTGATATCCTGGGTTATCCCGAAACCTCCGAGCAGCCCGCCGGCATCGTCGAACTCCAGGTAGGCCTTCTCCCGCACCCATTTTACACGCCCGTCCACCAGAATGCGGTGCTCGATGTCGTAGGGCTCGCCAGAGAGTCCCGCCTTCCATCGGGTGTCCACGTACTCCCGGTCATCGGGGTGGACTAAACTCAGGAACGTCTCGTAGGTCAGCGGTGTCCCTCTGGGCACCCCGAAGATGCGGTGATTCTCGTCCGACCAGGTCAGGACGTTCCGGTCGATGTCCAGCCGCCAGCTTCCGATCTTGCCGACAGTCTGTGCCCGGTCAAGGTCCTTCCGGCTCTCCTGCAGCGCCTCGTCCGCCCGCTTGCGTTCGGTGATATCGTGGCCGATGACCGTCGCACCAAGCGGCTTTCCGTTCTCGTCGGCGGTGAAGGTCACGTCCAAAACCACGTCGAGTGTATGGCCTTCTTTCGTTCTTACTTTGTATTCGACATTTCTATCCGGTTCTTCCCCGCGGAGCCACCTGACGATTCTGGCCTGGAAACGAGCCTTGCTCTCCTCATCCAGAATATCGAACGAATTCATCGCGAGCAACTCTTCCCGGCTGTACCCGAGCATCCGGCACATGGCCTCATTTACCGCGGTAAATCTCTGGTTCCTGAAATCAATCTCGTAGATCCCCGCCGGCGCATAGCGGACGAGTTCCCGGTATTTCCGTTCAGTTCTCTGAGCGCCTCTTCCGCCTGTTTGCGTGCGGTAATATCAAGCCAGTAGACCGATATGCCGCCCTCGCTGCCGGGGTATACCCTGATTTCATACAACTTGTCGGTCAGCACGCCCCACTGCTCGAACCGCCGAGGTCTCCGATCCAGCATGACCTGCCGGAAGACCGATCCCATCTCCGTGTTCTGGATTTCCGGAAACTCCTTCCAGATGTTCTTCAGGGCCAGGTACTCCCGGGTGCGCCCTACATTTTCTGCCGCCCGCTGATTGATGTAGGTGAACGTCCAGTTCCGATCGAGGGAGAAGAACCCGTCACGGATACTTTCGAGGATCTCGGAAGCATTACGCTCGCTTTCTCGCAGAACCCGGTTCACGGTGACCAGTTCCTCTCTTTGCCGCCGGAGTACCTCGTTCGAGGCCGCAAGTTCTTCTGTGGTCGCCCGGAGTTCTTCATTTGCGGCTTCCAGCTTTCCGGCCGATGCCTGCACCTTCCGGAGGAGATCCTCTCGTTCCGGTTCTATCCGCCTGCGCCCGGCGATCTCGATGAGTGTGGAAAGCGCGTATTCCTGACCGTGAGCGTGAATGATATCGGTGGAAAGGAGCACATGGATGAGTCCGCCCGTCCGGGTTCGCGAGGTCAGGTCGTAGTTGCGAGCGTTGCCTTGTTCACGGGCTACCCGGACGATGCGGGCATACGCATCGGCATCGGCATCGGCATACAGATTGAGTTCGGTCGACGTGCGGCCGATCACCTCCTCACGGCTATACCCGAACGTCTGTAAAAAACATTCATTGACAGCAACGAAACGCCCATCATGCAGAGTCGCCATGAGTAACGCAACCGGACTTTCGTAAAACGCTTTCTCGAACCACTCTCCCGTGCGTTTGATCGTATCTATTTCGCGCCGGAGCGCCTCATTTTCTTTCCTGAGCTCTTGCGTCCGCTCGTGAACGAGCCGTTCTCCTTCGGCGGAGATAGCCTGTGCCTCCTCATCCTGTCCGGAGGAATGAGGCTTCTTCCGTGTAGTTCCTGGAGGTGCGGACATCTGAATCAGGGACTCCTTATAAACGCAGCACCAGTAGGTTTCCCATAGGCGGTAATAACGATAGACTCTACGGCGGGTATACGTACATGCTGATGGCACGGCAGGGGAAACGGAGACGAGTTTGAGGGATTCGCCCGGTCGGAACGAGAGATTCGGGAGGTTGGTGACCGTTCTCAAGCCGTTGCCCGATGATAGCACCGGGTATGTATGAGCATGTCCCAATACTCTTTTGCAGGAGGGGCCAGCCCCCTCCCGCACCCTCCCCCCCAACGCGATAGCCGGGGATTGGCCGTGCTCGCGATCCGGTCTAGAGTGAGTTTTTTCCACGGATTGATTGCGTGAGCATGCTTCGATCCGATCAACCTTCAGATACCGGCACACTTTTGGAGCATGTTCCAGAGCAGGCGAGCAGGCACAGAAGATCGCTTGCGGGGGCGGGCGATACGACTGGGTTTTTGCCCGGCGACCATACGATCTCTTATAGGATCGCGAGCTCCCCGGAAGGGATAATTTCACCGCGGGATCTTCGCATTCTTTTTTGTTGCAGGCCGCGTACAGTACATTCACCGAGGCCCAATCGATTCTCCTCAGTGCTGATCGCGGGGTTCTTGACGAGGTTCACCAGGATGAAAGTTCAAAATGCCAGGCCATTTTTGAAGTGGGCCGGCGGCAAAGGCCAACTACTGGAGGAATTCGATAGTCGGCTTCCGCACGAGGTGAAAGAAGGCCTTGTCGATACCTATGTCGAGCCGTTCGCAGGCGGCGGGGCTGTCTACTTCTTTATAAATAACAGATATGCCTTCGACGAATGCCATATCTTCGACGTCAACGAAGAGCTCGTGCTCGCGTATACCGTTGTCAGGAACGATGTCGAGGAGCTCGATCGGGATTCTGAAAGATCTGGAAACTTCATACCTACGGTTGGATACCGAAAAGCGGCAGGAGTTCTTCTACGAGATCCGGAGCAGGTACAATGCGTCAAAGGCCTCGATGCAGTGGAAACAGTACGGCACGGCGTGGATCCAGAGAACGGCAGATCTCATATTCCTGAATCGGACCTGCTTCAACGGCTTATTCCGGGTCAATTCACAGGGCGAGTTCAACGTACCTTTCGGCCGGTACAAAAACCCCCGGATAGTGAACCCGGAAGTACTCCGGAGCGACTCGACGCTCCTCGAAAATACGAGCATCCATCTCGGTGACTTCTCGGACTCTGCCCGGTACGTCGATGCAAGCACGTTCGTTTACTTCGACCCGCCGTACCGGCCGCTGAACCGGACGTCGAGTTTCACCTCGTACTCCAGGGACGGCTTCGGGGACGACGACCAGAGACGCCTTGCCGGGTTCTTCCGCACTCTGGATGCAGAAGGAGCACGGCTGATGCCTGAGCAACTCCGACCCGAAGAACGAAGATCCGGAAGACCATTTCTTTGAAGACCTGTATTCGGGTTATTGCATCGAACGGGTTCCCGCCAGCCGCAGGATCAACTGCAACGGCGAGCGGCGGGGCGAGATCACCGAACTGATAATTACGAATTACAAAACCGAACGAGACGACCTTCCGGTATCCTGACGGCGGAGCAGGGCAGCCGGGCGAGAGGCCGCGGGTGGTCATGGCGGAGTCGGGACGGTACTCTCGACAACCCGAAAGGCGGCCCTCCGGGAAGCTTCGGTCGATGCCGATCGCACCGTCACGGTATACTCGCCGGCCTCCAGCGTCGAAGCACCGACCTCGAACGACCACGTATTATTCGGTATTCCTTCCCCGACCCGCACGTCTCGCGACACCGCAGTGAGGCCGGATACGTTCGTGACCGTCACCCTCAGCCTCTCATCGACGGCCAGATTGGTCGTGCCGTCGATCCGGAACGGGGTGTCGACGATCCGGTCGCCGATCGGGTTTATCGCAATCCAGGGTTTGCCGATCCGGAACGTGACCTCCACGTAGACGTCGTCGACTCCGGGTGCGGTGAAAGCATCCATGAATGCAGCCCTGGCGGCGGACGATGTCAGGCCATCAAGATTGACCGGCGCCGTGCCGGGCACGCGGATGGAGCCCGGCGGCACGAAACCGACACTCTGCTCTCCGTCCATCATCGGGTGCTGGATGACGACGTCGTACTGACCGGGAGCCAGATAGGCGGTATCGACAGGATCGAGCGTGTAGACAAAGGTGCCGTTCGACGCAACACCCGCGGGTTCGCTGAGGACGCGGAGGTTCTGCCCGAAGATCCAGACATAGACGTTCCCCGGATCTCCCGTGGCGTTGCCGGAGATGACGACCGGATCGCCCGGGACGACCGACGCAGGGTGCGCTTCCGCGGTCAGTGTCGGCATCGCAAAGACGATACCCGCCTCTGTGTGATTTGCAAGGCTCGCATAGTCCCTGGGTACCGGTGCTGCAGAGATCGTATAGATGCCGGAATCGATCACCGCATGGAGCGCGGAGGTATCCCACCGGTACTGCCAGGTACCGTTGGCTTCGACGGCAACCGCAGTGAAGGTCGTTGCATTGCCGTTCATCACCGGACCGCCCATATCAAGCCTCTCGCCATTCCCGAGGTTCTGGCCGGTCAGAAAGAGGTACACGGTAGTGCTGCCGTCACAGGTCCCGTTGAGCCCGATCTTGTCACCGAGGGTATAGGTGCCGGAACCCGGCACGTTCATCGTGACGTTGGCCGAAGCAGGGTCGAGAATCTCGAATACGACGGTGTTCGAGTCATACCCCTTGCCCTCGAGGCCGGCTCTGTCCGTCCACTTCGCCTGAACCGTGTAGGTGCCCGGTTCGGCGCCGGCGAGGGCGATACCGGGTATCGAGAGGGTGGGCGTAGAGACGGCAACCGAAGAGAGATCGACGCCGCCGAAGGCGAGCACCTTCGTGCCGTTCGGCAGGGTGGTCTCGATGGCCAGAGAGACGAGCGGCGGCACGGCATACGGCCCTTCCAGGTTATTTTCGAGTCTGAATGCGAGAAGGCGGTCACGGGTGACGGTTCTGCCGTTCACGGAGCGGTTTGTCCCGTTCAGGACGGCATCGAGGGTCACGGACGGAACGTCGACAACGACGAACGGATTGCCGGCGACCGGACCGGTCGCGTCCCACGCGTAGTAGGTGCCGGTGGCGGTGCCGGCATCCGCCGCACGGAGATCGAAGTCGTCCGGGTTCGGCACAGCGATGCTGTTCTCGGCCGGCCCCGCCGCACCGTCGCTGTAGTGGACAAGGCGGACGACCGCCGGGTCGAGCCCCGTCAGGTTCAGGCTCTCTTCGCCGACGTATATGGTATCGCCGGCTGAAGCTTTCACCCGGTCCGCGCTGCGGAGGGAGCACCGAGCAGGCATATCACGATCAGGAGGACCGAGCCGACGATCAGTGACGTTCGATACGAGCCCATGACAGTCCACCACTCCGGAGCAGACAGCGACCGGGGAAGAGCGGGAGGCAACGTCCGAATGCCGTGGCACGAACGGCGAAACCATTCTCGCTGGTGTCGGAACCCCATAGCGAAATCCCCGGGAACCGTCGCCGCCGGAGCGTCCACGAGCCCTGCAGAAAGGGCTCATGCTCGATCGTCTGCAGGAGTCGCGATGCGCGATTCCGATGCAGCGTGGTTACAGCGGGAGATCATATTAATTCATTTCGAAGTTCCGTACACCGGAAAGAGCGGTTACGGATGCCGGTAATGTCGGACTCCCACGTGCTTCAGCCGTGGAAACAGGTCGGATCTGCCCAACGGCGCCCCTCTGGAATGTAGACGTTCTCCGGCGGATGCCCCTCCCCCACGAGGGCAAAGGTGTCGTCGGAGTGACATTGGTGCACGAGGAGAGGGCGGCCGGGATCGCTCCGAACGCTCCGCCGGAGCATGACAGGTGTCCCGAGGGGAGGCGGAGATTATCGATGGGGGTGTCTCGGTGTAACCCGGACTCGGAGAGAGGAAGACGGTCATCGCTCTCTTTTGCAGTGCCGGGGGCATACGAGAGCGGCAAAACAGAGCGGTCCGCACCCACCCCCGTGATGCTCAAAACTTATGTGGTCAGAATCCCACCTCTCTATCGGCATTTATGCAATCGGTGGTTACGGGCTTCGGGGGAGATACCTCCTCCCGGGACAGCCCGAAGAGAAGACCGTAAGAATATCGATGTTACAGCATATGAACGACAGAACGCCCGAGATCGCGGCAGACAGAGAACGGATGAGCGGCATCCACCAGTTGCTCGTATTTACTCTGGATGACCGGCGCTATGCCCTCCCCCTTCCCTGCGTTATGCGCGTCCTTCGCGCAGTAGAGGTAACCCCGCTCCCCGGCGCACCCGATGTGATACTCGGCATCATCAGCCTGCAGGGACGGATCCTTCCGGTATTCCATACCCGCAAGCGTTTCCGCCTGCCCGGGCGGGAACTCGACATACACGACCAGCTCGTTCTCATCAGGACGGCCCGGCGGACGATCGCACTCCTCGTCGACCGCGTTGCCGATGTCGTCTCCTGTTCGGACGAGGCGATCACCGGTGCGGAGTCGATCCTCCCGAACCTACCCCATGTCCGGGGAATTCTCCAGCTTGACGACGGCCTGATCCTTATCGAGGACGCGGAACGGTTCCTCTCCCTCGACGAGGAGACGAGCTCTCGACACGGCGCTGGAGGCTGCGGGAGGAGAGTCCGTACCATGAGCACTCTTCCGGACCTGCAGCTCGCCCAGGTGAGCCGTCTCGTTGCGGATACCTTCGGCCTCTGCTACCGGAAAGACCGCTATTCCTCTCTCGAGCAGGGCCTCCGCACCGCCGCATCCGACCTCGGCTACACACACCTCCACCAGTTCATCGCAGACCTTACGGCATCTCCGCAGCATCGGCAGGTGCTCGACGCCCTCGCCGAGCGCCTCGTGGTCGGCGAGACGTACTTTTTCCGGGAGGAGAAGATCTTCGATCTGCTCCGGGACACGGTCCTGCCGGAGCTGATACGGGAACGCTCTCCGGCAGATCGGCATATACGCATCTGGAGTGCCGGCTGCTCCACCGGGGAAGAACCCTACTCCCTTGCAATGATGCTCACCGAACTCCTGCGAACCCCGGAGGACTGGACTATCACCATCCTCGGAACGGACATCAGTGCGAATGCACTGCGAAAAGCATCCGCAGGGATCTACACCGGGTGGTCGTTCCGGAACACGCCGGCATGGGTGAGGGATCGCTACTTCACCCGGCTCGACGACGGAACCTATCTCCTTGACCCCCGGATCCGGAGCATGGTCACGTTCTCCTATCTCAATCTCATGGAGGAGACCTATCCCTCGTTCCTGAACAATACATCCGGCATGGATCTCATCCTCTGCCGAAATACCCTGATGTACTTCTGCCCGGAGCATGCAGCCTCGGTCGTGCAGAAACTGCACCGATCCCTCTCGGAGGGCGGGTGGCTGGTCATCGGGGTAACGGAGACGGCAGCCGATCCCTTCGGCCCCTTTACCCCGGTCAGGTTCCCGAAAGGAACGCTGTACCGGAAGATCTCCGGCGCAGCGCCCACGCCTCCCGAGGCACCCCTCCCCCCGGAATCCGTGGAGATGCACCCCGGCAGAGCCGTCACAGAACCGGTTGCGACGGTCCAGATACTTCCCCGGGATCTGTACATCCGGGCGGCACGCCTCTATGAACAGGGATGCTACGGGGATGCGACTCCGCTCCTCCAGGAGGTACTGCGCCGGGAACCCGGGAACCTTCCGGCCATCCTGCTGGTTGCACGGGTCTCTGCGAACCAGGGGGATCTGAACACCGCGCTCGCCTGGTGCGAGAAGGCCATCGCCGCCGACAAACTGAACCCCGAGCCCTACTACCTGCGTGCAGCGATCCTGCAGGAAAAAGGAGAACTCGCCCCGGCAGTTGCATCGCTGCGTCAGGTACTCTACCTGGATCCGGGAGTGGTGCTCGCCCACTATCTGCTCGGCGTTATTGCAGTCCGCTGCAATCGGCGAGACGAGGCGGAGCGGCATTTCACGCATGCTCTCGCTCTCCTGGAGTCGTATGAACAGGACGAGGCCCTGCCCTTCTCCGAGGGCATCAGCGCCGGTACCCTGGCGCACCTGATCGTCTCAGTCCGGAACCGGGGTGTCGTGGGCTAGACGCAGGTATGGGATGCGTATGAGGCAGAATCAAGGGAAAGAAACGATGAGCGAGAAGAAGAGGATCTTAAAAGAGCGAGCCGAACAACTCGCCCGACGCCCGGAGCCCAGAGAGGAAGCCCGGGAATACATCGAGGTGCTGGAGTTCCGCATGGCCTCGGAACGGTACGCCATCGAGGTCGCGACGGTGCACGGCGTGGTCCCGCTGCAGCAGTATGCGCACGTCCCGTGCACCCCTGCGTTCGTCTTCGGGATCATGAACGTGCGGGGGAGGATCGTCTCTCTGGTGGATCTCCGGCAGTTCTTCAACCTCCCGGGGACTATCGTCGCCCCGCAGACGACGGTGATCATCCTCAGGAACCCGGCGATGGAGTTCGGAGTCCTTGCAGATGCTGTCCACGCCACCCGCTCCGTGCCGATGGCGATGCGATCCTTCCGCCCCCTTCTTCGCAGGGTGGCGGCGGATCCGAGTTCATACGAGGGGTTACCGCCGACGGCATTATTCTGCTCGACGGCGGCAGAATCCTCTCGGATACACGCTTACAGGTGCGGGAGGAGGTCAATCCATGATAGGAAGCGTCCCGGAGAGAGGGAATCGTCAGAGGGTAATCCTTTTGCTGTCGTGTTTCCAAAATCACCTGGTACAAGAGGAACTTTCGCAGGCAGAGGGAGATACAAGATGAAATGGTTGGATAATCTGTCGACCCGGAATAAGCTCGTCCTCGGGTTCGGGCTGCTCATCGTCATCCTCGCGGCCACGATACTCATCGCGAGTTATTCCATTGCCGGTATCGCGGCCCAGCAGCAGAATCTCACGGACAGGGAGATACCCCTCGCGCTCGGTCTCGAAACGTTCCGGGGAGACCTGAACCGGCAGCATAGCCAGTTTCTGCAGCTGACATTGACCGAGGACCCCGCAAAGCGGGCAGCGCTGGAACAGGAACTCCGGCAGTACTCCGACCAGATCGATACCAACCTGGCCACTCTCTCGGCGCTCGGGCAGGATGATCCGGCGTTTGTGGAGCAGTTAGATACGATCATGGCCGACCTCGCTGCATACCGGGAGACCCGCGAGGAGCAGATCAATCTGATCAATGCCGGCAACGCGAGCGCGGCGCAGAACCTTTCCCTGACCGTCCAGGCAGGGCGGATCGAATCGCTGCGGTCACAGGCGCTCGATCTCATCAACGTATCGCAGCAGAACGTCCATACGCAGGAAGACGCAGCCCTCCGGCAGATCGCGCAGACGCAGCTGATCATGGGCATCATGGGTCTCGTTGCCGTGATCGCAGGGATCGTCCTCGTTATGACCCTGACCGCCAGTATCGCGCATCCCCTCCGCCGGATATCGATGGTCGCCGAGCAGGTCGCCGCCGGAGACCTGAGCGTTCAGGTCCCGGAGGATGACCGGAGCGACGAGGTGGGGATGCTGAACCAGTCGACGAGGCAGATGGTCGAGAGCCTGCGGACGATGAACCAGCAGATCCAGGAGGGGATCAACGTCCTCGCCACCTCGGTGAACGAGATAACGAGTTCGATGGCGCAGATATCCTCGGGAGCACAGGAGACCGCAACGGCGATCTCCCAGACCACCACGACGGCGGAGGAGGTCAGGCAGACGACCCAGACGGTCAGCCAGAAGGCAAAAGACGTCTCGGACCTGACCCGGCATGCTTCGGAGATGGCGCAGAAAGGGCGGGCATCGGTCGATGAGACGATCCAGGGGATGAACCGCATCCAGGCCCAGATGAATGCCATCGGCGAGAGCATAGCACGCCTCAACGAACAGAACCAGGCAATCGGCGAGATCATCGATGTGGTGGACGACATTACCGAACAGGTGAACATCCTCTCGGTCAACGCGGCGATCGAAGCAGCCCGGGCCGGTGCGGAAGGAAAAGGGTTTGCCGTGGTTGCCCAGGAGATCCGGAGCCTCGCGGAGCAGACAAAACAGGCCACCACCCAGATCCAGCGGATCCTGAAAGACGTCCAGCGATCCGTGAGCGCTGCAGTGATGGCCGTGGACCAGGGCAACCGGGTGGTAGAGGCAGGCGTTCAGCAGTCCCGGCTGACCGGCCAGTCGATCCGCTCGCTTGAGGATACAAATACGGATTCCGCCCGGGCCGCGAGCCATATTGCCGCGTCCAGCCAGGAACAGCTCGTCGGCATGGAGCAGGTGGCATCGGCGATGGAGAGCATCAAGATCGCCAGCACCCAGAATGTCCAGGCGGCGAGAGAAGGGGAGACGATCGCCCGGAACCTGCAGGAGCTCGGCCTGAAACTCCGCGCACTGATGGACCGGTACAAACACACCTGAATACACTGAAGCGTCATGGCTGGCAAAGACCCGGAGTTCCTCAAACGCCTGATGGCGACATTTGCCGAGGAGGCGAAAGAGCATATGCAGGCGCTCTCCTCCCGCCTGCTCGCACTGGAACAGGGTCTTGCGGGGGCCGAAGAGGCCGCATGCATCGAACAGCTCTTCCGGGAGGCTCACAGCCTGAAGGGTGCGGCACGGGCGGTCGACCGGAGGGATATCGAACTGCTCTGCCAGCGGATGGAGAGTATCTTTGCCGCGATGAAGCGCCGCGAACTCTCCGTATCCGGCGATATCTTCGACGCCCTCCATGGGACGGTAAAAGAGATCGAAAGAAGGGTTGCCGCGCCCGAGCTTGAGCATTCCTCGAAAGGGCGGGAGCAGCTCCGGGCAATCACGGGTCTCCTCGAGCGGATCCTGTCGGGGAGAGAGCCTTCCCCACCCCCACCCCAAAGACCCGTGGAGGAGCAGATTCTCTCCGAAGAGACGATATCTCCTGCACCGGCCCCGACCGAGACCATACGGGTTTCGGTGGAGAAACTGGATGCTCTCGTCCTGGAGGCCGAGGAGTTGATCGGGCTGAAACATGCTGCAGACCAGCACCACCAGGACCTGCTCGAACTCCGGGGAATGGTGCAGGAGTGGGAGGAGGTGCTGGGCAGCCATGGTGCCGATGCGGAGCCGTCCTCCGGTATGCAGACGGGAAACCGGGACTTGCTCGTTGCCCTGGAACGCAGGCTCGACCGCTCCATCCGGAACTCCGATCAGCGCCGGAGGTCGGCGGTATTCGCGATAGGCCAGCTGCAGAGCGATACGCGCCGGCTGGTGATGGTTCCGTTCTCGTCCCTCCTCGAGGGGTTCCCCCTGATGGTGCGGGAACTTGCCCGGAGCCAGGGGAAGGAGATCGCGCTCGAGATTGCCGGGGGAGACGTCGAGATCGACCGGAGAATCCTGGAAGAGATGAAAGACCCGCTGATGCACCTGGTGCGAAACAGCATCGGTCACGGGATTGAACCGCCGGAGGTGCGGGAGGAGCGCAAAAAACCGCGCCGCGGGCGGATCGCCCTCTCGATCAGCCCCGTGGAAGGAGACCGGGTCGAGGTGGTCGTCGAGGACGACGGTGCCGGAATCGATCTGCCCGGCGTTCTCTCTGCAGCCGTGCGCTCGGGCATCCTGTCGGAGGAGGAGGTGGCCGCGCTCGGCAGACAGGAGGCGCTCTCGCTCGTCTTCCAATCCGGCATCAGCACACAGCCCCGGGAGACGGAACTCTCGGGAAGAGGCCTCGGCCTTGCTATCGTGCAGGAGAAGGTGGAGGATCTCGGGGGAACGCTCTGGGTGGAGTCCGCAGCCGGAGCGGGAACCCGTGTGTACCTGCAGCTCCCCCTGACGCGGGCGACCTTCCGCGGAGTGCTGGTCCAGAGCGGCGGCCAGACCTTCGGCGTCCCGAGCTTTTCGATCGAGCGGGTTCTCCGGCTGCGGGGAGATCCGGTCATCCGGATGGAGAACCGCGAGACGATCTCCTACGACGGTCGCATACTCCCCGTCATTCCCCTCGCAACGCTGCTGGAACTCCCGGCGGAACCGCAGCCCGCAGACCTGCGGACCGCACGCACGCTCCTCATCGTCGTTGCCGGGGGTCAACGGATCGCGCTTGCCGTCGACGCGGTCCTCGGGGCTCAGGAGTTCCTGGTAAAAAATCTTGGCCATCAGCTCTCCCGCGTGCGGAATGTAGCCGGTGCCGCGATCCTCGGCAGCGGTGTCCCGCTGCCGGTCCTCCATGCACCGGATCTCGTACGCTCTGCCCTGCGGTCAGAAGGACAGGGGAGGGTGGCGATAGAACATCCCGTACCGGTACCGAAGCGCTATCGCATCCTGGTGGTCGAGGACTCGATCACCGCACGGTCCCTGCTCCGGAACATCCTCGAAGCGGCCGGGTACTCGGTAAAGACCGCCGTCGACGGGTTCGATGCCTGGATGGCCCTGAAGACCGAGAGATTCCACCTGGTCGTCTCCGACATCGATATGCCCCGGATGAACGGCTTTGAGCTGGTCAGGCGCATCCGGGGCGATGAGGCCCTTGCCGATCTACCGGTGGTCCTGGTGACCGCCCTCGACTCCCGTGAAGACCGCGAGCGGGGCATCGATGCCGGTGCCAATGCCTACATCGTGAAGAGCGCTTTCGACCAGACCGATCTTCTGGAGGCGGTTGCACGGCTCCTGTAGATCCGGCAGCCCCGCAGATCACGGTTCTGGTCGTGGACGACTCACCCGTGGCACGCGAGCTGCTCACCCATATTCTCGGTGCGGAACCCGGGATCCGGGTCATCGGGACGGCGGCGAGTGGGGAAGAGGCGATCGCGAAGGTACGTGAACTGCGCCCCAGGATCGTCACGATGGATATTGTGATGCCGCGGATGAGCGGTTTTGAGGCCTGCCGGCGGATCATGGAGACGGTGCCGACCCCGATCATCGCCATGACGGCAAACCGGGATCCCCACGAGGTCGAAGTCTCATTCCAGGCCCTCGATGCCGGAGCACTCACCTGTATCCAGAAGCCCCGGGGAGGGGAGGGGCAGAGCGACGATCTTGCTGCACGGGAACTCGTAGAAGCGGTGAAGGCACTCGCCGATGTCCGGGTCGTGCGGCGGTACCCCCGTTGCAGGAAGGTGCAGGTCGCGCCCGCTCCAAAAGAAGATCTCCCGAGAAATATCAAGGTAATCGCCATCGGAGCCTCCACGGGCGGGCCGGCCGCCCTGCAGAAACTCCTCTCCCGGCTCCCCGGAGACCTTCCGGTGCCCGTACTGATCGTCCAGCACATCTCCTCCGGGTTTACGGAAGGGTTTGCCAGGTGGCTCGAGGCAACAACGCAGTTTCCCGTCCATGCGGCCGTGGACGGCGAACCGCTCCTGCCCGGTCGGGCATACCTCGCCCCCGAGGGGATGCATATGGGCGTGGATCGGGAGGGACGGATCGCACTCGCCGATGGTTCTCCCGAGCACAGCCTTCGCCCCTCTGCGTCGTATCTGCTCCGGTCGGTATGCCGGGTGTTCGGCAGGGATGCCGTGGGGGTACTGCTCTCGGGCATGGGGCGGGATGGAGCGGCAGAGTTAAAGTTGATGAGGGACCACCATGCGGTGACATTTGTTCAGGATGAGGAGAGTTCCACCGTATTCGGCATGCCCGCCGAAGCCATTCGGATCGGGGCTGCCGAGTATATCCTTCCTCCGGAGGCGATCGCCGCCCTCATCACGGACCTCACGGCTCCTCTGACGCTCCAGGAAGCCGATCGAACAGCCAGCATTCAAAAGCAGAGATCGCACGACTCTCCAGATCCAGGTGAAACACGTGAGCAAGATTTCCGGTGAGACGCGCGGGTCAGGTGCCCGGTGGGGGCAGCGGAGGATACTGCTCGCTGAGGATAGTTCCACCCAGGCGGCATACTTAAGGCACGTCTTCGAGCAGAACGGATATGCCGTCACGGTTGCAGAGAACGGGAACGCCGCTCTTGCAGCGATAGAGAAAGAGAGGCCCGATATCGTGATCAGCGATATCCTCATGCCGGAGATGGACGGTTTCGAGCTCTGCCGCAGGATGAAGACCGCTCCTGGTCTCAAGGACATTCCCCTGATCCTGGTCACAAATCTCTCCCATCCCCGCGACGTGCTTCAGGCGCTGGAGTGCGGGGCTGACAACTTCATCATCAAATCCTCCGATCAGCAGTTTCTCCTCTCGCAGATCGAAGGGTTCCTGTCAAGCCGGGTAAGCAGGGCACACGACGAGGAGTTCTGTCCGCCGATCGAGATCCGGTGCGATGATGAACAGTATCAGGTCTGCGGTTCGCAGCAGAAGCTGATCAAATTCTTCCTCTCCGCATACCAGGCTGCTATCCAGAAGCACGCCGAGGCAGAGCAGGCATCGGAGGAACTGCGGGTGTTGAACGATACCCTCGAGGTGCTGGTCGAGGAGCGTACCGCTGCGTACCGCGATGAGATCGCCATGAGGAGGCAGATCGAGCAGGCGCTGCGTGAATCCGAGGAGATGTTCCGAAATCCCGTCGAGCGGTCGCTCGTGGGGATTCACCTGGTTCAGGACGGCGTGATCCGCTACGCCAATGCACGGTTCTCCGAGATGTTCGGCTACACCCATGACGAACTCCGTGCAGGGAAGGAGTTTTGGGATCTGGTGGCTCCCGAAGACCGGGCCGGCGTGGAGGAGACGATCGGCCGGATGGCCGCCTCTGCACAGCCCTATGCACACTACGAGTTCCGGGGAGTGAGAAAAGACCGCCGGATTATCGCCATCGAGGCATATGGGTGCCCGACGGTCTACCACGGCAAACCGGCGGTCGTGCAGAACCTGATGGATGTTACCGAGCGGAAGCAGGCGGAAGAGGGGCTCCGGCGCCGCACCGACGACCTCGTCCGGCAGAGCCGGGATCTCGAGTCCGCTCACCGGGAGGCGAATCTGTACCTGGACATCCTCACCCACGACATCGGCAACACCGAGAACGTCTCGAACCTCTACGCCGACCTCTTAATCGACTCCCTGGAGGGAGAGGCGGCCGACTACGCGAAGAGACTGCAGCAGAGCGTCCAGAAGAGCATCGAGATCTTAAAGACCGTCTCAACCATCCGCCAGATTCACCGGGCATCGTCCGAGCTCAGACCGGTGGATCTCGACGCGGTCGCCCGTGAGGTGATCGAGAACTTCCCGGGCAGCACCCTCCGCTACGAAGGGGGCCACTCGCAGGTCCTGGCAAACGATCTGCTCTCCGTGATCTTCAACAATCTCATCGGCAACGCCGTGAAGCACGGCGGTCTCGATGTCGAGATCACCGTCCGGGTGGAAGACATGGACGAGTTCATCCGGGTAACGGTCGAGGACACCGGCCCGGGCGTTCCGGACGATGAGAAGGATGCGATCTTCCACCGGTACGAGCAGCAGAAGCGGGGCGTCGGCGAAGGGCTCGGGCTCTACCTCGTGCAGATCCTCGTCGAGCGCTACGGCGGCCATATCCGGGTCGACGACCGGGTGCCGGGCCACCCTGAGAAAGGGGCGGCGTTCCGGTTCACGCTTCGAAAAGCGTGAGCTACGGAGAGACCCGGCCGCCGGGGATCCCGGAGCAGTTTTTAACTGAACATTTTCGGCGAACACGCAGGCCGACGACTTCCCTGCCCCCCGGTAACGATCGCTATCGTGGGAGACGGATCGTTACTGCTATGTAAATGCGAGTAGAGCTTTCTCCTCCATTTTACCCGGACAGCATACGGATACGCATATGACCGCACCACCTCACTCCCCAGGAAAGAACACGGTTCGCGAACAGGAGGAAGGAGAGCCGGCAGGGGACTGCCCGGATGCCGGACTCGTCACCCGGCTGCAGGCAGAGATCGAGGCTCTTCGCCGGGAGAACGCAGAACTCAGGCAGGCGGAGGAAAGCCTTCTCTGGAGTAAACGCCGCGAGGAGCTCCTGGCGGATGTGGCAAGCCGGCTCCTTACGGCCGAGAATCCCCAGGCGATCGCCAATGATCTCTGCCGGAAGACCATGGCGTTTCTGGAGTGCGACGTCTTCTTCAACTACCTCGCTGACCCGGAGAAAGGCTGCATGCACCTGAATGCCAGTGGGCGGTATTCCGGAGGAGGAGGCGCGGAAGATCGAGTGGCTGGACTACGGCACCGCCGTCTGCGGGTGTGCAGCCCGGGATGCCTGCCGGATTGTGGCGGAAGAGATCCCCACCACACCCGACCCCCGAACGGAGCTGGTCAGATCCTATGGCGTGCAGGCGTATGCATGCCATCCGCTCATCGTAGAAGGTGCCGTCCTCGGTACGCTCTCCTTCGGAACCCGTTCACGCACCCGTTTCCCGGAGAGAGACCTCGCGGTGATGAAGGCCGTCGCCGACTACATCGCCATCGCCATGCACCGCCTCATCTCGAAGCGTGCCCTGCAGGAGAGCGAGCGGAGATTCTTCCTCATCTTCGAGCGGGCGCCCTTCCCGATCTCGCTGGCCCGGCGGGACGGCGGTGCGTACGTGAATGTTAACGAGCAGTGGGTGAAGACATTCGGCTACACCAGGCAGGAGGCGCTCGGCAAAAACCGTTTCGAGCTGGGCATCGACCCCGACCCCGAGGGACGCTCACGCCTCATGGCCGAGCTTCTGCGGAAAGGTTCGGTGCGCGATCTGGAGAAATCGCTGTTCACGAAATCCGGCGAGATGCGTATCATCTCGAGCAACCAGGACGTGGTGACGGTAGGCGGAGAGCGGTACCTTCTCTCGGTGGTGCAGGATATCACCGGGCGGAAACGGATCGAAGACGAACTGCGCACGAGCCGCGACAGGCTGGGACTGGCACTGGATGCCATCTCGGCCGGGATATCGTTCTGGGATCTCGAGAGCGGCAGAACAGAGTGGAATCCCCGGCAGTGCGAGCTGCTCGGGTATGCACCCGGGAGCGTCGAACCGGGCATCGCCGCCCTTGTCGACCGACTGCACCCCGATGACCGCGAGCACGTCATCGCGGAGCTCGAGCGGAGTATCCGTGACCGGAAGGATTTCGTGATGGACTACCGCGTCTGCCTGCCCGGCGGCAAGGAGCGCTGGATCCATGCTGCCCGCAGGTTCGCCTACGATGCTGCCGGCCGCGCCGTAGCAAGCCACGGCATCATGTACGACATCACCGACCGGAAACATCACGAAGCGATCCGGCGGCAGGCGTATGCCCAGATCGAACAGAACATGGAGCAGTTCGCTATCCTCGGCGACCATATCCGCCACCCCCTGCAGGTTATCCTGGCCCGGGCGGATCTGCTCGAGGACGCAACGGCCGCCGTGAGTATCCGGGAGCAGGTGCAGCGGATCAACGATATCGTCGGGCAGCTCGACCGGGGATGGGTGGAGTCCCGGGCGATACGGGCGTTTCTGCAGCGCAACGAGATGGCGTGAGGGCGGATGCACCCTTTTTCCGTTCGGATGGCCGCCTGCTGCCGTTACCCGTCTTCCCGGGAGGAGGGCGGAGGCGGGATCGAGAGGATAACGCAGCATCCCGTTCGCTCATGCAGCCGGACCGCCGCAAGCGAGGAGGACGGTATCGATGCAAACCCTTTTTGCCTCCATGAACAGATGATCCGTTCGTGCCGGTCTGAACGATTGCAATTCCGGAGAGACTGGAGGCATTTCTTCATTTCGTTTATTCGTCGTTGAAAGGCTTTATGCACTATCATTTATAAAAACTTGAAATCGAGCCTGCAGGAGTACTTACGCAATGAGTTCACCCCGCTATTTCTCAGCCGAATTGCAGTCGGCAGCAGTCATACTTGATACGCTCACCGAGGGGGCGCTCCTGATCGATCGCGACACCCGTGTGGCCTGGATCAACCGCCCGCTCGAGCGCCTCCTCGGCATCGATCGGGACGCCCTCCACGGCAGCGACGCAGACCGGTTCGTGCGCCTGCACCTGACACCGCAGATCGCAGACGAAACGTGCGCGGCGAAGATAACGGCATTGCTCTCCGGGCGGCACGAGGTCACCGATCTCACCTGCACCATCCGTTCCTCCGACGGTCAGGAGCACCCGGTTCTCGTCTCAAGCAGCGTCATGCAGGACGAACCGCTCCGGGGCGTGCAGCTCATCAGCCTCCATCCGGCTGAGGCTCGGATACCGGCGGTTCGGCATGGCGAGCAGCAGGCCGAAGATCCTGCGACTGCAAACGAGGAGCTGCATGCCCTGACCGAAGAACTCCAGGCACTTCCGGAGAGCCTGAGCGAGGGCATCGGGGCGATCGATACCGGTGCACGTATCACCTTCGTCAACGAGCGGATGGCGGAGATGCTCGGCTACACCGTCAAAGAGGTGGTGGGAAAACCCTTTGCGCAGTTCCTTCCCGAAGAGGACAGGGGCCGTCTGGATGAAGAGAAGGAGCGCCGAAGGGCGGGGGTGAGCGAGCAGATGGAATATACGTTCATCCGCAAGGACGGGAGCCGTATCGATACCCTGCTGGTCACCTCTCCACTCTACAGCAGTAAGGGGAAGTATTCCGGCGCTATCGCGGGGGTGCTGGACATCACCGAGCGAAAGCAGGCGGAGAAGGCACTGCGGGAGGCACGGGATGAACTGGAGTGCCGTGTCCGGGAGAGAACGGCGGAGCTCAACTGTCCAATACCAAACTTAAAGCCGAAGTTGAAGAGCGCAAGAGGCTGGAGGAGGCATTGCTGGAACAGGAACATTTTCTCTCATCGGTCGTGAATACCTCTCCTGCTATTATCTATATCTATGATCTGGAGACGCAGAGCAACGTGTACTCCAACAATGGCATCCAGCGAATTCTGGGGTATTCGACCGGGCACGTTCGAGCCATGGGTGCGGAACTGTTTGCCAACATGATCCATCCCGACGATCTGCAAAGAGTGATCGCCTTCCAGTCAAAGGTTCTATCTGCCGCAGACAATGAGATTCTGGAAAATGAACATCGCACAAGAGATCAAGACGGCTCATGGCGCATCCTGCATACGTACGAACGTCCATTTCTGAGAAACGCAGACGGTTCGCTCAAGCAAAAGATTGGTGTTGCGATTGACATCACCGAGCGAAAGCAAGCCGAAGAAGCGTTACAGATGGCCTATGCCGAGCTCGACGACCGGGTCAGGGAACGGACTGCCGAACTCGAGCGTGCCAATAACCGGCTCCGGATCGAGATCGAAGAACGCAAGCGAGTGGAGGAGGCCCTGTGCCGGGAGAAGGAACGGGCAGGTTCCATCCTGTCCGCGCTTGATACGGCACAGTCACTCATCGACCCGGATATGACAATCGTCTGGGTAAACCAGAAGACCCGCGACCTGTTTCCCGAACAGGAGCCCGTCGGCCGGAGATGCTATCGATTCTACGGAGGCAGGAGCGAGCCGTGCGAAGTGTGTGCGGCACAGCGCGTCTTTGCAACGGGCGAAGTTGCGAAAGTTGAGAAGTACAACCCGGAACGTGGGCGCTGGTACACGCATTATTGCCCAGCCGATTAAGGATGCATCCGGCCAAGTCGACGCAGGCTCTCGAGAGCTTCACCGATATCACCGACCGGAAACGGGCCGAAGAGGCATTGCGGGAGAGCGAGGATCGGTACCGGAACCTCGTCGAGAACAGCATCGACGCGGTTCTTCTCACGGATCCCGACGGCTCGATCTACGCTGCCAATGCCGAGGCCCGCCGGATCTTCGGAATGACCGAGGAGGAGCTGATCCGCGCAGGCAGGAACGGTGTCGCGGATCTCTCGGATCCGCGCCTCAAGCCCGCTCTCGAGGAGAGGGCCAGGACCGGGAGGTTCAAAGGAGAACTCAGGCTCCGGCGAAAAGACGGGACCACCTTCCCCGGCGAGGTATCGTCCGCGCTCTTCACGGACAGGGAGGGTGTTGTCAGGACGACGATGATCGTTCGGGACATCACCGAGCGGAAGCAGGCCGAAGAAGCCCTGCGTCAGAGCGAGGAACGGTTCCGGCTGCTCACCGAGAATGCCTCGGACATCGTCGTCGTCCTCGATCCGGGCGGCCGCATCCAGTATGCGAGCCCGTCGGTGAAACCGATCGGCGGGTATGCACCCGAAGACCTCATCGGGAGAAGCGTCCTCGAACTGACGCACCCGGACGATCTGCAGCTTGTGGTGGACGCCCTCCGTACTGCTGCCGCCCATCCGAGAGAGCGGATCACCCTCGAAGTCAGGATTCGGCACATCTCTGGAGAGTGGCTGTATCTGGATATAATCGGCGCCAATCTCCTGGAAGAGCCGGCCGTCCGGGGTTTCCTGGTGAACGCACGCGACATCACCGACCGCAAACGGGCAGAGGAAGCCCTGAAGGAGAGCGAGGAGCGGTTCCGGCTGGCCATCGAGGATGCACCGATCCCGATCATCATGCACGCCGAGGACGGCGAAGTGCTCCAGATCAGCCGCACCTGGACCGAGTTGACCGGGTATACGCTCGAGGACGTGCCAACGTTCGACGCCTGGCTCACCCGTGCCTACGGCGAGGGCGCGGATGCCGTGCGCGATCACGTACAGGCACTGTTCAGGGGCGACCGGCACACGATCGGGATCGAATTCCCTATCCACACCCGCGACGGCCTGACCCGGCACTGGAGTTTCTTCGCGTCCTCGCCGGGCACGCTTACCGACGGCCGCCGCTTTATCGTCGGCATGGTGATGGATATCACCGAGCGCAAACGGGCGGAAGAAGCGCTCCGGCGCCGCACCGAGGATCTTGTCCGGAAGAGCGGGGAGGTGGAAGCGGCACGCGACGAGGCGAACATGTACCTCGATATCATGACCCACGATGTCCGGAACGCGAACAACGTCTCGAGCATGTACGCCGACCTCCTCGCAGACCTTGCGGAAGGAGACCTGAAGACCTATGCCGAGAAACTGCACGACAGCATCGACCGGAGCAGCGAGATACTCCGGAACGTCGCCACCATCCGGCGGGCTTCCGAGGAATCCGGCAACCTGGTGCCGGTGAACCTCGATGCGGTCATCAGGGATGAGATCGCACGATTCCCCGGTGCATCGATCCGGTACGACGGCTCGCCGGTCGAGGTGCTGGCGGACGGCCTCCTCCCGACCGTCTTCACGAACCTCATCGGCAACGCCGTCAAGTTCGGTGGAGCGGATGTCGAGATCGCCATCCGGGCCGAGGAGCGGAACGGCGAGGTGCTGGTCTCGGTCGAGGACACGGGCCCGGGCGTGCCGGACGAGGTGAAAGGAAAACTCTTCACCCGGTTCGAACGGGGCATGGCCAGGGGGAGCGGTCAGGGACTCGGGCTCTTCATCGTCCGGACGCTCGTCGAGCGCTACGGCGGGAGAGTCCGGATCGACGACCGGGCGGCCGGCCACCCCGAGGAAGGCGCGGCGTTCCGGTTCACGCTTCGAAAAGCGTGAGCTACGGGGAAGACCAGCCCGGCTCCTTCGCCGATACACGCAAACCCGTCACGATTCCGTGCGCAATCTCTCGAGTTGTACCTTCGGGAAGGATACCTGGTGCCCTATCCACCGGGAGGCTCTCCATCGCCTCTTTCGGTTGCTCGCTACCCCCGCTCCAGCAAAAAAGGTGGAATGCGTTGTGGTGGGGAACCACCACAGAACACTAGCTCGTGAATGTCCGTATCGGAGTTACGTGTCGGACTCGTCAGTTATCCAACTCTCCTCCCGCTACCCGCCGGCAGAGGCACGGTAGATCTCCCAGTGACCGGTATTGTTGCCCATCCAGACGATCTCGCCGTTGGAGACGTCCGGGTAGGACTGATCGTACAGGTCCTGCGTGACCGGCGTCTCCATGCCGGTGGTGATATTATACAGATAGATGTCGTGGTTTCCGCTCCGCAGATCCGAGTAGACCACGAGGTTGCCATCGACCGCAACAGAATCCGGGAGTGCGGATGCTCCGGTTATCTGGGTTGCGTTATTCGTCGCCACGTCATAGAGGTAGACGGCGCTCCGGTTCTCGAGGAAGCTGATCCAGGCGACGCGACTGCCGTCACTCGAGACATCGGGATACTGATCGTCACCTGAAGTGCCGAGGATCGTTCCTTCCGATCTCCCGAGGGGCGCTACTACGATCTCGAAGTCTCCGCCCTCGGTTTTATTATCCACCCAGGCCGTCGTATTTCCACCGATGGCCGTCTCCATCTGGTAGTAGGGATCGGTGACCAGGGGTGTGATGTTTCCGCCTGCAATCTCGTAGAGGTATACATCGCTCGACTCGTTCGTAAGGTTCGTCCAGATGATGTAGCCTTCCGAAACACCCGGGTCCAGCTGCGCCCCGGGGCCGTCTTCCGTCACCTGCCGGAGCCCGGCCGAAGCGGTGTCGTAGAGGTAGATGTTGATGCCTCCCGTCTGCGGGTCTGTTCCCGACCAGACAGCGTTATTTTGAGCGATGGCAAGTTGGTACGGCATAACGAGAGGGACCGACGTGGCATTGGATATGGTCGAGGTGTTTCCCGAGGACGTATTGTAGAGCTGCACCGAGACCGAATCGTTCGATGAATCGTTCTTCACCCAGATGATACTCTCTCCGGATATTGCAGGATACATAGTATCCGCCGGGCCGCTCGATACCTGTATCCCGGCACCTGCCGAGACGTTCTGCTGGGACGGCGGCGGCAATTGCGGAGGTGCGACCGCCGGCGGTGACGGCCGCAGAGGGGTGACCGTCGATGGTTGCGACTGCGTAGGTGTGGCTGTAGGGGTAGCCGTCGGCGTGACCGTTGGCGTCGGTGTCACGGTCGGTGTTTGCGTTGGCGTAGGCGTGACCGACGGTGTCATTGTCGGCGTCGGCGTCAGTGTGACCGTCGGCAGTATCCGGGGTGTATCCGTCGGAAGTACGGCTATTGGCGGTTCGACTACTATTGTCGGTCCGACGATTGGGGTTCGCGTCGGTGTCGGCGGTACCGTAGTCGGAGGTGCGACTACTACCGGCGGTCCCGTAGGCTGCCCGATAGGTGGCAGTGCCGAAACGAGTCCCGTCGCACAGATGACGACGATGACGAGAATCGCGACGGTCATCGCCTTGAAAGATATACTTCTCATATGTTTCACCTTCCTCGACTGTTGCAAGTTCTCCGTCTCTTGAGAGGCGGGAGAGCTCGTGTGCATGCGATCACGATCCCGCGTGCGTTGGTCCTGTGCAGACAGGTGGATGGTGTTCTCCCCGTTTCCCGGGTATCTCCGCTGCGCCGGACGTGCGTATGTCTTGTTAACCGTTCTGAAAAGGGAAGAACTACTTGCAGGCGGTGTAGGGTGAAAACGTCCACGGTATCACTGATCCCACGTCGCGGCAGGATAGAGGAGAGAGTATATATAGATACCTGCGGCGGTTGCACCGGATTTTGTGGGATTCCGGACTCAGGAACGAACGGCAGAGAGCGGTTCTGCCCCGCCGGGGTGATGCCGGATTGCTCTGTATCGCAGCAAAGAAAGAAGAAAAACTGAGAGATGAGCAATCAACGAGTCCGTCGAGACGGCAGGACAGGAATGCCGGAGGGCACGGAGCCTGATTGGGGAGAAATGGCTCTGAAAACGGAAAGTATCCGGATATTCGGGCGTACCTGAATTGTATAAATACTATTTTATATTTGACACCCCATCATGGTTCGAACCCGCCGCCGGTCTGCACGCTGCCAGAGAGGCGTGAAGATTGCAGGGAGAAACACTCTGCTCTTTGATTCGTCAGCATGGGGCACCGGATCATGGCGTGCGGGCGGGCAACCTATGTATTTAGTCAAGGGGGAACACAACATGGCTGAAGTTATGTATGGACCGATGCAGCTCCTGGTCATCGGATTCGAGAACCCGGACTTCCACGGCCAGATCCGAAAAGCGCTCGGGTCGGCGATGGAGAAGGGTGTCGTCAGGATGATCGACCTCCGGTTCGTGTACAAAGACGCAGACGGCAAGGTCAGCGGCGTGGAGGCTACCCAGCTGAGCGATGAGGAGCGTGAGCGCTTCGGCTCCGTCGTCGGCGCGCTCATCGGCTTCGGGGCCGGCGGGGAGGAGGGAGCACAGACCGGTGCCGAGGCCGGCACCATGGCGGCTGCCGAGAGGAGCTTCGGGATGACCGAGGAGAACGTCAAGAGGATCGCGGACGAAATCCCGAACGACACCGCCGCCGGCATCATGCTCATCGAGCACCTCTGGGCGAAGGACCTCAAACAGGCGCTCCGAGATGCAAACGGGTTCCTTATCGCCCAGGGCATGGTCACGCCGGAAGCCCTCGTGATGGCCGGAGCGGCGCTTCGGGACGCGGTCGAAGCGGCCGATGCACAGGAGCAGAAGAAGCCGATGGCTGCCCCGGCACGATGAGTCGGTGCCGAGACTGGCCCGCTTTCATTTTTTATTCAGGGAATCCTGTCTCCATCCATACTATGCCTGACTGGCGGGTATGCTTCCGGCGGTACTCCAAGTCGGCCCGGGCAACCTCTAGCTGGAGAGAGCCAGAGGCGCGGCACGTCAACTGAAGCAGCCCAATCCAGGCATTATGTAACGCCATATGAGGTGAGATCAATGGAATTACAACAGGAAAAGCGAGTGTCGAAACCGGAGCCGCTCCCGGAAAAGCAGCACCTGGTGGCCGGGGTCTTTGCGAGCAGGGCAGCGGCCGACGCTGCACTGGAGACGATCGAGCGGCTTCGTTCCCGGCTCCGGATGGTCAACGTCAGCAATATCCTGGTCCTCGCGAAGAACGATCAGGGGGAGGTTGGCGTCAGCGTCATCGAGATCGGTTCGACCTCGGGCGTGGACGTCGCGGCGCTGAGCTGAACGTGTTGCGGCGAACCTGACCGCCGTCGCCGGCAAACCGGTTGGCAGCCCCGCGGAGCTGAATGTCCGGGCGACCCACCTGGGTCATGCTTTGAACCCCGGTGCGGTGGCCGTCGGCCTCTTCATCAACCCGCAGTCCGCCGGAGAGATCGAGGACAGCATCCGGAGAGCAGGCGCCCGGATTCTGACCGCCGACGATCTGAAGCGTATCGGCGCGGGTCTCGGCGCGGCAGAGGGTACGAACGACCTCGAAGCGAAGGCAGGTGCGGCTCCGCGGGCATCGGCGCCTGTTGCGGCCGCGGTCTTCGACTGGCAAGCGGAGAACGCCTACTCACTGGCATTGCAGGCGTTCATCTACGGTTTCCCGTACGTCTATAATGCGCAGACCCGCTACAAGTGGACGAATATATCCCAGGACCCGAAGCATGTTCCGTATGCACCGGTCAACACGTTCTGGCATGCCACCGAGGTGATCGACGCCACCTACCGCGACGGCGGCTGCCCGAACAACGATACTCTGTACTCAATCGCCTGGGTGGAGCTCGAGCGCGGAGCCGATGATCCTCACCGTTCCCGAGATCTCGCCGGAACGCTACTGGACGTTTCAGCTCGTGGGGTATACCTCGGACAACTTCGCCTATGTCGGCCAGCGCGTCGGATCCACCGGCAGGCCACTATGCGCTCATCGGCCCCGACTGGCGCGGCGATCTCCCCGAGGGCGTGACCGCGGTGACGCCGTCCTGCCCGACGCCCTGGATGTTGATCCTGGGCCGCACCCTGGTGAACGGAGCCGATGACCTGCCCGCCGTTCACGCCCTCCAGGCGCAGTACAGGCTGACACCGCTGAGCCTCTGGGGCCAGTCCGACGCTCCCCGGCCCGAACGCCGTGACGTCTACAGGCCCGCAGCAGCGGCCGAGGATCCGATGGGCCCGTGGAAAGCGCTCAACGCCATGCTGGCCGAGAACCCGGCCCCGGCGCACCACGAGATCCTGCTCAAGCAGTTCGCGACGATCGGCATCGGACCTGACCGGGACGTAGATCAGCAGCCGGATGCGGTGAAGAAGGCGCTGCAGCGCGCGGCGGGCGCAGGCATGCTGCTGCTGCGGCAGTATTTCGCGGCCGGGTCCTGGGCGACGGTCGTCAACGGCTGGCGCTACCCTCCACCCAGCGAAGGCCGGTTCGGCGATGAGTTTCTCCTGCGGGCCGCCTGCCAGTCTCTGGCCGGCATAGCCGCCAACGACCCGGCCGAAGCGGTCTACCTGATCAACTTCACGGACGATAGGGGCGAACCGCTCACGGGCGCTCATAAGTACGAGGTGACTTTCCTCAGGGGCTCGGAACCGCCCGTCGATGCATTCTGGTCGATGACCGCCTATGGCACCGACATGAACCTGATCAAAAACCCGATCAACCGCTACTCCATCGGTGACCGGGTGCCGGGCGTCAGGAAGAATGCGGATGGCGGGACGACCTTCTACTTCCAGGACGAATCACCCGGAGCGGATAAAGAGTCGAACTGGCTGCCGACCGGCAGCGGCGCATGGTTCCCCATTCTGCGCCTGTATGTCCCGCACCAGGAAGTCGTGGATGCGACGTGGGAGTGTCCGCCGATACGGAGGGTCGATTGACGATGTATGTCGCTGTACATTTCACGTCCAACCCTTCTTACCCGTACAGATGGCATAACCACGACACGTGCAGGTCAGGGTGGAGAGGGATACGTTATTATCGTCTTTCATATATTTCCCGCAACCGTTAACGGAGGTTATTTGATGAAGAAAACAACCGATGAACCCACACCAGGTCGGACGGGCGCAGCGCAGACCTTTATGGTCACCCCTGCGGCCACAAGCCCGATCTCCGGCTGCGAGATGAACGTGCAGGACAAGGCCACAATGGTCATGCAGACATTTTCGAACCTGCGGAACGTGAGCCTCTGCGAAGTGATACTATGGTGCGGTCCGGGCGGGACGTACGGCACGACCGGGCTGAACGACCCGGGAGACTCATGCCCCGAAACCCTCTACAAGGGCCTCGATAAAGAGGCGCTGGCGAAACAGTACCAGGTGGAGAGCGCTTCCTTAAACCCCCCCATAGGACGCAGATACTGGCTGATAGACAGACTCGAAATACCTGCGTCGACAACCATGCGCGATTTCAACGGCCTCAAGGCGCATTACTGGGGTGAACTGGAGCCATTACCCACGGGCAAGCCCCAGGTCCTCGATCCCACGAAGGTCCAGTACACGTCGAAGTTTTTTAAGCGCAGTTCAATCATCACCTTTGAGAAAGACAAGCCCGTCTTTCTGCTGGAGGACGCCGAGGGGACAACCTGGGTCTATAAGAACTACACAACCGCCATGGACCCGACCCTGACCTATGCGGATCTCCCGAACCTGGACAAGCGGCTCAAGAGTCTGCCTGCAGGCTGGAAACTCCGAACCAGAGACCCTGGATCGGGATCTTACCCTGACGCCCGTCGGCGGATCGGCGCGGATCATGTGGGACGAACTGGGCGGTTCCTGGGACGCGCTGGATCCCGGCACGGTCAATTACATGCCGTAGACGGGATCTTCATCCGAAAGAGAGGTTCCCCGGGACATTTCTCTCTTTTCCGGATCCCACGAAGAACCGGCAGACCACGGCGAATCGGCAGGCGTCGAAGGAACACCTTCGAGCCCTCCGGTAATTTGATGGATTGGCAGCATCTTACAGAAACATGGTGGGATTAGCCCGGGATCTTCTCCCTGACGGCCGCGGAATTCATCGTGTTTGTAGTGTACCGATTCTACCGTACCTTCGGATCTTCCCCCAGGGATCTCCTCATGCGTCACGTACGGCGGGATGCTGGAACGTCGTCGAGCGGGATGAGTGCCTCCGCCCACCAGGCGGGTGGCGTCGGCTCGAAGGGCGTGTAGGCGACACGCTGCTCACCCGGGATCGGCGGCAACTGATCCACCACCTTTGCCTGGCGAGCGACCACAGCTTCTTTCGTCACGTTGAATACCGTCAGATCCTGGGTCTGGACAACGGGGCCGTCATACGCCGCACCAAGCTCCGAGAAGACCAGGGGGATGACCCGGGGCAGGAGGAGCGTATGCCAGAGGCCGGCCATGCGCGGCCTCACGAGTCCGAACACCTTGCCGGCGGCCTGCGGCGAGGTGTGGGCGGCATTGAGCGCCATCGTCGCCCGCTCAATGGAGAGGCCCGAAGCGGCAGCGAGTGCCGCCGCCGGTGGGAAGCACTCGTGAATGAGCAGGTCGACGCCGCCGTTGCATGCACGCACGAGTGGCCAGCACGCTCGAGTATCTCCCGAATAAACGAGCGACAGGTCGGCGAAATCGATGCGATAGCCGACAGCGCCGTTGAGCGCGTGGACGACGGGAAACGACGTCACCTTCACGCCGTTCTCCTCGTAGACCACCTGGGTCCGGCTGAAGTCGAACTCGGACACCACGATCCTCATGCTGTCCGGATTTATGGCGCCGCGCCCGGCTTCGGTGTCCCACGCAAGCGCTTCCTCGATCGATTCGACGAAGTGCCGCGTGCCCAGGCGAGGCTCGGTCCCGCTGGGCCCCCATACGTAGATCGGTCCGTCCGCCCGGCCTATCTTTGAGAAGCTCCCGGAGAGCGTGATGAGGTCGCCCATGTGGTCGGCGTGCAGATGAGTCAGGAACACCTTGTTGAGCTTGTTGACCGGCAGCTTCAGACTCGCAAAGTTCGCGAGGGAGCCGCTGCCGAGGTCGAAGACCAGGAGGTCGCGCTCGGCGTTCCCGACTTCGACGAGGATGCCGGCCGAGGCCTGGCCACGCGTCACCCAGGGGTTGCCGCTACCGAGCACCGTCACTCGCATCTCGCCGTCCTCCAGCTGCTCGTCACCGGGGATGAACATCCCGGCGTACTCCCGTCGCGGCGTGCCCACAACCGGAGTCATGGTGATCGCCTTCGTTCCGCCCGCAAATGCCGGCACCGGCAGGGACCTGGACCCGGGATCGATCGATTTCATACCTTTACCATCTCTGGTTTCCATGAGCAAGCACCCCTTCAGGTTTGTATTAGATGATCGTCCTCATGGACAAGTATGCCACAAAAAAGTAACTGCTTCGCGGTCGCACCCACGAAGGGCTTTATGGACGCGATGGGGGTAGTGATGTGCGAAACCATTACCCACGCTCCGGAAGCCCGCCAGCAGGATGAAGGGGAAAATGCAGGGCTCTCAGACCAAAAGGGGACCAATGTAATCGTTCACTTTTCTCAGGAATGTAATACATTCACGTGCAACTGTTTCAGGCTGCCCGCGCCGAAGACGTCGTTCCTGACGGCCTTTCGTCCGTAGTGCAGAACGAAGGCGACGGATGAGACGCGACCGCGCTGAAGGCAGGGAAGGTTTATTACCGGTGATATCTCTGGAGTGGCCTGATCTTAAACCACCCTGGCTACCCAAGGAGGAAGACTATGATCGAGACTGGAAAGACTCTTTACATCGAGGATGCCCGCAACTCTCCCCAGTGCGAATTATTCCTGCTGAAAGGCGAACTGGGAAAGTGGGAAGCGCTGGTCTACAACACGACGGGACTGAACACCTGCCCGCCCGAGAAGTACGACCCCATGGACGCTGAAGAGCTGGCGAAGGAGGCGCAGGTGGATCTCGTCTGGAAGAATCCACGGCGCTTCTGGATGATGGACCATCTGACGTTTCTCCTGGCCGGCGAACCCCGTGATTTCAAAGGCCTCGTGTTCAACTTCGTGGCCAGGATGCAGATGCCTCCCGCCTTCACCCCGGAGGTGGGGCAGGCCGCGATCGCCTACAAGCCGACGCAGATCCGCCGCGTCACCACATACGAGTACCCTGGCGGGCAGGCCGGTCTTCATGCTCCGCTCACCGGACGGGCATACCTTTGTCATGCAGACGTATACGAACCACGTCGACCGCACCCTGACCGAGGCGGATCTCCCGAACCTCGACCAGCGGCTGAAGCCGGGCGAGGGGTGGGAGTTCAAGTCGAAGACCCTCGAGCGGAACCTGGTCATCGATACAACCGGTCTCGCCCACATCGTCGCCGACGACCTGGCGAACATGTACCAGGGCTGTATCGACAACGTCTGCAACTTTGACCCCTGGTGATCGGGCCTACCATCCGCAAGAGAGATCCCGGGGAAAATGTTTGAATGAACGGTAAGATCGGGGAGCATGAGATCAGTTCAGCAGTTGACTGGCGTATGCCGATCCGGCGGATAGAGTGACGGTATGGTAACAACCGTATCGTTTCTGGACTTCCTCGAGACGATCGGCGTTCTTGCGGCAGTGATCTTCGTGCTCTCGAGCATGCTCGGTATGGGATTCGCCCTGACCGTGCAGCAGATCATCGAACCGCTGAAGAATATACGGCTGGTGATCCTCTCCCTGGCAGCAAACTTTGTCCTGGTACCGCTGCTTACGCTCGTTCTCCTGCTGATCTTCCCGCTCTCCGAAGGGCTCTCCATCGGCCTGTTCATCCTCGGGACTGCCGCAGGAGCCCCGTTCCTGCCGAAACTCGCGCAGGTGGCGAAGGGGGACATCGCCTTTGCCGTAGGGCTGATGGTGCTCCTGATGGTGGTGACAATCGCATACGTGCCGATCGTCCTGCCGCTGCGCGATCGGCCTGCGGATCTCCTCCCCGGGGGAGCTGCAGTGTATTTATATGGACCGGGTGCCACACTTCAGCGGTTATAGGAATCAGATGGAGGAACCTTCATGCGCATTGGACGCCGCACGGGCCTGATCATAGTCATAGTGCTGATCGGCGCCATCACCGTTCTCTACGCCCTCGACCTGGTGGAGAGCAGATCGGAAGTGACGGAGCTTGCACCTGCAGAGGTGCGGGAGTGACCAGGGGGAGCAGCTCTCCTCGATTGCGGATTTTCGTGAGAACTCGATCCATGGCCCGCAGTACGTGAATGCGAGCACCTACACGCTCACCATCGACGGACAGGTGGCGAGCAGAAAGGTATACTCCTACGATGCGCTCCTGGAGCGGTTCCCTCACTACCGCAAGGTTGTTACCCTCTACTGCGTGGAAGGCTGGGATGTCACCATCCTCTGGGAGGGACTGAGAGTTAAGGATCTCCTGCAGGAGGCGGGGGTGAAGCCGGGAGCAAGTACGGTCATCTTCTACGCGGCGGACGGCTACTCCTCCTCACTTCCCCTTGCCTACATCGAGGACCGGGACATCCTGCTGGCCTATGCCATAAACAACGTCACCCTGCCGGCTGAGCGGGGATTCCCCTTCCAGCTGGTGGCCGAGGATCGCTGGGGCTATAAGTGGGTGAAATGGGTGACCCGGATCGAGGTATCCGACGATGAGAACTACCGCGGCTACTGGGAGAGCCGGGGGTATGCGAACAACGGGAGCATTGACCGATCCTTCTTCGACCGGGGATAGGGAGGAAGAAGGATGGTGCGGTTCACCTATCGAAAACTGGTCTCCTGGACCCTCCTCGGACTTACGCTCCTCTTCCTGATCAGCGGCTTCGGGATCACGCAGCCGGGGCTGGTGCGGCCCCTGACGTTTGGGCTCCTCGATAAGGCGCTCTCCCAGCAGATCCACTTTCTTCTCTGGGGCCCATTCCTGATCGTGCTGGTGCTACACCTGTACTACAACTGCCGCATCTTCAGGAGATAATGCCGAAATACGGCAATCCGCGGCAAAGAGGACGAATACACCGATAGATAGTATGACTGAATAATCTTCAGGTCCATCCAGGGGATGGTCAGGACTCGTTTCGATCTTCTTCCCTCTCTGGATCAGACAGTTCACTCCAGGGGGTTAGACCGGGATGCGTCTCCTCTATGGTGTCCTGTACAGACATGATCCGGCCACGGATTCCGTTCACTGCGAAAGGCTCTCGATATGACGGACCGGTGCTGGAATGTCGTGGAGGTGTTCCTTGCGATACCGCTTGCTGCGTACTGGAAGATGCAGAGCACCTATTCCGGCTTCTCTATATCGTGTCTCGGCCTCCTGACACTGGCCGCCGGGCATACGGCCGCCATCTTCCTCAAAGGAGTCCTCTCCGAGCAGGGCGTCAGGATCGTCAACGGCTTCTGCATCCTGCTCTGCATGCTCAAACGCGGGATCTATCTCGGCGGTGCTGGCGATTACCGCCCTTACCTTCACCGGCCAGGACGGCATGGTGATGATCCTCGTCGCAGCGCTGATTGGTCTCGTGCCGCCGATCTTCGTCGGCGGGGAGCTCGGGAGACGGCAGCGAGAGTCTGCCCGTGGCCACGGCAAAAACGTACCCGGTTTCCGATGACCGGGGATCGCTCCAGACAATTATTGAGCCTGCTATTCGGGCTTCTGCTCTTGTATCACAAAGGCCCGAAAGAGAGATGCCGTGATCTGTGCCGTAACAACGGCAATGCCAACCGGAACCATCGCCTCCGGACTTATGCCAACCGTACCGAACGCTATCAGGATCATGGCAACCGGTGCGGTTAAGTAAGCACCGGGCACTGCCGCCAGCATAGCTCCAACAGACAGTGCAACCGGGATATCAGGGAATACGGTGTGTACCAGGAGCCCCGCTGTTCCCCCCATAAAGATCATGGGGAAGACCAAACCACCCAGAAAACCGCTCGACTGACTCAGCGCAACTGCGAACATCTTGGCGATCAGGACGGCGGCAATAAAACCGGCCCCGAGTGCGGCAGAGATCTGAAGTTCCGTGGCAAGCTGGCTGCTGCCGCCGGTCGCCGTGAGGGGGAGCGCATATGCGATGAGGCCGACGAATGCACCGCCGATGCTGCCACGCACAAGAGGGTTGGAGATCCGTTCGACTGCGGCAGAGACCAGCTTGCTGATGAGGACGAATACCATCATTACGAATGCGGACAGAACGCCGAGCAGCACTCCTGTCAGCAGATGAACATACTGGAACTCGAAAACCGGAAGGGGATAGGAACCCAGTATCGCACTCCCTGTCACGCCAAAGAAAATGATAAATCCGATGGTTGCTCCAAAAAGTTCGGGGACGAATGCGGCCAGATAGTTCCGCTTCGGAGTCGGTGAGAGTTCAGAGGCCAGAACTGTCGCAAGCAGGGGAGCGGCAAAGGCACCCCCGAGTCCACTCGCCATACCGGTTAACGTATACTCCTGTTTTGCTTCTTCATCCGGTATCCGGAGACGGGTCACAAGCCATGAGCCAAAACCGCCGGCCATCACGACGAGGCCGAACGACGGACCCAGACTTGCGCCGGTAATGAGCGAAACTACCGATACGGCAACCCAGTACGGTGCCGTTCCCGTATCGATCCACGCCTGCTGAGCGAGTGCTGTTGCTCCCGGAACCTCTGGGGAGATCTTCCAGATTTTGCGGAGCACGGCAACCATAAGCCCCCCAAGGGCTGTTAAGGGTATCCACCACCACCTGCCGGTCCACCAGCCGGTGCCGGAGTCGCCGAAGAAAAAGCCGGTACCCGTATTGATAGTTCCCATGAAGAGGAGAGCCCACAGACCGCCAGCCGCACCGAGCGCGAGTGCAAGAAGGAGAAGTTTTCGATACCACAGTTTCTCTAGCGGAAGCATATCCGGCTCCTGTCAATTCCCGATCTTCTCCGCATTTCCGAAACAACTGGCGGCAATGGTGCGGAACTTTGACGATGCGTGGTAATACTCTCAGGGCTATAAATAGCTACTTCAAAACAAGACGACTCCTCCTCAAAACGGTTCATCAGAGCGTAAATATAGCGCATAATCGACAGAGTCAGGCAAAGACCGTCACGAATCCCAACTACCATCGCCCAGTGCGAACGTTACCATCGTGGCATGGTTGCCGCTCATGCTGGTGACGACATTCCCGGCGGAGGTTGTCTTGGAGCAGGAGCAGAGCAGCCGAGAAGTCGGGCGTCAGGGCTTCACCGCTCTCTTCCAGATCGACTTTCTCGAGGGGCGACCACCCAAACCCTTTTTTATCTCTTCTTCGCATCATGCCGAAGTGGAGGTGAGAGATAATGGCTGCCCCTGATGATAGCCCGAAGAGATCCGGTCGAAACCACCTGTTCGATTTTCTCCCCGCCGATCGGCTGAGCGCATTCGCCGACGGCGTCTTCGCGATCGTCATCACGCTGCTTGTCCTCGAACTCCCCGTGCCGGAAGCTACCGAAGACCTGCTGTTGGCACTCCTGGGAGAGTGGCCCTACTTCCTCGCCTACGTCGTCAGTTTCGTATTTATCGGCGGGTTCTGGATCACGCACTCGTCTATCACCCGACTGACGGAACAGGAAGACCATGTCACGTTCCGGATGACGCTCGTGATGCTCTTCTTCGTCTCCCTGCTCCCGTTCTCTACGAGCCTGATGGCCACGCATCTCGTCGGACCTGGTTCCCGGCTGTCGGTGGTCATTTACGGACTGGATCTGTTTCTCGCGTCATTCATGCTGGATCGGATCATGCGCTACCTTGCCCGGCGCCCGACATTGCTCATCGACCGTCTTGCAGAAGAGGATCTCCGGGTCCTGGAGCACCAGCGGCGATACGGCATCTTTCTCGACGGAATCGGCGTGCTGCTCGCGCTGATCCTACCCCAGGTGGCAATCGCGATTTACATTGCCGTAGCGATCTACTTCATCCTCCAACCCCTGCTCTATGGACGAACCCTCAAACGTCCATTGAAGAAGGAAGAGCAGTGAGAACTCAGGGTAGTACCCCAAGAAACAACTGATAATGGAAACACTCTCACTGTGCGAGTTTTTATTATGAACGCAGGTTATTGCTCAACGCGATTCGGCCAGATTCTCTGAAATATATTTTCAGTTACATTCTAGGGCACTACCCTATAACCCCGCCTCTTTCCTGGAGAACGGTGCAATTTTTTAAAAAACATAGTCGAACGAGAAAATCCCGGCCGGCGTAAACATGTTCACTGTTTAGGCGGAATCAGTTGCCTTTAAATGATAAAAGACGTTTAATGAATTTGAGAAGTTACACACATGAACAAAACTGTACTTGGACTATTCCTGTTTATTGTTGGGTTGTGTATCGCATTGGCGGCGGCTGCCCTTCTGTTTTTACATATCATTGAGTCCGGAGTCGCCGCGATGATCGGTATCCTGGGTATCGGGCTGATTGGAGACTGCCGGAGCCGTATTTGCCAGTAGGAACTGAGGAGCCCCGCTACCAGGACACTGAGCCCGAATGCGGGGGGCATTTTTTGTAATAGCAACATCCCGGAAGTGAAATGCGAGAAGACGGATTTAAACCGGTGAACTCCCGCGAAACGCCTTTCCTGTCGCCTTCGACCTGGCTACGACGAACCGATCATCAGTATCGGGGCCGCCGAGGGCAGCGCAGGTAGGGCTGGCCCAAGCGATCCGAACGATGATCAGTCGGCCTTATCGACGGCACCTACAGGCCGGCCATCTCCCTGGCGAACGTCCTGGCAGCCTCGAGGTCGGCGGAATCCGGGTGGCCGCGGTTGACGAGCAGGGCGGTTTGACCTTTGCAGAAGTAGCTCCCCAGCACCTCGGCACCCTTCTCTTTCACGGCCGCCTCCATGCCCTTTACTTCGTTGCCCGCGCCTCCCCCGGACGTCCCGAACAGGGCGACCCTTCTAGCCCGGAAGTCGCCCGCCTCGATAAATTTCAGCATGTGTTCCCCGGGCCTGCCGCCGTAGCAGCCGGAGCCGAGGAACACGACGCCGTCGCCCGCCTCAAGAGAAGCGGCCTGAACGTCTACCGCTGTTACGCTCAGTTCCCCCGCGATCGCGTCCGCCACCTTTTTGGTGTTGCCACCCCTCGAGTAGTAGATTACCTGGTGCATGATGTATTCCGTAATGTTTGCCGGTAAAGAAAATCCTTTCCTCCTGAATATGTCGTACACGGAATGAAAAAACGGGGTTCTCGAATGGGACGCTCCGTTATCTGAAGAAGAATGCTGAAGGGATTGAATGGACCGCGCATCTCCACCTCCTGCACTGCAAACTGCTCGCAAACAGGAACGAACGGTCATCCGCCGGTACATGAGTGCCGGAGAAGTGCATCACAGATCTCTCCCGGGAGGCAGTAGATCCCGGAAACAGCGTGACAGCCCCGGAGATTCCCTGCAGGAACTGCAATTATTCCGGTAAACACCCTGCACGCCTGATAACTATAATTCTCGTATCGGATGCAATATTATTTAATTACAGTAATATAATTAGGTGAATAAATAAACCGTTCACTATGAACAGGCACGTGAGGGAGAGCTCGTGTTTATCCCGTTTAGGGCCGTCTTCGTTGCAGGAGCGACAGGAGTTATAATATTCGACATCAATACCCTTCCGATCATTTCGCTCATTCTCGTGATCGCCGGTGCGGCTCTATTCTTCTTGAGTACATTTATGTTCCGACGAGAAGAGATACTCACGAAGTGGAAGTGAGTCTCGATTGACAGCCGTCTCAATCCGAAATGAAGTGGGGAACGTCAAGGAAAGGCTCCATTACATCGACAATCTGAGACTGACGGTAATCGCGTTTGTCGTCATGCATCACCTGGCAGTGACATACAGCGGCTTTGGCAGTTGGTACCATATTGCAAACACGCAACTGGACACGCTATCCACCATTTGGTTTGCATTCTACCTATCGTTTCAACAGGCATACTTCCTGGGGCTCTTGTTTCTGATCGCCGGCTATTTTGCCGCAGGGAGTACGACCGGAAAGGCTTCGGCCGGTTCGGCAAAGAGAGGTTCCGGCGCCTGATCATCCCTACGCTGATCTATATGGTAGCAATAACGCCGTTCATCGAATACGTAGAACTCGGCAATCCGTGGACCGGCTTTGACATTATCGGCTTTCTCTCGAGCACCGGGGTGATGTGGTTCGCGGTGGCGCTCTTTGGCTTTTCGCTGATGTACGGGCTGGTGCGTCTGATTCCCCGCAGGTCCGCTCCTGCACCTGACCAAAAGCAGCTTGAGCCCTCGTTTGCCAGGGCAGTCATCCTTATCCTGATCATCGCCGTCTCCGCCTTTCTGATCCGGATCGTCCAGCCGATCGGGACAAGCGTCCTGAACATGCAGCTCTGCTACTTCGCTTTGTACATCGCCCTTTTCGTCGTGGGTATCCTGGCGTACAGAAACAACCTGTTCGCCGGGATCAGCTATCGAACCGGAAAAAGGTGGCTTATCAGCGGTATCGCTCTGGGCTTCCTCGCATGGCTGGCGCTGGTGATAGCAGCCACGGTAAGTGGAGATGTGGCCGCCCTGCAGGGAGGGCTGACCTGGCAGAGCGCAGGATTTTCGGTATGGGAATCTTTTGTAGCGGTTGCCATGAGCATCGGACTGATCGCCGTCTTCAGGGAGAAATTCAACCGCCAGGGTACGTTGGTCAAAAAACTGTCGGACAATTCGTTTGCAGTCTATATGTTCCATCCTCCGATCATCGTCGCAGTCGCTCTACTGCTCAGCCCGGTCGTGTTGTACCCGGTTGCTACATGGCTCATGCTCTGCGTCATCTGCGTTCCGTTATGCTTTGCAGCGACACACTTTGTCTTCCGCAAAATCCCGTTATTGAAGATGTACTGGTGAACACACGTCTGCTGCATACGGGCCGCTTCACAGGATCAGAGTTGAAGAGAAGGTTCTGTCCGCCAAGTTCGGGCAAGAATGCGAAGAGTATGCTCGCAAGATCAAGAAGCTCATTCCTTGCGTCTATTAGATTCAATGGCCATACAATCTTACCTTCGCTTCTGCTCGGAGATGAGAATTTCCGACCATGGTTTTCTGGACATCCGGCTCGTCATGCCGTTGGTTCCAGATCCCAATCGTCCGCATAGTGTCCGGTCACGAACCGTCATAACACGCTTTCAGGGACATTTTTGAAATCTATATTCTTGCTTCATAGTTCCGCTCCGCTCCGAAAAAAGAGCGCTAATACTACTATCGAGCCTGTCGTGGTCACGATCCACGGCGAACCCAGCAGCAGCAATGCCGTGGAAAAATTCGGATAAAAATAGACGAAGGCAATCAACGGCGTGATCAGGGCATTGGCCAGGAAAAACCACCGGACCCACTTCTGTAGCCCCTGTTTCGCGAATATCGGGACCGCAAATAACGTAGCAAAACCCAATGCGATGTATCCCAATGCATCGGCAGTCCAGAAGAGGGAGTGCGGTGTCTGTACAAGAACCGGTTCGGGGGCGGCATACGGAATGACAGCCGTCAGTTGAACAACGTAATTAAAACTGACATATATGGCATACGCCAGGGCAAAGAGAACCGCCGCATGGCTCCAAAATCTCTTCACTTCCGGTGTGATGTAGTGCAGTGCAAGCAAAGAGAGCATAAATGGCGTTGCAATAAAAAGGGAAAATCCGTAGATCAGAATCTCATCCCATGGATGCCCAAGCGTGCCTATAATCTGCAGAATTTGAGCGATATCGAATCCTAATACTGCAACAGATGCTACAGACGCCGACCAGAAACCGATTCGATACAATGGTTTCTCCATTTACACCCCTCTTTCATCCCTTCCCACAATTTTTGTATCGAGGAATCGACCCCCGTTGTTCCCTCCCGGATTGAAATAGCTTTTGGGCAACGGGATGGGTAATTGGTCCGTAGGCATCACGTCCCCGCACTGCGGTAACCTGAATAGTACGAGCGTGCAGATGACGCAGGGATATCAGGAATAGGTGATATCACAGCCGCCATAAGGGAGGCATTTTTCGAGATACCTATTACCCAATACGAACATGCGAGAAGACGGGCCCAAGCCGGCGAACTCCAGCGAGACACCCTTACCCCGGCGCCTTCGACCCGGCCAGGGTCAGAGACCCGGTATCCGCCGCGTAAGTTCAATCCAATCGCTGCCGGTGACCTTTTGAATGACTTCCCGTACTTCGGCAAAGGCGGGAGGAGGCAGCACCATCTGCCAGATCCGGATAATATTCTCTCGATCCCCCTGCCCGACCATGGAAATCCACCACTCCGCCAGTTCAAGGAACCGTTCCTGCGGGACGCTGGCCGCCATGATCCCCAGCGCCTTCTTCTGTTCCGGGATAGGGATTCGCTCCTCGAAAATACGGTAGAGATGGGCATCTTCTTTCGCCAGATGGATTTTGAGGTGGAAACGGAGAGCGGCGCTGGCGCGGGCGATCTGCAGGCGGTCCATATCGGTATACGCCCGGTTCAGGGTGCCATACGCTTCATCCAGACCGCGGTGATCCCGTTCATACGGCCAGGCGACATCGGGTGCGACCTTCTCAAGTGCAGGAAAGACCCCGGCCTCCTCCCCTTTGGCATGCCAATCGAGCGCTTCGTTAAGAAACCGGAACCGTTCGAGGATGACTGAAGCACTTGAATCTCCTCGAGCCAGATCCACGGCTGCGGCGTCGATCTGCGCCATGTCCTTCCTGAATGCATTGTGGATCGACCGTATTGCATCGACCGGTACTACCATGCTCTTCCTTCCCGCATCGAAGTATATAAAAGGGTTCGTTCTCGCCGGTGGCCGCCCCGTAGCAGGGATCGTCGGTGGAGTCGATCGCGAACTGATACGCGGTCCCGGGTTTCAGGACGTGATGCACGAAGTGAGCGAGGATAGCAGCGCTCTTCCGTTCCAACTCGCCCATATCCAGTTTCTTGAGATGGTAGCGGGAGGACGTCTCACAGGGTACCTGCTCCACAAGCCCGGTGATCGAGTGAACCGACTGGCTCATCGCGGCCATCCCGACCGGAGCCCAAGAATCATATCGTAATGGCCTGGAAAATCATTGAATAAAGGCCGGATTTAGAAGAATTGAAAATATTGACGTATTCTATGTTTATTAAACGTGAAAAATGAGAAGTGCTTTCATCTACTATTCTTCACAATGGTTTTCTCATTACATAATATGTATTCCCAAACTCATCCGAGTATTTCTCAAAGATTTTGGTCTGCCTTTTCAACCCCTCAATGACCATCAGAGCGCCCTCATCATCTGCATATTCCTCTTCGAGTTCTCCAAACTTCTCCCTCAATCTACCGTAGAAACTTTCTTCCCATACTCGTGAAGGAAGCCTGAAGGATCCAACCAGCTCAAGCCCGGCATTCCGGATGATCTCAAATCCTTTATCTTCGATCATCATTGCGGGATGGAATTCGGCGAAGAATTCCCGTGCCTCATCAGAGGGGGTCTCCGTAAACCAGAATATATCCGAGATCATCATGTATCCCCCCTGTTTCAGGAGTTTTTTCCAGTACCTGACGGCATTTTCGATGCCTATGATGGATGAACATCCTTCAGCCCATATAATGTCGAAAGACTCCTCTCCAAAGGGAAGATCGTCCATAGATGCACAGACCGTTTTGATTCTCCCGGAAAAACCTTCGGCTGCAATTTTTTCATCCACCGCATCGAGGAAAGGCTGGTGTATATCTGTCGCTATTATCCTGCAGGACGGGCACAGGCGGGCAAGGGCCATCGTCTGTACACCCTTCCCGCAACCAACATCAAGGATCTCACCACCTCCTTTTGGTGGTTCTGCGATGAGTGAAAATGCCTTTCCCGTGTGCTCATCATCCCCCGCCCCCTGCCTGGGAAACGATTCAAAAATCTTAAAAATTGGATTGGTTTCCATATGTCATCTTAATTTTAGGATTGCATTTAGTTTGTGGTCGTCTCGGCACAGCTGCGCTTGATCTCCTGGCGTCGCTCTATCCGGACCCTCTGGGGTCGGCCGGGACTTAGCGAAAAAGGGACCGTCCCATCGAGACGCCTCTCCGGAGGTCAAAAGCAGCGACCTTCCATCGCACTCGCGCCGATCGGGCATCCTCCGCCAGCCGGAGGCATGAGCACCTTTGAGGCTTTGGCCGTCATACCTTCCGGGTCAGGATACATCCATCCGGCGATCGGAACGTGAGTTCCAAGCCTTTATATATCTCCATGAGGATGGTGTCCTCCATACCCCGACAAAGGTGATGAGTATGGCAGAAAGTGTTGGCAGAGTCATGGGTCCCGTGGACTTCCTGATCGTGAAGTTTCCCGGGAACAAATTCACCGGGAAGATTGCACCGGAGCTCGCCCGCCTGGAACAGAACGGTATCATTCGCGTGATGGACCTCGTCTTCGTCATGAAGGACGAGACGGGGAAGCTGGTGAATGTCGAGGCCGAGGATCTGAAAGGAGAGGCGGGCGCCGCCTACCGCGAGGTGGCCCGTCGCACGGACGAATGGTTCACCGAGGGCGATATCGAGGCCTTCACGGAGAATCTCCCAAAGAACAGCTCGGGCCTGCTCCTGCTCATCGAGAACCTCTGGGCCATCCGGTTCAAGGAGGCGCTGATGGGCGCGGATGCCGAACTGGTCGAGATGGGAAGGATTCCGCCGGAGACGATTGAGAAAGTCAAAGTATCAATGATAGCAGCACCGGGGGCCTGAGGATGAGAGGAAGAGGGTTGGCGCTCGCTGCAGGGTATAGGATGGGGCAGCGGCGGGCGGAGGAACAGACGGCACAACCAGAGGCATACAGTCAGCAGGCCTGCGCCTGCTGCGCCAGTGGCGGCTCCAGCGGCACCGCCGGCGGCACCGCCGCCCACGGAGGACCTCGTTGCACAGATCGAGAAACTGTCCGAGCTGCACCAGTCAGGCGCCCTGTCCGACGAGGAGTACGCGGCCGCGAAGAAGAAACTCCTGGGATAATCCCGTCAAACCCGTCCCGGCTTTTATCCCTCGGTACCGATGGCCGGCAGGCGATCGAGCACCGGTCCCACCGGGATGTGATCGGCGGGAAGGGCTCGCCCATCTATCACGCAATCGACGCATGAGGTTTTCAAGCCTCGTTGGCTGATACCTCCCCTTTCTTTTCTAATCGGGGAACTGGCGAGGCCATGCGGGGCTCGTCATAGGAGGCCATTTAATAATAAAAGACGTATAACGAATTTGAGAAGCTTACACATGAACAAAACCGTACTCGGGCTATCCCTGTTTATTGTTGGATTGTGTATCGCATTGGCGGCGGCCGCCCTTCTGTTTTTGCATATCATTGAGTCCGGAGTCGCTGCGTTGATCGGTATTCTTGGTATCGGGCTGCTTGGAGTTGCCGGAGCCGTATTCGCCAGTAGAAGGCTGAGGAGCCCCGCTACCAGGACATTGAGCCCGAATGCGGGGGGGGCATTTTTGTAATAGCAACATCCCGGAAGTGAAATGCGAGAAACGTGAAGCACTGGCACGGTGCTGCACCGGATAGCTGGCTGATTCACCCCTCGATAACGCCGAATGCCCAGAAAGGAGATGCCATATGGCTGGAGCCCGTAACGGATACAGAATATCGTAATGTAAAAGAGCAGATCCGTAGAAGACCACCATCACGATCCGGGATAGACCGCGTGTGAGGATTCTCTTCAGGGGTGCAGAGAATGATTTTAAATTTTATTTCCGAGGCCTGGAGACGGTTGACCCGGGCGTTCGGGCTCTTTTTTGGTTCCATCACGATAACGGCGGCGAAGTGGCATCACAAGCGGCATAGGGGGCCATTTTCTGAGATAGCTATCTGAAAAGCGGTGCGAGGGGCAAATTCGAACCGCCGTGACCATGACAACGACCATAGGTGGGGGTGTTTTTGGAGATATAACCCGCATAGCTTCTCAATGAACCCGCCATGTCTCTTTCGAACGACCGGATAACCATCGAAACGAGGGCAGATACCCTTCATGTCGCTGCCTTCACGCTCTTCTCAGCTCCTGGTGCACTGCGCCTGCCAAGTTCCCCGGCAACGAACAACAAGATAATAAATCCTATCACTGCCACGTCCATAACCTCTATCAAGACTTCTGGATTGGTGGCAAAATTGCTGGAGGCAACGGCAAACGCGGCGGCTAAATTTCGTTGACCCGTTCCGAGTGCAAGAACCTTTTTATCGCCCTTATCTGTCCCGCCCAGGAGATAGCCTATGATAACGGCGCCAACAACCAGGAGGATGGCCACCAGAATTCCGCCGGTTCCAAGAACTCCATAGGTTACATCGGCATAACCCACAAAATATCCGATGAACATTGCCGCCAGAGACAGGTTGGCAGCCATGGTCATCAGATGGATGAGGCCCTTGGCCGCTTCTTCATACCTGGCTCGAATGAAAAGGGCAATCGCGAGCGGAATGAGCATCAATACGATAAGGCTCCTGGCGATCTCCCAGGGATTAACCTGCACGCCAGTCAATACAAATGGCAGAACTATGGGCAGATAGGCGATAGTTACCACCATCAAGAGGACCATCAGCCCGGCGGTGAACGCCATGTCGCCTTTGGCCACCTGTACCAGCTTGGGCAGGAACGGCGCCCCTGCAGCGAAACCCCCCAGAATCAGGCCGATCTTCAGTCCCTCAGAGATCGGGATGAAACCCACGATCACTAATGCCAGGATAGGCACGAGAACGAAGTTTGCTACAAGGGACATGATGATCAGCTTTCTGTTCTTCAGCGGGGTCACGATCTGGGGAATGGTCAGGCTAAACCCCATGCCAAGCATGCTGGTAATGACAAATATCAACACGCCCAGCGTGCCTATGGCAATAAAGAAAGGATCAAATTGCGTCATACATGCTCAGCTCTTGCCCAGGAACGCTTCATTGAGCCTGTATTCATATTCATGATCGATCTGCCCCTCCTGGAAAACCATGCTCTCTGCATCATCATTTTCAACCTCTGCTCGACTGAGGATACACCCTGGTGAGATTTGATATTCCTATTGCTATTTGAACGTTTCACGTCAGGTGCCGTGTTGCATAATTCCTACATGAGGATAGTGAAAAAGGAAGTATAGCAACTCAATGTCCAAAAGAAGCATAGTCCCTGCTTCTTTACAGAGTTATTCAATATGGGCTCACTGGCCTGGAATGGACAATAGAGGGAAGCAGCAATGGTTTTCAATATTTATGCAACACAGCGCGCTATGAGCCTTTGGCTCATAGATAAGAATGAAAAGCGAGGATGGTTTTCATACCAGCAGATAAGCCCAGATTTTCCGGTTATGTTACTTTGTTGTCAACGTATTTGTTTGAAACCCAGAAATATAATAAACATCTTTCTGCATACCGATAGGAAGAAGTTCCGATTCCTACAAAAGTATCTTTTTTGAAGTAAGCACGATCAAGCATCCTGACAACTTCACCGAATTGTCTCTCTGTAAGATTCACATTCGGCAGTATTTGCGCTAACAGAAAATATTTATGAACATTTTCACGCGCTCTTCGTATGTAAAAAGAAAATAGTTCATCATCCATCTCGAATTCAGACAAATTTAGTCTCCTGCTCATCCATTGGTGGACATCTTCATGTCTTCTCTGCGAGTTGTTATGTGTATCCAGATAGTCAAAAAAGATCGTGAGTATTTTCTCTATTCTTTCATGTCCCAAACCTTTTCGTGCAAGTAAACCGGAAAACACCTGGAACATCTCGCGAGCCATGAGACCGTTTTTAAGGAAGAAATTTTCTCGCACCTGTTTTTCCAGAATCGCGATCAACTTATCGATCTGGTCAAGGGGTACGGATGGATTTCGCGCCATGCCGGAAAAAACCAGATATCTTTCACTAGCGGCGCTGATAAGGTTCTTCACGTATTTATGTAAAAATTTAGACACGCGTCCAACGTGGGTAGTATTATTGGCAGCTCCGATATAGAATTTATTCCAGAGTGTCACAAATTTGATCTCTTTCCGGTATGCAAACATTTCATCAAATAATTCCCCGGAAATATGTGATTGACTGAGCAATTCCTGCATGACGATTGCTCGTTCCAGTTCATCCGGAATTTTTTTTACTTCATTGAATATCTTGCTCGTTCTCTTATCGTCAAGATGTGGATTTTTTGCTAAATTCATGTATAGCAGCCATTCACAGTCACTATCTCCGTATCGAAAACGGGCGTTATCGTACATATCGGCATACTCATCAAAGTTACCCATGTCCTGCTCAGATTTCATTAACGTTTCTACAAGGGTCAAATTGGCACCAACAGGCCATACCTGTTGCTGAGTTTCATTGAAAACGGTTTTACCTTTCAATCGTGTGAAACGTTCGGTGACATCAATTCGCAGACTATCGTTTTCGTCAAGATGCTGCAAGATATACCTTCCAACTGTCAGTAGAGGATACGTACTTTTTGAAAGTTCCACTTGTTTTGCAATTTCCCACATCCATTCCAGCTTCTCTTTCTCCGGGGAGGACCTAATTAAGTGTTTGAAGAAGTTGTACCTATAGAAATCCGGGATCTGACCGTGTGGAATACCCGAAAAGATGTCCAAAAACTGTTCTTTTGTGAGATTCGGATTGGCAGAGATTGCATAAAGAAGCGAATCACAGAAAAAATCTTCTTTTTTGGTTTTCTTTGCCAGATCTATAAAAAAAGGCAGATTCTTTTTTACATCGGACTTGTTACGCTTAAAATATTTGATCACAGATATCCCTATTTTTTAAAATAGCCAGTTTCAACTATTAAAATAAACCGATATTTTGCGCCCTGTTCTCATCGTAATAATCCCCATCATACCACAAAAAACAATCAATGAATTATACTTTCTTTGCTCATTGCCCCTTTTCCAACATATCCAACCTATCCCTGACGTGGAGCACGTCCCAGAAATGGCCGCGGATGGAAAGATCGATCCGAATCGAAGCACTCCTATCGGATCATTCAACAAAAAAAGGGGCATCAGGGGCAGTATAAATCCTAGGGGGTTCTGGGTGGTCTCGATTCTTCTGCCAGTGAATGAGTTCACGTTGCCTTACGTGCACCTGTCATAGACTCGCGGTCCGTACAGCATATAGCCGATTCCCACGAAGATGAGAATGTACTCACCGGCCGTAACGGCAGGCGGAGGGGGAACCGTGAAGAAAAACAATGCCTGGTCGGCGGGTGCGGTGAGGAAGAGGAGCGAAGCGTCGATTACCGCCAGAACACCGGCGAGTTTTGGTCTTCGGAACAGCAAAACCAGTCCGGCTATCGGAAGCAACAACCCCACGATCACAAAAAACGCTGCGAACGCCGGGGTCCGCAGTTCATTCATACGAGTCTCGAATCCCAACGGAGTCAACAGGAAGCCCACGATGATTCCCACTCCAAACAAAACTGCCAGTATCCGCTCCGAATTCCCAAAAGACGCCTTTCTATCAGATGATGAAGACATTTCAATTCTCCTCGTTAAGTATGCACTCCGAATACAGAGTTGATAATATAAGTCTACCCTTACCCGAAGTACAGCACGTAACGGCACAGGGAATAGACGTTTCATCTCATACGATGAGCCGGGTGCTCGTGACTTCGGCACAACGGGGAATCATCCGGGGTACATGCGGGAAGCTGGCACGGACATCATCGCGATACAGGGTGGCGAAGTGATGGGAGACCGGCCGTTTCCCTGGCGAACGTCCTGGCGGCGTCGATCTCGTCGGAATCCGGGTGGTCACGGCTGAAGAGCCCGATTGCCTGAATCTTGCAGAAATAACTCCCCAGCACCTCGGCACCCTCCTCTTCCAAGGCCTCCTCCATAGTTTTCACTTCAATGCCCGTGCCTCCCTCGGTGGTACCGAACAGGGCGACCCGCCTGCCCTTGAAATCGTTCTTCTCGATAAACTCCGCCATATATTCTCCGGGCCTGCCACCGTAGCAGCCCGAGCCGAGGAACAGGATGCCGTCGGCCGGTCCGAGGGAAGCGGTCCTGACATCCTCCGCCGCAACACCCACTCCTCGGCGATCGCATCCGCCACCTTTTTGGTGTTGCCGCCTCGTGAGTCATAGATTACCTGGTGCATGGTGTGTCCTTGTGATGGTTGGCGGAAAAAAAGCCTTCCCCTCTCGACTATGTCGTATACGGAATGAAGAAGATGGGGTTCTCGAAGGGGACGCTGCACTACATGAAGCAGAATGCGAAGAGCGGAAAGGGCGATCCAATATCTGATCGAGGTGATCCCCGAAGGCACGCTGATGAGGGTCTACGAAGAGATCCACGGAGACCCCCGACTGGCTAATCAGCCATCATTTCGGAATCGGTGTGGATGTCCGAAGCCTATTACGCGCTGTTCTGGTTTAGATAGCACAGACATCTTTCGTTTTAACAAATTGCATTTGGACTAGATGTGACCTTTCGTTTGATTGATTCAATTGTAATTGCACGGTGCAGTTACAATGGGTGATTGCGCTATACGGACACAAATGTTTAAATAAGTAAGGTGACCCTAACCCGCTGGTGCTTTCATGACACACCATTATTCAGGACCAAATTTTGGCTTCCCTCGTGGAGACGCTCGTGTGGATTTCACCGATCTTTTTGCCTTTCCCAAACCCGGCGACGCCAGCAAGTCCATCATTATCATAAATACGCATCCTTCTCATGGGTTCAATCCAGAGAAACCGTTCAACCAGCAGGAACCGACAACCAACGAACCCTACGCGCCGGAGGGTCTCTATGAACTAAGGGTAGACACAAACGGGGATATGGTCGCTGACATTGCTTATCGAATGCGCTTCTCCTATAACGAAAATGGTATGATGACGGCGACTGTACGTCGAGCGGAGGGAGCAGAGGTTGCCAAAAGGGGTGAAGACGGAAAGGTTATCTTCCAGGGATCGCCCGTTTCAATGGGTCCCGAGGCAAAGGTGGCGGAGTCTGGTGCTTATCGCTTGTTCGCTGGCTGGCGCAGCGATCCGTTCTTCTTCGATGTCGGTGGTGTTTTGAACAATATGCAGTTCACCGGGACGGACTGGTTTGCCGACAAGGATGTCTGCAGCATAGCCTTAGAGTTGCCCGTCAGTGAATTTGGCGGTGGAGTAAGGTTGAACTTATGGGTTCGGACGTTCTTGCAGGTTGACGGTGCTTGGGTGCAGGCGGACCGCGGTGCGAGACCCTCCCAGACCCCCTTTATGGCGGAAGCCCAGAGAGAGGCATACCTGGATGGCGAGCCGGCGCAAGACGAGCGATTTGTGCCTATGTTCGCACATGTTCTGGAGCAGACCGGTGGGTATACCCAGAAAGGGGCGGAAGCGGCAGCGAGAAGCCTGTTGCCTGATGTATTGCCCTATGATCCCAAGAAGGAAGCAGCGTATCCCGCAAACGGGAGGAAGCCCACGGACGATGGGAAAGGCCTCTTTCTGACGGTGTTCAACGGCAAAGTGACCAGTGACAAGACAGGACCACACGCTGACATGCTCTACGAGTTCCCATACCTTGGTGCACCGCACATCCGAAGGACCTTCAGTGCAAAGATGCCTCAATCCAAATCAATGGTTGCGCCAGGGAGGTGAATTTCTCATAATTCTCTGAAAGACGCTAACGTATTACGAGTTCGGGTGTTGGCACAATCAAATCGCTCAATAAATTTTTCATACGAAAACGTGGAAAATACGCTGTTTTTACACTTTAATTATATCGAGAAGAGCGAGGGCGTTTCCCTAGAGATTTTGCACACCGGGTCGCGAAGATATGGTAATATACTTGGGTCGTTGAAAGGGTTCCCTGAGGGATTTGAAGACTATGGACGAACTATGAATAGGAGGTCATCCCACCTTACAGGCCACGAAACAGGCGCGGGGAGACGGCGAAATCCCACAGAGGAGAAGAGCAGTCAGCGGGGCAAGTATCACCGTGAGCGGTGCAGGACTGCCGGTGCCCGGCAGCGCCCCATACAGGGACCCGAACGGCAAGACGCTGCCGATCCCGGCAAGGGAGGCCATCCCCCCTCCCTTTGAGGCTGCTGCAAGTGTGCAATAGCACCGGAAAGCATCGGTGTCCGGGCTGGGGCTCGGTGCGGTCAAGGTGTAGGTCGTGGTTGCAGGGCCGGTGATGGTCTGCGCATGGGACATCGGACCGCGAAGCTGTGCGGGAACAGGACAGTTGAAAAAAGGATAATTGAGTTACGCATACCCGGGGGAATCCGGGGGAATGACGTACCAGAGGCCGCCGAACTGATTCAGTCCCTGCCCGGTGGTCTGACCCGGCGATGTATCCGCGGCATAGTAGTACAGGGGCATTCCCTTGTATGCGGTCTGCATCGCCCCATCACTCCTGGTAAACGAGGTGAAGTCGGACGCATTCAGATCGGACGGGACGGTTATTGACGAGGCATAGAAGACCGGCCACACATTCACGCATGCTCCGCTGCAGGCACTCTGATCCTTGGAGTCAATCGTGAAATTGTACAGGGTCACTCCCTTCCCGTCGACCAGGTATGTCCCCAGCTGGCTGCTCGAGGCGGTCATCACGGTATACGCCGTGGTATTCGTTGCATTCGTTGCCGCCGTGGTTGGCGGAGTCGTCGCCTGGGTGGTGGCGTTCCCGCTGGGCGATGTGCACCCTGCGATGAGAACGCATGCGCTCACCACAAGAAGTGCCATGAGAAGAACTCCTATTGGTCTCATAGGGAGACCCAGTACACACACTATATATAATCATTGCGTTGGGGGCCCATCCGTAGCGTTGCTCCGGTCAGGCAGCCATGTAGGAAAGGCTACTCCGAACCCCGGTTCTGATCCCCATAAGCCTCCACTTCAAGCGCTTCGGGCACCGGCCGCCCTTCCCGGGTAGCGGTCGAAAAGCGATCGGAACGGCCTGGAGGTCCACGCTAACGATTTGCCCCGTACCCGGCGCCAGGGTTTCCACGGGATGTGTACGGAATTGTCTGATGTCGCGGTGCCGGCACTCTGATCCCCATGGATTTGCCCGGCACCATCGGGCCTGAGGGGGGGGCGGATGCCGACATCCGTGCAATGCATCCGCCTGCATCCCCCCGGCGAATCATTGCAGTTTATATAGTATGGTTTGAAAAGAGTGCCGCGGGGCGCCATGGCGGGACAGCTGATCACTACGGAGGAGGCCAAAGGCAAAACCATAGATGATCTCTTCGAGACCCTCTCATCGCAACGGGAAGGGCTGACCGGGTCCGAGGCTCAAAACCGCGTTCAGACATATGGGTACAACGAGATTCCGGAGAAGAAAGAGAACCCGATTCTCAAGTTCCTGAAGTATTTCTGGGGCCCTATCCCGTTGATGATCGAAGCGGCCCTGGTCATCTCTGCCGTCATTCAGCGCTGGGAGGACTTCGCGATCATCTCCTCACTGCTCCTCATCAACGCGATTGTCGGTTTCTGGCAGGAGCGGCAGGCAGGAAACGCCATCGAGATGCTGAGAGAACGGCTTGCGCTCGAGGCACGGGTGCTGCGCGACGGCAGATGGCAGAAACTGCCCGCACGCGAGCTCGTGCCCGGCGACATCGTCCGTATCCGGCTCGGGGATGTCGTCCCCGCGGACATCAAGCTCATCGAGGGGGAGTACCTCTCGGCAGACGAATCCGCACTGACCGGGGAGTCGATGCCGGTCGACAAACAGATCTCGGACGTCGGCTATGCCGGCTCCATTGTGAAGCAGGGTGAAATGACCGGACTGGTGGTATCCACAGGAGTGGATACCTTCTTCGGCAAAACCGCCCGGCTCGCCGAAGAGGCGGTAACCGTCAGCCACTTCCAGAGAGCCGTTGTCAAAATAGGGGATTATCTCATCATCATGGCAATCGCCATGGTTGCCGTCACCTTCATCGTCTCGATCTTCCGGCAGGAAAACCTGCTCGACACGCTCCAGTTCGCACTCGTCCTGATCGTGGCGGCGATTCCTGCGGCAATGCCGGCTGTCCTGTCCATCACCATGGCAGTCGGGGCGGTGGCGCTCGCCAGGAAAGAAGCCATCGTCAGCAAGCTCGTTGCCATCGAAGAGATGGCCGGGGTCGACGTGCTCTGCTGCGATAAAACCGGAACGATAACGGAGAACAGCCTCACCCTCTCCGATATCGTGCCGTTCGAAGCGGTCACGAAGGAGGACGTGCTGCTGGACGCCATACTCGCATCGAGGGAGGAGGATCAGGACCCCATCGACATGGCGATCATCACGTCGGAACAGGCTAAAGGTCGGCAGGAAAAAGCCGCCGCATACAAGGTTCTGAATTTCAAACCCTTCGATCCCGTCGTTAAGCGCACACAGGCCACCATAGAGGGTGCGGACGGCGCTCGGTTCAGCGTGGCAAAGGGTGCGCCGCAGGTGATCCTGCAGCTCACAGGCGGGAGCAAGGACCTCGAAGAGCGCATCGACGAGCTCTCGAATGACTTTGCGAAAAAAGGGTTCCGTATGCTCGGCGTGGCGAGGAGCAGCGACAACGATGTCTGGGTCTATACCGGGGTGCTCGGTCTCCATGATCCGCCCCGTGCCGATTCGGCGGCAACCATCAAGACGGCGCAGGAGATGGGGCTTGAGATCAAGATGGTCACCGGCGACCACGTGGCAATCGCCAGGGAGATTGCACGGGAAGTGAACTTAAAGTCCGATATCGTCACTGCCGATGCCTTCCTGAACGAGCACGACACCGAGGCGGGAGAGATCGTGGAAAAGGCGGACGGTTTTGCCGAAGTGTTTCCCGAACATAAGTACCGTATCGTCTCGCTCCTGGAGGGGCGGGGACACATCGTCGGCATGACCGGCGACGGCGTGAATGATGCGCCCGCCCTCAAAAAGGCGGACGTCGGTATCGCAGTTGCCGGCGCCACGGATGCGGCGAAATCGGCGGCATCGATCGTGTTCACAAAGCCCGGGCTCTCGGTTATCATCGATGCGATAAAAGAGAGCCGGAAGATCTTTCAGCGGATGAATCACTACGTGATCTACCGTATTACCGAGACCATCCGCGTGCTCTTCTTCGTCACCTTCTCCATTCTGTTCTTCAACTTCTTTCCGATCACCGCTCTCATGATCGTGCTGCTGGCGCTCCTGAACGATATTCCGATCATGACCATCGCCTACGACAACGTCATCTACTCAAAATCCCCTGAAAAGTGGAAGATGCAGGAGATCCTCACCCTCTCGACGGTCCTCGGCTTTGTGGGAGTCGTCTTTTCATTCACCCTCCTGTACATCGCACAGGGACCGCTGCACCTGAGCCTTCCGGTCATTCAGTCGCTCATCTTCCTGAAACTGGCGGTGGCGGGGCACCTCACCATCTTCGTCACCCGAACGAGGGGTCCCTTCTGGTCGGTCAGGCCGGGATCGGCTCTGCTCTGGTCGGCCATCATTACCAAGGTCATTGCTACCATCATCGTGGTATACGGGATCTTCGTCACGCCGATCGGCTGGTACCTGGCAGGGTTCGTCTGGCTCTATGCGATCATCGGCTTTTTGGTCCTGGATTTTGTCAAGGTCAGGACGTACGAGATCATCGACCATAGCGGGGTACGGTTCTCCCGGTAGGGCGGGTGTGCCGCCGAGGCCGTAGGCGAGCGTCCCCGGTTCGTTCATTGCTGCTCGGCTCCGGGATCTCCCGCCCCTCTTCCCGGGCAGTCTCGAGCCAGAGGTCGATAGCCACCTCCACTTCAGAGAGCGCCTCCCCGTCGGTCTCACCGAATGCGGAACACCCGGCAAGCTCCGGAACGACGGCGATGAACCCCTCATCCTCGTCGCTGTAGAAGATCTCGATTGCGTAGGTATGCGGCATCCCGATCGCTCCGATACCTATGCTGGAACATCACCCGGTCGCCTGAGTATACTGTTCGACACACCCCAACGCCCGTTCAAATGCCTCCTCGAAATCCGGAACGGCCTTCATCTGGTGCCGGAGCGATGCGTTCCATGATGCTGAGAACCGTTCGCGCCTTCCCGCGAGCGCGGAGTTATCCGGGACGACCTCTTTGCATTCGCATTTCCGGCCGAGAATGCTCCTCACGGCGTCCGGGTTCACGCGGTCGGCAAGGCTCTGGATATCGTAGATATCCCGGGGGCGTATCCGCTGGAAAAGAGAGCGGATCTTCTCGGCCATGATCTCCTCCAGGCAGTAACTGGGTACCCCGGCGTTGAGGTTGTCCGAATACGGGTGGTAGATCCGTTTCGTCTCAATAGGAAGCATGACGCTTTCGTTACTCATGGTCGTGAGGTCGATGACGATCCTCGTGGAAGTGGATGCGTTCATGGGGATGATCCTGAACATGGCCGTCGCCCGGAATCCGGTCGCCGTCTCGATAATGCCAATATCCTCCTCGAACCTGATGCCGCTTACCTCTCGTGTGCGGGCTACTGCATCTCTCACCGCCTCCTGCAAGGCCTCCTTATCACACGGTTCCAACAGAGTGAAGTCGAGATCGTCCGAGAAACGGTAGTTCTCGATGAAAACTTTCCGGATTCCGGTTTCCCCTTTCAGCGCCATAGGGAGAGCACTCATATGAGCGAGGAGCCAGTTCTGTGCATAGTCCCGTTCGATCGTCGAGGGCGGAACCCCGAAGGCACGGGCGGCCTCTTTAATCTCGCGGATCGGTATCATTCGGAGCTCTCCGGAAGCGCGTTCTCGACGTTGACGACCAGCCGCCACCTCGGATCAGTCTCTCCCTCGTGCGGCATCGTGGGATCGAGGAGGAGGTACTTTCTGGATGTTGGGGGAGGCAGATCGAGTGGAATTCCCATGCGTTCGCTCAGGTACCCGAGCCTCCGGACAACAGCATTGTTCCCGATCTTCCAGGCGTACCGGCTCAGGTTCTCGCGATCCAGCGATGTGTTCTCCAGCGCCTTTGCGACCTCGATGATCCCTCCTGCGTATTCGGGTCTGTCGAGGCAGTCGATCACCGTCTTCTCCCTGTCGGTGACGGTGACCGGTGTCTCCTCAATCCATTCCTTCTTGAACCCGAAGAACTTCTCCGGCTTTACCCGCACGATCCGGTAGTTCACGCCGAACACCTCGATCTGGTTGTTCTTCTTCCGCGCCGTCGTCTGGACAAAGACCGTTATCGGGATCTGTTCGGTCAGGCCGTGATAGTGGAGGGCGCTCCAGTACGCAATAGCGGACGGCCGGACGAGGTGCGATGCAATCACAAACTCGTGGAGCGTGTACCTGCCCTTCTCGCTCTCCAGCGGGATGATCAGGTATTTTCCCCGCTCGATCCGCTCGACGAAACCCCGATCTTCCCACCGGGAAAGCATCACTGAGAGTATGTTTTTCGGGATCCGGGTCTTCCGGTGCAGGCTGCTCGAGCGTGAACACCTGTCCGTCGCGGGCGATGGCCTTCAGGATCTCGATCGTCACGGGCTATCTCTCACATCCTCTTTTTAGTACACCAACATTAACATAATTATTAATTTCGGTGTACCTGAGGGTGATCGCGTTCGCCGTTACACCGCAGACGTGCGATCGTACCGTCTCTCCCCGGATCGGATCCGCGAGGAGCAAACCCGTCCCTCCGGTCTATTCGTGAGCATCAGATCTCCCCCTTCCGCTTCTCCTCCTCGATCAGCTCGTTCAGCAGCTTCCGCACGAGCTCCGGGTTCTCAAGCACGTCCTTGCCCATCTCCTCACGGCCTTCGGTGAACGACCGGCCGCCATCCGGTTCAGCAATCCCTCCCAAATTCCGGAACCGAAAAATCCTGCCGATTTCGACCCTCACAGAAGCCCGTAGACGGCAGATCTCGGGGCGAGCCATACGAAACATCGTCCGAAAATTACCGCTGCTCATATGGGCGATATACCCCTATGATTCTGCCGTTTTTCAGGAATCTGAGCGAAATCCTCCGTTTAATTCCAGAGCCGGAATCCGGCCCTCTGAAACCTTCGTAAAATCGGAAAATAACGTTAATCTAGCCTTAATTCAGGACGGAGAGAGGGCGTGTTCCCCTCCCCCGTTCCCCGAACGGTATCTACCGGGGTGCCGCTGCGACCTTCTTCTTCTCCTCCTCTTCCGCTTTCATCTTCTCCTCCATCTCCACCACCCGGAGCGTGATCTTCAGCAGGGCGTCAGGGTTGACCGATATGGAGTTGATGCCCTGCTCGACCAGGAAGTCGGCGAACTCCGGGAAGTCGCTCGGCGCCTGACCGCAGAGCCCGCTGTGCCGGTGGTTTCGCCGGCACCCTTCAACGGCCATGGCAACCATCTTCTCGACACCCGGATCGCGCTCGTCGAACTCCTGCACAATAATCGCGGAATCACGGTCGACGCCGAGCGTGAGCTGGGTCAGGTCGTTCGACCCGATCGAAAATCCGTCGAAGAATTCGCTGAACTCGTCGATCAGTACGACATTATTCGGAATTTCGCACATCTGGTAGATCTGAAGGCCGTTCTCGCCGCGCCGAAGACCGTTCTTCTCGAGTTCCCCGATGACCTTCTTCGCCTCCTCGACCCGGCGGCAGAAGGGAATCATGACGATCAGGTTCGTAAGGCCCATCTCGTCCCGGACACGTTTCATCGCCCGGCACTCGAGCGCAAAGCCCTCCCGGTAGCGCTCGTCGTAGTACCGGACCGCGCCGCGGAAACCGAGCATCGGGTTGGCTTCCTCCGGCTCGAAGTACCTTCCCGCCGAGCAGGTTCGCGTATTCGTTGGTCTTGAAGTCGCTCATCCGGACGACGACGGGGTTCGGGTAGAACGCCGCTGCGATGGTCCCGGCTCCCTGCGCGAGTTTTTCGACAAAATATTCGCTTTTATCCTCATACCCGAAGGTAAGATCCGCAATCGCCTGCCGGACATCGTCATCCTGAACCTTTTCCGGGTGAATGAGCGCCATCGGATGGACTTTGATAGAGCTTGCAATGATGAACTCCATCCTGGCAAGCCCGATACCGTCGCTTGGGATCATCGCAAGCCCGAACGCCTCGTCCGGGTTCCCGAGGTTCATCATCATCTCGGTCCTCGGCCGTTTGAGGTCCTTCAGGCTGGTCTTTTCGACATGGAACTTCAGGATCCCGCCGTAGACAAAGCCCTCCTCGCCCTCGGCGCAGCTGACCGTCACGTCGGTGCCCGTCGGGATCTTCTCGGTTGCATCATCCGTGCCGACGACGGCAGGGATGCCGAGTTCGCGGCTGACGATGGCGGCATGGGAGGTTCTTCCCCCGCGATTGGTCACGAGGGCGGCGGCCGTCTTCATCACGGGCTCCCAGTCCGGTGTCGTGGTGTCGGAGATCAGGATCTCGCCCGGTTTGAAGGTCGAGAGCCTCGAGACATCGGTGATGACGCGAGCCTTCCCTGCAGCGATCTTATCGCCGATGCTCTTCCCCGTCACCAGAACCGTTCCTCGCTTGTCGATACGGTACGTCTCGAGGGTATCCCCGGTCTTCTGTGACTGCACCGTCTCGGGGCGGGCCTGTACAATAAACAACTCCCCGGTTTCGCCGTCTTTAGCCCATTCGATATCCATCGGCACCGGTTTGCCGGCTTTCTGCGAGTAATGATCCTCGATGGTGAGCGCGTATCCGGCGAGCGTCAGCACGTCGTCGTCCGTGATACAGAACTTCTTCCGATCGGCCTCCGGCACCTCGACATTCCGGGTCACCTCTTTTGCCCCGCCGTGGCCGTAGATCAGTTTCATCTTTTTATCGCCGAGGTTCTTCCGGACAAGCGCCCGAAAGCCTTTCCGGAAGGTCGGTTTGAAGACGTAGAACTCATCCGGGTTGACGGCGCCCTGGACGATATTCTCACCGAGCCCGTACGACCCGGTGACGAGCACCACATCGCGGAATCCGGTGTCGGTGTCGAGCGTGAAGATGACCCCGCTCGAAGATAAGTCCGAGCGCACCATCTTCATGATCCCGACCGAGAGGGCGACCTTGAACTGGTCGAAGTGGTTGTCCACCCGGTAGGCGATCGCCCGGTCGGTGAAGAGGGAGGCAAGGCATTTGCTCACTGCTTCCCGGAGTGCCTGATACCCGCGGATATTCAGGAAGGTCTCCTGCTGGCCGGCGAACGATGCCGTAGGCAGGTCTTCGGCCGTCGCGGAGTTCCTGACCGCGACATCGGTATCCGCGCCGTACTCGTCGCAGAGCATATCGTATGCGGCCTTCACCTCGGCCCAGAGATCGTCCGGGATGCCTGCCCCGAGGATGAGGTCGCGTGCACGTTTCCCCCGGGTCGCGAGATCGGCGACACTGTTCCGGTCCAGCCCTTCCATGGCGGACTTCATCTCGTCGAGGATTCCCCCGGCCTTCAGCACGTGCCAGTAGCCGTCGGCGGTAATGGCGAAGCCGCCCGGGATCTTCACGCCTTTTGCGGTCAGTTCACTGTACATCTCACCGAGTGAGGCATTTTTCCCGCCGACCAGAGGAACATCTTCGTTTCGGATATCCTCGAACCAGCGGATATACTTTGCATCCTGTTTCATGGTGTACTCCCCCTATCGTGCCGCCGGTGCAGCTCGCGCCGCCGGCGTATGGTATGTTTCGGCAACCACATTCTGCGGGTCGCCGGCAAAAACGCCCTGATATTGTCGGCACTGGTAGTCAGTATCCGCCCCAGGGCCTCCGCCGTGTTGTAGGCGTTGTGCGGCGTGAGTATCGCGCGATCGGAGTGCAGGATGGAGAAACTCTCCATCGCCTCCCGCAGCACGATCGCGGCGACATCATCTCTTTTCAAGAATTCTTCTTCGATCCAGACCTGCTCCCCTTCGAAGGTATCGAGTGCTACCCCGCCGAGGCGCCCGTCCCGCAGGGCATCGGAGACGGCCTTCGTGTCCACCACTCTTCCCCGCGAGGTGTTGATGAGAAATGCAGTATGCTTGAACAGCGCAAGCCGCTCGGCATCGATCAGGTGGTGCGTGGATTTCGTGTACGGGACGTGCAGGCTGACGACGTCCGACTGCCTGAGGACATCCTCGAGGCTCAGGAAGGTCACCCCGTACTGCTCGGGCGAGATCAGGTTTCGGATGCGGGTCGTAGGCGATCACCGTCATTCCGGCCGCCCACGCAAGGCGTGCAAGGTGCGACCCGATATGGCCGGTCCCGATCAGGCCGAGGGTCTTTCCCTTCAGATCCATTCCCCGCAGCCCCTCACGGCTGAACTCCCCCTGATCGACCCGCCGGAACGTCGGCCGAAGCTTCCGGGTGAGAGCCAGCATAAGCCCGAACGCATACTCCGCCACGGTGTTGTCGCCGTACGACGGCACATTGCAGACGGCGATGTTGCGCGTCCTGCAGGCTTCCAGGTCGATGTTGTCAAAGCCGGTGGACATAGCGGCGATCATCCGGAGGTTCGGTAGCGCATCCAGGATCTCACGGGTGATATGCGACTGAACGAATACCCCGATCCCGTCTGCATCCCGGGCAAGCGGTGCGCTTCGGGTCGTGAGCGGTTCGCCGTGCACGGCAACCTCGTATCCGCTCTCGCCTGCGAACGCATCCCGGATGACGGACTGCTCCTGCTCGTCCAGATCGAAAAATACCAGTTTTACCATGGTATCTCCCCCGTATCAGCGATCCGATCGTGCGGCCGCTGACGTCATCCCTCCTCCCGGGACGCCATGTACGAGGCGAGGTCGACCATGCGCCGGGCATACCCGAACTCGTTGTCGTACCAGACCATGACCCGGGCCATCCGCCCGTCGACGACGCTGGTGGACCGTCCGTCGACCACACCGGAATGGGGATCGCCGATGATATCCGCCGAAACCAGGTATTCCTCCGTATACGCGAGAAAACCCTGCATGTGCCCCTCGGCAGCCGCTTTCATGGCCGCATTCACCTCATCCGCCGTCACATTCCGCTTCAGCTGGGCAACGATATCGATGATAGACCCGTCCGGGATGGGTGCCCGCACCGCGATCGCATCCATCTTGCCGGTGAGTTCCGGCAGAACGCGGGTGGTGGCAATGGCGGCGCCGGTCGTCGTCGGGATCAGCGAGACCGCCGCAGCGCGTCCGCGGCGCACTTTCGGGGCGGCCTTATCGACCAGCGCCTGGGTGGCGGTATAGGCATGAATCGCCGTCGCCATCAGGTGGTCGACGCCGAAGGCATCGTTGAGCACCTTCGCTGCCGGCGCCAGGGCGTTGGTCGTGCAGGACGCGTTCGATACGACGGTATGCCGGGCGGGATCGTAGTCCTGTTCGTTGACACCCAGCACGACCGTCAGATCGGGATTGTGCGACGGTGCGCTGATGATGACCCGGGACGCCCCGGCATCCAGATGCTTTGCAGCGTCGTTCCTGTCGGTGAACCGCCCGGTGCATTCGAGCACCAGATCGACACCGAGATCGTTCCACGGAAGGGCGGCAGGATCCCTCTCGCCGAGTACGGCCACTTTTCGCGACCCGAGCCGAAGGTGATCCGACCCCGCTTCGACCGTGAAAGGCGCTCTTCCGTGCACCGAGTCGTACTTCACCAGGTAGGCGAGTACATCCGGCGGTTTCGGATCGTTGACCGCAACAATCTCGATGTTGCCCGGCGGGTCGATCAGGTAATTGGAGAGAATCATCCGCCCGATACGCCCGAATCCATTAATCGCAACTTTTTTCATGGCAATTCCCCCTTGTCGGACGCGGTGCTTACGCCACCCAGGCGTATAACCTTTGCCCCGATCCGCAGAACAGCGGAGCCGTTCGCGGTGGATGCTTCTCTTCCGGCGAAGACTGCAGCAGCCGGTTGTACTTCGCTACCCGCTCTCCCCGTCCCGGAGCTCGACTGCTTTGTGGGTTCGCGTGGAGGCACCCGGCGGCACCGTTACTCCGCGATGCGCATAGCCGGGTCGGTCTTCGACACGATTGCCAGGACGTCCTGTTTCTTCGTCTCCATGGCTTCCCTGTCCCGTGCCTCCAGGTTGAGCCGGAGAACGGGCTCGGTGTGAGAGGGGCGGATGTTGAACCACCACGACGGATACTCGACCGTCAGGCCGTCGAGCCGGTCAATCTTCGCATCGCTGCAGCGATCCGCGAGAGCGGCGAGCACGGCGTCTTTGTCCTTCACCCGAATGTTGATCTCGCCGGTTGAAGCGTACTTCTTCAGCGGCGCGATAAGGCGGGAGAGGGGCTCCTGTTTCAGGGAGAGGAGATTTAACATCTGGATCATCGTCATCACGGCGTTGTCGGTGTAGCCGGTATCGCGGTAATAGTAGTGCCCGGAGAGCTCTCCCGCGAACAAAGCCTCTTCCTCGCGCATCTGCGCCTTGATAAACGCATGCCCCACCCTGCATCGCACGGCCTTCCCGCCGAGCCTTTCGATCGTCTCCGGGACGACGCGGCTCGACCTGAGGTCGTAGAGGATCGTCCCCCCGGGATGGCGCTGCAGAAAGACCTCGGCGATGAGCGCCGTCACCAGGTCTTCCGGAACGCGACTCCCCTCTTCGTCGATGAACCCGCACCGGTCGGCGTCCCCGTCGAATGCGACGCCGATATCGGCCTGCTCCCGGACGACCTCGGCCTGCAGTTCACGGGTCGTCGAGGCGACCAGGGGATTTGCGATATGGTCGGGGAACCTGCCGTCGGGCTCCACATCCCTGAAGGAAAACGTCCATCCCGGAACCTTTGCAGCAAGGCGGGGGACTTCCGGTCCGGCCATGCCGCTGCCGGCGTCGACGATGACGTTGAGCGGCCGCCCCGGCCTGACGAACGAAAAGAGCATCTCGATATAGCCTTCCATCACAGAGAGCCGTCGATATTTGCCGGTTATCGGCCGTGGCGGAACCGGTGGCGATTCCCCGACCAGACGCTCCAGTGCGGGCAATCCTGCATCACCGCTGAGCGGGATCGCGTTCTCGCGGCAGAGTTTGAACCCGTTCATCCGACCGGGCAGATGCGATGCCGTCACCATGGCACCTCCGTCGAACCAGCCGTCGATGATGGCATGGTAGAGGAGCGGCGTGCTCACCATCCCGACATCGGTCACCGACGCTCCGGCAGAGAGCGCTCCCTCGATGAAGGCCTCGGCAAGCGACGGCGAGGAGAGCCGCATGTCCCGCCCGACGACGATCGTCTCCGCCTGCAGGAGCCGGGCGAAACCGGCACCGATCCGGCGGGCCGTATCCTCATCAAGCTCGTCCGGATATGCTCCCCGGATATCGTATGCCTTGAAGATCGTTCCCATGTGCCTCATCCCCGCGGGGGAGTCCCCGGCGTGGCCTGCTGTGCCACCGCCTGCGTGGCCCGTGCAATCTCATCCGGGTTCCCGAGGTAGTAATGGCGGACGGCATGCAGATCCTCGTCCAGTTCGTAGATCAGCGGGTAGCCCGTGGGAATGTTGAGATCTGCTATCGCTTCGTCCGGGACGTCGTCGAGATATTTGACCAGCGCACGGAGACTGTTCCCGTGCGCCGCGATAAGGGGGGTCTTCCCGTCCCGCAGGCATGCCGCTATCCGTTCGTGCCAGTACGGGAGTGTCCGGTTGAGCGTATCGTGCAGCGACTCGGTCGCCGGCAGCTCGTCGGGTGTCAGATCCGCATAGCGGGGATCGAACCCGGGATGCCGCGGATCATCCGGGGCGAGCGGCGGCGGACGGACGTCAAAACCGCGCCGCCAGAGGTGCACCTGCTCCGCACCGTACTTTTGGGCGGTCTCGTGCTTGTCGAGGCCCTGCAATGCGCCGTAGCTCTTCTCGTTCAGCCGCCACGACCGGTGCACGGGGACGTACATGAGGTCCATGTCGTCCATGACGATCCAGAGCGTCCTGATGGCACGCTTGAGCACGGAGGTGTAGGCACTATCAAACGTATATCCGCCTTCCCGCAGGAGCTCCGCAGCACGGTGGGCTTCCCGGATACCGTCCTCCGAGAGATCCACGTCGGTCCAGCCCGTGAACGTACCCTTCCGATTCCAGAGGCTTTCGCCATGTCGTAGCATAATCAGCACTGCCATCGAAGTTCACCTCCGCATGGAGAGAGGGCAGCCGTCGGTTGTCATCCGGCCGGGGTCATGAGCAGCCCAAACCCGGATACCCGTGTCCCCTCCCTTCGGCGCCTGTGATGAGGCGCCTTTATTTACATAGGCTATCGCATACCCGGCACCGGATGAGACATGAAGCGAATCGGAATCTTAACAAGCGGCGGTGACGCCCCGGGCATGAACGCCTGCATCCGTGCTGCGGTACGCGCCGCACTGGCACACGGACTGGAGATCGTCGGAATACGCCGGGGGTATGCCGGGCTTATCGAGGGGGATATCGTGCCGCTCGACCGGACGGCCATCCGGAACACCATTCATCTCGGCGGCACCATCCTCGAGACGTCCCGAAGCCCGGAGTTCATGACCCGGGAGGGGCGAGCACGAGCTGCGGAGGTTATCGGGCAGGCGGGCCTGGACGGTTTGATCCTCATCGGCGGCGAAGGGACGTTCCACGGGGCAAGCCTGCTGGCTGCCGAGTGGGGAACGACACTCGTAGGGGTACCCGGAAGCATCGATAACGATGTGTACGGAACCGACTCCAGCATCGGCTTTGACACCGCCGCGAACTGCGCCCTCAACGCGATCGACCGGATCCGCGACACGGCACGGTCGCACGAACGCCTCTTCTTCGTGGAGGTGATGGGGCACCATACCGGGTTCCTTGCGCTGGAGAGCGGCATCGCCGGGGGTGCCGAAGAGCTGGTCATCCCCGAGGAGCCGATCTCCAGTGCCGAACTGAGCGACCGGCTCAAAGAGGGTTTTAAAATCGGCAAGAAAAGCGCCATCGTGGTGGTGGCGGAGGGGAAAAACCCGGGGAAGAGTTTCCGGATCGCCGACGAGGTTCGGAAATTCCTGAACTACGAGTCCCGTGTCGTTGTTCTCGGGCATCTCCAGCGGGGAGGGCCGCCCACCGTGCGTGACCGCGTGCTCGGAAGTGTCCTGGGCGTAGCAGCCGTTACCGCGCTCCTCGAGGGCCGGAGCGGCTGTATGGTGGGAGAGGTGAAAGGGGAGATCGCCTATACGCCGTTCGACGAGACCTGGCAGAAGAAAAGGCCGCTCGATGCCGACGTCAGGAGACTGTTCTCGCTCCTCTCGGAATGATGGTGGGTCATGAACGCCGCCATCACTCGTACTTTTTCACCGCATCGGAGAGCCGGAACTCAGGTTTTATTGCACCGATAAGGTCGAGATCCTGTTCTATGGAGCGTGTGAGCAGGAAGTTCCGGCGCACCGATTCATGCGCCTCCCGTCCCAGCCGGTTCCTGAGGTCCGGATCGGTGATCACCTGCACGATCCGGTCGGCCGCCTCCTCCACGGACGATACCAGGAATCCATTCACACCGTCGCGAATCTGGTAGCGGATGCCCCCCACGTTCCCGCCGATGACCGGCGTGCCCTTCCACATCGCCTCGGCCACGGTGAGGCCGAATCCCTCGCGGATGGATTTCTGCAGAACAACCGCCGCCCGACGCTGCAGGGCGTTGACGAGCGCGCTATCCTGGCGGCTGATAATGATGATGCGCTCTTCCCGGTTCTTCAGGAGCGAACGATACACGGCCTGACCTTCGGGATCGTCCGTCGCCACATTGCCCAGCAGCACGAGCGTACACGCCACCTTCTTCCTGGCGATCTTGAACGCCTTGATGACGCCTACCGGGTCTTTCCAGCGGTCGAAGCGGGATATCTGCACGACGAGCGGAAGATCGGTGGGAATATGATAGTGTTCCAGGCGCTCGTCGATCTCCTCCTCGGTCAGCTCCCTATTGGTAATGGTGAAGGGATCGATGCTCGGCATGAAGAAAACCTGCGGAACGTTCAGCTCCTGCCGGTAATCCCTGCTGCTCAGAATAACGGCATCGTACCGGCGGATAAACCGGAGGAGGTAGTCCCAGACCTTCTTGTTCGGCCGGGTCAGGTCGATATGGCATCGCCATATCCAGGGGTCGTCCTTCCGGTAATGCTGGATCAGGGGAAGGGGCTGCGGATCGTGCACGAAGACGATATCATGGTCGAGGTGATTGCGCAGTGCGTTCTGGTACACGACCTGCTCATAGAGTTGCATCTTCCTGTCGGTGAGGTTGATGGCCGCCCCCTGGAGAGCATTGTGGAACTTCTTGGTGACGCTGAAGAAGTCCGGGGAGCCGTGAACCACCCGCCACCCGGTCCTGATACCCAGGCTATTCATCAGAAGTGTCGTCGATGAGAGAAACTGGGAGACGCCTCCCCCGTAATAGGTCGAATTGATGTTAACGATGTGGAGGTCCCGAAGCTGCCGTGCTTTATCCAGAATACGTCTGACCGCTCCGGCCCCGATGTATTTTTCATAGTCTTGTATCCCTATGTCGGGTATTGCATCCATACGTGACTTCGCCCCCAATCACGGACAATGTGCTCAAACCAAAACCCGTCCGACCGCATGCATCTTCGGGCATCCGGATGGCCACGCCATCGGCATATCGGCAACAGACCTTTAATAGATTCCGGCCGCTCTTTTGCAGACTGATCACGTATGAACTGTGCAGTATCCTCAGGCACGGCATCGGATCTTCATCGGGAACAGTGCCGAATCCCGTTTCCCGGGTTTCAAACGGCCCGGTGCACAGGGATGACATGCCGCGAACCGCTCCGTCTTGAGTACCGATACGCCGGTCTGCGGGTTTTGAATGTGGAAGTGCCGGTATACGGTGAGATAAGGGGTAAAAGAGGGGAGCCCGGCGGGCACTGTTGTATCGACAGGGGCATGCTGCACGGATCATCCGGGCGGCCGGAATTGTCCGGGGTCGTCACCTACTGCCGGAGAGCGATACCTGTATATACCCCGATCTATGAGACATCCAGTCGATCGGGTATACAGCCCCATCCAGCCATGGCCGGCGTGATGCGGACGCTCTTGACAAGGGCTTTTGCAGCATGGATAGTCCGGCGACATATGCCGGAGTGGTCACACCCGAGGGGGGGCGAATACGCCATGATTGTAAAAGATCCCATATCCGGAAGCCCGGTCGACACCGAAACGGCACAGTACAAGGCGGATGCCTGGGGGAAGACCTACTACTTCGACAGTGAGATTCACAGGCGCCGTTTTCTGGAAGGTTCGCGCATCGCATACTTTTCGATGGAGATCGGATTACAGAGCGACATTCCGACGTACAGCGGAGGACTGGGAGTTCTCGCCGGAGATGCGGTCAGATCCAGTGCGGATCTCCGCATTCCGCTCGTCGCGGTCACGCTGGTCAGCAGAAAAGGATACCTGAGGCAGAAGATAACCGGGGACGGGGTGCAGCAGGAACTTCCGGACGAATGGGACCCCGCTCAGTACATGCGGCTCCTGCCCTCGGACGGTCACCGTACGCATCGATGGCCGGGACGTCCGTATCCGTGCCTGGTTCCATGACCATGAAAGCCCGGTGGGCGGCCTGGTTCCCGGTCATCCTCCTCGATACGGATCTGGAGGAGAATGCGCCGGACGATCGGCAGATTACGAGTTACCTCTACGGCAGCGACAGTGCTTATCGGCTCAGGCAGGAGATCGTGCTGGGTATCGGCGGCGTCAGGATGCTGAAAGCCCTGAACTTCAGGGTAGAACGATACCACATGAACGAGGGGCACTCCAGCCTTCTCACCCTCGAGCTCATGACGATGAACGGCTATGATGCCGATACGGCAGGCGATATGTGTGTGTTTACGACCCATACGCCCGTTGCCGCTGCAATGGATACCTTTTCGTACGACGATGTCGGAAAAGCGCTCGACTTCCCCATCGACACCCTGAAGAAGTACGGAGGCGAGGACCGGCTGAACCTGACCCTTCTCGCGCTGAACATGAGCAAATACCACAACGGCGTCGCCAAAGCCCACCAGGAGTACTCCCAGAAGCTCTTTCACGGATACCACATTCGCGAGATTACCAACGGCGTCCACCCGTTCACCTGGACCAGTCCCGAGTTTCGAAAACTGTTCGACCGATACATTCGCGGGTGGGCGAACGAACCCGAACTGCTCGTGCGGGTCGGGAAGATCCCGAACGAGGAGATCTGGGATGCCCATGTAAAGGCAAAAGAGGCACTCATCGACGACGTTCGCGGATCGACCGGAGTGAACCTGGATCCAAAGGCCATGACGATCGGGTTTGCACGCAGGGCCACCGGGTACAAACGGGCAACCCTGATCTTCTCCGACCTCGAACGGCTGAAGGAGATCAACCGAAAATGGCCGATCCAGACTGCTCTTTTCCGGAAAGGCGCACCCGCATGACGAGGGCGGCAAGCAGCTCATCAAGGACATCTATGCATTCCGCGATCGGCTGAAGGGCGAGATCGAGGTGGTCTATCTGGAGAACTACTCCATGGACCTGGCAGGAAAACTCACGTCCGGCGTGGACGTCTGGCTGAATACTCCGCTCCCCCCCATGGAGGCGTCCGGGACCAGCGGGATGAAGGCAGCGTTTAACGGCGTCATGAACTTCAGTGTCCTGGACGGCTGGTGGGTCGAGGGATGCGTCGAAGGCGTCACCGGCTGGGCGATTGGCCCGGGACCCGATGAACCGGTCACCGAAGAGCAGCGGAGAGCGCAGGAGCTCCGGGATCTCTACAACAAACTCGAGTACGTCATTCTGCCCCTCTACTATAGCATGGAGGACGAGTGGACGCACCGTATGAAGAACGCCGTCGGTTTGATTGCGTACTACTTCAACAGCCACGTGATGATGCGCAGATACGCCTCGGAAGCGTATCTGCTCGAGCTGCCGGATACGCCCGGCAGAGAGGGAGCATCGCAGGTTCTTCCGGCGGCACCAGCATTTAATATACTCCCGGCAGTAAGAGGGCAGGGGGGAGGTTCATGGGGAAGGACGAGATCAGCACGGACGATGCCAAATCAGCGTCCGTGGATGACGTATATCAGGCCCTGTCTACCAGCCGGAAAGGTCTTTCCGCATCGGAGGCGCAGAACAGGATTCAGCAGTACGGATACAACGAGCTCGCGGAAACGAAAAGAAATCCGATTCTTGAGTTTTTACAGTATTTCAGAGGCCCCATCCCCTATATGATCGAGGCTGCGGTAATAATCTCCGCAGTCACCCAGAAGTGGGAGGATTTCGCGTTCATCCTGGCGCTGCTCCTCATCAACGCAGTCGTCGGTTTCTGGCAGGGCCGCCAGGCGGGAAACGCCATTGCAATGCTTAAAAAACGGCTTGCAGTGAAAGCACGGGTATTGCGGGACGGGAAATGGCAGGAGGTCACTGCACGGGAGCTCGTCCCCGGCGATATCGTCCGGGTGCGGATGGGGGACATCATTCCCGCCGATATCAAGCTCGTGGAAGGAGACTACCTCTCGGCAGATGAATCCGCACTGACCGGGGAGTCGCTGCCGGTCGAGAAACACGCATCGGATGTCGCCTACTCCGGCTCCATCGCAAAACAGGGCGAAATGACCGGTGTCGTGGTGACGACGGGACTGAAGACATTCTTTGGGAAGACCGCCGAACTTGCCGAAGAGGCGGCAACGGTCAGCCACTTCCAGAAAGCCGTCCTGAAGATCGGGGATTACCTGATCGTCCTCGCAATCGGCCTGGTCGCAATCACGTTTCTCGTCGCAATCATCCGGCAGGAGAGCATTCTCTCTACGCTCCAGTTCGCACTCGTCCTGATCGTGGCGGCGATTCCTGCCGCCATGCCGGCCGTCCTGTCGATCACCATGGCCGTCGGAGCGGTGGCGCTCACGAAGTACAATGCGATCGTCAGCAAACTGGTTGCCATCGAGGAGATGGCCGGCGTCGATATCCTCTGTTCCGACAAGACGGGAACGATAACGGAGAACAAACTCACCCTCTCCGAGATCGTGCCGTTCGGCGATGCCGGGAAGGACGATGTGCTGCTCGATGCCCTGCTCGCATCGAGGGAAGAGGATCAGGACCCCATCGATGTCGCGATCATCGACTCGAAACAGGGGCAGGGCCTCAAAGGGAAACTCGGCTCCTACACCGTTGCCGCGTTCAAGCCCTTCGATCCCGTGGTCAAACGCACGGAGGCGACGGTGCGGGACGGCGAGGGCAACGAGTTTAAGGTGGCGAAGGGCGCTCCCCAGGTGATCCAGAAACTGACGGGCGGGAACGAGGAGATCGGCGGGAAGATCGACGATCTCTCGAATACCTTTGCGAAAAAAGGATACCGGATGCTCGGCGTCGCACGGAGCGGCGACGGGGATACCTGGACGTACGTCGGGGTGCTCGGGCTCTACGATCCGCCCCGTGACCGATTCGGCGGAGACCATCAAGACGGCGGAGGAGATGGGGCTCGAGATCAAGATGGTCACCGGGGATCACGTGGCGATCGCAAAAGAGATCGCAAAAGAGGTGAACTTAAAGACGAATATCACCACCGCCGACGCTTTCCTGAACGAGCACGACACCGAGGCGGGGGAGATCGTGGAGAAGGCGGACGGCTTCGCCGAGGTCTTCCCCGAACATAGGTACCGTATCGTCTCCCTCCTCCAGTCCCGGGGGCACATCGTCGGCATGACCGGCGACGGCGTGAACGACGCACCCGCCCTCAAGAAGGCCGATGTCGGCATCGCGGTCGCCGGTGCCACCGATGCGGCGAAATCGGCGGCATCGATCGTGATCACGAAACCGGGGCTCTCGGTGATCATCGAGGCGATCAAGGAGAGCCGGAGAATCTTCCAGCGCATGGTGCATTACGTGATCTACCGTATCGCCGAGACCATCCGCGTGCTCTTCTTCGTCACGTCCATCATCATCATCTTCAACGTCTTCCCGATCACCGCACTGCTGATCGTGCTCCTGTCGCTCTTAAACGACCTCCCGATCATGACCATCGCCTACGATAACGTCCTCTACTCACAGTCTCCGGAACAGTGGAAGATGCGGGAGATCATCACCCTTGCGACACTCATCGGATTCGTGGGTGTCATCGCCACGATTATTCTCTTCTATCTGGCCTACGTAACGCTGGGGCTGAGCCTTGCGGTCGTCCAGTCGCTCATCTTCCTGAAGCTGGCGGTGGCGGGGCACCTCACGATCTTCGTCTCCCGCACCAGAGGGCCGTTCTGGTCGATCAGGCCGGGTTCGGCTCTGCTCTGGTCGGCCATCATCACCAAGGCCATTGCAACCGTCATCGTCGCCGTCGGTATCGGGGTCACGCCGATCGGCTGGTACCTGGCCGGGATCGTCTGGCTGTACTCCATCGTCGAGGAGCTCGTGATCATGGACTGGGTGAAAGTTCGCGTCTACAAACTCATCGATCACGGCGAGATCCGGTGGGCCAGGTGACCGGGACTGCGGGTTTTCCCGCCTTTCACCGCGTCATCCGTCCATCAGGAAAGAAAAAGATCCGGCCGGCGGCCCGCATGACCGGATCCCTGCTCCCGCCATGCCTGCATCCGGTCAGGATTGAGAACGGGCTTCGGGGCTGGTGAGGAAGAAGATTCCGCCGAGCAGCATGAGCAGGTCGAGCGGCGGCACGACACTGGCGATGAGGGCGTAGACTCCTGCCCGCTTCCACCTATTCTCGGTCGTCATCTGCAGTGAGAGGACCCCGAGTGCGACCGCGATCACCTTTATCAGCGCCACGATAAAGATCCCGGTCACCCATATGCCGGGGATAGCACGCAGCATGTCGAGAGCAAATGTCCCGATGAAGAGGATGAGAATGATCGCGATAATGCTCAGGATGATCGAGATCAGCACCACGACCTTACCGATCTTCGCTTCCGTACTCAGACCCTCCAGTGAGGTTAACCGTGCCATGGTCGCCATTGCCATCGGCTTGTATTTAACTCCTGCCCTCAACCGGCACCGATCGGAAAACCGGTCGACCCGCTCACCTGGTGCCGGCAGAAGCCGGCGATCCGGCGAGGCCGCAGGAAACGAACGAACCGGCACGAGGAGGAAGTGTCCGACGCACGGCACACTTTTCCCGGAGACCTTTATCCTCAAGCGCCATGAGCATCCGTCACGGGTAGGCGCAACATTTATTATGCACAACGTCCCGTCTTCGCCCATGGCGTCACCATATCGAATTATGATACTCCTCGCGGTTGTGGCAGTCGTCCTGATCGCCGGCTGTAACTTCCTCCTCCGGAGGAAACCAGACCACGCCGACAACGGCAACCCCGACCACCACAACCCCGACCACCACAACAGCCACCGGAGGCGGGCAGAGCGTGACCATCGGGCTGATCGCAAAGGACATCGCATATAACACGAGCACGATCACGGTACCCGCAGGGGCAAACGTGACGGTGGACTTCACCAACGAGGACTCCGGCATCCAGCACAACTTCGCGGTCTACGACACTTCTGCCGCCCAGAACGCCATCTTCAAAGGCGAGATCATCACCGGTCCTGCAACCACGACCTACACCTTCACCGCACCCAGCCAGCCCGGCACCTACTTCTTCCGGTGCGACGTCCACCCGGGAATCATGACCGGACAGTTCATCGTAACCTGAGCCAGGGTCGCCGGGGACGGGGGAACCACCCCGACCTTCTTTTGATCCGCCGATCGTATTCGGCCGGCACCGGTATACCCTTCGGAGAGTGCCCGGTCATCCGAAAGTCGAGATCTCTTTCGTTCTCGTGAAACCATCCGCACCTGAATTGCGGAGGAGTGCCGACAGCACGGTTGTGCGGATCGATTCACGGGGCGGTCGACCGTAGATGACGGGAAAGCATATATGGCACGAGGGCATCATTCGCCACCAGGTATAAAAAAGCCGGGATATTGGCAATCATATTCATTCTCGGGGCCTTCTGTCTCGGAGCGGGATGCACGAGCCCATCAGGAAACGCCACGGCACCGTCACCCCAACCGCGACACCCACACCTCCCGCGACCACGGCAGCAGCAAACGTAACCACGACGGCGCCGGCAGAGACCACGCAGCCTGCAGGGCCTGCAGCGGGCATGACGCCGGGAGTAGTACCAGGCAGCGGCAACCCGAAGATCACGATACTATCGCCGCAGTATGATAGTGCAGTCCCCTCGACGGATGTGACCATTGAGGTCCTCGTGGAGAACTTTAGCCTGACATCGACGTATGAAAACATCTCAAGCACGTACGATCAGGGACGTATCGTCTACTACCTCGACGCCGCACCGCAGACCGCCCTGGATACGAAGGCGGACGTCCTCCCCGAAGGTGCGACGGGTTCTACGGCAATCTCAACGAATGTCACGTATACCTGGCATAATCTGACACCTGGTATTCACAACTTCTCCGCACAGTTGGTCCTGACGAATACTACCCCGCTCGATCCGCCCGCAGTGGGTATTGCGGAGCTGATTGCCGTGGGACCGGGAGCAACCGTACCGCCGACAACGGCCTCCGGCCCCATACTCACTCTCGGAACGATTACGCCGCTGCCGACCATTACCCCGCTCGCGACCGTGACGGGAGAGGTGATCGGTGGGGCCCGGGAACGTCACGTATATCGTCACGCCCACGGTGACGCCGGGATCGTGACCGGGCAGGCTCGGCATGCAGGGTTCCCGGACAGATCCCGTCTTTTTTTTCCGCAATCAGGATGTCGAGCCTTCCCGACGACAGGACTCTGCCTCGCATCAATGACCGGCCGACGATCCGCGGACAGCCCGCCCTGGCGAAACATACGACGGAACCTACCGAATCTGCGGCACACTGAAGGATTCTCCTCTCTGTCGTGCTTCTCTCCGCCGCACTGCCGACTATTGCAGCAGGATGCGTGAGTCCGGGAGGAGGTGCCCCCTCCCGGCACGGGAATTTCGGGATGACCTCGGTGAGTACCCGGCACACCGTCCGGGGAGCAGGGGGAATGCTTATCTATCCGGTTTCGGATGCTGTCCCCATTATGCATCGGAAGATCGCTTTTTGCGTGGTTATCCTGAGCCTCTGGCTCATTGCCTCTCCGGCGCTTGCTGCGGAGCCCGCAAACCCGGCCATTCCTCCGGAGGTGGTCACGTACGCCAATGATTGGCCGCTGCCGAACTTTGATTACAACAATACCCGGGCTACCATGCATTCTCCCATCAACTCCACAACGGTCACGGATCTCAAGCTCGCCTGGTCGCGGAACATCACGGGCACCAATCCGTTCGGCGGCGCCCAGAGCAATCCTATTATCATGGGTGATACGGTCTATTTCCAGGACGGAAGAGCCAACGTCTCTGCTATCGACCTGCGGACCGGTGCAGTGCGATGGCGCTCTGAACCCACGTCCGAACTTGTGCTCGGGCCAAACGGTCCTGCCGTCGGATGGGGAAAGGTATTCTTTGCCGGAGGCGTGTATACGATGACTGCCGTGAACGCCACCACCGGTTCGGAGATCTGGTCTACGAGGCTCTCGAACGTGGCGACCACGGGGATCGATATTCAGCCCGCCGTCTATGACGGCCTGGTGTACGCATCGACCGTACCGGGTATCGGGGACATAGATTATGCCCCCGGCGGCATCGGGATGATCACCGCCCTGGATCAGGAGACCGGGGAGGTTGTCTGGAACATCAGCACCGTGGACTCGCCCGATCTCTGGGGGCACCCTGAGATCAATAGCGGCGGCGGATGCTGGTATACCCCGTCCATCGATCCGGCTACCGGCATCATGTTCTGGGTACCGGGAACCCCGCACCCTTCGTCGGCACCGAGGATTACCCGAACGGGGCGAGCCGGCCGGGCCCGAATCTCTATACGAACTGCCTTCTCGCTCTGAACCACTCGACCGGCAGCATGATTCTGGTACACGCAAGTCGTCCCGCACGGCCTCTTCGACTATGATTTCCAGATTCCCCCGATACTGACCTCCGCAAACATCAGCGGCCTCGATCAGGACATTGTGATCGGGGCGGGCAAAATGGGGCGGGTCTACGCATTTAACCGGACGAACGGCTTCATCCTCTGGGAAACAGTCGTCGGCAGGCATCAGAACGACCAGCTGGCAGCCCTTCCCCCCGGACGCACAACGGTCTATCCGGGTACGCTGGGCGGTGTTGAAACCCCCATGGCGTACAGCGACGGGGTCGTGTTTGCCGCATACAACAACCTCTACGTGAACTGGTCGTCCGATGCGTACTTCGCAGGGAACGTAACCCCCTACATCCCACCCTATCAGGAAGGCAATGGAAGTCTGGTTGCGATTGAGGTCGACACCGGCAAGATCGTCTGGGAACGCACCTTTCCCACCGTCGATGTCGGAGGAGCCACGGTCGTCAACGATCTGGTCTTTACCGGTACCTTTGACGGGAATTTATACGCGTTGAACCGCACGACCGGCGAGGCCGTCTGGAATTATACTGCGCCGGACCGCATCACTGCATGGCCTGCCGTCGTCAACGATACCATAATCTGGCCCGCCGGAGGAGGATTCGGTTCGAACGGCACTCCTTCGATCATTGCGCTCCGGATCGGGGGTGAAAACCTCCCGTTACCGGCAGAGACGGGAAGACCCAGGTCGTTGCAGGGGACGCCGGAGAACGATCCCTTCCAGGCCAGGGGTACGCCGTTACCATGGCAGGGTGCCGGGCTTCGCCGTGAGAAACATTTTTGTATCAGATCTCCGGGACTATCCGCTCATGAACCGGTTTCATGTAATAGCCCTGTCTTTTCTCATTCTGGCGATTGCCACCATCCTCGCCGCCTGTGTATCGACGGCACAGCCGATGGTGACGATCACCTCGCCTCAGAGCGGAGCGCAGATCCCTACCGGCAGCGTCCAGGTGACCGTCGATGTCGGCCAGATCACGCTGGTGAACAAGACCGGGCAGGCGAACGTCCCGGGCGAGGGGCACCTTCTGTATTACATGGACGTCTCTTCGATCCCGATCGAGCCGGGCAGCCCTGCCATCACGAGAGAAGGGACCGCTCCCCCCACGGCGGATACCTCATACACCTGGGAGAATGTCCAGCCGGGCACCCACGTATTCGCAGTCCAACTGGTCAATAACGATAACACACCCTTGAACCCCTCCGTCGCCGATTCGGTTGAGGTCTTCGTGCAGTCGGCGGCGACGACGGCCACCGCAACCGCAACTGCTACACCCACAACCACGGCGACCACGGCGACGACCACCCCGACCACGACAGCAGCAAACGTAACCACGGCTACCCCGGCTGCAACGAATACTACGGCAACAACAACTACCCCGACCACGACGGCCACGACCGCAGCGAACACCACGGCGACGACTGCCGCACCCACTCCGACCGCGACGGCAACAACCACAGCCACAACGGCTACCCCGACCCCGACGGGGACGTCTTCATCCACGTCGTATACCGTGAAGACCAGCTCGACCAGCCAGCTGGGAACATTCCTGGTCGATGGGAAAGGAAGGACGCTGTACAATTTCACGACCGACTCCAGGGATAAGAGTTCCTGCAGCGGAGGATGTACCGGGGTGTGGCCGGTCTTCTATGCCTCGTCGATATCTGTCCCGTCCGACCTGAAAGCCTCCGACTTCACCTCGTTTACCAGGAGTGACGGGTCGAAGCAGACCGCATACAAAGGAATGCCCCTGTATTACTATGCCGCGGATACGTCGCCGGGCCAGACCTCAGGCCAGGGGCTGAACCAGTTCGGCGGCCTCTGGTACGTCGTCCCCCCGAATTCCCCCGGGTATTCGTAACTCGAATTTTTCTTTTTCAACCGTCCTGCACAGTGACCCGCCCCGCCTGATGTGCAGGGAAACCGGCGATTCACCGCTGACCGGGGGTCACAACGAAGCCGGTCGAGAAGGGATGCTTTTGAATAATCTCCGGAAATTTCGTCGTTTACCGGAATGCCAGGACACCCGATTTTTATGCAATTGATCAGATAATTTCGCGCTATCTTCCATACAGAGAAATCTAGATATTCCGTTGTGCAGGAAAGGGCTTGACCCTGCGGATGGAGCGGTACGATCACATTACACCCTATTACACGAGACCCAGGTACATTCGGCACGCCGGACACGACAAGCGATTCGCGCATCCCTGGGCCAGGAGATGCACACATGAAAGATATTTGGAAAGGCGTATTGATCGTTGCCCTGGTGATGGCGGTTCTGCTCCCGATCGGCGCGTGTGCCCAGGAGAATCAGACCCAACCACATGAACCAGACCACCAGCGTAACGACCAATGCGACCAGCAGTGCGGGCAGCGCCTATACGGTGACGCCCGAAGACTGGCCGATGACCAATTATGACAATGCTATGTCGCGGTATAGCCCGCAGACAGCGATCGGAAGAGATAACGTCGATCAGCTGCAGGTGAAGTGGATCCTGAACACCGAGTATACCGTAGAAGCGCCGCCGTTGATCGTCGGCGATACCGGGTATGTCGAGAACAACGGAGCCCAGGTGATCGCTTTCGACCTCAACACCGGTACGGTGAAGTGGTTCTACGACACGAACGTCACGCTCGTTGCCGGAGCCAGTCTTCCGCGGGTCTCGACCGCTCACGGGATGACCTACGAGAACGGCACCCTCTATGTGCCCACCATTGCGAACGGAACGATCGTGGCGCTGAACGCCGAGACCGGTGAGAGGGTATGGGAGTCTCCGAATCTCCAGAACGGCAGCGCCTGGAGAATCTCCGCACCCCCGCTCATCTGCAACGACGTCATCATCGCGGGATCCGCTCTCGGCGATGATCCGCCGTTCGGGTTCCCGGCAAGGGGAACGGTGACCGGCGTCAGCAAGGAGAACGGCTCCATGCTCTGGCAGACCGAGACCGCTGTCGGGGCGTGGGTCACGGGCAATAACACGACCATGAATGGCGGGGCAACCACCTGGTCAGGAGGAGCGGTGGACGAGGAGAAAGGCGTCGTCTACCTGCCGGTCGGCAACGCAGCACCGGACTTTAACGCAGAAACCCGACCGGGCGCCAACAACTACACCAGCAACGTGATTGCAGTGGACTGCACCAACGGCTCGATCCTCTGGGCGACGCCCTTCGTGGCGAACGGCACGATCTTCCCGGTGCAGACGCCCGACACCCACGACTGGGATACCGCCTGGGGCACGAACCTGGTCACCGTCAACACCTCGAACGGCACGACCAAGTACGTCATCGGCCACGATAAACATGGAGACATCGCGGCGATGAATCCGGACACCGGCGAGATCGTCTGGTGGAAGAACCTCGCCATTACGATGAACGACAATTCTACGCCGACGCAGAACGGCAGTCCGGTGACCTGGCCGGGACCGGGTGACGGCATCGAGGCCTACACTGCGGCTGACGACAACGGCACCGTCTACGCCGCCGTGAGCAACCAGGGCATGATCTTCTCCACGCTGCCCAGCCCCGGAGGCAGTGCGAAACCGGCATTCGATGCGATGCCGAACGGCATCGGCAACGGGTCCGTGGTGGCGCTCGATGCCGCGACCGGCAACATCAAGTGGCAGTACGACACCTACACCCCCACCTGGTGCTCGCCTCTCGTGACGAACGGTGTGGTCTTCAGCGGCAACGTATCGACGGTCGGCACACCCTACGAGTACAGCGCCTTCGGCGGCCCGACCTGGTCTCCGAAGTGGGCTACGGGTTCCATCTTCGCCCTTGATGCGGATACCGGGAACGAACTCTGGCGGTTCCAGCTCGGTTCGCAGGCCTCCGTCGGCGGGCCGTCCATCGGCAACGGAGTGCTCCTGGTACCCGCAGGTGGCATACAGACCCAGAATCCTGGCGGATACGTCGTCGCATTCGGCCTTCCCGGAGGTAACACTTCGACGACGGCCTGATGGACGAAACGAACATCGCTGAGGGGAAACCGTAACCCTCTCTTTTCCACTCAATCACCGTTCCGCCCGGGGCATGCGGCACCCGGATAGACGAGTTCCACGCACCGGAACGGCATAGGCAGAGCGGTGCGTGTACAGAATGAACCCATCGGCATCTCTCTCCCACAATACCCGGCCGTCCGGCAGAAGCACAGGTTCCCGGCACGATCGGAAGAAAGGTTTTTATGACATAACTCTGTAGACTGCCGCCGAGGAGCATGTCCAACGGGTATACGGATACAGGGCAATCCCCCCCGGATGCTGAGCCGAGGGGCGATATGAGAAAGATCTACGGACTTCTCGCTGCATTGGCAATCTTCCTTATCATTCTCATCGTCTACATCGTACCTCAACAGGGAGGGCTCACCTCTTCGACATCGATCTTTTCAACCGAGTTGGCGGCCGCGAACCCGGCATACGAGGAACAGGTGCCGATTCAACTGACGGATCTCGGAAGTTCGGGGAGGTCGATCTTCATCGCCTTCGTCATGCTCTCCCACGTCGTCTTCGCCAACCTGCACCTGGGAGGGGGTTGGGTGATCCTCGCCACGATCGCCCTGTGGTTCCTCAGCAGCCAGACCCGGTACCTGCACCTCGGACGGTCTCTCCTGCTCTTCAACGTCATCCTCTTCTCTGCGGGTGCAACCTACGCCATCGGGGGGATGACCTTCTTCATCTCGCTCTTCCCGACATTCGCCGTCAACGCGTTCCACATCTACTGGTGGCCGCTCTTCATAGAGGCGATCACCTTCGGAGCCGAGATATTCTTCCTCTACACCCTCTGGTTCAGCTGGGGCAAGATAAAACCGGCATGGACGATGGTCCTCGCCGTATTCTACCCGCTCGACGTTTTTCTGCAGACGACACTGATCGACACCATCGCCGCCGGGATGCTGACGCCTGCCGCAGGGGCGACCAGCATCAACTGGCTCAACGAGACGAGCTGCTTCTTCTGCATGCCGTTTGCAAATTACATGAACTGGTGGTTCAACGCGACCATATGGCCGCTCCAGTTCCATCGCGTGGCTGCCGCCGCCTCGTTCTTCGGGTTCATGATCGCGTTCTTTGCCATGCTCCATTTCTACGACCAGAAAAATTCGTCTTCGAAACGGTTCTGGGATTGGGCAGGGTCGTATGGCATCCTCTGGGGACTGCTCGGACTGGTCTTCCAGCCTGTGTTCGGCCTCTGGTACATGTTCACCATCTTCACCAAACAGCCGCAGGCGTTCAGCATGATCATGACACGGACCCCGGGCATGGGAGATGCTGATGATGCTCGCCCTGCTCACATTCCTCCTCCTCTTTGTGCTTGTCTACTACATTGAGCGGCGGGATCGGGTGCTGAGACGACCCGAGAATCGCAGAATACGACAACTCTTCCGGGCGTTCGTCGTCGTCATCGCAGCCGTCGGCTTCTTCCTCGTCAACCCCGCATGGCTTGGAGGCGTGACGAGCAAGTATGACGTCAGCGCGATCATCAACCCGCTCGGCTTCATGTACTGGAAATTTATCGCTCTGATCATCCTGATCGGCGTTGGCCTGGTCATGCTGGGGATCGATGCCCTCATCCTTGGCCGGCGGCTGGAGTCCGAATGGGGCTCCATAACCCATTCGTCGCGGTGGGCGGGAGCGGTGGCCGGGGTGCTCGGTTCGTGGATCATCATCGTGATGGGCTACGTGCGGGAGTCGGGCAGATCGCCGTGGCTGTTCTATAATATCGTGCCCGTGCCCGGAGGGCAGCAATTCCCGACGCCGGTGCCGATGCCGCAGATCTTCGTCATCTGGGGGGTGATCCTTGTCCTGATCTGGGCAATATTCTGGTTCACAACAAAGGTGACCGCAGAGCATCCGGAGACGAAGGAGGAACTCTGATGCAGAGCACTTCTCCCTCTCCGGGTATGGAGAGAAAGCAAGGAGAGATGAATATGCACGGAGATACGGCGGTGATGACGGATGCCTGAACGAAGAGTCCGATTCTACGTCGTGTGGGGAGCGATCATCGGCTATATGATTCTGGTGATCTACCTGTTCTGGGCGCTCGGCCTGACCGTGATCCGCTGTCCCGCAACTCTGATCGAGGTCATGACCATGAAGACGGAACCGAAGAAGACTGCAGTCCGGTGGAAGGAGCGTATTCCGCACGTTCGAACGGGCACACCAGCGTGTGATCTCCCTGCCCTCTCTCGCCGTGGATACTCTGCCGGACCTCCCGCACGTTTCCGGCCGAGACCGATCGTTTCGATCCGTTCAGGCGCCGGAGACTCGAATACAGGGGAGAAGAGGTGTGCAGATGTCTGAATTCCGGCCCCGGACGGGGTACATACAGGGAAGTACATTCAGGATACCGGATGCCTGACGGAGGATGTTGTATGGAGGGAAATGCAGAATCGGGGCGAACCGATGTCGAAAAGAATCCTCGGTTGAGGATCATCTGGGGGATCATTATCGCAGTCGTCGTCTACCTCATCATTCTGACCACGGTATTCGTACCCCTGCAGGGCGGTCTTATCTCGTCGACCGAACTGCTCCAGGACCAGATTGCCGGGGTAACCGTCGAGCAGCCGGCGAACCTGCCGATCCAGGAGGTCGATATGGGAGGTTCCGGCCGTTCGATCATCATAGCCGCCGTCCTGCTGACGCATACCGTCCTGGCGAATCTGGCCGTAGGAGGGTCCTGGATCATTCTGGCGACGATCGTCTTCTACCACCGGCATAAGAAGATGCGCTACAAAAACCTGGCGAGGTCCCTCACGCTCCTCAATATCATCACCGTCTCTGCGGTCGGCACCTTCGGAGCGGCAGCCATTCTGTACTTCATCGCGCTCTTTCCCACATTCGCGATGAATGCATTCAAACTATGGTGGTGGCCGTTCTTCGCGTATCTCCTCTTCTACGGCCTGATCATCACGCTGATGTTTATCTTGTGGTTCGGGTGGGACAGGATCAGCACCGGATGGCATCTGTTCGTCGGCGTCGCCTTTGCCGTCGCCACCTTCCTCCAGATGATTGCCATCACCATGATGGGTTCCGGCATGCTGACCCCGAACATCCCCTCAATCGACTATACGACCACCGGTCTGTTTCCAATCGCAGCGGGCGACCTGCTGCTGGCATGGTACAACCCGACCTTATGGCAGCTGACGTTTCACCGGCTCGCTGCTGCAGTATCGTTTGTCGGTTTCCTGACGGCAACCATGGCGATGATGCACTACCGGGGAAGAGACGATTTCGCTTCGAAGAAGCAATGGGACTGGGTGGCGGCCTACGGCCTCTTATGGGGTCTGGTGGGGCTGATCATGCAGCCCGTCCTCGGGCAGCAGTACATGACCAGCATCATGCAAAACTCGCCCGGTGCATTCGCTATGATCATGCACGGCCCCCGTGCCTGGGAGATGCTCTTTATGGTCGGGCTGTTCTCCGGCCTCGTTCTGACCATCATTGCCTATTTCATCAGCAGGCGGGATCAGCTCCTCTCCCGGCCGGAAAACCGTACCCTGCGAACCATGTTCTGGGGGTTCTTTGCGATCGTTCTCGTGGCCGCCTTCGTCCTTATCCAGCCGGCGTGGCTCGGTTCGGTCTACTCCACCGAACCGGGAGCATGGATCAACCCGATAGGGTCCATGGAGGCAAAATATGTCGCCCTGTGGGTGATGGCGGCGATCGGTGCCGCGATACTCATGCTGGATACGATCGTACTGACCAGCGAGGCGAAAGAAGGGCAGTGGGGTTACCTGAGCCGGGGGTCGATCACGGCGGCGTTCACCGCAGGCATCCTGGGGATGGCCATCGTGCTGGTGATGGGATTTGTACGGGAATCAGCCCGGTCTCCCTGGATGGTCTACGAGCTCATCCCGGTGCCGGGCGGCACGGCGTTCCCCACACCCATACCCATGCCGCAGATTCTTGCAGTCTGGGGGATCATCATCGGCTTTAACTGGCTGCTGATCTGGTACGTCTTCAAGCACACCTCCTACCAGCCCACCGATGAAGCATCGGTATAACCGGCCGGCACCCGGACTCACCCCCCCTTCCCACGCAGGAGAGACATTCGGATGAGGAGCGGTTTACCGCACCGCAGGACACCGCAGGATCGCCCGTGCAGTCAATGCGTAGGGGAGCCTTCACTCCCGGGACTTCTCCAGCACTCCGGTCATGGCAAGCGACACCAGCACGGTCGCAAGGCCAACCAGGGTAATACATAAACCGAGTGCAATCCCCGGATATGCAATCGCGGCAAGAACGACGAAGATGCCCAGAACTCCCGCCCCGAGGAGCCGCCATCGCCGTCCGGCGAGGTGAAAAAGATCCATAGCATTCCTATGGCTGGTTAAATATATTCCCTCACTCCCGCACAGGCGTTATGGGAGCAGGGCTGCGTTCCCTGAAGACCTCCGACAGGCAGCCGGTATCCACCGGGAACCACGCCGGGCCCTCCACCTCTGCGGGGAAAAATCGAGTTTCACCTACCGGATACCTCCTTTCGCAATTGTGCGAGGCGCTCCCCGGCCGGATTATCCCGGCGCCGGAGAATTATAATCACATTTATATATTATTGCAAAAATCCCTCAGGTCACCCATGGAGGGAAGTCTATGAAATATATCGTATGGATGAGCATGTGCACCCTGCTCCTGCTGGCGATCCCTGCTGCCGTTATAGGGATGCCGGTCGGGGAGCAGAATACCACGATGAGTCCCGCGAACCAGACCGGGAATATGACCCCCAACATAACGGTCGTCGGCGTCATCGAGCAGAATGGGAATCTATCCACTCTGGCAACGGCGATTCGGGCGGCAAACCTGACCGAAGAACTGAACGGCACGGGACCGTACACGGTCTTCGCGCCCGACAATCAGGCATTCGACGATCTCGGCAACCAGACCGTGAGCCGGCTCCTGAACAACACGACCATGCTGAGCGAGATCCTCAGGTTCCACGTGGTTCAGGGCACGTACACGACCGCAGATCTCATGAACATGACCGGGTCCAACGCGACCTCGAACGCCACGCAGAATATGACCAATATGACCATGCTGCAGACGCTTTCCGGGCAGAACCTGACCGTGACCGTGCAGAACGGCACGCTCATGATCGACAATGCAACGGTCGTCCAGGCCGATACCAACGCAAGCAACGGGATCGTTCACACCATCGATGCAGTGCTGATCCCACCGGGCGTCAACGTAACCGGACAGGCGCAGAACCAGACGCAGAACATGACGAGCAGGGGTCTGAGCGTGACCGTCGGGCTGATCGCAAAGAACATCGCGTTTAACACGAGCACGATCACGGTGCCCGCGGGGGCAAACGTGACGGTGGACTTCGACAACGAGGATTCGGGCATTCCGCACAACTTTGCGGTCTACGATACCCCCGCCGCCCAGAACGCCATCTTCACGGGGCAGATCATCACCGGCCCGGCCACGATCAAGTACACCTTCACCGCACCGAGTACGCCCGGCAACTACTTCTTCCGGTGCGACGTCCACCCGACCATCATGACCGGAACCTTCGTCGTCACAGCGGGAGCGTGAAGGCATACCCGGATCCCCTCACCGCCACATTTTTTGACGATACCCCTTCGCTGGTTTTACTGCCGGGATGCTGAAAGCATCCTGATCACCGTAAGCGTGATCAGCAGTACGCCGACGGTCACCAGAATCATCAGCGATATAAGTGCGATGAGCGGGTTCGCCATAGCAGCAAGAATGACGAGGATGCCGAGACTACCCACGCCGAGAATACGCCACCGCTGTCCGGAGAGACGATGAAAGTCCACGTCATTTCTATGGTGGCATAAATATATTTCCCTGATTCCCGCACAATCGCCCTGCACGGCCCTGCTACGGAAGTCGGGCAGAGACGGGAATGATGGTCTCCCGGTCGGCGGGGCACGAGGGCCTTTCCAGCCACGGGCTCCTCACTGCAGCTGCTTCGAGCAGGCAATCTGCGGAGTACGGCGCACCGGCTTTGCACCTAAAGTCCCAATTCTGCACCTAACGTCTTGATATACTGCCTTTTGGGCTTTGCACATAAAGTCACTTTGACAGAAGCTCGGTTCAAATGAGATCCACGATATTAGGGGGATAAATAGTATCCTCAAGTTTATGTAATACAAATCCCGTTATAACAGCGACCGAATATATGACGGTGGCGGAGTCAATGAGTAAAATAAAAATCATCGGCGTGATAGTGCTCGGAATTATCGTGGGGGCGGTGCTGGCATCATTCGGCCTTGGAGGCACGCTCATTTACATTGAGGCACACACCATGGAAATCACGCTCAATGGCTGGAGCACCACCTTGGATTACGGGAAATGGGACGGCAACATACTCTCACGGGCAGCGTTCTCCCAGGTCCTTCCCGGCGCCAACGTGGCGGAGGAGGCGGTGTACTGGACGACAACCGTGGACAGCACGGGAGCCAGGCTGAACGGAACACATAACTATTTGTTGCACTTCCCGGCCGGAGGGCTCCCTCCCAGCGATGCCTTCTGGTCGCTGACAATGACCGACTTAACCAATCATATGGTGAACAATTCGATAAACCGCTATAACGTCGGTACATATTCGGACCTTGTGCCGAACACTGACGGGTCCGTTGACATCACCATACAAAACGCACCTCCATCCGGCAACGAGTCAAACTGGCTGCCGGCACCCTCCGGCAACTTCAGACTGTGGCTTCGCGCCTACCTGCCCGGCCAGGCGATCCTGAATGGTACGTACCAGGTGCCGCCGGTCGTGGAGGTGCGCTGATGCCGGATAGTAAAAGTAATAAACACAAGAATCGACGCCTGTTCGCCGTGACAGTGCTCATCGGTACCTGGCAATAGGCACCCCCCTCTACATCTACTATTATCCCCATATCATTTACACCACATGGGAAAACTCGATTATCGATAACGGCTTCGGAGCAACGCCGAATTCCACCGGCATCCCTGTCAATACGCTTTACACCTTGACAACTCTCGCTTCCCCATCCACCCACAACAACGTGGCAGGCGCAAACCACGACGTGCTCTACACTATCGGCGTGCTCGATTTGAGCAAAGGGCCGCAGGTCTTGCACGTGCCGGACATGGATGGACGATACTATAGTGTAGAGTTCGTCGACCCCTGGGGTGACCCCTTCTATGTCGGCCAACGCACCACCGGCACCCAGGCGGGTTCCTATCTCATCACCGGACCGGGTTGGAAGGGGACTGTACCAACGGGACTGACGCAATTGGCCGCTTCGGACAATAGATTACTCGTCGAGGGAAGGGTGCTCGTGTATAATGAGAGCGATCTTTCGACCGCCTACAACCTTTCGAAACAGATACAGGTCACGCCGCTGACATAGGGGTTACCGGGTGTTTATCGAGGCGTAGACAATCCTTCGTAGAATAGGCCGAACCTTTCAACATCCGACATGGTTGCAACCACCTTACAGGGCGATGAGAAAGGGGAAGCCCAGATATTTTTAATGAGAAATGAAAGCACGGTTCGGCTTTGCACCTAAAGCCAATTCTGCACCTAAACAACGAGCTCTGCACCTAAAGCACAATTCTTGCACCGAAAGTATGGGGTGCCCCTAAAGTCTTGAAAAATAGGTACTTATGAGATGCAAAGTCCGGCGCACCACTATCTTTATGTCTCCACGGACACAGCACCAGTCACCTGATGAGAGACAGTAGATCGCACGATGCATATTCTGAGGGGCAATGGTGTGTTTGCCGTGTGATTGTATCGGTCCTGCCTGACGGTGAGGGAGCCTTTCGGAACAGGGCCGCTTGAAATCAAGGAGAAGGTGGAGCATGAAAGCACAGGGCGGAGAGCCGAAGAGATCCGGTCTCACGCCGTTCATCTACATTGCCGTTGCAATAGCGGCCATCGGCGGGATCCTCTTCGGGTACGACACAGGGGTCATTTCGGGAGCGATCCTCTTCATCACCGGGGACTTCGGCCTCTCGCCGACCCTGGAAGAGATCGCGACCAGCTCGGTGCTCGTCGGCGCAATTCTGGGTGCGATAGCCGGGGGTCTCCTTGCCGACAGGATTGGGCGGCGCCCCTCGATCATCGCTGCATCGGCCGTGTTCCTCGCAGGCACGGCGATCGTCGTCATTGCCGGGGGCCTGCCCATCTTCCTCGTCGGCCGCGTGCTGATAGGCATGGCCATCGGTGTCGCATCGTTCGTCGTTCCTCTCTACATATCGGAGCTTGCGCCTCCGGCGCTCCGCGGCGGCATGGTCTCGCTCAACCAGCTCTTCATCACCATCGGGATCCTCGTCTCGTACGGAGTCGATTACCTCTTCTCCGCAAGCGGCGACTGGCGCGCCATGTTTGCATTCGGTGCAGTGCCGGCCACCGTCCTCCTCGTCGGGATGTTCCTGCTCCCGGGCAGTCCCCGGTGGCTCGTCTCCCATAATCACTCCGATCGGGCAACCGGCGTTCTCCGGAAGATCCGCGGAACCCGGGACGTATCGAACGAGCTTGACGAGATCGAGCGAGCGGTCAAGGTACAGAAAGCCGGGAGCTGGTCGGACCTGCTGGCATCGTCGATGAGAATGCCCCTGATCGTCGGTCTCGGCCTGGCCGTCCTGCAGCAGTTCACCGGTATCAATACCGTCATCTATTACGCCCCGACCATCTTCCAGTTTGCCGGACTGCACTCGGCCGGTGCCTCGATCGCAGCGACTGCAGGCGTCGGTGTCGTGAACGTCCTCGGGACCGTTGCCGCCATCGTGCTCGTGGACCGGGCCGGGCGCCGTCCACTTCTCCTCGTGGGCATCGGCGGCATGGTCGCGAGCCTCGCCCTGCTCGGGGCGGGGTTCGCTTTCGGCGGAACCGTTCAGGGGAGTACTCTCCTCGGGCTGATAACCGCGATCGGCCTGATGGCATACGTCGTCTCATTTGCCATCGGCCTCGGACCGGTGTTCTGGCTGCTGATCTCCGAGATTTACCCGCTCAATGTACGGGGCCGTGCCATGAGCGTCGCAACCATCGCCAACTGGGCTGCGAACTTTCTCATCACCCTGACGTTCCTGACACTGGTCGGAGCGCTGGGACGGGCAGGTGTCTTCTGGCTCTACGCACTCGTGGGTATCTTTGCATGGATCTTCGTCTTAAGACTGGTGCCGGAGACGAAAGGGCTCACGCTCGAAGAGATCGAAGAACACTTCAGAGCCGGCAGACACCCCCGTGAACTGAAGGGCGCACCGGAGCGACGTGATTGATATGCCCGACCGGATCCCGGAGGATGACGGGTACCGACCAATCGAAGACTACGGCGTGATCGGGAACGGTCATACCGCGGCGCTCGTCAGCAGCAGGGGGTCAATCGACTGGCTCTGCTTCCATCGGTTCGACTCGCCGTCGCTCTTTGCCCGTATTCTCGATCCGGATCGTGGCGGCTACTGGAGCATACAGCCGGAAGACCCGTTCGAGAGTTCGCACCGGTACCGTACAGCAACAAACATCCTTGAAACGACATTCCGGTGCACTGCCGGAACCGTAGTCCTGCGGGACTTCATGGACATCGAGAGCGTTGCACGGCTCCGCAGGCTTCCGGCCCCCGGCAGGATCGTACGCCTCGCGGAATGCACCGACGGGAAGATAGGGATCGTCTGCCGTTGTCTGCCCCGTCCGAACTACGCCCGCACACTCCCGGCATTTACATCCCACGGGAACCAGGCGACGTTCGCGACCTATACGATCGCCGGGCCGGCGGCATGGGAGGCGGATGCCTCGAACGGGGCGCTGACCTGTCGGTTCGTGCTGCATGCCGGTGAAAAGGCAGCATTCACGCTCGCAACAGAGGACGATGCTGCCCTGCCGCAGCTTGCTCCGGAAGACGCCCTGAAAGCGACGACCGATTACTGGCAGAAATGGAGCGGCAGATGCACCTACCAGGGGCCGTATCGCGATATCGTGATCCGCAGCGCTCTCACCCTCCAGTTGATGACCTACGCGCCGTCCGGCGCCATCGTTGCGGCACCGACGACATCGCTCCCCGAAACCTTCGGTGGTGAGCGGAACTGGGATTACCGCTTCACCTGGATTCGCGATGCATCGTTCACGCTGTATGCACTGCTCCTTGCCGGCTACCTCGACGACGAACAGCCGTTCTTCGACTGGCTTGTGCGTACGGCCACATTGAAAGGAACGGGTATCTCGATCCTGTATCCCATCGTCCCGGAGAGCAGAACTACCGAAGAGATACTCGACAATTTCAGGGGGTATCGCGACTCCCGGCCGGTGAGAGTCGGAAACGGAGCAGCGGTCCAGGAACAGCTCGACGTCTACGGAGAAGTCATGGGGGCCATTCACTTCGCCTGGCGGATCGGGAAGTACCGATCCGACACCGATCTGGGAGACGGTGAGGGAGATGCTCGATTGGGTGACCGTTCACTGGCATGATCGGGATAGCGGGCTCTGGGAGGTCCGGGGCGGCGTGCGGCATTTCGTCTACAGCAAAGCCATGCTGTGGTTCGCCCTCACCTGCGGGATCGAGATTGCGGAAGGTATGCAGTTCCCGGGTGACGTCGGCGGTTGGCGCCGGGAACGCGACCTGATCCGTGAGGAGGTATTGGAAAAGGGGTGGAGCGATGCATTGGGCGCATTCAAACAGTCGTATGAAGATGAACACCTCGATGCCGCGAACCTGCGTCTCTCCACCATCAATTTCATCGAGGGGAACGACCCGCGGATGCTCTCGACGATAGACGCCACGCTCAAGCATCTCGTCGTCGACGGCCTCTGCTATCGCTATGTCGGCGCTCCCGAAGGCGTGACCGGGAAGGAGGCATCTTTCGTCGCCTGCACGACCTGGCTCATCAACGCGCTGATACGTGCCGGACGTGAGAAAGAAGCGCACAAGATGTTTCGGAGCCTCCTTGCACGCGCGAGTTCGCTCGGCCTCTACGCCGAAGAACTCGAACCGCTGACCGGGATTCACGCGGGTAATTTTCCACAGTCGCTTTCGCATATCGGGATCATGAACGTTGCCGTTTCGTTTGCTCACATAGGATACGTCGGCACGGTCAGGCCGCATCATACTGCCGCCGCAGAGGCCGCGGGGCATGGCGGCGGTGGTGCCGCCCGTGCCGAACAGAGGGGAACAGCACTCTCGCAGAACCCTTAACCAAGCGACTCTATCTTTCCCGATTTAGTTCGAAAAGACAGAATGCCGGTACGGGCGGGGTCAGTAACTTTTTTGTATGATCTGCCGGAATGGGAATACAATGCAGAACGGAGCAACGAGGACTAAAGGATTGAGTATCTACGCTGCTATCGCGTTTGCGGTAGGGAATATGGTGGGCGCCGGGGTTTTCGTGCTGAGCGGCCTCATCGTACATATCGCCGGCCCCTCGGCGGTGTTCTCCTACCTCCTCTGCGGTCTCATCGTTGTCTTCTCGGGCCTCTCCTATGCAGCGCTCGCCAGCATTTATCCCGAGGATGGGGGCGGCTACCTCTACGCCCGGCGTATCCTCGGATCCTACCCGGGATTTCTTGCGGGGTGGGCGATGTATATCAGCGTCACCATCGCCACTGCCTTCGTTCTCCTCGGATTCGGGATCTATGCGAATTTGCTGATTGGAACGAATTTCGACCCGCGATACGGCGCCATCGCCGCCCTTGTGCTGCTCACGGCGCTCAACCTCAGGGGGATCGCGGAGGCGGGGAAGATCGAAGTAGCCCTTGTCGCCTCGAAAGTGGCAATCCTCGTTGCCCTGATACTGGTCGGGCTCGTCCATATTCGCATCTCCGATTTCGAGCCGCTCTTCCCGGGAGGTATAAGCGGGATGCTGCAGGGGGTGACGTTGGTCTTTTTCGCCTACATCGGGTTTCAGGTCGTGGCCATGATGGGCGGAGAGGTGAAGGAGTCCTCGAAGAGTGTGCCACGTGCCACTCTTGCTTCCATCGGCATCGTGGCACTGATATATACGGGGGTCGTCGTTGCACTGCTCGCGGCACGGCTCCCCTCGTACGGGAGCGAGAGTGTTTTTGACGCATCGGTTGTCCTCTTCGGAACCATCGGCGGGATTATCGTCGCGCTGGGAGCGCTCTTCTCGACGCTCTCGTCCGCGAATGCCAATATCATCGGAGCCTCCAGAATCATCCTGGAGATGGCGAGCGAAAAGCAGATCCCGGGACGATTTGCCCGGATCCGTAACGACCAGCCGATCAATTCCATCCTGCTCGGAGCCGGCCTTGTGCTCATCCTCATTCTGATCGGGAATCTCTCCTTCATCGTAGAACTCACCAACGTTACGATCCTCGTCACCATGGCGCTCGTGAACATAAGCGCCCTCATTCTGGTGAGGCATGAGGCGCTGGTTCCTCCGGAGAAGAGCTATTTTGCCATTCCGCTCGGGATACTCTTCCCGCTGCTGGGCGCTGCATCCTGCGTGGCGATGCTCTTTACCCTCGCACCGCCGATCATCCTGCTCGGTATCGGTATCCTGCTAACAGGTTCGGTCCTTTACCTCATCGAGGATACCCCGGAAGGGGAGAGGGTTGTCCGGGAGATCCGCCTCCTGCTTCGCCGGCCAGTGGAAGGGAGCCCGACGACGAGAGCGGGATACCTTGACCTTTGCGTTTTTGCCGCAGCCGTTCCCGGCCGGCTGCAGCAGATCGGCGAGACGATCGGCACAGAAACCGTATATAATCTCGCGTCCCAGTTCCTGCTATGGCGGGGATGGAGAAGACGGCGAACGGGGGGATGCCCGCCCCCCGCATCGTCGGTGTTGCGGCAGGTATCGGCCTCCTCGCAGGGATAACCCTCCTCGGGGTTGTTGAGGCGCTCTCACGCGGTTGGAGCGGCCTGTCCGCTTACAACCAGAGTCTGCTGGGAATCGGGGTCACGCATGAATCTGTCTCCTTCCTGCTGGTTCTCTTCGTCGCAGGATTCGTCACCGCGTACTTCGTCGATACACCTCTGCGGCGCACCGGGACACTCGCTGCCGCCCTGACCGGTCTCACTGCCATGATCGTCGCCCGCAGCCTGCTGTTCGTACAAAACCCCGTATACCTCGTTCAATCGCTCCTCATGACGTGGCTCCAGGTTCTTCTGCTCGTCGGCGGCGCGATGCTGGTGGCCGCAGTCGGAGGGCTGGTCGCCTCTTCCTCGAGAGGGAGCAAACGGGGGGCCATAAGAACCTTCTCCCGGTTGCGGCAGTCGCCGCCCTGATCATCGCCGTCCCGCCGCTCCTGGCGATGGCCGGAATCGCCGCAGGCGTCATCCCCCCCGCACCCTACTCCGGCGGATCGCCCGCAGTCCAGACGGATGTCCGGATCCTCAAGGTCTCCGCTGCAGGCGATATCCAGTGGGAGACACGGATTATCTCGATGCCTACGTCAGCCCGACGCACTGGCCGAATACCGGGACGGCTATGCTCTTGCGGTCACGGAATACGGTCAGGAGGAGAACACGGTGCACGTCCTCGAATACGATGAACACGGGAACGTCAGTGGCCGAACGGCTGTCAAAACAGGATACGGCCGGCCGACGGCGCTCATACCAGTGCCCGGCAACGGGTTTCTGATGGCAACGGAGACCCCCGAGATCATCCGCACCGATGCCGGGGGAGAGACGCGCTGAGACGGTCTCTTGTCAACGAGAGCCGGGGAATGACATCCGTCTCCCTGGTCGCTCTTTCCGGCCATCGATACGTCGCGGCACGGGAAGATCAGGTTACCTGCAACAGCGACGGCGGCATCCGGCTCTGGCAGCCCTCGTCAACGCCGCGGGCAGTATCGGATATCATCCGATCTACCCGACCTCGAAAGGGGGCATGCTCGTCTTCTCGGAGGGAAGAAACGTCTTTGTCGGAGACCATTTCGAAACGTACCTGCAGGCTATCCTTCTCGACGGGAACGGCACCGTCCTCTGGAAACGGGATTTCGGGAGCGAAGGAACAGACGAACTCCTGGGTGCCCGGGAGACGGCGCCGGGACGGTTCAGCGTGCTCTACCGATCGACAACATTCCCGAAAAACCTCTGGGGCAGCGTCGCATCGGCGCATCAGGGCTACGCATTTACCCTGGACGAGAAAGGCGACGTGACGGAGTTCCATGCGGTCGAGGACGACGGCGGGATCGTGATCCCGTCGTCCGGCGGTTATCTCTCGGTCGTTACCGATGAAGCGGGCATCACGCTTGTTCTCCGCGATATCGCGGGCATCGAGGTCCGGCGGCAGGAGCGGGCGCTCGATACCGACCTGCACACGATTCGCGGTATCGGCACCGGAGGCGGAGGTTATCTCATCGCCGGGAGCACGGCCGCATGAAGACCCGGCGGTGTGCGGTCGGCGTCATCATCGCGGTGGCATTCGCGTTCGGGCGTGCCCTCTACGTCCCGCCCGGCTACGAGACCGTCGATTACGATACCGTGCCGCTCCTGCCGACGGAGCAATACAATCCCCCGATCCTTGAGATCCGGGAAGTCATGGCGAGCGAGATCCCGTTTGACAACCGAACGGCGAGGCCTGCGATGTTCGATATGAGCTTCGATGCAAACGGATCGGTTACCGAAATCCATCTTTATTTTTTCGCCGATGTGGAAGAAGAACCCTGGGTCACTCCGCGCCATATCCGCCGACGGCTGCTTCCGGGCGAGAGAAAAAGGAGAAGGTTATTCGATGGCCGGAAGAAAGCAGACGTATATGCGATACGCTTTGCCGGCCATCGGGCTGCTCGTCGGAGTCGTCCTGGTCTCCGGGTGCCTCTTCGGGTCGTCCTCGCCCGGGATCGATCTCCCGGACGCATTCTCCCGCGACGCCTCAGTGATCAAACTCGACCGAACGGAACCGTCGCGCGGCAGACCCGTCTCTCCTTGGGCGCGATACGATTCCGTGTCGGTAACCCCGATGCCGAACGAGCTACGCCGTCACCGGGCAGACGATACCGGTGGGCGGAAATTTCAGTATACCCCGTCCTTTCTGGCGATGCTGATGCGAACGGCTCGCTTGTCGGAAACGGACACTATCGATCCCGGATATGGCCGTCGGCAGTGCCGCTCCGGCACCGGTCGGCGGACTTGCCGTCACCGGCAGTTCCGGGACATTTCTCTGCCTCGATGCGAACGGCACGGTGCAGTGGGAGAAGGTGCTTCTTCGCTGGACGGCGATCCGGACGATCGTGCCTGACCCCTCCGGCGGATACCTGATCGGGGGCAGTGCCGACGGAGGTGCCGCCGTCGCTGGTGTGGGTTGACCGGGCAACCGGCGAAGCGGTGTCGGTGAGCGGCAGTCTCGTGCCGTATCCCGACGAAACCCGGATCGTGTTCACCCGCGTCGAGATCACAAGCGAACCCGTCCGGGACAACTCTTTCAGTACCGGTCGCCGCCGATAGCCGAATGATCGTCGATACGACGCCGCTCTGCGTTCGGATCACGCAGGGGGAGAATCTGACGTTCTACGGGGTGACCCGGCCGATTGCAACCACGCTGACGAGCGCCGGCAGTGCCTACCGCTTCACCCCCGACGATCAGATCCTCACCTACGTGTACGAGAACGGAACGCTCGGAACATTCACCTTCTCCGGCTGCCTCGTCCGGGAGTTCGACGGCGGGTTTATGGGATACGCCAATTATGAGTTCGGGCACGCATTTGCAGACACCACAGCGATGCCGGCGGGGACATGGCTGCTCTCCGTGAGTGGATACAATACGACCGGGGCGCTCGTAGAGCAGACGAACACGACGATCGAGCTCGAGGTCGTGCCGGCGACAACGGCCGCGGCAGCTGCTGCGGGAGCGAGGGAGGCGCCCGGGTTCGGGATTATAGGAGTGGTTGCCATGCTCGGGATGGGGGCGATCCTTCGCCGGAGGTGAGGCGTCGCGGTCATCGAGCGGCATCAATACCGTTGTGGGACGTCGCGTTGTATGACAATTACGTATACTTTCCCGGGATTGATGGTTGAGGATATGAGACTATGTGTAGTGCTGCTGTGTTGCATAATACCTACCTGAGGGTAGTGAAAACAGCAGTATAGCATCTCAATGTCCAAAAGAAGCATAGTTATAGGTTCTTTACGGGTTCTCCCAATCTGGGTTCACAGGTCTTGAATAGGCAATTTGAGGGAGCAGCAACGGTTTTCAATATTTATGCAACACCCGCAATCAGAAGAGGCCGGAAACCCCATGCGTCAACGTGTGAATGGCCGTGATGTGATAATGAATGATCTGTTCCGGGTCCGAAAATATGTTAATAGGACTTCATTCCGGGTATCATGGCAGATCCCCATTGCCAATCTTCTCCAAATGCCTGATCCTTGCCACAAAATAGACGATCATGACAGCCATCAGGAACACTGCGAAAAGCAGTGACAGAAGAACGATCCAGAGGGGCACTACTCCTGCAAGCACAATAACTGCTGCGATACCGACCGGGAGATTTAAAACGATGCTCGCTGCAAGGCCGGGGTTATACTCTCGAGACTGTACTGCCCGGAAAATATGGAGAACGCCGTTTACCACGGTCAGCCAGGCTACCCAGACCCCGAAACCAGGATCATAGAGCGTGGAGAGCACTGCCGATGAGGGAAACAAGAACCAGATGATGCCTACGTTTATCCAGTAGGCTGCTCTCGGCGTCAGCACGCACTCGTTGTCATCGAGCCCCGAATGTCTCTGCAAGAGACGGTTGGTATAATCATCAAAACCGCCGGGATATATGTATTCCTCAAACTCATGGATAAAATAGACCGGAATGCAAAGCCAGATGAGAAAAACCGGCAGCGTGAGAGGATATACAAAGAGAAAGATGAACATGAGCGAATACGCTGCCAGAAACGGAAGGGCGCAAGGCCAGTAGGAATAGAGCCATTCTGAAATATTTTTCATTTTCTCCATGCATAATCCTCGCAGAGATGTCAGGAGGACCTTCGCGGCGACCAAAATTATGTGTTTTCTTTTGGAGAATGTGGTAGGGGCATATCTGCCCGGCGTGAACAGGAGGGCGGATTTCTCATTCTTTCGTCTCGTACCTTGTATGAGGTGCTCATTCGCTGCCAGAAGAGGCTCGTCATTCTCACTCTACATCACCAGAAGTTCTGTAGAGGCCAATCTTCCTTTCCGTTTCGGTTAAGCAATGCTTAAATGCCCACAATCCGGGGCGAATCCGGAGGAATTTCGACCCTCACAGAAGCCCACAGGCGGCCGATCTCGAGGCGAGGCAGGGTATCCACCCTCTGAAAATTACCCCCGCTCATATCGCCGGTATAGGTCTGCGATACTGCCGATTTTCGGGAATCGGGGCGATATGCTCCGGTTAATTTTCGCGGCGGGATCCGGGATCGGGAAACTTCGTTAGAATCGAAAAAGGGCGGCGATTTGCACTTCGTTCAGGACGGAAGGAGGGTGGTTTCCCCTCACCCCGGGGTAAGTACCCCGTCCGCCCAGGCCCATTGGGACGAGCCCTCCGCGTTCATCGATTCGATAATCACCATGGCGTACCTCGATCTTGCAGCCCCGGCCTTCGATCTTGGGACCTGCCGGGCGGGATTCGTGCAGATTGCGGTGGATGCCTCTCGCCCAACGTGGCTGGAGAACTCATGCTTCCACCCGGGCATCGGTCACATTACGCGATGATGAGGCTACCCGAAGTACCGATTCCGGCGCATCCAGGCGAGGGGTGGTGCGAAGATCACGTGGCGGTGATCCTGTCCAGGACATTTCACATCCATTTTCCTCCCCTGACCGCAGATCTCCATCGTGAGAGACCGGCGCCGGTGGGCAGCCCTCGCCCCGCAACACCGCGGTGAGGAGCAGGCCGTGCATACGACCAAAACGCTCTCCTCACTATCCGAAAAACGGAATAGCCTTTCCAGTATCAAGACACAGGCCGATACCTCGACCAGTCGACCGGGTCGGCCTATCGTGTCGAATGCATCAGAGAACGAATCAGATGTGGAGGATATCAGGGTACTGCCGCTGGTAACCAGCTGGGATGAGATAGCAGATCGAATGACCCTTCTCCATCGTGAAAAGGATTTTCTGAGGAGGTGTGAGGCCTAATTTCCAGGAGCAGATACTGCGCTGAGTCATGACGAAAAAAAACGCAATAACACGCTAATTATCATGGTGACCTGAACGAATGCACGACAGTAATAGTGGGAAATTACCCTCCGGCGGATTTGTGCAACACGGCACTTCACTTCCTTCACCTGCTCTTTTCATCAAATGTTCATCCGGGTTACTTCGGGAAACTCCGTAGAAAGGCGTTGGAGACGAATTTGAACAATGAACCTGATGGAAAAGGGCAACATGAAGTTGATACGGAGAACCACGGTAGTAGAGGCATTCCCAACGAGAAATCACTCTTTATGCTGACAGGTTCCTGTTTGATGGGGTATCATCAGGGAGTGGAATTTCCGGCAGAAGGTATTTGACAATGGAGAAGGAATGATCTGGCAAGGATACAGGGCTTAACCAAACTACAGAGAATTGAGGCACTACCCATGTGGAGTCGGATGTTCATTTCTTCATACGAGACGATGAGAGAACAGATCAATTGGCTTGATAGAACGATGATCGAATGTATGATCCATAGGGGTAGTGTGGTCACGGGAATTGCATTTGGTACAGCAGCAACTGCTGGGAACTCAGTTCATTCGGAAAATTATAGGGGTGCTTGCTGTCGTGCGAAGTATGAAGATAGCAACGCAGACAGCAAGCCGGTTTCTCTTCATCCATATCGTGAAAGAATTGGAACAGCAAGTTCTCGTTCTCTAGGTGAAGTACCCTCAACCCGGCAAGGCTATCCAGGAGGAGGCTCAATGAGTCTCCCCATCGCCCAGCTGATTTCAATGCCCGAAGGCAAAACGCTGGAGTTCAAACGAGACCTTTCATCTCCCAGGAATATCCTGAAAACACTGGTTGCATTTGCCAACACAGCCGGCGGACAGCTTTCATCGGAGTGGAAGACGGTTCAAGGGAAGTTTTGGGAGTTGAAAACCCGCTGGATGAAGAAGAGCGGCTGTGTAATCTTATTGCTGACAGTATCGAGCCACGGCTTGTGCCCAATGTTGAACTGATTGCAATTGAAGATAAGGCCCTGCTGGGGGTGGAGGTGTACCCCAGCAGTTCGCGCCCCCACTGGATAAAGAAAGAAGGTTCTGCAGATGGCGTGTATGTCCGCCTTGGTTCAACGAACAGGAAAGCCGATAGGCAACTTACCGCGGAGCTGGAACGCAGTGTTACAGGAACGGCCTTTGATGAGTTGCCACTGCCTGAGCTGACTGCAGATGCGCTAGACCTTACGGCCGCACGAGCACTGTTTGAAGGACAGCGGGAGTTAAACGAAAAGGGGCTGCTCACGCTGAGACTGCTCACACCGGTGCAGGGAAAGTTGGTTCCGACCATCGGCGGGGTGCTACTCTTCGGAAGAGACCGTGAGGAACACTTCCCGGATGCCTGGATTCAATGCGGGCGTTTTGCAGGTACAGACAAAGAATGTCATCTTTGATCACACCGAGATTCATGAGCACCTGCCTATCGCCGTCGAGCGTGTCATTGAGTTTATAAAAAAGCATGCAATGAGAGGGGCAGACTTATCCGAAATCCGCCGTCGCGATGTCTGGAGCATTCCCATGATCATTGTGCGTGAAGCGGTTATCAATGCCATAGTGCATGCAGATTATTCCCAGATCGGTGCACCTCTGCGGGTTGCCATCTATGATGACCGGGTAGAGATAGAAAACCCTGGCATTTTGCTTCCAGGCATGACCATTGAGGACGTCAGGCAGGGTGTATCCAAGATTCGCAACCGTGTGATCGCCCGTGTGTTTCGGGAGCTCGGGCTTATCGAACAGTGGGGCAGCGGGTTTCGCCGGATTCTTGACGAAGCAGAGAAGCAGAACTTACCTGAGCCTGTGATCGAAGAAATTGGGATGAAAGTTCGTTTTACAGTTTTTTTGGAGGAGAATATCCCGACGGGGACGAAGTCGCAGAGGATATTGGCGAACAAGTAACCGAACAAGTAATGACGAACAATAACCGAACAAGTAACCGAACAAGTAACCGAACAAGTAACCGAACAAGTAACCGAACAAGTAACCGAACAAGTAACCGAACAAGTAACCGAACAAGTAACCGAACAAGTAAGACGCCTTCTGGTCTGCCTGAACACAAAACCTCTTGGAGGAAAAGATGCCATGCAATGCCTGGATCTCAGCCACCGCCCCACATTTCTGTATGATTACCTAAAGCCGGCAATTCAGGCAGGGCTTGTTGAGATGACACAGCCGGATTCACCAAAAAGTCCGACGCAGAAATACCGCCTGACTGAAAAGGGTAACGAAATTCTCAGAAAAGAGAAAAGAGTGACATAGTTCATGGGGAATAGCATGATGCCAGACAGTAATAGCATGGCTACCTCATCACCCTGACCACGATCGCTTATCTCCGGAGAGATCAAGCCGAGGAACGAAGGTTATAGCGCTCATTGCCGTGTTGAATAATTCTGGTCGCCCGACCGCAAAAGAGAAGATGCCGGTCGCCCCTGCCGGTCTTTCATGGCGAAGAAAGAACGCTGGGGACGGCCGTACCATGACACTCGCGACTGGAGTATATAATGAGCGGCTGGTTCGGCGGGGTGAGTTCTCCCTCTCGCTTGACTACATCAGCCAGTGGGACAAACTCCTTTCGCAGATGAATGCCGGGAGGCGTGACCGCCCGTATCAGTATCCGGAACCGTTCATCACGTGGATGGCCTGCATCCACATCTTTCTCCTGATGCCTTGCCGCCAGATGGAGGGGTTTACCCGGAAGCTTTGCACAGATCAAGAGAATTTAGCAAAACGATTTTATATTCCCGTCCACATGCGCAGTTCTCTCTTATAACCTCTCACAGAGAAGATCCACCAATACCCTCCTCTCCGAAATCATCCGTTGCAGTTCCTCATGTCCTCTGCAGGTGTATCACCTCTGCCCAGTAGCCTCGCCGATGTTCACGCTGATGTTACACTCGTCGGGGCGGAAGCGTGCGTCGAAGAGGCCAGCAACGTGTCCCGGAGAGCGAGCTGGAGGTGTACTTCGCAGCGAACAACCAGATCGGGAACCCGGAGGCCTCCGTTTCGGTTCAGCAACGCTTAAATACCTGCAATCCGGGCCGAATTCGCCGAAAAACCGACCCACACAGAAGCCCACAGACGGCCGATCTCGAGGCGAGGCATAGTATCCATCCCCTCAAAATTACTGCCGCTCATACGGCCATTATATCTCAATGATTCTGTCATATTTCAGGAATCCGGGCGATATGCTCCGGCGATCGATCCCGCTAAAATCCGACCTCTGAAACCGGCCTCAAAAACGGAAAATACCCCAAAATTACCCCTCTTTCAGGACGGAAAGAGAGGGGGTGTCCCTCCTCACCCGAGCGCCGGCATGCCGTCCGCCCATGTCTCGACCGTGGTGCGAATAACATCATCCTAATAATCTCGTGATCCTATAGCGTTCCGCTGAACATACATAGTTTCTCACCCGAGCGCCGGCATACCGTCCGCCCAGGTCTCGACCGTGGTCCGGATAGCATCGTCCTGGTAGCTCGTGATCCTGACCGCGTCCCGGCCGAACGTGACGGAAGTGATCTCGCCGGACGGGTCGTGGCGGGTGAGCCGGCACGAGTAGGTCTCGTGCCCAGCGTCGCGGACGGCCTCGCCGCCCATCGCCCATGATCTCGGTAGCGACCGCCGGCGCCGGTCATGCCTCGGACCTCCTGGACGACGACGATAGCGCCCGTGCGGATGATCCGGGCGAGCAGGTTCAGGACCTCGAGCTTCGACGCCTTCGTGCCCCTCAATCAGGGGAGGGAACGCCGAAACCCTGTCCCGCCAGATATGCAGAGACCACCCGGAAGACCGCTTCCGCATCCTGCACGGTTCCCTTCGCAGAAGATTCACCGTAGGTCATGCCGTAATCTGCGGACTCCCGGGCTATCTTTGCCCTTCTGGTATTCGAAACAATTGAGTGGGGCAGAATACCTCGGTCGGTGAAGAGTTCCTCGACGGCGACGATCAGGCAGTCATGGCTTTTCTCAACGTACCCGGCGCTGAACAACAACGATTTGCACGCGTGGAACAGAGAATAGTATGCCTTGACGATTGTCCACTTGTAGTCCGATTCGAGAAAGGACTTCTTTGCCGAATCGAGGTCTTTCTTCGCCTCGGCTATCTCCTTTTCGACCATATCCCTGCCCACGGGTCGCCTGATCACTTTCTGCCGATTTTCGCAGTCCCTGAATTTGTATGACATAGCTCACTCCGTAAGGACAATCCCCTGCTGGATGTTGTTGTACAGCGAGCGATCCTCCGCCCTCAACCGGTACGTTTCGTCCGGGGTATTGATGATCGGAGAAAGTTCCCGCGACAGGACCTTCTGGTATTTCTGCAGGAGTTTCCAGACAGGCTCTTTTTCGAGAGTCTCGATGTACAGGTCGATATCGCTGCTCACGGTATCCTCTCCTCTCGCGCAACTGCCGTACAGGATAGCGCTCGTCGTTACGTCCTGCAGCTCCCGGACAAGATCCTGGATCTCGAGGAGTGTAAAGCAGATCTTCATCTGCCGCAGAAGGACACTCTCGATCTTCGCCTGGTAGAAGACCAAGTTCCCCACATCCTCGTGGGTGACCAGCCCCATCGCCTCCAGATCTTTGAGGTTTTTACTGACGAGGGAGACGTCGTAGTCGACCATCCGTGAAATCTCCCGCACGTGAAATTTCAGCCAGTGCTGTCTTCCAAGCACGACGAGGAGTACCAGCGACGATCTCCGGAACAGAGATCCATACCGGCTCAGGAAATCCCATTGGCGAACGGTTCCGGTCAGGGTAACCTTTTCCATCCCGGATCCCGGGGTATCTTCTTCCGGCAACCGTTGCTCCGGGTCACGCGTATGTTGAATTTTATTCAACGTATGTTCATTCTCATTCATCAGTTGTTGAAGATATATCAGCATAGAATAAGTAGGTTCCGGCACCTTGGGCGGGGCTCATCTCCGCTACGGCACCCCGATACCCACTGCATTTCTGTTCTCTCCGGGATGGAACACCTGTCGGCGAAAGCGAGAGCAGATGACTTCGAGACGTTTCTCCTCCCGGGAACGGACTGCAGAAGGAACATGTCCGAGTGCTCATGCCGCCCACTCCGAAGATCGACCTGCCAGCAGACCTCGATGACGCCCCGGAGGAGGGCGTACTTGTAGGCCGCGTCGGCACTATCCCGCTCGATGATGGTATTGATCTTTCGGTATTCGGCGAGATCCATGCTGCTCCAGGAAGAGATCAGGGAGTGGGATGATATGGATGCCGGTTTTCGTTCGGCAGGGCTTTCACAATCAGATACATCCCTCCCAATCTGCTCCGAGGATTGCAGGAGCCGGCGATGCCCGGAGAGCAAAACGTTATCCCATACACTGCCGATCTCCTGGATGGAGCGTGCCAGATATGCAATTGACCGTCATCGCCGGGTTCGGAGTAGGCGATATCGACACCTACGAGATCGCACCGGCGATCCTCGATATAGCGGTGGATCCGGAGCGAGGCCGTGCCGTGGACGACATCCTCCTCGGCCACGCGAACGTGGGCGCCCACCGTTACCAAAGCATTTCCTAGACGGCAGTGCCGGGTCAGCAATCTCAGCCAATGTATCCATGTGCCCGGACATCGCCGATATGCCAATTAAGTATACATTCCCCGGATTGACACTGTAGGGTATGCAACTTGCGTGTAGTGCTCAAGCCCAGTGAGAAAGGGGGCTATACGGTCTATGTACCAAGCCTTCCCGGCTGTATCAGCGAGGGCGACACGAAGGAAGAAGCGCTGGAAAATATCAGGGAAGCGATTGACCTGTATCTTGAAACCGTCGAGGATGATCTCGCTTTTAGCGAAACAGCCGAGCAGATTGAGATTGCCGTATGAGCAAGGTTCCTGCTCTTGATTATGACAAAATCGTTACCGCTCTTCAACGGGACCGGTCATCCGCACGCGTGGCAGCCACATCCACCTGCACAAGCATCTGCCGGACAAACTCCTGAAACTGACAGTCCCTATGCATAAGCCGGTCAAGCGTTCAACGCTGTCGCACATTTTAAAGCAGGCCGAGATGACGGTCGAAGATCTGCATGATCTGCTCTAGGCCGTCATTCCCTCGCCGGGCAATCCTCGATCGTCCAATCCCTTCCCTACGATCGGACGGCAACGATGGCGTCTCTGCTATCCTCGCGGCATGAACAGGGCATCTCTCGACAGAGGCGACATCGCGAAAGACGGAATCACGGATTCGAGGCGGTAAGGGATCGACAAGATGAAGTCGAGCTCTTTGCCGCATCTCGACGAGCAGCCCGAGCGGGAACGAGACCGCATCGCCGTCATCCTCCCGGAGGTGCGGGAACTGCCGGCGGATCTCGATGACCGCCCGGATGAGGGTGGTACTTGTAGGTCGCGTCGGCGCTGTCCCGCTCATGATGGTATTGATCCTCCGGTATTCGGCGAGGTCCATGCTCTTCACGGCAGAGATCGGGGAGCGGGATGATAGGGATGCCGGTTTTCGTCTCGCAGGGGCTGTGGGATGAGGATAGTCTGCCGGTAGTAATTCCGGAGTGAACAAGCCCCGTTCTCACAATCTCACGAGCAATGACAACTTCCCCGCATAGCTCTTTCAGGGTATCCTCGACACCATTCTGAGTTTCATCACCGATCTCCCACTATATGTATGGATGAGGCAGAATACTGCCTGGAGAGAAGGTGATTGGCCGAGCGGACCTGAGCGAGAGGTATGGCGTTGAGGGCAAGGCCAGATCCAGGAAGGACGTCCCTCATTTGCGATCGGGTAGATAATAGTTTCAGGGATTGATCGTCTTCTGCGGAAGGTGGGCTGAACCGAGTGTTCAAAGGTATCTTTTGTCCCTCATCTGTAACTGCACGCTCCTGCCCATCTTTCTTTCTCGACACCGTGCCAACGACCGCGGCATGGAAGAGAAGTGAACCTGGAGATACAGTCGTTCCGTGGCGCAGCGTGCCATCATGAGACCGTGCCCGGAAGCAAATCTCTTGTTCCTAATTTGGATTAGTACTAAACAGGATTAGGAATATGGTCAAGCATACCCCCCAATGAGAGTTAGCAAAACGACAGCGGCTGAATTACCTTCCTGCACAAGGATATCCCTGCTTCGCACACCGGTCAGGGGATTCCGACCAAATGCTCTGTACAGGAACGAGGAGAGTCATCCTTTTCATTGCGCTGGCAAACTGCAAAACAAGCTTGAGCAAAGAAGTTGTTGAACAGAACCTGAAGGATATCGAGGCTGACACAAAAGGACAGATTCGATACCAGAGTATCTCCTGGGCGCTCGGAAGGTACGATACCGTGGTCATCTTTGAAGCCCCGGATGAAAAAGCAGCCATGAATATGGCCTTAAAACGGGCTGACCGGACGGAGATAGAGACGCTCGTGGCCGTGCCTGCAGATGCGGGCAGCCCGGCAGGACCGGTCTGACCAGTATGCCGGCGGAAATACAATCTGATTCCTTTTTCCCGATCCATCCGGAACTTCCCGAAAAAGGGAAGGAAGTCTTTCCGGACCCGGGTCAAACGATTACGGCCCGGAGATCAGGGATGGTGATCGGGCCATTCTGTACGACCGGAGGCTCCCTTACCTTACCTCGATGCCGTACACCCCGCTCCCGATCCACCAGGTATCATCCACAGCCTTCATGTAGATCAGACTTGGGCACATCCACGGTGCCGTTCACCGCGGTGTCTGGAAACAGCGCACGTGAAAATCCGGTGCCGTTCTCCATCGCCTCGATCCCGACCTTCGTGACCGCCATGCCGTACCGGTCGGTGTAGTTCATATGATTCTGCCCGATCCCGGACTTCCAGAACGGGTCGGCAAGGAGCGTTCCATCGGACGACGACGCCCAGACGAAAAGGTCCCCGTTCACGAACCGCCCGCCCGGATTGTTGATCTCTGCGAGCGTCGTATTCTTCCCGTTCGCCCGTGCATAGTCGACTGCCCTGTTCACGAGCTCGATAGAGCTCCTCACGGGTGTGGTTCCGGACCTGGATGCCGGTCATATTGCCGTCGCCGACATACTCCGGCACGATGATCCCGGAGAAGACCCACCAGTCCCCGTCCACGGGCTCGGCATAATCGATCTTCGGCACGTATACCTCAGTTCCGTTCACCATCACCTTTGCGACGGTGTAGAGGAACCCGCCGCCCTCTCTCGCGAGGTCCCGCATCCCGCGGATGGTAGCGACCCCGTCGGGGTCGTAGTAGTTGATCAGGTTGATGCGGTATTTCGGTAGTTCGGGTGAGTACGGCGGGCTTGCAAGGTTCGTACCGTTGCAGTCGAACGCCATCATGACAAGCTCCCCCTGGACGAACTGCCCTTTCGGATCGTTGAAGGCCGCAAGAGCTGACTCCCTCCCGTTCGTTTTCGCGTACGCGACGGCACTCTTCACGTAGGCCACAAGATCGTCGACATCGGGCTGCCCCCCGGACGTGTTCAGTTGAACCGACGGGTAAATCTCGCCTTCGGAGGCAAAGAACCCGGCACCGACGTAGTACGTCCCGTCCACGTTCTCGACCACCGCAAGCTGGGGCTCGAACGTGTTATTCTTTGCCGGGTTCGGGTAGGTATAACTCACATACCCCCTGCCGAACCGTGCGGTCTCTCCAAGGACCTCGATGATGGGTATCCCGAAGGAATCGGTCATATTCGAAAGGTTCGTTCCCCGGATTTCGGGCTTTCCCGCATCGGCAACAACAATCCCGTCGTATCCGACGGCGAAGATATGCAGATTGCCGACGGCAAACGTCCCATTCGGATCGTTGAACGCAGCAATCGCCTGTTCTCTCCCGTTTTCCCGCGCGTATGCCGCGGCATCGGCAACGAACCTGACAAGTTCTGGAATGGTCGTGATCGTTGCGGGGGGTATATACGAAGTGCCGGCCGCGGAAGTTGCCGGTGTTACCGGACCTGAAGTACCCGTGCAGCCGGCGGCAAGGATCGCCGCGATGAGGAGTGTTGCGACAAGAAGCATATACCTGCTGTTCATGGAGTAAGGGTTCATCCGGAGGCGGAAAAGAGTTGTGAAACTGATTCGGCGGCGGGGACGGAGCGTACGCGGTAACTATATGATTCAACAAAAGCCCAGAAAAACCCCATACCGGGTAACGAGTACCCGGGAGTGCCCGGACACGACGGAGCGGGTCGTGAAAACGGCGTGAAAAAGTGCACTCCTGACCGGAACGCTCATGGGCGGGACTCTGCTATGCCCGATGAGGAGACCGCCTCCGCAGGGCAGGAGACAGCGGCGTAACGCTCCCACGTCGCGGCTTTTTATATGGGAGTGCTGTTCTGGTTCCTGCCGTTCGCCGAGCGTTCTCCCTCACCGGTGTCGCACAACCGCTCTCCGGGGTACGGTTTGTGGCTACAGAGTATCCACAAACATCTTTGTGGATATCAGATCGCGGTTTCGATATACGCAAGTGAATGACTGAACGAGCAGCTCGCGAACCTCATTCCGATACATACATATCTTAACGTCATATTCATTCTGATCTATGGAACAGCGCCGTTCCTTTCACTGGGACGTCCTCCTCATCGTCGGCCTGGTTGTATTCATCCTGGTCATCGACACCACCACCATAGAAGTCTCCATCAGCGCCCTTGTGAATGACCTGAACACCAATGCCTCAGGCATCCAGACCATCATCACCATCTATACCCTGGTGAAGGCTGCCTTCATGTTGATCGGGGCAAAGCTCCAGGACTTCATCGGGAGGAAGAGGACGTTCATGGCAGGTGCTGCGATTTATGGCGTCGGGACTTTCACGGCTGGAATCAGCCAGAACGCAGCCATGTTCCTCGCAGGCTGGTCGATACTTGAAGGGATCGGTACGGTGCTGATGCTCCCGGCGACGGTAACGTTCATTACCGGGACCTACGAGGGGAAAGAACGGGCATTTGCCTTCGGTGTCTGGGGCGGGATCGCCGCGGTGGGCAGTATTGTCGGCCTTATTTTCGGCGGATATCTGACCACCTTCTACACCTGGCGGTGGGTCTTTGCCCTCGAGCTGGTCATCCTTCTCATCATCTTTGCTCTCCATCGTATGCTGAAGGAGACCCGCCCGACAGCATCCTGGAAGAGTTTTGATCTTGGGGGAGCGCTCCTTTCGGGTTTCGGCCTCATTGCCCTGGTTTTTGGGCTCCTCATGATCAAAGAGCCGGCAGAATGGGCGATCGTTCCCTTCTTCATCACCGGAGGGATTATCCTTCTTATCGGGTTTTACCTCTGGGAAAGGCGGCAGATCAAGAAGGCAAAAGGTATCCTGGTGGATGTGACTATCGTTCCCGAACGTTCCTTTTTGGCCGGGAATGTTGTCGCCATGGGCCAGAAACTGATTACTGCCGGTTTTCTCTTCATCTTCCCCTTGTTCTACGAGATTGTCACGGGTGCAAGCGCGTATGAAACCGGCGTCGCCATTCTGCCCATGTCTCTTGCGATTTTCGTGTTCTCCATCCTCGGCGCCCGGCTCGCATCGTGGTTCGAACCAAAATACGTTCTCCTCGGTGGAATTGCCCTCACCGGAGCAGGACTGGCAGGCCTCAGGGATGTCTTTTCCCTCACCACCACCGCCCATGACATCGTCCCCGGAAGCCTTCTGTTTGGGATTGGGCTTGGCATCGTCCTTTCCCAGGTGACCAACCTCACCCTCTCCTCGATCCGGAGCGAGCGCCAGACCGATGCGTCAGGTATCTATAACACCACCAGGCAGGCTGGGAAGCTCTCTGGGAACGGCAATTATCGGGATCGTCCTCATCCTTGGTTTCGTCCATGGGCTGCTTTCCGATACATCATCGCCCCTCCCTCCCGACCGGGCTCAGTGGTCAAGCCTGATCAGCGATGCAGCGGTCAACCAGGGGATGGAATGGGCGTTCGTGGCGATGATCCTGGTAGTCATCGGCATGTTTATTGCAGCCCTGTTCATCCGGAAGACGGGGAAGATTGTATGAGGCGGTGAAGGGAGAGGATTAAAAACTCAGGGGATGGGACGCGTTTTTCCGAGATTGACCCGGCCTCGCTGAATGAAAAAAAGGAAGGGCGGGTTTATGCCTCGCGGTCGATGGCTGCCGCGGACTACGCCGTCACATGTGTTGGTGGTGTGGCGGAACCTGTCGTCTGCACTGCCGGCGGCACCCACGAGCCGTTCAGCGCGGCTTCTTCCGGCCAGTACAGACGCATCACAAATTGAAATGCGTCTGATGGAGCCGGAAGCCAGCTCGACTCGTTGTCGGCACCGGGAGACGCGTTCTGGATGTATATGTCGAGCGACCCGTCCGGGTTGTACGTGAGGTTCCCGATACGCGGTGAAATCTCATACCGGTTAATTGGGTTGGCTACGGGGCGGCCGTCGCTGTCGTAGAGGGTGATTGACCAGAATGCGTTGGCGGGCGGGGTACTGTTGCCGGCAAAGTGCAGCACATAGGTATCCGTGCCGGAGTACGGGACTCCCGTCGCATTGGTGTTTGACTGCAGGTAGAGCGCGTCCTCTGGCAGGTTGTAGAGTGGCGACGCACGTGCCATGCCGGCACGAAGCGTGTAGTTGGTCCCGTAGGCTCCGGCGGTATACGGTATCAGCCAGCCGTTGACCGCCGGAACGCCGGGCCAGTCGGCCGCCGCGGCAGTGACCGCTCCAATGCCGTCCTGATAGCCCCGGGCGATCGCGTTTTGCATCGTGGCGTTCAGGCCGCTCCAGGGAAACGGCATGCCGGGGACGATGCCGATCCGTGCGATCTGATCCACGACGGGCTCGTCCGCAGTGTGCGGGGGGTTGGCCGCCATGAGGGTAGCCATACGGCCATAGAATTCCTCAGGGGTCATATTCGCGATCTGGGCATCGCTGGCGGGAGCCAGGGGGTCCACAGTCACGTTGGAAGTCACCGACACGGCGGCCGGCGGCGTGTAGTTCGTGCCCCACGCGCTCAGCGGGGTCAGGGTGACGTTGTCCAGGAATGCTGCTGCAGCAGGGTCACCGGTACCGTTCTGCGGGGTACGCATGCCAAATTTGCCGCCCCGGTTGTCGGTTGCACCCAGTAGAGTCTCACGAGCTGGTTGACGGGTGCCACACCACGCGTCAGATCCGGCGACGGCACCGCAGTCTGGTGGTCCTTCCAGACATCCATGAAGACGAGGGGGTAGCCGTAGACGTACGCTGCCGCCGCGATCTGTCGTGCCTCCGCCGGTGTCGGCGAACCGGTCGCGGTGGGAATTGTGATGCCGTCGATCGTCTGGTTGGCAGACGCGTTCTGGTTGTCCCGGGCGGTCAGGCTCGTACAGCCGGCGCTGGAGAGGACTACGATGATGATAAGGATGCACACCATCCAGAATGGTCTTATGTGGGGGTAGTGCCATCCGGCAGGTAAATAGGTTATGGAGACCTGAGATACAGCCAACCGGAAGGCCGAGCACATCCCTCGATCAGAAATCGCAAATGAAAGTGGCTGGATCGCTTTCCTGTGCACGGAAACCCCGCTTTACACAGTACGTCAGGGGATTCCAACTAAGATGCTCTTTGAGAGCATTAGCGGAAACAGTCCGAAAGAGAGGACTTTACAATTGAGCTGATCTCCTGGTCACTCCTCAACACGGAGTGCATCGATCACACCCAACCGGCGTGAGGTCTGAAGCCCCATTGCTGACGGCAATCCGCCTGACCCAGGAGGTCCGGTGCTGGAACTACCATTGTCCCACCGCTCATCCGACCTCAACTAGATCTGACGAATTCGATCAACGTCGCGGAATCTCGAGTTGTACGGCAATTACGTATAAATTCCCCGGATTGATACTGTAGGGTATGAGACTGCGTGTAGTGCTCAAGCCCAGTGAGGAAGGAGGCTATACGGCCTATGTACCAAGCCTTCCCGGCTGTATTAGCGAAGGCGACACGAAGGAAGAAGCATTGGAAAATATCCGGGAAGCTATCGACCTGTATCTTGAAACTGTTGAGGATGATCTCGTTCTGAGCGAAACAGCCGAGCAGGTTGAGATTACTGTATGAGCAAGGTACCTGCTCTTGAGTATGACACAATCGTTACCGCTCTTCAAAGGAACCGGTCGTCCGCACGCGTGGCAGCCATATCCGCCTGCAAAAGCATCTGCCGGATAAAACACTAAAACCGACCGTCCCTATGCATAAACCGGTCAAGCGCTCAACGCTGTCGCACATTTTAAAGCAGGCCGATATGACCGTCGAAGACCTGCATGATCTGCTCTAGGTCGTCACCCTTTCACCCGGCCTCGTGTGTGTGGAAGCACGTGTACCGATTTGGCTTTCTGACAGGCATCGGCGTTGGTGTTGGTGCGGCCTCTCACGTCAAGCCTGTCGCTCGCCGAGCGTTGTCCCTCACCGGTGTCGCACAAAAACTTTTGTGCGACATGACACACATGTTTGTGTCGCACAAATTCTGTTGCAGACCACAGGTGTCGCACAAACCCTCTCAGACAGAGAGTTGTAAGTGCTCATAGCCGGTCCCCCTCGGTGATGGCGATCAGGCGCGGAAAGACGTACATCGTGGGACGCCGTCCGCCACCCTCTGCAAGAACGGCAATGATATCCTCTTCCCGGAGCTGCTGAAGGATCCGCTCTGCCGCTCTCCTCGGCATCGCTGTCTGCTCGTAAAACTCCGACGAACTGAAGATCGGCGTTCGGAAGATCGCGTCGATCGCAGCGATGGCGTACTGCGACCGCGTCACCTCCGGCACCGTCTGCTTCATCTCGTCGTAGAGGCCGAGGATAGCCTTCGCCTTTTTGCCGTTCTCCTCCGCCTGCTCCTCAATGACGCGGAGGAAGAACGCGATCCAGCCGTTCCAGTCGCGGTCGCGAGAGACCCCGAGCAGGCGTTCGTAATATTCCGGCCGGTGCCGCTCGAGGTAGGCGCTGATGTAGAACATCGGGCTTCCTATCAATCCCTTCTCGTACAGGATCAGCGGGACGAGCATCCGTCCGATACGTCCGTTGCCGTCGCAGAACGGGTGGATGAGTTCGAACTGCGCTTTTAAGACGGAGAGCTGGACGAGCACGTCCTTCTCCTCGCGCTGCAGGTATGCCGCCCAGCCCTCGAGCGCCCCGGGAACGCTTTCCGGCGCCGGAGGAACGAAGACCGCGTGCTCGATATACGCATCCCGCCCGATGAAATTCTGGATCTCCCGGATGCACCCCGGCTCCCGGTCCATGCCCCTGCTGCCGGTCAGCAGGACTCGGTGCAGGTCACAGATCAGGGCAACATCCAGCAGCCGGTTTGTGAGTGCATCCACCGCGTTGTGCAGCGCTTCCCGGTAATTGATAATCTCCTGGATGTCAGCGAGCGCCGTATCGCTGATCCGCTCTCTCGGGTTCGCCTCGAACCGCAGCACGTCCTCAAGTGACGCCTGTGTCCCCTCGATCCGTGAGGAGAGCACCGCCTCCTGCGTCAGGAGCGGCGAGAGCAGGATCTCGGGGTTCGGGATCGCCTGGAGAACTCCGTCGTACCGGGCAAGGGCACGGTTCGCCGCCGCAATCCGGGGGATGTGCCGCTCCCAGTCGATACCCTCTGGCGGCAGGGATTCGGGCACGTAGGGCGTCATCGTCATGCCGCCTCTTCCCGGATCATCGCCTCCACCGCATCCTCCAGGGGTTCGAGTTTGGTCTGGATGACGTCCCAGAGGATTGTTGGTTTGACGGAGTAATAGGAGTGGACACTGATATCCCGCAGCCCGGCAATCTTTCGCCATGCAATCTCAGGATGGCGGGCACAGATCTCGGCAGGGATATGCTTCACTGCTTCTCCGATGGTGATAAGCCTGAGCACGACGGCATCGAGGCACATCGGATCGTCGACAAAATCCTCGAACGCTCGATCCCCTACATACGAGCGGATGGCACCGATGGCGTCTCTGATATCCTCGAGGTAGAGCAGGGTATCTCTAGGCATAGACGACCTCACGAAGGACGGAATCCCGGATCCGGGGCTTTAATGTATCGGCAATGACGAGATCCGTCTTTCGTCCCAGGAGATCTTCGAGATAGAACTTGAGGTCCATGAAGTGGTCAAAGGTCTCCTCCCCTTCCCGGAACTCGACGAGCACGTCAATGTCGCTCGCCGGGGTGTCTTCGTTTCGCACCACAGAGCCGAAGACACCGATACGGGCCACGCCATATCGCTCCCTGATCGTGCGGAGGTTCTGCCGAATCAGGGTGAGAGGACGCATAGGTAGTGTTGGGTATCACATTCATACACTTATACCCTCCGAAATACCGGCGGTGACAATGCAGCCCTGATGCCCAAACCCTTCTAGGAATCCGACCCTCCTTTGCCGAAGGTTTCACGGGCACTAGTGCCGGGTCGGTAATCTCCACCCAATGTACCAGGGTATGTAGACATCGCCGATATGGCAATTACGTATAAGTGCCCGGGCTGGATAGGTTAGTGTATGAGGCTATGTGTAGTGCTCGAAGCCCGCTGAGGAAGGAGGCTATACGATCTCTGTACCAGGCCTTCCCGGTTGTATCAGCGAAGGCGACACGAAGGAAGAAGCATTGGAAAATATCAGGGAAGCGATTGACCTGTATCTTGAAACTGTTGAGGATGATCTCGTCTTGAGCGAAACAGCCGAGCAGATTGAGATTACTGTATGAGCAAGGTACCTGCTCTTGAGTATGACACAATCGTTACCGCTCTTCAAAGGAACTGGTCGTCCGCACGCATGGCAGCCATATCCGCCTGCAGAAGCATCTGCCGGATAAAACACTAAAACTGACAGTCCCTATGCATAAACCGGTCAAGCGCTCAACACTGTCGTATATTTTAAGTCTCGCGCTTTCCGACGCTACTCAGCTCCGCCTTCGGTAATCTCCCAGCGGCCACCCTTTGCCGGGCCGATGCGTTGCACCTTTCCGGATTTTTTGAGGTTTGCCAGTTGCAACTCTATGGCGCGGGTGCTCTTGCCCAGTGCTTCGGCCATCTCTGGTATGGTGATCTCTGGCTGTCGTCGGATCATGTCCAGGATTAACCCCGAAGTTTTCACCGAAGTTTTCACCGAAGTTTTCACCGAAGGTTCTTCCCCACCCTGAACCCGGCGGACGATCGTCTGGAACCCGTCGCTGACGCCAAACTCCGGCTCCGGGAGGCCGGCCTCGGTGCAGCGCCGGATCATATCCCGCGTTCCCGTGCCCATCCGCTCGATGTAGCCGGTCAGGTACATCGGCTCGGCGAGGAGCGGGTTGCCCGGCACCGACCCGTGGGCCTGCCGGAGTTTCTCGAGCGTCAGGGACGGCGGGAGCCTGCCGGGGTTCCAGACCTCCAGACGGTCCGAAAAGAGCATCACCTGCACGCTGCCGTTGCTCGTGTAGTCGCGGTGGGCGACGGCGTTGACGATCGCCTCCGCCACCACCTCCTTCGGGATCTCGTAGCGCACCGGCGCCTGCGGCCCGGCCTCGCGGGTGCCGACCGAGAGGGCGATCTTGCTGAGGACGAAGTCCACCGCCGCGTCGACGAGCTCGAAGACCGTGCCCTTGTAGACCTGGTAGGACGGGATCGGTTTGGCGACCTCGGTGCCGTGGAAGTGGGCGCACTTGATCTCGGAGGAGAGCAGGAACCGTTGCGGCTGTTTTGCGAAGAGCAGGACTGCCGCGTTCGTCACTTGCCCGCCGTCGAGCAGGTTCAGGTGCTCCAGCAGCTCGGTGGGGGAGGCATCCTCGGCGAGGGGGAACCGGCGGGTTCTCCTGGCGGTGCGGATGAACCACGCCATCCGCTCCGGGTCAAGGTGTTCGGGCGTCGCCTTCGTGCACGGGGCCGCATCGAAGGGGCCGGAGCGGATGCAGCTGCTTCTCCTCGAGGTACCCGACGAGTGCCGCATAGAGTCCGGCGACCAGCTCCGACGGGGCGGTAAACCGCTTCCGGATCAGCCCCGCCTCCGCCCTGCCGATGAGGGCACGCATCTTCGGGTGGCGGGCGCCGTCGTCCGTGCCCCTGACGTAGATGAGCCGGTACTTGCCTTCGGCGGTGGCGAGGTCAAACTCCCGTTCGGTCGGCGAGAGTCCCTCGGCGTTCCCGGCACCGTAGTCGTTCCCGAATAGTCCGACGTAGATATCGCAGCGCCGGACCTCGTCGAGGTACAGGTCGTCCGTCCGGCGGTCGGCGGCCGGGACGTCCTCGAAGAGGAAGACCTCGAAGAACCGCCGCATCAGTGCATCGCCCCGCAGGTAGTCGCGGAGCGCCGCCCGCTCGTCGGCGAACTCCTTCTGCACGCTGCTGATGAAGAGGCGGATGGGGGTCATGTCGCTGCTCCCGTGACGTTCAAGAGCGCCTGCTCTGAAGCGAGCCGGAGCATTCCGATCTTTTCGCCTGCCACGTCTTCCCTCTCTCTATCCTTGATCTCCTTCTGAGTATTTTCCCGGGAACGGAAAATAGTATGACGTTACAGTATGCGGATCCGGCAATTTTTGCCGTTCCCGGTGTTTAGATTCAATTTGAACTGCATCGTGTTAACCGTTTGCACCGGGCGATGCCGGTTGCCGGCATGGTGTTCGCCCGTCCTTCGCGTTCATAGAGAGCGCTCTCGATCTGGTGCACGAGCACGTTCCGCGACCAGCCGTTTGCGATGGTTTTGCGGATGTACCATTCCCGAACTGCCCAGTCACGTAGTTTGTCCAGGATCATGCAGTTGTGAAACCAGGTAATTTGTGCAAGCACCTCCTGCACAATTGCCTCGTCCGGGTATGCCCGTGCGAATGCGCTCATGTACTTGAGATTCCGGGGAGAGAAACCCTTCATATGCGGAAACTCCCGCCGGAGGTCGGCCGAGAGCCGGTCGATCACCTTCGCTCCCCAGCCCTCGTCCTGCTACCGCTGTACGATCTCCCGCCCGATCTGCCAGGAGAGCAGGATAAGCTCACGATTCACCGAGAGGGCAGCCCGGACCTGAGCCTCACGGACCCGCACCTTCAGAGCGGAGAGAAAGGCGGGATAGTCATCAGGGAGGATATCAGCAGCGTTCATGCCCGATACTCCGCAAAATCACTCTTTCCAGGAGTGCCGACGCTGCAAACCGCTCCGCGAGACTCGCCCTCCCTGCTGCCATTACATCTCCATTGGCAATTTCTCAATGATATACGTATCACCGCACCCCCTCCTTCGCGTTCCCCTCCCGTACGAGCCGTGCATAACATCCCTGGCAGATACTCGCCCGTGCCTCGCGGGAGCGGTAGGCCGCCTTCCCCGAATCGCAGACCATGCACCGGCCGAGATCCGCCGCGTCCGGTGGTACGACAGTTCGGTGACCTGCTGCAGCATCCGGACCGTGAAGGTCTCCCAGCCCATCCGGGCTATCGTCTGGAGCGCCGCCGCCTCGTTCCGGGTCATCTTCGACTCCTGCCCGCCGCCCTCCCGGGTGATCGCGCCGTAGAGCCGGGCGGCCGCGTCGAAGTCCTGCCGGGTCGCCTCGATAGCGATCACGCTGTTCACCTCTCGCGGCTCCCGCTGCAGGAACCGCAGCGCCGCATGGCACTTGATCAGGTCGAAGAGCATCGCGGGGTTGCGGCGGTTCGCGGCGTTCGAGAACTGGATCCGCCGGGCGAAGGGGATCCGGACAGAGATCCGGTGCTGCTTGACGACCGACCAGAGCGCACGGGCGGCCAGCACGTCCGGATCGGCCTGCCCTGATGGCAGGTTCGCCTCCGTCCGCTTGAGGTGCTCGAGCACCGCCCGATCCTGCTCGGCCGAGTCGTCGATCCAGACGGTGAGTATCCACCTGTACCTATTCACGGTGAGTATTCACCCTGTTATGTGCCTGCCGAACACCTGAAAATATTCAGCATATGGCATACCTTTTTTCGGATCTTTTGGGGGGGTATGATTCAGGGTTCATTCAGGTTTTTCAGCATATTTTCAGGGTGTTATTCAGGTTTTTCAGCATGAATTTTCAGGGTGTTATTCAGGTTTTTCAGCATGAATTTTCAGGGTGTTCATTCAGGTTTTTCACGCTGGCGGGAGAGGAAGTACACCCTCCGAACCAGGAATCTAGCGTAGCAAGCCGCCAGGTGGACGCCTCATCACGACCCGATCACCCGGTCGGATCGAAGATCGCCTGCTCGACGGTATACCCCTGCATATCCCCGGCCTCGACCTTCTCCCGCTGGAACGCGACCAGTGCCTGGAACAGCGGATCTTCGACGCCTGCGAGCTCCGCGATCACCTGCCTGGCCCGGTCGAACGCTCCGGAACGCCGGGATACGTCGACCATCAGCAGTGCCTCGGTGGCGGGGTCGTCGCCGTACTGCTCCCCCCGGGCATGGAGCTCGTCGATCAGGGTGAGCATCCGCTGCCGCGCCCGCACGGCTTCCTCCTCCGCGTCATCCGCATCGTCGGCGGCCCAGGCGGCATAGAGCGCCGTCGCAGCCGCCTCGACCAGGCAGTCGGCATGCTCGAAGAGGAACGAGGCGCAGAGGAACCGGCCGAGGAGGGGCAGGTCGCCGCGTCTGTTCCGGATCATCCTGTACTCCTCGGATGCGATCACCGCCCCGGCTCCTGCGATCGGCTGATCGATCTCGGGCGCACAGTAGCCGCAATGGGGGCATTCCTGAACCCAGTGGTCGATGGTCTCGCGCTCCATCGGTGGCGGCCGGAAGTCGAGATCGGGCGATCCGAATGCGCTCGTCGATGCGATGATGCCCTGCAGGGAATCCTTGCCGCAGATGGCGCACCGGCACTCCTCGGTCAGTTCCGTGGTCATGGGATCACAAGGCGACGGCGGGAGTAATGAACCTGACGACGTCCTTCGTCGGGTGCTCGCACGACCTCGGCCCCGAGGTTTGGCGGCAGTTTGAAAATTTTGACGTGCGTCTTCCGGCAGGAGAAGTAAAAAAAGGAGATTCTTCTTCAGTGCAACTGCTCAAACCCGGGGATCGCAAGCACGTGCTTTGCGAGGTACATCGCATCGTGGAGCGACAGGTCGTCGCCGCCCGAGACCGCTCCGACGCTCTCGGTCATCGGGTAGCCTTCCATCTCGAGCGTGTGCCGGGCAATGTAGACGGCGTCGTAGAGCGTGACCCGGTTGTTCTCGTTGGCGTCCCCGTTCTTCACGACCGTGAGCGGGATCGAGACGGTCGTGTTGCTGGCACCATCCGTATCGGTCGCGTTCACGGCGAGGAGCACCGGCTGGTAGGCACCGTCGGCAAACGGCGATGGGACGGTACCCGTCGTGCTCACCGTCCAGGTGCCGTTCCCGGCATCGGCCATCGACAGTAGCCGTCGACCCGCCGAGCGCCGAGAAATTCACCGTCACCGATGCGACGTCCGCCCCGCCACCGCCACGGAGAGCACGGCGGTCTCACCCATTCCGGGAGAGCCGTCGGTGTCGGTCGGGATGACTGCGGGTGCCGCCGCGGGATCGGTGACGAGCGGTGCAGCGGCGGTGACAGTGATGTACCCGGCCCGGGTCAGGGTATCGCTCGCCGTCGGCATTGTTCACTGTCAGGCTCACGGTATAGTTTCCGGTAAGAGCGTAGGTGTGCACGGGGTTCTGCAGGGTCGAGGTGCCACCGTCGCCGAACGACCAATTCCATGAAGTCGGGTCTCCGGTAGAGGTATCGGTGAACCGGACTCCGAGCGGGGCATAACCGCCTGTCACATTCGCAGTAAAGGAAGCAACAGGTGCGGGAATCAGGTTGAAGGGTGAAAATACCTGGACTCTGTTATTGTATTCATCTACCACAAAAACCAAACCGTCCGCATCGATTGCAACACCCTGCGGTACGTCAAACTCGCCGTCGCCGGAGCCGCGGGTTCCCCATGCGGTGATGAAAACACCATTACTGGTGAACTTCTGGACACGGTAATTACCCGGGTCAGTCACATAGATATTGCCCGTTCCGTCCGATGCGATTCTTTCCGGGCGATAAAACTGCCCGTCCCCGGTGCCAGATGAACCCCATCCGGTGACGAATGTGCCGTTACTGTCAAACTTCTGGATGCGGATATTGTTGCAATCTGCAACATAGACATAACCGGCAGGATCAACCGCAATCCCGCGCGGTTCTCCAAACCTCCCGTCACTGATGCCGGCCGATCCCCATTTTGTGATGAAGGTGCCGTTCCTATCAAACTTCTGAATGCGATTATTGCCGGTATCTGCCACATAGATGAATCCATCTGCGTCTGCTGCAATGCTCTCCGGATTGTCAAACGCCGCATCGCTCGTTCCATACGAGCCCCATTTTCTGATGAACGTTCCGTTTGTGTCGAATTTCTGGATGCGATGATTGCCGGTATCTGCTACATAGATGAAGCCATCTCTGTCGATGGTGACACCTTCCGGCATGAAAAATTTCCCATCAGCCTCATCTACAGGGATCTCCCCCGGAGCGGTCGGGGATCCACGCTCACCGAACGTGGTGATAACGGTGCCGTTTCTGTCGAACTTCTGGATGCGATGGTTGTTGGTATCTGCCACAAGCACAGCACCGTCGCCGTCCCCCGCCATCCCGTTCGGATGATAAAACTCTCCATCGCCCGGCGGTTCGCCGCCCCATGCGGTGATGAAGGCGCTGTCGCTGCTGAACTTCTGAACGCGGTTATTATAGAAGTCTGTTACATAGATGCTGCCGTTACTGTCAATGGCAATACTATGGGGGCCATCAAAATTCCCGTCAGCAGCACCCCTGCTTCCCCATGCGGTGATGAAGGTACCGGTGCTGCTGAAGGTCTGGATGCGGTTGTTCATGCTATCGGCAACGTACACGGTGCCGGTATCGTCGACCTGAATGCCTTCCGGACTTCTGAACATCCCGATTCCGGTGCCATAAGAGCCCCATTGTGTGATATATGCCCCGTTGCCGTCGAACTTCTGGACACGGTTATTGATCTGATCGGTGATATACATGGCACCGTCGGCATCGACCGCGATGCCGCTTGGTCCTAATCCGAACTCTCCGTCACCCGATCCCTGCGAGAACCTGAACTGTCCGATGAAGGTGCCGCTACTGGTGAACTTCTGAATACGGTTAACTATGAAATCTGCAACATAGACATTCCCGGAATCATCGATTGCAATACCCTTTGCATCCTGGAACTGCCCGTCGCCGGTACCGGCCGATCCCCATTTTGTTACGAAGGATCCTTCGCTGGTGAACTTCTGGATACGGCCACCGTCTGAGACATACACGAAGCCATCGGCATCAACTGCAATACCATATGCCTCCCCTTGCAGAAATCCCTCTTCCCACTCTGCTCCAAACTGCCCGTCCCATGACGTAATAAAAGTGCCATTACTATCGAATTTCTGGATGCGATTGTTGCCCGAATCTATCACATAGATCATACCGTCATTATCTATCGCAGTTCCAGTCGGGGCAAGAAGCCGTCCGTCCCCGTACCGATCCCCACTCACCGGCATAGGTATAGTTCTCAGGGGGCGGGGTTGCGGTGATGAAACGACTCTTTTCTTCGGTATCGCTTCCGATTGCAGTGGTGACGGTGAGAGAGACGGTGTAGGTTCCCGGGATCGTGTATATCTTCGTCGGGTTCTTTTCAGTTGATGTTGTTCCATCCCCGAAAGTCCAGTGCCATGCTGCGATATCCCCGGTCGATTCATCGGTGAATGTGACGGTCAGCGGCGTTTCACCGGATGTCGGGGTGCCGGCAAAGCCGGCAACCGGCATTCCTTCGATTGTGGGTGAGAAGACCTGTATCCTATGGTTCCTTGCATCCGATACATAGACGTTCCCGGTACTGTCTACCTGAACATCAAACGGCTCGTCGAACTGGCCTTCATCTGTCCCAAAGGCTCCTATCTGGGTCAGATACGTTCCGTCTGCGGCAAAGATCTGGATGCGATGGTTTTTGGCATCTGCTACATAGACATTGTTCGCATCATCCACCGCAATACCCTTCGGTCCGGAGAACGCTCCGTCTCCTGATCCCGGAGCTCCCCATTTTGTGATAAATGTACCGGTGCTATCAAACTTCTGAACCCGATTATTCCCCCAGTCGACCACATATACATTACCGCCTGAATCAGCGGCGATACCCATAACCGAGTTGAACTGCCCATCACCCGTGCCGGAGGTCCCCCATTTCGTGATGAACGTTCCATTCCTGCTGAACTTCTGGATCCGGTCGGCATCGGTCACATAGACATCTCCTGCCGTGCCCACCGCCACGCCGTACAGATACGTGAACTGTCCGTCACCGGAGCCGTATGATCCCCATTCTGAGACGAAAGAACCTGTGCTGTCAAACTGCTGTATGCGGGCATTCCAGGTATCGGTCACATAGAGATTCCCCTCCCCGTCTGCACCAATATCCCTCGGGACGTCAAACTCTCCCTCTCCTGAGCCGGACGTCCCCCACTTCTGCATAAAGGTACCATTCCTGTCGAACCTCTGGATGCGATTATTGCCCTGATCGACGACAAAGAGCGTACCGCTGCCATCCAGGGTCAGCCCTTCAGGATAGACGAACTGCCCGTCATTTGAACCCCTTGAGCCCCATTGGGTGGTAAATGTGTAATTTCCCGGTGCCGGGACATCAATGACACTGATAAAATGCTCTTTTGTTCGAGTGCTGCTCCCGTCTTCATTTGTTGCATTCAACGAGACGGTGTAGGTGCCGACTGTGGTATATGTCTTTTGAGGGTGCTGTTCTGTGGAATTTGTTCCATCCCCAAACTGCCAGAGCCATGCAGTCGGGTTTCCGGTCGAGAGATCGGTGAACTGCACCGTAAGTTGACGGATGCCGGCCGTGGGCGTCCCTGTGAAGTCGGCAGCAGGCGGCGATGGCGTCTCGGTGACCGTGATGAACTGATCTTTTATTACGGAACTGCTGCCCTGTGCGTTTGTTGCATTCAGCGAGACGGTGTAGGTACCGGGTGCTGTATAAGATCTTCTCAGGGTTCTGCTGGGTCGAGTTCGTCCCATCCCCAAACTGCCAGAGCCATGCCGTCGGAGTTCCGGTCGAGAGATCGGTAAACCGCACAGCGAGCGGTGCAGTGCCGTTTGTGGGTGCACCGGAGAATGCTGCGGTCGGTGGTGTTGGCCCATCGGTGACTGTTATGTAATTATCTTCTGTCGTACTGCTGCTGCCCTGTGCATTTGTTGCATTGAGTGAAATGGAGTAGCTCCCGGCAGTGGTGTAGACCTTCAGCGGATTCTGCTGGGTCGAGTTCGTTCCATCCCCGAACTGCCAGAACCATTCTGTCGGGTTCCCGGTCGAGAGATCGGTGAACTGTACGGTATGAGGTACTGTTCCTGTTCTGGGTGTCCCGGTGAAGTTCGCAGCAGGCGGTACGGGGATGGTGACCGTGATATAATCGGTCTTTGTTACACCGTCACCTCCGGCTGCATTTGTTGCAGTGAGCGATACGGTATAGGTGCCGGCTGTGGTAAAGGTCTTTTTCGGGTTTTGGGCTGTGGAATTGGTTCCGTCTCCAAATTGCCAGAACCATTGCGTTGGCCCTCTGGTCGAGAGATCGGTAAACTGAACGGTAAGTGGGGCTGCCCCTGTTGTCGGTGTTCCAGCAAAATTCGCGAGAGGCGGTGTTGGTGAACCGGTGACCGTGATATAATCGGTCTTCGTTTCAAGGCTGCTTCCACCATCGTTGGTTGCATTCAGTGATACGGTGTAGAGGCCGGGTATACCATAGGTTTTCAGTGGATGCTGTTCTGTTGAGGTGACGCCATCTCCAAAGTCCCAGTTCCATTCTGATGCATTCCCGGTCGAGGTATCGGTGAATTGAACGGTCAGCGGAGCAGGGCCGTTGGTGGTATTTCCGATGAAATTGGCGACAGGCGGTGCCTGCGTCACCCTGATCCCGTCACTTAAAACCGCTATATCGGTTACATTATCCCTCGCTACGTGGAGTGAAATAATATAATAATCAGGTATTGTAAATGTGTAGCTCGGGTTCTGTTCATTCGTGGTATACTGCCATTCGATATCGTCAAAGCGTATAAATGTCCATTCCCATGCATCCGGCGGTGCAAGACCTCCGGTTGAGGTGTCGGTAAATTGTACCGTCAGGGGAGCAACACCTTCAGTGGTATCTACGGTGAAGTCTGCTTTGACCCAGTCCCTGGCGATGATATACGCATCCTCTGTTGTTGTATTACTTCCACCTGCATTCTCAACAGTGAGTGAGACGCTGTAGTTGCCGGGTGCGGTATAGGTATAGTTTGGGTGCTGCTCGGTAGCGGATCCCCCATCTCCAAACGTCCACAACCATGATGTCGGTGACCCGGTGGATGTATCGGTGAAATTCACAAGGAGTGGAAAATCTCCTTCTCGTGGCTCTCCGATGAAACCTGCTATCAGATCATGGACGGTGATATATCCATTCTTTGTTGTGGTGTTGCTCCCCACTGCGTTCTCGACCGTCAGTGAGACGTTGTAGGTTCCGGGCGAGGTATAGATGTTGCTTGGGTGCTGTTCGGTAGAGGTGTTCCCATCGCCGAATGTCCAGGACCATGCTGTCGGGGTTCCGGTGGATGTATCGGTGAAGTTTACGAAGAGTGGAGAGTCTCCTTCTCCTGGTTCTCCGGTGAAGTTGACGATCAGATCATCTCTTTGAAGAGCAAACGTCTGGATCCGGTGGGGTTGACTTTTCAACCACCCGTCTGCCACAAAGACGAGGCCGTTCCGATCGACTGCAACACCTCGTGGATACTGGAACCCCCCCTCACCTGTGCCACGGTATCCCCATTTGGTGATAAATGTCCCGTTCGCATCGAACTTCTGAATACGGTACAGCAGCCCGGTCCCGGTATAGTACTGACCTTCGGCAACGAAGAGGTTCCCGGCTTCGTCCACCGCCATACCGCTCGGCGGATAGGTGAACCGACCGTCGCCCATGCCCTCTGAGCCCCATCTGGTGATGAAGGTGCCGTTTGCGTCGAACTTCTGGATCCGGTAATTCTCATCGCCCACATAGATATAGTCATCAGAACTGACGGCAATGGCTAAAGGAAAGTTAAACTGGCCATTGCCCGATCCCTGGGCACCCCATGTGGTGATGAAGGTGCCGGTCGAATCAAACTTCTGGATCCGATGATTCTGCGTATCTGCCACATAGATGTTGCCCGCACTATCCGCTGCAATGCCGCCCGGCTTCTTGAACTGACCGTCACCTGACCCCTCCGATCCCCATTCTGTCAGGTACAAGCCATCGGCATCAAACTTCTGAACGCGGTGATTGTTCTGTTCGACGACGTATAGCATGTCGTCTCCATCCGCCGCTATTCCCCTGGGATACGAGAACTGGCCCGCCCCGGTTCCATTTGATCCCCATTTTGTGATGAAGGTGCCGTGCACTGTCGAACTTCTGGATCCGGTTGTTTATCTCCTGTATACTGCCGCTATCTGCAACGTAATACGTATCCGTTACATAGACGTTCCCCTTACTGTCGACACAGATCCCCTCCGGCCTGACGAACTGCCCGTCATCAGAGCCAAAGGAGCCCCATTGTGCCGCAAATTCATATAATTCAACTGCCTGCACGCCTCCAACGATGCATGTACATACCAGGAGCAGGAGAAAGGTTTTCACAAGGATTCTCGTTTTACCCATAATAATTCACCAAACCAGTATTGCAAAGAGGGTTATTTCAGGGATACCCTGAAAAAAACGTTAGGACTATATGAATTCTACTGAGGAATCACCGATATTAAATGTAGCGTTTCATGATTGTACGCTACAAGAGAGGCGGTTGCATGAAACTGATTCCACATACTGACTTTCTATCGTATGTACGTTCCATATCCCCTTCCGTGAGTGCGATGCGGAACAGTATCCGGTTTTTCCGCGGCCGGTGCTGCTCCTTCCTGCCGGTATGCAGGCATGGCGTTTCGAGGACGATCCTGTTTCGACCCCGGATCTCTGTGACGGGTATACTGCATACCGGGAAGACGGATGGGCGGAGCACTTTTCAATCCAGAAGCCGTGCCGGGGATTCTGCCGTATGCCTGCGGACGTTCCGGGTATCCGACGCGGATGATCGATCCATGCCTGCCGGTATGAACTGCTGCACCATGCTGGTTATAGCGTGGCATGAAGAAATGCACAGAAGTAATATCGCCTGAAGACCAACGGCGGGATGCGTGCAACACGGCAAGGGTTCGGCAACGCTTACATATCGGCAATCCGGGCCGAATCCGTCGAAAAAACGACCCTCACAGAAGCCCTCAGACGGCCGATCTCGGGGCGAGCCATAGGAAACATCGTCTGGAAATTACTGCCGGAAATATCGCCGATATGGCCTCGCTATTCTGCCGTATTTTGGGAATCGGGGCCAGATACTTCGGTTAATTTTCGTGGCGGGATCCGGGATCGGGAACCTTCGTTAGAATCGGAAAAGGGCGGCGATTTGGGCTTCTTTTGGGGCGATGGGAGGAGGGTTTACTCTCATCAGGGTAGGGGTTCCAACTGCCCAGGCCCACTGGGGGGAACTCGCGCAGGTTGCAGCGGATTCCTTGCCAAAAATGACCAAAAACTCAGGCTTTCGCCAGAGAAAGGGCTACATTATCGATTGCGGGGCGGCAACCCATGGTAACTTGTTGGATTAGGAAATTTGAGAAGCAGTAATATGCCCATATTACTAACACCATATTGATTTACTCGACAATCCCTTACCATAGGATAGATGAAACTCTCATTGAGCATTCTGATGATTTTCAGAAGGAATCACTCTTACATTGGCTGCGGGAGGTTTTTATTCAGGAGAATAACCAAACCTTATGCCATTTAATCGATACAAGATTAAAAACCAGAAATTTCAAGGATATTAGTGAACTTCTGGCTAAATCTTCATATTTAGTCTTTCTTTGGCACTTGCCCTTATTGTAGTAATTCAGGTTTACTCGCGATGCCAAAGGAACAGAGAGAGAAGGATAGAACAGACCCCCTGGACCTGTGTTTTTTGCGGGGAAACAAACCCGCATGAAAAATTGATCGGTGGGCTAGTAAAGTCAATGTGATCTATCAACTGGCAGTTGAATGGAAAAATAAAACATCAAATGATACCCCCGAAAACTCTGAAAAGCACTTGACAGAAAACGTGACAGAAAGAGTGCTGCTTGAACAGTGCATTATCTTATTAGCAACATCAGCAGAAGTATACCTAAAAGAGAATTTCTGCGTATTATTGAATATTCGCTTTGTACGACACGGTAGTTCGCTTTTTCCTCGCTTTTACTCAGAGGTCAAAAATGACTTTATTAACATGGGAAAGGTCAAAAAAGCCTATAAGGACAATTTGGGAATTATCTTAAGTGATAAGTTAGGCGAAGACACCTTAAGACAGATGAATTTACTGATGCAAAAGAGAAATGTAATCGTTCACAACCTAGGCATAGCAGATAGAACGTTCCTTAACCAGAGTGGAATTGAATGCAAATTAAAAAAAGAAATACCTATCTCCTTCAGCGAATCGAGGAATATATCACCACACTTCAAAAGGTCGAGAACATATTTAATGACATTCTCGCCGATGAAATGAATAAGTACCGCCTTGAGAGTGGAAACTATTTTGTGAGAACACTTTAGGTATTCCTTATATTTCAATCGGTTTGGCAAATCTCAATGTATCGATGGTGCTCTAAAAATAACTGTAATGGAAACAATCTCCCTATGTGAATTTTTTGTATGAACACGATCATTGCTCTGTGTAATGCGATCATACCCTCTGAAATTAATTTTTATTTATGAGTGGAGCACTACCAAAATCACTGCAGCCCGCAGTTTTACCACAAGAAAAAATAGTACAAGAACCGGGCACATCCTTTTATTAGGCATACACCGAAGGGATTGACTATCTAAGGCCTAAATGTGTGCTGATAACATCACATAACTTTTACATAGATCGGATTATAATTTCATTAATGCTCGACGACCTAATTGCATCCGTTCAGATTTTTAAAAATCGCTTCTAATGTTCACTCTTTTGAGACATGGCTTCAAGAACACCATAATATTTCCGATTTTACCTCATTTTTTGAGGGATATCGATATTTTATTTTCGTCTGTTCGGTATCTATTTTTGATGTGGTAATGGATGATCAGTCGCTTCAGTTGGAAGAGGATCTGTACATATCAACACGCGGTTGGGTCAGTAAATTTAGAAAATTTCCCAAACTCGTGCGAAAAGGCGGTTGCACTAAAGACTATCTGGAATCATGCTGAACGAATACACTCTGCCGAAACTAAAGAAGAATTAATATTGGCAATTCATCGCATGCAGGATGTAACAGAAGTATTTCAGAAGATTATTGATCGATCAGAGGTTAATTCGAACGAATCCAAAGAACTGGCGCGTAAATATGTTGCTTTATCTTATGTTCTTCGTAGCTTAAACGACACCAGAGCTGGCTTTCCTGCTGGAGCACGAAGTATACTATTAGACAGATCAGTAACTCAACCGGGCGTAGAAGATCTTCAAGGATACGCCTATGCACTTGAGTATATTTGGTTTCAACGCTTCTCGGTAAACAGAAATTTGAAGATTCACCAGCAAAAGAACTGCATAAAGCACCTGATTTGCTAAATGCAGATAATTACAAAATTCTTAAGGGAAGAAACTTTATAGAGCAACTGATTTATTCCGCTGATCGAGAGCGAGGCAGGCTTATAGCGGGATGGGAATAACTTGGATTCACACTATTCAGAGTTCTACGACTTGTATATCAAGCCTCTTGAAACAAGGTGGCGGGATTTAGAGCCTATTTTTAGACTTCCTCCCGGGTACGAAAAAAAAACACTGATGCCCGATTTTAGATCGCACAAAGGTAAAGGAGCCGGGATATTTAATAAATTTGACCGACGAGGAATCTCGTTTTAAATTGATCGATTATTACTTCACGTGGATTCCTGTAAATTTCCTTGACACTCAAAAAATATGGGATTTTTCGAGCGTATTCGCCTTTATCCCATTTCTCTATGGGGTGGTGAAATACGCAGAAAAGAGTGATGATGAAAAAGTCGTTGTTTTAAGGATTCGACATCCTGTTGAGGGAGTCGCAGGCTATTTCTATAGTGTATGCTGTCTTAAATAACGGATCTCAACTATGGCGGAGTGGATCGAGGCTGGATTGTATTTCTCACCTGTGGAACAGATTATTCTGGTCACGGAGGTGATATGCATGCCAGGGCTGAATCTTGTATCAATACCTTCCAAAAAGAGGGATTCGATCATAGTTCGACAGATTGATGTAGATGAAGACTATCTTAAAAAATATCTCGTAGATAAGGTAGGGAATGCAAATTTTGAAGATAATATCCCTCTTGAATTACTGATCCAGCATGATGAGAGCGAGAAACTTGAATTTAAATCTTCTATGTTATGGAGTTACATAGAATGCTGCTGTAAGAAGACATTGGTACATGATATTGTAAGATCGATCTGCCAGTTTTTTAAATTTTAATGGAGGAACTTTAGTTATTGGCGTAAGAGATGGAGAGGTTGTCGGCTTGGAAAACGACTACGCCTGTCTGAAGGAAAAGCGACTTCAGAATAGTGACGGTTTTGAACTGCGATTAAATGCAGCAATAAACAAAATGCTGGGAATTTATTTGCGGCAGTATATTAGCGTCGAGTTCCAAAAAAATTCAAATAGCAAAGAGGTATGTATAGTAAAAGTCGCTCCTTCACCAGAGCCTGTTTTTGTAAACGATAATAGTAAATGCGAATTCTTCATCCGATCGGGCAATAGTCTACAACTATTGAATGTTGATGAGTTTTACAAATATGCTCATAAACACTTAAACCCTAAGAAATGATACATTCATTAAGGGATACAGATTGTATCTCTTGAGTATGGGTCAGTTACTATGATAAAGCACACATCTCATATTTCATAAAACAGAACATGCTGCCTAAGGGGATTTGAACCCCTGTCGTCGGCGTGAAAGGCCGACATGATTGGCCCCTACACTATAGCAGCGCGCACAGTTGTGCCATACTACTACGTCGGATGCAGATAAAAAAGTTTTGCTGCCGGGATTTCCGTCAGGCGATCACGCTATCGGCGTGCCTTCCGTCTCGGTCACGTGGTGGAAGGCCGCCATCATCTGCCGGGTGACGGGGCCGGGCTTGCCGGTGCCGATGCTGCGGCCGTCGATATCGCGGATCGGGGCGACTTCGGCCGCCGTTCCCGTCACGAAAACCTCGTCGGCGGAGTAGAGATCGTAGTAGCCGAGGTTCTGCTCCCGGACGGTGATGCCGAGCGAGCGGGCGATCTCGAGGACGACTATCCGGGTGATCCCGCGCAGGTTGTTCAGGGTCGGCGGCGTGACGATCTCGCCGTTCTTGACGACGAAGATATTGTCCCCCGAGCCCTCCGAGACGTAGCCGTTCGTGTCGAAGAAGATCGCCTCGTCGCCGCCCTTGTAGTTCGCCTCGATCTTGGCGAGGATGTTGTTTAAGTAGTTCAGGCTCTTGACGTTCGGGGGCATCGACTCCGCCGGCGTCCGCCGCACCGAGACCGTGACCGCCTTGAGCCCCTTATCATAGAGATCGCCGTACATCGCGCCCCACGAGACCGCGATAACGATAACCGTCGGCTTCGGGCACTTCCGGGGATCGAGGCCGAGGTCGCCCTTGCCGCGGGTGACGATCGGGCGGATGTAGGCGTCGCTGAGGTTGTTCTTCCGGAGCGTCTCCTTGATGACCTCGGTCATCTCCTCCCGGGAGATCGGGACCTTCAGGTCGAGCGTCTTTGCCGAGTCGTAGAGCCGCTCGAGGTGCGCCTCCAGCCGGAAGACCCTCCCGTTATAGGCGCGGATACCCTCAAAAACACCGTCCCCGTAGAGCAGGCCGTGGTCGAAGACCGAAACCTTCGCCTCCTCTTCGGGAACATATCTGCCGTCAAGATAGATGATCATATACTGATTTTGGCACCTGCTCTTTACAATAGTTCCGTTTCATCTCCGATGCCGGAATCAGAGCAAAAAGAGCGTGCGGCCGGAGGATTCAGCTCCGGATGCGGCACTGATCGACGAAATGCTGAAACATTCCCCGGCTCGTCACCGGGTGCAGGTGGGTGTAGCTCCCGAGCGTCCGGTCGACGGTCGCCCCGTCGAGGCCGCCCTCGATCCCGCCGCCCCGGGAGAGGCGGTAGGAGTAGCGCACCCCGTCTTCGAGCCGCACGTCGCTGTAGTGGAATTCGTGGCCCTTGAACGCTGCCGCCCCGAGGGGGCTCTTCGCATCGCTCGTTCCGACAACGTACCCGAGCATCCGCCGGGAGGGCATCCGGGTCTCGCCCGGAAAGACGCCTGCCATATCGTAGACCTGCTGTTGCTCCGAACCCTGGAACCCTGCCTTGAGCACCAGCCGGTCCGTGAGGTAGATCAGCCCGCCGCACTCGGCGTAGATCGGCGTTCCCCGCCGAGACTCCTCCGAGAGCGCCTCGCGGAGGGACGCGTTCGCCTCGAGCTCGGGCCCGAAGAGCTCGGGGTAGCCGCCGCCGAGGACGTAGCCGTCCGCCTCGGGCAATGAACCGTGGATCGGCGAGAAGGGAACGACCTCCGCCCCGAGTGCGGCGAGGACGTCGAAGAGGTCCGAGTAGTAGAAGTTGAACGCCTCGTCGAGGGCGACGCCGATCCGGATGTCGGGGTCGGGTGCCGCGAAGAAAGCGTCCGGCTCACCCGGCGGCGCACGGTCTTCGACAAGCTCGCCGAGGAGGTCGAGGTCGACGTGCTCGCCGATCTTCTCCGTAATCAGGTCGATCCGCTGGTGGAACGCGTCGTGCTCCGTCCCCTCGCGGTAGGGGACGAGCCCGAGGTGCCGCATCGCAAGCTCCATCTCCTCGGTCCGCGGGATGGTGCCGACGACCGGGACGCCGCAGTAGTGCTCGACCGCGGCCACCGCTTTCTCCCGGTGGCGGCTCCCGGTGAGGTTGTTTAAGATGACGCCCTTGATCCGGACGTTCGGATCGAAGGCCATGAACCCCTTCACGATCGCGGCCGCGCTCCGGGTAATGCTTCGGGCGTTGATGACAAGCAGCACGGGAAGATCGAGTCTGTTTTGCGATCTCTGCCGTGCTCCCGAGATCGGTGAGCGCCTCGGCGCCCTCGAAGAGTCCCCGGACGCCCTCGACGACGGCGACGTCAGCACCCCGGCAGCCGTGATCGAAGACCATCCGGCGCTGCTTCGGGGTCATCACGTAGCCGTCCAGGTTCCGGCACGGCCGGCCGGTGACGCCGGTGAGGTAGGAGGGATCGATATAGTCCATCCCGACCTTGAAGGTCTGCACCTGCTTATCCTTCGAGAGGAGGGCGGAGAGCGCCAGCGTGATGCTCGTCTTCCCGCTCCCCGACCGGTCTCCGGCGACCAGGAACGTCTTCATGCAAGGCTCCGCAGTACGGCGCCGAACTCGCTCTCGACGATCTCGCGGACGCCGAGCGTCTTCGGGTGAAGGTCGACCTCGACGACCACGTGGGCGTGGCCGATATCGCGGAGCGGCTCGACCTGCCGGGGACCGTTCGTGATCGAGATCACCTCGATCCCTGCCGTATACTCCGGCGGGACGGCGTGCGGCACCCCGACGATGAGGGCGAAGTCGGGCGAGAGAGCGCGGAGCCGCTCGCCGATGGCGGTGCCGTTCGCCCCGTACTCGTCGAGCGCCCCGAGGAGCTCGGGGTCGACGCCGCGCTCGCGCATCCCGGCGAGGATCCGGGCGCCGTCCGCCCGCACCTTCGGAAGACCCCGGTCTTCGAGGTTGGCGAGGTAGGTGACGTTCGCCTCCGGGCAGGCGTCGTGGAGGGCGAGCAGCTCGTCGGCGAACATGTAGGCGGTCTCTTTCTTGGCGTTCATGATAGCGACGCCCCGGGCACCGGAGCGGGCGAGCTCGAGGAGCCGGCCGGCGGCGATGTGCTTGAGGTCGCCCCGGGAGGGCTCGATGTACGTCTTGCAGGCCGCCCCGCGGAGCCGTTCGACCTCGTTCGCCTTCGCGAGAAGGTAGCGCTGCCGGGCGAGTTCTTCCTCGCTTATCCAGCCGGCGGCAGCCGCCGGTTCGAGGGTCGCGATGACGCCTTCGATATTCTCGCGGTATCCCGCGTGGATATCCACCGCGATTGCCGGTGTCGTGATCCCCGAGTCGTGGATAGCCGACGGCAGGTCCTCGCCGATGATCATGGCGACGCAGGTGCCGACGACCGCGATGCGATGCGGTGAGAAGTGCTCTTCCGCGTAGCGGAGCACCCGTTCGAGCGCCTCCTGGCCGCCGAAGATGAACTCGTTGTCGGCGAGCGATGTGGTCAGGACACGCATCCCGTCCTCCTCGAGGAGCCGGGCGTGCTTAAACGAGCATCCCGACGGCCCGTGCAGGACGGCCACGTCGACCCCGAGGTCGCGCGCGGTGTAGAGCGCTGCCACGATCGAACTCGGTCTAGGTTGAATATACTGCATACGTCTCTATCTCCATGTCTTCACGGCAAGCACGATGCTCCCGTGCCGGGTCAGGGAACGGGCGACCCGGAGCCCTTCCGTAAGATCGGCAGCCGTGTGCGGTCTGCCGCTCGCGACCCACTCCTCCCCGGCATAGACCACGTGCTCCGGCCGCACCGCCGCAACGGCACGCTCGATCTCCTCCGCCGGGAACCCCTCGCAGACCGTCTGCGAGAGCACCCCGATGACCAGGGTGACCGCATCGCTCCCCGAGAGCCGGCGGGCATACCGGGCGGCTTCGACCGTCGTCGCGACATTGGTGCCGCTGTTCGCGTTGTCCACGATGAGAATGCCGTCCTCGACCCGTGCCGCCATCCTGCCGGGGAGGGCGGCAAATTCGGCGAGGGGGGCGGGATCGATCCCGAGGACGCAGGCGGTCGTCGCCGCGAGCGCAAGAGGCAGCGCGTAGCCGGCAAGTTCGCAGAGGGGGCTCGTAAACTCGCCGGTGATGCCGTTCCAGTCGTACTGCACGGTCGTGCCCGAGCAGACCGTCGCCTCGTCCGTCCGGACGACGGTCGAGGCCGGTATAGCGACGCCGGGCGGGGCCACCACGACCTTCGCCCGGGAGAGCGAGCGGCACTTCTCGGCGAGCGCCCGTTTCTTCCCGGCGGCGACGGGATAGTCGTCGGCGCTCGTCAGCACCGCGACGTTTCCCGCACCGGTCACCCCGAGCGACTCCTCGGCGATCAGCCAGCCGTCACACTCCCTCGCGGCATCCGCTGCGGCGAGGACCGATGCCGGCGTGATGCTCCTCTGCCAGAGTATCCGCGCTTCCGGGTACTGCCGGGTGCCGGCGGAGGTGTGGAGAATCCCGGGTCCCTGCATCAGGTGCGCGAGAGCGTGCGCCGTCGTGGTCTTCCCGCGGGCGCCGGTGATCTCGATCGTGGGATGGGGAAGCCTGCCCTCGAGGAGCAGCCGCACCACCTCGTGGTGCGAGAGAGCGTTCCCGTGGCGCTTGAGGAGGGGGTGATCCGGGTCGAGGTGCACCGGGGCGACCGCGAGATCGGTACCTCCGGCGAAGGGCCTCCGCGACCGGGATGCCCCCTTCGCCCCGGTAGACGTCCACCTCGTCCACGAGGTGTCCGGCGGCGCGGGCCGCCCGGGCGATCTCGGCGCCGCCGTGGATGGTGTCGAGCACCAGAACTCTCATACGGGTACTATACCAGCCGTACCGCGTCTTCTGCGTTCTTCAGCATCAGCTCGGCGAGCAGGGGGTCGCTGCCGATGGGGTCGGCGTAGACGAGCGGGATGGTCGTGCCGTTCTTCTGGAAGGTGCCCTTCCGGGTACCCGCTGCAAGGCCGATGATCTCGGGGATATCCTGGTTGATGTGGACGCCCTTGGCGAGGAAGAGGGGCACCACGACGAGCATATCGATATCTTCGCTCCGGAACGCCTCGAGCTCGATCCGCAACGGAGGGCGTGTTGAGGCTCATGAAACCGGGCTTGACGATGTACTCGTCGGAGCGTTCGGCTATCAGCCGGGCCGTCGTCTCGATCAGTTCCTTGTTGTGGGGGAGTTTGCTTCCGTGGCCGACCAGTAACATTCCTTTCTTAACCATATAACAAAAGGTACAACGACACCCCGTTAAAATAATTACCGATTGGGTTTCCCGGGGGGCGGAGAGACCTGTCCGACGGGATAGTTCGGGCGGGAGAAACGCCCGCGGTTGCAACCGGTTCTTCGGCGTCCCGTCGGGCACGGGAGCCCGGGATCGGGATCGGCGGTTTTTTAAGGAGCGGATCGCACTCTCCCGCGTATATGTTGCCTCCGTCCGGAGGCTTCCGGATACAAAATAATTTCTCCCCGGAGCACCAAACCATATGGAATCATGATGGAAGCGTATGATCGTTTTGAGCTCGTCATAAACGATCGGATTGTCAAAACGCCGATTGCGATCGCGTCCATGGCGGGGATCGTGGATGCGGCCTATGTGCTCGAACGCGCAGACCACATAGGAGCGGCGTTCATCGGAGGCTACTCCATCGATCGCCGGACGCTCGATGCAAGCGAGGAACTGGCCCGTCAGGGGCGGCGGGAATTTCTCTACGACGACCCGGTAGAGGAACTCGGCCGTCAGATCAAACTTCTGGAGAAGAGCGACGTCGTACCCGGCATCAACCTTCGCGGCAGCACGCCCGCGGCATACCGGGAGATTGCAGAAGCGTTCGAGGAGAGCGTCGTCTACGAGATCGACGCGCACTGCAGACAGCCTGCCATGGTCGAAGCGGGATGCGGGGAATACCTGCTGCACCACCCCGGCGAGCTCGCCGAGACGATCCGTGCACTCAAGGCAGTCGGGGTAACCGTCTCCGTTAAGGTCCGTGCCGGTGTTGCTGCGGATGACCGAGGCCTCGCCCGCACCTGCTGGAAGGCGGGCGCCGACCTGCTGCATATCGACCTGATGGACTTTGGATACGCAAAGCTCCGCCAGATCCGAAACGCCTGCCCGCTGACCCTTATCGCCAACAACGGCATCACCACCTTCGATAAAGCGATGGATATGTTCGCCCGCGGCGCCGACCTCGTCTCCCTGGCGCGGAGTTCCGATACGTGGACGCTCTCCGGCCTGGATGCGGCGATTGCCCGCTCCGCCGACGAGAGCGGGTGGTACAACGCCCCGAAACAGCTCTGCCGCGGCGGGGATGTCAGGTCTCTGACGTTCTGCTGCATGCCGGTCAAGAACTGTCCGCTCATTCCGATGCTCGAAAAAATCAGCCTCACCCGCGACGACTACGTGAAGTTCAAGCAGGAGGGGGTGAAGGACACGCCGCTCGCCGAAGGGAACAGCACCTGTTTCGGCAGCCTTGCGTGGTGCTGCAAGGCGAGTTCGCCCTGTATGTTCCGGAATATGACGCTCCAGAAGATGGGCATCTCGATTCAGGACTACATGCGGTATAAACACCGGCTTTCCGAAAAGATAATGCACAGGTTGTTCGATGAAGGATCTGCAGCCGACACGGTCTGAACGCGCCCAGCTGGCGATGATGCTGGAGGTCTCCGCCTACCCGAAACCCGGGAACGTCGACCGCTGCCACGACTACGCGGACACCCGGCTCGAGCACTTCCTCGCCTCCACCATTTTTGTAAGGCCCGCCTTCGAAAAGGCGGAGCGCCGGGACGGGCGCATCGGCTCCCTGATTAAAGAGGCCGTCCGTCTCACGAGCGATCATTCCGGCGGCAACACGCATTTCGGCGCCTATATCCTGCTCGTCCCCCTGCTCCTCGGCGACGGGATCGACGGCGCCCTGCAGGCAATCCGGGAGACGAATGTCGAGGATGCGATCGACTTTTACGCGGCCTTCGCTCTTACGGCGGTCAGAATGGGGAGCGACGAGGAACTCGACGTGAACGACCCGGAGTCGATCCGGGCTATCCGCGAGCGCGGGATGACCCTGCTCGATATCATGGAGTATTCGGCGCCGAATGATATGGTCGCCCGGGAGTGGACGAACGGCTACCGGCTGACCCGCCGCGGCGCCGATCTTTTGCACGAGCACGGCTGCGGACGACAGGCGATCGTGCAGGCCTTCATGCACCTCCTCGCCGAAGAGCCGGACACCTTCATCGCAAAGAAGCACGGCTCCGAGGTCGCCGTCCGGACGATGGAGCATGCACGGGAGGTCGTGGAGGGGAGACGGGATATCGCCGCCCTCGACGCCGAGTGCATCGCCGCCGGTATCAACCCGGGTTCCATCGCCGACATCACCATCGCCGCGATCTACGTCGCTCTCGGGGAGGGATGGCAGTGGGACTGCTGATCGACGGGATCAACGAGGTGATAGCAACCACCCGCGGCAACGCAGCGCCGATGGGCATTATCTCGAGGAGCACAAGCCCCCACATGGTGCTCTTCCGCGGCAGCCACACCGCAGAGAACATCCTGCGGGACGGGTGGGTCGTGGCAAACTTCGTCTACGACCCGGTGCTCTACGTCCTGACCGCGTTTGACGATCTCCCGAAGGACGCTTTTCTCGACGAGGAGATCGATACGCGAGCGGTGCAGCGCCTTGCGGATGCCGAGGCCTGGATTGCATTCGACGCAAAGGTCGAGCGGTCGACCAGCGAGGCCCACGTCGTGCAGCTCTCACCGCTCCGCGAGGAGATCGTATCGCTCCGCCTGCACCCGGTGAACCGGGGGTTCAACAGCATCGTGGACGCCACGGTGCACGCCACCCGCTACGTCAGGACCGGCGACCCATGGCTGATGCAGCTCATCGAGCACCATGCGAGCCTCGTCCGGAAGTGCGGCGGAGCGCGTGAACGGGAAGCGCTCGACCTGCTGTACCGGTATATGGAGAAGCAGGCACCCCGCTAGATCCGGCACCCCGCCCGGGACGGTTACGATCTCTCCGGGGATCGGGGAGACCACTCTCTTATCCGGGCGAGGATATACTCAACGATATAATAATCAATATATATAATAACAGACCAGGGAAGCCCGTACCTAACAGGAGGAACTGGTATGGCGAATATCTTTGAGACATTAAACAGTGACGGACGGTTCGGCAGGTTCATGGAGATCGTAGCGACCATCGGCAAAGAGGAGACGCTCCGGAGCAAAGGCCCGATGACGCTCCTTGTGCCGATCGATTCGGCATTCGACGAGATACCGGAGCCGAACCGCTCGATGATCTTGAACGACAAACAGATGCTCGGACACCTCTTCGACTTCATGCAGATCGGGGAGCACAAGTACTCGATCGCCGACCTTGCGGACAGGAAGATCTTAAAGACCGTCGAAGGGAACACGGTCGAGGTGCAGAAGACCGACGAGGGGTACATGGTGGAGACCGCAAAGGTCATCGAGGAGAACAAAGAGGCCGACAACGGCATCATCCACGTCGTCGACAAGGTTCCGTTCGCCACGCTCTCGCAGGCGTACGAGGCCTACGCCAAGACCAAAGAGTAAGACCGTCGGAGGGCGCTGCCTCATCACGGGGGCTCTCCCCCGATTCTCTGTATTCCGGCGGACCGTAGATCTGTATATCGAACGTATGGGGACTTTTCTCTCCACCGTGGCGTTTGCGTGCCGCATTGCCGCATTCGGGAGATTTTACGAGGATTCCGCAGACACGGGCCAGGTATTATATATCCTGAGCTGTGCAGGAGCGTCCCGGCCCGAGGAGGGGTTACCGGTATGAAGAACATTATCGAGACAGCGAAAGATGACGGGCGGTTTAATACGCTCCTGAAGGCAGTCGATGCTGCGGGGCTGACGGAAACACTGAGCAACCAGGGGCCGTTCACGGTCTTCGCACCGACGAACGGGGCATTCAACCAGATCCCGAAAGACCAGCTGAACAGTATCCTCAAGGACAAAGAGCAGCTCTCTGCGATTCTGAAGTACCATGTCGTCTCCGGGAAGATGATGGCATCGGATGTCATGCAGCAGAACTCGATCCGGACGCTTGAGGGCGACAGCCTCACGATCGACACCTCGCAGGGATCGGTGCGGGTGAACGACGCACGGATCACCGAGACCGATATCGAATGCACAAACGGCGTCTGCCACGTCATCGATTCGGTTCTGGTTCCGAAAAAAGTCGAAGTTCCGGCGCAGCGGTAAGGAAGAATCCCGGAGGGGAGACCCACTCCCGGGAACATTTTTCGTGGCAGGCAGATCTCTGCAGAACCCTGAACAGGTGATCGCGTCATACACACCGCCCGGAAAGGCCGGCGGAAGACTGCATTGCTCTCGGTCGAACTGCTTCCGGGCGGAACGGGGCACGCTCTCACGCCCGTCTACCACTACCGGAAGTCATAATATAGTATAATGGCGAGAGAGTGGCGGTCCCGTCCTTGGAGGAATGAAGATGAAGAATATTATCGAGACTGCACGGGAGGACGCAAGGCTCACAACGCTCGTGCGTGCTATTGCGGCGGCCGGTATGGATCAGACCCTCGCCAGCGGGGGACGGTATACGCTCTTTGCCCCGACGGACGAAGCATTCTCGACGATCTCGGAGGAACTGCTCGGCGAGATCCTCTCGGATCGGCGGAGGCTGACCGCCATCCTCGCCTACCATGTCGTCTCCGGCAAACTGACATCGAACGAGCTGCAGACGATGGAGTCGATCAAGACGCTCCAGGGCGATCATATCGATATCGATGCCTCGGGCGAGGCTCTCCTGGTGAACGGGGCGAGGATCCTCGAGAAGGATATCGAGAGCACAAACGGCATCTGCCACATTATCGATGCGCTGCTGATCCCGCGCATGGCAGAAGCGCGGATTGTACGATCGGTGTGAACCGTCCCCCGGCCACAGCGGCTTTTTGAATACGAATACTATTCTCTTTCCCGGGGCGACCGGATAGCCGGCACACCGGAAACGACCGTACCGACGACCGAGTCGCCGTCTCTGTCACGACCGAAACGGCAGTCGGCCATGCCGGATGCTGAACAACCGCCCCCGGATGGAAATCATTATCGTCCGCATCAGCCGAATCTACTGTAGTGTCACCAGGCTGCAGGCATTTTAGATCCCCGGGTCAGCCGAAGAATCATTTTCAGGAGTTGCCGGGGCCTGCCGCCGACCGTTTCATCCATCGGCTCCTCACGCTGCCGGTCAGGGACGAGGCGTGCGGAGGTGACGTAACGACGATCTCTGCTGCCCGTTCGTCTTACGCAGGAGACTCCGGACACCGGAAGGAGAATGTGAGGGATACCGATGAGTGAATCAATAGAGAACTCCCCGGGCGGAGAGGTGCACGCGTCCCTGCAGGAACTTCGGCGGAAGGCCGGCGCGGCCGATCGCCACCTCATCGAGACGCTCGCCGCCGATATAAAAGCCCTCGAAGCACGCGCCCGGAGCGCAGAAGAGGAATGCGACCGGCTCCGTGCGGATCGATCACGGGCAGGAGAGCGAAGCGTGCTTCCGGAGCATCTTTGAGGAGGCGGGTATCGGCATCGTCCTGGTGGACAGCGACTGGCGAATCATCCGGTCGAATCCGGCGTTCCGGCGGATGCTCGGCTACTCCGCAGAGGAACTCCGGGGCATGCGGATTGCCGACTACACCCACCCGGCCGATATCGACGAGAACAGCATGCTCTTCTCCGAGGCCATCGCAGGGCAGAGGAGCCGCTACCGGATGGAGAAACGCTACTATACAAAGGCGGGGCAGATCATCTGGGTACGCCTGACCGCGACGGCGATCCGGGACGGAGCCGGAGATGCGCAGTATCTCATCGGCATGCAGGAGGATATCACCGAGCAGAAAGCGGGCGGAGGAGGCGCTCAGGGAGAGCGAGGAACGCTACCGGACGATCTTCACCGGAGAGTCGGGCGGCCATGCTGCTCATCGACCCGGAGACCGAAGCGATCGTCGATGCCAATCCTGCGGCCTGCTCCTTCTACGGGTATCCGCACGACCGGATCACCGGAATGACGAACACCGATCTGAACGTGCTTCCCGCAGGAGAGGTAGTTCAGGAGATGCAGCGGGCGCGGCGGGGGGAGAGAGAGCAGTTCGTCTTCCGGCACCGGCTCGCAAACGGCGAGATCCGCAGCGTGGAGGTCTTTTCAGGTCCGGTCGCTACCGGCGGACGTACCCTGCTCTATAGCATCGTGCACGACATCACCAGGCAGCGAACGCTCGAGAAGGAACTCCGCAGCAGCGGGGAGCGGTTCAAGCGGATCTTCAACGAATCCCCGGTCGGCATTCAATACTTCACCACCAGCGGCAGGTTGCTCCATACCAACCGGGCGTGCCTGCATATCCTCGGCATACCGAGGAGAAACGGCATGCAGGGATACAATATCTTCAAAGACCCGCAGTTCCCCGAACTGCTGAAAGACCGGCTCCGACGTGGCGAAGGCGGGCATGCCACCACCACCCTCGACCTCGGCCTCGCACGGGAGCAGGGTCTCTATGCGACGACGAAGTCCGGGACGCGCTCTATCGAGATCTATACAAGTCCGGTGCTCGACCGCGAGACGAACCTGTTCAAGGGATTTTTAGTGCAGCTCCTCGATGTGACCGACCGGGCGGTCATGGAAGAGATCCGGCAGCGTGCCTTCGAGCAGATCGAGCGGAACATGGAGCAGTTCGCCATCCTCGGCGACCATATCCGCCATCCGCTGCAGGTGATCATGGCACGCGCCGACCTGCTCGCGGATGAAAAGACCGCCGAACAGATCCGCGAGCAGGTCGGGCGGGTCAACAGGTATATCACCGAGCTCGATGCCGGATGGGTGGAGAGCCGCAAGATCCGGGAGTTCCTGCAGCGGAACGAGCTGCTGTGAGGGGACTCGCCCAAATGCCGGGCGGCCGGCGTGCCGCGGTACGGCACCGGCAACGTATATACGGGTGCGGGATCTGAAAGGCACTCCCGGAAGGGGGGGTCCGGCATGGCAACCATTCTTGAAACACTGCGGCAGTCGGAAGAACTGAGCACGTTTGTCAACCTCATCGAGATAGCCGATCCGAAGGGAGCGTTAAGCGACCGCGAAGCCGTTCACCGTCTTTGCAAACCTTTCAAAAGAGGCTTGCAGACGTTCTCATGCGGCATATCGTCGTCGGGGTGCTGAAGTCCGGAGAGGTGCCCGGTATGCGAAATCCGGCGACCAGGACGGTGCAGGGGAGCGAGCTCAATCGTCCCGGTTATCGATGAGGAGATCCGTGTGAACGATGCACGTGTCGTCGCGGCGGATACCGACTGCGACAACGGGGTCATCGACGGCGTATCATGCAGTCGATGGCGGAGGTCGCTTGCACGCTGAAGCCGGTCCGGCGAGGAATTAGTTATATATACCCGCTTCACGACAGGGGCATAGGGGATATGCGGCATGAAGAGCATTCTCGAAACACTGGAAGATTCGGGGGATTTTTCCACCTTTGTACAGCTGGTGAGGCAGGCAGGGATGGAGAACCGGCTTACGAACCAGGGGCCATACACGGTATTTGTTCCTACCGACAGCGCATTTGCACGGGTATCGGAGGAGAGGATGAAGGAGATCACCGAGGATACCGATAAGATCACCATTATTCTTGCCTACCACGTCGTTCCGGGGACGCTGACCTCCGAGACCCTCCGCACCGTCTCCACGGTGCGGTCGCTGCTCGGGACCGAACTTGTGATCCGCTCGTCCGACAGGGGGATCACCGTGAACAGCGTCCCCATCGTCGAGGCGGACGCGTTCTGCGATAACGGCATCTGCCACGCCATCGGCGCGGCACTGATGCCGCCGGCTCTGGAAGTGACGATTCTCTGATCCGGATCAGAGCGACGAGCGGACAAACCGGTCGTCCCCGGCTGCGAGGGATGCGGCGAGGACGGCACTCTTCTCTTTGTCCTTTATCTCAAGCATGATATCGCAGTCCCAGGGCGCCGATTCGGCGAGGAATAGAGCGAAGTGATCGGGGTTCAGGCTCGCGGCATGGGTGCCCCGCCGACCGCCCGGCTGCTGCGAGCTGTAGTCAACCATCAGGATGCCGTCCGGCTCCGTCCAGGTCTTCGCACAGAGCCCGACCACGTCGCGGACGGTCTCGCCCGAGGAGTTGACCTCGTGGTGGAACCGGTCGAAGAGCACCGGTATTCCGACCGCCTCGTGCACCCGGAGGCAGTCGCGCACGGTGTAGCGCCGATCGTCGTTCTCGATGACGAGGCGCCGGGCGATACGCTCGTCGAGCCGTTCGTACTCCCGGATAAACCGCTGCATACTCCGCTCCTTCTCCCCGTAGACCCCGCCGAGATGGATCTGGATCTTTGCAGAGGTATCGAGCCCTGCCGCATCCAGGAGAGCGGCGTGGTAGCGGAGCTCCCGGATGCTGCGCTCCACGATCCCCGGATCTTTCGCGTTGATGATGACGAACTGATCGGGGTGCATCGAGATCCGGATCCGGTTTCCCCGGATGTAGTCGCCGAGCCGCCGAAGCTCGTCCGCAAAGACCGCCTGCCAGTCGACCGAGCAGACCGGATGGGAGGCGAACGGAACGAGGTCCGAGGTGATCCGAAAGAAGAGAAGGTTATGCCGGACGTTGTAGGAGAGCGTCTCTGCGAGGCAGGCGAGGTTCTCCCTGACCGTCGCGACGAGCCGCTCATCCGAGTACGACGCCAGCCGGAACGTCCGGTTGCCCCGGCACCCGATGCTCCTGTTGATACAGGGATACCCGATCTTCACGGGGAGAGTTCTTGCACCTGACCGCAATAAATGTATAGAGGTGACAACCACAGGGTCTTGCCTGTAGTATAGCACCTCGATGTACTATCGGCGATAGGAGCAGCGGAAGTTCTCCGGGTAACGGTCCAAACCGGATATCCCGGGGAGGAGCGCCCCGCGGAGCGAAGGTATGTATGGTTTCTGCACTCGCCGCGCCACCCGGGATCACCCGGGCGTATCGGGGCAGGGTGGCGCCGAAGTAACCCGGGTATCTTCAGCACCTGCGTACAGCCAATCCAGACTTCTTCTCGCGTGCGGGACGGAGGAGTCCCTTCGACGAGTATGCAAGAGCGGTGGAATAACGCATCTCCGCCCTTCGCGCCCACCCCCCGCCGGGGCCGGGATCTCGCCGGAGGTCGGCCGGTTATGCCCCACCGACAGAAACGGCCTGATAGTCAAACGGGGTATTCCGGAAAAGATATTAGACTGTATTGGCGATATTTTCGCCCAAATGCCATGAATCAATTTTATTGCATGGCCGATATATTTATATTCTCATAGTGACTTATAGTGCACTGCAGAGGGGCGGAGGTTAAATACCTGCCGATCTGCACCGGGAGGGAGAGAAATGGCATTCCTGCAAGGCATCACCTGCATATGCGACAACGGGCGGACGCTGGAAGACTACCGGCCAATAGTCGGAGACGACGTTATTTCGGAGATTTACCGGAAGGCGGCCGTCTTACAGGGCAAGAGGATACTGCACGTCAACTCCACCTACCAGAGCGGTGGGGTTGCCGAGATGATCCTCTCGCTCGTACCGCTGATGAACAACGTCGGGATCGAGACCGAGTGGAAGATCATCACGGGCAACTCCGAGTTCTTCACGATCACCAAGAACTTCCACAATGCGCTGCAGGGGCAGCGGATAACGTTCTCAGATCGTGAAAAGTCGGTGTACGTCACCACGAACCAGGAGTTCTCGACCAAGCTCGTGGTCGACCACGACCTGGTCGTCATCCACGACCCCCAGCCGCTGCCGCTGATCAACTTCTACGAGAAGAAGCAGCCCTGGATCTGGCGCTGCCACATCGACCTCTCGAGGCCCGACCACGACCTCTGGAAGTTCCTCCAGGACTACGTCGAGCTCTACGACGGCATGATCATCTCGCACGATGATTACCGGCGGGCGAGCCTGGCGAAAGAGCAGCGGATCATCCGCCCCGCGATCGACCCGCTCTCAGAGAAGAACCGCGATCTTACCGACGCCGAGATCGACGGGCTCCTCAAGCGCTACGGCGTTCCGATCGACAAGCCCCTCATCACCCAGATCTCCCGGTTCGACAAGTGGAAGGACCCCGTCGGCGTCGTCGAGGTATTCAAGCTCGTCCGCGAGAAGGTTGACTGCCGCCTCGTGCTCTGCGGCAGCATGGCTCCCGACGACCCCGAGGGCTGGATGATCTACCGGCAGGTCGAAGAGGCCGCAGGCGACCTGATCGAGAGCGGCGATCTGATCCTGCTCACCGCCGAGGACCACCTCCTCGTCAACGCACTGCAGCGGGTATCGGTCGTGGTTCTGCAGAAGTCGCTCAAGGAAGGCTTCGGGCTGACCGTCACCGAGGCACTCTGGAAGGGCCGGCCGGTCATCGCCGGACGGGTGGGCGGCATCCCGCTCCAGATCCAGGACGGCGTGACGGGCTACCTGGTCGACCCGACCGATATCGCCGGCTGTGCCGACCGCGTCCTTACGATCCTCGAGGACCCCGAGCTCGGAGCGCGGATGGGCGCCGCCGGAAAGGAGTACGTCCGGCAGAACTTCCTCATCACCCGGCTCCTCATCAACTACCTGGATATGCTCACCTCCGAACTTGGCTGCACCGCGGCGGAGGAAGCCCTGGGGGAAGAGATTCGGGCCGGTGAAGAGACGCCCGTATAAAACCAATACTCATTTTTTCGTGCGGTCGCCGTTCCGATCGAGCCTGCACCGGCTCGCCTCACTCGTCGGCGCCGCCCTCGTCTTCGTCCCGAATCTCTCCCTCCTCTTCCTGATCCTCCCGTTTCTCGAGGACACCGGCTCATGTACGCCGTCGGCCTGCCGGGGATGGCATTCATCCCGGTATCCATCCCCTTCGGCGCTCTCGCGGAGAGCCCCCGGTGCGCTGCGTTCTCACCGGGAAGGGATGCCCCCGTCCGGGCGGTGAGGACGAAGGTATTTGCACCTCTCCGACTGAGTACCTGCGGGTGAACCACACCCTCGATACCGGCCAGAACGACCTCGAAAAGCGGCTGCTTGCGACGGTCAGGCAGGAAGGGATCACCCCCGGGGCGATCGCGCTCTTCCGGGAGCTGATCTGCCGGCACTACCGGGAGTACGGGCGCGACCTCCCCTGGCGTCGGACGAGCGACCCCTACCGGATCCTCGTCTCGGAGCTGATGCTCCAGCAGACGCAGGTGGATCGGGTCGTTCCTAAATACGAGGCCTTCATCGAGCGGTTCCCGGACGTTGCGAGACTTGCCCGGGCTCCCTTGAGCGACGTCCTCGAAGCCTGGCAGGGTCTCGGCTACAACCGGCGGGCGATAGCCCTCCAGAAGACGGCGCAGCGGGTCGTTGAAGAGTTCGGCGGAGTTCTCCCGGCAGATCCCGAGACGCTGACGACCTTCCCGGGGATCGGGCAGGCAACCGCAGCAGCCATCGCCGCCTACGCGTTCAACCTGCCGGTGGTCTACATCGAGACGAATATCCGGCGGATCTTCATCCACTTCTTCTTCGAAGACCGGGCGGATATTCGGGACGAGGAGCTTCTGCCGATCATCGAGCAGGCGCTTCTCCACGATGATGCACGGACGTGGTACTCCGCACTCATGGACTACGGGACGGTGCTTTCAAAGCGGACGGTGAACCCGAACCGGCGGAGCGCGGCGTATACCGTGCAGAGCCGTTTCGAGGGGTCTGACCGGCAGCTCCGGGGCAGGGTGCTCGCGCTGCTCCTCAAGGAGGGAGCCCTCGCCGAGGATGACGTGATCCGGCATCTGGGCGGCGACCCGGGCAGGATAAGCCGGATCCTCGGGTGCCTCGAAGCGGAAGGGTTCCTCACCCGGGACGGCGGCCGGATAGCGCTTTGCCAGTAGAGCCGCTCACTCCTTGTCCCGGATCCAGCCTTCCCGCACCCACCGCTCGTACTCATCCGGACGGACGTCCCGGTTCTCCCGAACGATTGCGGCGAAGCATTCACGATTTTCGGCAATCTCCGCCTCCTGGTCGGGATACCGCGGCCGCGTCCGGATAGCCTGTGCGAGCCTTCGCCCCAGGTCGCGTGCCGCGGGCTCCGCAGCATCGATCGCCCCCGGGTCGTCGCCGAGCGGAACGCTCAGCCCGCCGATTGCAAGCGCCCCGAGGTAGTTCTGGACGTGGTTCAGATACGCGACCACCTCCGCACCCCCGGAACTCCAGGTGGTGGCGAGGCTGCAGCCGTACTTCCCGGCGAGGGTCTGGTAGTGGATAACGTCTGCGAGCCGGTCGATGAGGATCTTCATCTGCGCGGAGACGTTGTCGACGTAGACCGGGGATGCCAGGACCAGGCCGTCGGCATCCAGCATCCGCTCGTAGAGCGGGGCGAAGTCGTCGGTGTAGATGCACGTCCCGTCAAGGCTGCAGCTCGTCGCAGGCGATGCAGGGCGTGATCCGCATATCGGCGAGATCGATCAGGTCGACCTCTGCCCCGACCTCCTCCGCACCCGCGAGCAGAAAGCCGGCAAGTCTTCCTCGTCCGGCTCCGCATCCCCCGCGGACTTCCCGTAATCGCACATATCTTCACAGCGGTTTGCATCCCTAGAGATCGGTGCCGGATACGAGATTATAGTGCCAGATCCGCCTGCCCGGGCCGGCCGGTACCGTTATACACCATCAGCCGTTTGATACCCGCAACGCCGAGCCGCTTCATCATCTGTTCGAGGAGGAAGTCGGATACGAGGAAGCGGTCAGCCTGCTGTTTCATCCTGGCGGCGGTTGCAAGTTCCCTGCCCTACCGCAGCGCGCCAGTCCCGCTCGTACGCCGTCAGGGATTCGCCCTCCCGGAGATGGCGGGCCGCCGCGAGTCCGGCAAGCCTGCCGCAGATCATCGCTATCGAGATCCCGCCGCCGTTCGACGCGACGACATGCCCGGCGGCATCCCCGACGGCGAGGACGTTTCCCTGCACGGTCTTTTCGATCGGCCCCGAGACCGGGATGAAGCAGGCCTGCATCGCTCCGCTTGCATACCCGTGCTCCGCGAGGAAGGCCTCGAGGAGTCTTCGCACCGGGGCACCGGAGCGCTGCACCCCGAGCCCGACGTTGGCGCACCCCTGTTTCGGGAAGATCCACGCATAGCCTCCCGGCGCGATTCGGTTGCCGAAGAAGATCTGCAGTCCATCCGGAAATTCGCCGTCCACGCGGCAGGTGACGGCGGGAGAGAGGGTGCAACTCCGCTCGAGGCCTGCCGAGCGGCAGACCGACGAGAGCGGGCCGTCCGCGGCGATCACGACGCCTGCCTCGAAGGTGCCGCGGGTCGTCGCGACACGGTGGCCGTCAAGGCCGAGAAATTTCGTATCGGTGACGATCGTAGCCCCCGCCCCGGCAGCCGCATCCGCCAGGTGCCGGTCGAAGGCGTCGCGGCGGACGGTGCAGCCCTCGAGGGAAAAGTGGTACTCCCTGCCCTTCGGCGATCTGACGACAACCTCCCTGATATCCCGCTCGACGAGACCCGGATCGACGGGAAAGAGATCTTCGACGCCCGGGGCGTTCGGGAAGGCATCCGCGGTCACCGCACCGGAGGGGATGAACTCCCCGCAGCAGACGGGGACGCCTATCGTCTTCTTCTTGTCGAGCAGGAGGACGCTTGACCCCTGCTCTGCCGCGTAGCGTGCGGCGGTGCTGCCTGCCGGGCCCGCACCGACCACGACGAGATCGTACCGGTTCTGCATCGACTGCGCATAGGCGCAGGATGAGATAATACCAGCGGCCCTATCGACGGTGCCGGCCATGCGGTGCTCCGGCGGCTCTTTTGGAGGAGAGAGTCGTCATGGTGCTGCATACGCTCCTGCAATAACCATTCTCCGATAAATATATAAATGATAGAATATACCTCCCCCTGTTTATCTCTACGGGGCAGCCCATGCCAGGAATGAGAGTACCTCTGGCGGGGCTTCTCCGGGCAACCACATCTGCACGTCCCCGGTCGGGGATCGAGGCGGGCTCCGGGGGTTCCCCAGGAGTTCCCGCTCCTGCTGCAGGATTGCCGCCGCCCCTCCTCTTCTCATACCCCCGTGACGGCAGGCCCGATCTACCCGGAAACCGGACGTTATCGAGGATCTTCTCCGGAGTAACCTCTTCGGCACTTCGACCGACAGGAGAGAGCAGGTTTTACCGACGAGCATGCTCCAGAGCGCCCGGATCTTCCGGCACCAAGGAATGCGCAAGCGAGAACCATTCCCAAAAAAGAGCGCCGGGGAAGAGAAACTATACGGAGATCCGGCACGCTCCCTCGACCGGGACGGAAGATCTGCCGCATGCCCGTGCAAGCCCCGCGATCCCCGCCCGGAACTCGTCGATATACGCCTGCATCGAGAGGCTTCCTTCCGGGAACGGGCAGTCGATATCGTACATCCGTTCGATCATCGGGTCGGACGGCAGCAGGTCGACGGGTATGCCGGTCGCCTGCGACGCCTCGACCATCGCTTTCCGGAACGGGCCGATGCAGTAGGCGAGCCTTTTATAGTAGGTATACCGGGTCTTTTCGAGGTAGCCGCTGAGCCGGTAGACCTCGATCCGGTGAAAGTCCCGCCGGATTTTTTCGTCAGTGGCCTTGCCGAGCATGTAGTGGTAGTGCCGGAACGGGTACATCAGTTCGAGCTCCGCAGGGACGGTTCCGCACGTCCCGAAGATGACGATATGGTACTCCTCGGGAGCGAGGACGCCGTCGATGATCTTCCGGAAGAGTTTGTGGCTCGGGCTCTGGCTGTAGGGTTTCCGGACGGCGCAGGGGAGAAAGAGGGCGATCTCTCGCGGCTCGACCCGGTACTCGTCGATGATATAGCGGTACGCGGCCTCGAACTCCTCGCGGTAGAACGGCGGGTCGAATATCTCGATCCCGTTGCCGCTGCGGTCGGTAACGACGCCCGTGACCCGCACCGGCGCTCTCCGGTTCGCACCTGATATGCTCATCTGTGTTTAGTATATTTGGGGCGAACCGTGAAAAAGGATACTCGCAGTCGATGAGAATGGCATAATCTCCCGGACATTTGACCGGAAAAATGGGGATACGTCATATATACCGCAAGGGTGCGATCTCCGGAGTCACGCAGGATGCGCCATAACCGCCGCGGAGGGCAGCCGGAACCACTCCCGGTTCCCGGCCGCATCGAGTTTCATCGCCCGGATATCGCCCTCGAAGTCCCGGTGGCCGGGGGTGAGCGGTGCGCATCCCGGGATGATATCGCAGCAGCCGCTCGCGAGCAGTGCCGCCAGGAGGAGAACGACGACCGAGGCATAACGGCGGGAGACTGTGCGCATTATGACCACGTCACTCCGGAGAATGATAACTCGTCCGGTTTTTATTCGGCACGGAGATCGGGCAGAACGGGGAGGGCGCCCATTCCCGGCCTCGATAGCCCCGAACCATGCGAGCGACCCCTGCCGGAGCGGGAACGCCGGAGCAGGAGGAGGATGGCGAGGAGCGAGGAGGGTGGTCGCAAGCAGGCTGATATTACGAGAAGAAAAAGTTAAAAACAGATTCCAGCACCTTTGCGTACCAGGGTTTCTCCGGTGGGCGACAGAAAAAGTAATCTTCAATCAAGTCGGCAGTGTCATTGCTGTTATAGTGGACGTATCCGGATACGATGACTTTTAGACTTAAGAGATGCATATCGTCGGTGACATTCACCACAACACTCGTTTCCTGAAGGTCTCCGCCGTCTATATCCTCGTAGAAGTATTCGGTCTCACCGTCAACGAGGTCTATCCCCTCAGGAATGTTGTAGCGGACGGTCACGTTTTGAGAGGGTTATTTCGGAGAGAGCGCAAACGTGAGCTGGATCGATTTCACCGGGTTCCAGCGGCCCGGAGGTGGAGGTGCTCCCGTTAAACGTGAGGTCGGTCATGACATCGGATTGACCGCCCTGCACCTCCACGATTATATTTTCGGGTCCACCGGCACTCACCGGGGCACACACTATCAATGCGGCAACCAGACCGACTAACCAATAGTAAACATTCATCACGATTACCTCCAGTGAACGCACCGGAGGATGAGCGAACTCTGCTCCTCAGCACCCAGGCACTCCGGCACCGGGAGGAATCACTTCAACATTGACGGCTGAATGACCCTCGCCATCTACCTTTCCACTGCACCGTTTCTACGAAGCGCTCCGGTGAGAGAGATAGAGAGTTACTTTACTTATCCAATATATCAAGTATTCGATTCCTACTAAAATAAAAACGAATATATACCATAGTCCGGAGCAACAGGGAAATATCACGTCAAGTTCGAGTTTACAGCGACCTTGCTTTTTGTTATCCGAAAAATCGCTCAAAAAGTTATTCTCATCCGGCATTCGCCCTTTGCCTGAAAATAGATTTGCTGCGTTGAAATTGCTTAATAACAATGATTACGAGAAGAAAAAGTTAAAAACAGATTTCAGTATCTTTGCATACCAGGGTTTCTCCGGTGGGCGACAGAAAAAGTAGTATTCAGTCAAGTCGGTAGTGTCATTGCTGTTATAGTGGACATACCCGGATACAATGCCTGTTCGCCCAGGAGATGACTATCGTCGGTGACATTCGCCACAACACTCGTTTCCTGAAGGTCTCCGCCGCTTATATTTTCGTAGAAGTATTCGGTTTCACCGTCGACGAGGTCTAATCCCCTTGGGAATGAGAAAGCGGATGGTCACGTTTTGACAGGGGTATTTCGGAGAGATCGCAAGCGTCAGCCGGACGATTTCGGAAGGTTCGAGCGGCCCGGAGGGGGACGTGCTCCCGTTAAACGTGAGGTCGGTTATGGGCGTCGGATTGATACGCCCTGCATCCCGAGGTTCATCGTCCCGGGGATACCGGCACTCACCGGGACGAGAAGCAGGAGAAGAGCAAGGGTGCCGACGGCGACGCGAGCGATCATGGTATTCCTGAAAAAGTATGGCTGCGGCCATCGGCTGTAAACCTTTCTCTGCGACTGCGGGAGCGGCACCGCTCCGCCGGCTCCGGGCGTGGAAATATCCTGACCCTCTCCCACGCTACGCCTCCCCGATCTCCCTGATAATGATCAGCCGCCACTCCGTCCCGTGCAGCCCGACCGTCGTCCAGAAGGCCTCTTTCTGCACGACGTGGTTAAAACCGGTGTCGTAGAACGAGTACGTCGCGTTCCCCGACCGATTCTGCGCGTACTCCGGGCGAACGCAATGACCCCGGGGAACTCTTCGTACAGCGACTCGTTGAAGGTCTCCTTCGTAATCTCGGCCGGGTCGGCGTCGTAGAGGATGGTGCCGTCGGTCTCGGCCACCATCGCCGTATAGGGCGTGCCGTTCAGCACCGGCTCGATCTCGCCCTTCAGCAGCACGTAGGGATCGAAGGTGATGCTCGTCGCCCCGATAAGGCTGCCGTCCGCCGAGAAGACGGGTACTGGAGGATCACGGCATAGCCGCCCTCCGCGAGGGGGGCACGGCCGGTCATCACCGGCACCTTCCGCTCGAACGTCTCCCGGACGACCTCCTGGTGGCTGAGATCCTCGCCGACGAGCCCTTCGAGCGAATCGGGAACCGCCGCGGCGACGGTGCCGCTTTGGTCGATCGTGATGGCGGTGGCGATGAGCGGGTCGGCAGCGAGGCTCTCTGCAAGGAGCGCCCGTGCCTCGTCGCCCGCAAGCCCGGTCGCGGTCAGGTTCTCCGCCGTGCCTGCGACCCGGGCATCGAGCCCTGCCAGGGCGGCATCGATATCGCCCCGCATCTCGTCGAGAAGGACGAGCATCTCATCACTTTCCGTGGCCGAAAGAATCCGGTTCCTGCGGCTGAAGGCAGCCGGCAGCCGTGCATACGAGAAGAATACAGATACCGAGAGCGATGTACCTTTGCAGTGTCACGGAAAAAGATCTGCCGACTCCGGATATGAACTCTTTGAAAAAATTCAGGGGCATGCACGGGCGTTTTCCACCCCCGGGGAAACATCGGATGGCCGGGGGTGGTGCGTGGTAAGAAATGGGAGATTAAGGGTGTGTACTACGGGAGCCTTATTTCCTCTTTCCCTTCTCCTGCTTCTCCGACTTCTTTGCCGGTGCCTGAGCCGGTGCCTGTGCCGGTGCCTTCTTGTCCTTTCCTGCCATGGGCGATACACCTCCTTCCCGAGGTGGGATATATCTACCAATGATCAATTTGGTTATATATTTTCTGCTACCTGCTCTCCGGTATCCGGAAATAACGGATAATATGGGCGTTTTTCTCGCACTTTCCGGCGAGTTTGCGACCCCTCGCACCGGCCGGTGCAAACCGGGCTCAGAACAGGGCGGATCGCCAGAATTTTCCCTCATGGCGTCCACAGTACCGCCACATGAAGATGCTGCTCGGGATAGGAAACACCCTCCGCCGGGACGACGGTGTGGGGAACTATATCGCTCATCGGATGGAGGGCACCGGCTGGACTGCAGTCGACTGCGGGACGGTGCCGGAGAACTTCACCTCGGTCGTCCGGCGGAGCCACCCCGACCTTCTCGTCTTCGTGGATGCAGGCCGGATGGGTATCCCCCCCGGCGAATTCCGGCGTGTTCCAAAAGAGGAGATAGAGGACGTCAGCATCGGCACCCATGCCCTCCCCCTCTCGCACCTCATCGATTTTCTCGCGGATGCGGCGGAGACGATCCTCTTTATCGGTATCGAGCCGGAGAACGTCCGGGACGGCGAAGGACTCTCGGAGCCCGTCATCGAGGGTGCCGAGCGGCTGATCACTATGCTGAAAAAAGAGCGGGTGTTCGATATCGAACTGCTCTCGCTCACTCGACGATGAGATTATCGGCGTAGCGGTCCTCGTCGGCGAGCAGGAACACATCGCTCATCGCGAGCGAGCCTTTCGGGCATATATCCGTGCACTGCGAGCAGAAGATGCACTGCGAGATGTAGATCCGGATCCTCTTTTCGTCCTTCAGCACCTCGATGGCGTGCGACGGGCATACCTTCGCACAGAGGCTGCAGCCCGTGCACCCGGCCGGGTCGTAGGTGATCTTGCCCCGGAAGTCCTTCGGCACCGCCACCGGCGGATGGATCGCAGCCTCGCCCCTGCCGACCTTCGCCAGAAATCCCGTCACCGAGGGCGGGAGGTACTTTGCCGGGAAGGCGTTCGTCGCCGGGGTCCTGAAGAGCTGCCGGAGAAGCTCCGGTATCATGGGTAATGTTGCCATTCGATATCACACTCCTGCAAGCAGTGCATCGATCCCGATCAGGCCGAGGCCGACGAAACCCGCGAGCCCGAGCCATATCCAGTAGATCGAGACGATCTGCGTTATCCGGAACCGGGCCATCGAGACCCGGATCAGGGAGATCGAGAAGAAGACCACGAGCAGCACCTTCACGAGGAAGAACGCGAAGTCCACGACCACGGCGACGCCCGGCGCCATCGCGATGAAACTCGAGATGTTCCACGGCAGGAAGAGAGCGACCGCAAGCGCGGCCATCACGATCGTCTTCACGCCCTGGGCGATGTAGAAGAGACCGAAATTTTTCCCCGAGTACTCGACGAGCAGTCCGCCCGCAAGTTCCGTCTCGGCTTCCTGCGCATCGAACGGAATCCGTGATAGCTTCCGCCGGGGTCACCCATGCCAGGATCGCGAGGAGGATGAGGCAGCCGAGGATCCCGACCGGCCCGACGACACCCCAGATGGGGTTTGCCGAGATCGTGACGAGGGAGAAGGGATCGGCTATCCCGGCCATCGAGAGCCGCCAGGCGATGGCGACGATCGCGATCGCGAGGGGGAGCTCGTAGGCCATCAGGATCACCATCTCACGCTGGGCGCCTACCGTCGCGTAGGGCGACCCGGAGGCGAACCCGCCGACGACCATCGCAAGCGCCGGGACAGTGAGGAGGTACATGACCAGGATCACGTCGCCGGCGCTGCCGAAGACCGGCCCGAGGCTGCCGAACGGCAGGTAGAGCAGGATCGTGATCGACGAGGCGAGCGCGAGGATGGGTGCGCCGTTGAAGAGCCAGGGGATCGCATTCTCGGGGATGATATTCTCTTTGTGGAAGAGTTTCATCACGTCGATGAACGGCTGGCGGAGCGGCGGCCCTATCCGTGCCTGCATGTGGGCGGCGAACTTCCGGTCGACGCCGAGGAAGAAGAGCCCGGCGACCATGCCGAAGATCGCCAGCGCGACGGTGCCGAAGAGGATCGTCAGCACGGTCTCGAGGAAGGTCATGCCATCAGCCTCCGGGTCTTCTCGACCGAGAGACGGTGGAGGTCCTCCTTGGTCATGACACCCCGCTCACTGTTCCGGACGAACGCCACCCGGTCGGTGCAGGAGAGGCAGGGGTCGACCGAAGCGACGATGATCGGGATATCCGCGATCTGCTCGCCCTCGAGCATCGGGATCCAGCTCATCAGGTTGCTGTAGGACGAAGCCTTCACCTTCCAGGCGGTCGGGTGCTCCTTGCCGTCCATGCGGACGTAGTGGAAAACCTCCCCGCGGGGGGCCTCGTGCCTGCCGATAGCCTCGCCGTGCGCCTTCTTGAACTGGTTTAAGATCTTCGCGAGCTTCGCCTCCCAGACGATCTCGCCTGCCGGCATCCGGTCGAGGCACTGCCGGATGATATCGATCGACTGCTCCACCTCGAGGAGGCGGACGACGATCCGGTCGAAGACATCGCCGCGTGTCTCCCCCATGAGGGCGTCGGGGAGTATCGGCTCGATCGCAAGGTCGCCGTAAGCCGCGAAGGGGTAGTCGACCCGGACGTCCATGTTGACGCCCGATGCACGGGCGGTGGGGCCGACGGTGCAGAGTTTCAGCGCATCCTCGTAAGTGAGGACGCCGCAGTCACGGCAGCGCATCTGGATCGTCTTATCCTCGAGGAAGATCCGCAGCAGCTGGCCTTTCAGATCGGTGTAGTACTGGAGGCACTCCTCGATCGCGGGGTACTGGTCGGGCGTGAAGTCCCGCCGCACGCCGCCGATCTGGACGATGCCGTAGTTGACCCGGTTGCCGGTCAAAAGCTCGATGGTGTCCATCGCGCGCTCGCGGACCCGCCAGGTGAGGTGGAGGAGCGTATCGTACCCGAGCTCGTGGGCGGCGACGCCCGCCCAGAGCAGGTGCGACTGGATACGCTCGAACTCGGCGATGATGGCGCGGATGTAGTCCGCCCGTTCCGGCACCTCGATCTCCATGATCTGCTCCACCGCCCGGGCGAACGCCAGGGAGTGCGAGACACCGCAGATACCGCAGATGCGGTCCGTCAGGTGCACGATCTGGATGGGGTTTCTGCGCATGCCCATCCACTCGATCCCGCGGTGCGTCTGGCCGGGCGCGAAGTCCGCTTTGAGGATCTTCTCGCCGCTCATCTCGAAGGTGAACATCACCGGCTCTTTCAGTGCCGGATGGGTCGGGCCTATCGGAATGGTATAGGGGGTCATCTTCTTCTTCGCGTCGTCACTCATGTCGCTCCTCCTCCGACGGTGCCGGCTCTCTCGCCGTTACTTTCGCTTCCGCAACTTCCGCGGCCTGCACTTCGCCCTGCTCCTCCGGCGGTATCTCCGGGCGTGCAGGACGGTTCGCCGGACGGCCGACCGCCCAGAGGTCCTTGACCATCTCGTTCCGGATGCCGGTCTCGTCCTTTCGCCAGGGGTAGACACCCTCGGGGAACTCTTCGGGGAGGAAGAGCCGGCGGCCGTCCGGGATGCCGACGACCTCGACGCCGAGCATCTCCTGCTTTTCGCGCTCGGAGAAGACGGCACCGGGGATGAGATCGGCGATCGTCGGCACCCGGAGGTCGTCCTTCGGCAGGGCGACGGTCAGGGTGACCATATACTCGCCGTGCTTCGTCCCGTAGTAGATCGAGAAGTGGTAGTTCATCTCGATCACGTCCCCGATATCGGTGCCGGAGATGACGGCAAGGTGCGGGAAGTGGAGCAGCATCAGTTCTTCGACCGCGGCGTGGAGCAGGTCGCGGTCGAGGTCGAGCCAGATGTCGTAGCTCGGGTTCTTCGCCGAACCTTCGCGCCGCTCGGTGACCCGGCTCTCCCGGACGCCGCTTCCAAACTTCCGGGAGAAGACCGCGACGACCTCGTCGGGGCTCAGTATCCTGTCAGGGGTTGTCTTCATGCCTTCTCACCCTCCAGCCGTTCGAGTTTCTCCTGTGCCTTGACGACGCCGTAGATGATCGCTTCCGGCCGGGGCGGGCACCCCGGCACGTAGACGTCGACCGGGATGACGTCGTCGACGGGCCCGTCGAGGTTGTAGGAGTCGTAGAACGGACCGCCCGACGAACCGCAGACGCCGATGCACATCACGACCTTCGGGTCGGCCATCTGCTGGTAGACCCGCTCCAGCCGGTCGCGCATCTTTTTGACGACCGGGCCGGTTACGAGGAGAACGTCGGCGTGCCGCGGGCTGCCGACGAGTTTGATCCCGAACCGCTCCGGGTCGTAACGCGGGGTGATGGCCGCGACGATCTCGATCTCGCAGCCGTTGCAGGAGCCCGAGTTGAAGTGGAACGCCCAGAGCGAGCGGTTGAATGATTTTGTGAGTTTCATCAGATCAGACCTACGATGATAATGAGAGCCGCTGCAATTCCGAAGAACCACAGGAGGTAGTCGGTCAGCACGCCGGTGTGAAGCGGGACGATACGGTCGTAGTAGCCGCTGAGTGCTTCGGTGAACCCCCAGTAGAGGTGCCCGCCGCCGAGGTGGACGTCGCGCTTGGCTGCAGGTTCCGGGTTTCCGGAGAGGTAGGGTTTGGTCTGCTCGGTGCCGGGTTTGTAGCTGCTCTCGCCGTATGCCCAGATGAGATAGGCGATGACGAGTGCGACCGCGAGGACGCCGAGCCAGATGAGCGGGTTCCAGAACCCGTACCCGGTCGTGAGTGTTGCTCCTATATCCATGATCAGACACCTCCGAGCACCGAGGCGATGTACCCGCCCTGGTCGACGAGTGCGTGCGCGGCCGGCGTGACGATGGTATCGACCACGAGCTCCGGTGCGATGCCGAACGCGATCGTGATGGCGGCGAGGATGCCCATGCCGACGAGCATCGGGAGGGGCGCTTCCTTCACGCCGGAAAACTCAGGGAGCTCGGGTCCCATGAAGATCGAGTGGAAGACCTTCACGAAGGACGCGAGCGTCAGGATACTGACCACCATCGCTATGATCGAGAGCACGGGGTTGAAGAGGAATACCGATTCGTATATCAGGATTTTAGACGCAAATCCGCTGAACGGCGGTATTCCGGCGATCGCGAGAGCGCCGATTATGAAAAAGATCATTGTCCATTTCATCGAGTGGCCGAGACCACCAAGTTTGTTTAAACTTCGTGTTCCGGTACGATAAATGATGGCCCCTGCCGTCAGGAAGAGGAGACCCTTATACATCGCGTGGTTGATGATGTGGAAGATCCCGCCCTCCATCGCGACGATTCCGTAGGTGTCGAGCGCCGTCTGCTGGCCGAGGACGGCAAGGCCGACCCCGAGGCCGAGGAGCATGTAGCCGGTCTGCGAGACGGCGTGGTAGGCCATCAGCCTTTTCACGTCCTTCTGGACGAGCGCCATCGTGACGCCGATGAACATGGAGAGGACACCGAGGATGATGATGATCCACCCGATCGTGACGTAGTCGAGGACGACGTTGTAGAGGGTGAAGACGACCCGGAAGACACCGTAGAGGCAGGCCTGGCTCGCCACCACCAGGAGCGCGGTGATCGACCCGGGCGCCATCGAGTAGGCGTCGGGCGTCCAGAAGTGCATCGGCACCGCACCGGCCTTCATGGCAAGGGCGGCGAGCAGGAGGACGAGCGCGATCTTGTCGAGCGCCGTATACTGGATGCTGCTCGCGAGCATGGCGATGTTCAGGGCGTCGTACTGCCCGTAGAGGAGCGCGATCGAGAAGAGGACGAAGAGTCCGCCGATCGTGCTGATCATCGCGTACTTCAGCCCCGCCTCGACGGCGACGCCTTTATCGATGCGGTAGGCGACGAGCGCGGCGCCCGCGAGGGAGTTGATCTCGAGGAAGACGAAGAAGTTGAAGATATCGCCGGTGCAGACCATGCCCATGATGCCGACGATCAGGAGCAGGAAGAGCGCGTAGAACCCGTCTTTCCCGCTCGATTTCGACTCGCTCGCCATGGTGTAGAGCATGACCGCGAACCCGGAGATGGCGGCGATGATCACCATGAAGGCGCTCATGGCGTCGACGGTGAAGACGATCCGTATCGGGATACCGCCGGAGTCGAGGGGGATGGCACTCGCAGGGTCGAGGACACCGAAGGTATAGATCACGGTTCCTGCCGTGAAGACGTCGTAGGCGAGGATGAAACCGATGACGGACGTCAGGGTCATCGCCGCGATCACCCAGACGTTCCGGGCGACGTTGCTGTAGCGCCCGATGAGCGGGGTCGCGAAGGCGGCGAGCAGCGGCACCGCAAGGAGGAGTGCCGGGGCGTTATCGAGTATGAAGTCGCCGGTCATCCTCTCAGCTTCCTCACGGTGTCGGTGTTCAGCGAGCCGTACTTCTTGTAGATGATCATCGTGAACGAGAGCAGCATCGCCGTGGTCGCGATACCGATGACGATGTTCGTCAGGGTCATCGCCTGCACCGTCGGCAGCACCATGTCGGTGGAGGGGGCGTTCGTGAAGATCGGGGCGATCGCGTCCGTCCGGTAGCCGAGCGCCACCAGGAAGAGGTTGATGCCGGACTCAACGAGCGAGAGGCCCATGATCACCTTGACGAGGTTTCGCCGGAAGAGCATCGCCGCGATGCCGATGACCGCGATGACTGCTGCAATGATGAACGGTAGATTGTAGTACATTTATGCTCCCTCCTCTGTGCCCGACAGCATGTAGAGGACGATCAGGCTGAGCCCTCCGAAGACCTCGATGCCGACGGCGATATTCATGATCGGGATGACGCCGGCGGTGTTCAGGTCGCCGGGGTTCGGGCCGAATGCTACGGCCGTCCCGAAGATCGATCCCGCGCCGGCGAGCCAGTTGTAGAAGAACGTCGCGCCGAAGAGCAGGGCGACGAATGCCGTGCCGATGAAGATGAGCAGGCCGAGCGTCTCGCTGTTTCTGAGCGAATCTTTGGAAAACCGGGCGGCGATCGCACGGTAGCCGTAGGCCGCGATGACGAGGACGAACCCTGTGGCGAGCACCGCACCGCCCTGGAATCCTCCGCCGGGGGTCAGGTGGCCGTGCGCCACGACGTAGAACCCGAAGGCGAGGATGAAGACGAAGAGGATGTCGGCAGCCGTTCTGACGATCTTACTCATAGTCATGCTCTTCACCTCCGAAGAGCCGCCGGAAGACGAGGCCGACGGCGAGCACCGCCGTTAAGAGCACCGTCGCTTCGCCGAGGGTATCGAACCCTCTGTAGTCCATCAGGACGTCCGTGACGATGTTGTTGCCGCCGGTCTGCTCCTGACCGTGCCCGATGAAGTAGTCGTCCATCTCCGTAGCGGCGGGGCTGCCGAACTCGAGCGTCAGCACCGGCACCAGGAAGGCTGCCAGCATGACGAGCAGGACCGCTCCCTTGACGTACTGCTTCATTCCTCCACCTCCTCCATCCGCTTTGTTCCCCTGACGGCCACGATGTAGATCGCCGTCGTCAGTCCCGCACCGATGCCTGCCTCGGCGATAGCGACGTCGGGCGCCTGCAGGATGTAGAACTCAAGGGAGAGCAGGAAACTGAAGACGCCGAAGGCGATCGCCGCGGAGAGCAGGTCGCGGAAGTACACGACCAGCACGGCGGCGATGACGAGGCCCGCGAGCACCAGCGCGTGCGCAATAATCTCGATCATTGTTTCGCCTCCGCCATTCTGTCGACGACCGCTGCCGCCGGTTTGTAGCCGCTCCGGTAGGCTGCCCGGGCGATGGCATGCGCCCCGGTGGCGTTGGTGAACGCGAGCGCGATCACGGCGATGATCGTGTGCAGGGAGAGGGTGATGTACTGGCCGTCGCCGGTCTCTGCGAGTGCGGCAAGTGCGTAGATCACCACGGCGAGGCCGATGAAGATCGTGCCGAAGGTCGTGGTCTTCGTCTCCGCGTGCAGCCGCGTGTAGACGTCGGGGAACCGCAGGATGCCGATGACGCCGAGGATGTTGAAGAAGAGGCCGATGGCGAGGCAGATTATGATGATTGTGTCGACGATCATGGTTACATCTCACCTCCGAGGTATTTGGCGATGTAGAGCGTTCCGACGAACGAGAGGAGCGCGTAGACGATGGCGACGTCGATGAAGATGATCTGCTGGTAGACGACGCCGAGCAGGATCATCGCGGCGATGGTCAGCGTGTTGACCGCATCGAGCGCGACGACCCGGTCGGGGGCGGTGGGGCCGATGAAGAGCCGGACCATCGCGATGACGATCAGTGCGGCGAGCACCAGAACCGAGATGAGCATCGCGTCCGTCATTCCGCAATTCTCCTGATCCATGCGGGGAAGTCGAACCAGGCCGTGATCTCCCTCGCGTCGAGGGTCGGCTTCTTTTCGGTTCCCGGTTTGATGTTTATCACGTGGACGAAGAGGTCGTTCGTCTCCTCGTCGATACCGACGGTGAGCGTGCCCGGCGTCAGCGTGATGGAATTCGCAAGCAGCAGGACGCCGAGATCGGTCTTTAGCCCCGGCTGAATCCTGACGATCCCGGGGCGGATCTTCCCGGTGATAACCCGGTATGCGACGTCGACGTTCGCCTTTGCCATCTCAAGAAAGAACGGCACGACTGCATAGACCGCAAGAATGACCCACCGGAGGGGGTTTGCCATCCGGAAGTCGTGGTTTTTGCAGAAGAAGTTCCTCGAGATCGCGGCAACGATCAGGGCGATAAAAGCACCCATCACGAGTTCTGCCGGCGACCAGACACCCAGGCTGCCGCTCCCTGCCGTCAGGAGCAGATAGATAATAAATGCGAAGACGGCGGTGAGCAGAAACGGAATCACGATATCACCCGATACATACTGTTCATCTCTGTTTGATCTGGAGGCATGGAGAATGTTCCGGAACCGGCACAGAGTCACTGCCCCGATCCGGGAATTTTACATGATTTATTATGACAATAGCGTTTCGTGCGGGGGATATTTAAATGTAGGCAATGGAGCGCGTATTCACCCGGAGATGCCGGGAAATGCTGGGCTGTCTCGAAGCCCTGCTGCCAAAGAGGCGCTCCGGCACACCGGTGGTGCGACGGCACGGCGATCGCGACACCCTCCGGCGGCACTCTGGCCTAGGAGTTCCATCACGCTGCCGCCGCTTCAGGATGGTGAGCAGCGCGATCGCCGCGAGATTCAGGAGCGCCTGACCGCTGCAACGCGCGATTGCCGGAAGGGTCGGGGTTCCTTCGAGGTGCCGGGCAGACTCACTCCCGGAGCGCTCGAGGTGCACCCGGCGGTGTTCCGGCGCACGAAACGTATCCCGGATGAGCAACTGCAGCAACCAGCGGGACGATCACCTCTGCCGACTCTTCACGCCTCCGGTGCCCCATTCTCACTCCAAAATAAGCCCGGATATCGCGTATTTTCCCCTGTTTTCCGGGGATGCGGGGGCAGCGTTCCGAAAACCCATTATTTCCCGCCTGATACCGAAAAGAGATGAGAATATTCGAGATATAACGACCATATGAGCGGCAGTAATTTCCGGAGGATGGATACCCTGCCATGCTTCGAGATCGGCCGTCTATGGGCTTCTGTGAAGGTGTTTATTCCAGCAGATCCGGCCGGAAATCCGAACTATAAGCGTTGCCCAACCCGGCGGCGGATACGGGGGGAAAAACCTCATCCGCAGAACCACATCCTGCCCGAGCCGGTGCCTGCTCCCCGTCGGTCTCCCGCCCCGGTAGTCCGTTTTAACTCGCGAGCGTCGGCGAGTTGAACCAGAGCCCATAAAGCCGGTGCGACTCGTCGCCCTTCCGGAAGACGAACCGGACATTCACGCCGTCCTCCCGCTCGAACGTCGCCGGGTAGTTAACGGCGATATACTCGTCCACCTCCGTAACGACGGCGGTTCATTCTGGATTCGTAGAGCCCGATCCGGGATGTGACAAACTCGCGATTCTCCTCGAACGCAGCCTCGTCCAGGCTTGCCTTCATCTCATCGCCGAAATCCCGGGAGTACATCGTGTAGTTGTTCTCGTTGAACCCCTGCAGGAGGTTGTCGGCGATCGGCTCCGCATACACGAGCACGGATGCCCGCTCCTCATCGGACGACCAATGTCTCCTGGCTCGTGCAGCCGCAGACAGAGACCCCGGCAAGGACCGCGAGAGCGGCGAGAACCAGCATCGGAGAGAGATTCATCATGGTACGTCGAATCGCAGAGAGATTAACCTGTGGGTCTCAGGAACGGCTCAGCCGGAAGTGCCCGGGTGCGGGGCGGCAGACCCGAAGGGAGCGCCGGCAATACGCTCCCGGAAAAAGGTCGGTGATGGAATGAGGTGTTCCGTGCATTCGGATGCGCCTGATCCCGTAGCTGGAGGGTTGTGGCAACCGATCTCTCCGTGGCGTGCCAGAACCACACTTTCAGTAAAACGTTACAATATATAAATGTTTACTAAGTGCTATGAATGAGCATTGCAGTATTACTGCGCCGGGCGGGGCAGGGTCGCTCCGGGAAACCCCCCGGAGCCGTCAGAGCCTTCTCGGAAGCGTCCGTCCGTGCAGGACCATCGCCGCCCCGAGGAAGAGGAGGGAGAACCCGGCGAGAACGACGAGGTCGAGGGCGACCGGGGAGACGTTCGCCTCACCCATCGCATAGCGGGCGATGTCGGTGAAGTAGGTCAGCGGCGAGACCGCGGCGAGCACCCGCCCCCAGAACGGCAGGGACTCGACCGGGATGAAGATGCCGGAGATGAAGATCAGGGGGAATTTGATGAGCGAAGAGAGCATCATGATGTTCTGCGGCGCTCTCGCCGGTGGGACGGCAAGGAGGACGCCGAGCGAAGCGAAGCAGAGTGCCCCGAGCAGAATGCCGGCGAGCAGGGCCGCCGGAGAGGTGATCGTCACGCCGAGCGCGATCCCGATGCCCACCGGGACGAGGGCGATCAGCGCCCCGAAGAGGAACGACGCCAGCATATCCCCGAAGACCAGTGCCGGGACCGTGATCGGGGCGGCGGCGAGCCGTTCGAGCGTCCGCGCCTGGGTCTCCCACGGAAAGATCACCGGCGAGACCGCCGTTGCGGTGAAGAAGACGGTCATCGCGAGCAGCCCGGAGATGAGGAACGGGATCGACGCGAACCGGTTGCCGAGCGAGAAGGCCAGGAAGAGGAAGAGCGGAATCAGGAGGCCGAAGATGACGACCGGGCCTTTGACGTAGTAGATCCTGATATCCTTCCGGGCGACGGCGAGCGATCGCCGCAGCTGCTCGCCGATCTCGCCGAATCGGATCATTCTTCCCCTCCGGTGAGCCTGAGATAGACCTCGTCGAGCGTCGGCGAAAGCGTGGAGAGCGAGAGGATCCGGGCACCGGACGACCGGGCGGCCGCAACCACCGAGGCGATCGCGGCATCGGTATCGGCGGTCTCGAGCCGGCAGGTATCGCCGATCTTCAAGACACGGTCGATCCCGGGAAGACCGGCGAGGACGGACGCCTCAACCGGACGGTCGAACCCGACCTCGATCACGTGCAGCCGGTTGATCGCCTGCTTCAGCCGCTCCGGCGAATCGATCGCCGCAATCTTCCCGGCCCGGATGAACCCCACCCGGTCGCAGAGCCGGTTGGCCTCATCCATGTTATGCGTGGTCAGGAAGATCGTCGTGCCCGCCCGGTTCCTCTCGCTGAGGATCTCCAGCATCAGGTGCGTGCTCTGCACGTCGAGGCCGCTCGTCGGCTCGTCGAGGAAGAGCAGCGGCGGGTCGTGCAGGAGCGCCATCGCGAGGATCAGCCGCTGCCGCATCCCCTTGGAAAAGCCCGCGACTTTCTGGTCCCGCCGGTCGGAGAGCCCGAGCTCCTCCAGCAGATCGGTTGCGGGCAGCCGGGCGGCGGAGCGCCGGAACCCGTAGAGATCCGCCATCAGCATCAGGTTCTGCCACGCCGTCAGGTCGGCGTAGGCGTTTGCCGTCTCCGGGACGACGCCGATCACCTGTTTGCTCCGCACCGGCTCCCTGACGACATCATGACCCAGAATCGTCGCGCTCCCCCCGTCGGGTGCGATGATACCGGTGAGCATCCGCACGGTCGTGGTCTTGCCTGCGCCGTTCGGCCCTAAAAATCCGAAGACCTCGCCGGTATGAACGTCGAACGATATACCGTCGACGGCGACGCGGCCGTTGTAGGCCTTGCGCAGATCGTGCACTTCAATGGCTTTCGACGTACTGGGATTCGCGGCGGACGACAACGGTACACCGTACCTCTATCCGGCCATATACGGGTTTGCATCCCTGCAACCCTTCTGCACCGCCCGCACCGCGGCAATCTCCGGAATGTCCCGCCCGCCGAGCAGCGCGACAATAGCCTCTACGTACGGCTCCTGGCGCGTGAGGCTCGGGGATACGAACGGGTCGCGCCGCTGCTCCTTTCGGCCCATCCTCGCATGCCCGGTGGCGATGAAATGCAGAAAATCCTCTTTCGTGAGGTTCCACCGGACGTTGACCTGCAGGCGGACGAAATGAGTGTTGTTCGGGCTTTGGAAGAGCACCGCACGCGTTCCGGGCAGCGGCACAGGCAGGCCGCCTGCTGATCCTGCCAGGTCGACGACGCGCCGCCACAGCCGATCGCAGGCGATCGCCGCGTGAGGGCACGACCTGCAGAAGCGGTTCGACGGCGGCATGCCGTCCCCGCGGTAATGGCGGCAGAACCCCGGATCCATACACCGGTTTTAGAGGGCCGGGTGCTTCAACCAGTCGATCCGGTGCCGCCCGTGCACCAAGCCACGGGCAGAAGGGCAGTCGCCAATACTTATCTCCGGCGAAACCAAAGATCAAAGGACATATGCCCCGCATTTACTTAGGGAAGATCCTCCTTCGATGGTGCGACTCCTGCCACGCACCGGTGATGGCGGAGACCTGCGCCTGCGGCGCCGCGACACGGCCGGTCTCCGTAACGCCCCCCGGGGATGCCCGCCCGGCCTTCCCGGACGATATCGATCGGATCAACCGGATCTACCGGGAGTACTTCGGGTCTCCCCTCATCCCCGAGGGGCACCTGGTGCTGCTGAACAAGGTGCCCGCGGAGGACCGCATGGACGAGATCGTCATAGGCGGTGCGGTCGTCGGCGCCGTGCGCTACCTCCCCGCCGAAGAGCGCTGGGAACCGCTGCCCCGGCCGCATGCCGCCGCCTACATGACGCCGACGAAGCGCTACGTCATCGCCGACGACGGTGCCGTCCCCTCTATCCGCGACGAAGGGGCAAGCCTCCTCGCCCCCGGCCTCGTCGCCATCGACCCGGCGATCGCGGTCGGCGACGAAGTATTCATCCTCACGCGGAGCGGCGAGTGCATCGGTGTCGGGCGGGCGAAGGTCAGCGCCGCGGATACCGAAGGAATGGAGCGCGGAACGGTCATCCGGACGCGCAAGAACTTCCCGGCGACCTGCGTCCCCGGGGCGGCTACCTGGGATGCGGCCGTCGCCGCCAACGCCGATATCCTCGCAAAATTCGAGACGTCGGCCGTCGAGTTCGTCCGGGACGTCATCGGTAAGAATCCCGGGATCCAGCCGACCGTCTCGTCCTCGGGCGGGAAAGACAGCCTCGCAACGCTGCTCGTCGTCCTCGAGGCGATCGGCAAGGTGCCCCTGATCTTCGCCGACACGGGGCTTGAGTTCCCCGAGACCTACGAGAACATCGACGACGTCGCGGAGCGCTACGACCTTTCGGTCATCCGCATCAACGAGTCCGATAACTTCTGGAAGACCTTCGACGAGCAGGGGCCCCCGGCCGTCGACTTCCGGTGGTGCTGCAAGGTCTGCAAACTCCACCCCGTCGGCCACCTCATCGAGGAGCACTGGGGCGAATGCCTCTCGTTCATCGGCCAGCGGAAGTACGAGTCGGTCAAAAGGATGCAGAGCAGAAGGGTCTGGAGGAACAGCCACGTCAGAAACCAGCTCTCCGCAGCGCCGATCCAGGCGTGGACGGCGATGCACGTCTGGCTCTACATCTTCCAAAAACAGGCGCCCTACAACCGGCTCTACGCGCAGGGGCTTGATAGGATCGGCTGCTTTATGTGCCCCTCGAGCGACATGGCAACACTGCGGATGATCGAGGAGGCCTGCCCCGATCTCTGGGCGGGCTGGACGGAGCGCCTGCGCGGATGGCAGGAGCGCCGGGAGCTCTCCGCCGCGTGGGTGGACGACGGGCTCTGGCGCAGGAGAGGCGGTCAGGATGAAGAAGATAGGCTATAATTGATTACGGTGTCGGAAACCTCAGAAGCGTCTTCCGGGGGCTTGAGCGGGCGGGAGCGGACGCGACCATCACCGCCGACCCGGAGGTCATCGCTTCAGCAGACGGTATCGTCCTCCCCGGGGTCGGCGCCTTCCGCGAAGGGATGGAGATGCTCGGCGACCTCAAAGGCACGGTGCTCGCCGCGAGCCGCGAGGTGCCGCTCCTCGGGATCTGCCTCGGGATGCAGATGCTCATGGACTCGAGCGAGGAGCACGGCATCCACCGCGGCCTTGCGCTGGTGCCGGGCGAGGTGAAACGGTTCCCGGTCGTACCCGGCATGAAAGTGCCCCACATGGGCTGGAACACCATCCGGATCGAAGCGGCCGACCCGCTCTTCGAGGGGGTCAAAAGCGAGAGTTACGTCTACTTCGTCCACTCCTTCTACGCCTCGACCACCCCCGCATACATGCTGACCTCGACCGAGTACATCCGCCCCTTCGCCTCGTCCATCAGGAGCGGCACCACCTACGGCGTGCAGTTCCACCCCGAAAAGAGCGGCGCCGTGGGGCTGCGGCTTCTTCGAGAACTTCATCGAGCTCGATCTGTTAGAGCAGCCGATCATATCCTTTTTTCCCGGAAAAAAGAGTTATTCCTGGTTGTTCGCGCTTCTCTGCAGTTCCCGCTCCCGGAGGACGTTCCGCTGGATCTTGCCGGAGAGGGTCTTTGGCAGTTCCGTCACGAACTCGATCGACCGGGGATACTTGTACGGGGCGGTCGTGCGACGCACGTACCCCTGCAGCTCCTTCACCAGCGACTCGGAGGGCTCGAATCCCGAGTTTAAGACGACGAACGCCTTGACGATCATCCCGCGGAGGAGATCGGGCGACCCGACGACGGCAGACTCCTGCACCGCCGGGTGCTCGAGGAGTGCGCTCTCGACCTCGAAGGGGCCTATCCGGTACCCGGACGACTTGATCACATCGTCGTCACGGCCGACGAACCAGAAGTAGCCGTCCTCGTCCATGTAGGCTTTATCGCCCGTATAGTAGTAGCCGTTCACGAACGACTCCCGGTTCGCCTCGGGGTTGTCCAGGGTACTCGACGAAGAGCCCCGGCGGCCGGGGATTGAGCTTGACCGCGATCCTTCCTTCCTTGTGCACACCGACCGGGGTGCCGTCGTCGTCGTGGAGTTCGACATCCCATCCCGGGGACGGTTTTCCCATCGAGCCCGGCTTATTCTTCATGCACGGGAACGTCGCGACACAGCAGGCCGTCTCGGTCTGCCCGTAGCCCTCGTAGATAGTCAGGCCCGTGCCCTCCTTCCAGACCCGGATCACCTCGGGGTTTAACGGCTCGCCCGCACTGCAGCAGTGGCGCAGGTCGCGGAAATCGAACTTGTCGAGGTCGGCGAGGATCAGCATCCGGTAGACCGTCGGGGGGCAGCAGAGGGTGGTGACCTCATACTTCTCGATGAGGGGGAGGAGCTCCGTCGCCTCGAACCGTCCCTTGATATCATAGATGAAGAGGCAGGCACCCTGGATCCACTGTCCGAAGATCTTGCCCCACGCACACTTTGCCCACCCGGTGTCCGAGAAGGTGAAGTGGAGATCGTGTTCGTTGACGTCCTGCCAGAGTCCGGCGGTCACGATATGGCCGAGCGGGTAGCTCTGATCGTGCAGCACCATCTTCGCCTGCCCGGTCGTCCCCGAGGTGAAGTAGATCAGCATCGGATCGGTGGCCTTCGTCTTCCTCTCGACGGGCATGCTCACCGAGTGGTGCGATACCCGGGCGGGATAGTCGATCTCGTGCGGGTAGCTCGCCCAGCCCTGCCGTGCACCGTCCACCATGAACCGCTTCGTCAGGGTCGGGCACTCGTCGCAGATCGCATCGACCTTCTCCGCGTTCTCGCTGTTCGTGATGACCATCTTGAACTTCCCGGCATTGACCCGGTACTTGATGTCTTTCGGCGTCAGCATCGTCGGGCAGGGGCAGAAGACCGCACCGAGCTTCGTAAGGGCGAGGACGAATATCCACCACTCCGGCACCCGGGGGAGCATAAGCATGACGCGGTCGCCCTTCATGATCCCGTACTTGAGCAGAATATTTGCCGCTCCGTTCGAGAGGTTCTTCAAATCCCGGAAGGAGTACTTCTTCTCCTCTCCCTCCTGGTTCACCCAGATCATGGCGAGTTTGTTCCGGTCGGTCTCAGCCCACCGGTCGATGACGTCGAACCCGAAGTTGAAGAACTTCGGGACGTGGATCGAGAAGTTCGCACAGGTCTCATCGTAATCGCCCATGGCATGCTTCTGCGGAGGAGTCGAACCCCCGTTGCCGGGTGGGGCCGCGATCGCTCGCTGGTCGCCGAAGGTGGGTGCACCGTCGAGGAAGGATCTGCAGACCTCGTTGATCCACTCCGAACGGGAGAGACCGCGGGTTTCACGCGCCTCATCGATCCTCCCGGCGAGGGCATCGTGCATAGTGACCGAATATCGCACCATGCAGAACAGGTCAGTGGTGCAGATAATTACTGTTTTCATTTGTTCCTGCACCACATGCCCATATAGCCGATGCAAGAGCGGGGGCGGATACAATACCCGGGTTGCCTCAGATCTGCGAGCAAATCCCTCAATATCCGGTATTAAGCACGAATTTGCAAGAGAATTAATAGAAAGGAATAATAGAGCAAAAACGATACCTCATAATTGTATTTTTCGGAGAGAGAAGCATGAAAACAACCAGATCTATAATTCTCGGACTCGCCCTGCTCGTCCTCTGTGCCGGTGCCTCGGCAGCGAGTATCGGCGGGAGCGAAGGCTGGTACACCGTTCACTGTAACGTGGACGGTGCATCCGTCTACTTCGACGGCGGCTACAAGGGCCAGATCGCGCAGGGTGTCCTCTCGGTACCGGTCTACACGACGGGAAGCCCCTACCAGACCTACCGGCTCGAGATGTCGGGCTACAAATCGGCAGCCGGAAGCCTTCCGGGCGAACCGGCAGCAGGAGAGACCGTCGACGTCTACGTCACGCTCAACCCGACGGCAACCAGCGGTTCGATCTATGCAACCTCGACGCCTTCGGGAGCTGCCATCTACCTGAACGGCAACTACCGCGGCGTCACCCCGCTGACGATCAGCAGCATCACCCCCGGCACCTACCAGATCGAAGCGGACCTGCCCGGCTACCAGCCCTACTCGACGACCGTCTCGGTGAGTGCAGGCCAGACGTCGACCATCCTCTTCCCGCTGCAGGCCATCGCGCAGCCGGGGGCGGTCGTCGTCTCCTCGAACCCGTCGGGTGCCTACGTCTATATGGATGCCGCTTACAAGGGTAAGACTCCCCTGACCCTCTCGAGCGTCTCCGCAAAGAGCCACGTCATCGAGCTCGACCTGAGCGGCTTCTATGACTGGAAGTCGACCGTTACGGTCTCCCCCGGCGTCACCTCGTACGTGAACGCGCAGATGAGCCCGATTCCCGATCAGAACCCAGGTTATATCTCCGTCAGCTCGTCACCCACCGGTGCAAGCGTCTCCGTCGACGGTGTCTACCAGGGACAGACCTCCGCTACCCAGGCGCTCGTCGTCAGCGGCGTCACCCCGGGAACCCACACCGTGGCGCTGTCGCTCTCCGGGTACCAGGACTACTCGACGTCCGTTGCTGTCCAGTCCAGCACGACCACCCCCGTCTCCGCGGCGATGACCCCGCTCCCGCCTGGCCCAACCGGTTCGATATCGGTCTCGTCCTCGCCTGCAGGTGCGGACATCTACCTTGACAACGCCTACAAGGGCATTACCCCCCTGACCCTGACCGATGTCTCCCCCGGATCGCACACGGTAAAAGTGCAGGTCTCCGGGTACCAGGACTGGTCGGACAGCGTGCAGGTGAATGCCGGCAGCACCAGTTACGTCTCGGCATCCTTAAACCCGATCGCGAACCCGACCCAGTCCGGTGCACTGCCCTTCGCGGCACTCGGTGCTCTTGCAGTCTTCGGGCTGATCTTCGTCGTCCGCAAAAGGATGTAAACGAACAACCTCTTCTTTTTTCACGTTCTGCCGTGACGGCGGGCATAATCACGTCCGCTACCGGGTAACCCATCATCCGCAGTAACCGAATCCTTCCTTTGAATAATTGAAAACCGCACGATCCTTGTACTTTTAGCCGAAATCAATCGGTATGCCCCTGATCGGCGGTTTCGATGACGAATCGATCCTCTCTGCCGGTCACCTCGGCATCGTCGCCGATGCCTACGATTCCCTCGGTATTGCCGGGGTTATCAATTGCGCGATCTTCAAAACCCGTCACCACCTCACTCATACTCAGGTTGCCAAAGCACTGGTGCTCAACGGCCTCGGGTTCATCGAACGGCGTCTCTATCTGTTCCCCGATTTTTTAACGCATCCAGGCGCTAGCGATGATCATGGTGCTCTGCCTCTTCATCTATTCTATGACCGAGTTTCGGTTGAGGAGGGAACTGGAACAATCTGGCGAAACGGTCACCAGCCAGGAGAAGGAGCCGTCGGGCAGCCTATAGGTCGCCCCGGCCAGGATCTCGCGCGCGATCCTGGCGAGGTTGATCTCGTCGGTTGCTGCACGGGTCAGCGGATCGGGGTCGTCGGTATCCCGATACGTGTCGTCGAGAGGAGACCCCTGCGCTGCTCTTCAGTTATCCGGGAGAAAGGGAGCCCTGCAGCCAGAGAATTCCCATGATATCGTCACCCACGCGGGGAGCGTAGCCCCCGGTCACATGTTCAGCGGCATACAGCGTGATGTCGACATCGCGGTAATCGCCGCCCTCATCCGGCAGCCGAAAAAGCGTGACCGTGAGTCGGTAGACGGTCTTTCCGCAGAACGAAACGGTTTCGACGCTCTTTACCAGCGACTGATACGCGAAGTCGTCGACGTCGCCCTGCGGGAACGGGCGGTATGCAGCCATGTTCCGGGTCGAGTGCTCCTTCCCTTCCGCATCCGTGATCGTGCGGGGTTCGGCCTTCTGCAGCACGTAGGCAAAGGCAGCGAGGGCGAAGAGATGCCTGTCCCCCTCCCGGTAACGATCGCCGTTCCGGTAGTACCGGGTGTCGAAGAAAGCCAGGGCAGCGTCGCCGATCGAGCCGACCACCTGTCCTTCGAGTTCGTTCGCCCACTCTTCGACGCGCTGTACCGTCACCTCGTGGACGACGCCGTCCACGGCGACCGGGTAGCCGGTAGAGACCGATCGATCGAGGGTTATGGCACACGTCGTGAGAGAACGGGACTCCGGGATGTACGCGGCGATCTCGCGACCGTTCCGTTCACGGACGTCGGCGGTTTCCGCCTCCTTCAACGCCCACTCCACCGATTGGATGATCTCGTCCGTGGACTGCGTGACGCATCCCCAGTGATTCCCATGGCTTCCCGGTTTTTTGTCGGTGCCGGATTGAGTCCGGCGCTCTGGTGCATTCGGTTTCATGCGATGCCTATCCTTGGAGGTTTGTTATTCGTTTACAGGGAGGAAATTGAACTGTTCCCATACTCCTTTCCGCTGTCCGCTCAATCCGGTGTCCTGCCGGGCAGATGTAAAAATTCTATCCCTCCTTCAGGTATCCCGCTTCCCGAAGCACCTTCTCGGTGATATGATATTTCTCGATGATTGATGAAACCGGCACGAGTTTATAGTATTTCCCCGGAAAATCCTGCATCTCCTGAATCAGGTCGAGAGTTACCTGCTGTACCGCCCTGAACCATTCTTTCATGGGGGCCGTAAACTCGCTCCTGGGTTCAAACCATTCCGTAACTTCGGACTCGAGGATGATAGTGACCATATCCCCTTTCGGGACAAAAAACAGGACATGCGGATCGTCAAGGAGCATGATCCTGCAGGTCTCTCCGCGAAGGAGGAGTGGGATGCAATCATCGTGGATTGCCTCCATCAGATAGTCGCAAAAATCCATGATCCGATCGTTTCCACTTTTACTCCGCGTGAGAGATACTTCACCGTATGAGAGGTGGAAATATCCCTGCTTGATCCAAAAATTAATTTTTTCAGTCTCCATAGGAATCACACCGTTGGCAGTTTTTTGACCATGTATGCCGATAAGATCCTCCCATCGGGATTCGTTGCAACCCTGATATACTGACCGTTTGGCGGAACCATCTCACGATAATACAGTCCAGTGGGGATTCTCCTCTCTCACCTACACCGTCGGGTTCCGCTTCAGTAAAGCGTCTCCAGAAACGCCGTAAAGGAGTCCGATATGACAACTTTCCGCCGGGGTCTCACACTTCCGATCACATACGCGATCCTCGGCGGGAAACCCTTCTCGTAATCCAGGCTAATGTAGTTGCCTTCCCGCTCCTGCGCGATCGGGTACGATCCCGGCCATAACCTCGCGGATACCATCCCACGGCTGCATAATGCTTCCAGAAAAAGTCCTTCGATCTCGGGTCGAGACTCAACAGTCTCACGAGCGTCTTCCCTTTCTCGTCCCCGACGTCGAAGCGACACGGAACAGGGCTCCCTCCACCGTTTTCGATCGCACAGAGTTTAAAATCGTCCGGCAGGGTCAGACGAAATGCTTTCTCGATGCAGGGAATCAGTTCATCAAAGTCGTTCCGTCTCTCCTCAGTATTGCTCCACTGAATATCTTTCACGGTACACCTCATTCTTCCAGTCATTCAGCCATTCACTCGCACCGTTCCATGATCTCAAACAACTCCGTAAATGAGTTGCAGAGAAGTATCACCGATCTATCTGGGTCCAGTTCGTGAGATTTCCGGTCCACCACTTTCGGAGGGAAACCTTCCCGGTAATCGAAACAGAGTCTGTCGTCACCGAAAGCATCGGCAAAGGGGACAACGTTGTCCGGCAGATAAGCATTGATGCCCGGTGCCGGGCAATTTAAGGCGTAGTAGAGGGTTAATACGTACGACATCGGTTTCTCCGGATCAAAACCACGGAGGCGGACAAACTGGCTCCTCCCCCCCTTGAGCCTTTCATTGACGATGATGTTGTACGGGTAGGGGAACCCCAGAGAGTATTTTTGTACGCACGCCAGGTAATCGTCGGGATACGTGATGTCGAGGATCTTCTGCACGCAGTCGATCATCCCCGGGTCGGCAGCATCCTCAACGCCGATCCAGCGGATGCGCCCCTCTTTCGTCTTCGTGGAAGATCCTCTCTTAATAAGAGGACGTGGAACGGTCGCTGTTCCGTACCGCTCCTGATACCAGTTTCGAATGAGTTCCATATCCTCTTTTAGCACAATATAGTTAACATCACCCTCAAATTCCGGAGCGACCCGTAATACCCCTTCAAGCATTTCGGTTGCCGATTGAAGGATTCCTTCCGTGAAATCTTTCAACGGGATCTCCAGTATACGGTATTCGGGATGCATGAAGTTGCGGTATTTCAAAGTCAGGATGTCAGATTCTTTATCATGATAGACGTAGAGATTGAAACTCCCACCATCAACACGGTTTTTCACGCTTGAACTCATGTGGAACTTCTCTTCCTGCAGGTTCTCCGGGTCTATGGAATGGAATATGTAGAAGAATTCTAAGAAGAGACCATCAAAATGGGTAATGTTTCCTTTTGGAGCTGCTTCAAGCCCCGACATATCAACGCCGTTCGCGTAAACCTGTATAGGCGTTAAAAAACCGAGGGGGCCGGCTTCGCCGGTTCCGGATTTGATTCCCCGCTCGACATCCTCTTTATCCCAGACGATTCTGAACATTGTTATCTCCTACCGTGTTGGGTACCATTGGCCGTTAGCGTACCTTATAAACCTGAGAGCCATGTATTGGAATGACTGTATGTACTCCAGTATCTCCTTGAACAACTATTTGTATTCGTCCAACTCCCGCAACTTCAGGTTCAAGATCCAAAGTTACGATTTTCTTTTGTTTTGGCCACTCAGTTAGAGTTGGATCCCGAGGTAGTGCTTCCTTGATCCAGTCGATGATTTGTGCTTGCATAGCCTCCGGCGTCATTGACGAAGTACCCGGGTTCGGCTCGCCATTTCTAATGACGCGTTCTGTCGTCGGGAAAAACGAGGTGGGGTCATCAACGCCTTCCGTTCCGGTAACGTGACGAGCGACATAATGGCCTTCCCTCGTCGCCGTAAGCGGTATCGCATCATCTCCAACCTTGATAACATGAACAACGTCGGAGAGATCGGCGCCGCGGCCCATCATCTTCGCAAGGTCGTCCACACCGAGGTCATCACTCTCGTGTTCAGATACGTCCCGACCTTCACGCCGTCCGCCCGCGCCGGGAAGAAGTCGTCGATGATCTTCAGCCGGTCACTCTCGTCGAAAATATCAATGATTCTCTGTTCGACCAACAATTTCGCCAGAGGACGTATGCCTTCAGGATATTTTCCGATCCATTTTGCGATATCGGCGGCAGTCTTTTCGCAATCGCCGAAGTATGGGACAATACCCAGCCCGGTGAGTGTTGCCCCGATAGTATCGAATTGCGATGCCGCATACAGGAAATCACGGACGTCTCCAATTGCCGCGAGGCCTGAAATGATCCAGCCGGCAACGTACGCCGGCGTGGATGCAAAAACGTCTCCGCCAATCAATCCGTTACATGCTTCGCCCTTCAGGCCGGTTTCTCCGAAGACGGCACCGAGCCGGAGCGCAATCTCGTCACGAATCCGATCCGTTGCATACCGGAGATATATGGGGACAAGAGGTTCGTCGTCTTCCCCGTCTTTGATGAGATCGTGATCGGTTTCGGGATCATACGGGTCGGTGCGCAGGTAATCCTCCATGAAATCGTCGAGCCCGTCGTCGTCGGTATCCACCAGGTTCGGGTCGCTCCGCTGCTTGTGGTATCCTTTCCGCCCACGGTGATGAGATATCCCGCCTCGTAGCCGTCGGAGAGGCCGTCGCCGTCGGTGTCGATGAGGTTCGGATCGGTGACGTGCCAGTTGCCGAAGCCGTCTCTAAAGCCATTTTCATCAGGTGAAGTTGAGACCGTCGCCGTCGTCCGCCAGATCGAGAGACGCATTTACGACGACCGTTGTGCCGTTTGCAACGTAAACGAGTTCGTTATATGCGCTATAATTTTCTTTTGCCACGTCGACGAGGTGCGATCCGACGGTGACGTAGTTTCGAGTAAAGATGCCGGTCTCCTCTGATGTAAATCCGACCGGTATGCAGTCGACGGATACGGTTGCGCCGGGGGGGTGAGGAGTTTACAATAATTGTGCCGCTTTCACCAGCGTAAACCGGATATAAGCGAGCATATGACGTACTCCCGGCAAAGATCCGTAGATTCTGGGTAGCGGGAGTGTACCCATCTTTCCTTGCTTCAATCGTGTGGTTCCCTGCGAGGATGTTGTTGAGAACGAGAGGCGCGTGCGCTTACCGCGGTAGACGCCGTCGATATAGATTAAAGAGGGACTCGGAATTGAAGATATGAAGGCGCTGCCGGAGGGTACCCGTGGAAGAGAAGAAGGACCATCAAATCAGAGAGGGTCATGATTTGATGGGCTCTATGCAACACGGCACCAACTGCGTAACTCCTGGACTATATCTGACTGGAGACCTGCGGAATGTGAAGGGCAATGCCGGCTGGAGCACCCGCATCAGGGCTGTCGTGAGAGGGCGGATCTCCCGTCAGGGAGCGGAAACGAGCGACGGTAGCCTGAAAAAAGTATTACTCGTCTTTTCTCCTGAGGGCGTAGCCGGGTGACGAGCGCCACCAGTAGTGGAGCTCGTAGAGCATCAGGGCAAACAGCACCAGGCACCCGCCGAAGAAGAACGCCATCACGAGATCGTGGATCGTCAGGGATGCGAAGGGAACCGGCGGGACGATGGACGCCTGGTCGACGGGCGCCGGCGTACTGACGACCTTTTCCGCATTCTCCCCGGCGCCTGCGATAGACGGCGCGTACGACCCCCGGGTCGAGAGCATGCCGCCGTCGTCCGGCACGCCGATGTCCGGCAGCAGGACGGGGAGGACGCCGAAAAGCGCCATGCTCATAATGAGAAAGACACCGAAAAGCGCCGTGTACTTCTGCAGGACCGACCGGAGATCGCTCACCGGCGGAGCGATGATCAGCACCTGGTTCGTGAGGCCGTAGATCTTGACCTCGCGCCCCTTCTTGCTCCAGCGGGTATCGGCCACCTCGAGGATCCCGGCGTCGAGCAGGTTCTCGATATGGTAGGTCGCGGTGGTCACCGGGATATTGAGGTGTCCGGCGACCTCCGTCGAGGTCATCGATCTGCCGCCGAACGCCTGGATCATATCGTTGGCGGTCTGGCTCGCCATGGCTTTGGCGATCCTCTGCGCCCGCTCGTCGCCGGATTGGAGTACAACAACGTCTTCAGCCATGGAGTGCTTCGATGATCTGCTTTCGCCCGAGCCTCGAGCGCCTGCTCGACGCGGGAAGTATCGGGCCCGGCGCCCTGTGCGAGGTTCGGTTTCCCGCCGCCCCGGCCGCCGAGGATCCCCGAGACTTCCCTGACGATATCCGCCGCGTTGACGGCCGGGTTCCCGGACGTCGCAACGACGGTCGCTTTCTCGTTCACGCCGACGAGGAGGGCGACCCCGCCCGCATCCGAGATGCTGCCCGCAAGCGCGACGAGCTCTTTGGCGGCCGCATCGATCCGTTTGACCACGATCTGCACGCCGCCGACGACCTCCCCTTCGAGATTCTGCTTCTCGAGCTCGACGACCTTCTGCGCCAGCCGCTCGATCTCCTTCTTCTGCTCCTTCCACTCCGAGAAGAACCGGGTCACGGTCGCCGGGAGATACTCCGGCTGCACGCTCACCACGTCGGCGGCGCTGCTGAGGAGAGCGTCAACGTGCTGCATATAGTGGATCGCTGCCACACCCGCAGCAAAGACGATCCGCTCGACACCGTCCTGGATATGCTCGACGGTGACGATCTTGATGGGCCCGACCTCGCCGGTCGTGCGGCAGTGCGTCCCCGCACATGCCTGGACGTCTCCGCCGACCTGCACCGTCCTGATCTCCCGTCCGGGAGGCACGCCTCCCTGGTAGAGGGTAAACCCGTACTTCTGCTCCGCCCGGGTGCGCTCCTCGGTGCGGATATAGATCGGAAGGTCGGCCATGACCATACGGTTCGCCTGGACCTCGATCCTCTTCAGTTCCTCGGGGGTGATGTGGCGGTAGTGCCTGATATCAAGCCGTGAGGTCTCGCTTCCCTTCTGGGCACCGGCCTGGTGGATGTGTGCTCCGAGCACCTCCTTCGCGGCGTGGAGCAGGACGTGCGTCGCCGTGTGGTGCCGCATCAGCGACCAGCGCCGCTCCTCGTCGACCATGCCCTTGACCCGCTCTCCCCGTTTCAGGACCCCGCCTCTCGTGCGGTGCAGGATAACCTCGCCGACCTTGATCGCCTCGTCGATCCGGACCATGCTGTCCGAGGTGACGAGGGTGCCGGTATCGGACGGCTGACCGCCGCCTTCCGGGTAGAAGAGGGTCTGGTCCAGAACAATGTAGCCGTCGAAGTAGTCGAGAACCATCGCCTCGAACTCGATATCCGCCGTCTGGTCGTAGAAGAGTTTCTTCGTCGGCGGGAGTGAATCTACCCGCTCACGGTACGCGGCGAGCGGATCCGCTCCTACCTCCTTCTGCGACTCGGAGTGGAGATCGGCGATCAGGGAGTAGAAATTGTCGGGCACCTCGACGACGGCTCCCTCGGCCGCGGCGACCTCTCTGACCGTCTCGGGCGGTATGCCGTGAGAATCGTAGAGGGTGATCACCTCGGCGAGAGGGACGGGCTCGTGCTTCTGCGTGTAGGTCTTCGCGAGCTTCTGGACGGTACGGGTTCCGCGTTCGAGCGTGGTCGCGTATTTGCCGACCTCGTTCGCAACGATCTCCCGGACAACGTCGAGGTCCTGCTCGAAGGCATCCATCCCCACGGTCCGCATCTGCTGCTCGATGAGGTCGGCGATATCCTCCTCCATCGAAAGATCGTTCATCATCCGGAGCGTCCGGCGGAGCACCAGGCGGGCGAGGTATCCCTCGCGGACGTTCGACGGGACGATGCAGTCGCCGAGCATATAGGCGAGGCACCGGGTATGGTCGGCGATGGCGTAGACCTTCTCGATCGGGCCGATCATCCGTTCGAGCTTCTCGATCGGAACGTCGATCGCCTCCGCCACCCTCCTTCGAAGGATGGCCAGGTTCGGCCCGGAGATATCCATGACGCCGGCGAACCGGGCGTTCATCCCGAGGATCGTCGTGAACTCGTCGTTATCGAGCAGGTGTTCGAGGTTGGCGGAGTGCATCAGGCGGCTCACCATCTCGGGGAAGACCGCATCGTAGATCGTCGGCGAACCGCGGGACGCCCAGACGAACCGTTCGAGCCCGTATCCGGTATCGACGATACGGAGATCCATCGGATAGTAGGGAACTCCTCCGAGTTCGACCGGCGGGTGAGCGGTCTTCTGCCGCCCGAGGTTCATGAAGACGAGCGTCGCGACCTCGAGCCCGCCGATGAGCACCTCGACGGAAGGCCCTGCGTTCCCGCCGCCCATCCACGGGTGCTCTTTATAGGTGACGGCGTCGAGATCGCCGCCGATAGATGCGATGAACTCCTCGCAGAGAGCGACCGTCTCGTCCTTCCAGTATATCTCCTCGTTTTTGGTGTTGAAGGCGTGGTGCGCCATCATCTCGAACTGCGTCAGGTGGCGGCCGGACCTGCCCACCGAGTCGAGGTCGTTGAGCCGGATACAGGGCTGCGAGATGGTCAGCGGGTTTGCCGGCGGCGGGACGACGCCGCTCGTCACATAGGGCTGGAAGTCTGCGATGGACGCGATCGTCAGGTAGATATCGTCTCTCCACCGGGCGGCCACCGGATAGCGCTCGAGCCGGGTGTGGCCGTGGCGCTCAAAGAAGGAGAGAAATGCTTCGCGCATCTCGTCGACGGTGTGGGGGGTGAAGACCGGGCTGCCGATGAAGTCGTAGTGTACGCAAGGAGCGTCTCCGCAGAACTCCCGTTCCGGGTCCCGAGTCCAGAACGCCGCCCCGCACCTTTTGCATACCTTCCGCTCAAGGCCCTGGGATTTAAAATAGTCAAGCGTATATTCTTCTTCGAGCATTGAGAATCACGTATTAATAATCTATTCTTCTGCGAACGATAAATGTGTTTGGACTCGGCCGATTACGGCTTCCATGTGTCCTGATACCAGAGGTCGAAGGACTCATAGAGCCCCGTCTCTTCCGCTATCCGCACCGCGAGAATGTGCCAGCACTCGCAGCCGCGAAAGACGAAATCACTGCAGGTGCAGAAGTCGCTCTCCACGACGTATTCGTCGCTTCGCCCGACGACGACGAAGAAGTCGAGGTAGCGTTTCACCCTTCCTTCTTCCACCGCCCGGAGCGCTTTTCGCCCGCGCTCTTTGTATTCCCGGACGATCCGGTCGCGATACTCCGCATCGAGAATGCACTCCCGGTCGAGACCCGGCCATAGTTCGTTCATGGCAGCAGTACCACGTTTGGCGGATCGGGGATAAAATGCCAGCTCATGCGGGATGCAAGTGCCTCCATCGCCGGCGCCTCGAGGGCGTAGTGCGTCGCCTCGATGCAGGGGATAGGGGCGCTACGGGCGACGCTGTGCTTCAGCTCGGCGGAGAGGAATGCGTCCGCTCCGTGGGCCGCCGCCTCGTCGATGATCACCGGATCAAACCCGCTTCCGCCGACGACGGCGAGCCTGCCCGGGAGGCCTGCTTCGCCGAAGACCCGCAAGCCCCCGGGCGAAAGCCGCCGTGCCAGTTCCTCGAGAGAAAGGTGCGTATCCCCGACGAGTCCGAGCGAGAGGGGAGCGACATTCTCGAGCCCGAGGATCGAGGCGAGCGTATCGTTGACCCCGCCCGGGGCACGGTCGAAGTTCGTGTGCATGACGTAGACGTTCAGGTCGGCACCGAGGATCCGGCGGAGGAGACGCATCGTCCCGCCCCTGACAGCGTTGACCGGCTGCCAGAGGGGGGTGTGGTGCACGACCAGCATATCCGCCCCGAGAGCGATGGCCCGGTCGACGACGGCCGGCGTGGCGTCGAGAGCGGTAGCGACCGTCTCGATCTCCGGTTTCCCCTCGACGATGAGCCCGATCCGCCCCGTATCGAACTCCTCGGCGAGGCCCGGGGGGGCAACTCGTTCCATCTCCTGAATAAACCTGCCAATCTCCATTACGTACTCCTGTGCAATCATGGGATAAAAGACGTCATATTACCCAAAGTAATAGCCAACACCTATAAATATTCTTGAGAGGACATATACGCATGGAAAAGTCCCTCGAGATCATCAATTCCCGAATTCGCGATGGCAATGTCCGGGTCGTCACGGCCGAAGAGATGCCCGCCATCGTCGACGAACTCGGGGAGGAGGGAGCGCTTAACGAGGTCGATGTCGTCACGACAGGAACATTCGGGGCAATGTGCTCGTCAGGCGCGTTCTTCAACTTTGGGCACGCCGATCCCCCGATACGGATGCAGCGGGTCTGGCTCAACGACGTGGAGGCCTACGGCGGGATAGCCGCGGTCGATGCATACCTGGGAGCGACACAGGGTTCTGCGAGCCTCGGCGATACGTACGGCGGCGCCCATGTCCTTGAGGATCTGGTTGCCGGGAACACCGTCGAACTCCGGGCGACGTCACATGGGACCGACTGCTACCCGCGGCGCACGATCACCACCGAGCTCCTCCTCGAGGAGCTGAACCAGGCGATCATGGTCAACCCCCGAAACTCCTACCAGCGCTACAACGCCGCGATAAACACGACCGACCGCACCCTCTCAACCTACATGGGAACGCTGCTCCCGAAGTGCGGCAACATCACCTACTCGGGCGCCGGGGCTCTCTCCCCGCTTCCGAACGACCCGCAGTTCCGCCTCATCGGCAGCGGCGTGCCGATCTTCCTCGGTGGAGCGCAGGGGATGGTTATCGGCGAAGGCACGCAGCACTCCGCCGGAGCCGGGTTCGGGACGCTGATGGTGACGGGGGATATGAAACAGATGCGCCAGGAGTACCTGCGTGCCGCGGTGATGAACGGATACGGCGTGACCCTCTACGTGGGCGTCGGCGTCCCCATCCCGGTCATCGACATCGAAACCGTCAGGAGCACGGCGGTCCGGGACGAGGATATCCTGACCGACGTCATCGACTACAGTGTGCCGAGGCGCGACCGCCCGTCGCTCAAAACAGTCAGTTATGCGGAGCTCGAAGAGCGGCAGCATCGAGATAGGAGGCGAGACGATACAGACCTCGTCGCTCTCGAGCTACCGGAAAGCCCGGGAGGTTGCGGCCGAACTGAAACGATGGATCGAGGCAGGGAGCATGGAGCTCGCGCTCCCCACCCGGCGGATCAGCCCGACCAGAAAAGCGCATCCGATGCGGGAGACCGCACGGGCACCCCGCGTTCAGGGAGATCATGAACAAGAAGGTCGTCAGCATCACCGAAGACGAGGAGATACGGACGGCCGCGCGGAAACTGCTCAAAGGGGAGACGAACCACCTGCCCGTTCTCGACAAAAGCGGCGTGCTGGTCGGGATCGTGACGACCTACGACGTCTCGAAGGCCGTCGTCGGCGACGGCAAACACCGTCTGGTCCGGGATATCATGACGAAGCGGGTGATCAAGGCCACCCCGGAGGAGCCCGTGGATATCGCAGCGCAGAAACTCGAGAAGAATAATATCAGCGCACTCCCGGTCGTGGATACGGAGAACCGGGTCGTCGGCATCCTCTCGGCGATCGATCTCGGGAAGCTCTTCGGCGGGAGGTGGCAGCGATGAAACTCCTGCTGACCTTCTGCAGGAGGAGCGAGAAAGACCCGGGCCGGCAACCGGTTATCGCGAGCCTCGTCAAGGAGACCGGCGTTCTGATCAACGTCGAGAAGGCCAACATCAACTCGACGGCAGGCGAGGTCTTAATCGACGTGCCGGACGCCGACGCAGACCTCATCCGGCGGCGCATGGAAGAGATGGGGATCACCGTCCGCTCGCTTGAGGACGCCATCGTCAGGGACGAGGCGGAGTGCATCGACTGCGGCGTCTGCATCGGTATCTGCCCCCAGAAGGTCTTCTACTTCGATGAAGAATGGCGGATACACCTCCGGGAAGGGCTCTGCGTCCTCTGCGGGAAGTGCATCAGGGCATGCCCGCACCAGGCGCTCTCCCAGCAGCAATGATCCGCGAACATTTCCAGTTTCGCGAGACGATAGCGACCATCCTCGGAGATAAGCAACCTCATATTGAGGCTGCAAAAGAGGGGATGCTCGCCGCACGGCAGGAGCTTGAGCGGCATATCACCGTCGATCCCTTTTTTGCCGCCACCTTCGAGCCTTACCTGCCGGCATCCGAAGCCAGGACGGTTACCCGGATGGCGCGTGCCGGGTATGCCGCCGGCGTCGGCCCGATGGCCGCGGTCGCCGGGACGATAGCGTGGGCCGGGGTCGAGGCGATGCAGGAAGCGGGGGCAGCGTTCGGTATCGTCGACAACGGCGGCGATATCGCGCTCATGGCCGACCGCCCGGTTCGGGTCGGCATCTACGCGGGAGACTCGCCCCTCTCAAGCCGTTTCGCCTTCGTCGTCCCGCCCCCGAACGGGATCCTCGGAATCTGCACGTCGTCCGCAACCGTCGGCCCGTCCGTCAGTTTCGGCGTCGCCGATGCCGTCATCGTCTTCTCACCCGACGTTGCGGCGGCGGACGCCTGGGCGACCGGGCTCTGCAACAGGATAGGCGCCGACGACGACCAGGCCTTCGCCGCGCTCCCCGGATCGGCAGTAACCGGGGTGCTCGCGATCCTCGGCGAGCAGGTCATGCGGTGGGGCTCTCTCCCCGAGATCATCCAGGCGGACGTCAGCGACCGGCTGATCACGTCGGGGAGAGGGATTCTGTGACCGTCACGGCCCCGTGCTCAGGTACGCCATCATCTCGCGATATGCCGAGCGGCCGGAGAACCGTGCCGTCTCCTCATCGCCGTCGGTGACGACGATCACCGGCAGTTCGTCCTTCACGGCGAGGATGACCTCGTAGATATCGTACTCCTCGATGAGGAGACCTCCTCCAAGATCGGATGCGGCGTGCAGCAGCAGGCGGTCCTGCACGAGCTCGTCCGGCGTCTCGCGGAAGTAGTAGTAAAAGACCTGATATGCGTTTAAGAGGTCGGAGGAGAGCAGTTCCCTGCGCACGCCGGGGTCGAGCTCGTCGAGCAGTCCGGCCAGTTTCTCTTCGTCTTCATCGCTGATCGTAAAGAGGCTATCGGCAAGAGCCGCCAGTTCATAGTAATCCGTCGTCATCCTTATCCCCGGTGCCTGCAGAAAGTTTCCGTCTCTTTTCCATACGAACTCCGGCCGGAAAAAGCCTTCCGGAGACGCATATGAACAAACTATATCGCACCCGTAAAAGAAAGACTATATGTGCGCGAAGAAGACCTGGACTGGTTACTCTATCACCGGATCGCCGGGCAGAACGGCATCACGCCGGACGAACTCGCCGCCGGCACCGGGCATGACCTTTCGATCGTTTCATCCTCGGTCGAGCGGCTCGAGCGGTATCACCTCATCGGGAGGAGCGGGGAGCACCTGCAGGTGCTCTCCATTCAGGACTCGCTGATGTCGTGCAGACTGAAGAATGCCATGGACGACCTCCCGTTCGTCATCGAGAACGGGGTCATCAAAGCCAGGAACGATCGATAATGCCGGAAGTTGCTATTCTCCGCGTCGGGCACCGGCCGGAACGCGATCAGCGCGTCACGACCCACGTCGGGCTTGCGGCCCGGGCGCTCGGGGCACGCGGCATGTACCTCGCCGCGAACGACTCCGGCGTCGTGAAAAGCATCCGTGATGTGGTCGACCGCTGGGGGGGAGACTTTTTTGCGGAAGATAAGGTGGCGTGGAAAGGGTGCATCGAGGACTGGAAGGCGGGCGGCGGCACCGTCGTGCACCTCACCATGTACGGGCTCCGGATGACCGACGTGATCGGCGAGATTCGGAGTGCCGAGAAAGTGCTCGTCGTCGTCGGGGCCGAGAAGGTTCCGGGAGATGTCTACGCGATGGCCGACTACAACGTCTCGGTCACCACGCAGCCGCACTCGGAGATCTCGAGCCTCGCTCTCTTCCTCGACCACCTCTTCGAGGGATCGGAGTTGAACCGCGAATATCCCGACGCCGCCATCAGGATCGAACCGTCCAAGATCGGGAAGAAGACGGTAGAGAAGTGAGAGGGTGACCGTGAAGGAACGGGTGCTCGTTGCCGGGTTTGCCACGCGCCACGTGGCACAGTCCGCGCACCGTGCCGGATACGAGGTCTATGCGGTCGATCACTTCTGCGACCAGGATCTCCGGTGGTATACGAAGGACTGCTGCACGTTCGACGAGCTCGCCGAGCTCTACGACCGGGTGATCGATATGGCCGACCGCCACTCCGTCGATATGCTGGTGGTGACGAGCGGTGCCGAGACGATCGGCACGACGATACCCCTCTGCGGGACGCCGCCGGCGAAGGTCGAGCGCTACCTCGACAAGATGGAGATCCAGCGGTTCTTCGAGGAACTGAAGGTTCCGGTGCCGCCGCTCGCCGCGGAGGGTGCGTATCCGGCCATGCTCAAACCCCGGCGCGGCGCCGGAGGCTGGCGGAACGCCGTCGTCCGCTCCGGGGAGGAGCGCCGGCGCTGGGAGGAGGCCTTCCCGGATGCACCCTATATCGCCCAGCAGGTCGTCGACGGCATGCCGGCAAGCGTCTCCTGCATCGCCGACGGAACGAGAGCCCTCGCGATCGCGACGAACGAGCAGCTCCTCCGCGGGAAGAGCGCATACGCGCACGGTTTTGCCGGCTCGATCACGCCGGCCGGCCACCCGCTCGCCGATCGGATGGCGAGGATTGCCGAGGAGATCGTCGCCGCGAGCGGCTGCCTCGGATCGGTCGGCGTCGACTTCATGCTCGGGAGCGATGCGTGGGCTATCGAGATCAATCCCCGGTTTCAGGCGACGCTCGACACCGTCGAGATGGCGACCGGCATGAGCGTCTTTCGGCCTGCACGTCGACGCCTGCCGCGGACGGCTTCCCGAACGGATGCCGGAACAGAAACGCGTCTGTGTCCGGCGCATCCTCTTCGCCGAGCGGGACTCTGTGATCCGCGCCGATCTTGCGGGTCTTGCCCCCGCCGTCGCGGATATCCCCTGGCCGGGAACGGAGGCGGAGGAGGGGCAGGCGATCGTGAGCGTCTACGGATGGGGGAGCAGTCGCGAAGACGCTCTTCGGATGCTAGATACACATATTACAACCGTCCGCAGATATATGGAGCATGGCTAGCGTTGCTGATCTGCTGAGCGAACCCGCCGTCACTGCATATATTCACCGCATGATCGGTGACAACGGAATAGAACTCATCCGGCGGTTTCCAGAAGAGGGAGAGTACAGCGACGAGGAACTTGCCGAGAAGACCGGCATCAACCTCAACACCGTTCGACATACGCTGTATACGCTCTATGAAAAACGCCTCGCCGAGTACCGCAGGCTGAAGAACAACGAGACGGGCTGGCTGACCTACCTCTGGCACCTCCGGATCGATCGCATCCACGATGTCATCGAGGAGAATATCAGAGACGTCATCGAGCACCTGGACGCCCGGCTCGACTTCGAGGAGCGCAACGACTTTTACATGTGCAAGGACTGCGGCGTCATCTATACCTTCACCGATGCCGCGAACTGGAACTTCGAATGCCCGAACTGCGAGACGATGCTCGACCACTTCGACAACGAACTCCTCGTCACCGCACTGCACAAGCGCGTCCAGAAGATCAAAGAGAGTCTCGGCGTTGAGTGAGCACTACCTCGAACGCGCCGGGTGCAGCCCCGGCGTCATCGCGCACTGCAGGGCGGTGCGCGACGTAGCACTGACGTTTGCCGCCGATCCGACGGTGCGGGCCGACCTCGTGGAATCAGGCGCGCTCCTCCACGATATCGGACGGGGGCGGACGCACGGGCTCGATCATGCGGAGGCGGGAGGGGAGGTATGCCGCTCGCTCGGCCTTCCCGCGCCGGTAATCTCCATCGTCGAGCGGCATATCGGCGCCGGGCTGACGGCGGACGAAGCATCCCTGCTCGGCCTGCTGCCCCGCGACGCGCTGCCCCGCACCATCGAGGAGAAGATCGTCGCCCATGCGGATAATCTGGTGAAAGGGACGCGGGTGATCACCATCGAGGAGCGGCTCCTCCGCTCGATCGATCTCCCGCGAAAGATGAGAAGACGGATGTACCGGTTGTATCTGGAGATGGAACTCTTCAGATAATCAGTTGTTTTACCTGCGGAAGCGCCCGGGAGCTCCTCGAAGACCACGGAAGGCACTTTTTCGTCGAGGATCATGACGAGCTTCGGCTCTTCGGCGAAGTAGGGGTCGGTCACGAAGATCTGCCTAATCGCGAGCTGGTGGTTCACGAGCACCGCCACCGCCGCACCGACGATGCCTTTCTGCTGCGCATTCTTCGGGATGAGCGTGATCACGGAAAGACCCAGCGCCTCGGCGACCCGGGAGAGATCGGGAGACGCCCGCATATGCGTGAAGACATCTCTGAGAGCGGGGATGGCGAGGATGCGGCGGGCGGTGGCGTCCACGACGCGCCGGTCCGTGTCGATCGCCTTTCCGATATGCGTCGCCGGAATCTCGACTCCGTTGCATACGATTCTGCCGTCTTCGTTGACGCCGAAACCGTTTTCCAGCAGAAAACGCACCACTCTGCACTGGGACGGCGAGTCGGAGAACTCCCGCAGGATCTCAGCCCACATGCGTCAGAGATTGGAGCGATGCGGATAAATATACACCGATGCCGGTTGGTGGGCGTTGGCGCCCCGCCGTTCACCACGGCGGCCGCAGTATCCAAGGAAAAAACAGGATGCAGATCGGGTGGATGAGGGGAATGAGTCCTTCCCCGCAGGCCGCCACCCCGGGAACGAAGAGCAATCTATTTTAGGGGGCACAGCATTCTATATAGAGGACACGTGCGAGGGTTGCCGAGCCAGGTCAAAGGCGCTAGGTTGAGGGCCTAGTCTCGAAGGGGTCCGAGCGTTCAAATCGCTCCCCTCGCATCACAGTTTTGTTCCGATTCTGTTATTGTTACGCGCATCGAGCATACGCGCTCCATTCTCCTGCAGAAATTCTGCGTCGCCCCGCTGCATTGTAGCCGGTCGGAGAAGTGTCCGGGAATGAAAAGATCAATTCTGATTGGAGTAATCTTCCGGAGTCGATCAACAAAAAACGGCAATACATGTCGGACCGGGGACACGGCCAATCCCACCTATCGCATCGCGGGGGAGGGTGCGGGAGGGGGCAGAGCCCCCTCCTGCTCCGGACTATCAGTTATGACGGGAACTCTCCGTTCGCGATTAAGCGTCCGGCACCTGTACGGGCCGCTTACCCGCGCCGCTGCCGGATCTTCAAAAGTGCATCGCGTGCGGCCTGCTGCACGTGCCAGCTCGCATCGGTAAGCGCCTGACGGAGGGGCTCTGCCGCCTCGACGCTCGCGATATCCCCGAGTGCTCCACAAGCCCGCCGCCGGACGTCTTCGTCACCGCTCGCAAGAGCACGGATGAGCGGTCCGACCGACGGCTCTCCTATCTTGACGAGCGCGGCTGCAGCCTCCCGGCGGATACTGTGGTAGTCGTCGGAGAGCAGGCAAAGAAGCGGCTCTGCGGCGCGAGCGTCCCCGATCTCCCCGAGGAGCCCGGCAGCCCGCCGTCTGATACTGTCATCACCGTCACGGAGCACCCCGATGAGCGGTTCGACGGCAGTTCCGCCGAGGTGCACCAGATCGACCCACTGCTCTTTTGCGATCAGGTAGTGGGCGCGGGCAACCGTATCGGCCGGCTTCCAGTGCAGGCGATCCAGCGCCTCCGCAGCCCCTGCCCGAACCCGGAAATGATCGTCCGCGAGCAGTTCGCAGAGCCGCGGCTTTGCGGGCTCGCCGATCGTCACGATAGCAGCCACGGCACCCTTCCAGGCCGTCTCGCTCCCGTCTTTGAGCACCCGCGTCAGCGGATCGATAGCGGGCTCGCCGAGCATCCCGAGAGCATGCACTGCGAGCCTGCCGATATGCCAGTCCTCCTGCAGGAGCACCAGCACCAGGGAGTCGACGGCTCTCGGATCGCCTATCTTGCCGAGCGCGGCTGCGGCACCCATCGTGATCGAAGGCGACCCGAGGTGTAGCGCCTGGATAAGCGGGTCGACCGACGGAGTTCCTATCCTGACGAGCGCCCGCGCCGCTCCGAGACGGATCTGCCAGTCCTCGTCCCGGAATGCCTGGATCAGCGCATCTATGGCAGGCTCCCCGATCTTCCGCAGCGCTTCGATCGCCTTTTCGCTCTCGACCGCATCTTCGTCACGGAGCGCGAGGATAAGGGGCGCTACGGCGGGCCTCCCTATCATACCGAGTGCCGAAGCCGCCCCCATCTGCACGTCCCCGTCGGGGTCGCTGAGGGCGAGGATGAGCGGAGCCACCGCCGGAGCGCCGAGGCGCGCAAGTTCCGTCCACTGCTCCTTCGCGAGAAGGTAGTGGATAGCCTCCGCCTCGCTCCGAGGCCGCCACCCGATCCGCCCGAGGACCTCCGCAGCACCGAGGCGCACCCTGAAATCATCCGATCCGAGGGCATCGACGAGATCGTCCGCCGCAGCCGTTCCCACACGGGTAAGGACCGCAGCAACGCCGAGCCGGATATCCTCATCGGGATCGGAGAGCGCGCGAATGAGCGGAGCATAGGCATCGCTCCCGATCGCGAGCAGGATATCGGCAGCCTCCCGTCGAAGGCGATCGTCGCGGAGCGCATCGACGAGCGGTTCGACGGCGCGGATACCCATGGCGGTCAGTGCGTATCTCGCTTCGGGCAGAACGTCCGGACTGGTGAGAGCGGGCACCAGCGCGCGGCCGGCCGGCTCGCCGATCCGCACCAGAATATCCGCCGCAATTCTGCCGGTTCGCTCATCGCCGAGCACCCGGAGAAGCGGGTCGAGCGCAGGAACGCCTATCCGTTCAAGCAGCCCCGCCGCCGCCTCACGGGACGAATCGTCGTCAAAAAGACCGATGAGCGACGGCACCGCACCTGCCCCGATGCGTAGAAGCGCTTCCCCGGCACCGGCCCGGGCTGCTCCGTCCGGGTCACGGAACGCATCGATGAGCGGAGCCACTGCCGGCTCCCCGAGGGCTGCAGCATCCACCCACCGCTCCCGTGCGACCAGATACCGTGCCCGGTCCGTATCATCCCGGGGAGACCAGCCGAGCCGCTCCAGCGCCTCTGCAGCTCCCGCCCGAACCCGGGGGCTCCGGGAAGCAAGAGCACTCCGGAGCGGGTCGAGACTGCTCGCCCCAATCCGTGCAAGCGCGAGGATCCCGCTCATCTGCAGGTCGTCATCCTCGCCGAGGGTTGCAATCAGCGGAGCCACCGCAGGCTCGCCGATCGCCGCAAGGGAGTCCACCGCCACTCTCCGCAGGCGGTCGTCTCCGGCATACAGAGCCCGGATAAGCCCCCCGGTCGCTTCTGCACGGCCAATACGTCCGAGGATCTCGGCTGCAAGCCTTCGCGCCTCCCCGTCGCCCTGTTCGAGCACCTGCAGGAGGGGGGCGACGGCGGGATTGCCGATTCTGAAAAGTGCCTCTGCGGCCTCGATGCGGATGAACTCGTCGTCGAGGGCACGCACGAGAGGCAGGACGGCCTGTGCATCGCCGAGCTGACCGAGCGTCTCCGCTGCTTCACGCCGGATAGACGGGTCGTCGCTCGCGACTGCCCGGATAAGCGGAGCGAGCGCCGCCTGACCGAGCAGCGCAAGCTCGGTCCACTGCTCCTTTGCAACCAGATAGTGAGCCCGCTCGTGATCGTTCCACGGCTCCCAGCCCATCCTCTCGAGAACCGGTGCCGCGACCCGGCCTTCATCCGTGCCGCCCGTCATCAACACCTGGATGAGCGCGGTCTCCGCCGGCTCGCCGATGCCGACGAGAATGCCCTGCAGGGTCTCTCGGCAATCATCCTCCGCGCCCTGCAACGCCGATAGAAGAGGCTGCACCGCCGGCTCGCCGATCCTGGCGAGCGCCGCGCCGGCCGTCGTCCGGATCTCCGGAATCCGGAGCATCCCGAAAAGCGGCCCGACCGCGGGCGTGCCGATATCTGCGAGAGCAAGCCCGGCCAGTTTCTGCGATTGCAGGTCACCTTCCCTGAGAACCGCGGCCAGTCGGTCCACGGCAATCTCCCCCATCGCGCCGAGCGTCCGCGCCGCACTCCGCCGGACACCCGGGTCGGAGGATGCGAGCAGTTCGATAAGCGGGTCGACCGCGGGTTCGCCGAGTTCTGCGATAGCAATCCATTCTTCCCGGGCGATCAGGTAGCCGATCCGCCCGTCGTCGTCTTCCGGCTTCCATCCAAGTTCTCCGAGGAGTTCGGCAGCCTTCCTCGAGAGCCCCTCTTCGGGACGCGTGAGCGCCGGGACAAGGTAGGGTATCGCCGGTTTGCCAATCTCCTCGAGGGCGTACACTGCTCCGATAAGGATATCGCGGTCTCCGTCGATGAGCGCCTCGATGAGGTGCGGCACCGCGGGTTCGCCCATCTTCACGAGTGCCGTCGCGGCGCCGAGCTGCAGGGCGGGGTCCTTGAGAGAACGGATCAGGGACGGAATAGCAGGAGTGCCGATGATCCGGAGAGCATCCGCGGAAGCCCACCTGACCTGATCGCCCGCATCGCCGAGCACGCCGATGAGCGGCCCGACCGCCTCGGCACCGATCGCTCCGAGCGCCTGTACCGCACGCCGACGCTCGTCCGCATCATCGCTCCCGAGGCGTGTAACGAGTTCGTCGGGAGAGAGAGCACCGTATTCGGGTTCGTCCGTCTCCGGCTCGCACTCATCGATCGCGAGATCCGGGAACGCCGGGTCGCTCTCCGGCAGATCGATCGCTTCGAGTTCGGAGAGAGCATCCTCCAGCATCCCGGACTCTTCGGCCGGAAGGGCCGCAAGATCCTCGGGCGGAGCCGGGTCAAGAACAGGTTCGTTCCCCCCGCAAGCCGCCTCCTCTTCGAAGGGATCCGTCTCTTCGGAGCGGTGCGGTTCTAAAAAACTCCCGGCGAATTCGTCATCCTCCAGAAGAGCGGCTGCCGAATCACTCATGCGGCTTTTAAACTCGGCGGCATCGAGCGCGGCAAACGCCGAGTACCTGTTCCGCAATGACGGGGATGGCATCAAGACGTTCGATGATTGTGGATGGATCGTCGGCGGCGGCCGGGATCGCGAGGGGCATCTCTCCTCTAGGAATAGCCGGTGGACGTGGTTCGTCTTCTGCGGGAACGATCTTCCTCTCCGCAGAACCCGGTTCATCGGCAGTCTCCTTCGGCTCCCCGGTACGCCATAACCTGCCGAGCAGGGAACGGCCCCTCTCGCCAAAGAGTCCGGCCACTGCCACGAGAGGCATATCGGGGGAGACCGGAACGGTATCGAAGGAGAGAGACGGGGAGGCAAAGAGAGCGAGGGTGCAGAGGAGAGCGACGAGTGCAAGCATGCCCGCGCACCCGGTGCCGTACGGCAGGTAACCTCTCCCGTAACAGGCAGCGCTGCTCGTCATGCCGTCGGAGAGCCCGGCGCCCGATGTACCGGTGCAGATCCGACAAAAGGGCATGCCACTCGTCCGCATGCACTAATATCTACATTAGCACGTATAAAAAGGATATACGTTTCCTCATATGGCGAATCCAGAATCGCAAACTAAAAATAGGGGGTTGGTCCGAAGACAGAATCTTTCCGCGGGAGGGGAGCGGATCGGTTCTCAGAACCCGTCGGTGATGATGCGCTCGATATCCGACCGCCTGATACGCCACGACCCTCCGCACTTGACGGCGGGAATCTTCTCGTCCCGGATGAAGGCCCGGATACGGCAGGGGGAGAACTTCAGCAGGCGCGCAACATCATCGACGGTAAAGAGCGCGGGCCCGGCAGGGCTATCGGAAGACGGGACGCCGCCGCCGACACTCTCCCAGTCTTCCTCGGGGGTCATTATGGTGATGACCGGCTCGCCCTCGTCCCCCGCCGAGACCGTCGCTTTGAACGTCAGCGTCGGCACCAGACCGTTCAGGTAGAGGCTCACCGAGAAGATAAACTCCGCTTCGGGGGTGCTCGATGCCTTCTCCCGGAATGCATGGAGCGTATCCCACAGGTTCTCCGTGACGGTATCCTGGGGGATGTTCGGGAACGGCACCAGACGCTCCGCCGCCCGTGCCGATACGGCAAGGGGGTAGCGTATGCCGATGTCTTTTCCCATCCGGGTTATCTCGATAAGCTCGCCGTCCTCGATCGCGTCCCGGCGCATCTTTCTCGTCTGGTCGGGGTCGACGAGACCCCAGATCTCTTCAGGCGTTCCTGGTCCTGCATCTCTCGTCATCGCTCGTTCCCTTCACGGATCTCTGAAGCGTAGCGCTCAAGTACCCCTTTTAGCGGACTTATCATAAAATTCTTACCAAATTTTATTCTTTTTCTGAGGGGTTTGTTTCCCCTATAAGCCCCTATTAAATCTCAGATGTGAAATCAGAACCAGATTAAGCCGTTTCCCAAAAAGACAATCTCTTTGAAAAACCGCCGTAAGCAGATCGAAGAAGAACAGAAAAACGGTTTTCGAGCCGGCAAAACGCCCCACGGGCGACGGCGATCCCACCGGAAAAAAACTATATAGATCCGGGAGAGAGTTTTGAAGAAGGAAGACCAGAATCTCTTTGGAGATGCCGATGCCACAGGATGCCTATATAACTCCTCTCGGGCGGTCGACGTGGGCTCTCGTCAACACCTACTATGCCGTCCTCCGGGAGCGGGGCCTTCGCCCCGAGCGGGTCTATATTATTGCGGAACGGCCGTATGCAGAGAACGCAGAAACGGCAAAGGCGGCGATCGGGATCATCTCGGAGGCCTATGGGGCAGACCCGGAGATCTTCCTCGAGCTTGTGGAGGAGGCGGATTTTGTCGGTGCCGGGCGGACGGTCGGCTCCCTCGTCGAGCGGCTTTCAGGTGAAGGGTTCCTCATCGCACTCGACATCACCTCGGGAAGGAAAGCCACGATTGCAGGAGCCCTCGCAGCCGTTGCTGCGGGTGGGACGGAGATCCGGCACATATACTACCTGGCAATGAAGAGCGTCGAGGATATTGCAAAGCCGTATATGATGATTCCTCTCCGGATACAGGAGATCAGGGACTTTTCAGAAGAGGCCGGGCGGAGGAACTCCCCATGAGCGATATCACCATCGTCGCGGGCGAACTGCAGATCCTCCTCAACCTGATGGACGGGGAGATCAGCATCTCCTATCCCCTCTACGACCACGACCTGCTGACGGCACGGCCGAAGGGCACCGGCTACGAACTCGACCTCCGTGCCGACAGCGACGATATCCGGACCTCGCAGGAGCGTTTCGGCTCCGTCGCGAATGAACTTCCGTCCTACTCGGACATTCTTGAGTGCGCGCTTGCGAGCGGCATCATCAGGTACGACAACCAGGAGACCTTCGACGGGATGCTCTCCGCCTACCACCGGCTGAAGAAGGACGTCTTCTTCGGGCTCGATACCAACCTTTTCTACCAGCGCTTTGCGTCCGTCAATCCTGCCATCGCTCCTCATAAGTACCTCATCGTCGATACGGTCCGGGACGAGATCACGTTTGCCATCAACCACAAGTACAGCACCGGCAGGATCGCCGAGTTTGCCGGGTATGCACCGGAACATGCATCGCTCATCGCCGAACTCGAGAACAAACGCACCAAGAAATCCCGGAAAGCCGCATACCTGGCCCTCAGGGAGTACCGGAGCATCCGCGACCGGGCGACCGAGATAGCGTCGCCCGGGCAGCATTCGCACCGGAACAGCGAGAACGATCGGAAGATCGCCCAGGCAATGCGGCGGTTCGAGGAGGAGCGATACGCCCTTCCCGTCCTGCTGACGGCGGATATCTATATGGCCGATATCTGCGACGCCGAGGGGATTCGAGTACTTCTTCTTCGAGCGGCCCTATCGGGTTCGGGCGGCATCCTGCACCGCGGGAGCATTTCTCGAGTATCTCTTCACGCTTTCCGCGGCATTCGGGTTCATCGACTGTAGCGGCGTCGTCATCTTCGGGGAGTACGGGGGGAAAGGAAACGCTCTCGACGAGGTGAAACTCCGCTTCTCGGACGACGGACTCTACCGGAAATTTTTGGGGGAACTAACACTATGCAGAAGGCTTGCAGAGCTCGGGATCGAGAGATAACCGCCATTTTATTCGATATGGACAATACGCTCTTCGACTTCGTGTCTGCAAAACGCGAGGCCTGCCGGCGTATCGTCGAGCAGGTCGGGGCGGGGGACGAAGAAGAGCTCTTCGGCTATTTCCTTCGGGGAGTTCATGGCTTTGAAGACCATGGAAATATCCGGGACTACCTCGATACCCTCGCAGTAGTCTGTCCGGAGACGTTCGCTGCCTGCTGCCGGATCTACGAGGACGTGAAACTCGAGTGCATTACCCCGTATCCCGATGTGGAGACGACGCTCTCCTGCCTCCGGGATGCCGGCCTTTCGCTTGCCGTCGTCACGGATGCGGAATATGCCCAGGCGACGCGGCGGCTCACCCGCACGGGACTCTTGGATCTCTTCGAACTGGTCGTCACCCCCGATATCTCGGGGAAGCGAAAGCCGGCACCGGACTCGTTCCTGTACGCCCTCGCCCGGTTCGGGGCGGAGCCGCACCAGGCGATGATGGTCGGGGACAGCCCGAATCGCGACATCGCCCCGGGAAGGGACCTCGGGATGCTGACCGCCTTTGCGAGCTACGGCGACTGGCGCACAGGGGAGAGAGGCAACACCGGCGCGGACTATGTGCTCACCGGTTTCTCGGCGCTTATCGGGCACCTCGGCCTCCGCCCGGATCATGCCGTGGACCAGGGGCGTCGGGACGTGCTGCGCCCGTGAAAGCACAACTATGCTTATGACCCCCGGACGCCTACCGGAATAGGTTAGCCGGAACACCAGGGGAACGTTCGCGGCGAGGATGTGTCGGGATATGGGCAGAATATGCAGCCTCTTTATTGTTCTCGAGTGCAGCGAGTCCTGTGGATTCTCCCGGATCTACAATCAGCCGACCGAGGAGCAGGTGCGGGAGATCGATGAACTCCGATCGTGCCCCCGATGCGGCGCCGAGATACGGCGGGTCGCATTTTAACGGAACCATGACCGAGACACCGATTTCCGGGCGATACTGGGAGATCGACGCAGCCCGCGGCATCGCCGTCGTCGCGATGATCCTCTTCCACGCGGTCTTCGATCTGAACTTTTTCGGCGTCGCTCCCGTGAACGTCTCGAGCGGGTTCTGGCGGATGGTCGCCTACCTCACGGCATCGACGTTCGTCTTCCTCGTCGGCGTCTCGCTCACTATCAGCCACGCCCGGACGAGCAGGCGGCTCGACGAACCCGCGCTCACCCGGAAGTATCTCAGGCGGGGAGCTACCATCTTCGGCTACGGGCTTGTCATCACCGCGATAACCTGGCTCTTCCTCCCGTCGGGATACATCGTCTTTGGGATCCTTCACTTCATCGGCATCGCCATCATGCTCGCCCCCTTCTTCCTGCGTTTCGAGACGGCGAACCTCATCCTCGGCGTTGCCGCTCTTCTCGCGGGATACGTCACGAACGGCATAACGGGCCCCTGGCCGCTCCTCTGGTTCGGCATACACCCCGCATCGTTCACCAGCCTCGACTACGTCCCGCTCCTCCCCTGGTTCGGCCTCGTCCTCTTCGGGCTCTACTTCGGGCAGAAGTTCTACCCGGGCGGTGTTCGAGGGTTTCGTGCAGAGTTCGCGGAGCCGTATGGTGCACGCCCGCTCGCATACCTCGGCCGCCACTCGCTCGCTCATCTACTTCCTCCACCAGCCGATAATCCTCCTCTGCATCTTTCTCATCGCCCCGGGTCAGATCGGGCTTCAGATTATGAGGCGCCCCGGCCGGTGAAGAAGAGGTATATACCGTTGGCCGCTCAGTGCGGCCGCGATGGACTGGGTCATCTTTGCCCTCGCAGGCGCGCTGCTCGACGCGGCGTACTACCTGCTCGTGAAGCGGTACGTCGGGGATACCGATGCCGGCATTCTCGCGGCGGGGGTGAATACCGTCGCAGCAGCCCTCTACTACCGGGCGTTCCGGACGACGGATATCTCCCTCGCCGTGCAGATCGTGCCCTACGTGATCGCAATGAAACGGCTGAGCATCCTTATCACGGTCGTCATCGGCGGACGCCTCTTCGGCGAGGGAGATGCCGGCACCCGGGCGGGGGAGCTGTTCTGATGGCCGCCGGAGCGGTGGTAATCGCCGTATTCTGAAAAGAGGGAGGGGTTTAGCCGATCAGACGAAGAGCGGGACGTCGGAGAAAGCCACGACGTCGAAGACGCCCCGTTCCGTCACCCGCAGGTGCGGGATCACGGTCAGCGCGAGGAACGAGAGGTACATGAACGGGCTCTGAACCGCGTTCAGGCTTCGTGCGTGCTCTTCGAGCTTCCCGAGCCTCTCCGCCACCTCCGTATACGGGAGGGTCGAGATCAGCCCCGCGCATTCGAGCGGCAGCGTCGTGACCGATTCGCCGTCGACCACCGCCATTCCCCCGCCGAGCCGGATCACCTCTCGCGATCGCTCCGATGATATCGGCGTCGTCGACACCGACCGCAACGATGTTGTGGGAATCGTGCGAGACGCTGCTTGCGAGCGCCCCCTCGGTGAGAGAAAAGCCGTGAACGAGCCCGACGCCCGACCCCTTGCCGCGGTAGCGGTCGGTGACGACGGCTTTCAGGATATCCCGGTCGGTATCGGGGATCAGATCGCCGTTCACCTCGAAGCGGAGATCCTCGGTGATGATCTGGCCTTCGACGAGGCCGATAACGCGTGCGCTGCCGCTGCCGGATATCCGGAGCGTATCGGCATCGGGCGGGACTGCCACCAGCGGGCGCCGAATCGCGGCGGGAACCCGGTAACCCGGGTCGATAACCTCGATCCCCCGTTTGAACGTCCGGCTCACCCGGAACGATGCGAGGTCGTCGACGACGCAGAAGTCCGCAAGCCTGCCGGGAGCAAGAGCCCCCCGGTCGTGGAGCCCGAAACGTTCCGCGGCGGAGAGCGTGGCCATCCGGAGCGCGATCTCAATCTCGCACCCTTGCGCGACGGCCTTCCTGATGCAGTCGTCGATATGCCCCGCGGCGAGCAGCATATCGGCATGCCGGTCGTCGGTCGCAAAACAGCACCGCGATGACGTGCAGCCGGTAACGACCGGCAGGAGCTCGGCCAGGTTTCGTTCCGTCGAGCCTTCGCGCAGCATGATGTACATGCCCCGGCGGAGTTTCTCCCGCGCTTCCGCAAGGAGCGTGCACTCGTGATCGCTTGTAATCCCTGCGTAGACGTAGGCGTTCAGGTCCTTTCCGGTGAGCAGCGGGGCATGCCCGTCGACGATCTCGCAGAGGTCGAGTTTCCGCTCGATCTCCGGATCGGCCGCGAGAACGCCGGGAACATTCATCATCTCCGCAAGGCCGATGACGCGGCCCTGGCCGCAGAACTCGCGGAGATCGTCCGCCGAGAGGCTCGCCCCGCCCATATCGAACGGTGTTGCGGGGACGCAGGACGGGAGCATCACCAGGACGTCAAGGGACGTTTCGGCGCTCTCCCGGAGGATATACTCGATCCCCGCCGCCCCGCAGACGTTTGCGATCTCGTGCGGATCGGTCACCACCGTCGTCGTCCCGTGGCGGAGGACGAGCCGGGCGAACTCTGCCGGCGTCAGCAGCGAACTCTCGATGTGAACGTGGGCATCGATCAGCCCGGGGACGACCAGTGAGCCGCCGAGATCGATCTCCTCGCGTCCGGCGTAGTCGCCAAGCCCTGCGACGAGCCCGTCCTGTACCGCAAGCGAGGTAGACTCAAAGCCACACGCAAAAGGGTTGTAGATCTCGCAGTTCGTAAAAACCGTGTCCGCGGGCAAAAGCCCACGGGCTACTGATAATCCTTCACGGCGCACGCCGGATCACACCTGCAGGTCGCGGATCACGGAGGCTCCACGCTCGTCGCCGATGAAGAGGTAGAGGTAGACCCGATAGGTTCCCGGCGCGAGCTCGACGGGGACAGTATACTCGTTCGTTCCCGCCGCGAGATCGACATACGTGGCCTCCGAGAAGATCTGCCGCTGTTCAAACCCGTCGATCTCGGTCAGGGTGACCTGAAGAACGGCGTCGGTCGCGTTACGGGAGCTCTCGACCTGAACATGGAGCGCCTCGCCGTCGTAGGTCAGGTCACCGAAACCGGTGCCGAGGCATCCGGCAACTCCGATGACTGCGAAGAGGAGCAGGATGCAGAAGACCGTAGTTTTGTGGGACATTAGTTGAGTGTATACCAGAGAGCCAGTTATTCCTTACTAAATAGATTCGGCGGCGGGAGATCGATACGATGAATCCCGGACTGACCCGTGAACCGGTCGCGTCATCCCGCCGGGAACCTCCCGCAGAGATATTTCGGATGATTCTGGAGGTCTGGTATACGGAAATCCAAAATTCGGCAGCGCAGGGGTGCGGTCTAAAAAAATAGATTTAAGAATACATATTGCAAATAGACGTAGCAGGGGTGCTAGCATTACCATTGTAGCGTTCGCCCATCATAAAGGTGGGACTGGCAAAACGACATCGTGCATTAACATTGCAGGGTTTCTTCAGCAGGACGGGAAGAAAGTACTCGTCGTCGACTGCGATCCGCAGGCAAACGCCACGGTAGGCCTCGGCATCGATCCCGACTCTCTTGAACGGAGTATGTATGACGCCTTCATGGGAGTCTTCGAGGGTTTTCCGGACGTTACCGTCCCGGATATCATCGTCACGACGGAGGCAGGTATCGATCTCGCACCCGCAACGCTGGATCTCGTCGGGGTCGAACCGTATCTCTACAACATCGAGGACCGTGCCGGCATCCTTAAGGAACTGCTGGCTGCGGTCGTGCCCGCGTACGACTATATTCTGATCGATACGCCGCCGAGTATGGGCCAGTTCGTCATCAACGGGCTCGTTGCTGCGGATCACACCATCGTAACGCTCGATCCCGGCACATTCGCGCTCAAGGGAATAGGGACACTCTCCACGATCTTCGAAGACATGGGAGACCTCCTCGGCGCCAGAATCGAGACCGACGTTGCAATCCTGACACGCTGGACAGAGTCGGGCAGGGAAGAGCCCGCCGCCGGAGGGCTTGCTCTCTTTATCAAGCGTCTCTTCGGGCCCCGGTCATCCCCCGACGACGAAAAAGAGCGGAAACGGCTGATTGCCCTTGAGAATGAAGTCAAGAAGCAGTTCAAACAGGTCTTCACCGTCCCGTACTCGCCGCGGATCTACGAGACGCAGCAGCGGGGACTCCCCATATCGCACTATGCACCCGATAGCGACGCCGCGGAAACGTACCGCACCATTGCGTCCGCCATAAAGAGTTGGGACTGATACCACAGAGGATGAAAGAGTATGACTGACAAACCAGGAAGAAAAGCGCTGTTCACCGGAGCCGTTTCCGGCGCGAACGGAATGCCGAAGGCAGGATCGCCCGCGGAGATCCCTCCGGTCGTCGAGACGGCCTTACAGGCGGCAATCGACGGAGACTTCTCCGCGCGAATCGATCTCTCGGGCATTCCGGAGTTCTATAAGCCGTTCGCAGCCTCCGTCAACGCGCTCCTCGAGAAGGTGGCGGAAGAGGAGGAAGAGATACAGCACGGCATGCAGACGATCGAGAATCTCCGGAAGAGCTCGGATGAGATCATCCAGCAGAACCCGATGCCGATGCTCGTCGTCGACCAGCAGTACCGCGTCTCGGTCACGAACGAGGCCTTCGTCAAACTCACCGGTATTCCGCGCGAGCGGGTCATGCAGATGGCGCTCCGGGACTTTACTATCGTCTCGCAGAAGGGCGACGGGATCAAAAGGGTGATCGCCGAGAAGAAGAAAGCGTTCGGCGAGGTCGTCGTCGAGTTCCCGTCCGGCACGTTCACCCTCGAGCAGTACGGCATCCCCATCCTCGACGAGAAGGGCGAGCTTGACCGGATCATGATCGTCTACAACGACGTGACGAAACTGCGGGAGGAAGAAGAGGAACTGAAGGCGCAGATGGCCGAGATCACCGGCCTTCAGAAACAGACGGAGGTGCTCATCGAGCAGAACCCGATGCCGATGCTCGTCGTCGATAAAGAGTTCGGCGTGACGATCACCAATGAAGCCTTCGTCAAACTCAGCGGTATTCCACGCGAACGGATAATGGCGATGTCTCTTCGGGATTTCAAGATTCTGTCGAAGAAGCGGTGACGGCATCAAGAAGGCCATCGTCCAGAAACAGCGCTCGCTTGGAGAGATCGTCGTCGAGTTTCCGGCCGGAACCTATCACCCTCGAGCAGCACGGCATTCCCATCCTGAACGAGAAGGGCGAACTCAGCGCTCTCCTGAACGTCTACAACGACATCACCGAGCCTCCGCAAAGAGGAGGAAGAGATCAGGCGGATGCAGCACCGCGTCGACACGATGATCAAGGAGAACCCGCTCGCGATCGCCGTCCTCGGGCAGACAAGAGCAGGATCGATATCAACGACGAGTATTCACGGATGTGGCGCGGAACCCGCGAAGAGACGATTGCGAAAGAAGCTCTACGACTACGACATCGAGAGTTCTCAGCGGCGACCACTTCTACGCCTGTTACGAGACGAAGAAGCGGGCGACCACGAACGTCCGCGTCAAGTGGCCCGACGGTGTGCGGAAGTACCTGACCCTGAACGCCATCCCCATCCTCGATACGAACGGCGAGATAGAGATGGCCTTCTACGTCTGGAACGACACGACGGATCTTCACGAGAAGATGAACGAGACCACAGCCGTACAGCACCGCGTCGACACGATGATCAAGGAAAACCCGCTCGCCATCGCGGTCCTGCGGGCAGACAAGAGCAGGATTGACATCAACGACGAGTACTCACGGATGTGGCGCGGAACCCGCGAAGAGACGATTGCAAAGAAACTCTACGACTACGACATCGAGGTTCTCAGCGGCGACCACTTCTACGCCTGCTACGAGACGAAGAAGCGGGCGACCACGAACGTCCGCGTCAAGTGGCCCGACGGCGTCCGGAAGTACCTGACCCTGAACGCCATCCCCATCCTCGATAAGAACGGCGAGATAGAGATGGCCTTCTACGTCTGGAACGACACGACGGATCTTCACGAGAAGATGGAGGAGGTCAAGAAGGTACAGCAGCGGAACGACACGATGATCAAGGAAAACCCGCTTGCGATCGCCGTTCTGCGCGCCGACAAGAGCCGGATCGACATCAACGACGAGTATGCCCGGATGTGGCGCGGAACCCGCGAAGAGACGATTGCAAAGAAACTCTACGACTACGACATCGAGGTTCTCGACGGCGACCACTTCTACGCCTGCTACGAGACGAAGAAGCGGGCGACGACGAATGTCCGCGTCAAGTGGCCCGACGGTGTGCGGAAGTACCTGACCCTGAACGCCATCCCGATCCTCGACAGGAACGGCGAGATAGAGATGGCCTTCTACGTCTGGAACGACTGGACGGATCTCCACGAGAAGATGGACGAGTCCCAGGCCGCACAGCACCGCGTCGAGACGATGATCAAGAATAACCCGCTCGCCATCGCCGTGCTCGATAAGGAGAAGAAGCGGATCGACATCAACAAGACGTACGAGCAGGTATGGCGAGGCACCCGGGACGAGCTGATGGCCAAGAAGCTCTCCGACTTTAACATCAAGGTGCTCTCCGGCGACGACTTCTACGCCTGCTATGAGAAGGGAAAACTATCCGTATCGGAGATGCTGGTCACCTGGCCGGACGGCGTGAAGAAGTTCCTTATCCTCTACGGAATCCCGATCTTCGATAAATACGGAAAGATCGACGTCGCCTTCTACATCTACCTCGATATCACGGAGCAGCGGGAGAAAGAGCAGCAGATCCGGCAGCTTATGGAGACTGCACAGGAGGAGAATGCAGTCCTCGCCCGGAGTGCGGAAGAACTCGGCGAGGCGCTGAGTGCGATGGCCCAGGGAAACCTGACCGCATCCGTCACGGTTGGGGCGAACGACCCGCTCAAGAGGGTGAAGGAGGACTATAACGCATCCGCCACCGCCATCCGGGCACTCCTCAAGGAAGTGGTCAAGGCCGCCGAGCAGGTCGAGCAGACCACAAAGGAGGTGAGCAGGAGCTCGGACGAGATCATCCGGGCAACCGAGCAGGTGGCACTCTCCACGCAGCAGTCGAGCGAGGACGCCCGGCGGCAGCTCGAGAAGATCGAGGAGATAGGCCAGGAGATCACCGACCTCTCGGCATCCATCGAAGAGATCGCAAGCACCTCCCAGGAGGTCATGGACCACGCATCGAAGGCCGCAAAGGAAGGGAACGATGCTGCCGCCCTCGGACAGATCGCCACGAAGAAGATGCAGTATGTGGAGGAGATCTCAGAGCAGAGCGTGAAGGAGATCACCGATCTGAATGTGCAGATGCGGGAGATCAACAACATCGTCAAACTGATCACCGATATCGCCAACCAGACGAACCTGCTCGCACTGAACGCCGCCATCGAGGCCGCGAGGGCCGGCGAACACGGCCGGGGCTTTGCGGTGGTTGCCGGAGAGATCAGAAACCTTGCAGGAGAGTCAAAAGGTGCAAGCCAGGATATCGCGAATATGATCCTGTCGATCCAGGCCAGCAGCGACAAGACGGCAGGGTCGATGCGGTCGTCGCACAACGAGATCCAGGCGGGTATCGAGAGCGTCAATAAGGCGATCGATGCCCTGAACCGGATCATCGACGAGGCGGAAGTGGTTGCCCACGGTATCACGGAGATCACGAAAGCTGCCGAGGACCAGGCAAACTCCACCAACCACGTCATGCAGAATATGGAAGACTCGACCCACATGAACAAGGAGAATATGGGAAGGACCGAGGATATGGCCGCCCTTGCCGAAGAGGTCAGTGCGTCGACGCAGGAGGTCGGCAGCGCATCGCACGAACTTGCAGTGATGGCGGAACAACTCAAGAAGATGATGGAACGGTTCAGTCTGAACTGAGGTATCTACCATGACAAACACCATCGATGTGGTAGAATTTCAACTGGGGGCGGAACACTACGCCCTCGACATCCAGATAGCCCGGGAGATCGTGGAGATGATGCCGATCACTCCCCTTCCCCGCGCCCCTCACTACCTCGCCGGCATCATCAACCTCCGGGGCGAGATCACGAATATCATCAACCTGAAGAACCTCCTCGGGCTTGCGGACAGCCAGATCGCCGAGAGCCAGAAGATAGTCGTCCTGATCCCCGAAGCAACCGGCGGAGCGAACGTCGGCATCATCGTCGACGACGTTCACAGTGTGATCCAGATCCAGGACAAGGACGTCGAGAAGATGAGCGACGGCATATCGTCGAACATCGGTTCGTTCGTGAAGGGCATCATCAAGAGCGGGACTGATGATTCGGAGAAGGGAAAAGGTCTCGTTATCTGGGTAGACATCTTAAAAGTCATCAGCAGCGTTGACGGATACCGGAACACGTAACCACTCTGCAGGGATTTTCCAACACACCGTACAGTGCGCCACGATGGGGGACGACAGACAGCACATGGATGCATTTTCATCGCTCCAGCGAAGTATTGAGAAACTGGTTCAGATCCGGTGCTCAAGCTACAAGGAAGACTATATCAAACGGCGAATTCTCTCCCGGATGCGCCTCACGAAGAACGAGAGTTATGAAGAATACCACAAGTATCTTCTGGCGACCCCGCAGGAGGTCGACCTGCTCAGGAACGCTCTCACCATAAACGTCACGAGGTTCTTCCGCGACCCGGAGGTGTATGCGGTTCTCCGTCAGGAGATCCTCTCCTCGCTCCTCCAGAAGAAGGGCACCATCAGGATATGGTGCGCCGGGTGTGCAACGGGAGAAGAGCCGTACTCGTTTGCCATACTCGCACACGACCTCCTCGCAGCGCGGCCGGGTGCCGGCGTCACGATCTACGCGACGGATATCGATCGGGAAGTGCTCAAAAAAGCGGCGGGGGGCGTGTACGACCGAAGGGCCGTCGAACACGTCGGCGAACGGGAACTTCGCAAGCACTTTATCGCCCGGGACGACGGCATGTTCGAGGTCAAGCCGCATATCAAAGACCTCGTCAAGTTCAGGCACCACGATCTGATGAGCGATATACCCGCCATCCGCTACGTCGACGTCATCAGCTGCAGAAACGTCACGATATACTTCTCGGAGAAGCAGAAGAACGACCTTGCCCGTATGTTCCACAGTGCCCTGCTATCCGACGGATACTACATCATGGGAAAGACGGAGTATCTAGGCCGGGAGGTCGAGCACCTCTTCTCCCCCTACAACAGTACGCAGAAGATCCTGACCAAAAAGGTATCTTAGACCCCTCCTTTTCCATGGCAGCCAGCATCCCGATACTTTCCGAAGAACCTGATCCGGTCTACGAGAGGATGCCGCGCCCGATCAGGGCCTCCGCCGGCAGTCTCATCCGGATGCGATACTGCTTTGCGGGATAGATCTCCTGCATGATCTGCAGAGAACAGCGTTCAAGAGAGCCTTCGAGGAGCCTGTCGTACCGGACCTCTTCGGTCTGGTAAAATTCAAGGAGCGCTCGCATAGGAGTGCCGTGACCCTGCCGTATCCCGAAAGCGACGAGAGCACTGCCGATCTCCGGTACAATCCGCTCCGGTGTGCCGTCTACCCAGAGCAGGCACTCGAGCACCTCGATGAGATCGGAGTCGGGGGGTATCGTCACCGCGGTCTCGATGTCGAGGGCGTGTGCGGTCTGCATGCCGGTCGTGATGAGCGTTTCGAGCACCTCACCGAAGATATGCCGGGTCTCTTCGATATCGGCAGAGAGCGCTTTCACCGCAGTCTCCTGCACCTGCGCCGGGATCGCCGGCTCTCCCCTGATCTGCCGCACCAGTTCGTGCTGCGAGGTGAGACGCACGATCATCGTGCGCATTGCCCGGTACTGTCTCCAGTACTCCCGTTCACGGACATGCGGCGGGAGGAGGGAATCGTCGACCAGACGTCTCACCACCTGCGCCCGGTGGCATCGATACACGATGGGGTGCCTTCAGTTCCGGATAGTTTCTTCATGAGTTCTCTCCTCTCCTTCTGCCGCTTCAGTTCCGAAAAGAGCATCGTGAAGTTGATCCCGACGACGATGATGATGAGCGTAAGGCTGATCCAGAGCTGCCCGCTCTCCTGGGTCGTGAGGAAGAGTGCCACCAGCAGTACGACAAATGAGAGAAGGTAAAAGATCACCCATGTGCGTACCTCCGGCATATCCATAGTCTATCAGGACAGTATCCAGTTGGCCGTATATAAACAATTCTTTTCTGCCCGCTTATTCCCGGGAAACAGATACGCGGCTATGCAATCGGTGCTTCGGATGCACGGACGGCGTTAATCGCTCACGATGCGAAACCTATTTCAAAATGCCCGGATTATTCATATTTAGTGGATAAGTGGGATCTCTTTAGTATTCTCGCGGCACTGGCGGTCGTCGCCGTCGTAGCGGTTGTCTTCGGCCAGGCATCCGATATCCCGGCAGACCAGACCGAACCTGCAGTGATCTCTGGCCCGACACCCACCCCCGGCAATCCCGGCATAACGCCCATGGCGACCACCGCCCCTGGGCCGCAGAGAATCGCGTATGAGGCCGACTATCGCAAGTACCCCGGTACTACCTTCCGTCCAACCTGAGTTCGTTCGGCGGTTCCGATATCCCCTGGAAGACAAACCGCACGGTTCCCTTCGCCTACGTCGAGGGATCGGACGGCGGCGTGACAGAAGTGTTCTCGGTACCATCCCCCGTATGGCGGATGAACTGCACGGTCTCTGCCGATATACGGCCGCAGGCTGCGCTGTTCCGGATGGCTCTCATCGATGCGGAGACGGGCGGCATCGTCGAAGGAGCCGAGTCTTCGTTACCCGGGCACGATCATAAAGAACGTCCAGACCAGCGACGGCACCTACTACCTGATCGTCGGGTGCGAGAACGTAGACCGGTATGTCATCAGCCTTGAGACACTCCCGGCAGGCGCAGATCGCGGAGCATGAGCGAGGAAGGCAGGCCGATTTTAGGTCTGCCCGGTTTTGGGATCAGACCTTCTCGATGGTGATGCGGACGCGGTCTCCCGCCTTCACTCCGTGGCCTTTCGGGACGTCGATGTTGAACCAGAGATCATTCTGGCCGCCGCTTATCTTGTCCTGGGACATGAGGCAGTCTTTCTCTTCGTTGATGTCTGCAACAAACTCAACCGGTGCTACAAAGTCGACAACTTTCATGGAGAAAAATAGGAACTTATGCCATTAATATTATGATGCCCGGGAGGTCACCCGCCACGTGGTGCTGTTTGAGTAACTCCAGCGCGTGATATCGAGCTCATCACAGATCTCCGAGAGGATCGCAAGGTTGATGCCGACTTCTTTTGGCGAAAGACCGAGATCTTTCGCGATATATTTGGACTTGAAGTACGACTTCCCCGTTTTCATACCGGATTTCAGATGATACAGGATTTTACGCTGGGTTTCGTTGTACTTCTCCCGAATACGGTCCTTTGTAGACATTAACTCTTCCCTCGTGAGCAGCTCCATTTTATCCAGCACAGTATATATATTTACCTATTTGTTAACCCCGATTGCACCGGAGCTTAACGGATTATTGATATTCCGGTTGTCTTTGAGAGGTTGTTACCGTACTCGAAGGGAGAACCGGGATGTAGACGCGTACACCTCTCCGCAAGGAAGAGAGCGGAGGTTACGCTCCTGTAGATCGGTGTATGCTGAGAAGAATGATAGTCGTTCCGGCGGGAAAAATGGAGCGGAGATTTATCTCTTGTTCCTCCTCACGGCGATCAGAAGGCCGAATATGCCAAGAGCCCCGAGGACGATCGGAATCGAGACCGGAGTAGCCGTCGTTGTCGGTGAGGGCGTCGTCTCCTCCTGCATCGTCGTGAACGTCGGCTGTGCCGTCATCTCCGTCGTCACTTCCTCGGTCGTCGTCTCGGTTGTCACCGTCTCGTTGGGTGTTTCCGTCACCTCGGTGGTCGTCGTCTCGTTGGCCGTTTGATTATCTACGACACTACCGCTCTCCTCCGTGACATCGATCGGGTTGTCGACAACATTCTGCCCGTCGTAGGGGTAGTACATGCCGAAGGTGTTGCCGAAGTCGGATGCCGAAAGCTCGACGTCCGAGTCGTCGGAACCGACGTCGACGGTATTTACAAGGGTGCCTGTCTCGGGATTATCGTTGTCGTACGCACGCAGCTCGGTGATGGGCAGGTCTTCACCGCCCGTCGTGTTCCGAAGCCCGGTGAGGTCGAAAGACTGCGGATCGCTGCCTACCGTGATCGTCTCTCCCGGCTCGACCTGGATCACTGTACTGCTCAGGTTCAGCTGCCTCTGCGGCTATGGGCTCCTCGGTAACGCTCTCGGTAACGGTCTCCGTCTCGGTAGGCGTTTCGGTTACCGTCTCGGTAACGGTTTCAGTCACGGTCTCGGTAACGGTCTCCGTCTCCGTCACGGCCTGTCCGCTGATCGAGGTCTCCGTGGCAGAAGGAGTTTCGGTCGCCACCGTTTCATTCACGGTTATTTCACCGAGCGGGATCTCGGTCGGTGCCTCTGTCGGGCTCACGACCCCGGCCGCTGCCGGTGTGGCGATGATGCATCCCACCACCAGCAGGGCCATCAGGAGGCCTGTAAGCGCTCGTCTGTTGACTGACATAAGGAGACCCTCTGAACGATAATTGCATATTTATATTTCGGTCGAAATACAATGCAGGGGAGGCGTCGGCCGGAAGTTTTCCCCAGAGACGAGGTGGCGATGGGCTATCCCGTGAGGTTGGAATAGCAGAGACTTCTTTGTACGAGGCTCTTGAAAAAGCCCCGGAGAGCCCGAAAAGAGAGCGGAAACACGAAGCGGCCGCAAGGGGCCCGCTTCGGATCGTACCGGAGAGAAGTGTAACGGGAGATTTCCCGGGGACGCGGGTCAGATAGGTGCCTGGCCGATCTTCTCGATCAGGTCTTCGAGCACGGCATCCCGCATCCCTTCGACGAACTTGATGCTCCCGACCACCAGATGTCCGCCGCCGTTGACGCCGCCGCCGATGATCTCCTGCCGCAGTTCCCGGACCATCCGGGGGATGTTCATCATGACGCCCTTCGAGCGCAGCACGGCGAAGTCGGGCCCAAACCCGAGCGTCACCACCGGCTCGCCGGGATGCTGCCGGACCAGGCGGTCGTGAACCTCGCCCGAGGTCTTACCGGGCGGCGGGAATGTGAACCGATGAGCGTACATCTCGACGTCCAGCATGAAGAGGTTCGCTCCATTCGGCAGAACCCGCGAGACCACATGCGGCATGATCGCTTCCATCTGCTCTTCGATAGCAGAGTTCGCCTCGGTCGTGAGCAGGTCGACGAACTTCATATGCCGCTCGGTGTTGCCGCTCAAATTGACGATATCCTTGACGATCTCACGTCCGTCGTTAAACCTGAGCCAGAACTGCTCATAATCGAGAGCAAGCGCGATATCCTTGCAGTGCTGCTCGGAGTAGGCGGGCGAGGCGAGATCCAGGTAGCGTGCCCGCTCCGGAGCCTCGCTCCGGTCGCCGACAGCGGCGATCGCCGGCAGGTGCTTGATCTGCTCCTCCACCGCCGGATTGATCATGCGGGCGATCTCGGTGCCGAGCATGCCTGCGGTGATCCCGAAGTCGCCGCCGACGTGGTAGGGGTTGACGTGACCGACCAGGTACTGATCCACGATCTCGTCCGGGTGGTGGTGGTCGACGACGACGACCGGGAACCCGTAGATCTGGGTAACCTTCATCGCCGGCACATCCTCTTCCGTCGATCCGTTGTCCATCAGGAGGATCATCGGTATCTTCTGACCGTACCGGATGTTGTCCTTCAGGGCAAAATCAAGGTCCCGGGTAATATCCTCTATCTCGTAGAACGGAGCCTTCGACGGAGCCCTCTTGAAGAGGAAGTACTCGGCGTCGAAGTCCCCGCCGCTCTCCCGGAGAAGGGCGGTGACGGCAGTCTCGACCGCAACGGCGGCGCAGATCCCGTCTGCATCGGCGTGGTGCCGGAGAACGATCGGCTGCGCGGTAAAGACCGCCTTTCGAATCTGCTTCGCCACGTTCCGCATCGCCGGTTTCAGCCGCTCGAAGACGTCGCTCTCGATCAGGAACGGCATATCTTCAGGCTCCGCCCGCTCGTCGAGCGCCTTATCGATCCGGGCTCGCACCCGGTCTGCATCCTCGGGTTCGAGGACGGAGAGCGAGGATACCTCGATCTGGAGCTGATTATTCCGCTGCATCACCTCGCCGACGACGCCGACGATGTCGCCGAGCTGCGCTTCGGGGTATGCCCGGACTCCCGCCTCGATGAACGCAGCGGCGTTCTCGGTGGCGGACTCGTCCACGAGCGTGAAGATGGTCGGCCCTGAGGTCTGCTTGATCTGCGCCACCTCGGCCTCGATCATCACCGTCCTGCCGATCTTACGCCCGAGGTCGGAGAGGCGGATCGTCGGCATCGCCTTCGTCACGGTCTCGGTCTGGTAGACCTGCGGCGTCACTTCTTCAAGGTCGATATTGCCGTTCTTCCTGATCTGCAGCACCTCGACGATGATCGGATCGCGCTCACTATGCTCCGATTTAATATTGCTTTTATGAACAAGTCCTTTTATCCGGTCGTTTAACTGAACAAAGACACCGAAAGTAGCAAAGCCCTGGACCCGCCCGAGGTACATCTTTCCTTCCTCGACCTCGTCGAGGTCACAGTTCGCGCTGAGCCGGTAAACGATCGTATCTGTCGTATCTGCCATTGTGATTCTCCCAATTATTCTGATTCTTCACGCGTGAACCCGGCAAGCTCGTAGAGCCTGCATTCACCATCTCTTCTGCCTTTCGCAATGATAATATCACCGCTCCGGAGGCAGACGTTCTTTCCGGGCCGGTATATCCACCGGTCACGGCTCTTTATCGCGAGCACCACCATCCCCGTGACCGTCCCGAGGGTGGCCTCTTTGAGCGTTCGTCCCACGAGGGGAGAGGATGCGCCCACCGGTACCCGGGTGATGATCTCGTCCGACTCGCGGACGATCTTCTTGAAGACCGGCGGGATCTCGATGTCGCGAAGGAGGACATCGACGACGGCACGGGCCGCATTGCTGATCGCCTCGGCGAACGACGACATATAGAGCAGTCCCCGAAGCTCCTTCACGTCGTCGATCTTCTTCGCCGCTTCGAGGATCCAGAGATCGAGGTCGTAGCGCATGTCGTCCATCGCCGCATCGAGGACGACCACCTCGTGAGCGACCTCCTTGTTGTTGAAGAGCAGGGACGTGTAGGCAAGCCCGACGGTGAGCTCGCTGATGTTCTTCATCTCGATGATGAGCTTGACGACCCGGTCGAGGTCATCGGGGATGCCGGTGGTCCGCGGTTCCCGGCGGGGATACTCCCCGGCGCCCGCCATCCGGGAGAGGAGTTCGGCGCCCCCTTCAGGACCCTTCGCGAGCAGAATGTCTCCGGCCGCGATCCCGGTCTCCCTGCCCGGATCATAGATCCATCCCCTGCCCCGGCGGATGGCGATCACCTGCATACCGCTCGTGCTCTGCAGCTTCAGGCCGCCGAGCGTCCGTCCGTCAAGGTCGCTTCCGGCGTCGACCACAACGCGTGCCACGACCTCTTCGGCCTCGGGAAGAACCCTCTTGAGTTCCGCCGGAAACCGGACCTCCTTTAAGATGAGCTTGGCGACGTCCGAGGCGGAGTTTGCGATCTTCTCTGCGGCCTCGGCCACCTGGAGCATCCCGCTCATCGCTTCCGCCTCTTCGAGCCGTCTTGCTCCGAGCACGCTCTGAATTCTGGCCTGGTAGACCAGTTTATTCATGCTCTCTTCGAGATTGATCACTTCAAGTGCAATCTCTTTACTGTCGAAGAGTATGGCGGAATATGAGAGGTCAACCATCAGCTCGGAGATATCCTTCATCTCTATCAGGACATCCTTGAAGCTGACCGGCTGATAGTCACGTTCCATCATAGGTCTCATTAGCGTTCTTTTCATATATCTTTCACTATAGCACGATATTTATCACGGCAATAAGCGCGGTCGCGCCGATCAGGTCGATGATGCTCGTGATCACCGGGATACCGAAATTATCCGGATCGAGCCCGTAACGGAACGAGACGCTGGCAGTGACGTAGGCCACGGCATTCACCAGCGTTACGATCAGGAGCCCTGCGAGCAGACTGATCGCCACCATCACCCCGAGGCCGGGGCTTGCGAGCCCCAGCAGAACCGCGGCCGCATGGGCGATTACCGCTATTAGAGGAAGCAGTATCAACGTATAGAAGTAGGTGATAATAAAGTGATGCGCCGCTTCGCGCCCGGGGAGAAGCGCAGGCGATATCGTTCCCATATGCATCTCGGTTGCGAGGCGGGATGCGAGGATGCCGCCAATGGAACCGAGCCCTCCCATGTACGGCGGTATGAGGATCAGAAATGCAGCGAAGGCGACGAGCTCGTCAAGCCCGGCCTCGTAGGTCGCTCCCGCCAGAATCCCGAGAAGCGAGAGCGGGAGAAGAAGGAGTGTCCGCTCGGTGACGAGCCTTCTCACGGACGCGCTCGCGGCCCGGGTGTAGACGAGGGCGGCGGCGACGGTCACGACTGCAGCGAGAGCAAGCACGGTTCTGACCTCCGGCGGAAGTACCATAACCAGAACGGCGGACGCGATGAGTACCGGAATGGTGACGATATCCCCGGCGGTCGTCACGGCCGGTGCACCGACCATATCGAGGTCGAGCCCGTAGCGGTAACTTGCGATCGAGAGGAGAATGGTGAACAGGAGGATGACGATGCTCGAGAGCACCCCGGAGAGAAGCGAGATCAGGACGAGATCGAGTACGCCGAGGACCTCGATACCGAAGGCGATGCCGACGGCGTTCGCAACGATGCCGAGGAAGAATGCCGTCAGGACGGAGATTATCAGGGAAGCACGAAGGTTGTCGCCGAGGACGGAGCCCTCATCGAAGGCCACCTCGAACTCGCCGAGGTGCATCGAGGCTCGAGAGCCTGGATGCAAAGACGCCGGAGATGTTCCCCCGCATGTCGATCGAGGCCGGCAGGAGAACCATCAGGCCGGGTATCAGTGCGAGCACGTCGGCTGCCGATCCGAGATAGATCCCGGCGATGCTACCCGCTGCAGTGGTGACGAGCAGGGCAAGAAGACCGGTCAGAATGAGGCGGTACCGGCTCGCTATGCCCTGCACCATCGGTATCACCGTCCACCGTCACTCAGCTCCTGTAGGTTATTTCAAGCACCGAGAGATCGGCCGGTGCGATGATTTCTCCCGTATATCGTTTCTTTGCATCGCGTATATGGTTTGCCGTGCTCGTATAGCGGGAACTTACGTGAACGAGAGCCAGCATCCGGGCATTGAGCGCTTCCGCCGCCTCCCCGGCCTCCCCCGCCGTGGAGTGGAGAACCTCGGCCGCTCTCGCGGCATCCTCATCGTCGAAGGTCGCATCGTGGATCAGGAGATCCGCATCCTGCATCATCCCCGCTACCCCGCTCTCCTGCTGCATCGGCCGGGTATCCCCGGTATAGACGACCTTCCGCCCGGGCCGCAGCTCGCCCATGACATCGGAGGGCCGGATCTCGACATCACTGCCGTCCCGCACTATCCTGACGGTCTCGCCGCGCTGCAGCCTTCCGAAGAGCGGGCCCGGCGGGACGCCGAGCGCGATCGCCCGCTCTCTGTCGAATTTCCCGGGGCGCTCATCCTCTTCGAGGACGTAGCCGAGACTCGTGATGCCGTGGCGCGTGGCAAACGCCCTGACCGTGAACCCCGGAAACGGTACGACGTCCCCGTGCCCGAGGGTATGCCCGTGGACGGGGAACCGAACGTTATGCCGGGCGACCGTTCGGAGGACACTGATGAACTCGTGCACCCAGTCAGGGCCGTAGATGTGGAGGGGTTCGTCCGTCCTCCCCATGAAGGAGAGCGACTCCACGAGGCCGAAGATGCCGAGGAAGTGATCGGCGTGCCAGTGGGTGACGAAGATCGCGTCGACGCCAAAACCCGTCCGTGCACGCATCATCTGCTGCTGCGCACCCTCGCCGCAGTCGAAGAGGATTGCGTCCGAGCCCCGCCGGATCATGATGCAGGAGGGGTTCCTCTGCGGAGCGGGGAGCGCCCCGGCGGTGCCGAGGAAGTGGACGTGGAGCGTCTCGCCGGCTATACGAACCACTTCCCGAAAGCTGCAAGACTCCGTTTCGCTTCGTCGAGCGTCCGCCCCTCAACGACGACTATCCCGGAGTATTCGGCGGCGACGGCTCGCCCGACGCTCTCCCAGTCGACCGTCCCGTCCCCGAGCGGCAGGTGCTCGTCCTGCTTTCCGTGGTTGTCGTGGACGTGGACGTGGTTTATCCGGTTCAGGTACGGGAGGAACGATCCGACGGCACCGTTCGTGTTCGCGTGCCCCACGTCGAACGTAACGCCGACGCCCTCGATGTCTTCGGTCATGCCGAGGATCTCCTCCGGATACCGGCAGAGGAACTCCCGGATGCTGATCATATTCTCAAGGCATGCAAGGACGCCCCGGTCGGCGGCAAAGCGTCCAATCTCGACGAGCGCGTTCTTCTGCATCTCCCACATCTTCTCGGGCACCAGTTTCCCGACGGGCGAGGCGAAACCGGGATGGACGCATCACCCGGTCGGTCAGTTCCGCCGCATACTCGATGCAGGTGCAGATCTGTCCGACCGACTCCCGCCAGATGGGATAGTTCACCGAGGCGAGATTCAGGTCGCTGTAGGGTGCATGCACCGATGCGGCAAGGCCGGTGCTCGAAAGTTCCTCCCGGATCTCCCGGAACGTCCCGGGATTATCGAACCGGTACCTGCCGTCCGCGACGATCTCCCACCCGGCATACCCTGCCTCTTCGATCCCGTAGATCCAGTTCCGGGGCTCCCAGACCTTCGACGACGAGGAGAAGTAGGGCTTTAAGGTCATGGCAGACTCCCTGCCTGCCGAAGGAGTTCGCGCACCTGTATGGCGAGGTCGCCCACCGTTCCGTCGTTCTCGATCACGGTGTCGGCCTGCTCGAGCGCCCGGCCGAGCCCCCAGCCGAGTTCGCGCTCGTCCCGGCACTGCAGATCTGCAGCAGCGGATGTATCGTCGGAACGCCCCCTCTGTACGAGGCGGGCGAGGCGGGTTGCGAAGGATGCGCGAATGCCGATCAGCAGAAAGTCCGGGAATTGCCGCCGGAACGTCTCCACCTCGTAGTCTCCCCTGATCCCGTCCACCAGCACGACGGGGGACGACCGGCTCTCGATCACCGGTATGCTGAGCCTGGCGATGGCGTCCATCCCGATCTCTTCGCGGAGACGCCGCGACATCTCGCCGAGGTTTTTGTCGGTCGTGGGCATTCCCGCCTCCGTCACGCGCCTCCGTATGGCGTCGCCCATCACCACGACGGGGATACCATTCTCCCGGGCAATCCGGGATACTTCCCCTTTACCGCTCCCCGGCAGTCCTACAACACCTATGACCCTCATCAACGCAAATCTCCCTCTACTCCATTCAAAAAACTTCCGTTCTCCCGGGTTTTCGGGAAATCCTGCACACCGGTATACCGTATCGACCGGATGCTTTTTTCCGGCTCGTGCAGAGAGTAGTCGCTGCCCGCAGGCGGAGCACGCGACGAATGGTTCCGTTCAGTAAGGTGCGTTCCTGAGTATATTATGCTTAACGACCGATCGTGAATCCGCACGGACACGCTCACTCGTCCCGGGAGCCCGCCCCGAACGTGACCTCCCCCTCCTCGCGGGTGCGGATCCTCACCTGCCGGCGGAGTGGGGCGGCGAGCGTCTCGAGATCGCTCCGGGTCAGTGGAGATGCGGCGGCGAAGACTCCCTGCTGGAGTACCAGGGGCACCTCCTCCACGAGCGGGGCGATATACCGGACATCGTCCTCCCGTCCACGGAACATGGTCACCACAACCTCGAACGACTCGAGATCGCCTCGCAGATAGGCTTCTTTGCAGAGGGCGAGCGACTGCTTCACCTGCTCCGTGCAGGCGAGGCCGAGCAGATCGTCGTAGTGCTCGAAGCGTGGTCTTGATGTCGAGCGCGACCATATCCACGAGGTGCCGGTCGATAGGCTCCGCGAGCGTTTCCGGATAGACGCCGTTCGTATGCAGTCCGACGAGGAGCCCGAGATTTCTGCACTCTTCGGCAAGACGGACGAGAGCCTGCGGCTGCATCGTCGCCTCGCCGCCGGAGAAGACCACGCCGCTTATGAGGAGACGGGACTCGCCGATCAGTGCGACGATCTCATCGAGATCGCGCCGGTCTTCGCCGCTCCTGATGGCACGGTTGTGGCAGTAGTAGCAGTCCGCGGAGCACCCGCGGAAGAATACCGTGCAGACGGCGCGTCCACGCCAGTCGACGGTGCTGATCGGGACAAGGCCTCCGAAATTCACCTTCACGCCATCTACCCTCATAACAGCATAATTGGCTCGGTTTTCTTGAATAAGTTCGCATCCGTGCAATGCAACTGTACCTGACTAATAGTAAACAAATTTACTTGCGAAGAGAACAAGCACAATTTCCTCCCGATTCCCAAAAAAGAGCCTTTAATTACTCTTTCTTCCAACGATAGTAGTATGGGTCTCATAGAGGATGCAAAGAAGGGCATCATTACCGAAGAGATGAAGATCGTCGCCCGGCAGGAGGGCGTCCCCGAAGATTTTGTCAGGCGCGGCATCGCCGGTGGGCATATCGTCATCCCGGTCTCCCCCTACCGTGACGTTGCGCTCTGCGGTATCGGCGAAGGCCTCAGGACCAAGGTCAACGCAAGCATCGGGACCTCCTCGGATATCATCGATATCGACAACGAGGTCGAGAAGGCGCGGCAGGCAAAGCGTGGCCGGTGCCGATTCTCTGATGGAGCTCTCCACGGGCGGCGACTTCCTCGAGATCCGGCGCCGGGTCGTCGAGGCCACCGATCTCTCCGTCGGGTCCGTGCCGCTCTACCAGGCATTCATCGAGGCCGCACGGAAGTTCGGCGCCGTCATCCACATGGAGGAAGACGCCATCTTCAAGGCGACCGAGGAGCAGGCGAAGCTCGGTACGAACTTCATGGCGATCCACACCGGCATCAACTATGAGACGATGAAGCGCCTGCAGAACCAGGGGCGCCACGGCGGCCTGGTCTCCCGGGGCGGAGCATTCATGACCGCGTGGATGCTGCACAACGAGAAAGAGAACCCGCTCTACGCCGAGTTCGATTACCTCCTCGAGATCCTGAAAGAGCACGAAGTGACGCTCTCCTTCGGGAACGGGATGCGTGCCGGCGCCGTCCACGACGCGACCGACCGCGCCCAGATCCAGGAGCTCTTAATCAACGCGGAACTCGCCGACAAGGCGCACAACTTCGGCGTGCAGGCGATCGTCGAAGGGCCCGGGCACATCCCGCTCGACGAGATCGAGACGAACGTCGTCCTCCAGAAGAGGGTCACGAACCGTAAGCCGTTCTACATGCTCGGCCCGCTCGTCACCGATATCGCCCCCGGCTACGACGACCGGGTCGCCGCCATCGGCGCCGCGATCGCCTCGTCGCACGGCGCGGACTTCATCTGCTACGTCACCCCTGCCGAGCACCTGGCGCTCCCGAACGCCGAAGAGGTCTACGAAGGCGTGATCAGCTCGCGTATCGCCGCCCACGTCGGCGATATGATCAAGCTCAAGAAGCGCGACGCCGACCTCGAGATGGGACACGCACGCCGCGACCTCGACTGGGAGCGCCAGTATGCCGTCGCCATCAACCCGGAGCGTGCCCGTGCCATCCGCGACGAGCGCTCGCCCGCCGATACCGATGCGTGCACGATGTGCGGCGACTTCTGCGCACTCAAGATCGTCTCCCGGCACTTCTCCTTCTGATATCCCCGACACTTTTTTTTGGTTGGCCGTCCGGGCGGACGGGCTGCAAACCTTATCTGGATTCCGGTCGAACTCAAGGGTACAGATGAGCCGGACAAAACAGCAGATCCGCGAGCACGTAAAGGCCGTGCGGAACGAGCTCTCCAGTGACGCCGTCACCCGGATGAGCAGCGCCATCCGGGAGAGGCTGGCACCCCTGCTCGATCGCTACACGACGATCATGGTCTATGCCGCAAAAGCCCCGGAGGTCGAGACGCAGGAGCTGATCGCGAGTCTCCTCGCCGGAGGAAAGCGCGTCGTCGTTCCGATCATCGAGCGGGAGACCTGCAGTCTCCGGCTCTCGTACATCAACGAACTCTCGGTCCTCGCCCCCGGCACCTTTAACGTTCCCGAGCCCCTGGGCCACGAGATCCCCGCGGATCCGGCGGATGTCGAGGTCGTCGTCATCCCGATGCTCGCCTTCGACCGGCAGGGGAACCGCCTCGGGTATGGTGCCGGGTACTACGATCGGTTCCTCGAACGCTGCCCGCACCCGGTCAGGATCGGGATAGCATACTCCTGCCAGGAGGTGGATCGCCTCCCATTCGAGCCGGATGACATCGCCATGGAGTATATCGTCACGGAAAAGGGCATCATCACCTGCCGGTAACACTCACTTAAGAGATACTTTTTTATACTATTGGGATTTACCTATGGTAAACATACCATGAGGAGGTCAGTCATATGGTAGATACCAGTTATGTTGAGGTAACCGTAAAAGAGGCGGCTCACGAAGACGCCGGCCGGGGTATTGCCCGTTTAAGTATCGACATGATGAAGACCCTCAATCTTGTCAGCGGCGATGTGATCGAGATCGAGGGTCGAGCAAAAGCGGCGACACTCGTCTGGCCGGGCTTCCCCCAGGATACCGGCAAGGCGATCCTACGGATCGACGGCAGCACCAGAGGCAATGTCCAGGCGGGCATCGACGACAAGGTACGGATCAGAAAGTCCGAAGCAGGATACGCAAAGAAGATCACCATTCAGCCGACCCAGGCCATCCGTCTCGTCGGTGGAGAGCAGGACCTCGGACGGCTCCTCCGGGGCAGGCCGGTTGCCGAAGGCCAGGCTATCAGGGTCAACATCCTCGGCAACGCCTTAATGTTCGTCATCGCAAAGGTTGCCCCGAAGGGGATCGTCATCGTCACCGACAGTACGGAGATCGAACTCAAAGAGACCCCTTACGAACCGAAGAAGGGCAGAGAAGCGACCGGCGTCCACTACGAGGATATCGGCGGTCTCGGCCGCGAACTCGAACTCGTCCGCGAGATGATTCGAGCTGCCGCTTCGCCACCCCGAACTCTTCGAGCGGCTCGGCATCGAACCCCCGAAGGGCGTGCTGCTCTACGGCCCGCCGGGCACCGGAAAGACGCTGATAGCAAAAGCGGTCGCAAACGAGGTCGATGCCCACTTCATCACGCTCTCGGGCCCTGAGATCATGAGCAAGTACTACGGCGAGTCCGAAGAGCGGCTGCGCGAGGTCTTCGAGGAGGCACAGGAGAACGCGCCCGCCATCATCTTCATCGACGAGATTCGACTCTATCGCACCGAAACGCGAGGAGACGAAGGGCGAGGTGGAGCGGCGCGTGGTCGCCCAGCTCCTCTCGCTGATGGACGGACTCAAAGCCCGCGGCCAGGTCGTGGTCATCGCCGCGACGAACATCCCCGACGTCATCGACCCGGCACTCCGGCGCGGCGGCCGGTTCGACCGCGAGATCGAGGTCGGCATTCCGGATACGAAGGGACGACTCGAGATCTTCCACGTCCATACGCGGGGCATGCCGCTCGGCGACGACGTGAACATCGAGGAGTACGCCCGCTCGACGCACGGGTTCGTCGGCGCCGATATCTCGCTGCTCGCAAAGGAGGCGGCGATGCATGCAATCCGCGAGATCATACCGAAGATCAACCTCGAAGAGGAGATCCCGGCCGAGGTGATCGAGGACCTCCGGGTGAACAACGACGACTTCATCGAGGCGATGAAGCATGTCGAGCCGAGCGCGATGCGTGAGGTGCTCGTAGAGATACCCGATGTCTCATGGGAGGACGTCGGCGGTCTCGAAGAGGTGAAGAGCGAGCTTACGGAGGCGGTTGAGTGGCCGCTCAAATATCCCGAGGTATTTGCCCAGCTGGCCACTGCGCCCCCCCGCGGGATCCTGCTCTTCGGCCCTCCCGGTACGGGTAAGACACTCCTTGCAAAGGCGGTCGCAAATGAGAGCGAAAGCAATTTCATCTCTGTAAAAGGTCCTGAATTACTCTCAAAATGGGTGGGAGAATCAGAAAAAGGCGTACGCGAGATATTTAGGAAAGCGAGGCAGGCAGCGCCGTCAATTATCTTCTTTGACGAGATTGACGCGCTTATGCCGAAACGCGGTACTTATATAGGATCATCCCACGTAACTGAAAGTGTGGTAAGCCAGATCCTGACAGAGCTCGACGGCCTCGAGGAGCTCAACAATGTCATGGTACTCGGCGCTACCAACCGCCCGGACATGTTGGACGAGGCGCTGCTGCGCCCCGGCAGGTTAGACCGGATCATCTACGTTCCGCCGCCTGACCGGGAAGGCAGAAAGAAGATCTTCGAAGTGTACCTCCGGGATCAGGAGATCCTCGCCCGGGATATCAACATCGATGAGCTGGTGGATCGGACCGAGGGCTACGTCGGCGCCGATATCGAAGCGATAGTCCGCGAGGCAAAGGCTCGCGGCTATGCGCAAGTTCATCGCAACGATGGCAGAGAAGACCGAGGAGGAGCGGCGGAACGCTGCCCGCAATATCCAGATCACCCGCGGGGACTTCGAAGAGGCGCTCTCCCGTGTGAAAGGGACGCTCGATATGGACAAGCTCGAAGAGCACGAACGCCACTCCTGGGAGATCATCTACAACCAGGAGCAGCGTGCGACGCTCGAGGAAGCCGTCTCGACGATCAGGCGTGCCGAGATGCGGGAGGGCGGCAAAGACGAGGCTGAGATCCGGAATCTCAACAAGGCTCTCCGAAGCGAGGTCTACAAGAGAAAGAAGGATTTCAGCGGGATCAAGCGCCTCACCCAGGAACTGAAAGCAAAGATAGAACGCCCCCTGCCTGTGGCAGGGATGGCGTACTGACGGAAGACTCCCCATCTCCGCATTGCCGGAGAGGGGGCGATTCCCCAGCGGCGGTAGACCATTACCGCCCGAGCGACATCAGCAATAACCAGACCGACAGTGATGCATATGAGTGACAGCCCAGCAGACATCTTCCAGCAGCTCAACGAACTGATGAAACGCCTCATGGAACAGGGCATGAAAGATCAGGGGGATATGAACAGACCCTTCGCATACGGTTTCAAGATCATCATAACCGATGCCGACTCCGCAAAGGAGGCAAAGCCCGTCGAGAGCGGAGCAGTCCCCGTCTCCGGAGATCAGCCCTCGTCGGAGGGTTCCATCGAACCGATTGCTGAAGTGTATATGACCGACGGTGAGGTGACGGTGGCTATCGATCTGCCGGGTGCCGAGAAAGACTCCATCCACCTGTCACTCATCAGCAGTACGCTGACCGTCATCGCCGGCGGAAACCAGTCTGACGAGCGTCGACCTCCCCTCCGTGGACGCAGACTCGATGCAGTCGTCCTATAAAAACGGTGTTCTCGAGGTCAAATTCAACCGCGGCAAAGCAATCAAGATCGAGTGACCGAGAAGCTCACTCAACAACATTTTTTCTCTTTCAGCGTATGTACATATAGGGCAAAGCCTATTACCCATAAGGGCTAGGCCTATGGTACTATTGGTGATTCTATGGCAAAGACTACCGTATCAGTAATAAAAGCAGATGTCGGGAGTTTTCCCGGGCACTCCCGCACGCACCCGAGGCTTCTCGAGAAAGCAGCGCAGATGCTGAAAGAAGCCGAAGGCACGGTGATAACCGACTCTTTTGTCACCCACTGCGGGGACGATCTCGAGCTCATCATGACCCACACGAAGGGTGAAGATAACGCCGAGATTCACGAACTCGCCTGGAATGTCTTCATGGAGTGCGCCAAGATTGCAAAGGAGATGAAACTCTACGGTGCCGGACAGGACCTCCTCAGCGACGCATTCAGCGGCAACGTCAAGGGCATGGGCCCCGGCGTCGCGGAGATGGAGTTCGAGGAGCGCGGCAGCGATCCTATTCTCGTCTTCATGGCGGACAAGACCGAGCCCGGCGCCTGGAACTTCTTCCTCTACAAGATGTTTGCAGACCCCTTCAACACGTCGGGCCTCGTCATCGACCCGTCCATGCACGACGGGTTCACCTTCGAGATCCACGATGTCATCGCGAAGCGCAGGATCTACTTCAACACACCCGAGGACACGTACAACCTGCTCGCCTACATCGGCGCGCCGTCCCGGTACCTGATCAAGGCCGTCTACAAGAAGAGCGGCGAGATTGCCGCGTCGACGAGCACCCAGCGCCTGAACATGATGGCAGGACGCTACGTCGGCAAGGACGACCCCGTGATGATTGTCCGCGCACAGAGCGGATTCCCGTCGGTCGGCGAGGTCATCGATCCCTTCCGGACACCGATCCTCGTCGCCGGCTGGATGCGCGGCTCGCACCACGGCCCGTTCATGCCGGTCGGCGTCTGTGACGCCAACTGTACCCAGTTCGACGGTCCGCCCCGGGTCATCTGTCTCGGGTTCCAGGTCTCCGACTGCAAGCTCGTCGGGCCTGCCGATATGTTCGACGACCCCGCCTTCGACCGCGTCCGCGACAAGTGCTGCGAGATATCCGACATGATGCGCAACCACGGACCCTTCGAGCCCCACCGGCTCTCGCTCGACGAGATGGAGTACACGACCCTCCCCGGCGTCGAAAAGCAGTTGAAAGACAGATGGGAGTCTCTCCCCGAATAACCCCTTTTTTCTCTTCTTCTCAATAACAGCGATTATCACGATTGGTTGAACCGCCTTCGTGAGGGTCTCCCATACGTGCCCGGGAATTGAAGGCCAATTCGGATCGAAGTAACCTCGTGCACCTTGCCGGCCGGAAGAGTTCCAGTCAATGCCGGATCGCGAGCACGGCCTTTACCGCGAGGGTGCGAGAGAGGGGAGAGCCGGGGTTCCGGCAGCTTCACTCCTCTGCCCCGGAGGGAGAAGATGCCTGCGGGATCTCCCGCTCGAGCAGCATGAGCAGTTCCTCGACCGACGCCGCGGTCGGAGCGCCCCGTGCGACGAAGAAGTATGCCTCTTCACCGCGCCCTCCGGTGAAATCAAGGCGGCCGTACGTCTGGTTGCGCGCGAAGAGCACCAGGGGTTTCTTCCCGAGCATCTCCTCCGCGACGATGAGGTTCCCGAGATTTCCCGCGCCGACGGGCATTGCAACGAGCACGATCGCGTCGGCATCAGCGCACCATGCCCGGAGCGACGCCATGCTGCTCTGCCTGATCCGGGAGAACGGCGGTTCCGTCAGCGCCGGGCACCGGAGCGAGCGGGCGAGCTCGAGGTCGCGGTCGCCCTCATTCAGAACGCCCACCCGTACATCATAGCCTTCATGCACCAGCGACGAAACGGCGTGCTGCCCGCAGCCGCCCCCGGTGATGACAATCACACGCCCTGCCCGCCTGCGGCGAACGGATCGGGGGAGGGTGAACGAAAGAACCGGGGTCACCACCCCGGGATGCTCCAGCGGGCTTGCGACGACACCGAAGACATCGCTGAGCGCTTCGGAGGTGAGGACATCTGCAGGGGGTCCGAACGCGACAGGCCTGCCCTGCCGCAGGAGCAGCACGCGGTCGCAGAACGCATAGGCATCGTTGATGTCGTGGATCACCGCGACGACGGCTCTCTCACCGGCGAGATCGCGGAGCAGGTGCATGATCTCAAGCCGGTAGCGGACATCGAGGTGCGATGTGGGCTCGTCCAGCAGGAGAATCCCCGGCTGCTGGGCAAGCGCCCGGGCGATCATCACCCGCTGCAGTTCGCCGCCGGAGAGGGTGCCTATCGACCGGTCGCTGAAGGAGTAACTGCCGGTCAGACCGAGCGCCTCCTCGACATGCCGGTGATCTTCCGCCGTCTCCGACCCGAACCGGCCAAGGTACGGCGTCCTGCCGAGCATCACGTAATCGTAGACCGAAAAGTCGAACGGTGTAACGAGCTGCTGCTCCACGACCGCCCGTATCCTGGCAAGGTCACGCGAAGAGAGTTCGCCGAGCAGGCGGCCGTTGTACCAGATCGAGCCCGTATCCGGGACGAGATAGCCTGCCATGCACCGCATCAGCGTCGTCTTCCCACAACCGTTCGGTCCCAGGATGCCGATGAGTTCCCCCTCGGCGCATGCCATGGTGACATCGTTGAGGACTGGTTTGCTGCCGAACGCATACCCGACCCGTTCACGTCGAGTCGGTTCATATGCCGCCCCGCCGCGATCGAAGAAGGTAAATAAAGAACGGAGCACCGCAGAGCGCGGTGATGACACCGATGGGAAGTTCTGCCGGAGCGATGACGAGCCGTGCCAGAAGATCGGCAAGGATGAGAAATGTCGCCCCGACGAAGACCGAGAGCGGCAGCAGGGTACGGTGGTCGGGTCCGGCGACGAGCCGTACAACGTGCGGAACTATCAGTCCCACAAATCCGATGATCCCGCTCACCGCAACCGCCGCTCCGGTAACGACTGCCGATACGACGAGCAGAACCTTCTTCAGCCGCTCGACCGGCACCCCGAGATAGAGCGCCGACTCCTCCCCGAACATCAGTGCGTTCAGGGGACGGGCGAGGGTCAGGAAGACACCGATGCCGAGCAGGGTGAACGGCAGCAGCATGGCGACATGATCCCATGTCCGGCCGGCAAAACCGCCCATCATCCAGAAGATGACCTGGTGGAGGTTTTCGTTCGATACGAAGAGTAGAAACGAGGTGCAGGCGGACATAAACGCCGCTGCGGCAATCCCGGAGAGGAGGAGCGTATTCGTCGCTACCCGGTGCCCGGTTCGCGCCAGTTCATAGACCAGCAGAATCGTGACGGTCCCGGAGACGAACGCCGCCAGCGGGAGATTGAAGATACCAAGGCCGAACGAGACGCCGTACAGCAGGACTGCGGAGGCACCGAGCGCAGCACCGTTCGAGATGCCGAGGATGAACGGATCGGCCATGGGATTTCGAAAGAGGCTCTGGAGCACCGCTCCGCATACGGCGAGGCTCGCCCCGACGAACCCGGCGAGAATCACCCGCGGGATGCGGATGAGCATAATGATCGTCTCTTCCGATGTGGAATATCCGGCTCCGGGATCCAGCAGGTGGCCAAGGACGATGGAGAACACCGTCCGGCAGTCTATCGGCGACTCTCCGATACAGACCGCCAGAACAGCGCTGCTCAGCAGGAGCACGCAGCAGCCGGAATACATCCACAGGGGGCTTACTCGCGTATGCATGCGGCGAAGAACTCCAGCGTATCGATCATCCGTGGTCCCGGACGGTTGGCCAGGTCGGCGTCGATGGTGACGATGCGATCATTTCTGAAGGCAGGGATCTCCTTGAATACGGATTTTGTGAGCAGGCTATCCTTGATCGGTGCCAAACCGGCCGTATGCGACGTGGAGGCAATGATGACATCCGGCATCCGGGTGACCACCGCTTCGTCGGATGCGACGACATAGCCCTCCGCATCGGCCATGATATTGACACCGCCAGCCCGGCGGATCAGGTCGTCCTGCAGGGTATTGTTCCCTGCCACATAGAGCGGATCGTCGTAGAGGACATAGAGCACCTTCACCGGTTCTGCCGGGGTCTGCGCGGAGGATACGGCCGCTTCCCGCTCCTGCATCCTGCCGACCAGGGTCTGTGCCGCATCCGGACAGCCCAGCACCGCGCCGACGGTGTTGATGTTGCGATGGACGTCTTCCAGCGATTCGACCCTGAAGATGAGGACCGGAATCCCCATCGCCCGTACCCCTTCGATCCTCGTGGCATCGGTTACCGTGGTAGCGAGAACGAGATCGGGCTGCAGTTCGATGATCTTTTCGACATGAGCGTCTTCGGCCCGCCGACCGACGGCACATCTTCGATCTCCGGCGGATAGTTGCAGTAATCCGTCTTTCCGACAAGCAGGGCATCCGCCCCGAGAGCGCAGACGACCTCGGTCTCACTTGGGGCAAGTGAAATGACTCGTTCGATCGGAGGCGAGAGCACGGCCTGCACACCGGTGTCGTCGGTGACCGTCAGGGTGTTTACTGCACCTTCGGGCGCCTGCAGGCAGCCGGCCGTGGCGAGGAGAAGCACGACGATGAAAAGGATTGAGCGGGTCTTCATTATGCAATTAAATCGTAGTTTTGAAAAATAAACTTGTCTGAATGAGGGCGCGTATCCGGCATGCAGAGCAATCCCCGCCGCCGATGCCGTATCAACCACACAGCCGGGATCATCGCCCGGCTGCCGCTCATGGAAAAATTAATTACGCTCGCTAACCACATAAGAACGGATGGTTAACGGCATTGTACTTCCAGTTAAAAAAGTTTTTTCGCTAGTAGACTCGAAAATTGTCGTTGAAATTAAGGACGACGGCCGCAAGCTCGAGGGCAGGCTTATGGCAGTGGACGAGCACTTAAACATCCACATGGACGAAACCATCGAGTATTTGGGAGAACAGCGGGAACGCTCCCTCGGGACAGTCGTCATTCGCGGCAACAACATCCTGACCATTGCACCCCTGATCTGATTGCGTATGACCGACCAGGAGGAAGAAGCGCTCAATCTCATTCAATCCCGCCGGCAGGGAGTGCTCCAGAGTGAACTCTGGAAGCTGCTGGATATCGACAGCCGGAAGTGTTCCCGCATCGTTAAAAGGCTGCTGGATTCCGGCCTGATCGAGCGTATCGAGTTTCGGGATGAGGGGATCAAGACATACCTGCTCCGCGCGAAGAAACGGGCAATCGACCCGTCGGTTATTCTCGCCGGAACTGAGATTCTGCCCTGCATCGGATGCGATCAGGAGTGCACGCCCGAAGAGTGCGCGAGGCTCCTGGATTGGATATACCAGCTTGCTCTTGAAGAATACCAGGAGTAAGCGCATACCACTATTTTCACGCTCGAGGGCGGCCCAAACGCAATCCTTATCAGAACGATCCTCTTAAAAAATACTTTGTGAACCGGCGGCAGCAGAGTGAGGAGGCCGTTTCCCCGGTGCAGGGGACGCTGCTCATGGTTGCCCTGACGATCATCCTGGCGCTTATCGTATGGCTCCTCTGCAGCGGGTTCACGCTCCCGACCTGGCCGCCGCCACCGCCGGAGCCCCCGTCGATCATCATCACCGAGGTCCAGCACATAAACAACGACCCTCCCTATAACCTGAACTACGAGAGCAGGGTGACCCTCCGGAACAACGGCACGGTGCAATTCGAGAACGACCGCCTGACGGCACGGTTTTACCGGGACGGCGAGGAGATATATCCATGCGTTATCGAAACCCTGAACGGTGCAAACTTTATCCCGACGCCCCATTACGGGGTACAGACGATAAAAGGGAGCGGATGCCAGGGGATGTATTGGAACCCGAACGAACGCATCTGGATCAACTTAAACGACGGAACACTCCATCCCGGCGACCTGGTTACCGTCGAGATCTTCGACCGTGACACCGGCAAGAGGGTATCCCGCCACTCGTATACCGCATAGCGCGGGCAGAACCAAATGGTCGTATTTTTATCCGTGCAGCGCCTTGAACTGTGTACGCGAAACGGAGCACGGTAACCATGCTAAAAACGATACTGGTCGCAGTCGACGGCTCGGAGGTGGGAAAGAAGGCTCTCGAATGCGCTCTTGCCCTGGCGAAGATACTCGATGCCGACCTCCATGCCATCTATGTCATTCAGGTGGGGCTGTACCCCTCGCTCACCATGAACGATATGGAGCCGGTGGCCGTCGCCCAGCAGGCGGTCTATGAGATGCTCGAGCGTGAGGCGGAGGATATCCTTGCGGATGCGGTGGATACGGCGGCAGCGGCAGGCGTCCGGATCACGCCGGAGAAGCGTTTCGGGCAGCCGGGGCCGGAGATTGTCGGTCTCGCCACCGAGCTAGAGGCCGATCTCATTATTCTCGGCTCGCACGGCAGGAGCAGGCTCGATCAGCTCTTCCTCGGAAGCGTCAGTCTCTTCGTCCTCCATCACAGTCCCATAGCAACGATGATCACCCGGGCATAACCGAAGGAGCGAGGGAGCAGGTACCGGACGACCTCATCGACTCCCCACAAGATATTACCTTTTCTCACGGTGCCTCTGCAATTCCCGGAGCCACAAAACTATTTTTCGCGAGGGTGTACCCCAAAGACTGTGGAAAAACGATCTTTCCCGGAACAGCTCGACCGCATTTTATCTATAGGTTTTTATTTAATTTCGAAAATTATATATGGTCCCCCGCGTATAGGGCGTCTGTCCGAGGCCGACACCGACACTCGGATCAACGAGTTTACGAGGGGATACCAGTGACAACAACCAGAAACGACACCAACCAGCAGCGACCTCTCTTTGCCGTCCTGCTCTGCGCAGGCCTCCTGCTCATCGCCATGACCATCCCGGTAGCAGCCTCGTCCGGGATCGCCGTCTCGCTCCTCCCGGAGGATGCAGCCGGAGGAGATGCGGCGGTGAAGGCATCGCTCCCGGCCGACAGCCAGAATCTCCTCCCCGAGAATACCGGCGAGGACTCCGAACCGGACGAAACGTCGATCATCGAACCTCCCTTCCCGCCCGAGATGCCGGTGCCGCCGTCGGGTGCGACGGACGTCTCCGCCGATACAGTCCTCCGGTGGTCGGCCGAGGACTCCGGGCAGTACCCGGTGCGCTACGCAATCTCGCTCGGCAGCGCCGGCCTGCCGGCGGATCCGGTAGCACAGGATCTCGAAGAGCCGGAGTACGACCCGCAGAACCTCACGCCCGGCGTCACCTACGCCTGGCAGGTGACCGCGACCGATGGAGACATGTACCTATGTTCCGGGTGAGGTCTGGACGTTCACCGTCAGGGGTGGAGACGGGGAGGACTCGCCCGGCCCCGACGCAATCATTGACCCGCCGAAGCAGCCCGACGCCCCGTTCCCGGAGAACGGCGCCACCGATGTACCGGTCGATACACCGCTCACCTGGCACGGCGAGAACTTCGGCCAGTACCCCCTGCTCTACACGGTCGTTATCGGGAAAAACACGCCGCCCGACGAGCAGGCACTGACCGAGGCGCCTTCGGCGAGCCTGAGGCCGGAGACACTTGAGGCGGGAACCACGTACTACTGGCAGGTGACCGCGACCGACGGGGATATGTCCTGACATATCCGGGGAGGTCTGGCAGTTCACGACGGCGGGGTAGGCACCCCCACTTTTTTCTCGGTGCATGGAGCCCCCATCGGATTATCCGATGCTATCACTCGCCCGTCCCATCGACCCGAACGTCCCGCCGTCCTGACCGCTGCCGGAACGTCGAAGCGCTTTACTGCAGTTAACCGTCCTATTATGGGAGCGCCGGCCCACCGCGGTTGTATGCCGCACTATCCAGGACAGCCAGCCAGTCAAAATCGGTGAAGCTCTCCGGAGTGAGTGGGAAGTAGGTCGGGTTCTTCATACTGCCCGAGCGGGTCGGAAGCGCTGCGATTTCCGGGGCTAAAAGCCCCTGGCCTCTGTGCGTCGGAATAAACCGCCCCGGCCCCGGTGCGGCGGCGAGAAGCGCCTCAAGCGTACCGGCTTCGGGCGTGCCGATCCCGTTCGGATCCGAGACGCCGACCGCCGAACCGATGACGGCATACCGCGGGCCGAGGGTCACATCGAGGTGCGCTCCCGCCGGCCACCATGCGTACACGTCGGTGCCGAAGTGCCATACCGCCTTTCCGCACTTCAGATGGCTGTTGTGAGCAAAGGCGAGCACCTTCCCCCGGCCACGCTCACGGGAGACCACATGTGCCAGATTATCCGCCATCATTGCGTCGCGAATGCCGAGCAGCCGGCTAACCCGGTCGGCCGAGGTTCGCGCAAGCACCGCATGATAGTTCAGCAGACTGCCGTGCGACCGCTGCATACTGCGCGGCTTCCAGATAGCGACTTCTGTCGCTCTTCGCCACCAGTTCGGGACGGCGTATGCAGAGTTCGGTAATGAGATCCTCCGTCTCGATCCGGAGACTCCGTTGCGGCTGGTGAGAGTCCTATCGACTTCGCCGGGTCGAACGCTGCAGCGGGGTTCTCCCAATCGGAGTCCCGGCCGAGAAGCAGGTCGATGCGCTGGCGACGCTCCTCACTGCCGGCGCTATCGATCGAGGCGAGGTAATCGAGGACAAAATGCAGGACCTGACGTGGACTATCGCTGCCGACCATCTCGGTCGGACTATCAAAGCCGTAGAACCGGAGTTTGAGCGGGTGGGAAGGATCGGCATTGTACGTCCGCATCCACTCCACGAGTTCCCGGTTCGCGTCGAGCCGGCCGAACCCGTGGCTAAATCCGGTCTCCTGCACGGCCTCGTACGATGCCGGGCCGCGGCCGGCGATGTACTCGTTCACGACGTGCGCACGAGGGAAACTGCTCTCGATGGCAATGGCGCTGTATCCATGCGCCTCCACCAGACGCCGGAAGAGCCGGTTACGGAGGAGAAGAATCTCCTCGCCGCCGTGGAGTGCTTCCCCAAAGCCGAGGAGTTCCACCGGGTCGCCGAGTGAGGCGATGACCCTGTCGATGGAGGCATTGAGGGTTTCGGACGAATCAACGGAGAACGGAATCGCTTCGTGGAGAATCCAATCGTCGAGGGTGGTATACACCGGATCGGAACTTCTCTGAAATAACCTTTTTTTCATCTTCTCAAGACCCCCTGGAAATGAGACCAATCCATACTACACCAGTATGACTCTTTTTCTCACAGACCACCTATATGCCTCACCCGCAGATACCCGACCGCATCGTGCCCCGGGCGACGAGCCGTGCCGCCCTGATGGGCTCGGGAACTTTGCCGTCCAGGGTAACGTCGTCACAGAGCCGGGCGGCATCGGCGAGGGCGATGCCGTGCGGCCGGATATAGATCGTGTGGCCGGTGCGAAGATCGACTGCCGTCCGCCCCCCGAGCCTCCGGTACGCGGCGAGCCTCGCAGGGTCGCCCGGGAAATGGTGCAGGATGTCCTCTTCGATACCTTCCGACGATTCGTAGGTGACGACGATCACGGGGAGTCCGGTCTCATCCATGACCGCTGCCGGATCGATGATGTTGAACCAGGCGATCACGCTGCCGCTGATCATGATGAGATTGATGTCCCGCCGGTCGAGGACACGGACGATCCGAAGGACGGCTTCTGTCGCGTCCATGCCGCCGACGGTGACGGTTGCGAACGCCGCTCCGTCAATCCGGAGATCCTTGCGCATCACGATGCCCGCGAGGGTCGAGCGCTCGCGTCCGGAGAAACTCTCGGCGATTCCGAGTACCCGCAGACCCTTTTTGGCAATGTGCATGCAAGCCCTTATGATAAAAATTCATATTACTATACCGATGAGTATCGAGAAAGATGAGGTCTGCATCTTCATCCCCACGCTGAACGAGGCGCCGACGATAGGAGAGCTCGTCACGACGTTTCAGCGGATGGGTTTTCACCATATCTTCGTTATGGACGGGAACAGCACCGACGGCACTCCCGATATTGCAAAAAAAGCCGGTGCGACCGTCAGGCAGCAGTCGGGAAAGGGGAAGGGAAACGCCATCATCGAGGCGCTGGAGTACATCGACCAGCCCTACGCGCTCATGCTCGACGGCGACGGCACCTACGCACCGGCCGATGCCGATAAGATGCTCCACCCGCTCTTCCTCGGATTCGACCACGTCATCGGCGATCGTCTCGAAAATCCCGGGGACGGGGCGCTTACCCGGCTGAACCTCATCGGCAACCGTCTCCTGAACCTGATGTTCCGGCTCGCGCACGGGCGAGACCTCCGCGACATCCTCTCGGGCTACCGGGCGTTCTCCCTCGAGGCCGCCCGCCAGATGAACCTGACCGAGGCGGGTTTCGAGATAGAGACCGAGATGGCGGTCGAGGCGGTGCGAAACGGGCAGCAGATCAGAGGTCGTTCCCATCCAGTATCTCAAGCGGCCAGGAACCGAGACGAAACTGAATCCCGTTCAGGACGGGCTTCGGATCTTCTCGACGATATACCGGCTCGCAAAGATGAACAACCCGATCTTCTACTTCGGGATTATCGGGCTTTTCATCTCCATCCTGGGCGGCATAACCGGCATCTATGTCGTCTACGAATGGTTCCAGAACATCGAGCATCTTCCCCTGACGGTGCTGACGATGCTCCTCATCACGATCGGGTTTCAGATATTCATGTTCGGCGTCATCAGCGACATGATCCTTGGGTTTCACCGGGAGCCTATCCGGGAGATCGAGTTACTGCGACCCCCGAAACCTCCCCGATAAGAGAAGAATCCGGCAGGCATACTCTGCGAGCGGAGGTGTAGAGGTACGCCTCGTCGAGCGTTTTTCCGCCGGCAAACGTCCCGTGACCTCTGACGACGACGATTGGCGCTCCGGCGAGGGCTTCCGCCACGCACGTCGCGATCTCGTCGCTGCCCGGCATGCCCAGGGCGACGGGGATCGCGGGGCAGAGCATCTCTCCTTCGCTGTCGATCGGCACGATACGATCGGTATCGAAGGATAGCGCGACCGCGTGCACCGGGTGGGCGTGGACAATGGCACGATGGCCGCTCCTGCGGTAGACCTCCCGGTGCACCCGGTACTCGCTCGACGCCCCCTTCGGCACGGCTCCGTCGTCCGGCACAAAGACCGGCATCTCCCGGGCGTCCAGGTACGATCCGCTGCGGGTGATATGAAATCCGCCGTCGCCCCGGCAGCTCATATTCCCGAAACTGCCGCCGACAAGGTGCTCCGCGAAGAGGCGTTTCCCGATTCGTTCAAACTCACGGTCCATTCTCGTCATACCTCGCGAGGGGTCTTCCTCGCTGATCTACGGTATGGCGGGCAAAGCTCTTATGGCATTTCATTTCGGCACGTACCCGCTGTCCTTAAAGGAGCAGACCCCGCAGACGTTCGGTCATCGGAGATCGATTCCGACCGAAGTACTCGTAAATCACTGCACCGGCAGATAGAACTGCAAGATATGCCGGGCCAGCGAACACAGCCGTATCCTGCTATCGCATCGGGGGGAGGGTGCAGGAGCGGGCAGAGCCCCCTCTTGCCGGAGAGTCCCGGGACAAACTCCGGACAATCGTGTATCGGCACTCCGTCCGGGTTCGCGGGGACATTGTTGGACGCCCTCTAACCCACACCCCCGAAGAGTGCGACACCGCTCCGGGGCATCGGAGTCTTTTGAAAAGAAGTTGAAAATTTAGATGAACCGGACGCCGGCGTCTCTCATCTTATTGAGCCGCCCGATATTGAGCAGCAGGGGAGTGACGCTCTCCACCATGGATGCGGCCGCAAGCGGGCCTGCGTCGCAGGCTTTGAGCTCCGATATCCCGTTCACGAGATCCATCACCCGGCGCTTCACCCCTTCGTCGTCGCAGCAGACGGCGACGGAGTAGTCGAGCACCTCGTCGAGTATCTTCCACTTCTTCGCGGCGATATTGTTAAAGGCGGCGCAGACCGTGGCGCTCTCCGGGAGCATCCCCTTCACCATCATGGCGGCGGAGCCCTCCGGCGGCGGTGCGTAGTAGAAGTGGGTCGACCGCTCGATCGGATTGACGGGGGTGACGACAATCTTGCCCTCGAACCCGGAGAGCGATCCGAGCGTCGCTGCAACGTGTTTGAACGGAAGGGCGAGCACGATGATATCGGCCGCGTCGACGGCGGCCTGGTTGGCGACGCCGAGGAGACTGCACTCCGATCCCCCGCTCCGTGAGCATCGCCTCGCAGGCGGCGCAGGACGCGACGGCCTTCTCCGCTTCACGCGAACCGACGACGACCTCGTGGGTCGGTGGAGAGGCGGAGCGCCATCCCCTCTCCGATATCCCCGGTTCCTCCGATGATGCCGATCCTCACTGCTCCACCAGCGGCGTTAAGATCCCTTCGAGTCGCTCCAGGTCCTGGACACCCACGAGTTTCTCGACGAGTTTACCGTCTTTCTCGATGACGATCGTCGGAACGAACTGGATGTCGTACTTCGAGGCATACTGCCGCGTCTCGGCGCTGTCGACACCGACGTCGACTTTCCGGATCTCCACACGCTCGCCCATCCTCTCTTTGAGCTGGTCGATGATCGGCGTCTGCTGGCGGCACGGGCCGCACCATTCTGCATAAAAGTCCATCAAAACAGGTTTTGCCATGTTCAGTACCCCTTTCACACATCTTGTTGGTGAACGGGCACATAAAGGTTGTTGTTCGCCAGATAACTGCGACGTGACAAACGCGTTTCGAATTTCACCAACTAAACGCGTGTTCTCGGTTAGGACTCGTATCATCTGCACCGATCCGATATGAGACTGTCGATGTCGCACCCGGATAGAGAGACGTTCGGCATATCGGTTGCCGTACCGTTGACGGATGCATACCGGAGATCGTTTCCCTTTGCAGGAGGGGGAAACCCTCCTCCCGATGCGATAGCCCGGGAATTGGGCGTGCCCACGATCCGGTCGATCTCAGTGAGATGATCGCCGATCCCCGTGCCCTCCGGAAGCGGCGCATTGGCAGCTAAACCCTGATAATGCGGAATCAGTCACGAAAAAGAGGGTATTGTATGAGGTTATTTGGAGAGGATTGCCATGATAATCTTCCCGTAGGCGGGCCGCGTGACGAGCACGCCGATCACCACGCCGAGGATGGTAATGATGGCAAATCCACGCAGGGTGGAGAGATCCATCAGCGCCAGCGGGAGCATTGCGATGAACATCGTCGACGCCGCAATGGCAATGATCCCGAGCGCCCTGCCGTAGCGCTTCATGTAGAGGTTCGGCGAGGGAACCTTCCCGTCGTGAACCACCTCGTCCGTGATGATGACGAGCTGGTCGATACCGGTTCCGAGCACCGCAATCAACCCGGCGATCGCGGCAAGGTCGAGCTGCTGGATGTATCGCGCGATACCGAGCAGGATGATGATCTCCGCAAGGTTGACGGCAAGCATCGGAATGACGATATACGGCTCCCGGTAGCGGTAGTAGACGACAACGCCGACAGCCGCAAGCGCAAGCAGCCCGGCAAGAAGGCTCGTTATCTTGAACTGCTCGCCGAGTGCTGCCGGCACCGAACCGGAGCCGACGATCTGCACATCGACCGGCAGCGCACCGGCACGGAGGTGGATCTCAAGCGCCATAGCCTCTTCGAGGCCTTCATCGCCGTACCCGGTCGAGGCGGAGAGCTGTCTGACGGGCTGGGAGCGGAGCTGTGCGGCAAGTTCAGGGTCGAGCGGGGCGCTGTAGACCGTATCGTTGTCAAGGAGCATCAGGAGTTCGTGGCTCTTTGGGTCGCTCACCGCACCGTAGTCTATCGCCGCCTGGCGGAACGCCGCGGCGCCCTCCTCGTCCAGCGTGAACCCCACGCCCCAGTTGTTGCTGCCCCGCGGGTTCTGGCTCGGCGAGCCGACACTGGTGATGGAGTCACCGAAGAGGACGTGAGTCGTCTCGTTCCCGGTGGTCTGGATGCGTATCTCGAACTTACCCTGTTTCCCGACGATCTCCTGCGCGGTGGCCATATCCACGCCCGCAAGTTCCACACGGACGTACTCCGGGTAGTCACTGCCGGTCGGCGTCAGGAGGTTCACCTTGGCATCCTGGGTTCCGAGACTGTTGACCTTCTCTTCGAGGATGCGCTTGACGGTCTCGGCCGTCCCCTCCGAGACGCCCATCTGGTACGTCGTCAGCGTCGCTCCCGAGGCCGTGAAGACCGGCTCGAGAGTGGAACGCGGTATGTCTTTCCGGATCTCGAGGTGCTGCCCGTCTTCGAGGACGAAGACCTCGGTATCGAGCTGCTGCTGAAGGTCGGCGGCCAGTTCATCGACCGGGCGATCACTCGTAAAACCCACGATCACCGACTGGAACTCAAGCTGCAGCCAGGAGCCGCCCTCGAGGTCGAGGCCGAACTGGAGGTTGCCTTCGAGACCGTTCTGGAAGGCCGGCGGTGCGAGATAGATCCCAACGAGGGAAGCGATGACGAGCACGAGCATCAGTGCAACGCGCCAGTCCCGCAGCAGTTTACCGAGTATATCACTGTTCATCACGTACCACCCCTTTGAACGTACCACTTGATGATCCCGGCATTCAGAAGCCACGTGTTTACAAGGTCGATGGTGAGGCCGATGATGAGGACGCCGGCGATCGCGCTGATGATCTGGATCTGCCCTATGGTCGCGACCACCCACATGGCGACGAGCGCCGAGAGGGTCGTCGTCGTCATGATGAAACCCGTCCGGAACGCGCCGGAGAGTTTCTCATCGAGTTTCCCTTTCCGCTTCAGGACCCGCGAGGTCAGCAGGATATCACTGTCCACGGAGTAGCCGATCAGCATCAGGAGAGCGGCGGTCGTCCCGAGCGAGAGGGGGATACCGAGTATCTGCATGCCCGCAGCGGCGATGACGATATCCGAGAACGCCGAGAGGACGACGGCAAACGACGGGACGACACTTCGGAACGCGAGGAATACGACGATCGACATCCCGACGAAGGAGAAGAGCAGTGCTATCAGTGACTGCTGCTGGAGCGTCTGTCCGAAGGTCTCACCGATCTGGTCGATGCCGGCATCGGGATACCGCTCGATGACATGCTGAGTAAAGGCACGGAACTCCGCATCGTCCATCGGCCCGAACGTCAGGTACCTGCCGTTGTTGATGCTCTCGTCGATCGAGAGCAGCGGATATGCGGAGAAGTACGACTCAATCGTCTCTTTGCTATCGGATGTAAAGACGGTTACGGCCGTTCCTCCCGCAAAGTCGATACCCGCCTGCACGGGCATCCCGGTCATGATAGTGCTGACACCGAGCACCGCCATGGCAATGAGGAGGATAACCAGAGGCAGAATCACCATCTGCTTTGGAGTGTATCGATTTATGTCATAATTGACAAATGCCATAGTCCTGTAGTAGTGAGCGATGAAAGGTTAAAGGGTTAGTTGTAGCCGTTCGCAGCGGATCTATTCCGTATGCTTAAGGAAACCGGATATCCAACCGGAACTCCCGGAGCCTTTCCCACAAAACCGGCCGTTTTTCACGGAGAGAATGTTCCCTCTTCCATTGTCATTGCGGAAATGTCAGACAGAGAGGATGCTTCCAGACGTATTCCGGGTTAAATAATTAAAATGGAAAAATATATATAAAATACTGAAATAGTAGCACATATGAGATCGCCCGCTGAGCTCAAAAAAGAGATTGAGTCTCGACTCTACGGTTATCTCTCGCGGGACAGGGATGGTATCAGACACGAACTGTTGAATCTCTTCGTAAAGGTGAAGTCGCTGACCATCCCACAGATCCATGAGAAGCTGCAGGAGCACTTCAGCATCAGTTACCACTCCGTCGCCTCCATGGTGGGGATCATCGCATCCAGAATTGGAATTCTGCATGTAAAACGGAACGCTGAGGGAACAAACACATTGTACGAGATGAAAGATCAGTATCTTGAGGTCGTGACCCAGATCCTGAGAACGGCATAGCACCTGCCGCTAACCACAACCATTTTTTAACTCCACTACCAGATTTACAGAGCACCATGCACAGCGACACCGGCAGCCACTCCTCCGACCATCCGATATTCGTCACGGAGGATGTCAGAACATATATTCTCTCACGAAAACGCGACTTTCGGGTAAGCACATCCTGCAGCGGCCCCATCCTTCTGCCCACATCGGTGAAACCGGCAAAGGCAACGGATCTTGTGGTTTCCGTCGGCGATTATACCGTGTATATATCAAAATACCAGGCGCGCTACCTCGATACCATTCACAAGGGAATGATCCCGATCTTCTTTGAAGACTTCTGAAACATGACCTTCGAGGAACTTGAGCATACCGCAGATGTCCTCGTCCGCGTGCGGGGCGCGAGCTTAAACGAGATCTTTGCAGATGCAGCCCGTGCCCTCTTCTCCGTCATGTACGGCCCCTGCGAGGATGCCGGTATCGTGCAGACGCTCACGCTCGAAGCAGGCGACCCTGATTCCCTGCTCCACGATTTTCTCTCCGAACTGCTCTTCATCACCGATGTCGAGAACGTCGTCCTCTGCATGTTCGAGATAGACGTCCGTGACGGCAGCGTCTCGGCAGTAATGCACGGAGAGCCGTTCGACCCTGCGAAACACGCCGGGGGGACGATCATCAAGGGAATTTCCTATTCGGGGCTGCGAATTGTTAAAGAGAATGAGACCTATGGAGTGGACGTACTCTTCGATGTATGAGGGATATCTATGATTGAGGGCGTGAAGAGAGCGGGTGTGTTCGAGTGGGAGGTTCCAATCGGTTTTGTCCCGGGAATGCGGGTGCCGGGACGCTTCTTCCTCTCGGAAGAACTCGGCAGAACGCTGGAGGCGGGCGCGGTTCAGCAGCTCGCCAACGTTGCCACGATGCCGGGCATTGTCGGAAATTCGCTTGCAATGCCGGATATTCACTGGGGATACGGGTTTCCCATAGGAGGGGTCGCGGCCTTCGATATGACCGAAGGCGTCATCTCGCCCGGCGGGGTCGGGTTCGATATCAACTGCGGTGTCCGGCTGGTCACGTCGCCCCTGACCCTTGATGACCTCGCCGGAACGAAACGGGAACTCATCGAGGATATCTTCAGGGCCGTGCCGACGGGTGTCGGCGCCAAGAGCGCCCACAAACTCTCGAACAAGGACCTGACCGCCATGATGACGGACGGCGCAGGCTGGTGCGTCGAGCACGGGTTCGGAATGGCCTCCGACCTCGTCCACTCCGAGGAGCAGGGGAGGATGGAGCACGCCGACCCGGATGCCGTCAGCGCAAAAGCACGGCAGCGTGGACTCCCGCAGGCCGGCACGCTCGGGGCGGGCAACCATTTTCTCGAGGTGCAGGTCGCGGAGGAGATCCTCGACGAGGCGGCGGCGGCGGCGATGGGGATCGCCGAAGGCCAGGTCTGTTTCATGATCCACTGCGGTTCACGCGGCCTCGGCCACCAGGTCTGCACGGATCATCTCCAGATCCTCGAGAAGGCGACGAAGAAGTACGGAATATCTCTCCCCGACCGCCAGCTTGCGTGCGCTCCAATCGACTCTCCCGAAGGGCGCTCGTACTTCGGTGCGATGGCCTGCGCCGCCAACTACGCCTGGGCGAACCGCCAGATAATCATGCACGAGGTCAGGAATGTCGTCGCAAAGACCTTCGGGATTGCGTACGAGGAGATGGGACTGGTCTACGACGTTGCGCACAACGTCGCCAAGTACGAACGCCATACGGTCGACGGCACGCAGCGGGAGGTATGTGTCCACCGGAAGGGAGCCACCCGTGCGTTCGGGCCGGGTGCACCGGATATCCCTCCGGTATACGAAGAGATCGGGCAGCCGGTCATCATCCCCGGCAGCATGGGAACGAGTTCGTACCTGCTGCGCGGCACGGCGACCGCCATGAAGCGGTCGTTCGGCAGCACCTGCCACGGGGCCGGCAGGGTTCTTTCGCGAACACAGGCAAAGAAAGAGATGACGGGGAAGGATCTTCGAGAGCAGCTCGCGAAGGAGGGGATAGTCGTCCGCGCCCACTCCGATTCGGTGCTCGCCGAAGAGGCGCCGGGCGCCTACAAACCGAGCAACGAGGTCGTCCGGGTGGTGGACAGGGTAGGCCTCTCGACGATCGTCGCGAGGCTCGAACCGCAGGGAGTGATCAAGGGGTGATCTGCAAAGCCGGCCTGATATGGGATACTCCCCTTATGTTCGGGAGGCTGATCGAGGACTGCGGCACCTGCTGCGAGTACATCACTCCACATATGCTCGCATCGCCCTTCTACCGGGGCCGATTCGTCTCGCTCATCATTCCGACCGGGTTTGCGAACGCCGCGTACTCGAACCTGATGCCCGCCCTCCGTGCATCGCAGGGCCGTATCCGTCGGTTCGTCGAGAACGGAGGAAGGCTCCTCGTCTTCGGGGCAGGGGACGACCGGCAGGACGCGTATGACTGGCTGCCGTTCACCGTCCGGTATCGCCACACCTACGGCCCCTGTTCGATCTCGTTTGCGGCACAAAACCCGTATGCCTCTCTCATCGAGGGGTACGATCCCTGCGCCATTGAGTGCGACGGGTCGTTTGCCGGGAGCGATGCCGACGTGATTGCATCCGGCGAGGACGGGAGGCCAATCGTCCTGAAACGCGATATCGGAGCAGGAACGGTCATCGTTACGAGTATCCACGAATACCCGTCACGGGCGTTTCTGGCGGCGTTCTCCTGCGGCGATAGGGAAACCTTATTTTAGGTTAAAATTTATGGGAAATATGGGGAATGGCCGTGGATCAGTATGTTATTTCTGCTGCGTCAACTGCACGCGATCTCGTGCCGGTTATGCAGTGCATCCATGAACTGCTCGGTCGCCTGCCGGTGACGGCGCGATCACGCGATCATCCGGGCGTCCGCATCGAAGAAGGGAAGATCGTCGACGATCGCTATTCAGGACCTATTCTTGAGGAAGTTCTGAGCCACAACGCCATCAGAAAGGTGGCGCCGCCATCAGGGCCGTACCGGAGCGTCCCCGTTATCGTCGCACCGGTGCGCGACGGAAACGGCGATGCAATAGCGGCCATCGGCATCGTCGACGTCACCGGTATCTTCGACATTGCAGGCCTTATGGAACACCATGCAACGATCAAACGGCAGGTATGCGGCTCTGATCCCTGCCCACTCCCGACGGAGTCGACCGCAGCGAAAAGGTAATGGACATGAGAGATACGGCACTCAATGTATTGAGGATACTCGAAGAAGCGGGCGGCCCTGTATCGGGCGAGACTATTGCAGAACGCCTGGGGATCACTCGCTCCGCCGTCTGGAAACAGATCAGGGAGTTCCGGAAGATGGGGTATGCTATCACCTCGTCCCAGACGGCAGGATACCGGCTGACGGGCTCGACACCCCTGCTGCTTCCCCACGAGGTCCATAAGAGGCTCCGGACGAAGTTCATCGGCAAACAGATGCGTTACTTCGACCGCACCGCGTCGACGACCTGGGTAGGGAAGAAACTTGCCGACGAGGGCAACCCCGATGACCTGCACGGCATGGTGATCCTCGCCGAGGAGCAGACCGGCGGCGTCGGACGGCTCGGGAGGTCGTGGGCGTCTCCTGCCGGGGGTATCTGGTGCACCATCGTGCTGAAACCGAATCTCCCGCTCGAACGACTTTTTATGATCACCATGGCCGGATCCATCGCGGTCGCCCGCGCCATCAGGCGGGAGTACGACATCGGTGCGCTGATCAAGTGGCCGAACGATATCTATATCGGCGATAAGAAGGTCGCAGGCCTGCTGCTCGAACTCTCCGCCGAAGCGGATACCATCCACTACTGTCTCCTCGGGATAGGGATCGACGCCAATATTCTGCTCGACGAACTCTCCCCCTCCTTAAAAGAGACCGTCACCTCGCTCAAGGCTGAGACCGGCGGGGACGTCGACCGGGTGGCGCTCCTTGCCCGGGTGCTCAAAGAGTTCGAGCAGCGCTATCTGCTGCTCGAGAGCGAGGAGTACGAGACCATTATCCGCGAGTGGAAGAGCCTCTCGCTCACCCTCGACCACCGGGTGCAGATCAAGACGATGCGCAAGACCTTCGACGGCGAAGCGATCGATATCGACGATCACGGTGCGCTCATCATCAGGAAGGATAACGGCAGGATCGAGCGCGTGATCGCCGGCGACTGCTACCAACTCTAACGCATACTCATTTTTGACAGCAACCGGGCATGCTCTCGGCAATCTTCATATCGTCAACCAGTGAATGATAGAGAGGTTGACGATGAAACAGCGTGCAGAGATCCTCGCCTACAGCGGGACGTTCATTGCGCTTATTGCCGCGGGAAGTTGGATTTCCATCCCTTTTTTCCCGGTGCCGCTGACGCTCCAGACGCTCTTTGTCATGCTTGCGGGCATCACGATGCGCCGGTATGCCGTCATCCCGGTCACGCTCTTCGTGCTCCTCGGCGCCCTCGGCCTTCCGGTCTTTCACAACGGGACGGCAGGGCTCGGCGTGCTGCTCGGGCCGACCGGTGGGTTTCTCATAGGGTTCGTTTTCGCCGCAGTGGTCGCAGGTCTCGCCTACGAGCGGAAAAGCGAGTGCATCCGTATAGCAGGGCTTGTTGCCGCGACCGGCGTCGTATATCTCTTCGGGGTCTCCTGGCTCTCGTACTCCGCATCGCTCCCGTTCATCTCGGCGGTGCTGTTCGGAATGGTGCCGTTCCTGCTCGGCGATATGATCAAACTCGCCGCAGCATACTCGATCGGGAAACGGGTCGCATGATCCGCTGCTCCGGGGTGCGGCATCGCCGCCTCACCATTCCTTCGCTCTCTGCCGATGCCCGGCAGATCGCCGTTATCGGGCCGAACGGAGCAGGGAAGACAACGTTCCTTGAACTCTGTGCAGGGATGGAGGAGCCCGAGAGCGGTTCGGTCACGCTGCACGGGAGAAAACCGTCCGACGTCCGGATCGGCTGGGTCGGGGAGTTTCCCGACAGGACGATGCTCTTTTCACGCGTCTACGACGAGATAGCCTCATCGCTCCGATTCGCCCGCGTCCCCTGCCGGGAGGCGGAGGCACAGGTGAACGGGATCGCAGCCCTGCTCGGGATAGAGGACCTCCTTTCAAAGGCGACGGGCGAACTCTCCGGCGGGGAAAAGGCGCTCGTCGCATTCGCCGCGGCGCTGGTTCACGACCCGGAACTCCTCATCCTCGACGAGGTCGACTCGCACCTCGACGAGGAGGCAAACCGCCGGGTGAAGAACGCGATCCTGAGCCGGCCGGAGATATCGGTCATCGCCTGTACGCAGAATATGGATACGGCAGCTGAAGCGGAGCTGCTGCTCTACATCGAGGACGGATGCATCCGCCATGCCGGAACGGGGGAGGAGGTCTTCGGACACCTCGAGGAGACCTGCTTTTACCCGGCGCTCTGGAGGGTGCGGGGATGCTGATTCGTGCGGACGACGTCACGCTCCGGCGGGGGTCATTCACGCTCCGGGCAAGCGCCTCCTTCGGGGAGGGCGTCCACCTGGTCAGCGGCCCGGTCGGCAGCGGGAAATCGACACTCGCAGCCATCCTCGCCTCTTTAGAGAAAACCGAGCGGGGCAGCGTTCACCGGGAGGGGGTGGGCTCGTCCCTGCTCTCGTTGCAGTTCCCGGAGTATCACGTCACCTGCGGCACGGTTGCCGGGGAGGTCCGGTCGTGGGGGCTTGATCCCGGCGAGATCCTTCCCCGGGCAAGGCTCGCCGGCCGGGAGGAGAGCGACCCGCTGATGCTCAGCCGCGGCGAGCTCAAAAGACTTACTCTGGCGTGTGCGTTTGCAAAAGATCCCGACCTGCTCCTCCTCGACGAGCCCTTCAGCTCGCTCGACTGTGCCGCAAAGGTGCGCGCATGCAGGGCGATCGAGGAGCGGCAGAGCGGTATTACCATCATATTCTCCCACGAACGCTCGATTCTCCCCCGGGTCCGGACGATCTCCGAGATGGAGACGGGCAGACTGATCTCCTGCGGGGAGGTTCCCGGTGCCATCCCGCTCTGGCGATCGGCGCCGCCGTACCTGCGGTACGCCCTCACGCTCGGCGCACAGCCTTCGAATATCACGCTCACTCGATGTCAAGGAGGCGCTATGCAGGATCCGCGGCTGAGGATTCTTGTTACGGTGGTGCTCTCCATCGCCGCATTTGCAAGTGTGACCGGGGCGGTGGCGGCACTGATCTGGTGGCTGCTTTTCACACCCCGGTGGCGGGCGCTCCCGCATCCGAGAGTCCTCGCCGGGGTGATCGTGATGATCGGAGCCTCTGCAGCTCTCTCCGGGTTCTCAGGCGGCGACGGGCTCTCCTACCTGATCAGGATGACAGTAATCCTCCTCATCGCTGCCTGGGCATACGCCGACCGGCAGGACGGCGAGCTCCTCGAGGTCTCGGTCTGGCTCCTCGGTGATGGGATCGGGTTCGATATCGGCCTCATTGCGGAGATGGGGCTGCAGAGCCTCCGGATCATCGAGCAGGATATTACTCAGATAACCCGGGCGATGGCCATCAAGGGAATGCGGCCGTCGATCGGGACGCTCGCTCCCCTGACCACCAATATTATCATCAACCAGCTGCGGCGCACGGAGGAGACGGCGAAACTGCTCACGGTCAGGGGATACCGGAACGGAGGGCATATCCACCCAAGATTCGAGCCCGATCGCCGTGAAGCCGCCAGGGCATTTTTCGCCGTATTCATCGCAATTTGTGCATTCATTCCCGTTCGTGATGTTTTTATAGTTGTACAGTGAAGTTTTGAGAGGCTTTATTGCAAATTCCCGAGCCCCGAGGTGTACTTTCGATGTATGCTGCCAGTCTAAATACGATACTTATAACCGATACTACGCTCCGGGATGCGCACCAGTCTCTCATTGCGACAAGACTGCGAACAGAGGATATGCTTCCCCTTGCGCGTGCGATGGATACCGTAGGCTTTTTCTCCGTCGAAGCATGGGGCGGGGCGACCTTTGACAGCAGCATCAGGTTTCTGAACGAAGACCCCTGGGACCGCCTGAGAGACCTCAAAGCGGAACTTCCCCATACTCCCGTTCAGATGCTGCTCCGCGGGCAGAATCTCGTCGGCTACCGACACTACCCCGACGATGTCGTCGAACGGTTCGTCTCGGCAGCGGCACAAAACGGCGTCGATATCTTCCGGGTCTTCGACGCTCTCAACGATATCCGGAATATGAGAAAGGCGATGGAAGAGGTGAAGAACAACGGCTCCCATCTCCAGGGAGCGATCTCCTATACCATAAGTCCCGTTCATTGTACCGAGTCGTTCATCCAGATGGCACGCGACCTCTACGCCCTTGACTGCGACTCTATCTGCATCAAGGATATGGCCGGACTGATCACGCCGACGGCGGCACGCGACCTCATCTCCGGCATCAAGGCGGAGATGGATATCAGAGTCTGCCTCCACTCGCACTCGACAAGCGGTCTTGCGTCGTTCAGTTACCAGGCAGCGATCGAGGCCGGGGTCGATATACTCGATACGGCGATGTCGCCCTTCGCCCTCGGCACCTCGCAGCCGCCGACCGAGAGCGTAGTCGCATCCCTCGCGGGCACGCCCCGGGACACCGGGATCGATCTCGTCGCCCTTCGGAAGGTGCGCAATCTCTGCCTGGACCTCCGGGAGAAGTACGGCGCTCTGGTCGACCCGATCTCCGAGCGGGTCGATTCCGACGTACTCATCTACCAGCTGCCGGGCGGTATGATCTCAAACCTCATCTCCCAGCTCAAGGAGCAGGACGCTCTCGACCGCCACGAGGAGTTGCTGGCGGAGGTTCCCCGGGTGCGAGAAGATCTCGGTTACCCCCCGCTCGTCACGCCGACGAGCCAGATCGTCGGCAGCCAGGCAGTGATCAACGTTCTCCTGCGGCGAACGCTACAAGAACGTCACCACGGAGGTGCGGGACTACGTCCGCGGCCTCTACGGTATGCCGCCGGCGCCTATCAGCGAGGAGATCCGACGCCACATCATCGGTGACGAGGCGGTCGTCACCGTCAGGCCAGCCGATCTCCTCGAGCCGGTATACGAGAAGATGAAGAAGCAGGCAGAGGAGGCCGGGCTCATCCGAAAAGAGGAGGACGTGCTCACCTACATCCTCTACCCAAGCATCGCCCCGTCGTTCCTGAAGGGGGAGCGAAAGCCCGAGGAGATTCCAAAGCCCCAGCCCGAACCGTCGGGTGGGAACGAGTTTCCCGCTTCCATGGAGGTGGAGGTCGACGGCGAGATCTTCTCGGTGCGGATCATCTCGGTCGAGGGAAGTTCGGTCGAGACACTCCCCGCTACCGTAGCAAGAGAGCAGATCCCCCGCGGCGACGTCGCCGGCGGCGTGAAGAGCAATATGCAGGGCATGGTGCTGAAGGTCCCGGTGCAGCGCGGCGCTACGGTGAAGAAGGGAGAGACCCTCATCATCCTCGAGGCGATGAAGATGGAGAACCCCATCCACAGCCCGCGTGACGGCAAGGTGACCGATATCTTCGTTGATGCCGGCGATGTCGTCCATAGCGGCGATGTACTGATGATCGTGGAGTAGCGATGTATCTCGCAGTACTCACCGAGGAGAGACTTCCGAGATGAAATATTTCGATAAGATTCTGGTAGCAAATCGCGGCGAGATTGCCATCCGGGTGATGCGGGCATGCCGCGAGCTCGGCATCGAGACGGTGGCGATCTACTCAAAACCGGATAGAAACGCACTTCACGTCAAGTATGCGGACGAAGGGTTCTGCGTCGGCGATGCTCATCCCTCGCAGAGTTACCTGAACATGGAGCGGATCTGCGATATCGCAGGGAAGTCGGGTGCGGAGGCGATCCATCCCGGCTACGGGTTCCTTGCCGAGAACTGTAAATTTGCCGAGCTCTGCGAGAAGCAGGGGATAACCTTCATCGGGCCGTCCTCACGGACGATTCAGGCGATGGGCTCGAAGATCGGCAGCAAGCAGATGATGCGCGAGGCCGGCGTCCCCGTGCTGCCGGGCACCGAAGGAGGCGTCGCCGGTATCGATGAGGCGAAACGGATCGCCGCAGAGATCGGCTATCCGGTGATCGTCAAGGCGAGCGCCGGCGGCGGCGGTATCGGGATGCAGATCGTCGAGGATGAGACGGGGCTCGAGGAGGCGATCGGCAAAGGGATGCGGATCGCAGAGTCAGCCTTCGGCGATGCGACCATTCTCATCGAGAAGTACCTCGACGAAGCCCCGCCATATCGAGTTCCAGGTTCTCGCGGATACAAACGGGGAGACGGTGCACCTCTACGACAGGGAGTGCTCGATCCAGCGGCGGCACCAGAAACTCGTGGAGGAGGCGCCCTGCCCGATCATGACGCCGGAGCTCCGCGAGCAGATGGCCGCATCGGCCGTGACGGTGGCGAAGACGGCCGGGTATACGAACGCGGGCACGGTCGAGTTCCTCTACTCGAACGGAGAGTACTACTTCATGGAGATGAATACCCGGCTGCAGGTGGAGCACACCATTACCGAGTTCATCACCGGGATCGATCTTGTCAAGCAGCAGATCGCCATCGCCGCGGGCGAACCGCTTGCCTTCGCCCAGGAGGATATCAGCATCCGCGGGCATGCGATCGAGTGCCGGATCAACGCCGAGGATCCGCTGAACAACTTCGCCGCCGACCCGGGGAAGATCCTCCGCTACCGGTCGCCGGGAGGCCCCGGGATCCGGGTCGACTCCGGCATCCACATGGGGTATACCATTCCCGCACATTACGACTCGATGATCTCGAAGCTCTGCGCCCACGGCTCGAACCGCAAGGAGGCAATCGAGCGGATGCGGCGGGCAATCTACGAGTACGTCATCCTCGGCGTCAAGACGACGCTGCCGCTCCACCACGCCATCATGAACAACCGCCACTTCGTCGCCGGGGATACGCATACTCACTTCCTGCAGGAGGAGCATATCATCAAGAGCCTGCGACGCTACCTCCTCGAAGAGGAGACCCGCATGCAGACGCTCGCCGCGTCGCTCCGGCAGGGGAAAGAAGTCGCTGCAATCGCCGCTGCGGTGAACGTTTATGTACAGAATACGAAAAAATAGTTCTCCTTCTTTTTCCCCTCAAATCAGAAGGTTTATGTGCCGGGGCGCCATTGTTATACTGCACTTTCCGTGCTGCGGTGGCCTAGCTGGTTAGGGCGCCAGACTCATAGGGTTTTGAGGAAAAAACGGAGCGTCCAGACCTGGGACATCTGGAGATCGTGGGTTCGGATCCCACCCGCAGCATTTTATGTGCATTCAATTCTGTCGCCAAATGGTATAATCTCCTCATTCTGACCTCCCTTGCAGGGGAGCGTTTCCAGCACCATCCTGTCGAGGTTTCACCACCGGTATATTCACCCCCCACCGCCCGGGAGATCGACATGGAAGTCCTCGGACAGGTACAGCATCATCCGGCAGGAGAAGGTGGAGGAGGGCTCTTTATCGTCCGGACGCTGGTGGAGCGATACAGTGGCACGGTCCAGGTCGAGGACCGGGCGGGCGGGCGGCCGGAGGAAGGGGCGGCGTTCCGGTTCACGCTGAAGAAAGCCGGTGCGCGACAGCGGTGAGAGCGAGTCGGGAGCTTCCGGTCCCGGCCGACGGCACAATCGGAAAAGCCGGATCGGCGGTTCATTGCCGGGCCTGTTTGGTAAGCCAGTCCACGATCACGCCGAGCGCCTCCGGGTCAAGCCTGCGCCCTTCGCTGTTGTAGCGTGCTCCGACGTCGGCGGCGACGAGCGCATCCCGCGGTTTCTCCTCATGCTTCAGCACATGGTCTGCATAGGAAGGGTATGCAAACGTGACGTTGCCGCCCCGGGCAGCCGCATGCTCCAGTGCGCCGCCGTCTGCCTGCCAGTCGGCCTGGATATCCTTCTTCCCGATAACGACGAGGACGGGTTCCGTCACCTTCGCGATGAGGGCAGCCGGATCGCTCGACCAGAGCTCCCGTGAGAACGGCAGGTTGACGGGAGCCGTCAGACTGAGGAGCAGAACCCTCATCCCTTCCGGGAGAGACGGATCGGGTGTCACCGGCTCACCGGCCATGAAAGCGGCGATGGCGGCATCATACTCGTTCATCAGGAGAACACCGTTTTCCAGGTTCGCGGTCTGGGCAAGGAGCTGGCTGCGGGCAACCTGCCCGATGGAACGGCCGGGGGCGCCGGTGAGCACGAGGGCCGCGAATCGTCGGTCCGTCGCCTGCAGCTGGTAGTGCAGGGCGTGGATGGCTCCTTCGCTGCTGGTCAGCACGAATAGCCGGGCGGGGTCCATATCGCTATCGGAGCGCAGGGTGTCGACGGCACCTATCAGTTCGTCGAGATGGCTCTGCATGCTGATCCTGCCCACGAGCAGGCGGGCGTTCTCCTGTGCATGCGGTCCTGAGGCCCGCTTGTCGTAGCGCAACGTCATGAACCCTTCACGGGTGAGGGCATCGGCCATCAGGCGGCCGCTGCAATTGGTGCCGGATAGCAGGGGGGAGCACCAGTCACGGTCGGTCGGTCCGCTCCCGGCGACGAAGACGATTCCCGGGTGAGGACCCATGCCCGCAGGCCGGGTCAGGGTGCCCCGGACAGAAATCCCGTCCACGTCCCACGCGACCTCCTCGGATGTGAGCGTCATGATGCACTCCTGGTGCAGGAATGGTATTAATAACTACGAGCGAGTTCCTCCGGAACGTCGCCACCATCCGGCGGGTGCAGGAGGAGACAGGCCTCGTGTCGGTGAACCTCGACGCGGTGAAAGGAAAACTCTTCTCCCGATTCGAGCGGGGCATGGCATGGGGAAGCGGCCAGGGGCTCGGGCTTCTATATCGTCCGGACACTCGTCGAGCGCTACGGCGGCAGGGTCCGGGTCGATGACCGGGTGCCGGGCTATCCAGAGAGAGGGGCGGCATTCAAGTTTACGCTGAAAAAGGCGTGATATGTAGAAACGAGCCGGACTGTAGCCGATAGGAGTATCCAGTCAGCGAAGCAGCGTCGATACTTTTTCTGTACACAGCCGCGAGCATGCCCAGGCCTGAGCCGGTGATGCGAGCGGCGGGCAGGAGCAGCCGTCACGCTGCGAGGCCGCCGGCGATCCCGTACACCGCAAAGAACCAGGGCGATGTTCTGCAGCGACCACCGGGAGCAAGCTCGCCCGCGACGCCGTCCGAAAAAGAAGAGGCGTCCCCCACCGTTCCCGGTGAGGAAGTCCGCCGCCCACTGCGCATCCGCCGCGGCCAGGATCACGTCGGCCGCCGACCCGTCGCGGATATGCCGAAGCCACCCCGGCGTTGGTAGGCCGCCTGGTTCTCGAGCACCGGCAGATCGGTGCCGGTCATGGCGCAGAGGAATGCAAGGCCTCCTCTCCGCGGTCAGCTCCTCGCGGCTGTACTGCTCGCCGCTAAGCCGGACGGGTGCGGTGATCCCCGGCCGGTCGCGCCGGGAGGCGTGCACGTGACATGGGTTATCGCCACGGACTGCCCTCCTCCCGGAGGAGGGCGGAGGTGGGCTCTCTGGGGTGGCGAAGGGGCCAGACTGAAAGCTGAAAAATCGTGCAAGGATCGAGACCGTAAGGGAACAGCAGCGCCCCGTGGCTACAAGAAAGGTGTACATTGCAAGAAGAACGGTGCCCGAGGGACGAATGCATACCCTAGGTACATTTCGGACTGCGATGGGATGTCTTTGTCATACATAAGCCTTTTACCGGCTCGACTTATGCATTCACCCCATCACGGCGATGCACCTTCAGGTGTGATCCCTCCCTCAGGCAAACACCTCCATAATCTCTATGATATATAATGATTTTCCAACAATTGCAGCAGCAATGACAATCAGGCACGTACGGCCGCGCTCGCCATCCGATTGCGGCAAATGAACGATGGAGAGTGCGGCTTTTGAGAACCCGCACGAGACTGCCATCGGGACGGTAGATCGGGGAGAAAATCGCCGTGCAAATTACAACAGGACGCCAGGGCAGCGTGCTCCCCGATCCATCACCATGAAAAAATCGTGCGGGGATAGGTATCTCGAAAAATGGCCCCCTATGGCGGCTGTGATATCATCCGTTGACATAAGAATCTCAGCTGCGTGAAAACATCGAAATACTTTCGCGAACGATCCGGTCACCCGTCGATGCACAATGATCATCTCATGACCGACCAGGCTCACCATGGAGACCAAATAGCCCTCCATTTCCCATAAAAAGCTGGCGGCATGGACGCACGTTCCCGGCAGGGCTATCGTTATTACCGCCTGGGCCGAACGTATCGATATTGGTGTTATAAGGAGTTCCTGATCCAGATGCCTGCACCCCCGGAAACCACACGGAAGAGACCCTATCCCCCCGGCAGCGACGAGGAGACGCAGGATATCTTCGCCGAAGTGGAACGGCTTGTTCGCGAGCGAATGCAAAAGGTTCAGGCAGAGAACGATGCCCTTCGGCGGGAGAATGCGGAACTCAGGCTGGCTGATAGTGAACGCAGGAGACTGGAGGAGTCGCTACGTCTCAGCGAGCAGCGCCTGCGGCTGGCCCTCGACTCGGCGGATGCAGGCATGTGGGAATGGGATCTGACCACCAACAGGAACATATGGTCAGAGAAACTATGGCAGCTCTTCGGCCTGCAGCCCCACGATTGTGAACCCTCATACGATGCCTGGCGCACCTCCATCCATCCGGACGATCGCGAGATAACGGAGAAGACTGTCCAGGAGGCGGCCAGAAAAGGTCTGGAGCTCAACTTCGAATACCGCGTGCCGGAAGAGAGCGGCAGAGTGCGATGGCTGATGTCCCGCGGGCGCCCCCTGCGGGACACAAGCGGAAAGCCCATACGCTATATAGGAATCGTCATCGACATCACCGAACGCAAGCGGATCGAAGAAGCCTTACGGAAAAGTGAGGAGAAGTATCGACACCTTTTCACCTCGATGGGTGAAGGATTCGCTCTTCACGAGATCCTCTGCGACGATTCCGGAAACCCCTACGATTACCGGTTCCTCGATGTGAATCCCGGGTTTGAACGGTTAACCGGCCTGAAACGGGAAGCGCTCATAGGTAAGACCGTCCGCGAGGCACTACCGAAGACTGAAAATTTCTGGATTGAGAAGTATGGGCACGTCGCGTGTACCGGTGAACCTGCTCAATTTGAGAATTTCTCAAAAGCCCTCGATCGATGGTATCAGGTAAACGCATTCAGTCCCTCCATCGGGCAATTTGCCGCCGTTTTCCTGGATATCACCGACCGCAAACGGGCCGAAGAGGCACTCGTACGTCACACCGAAGAGACTCACCCGGCTTCACCGCGATCTGGAAACAACGAACCGGGAGGCGAACCTCTACCTGGACATCCTGACCCACGACATCGGCAATACCGAGAACGTTTCGAACCTCTACGCCGACCTCTTAATCGACAGCCTGCAGGGGATGGGGGAGGAGGTCGGATACGCAAAGAAACTGCAGCGCAGCGTCCGGAGGAGTATCGAAATTCTGAAGACGGTCTCTACCATCCGCCGGATTTACCGGGCGTCGTCCGGGCTCAAACCGATGGATCTCGATGCAGTGGTCAGGGAGGCGACGACAGACTTCCCGGGCAGCACAATCCTCTATGACGAGGTGCACTCACAGGTTCTGGCTGACGATTTTCTCTCCGTGATCTTCGACAACCTCATCGGTAATGCCGTGAAGCACGGTGGTCCCGACGTCGAGATCGCTGTCCGGGTCGAGGAGCGGGGCGATGAGGTGCTGGTCTCGGTCGAGGATACCGGCCCGGGCGTGCCGGACGATGAGAAGTATGCGATCTTTCACCGGTACGAACAGCAGAAGCGAGGCGTCGGCGAAGGGCTCGGCCTCTACCTCGTGCAGATCCTCGTCGAGCGCTACGGCGGGACGGTCTGGGTCGACGACCGGGCGGCCGGCCACCCCGAGGATGGGGCGGCGTTCCGGTTCACGCTTCGAAAAGCCGCACAGCAGAGCTGAGAGATTTTTGCGCACGGCCTTGCGGCGTAATTCGTATGCTCTCTTGAGTCGTGCGGCCAGTGAAAAGAGTCTTTGATCGCATGCACGGAGGTGTCGGGTCGCCACGATGACTACGCACCCGGGCGGCATGCTGCGCCGCCCCGATTGCGAGGGAGACCGCAAAACAGTCCATGGCAAGCCCGATGCCGATCAGTGTGGACGTGACGAGCAGATCCATCTTCGATGCGCTGCTATTCCGATCTTTCGCAGACCGCCGCAGCCCACCGGGCTCCTTCGAACGAGAGGCGGTAGACGATCCAGTTTCCCTGCTGGTCGCCGACGATCAGCCCGGCCTTCTTCAGGACCGATAGGTGGTAGGAGAGTTTTGAGTCTGCGATCCCGAGCACCGCCTTGATCACGCAGACGCAGAGCGGCTGCAGCGCGAGCATGGCGAGGATCTTCAGCCGTAGCGGGTCGGCGAGCGCACGGTGGACGGCGCTCTGCTGTACCAGTACCGCATCATCCGGCAACTGCTCTACCAGCCCTTCGATACCGCCACAGCGGCAGAGCGACTCCTCGACCCCGGGTGGGAGGGGTACTATTCGAGATATATCATCGTCTCCGCTGTTATCCAACCGAACACCGCCCCAGCATTTCAATATTTTATGAAATGAAAAAAGATTTAAACCTTGTGCATGAAAGCAGATCGTGTCGGAGAGTGCTCTGACAGCAACGGGGAGAGAAGCATGAAAGCAAACACCGTCGGTGGCGACAGGGAACCAGAGATACACCTCCACACGTCCTATGCCGAAGACCAGCTTGCGGCGGTGTGGTCAGCACAGAGGCCGTGTCCGCGAACTCAACCGGGAGACCCTTGCCTTCCTGACCGGAGAGACACCGAATACCGCCGGGTCTGCCTGCACAGATTCTTCAACTCTTTTTGAAACCAGAACCTTTATGGGGTGGTGCTGCCCACGTAATTTCAAATTATATTGAAACACCCTGGAGCGTATCACTATGACAGACGACACCAGCAAAAACCGGAAGGAAGGCATCGCCTGACGGATCAAGAGGCTTTTCACGCCGGAGAACGGCTGCGGCTGCTGTTGCGGCGACGTGAAGATCGTGCCGAAGAAGACGGGCGAGAAGAAAGAGTGACCGGAACCGGCCGATGCCGGACGAACCGATGACCCTGACCGAAGACGAACTCGACGAGGAGATCCATGCCTGGGCGGAGGAGTAACGACTGGCCGACCCGCTACAGACGATCGAGATCGGAGCGGAACTCCTGTGGGTGCTGCTTGCGGTCGTCATCGTCGCGGTCGCCCTGCTCACCGGGATCATCCTGATGCGGGGGGCGTATGGCGACGATGACGGAGTACGGCTGCCATTGCATGCCGCGATCTTCGAGCGGCGCCTTCTCGCCGCCTTCGTGGCGGTCGTCCTCGGGGTCGCCGTCCTCGCCGGCGTGGCGTTCCAGGCTCTTGCCGTCATCTGAACACGAAAACATCATACAGGTAGTACAAAAAGGAACAGACCATGATCGACATACTCACCGCCGCTCTTGCATCGGGGCTCGCAGCGGTGCTCGACTATCTCTCGGCGCACGTCCTCACCTGCCTGGTGCCGGCGTTCTTCATCGCCGGCGCCATCGCGGCCTTCGTCAAGAAAGACGCGATACTAAAGTATTTCAGCCCGGACACGCCGAAACCGGTCTCCTACGGGATCGCATCGGTCTCGGGGACGATCCTCGCCGTCTGCAGCTGCACCATCCTCCCGATATACGCAGGCATTCTCAAGAAAGGGAGCGGTATCGGCCCCGCAACCACCTTCCTCTTCGCAGGGCCGGCCATCAACATCCTCGCCATCATCTACACCGCCCGGGTGCTCGGGTACGACCTCGGGGTAGCGCGGGCGGTCTCCGCGGTCCTGCTCGCGATCGTCATCGGGCTTGCCATGGCGCTGATCTTCCGGTCGACGGACGTCGAGACCCTGAAGCGGAAAGCGATGGCGCCGAGCGTCGCCGGGGCCTGCGAGGAGGAGAAGCCAGGCTGGGTCACGCCCACGTTCTTCGCTCTCATGATCGGCGTGCTGGTCTTCGGGGCGTCGCAGCTCGACTGGGCGCTCCGGCTCGGCATCGTCTACATTCTCACGCTCGCGATCGCCGTCCTGCTCATCTACTACTACGATAAGGACGAGGTGACCGACTGGGGGCTCGAGACATGGGATCTCACGAAGAAGATCTTCCCGATCCTGATCGCGGGAACCTTCGTGGTCGGGATCATCGCCTTCTTCCTCCCGCCGGAGACTTTCCAGCCCTACTTCGGGAACAACTCGTTTGTCGCCTGTGCTCTGGCCTCGATCGTCGGGATGATCCTCTACATGCCGACGCTGCTCGAGGTCCCGATCATCGGCACGACCTTCGGCTACTCGGCGGGGCTCATGGCTCCGGGCCCGGCGCTCGCCCTCCTGCTGGCCGGGCCGACGGTCAGCCTGCCGAGCATCCTCGTCATCTACCGGATCGTCGGGGCGGCGAAGACAGCGACCTACGTGGCGCTGGTGGTCGTCTTTGCGACCATCGCCGGGTTCCTGTACGGGAACGGCATGCTGCTCGTATGAGAGAGGGGGCACGTGTATGGAGACGAAGAAGAAGCGAGAGAAACCCTGCTGCGCCGCCGAGGCACTGCGGCGGATCCGCCGGGTCGAGGTCGGGGAGGTCGTCGTCGGGCTCGCGATGCTCGACGATATCCTGGCCGAGATCATCGATCTCGGTCTTTCCGGCGAAACCGCTATCGGCGATGAACTGCTCAAACAGGTGAAGATCTACAACTACATCCCAAAGGAGGCCGAATCGCTCTACCGGGCGGCGCTCCTCCGGGAGTATCGAGATGAGGTGAAGAAACGATGATAAAAGTTGAAGTACTCGGAACCGGCTGCACCAAGTGCAAGCGGCTGACAAAGAATGCAGAAACAGCGATCAAGGATCTCGGCATCGAGGCCGAACTCGTCAAGATCGACGACATCACCGAGATCATGGAGCGCGGCGTGATGCTGACGCCGGCGCTCGCCGTCGACGGGGAACTCAAGGTCTCCGGCCGGGTGGCGGACGTCAAAGAGATCAAGGAGATCCTGCAGGGATGAGGATGAACATCCCCCCGGAGGAAGAGGAGAGATGGTGCTGATCGAGGTCTTCGGAACCGGCTGCGTCAAGTGCAGGCGGATGCTCAAGAATGTCGAGATTGCGGTCACAGACCTCGGGATCGATCCCGAGATCAGGAAGATCGAAGATCTCGATGCGATGATCGAACGGGGGGTCATGCTGACACCGGCGCTCTACGTCGACGGCGAGCCCAAAGTCGTCGGGCACGTTCCCTGCGTCGAGGATATCAAACAGATACTGCTGGGAGTGAAGTAATATGACGGAAGAGACCACACCCCGGTGCACCTGCACGGCTTCGGAGCCGGAAGGCGGAACGAAGCGGATCATCTTCGCCTGCGCCGGTGCATCGAACGTCGGACAACTCTCGAACGAGGCTGCCGTCCGGCTGACGAAGGAAGGATACGGGAATATCGCCTGCACGGCGTCGCTCGCTATCGGGACACCCTCTATAAAGAAGAAGATCGAGGAGGCGGACGAGGTGATCGTCATCGACGGCTGCCCGGTCGGGTGCGCCCGGCAGATCGCCGAACAGGCAGGCGTTACACCCACCCAGGTGATCGTGGTCACGGATCTCAGTATCGCGAAGGGCGGGAGCCTTGACCTCGCCGAAGAGGATGCGGAGACGGTCGTCTCCGCCGCCTGGGAGGGGAAAGGAAGAGGCGAGGAGGAGAAGGCGTGCTGCCGGCCGGCCGGCGGGTGCGGCTGTGCAGGACAGGCAGACACTCTTGTCGTCGAATGGCGGCATATCGGAAGAGACGTGGAGAACACCTGCGAGCGGTGCGGAGAGACCGGACGAGCGGTGATCGATGTCGTCGAGGAGATGCGCCCGGTCCTCGAGGAGGAGGGCATCACGGTCAGGTTCGTCGAGACCGTCCTCCCGGACGAGGCAATAGCGGAGTCGAACAGCATCCTCTTCAACGGCGTGCTGCTCGAGGACCTGATCGAGGGAATGGAAGTGACCAGCACGCCCTGCTGCTCCTGCGCCTGTATCACCGGCCAGGATAACGTGGAGTGCCGGGCGGTCGAGTACCGAGGGCGAACGCTACGAGGCGATCCCGCCGGAGCTGATCGCCCGGGCGGCGCTGAAAGCACTCGGGCTTCTGTGATACCGTGACGACGCGCGTGCTCGTTGTCTGCACCCACAACGCTTGATCGCTCGCAGACGGCGGGGGACATCGGAAGATCCGCGGAATGCCTATACGATATGGATCAACTTCAGGATCAACTGAATCGCAAACACCCAGAGAATAATCCCGAATCCGACTTTAACCAGCCCCGACGTGATCCGGATCATGCTTCGTGCCCCGATGGTGCCGCCGATAAAAACAGCGATTGCTGTGGCGAGTATCAGCCCCAGATCCAGGCTGCCGTACGCGGCGTGACCTATGACGCCGAAAAGAGAGGAGAAGATGACGATAAACGCGACCGTACCAGCCGTATTTTTGATCGGGTAGCGGCAGAGAAAGACCAGGAAGGGCACGATCACGACTCCTCCCCCCACCCCGAGCAGGCCGGAGAGAATGCCCACGACGAAGCTGAATACCACAATCACGACGTACATGCGCCGCGACAGACTGATGGGACAGGCTTCTTCCCCCGGCGACTTTTCCCAGTAGGTGTAGACCATTCGTGCTCCCGCACCGACGAGGAAGACGACGAAGAGCCACATCAGAATATCGGGATTATCGATACGATCGGTCAGGACTCCCCCCAGAAACGCCCCGATGCAGATGCCGGGGATGAAAAAGAGAGCGAGCCGCAGGTCGACCAGATGCGCCCGGTAATACACAATCGTGGCTGAAAGCGCAGTGAGGAGGTTCAGCACCAGCGATGTGGATATCGATACCAGAACGGCGTAGCCCAGGAGAAAAAGGATTGGCGTATAAAGAGAGCCGCCGCCCTGGCCGAACATCGAGAAGATCACGGATACCAGAAAGACCGCAACCACCGCAATAAGGAGGATGCTGTCCATTGGCTACCTTCCGGCTACTGCATCCCTTTGAGGATATTCACCCAGGTCTGGGTATAATCCGAGCAGGGAATACACTCGGGCCTGCCGTCGACCATTCTCACGTACCTTTCAAAGACGTACTCGCCGCATTTACTGCACTTCATCTTCGCAAAGGAGCCTTTCGGGCGGCTGAAGGTGAAGTCCGGCAGCCTCTCGACCGTGAACAGTTCATCTTCGGATGCCGTCAGCACGACATCGACCACCCTGTTCACCACGTCCGGCGGAATCTTCGAGGGTTCGACACCTCGTTTTCGGTAGGCAAAAAATTCTTCCTTGCCGAGCGCGTCCTGGAAATCCGACTTCAGGTACAGGCGGATAGCGCCTTTCCCCGGCACATACAGGATACAGGCGACCTTTCCGTAGTTGAGCCGCTCCATCATAAGCTTCCCGTAGGTGCAACCGGTTACCGCCATGAACCCGTCCATCAGGCAGGTCTGCGGATGCCCCACCCCCATCTCGGAGAAACCGAAAGCGCCGTGATCCCCTATGCGTCCCACGTCCAGCTCCCGCATCGCGATAATTCCCATCCTGTATCCGATGGGCATGAACGGACAGGTGTGCCCGTGAAACTCCCAGACCCATGCAGGTATATCAATTTTTTCCGTACCAGGCATGCAATCACTCCGCTGACCGATACGGAGTTCGGACAATATATATACCTTCCCGGAAGGACGGCGAAGCCCGTGAGTGCACGCGTGATGAAAACGCACGCATTATCAACAGATGACCGACATATAGAGAAAAGGAAAATATCCCGGCGGGAGATGCAGCGAGGCACGCTATGATCGAGCGGATACGCCAGGGCCGGGATGCGAAAGGAGTTGCTGTCGGGCGGAACCGGATGGGGGAACGCTTTCCGAAAGACAGCACCGGAACCGATCGCGAAAGCGGTGTTCCGAACAACCGAACTGGAATGAAACGGTGGATACGATGGAGAAGAGCGTGCTTTTCCTGATACGGTCTTTGGCGTCGGGGGCCGGCGATGAGTGAGCATCGACAGATCACGCTGGTCACCTGTTCAGGACTTTCGAATACCGGCAAGTTGACCCTGCAGGCAGGTGCAGCACTGCTGCGGCGCAGTCCGGGTCTATTCGACGACCATATTCCTGCAAGATGCCCGACAGGAGTTCTTGAACAGGCCGCTGCAGGAGCTGAGTATCTGGTAGTCCTCGATGGATGCTCCGACTGCTGCGGGAGGAAGAAACTGCAGGCGCTCGGGATCGAGCCGCACCTGCATATCATCGCAACCTCCTGCGGGATCGAAAAGAACGGAATGGCCGAACCCCGGTTCGACGAGATCGAGCGGCTCGCCGCCGTCGTGCGGGAGGCGATCCGGCGGTGAACTGCGATCTCTGCAAAGCGCCCGGCACCCGGTTTCTCCGGGTGAATCACGAAAGTCGCGGGATCGTTCTCCTCTGCGACGCCTGCCTGGAGCGGGAGAAGGACCGCCTCCGGCCGCTGCCGGAGCGGGGTGGATGCTGCTAGAGGGAGAGTTCCGGTCGGGCGCAGAACCGCTGCACGGGTGTCCGGCAGGGTTCACATTCTGCGGAGATGGCAAGGTGCTCATTTCGCTAACCGACGTAGATCGATCGGGTTGGATATCTCAGGAAGTCCTTCTACTACGTCACGTTCTCCCGTGACGCCGTCCGGATCACAAGTTACCAGGACGACACTCGATCCGCACCATGATCAGAGCGCCTCCGGCGGACGGCATGCCGGCGCTCGAGTGAGGGGATACCGCCCCTCCCCTTCGTCCTGAATATGAATGCTCATTCCAGGCGGGTTTTTTGCTAAAATATCCTGTAACCGCGGAGATAGCCAGGCCACGCGGATGCGCCATAAAGATGCCGGAGAATGCTTTATCATGACGAGTGCGCAAGATTCAGGTACCTTACAAATATCGGACAGCATCTGAAACCCACCTCATCCACCAAAAATACGGGGGAGTACCCATTTTCCCGCGAGATATACCTGCGCACATAGCAGTATCCGTTCCTCTATCACGCCGACGCTCCCGCACGGTACGTGAAGAGATACATCCCTTTTCCGGAGGGCGACTATGAACGAAGACTTCCGGTCCGGCAACATGGCTCTGGCACTCGGCAAGGTCGCCGTAATCACGCTCCTCTTAATGAGCGTCTTCCAGTTCGGTAAGGCGTATCTCTACCCGAACATCTCCATCACGGAGACGCATATCACCACCATCGCGTTCACCACCCTGCTGGCCGTATTCGCCGCGTACTTCGTCTTTCGCAGCCAGCAGAAGCTCCTCAGCGCGATGACGGTCGAGGTGCATGAACGAAAGGCGGCCGAAGAAGCCCTCACCCGGTCGAGTCGGGAAGTCGTTGCAGCACGCGACGAGGCAAACATGTACCTCGACATCATGACCCACGACGTCCGGAACGCCAATAACGTCTCGAGCATGTACGCCGACCTCCTGGTCGACCTCGCGGACGGAGCCCTGAAGACCTACGCGGAAAAACTGCATGACAGCATCGACCGGAGCAGCGAGATCCTCATGAACGTCGCCACCATCCGGCGGGCTTCCGAGGAGGCCAACCACCTGATGCCGGTGAACCTCGATGCGGTCATCAGGAATGAGATCAGGAACTTCCCCGATGCACCGATCCGGTATATCGATCCTCCGGTTGATGTGCTGGCGGACGGCCTCCTCCCGACCGTCTTCACGAACCTCATCGGCAATGCCGTGAAGCACGGCGGCTCACACGTGGAGATCACCGTCCGCGTCGAGGAGCAGGACGGTGACGTGCTGATCTCGGTCGAGGACACCGGCCCTGGCGTGCCGGACGAAATAAAGGCGAAACTCTTCACCCGGTTCGAGCGGGGCAGAGCGTCCGGTCGCGGGGAAGGCCTCGGGCTCTTCATCGTCCGGACACTGGTGGAAAGGTACGGCGGCAGAATCTGGATCGAGGATCGGGCGGCCGGCCGCCCCGAGGAAGGGGCGGTGTTCCGGTTCACGCTCATAAAGGCCGGGGTATCACCCATGCCCCGAAAGATTGATGAGCAGCGATCACCGAAGATACGCGACCAGCCGATGGACGATGAAAAAGAGTAGCCGGACCGAGATTCAGCAGCAGGCACACGAAGCGCCATCCCCTTCAGAACCCCTTTACCAGGCGATCGTCGAGAATACCGGCACGGCCATCATGATCGTCGAGGGCGACGGGAGAATAGCCTACGCCAACGCCGAGTTCGAGAGGAGCTTCGGCTATGCCAGGTCGGATCTCGAAGGCACGATCTTCTGGGACAGGCTCCCCGGAGAAGCCGACCGGGAACGGATGAGACACTACCACCGCCTGCGCCGGGTGAAGCCGTCAGCCGCACCACGAACCTATGAGGCGACTCTCCGGGATGCCGCCGGAGCAGAACGAAGCGTCGTGGTCACGGTCGCGCTCATCGCCGGATCGGACCGGAGCGTCGTCTCGTTCATGGACATCACCGGGAAGAAACGTGCCGAAGAGGCACTCCGGCTCTCGGAAGAGAAGTACCGCACCCTGGTCGAGGGGATAAACGAGGTGATCTTTACCATCGATCCTCACGGCCGCATCACGTACATGAGCCCGGCGCTGGAACGGCTTACCGGATACAGCGTGTCGGACGTCATCGGAGAGCCATTCTCCCGGTACGTTCACCCCGATGACCTCCCCGGGTTGCAGGCGAGTCTTGAGAGGACACTGGCCGATCTGCAGGAGCCGTATGAGTTCCGGGTGCTCGCCAGGGACGGCACCGTGCACCACGTCGTCACGTCCAGCCGCCGCCTCATGGAGAATGGCCGCCTGGTAGGTTTAATCGGCGTCCTGAGCGATATCACCGAGCGCAAGCGGGCGGAAGGAGCGCTCCGGAAGAGCGAGGAGATGTACCGGTCGATCACCCAGCGGAGTTTCGACGTCATCGTCACCGCCGACTGTGACGGGCGGATCACCTACGTTTCCCCGGCCGTGACGCGGATTCTCGGGTATACACCGGAGGAGGCCGTCGGCACCCGGTGGCTGGACTATGTACTGCACCCGGAGCAGCCGCAGGTGCAGACCCTCAGGAAGATGGCGAGGGAAGGGGGTGCCGAGGGCTACCCGATCGAGATGCGGCACAAAGACGGCAGCGGCGTCACGCTCGAACTCAGCGTTTCGCCGATCCCCGTCTCAAAGGACTGTGTCGGATTCCAGGCGATCGGGCGGGATATCACCGACCGGAAACGGTTGCGCGAAAAGCTCGCCTACCACGCCTATCTCCTCGACCACGTGAGCGACGCAGTCATCGCCACCGACGAGCGGTTTATGATTACGGCATGGAACCGGGCGGCGGAAGACCTGTACGGCTGGAAGGCAGACCAGACGATCGGCCGCTCTCTCCTGGAACTGATTCACTCGGATAGCCCGGGAGCCGAGCCCGCCACGATGCTGCGGACGCTGGAGAGAGAGGGTCCTGACAGCGGCGAGCTGATGCAGTACCGTGAGGATGGCCGGCCCCTCTATATCGATACCAACGGGGCCGCCCTGGCGGAGACGGGAGGCGAGGTCACCGGCTACATCCTCGTCGCCCGGGATGTGACCGGCCGTATTGCGGCAGAATCGGTTCGGAAACGCGCATTCGACCAGATAGAGCATAACATGGAGCAGTTCGCCATCCTCGGCGACCACGTCCGCCATCCCCTGCAGGTGATCCTGGCCAGGGCGGATCTCATGGATGACGAGAAGACCGCCGCGAGTATCCGGGAGCAGGTGCTCCGGATCAACGCTCTCGTCAGGCAGGCTCGACGAGGGATGGGTTGAGAGCCGCGAGATCCGCGAGTTCCTGCACAAGAATGAGCTCTTGTGAGAACTCTCCCCTTTCCAGGCATCGTGTAAGCTCCGGATATGCCGTCGATGACGATCCGGGCGGCCGTTCTCCCGGGATAGCAAATTGCGAACTCATAGCCGGGGCGCCGCACGTGGAGACGCCGATCACGCCCACCGTCGTGATACCGGGGTGATCGAGCAGCACCGCTACAGCATCTGCCTGCTCGCCGAAGGACTCTCCGGCGGAGGGGGGCGTTTTGAGATACCCCGGCCGTGAGAGGCAGGTACAGGAGAATCCCGCCCTAACCTCCATATCAAAACCGATAACCGACGGGTCGTAGCCGCAGTGCCCGCCGTGAAAACAGAGAAACGGAGGGCCTTCCCCGACGACGGTGCACTCGACGAGCCCCTTCTCTGTTGCGCAGAGGCTGCTCTCGCCTCTATGAACGCGTGGATCTTCCTCAGGTTCTTCTCAAGAGACGCTCTTTCATCTCCGGCAGGATTAACATCTCGATCATTATAAAAGCCACGGAAATGTGCAATCCCGGGGCATTCGACCTCTCCGGATCGCCGCCCTGACGAGGAGTTCCGGAAGTTCTGTCGGACGCTATTCCGTGGTCCGGCACCCTCATCTCAGCGGGAAGGTTCTTGAACCGGGGGATGCATACTCACACTAAAAGCAGAACCGATCGATCACATGTTGCCGTCCAATCACCTCTCCGGTCAGGGCGCCGTCGCCTGCGCGTTCTTCGACGATATCGACGCCGGGCTGCTCATCGCATCACCGGACGGCCGCATCCTCCTGATCAACCGGCCGCTGATGGAGATCCTGGCGATCCGGGACGGCGAACCGGGAGAGACGGATATTATAGAACTGCTCGAAGCGCATCTCGTGCCGCGGATACGGGATGGAGGCGGCATCGAGCCGATTTTCCGGGCAGTTCGTGAGCAGGCAGCGTCTGCAGAGGCCACCTGCCTGATAGAGACGCGCGACCGAGGGCTGCGCCTGATGGCCGTCTCCACGCGGGTTCTCGACAGGGAACCGTTGCAGGGCTGCAGGCTTCTCCAGGTCGGTGATATCACCGGCAAGGAGCCGCCGGAGGAGGGTGGGGCGCGTCTCCGGGCGATCTTCGACCGCGCACCGGGCGCCATCCTGATCGCCGACGATGCCGGCCGGCACATCGACGCCAACCCGGCTGCCTGTGCGCTCCTCGGGTGCACCCGGGACGACCTGCTCGCCCGGACGAGCGTTGACTTCGTACCGGCCGCGGAGCGGGATACTGCCCGGAAGTTCTGGAAGAGATCTCTTGCGGCAGGGGAGCTCTGCGGGGAGTATGAGTTCGTCCGGAGCGACGGAAGACACCTCTGGGTTGAGTGGCGGGTTGTTGCGAATATTCTGCCCGGACAGCATCTTGAGTATCTCAGGGAGATCACGGCGTGGAAGCATGCGGAGATGCGGCGGCTGCACCTGGCGGAGATCGTCGAGGCATCGGATGACGGCATCGTCGGCATATCCCGCAGCGGGATCGTCACCAGCTGGAACCGCGGGGCCGAACTGATCTACGGCTATACGGCCGACGAGATCGTCGGCCGGCCGGCATCGATCCTCACCCCTCCCGGGCTCGAGGACGAGATGCGGTCGTTCATCGACCGGCTTATAGCAGGGCAATCGATCGAGCAGACGGAGACCGTCCGCAGGCGAAAGGACGGCACGGAGATCGCCGTCTCGTTCACCATCGCACCGATCCGGGATGCGTCGGGGCGGGTGAGCGGCGCATCCGCCACCATCCGTGACATCAGCGAGAAGAAAGCGGCAGAGAGGGCTCTTTGCGAGAGCGAGGCCTGGTTTCGGGGTATCTACGAGAATGCCGGCATCGGCATAGGGATCACGGATCTCGGGGGGTACCTGGTCGACAGTAATCCCGCACTCCGCAATATGCTCGGGTACCGTGCCGATGAGTTTTCGGGCATGCACTTCACCGATTTTTCGCACCCTGCAGATCACGCCGCCGAAGAGGCCCTCTTTGAAGAGCTGGTCGCGGAGAAGCGAGACCGCTACCAGATAGAGAAGCGCTACGTCACCCGGACCGGCTACGTATTCTGGGGGCACCTGACCGCCACCCTCGTCCGGGACGCAGACGGGCATCCGCGACACCTCATCCGGATGGTAGAGGATATTCACGAGCGCAGAGAGGCCGAGGCGGCACTGGAGCACCGCACGACCGATCTCATCCGCCTGGTCCGGCAGCTCAAGGAAGCGCACGGCGAGGCGAACCTCTACCTCGACATCATGACCCATGATATCAGGAATGCAAACAACGTCTCGAGCGTATACGCCGATCTCCTGGCCGACGTGCTCGCCGGCGATCAGTGGCTCTATGCCCGGAAACTGCGGGACGCCATCCGGAGAAGCACCGAGATCCTCGCAAACGTCGATACGATTCGCAAGATCCGCACAGAGTCGGCCATCCTCTCCCCGGTAGATCTCGATGCCGTCATCCGGACTGAGATCACTGCATTTCCGGGTGTCACGATCTGCTACGACGGCCTCGTAGTCAAGGTGCTGGCGGACGGCCTTCTGCCGGCCATTTTTACGAATCTGATAGGGAACGCCGTCAAGTTCGGCGGTCAGGATGCCGAAATCACCATCCGGGTCGAGCGTGAGGACGGAACCGTCCGGGTCTCGGTCGAGGACACCGGCCCGGGCGTGCCGGACGATCTGAAGGAGGCGATCTTCCACCGGTTCGAGCGGGGCAGAGCCCGAGGGAAGGGTGAAGGGCTCGGGCTCTACATCTGCCGCATCCTCGTCGAACGGTATGGCGGAACGATCTGGGTCGACGACCGGGCGGCCGGCCGCCCCGAGGAAGGGGCGGCGTTCCGGTTTACGCTCCGGCAGGCAGATCACGGCTGTGCGAAGGGCACCACACCCGAAGCGGAAGGGTCATGAGGGATGGCAGTGAAGATCGAAAAACTAGGCGAGGGAGATTGATGAACGGGTCAGGCGATATACGCGCAGGCGAGGAACTGCACGACACCCTGCAGGGGCTACGGGCACGGGTTGATCCTGCCGATCGCCGCCTCATCGACGCACTCGAAAAACGCGCCCGGAACGCCGAACGGGAATGCGAACGGCTCCGGGATGAGGTCGATACCGAGCGTGCCATACTGCGGACGGTGATCGACCAGGTGCCGGTCGGCGCGGTCGCCGTCGTCAGCAACGTCACCGGAGATAAGCACGCCGAGGACGAACTGCGCAGAGACCAGGATCGGATGGCACTGGCACTGGATGCCATGCAGGCCGGGGTATCGTTCTGGGATCTCGAGAACGACAGGACGCAGTGGAATCTCCGGCAGTTCGAGTTGTTAGGATATGCGCCCGGGAGCGTCGAGCCGGGTATGACCGCCCTGCTCGATCGGCTGCACCCCGCTGATCGCCGGCACGCCGTCGAGGAGATCGATCGAAGCATCCGTGAGCGGGAGGACTTCGTGATGGATTACCGGGTGTGCCTGCCCGGCGGCGAAGAGCGCTGGATGCACTCGATCCGCAGGTTCATCTACGATGCTGCCGGCCGCGCCGTATCGAGCCACGGCATCATGTACGATATCACCGAACAGAGGCACTACGAGGCGATCCGGCGGCAGGCATATACCCAGATCGAACAGAATATGGAGCAGTTCGCCATCCTCGGCGACCATATCCGCCACCCGCTCCAGGTGATCATGGCCCGGGCGGATCTGCTCGACGACGCGAAGACCGCCGCGAGTATCCGGGAGCAGGTGCGGCGCATAAACGAGATCATCAAACAGCTCGACGAGGGATGGGTGGAGTCCCGGGCGATCCGGGAGTTCCTCCGGCGCAACGATCTGGCGTGAGGCGACCCCCACCTGAAATATGGACAAACTACAGTCTTTTCCCAATTTTAACGCTGATTGCTGATAGCGGGTTTCGGCGGGAATGCAACCTGGAGAATCTCGCCTGGATTTCTAAAATACGGCAGAATCCCCGGGATATGAGGGCACTATGAGGGGCAGTAGTTTTGAGGGGATGTACGCCCTGCCCCGCCTCGAGATCGGCCGTCTACGGGCTTCTGTGAGGGTAGTTTTTCCGGCGAATCTTGCCGGAATTGCGGGTATTTGAGGGTTGCTTGACCGGCACCGCATTGAGTCTGAAGGTAAACTCCCGCACAGGTAAGCCGAGTGTTAGCCCTCCTCCCCGGAGGAGGGCAGTCCGTGGCGATGGCCTCGTTTCCCTGGCCCTTCAGCGGATAGAACGGGTTAACAGCATCATGCGGCCAATCAACAACCGCGAGCATGCCCGGGCGAAGCCGGTGATGCGAGCGGCGGGCAGGAGCAGCCGGACGCGTTGCAAGGCCGTGCCGAGCGAGTGAGGGCGCCGGAGGTCCGGGCACCGGGAAGAACCAGCGGGAGCAGAGAAGCTCGCCCGGCCACACCGCCCGAGAAAGAAGGGGGCTCCCCACCACCCCCGGTGAGGAAGTCCGCCGCCCACGTGGTTCCGGTCGGCGGGGGGCACCCCGAGGCACCGCCTGAACGAAAACGCCCCACTCTGATCGCTCCGTTCGTAGATCTGCTCCTCCTGACGTCCGGTAATCCTGCATACACACAAAACTTATCGCCTCACGCTTTCAACCAGTGACTATCCGATAGTCCCGCCTATACCGGATCAATCCGGTATCTGCTCTCCTGGCGGGATCGCAAGCAAATGAACAGGCATACACACATTCCTGCGTTTTGAGGAGTCGCGAGCCCCCCAATGAATGCACGTAACCACCGCATTGCGAACCAGCAGGCCTCCCTGATAATTCAGGTCGTGATCGGCGCCGCGATCCTGTTCGCTCTGTACCTGATAAGCCTCCGGAACTACCTCCTCTTTCACAGCATTGTAGAATTTGCCGGTATAGCCGTCGCATTCTCAATATTTATCCTGGTCTGGAATACCCGGCGAGCCGTCACGAATACGTTCTTCCTCATCCTCGGCATCTCCTTCCTCTTTATCGGCGGTCTCGACCTGATCCATACGCTTGCCTATAAAGGAATGGGGGTCTTCCCTGGAAACAGTCCCGACCTTCCCACCCAGCTCTGGATAGCAGCCCGGTACTTCCAGAGCGTAACGTTCTTCGTCGCCACGCTCTTTATCGGGAGAACTCTCACCAGGGACCGGAGATATGATACCGCAATTATTGTTACCGCCTGTGCGACTGCCTGCGGACTGCTTCTGGCGAGTATATTTCTCTGGCATACGTTCCCCTCCAGCTTCATCGAAGGGAGCGGGCTCACTCCGTTTAAGATCGTCAGCGAGTACGTCATCTCGCTTATCCTGTTCGCATCGGTTGTCGTTCTCGTCCTGAAACGGCAGTCGTTTGAAGGACGCGTCTGGAAACTGGTGATCGCCGCCCTGATCTTCCTTATCCTCGGAGAACTGTCATTTACTTCGTATGTCAGCGTATACGGGTTTATGAACATGCTGGGACACCTGTTCCGGCTCGTCTCAGTCTACCTGTTCTACCGGGCGTTCGTGGTAGTCGGCCTGAGACGCCCGTTCGACCTCCTCTTCCGGGAGCTGAAGCAGAAACAGGAAGAACTCCATACGCTTTCCGAAGACCTGTCGGAGATCATCGATCACGCTCCTGCAATGATCTGGTATAAGGACCTGAACAATACATTCATCCGGGTCAACCCGGCTGCAGCGCATGCGTTCGGGCTCTCAATCGGAGAGATCGAGGGAAAGAGCGCCGACGACCTGTTTCCCGAGACGGCGGAGAAGTATTACCGGGATGATCTCGAGGTCATCCGTTCCGGAGAGCCGAAGATCGGTATTATCGAGCAGATGCAGACAGCCGGCGGGGAGACGCTCTGGGTGCGGACCGACAAGGTGCCCTTGAAGAATAAAAACGGAAAGGTCACGGGAGTACTGCTCTTTGTGACGGATATCACCGACCTTAAGCGTACGGAAGACACCCTTGCCCTCGCCAACAGGAAATTCGGCCTTTTGTCGAATATCACCCGGCACGACATCCTCAATCAACTGATGGTGCTGCTCGGAAGCCTTGAAATAGCCCTTGACGATGAGACCGATCCGGGGCGGCGAGTATTCATTGAGCGTGAATTGCAGGCCGCAAGGACAATTCAGCGGCAGATAGAATTCACCCGGGAGTATCAGGAGCTCGGGAACCATGCCCCCAAATGGCAGAATGTCAGTGAAAGCCTCCTCCAGGCAGCGGCCGGTCTGCCGTTACAGGGGGTTTGCGTGACGATCGACCGCACCGATTGCGAAGTGTACGCAGACCCACTCTTTCAAAAGGTATTCTATAATCTTCTCGATAATGCCCTCCGGTATGGGGGCGATGGGATGACTGCGATCTCGGTCGGCTCCCGCGAAGAGGATGACGCCCTGACGATCACGTTCGAGGATAACGGGGTGGGCATCTCCGCTGAAGACAAGAAAAGATTATTCACCAAGGGGTTTGGGAAGAACACGGGGCTTGGCCTTTTCCTCTCACGGGAGATCCTGTCGATCACGGGCATTGAGATCACTGAGACCGGCATCCCGAGGAAAGGCGCAACGTTCGAGATCCGGGTGCCGAAGGGGATGTACCGGGTTCGCAAAGGATAAGGCGTGCCGGCGTCAGGGTGGGGGAGACGCCCCTCTCTCCGTCCGGAAAAACGCAGAAATAACGTTCTTTTCCCGTTTTAACGCAGGTTTCTGAGGGCAGATCCCGGCAAAAGCATTCCCCGGCGTATAACAGCCCGATTCCTGAAATACGAAAGGATCACGGGGTTATAATGGCCGTATGAGCGGCAGTAATTTTTAGAGGATGGATACCCTGCCCCGCCTCGAGATCGGCCGTCTGCGGGCTTCTGTGAGGGTGGTTTTCTGGCGGGTTCTGCCCGGACTGCGGATTGTGCCCATTGCTCAACCGGAACAGCAGCCGCGAGCGAGGAAGACCCCTGCAGCATGTCCGGGGTCGAGCCGTCCCCCCTGCGGTGCGGGGACCCGGACGGTCGGTTACTTTAATAACCCCGAAGAGACACCCGCGTTCCTCGAGCACCTTGCCGCCCGACCATCGGGGACAGAGCGGGGCTTGAAGATATCCGGCCGCCGATCAGGGCGCTCGCTCTCATCAGCCGGACAGAAGATCATGGAGATGATACGTATGACCGAGATTGACACAACCATCCGATCGATCCATGCCCGGGAGATCCTGGACTCCCGCGGCAACCCGACCGTCGAAGCGGAGGTCACGCTCGCCTGCGGGGCGTTCGCCCGCGCCGCATCGCCCTCCGGTGCGTCCACCGGCGTTCATGAGGCAATCGAACTCCGGGACGGTGTGCCCGGCCGGTACGGCGGCAAGGGCGTGCAGCGGCCTGTCAGCCTGATCAACGGCGAGATCAGGGATCGCCTGGCGGGGCTCGACGCCCGCGAGCAGCAGGCGGTGGACGAGGCGCTTATCCGGCTCGACGGAACGGAGAACAAGCAGAACCTCGGCGCCAACACCACCCTTGCGGTCTCGATGGCGGTCGCCCGGGCTGCCGCCGTTGCAGAAGGCCGCCGGCTCTGGGAGTACCTGGGCGACCCTGCACACCCGCTCCTCCCGGTCCCGATGCTGAACATCCTGAACGGGGGCGTGCACGCGAACTGGCAGGGGCCGGATTTCCAGGAGTATATGATAGCCCCCTACGGCGCACCCACCTTCGCCGAGGCGCTCCGCTGGGGCGCCGAGATCTACCATGCCCTGAAAAGTCTCCTGAAAGAGAAAGGCTACAGCACCGGCGTCGGCGACGAGGGCGGGTTCGCACCTACGGTCTCCTCGAACACCGAACCGCTCGACCTGATCGCGGCAGCGATCGAGCGGGCGGGCTACGCCCCCGGCAGAGAGGTCGGGATCGCCCTCGACCCGGCATCGAGCAGTTTCTACCACGGCGGCGCGTACGAACTCCGGACCGAAGGGCTGACCCTGACCGCCGGGGAGATGGTCGACCGCTACCGTGAGCTCGCCGACGCCTATCCCGTCATCGTCATCGAGGACGGCCTCGCCGAGGACGACTGGGACGGCTGGCGCCTGCTGACCGAGACGATCGGGGATCGGGTGGAGCTCGTCGGCGACGACCTCTTCGTGACGAACGTCAAGCGGATCGAGCGGGGCATCCGGGAAGGCGCCGCAAACGCCGTTCTGATCAAGCCGAACCAGATCGGAACCGTCACCGAGACGATCGCCGCCGTCCGGCTGGCGCAAGCGAATGGCTGGGGTGCGATGGTCTCGCACCGGAGCGGCGAGACCGTCGATACGTTCATCGCCGATTTCACCGTCGCCATGCAGACCGGCCACCTCAAGACCGGGGCGCCGGCACGGGGCGAGCGGGTGGCGAAGTACAACCAGCTCCTCCGGATCGAGGAGGCGGCGGGCGATGCAGCCCGGTATGCCGGGCGGAAAGGGTTCGTCCGGTAGAGACCGGGCATGGCGTCGACGAAAAAAGGGGATTAGTAGGTAGCCAGGTAGCGGTCGAGTTCCCAGGGGTGCACTGCGGTGCGGAACGAGTCCCACTCGAGCTCGGCGATGCAGGTGAGTGCGTCGACGACGTGGCCGCCGAGCGCCCTGCAGACGACGTCGTCGGCGAGGAGCGCCTGGTGCGCCTCGTAGAGGTTTCCGGGCAGCGTCTCGATCCCTGCCTTCTGCCGCTCGGCAGCGGTCATGTGGAAGATATTCGAGTCGGTACGCGCCGGGGGTTCGATCCGGTTTCGTACGCCGTCCATGCCCGCCGCAAGGAGCGCGGCGAACGTCAGGTAGGGGTTGCAGGTCGGGTCGGGGCTCCGGAACTCGGCGCGGGTGCTGTTGCCGCGGGGTGCGGGGATGCGGACCTGCGTCGACCGGTTGCTCGTGCTCCAGCTGATGTAGCACGGCGCCTCGTAACCGGGCACCAGCCGTTTGTAGGAGTTGACCGTCGGGTTCGCCACGCGGGTGATCGCCTTTGCGTGGGAGAGGACGCCGCCGATGAAGTGCATGCAGGTCTCGGAGAGCCTCTGCCAGCCGTCCGGATCATAGAAGGCGTTTTTGCCGTCTTTTGCGAGCGAGCAGTTCACATGCATGCCGCTGCCGCAGATGCCGTAGATCGGTTTTGCCATGAAACTCGCGTGCAGACCGGCCATGAGCGCCAGCGTCTTGGTGGCGAACTTGAAGGTCATGACGCGGTCGGCGGTCGTCAGGGCGTCGCTGTACTTGAAGTCGATCTCGTGCTGGCTCTCGGCGACCTCGTGGTGGGATGCCTCGATCTCAAAGCCCATCGCTTCGAGGGCGATGATGATCTCGCTGCGGACGTTCTCGGCAAGGTCGGTCGGGGCAAGGTCGAAGTAGCCGCCGACATCCTGGAAGGCGGTCGTCGGCCTGCCGTCGACCATCTTGAAGAGGAAGAACTCAAGTTCCGGGCCGGTGTTGAAGGTGTAGCCGTCCTTCCCCGCATCCTCCATCGCCTTCCGGAGGATATAGCGCGGGTCGCCCGCGAACGGTCTGCCGTCGGGTCCGGTCACGTCGCAGACGAACCGGGCGACCGCCTTCTCGTGCGGCCGCCACGGGAGGATCGTGTAGGTCGCGGGGTCGGGCTTTAAGAGCATATCGGACTCCTCTATCCGGGCGAACCCCTCGATCGAGGAGCCGTCGAACCCGATGCCGTCGGTCAGCGCTTTCTCCGCCTGGCTTACGGGGATTGCGACGTTCTTCGGCATGCCGAGGAGATCGGTGAACTGGAGGCGTAAAAACCGGACATTATCCTGTTCTATCCTCATGAGGAGTGTTGAGACGGCATCCGGGGACATAGGAGACATATTGCCTCTGTAGAAGTTAAAACGCTTTGGGTGGCGTTCACCCACGCGGCGGGTGGTGACCGGTTCTCGTTTCTCCTTCCCGAAACGGATGCTGTTTCGGCCATCCGCATTTCGGGGAAGAGGTGCGGCGCGAACGAAGAGTTAATGAAGCATCGGCCACCTACTCTTGACATATATACCAACCCGGCACCACCCTCGCCCACCGGCGACGGTGGAGGGCGAAGGGATAGAAACCTTCGGCGGATTTTTTTAGGGGACGATCGATGACGCAGAATACGGAGAGCACAAATACGCACGCATCCGAAGGCCTGCCCGACGAAGCGGCGCCCCGCGCCATCGTCGGGATCGGGGCTTCCGCAGGAGGGCTGCAGGCGCTCGAACAGTTTTTCACCCATATGCCGCCGGATACAGGGATGGCATTCGTGCTGGTCACGCACATGGATCCGGAGCACAAAGGCATGCTCCCGGAGCTCATCCAGCGGGCCACTGAAATGCCGGTGATCTGGGCCGAAGACGGCATGGCGGTCAGGCCGAACTCCGTCTACGTCAAACCGGCGAACGCCGACCTCGCCATCCTGCACGGCAGCCTCACCCTCCTGGAACCGGTGGCAACACGGACGAGTCGGACACCTATCGACCTCTTCTTTCGCCACCTTGCCGATGACCAGGACGGCAAAGCCGTCGGCATTGTTCTCTCCGGGATGGGTCACGACGGCACCCTGGGCATCCGGGCTATCAAAGAACGGATGGGAACCGTGCTGGTACAGGAACCCCACTCCGCACAGTACGGGAGTATGCCGGAGAACGCCATCGCCACCGGGCTTGCCGACTACGCCGCGCCGGTAGAGGAACTCCCCGATCTGCTCATTAAATTCGTCCATTCCGCCGATACCATCGCCGGGAGACCGGGGGTCTCGACGAAAACGATGGAAGACAGTTTGAAGAAGGTCTTCGTCATCATCCGGTCACGGACCGGCCAGGACTTCTCGATGTACAAGCGGAGCACGATCCAGCGGCGGATCGAACGCCGCATGGGACTGCACCAGTTGACCCGGATCGAGGACTACGTCAGGTACCTCCGGGAGAACCCCACCGAGATCGAGATCATTGCAAAGGAGCTGCTCATCGGCGTAACCCGGTTCTTCCGCGACCCCGAGGCATGGGAGGCCTTCCGGGAGAAAGCGATCCGCAGCATCGCCGAGAGCGCGCCGGAGGGGGGTGTGATCCGGGTCTGGGTGCCGGGATGTTCGACCGGCGAGGAGGCCTACTCCATAGCAATGGTGCTGCACGAGTGCCTGGAGACCCTGAACCGCCACGGCGAGGTCAAGTACCAGATCTTCGCAACCGACCTTGACCAGGAGGCCATCGAGATCGCCCGGCGGGGGAGGTATATCGCCGCCATCGCGGCGGACGTATCCCCAAAACGCCTGGAAAGGTTCTTCGACAACGAGGGCGACCACTATCGGATCCGCCAGGAGATCCGCGAGAACGTCATCTTCGCCCGGCAGAACCTCATCGCCGACCCCCCATTCACACACCTCGACATCCTCTCCTGCAGAAACCTGCTCATTTACCTCGCGCCGGAGCTGCAGAAGAAGCTCATTCCCCTCTTCCACTACACGCTCAAGCCCGGCGGAACGCTCTTCCTCGGGACGGCGGAGACGATCGGCAGCTACGGCGAACTTTTCAGGACTGTGGACAGCAGGTGGAAGATCTACCGGCGGCGGGAGACGTCCGCCCCCGTCATCGACCGGATCGATATCCCTGTCTCCTTCGCCCCGCATTCAGTCGGCGGCACCGGCATTCGCGAGCAGAGGCATCCCGCTTCCATCGAAGAACTCGCACCCCGGATACTGATCAACCGGTTTGTCCCTCCTTCGGTCATCGTCAACGAGAACGGAGACATCGCATACTTCCACGGCAAAACCGGGAAGTACCTGGAACCGTCTTCGGGCAAAGCGAACCTGAACATCTATGCAATGGCCCGGGAGGGGCTCAGTTATCCGCTGGTCGCATCCCTCCGTTCCGCAAAGCGGGAGAAGAGAGAGAGCGTCATCGAACACGTCTCCGTGAAGACAAACGGCAGCACCCAGCAGATACGCCTGACGGTCGCACCGATCGAACGCTCTCCCGGAGCGGAAGACCTCTTCATGATCGCTTTTGAGGATATCGAGGAGACGGAGACACCACAGGCAGCCGAAGAGACGGGTGAGCGGCAGGACGACGCCCGGTACCGCGAACTTGAACGCGGAGCTCACCTATGCCAGATCGCAGCTCCAGAACACGGTCGAAGAGATGCAGGCCTCGCAGGAGGAGCAGAAGACGATGAACGAGGAGCTGCAGAGCACCAACGAAGAACTGCAGAGCACCAACGAGGAGCTGACCACCTCAAAAGAGGAACTGCAGTCGCTCAACGAGGAGCTCCTCACGGTGAACACCGAACTCCAGGCCAAGATCGACGAGCTCTCCAGCACCACCGACGATATGCGGAACCTTCTCCGGAGCTCCGAGCTTGCCATGCTCTTCCTGGACAGAAACCTCCAGGTGCGCCGGTTCACCGAGCCCGTCAAAGAGATCATCAACCTGCGGTCGACCGACCTCGGCAGGCCGGTCGCCGATCTGGTCATCAACATACAGGACGGGACGTTCGTCGAGGATGCCAGGAGGGCACTCGAGACACTCAACTCCGTGGAGAAGCAGGTGCGAACCACGGAAGGGAAGTGGTACCAGATGCGCATCCTCCCCTACCGGACATCGAATGACCGTATCGACGGTATCGTCGCCACATTCGCGGAGATCACATCGATCAAGGAACTCGAAACGCAGCTCACAGAAGCCCGCATCTACGCCGAGAATATCGTTGAGGCCATCAGGGAGCCGCTCGTCGTGCTGAACAGCGATTTTACAGTCATCTCGGCGAATAATTCGTTTTACCGGACGTTTCGGGTCACCCCGCAGGGAACCGAAGGAAATGTGATCTTCAACCTTGGCAACCGGCAGTGGGATATCCCACGACTGCATGAACTCCTTGAGGAGATCCTCCCCAAGGAAAAGCAGTTTGAAGGGTTCGAGATGGAGCACGACTTCCCGGAGATCGGGCAGAAGAAGATGCGCCTCAACGCACGGCGGATCGCGTCGGAGACAGGGGCCGACCTGATCCTGCTCGCCATCGAAGACGTCACCGGGCGATCGGAAGCGGAACACGGCGAGACCCGCGTAGAGACCACCCCCGACTGAGCTGGCAATCATGCAGGACAGAAAACCTGACCCGAACCTCCGGCGGCGTGCCGAAGACGAAGTTCGAGAGACGGGACGTGCCGGGCACCTTCCGGAGCAGGACGTGCGGAGGCTCTGCCACGAGCTCGAGGTGCACCAGGTCGAGCTCGAGCTCCAGAACGAGGCGCTGCAGGAGCTGCAGCACGACCTGCTGATCTCCGAGGAGAAGTACCGCGACCTCTACGACTTCGCCCCCATCGGCTACGTCACCCTGGATGCGGGCGGGCGGATCCTTGAAGCAAACCTGGCGGCCGCTTCACTGCTCGGGGAATCCCGGGCGTCCCTCACGAATCAGAAGCTCCAGTTCTTCCTCGAGCGGGAGAGCATCCGGGACTTCACCGCATTCCGTGACCTGGTGCGGGCGGAGGGCGGGAAAGAGACGGTCGAGGTGCGGCTTCGGGCAACGCGGGAACACGAGTCCGCCTGGGTGCTGGTCGAGGCGAAGGCCGGAGAGGAGCCGACGTTCCAGGCCGCCCTGATCGACATTACCGGGAGGAAACAGGCGGAAGAGGCCGCACAAGCCCGGGCTGCGCTCCTCGACCTCACGCACGATGCCATCATGGTTCTTGACATGGACAACCGGATCGCCTTCTGGAACGGCGGTGCGGAGGAGCAGTACGGGTGGTCGGCAGCGGAGGCGGTGGGGAAAGAAGCGCCCGAACTGCTGAAGACGACGTTCCCGGAACCACCTGATGCGATTCGCGCAGAGCTCCATAGGATAGGGCGATGGGAAGGCGAGCTTGTCCAGATCACACGGAACGGCAGGCGGATCGTGGTGGCAAGCCGCTGGGCACTGCAGCGGAACGAGCATGGGGAACCGGTCGCGGTCATGGAGATCAACAACGACATCACCGAGCGCAAAAGGGCGGGAGAAGCACTTCAGCGCCGCACCGACGACCTCGCCCGGAAGAGCGAAGAAGTCGTAGCAGCACGCGACGAGGCGCACCTGTACCTCGATATCATGACCCACGACGTCCGGAACGCGAACAACGTCTCGAGCATGTACGCCGACCTCCTGGTCGAACTGCTTGCGGGCGATCAGTGGCTCTACGCCCGAAAACTGCACGACAGCATCGAGCGGAGCAGCGAGATTCTCCGAAACGTCGCCACCATCCGGCGGATTCAGCAGGAACCCGGCCACCTGGTGCCGGTGAACCTCGATGCGGTCATCAGGGGGGAGATCGGAAACTTCCCCGGAGCATCGATCTGCTATGACGGCTCGCCGGTCGAGGTGCTGGCGGACAATCTTCTGCCGGTAATCTTCACGAACCTCATCGGCAACGCCGTCAAGTACGGCGGTGCTGAGGTAGAGATTACCATCCGGATGGAGATGCAGGACGGTGAAGTGCTGATCTCGGTCGAGGACACCGGCCCGGGTGTGCCGGACGAAGTGAAGGAGCTGCTCTTCACCCGGTTCGAACGGGGCAGAGCCAAAGGGAGGGGCGAGGGGCTCGGGCTCTTCCTCACCCGTACCCTCGTCGAGCGCTACGGCGGGAGGGTCTGGGTCGACGACCGGGTGCCGGGCAGGCCGGAGGAGGGAGCGGCGTTCAGATTCAGGCTCAGGAAGGTCGGGCAAAACAGCTGAGAGATCTCCATGAACGAGTCTGGCACCGGCCGATGCAACACGACTCTCTCTGCCGACCAAGATATTCATATGCATCAAAATGTCTCTTGTCACCGCACAGGACCATCCGTACTTCGCACATTCTCAGCATCGCTATTACCAACGATGGGAAACGTATTGGCGTTTTCTTGAAAGGAGTCCCTGATTCAGATGTCCACGCCTCCAGGAACCACCCGGAAAAAGACCGAACCCGCTCGAAGCGACGAGGAGATACCGGATATTCCTACCGAAGGAGAACGGCTTGTCCGTGAGCGGGTGAAAGAATTCCAGAAAGAGATCGACGCACTCCGGCGGGAGAATGCAGAGCTTCGCCGGGCTGAGAGAATCCTGCAGGAGAGCGAGGCGAAGGCGCATGCTCAGCTCGCTGAGATCGAGGCGGCCTATACCTCGGCGCCGATCGGGCTCTGTCTCCTTGGCACGGACACCCGGTACCAGCACGTCAACAGACAGTTTGCGGAGATGGACAGGTTCTCCATCGAGGAGCATCTCGGTAAGACCGTCCGCGAGCTGGTTCCGGATCTTGCAGAGGCGGCTGAAGAACTCGTCCGAACGATTGTTGAGACGGGGAAACCCGTGCTCAATATCGAGAGCCGGGGGGAGACACCGGCTGAGCCCGGGGTGCTTCGGTACTGGCGTGAATCCTGGTGGCCGGTAACGGATACTCATGGGCACATCATAGCGATCAGCATCGTTGCCGAGGAGATCACCGAGCAGAAGCGTGCAGAAGAGGCGCTGCGCCGGAGCCGGGAAGACCTCGACCACGCCCAGACTGTCGGCCAGATCGGGAGCTGGCGGCTGGATATCGACCGGAACGTCCTGACCTGGTCGGACGAGAATTACCGCATCTTCGGGGTGCCCGGAGGGACGCCGCTGACCTACGAGACCTTCCTCGGGATCGTCCACCCCGATGACCGGGAGTATGTAGACACCCGGTGGAAGGCAGGACTCTGCGGCGAGCCCTACGACATCGAGCACCGCATTCTGGTGGACGGGCGTGTAAAATGGGTGCGGGAGAAGGCGTACCTGGAGTTTGACGATGCCGGCGGGCTGCTTGGAGGTTTCGGGATAACCCAGGATATCACCGAGCGCAAGCGTGCCGAAGAAGCGTTCCGGCGCCATACCGACGAGCTCGCCCGTCTGAACCGGGATCTTACGTGCGCTCACCGGGAGGCAAACCTCTACCTCGACATCCTCACCCACGATATCGGCAACACCGAGAACGTCTCGAACCTCTACGCCGACCTGCTCATCGAGTCCCTGCAGGGGAGGGGGGATGAAGTCGGATACGCGAAGAAATTGCAGCGCAGCGTCCAAAAGAGCATCGAGATCCTCCGAACCGTCGCCACCATCCGGCGGATCCATTGGGCACCGTCCAGGCTCAAACCGGTGGATCTCGATGCGGCAATCAGGGGGATGATTGGGAGCGAATCCAGAAGCACCCTCCGCTACGAAGGGGCGCACCATATGGTCCTTACAGACGATTACCTCTCCGTGGTCTTCGACAACCTTATCGGCAACGCCGTGAAGCACGGCGGCCCCGATGTCGAGGTTGCCGTCCGGGTGGAAGAAGAAGACGGGTTCGTCCGGGTCTCGGTCGAGGACACCGGCCCCGGCGTTCCGGACGCTGAGAAGGATGCGATCTTCCACCGGTACGAGCAGCAGAAGCGGGGCGTCGGCGAAGGGCTCGGGCTGTACCTCGTGCAGATCCTCGTCGAGCGCTACGGCGGAACGATCTGGGTCGACGACCGGGTGCCGGGTCACCAGGAGGAAGGCGCGGCGTTCCGGTTCACGCTCCAGAGAGCAGCGGACGGTAATCCGGAGAGACGAGCCGCCTGAACCGGCGATCTCACCTTCGAGGCCGGCCGGAAATTGACGGCTGCCCCGCCTCGTGAAGCGGCGGGAACCGCACTGCTATCACGTCTCCAGGTGCCGGACGGGTCGGAGATGCACGGGAGAGAGATCATTCGTAGAGGGGACCCATCTCCGGCATCCCCTTCTCACGGCCCTGCAGTAAAAGAATCGTCCCCCGGCAGACCGGGCGGAAAAGCGTATATGTATGGAACACCCACGCCCCGCCGAAGCAGGGAAAAGGATCGGGCATACCCGGGGACGGGATACCCTCTCCCGTCGGGAGAGGTGGTAACCACCGGATAGGAGCCCGTCATGCACGTCCGTAGAACGTCCGGGACGCGGCCTTTGCCTTCACGAGGGTTTTATTGCCCGTTAAATCCAATAGGTTTTTACTGCTGATTTATATGCACGACAGAGAAGAACCAGGGAGATCGACCCGTATCGAGTTGCCGAAAAGTCCGACAGGAATTCAGGGTCTCGACGAGGTCACCTGGGGCGGTCTGCCGAGAGGGCGTACGACCCTCGTCGTCGGGAGGGCGGGGTCCGGCAAGACCCTGCTCGGGATGGAGTTTCTGATCCACGGCGCGCTGGAGTACGGGGAACCCGGCGTCGTCGTCTCCTTCGAGGAGTCGGCCGAGGACCTCGTCCAGAACGTCGCGTCGCTCGGCTACGACCTGACCGATCTCATGGAGAGGAATCTGCTCTCGATCGACCACGTAGAGATATCGAGGAGCGACATCATCGAGACGGGGGAGTTCGATCTCGACGGGCTCTTCATCCGGCTCGCCTACGCCATCGATTCCATCGGCGCGAAAAGAGTCGTCCTCGACACCATCGAGTCGCTCTTCTCGGGTCTTGCGAATACCGGCATTCTTCGCGCCGAACTCCGGCGGCTCTTCTTCTGGCTGAAGGAGAAAGGCGTTACCGCGGTCGTCACCGGGGAGAGCGGCGATACGACCATGACCCGCCACGGCCTCGAGGAGTACATCTCGGACTGCGTGATCCTCCTCGACCACCGGGTGGACGAGCAGATCTCCACGCGCCGCCTGCGGGTGGTGAAGTACCGCGGTTCGGTCCACGGCACCAACGAGTATCCCTTCCTGATCGACGAGACCGGGATCTCCGTGCTGCCGATCACCTCGACGGCCCTGACGCACACTGTCACCGATGAACGGGTCTCGAGCGGCGTCGAGCGCCTCGATGCCATGCTCGAGGGAGAGGGATTCTACCGCGGCAGCACGATCATGATTACGGGGACGCCCGGCACCGGCAAGACCAGTTTCGGGGCGAGCTTCATGCATGCCGCCTGCCTCCGGGGAGAAAAGTGCCTCTACTTCTCCTTCGAGGAGTCTCCCAACCAGATCGTGCGCAACATGCAGTCGATCGGCATCGACCTTGCGCCCCACATCGAGAGCGGCCTTCTCGAGATCAGCTCCTCCCGGCCGACGATGTTCGGCCTCGAGATGCACCTCGTGATGATGCTCAAGGAGATCCGACAGAAACAGCCCGCGGTCGTCGTGATCGACCCCCTGACCGATCTCATCGCGATCGGGAGCACGCGGGATGTCAAGGTCATGCTCACGCGGCTGATCGACTTCCTGAAGATGAACGGGATCACCGCGCTCTTCACCCACCTGATCCGCACGCGGGAGGCGGTAGCCCCCTCGGACCTTGCCGTCTCCTCGCTCATCGATACCCTGATCCAGCTGCAGAATATCGAGTCCGTCGGGGAGCGCAACCGCGGGCTCTACGTGCTGAAGTCCCGGGGGATGGGGCATTCCAACCAGATCCGCGAATACCGGATCACGGACGACGGCATCGATCTCACCGACGTCTACGTCGGGCCCGGCGGGATGTTCCTCGGCACCGCCCGGTTCGTCCAGGAAGCGAAGGAACAGGCGGAGGCCGAGGCCCAGACGAGAGGAGATCGCGTTCCGGCAGCGCGAGCTCGAGCGGCAACGGAGCGTCATGGAGGCCCGGATCGCAGCCCTGCAGGGCGAGTTCGCCTCGCAGGAGGAGACTGTCCTGAAACAGATCCAGGCGGAGAACCGCCGGCAGAGCGTGATCGAAGCGGACACGCGGACGATCAAGAGACTGCGCAAGATCCGATGATCCCGATAATGATAAGCAGGTTTCTTCACCAGGGATCACCGGGAGGAGCAATGACCGAAACAAGAACAGACCGGATGAGAACGGAGAGGTATACATACTGCGGCTCTACGTCGCCGGGCAGACCCCGAAGTCGCTCGCCGCATTCGCCAACTTAAAGAGGATGTGCGAGGAGCACCTCGCCGGGAGGTATACGATCGAGGTGATCGATCTCCTCGAGCACCCGAAGCTCGCCAAGGGCGACCAGATCTTTGCCATCCCCACGCTGGTCAGGAGGCTGCCTCCGCCCCTGCGCAAGATCATCGGCGACCTCTCGGATGAGGAGAAGGTCCTCGTCGGGCTGGACATCCGGCCGAAGGGGTAAAATACGGGAGATACCCCCGAGGAGCTTACACAATGAAAGATGGAGATACCAGGGAAGCAGAGGAGCCGCGTTCGGCCACGGACGAGTTCGAGCTGGCGCTGGAGAGGACGGATGCCCGCTACATCCTGCGGCTCTACATCACGGGAATGACTCCCCGATCGCAGAAGGCGATCGAGAACATCAAGGAGATCTGCGAGACGCACCTTGCGGGGCGCTACGACCTCGAGGTGATCGACGTCTACCAGCAGCCCGAGCGGGCGCAGGAAGCCCAGGTCGTCGCGGCCCCCACGCTCATCAAGCAGCTGCCCCTGCCCCTCCGGAAGCTGATCGGGGATATGTCGGATAAAGACCGTGTCCTTATCGGGCTTGGCATCCAGAAGAGGAAGTGAGCCGGTCGCCCCATCGGTGATGCATGATGCAGGGTTCCAGAGCACCAATCCGATACGAACGCTCCCCGACTGCCGCGCGAAAGAGGAACTCCTCCGCGTACTCGAGGAGCTCTACGGGGGCTTTGCCGAGGCGGAAGAGACGCTTTCGGCGATCCGGCGGGGGGAGGTCGATGCCTTCCTGGTCTCCACGGACGAAGGGGAGAAGATCTACACCTTAAAGACCGCCGAGCATCCCTACCGCGTGCTCATCGAGCAGATGCGGGAAGGAGCGGCGATCCTCACCACGGACGGCACCATCCTCTACAGCAACGCAAGTTTCGCCCGGCTGCTCCAGATGCCTCTCGAGAAGGTGATGGGGGAGTCGATCCATGCCTTCATCGCTCCTGCATCCGCGGGGAGCTTCCGGCGGATGATGACGGCAGGAGACCCTTCCGGCGGCACGGGCGAGAGCACGCTGCAGACGTACGCGGGGGGCCTGGTGCCGGTGTACCTCTCCCTGCGGCTGCTGCCGATGGACGGGATGTCAGGTATTTTCCCTGGTTGCCATGGATCTGACCGAGCGGAAATCCGCAGAAGTGACGCTGCACAGAGCATATGAAGAACTCGAGGAGCACCGGGTCGAACTCGAAACGCAGAACGAGGAACTCCGTGGGGCGTATACTGCGCTCGAGGCCTCCGAAGAGAAGTACCGCGACCTCTACGAGTTTGCACCGCTCGGCTACTTCACGCTGGATGCGCGAGGGGAGATCCTGGAAGCGAACCTTGCCGGGGCGTCACTCCTCGGCAGGGAGCGTGGGCGGCTTATCGGAGCCCGATTCGGGCTCTTCCTCGAGCGGGAGAGTCTCAAACGTTCAACGAGTTCCTTGCCCGGGCGATTGTCCTCGGATATGAACGAGGCCTGCGACATCCGGCTGGAGCGGGCGGAGGGGCGAGCCCGCCTGGGCGCTGCTCGAGGGGAAGAGCGCCGCCGACGGCGATACGCCCCGGCTCCGGGTTGCCGTCACCGATATCTCCCGCCAGGTGAACGCGGCGGAGAGGGCGCTCCGGGAGAGCGAGGCGCGGTTCCGGCTGCTCACCGAGAATGCCTCGGATGTCGTCGTCGTCCTCGATGCAGGGGGGCATATCGTGTATGCAAGCCCTTCGGTGAAACAGGTCAGCGGGTATGCACCCGAAGAACTCACCGGAATGCCGATACTCAGACTGACGCACCCCGACGATCTGCCGCTGGTGATGGACGCCCTCTCTACTGCCGCCACCCATCCGGACAAGAGGGTCACCCTCGAAGTTCGGATGCGGCACCACTCGGGAGACTGGCTGTATTTTGATGTAATCGGCGTCAATCTCCTGGAAGAGGCGGCTGTCCGGGGTTTTGTGGTGAACGCCCGCGACGTCACCGAGCGCAAAAAGGCCGAAGAGGCCATGCGCGAGAGCGAGGAGCGCTTCCGGCTGGCGCTAAGGAACTCGCCGGTGTCTGTGGCGGCGCAGGACCGCGACCTGCGCTACGTTTGGGCGTACAACCAGCGGTCGGCGGACCGGATCAGATCGTCGGGCATCTCGACCACGAGATCTTCACTGCCGAAGAGGCGGCGCATTTCACGGCGATCGAGCGGCGCGTGCTCGAAGAAGGCATCGAACAGCGCGAGCAGATATGGCTCGACCGGCCCACCGGACGGATGTATCTCGATATCATCTGGGAGCCGATCCGCGACCGCGACGGCCGGATCATCGGCGTGGCGTCCGCGGCCGTGGACCTGACAACGACCAAACTCGCCGAGGAGGCACTCCGGGAGAGCGAGGAGCGGGAGCGGCAGCGGGCGGCGGAGCTGCAGGCGATCATGGAAGCGGTGCCGGCCGCGGTCTTCATCGCGCTCGATCCCGAATGCCGCTCCATCTTCGGCAGCAGGTGCACCTACGACCTGTTCCGTATGCCACCGGGAAGCAACCTCTCAAAATCGGCACCCGAAGGCGAGCGGCCGGCACATTTCCGGATTATGAAAGACGGCGCCGAGATCCCGCCGGAGGAAATTCCGTTACAGAGAGCCGCCGCAACCGGCCGGCCGGTACAACAGTTCGAATTCGATCTGGTCTTCAGCGACGGGACGCTGCGGCACCTGCTCGGCAATGCCGTACCGCTGCTTGATGAGAACGGCAGATCCCATGGCGCGGTAGGGGTTTTCATCGACATCACCAACCGCAAAAGGGCGGAAGAAGCACTTCAGCGTCGGACCGATGACCTCGTCCGGAAGAGCGAAGAGGTCGTAGCAGCACGCGACGAGGCGCACCTGTACCTCGATATCATGACCCACGATGTCCGGAACGCGAACAACGTCTCGAGCATGTACGCCGACCTCCTGGTCGAACTGCTTGCGGGCGATCAGTGGCTCTACGCCCGAAAACTGCACGACAGCATCGAGCGGAGCAGCGAGATTCTCCGAAACGTCGCCACCATCCGGCGGATTCAGCAGGAACCCGGCCGCCTGGTGCCGGTGAACCTCGATGCCGTCATTAAGGAGGAGATCGGAAACTTCCCCGGGGCATCGATCCGGTACATGGACCCTTCGGTCGAGGTGCTGGCGGACAATCTGTTACCGATGATCTTCACGAACCTCATCGGCAACGCCGTCAATTACGGGGGACCTGATGTGGAGATTGCCATCCAGGTGGAGATGCAGGACGGTGAAGTGCTGGTCGCGGTCGAGGACACCGGCCCGGGCGTCCCGGACGAGATGAAAGAGACGATCTTCAGCCGGTTCGAACGGGGCAGAGCCAAGGGGAAGGGCGAAGGCCTCGGGCTCTTTATCGTAGGCCCTCATCGAGCGCTACGGCGGGAGAGGTCTGGGTCGACGACCGGGTGCCGGGCAGGCCGGAGGAGGGGGCGGCGTTCCGGTTCACGCTCCGGGAGAGTTCGGGCTCGCTGAGAGATAACGTAGGTATGACCGGCGGCAGCCGGGGGTCTCCCGCTTCCCATGCCCACGCGGGACACCCTCCGTCCGGATCTCCGGCTGCCTCGGCAGGTGCGCCTGCATCGGCCCTTCCATCGGGCACCAGCCCAGCCGCCTCCGTACCAGATCCAGAAGAGCATACCGTCATACGAGCCCCTTCAGTTTCAGAAACAGTTCGTCGGCCATCCGTGTCGGGTCATCGGTCTTCATCAGCACAATCCCCATCTCGTCGGCAACGTCCCAGAGGATGTCGATACACCGGGCATACCGGGAGGCGTCGCAGTCTCCTTCATGCTCGTACCAGACCTGCACCCCGTGTCCGGCGGAGATGAAGATGAGAGCATTCGCATTGAGCGGGATGGACCGCCCAAAGAGGACTCCCCATCTCCGCGTTCAGCTTCTCTGCGTCTATCTGGTTTGCGTGAGCCATTTCAAGGAGCGTCTCCCTCGACCTTCCGATCCATGGTGAGGAGTGCCTTTGAGACCGCCTGGCGGGATATGCGGAAGAGGTCGGCGATCCGGATATTCGGAAGACCACTTCTGCGGAGTCTCCAGAACTCGAACTGCCGGTCGCTGTGAGGGAGAGGCATGTGTCAACATGAGCAGGTTGACGTATTAACATTACGATCCGGCGCAGGTAAAAAAGCAAACAGTAATCCTCCGGCACGGCGATCTCCTGGAAGGGATGTAGTCATGAGGGATTGTGATGCGGAGTCCGGCAGCGGCCGGGCTATGAGGATCCGGCTGGTTCGGTCGTTCGAAACAGGTGGTAGCGACACCTACGAGATCTCTCCGGCGAGACTCGAGATCGAGGTGGCAGCGGGCGGTGCTGCCGACGAGATCCTCATGCTCGCCTCAATCCAGGGAGACTTCGCCTACCAGTCCGGGCCGACCCTTGAACGATTCCTGATCGAGATCGGGCAGTACAGCGACCTCGACCGCATCGGCGAGGCACTGCTGGAGATTGCCGCCCTTGCCCGTGAGTCTTCGCCGGAGTCCGCCCCTGATCCGCATGCCGTCGGAGACCTCGTCCGGGAACTGCAGCGGCGACGGGAGGAGGCGATTGAGGAGACGGAGACCGGCACGATCGAGGACGAGATCGCGACGGGCGTCTACGGCGACGAGTTCTCCGGGTAACTCCCTTTCAGAGAGGCACTGCACCGACCCGGATGCACTCCACACCCTGAACTGGTGATGCAGACGGCGGGCGGAATACTGCCGTTATCCTACAGATCAAGAAACCGCGGGCAGGCGAACAGAATAGTCACCGGGGTATCCACATAGAGGCAGTAGGCGCGTTCCGGGTCGTAGTAAGGGCACAGGGCACACCCGCACCGGGTCGGCCTCTCCTTTAATTTCTCTGTCAGAGAGACTACGTCGCCTCTTTTCGCATACCTGCCGGTTGCCGTCCCCTCGTAACTGAGTGCAGCGTGATCCACGTTTGCGTCTGCATCACGGATCGCCAGGCAGACGCGGCTTGACAGGTTCATCACGCAATGAAGAATTCTCCAAGATCATAGACATTTATTCCGTCGATGAAGATTCGTCAAATGCATGAATTTTGGAGATCCCGGGGCCTAAAAAGAGAGGGGGTTCACCGGCCCGCGAGAAGGCCGGATGGTCAATTCACAGCAGACGAAGCGGTATCACGCTGACAAAGACATACAACACCCCGGAGAGCAGGATGAACTGCCCGTCCGCCAGCAGCTCGCCGAGGATCTTCTCGGTGCAGAGGCGGTTGAAGGAGGTAATATACCACTGGGCATAGAGCACGCTCACGATCAGCAGCAGCGTCACGGGCAGCCCCATACAGGAGAGGCCGCCATAGACGATCGCAGCCCCGAGACAGACATTGAGAATCGTAAGGACGAGTTTCGTCCTCCGCATGCCGAGGATCACCGGAATGGTGCGAACGCCGGAGACTATGTCGCCCTCCACGTCCCGCATGTCAAAGACCACGGTGTTGATGAAGACCAGCGAGAAGTAGAAGACTCCGACGATAGCGGTGGAGACGTCTGCGTGGAGACCGGCATGACAGACCGGCAGGAGAGCGGGCGGGACCGCCCAGGCGACGGCCACGATCAGGCTTTTCATCACCGGTATCTCTTTTAAGCGCCGATAGCCGGTCCACGCCGGGAGGAGCGGAATGCTGTAGACGACCCCGCCGATCAGCGGTATGGCCGCTATCAGGAGGCTGTCGAAACCCTAGGATAACGGATACCAGAAGAGCGATACCATATGCAGCGATTGCAGAATAGAAGAGGAACTTTCCGTACTTCTTCGTAAACGTGTACCGCTCGGCATGGTTGATGGCATCCTCGCTCTCATCCGTCTTCCGGTTGAGGTTGTAGATGGAGAAGGTGACGAGCACCATGATGCCTGCGGCGATGGGATCGAAGGCGAGACCCTGCAGAACACAGGAGATCCAGACCATCGCCGCACCGGCGAGCGAGAGGTACGCAGAACTGTACACCAGAGGATGAATAATCCCCCGGAAGTCGATCAGATTGGTTTCGGGCTGATATGCAGTCTCGAACATGCATAGTTTTCAGAGGGTAGGTTAACATTAATTATGACAATGAAAATTCATCGATCAAATTAATACGATCGGTGAAGGTTCAACGCCGGGGCTCATAGAATAGGGAAATAAAACACTTCTTCCGGCGATAGAAGATATAAAAACGGTTTTCAGGGGTCGTATACCAGCAGTTCTGATCGCTGCCTGTAGTACTGGAACAGCCGTTCGCCCCAGGCGAACGCCGTTGCATCAAGGCTGATAAGGTCTACGGCGGCGTCGTAGGCGTCGGTGCCCCGTTTATAGAGTCCGAGTGACAGGCACCCTTCGGTTACGGTCATCCCAAGCCTGACCGGAACCGAAGCAACATGGATCTTGAAGTCCCGGAAGTCGCCCACGGACTGTAGCATGTTGATGTACGGCTCGGCGGTTAATTTATCGGCGAGATCTGTCAGAGACGACCAGCTCGACCGGTTTGCCCTGTCGTACCGTACCCATCATTGCTTCGGCGTGGGCCGGACTCATGATTGAGGATACGGCATGTATCCACTTCGCGTTCTGCAGGAGACTCAAAAACGTGGTGTATACGGCAAATATGTTCTCTTCGACATCCCTGACGACATCCGAATTGGAGAGGTCGCCGATCTCTTTCAGGAACTCCGGCGGGATGCTCTCGATATCGTGCTGTATCCAGAAGTCCCGGTGACGCTGGAGCGCTCCCATCAGTGTTACCAGCCGCTCGATCTCGGGTTCCACAATCCTGCCGAGTGGGGAGAGCGTGTAATCTCCTTTGTCGGATTCGATGTAGTGAGCCGACTCCAGCCTGCCGGATTTTGGGGATGAGCGCCTGCGAGGAACTGCCGGTGATGTCACGGAGGTCGGAGAGGGACCTGCTTCCGCTCCCCAGAGCAACCAGCATCTGGGTTAAAAGCCTCGATCGGAAGATAGCCTGAATCTCTTCACGAAATTCGTCATAGATATCCAGAGAGGGGATCTTTTCCATAGTTACACTACAGGAATACTGTCTGACGCACATATCACCCTTTCTATTCGTCTGCATGCGCATTCTCTCCCGCTACTGCCGTATTTTGAGAGATCCTGCCGGGAAAAACGTGCTCCGAAGCCGACCGACCGGCCGGTGCCGGAGTGCGAAGGGCAGAGAGAGAGCAGAGGAGCGTATACGGGGAAGGAACTACGCTGAAGACCCGGGAGAACGGCAAGAACCTGTGGAAGCGGGAGGTGTGAATATCACGACGGCTACGGCCCGATGCTTCGGGATCCTCCAGGCGAATCCGGAGAAAAGGCAGGGAGGAAGCCGGTGGCGATCCGGGCACCCCGGCGCATCTGCCGGTCACCGGATTCGCCTGGAGATGCACGATCGCCGAAGGAGTTTCTCAGGACTGCCAGTGAGAAGAGATACGGGTAGGTCGTCTGCAGGTAGCCGAGCCACTCGAGGGCAAGGTGCCGGTACGCCCGGGAGAAGTCGCCCGCCAGGTGGGCACGATCGGCCTCGGAAAGCGCCGTGAGGTCATCGCGGAGCATGAGTTCCCTCGCAGGTGGAGAACGCATGCAGAAGGTCGGTGAACGCGTCGTGCTCGAAGATGGCCGGGTTCTCCGTGAGCCGCAGGAGAAACCGACCCTCTTCTCGTCGAGGAACTGCTGCAGCCCTGCAAGATCCGCCGCACCGCCGTCGACGGCATACCGGTGCCCCTCGAGACGCCGCCTGATTCGCTTGAAGTCGTCCATACCCGGATCTCTCCGACATCCGGGTCGATGCGGGCGAAGGCCGTGAGGATCTCGGTTCCGGCCTCGCTGTGGAAGATGCCCAGGATCAGGCTGATCTTCCGGCGGCGTGCCTGCTGCTCGTTCTGCGATACGAGGCTCCCGACGACGTTTGCAAAGACCGAGACGAACGTCCCGACCCCGGCGGTGATGATCAGGGTGAGAAGCGCGAACGAGATCGTTATCCGGGAGGTTGCGGAGACCATAGAGGTACACCGCTCCGGTGAATAGTATATTCCGGGAACAGCCCTCACGGCAGAGCGGAGGTGCCGTTCATCTCGTCGTCGAGAGCCTCGAGAAACGCGGTGAGGAACGCATGCCTGCGCTCGGCGATAGTCCGGGCACTCTCTGTATACATGCGGCTCTGTAACTGCAGCAGCTTTTCGTGGAAGTGGCCGGTCGCGTCCGCAATGCCCCCTCCCCGCGCCCCTGCCTGCATGAACGTCCGGGCGATGCCGACGGCGCCCATCGCATCCAGTTTGTCCGCATCCGAGAGTATCCGTGCCTCAAGTGTTTCAGGGAGCATGCCCGTGCTGTACCGGTGTGCCCGGATGGCGTGGGTAATGGCGGGAATGAGGTCTTCGCGGAAACCTATCGACCCGAGGAAGGACTCCGCCATCCTCGCCCCCTCCTCTTCGTGGGGAAGACCCGTCTCCTCCTCGCAAGGCCTTCCAACGTCGTGGAAGAGAGCGGCCGGGACGAGGATAGCCATATCCGCACCTTCACGGACGCCGAGCAGTTCGCAGAGGCGGGTGACCCGGACAGTATGATCAAACCCGTGCGCCCCCGAATCCTGAAACACCGTCCTGACATACGCCAGGATCTCCGCCACCGGTTCTTCCATGAAGTACATCTCTCGTTCGAGAGCCGAATACTCTTCCCTTTGGTTCGGTCGTCCTCGCAAACGAACAGAGAGCTGCATATGCAGGGAGCAGGTGCCAGAGCCGGGCCGGTACGCCGATGCTGTTCATTAAACACCTCACCCGAAGGCCCCGGTGAGCGGCAGTTCCCGCATCGGAGGGCGTTATTCCTCGCAAGAGGTACCGTCACGCAGGGGCTCGTATAGAAGCACTTAAGTAATGAAAAGAGTGTCTCTAATTACTGGAGACCGCCATGCCCGATACTGCAGGTGCCGAGATCATCCCTATCCTCTACGTCGACGACGAACCGGCGCTGCTCGAAGTGACCAAACTCTTCCTCGAACGCACCGGTGACTTCTCCGTCGATATACTTGCGGATCCGAGGCAGGCTCCCCTGCAGGCGGCATCCGGACGCTACGAGGCTGTCGTCTCCGATTACCAGATGCCGAAAATGGACGGAATCACGCTGCTCAAGACGATCCGCCAGTCGGGCTGCACTGTCCCGTTCATCATATTCACCGGCAAGGGTCGGGAAGAGGTCGTGATCGAGGCCTTAAACAGCGGTACCGATTTTTACCTCCAGAAAGGGGGCGACCCAAAGGCTCAGTTTGCCGAACTTGCGCATAAGCTGCGGCAGGCCGTCAAGGCGCGACGGGCGGAGACGGAACTTGCGGCACAGACCGATCTTCTCGAGAACCTCATCGGATACGCAAACGCCCCGATCATCGTCTGGAACCCGGAACTCGTCATCACCCGGTTCAACCGCGCCGCCGAAGACCTGACCGGCATACCGGTCGGCGAGGCTGTCGGAAGCCCGCTCGCCGCCCTTTTTCCGGACGAGCGTCACGAGACCGCCTTGGCGCGGTTCAGGATGACCCTGACGGGTGAGCGGCTGGAAGCGGTGGAGATCCCCATTCGCCACCGCTCGGGCAGCATCAGAACCATCCTCTGGAGCACATCAAACATCCTCGACCGGGACGGATCGCGGATCATCGCGACCATTGCCCAGGGCCAGGATATCACCGACCGGAAGCTCGCGGAAGAAGCGCTCCGGGAGAGCGAAGAGCGGTACCGGACGATGTTTGAGAACACCGGCACCGCTATCGTCACCGTCGAGGACGATACGACGATCAGCCTCGTCAACGCAGAGTTCGTCCGGCTATCAGGATATTCACGGGAGGAGATCGAGGGGAAAAAGCAGTGGACCGAGTTCATCGACCCGGCCAACCTCGAACAGATGCTCGAGCAGCACCGGCTTCGGAGATCCGCCCCGGCAAAGGCAGTGCAGCAGTACGAGTTCCGTTTCGTATCGAGAGACGGAGCGGTGCACGACATACTCATGACCATCGGGATCCTCCCCGGAACCGGCAGGAGCATCGCATCCCTGCTCGATATTACCGGAAGGAAAGATGCGGAGATGATGCTCACCCGGCAGCACGAGGAACTCGCCTCGGCCTACGAGGAGCTCACGGCGATCGAAGAGGAACTCCGGACGAGTTTCGACGACCTCGCCGCCACCGGAGAGCATCTGCGGGAGAGCGAACGCCGGCTTGCCGATATCATCGAGTTCCTCCCCGATGCCACCTTCGTCATCGATGCCGACGGGAAGGTCATCGCCTGGAACCGGGCAATTCAGGAGATGACCGGTATCGGGTCGGCCGAGGTCGTCGGTAAAGGAGATTACGAGTACGCCCGCCTCTTTTACGGGGAGCGGCGGCCGGTTCTCATCGATCTTGTACTGGAGGGCGACGAAGCGCCTCTGCGCGAGCATTACTCCCGGATCAGCCACAGCCGGCAGAGCGCCGTAATCGAGACGGAGAATGCCCGGCTGAAGGGAAAGAATGTGGTTCTCTGGGCTACGGCGACCCCGCTCTACGATGGAACCGGAGCGATCGTCGGTGCCATCGAGTCTATCCGCGACATTACGGAACAGCGAGCAGGGGAACGGGCGCTCCTCCGGGCGAATGAGGAACTTCTGGCGGCGAACGAACACCTGGCAGCAGTGGAAGAAGAACTCCGCCAACAGGTGGACGAGATCGCAGAAGCGCACCGGAGAATCCGGGAGAGTGAAGAGCGCTACCGGGATGTCGTGGAGAGCCAGACCGAACTCATCTGCCGGTTCACGCCGGGCGGAGTGTTCCTCTTTGTCAATGAGGCGTTCCTGCGCTACTTCGGTCTTTCGCGGGAGACCCTGATCGGCAGGCGTTTCTACCCCGCTGTCCCGGATGAAGACCGGCAGGGGATCAGCGACTTCTTCGCGTCCCTCACAAAGGCTCATCCGGCTGGGATGAACGAGCACCGCGTTATCCAGGAGGACGGCGTCGTCCGTTGGCTCCGGTGGAGCGGGCGGGCGATCTTCGATCTGAGCGGAAGGCTCATCGAATACCAGTCCGTTGGCCACGACGTTACTGAGCAGAAAGAGATTGAGGAGCGGCTCCGGGAGAGCGAAGCGAAGTCCCGCACACTGGTCGAGCATGCGCTCGAGGGCACGCTTGTTCTCGACCGGACAGGCACCATCCTTCTTGCCAACAGAGCGGCCGCAGCCACCGCAGGGTACGGGGAGAAGGATCTCCCGATCGGCAGGAGCGTCCTGGAGTTCATCGCCCCCGAATCGAGGGAGGCTGCCGCCCGGAAGCTTGGAAGAGCTCGCCCGCGGGAACGAGGTCTCCGATGGTGAATACGTCCTGCTGACACCGAATTCTTGCCGCGTCTTCGTGGAGTGCACAGGAAAGCAGATAGTGTACGAGGGGGAACCGGCACTTCTGCTATCGTTCCGCAACGTCACCGACCGCAAGCATGCGGAAGAGGCGCTCCGGGCTGCGAACGAAAAACTCAATCTTCTCTCCGGCATCACCCGGCACGACATTCTCAACATGGTGACCGGTATCCTCGGGTATATCGAACTTGCACGGGAGGTCTCACCTGACCCGCTTATTACCTACTACCTTGAGAAACTGGAGGCTGCAACCTGGAAGATACAGTCCCAGTTAGAGTTCTCCCGGGTCTACCAGGACCTCGGCACCACCGAACCGTACTGGCAGGATCTCCGTGTGCTTGCCACGGAACTGCAGGTGCAAAAAGGGATCGCCTTCTCGGTCGAATGCGCCCCCGGAGAGATCTATGCGGATCCGATGCTCGTGAAGGCCCTTGAGAACCTGGTCGACAACTCCGTCCGCCACGGAGAGCGAGTATCCGCGATCCGGATCTCCTCCGTTGCAGACGAGGAAGGCCTGACCGTCGTCTACGAAGATGACGGGGTCGGGATCCCGGACGACCAGAAAGAGCGGATATTCGAGCGCGGCATCGGCAGGAATACGGGACTTGGACTGTTTCTCATCCGCAGGATTCTCGCCATCACCGGGATGACCATCACCGAGAACGGCGGGGCCGGGTGGGGGGCCAGATTCGAGATCTTCGCCCCTGCCGGGGTATGGAGAGCGGAAGGCAACAGGTAAACCCATCAGCAGAGGGCTTACCTGCCGGTCGGAAGGCAGAGCGGAAGCGATCCTCCGATACAGGGCTCATGCACGGAGAGGAGGAGCCGTCCGGGGTGCCGGGGTGACGGTGACCATTGAGCCGGGGCTAACCGCACTCTGTTTCCCGGAGTTTTATACGAGATAAGGGGGAGCCACGGGAAGAGAGTGCGGCGAATCACGGATCAGCCGGCAACCCGTAGGTACCCGGGACTCCGTACCCGGCATCTGAAATCCGGGCTACCCGCGCTCAGCGTGATGAAAACCGAGTCTGACGGCTCTACTACACTCTTCGGATCCACACATACTCCGGCGCAGCCGCCGTCGTATCCTGAGCCGCAGGTCTTGCCGCCCCCAAAAGGCCGTTTTTCAGAGATTGTGATAGTATCCCTGACCACCGTCTGACCAGGGGAGAGGACGCCCTTCGCCTCTTCCGGTAACAACTCGCTTCATATCAACGGCGGCTATATCGTCGTCGATGCCGCAGGCGACGGTATCGACGTAAACGGTTCGATCGATATGACCGGCGGCGTCGTTATCGTCAACGGCCCGACGAACAACGGGAACGGCGCTCTCGATTACGACGGTGCGTTCACCGTTACCGGCGGGTATCTTGTTGCGGCAGGCAGCTCCGGCATGGCGCAGGCTCCCGGCACCTCATCGACCCAACGCTCGGTGATGGTGACGTTCGCATCGGCACAGCCGGCAGGCACGATGGTTCACATCGAAGCCGGAGACGGCGAAGACATTCTTACCTTCGTACCGACAAAGGCGTATCAGTCGGTGGTCTTCTGTTCGCCGGAACTCAAAGAGGGTGCAACCTACACGATCTACTCCGGAGGCAGCGCGACCGGGACGGTCACCGACGGCCTCTACTCCGGGGGAACCTATACTGCAGGAACAGAGGTTGCCGACGTTACGATCTCGGGTATCGTGACCTATGCAGGCTCATCAGGTGCAGGCCAGGCCGGGGGCGAGTTCCCCGGCGGCGGCAGGCCCCGGTAAGCCGGGAAGTACTGCAGTGCGAGGAGAGGACGAACATCAGACGTACGCAGGTGAGGTGATCCGGACAGTCAGAGAATCCTGCCCCACGTTTTCGGGGATGGAAATCCGGAATTCGGCAGAGAACATCGCCGATCCGACAGAACACGCACAGGGATTAGAATGTTCATCCGGACACCATTTGAGATCCTTTTTTAGGCACCACGAGGTCGATCCCCTCCATCGAAACACTCTCTACCCAGCGTGACGACCGTCTCTACCCGTTGCCATTCGGGTGCCCTCACCCCCACAGATCCTCGTAATCCCGGGTGAAGGATATCTGCCGCTGAATTCTTCTGGCCGCCTCCCGGGTGCCGCTGATAGATCTACTCTCAACCTCGTGACATATGACACTTCGACTGCCGGAAAATGCATGGCAGCGCCATCCACGATCAGAACTCTGATGACCGGGCCATCTCCTCCTGCAGGTCAGACGGGTTCTGCAGTGTCTGCCAATCTTCGTCCTGCGGTCCAGGGAGATCTGAGGAGGGCAGCCGAGATCGGGGTCAGAAGGGTATGCGGCATGCTCTCCGGGGGCAGGTCACCGGGTGATGAAGAGAGAGGCTCTCATCCCGGAAAAGGCTGGATAATGTCGTTTAAAAAATTACTTCAACTGCCGGATGGGATCTTCAGGAAGAGAGATCACCATGCATACGCTATCCCCTGCCTTTACGGGCGCCGTCTTCCTGCTTCTCGCCGCAACCTGCCTCCTCTGCGGCTGCACCGGGACACCACCGGAGACTGCCCCTGACCCGATCGAGAACGTAACCGTGCAGACGGTTGCCGTCGACGATATCGAGATCGCCTACAGGGAGTTCGGGGACGGGCCGCCGCTCGTGCTCGTCATGGGCTATGCCGGGACGATGGACATGTGGGACACGCGGATGCTCGAAGGGCTCGCCCGCCAGTACCGGGTGATTGTCTTCGATAACCGCGGGATGGGCCTTTCCACCTCGTCCGAACAGAATTACTCTATCCCGCTCTTCGCAAACGACACCGCCGGCCTCATGGACGCGATCGGGATCGAGAAGGCCCCCGTGCTCGGCTGGTCGATGGGTGCCGACATCGCGCTCGCGCTCGCTCACGAGCACCCGGAAAAGGTCGAGAAGCTCGTGCTGTATGCCGCCGATCCGGGCGGAAACGAGAGCATCCCCATGGATCCCGAGGTAGAGAAGCGGCTCCTCGACACCTCCGGCACGGACGCTGAGCGGGGCATGCGCCTGCTCTCGCTCCTCTTCCCCGCAGACTGGATGGCAGAACACCCCGACCCGCGGGAGTACTTCCCGAACGTCACCGAGAGCAGCAGCCCCGAGAATATCGCCCGGCAGGGAGAGGCGATGGGAGCGAGGACGGGCGTCTCGGCATGGCTCGGCACCCTCAAGCAGCCCACCCTCCTCATCGTCGGTGACCGGGACATCCTCGCCCCGCCCGGGAACTCCTTCTTCATCGGCGAGCGGATCCCCTCGGCCTCCGTGATGCAGGTACGGGGAGCAGGCCACGGGCTCATGTACCCAGTACCCTGACGAGTTCACCGCGATCGTGAGACCTTCCTCGGCCAGGCCCGCTGACCGACCGGGCGCCAATTTTTCCGGTGCAGTGCCGCCGGTGCATACCGGAATGACGGACGAACGTGGGAGCAGGGGGCGTGCATTCATGATAGTGCACTGAGAAATATTCCTCTCCAGGAAGTACCATGGACAAATCAGACCAGGCCGTTGCCTGCTTTAAAGATGGATTTACCTGCTCGTCAGCCGTACTCTCCACGTTCTCCGAGGAGATGGGTCTGGACGCCGAGACGGCCAGAAAGATCTCATCCGGATTCGGTGCCGGCATTTCAAAAACCGGCAACATCTGCGGGGCAGTATCGGGCGCCGTCCTCGTCATCGGGCTGAAGTACGGTAAAGCGAAGCAGGGAGACGATGCAGCCACGGCGCAAACACGTGCACTCGTCCGCAGGTTCATCGAGGAGTTCTCCCTCCGGCACGGATCGGTCAACTGCACCGACCTCCTCGGATACAACCTCGATAACCCCGAAGAATACGAAAAAGCTGGCCGGGACGGATTGTTTGTCACGAAATGCCCGGAATTTGTACGGGATGCCGTCGTCATCCTCGAACGGATACTCTGAAAGACGGCCGGCAGTACATCCTGCAGGTAACCAGGTGATGCCGACCCTGCGTCGCGGGAAAAGGTGTGGCGGTCAGCGTGCCGCCATGGGCACTCTTCCCTTTTGCTTCTTCAAAACGGCTACCCATCTCTTCGAGCTCGTCTTCGCTGAGAGACTGTCGGGCTTTCGGGAAGATCTCGTTCTCTTCTTCTTTGACATGGTGCCGGACGTTCTCCCGGATCACCTTCATCCTGGCAACCCATTCGTCCTCGTTCGACATGGAAACACTGTCGAGCTGGCTCAGCAGGGTTTTCACCGCGTTATGCTCCTGTATCGATTCCAGAATCTTGTCGTGCATGCCCGCCTGCTCGAACCGTGGATAGACGGCCTTCTCCTCACCCTCCATATGCAACAGAAGAGCGCTCTTCATCGAAGAGTACGTGCCGCTTCGGTCGCCGAGGCCCTTCTCCGTCAGCTCCTCAAGCACCGGGAGAACCGTGTCGTGCTCCTGTTTCAGTATATCAATCACATTCTGTGCCATACGCTCACCCTCCGAGGGTGCCCCTTGCGTGGAGGTTCGAAAAAGGTTGTGGTGATTCGCACATACCGACAAAAAAAAGGTAGAGAGGAGGAATCTTCCTGAAGGTTACCGCTGCCGGGGCGGCTGTTCGCGCACCTCGACCCGTTCCGTCGTAACGACCTCCGGCGGCGGTGTCTCCGTAGATTCCATGGCCTCTGCCTCTTCTCTGCTCGGGGGTGCCCGTGCCCGTGCCGATTCGATCAGGTTCCAGTCCGGCTCTTTCGGCCATTCATTCTCCGAAAAGCCTGCTGCGTTGTCCAGGGTATCTTTTGCGATGTTCACGACGAAGACACCGTCTCCTGACCGGTACGTCAGCGCCTCGACGGGAATGGCAAAATGCTTCCCTCCCATGCCGAGCATGCCGCCGTGCCTGAGTACCAGCGTACTCGACCCGGCCCTGGGGGAAAACAATCCGCATATCGGATACCTTGCCAAGCTCCTCTCCCTGCGGGTTGAGGACGCTCTTACCCATCACGTCGTTGCCCGACATGTACCACTCTGCTCCCGTCTCCCGCACTTTTTGCTCCATAACCATCCCTGACCTTCCTTCAGCCATTGCACTCATCTCCCTTATCTGCCGGCCCTGATGCATCGGCCGCACCAGTGCAGGGCCGGCAGTGATGCACTGAGACCACTTAAGCATTGCGCAGGGCATGAAGCGGGCACGGCGGATGCGTTTTCGGGGACAGAACCGGCCGGTGCTTCGTGGGAATGCGCAAGCCCGACAGACGGATCGGCATCCGGCTGTCCGCTCCCGGGCGGATCGAAAATGGGTCATCGGGCCCGGCTCAACTCTTTTCTCACATCCTCGACGGACAAATACTTCTTCGTCTCGAATCTAGCAAGCAGGTCGATACTGTCCTTCGGTGCATTATTCGCCTTCGCCCGATCGATCAGGTCGTGCTTTCCTGCGGGGTACTCCGTGCCTTCGAGGTAGGCAAGAAATTCAGGAGAGCCCATGTGCCGGGAAGACGTCGGTGCCCCCTCCCGGACACCGGTTTTTCGGTGTCCTGTATAAAACTGCTCCGGCCGCCCCTGTCCGGCCACCGTCTTCTCTCCCCGCGCCGCTTCAGCCCCGGTAACCGGAGGAGAGGCATCCTCGCCTCCAATCACCGCATCCCCCGAAGCCCCGGAGGGCGTCCACTCCCCCGCCATGACCTCGACCTGCTGATCTACGATCACGGAATTGGCAGGCGTGAGCCCGGTGCTCACGACCACGCGTTCCGTGGTGGTGATCATCGGGGGCGGAGCCTCGGTCGATTCCACGGCAAGCGCCTCCTCCCGGGTCGGCGGCATCACGGGGCGGGTCAACGCGATCAGAATCCCAGTCCGCTTTACGGGGCCAGTCATCCTCCGGGAAGCCCTCCCCGGCATCAAGCGTCTGCCTGTCGATGTTTACCAGGAAGACATCGTCCCCTGGCCGGTAGGCGAGAGCCTCGATCGGAACGGCAAACAGTTTCCTCCCGCCGCCGCCGTACACGCAAGCACGGCGTACTCGACCCGGCCCCGGAGCAGCCCTACCCACATGCCCGCGATCTCTCCAAGGTCGTAGCCTTCCATATTCTTCACATGCTTCCCGACAATATGCTCGGACCTCATGAACCCTTCCGCTTCCGTCTTCCGGGTCTTTCGCTCCAGAACAACACTCGATATCCCATCAGCCATTCAGATCATCTCCCCTTCCTTCTTCAGGGCGAAGGTACTCCTGCCGGTGTGAGGCAGGGGCGGCAATCACGTCCTCCGCCCACTTAATAGTATCTTCACTCCGCCGGGAACGGGGTGCGCCGCCCTTTCCCTCAGGAGAGAGACTCGATCCGAATACCGAACCGGCGTTCCCTGCTCGCGTTGGAAAAGGCCCCTGCTGCAAGGGCTCTCGACAGGCGCCGACCTCCCCTTTCAGCTCCCCCGAACGGTGGGCAGAGATGAGAGTCCGCAGAAGCGGCGCCAGTTGCGTCAGGAAGAGGAAATTCCCGGAGGAATCCTCCGAAAATAGAGATTATTCTTTCTTTTTCATCTTGCCCGTCATGCATGCCATAATCTCCGGCGCCCGGTCTTTGAGGCCGAACCCGACGATGATGGCGATTGCAGCACCGATGCCGAGACCGACGCCCCATGCGATCGGGACGACGAAGACGTAGATGATCGAGAGGTCGATCAGGAGCTGCTCAAGGGCGAGGATGACGATGACGAAGTAGAAGAGCGCCCGGAGCCCCAGGGTAATGAAGCTCATATACTCGATCCCCTCCGCCTCACCGAAGTTCTGGATGAAGTCGAGCAGCCAGTCGACGACGATGAACCCGATGATCAGGATCAACAGGAATGCCACGATGTTCGGGATATACGCGACAATGGCTGCGACGGCAGCCGTCAGTGAGGCGATCTGAAGTACGCTGACCGCCGTCAGAATTGCGATAAGATAGATGAACCAGCGGACGATGAGATCGAAGAGATGTCCGAGGGTCATCTTCGAGCGTTCGATATACTTTCCAAAGGCGGTCTTCCGGAGAGCGTCGTCGACGCCGATCCTGTCGAGGACTTCTGCCACGACCCGTCCCAGGATTCGCCCTATAATCCAACCGATGATAAGAATAATGATCGCTGCTACGAGACTCGGGAGGAACGCAACGGTGTTGCTGATCGCGCTATTGATCTCTCCCAGTTGTGCCGTCATCTGCGACGGGATGATTCCATTTGCCATTAGTCATCACCGGAGGGACATAAACGGAATTATATATAAAGTACACTTATAATTTGAGCGTCCCGGCGTCGTCTCCGATCGCCGGCCGGCCGGGCAGCCGACCCATGGCCGGTACGACGGACATTACTGAAAACCGCTGACCTCCCAGAGGAGAATGCCCGGCCTCGAAAGCGATCAGGAGGATGACGATGATCTCGAGGAGGTGCGAGTGTTGGATGTTCACTTCGTCCGAGAGCATCGCGTAGTTCCGGTGAATGAGTTCGATCCGCCGGTTGACGCTGGAACGCCACTGCGAGATGCGAAGCACCCCGAGCGCCATTGCGTATACGCGGGCGTAGTAGATATCCTCGGTAATTTTGATGAGGTTATCGACTTTATCGGTGATCTCGGATATATCGGCAAGGGTCTCCATCAGGCGGGTCATGATGCTACGGTACCTGGCGATGCGCCGGAGCTGTGAACGCCGCTCAGTACCCCCGATATCCTCGTACATCCGCTCCATCTGCTGCGTGAGCACTCGGTCGTAGTAGCGGAACTCGAGCGCCTGTACGGCAGCATATTCGATGATATCAATGAGATCACCGGGAGCATCGGGGCTGACGAGCAGGGCGGAGTCCCAGGAGAGGATGGTGAGATCGTCGATCCCGTAACTCAGTGAATTCTTCAGCAGATCCTCCCGTGTCTGCGCACTGTAGACCATATCCTCCCCGAGGAGGAGGACGACCGGGTCGAGCGCCTCATCGGTGTGATCGGTGATGAAGATGGTATAATCCTCGTAGAATCCGGGATCGATGGGGAGATCCCCGAGGTGCGGGTGGAGGATCGTTCGTATCTGATCGAGAAAGACGGAGTACAGCGGATCGAGGCCGCTCTGTCCGGCGAAGAGGAGAGCCGCCTCCTGGAGAGCGGAGGGCGGGGCTTCGTGGTTCTCGAGGATGAAGCAGAGACTGATTGCACCGATATCGTATATCCGGGCGACGGTGGCCATCTGCCACTCTCGATCGCCTGCGTTCACCTGGACAGGCGGGAGCCTGACAAGCAGCGGAGGGACATCCAGCGAGACCGATTTCGGTTTGACCCGGGTGAAGCTCGTGCGGGTGGTCGCATGGCCGATGGCAAGATTCTCTTCGAGAAAGTTCAGATCTATCGTATCGCCGGCATCGAATATCCGGTAAAAGCGTATGGCGTACGTTACAATTCACCTGTCTGCCCCTTCGCCGGTGCCCGGCGAAGGAGCGTCGTCACTCTTGATGCAGGGGACTGTAGGGTATGCAGTCCTAAATAAGTACGCAGGGGTTCGGCGGAGCCGGATACCGGCCTTCAGCAGGGATACGGCAGCAGAGATCCCCGAGGCTTCCGAATACCATTCTAGAGCATATAATGAATCATATCACCGATTGACGCTCTTTTTAGAACCTGAAAGGTCAGGAAAGCCCCAAAAAGCCTCGATCCAGTACCATTGGATCTTTCCAAGACCATAGCAGTATAAAATACAACGAATAATTCTGTTACACAGTTGAACGCAGGGGGAAGAGAGGACCAGTGAATTCCATCGGGCTTACCCGGAGAGAGACGAACCACCGGGAGGAAAGAGCAGGAGCGGCAGAAGAGGCGCTCCGGCAGCAGAACAGACACCTCACCGTACTGAACCGGATCATCGGGATTACCGCCGCCTCGGAGTCTCTCGATGCGATGCTCACCGATGCTCTCGAGAGCGTGCTCACCCTGATGGGTCTTGACCTCGGCATGATCTACCTGCTGGACGCCGGGCAGACGGAGGCAGCGATCCGGCATTCGCTGAACGTGCCCGAGGAGTACCTTTCGCGGCACCGGGTGCTCCCCATCGGGAAGTGGCCGTGCCATACCGTCCTGATCAGGCAGCAGCCGCACTATATCGAAGCCGGGATAGTTCGAAGTCCTCATGAGACCCTGATGCTTGAGGAACTCGGGATATCTTCCCTCGCCTGTATCCCGCTCATCGCCACATCCGCAACCGTCGGTGCGATCTTCATCGGGAGTCGTGAAGACCGGATCTTTACGGACGAGGAGAAGATGCTCCTCGAGGCGATCGGGAGGGAGATCGGCTCCGGGATTCTTCGAATGCAGCCTCCAGCAGCAGCTCGAGGCGGCGAACCGGGAGGCGAACCTCTACCTCGATATCCTCACGCACGACATCAGGAATGCGCTCAATGTCTCCACGCTGTATGCGGACCTGCTGCTCGATCTCAATGACGGGGACGACCCGTCAGAGTATGCACGAAAGTTCATGACCAGCATCCATAAGAGCATCGAGATCCTTGGAAACGTCTCCACCATCAGGAGGATCCACCAGGAGACCGTCCGGAACATGAGCGTCGACCTCGACCGTATCATCCGTGAGAGTATCGCAAACTTCCCGGATATACAGATCCGGTACGAATGCGGACCACGCCGGGCCCTGGCCGACCCGCTCCTTGCCGAGGTCTTTGCAAACCTGCTCGGAAACGCCGCCAAGTTCGGCGGGCCCGATGTTGCGATCACCGTTCGCGTCGAGGAGTATGGCGCCGGGACGCTCCTTGTTGCGGTGGAAGATACCGGCCCCGGGATTCCGGACGATACGAAAGAGGCGATATTCTATCGTTTCGAGCAGGGGAAGAACGAAGGACGGGGTGAAGGGCTCGGCCTCTTCATCGCGAAAACCCTCGTCGAACGCTACGGCGGAGCGGTCTGGGTCGAAGACCGCGTGCCGGGCTCTCCCGGGGAAGGGGCGGCATTCCGGTTCACTCTCAAAACGAGCGGTGCCGGATAGTTCTGCACCTGAAAGACCGCATACCTTTTTTGTGGCCGGGGTCGAGATATGATCACTCACGTTCCGGCCGTTCGCCCGATAGTACCTCAATCATGAAACTCGGTGTATTATTCTCCGGAGGGAAAGATTCCCTGTTTGCCTGCTACCGGGCAATGATGCAGGAAGACGTCGTCTGCCTGATCACCATCGTCTCCAAAAACGACGAGAGTTACATGTTTCACACCCCGAACATCCGCCTCGCAGCGCTCCAGGCAGAGGCCGCCGGACTCCCGCTCGTCGAGGTGGAGACGCTCGGCGAGGAAGAGGCGGAACTCGACGACCTGAAGCGGGCGCTTCTTCGCGCCCGGGACGAATACGGGATCGAGGGCGTCGTCACCGGTGCAATCCTCTCGGTCTACCAGGCAACACGGATCCAGCGTATCTGCAACGAGCTGCACCTCTGGTGCTATAACCCCCTCTGGTATATCGACCAGGAGGCGTACATGGAATCACTGCTTGCGGCCGGCTTCCGGGTGATAATCGCAGGGGTCTTCTCCGCCCCCTTCGACGAAGAGTGGCTCGGGAGGGAGCTTGACGAAGCCGCCCTTTGCGATCTCCGAAAGATGGTTCGGACTCACCGGATCACCCTGACCGGCGAAGGCGGGGAGTACGAGACGTTCGTGATCGATGCACCGTTCTTTACACAGCGTATTCTGATCGAAGAGGCCTCCACGGATATACCGGAACCATAACGGCAGGTACCTGATCCGAAAAGCCCGGCTGGTGGAGCGATGATACTCATCGTCGATCTCTGCCAAACGAAGGACTCGCTCGGTGTGGACGAGTTCGTCCGGCCGCTCGTGCAGATCGTGCGGACGACGCATGCCCGGTATACCGTCAGGCATTTCACCGAGGTTGACGACGGACTGCTCGGCGAGGCGGACGGCATCATCCTCTGCGGAACCGCCCTGATGGACAACGCGTTTGCCGAGAGGCATGAGGAGTTCGCGTGGCTCCGCTCGTACAAAAAACCCGTAATCGGCATCTGTGCGGGGATGCAGATCATCGCACGCCTCTTTTGCGGTGCTATCGTGCCGTGCAGCGAGATCGGCATGACCGAGGTCCTGCGATCCGTCGAAGACCCGCTCTTTGACGGCTACGACCGGTTTACGGCCTTCGAACTGCACAACTTCTCAGCCGAGCCGCCCGCTTCGTTCGAGGTTCTCGCACGCTCCGATGCGTGCGTTCAGGCGATCAGGCACAGGACGCTGCCGGTGTACGGCGTGATGTTCCATCCCGAAGTGCGGAACGAGTGGGTCGTGACCCGCTTCCTGCAGCAGTGCGGCCTCGCGGATTGAAGACCGGACACCTTTTTTCCCGCGACCCGCAGGGTATCTTTCGAAAGAGGGTAATCCTTAATACTCACATCGCCCTTGAGAGAGGGTGTATGCCTGCCCGCGCTCTGCCGAGCGCAGGAACGCATGGGACGCAGGAAAGATCCCGGTCGTGTGCCAGACATGAACATGAAACAGAAGGTCCTCCTCATCGAGGGTAACCCGAAAGACGCAAGGCTCGTCAGGAGACTGCTCGAGGAGGTCTTCCCCCGTTTCGAAACGGTTCACGTCGGTAGTCTCTCGGAAGGGCTTGACGCACTTGCCGCCGGGACGTTCGCGATCATACTCCTGGACCTCGGACTTTCCGACAGCAGCGGGCTTGAGACGTTTACCCGCCTGCACCGGGAGGCCGGCGACATACCGATAATTATCCTCTCCGACGACGAGCCGGCACTACAGGCATTCGAGCAGGGTGCCGTGGATTACCTTCCCCGAGAGCAGCTCGGCCCCGACCTCATACGGCAGGCAGTCCGCTGCGCACTTGAGCGGCGCAACCTGCAGAAGCGGGAGCGGGAACTTGCATGCCTCTACGGCATCTCCCGTCTCATCGAAACCCCCGGGCTGCAGCTCGAGGACCTCTTTTCGGAAGCGCTCAGCATCATCCTATCTGCCTTCCAGTACCCAAAGGATACCGTTGTCCGGATCGTTCTCGACGGCCGCGTGTTCGGCACCGAGGCTTTCACCGCGACGCCCTGGCTTTTAGCGAGCAGTATCAGGGTGCACGGGAGACCCGTCGGGAGACTTGAGGTCTCCTACCAGAGCGAACATCCGGAGGAGGATGAAGGGGTGGGGCCGTTCCTGAAGGAGGAGCGATTGTTCATCGACGCCGTTGCCGGACGGCTCGGCCGGGTCGTCGAACGGATACGGACCGAACAGAGTCTCCGCGAGAGCGAAGAGCGGTATCGAAATATCTTTACCGAAAGCCTCGCCGTCATGCTCCTCATCGATCCCGCCACCGGCGAGATCGTGGACGCAAATCCCGCTGCATCACGTTTCTACGGGTATCCGCACGACGTCCTGACCGGAATGACGATCGCCGAGATCAATACGCTGAACGAGGGTGAGGTCGCAGCCGAGATGGAGCATGCACTGGCCGAACGCAGGAACTACTTCGTATTCCGCCACATGCTTGCGAACGGCGAAGTCAGGGACGTCGAGGTGTACAGCGGGGCGATCACCGTGAAAAATCGGCCTCTCCTCCATTCCATCGTCCATGATATCACCGAGAGGAAGGAGGCGGAGGCAGCGCTGCTCGAGTCGAAGACGCAGATTCAGACGATCCTCGAGAGTATCAGCGACGCCTTCATCGCCATGGACAGCGATCGTACCATCACGTATACCAATGAGGCTGCCGGGCGGCTGCTCGGGGTGCAGCGTGACGAACTCATCGGAAAGCGGTATACCGAGGTCTTTCCGGAACCCGGGAGCACCGCTTTTGAGGATCTCCTCCGCCGGGTGCTCGACGAGCAGCGTCCCGTCACCTTCGAGACCTTCGACCCCTCGCACGGCAGGTACTTCGAGGTCAGGGTCTTCCCCCGGAACAGAGGGCTCTCCCTCTACTTCAACGATATCAGCGAGCGGAAAATCGCCGAAGAGAAGATAAAAAGGCGTAACAAGCAGCTCTATACGATCAATCAGGTGATCGGCGCCGCGAGCACCTCGACCGACCCGGACGATCTGATGCAGAGAGCTCTCGACCGGACGCTCGATCTCGTCGCCTTCGAGGGGGGAGCGATCTCCCTCTTCGACCTTTCCGGCCGCACGGCGAGAACGGCTGTCAGGCGAGGGCTCCCCCCGGGTTTCATGCCCGATATGGGAGAGATCAGCCTCAATCAGTCTCCCTACGACCGTATCCTCGGGGGAGAGAGCCCCTGCTTCGCTGAAGACTATCCGTCCCGGTATCCGGGAGGTGCCGGGATCCGTGCCCTTGCACGTATCCCCCTCACCTCAGACGGCGACCGTATCGGGGCTATGATCCTTACCAGCAGGCGCCCGCACCGCTTCACAGACGAGGAAAAAAGCATCCTCATCTCGATCGGCAGGGAGGTGGGCAGAGCCCTCGACCGGCTGATGCTCCAGCGCCGGCTCGAGGAGGCGAACGAGCAGGCAAACTTCTACCTCGACGTGATGGCGCATGATATCAGCAACGCCAACACCTCGTCCCTGATGTACGCATCCCTCCTCGAAGAGATCCTCACCGGGGATGAGAAGTTGTTTGCGCAGAAACTCCTCACCGGCATCCGGCAGAGCATCGAGATCATCGGCAATGTCTCGACGATACGGCGGCTGCAGGAGGAGGCACCTGCCGTAACGCCGACCACGCTCGATACCGTTATCCGCGAGGTGATTCACCTCTTTCCAGAGGCGGAAGTCCATTACCCGGGGACGGATGCGGTCGTGCTCGCCGACAATCTCCTTCCCGAGGTCTTCATCAACCTCATCGGCAACAGCCGCAAATTCGGCGGCCCGGCTGTGGCTATCGCGATCGGCGCCCGGGATACGGACGGGTACGTCGAGATATCGGTGGAGGATACCGGCCCCGGGATTCCCGACCCCCTGAAACCCGAGGTCTTCTACCGGTTTCGCAAAAGCGGGGGAAAAAGAGCGGAAAGGGTCTCGGCCTCTATATCAGCCGTGCCCTCGTGGAACGCTACGGCGGAAGGATATGGGCGGACGACCGGGTGCCGGGCTCTCCCAGCGAAGGAGCAGCGATAAGGTTTACGCTGCCAAAGGCCGAACTTGCCGAGAGCGTCATCTCCCGTGAAGATTGATAATGTTGATCAGGGCGGCAAACCCGTCGAGCTCCATCTGCAGAACCTGAGCCTTCGTCATCCCCATGCTGGTCTCGGCATCGGCCGTCAGCGTATCAGGGCCGCGCACCACCTCACGGTAGGTGCCATCGGCTGAAAGGACCTCCTGCGCCTCTTTATCGTGCACGAACGCCCTGCCCGGGATGATCACGACATCCTCAAGGCGCTTTAGGTCGAGGGCGCGGAGATCGTCGATGGTGATCAGGCAGGCGATATCCTTCTTCACCTTGACGACCCGGGACTGGTAGCCGCGGATCTGCAGCACCCGCTGGATGAACGGCGCCGCGACGCTTCCGGTGATGACGGTCGCCTGCTTCCTGACGCGAGGGAGCTTCTTTAAGAGATCGGGTTCGTGGAGGATGGCGAACGGCGAGCCGATCTCCGCATCGAGAAGCGGCGTTCCGCTTATCTTCAGAGCGTGCCGTTCGGCAGCGCCGCTGACGATCTCCTCGAATTCCCGCACCGTATGCACCTGCTGCCCCTTCAGGATGGGAGCGTTGCCGAGGATCAGCCCCTGCTCGGTCGTGTTTGCAAACCGCATCAGGATGAGCCCTTTCACCCCGCACCCTTCCAGCCAGTCGCAGGTCTCCTCGAGAACCTCGCCGTCGTTGACGCCGGGGACGACCACCGCAGCAGCGTAGACGTCGATCTCCTCGGCGAGCCGCTCCAGCACCTTCAGCGAGGCCTCGGGGGTGGGGTCGTGCATCCAGCGCTTCCGGAGCGCCGGGTCGGACGCAAAGACCGTGTACGAGACTTCCGAGAGCCCGCCGTCGATCAAGAGGTCGGCAACGCCGGGGTCGTCGAACCCCTTCCCGCTCGTATAGCCGATATGGAGCGGTGCTTCCATGGAGGAGAGCAGGTCGACGAGGTCGGCAAAGTGCGGGTAGCAGCTCGGATCGCCCCCGCCGCTGATGGTGATCCGGTCGATGTCGTCGCCGCGGATGCTGAGGTTTGCCAGCGTCTCGTCCGCCACGGTCCTGAGATCCTTGAACCCTTCGTAGATCTCCCGGACGCCGCGGGTGCAGTAGTCGCATCCCACTTTGAAGGGAAGGCAGTAGCGGCACCCGAGCGACCGGACACCGGAGACGTGTTTGAAGTAGCAGTAGTCGCAGAACCCTCTGCAGTCAAGGCCGGGGCGACCGCCGATATCAACGGTGAGGTGAGCCATCGTGGTACACTCTTGTCATCACTGCATAATGAGTTTGTTATTCGCCGCAAGGAGCGGGGTGCGGAGCCGCCCGCTCACTCTTCCGCATTCTCGGCGAGGTGCTCGAGCATCACCTTGAGGCTCATCTCGTCGAACCGGGGATACTGCAGCAGGCGGGTATAGTCCCGGGTGACGTGGTAGTGGTACTGGCCGTAGAGGTAGACGAGCATGTAACTGAAGAGATTGCAGATCCGCCTGCTCGAGGTGTAGACGATCTGGCGGGGGTCATAGTTGCAGAATATCGAGCCTTCGCGGAACATCCGGAGCGAGAGATCGTAGTCTTCGAGAAGCGAGATGTCGCGGTGCCCGCTGATCCGGTCGTATGCCTGGCGGGTGATGGCGATGTTCGAGCCGATCAGCCGGTAGTAGTTGAAGATGTGAAAGAGGTGGTACTGTTTGCGCCAGATCTGGAGGATCTCCGAGCGCATGGTTCTTTCGCAGAAGCGTATCGGGCCGGTGCTGGCATCGTAGCCGTTCACGAGCAGATTCTCGGCGATGGCCGTGAGCCACGTCGGCGCGGGAGACGTATCGGCATCGGTGAAGACGAGCACCCGGCCTGAGGCCGCATCCACGCCGTCTTTCCGGGCGCCGCCGATGCCCTTCCGACCTTGAGCGACCACACAGTCTGCATGACGCCCGGCGATATCGCAGGTCTCGTCCGAGGAATCCCCGTCCACCACGATGATCTCGTAGGTCTCCCGTTCCAGCCGCTGCTCGGAGAGGGAACGAAGGCAGGTCCCGATGGTCGCTGCCTCGTTCCGTGCGGGTACGATAACCGATATCGCGACTTCGTCGTCGGCCGGAGCGGTAGGGTCTCCACAGGACATAGACAGATCCTGATCTGTGCCCTCTTCTAGCACAACCTCGACTTAAGGATGATCCCCACCCGCATCCGCCCGACCGGAGCGGCGTGATCCGCACGGCAGAGGCGACCGGGGGTATTAAACGAAAGGAGAGCGAGTCTCCCACGGGGCACGAACGTATGCGAACAAGTCACCGCCTGCTGCTGCGGCTCTACCACGATCCGGCATGCGACTTTGCCCTCGTCTCACTGACCTACGTCAACCGGGGCGCTCCGGGGGACGTCTCTTCCGTCGACGGCGGGCAGATCCGCGGGCTCGACGCCTACTACTTCGAGGTCGACGCCGGCGACCGCATAACCTGCATCCCGTACCACCGGCTGACGGAGATCCGGTACGGCGATCGGGTCGTCTGGAGCCGGGAGCGATCTCCCGCCGGGAGCAGCGAGGGATAGCCCCTGCAAACACCATCCTTTTTATCCGGGAAGACCAACGTATATGCTGCGCCCCAGTGGCTTAGCTGGCAGAGCGGCTGACTTGTAATCAGCAGGCCCCGAGTTCAAATCTCGGCTGGGGCTTTTTGTTTTTGGGTTCAAATCCCCGAGTAAATGTTTATATGCCTGTATTCTGACCCCTTAACCCTTCCGGGCGCCCCTCTCGTTCACCGACGCGATCCCTTACCGCGACCTCCGCCGGTGGCTGCAGCAGATCCGCGACGGCTCGGCGGTCGATGTGATCCGGAGCACGTCCCGGCTGAACGTGACGGAAGTGATCTCGCCGGACGGATCGTGGCACGTGAGCTGGCACGAATAGGCATCGCGGACGGCCTCGCCGCCCATCGCGATCGCGAGGGTGGCGTCGCCCCCCCCTGGGTCGACCGACTTACCGAAGCCATTCTCACCAGAGCCTTCAGGGGCGAACTCGTGCCCACCGAAGCGGAACTCACTCAGCGGAAATACGAACCCGCGAGCATGCTGCTCGAGCGGATACAGGAAGAGCAGGCAGGAACGGCTCACGTCCTGACCGCCTATCACTGATACATTTATTTACGTATCACCTAATGGTGATACATATCACTGATAATTATAAATACATATCACCATATAGTGATAACTATGATTCTGACAGAACAGTCTCCGGAAGTCGCTCTGTTCATCCGAGACGCACTCGGCCTGCCACCAGGAGCCGAAACCGTTGATACCGGAAATCTGTACGATACGCTCTGCATGGAACTGCCACTGCAGCCGGATATCGTATTCAAAGAAGACAAGCAGCTCTACTTCGTCGAGGTAAAAGCGAACGTCGCATCGATCGACACGATTGCTCGAATGCAGCTCTTGCGGGAGATCTGGCATCGACGGGGACTCGACCGGCCACCGGTCGAGATGGTCATCGCTGCCAGGACCATTCGCCCACGGGAAGAAGAGCTCGCACGGGAACTCGGCATCCGGGTGATAAAACTCCCCTGGACGCTCGGCCCACCCCTGAAAGACGAGTTCAAGCCATCGAAGAGCAAGATCACCTCTGAGAAATCCTGGAAGATCGTATCCCGCCTGCTCAAAGAGAAGAGCACGTCCATCCGGCAGCTGGCACTGCAGGAGAATGTCTCCTACGGCTGGGCACACAAAACCGTGGAGATGCTCATGAACCAGAACATCGCAAAGAAGAACGACAGACTACGTTCAGATCAGCGATGTGAAAAAACTCCTGAACGGCATCGCCTGGGAGCGGCCGATGAAGAACCTGAACATCGCGGAGATCCCGATACAGTTCGACGGATCGATTCCGGCAGCGAGGGACATCACCTCCATGCTCTCCGAGCAGAACGTGCCGTTCGCCTTCACGGGCTACACCGCCGGCGGGCTCTACACGGGGTATGCGGTCCGCCAGGACGCAGTCTACCTCTACCTCAATAAGAAAAACCTCGACCTCTTCACCGAGATCTTCAAAACGTCCTTCGATGAGCCGAACCGGAACAGTATACGGGCATGGATCTACGTACCGGACAGGGACGTCTTTACCGACACGCAACAGAAAGAGGGCATCACCATCGTATCCCCTGCACAAACCCTGCTCGACCTTGCAGGATTCGGGTACAGCGCGATGGATCTCACCAAAGCGATGGTGGATAGGTTTGACGCTCTATAACCCGAGCCAGGAGGTTGTCGAGCGCTCTCTTGCCGAACTCCGAAAGATCGTCGCCTGGGTCGCCGAGCGTGAAGGAGACTCGCCCAATCCGACGACGATCCTTATCGGAGGCTGGGCGGTCGATGCATACAATCCGTACGTCGGTTCCGTGGACATCGACCTCGTCACCAACAGCAAGACACGGGGAAGCCTGATGAACCATCTCGTTCACCACGAGGGGTTCCACTACAAGCGATACACCCACCATAAGACCGTGGAAAAAGAATCCGGTTCGGAAACCATCATCCTCGACTTCTACTCGAGAGAACGGCCGGGTCCGTTCGAAGGCGGCCGGGGAGAACTTGTGCTCGACTTCCTCGACGACTATGCCGTCATCATGCCCATCAGAGGCGGTGTCCGAATGGCCGTACCGACACGCGGAGCGCTCCTGATCATGAAGCTGAAAGCCGTCTGGGATCGCTCGTTCCGCTACGAACTGGGAAGATCGTCCGACCTCGAATGGGAGTACTCGAAACTCGTCAAAGACAATGCCGACGTCCTGGCTCTGCTAGACCCGGAGCACGGCGGGCACGATCTCGATCTCGACCTCCTCGGCGAGATGCTGAACCACCATGCCTTCCTGAAGGGATGCATCGAGAGATTGCCCGATTCGGACGATGCCCGGGACAAATACGAACGAATGGACGAGGGAACCATTCGGCGAGTCTGCGAGGATTTCCTGTCGGTGCTGTGACGAGCCGGTTCGATGAGGCGAAGCCGCTCCTCGGAAAAAGGTACAAGAACAGCCGGGGCAGGGTATTTCATCCTCGCCTCGCACGTGCCGCCGGCCTGACCGTGCTTAAGAGGATTTTTATGAAAACGGTAGCGATTTTAAGGAGGATGATCTGAATGAAAAATGAAAATTCCATCAAAGTGACGAAAGAGAGAAGGAACGACATGGTCTCTGAGATAAAAGGCTATTTTTCGAAAGAGAAAGAAGAAGAGATCGGCGATCTGGCTGCGGGCCTGATGTTGGATTTTATACTGGAAAAATTAGCACCGGAGTTTTACAACCAGGGCGTGTATGATTCTTACAAATACATGAAAGACGCGGCTGAAGATCTTATGTCGATCCAAAAATAACGACGTTTCCATACCTTTTTCGACCGCAAAACACATGAAACCTTAACGGCGGAGATCTTGCATTCCTCTGCGCCATGACCGGCACCGATCTGCCGGTGCTCGAGAACTCCGCGGCCTACCAACGCCGGGATGGCTCCGGCAGATCCGCGACGGGTCGGCGGTCGACGTGATCCGGGCCGCGGCGGACTTCCTCACCGGGAATGATGGGGAGGTCTCTTCTTTTTCGGGCGGCGTCGCGGGCGAGCTTGCTCCCGGTGGTCGCTGCAGAACATCGCCCTGGTTCTTCCCGGTGTATGGGATCGCCGGCGCCCTCCCTCGCTCGGCACGGCCTAGCAGCGTGACGGCTGCTCCTGCCCGCCGCTCGCATCACCGGCTCAGGCCTGCGCATACATCAAGGCTGCTGTTCGGTTAAGCAATCCTTAAATACCCGTAATCCGGGCAAAATCCGCCGAAAAGACCGCCCTCACAGAAGCCCACAGACGGCCGATCTCGGGTCGAGGCAGGGTATCCACCCTCGAAAAATTACCGCCGCTCATACGGCCAATATACCTCAAGGATTCTTATTGTTTTCGCAATCGGCGCGACATGCACGGGTTCCCTGCGGCGGCAGGATCCGGCCTCCGGAAGCAGGCGTAAAACCGGAAATAACGCCAATTTGACCGCATTTCTGGGCGGAGGGGGACGCCCCACAGGGCAGAGGGAAACCGGAGTGAGAGCCCAAAACCACCGATGAGGCCACACCGGCCGCAGGCTCGATAGGTGAAAATCGGCAATCCGGCTTCCGTTTCCGTTTTAAAAGCGATTTCCATAGGATCTGCAGAGCAGTTTGCATTATCCGCTCGCCACCGTCTCCCATCACAGCCATCGGAGAGATGGGAGGAGTATCCACGGTAGGATCCCTGATCGGGGATATCTTCACATTAGCCAAGGAAGCGTTCGCCCTTCGGGCGATGCACCGCAATGCAAGGCTCTCTGTCACAAAATTCATCGTTCTGAACGTACCTCTGATAGGGGCGAACATTTTCGCGAGGACTAACCGAAAGAACCTGATTCAGAGCGTAGCTGAGCGGTAAATTCGGGAGGGGCTAATGTATATATGTGGATAACGGGGATGAATTCCATCGCTGGGGGACCGTCACGATCCCTCGCGGGTGGAGATTGTGTCCATGCTCGTGAGAGACGAACTCGAACTGAAAAAATTCTTCGCTCCCGAGTTCATATTCGGCCGCGGCGCACTGGAGCTCGCCGGACGGTACGCCCGCAATTTCGGCCTGAGAAAGGTGCTGCTCGTCACCGATGCCGGAGTGACGAGGGCAGGGTGGGCCGACTGCGTCTGCGGCAGCCTCGATGAGGCCGGCCTCTCCTACGAGATCTTCGACCGCGTCTCCCCAAATCCACGGGCAGGCGAGGTGATGACCGGCGCAGAGGTCTACCGTGCGGCGGAATGCCAGGGGCTTGTTGCCGTCGGCGGCGGCAGTCCCATGGACTGCGCGAAGGGAATCGGGATCGTCAACTCCAACCGGCGCCACATCCTGACGTTCGAGGGGGTCGACCGGGTGCTTCTGCCCGGTCCCCCGCTCATCTGCGTTCCGACGACCGCCGGAAGTTCTGCAGACGTCTCGCAGTTCGCCATCATCACGAATGAAGAGGAGCGGCGGAAGGTTGCGATCATCAGCAAGACGCTGGTTCCGGACATCTCCCTCCTCGACCCGCTTCCGCTCACCACGATGGATACGACACTGACCGTCGACACCGGGGTGGACGCCCTCGCTCATGCGATTGAAGCATATGTCTCGAACGCGAGCTCGTCGGTAACAGACCTGCACGCGATGCAGGCCATCCGGCTGCAGATATCCGCCCTTCCGGACGCTCTCAGTGCCCCCGAAGACCTGCGGACACGCTACCGGACGATGCTCGGGAGCCTGCACGCCGGACTCGCTTTCTCGAACGCGAGCCTCGGGGCCGGGCACGCCATGTCACACAGCCTCGGCGGTCTTCTCGACCTGCCACACGGACGGTGCAACGCCATTCTCCTGGAGCACGTGGTCGGCTACAACTACGCCGCGGTGCCCGACCGGTTCGACGAGATCGCCCGGACAATGGGGCTGCAGCCGGACAGGTTGCCCGGGACTGAACGGCAGAAGGCTCTCACCCGTGCCATCGGCGATTTCCGCCGATCGCTCGGCATCGATGCGACGCTCTCCGATCTCGGGGTAAGACCTGGCGATCTCCCGGATCTTGCGAAACGTGCGCTCATCGACCCCTGCATGGCAACCAATCCGCGGAGACTGGAACTGAAAGAGATTGAGGAGATCTATGCAGCAGCGCTCTGATCAGGAACCTGACTGGGATGCGCTCCGTCGGCGTATCATCGGACTCGGGGAGCACTCGATCCACAAGAGTTACTACCCCGAGCTGCAGGAACGCCTCGCCGAGCTCGAACGGTTTCGTGCACTCCTGGACCAGGCAAACGATGCCATATTTCTCATCGATGCCCGGACAGGCCTTCTTGTCGATGCAAACGAATCAGCCTGGGTGCAACTCGGCTACGAGCGCGACGATCTGATGCAGATACCGTTCTGCAGCCTGATCGCGCCGGCAAGCCGCCCTTGGGTCATCGAGATCCTCTCGTCCGGGAAGAACCGAGCTCGGCGGCAGCAGATGGTGACCGCAGATCTCCTCACATCAGGCGGAGCCGAGGTGCCGGTCGAGATCACCATCAGGTTCGTAACCTTCGGCGAGGAGCAGTACGCCGTTGCCGTGGCCCGCGAGATCACCGAGCGCAAGCGGGCCGAGGAGGCTCTCCAGCGCCACGCCGAAGACCTCGCCCGGCTGAACAGGAACCTTGCGTCCGCCCACCGGGAGGCGAACCTGTACCTCGATGTCCTTACCCACGACATCGGCAACACCGAGAACGTCTCGAACCTCTACGCCGACCTGCTCATCGACAGCCTGCAGGGGAAGGAGGAGGAGGAGGAAGTCGGATACGCGAAGAAACTCCAGCGGAGCGTCCGGAAGAGTATCGCGATCCTGAGAACGGTCTCGAAGATCCGCAGAATTCATTCCGAAACAGCGGAACTGAGGCCTACCGACCTCGATGCAGTCATCCGGGAGGAGAGCAGCCACTTCCCCGAGGGGATCATCCGGTACAGGGGTTCACCCTATCGGGTCCGGGTCGACGACCTGCTCCCGGAGGTCTTCTCGAACCTGATCGGAAACGCCATCAAGTTCGGCGGTCCCGGCATCGCGATCACCATCCGGACGGAGGATGCGAACGGGCTCGTCCGGGTTTCGGTCGAGGATGCCGGTCCCGGCGTGCCGGAAGACCAGAAAGAGGCGATCTTCCACCGCTATGAACAGAAGAAGCGGGGCGTCGGCGAAGGACTCGGGCTCTACCTGGTGCAGATCCTGGTCGAGCGGTACGGCGGGAAGATCTGGGTGGACGACCGGGTGCCCGGGCACCCGGAGGAAGGGGCGGCATTCCGGTTCACGCTGAAAAAGGCGTGAGATACGGAGAGACCCGGCTTACACTGGGGAGGCGGACTCGACTGCCGGGGCATCCGGTGAGAGTACGATGAAGGGAGGTGAATGACCGTTGGGATCCACCGACCGTATATCCCGTTGACACAGGCTCTGGTATCGGGGCCTGAAAACCATCGGTTTACCACCACCCGGATTATCTGTCACGCAGGCTTCTCCCAGAGTAGGAAACCTGCCGACATCGGCACCATTTCAATCACCAGCAGCGAGCATGCCCCGGCCTAGCCGGCGATGCAGGCCATGGAGTATGGCCTTCGGCGCCTTGAAAAGGTTCGGAGACGGCTCAGGGGCGATGACCCAATCACAGGGACTATGATCCTGCATTCCTTCAAAAGTTATCAGTGAGGCATACGGGTGTGCACACGAAACCGATGTGCCGGCACTTTACCGGTCAGAAAAATGTGCCGCGAAAGGGTTCTGCCCCATCACTCCACCATCCCGTGTGCGAAATATAATCCGCCAAATACTTCCCGGTTTTCGTTCTTCCCATTGAAATAGAGCCTTTTATAATCCTCGCTCGTCACATCTCCGACGTTGCAAAAACCGCGTTCCGAAAGAAATACCTCCGCAGTTCCCTCCGGAATGCCGAACAAAAGAGGCTCTCCCAGCTCTGCAACATACGTGCGGATATTCTGTGCGATCTCCTGATCGCAGGTTCCGTCGACGACGCTCGAAGGATAGTAATCGAAGATGACGGCACTGCCCGGAGCCGAGGTATTCCTTATAAAGGCAAGGATCCCGTCGACCGCGTGCGGAGGGATATACATCACCAGTCCCTCCAGGATAAAGAGAGTCTTTCTATCGGGATTGTAGCCGTTGCAGGTCAGCTCCCGACCGAGATCTCCGGTCTCGAGATCGAGAGGGACATATACGACATGCTCCGGAAGTGAGCCGAAGAGCTCCCGAACTTTCTCCTTCTTTACCGATTGGGTCTCGGGGTGGTCGACTTCAAACACACTGACCTGCTCGCGCACTCCTTCGATGCGATACGCCCGGGTATCGTAGCCTGCACCGAGGATGACCAGCTGTTCGAGCCCTCCCGCGAGGGATTGCATCACGAAATCATCAAAATACCGGACTCTTGCAAGAATCGAACTGCTCAAACCCGGAAACGTGCGCTCCATCTTCTCCACCATCGCAGTTGCCTCTTCCGGATGACGCGCTGCGAACTCCAGGATCGCAGGGGTGATGAAGCGGATTGCATACGGGTCATAACAGAGACGTTCGCCTTCGGGTTTTTGCGATTCTTTGAACCGGTGCATCGCGATCCCCTCTGCCATTTTGCTGGGACCTTTTCTCTCCTTCGTCGTAGGGGTCATAAAATCACCATCCTGATTCGCAAATAAACATACGCATTAGAATGTATAAATACCAAACGGTATGGAACAATACCCGGATAACAAAAATAATGCAGTCAGGAATTGAAGTACTGACAGTTCATGCCGAAAGTCATACCCGAATATAAGGACGACGCGAAAAAGAAGATCATCCAGGCCGCGATAGAGGTGATAGCTGAAAAGGGGTACGCACAGGCGACCATCCATGCGATCGCACAGAAACTGAACGTCAGCAAAGGAGCAGTATACTGGTACTTCCCGAGCAGAGAAGCACTGCTCCAGGAGGTAATGGCTACCATCCAGAGGGAGATGCAGAAGGTAACCGATGAATCTTCCCAGCATGCGACGCTGGAAGAATTGTATACGGCGTTATTCTCCCCTATCTTCGAGCAGTTCGATCTTGGCGATGAAGAGCGGCGTGCCCTCTTTTACGAGATGTTTGCTCTTGCCCTACGAAATTCCGCTGTCCGTGGGGCAGCAGTAGACTATATCGATGCACTGGTATCCGCAACGGAGAGCGCAATCAAGAGGGAGCAGAAAAAAGGGCGGATCAGAGCCCGGACGGACTCACGGACATTGGCACTGATCATGGTTGCTCTCTATTCCGGCATGCTGAACTATAAGATGACGTCGATGGGAGAAGAAGAGATGCGCCGGATCTGGCGGGAGGCAATGCAACTGCTGATCTCCCCCCAAACGAACGAGAGATCATAAGCATCAGCAGTCCCGAATCGATGTTCCGCCACATGATTTAAGGCCATGTGACAGAGTCCAACACGAACATCACCGGGATCTCAAGCCCGCACTTGCCGCCATGGCGGACGATAGTCCGGGTCAGTTACACCTGCTCTCGCACCTGCAGCGACCGAACGGGGAGACCTCCTTCCGTCACGGCCATGTATCCTGACCAGGACGAACGCCTACTCTCATAATGCAATCCGGGTGCTTGTCCGTGCATCGACCGGAATCATTTCCGCTCCGGGAATGAGGCGCTTGTGCCCCTCCTCGCCCCTGCGGGCGCGATCATAGCGGATGATAACATGAAGATGTATCGGAACCCGACACCGGCTCAAATACCCTCACCCCCGGCCGGACTCGCCGAAAAGACCGCCCTCACAGAAGCCCACAGACGGCCGATCGCAACGTCGGTAAGGGAATCCATCCTCGAAAAATTACCCACCCTCATACGGCCAATATACCTCAAGGATCCTTCTCTTTTTCGCAATCGGCACGATATGCACAGGTTTTCTGCAGCGGCCGGATCCGCCCTCATAAAGCAGGCGTAAAACCGGAAAATAACGCCGATTTGACCACATTGGACGACGGGGGGAGTCACCCTATCCGGGCGTAGGCATCCGAGAGCCTCCGGGTGCGACCTCTCCGGCATCCCGGCACCCACGGCTGGCCTGTAGCGCCGCACATTTCGTCCGGAGAGAGAGCAATCCCATGATGCCGGAAGACAGCAGCATCTCAGACCGCCTCGCACTCTGCGGCATCTCCTGCCAGGATGGCTCCCCTTTTCGAAGACGTTTGCCGCGAGTGCGGCTCCGGGAGAATGGACGCCCTCCAGTCAGTCGCCGCACCGGATACCGGCATCACAAACAGAAAAGCAAAGCGTTTTCTCGGCCGACGACAGAGCCAGTATATCCACACAGAATCGTCCGGCAGGCCGTCCCGATAGCCCCCGGGCACCTGGATCTGCGAGCTTGCGATTGCTATGGTCATCTTCACGTACCTGGTATTCTTCTGCCTCATATCGGCGCTCGTCACCTACGGCCTCGGAGTGTACGTCTTTGCCAAAAACCCTTCGTCGGCGGTCAACCGTCTCTTCCTCGCCACAATGCTCGCCGCAACCTACTGGGCTCTCGGGGAGTTCTTCATCTGGCAGGCGGCCGGGTATGACGAGACCTGGTTCTGGCTGAAAGCCAGCGCTTTCTGGCCGCTCGTCGCCGTACTCACCGTCCATTTCATCCTCGCCTTCACCGGCCACCCCCTCGCGAAGGAGAAGAGACGCGGTGTTCTCCTCATAGCCCTCTATTTCCCTGCCATCCTCATTGCCCTGGTCGAAATCTTCACCGGCCAGATCTATACGGTCGGCTACCAGCCCGGGATAGGCTACGTCTACCTTCCGGTATCCGCAAGCCCGGCCTACCAGATAGAGGCGGCCTATATCACCTTCGTGATGATCGCTGCGGCGTACGTCAGTATCTCATCCTGGCAGAAGGCGCGGCCGGGGAAGATCCGGCGCCAGAACAGGCTCGTCAGTATCGGCATTGCAACCGTCATCGGATTCGGCTCCCTCTCCGGGGTATTCCTACCGGCCTACGGGATATACACCCCGAATCTCGTCTTCCCCGGGATCGTCATCTTCTCCCTGCTCATTGCGTATGCCGTTCACAGGTACGGCCTCTTTACCTTAAGTCCGGAGACAGCAGTCCCGGACATCATCCGGACGATGCCTGACGGCCTTGTCCTTGCAGATATGGACGGCAGGATCATCACGGCGAACGCATCCGCGGCGGAGATATTCGGGGTGGCGGAAAGCGACCTTCCCGGCAGGTCCGTTGGGACGCTCATCTCCGGGATCGCCTACGCGTCGATCAGGGCGACCGTCACGGAGCAGGGGAGACTCTCCGATCGTGAAGCAGTCCTTGAGGGAAAGGAGGAGACTGTGGTCAGTATTGCAGGATCGCTCGTCAGGGATCCGGATGGGGAGCCTGCCGGCATTGTCCTGATCATCAGGGACATCACCGACCGAAAGGCATCGGAAACGGCTCTCCGGATAGCCGGGGAAAAGATCTCCCTCTTAACCCAGCTGACCCGCCATGATATCGGCAACCTGCTCACCGCCCTCTCCTGGTACCTGACCCTTCTCCGGGAAGACCGGACCAGCCCGGCAGCCAGCGCGTATCTCTCCTCATCGATCGAACTTGTCGAGAAGATCACCCGGCATCTCCGGTTCTCCCGCGAGTATCAGGAGATCGGGCTGCATCAACCAATCTGGCAGCCACTCGAACCGATGATCACCCGCGCGATCGGCGACCTTCCTCTCGACGGAGTCTCGATCACCACCCGGATTGCGCCGGTGGAGATCTACACCGACCCACTCTCGGTCAAAGTCATCTACAACCTGCTCGAGAATGCACTCCACCACGGCGAGGGGCTTACGGAGATACGGATAGCAACGGAGGAAGGGAGAGGCGGGGATCTCATCGTGGCATTCGAGGATAACGGTGCCGGGATCGGGGTTGAGGAGAAAGAGAAGATCTTCAGGTACGGCTATGGAAAAAACACCGGCCTTGGGCTGGCCTTCTCGCGTGACATTCTGTCGGCTACCGGGATCGGGATTGTCGAGACCGGCACGGCAGGCAGGGGAGCACGGTTTGAACTGCAGATCCCCTCCCGGGCGTGGAGACTTCTCGGAAAGGTAGACGGTGACGAATAGCCCGTCCCCAGCCTTTGCCGGTAGACAGCACGGGTGAGACATGCACCAGGGACGTGGCACTTTCAATACCATAGCACCTGCAAAAGCAAGAGGTGCCGCCCATTCTCTCAAGCACTACGGCAGGCCGACAGCTCCGGGAAACACTGCCCCATAGTGACCCGGCTCTCCGGTGCACACCCGTATCCACGGACGGGTGCAGCCGGCAAGAATGGCGGCTCTCACCCCATCCCGGCAACCGCAGTTGTGAGCGGCAGAACCGGAGAACTCTCTTCACGCACCGGCAGGCCCTACCCGGCCTTCGAACCATCCGGCGAAAGGGCAGCCAGCGTAAACCCCGCACGGCGAATAGTCCTCGGAATGTAAAAAAAGAGGATATTTTTTAAGAACTCCCATCCATATGGTTGCATGGAGAGCATCGCCATCCTCTATCGAGTTCCAGATGAGTCTGCTCCTCTTCCTCGCACTCGCCGGCTACCTCCTGGCATCCAGGATCAACCAGTCGGCGGTCATCGGGGCCATTCTCGTCGGACTCCTCGTCGGCCCGAGCATGCTCGGCCTGATCACCTACACAGAGTTTGTCCAGAGCCTGGCTCACCTGGGAGCGATCATCCTCCTCTTCGTTATCGGATTCGAGTTCAACGTCAAGGATATCCTCAAAATACGCTACGGGGTCATCGGGATCATCGGCGTCATCGTCCCGTGGATCGGCGGCTACGCCACCACCCTTCTCTTCGGGTTCGACATCGCAAGCGCGGTCTTCGTCGGGACGGCGCTCACCGCCACCAGTATCGCCATTACGGCAAACGTTCTCAAGGAGATCGGCATGCTCCAGACCGAGGCCGCGAGGGCGATCATCGGCGTTGCGATCATCGACGATATCCTCTCCCTGGTTGCGCTCTCCATCACCGGAGACCTCGTAGGCGGGAGCATCTCGGCAGTCTCGATCGGCATCGTTCTTGTCAAAGCGTTCGGGTTCATCATCATCGGGGGCGCCATCGGGCTCTTCGGCGTGAGCCGGCTCATCGAGCGGATGGACGCGTCCGGCCTTGCGAAGAAGTATCCTGAGTTCGTCTTCATCTTCGCCATGATGATAGCATTCCTCTACGCGATGTTCGCCGACCTGATGGGGCTCTCCGGGATCGTCGGTGCGTTCATCGCCGGAGTCGCTTTTGAAGGAGTCGGCCTTCGGAACAGCATGGACGTCAAAGAAGGCGCCGAGTACCTTCAGATCATCTTCGCGTCGATCTTCTTCGTCTCACTCGGTATCCTTGCGGACTTCACGGCACTCACCCCCGAGATTCTCCTCTTCCTCCTGGTGCTGACCGTGGTCGCCATCATCACCAAGGTGATCGGATGCGGCCTCCCTGCCCGGGCGATGGGGATGTGCCGGGAAGACTCGCTCATCGTCGGGTTCGGGATGGCACCGCGGGGCGAGGTGGCGATGATCGTCGCGCTGATCGGGCTCGACCAGGGGCTCATCAGCCAGGGGATCTTCGTCGCTATCGTCCTGATGAGCCTTTTAACCACCATCATCACGCCGATCGTCTACCGGAACTGGTTCTTCAAGGGTGCGTACTGCGCCTCTGAGCAAGGGTCCGGCAACCCCTGAACCCCATTTTAACCTTCCTGCCCGGGGCGGCAGGCCACGGGAATGCGTAAGGCGATGGAGACCATGCCGACCGGCAACAGGCATCGGATGCAATGGTTCGCGAACAATGGCCTTCATGGACGGGATCTATCCTCGCCAGCATCGGTTCCGCCGTCGGGATCGGAAACATCCGGCGGTTTCCGTATATCGTGGGAGTCAGCGGCGGAGCGTTCCTGATGCCCTGCCGCTCATGACGCTCGAACTCGTCATCTGGCGGCACCTGCAGACCTCGGTGGGGCCGGCCTTCCGGTTCCTCATCCGCTAATGCATCCCGCTGATTCTCTTCGTCACGCTCGTAACGAGGGTCTTCCGGGCTCCAGGATGACAGGGCGACCGCAGCGACATCGCCGATACGCAGAAATAATAGGACTCAAACTATGACAGGATTCTCCCCGGGAGTTTGGGATGCCCGCCGCATAAAGAAGACGGCGGTCGACAACCACGACCACAAAGCACTTGGCGCTTCGCATGCCACCCATTTTACGGAGTCCAGGTCATTTTATGAACCAATCCACTTCCCGATGCGGAAAACAGCATCCCTATACGCTTGAAGAGATCGGCTGGACGGAAGAACACGGTGCGGCATTCTCAAAGTATACCGGGTCGTACGTGCCGGGCCGCGTGGCCTGCCGGCAGAAAACCGTATGGGACGTGTTCATCGATGGCGGGTCCGTCATGGCCGGGATCTCCGGAGCCCTGCGAAAACTCGGCCGCTTTCCCGCGGTGGGGGATTTTGTCGTACTACTCAATCAGCCGGAGGCAGGCACCTCGACGATCGTTGATATCCTCCCGCAGAAGACCCGCTTTGTGCGGGGAACACCGGGACGTGATAGCGCCGACCAGGTCATCGCGGCGAATATCGATACCGTTTTTATCGTCACGGCCGCCGGCCACGACCTCAACGCCCGCCGGATCGAGCGTTACCTGGCAATCGCCCACGCATCCGGTGCCCGCCCCGTTGTCGTCATCAATAAATCCGATCTGGCAGACGACCCCGCAACGCTCGCTGACGAGATCGTTTCGGTCTCTCCCGGCATACCGGTTATTCCGATCAGTGCCGTGAGCGGAGAGGGAGTCGACCGGCTCGATCCGTACCTGTCGCCGGGAACAACGATCGCCCTCATCGGCTCGTCGGGTGTCGGCAAATCTACCCTGATCAACCGGCTCATGGGCCGTCCGGTGCAGGACACCTCGGATATCCGGGACTACGACGGCAAAGGGCGGCACACCACGACCGTCCGCCAGCTCTTCGTCCTGAAAGGCGGGGCACTCATGATAGACAACCCCGGTCTGCGGGAGGTCGGCATTGGTACGGCATCTGCCGGCGTTGCCGATACATTCCCCGACATCCTTGAACTCGCAGAGGGCTGCAGGTTCTCGGACTGCCGGCACGAACAGGAGCCGGGCTGTGCGGTGCAGGCGGCCGTGAGGGACGGAACCCTCCCGGCATCGCGGCTGGATAGCTTCCACCGGCTCATGCGGGAGCTCGCATTCGAACAGGATAAAGCGGAGATAGGGCTTGCCCGGCTTGAGAAGAAGCGCTGGAAAGGAATCGCAAAATCTGCAAGGGATCTCCGGAAGATAAGAGGGGAGTAACGGCCAGCCGGGATCTCCCGGTGGCGGTCGAGGCGGCAGGTGGTATCCTGAAGCACATCGAGGAGAAGCGTGCGGGTCTCGGGATATAAGGGAGCCTGCACGGGCTCTCTCGCCCTTCCGGGAAATGTATCGTGATGCCATCGGGAGAGCAAACCCCCTGCAGGCTGATCGCGGATGGGTTCCTCAAATCGTAGCCGACCGATCACGGCAGATCCCGTTCACCTTTTGGATAAGGAGCGCCAATCTCACTATGATAGCAGTGGAAGATAGAAGAGACGCTCCATCCGACCTTGCGGCGAACACGATTCACGCTATGGACTGCCTCACCGGCATGCGGCAGATGCCGGCAGGATCGGTCGATATCATCGTCACCTCGCCACCCTACAATATCGGTAAGGACTACAACCGCTACGACGACAAAAAGCCCCGCGAAGAGTATCTCGACTGGATCGAGGAGGTGGCCGTTGCGGCAAAGCGGGTGCTCAAAGTTGACGGCTCGTTCTTCCTGAACGTCGGCGGAAAACCGAGCGACCCCTGGATACCCTTCGATGCGGTCCAGCGCTTTCGGCCGTATTACGCGCTCCAGAACGTGATACACTGGGTCAAATCCATCGCGATCGAGAAGGCGGACGTCGGGAACTACAAGCGCATCACCGGCGACATCGCGGTCGGCCACTACCAGCCGGTGAACAGCCCGCGGTACCTGAGCCAGTGCCACGAGCATATCTTCCACTTCACGAAAGAAGGCGGCGTCTCCCTGAAGAAACTCGACGTCGGCGTGTCCTACCAGGACAAATCAAATATCGGCCGGTGGAAAGCCGCGCAGCAGGATCTCCGCGACCGGGGGAACACCTGGTTCATCCCCTACCGGACGATACGGTCGTCACGACCGCACCCCACGAGTTTTCCTGAAAAGCTCCCGGAGATGTGCATCCGGCTCCACGGCTACTCCGCTGCAACGCTCGTCCTCGACCCCTTCATGGGAATCGGCAGCACGGCTCTTGCCTGCACCACGCTCGGGGCGCAGTACATCGGGTTCGAGATAGACCCCGATTACGCTGCGATCGCGAGAGCGCGAGTGGCAGAGACCCAATAGAACGCGGAGGCGAAGCGGCGATATTTTGAGGCGCCGCGTTGCATACACCTATAACAATGGATACCCTCCTCCCGTTCGCCGTCTGCCTCGTCCTGATCACGCTCTCATCGGTCAGATACCACCTGCCGCCGTTTCTCACCCTCATCAGTGCGGCGGTGCTCTTCGGCGCTCTCTCCGGGATGCCGGTGGATACGTTCATGCCGGCCATCACCGCCGGAGCGGGCCGGATCTTTGCCATCCTCGGCATCGTCATCTTCGCGGGCGTCGTTATCGCGCAGGTGCTCCGGGAGAGCGGCAGGATAGAGGATATCGTCACCGATATCAAAAAGGTCGTACACCGGCCGCTCTACACCGCAGGGGTTGCCGGCTACCTCCTCTCCGTACCCCTGATGTGCGGGATCACCTCTTTCGTGATCCTCTCGCCGATCGTCTCCGCCCTCCGAAGCGAGCGGGCGGCAGCAACCGCCCTCCTCTTTGCAACCGGTGTCGGGGGGATCATCTCCTACGTGCTCCTCTATCCCTCGCCGGTTATCCAGACCGTCGTCACCACGCTCACCCTGTACCCCGGCGAACCCTGGCGGGTCGACCTCATCACCCTCCCGCTCTCGCTCCTGCTGCTCGGAGGCCTTCTCCTCTTCTGGAGAAGGCGCATCCCGGCGGGGGAGGTGCAGCAGCCGGAGGGCGAGTCCGGCAGCGCCGTTGCCGTCCGGGCGTGGCTGCCCCTCATCGTTCTCTTCCTGATGCTCGGGATCGGGTTTGCGGTGCCGCCGCTCAAGGGGTTTTCGAACATCTACATCGCGCTTCTTGCGGCGCTCCTCGTGGCGCTCCTCGACGTCCCTGCCGAGGTTCGGGAGCGGGCGCTTGCGCGGGGAACGAAGACTGCTGGGATCATCATCTTCGATCTTGCCGGCGCCGGCGCTTTCGGCGGGGTCATCGCCGCGAGCACGTTTCCGTCGGACGTTGCAGGGCTTGTCGCCGGCTACCTCCCGGCGCTCCTGCTTCCGTTCGTCATCGCCGCACTCATTCAGGCGGCGCAGGGCTCCCGGGTCGTCACCGCTGCCGTCACCGCGACCGTTCTCTCCACGACGACGCTGGTCCCGGAGATCCATCCCGCTGCGCTCGTTCTGATGATCGCCGCAGGAGCGTTCATGTTCAGTTACGTCAGCGACCCCTTCTTCTGGCTGCTCAAGCGGACGACCGGCGAAGGGTTCGGAGCCGTCGTGTGCCGGTATACCCTCCCGTTATCGATTGCGGGGATCGTGACGCTGGCGGCCGCTCTCCTCGTCGAAACGGCCTTTGGATAAGAGGCTCAAAAAAGAGTATTAGTTAATCTCGTGGGAGATTGACGGGATCGCACTCTTGTCATAGACCTTCTCCTCATAGCCGTCGGGGAAGCGGACGGTGGTCACTGCCGGGGAGAAGTCGGCCTCGATGAGCGGGGCAAACCGGTACTCCTTGAGCTTCTTCTCGGCTGCGGTGAAGTCAAGCGCCGGGAGGGTGTAGACTCTGCTCGTCCCGTTCTCCTTGATCTGGGCGAAGTCCCGGACGTCGAAGACGGAGTATCCGCTCTCGACGGCAATGATATCGGCCGGCTTACCGGAGTAACTCTCAAGTGCGCTCTTCAGTTCCTGTTCGGGCGCCGTGATCTTGAAGAAGACCGCGATCTGCTCGATCCACGAGAACGAATAATCAAACCTTACCTCTGCATCCCCGCTCTCATTGACGACAATGTCGAGCGAATTGGCCGTGAACGCACTGGCAGGAACAGTCAGGAGCGCCACAACCAGGAGAGACAGAAGTACTAAACCATAGCGTCTCATTTCGAATACCTCCTCAGGCAGTAATGCCATTTGGTATTATAAATATTTGTAACTAATAGATCTCTACCTGACAGGATATCTCCAAAAACAATGCAATTGACCGGGAGATGAGGGGAAGATGCCATGACGATCAAAAAGAAACAGCTGGCCGCGGGGGGGCTTATCGTCTGGCTGCTCATCGTCACGTTTTTCATGATCCTCGCAGGAAACCTCGATCTCGAGATCTTCTTCGTCCTCTGGCTCATCGGCATCCTCATCGTCGTGGAGCTGATCGACCCGGCGTTCTCACGGCCGTCCTACCTGCACTATCTTCGGTATGCGATCGCGACGGGCGTCATTCTCTTCGGCGCCATCGTCGCCCATAAAGTCCTGGAGATCCTGAATTCATGAGGCGGCGATACACAGAGCTCCTGCTCGTGATCCTGGCAATCCTTTTCTTTGCCCTTATCGCCCGATATGCGGCGTCTCCCGTCCTCTACACCTTCACGAGCGACTCCGACACCCCGTTCCACCAGAATCCCGAGGCACTGAAGCAGATCTCCCGGGAACAGTCCGAAGTCATGCTCCCGCTGATGTCCGAAGTGCTCGACAATACCGGCACCCTGGTGCTGAATATCAAGCTCAAGGACTTTGAATCTGCCGAGCGCGATCTGCAGCAGTATATGGAACAGTCCCGGCGCCTCGACGGCATGGTCATTAACCTCGATATGTCCGAGACGGAACTTGAGGAGTTCCGGAAGAACAACAAAAAGAACGTGGAAAGCATGCAGTCGCTCCTGAACGACACCCGGCGGTTCCAGGAGCTGCAGAGCCTCGAGATCCGTTACCGCGACGAGAATCGTCCCGACCTCCTCTATTCGGTCAGTTACGAGGGTGAAGCGCTGCGAACGCAGATCGCCGAGAACTTTAAAGGCTACCAGTCCCGCGAGAGCGCCCTGACAAACACAAGCTCCCGTTTCGAGCTCGATACGCGGGCCTACGAACAGAGCGTCGACGACTTCGAGGATATCGTCGAGGAGATCGAGGCAAAGCAGGAGACGAGGAGGACGGAAACCCCCGCTCCCCCAACCACCCCGCAGCGGCTCTCGATCGCGATCACCCCGGAGACCGGCGTGTACCGCGATCGGCTCTCGGTGGCAGGAGAACTGACCGGCAGGGTCGTCGGCGGGGAGAACGTCACTCTCTACATAGACAGTAAGTACTGGACGACGGTCGCCACCGGTGACGACGGGCGGTATGGAGCCACCTTCACCGTCGACCGGATCAGGGCAGGGAAGCACCTCGCCTACGCCGTCCACGGTTCCACCTACTCGGAGGTCGTCACTTTCACCGTCCTCCCGCTCGATACCGCCCTCACCCTCGAGGCGGCAGAGGGGGCAGAGGCAGAGAACCGGACGTTCATCGGCAGCCTCCGGGCAGGGGAGATCCCGGTTGCCGATGCCCCCGTCCGGATAACGGCGGACGGCAGGACGATTCGGAACGGCAACGACGGACGATAATGGGAACTACACGCTCGAGCGGCAGTTCGAGGCGGGCACCTACGAGATCGTGGCGATCTTCGAGAGTTCGTCCCTCCCCCTCAACGGATCGGAGAGCGAACCGGTGCTCGTGGAGATCGCACCCTCGCTCTTCGGATCCCCGATCCTCATCTACGCAGGGTTCCTCCTCCTCGGCGCCGCAGGCAGCGCCTGGTACATCCGCGGCCGGCGGAGAGGGGCGGAGGCCGAACCGGCGGCGGCAGAAGCTCTCCCGGAGGAGCGTGCCGGTGCACCGACGGCGGACGAACAGGGAGCCGGCGAACCCCTCCCCGAAGAGGACGAGAGCGTCTCCGAGAGGTTCGCACGGTTGATCGCTGCAGGCCAGATCAGCGATGCGGTTCACGCGCTCTACGCACACCTGGCAGGCAGGATCGCAACAACACACCGCATCGACGGCTACCTGGCGATGACACCGAGGGAGCTCGCTCGCCGCCTGCAGAAGACTCCCGCTCGGTGCACGGCTTGCGGAGTTTGTCCGGGGCTACGAGGCCGTCCGTTACGGAGGAGAGAGACCGACGGACGAGGAGCGCCGGGAGCTTACAGCCCTCTTCGAAGAGCTCTCCGAAGATACGGAGCGTGATGCAGATTAAGAAGATATTCGCCCTTGTCGGGTGTATTCTCCTCGTGCTGGTCTCGATCCTCTTCGTCCATCTCGCCACGACCACGGATGACTACAGCAGATACAACATCCAGTGGAACGGCACCTCCATGCTCTTCGAGCGGGCGGGGGATCTCGGTGCCGTGACGATCACTGGACCTCGACGAACTCGACGCCTATCCGGACTCCCGCCTTCTCCTCATCGCACCCGGCACCGCCTTCGACGACGACGCGATCGCACGCTACCGGGCCTACGTCGAGGCGGGAAACACCCTCATTCTCGCGGACGATTTCGGCACCGGCAACCAGCTGCTCGCGGGCATCGGCAGCACAATCCGGATCTCGGGCGGGAACCTCTCGAGCATGGACGTCGAGTACAGCAACCCTCATACCGTCCTCGCATACCGGAGTGCGAACAGCACCATCACCGAAGGGGTGGAGGTCATCGTGATGAACCGGCCGGCGTCGCTCGCCGGCGGCGAGACACTCATGCAGACCTCGATCTTAAGCTTCGTCGACGCGAACGGGGATCTGCACATCGACGCCGACGAGGCGCTCGGGAGGCACGGGGTCATGGCATACGAGCGGATCGGCGACGGAGACCTCTTCGTCGTCGCCGACCCGAGCCTCTTCATCAACGGCATGCTCACGCTCGGAAGCGTCCGCGACAATCAGCGGTTCGTCCGAAACGTCCTCGAAGGCAACGAAACCCTCCTCATCGACCAGATGAGCTCGGAGACGACGGCCGGGAGCGCCGTCACGGCCCTGCTTGCAACCGTGAAAAAGCACAAGCATAATAAAAATAATTCTCATATGTACCGGTACTTCTGCTGGTTGCGTACGCATTTCGAAGGAACATACTCTAGGCGATCACCATGACCGACGCGAACATCAAAAAGGAACTCTCACTGCTGACAAATATCTACAACGCCACCCAGGGTATGCTGAGCCAGTATATCGTCGGCAACGACGATCTCATAGAACTGCTGGTGATCGGAATCTTCTCCGGCGGCCACGTCCTTATCGAGGGCATCCCGGGAACCGCAAAGACGACGATCGCAAAAGCGATGGCCCGGATCACCGGGTGCGAGTTCCGCCGGGTGCAGTGCGCGGTCGATACCCAGCCCGCGGATATCATCGGGGTGCGGGTCTACGACCAGGACTCGAAGGAGTTCCAGCTCGAAAAGGCCCGGTCTTTGCAAACATCCTCCTCATCGACGAGATTAACCGTCTCAACCCAAAGACCCAGAGCGCCTTCATCGAGGTGATGAGCGAGCGCCAGGCGACGATCGACGGCATCACGCTCGATCTCTACTCGCCGTTCTTCGTCATCGCCACCCAGAACCCCTTCGAGTTCGAAGGGACGTTTCCGCTCATTGAGGCGCAGAAAGACCGGTTTATGTTCAGCTACAACTCGCACCACCTCTCGGGGGACGACGAACTCGAGGTGGTCAGGCGGGAACATACCGGGGCGCTGAAGTGGCAGCCCTTCTTTGAGCGGCTGACCCCGGTGATGAACAGAAACACCATCGAACATCTCGTCGACGTCACGAATCGGGTCCATATCGAGGAGCCCGTTCTGCAGTATATCCGCGACCTCGTCGTCGCCACGCGGATGCACGGCGATGTGCGCCTCGGGGCGAGTTCCCGTGCATCGATCGCACTCGTCAGGGGAGGGAAAGCGGTTGCCGCACTGCAGAACCGGGCGTATGTCATTCCTGACGACATCAAGAGGATGGCGCCCGCGGTCTTCCAGCACCGGCTCATGCTCGAGCGCGAGGCGGAGATCGGGGGAATCACCACCAAACAGATTATCAGGGAGATCCTCGATGCGGTAGAGGTGCCATAGGCCGTGCAGACGACACGGTGTACGCGAGGCGTCGCCGCACTCATCCTGGTGCTCCTTGTATGCTCCCTGGTGCTCGACGAACCGGCAGCCTTCATCCCGGGAGCGGCACTTGCCCTGCTCCTCGTGTCCCGGGCGGTCATCTTCGATCGGAAGATGCGGGCAGTCGCCCGCTCGATCACGGTCGACCGCACGACGAACCGGACGATCATCAGGCAGGGAGGCGTCGTCGACGTGACGGCCACCGTCGGATACACCCTGCCCGGAGAGACGAACCTGACTATCCGCGATCTCCCGCCGGCCGGCTCCGACCTGGTGGGAGGAGAGGTTATGCGCTCCACCGCAGCGCCCGGCGAGGGGAGCACGACTATCGCCTACCGGACGCGGATCATGGCGCGGGGAGAGGTATCGTTTGCGGGTCTCGCCGTAACAATCGCCGATCCGTTCTTCACCGGGGAACTCACTTTCGGGAGGAGAGAGCAGACGCTGCCGACGCTCCTCGTTCACCCGTCGGGCGCGTTCGAGGGCGAGAGCGGGGGCAGCGATTACGGAGATACGGAGCGACGGGAACGATCGTCGTTCGCCGGGTACAGCATCCACTCGTTCCGGGAGTATGTCAGGGGCGACGACCCCCGCCGGATAGACTGGAAGCTCTCCGCGAAGCACCAGAAGCTCTTCGTCAAAGAGTATGCAAGTCAGCAGGGCAACCTCCCCCTGATCCTCGTCGACCTCCCCGACGCCACCCTCCGCCCGGAGATGCCGAATAGCGACCCGCTCGTATCCGCGGTGACCGGAGCGCTCGAGGAGGCGATCAAGGAGTACCGGTTCGTCTCGCTCCTCATCATCTCGGGCGGAAACGTCGTTCGCTACCTCCCGAGCGAACGCGACATCCACCGGGTCATGTCTGCCGTCGGAGAGCTGCAGCCTGCCGAGCGGCTCGTCCACCAGTACTATGCCCGGGACGAGGTCGCCGTCCGATCGAAACTGAGCAGAACCGAGCGTGACCTTGCCCGCATGCCGAAAGATTCCCCGGATTACCACTTCACCACCACCCTCGCTTCGGTGTACCGGGATATGCACCGGGATCAGAAGACGGCTTTTGAGATGCAGATGGGCAGGGTCATGGCATCGATCAGTGCCGGAGCGGTATACATATTCAGTACGTTCGAGGGGGATCAGAGCCACATATGGCAGACCATCACCCAGGCAAAAAGGATGCGGAAGGATGTCCACCTCCGGATTCCGGAGAGCACCGCGTCGCCGGGCATGCTCAAGGCGCTCTTCGCCGCCGACGTCGAGAGCGTCGAGGTGATCGGATGAGGGAGGAGAGCGTAACCGGCATCCTTACCGCCGTGTTCTGTATCGCTACGCTGGCAGCCGCCGCCCTATCGGAGATATGGTACCTGATCGTCGTCCTTCTCTGCATATTTGTCATTACAGAGCGGGGAACCGGGAACCTCCCCGAGCGGGGCTTTTACCTCCTCTGCGCCGGTGAGACGCTCGTCGTCGCCGTCGGAACGGGAGCGGTGCTCCCTGCTCTTTCCTTGCAGGTCCTGCTCCTCGCCGTCTTTCTCCGGGCGCAAGGCCTCCTTCGGTTCCGACGCGAGCTCGTTCCCTTTGCCGTTCTCGCGGCGGGGGTCCTGCTCCTCTACCCAGGTATGACGGCGTCGCGCCACACCCTCCTGCCGGTTCTTGCGATCGGGGCAGGACTCGTCATCGCATCGATCGCCATCACCCTTTCCGGATACCAGCTGCAGAAGACCTGCCTCGGAGAAGAAGAGTTATGAAACAGAGCGAATATACCCTGGCCGCAGTCGCCCTCTTTGCCGCAGCGGCCGTCATCATGGTAATCGTTGCGGTGACGAACCGGGGCGACATGACGAGCGCCACCCTGGTGCTCGGGGCGGTGAGCAGCTTCATCGCAGGCGTCTTCGTCCTGACGTTCTCGAAAGAGGAGGCGCTCGATACACGGTTTACAAGCCTCCTTGCGGTGCAGGGCACCCTCGATATCGCCCGGATCTGCGCCGACCTCGGGATCAAGGGGAATGCATACATGGTCCCCGCCGCAGAGGATGCACCAGGCCCGTCGGTGATGCAGGTGATCCCGGCCTCGTCGTACCAGCCCATCGAGTCGACCGACGGGTTCTCACTGCAGACCGGCAGTGACGGCAGCGGTGTTGTCATACCGCCGCTCGGCTACCCGCTGCTCAGGCTGCTCGAAACATCGTCGGATCTCCGGCTCCCCGGCGAGGAGGACGAGGTGCTGGCAGCGATCCGGGAGGTCTGCGAAGAAGTCCTCGAAGTGGCGGAGACGGTCGAGGCATCGCGGGCGGGCGACTCGATCGTCGTCGAACTCCGGGGATACCGGCTCATCGACGGGTGCATGGAGATCCGAAAGGAGTCCCCGAAGGCATGCACCATGTGCCCCTGCCCGGTCTGCAGCCTGATCGCGTGCATGCTGGCAAAAGGAACCGGAAAAGCCTGCACCATCGAGCAGGCGACGGCGGACCGGAAGAACCGGACGCTCCGGCTCATCCTGTCGGTCGTACCCTGACCCAGAGGTGCAGGTCGCGGTAACTTGCGTTGATCCGCTCGGCCGCGGTCACCGAGTCTGCCGGGGGATTCTCAAAGAGGAGGAACTCCACCCGGTTCACCGTCGGGTCAGTGAGGGTGAAGGTATAAGGCTGTTCGACGGTCTCGTTGTGCGGCACGGTCACGGTGAATCGGTCGAGCGACGTCGACGAGAGGATCGCGGATTCGTTCGTCGTCTCATTGAAGACCTGATTAAGCCCGAGGGTCTCGACGGTATACGTGACGTTCCGGTATTCATGGTTCCCTACCCCGATGATCACCGTCTGCCCTGTTCCCGCGGCAAAATCGGTCGGGTAGTCCGCAGCCATTCCTTTCGACCCGAGGATATAGAACTCGGTGAACTTCTCCCCTTCTTTCGGAACGGCTATGACGTAGACGGTCGTCGCGACGGCGACCAGGATCGACGCGAGAAGCACGATGCTTAAGACCCGGTCAAGACGGGGGGCATCTTTGTTGAAGAACTCTCCCCGCACGGCAGCGGCGGCTTCGCCGAACGGAACGACGAACCGCTCTGCCGGCAGGGACGGAGGAGCGCCGGTACTGGGCGATGAGACCCATTGCGGCACTGAAGATCAGGAGCGACACGACGATCGGATCGAGCCTGATACCCCACGGCGTGTAGTTCAGGGCAAGCCCGATCAGCGGGACGACCGCGATGGAGAGCCCGAACGAGAGGGCGACGCGTTCGATGCCGTCGAGATCGTCGTTCCTCGGGAAGAGCGCGGCGATCAGGAGATATCCGGGGATGAAGAGGATGAAGGGAAGCGCGAAGAGCACCCGGAGAAAACTGGTGTTGAGGACGGGGAGGTAGATGCCGAGGATGGTTGCGAGGATCCAGAGGTAGATGATCGCGAGATCGAGAGGAATCGCCCGCGGGTTCAGTGCAGTGATCAGCGTGTCGGCAGGTGCGTCGGGTGGCATTCAGTTATCTCATATCTGAATGATCGAATAAAAAGATATCTCCGGACGGGAGGATACGATATCCACGTGTTCCTGCCTCAAAAAGGCTCCGGGAGACCGGGTCTCTCCGGGAACACGAGAGCTCCGCCCGGATACCTTTTTATGCAGATTCGGAAGCGGCAATTGCGACTACCACGCACGAATCTGCATCGTACTCTTCGGGAGGTGCGCCGGCCACCTCATCGCCCGAAACCGGAGAATACGGAGCGGGAAGGAAACTTTTCGGACAGAACACGTACGGTTCGAGGGTCCATGGCGCAGGAAGTCCGGAGTGGATGCCATCGGAACCGGGCTTAAATATAGAGCATAAATTCGTTTTAACCAAATTTGAAGAGATTTCCCAAATAGAAACGTATTTATCATCCCTGAAGAGATGATCTTCTCATCTCCCTACATTCGAGCACAACCGCTCCCTTCCGCAGAAATCCTTTTGAGGTGGAAGAGTATGACTGAAAAAGAAGCGAAGAATACCGCTAAAATTTTGCCATTGCTACTCGTTCTGGTAGCAATGATCATTCTGCCAGCGGGCGCGGTCGTGGCGACCACCGTCATCTATCGGTGACGCCGCGGCCCTCCCGGGCGGAACGATGACCGTACCGATCATGATCAACGATCTTCCGACATCCGCCGCCACATGCGACGTCGGTCCTGCGTACGATCCGGATGTGGTCTATGTCGATGCACTATCGGAGAGCGACTTCGACACTCCGATATACCACATCGACAATACGACCGGCCAGGTTACCATCGGGGGACTGCAGATCAGCGGCTCCGAGCTCACCGGCACGGTGAAGGTCTGCAATGTGACTCTCCGGGCTGTCGGCACTGCCGGGGAGACGAGCCCGCTGAACCTCGTCGCTTCCCTTGAAGAGATGGAGGCGGCGCCGAGTATCCCGGTCACCACCGTCAACGGCACGTTCACGGTCGACGCAGGAACCCGTGTCGATGATCGACTGCGCCGTCCGGGAGTCTCGCTTCCGGGCAGAGCGGCACCTTCAGCGTCGAGGTTGCAAACCTGACGGACGTGACCTCGATGTGGGATCCAGATGGAGTTCGATGCGGCCTACATCGCCGTTGAGGATATGCAGATCAGCCCGGAGATGCCGGAGGGCGTTATCCTCTCACAGGGATCGCGGCATGCAACGGAATCCTCGAAGGCGAGTACTCCTCACGATAGGCTACGTTAATGCCTGGATCATCGCACCCGACGGGCTTACCGTCTCGGAGTCGACACCGATCGTCGATATCACCTATCCGCACGACGGACAAGGCGGGCGAGACCGAGACCGTCGATATACGGATCTTACGGAACCGGCTCCAGCGATCTCTATAACACCGGTCTCATCGAGCAGATTGCAGTCCGGCGGCGACGTCGGCGCGAGCATACTGGGACTTCCAGTTCAACAAGACCGTCAACGGCATCATCACCGCATCCGGCGGCAACATCCCGGCAGCCCGCGGCATACTCACGTCTACCGAACGGCACCGTGACCGTCGGCAACCAGAAAACGCTCCCGCTCTCCGTGCAGGACCTGGGACCGGTCGACGAGATGACCTGTAACTCCTAATTACAACAGCTCCATCGTGACCTTCACGAACGTCGAGAACATCACGCTGAGCCAGACCGCCGCAGGCGCCGGCGTGAGACTCGACGAGCGCGTGGATAAACGAGTATGGACACGGTACAGACTCCGTCTTGGCATTCTTCGGCAATATGAGCGGACTGAACACGGCATCGCTGTCACGCCGCTCGCCGATTTCAAAATGCAGGCGGTCGGACGATGATCGGTGAAGAGACCGAATTCACCCCATCCTACCACATCCAGAAGTGGCGCAGCCCCCGCGAGAACGTGACGATCAGCACTCCGTTCGCGAGCATCGTGGACGGCGAAGTCACCATCGTCCCGCCGTCGGGCCCGGACCTCCGCGGCTACCTCGTGGACGCCCCCGAGTACATCAAGAAGTACAAGGACGGCCACCTCGAATTCACGACCACCATGGTGATCGAGAACATCGGCACCGAGACCGTCACCGATGACTTCAAGATTGAGGGAGGCTTCGGCGAGCCAGAAGACCAACATCACCATCACCGACGACATCGCCGCCGGTGCGAACATCACCTACCACATGACGATGAACGTCATCCCCGGCTATCCGGAGACACAGTGTCGTCATGGGCGGATCGGGATGGGAGAGCACCTACGTCATCACGACCGGCGGTGACATCAATGTCGGCAACTACGACATCGGCCTTGGGATCGACGTCGACAACGCAGTCGAGGAGGTCAACGAGGAGAACAACTACGTCACCCACCACGCAAGCATCACGAAACCCGATCTCATCCCGGTCCTCTCGACCGAACTGACCGCCGGTATCCCGTCGAGCGGAACCACCATCCAGGAAGAGGTCGTGCCCGGCACCTACAACGTAACCTACGGTGTCAGGAACATCGGCAACGTCTACGCGGTCGCAACGAAACTCAACTTCACGAACCAGGGTGCAAGCACCATCTACGACTGTTCCCGCCCTGCAGCCCGGCGAGACCTGGACGCAGACGCTGACCGGTGTTTCGATCGGCAGCAGTGCGAAGTCCTTCACCGTCACGGTCAACAGCGACGGTGCCGAGACCGAGACGGACACGACCAACAACACGCGTCACGACCGACTACCAGTCCTACGCACCGGTGACCGTCATCCTGCCGAGCGTGAGCGGCTCGACGTCGTCCGATACAATCCTCTCCGTCCAGCTGACGAACGTCTCGGCACCGATCACGGCGTTTTCGCTCCCGATCAAGTACGACCCGAGCGTCTGCTACGTATCCGCCGTGACGACCGGAGGAGCAGTATCGGCTGGTCGTCTTTCGTACGGACGGGTCACGATCACCGGGACGAACCTCGATATCCAGGGCAACACCGAAGTAGCCCAGATCACCCTGAAAGCCAGAGCCGATTCCGGCAGATCGACCGTCCTCGACTCGCAGACCGACGCCTACGTCAAGACGACCGGCGGAAACTACCTGAACCTCGGCATCACCAAAGGCCTGTACACGCAGGAGAACGTCTCCGATGCACGCGTGAACCTGCAGGTCCCGACGCAGGGTTCGGAGGGGTACAACCAGACCATCTCGGTCAGCGTCTGGAACGCGAAGAGCAACCCCGTCGCCGTCGATGTCAACGTGACGGTCGGCGGCACCGAGATCTGGTCGGCTTCGGACGTCCCGCTCGGAGCCTACGCGAGCAAGTATTACACCATTAACACCTGGAAGCCCCTGGTGCCCGGCACCTACGAGGTGAAAGCACAGATCTCGGGCGACGACCAGCCCATCGGGAATGTTGCCACCCAGAACACCGTGATCCAGCCGTTCAACCTCGAGATCACCACGACCAACGAGAACTACTACGAGTACTGGTACCACTACAACAAGACCCCGTATCTCAACGAATACCTCCCCTCAGCACCTACTACACCGCAAACCAGGCAGCACGGCCGAACGCCACCCTGAACATCTGGTATGCGAACGGAACGCCGGTCGACCTGTCACAGAACTCACCGTTCGAACTCTACTACTACTACCCGGCGAAGCTCCAGCACGTACTGCTACGACTCGGACTGGAACTACGTGACCTGGTACTACATCAGACCGAAGGTGCTCGGCGAATTCGCCTACTCGATCAGCCTTGAGGCACGCGGCAAGTCCGACTACGTCAACGGCACCATCCAGGTGCGGGAGCCGTTCCTCGACATCAAGGTGACGAACAGCACCCTGATCGCCGACACTGCCGGTGATACGGTGACCTTCGACGTCTTCAACCGGTCGCCGTCGCAGGGGCAGAGCGTCACCGTGACCCTCGCCGCAGGAGCGGAAGGCAGAACGCTGAACGGCCTTGAGCAGCTCGTCGGCTACCCGCACGGATGCCCCGAGCAGACGATGAGCCCGGCGCTCGCCATCCTCAGGGTCAAGCAGTACTACGAGCAGCGCGGGGCGCTGACCGACGCGATGAACGCCACCTTCCAGCAGAACATGCAGGATGCCATCGCGCGGATGAGCGCACCGGACGGCTACAACGCCCAGCAGCTCGCGGGCGAGTCGTACGGTGACGGATCCGGCGGATGGGCATGGGGCACGTACTCGACCCCGTCTGCGTTCTACACGCTCTACCCGGACTACGTCATCACCGAACTCTTGAACGACGACGACCCCGCCTACTGGGGCAGTGCGGTCGCCTTCACCCCCGACAAGATCGACCTGAATGCAAGTGCGAACTGGTTGACCCAGCGGCAGAAGGCCGACGGGCGCTGGTCCGAGTACGGCTACATCTACAACGACGTTGAGTGGACCGGGTTCATCAGCGAGACGCTGGCAAACGAGTACCCCTACCTCAACGCCACCATGCAGGGCGAGGTTAACGCCACGCTCGACAAAGTCGCTCACCTGGCTCCAGGGCCACAACTACAACAACGAAGGCGCGCAGGCAGTCGCTCACGGGATCTACGGCCTCGTCGCCATCCGCGACCACGGTCTCGGCGATGCAGATAGTATCAACGGCACCATCGCCGCCCTCCAGACGAAACTCCTGAACCAGAAGACCTCTGGAACAGCCGGATCGTACTCCTGGGGCTGGGGAGCCGAGGAGACGGCACACGCCGTCCTTGCACTGAACCAGTCCGGACTGAGCGCCGACAACGAGACGGTCGCCGGCGGTGTCCGCTACCTGCTCGGCGCCAAGGGCAGCTGGGGCTGGGGCAGCACCCGGAGCGACCGCGGTCGTCATCAACACCTTAACCCAGGTGCAGCCGCACGCGACCATCGACTTCACCGTCGATGCGGAACTGATTAACGGCGACGGCGACAGCATCTGGTCGACAGAACGACGTCGCATTCGACAACGCTCACTTCCAGTACGTCTACACCCTCACCGCCGACTCAGGTGGCCGCACTCTACGACGTCCCCTCCGCCAACTCCACGGCACAGGTGATCGTCTCCGGCAAATCGGATGTCGGAACCGTAGATGAGGCGAAACTCTTCGTCGAGGTCAAGAGCCTCGAGAAGGTGCCGCAGTCCATCGCGTTCGCAACCATCCCCGAGGAGTTCATCGACCCGATCGCAACCGACTTCACGCTCGACGTGGCCATCCCGAACAGCGGATACACGCTCGTCGAAGGCAATACGGCCGACGTCGAGTTCACGATCAACAACGACGGCCCCGGAGCGGTGGATCAGACGACGATGATCATCGAGATCCCGATCACGTCACGCGTGAACTTCACGGGCAGTGCAACGGGCTCGAATGCTGCGTACTACCACAACAGCGGCCAGAAGACCTACATCAACCACATGTACAACGCCACGACCGGAAAGCTCTACGTCTACCCCGGCTCCGATGACGAATCGAAGCCGAGTGTCGCTGCCGACGCGAGCAAGACCTTCTACGTGCCGCTGACCTTCGAGGTCTACGGCAACAACTCGGTCGAAGCGCGTGCCTACCCGATGTACAACGACACCTGGATGGCCGTCGCCGACACGACAACCTACATCAAGGGCTACGGAAACATCACGCTCGATGCAGTCGATGAAACGGGGCGGCAGTGCTCGCCGACTTCTACGTCGACGGCGCATCGGTCGCAGCGAACACCAACACCGCCTCGGTAAAGAGGGTCGAGGGCACCTACGCCGTCGCAATCCGGAACGAGACCTCCTGGGTGAACACCACCATCACCGTCACGCCCGGTGATACCGCAACCTACAGCGCCCAGTTCGTCTCCGACCGCACGCTGCCGCACATCTCGCAGATCGAGGGTGCGAGCGGCAGTGCACGCGTGATGCCGCCGGCGGTCGAGGAGACGATCAGCAACGGCAGTACCAACCGCTGGAGTGCCGCGACCAGAGCCATGATGTCGTTCAACTCGAGCATCTCGAGCAGCGGCGGACTGGCGACGATTGCGGTTGACCTCCCGAAGCGAGCAGAACACTTACCACCGGTAACCGACGAATCGATCATACGTAAATGACGATATCACCGTGCATGGTGCACAATGCAAGCGGTTGGTTTGCATACACCGACTACGCCATCGAGAACGGCCAGTTCATCCTGAACAATGTTGATACCGGAGATATCGATCAGATCTATCTCGACTTTGGGGGACGGTTCTGGGGTGACGTAAACGGAGATGGCACCATCAGCACCGCAGATGCATTCCTGATGGTGAAGAAACGCTTCAACCAGGTAGTTTTCACCGAAAACCAGTCGTTCTATGGCGATGTCAACAATGATGGCAGCATTACAACTGCAGACGCATTCCTTGCAGTGAAAAAGAGGTTCAACACCGTAGACGCATTCTACCAACCTCTTTAAGGCCACCATATTTTTTGAGGAGAAGAATATGCGAAGACAACTTGCCCTAATCTGTGCAATTTCTGCCCTGATCACTATATGCTCAGCGGGTTCAGTGATTTTCGAAGGGCAGGATGGTGCCGGAAGGATAATCTATCAGGCAGATAGCCCCGAGCGAATCGGTGCTTATTTCGTAGAGTTGCAGTATAAAGCACCAGCAGCGGTTCAGAAGGTTCACGAGACTCCACTTTCGGGATTGTTACCGACATTAACAATACCGGTGGCATCACCAAAATAGGTGGATTTGCTCTTACCGACTACGAATCAGGTAACAACAGTACCTCTGGCAGAATTTGACTATGAAGGGGACGGCAGTTTTACTGTCATAGTTCGTGAATTGTACGACTACGACGCAAACCCGGTAACCTGTGAAAACTATGTCCCGGATATAACCCCAGAGCCCACAAAAACGCAACTGCCACCATATGAAAGTAGCCCGGGATATGTACCGCCCGGAGCAGGAACGCAGCCGTCTGAAACCCCGATAACCTCCAACCCATCCTCAGCCGGTCAGCATACGGATTTACAAGGAACTCCTACGCCAAAAACGCCTGAAACAACCATAACTTCAACGGGTTCCAGCCAGGGAACAACGGAATCGATTAGCCCCTCGGCAACCGAAACAAAACCCGTTCAGGAGAGCACCGCCCCCTCAGGGCAATCTGAGACAGCACATTCGGCCGAGGAAAAAACAACTGCAACCCAATCGAACAGCCTCCCAATATCCATGGAAATTTTGTTGATTTCGATTATTTTCGCAGGATTTATTTACCATCAAAGGAAATCGCTATAAATATAGAGAGGTGACAAAAAATTATGACTCGAGTGAATCGAACAATCTTCCTCACGCTGTTTTTACTGTTCATTCCGCTCTTGGTAACCGGCGCGGTTGCTCAAGAACTTACAATTAGTAATGCAACAGATGTAAAGATTTCAACAACAGCTGAATCTCGACGTGCAAGTACAGCACAGTACTAAAAGTCTCGGCTCAGTCGATATTACCGTAACCTACAAGCCCACTGTGATGAAGGTGAACAGTTTCATCGTAGGAGGATTGTGGCAAAAGTATGGAGAGGTCATCGATAACAATGCCGGAACGGCAACACTTGTCCTCGGAGCTTCGGGCGGCGGATCAGTGGATGCACAAACCGCAGTATCGCCTGTTCCGTAGTTGCAGAAAGCCTCAAAAATGACGGGAGCCAGACCGCTGTCGGACTGATCGCAAATGAGATCACCGATGGATCAGCGAGTATTATCACAAATGAGTTCATCGGCGGCATTCGTAACGGTACGTTTAAAACACAGGATGAAGTAGGTCCGACCGTCACCATCACATCTCCGGCTAACGGCGCAACCGTCGCACAGACTGTAACTGTGGTTGCCGACATCACCGATATGGGCGGCGTCGATCTGTCCAGCATCGCCGTCACCGTCGACGGCCAGGCAGCCGACACCCTGAACACCGTGGCCATTGCCGACGGATACCAGGTAACTGCCACCAAGAGCAACGTCAATACCGGCAGCAACGTACCGATCGTAGTCACGGCTGACGACATTAGCGGCAACCCGGGAACCGACTCCGTGAGCGTCACTGTCGCAGAGTCCGGTGTCACCATCACCGCTCCTGCGGACGGCAACTACACGAACCAGGCACAGCCCCCGATCACCGCATCCTTCGTGCAGGTGACGAGCGGCACGGTGAAGATGTTCTTAAACAATGTTGATGTAACTTCCAAATGTACGGTTCCCACCGGCGTAACCGAGGGAGCCATCGCACTGAACTATGCAGCACCCTACACCCCGTCGACGTCACGGCTGACTGCACGCTCACCGGCGGCGCAACCGACGGTGCCATCGCCCTCGACTACGCCTCGTACGGAGCCCTCGCGGACGGCACCTACGTGGTCGTCGTCAACGGCACGAGCTCGCTCGACGCCTCCGAGCAGACCGCAACCGTGACCTTCACCAAGGACACGACCGCACCTGTCGTCGTCATCACCGGCATCCAGGACTCCGACGGTGACGGGTTCGTCGAGGCGAACGAGAACCTGATCATCTCCTACACCGTGACCGACGCGAACTTCAAGCAGGCATGGGTGGAGACCGCCACCAACACGACAAACCCCGGCATGCTCTTCCTGAACACCGCGCCCGGCAACCGGAACCTGACCGTCTCGGCGGTCGACCTCGCGGGCAACCAGGGTCAGAGCGCACGAGTTCCACCTCTACAACAACTATCTCGCCTACTACAACGATGCCTCTCTCGGCACCTTCGCAGGCATCGATCTCTCGAAGACCGCGATCTTCAACTACTTCGACGTCGCCCGGGCGATCACCCTGACCGGCCCGAACACGGCGATGACCTTCCCGACCTTCGGCACGTTCACCAAGACGATCATTCCGGGAAGCAATGCAACCCTCGACAACCGGAAGAACGATCCCGTCACCGCCGGAGAACTGCCTGCGGCAATCAAGATCTACGCGACCCCCACCGGCAGCCTCGACTTCGCGGTTCAGATCGCCCGACGTCGACAACGCCACCATCATGATCGGCAAGGCGAACAGCACCCTGCTCGATCAGATGCTGCGCGACCCGTCCAGCGCCTCCCCGACGGCCGGCACGCTCCAGGAGCTGCTCAGCCAGGACAAGATCGTGCTCTACGGCAAGGGTGGCGGACAGTACGGCTACGGCATCATCAGTGTAGCAAATGACGGTTCTATCACCATCCTCAAACAGGAGGGTACCATCAGCGCGTCCAGCAACCTGATGAGCGCGGTCCGCGCGAACTACCTCGACCTCGACACCGGTTTCAACTCCGCGACCGCATCGGGCATCACCACCCCGCTCCAGATCAGCGATCTCGGCGCCGGTGAATACATCGTCCTCGCGGTCTGTATCGACCAGGACCGGTTCAGCATCATCACCATGGAGACCTTCGAGGTCGCCGAGAGCGGCCAGAACATCAACCCGAGCGCCTCGAGTTACACCATCGGCAGCCCCGTCGTGGTCAATGCAGGCAGCAGCGGGCAGAACATCGCAGCGATCCTGATCAACAAGGATGCCATCTACACCGGCGCTATGGCGCTGAACCTCACGACCCTCGGCGCCGGATCGCTCGAGGACGTGAAGCTCTACGCCAACGGCAACACGACCGTTGAGAAACTCATCGGCAACGTCTACATCACCCCCGGCTACGGCAATTACGGTTCCGCATCGAACGCAAGCACCGTTCAGGTCGCAACGAGCGGCCTTGTCGCCGGTAACTACTACCTCTACATGTTCACCGAGAACAACGGCAGCACAACCCTCTACAACCAGGCCAGCATCTCCCTGGTGCAGGCAACCCCGCCGACCCCCACGCCCACTCCGTACACGCCCAGCGGCGGCGGTGGCGGCAGTGGCGGCAGCAGCCACAGTGTCGTTACCTATGAAGGAACAGGCGTGGTCTCGACCAGCAGCAGCGGTATCGTGACCCGGACAATCGCCGTCCTTGCGGACGACGACAGCGCGAAACTCACCCTGCAGGCGGGCGTACGTGCACTCGATGCAGACGGTAACCCGATCAACAGCATCACCATCGAGCGGGTAGGCGACGTTCCGGCAGCCCCGGCAGGTGCCGTCTTCAGCATCTCCGGTTACGTCTATGAGTGCGGCCCTGCAGGCACCACCTTCGACCCCGGCATGACGCTCACCGCCACCCTCTCTGAAGAGGACTGGAACCAGATGATCGCCAGCGGCCAGGTGCCGACGATCAAGTGGTACAACGCAGAGACCGATGCCTGGGAGGATGTCCCGACCACGGTCAACGCGGCAACCAGAACGGTGACCGCTACGATCACGCACTTCAGTATGTTCGCGGTCGTCTACACCACCGGCGTCCTGCCGACGACCAGCCCCACTGAAGTCGTGACGACGAGCCCGACAGAAGTCGCTCCGACGACTCCCGACACAGCCGACCGAAGAACTCCCGTTCATGCTGATCGCCATCGCCATCGTCGCGATCCTCGCCGTGGCGGGAGCAGCGTTCTTCTACATGGAGAAGAAGAACAACTAATCTTCCTTTCTTTTTTATTTCCGAAGAATCCGGGGCTTTCTCCCGGAGAGACATAGTTGCCGGATAATCCTTTCGCTTAAAAAAAGCGTTATTGCTGTTGCATTTCTCGAAATTGTTGATGTAGAACATCGCACCGGCAGGCGGAGCCATTTTGACCGGGTGCAAAATATCGATAAGGTTAGATAAAATTACAGAGATAGAGATGACTACATACTCTTGCAACGGGTGTCCCATGAAGCATCAACGATTACTAACCCTATGCGCCCTCATCCTTCTCGCCTTCTGCGCGGTGGAAGGAGCAGCGGCCCTCGACATAACAATAACTCCCGACCACATTGAGAGCGGCGATACCGTTACCATTGACGTTGCCGGCCTTGCGAACGGCAGCACGTTCGCACTCCGGATGGAGTCCGCAGTCAGCCTTGGAGGCCAGGACGAGTTCAGTTTCGAGGCCACCAACGTGAATATTCCCTTCTCACTCAATAGCCCCGTCGTGCAGGTTCGTGCCGAACCGGTGACGCGTGCCGGACTCCGGGCACAGACCGGCGGCACCGCGAAAAGCATCGAAGCGATCGCGAGCAACGATGTCGTGAAGCCTCCGCCAGGGGCTCGACGATGTCAAAGGCGGTTCCATGGACCTGCTCCGCGTCTACGGCGATGCCGTGCCCGGTTCGGAGAGTGTCGATTTCTCGCTCGAACTCAGCCGGGACGAAGATGGGCCCTGATAACTCACAGATAACCTTCGGCCTCTCGGGGATCGACCAGGGGACGGCACGGATCATCATCCTCGTCAACGGCAACGAAGAGGTGAATAAGAACATCGTCATCGGCGAAGTGCCGACGGCGACACCGACCGCAACACCCACGGCATCCCCGACAGCACCACGCAGTCCGGAAGCAGCGGTTCGACAGGAGGATCGTCCGGTAGCGGAACCACCACTCCGGAGCCTTCGGACAGCGTCTCCGCCACATCGCTCGACGGCGTTGCAGAGATCACCGCCGCCCGCGATGCGATCACCGGGATAAACCCGGAAAGCCTTGCCATCATCCAGACGAACCCGATGAACGTGCCCGCCGACTGGCAGGTTCTCGCGGGAACCTACGTCGTCTCGCCCGCATCGGCACGGTTCAGCCCCGCCGCAACCCTCTCCCTCCACCTGAACGGCGATGCGGCCACTCCGTTCCTTGCCGCATACGAGAGCGGCACCTGGACGATCGTCCCGAGCCGTATCGAAGGAAACACCATCGTTGCCGATATCACCGCTCCCGGACAGTTCGCCCTCATGACCTTCGCCGGCGAGGCGGCAGCAACCCCGGACGTGACGGAGAGCCCGACGAACACCCCTGCTTCCGGCGAGACTCCATCGGGAGCCGGAACGCCGACCCAGAAGTCCGGACCTGATGCCTGGTTCCTCGGCACGCTTTCGCTTGCAGCGATCGCCGGCGGGGCACTCCTGGTAGCCCGGAAGAGACAGTAATCGTCCGATAAGAACCGGGAAGATCCTCATCCCCACCTCATTTTTCAGGGCGCACCACGGGCCGCCGATCCTTTCTGAAGATACCGCTTTTGATGCGGCAGGTCATCGGGGTAAATCACCTGCACCCGGGGAAGATACCGCATTTTTTAAAATACCAGAGTTTCCCTGCTTGTATCCCGAAGGAACAATTATATATACCCTACCCAAAAAGACACTATGTCAACGACCGGAACGGGAACAGAGCGATGGACAACCATATACAGCGATTACTGACCTTTTCATTCCTTGCAGGGATACTCCTGATACCCGTTGCCGTTGCGGCAGCATCCATCGACGAGGCAACTCACGGGCGCGTGATCGTCGGCTACAAAACTCCGTCCCCGGTGCGCATGCAGGTTGCAGCGGCGCCCTGCTGCCGATCCGGTATCCGAAGAGATCGCCGGTGCGGCAGTGGTCGAAACCTGCGAACCGCTGAATGCCGTCGTCTATTCCGTGAACGATACCGGCCGGTTCATCGCCGAGATGGCGGCCCGGGACGACGTGGCGTTCGTCGAGCCGGACTACCCCGTGTATGCCTGCACTCCGGCGGCGTTCCTCCCGAACGATCCCTACTATTCCCTCCAGTGGGGCCCTGCCGCCATCGGGGCCGACGACGCATGGAACCTGGAGCAGGGCGACGCGAGCGTCATCATCGCCATCGTGGACACCGGAGTCGACTATACCCACCCCGACCTTGCGGCAAACTACCTCTCCGGCGGGTATGACTGGGTGAACGGCGATGCCGATCCCCGGGACGATAACGGGCACGGCACCCACTGCGCCGGTATCGCCGCCGCGGCAATCAACAACAGCGCCGGTGTCGCCGGCATCGCACAGGTCAGTATTCTTGCCGAGAAAGTGCTCAATGCAGAAGGTAGTGGGAGCACATCCGCCGTTGCGAACGGTATCATCCACGCCGTCGACAACGGTGCGGATATCATCAGCCTCAGCCTCGGCGAGTGCCGACCCATCCACCACCCTGCAGGAGGCCTGCCAGTATGCATGGGATAACGGGTGCCTCGTCGTCGCGGCCTCGGGAAACGGGTATCGCAAGCCCGTCCTCTATCCGGCCGCCTTCGATACGGTGATAGCGGTCGGTTCTCTTGATTCGAATAATGTACTCAGCGACTTTCAGTAATTACGGCAGCCAGCAGGAACTGGTTGCACCGGGCAGAGGGATCTACTCGACCTGGCTAGGGGGGCAGTATAAAAACTCCTCGGGGACGTCGATGGCAACCCCCTTCGTCGCAGGCGTCTCCGCCCTCATAAAGTCCCGCTATCCTGACATGACGAACGCCGAGATACGCTCCCTCCTCGCGGACACGGCCGACGATCTCGGCACGGCAGGAAGGGACTCGTACTACGGCTACGGCAGGGTGGACGCCTTCGAAGCGGTCGTTAGCCGGTCGGTTATCACCCTTATGGAGAGCACGGTGATGCCGGCATCCATTCCGAGCCTCGGCGGCGGCAGTCCGGGCATCGGCGAGACCACGACACTGACGGCCACCGTCACCGGCGACAATCCGATCGCAACCGTCACGATCGATCTCTCCCCGCTCGGCGGATCACCCGCAGCAGCGATGAACCGGAGCACGGAGACGACATGGGTGCTGAACGTCTCGAGCAGCGTAGCCTCACCCTACACGGACGGAGTATACCAGCCGTTCCTCCTTGCCCTCACGGCCACCGACATCTATGGCTGCGAGAATACCTCGGGTGCGATCCCGCTGCTGGTGATCAGGAACGGTGACGTCAATAGAGACAACCGGGTCTCCCTCTACGACGCCCTGTATACCGCACGGCATATCCTCGAAACCGCAGGATACGAAAATATCGATACGAACATAGCCGACGTCACGAATGACGGGACGATCGGCATGCCCGACGCCATGTACCTGGCGAAGCACGTACTCGGCATACCGGGCTTTCTGGAACTGCACTGATCTCTGGTGAAACATGATGAAGAGATGGCAATGGATAATTATTCTCGTCTGCCTGGCATACGCAACAGGTGCGGTGCAGGCACTTCCGACAGTCTCGATTCAGGATATCACCCTTACCCCGGGTGAGACGGCGATCACGAGAGTTACCGTCAGCGATGTGACGGACCTCGGAACGATCGCACTCGACCTCGCTTACGATCCTGCGGTCATGCACGTGACCGGCGTGAGCGGCGGGGGTTTCGATACCGGACCCCTTTCCAACTACAACAACACGTTTGGGACTGCCCGGATCGGTGCTTTCCAGATCCAGAATGCCGGGCTTGCGGGGACGGCAACGGTCTGCGAGATCGCGATCGTGGCGGTCGGGGCTGCGGGTTCCTCCACGCCGCTCAGGATTGTATCGGCCACCCTAACCGATGCCACGCCCGCCGGAGCACAGATTGAGGCCTCTCTCCGGAGCGGGCAGGTGAATATTGCCGGAACCCCGACGCCCGTCCCTGAAAGCGGCGGAAACGACCCGGAACCGACGGCGACGCCGCACGTAGCGCTCGTCACGAAGAGCCTCCGTGAGAGAATGGATCGCACGAGCGCTACCGGGACGATACCGATCGCGGTGACCGGAGAAGTCGCAGCACTCATCGAGTATCTCGAGACAGGGAGTATTGACTATGCCCTTTCGGAGAGCCCGAACACGGTAGCCTGCACCGTACCACCGGCGACGATCACCGACCTTGCACAGCAGACGTTCGTCACCATCGTCGCCCTTGGTACGGTATCGGGTAGCCCCGCGGCAACGCCCGAACCGACAGACGTGTACGTTGCAGCATCCGGAGCGACGGATGAACCCACTCCGACGGCGGTGACAGCGAGCACAGCAACGACGACAGGCTCAACCGCGAGCCCGACGACTTCGGCGAGCACCGCCGCACCCGGGTTCTCGATCTGGCTCGCACTCGCCGGAGTGCTCCTGGTCTTCATCCTCCGGCGGTGAGACGAACCATGCACGCTCTTCCTCCGGGAACCCGACGGAAACGACAGAGATTCCCGGCAAGGGCAGAGATCGGTGACGACGCCTTCACGGGCCTCGAGGCGGCGATAATCCTCATCGCTTTTATCGTCGTCGCCGCGGTTTTTTCCTTCGTCGTCCTCGGAAGCGGTTTTTTTGCCACCCAGAAGAGCCAGGAGGTTATTCACGCCGGCATCGACCAGTCCGGGAACGCGCTCGCACTCGGCGGGACGGTACTCTGCCAGGGCGATCAGAACGATGGGAAGCTCCGCTATGTCGAGGTTACCCTCGAAACGGCCAGCGAAGGGACCGGCGTCGATATGACCCGGGTATCCTACCGGATAGCGCTTCACGACGTTCTCCTGACAATTCCGCCCGGCGATCCGCAGATCAAAGAGGTGGCATGGCGATACCGCAGAGATACCGACACTATCCTCGAGGCGGGCGAGCTCGTCGCCGTCACGCTCGATCTGCGTGCCGCGGATATCGCGGAAGGAGATACCTTCACCGCCGAGATCATCCCCGATACGGGAGTTGCCCTTGCACTGACGCGTACAGCACCGCCCGATATCACGGCGAACGACCACTACGAACTGATCTGAACCGGAGGATGACAGAGATGCGCGATCGGGACGACGGCTTCACCGGGCTTGAAGCCGCCATCGTCCTCATTGCCTTCGTCGTGGTCGCTTCGGTCTTCTCCTACATGGTGCTCGGTACCGGATTTACTGCCATCCAGAAGACGCAGCAGACCGTGCACGCCGAGGTGCAACAGGCGAGCTCGAGCCTGAAAGTTACGGGATCGCTGTACGGTTTCAGCCAGGATCAGACCCGGCTGCAGGGAATCCGTATCCCGATCAGCCTCGCTGCAGGGGGAGGGGTCGTCGATATCAGCACGGCGTCCGTCCGGTTCGTCAGCCGGAACCATAAGGGTGATCTGACGCCGGCGGAGCCGTTGATGCACACGACGCCGCCTGCCGGCTTAGGCCGGTGGAGTGTTCCGGAGACCTTCAACGACGACGGGGACAGCCTGCTCGAGCCGGGAGAAGAGTTTTACATCTACATTTTACCGGCGAACGTCGGCGACCTCGTCGCCTACGGGGAGTTTACCGTCGAGATAAAACCTGCCGGTGCCACCGCTCTCCGCGTGGAGAAACGTCTGCCGTCCTGCATCGATCCCGTCACGAGAATACCCTAGCGGGGTGCCGCCGGAGCAGAACCGCACCGCCGAGACCGACGGCCGTCAGGATGAGGTTCGCCTCCGGGGTATCGCCGGCCATGAGGATCTCACTCGTTCCGCCGGTCACGAGAAGGTACAGAGCAGCGCACCCGAGTGCCACAAGAAGCGGAACGACCAGGGGAACCGCCCTCCGGGCGGCGGCAACCGCCCATGACCCGAGTCGGAGCTCCACCGTGCTCCGGTAGGCGAGCACCAGGAGGATAGCCGAGACGATCCCAAAGACCCACTCGGAGAGGGAGCCGAGCTCGCCGGAGAGAGCGAACGCAAAGAAGTCAGGGAAGTCTCCCGCCAGGTATGGCCCAAAGAGCGGATAGAACCAGCTGACGGGGACCTCCCACATGGTATCGAGGATCTGGTGGGAGAGGATGCCGAGCGAGAGGGCGACCAGAACAAAAGACCGCCTCTTTCGCCGGAGCAGAACCCCTGCGAGGAGGAGGAAGAGAACGATGAAAAGGCCGTGCATGTAGATACGTCCGTCGTCGATCGAGTCGGCGAGAAGCAGATGTCCGAGCGGTTTGTCGATGAGATCGGGGAGGAGCGCGCCTGCGGCGGCGACGAGGAGAAGCCCCCGGCTCCGGAACCTATCGGCGAGCGCAAGGCCGATCAGCACGCCGATGAAGAGGTGGCACGCGAGGAACATGTCAGTATTATCTCGCATGAGGAGGCGGAAAAAGGTTGATATCGAAAGCTCCGGAAGAAACATGCGCAGGCAGACCGATCGATCCGCTGCCGCGGTCAGCCCTTCACGAGAGAAGAGAAGACTGATACCCTCCGGCGATCTACACTGTGTCCGGGATACGCAATGCCGTTATCGGATAGAATAAACATCATCGTCCTCTTTCTCTCGGTGTTCATCGGTTTTGCGTTCGGTTCATGGGCATCGGCAGTCTGGCCGGGCAGCATCACCTCTCTTGCAGCAACCTTTGCCGGAGTCGTCGTCGCGTACTACGCGATCGCCTTTGTGATGCGAAAAGCCGGGTATCCGGTCGAATGACCGGCCGGACCGCTCATCCTCAAATCCCCCGCCCCGCGGCAGGATTGAACGGACAGGCCTCACCGAGACATTCGCGGTTGATCGCAGAGAATGAACACCGGACTGTCGTCCTGACCGGCAGGTCGATGGCGAATCGCTCCCGGAGAAAGGTGACCGCCGTCGTTATCGCAAGCCACGAATTCCGCTTGCAGCACCGCGGCCCTCCGTGCCGGGCGATCGTCATCAGACTCCGTGCGGTCATCTGATTGGCAAGCGACCACTCTTTCTGTTTCGCCGGCGTTGCACCGGTGATCAGGCTTACGAAGATGCCGGTTCCCATGGCGGCACCGCAGGTTCCATGCGTCCCGCAGAACCCGCCTTTCACGGCCTGTGCCCGACTTCTCGCGATCCCGAGCGTCTTCGCTTTCATCTCCGGCTCGTTCGTGAAGTTGTAGTACGCCGCAAGGAGCACGGCAGGAACGAGAAAATGGTGTTCGGGCCCGTGCATCTTGACCGCCGGACTCTGCATCAGCGTGCAGGCGATCGCGAGCGGATCGGTATCGGTCGTCCGGTTGCAGAACTGCTCGATCAGGTCGAGTGCGGAGAGGCTGTGGCAGCGATCGCAGACGAAGTGCCCCTCGGGGCAGGCAACCGCGGCGTCTTCCGCCTCGCCACAGGTACAGGCACGTCGTCCGGCGCGGCTCGTCCAGGTAAACGAGGTCCCGGCCGCAGACCAGGCAGCCCGTGGCATATTCCATGCACGTATTCTGGCCCTGCACCCATATAAATGATATTTCACAGGTTATACGCGCCGGCCGGTATTCCGCGATCCGGAGCGCTGCCACCGATCGCATCACCGGAGTGAACGCAGCCGGGCTTTACCTCACGCACAAGGCCGTTCTCGATCGAGAGCACCCGGTCTGCGATCGAGAGCAGCGAGAGACGGTGCGATATGATGATCGTCGTCCGGCGGCGAACGAGCGTGCGCAGCGTCTCCTGCAGTTCGCGTTCGGTCTCCCTGTCAAGGGCCGAGGTAGGCTCGTCGAGGATGAGAATCGGGGCATCCTTGAGGAATGCCCGGGCGATGGCGATCCGCTGGCGCTGGCCGACCGAGAGCCGTGTGCCGCGTTCTCCGACGACGGTCTCGTAGCCTTCCGGAAAACGCACGATATCGTCGTGGATACGGGCTTTCCTCGCCGCCTCGATCACCTCGTCCCTGGTGGCCTCCGGCCTGCTGTAGCGGATGTTATCCTCGATCGTCGTGTGGAAGAGGAAGAGGTCCTGTGAAACGATCGAGATCTGACGCCGCAGCCACCGCGAGTCGATGAGGCTGATATCGGTGGAGTCGAGGGTGATGGTCCCCGACTGCGGCACAAAAGCCTTCAGGAGCAGGTGGACGAGGGTGGTCTTCCCGGCTCCGGTTCTGCCGACGACGGCTACTACATCGCCCGGGTGGATGGTGAGACTGACGTTTCGGAGCACCGGTGCGCCGTCCGTATAACCGAAGGTTACGTCGGAGAGGGTGATCCGCCCCTCGACACTCCCGGGGATGAGGAGAGCACCCTGCTCGTACTCGGTGTCCAGCCCGAAGATCTCCCGGAGCCGCCCCGCCGAGGTGAGGGCAGGCTGGAGGACGACCGGAAACGAGAAGAACGTATTCACCGATGCGGCAAAGGTAGCGATGTAGACGATGAACGCTACGAAATCCCCGGCGCGTCATCCGTCCCGCGAGCACTTCGGTTCCGCCGAACCAGAAGACCGCGATGAGCATGAGAAACTGAACGGTAAGCCGGACGTACTCCGAGAACGCCGCGAGCATGGTATTCCGGATCCGGGTATTGATGACGCTCCGCAAGGTGTGCGAGATCCGGCCGACCTCGCGGTCTTCCGCCGCATAGGTCTTGACGGTATCGATGCCGGCGAGCACCTCCTGCAGATCGCGCGAGACGTACGCCTGCCGTTCCCGTTCGCGGTAGGTCGCCGCTCTGATGCGGCTGATGAAGAGCGCATTCACCAGCAGAAAGAGCGGGACAAAAGCGATCACGACCAGGGTCAACCGGGAGCTCAGGGTGAAGAGGATGATGACGGAGAACGCCACGTACAAGGTGTTCGAGACCATATTCGGGAGAAATTGGGAGAAGATATACTGCAGGATCTGCACGTCGTCGGAGATCCGCGACATCACATAGCCGGTCTGCTGCGATTTGAAGTAGGAGAGCGGGAACCGGAGTACATGGTCGAAGAGATCGGTCTGGAGATTGAACGAGAACCGCTCCCGGAACTGGGCGATGAGGTAGTTCCGGACGACGTCCATGCCGCCCGTAACGATGCCGACCAGGAGCAGCGCTACCGCAAGCCCGGTGAGCGACCCGAGGGCAAGAGCCGCCGGGCTTGCAAGTCCCTCCGGGAGCAGCGACGAGAGCGTCCCCCCGCCTCCGGTTCCGGCGTCGCCGGGGAGAATGGTATCGATGAAGAATTTGCTCGAGAGCGGGATGAGCGTCTTTAGGCCCGCGACAACGACCGTTGCCAGAAGGCCGAGAAGGCCGATTTTCCAGAGCGGCCGGGCGTAGCGCAGGAAGAAGACGAGAATCCGCGGCTTTAAGCCCCCGGTCACCCTCGGCAGGAGAGCGGAGAATCTCCCTGATAAACGAGAGCCCGTGGCGGGAGCGCCTGAAGAACCCGGAGTTCCATATGTCGGCCAGAACAGCTTCCTCCAGAAGAGGCTAACAGTCTCCTGAGGGTATTAAGCCCTGTGGTGGCGGCACGGTTAAAAAGTGATTGTTCGGGATCGATAAGGAACCGAAACAGAGAGGACGTCCCAATACTCTTTTGCAGGAGGGGCTGGCCCCCTCCCGCACCCTCCCCCACGATGCGATAGCCGGAGATTGGCCTTGCTCGCGATCCGGTCTAGAGTGAGTCTTTTTCACGGATTGATTACGTGAGAGTGCTTCGATCCGGTCAATCGTCAGGTACCGGACACATTTTGGGGATAGGCTCGGAGAATACAGGATATTGGAGTCTCTCTGAACGGGGAGTTACCTCCGAGGCTCATCGAGAGAAACAGAAGAACGGGTCGCCGGCAGAGATATTATTTGCCGGAGGATGGGGAATAATGATACGATAAAATCCCCGAACGGACGGACTTGATGATAATGACCTTTTACACGAATGAAACCGGTGAGTTCGAGTTCATCCGGCAGACAGCCTTCACGCTGGGCGCAAAGGATGCCCGGATTATTCCGGCGTCAGATGTGATTGTGGAGAACCGCGTCCCCCTCAAGTGCAGATCAGGGTGCATCGCCTACGGGAAGAAACTGACATGCCCGCCGTATGTCCCGACGCCGGATGAGTTCCGGAAGATCCTGGGGGAGTACCGATACGTCCTGCTCGTGAAGTTCCGGTCGGATGCGGAGGCTGATCCCGATATCGGTACGTTCGATCTACAAGTACTGGCTCGACCCGGATGCCCCTCCGGAGAAGAAGGAGAAGGCAGAGCAGTTCTGGAAGGATTACTTCTCCGGGAGCCGGGAGATCCTGCCGGTCATGCTGGAACTCGAGAAGACCGCGTTCAACGCCGGATACACGCTGGCGCTCGCTCTTGTCAATGGCTCGTGCCGGCTCTGCGAGACCTGCAATGTAAAAGGAGGCATCTGCGTCCATCCGACCATGGCCCGAATACCCGAGCATGCCGTCGGGATCAATATGAAGAAGACCGCGGAGCTCGCCGGGATGCCGATCACATTCCCCTGCACGGATCATCCGGAGCCGATGGCGCTCCTCCTGATCGACTGACGAATACCCGGTTCGACAGCAGCCGCGAAAGACCGGAAAGGAGGGGGGCTGATCCCCCCTCGCGGAAGATACGCTATCCCCCGAAGAAGATCTTCGAGAGGTCGTAGAGATCCATATCGACGGTCTTTAAGCGTGGCGACCGCCTCCTCTATCGGAACCGCCACAATGGCGTCCCCGTGCAGGGCAACCATCTTCCCGAAGTTCTTCTCCCGGATAAGTTCGACCGCCTTGACGCCGAACCGGGTGGCGAGAACGCGGTCGTGGGCCGTCGGGGAGCCTCCCCGCTGGACGTGGCCGAGGACGGTCACCCGGGTCTCCATGCCGAGCCGCTCTTCAAGCTCTTCGCGGAGGTAGTTCCCGACGCCGCCGAGCCGGGCGTGCCCGAACGCATCCGTCCTGGCGGACTGGGTGATGACGCCCTCCCCACCGCTCGGTTTTGCTCCTTCGGCCACGACGACGATGCTGAAGAGTTTCCCGCTCTCGTACCGTGCCCGGAGGTGTTTGCAGACCTCGTCGAGGTCGAACGGCACCTCGGGGATGAGGATCTCGTCCGCACCGCCGGCAATCCCCGACATCGTCGCAATCCACCCGGCGTGCCGGCCCATCACCTCGACCACCATGATCCGGTGGTGCGACTCGGCGGTCGTATGCAGGCGGTCGATGGCCTCGGTCACGATGGCGACGGCCGTATCGAAGCCGAAGGTATAGTCCGTCCCGGAGACGTCGTTGTCGATCGTCTTCGGAACACCGACGACCGGTATCCCCATGCCCGAGAGTTTCGATGCCACCCCGAGCGTATCCTCGCCCCCGATCGCGACGATCGCGTCGATACCGAACTTTTTGACATTGTCCTTGAGACGCTGGAGATCCGCATCTTTCTTGAAGGGATTCGTCCTCGACGTGCCGAGGATCGTCCCGCCCTTCGGGAGGATGCCCATCACCGAGTAGTCGGTGAGCGGTTCGACGTTGCCCTCGACGAGCCCCGCCCAGCCGTCGCGGATCCCGAGCGTATCGAAGTTGTTTTGGAGTCCGCGTCCTGACGACCGCCCTGATGACGGCGTTCAGCCCCGGGCAGTCGCCTCCGCCGGTCAGTACGCCTATCGTCGTCATCGTCACCGCCCCTGGTAGATCGCGAGTGCCGCATCGGCGCTTGCATCGTCAAGCGTGATGGCGGAGATCGCGTTGCACATTCTGACCGCTTCGTCGAGATCCAGCTGATGGATGTTCCGTCCGGTCGCGTTCCCTGCCGCACCGCCGAGGTGAATCTGGTCGTGGAGCTGCTGCAGGAACGATTTAGCGTCCGTGCGGGAGCCGCCTGCACAGACGACTTTCGTCCGCCCCGCAGCAAGCGTCGCCTCTTTCAAGAGGCTTGCGTCGGATACGCCGTCTTTCTTCGGAGCGTTCACCTTCGCAAAGTCGGCGCCGACGGCCGCCGCAACTCCTGCCGCTCCGGCGATCAGGTGCGGATCCTTCTCATCCTTGACCGCTCTTCCCCGGGGGTACATCCAGAGTACGGTGAGTAGCCCGTGCTGGTGTGCCCGGTAGACGATCTGCGCCGCCTGGTAGAGCATCACGGCCTCGTAGTCGCTGCCGAGGTAGACGGTGTATCCGACACCGAGGATATCGAGTCCGCTCCGGTCGCGGAGGTCTGCGACCTGCTGGACGTGGTGCAGTTCCGAGCTCAGCGGGTCGCGCTGAGCGGTCTTCACAAGGTCGGTCTTGGAGTTGAGCTTGACGAGGTAGGGCACATCCGCATAGTCGCTGCCGTAACGGGCGATCAGTCCGAGCTGGGTCGCAAAGACACCGATCCGTGCTCTTTTTGCGATGCGGAAGAGATGCTCCGGGTCGGCGTCGTCGGGGGATATCCCCTCCCCGTAGAAATCGGCGTTGAGATGCTCGACCTTCTGGTCTCCGGCAAAGAGCATCAGTCTCCCGGTCCCGTGGGTAATTCTCCGGTAGTTCTCCCGGTAGGTCTCCCGTGCCTCGCCTCGGCACATCGAGGGGAATGATGATCTCGGGTTCTGCTGCCATACCCCCACCTGCTCGCCCCCATCTACTTAAGTGTTGCTCACCGGCGGCGAGGAGCGGCAGGGAGAGGCTTGCATAGGTATGAGGGGCTCAGCGATGCGGCAAAAGAGGAGTGGGGCCGTTTTGGCCGGGTATATTCACTCGGTGATATCGAGATCGATCTCGATCCCGCCCGTCGCCCTCGAGGCGATGTTGTAGATGACGGCAAGGACTGCACCGGTGACGAAGCCGACCAGCGCCATGGCAAGAACAACCAGCACGACGATCCCGACCGCAGAACCCGACCGTCCCGATGGCGCCCAAGGCCTGGTGCACCGAGCCACGCCGTCTTTCGCACCTGCCCCGAGCGCAGCGATAATCCCGAGAACCAAGCCGTACATCGCCGTGAGCACCGCCGTGAACTTTGCAACCGAGACGACACCGAACCTTTTGATATACGTTTTTTTCAGCATGTTTCGTCCGATATCAGGTACGGCGAGAAGCGATATATGTACAGTGTTCTTTTTTGAGAGGAAGAGGAGATTTTTCCGGGAACTTCAAGTCATAACACCTAAATATCTGTTCCCAGATATGTTCCTGTTATGGAAAAGAAGGTTTTAAGTGCACTGTGTGCGTGCATCCTCATCCTGATAGTCGGGATTGCCGGCTGTACCGGCAAACAGCACCGCAAACACAGTGATGGCGACCAGTAGAACAAATAATCCTTTCCTTTCCATGAAAATACATTTAGACGAGAGAAAAATAAATATCTTTGGAATCCGCCGCGGGATTGTGACGGTAGAAGGCCGGTTCCACCGGAAGGGCAGAAAACCACCCGTTCCCGACACTCCGGGGCGGGAGGCTGCCAGTGAGGCTTCATCCCGCCCCGTTCAGAGCACTGCTGTTTTCAGGTAGTCTTTCTCCGCGGCGATCGCCCGTTCCCGCCAGTCGGTGACGACCCATGCGTATTCATCGAACCGTGGAGAGATGAAAAGACCGGTGCCGCCGTCCTCAAGCGTCCAGACCTCCCGTCCCGGCGTGAACTCCCCGCAGAGTTCCTCCTCCACTGCGTGGTAGACGATCACGTCGATCTGCTTCACCACCGACGCAACGACGAGGTTCGGGGCGAGGTAGGACTGGTCGGTGTCCTCGCCAATGAGATAGACGTCCCCGGTCTCCCGGACGGCATCGACTATCCCGGTGTTTGAGGCGCCGGCGATCATCAGGATGATGTCGACGCCCTCGCTACGCAGCTCCCGGGCGATCGCATCCGCACGCTCCGGCATGCCGAACCCCTCGAAACTCTCGCCGACGTAGCGCACCGTGACGTCCACCGACGGATCATACGCCTCCGATCCTGCACGGAATCCTTCGACGAACGGCTGAATGACGGAGACCGGCGCACCGGCGATCGCACCGATCCTGCCCGTCGTCGTGAGATTCGCCGCCATTACGCCCGCGAGGTACGAGGCTCCGTACGGGACCATCACGACATCGCACGCATTCGGAAGGCCGTAGTTCGCCTGCTCGAGGGTGAAGAAACGGATATCGGGGTTCGCCTCCGCCCATCGCCCGGGAGGAATCGGTGAACTGGAATCCCTCGGTTATCACGAGGTCGGGTTTCTCGGCGAAGTTCTTTGCAGAGAATACGGCATCGAGGAGCGGCAGATCGTCGTAGGTGCACTCCCGCTTGACGAAGGAGTTCGACTCCTGCGCACGGAAAAGACCCCGGTACGCCGAGTCTGCGAACGACCGGTCACCTTTCACCAGCGGGTAGACCATCCAGATCACCGTCCGGCAGCCTCCGGTACTGCCGCCGGCCGGGTCGTACGAGAGGCCGGGGAGCGCCGGAGAGACGTCCGCCGAGGGGACCGGGGTGCTCTCACAGAACACCCCGCCTTCGACCGCCCAACGGGTATAGTATCCGACGAGCGGGCCTGCGGAGGGTTTTTCGGGGAACCGGAGGGGGCCGGAGGCGCCGGTGACGACCGGGTGCTCCCCCGCACGGATCATCGCCACGGCCTCGCTCGCTTCCTGGGGATCCCAACCTTTGGTGATGCCGTCGCCGGAGACGACCCACCGGAGAGAGTCGGCGAGCGGTTCGGCCGGAGCCGTCTCCTGCCGTGCCGCGGTATAGACGGCGAGGAGGAGAGCGTCGTATGTCTGTGCGGCAAACGGCGGCGGCGACTCCCCGAAGGTCTCCTCATAGGCGATGGCATACCCGGTCGAGGGATCGGAGGAGAGCGACGTGCCCCGGATGCCCTCCGCCCGCTCGCCCAGGCTCTCCAGCAGGTACGGCGACCGGCCGGCATCGGTCAGGAAGAGGTCGGCAGACGAGCCCGCCGCGTGCAGCGCATCCGCGATCCCGGCCGCCTCTTCGGGGTATACGGCAGCAACGACGGTATCGGGCTCTTCCTCTCCTATCCGTGAGCAATCTCTGCAAAATCATCCGACGCATCGACGGATACCGCTCCGGTGAGCCGGATCCCGTTCATCGCGGCCGCTACCGGGGCAATCCGTGCAAACGTCTCTCCGTAGGTTGAATTCGCGGTGATAAGCGAGACGTTGCTGACGCCGTTCTCCCGGAGGATCCGGAAGACCGCCTTCAGCTGCTGGCCGTCGGCGGCACAGGTTCTCCAGAGGCGGTCGTTCTCCTCGTATTCGGCCGTGATGATTCCCGATGTGGCGCTCGGGGAGATAAGGAGTTTGCCTCGACCCGTGACGAGAGGAGCGATAAGCATGAGTTCCGCGCTTGTCGCAGGACCGATGATGATATCGATATCATCACGCCCGGCCAGTTCTTCCGCGTATGCGGAGATATTGCCGGTGCTCGTATCCCGATAGACGAGTTCGATCGTGCGGCCGCCGACACCGCCCTGCCGGTTCATCGCATCCACCGCCCAGTCAAGTTCATCCAGGCCGTGCATGGCAAGAGAGCCGCTCTCCGGCAGCATGACGCCGATACGGACGGGGAGACTGTCGGTGCCCGCCACAGCGGTGCACCCTGCAGAAGAGATCCCTGCTATGACAATACAGAGCAGCATGATGGCCGGGAGAAGGCCGGTTTCGGGGCGTAGTGGCTGTGCTGTCATGGGAGATCGTTATCCGGATGCCGGTGCGGGATATCGGCAGATGATTATTGGTGCGGCAGCAGTTCCAATAAGCCTTCTCCGTTTCGCTTCCGGAGCCGGGGTCTTTCGGCGGTCGAATCGGCAGGTGCCGGGGCGCTGAAAAAGTACCTCTCCGGCATACGTATCTGGCAAAGAAGCAGGACTATCGTGGAGCATTTGACAGAGAGCAATGTTCCAAGAGAGACGACTGAATCGAGCAGGAAGTACGAGCGCCGTGGCCACGCCTCGCATAAGGGTCTCGGTGCCGGGCAGAGTAAACATTCTCCGGCAATCTCCTTTTCGGATACGCCCGCGGACACCCAACCCAGTGCATCGGCCACCCATCCGCGGTCTGATATCTGCATAGGAGGGTGAGAACTCGAGATACCCGACAGAGAGCCGGATCGACCGCAATGTATTAGGTATCTGAACCGGTGTGAGGGTGCGCATCCACCGGATGCGAGGAGATGAGAAGCATGGCAGAAGAGAGACCATCGGTGAAGGGCGGTCAGGCGTCGGTACAGGCGACGGCTTCGGTTGAGAAACTGAGCGCATCCGCGTTCCAGAAGTACCTCGGCGGTATGGACTATCCGGCAGGGAAGCAGGATATGATCAGCCATGCCAGGAAGAACGATGCTCCGGATTCGGTTATCGCAGTGCTACAGATGTTCGAGGACAAGCAGTACCTATCCGCTGCAGACGTGAGCCAGGAGTTCGGAAGGGTCAAATAACCTCTTTTTTCCGGCTGGTGACCGAAGAAGAGTATGCCTGCCCGGGATCACAGCCAGGACCCCCCGGCACTCGCTCCTGATGTGGTCGTTCGGGGTGGCCCCGGATGCATCCGACAGGTGGATGAGACCCAAAAACCCCGAGGTGCCATCCCGTATCAGAGTATGAGAAAACCGCAGGCTCCGCATCATCCACGCGATCGATCCGGATGCGAAAAGAGGCTGATTCATTCCCTGACCATCCCAGAGAGGGGCAGCACCGGACGGCACCCGGACTTCTGTCCTCACCCGGCCGGTGCAGCGGTGCATCCGGTGCGGAACCGATCGGATCAACGAAGACCTTCCCGGTTACCTCGCCGACCGAAATGTATTTGTCCGACAAAGCCTGTCCACCGCATGCATCCGATGCAGGGTGTGAAGAAGAGGTGATGAGAATATGGCAGCAGAACAGTCATCGATGGCATTTAAGGAACTTGATGCGGATATTATAGCGGTCGAAACGTCCGACGCCAATTATCCGGCGAGCAAGCAGGATCTGATCAAACACGCACAGGATAACAATTCCCCGCAGATGGTGATCGACGCGCTGAACCAGTACGAAGATAAACAGTACAACACTCCTGAAGACGTGAAATCGGAGTTCAATAGGCTCCGGAATCGATAAGGTTGGACATTAGCCCAAATCCACAGTGCCGGAGCGTCATCAGGGCCCGTCTTCGGCAGGCGGAACGGCGTTCCGGCATATGCGGATACACACGCCTGGCCGGACCTGTTTTTTCAGGTCCGAGCGGGTGCCGCATGACCTAACCTATTTTCCCGGCACCAAAACAGCGGCTTATTGATAAAGCACGGAAGACCGGAGCAATACCGGCAGTGATCCGGGCACTCGAACGGTTCGACGACCGGTTGTAGAGAACGATCGAAGACGTGGAATCGGAGTTCAACCGGCTCCGGGAGGAATAGAGTACCGGGCGCACCGTTTCTGGCGGATGGTGGATGCATTCTCCGTGTGCAGGATTTTGTGCAGTTTCCTCCGGCGCGAAGCGTCACGACCGTCTCTCCCGGGAGAGGAGAGCACCTTCACGTTTTGTACACTGGCCAGGGGCATTCTCCAGAGAGAGGGCGGAATGCATACCGGAGTTCAAGGAAGCACGTATTTCATCAGATATCCCTTTGATTCCAAAATTCTCAAAGCACAGAGTTTAATACCGAATATTCCCCACTACCATGCATGAAAGATATCACGCCCGTTATAAAACTCATCGGGGGTCTCATCGTCATATACATCATCTTAAAAGTAGTCGAGGACTTCTTCCATATCACCTCCATTATCCAGTCGGTCGTCTCCTCTATCCCCTACATTAGTGATATCATCCTGCTGCTCATCGCCGGCGCGATCATGATCGCGATCGAGAAGAAACTCTGATACTGCCACGGGGAGAGCCCTCGTTCCATCCACTTTTGACACGCCCGGTCGTGAACGGCCGAGTGCCGGAACGGCGGCAAGGTATATCTGCTCCGGCTCCGGAGGAGAGGTATGTTCATCGTCGGACACCGCGGTGCACGTGCCCTCGAACCCGAGAATACCCTTGCAGCAGTACAAAGAGGGTTTCTGTGCGCCGATTACGTTGAGATCGACGTCCGCCTGAGCCGGGACGGGATACCGGTGGTGATCCATGACGCCACCGTCGACCGGACGACCGACGGGACGGGGGTGGTGCGGGAGCTCACCGTTGAAGAGTTACAGGGGCTCGACGCCGGGAAGGGAGAGAGAATACCGCTGCTGGGTGAGGTGCTCGATCGTGTTTCAGGAGAGGCCGGGCTTATCGTCGAGATCAAAGAGCCGGGGATCGAGGAGGTGGTCTCGTCCGTCCTGCTGGAGAACCTGCCGGAGGATCTTTTCATCGTTTCGTTCCACGACCGGAGCGTGGCGACGGCAAAGAGACTGCTCCCCGGTGCCGGAGCGGGGCTTATCTTCTCCGCACGACGGGACGACCCCGTCCGGGATGCCGTCCTGCTCGGGGCGGATGCCATCCTGCCCCGGTTCGATCTGCTCACCGAAGACCTCGTCCGGGAGGCGCACAACCGGCACCTCCTGGTGATCCCGTGGGTGCTGAACCACAGCCCCGAGGTGCGGCGTGCCTACGAACTCGGCGTCGACGGCTTTGCCAGTGACGACCCCTGCCGGGCACGTGGCGACCTTGCGAAGGTTCGTGCAGGTGGGTGAACCCGGATCAGGCGCGGAGGTGCTCTTCGATATAGCATTCAAACTGCCGGAGGGACGCCGGCATATCCGCCCGTCCGTATCCAATCCTGAAGTGCCGGTCGTCATACTCAAAGACCGTCCCGGGGAGCAGCAGCACGCCCTGCCGGTCGACGAGCCTGATGCAGAACTCCAGGGCACTCCCATCGGGCAGGATCGCCGGGAAGGCGGTCGAGCCGGCGGAAGGGTGTGACCAGCAGAACAGGTCACCATTCTCCCGGAAGAACCGCTCGAGGAGGCAAAGGTTGCTCCCGACGATCCTGAGGTTTCGCTCCACCAGCGCATCTTTCTGACGGAGCGCCAGCGTCGAAAAGAACTCACCGGGTACCGTGTTGCAGATCGTCGAGTAATCCTTGAATGCCGAGAGTTTCCGGAGCAGTTCCCGGTCGTGCGTGGCGATCCAGCCGGTCCTGAGTCCCGCGAGGCCGAAGGCCTTTGAGATTACCCCGAGCGAGACCCCGGTCTCGGAGATATCGGCCATGGCGGGAAGCCGCCCGGTGCCCGGGTGCTCGAGATACCGGTAGACTTCGTCGGAGAAGACGGCCGCCCCGTGATCGGCGGCGATCTCCGCGATCGCCAGAAAATCGCTCTTCGGGATCTGGTAACCGGTCGGATTGTGGGGCGAGTTGATGATGACTGCCTTCGTCGTGCTCCGGATATGCTCCTGCAGCAGATCGAGGTCGAGAGTCCACGCCTTGTCCCGCTCCTCCATCCGCCACATCGTCACGTCGCAGCCGACCGAGCGGGCGACCTCGTAGAGCGACTGGTATGCCGGGCACTGGACGATAACATGATCGCCCGCTGAAAGAGCGACGTTCATGTATGCCAGGATGCCCTCGGATGCTCCGTTGAAGGCGATGATCTCCTCCGGGGAGATCGTCGAATAGAGTTCTGCAATCTCTTCCCTGAGCGCAGGGCTGCCCATCGGCTCCGCATAGCCGAGCCGCAGGTCCATGAGTGCTTCGTGAGCCCCCTCTTCCCGTGCCAGTCAGCTCGCGGACGCTGACCGTCTCGCAGTCGGACGCACAGAGGAGATACGGCGCACGGAACTCATACTCTGCGAGAAACCGTTCCAGCTGAAAATCACGTAGTTTCATCGGTACCACCGGAGCCATTGGAGGCCTCACCTGCTAAACGGTTTCGAAGGATTGAGTCATTAACCTCACGGAAAGAGCCAGAGGAGAGTTCCGGGAGCCTGCAGTGGCGCACCGCACTGCCCGTCGCGGTCACCCGAGGTGATCGACAAGCCGGTCTTTCACCTCGCGGTAGACGCCATCCGCCGCCGACCATGATCACGCCCTTCGGAGAGCCGGGCACAGAATAGTAGTGGCAGTCGACACGCCCATGGGGGGTCTCGACATGCAGAATATCATACGGCTCTGATGCTGCCGCCTGTCGCTCGACTCCCTGTATCGCTGCCTCGCTCGTCCCATCATCCAGGGTAACCCAGATCGTCCCGTTCATAGGGAAGCACGTACTGCCCGGCGGTATTTGGGATTTATGGCGACAGATCTCCCGGAGCATACTCCCCGGGTCATCGCTGCAATCCCGGCAGGACCGATGAGAAACGCTCATAATCTTCTCCGACCCGTGTACAGTTACCGTTTGGTGAACGATCATGACGCTGCTGCTCAGAAGGGCAAAACCGGCCGATACGGAGATCCTTGCAGAGAATAACCGTGCTACGGCGTGGGAGACCGAAGGACGCGAACTTGACCCCATTGTCGCACGAAGCGGCGTCGAGGCTGTCCTGAACGACCCGACGAAGGGGCTTTACCTCGTTGCTGAGAATACCAACGGCATCGTCGGGCAGTGTATGGTGACGTTTGAGTGGAGCGACTGGCGCTGCGGGTTTTTCTGGTGGATCCAGAGCGTCTACGTACGGAAGGACTGCCGGCAGAGGGGCGTGTTCTCCCGGCTATACCGGGCGGTCGAGGACGAGGCAAGGGCGAGGAACGATGTCGTCGGTCTTCGGCTTTACGTCGATGCGGATAACCTCACCGCCCGAAGAGCATACCGCTTTGCCGGGATGCACGAGGCGCGGTACGTGATGTTCGAGGTTGACTTCACTCTCGAATCGTGATACAGCGGTTTTACCCGGCAGAGAAGGAGAGGGTGAGGAGCCCTCACTGCACTCTGCGACGAAGTCGCCGGTCATGATCGTCGGGTGGACGGCGTAGCGAACGTCTGGTAGACGGCGAGGTTGTGGGGAAGGTATCACGGTTCTCGAAGTTCACCGTCACCTCCGCTCCGGCGGGCACCGTAATGGTGCTCGTGTCAAAGGCGAGGTTTTCCGCAATAAGATCGACGCGGTCACGCTTCCTCCCTCTCCGGACGTCACATTCTCCGTCGGCGTCGCGGTTGCTGTGGTCTCTACCACCATCGAGGGCGTCGTCAGGGTAACAGTCTCCCGGGGGGTCGACGTTGCGGTCGTGGCGGGAGTCTCTGTCTCCACAGGGGAGCGGTCTCGGTGGCAGTAGGAGATGCGGTCGGCGTGGTGGCGTTATCTCCGCCAGATGTTGTGCATCCGGCAACCAGCACACCAAGGCCTATAACCACCGGCACAACGAGAGCCATGTGTCGTCCGTCAGGCTCCCCTTTCGGGGACGAACCGTCGGGAAAAAAGGATCGTTCAGGGTCGTATATTCCGGAGGGCAACCAGTCTACCCGACCCAGGTGATCTCCGGCTCCCGGCCGCTCAGGCTTTGCCGGAACGTTTGCAGGATACCCAAAGATCAGCGGCGCCACAACGTCATACCCGTCAGGCACCTCCAGCCGCTCCAGGAGATCCGGATTCTCCTGGACAATGCCTGCCGAGCCGACCCAGCAGCTCCCGATTCCGAGGGACCAGGCGGCAAGCAGCATATTCTCGGCACAGAGGGTGCAGTCAAGCGGGCTCATATCATCCTCGACAGCACCGAGGACGAGGATCAGCACTGGTGCATTGTAGAAGATATTGAACTCTTTCTGCCTGAGCAGCGAGAGGAAACGCTGTATGTTCTCGTCGGTCGTCTCTTCGAAGTTCCCAATCATCGCCGCCTTGCAGTAATCCGAGACCTCCCGCATCAGGTCGGCATCCCTGACGACGATAAACCTCCAGGGCTGGACACCGAGGCCCGTCGGGGCCTGGACGCCGGCACCGATGATCCGGCGGATCATCTCCTCCGGGACTTCCCGCTCTTCATACTCCCTGATACTGCGCCGCTCACCTATCGTCCGAAAGACGATACCCGCATCTCCCTCACCAGTCATAGAATCCATAGGTCGATCGGGGGAATCTCGCGCTCATCCTATATATGCATTCAGCCGGTCGTCTCCCGGGAGAGATCAATTCTCTTTTCTCTCCAGACGTCCACTCAGATCGTAATGGGACAGTTCTCCACCGGAGATGTCATTCTCGCCAGTCTCCGTCTCGATGGAGCCGCGAGCCCAAAGACACGCCCTGCAGTCGTTTTCAGGGTATCCGAAGACGGATCTCTCGTCGTCTGCCCGGTATCGAGCAGAGCGCCCTCCGACGTTCCCTGCGTCCCGCTCTCGCTCGACGACTTCGCCCGGGGCGGCCTCGATATGTTCGAGGTGAGTTATATTCTGACGGCGCATCCCATCGTCATCCGGCGATCCGCCGTCATCGGGAAGAAAGGGAGGGTCACGGACGAGGTCTTTGCAGCGGTAGCGTCGCTCGTCAGGTGTACCACCCGCCGCTCCGGGCAGCGTGACTTTCGGCGGTAGCATGCGCGGGGCACGGGCTCCCGCATCCGGGAAACGCTTATCGTGACACGGTGACATGGCTCACCGATGACGAAAATCTTTATCGATACGAATCTCTTCCTCGGTCTTTACTGGTCGGACGAGGATACGGGGCAGATCTTCGGCGATATCGAGGCGCTCAAACCCTACCTTCTCTTCCCCGATCTGGTCTTCGACGAGTTCCTCCGGAACCGCGACAGGATCCTCGATACCCATTCCCGCCAGATAAAGAAGACAGAGATCGGTGAGATTTCCCCCCGTTCATCATCCGAGAGCAGCCAGATTTCGCCCGGCTCCTCCGGATCGGAGAGGAGTATGATTCTGCACTCCAGTCACTCGTCTCGGATATCCAGGGGATGATCGCCGATCCGGCCGGAGACCCGATCTATGCCGCCTTCTCCCGGCTTATCGCGGACCGGGACGTGACGATCATCCAGAGGACGGAAGAGCATGTCGAGCGTGCACATCGACGAAAGCTCCTCGGAAATCCTCCGAAGAGCGAGAAAAAGGATACCATCGGCGACGAACTGATATGGGAGATGATCCTCGGCCACACGGCGGACGATCTGATCTTCATCACCCGTGACGCAACCTACCGCAATCACATCACCTTCCTGACCACCGAGTACAGGAGAGAAACGGGCTACACGCTCACCATCAACGCCGCTCTCTCCTTTGCGCTCCGGCAGGTCGGAAAAGAGCCTTCTGAGGCGCTTCTGCGGCTCGAGGGGGAACGATTCGAATCCGCCGAGTGATCCCCGGTCCTGCCGGAACATTCATCATCCCGGAAGAGAGGGGTTCACTGATCCCATGCCCCCACCGTTCACCCTCGCCCGTTCGATCGACCTCGATTATCCGACAAACCGGGCAATCGTACTCCTGACGCTCGCCGTCCTGGCGGGAGGCATTATCGTCACCCTTCTTCTCGGAGCGACAATCTCCGGGAGCGTGATCGCCGCCGCCTCGGGAGCGGCCTCCGTTTTTCTTGCCTGGGCACTCGCACGGGAACTCGATCCCGACGAGGATTACGCAGCGTTCGTCTCGACAGGGCTGATGGTAGGAGCACTCGTCCTTTTCCCGCTTCCCAACCCGATCACGGCACTTCTGGCAGTTCTTCTCCTGCGGACGGTTAACCGGACATCCGGGCTGCAGACACGGGTGCTCGACTCGGTGGTTCTGCTCCTCGTCGGCTTATGGCCTCTCCTGCAGGGCTACCTGCTCGCAGGGGCAGCCACGTCAGCCGCGTTCCTCCTGGACGGACTTCTCCCCCGGCCGAACCGCCGGCAGATCGGGTTTGCCCTTCTGGCAGCGCTCGAGACCGGCTTCTTCGCCGTCAGCGGGCCTGGCATGGCCATCGATCCCATCGCCCCGGCACCGGGAGGCGCGCTCCTCCTCGGATCGCTCCTCTACCTTGCGGTGATAGGTAAATCACAGGATCTCACCACGACAGGCGATCGGACCCGGAAACGGCTCTCCCCAATCAGGGTGCAGTCCGCGCAGCTTCTCGTGCTATCCTGGGCGTTTCTTTCGGCAGTTATCGGCGGGGAGGCGGTGTTCGTTGCGATGCTGCCGATCTGGGCGGGGATGGTGGGAACCGGGATATACCGGGTCACGGTACACCTCACTTCCCGGGAAAAGGGCTTTTAAACGGCCGAAGCACTGTCACCCCGTTCCGGTGGCGGGTATCGGGATCAGGGTATAATATGGGATATGACCACCCGAGAACACCGGAGTATCTGTCCGGGCTCTCTCGGAGGCCGTAATGTACACGGATCTCCCCGGAGCACAGACGAGTGCTGCCCCGGAGAGACGGCGATACGTTCATGGTTGCAGAGCCCCGACTACTTTTTCTCACGTCAGGTGAAGGGGCGATACCGGAATGAGTCTGGTGATTGCATTTATCGGGACAGGCGGCGCGGTTATGGCCGGGGACATGCGGGAGATCCTCTTTGCGGGGGACTCATCCTGCCGTGACCGACTCGAGGCCGAACTCTACGACGGCCGTATCGTCAACGACGAAGACCTCGCACGGCGGGCAGACGAGATCGGGATTGCCGTGCATGTCAGGGATACGAAGAGCAAAGTCGCAGAACGAAGCGGCATTCTCGTGGGTGAAGTCGGGGAGACCGAGAAGGGCATTGTCCGGAGCCGGAGGCTCTACGCCTCGGGGGGGCAGTATGTCATCGCCGACCTCGAAGACGGCCGCATGACCGCCGTCTCGAAGGGCACGGGGAGCACCTTCATCGTGCTCGGGAATGCCGTCACGAAGCAGGTCGCAAACCGTTGCATCCGTGACTCCTGGAAAGGCGGAACGCCCCGGGACGCGATCCGGACGATCGTCCTCGCCATGGAGACGGCGGCGCGGACGACCGCATCGGTGAGCGAACGGTACATTCTGGTGCAGACACCTGCAAGAAAGAACCTGCGCTCCATGCTGGAGGAGGATGCCCGACACGGTGAGCGGAGATCGGATTCAACAGAATAAAAAGCCGGGATGCCTTACCTAATGTATCCGGTGCACCGGCCGGTACATACAGGGATGATGCAGATTACCGACACTATCATCGTACTTCCGGCACTCTACGTTCTCGCAAACGTAGTTGCATTCATCGGCTATGCACACGACAAACGGGCGGCTGAGCGCGGAGCGTGGAGGACGAAAGAGAGCACGCTGCTGCTCGCCGCGATACTCGGACCGTTCGGAGCCTACGCTGCGATGCAGAGGCTGCGGCACAAAACCCAGAAGATGAAGTTCCGGCTGGTGCCGGTATTCGCGGTCGTTCACGTTGCGGTGATCGCCTATTTAGCAGTCTTACTCTTCTGAACGCCCGAAGATGCGGGCGTTCACTCCTCCCGCTCGATCTCGCCGCCCGCTTCGCGAACGGTCGCCTCGATCTTCTCGAGCAGCCCGCCATCGTGGAGAGCAAAGTCCAGAAGCGAGAATTCCCCCACGAGCGGCATCGGCTTTAAGATAACGAGAGGCTGTTGCCCGCCCACATCGGCATCCGTGCCCGGTGCGATCACACGGGTCGTTCCATCCTGCCAGACGGCAAGGTTCCCGTATCCCTGCGCATCCCAGAGCTTCTTGATTATTTCACGAGTATGCAGCATAGTCTTCCAGAATACGAGATGCGGGACGCTCGTATAAACGTGTTGCTATCCAGAAGAACCCGGCACGACGAACTCGCAATCGATCTCCTCAAGCCCACCCGCAGTCCGGGGTGGAGGCAGTCGCGACGGCAGCCCACAGGTGACAGGCAGCAGAAAGATCGGAGTCCGTCCAGTACAGCTGGAAAAATCCAATACTCTGGTATTTTTTGAAAACGCAACGTCTATATCGTCATACAGTAAGGTAACAGATATATCGATGAACATCCGTCTCCTCGCCTGCCTCGTCCTCGCACTCCTCACCCTTTCGGGAGTGACGGTCTCGCATGCCGCTCTGGCAGCCGTGAATCCTATGCCGGAATCGCTTCCGGATCACGATCACCACGGGTCGGCCGGAGGACTTACGGGGGATAGCGATGCAGAGCTGCCCCCGGGTATATGCCCGGTTCTCCTCGGCGCAGGCTACGTCACTGTCCGGAGGCGGAGAGGGCGGGAGAACTGCAGACACAATACCGAAGCGGAGAGAAGAGAGGGATTCGAGGCTGCCGTGCAGGACTTCGCCCGGTTCCCGAATGAAAACCCGAACCCCGTATTGCGGGTCAGGGGAGACGGGAGGATCGTTTATGCAAACTCCGCGGCAGGAAAAGTGCTCGCAACATTCGGACTGGCCGATGCAAAAGAGCTCCCTGCATTACAGATCTCAACAATCAGAACGGCGATTGATACCTGCAGGCGGCACGAGGTCGAGATCCGTGCAGGGGATCGCATCTATCTCTTCACTCTTGAGCCTGTACCGGAGGAAGACGCTATCAACGTCTACGGCATCGATATCACCGGGCGTGTCCGTGCCGAAGAGGCATTGCGGGAGAGCGAACGGAGGCTCGCAACGCTCATGAGCAATCTTCCCGGTATGGCATACCGGCGCCTGAACGACCGGATGTGGACGATGCTCTTCATCAGCGAGGGATGCCGCGCGCTGACCGGATATGCCCCTTTGGATCTGGTGCAGAACCGACGTCGGGCGTTCGCGGATCTGATTCACCCCGGCGATCGCGCACGGGTCAGGGAAGAGGTTCAGACAGCGGTCGGGAAACACGCGCCATTCAAGATCACGTACCGCCTCATCACCGCCTCCGGCGAGGAGAAGTGGGTCTGTGAGCAAGGGCAGGCAGTTACCTCTTCCGGGGGGGAGGCCGTTGATCTGGAGGGTTTCATCTCCGATGTCACCGAGCAGAAACGGCATGAGGCTGCGCTGAAGAGTTCGGAAGAGCGGTTCAAGATCATCTTCGAGTCCGCACCCGATGCCATCTACATCAACGATCTGGAGGGAAGGTTCATCGACGGGAACCGGACGGCGGAAGAGCTCATCGGATATGCCAGGGAAGAGCTCATCGGAAAGCGGTTCTTCGATCTCGACCTCCTTGTGCCGGGCGAACTCTGGAAAGCGGCATCGCTCCTTGAGAAGAACCGGCATGGTATCGCCACCGGGCCTGATGAACTGATGCTGAAGCAGCCGGACGGTTCGCAGATCTGTGTGGAGATTACGACATACCCGATCAGCATCGAGGGGCAGCAGTTTGTTCTCAGCACCGCCCGGGACGTGGCCAAACGAAAGGAGCTGGATATGGTGAGGCGCGAAGCGTTCCGACAGATCGACAGAAACCTCGAGCAGCTGGCGATCCTCAACGACGAGATCCGAAACCCGCTCCAGGTGATCGTTGCCCTCGCCGGTATGGACGGGAGCGAGTTTGCAGAAAAGATACTCACCCAGGCATACGAGATCGACGGCATAATCACAGAGCTCGATCGGGGCTGGCTCGAATCGGAGAAAGTGCGTGAGTATCTGCGGAAACACTACGGCGTCGAAGAACAGGCGCCTGCAGGGTAGATCATCGTTCCTGCAGGAGGAAGTACATTTTCACACCTCTCCCGGCAGGCTCCACAAGAGACCTTCGTACCATGCTGTTTTCTACCGCCCCCGGGGATAGTCCGGGCACTCCTGCGGCCCGCTTCAGCCGCAGCAGAGGGTCCCTCTCTTTGCCGCCACCACCCTACCCCGTTCGTTGACATAGCAACTAAATAGTCTCGCGACGCATGTATTGCTACAGAAGCTATTCCGTGCCACCCGGCGCAGGGCACTTCCTTTCCGGACAGCAAGAAGGTTTCAGAGCATGACGGATCAGAGTTCACCACAGCACGCACCACCCACCGACCACGGAACCGAAGGCACACGAACGCTCCTCTCCGATCCGAAGAAGGCGATCGTCAAACTCGCCCTGCCGATGATGGTCGCCATGACCCTGCTGACAGCATACAACCTCGTCGATGCCTTCTGGGTCGCGGGCCTCGGATCCGATGCCCTTGCCGCGGTCGGATTCACATTCCCGCTCTTCTTCATCATCATCGGTCTCGCAAACGGGCTCGGCGTCGGCGGTGGAGCCGCAATATCCCGCATGATCGGTGCACGGAACAAGGCCGGAGCCGACAACGTCGCCGTACATACCATGATCATGCTGGCGGTGCTCGCCGTCGTCGTCACGGTGCCCTTCTACCTGCTGGCCGGAAACCTCTTCGTCCTGCTCGGAGCGGGCAGCGCCGCCGGGATGGCAGCCGAATACGGCAGGATCCTCTTTCTCGGAACGGCGGCCATCCTCTTCACGAACGTCGCCTACGCAATCCTGCGGGGAGAGGGTGATGCAAAGCGGCCGATGTACGCCATGGCGCTCGGTGCGGTCGGCAACATTGTCCTCGACCCGATCCTGATCTACACCCTCGATATGGGCATCGCCGGGGCCGCGTGGGCGACCGTCCTTTCGATCCTCGCCTCGGTCGGGCTGCTCGGGTACTGGCTCTTCATCAAGCGGGATACCTACGTCTCATTCCGCTGGAGCGGGTTTGCCCCACAGAGATCGATCGTCACGGATGTCCTGCGAGTCGGCGTTCCCGCGTCCGTCGAACAGATGATAATGGCACTGTCGACGCTCGTCCTGAACGGGATCATCGTCTTCGTCGCCAGCACCGACGGCGTTGCAGTCTACTCGGTCGGGTGGCGGGTGATCATGATAGCCATCACCCCCCTGCTCGCGATCGCGATGGCGGTCGTCGCCGTCACGGGGGCAACCTACGGTGCACGGACGTTCGACCAGATGGAGACCGCCCACCTCTACTCCGTCCGGCTCGGGCTTCTGATAGGGGGGGTACTCGCCGTGGCGACCTACGTACTCGCCCCCTGGATCGCCGCGCTCTTCACGACGGCAGAGGGGTCGGCACACCTCGCTCCCGACCTCACCGCCTTCCTGCAGGTAATGTGCCTCTTCTACCCGATGGTCGGTTTCGGGATGTTCTCCTCCTCGCTCTTCCAGGGGACGGGGAGAGGAATGAACTCGCTCTGTGTCACGATTCTACGCTCGGTCATCCTGACGATCGCCTTCGTCTGGATACTTGCCGTCTACCTCGGGTTCGGGCTGACCGGGATCTGGTGGGGGATCGCCGCAGGGAACATGCTCGGGGCGACGACCGGCTACCTCTGGGCACGGCGGTATACAGCAGGTCTGATCACCGGGCGAGCAGATCCGCCGGCAGGGGTTGCTTCGCCGGAGGGAGCGAGCAGTGGCAGATGACGGCCGGGAGCCGGGAATCCCCCCGGAGGCGCTCGGCGGGATCGTCTCCTATCTCTACCGCTCCACCCAGGTGTACCTGGCAAAACGGCTCGAGCCCTATGGTATCGGGAGCGGCCAGTTCCCGTTCCTGATGACCCTGTACTGCCGCGACGGCATCAACCAGGAGACGCTCGCACGGGACCGCCGGTTCGATAAGGCCACCATCACCCGTGCGGTCACCAGACTCGAGCAGGCGGGCTACGTCCGGCGTGTGCGGGATGAGGGCGATCGGCGGGCTTACCGGCTCTTTCTCACCGACAAGGGGAGAGCAATCGAGCCGGCAATGCGGGAGATAGCCGCAGCATGGAGCGTGATGATCTTTACCGGGTTCTCCGGCGAGGAGCGTCTTCTGATCGTCTCTCTGCTCGAGCGGATGATGGAGAACGCAACGCTCATCTCCGAGTGAGAACTCCGGGGATGGCGAGGCTCACGTATTCCGTGTGTCCTGCCGCAAAACCCCGTTACCGACGTTCCCGGATAAAACCCGGTATCGCGGAACCATGCAGATTGTCTCTCTCATATCGGCGATCCCGTCGTCTATTTTCATCTCCGCCGTAGCGTGCTCAAGGAACGTCACCCCCGTGCTTCAGCCGGCTCTCCATCTCCTCGATATCCCGGACTAAAAAGCCGGCTTCCAGTGCTTCCCTCGGGAAGAGGATGAGGCATGTTCCATTCCCGGTATCATAGAGCGCACCGGTTTCGTTGGTTGTACTCGGGATGAAACCGAGTGTTCCTCCATCAAAAGCCCGTGCCAGGTCCATATCGCCGAGCGGCAGGGTCGGCATAGCCCATGTGATTGCCACCATCACTGCACCCCTCCTGCAAAGTGCCCGGGAGGGAGCAACAAGTGTTCGGGAGGGGCTCTCGCTAACCGACAGCCATCGAAAAGGGCAGGCGTTCCGGAACGATACCAGGACGAACCTGCCCGATCCCCAGAAGGCAGAGATGCACCGGTTCCAGACCAGGAGCAGCAGGCGCCAGCGCTTCGGCAGTTACCGGGTGAGAAGAGAGTCGAAGAGGTGCGCCAGGAAAGACTGGTCCCCCGGATACAGGTATCCCGGACTGATGAAACCCGGTGCGGGAACATTAATAAGATAGCGACAGCACTTGAAGCCCTGTAGCAGATGCTGCAGGGACGGTTGGGAAAGGAGTTGTATACTATGGCACTCGGAAGATCAACACGCGGATTACGGGGCGACTTTGATGAGATGATAGTCGATATGCAGAGACAGTTTAATGAGATGGTAGCAGGCTTCCGGGAAGCACGGCAGCAGATACCCATGCTCCAAGGCTCCGAGATGGTCGTCGATATCAGGGAGCACGGTGACGAGGTTCTGGTCGTTGCCGATCTCCCCGGCGTCGAGCGGCAGAATATCTCGCTCCGGCTTCTTGAGCCAAAGACGCTGCAGATATCGGCCCGGCATGAAGAGGTGACCGAGCAGGAAGAGGCAGGATACTACCTGCGGGAGCGACGGTTCGGGACACTCTCCCGCACGGTATCGCTCCCCGCCGATGTCACCGACCAGGGTGCGGAAGCCACCTTCAGAAACGGCGTGCTGGAGGTGCGCCTGAAGAAGACTCCGGAAGCCCGGGGGAAAGAGATCCAGGTGGGTGAAGCGAGCGGAAAGCAGGTGACGGCGGGTGAATCCTCCGGCCAGTCTGCTGCCGAGGAACAGCGGAGACACACGGAAGAACTGTATCGGGAGGCCCAGGAAAATATCGAGCCGTCCGGCTACATGAGTTCCGAGGAGTTAAAGCGGGAAGCAGAGCGGATTGAACTCGAAGAGAAAGGGAGCCCCGAAGAGGTCAGGACGGCAGCCGAACTCCGAAAGCAGAAAGAACAGGAGTACGAAGAAGCGAAGAAGAAACTCAGGTGAACCGTGAAACACGGTCACCGGACTCATTTTTAGTATTCCCGGATTGCCGGGATAGGACAGGCGGATCTGACCCAAGTCTATCCCGAGGAGTCTGTCCATGCCCGGATTGCGCTGCCGATCGGCAGGGTCGGTGTGACCCCCTGCCGCAGCAGGGGCCTGATCCATCCTGTCGGGGTTGCCGACGGATCGGTATACTCTCACCTTCGAAGATACTGATCGAACCACTGTGCCCGTTCTTCGCCACGCATGCAGTGGTAGATATTCTTCATTCCCCAGTCGGCCACCACCGGGCAGTCCGGGCAGATGCATTTCTTCTCCTCCGATGTTATGCAGACAAAACTCTTCCCCCACGCACAGAAGAACCCCTCGTGAGCATTCTTCGCACATTCGTTATACACCGGACACTCCCCGCAGATACATTTCCCGCCCTCCTCCTCGAGAATCCTTCCCCGCTCCTGCGGCGACAACTGCTGCAGATTCCGCATCACTTCTTCGAACTTCTCCATCGGGTTCACCTCGGGGCGGGTGATTTCCATACCGATGCATAAAACTATCGCATATCCCGGGGCAAGCGAAAACACCGATCCGTCCCGGCGCCGGTCGAGGGGAAGATCCGTTATTACGGAGCCATGTCCCGGGAGGCCGACCGTTCTTGCGAGGTGAAGCGATCTCTTAAAGGAAGACTGAAGCGAAAGAGATATGGAGAGATCGAAGAGATCTCTCTGTTTCGTAACCGGGCTTATGAGACGGAGATACTATGGATGGAAGAAACTGTGCTGATCTGCTGATCCGCGTGCGGTCGAAGCAGCCGCTGGTGCATCACATCACGAACACCGTTACGATCAACGACTGCGCCAACATCACGATCGCTGCCGGAGCCTCCCCGGTGATGGCCGCCGCTCCCGAAGAGGCGGCCGAGATGGTCGCAGCCGCAGGAGCCCTCGTCCTCAACATCGGGACGCTCTCGGCCTCGCAGATCGAATCGATGCTTCTCGCCGGAGGGCGGGCGAACGAACTCGGTATTCCGGTCGTCCTCGACCCGGTCGGAGCGGGAGCGACGCGGTTTCGGACAGAGAGCGTCGCGCGGCTCCTCGACCGGATCGAGATCGCCGTCCTGAAAGGGAACCCCGGCGAGATCGGCACGATCGCCGGCACCGGCGGCCTGGTGCGGGGTGTCGACTCCGGCGGCGTCGACGGTGACCCGGTCGAGACCGCACGCGAGTGCGCCCGTGCGACCGGCGCCGTGGTGGTGATGAGCGGGCCGACCGATATCGTCACCGACGGGAAACGGGTCATTCTGGTCGAGAACGGCACGCCCCTGATGGGCAGGCTCTCCGGGACAGGGTGCATGGCGGCATCGGTCACGGGAGCTTTCGCCGCAGTCGCCGGGGATCGCATGGTTGCTTCCGCAGCAGCGCTTGCAGCCTTCGGAAGAGCAGGAGAGCATGCGGCCGCGAGAGCAACCGGCCCCTATTCCTTCAGGACGGCGCTCATAGACGAACTCTTCACCCTCACGGCGGACGATCTTGCCGGGCATGCACAGGTGAGGACGATCAATGGCCTATGACCTCTACGTGGTAACAGATGAGCAGATCGGCCGCGGCCGGACCCACACCGAGCAAGCCCGGTCTGCCGTCGCCGGAGGGGCGGATGCTATTCAGCTCCGCGACAAATCTCTTTCGTGCCGCGATCTCCTCGCGGCGGCCTGCGAGATCCGGAAGATCACCCGGACGGCCGGAGCACTCTTCATCGTGAACGACCGGCTGGACGTGGCGCTCGCCGCAGGAGCGGACGGCGTTCACCTCGGGCAGAGCGACCTGCCGCTCGAATACGCACGAAGGATCGCACCGCCGGGTTTCATTATCGGCATCTCGGTAGGGGGCGCCCGGGAGGCGGCACAGGCCGAGGCGGCCGGCGCCGATTACGTCGCGCTCAGCCCGACCTTCCCGACCGCGTCGAAGGCCGATGCAGGCCCCGGACACGGCCTCGCCACCCTCGCTACGATCCGGCCCGTGGTCTCCGTGCCCGTGATCGCGATCGGCGGTATCGGGCACCATAATCTCCGGGAGGTGATCGCGGCCGGAGCCGACGGCGTCGCGGTCATATCGGCGGTTGTCGGCCAGGCTGACATGACGGCAGCCGCACGAGCGATGAAGTCGCTGATCACCGCAGCGAAAGGGACTGCCGGGCGAGGCTCGTGCAGGCGTGCCTGACCATCCCCGACGTCGGAAGACGTGATCGACAGCGATCCTCTCAGGCAGGCGGGAGGCCTTCCACGGCGCTCCGGAGAAAATGAATACTCTTATGACGCTTTTCATCGTATACGCTCTTTCAGAAACTTTCCAAAAGGGGTATACCCATGATATCGGTCATGTACGTTGACGACGAACCCGACCTCCTTGAGATCGGAAAGTTGTTTCTTGAGCGTTCAGGCGATCTGACCGTAGCTACGGCGACAAGTGTTCGGGAAGCGTGCGCTCTCCTCGAGGATCGGGATTACGACTGCGCCGTATCTGATTACCAGATGCCGGAGAGCGACGGAATTGAATTTCTCAAGCAGATCCGAAGCAGGCACGGGGATCTGCCGTTTATACTCTTCACGGGCAAAGGGCGTGAAGAGGTCGCTATCGAGGCGCTGAACAACGGTGCCGATTTTTATCTGCAGAAGGGTGCTCATCCGAAGGCTCTCTTCACTGAGCTCGAGCACAAGATCGTCCACGCCGTCTCACGCCGTCGTGCAGAGGCGATGCTCCACCGGTCGGAGCGGCGCCTCACCGATATCATCGATTTTCTGCCCGATGCCACGTTCGCGATCGACCGGGATGGGGTCGTCATTTCCTGGAACAAGGCGATGGAGGCGATGACGGGGGTGCCGGCCGGGGAGATGCTCGGAAAGGGGGATCGCAAGTACAGTGTTGCCGTCTACGGCGAAGAGCGGCGCCTGCTCATCGACCTTGTCATGCACCGCTTCGAGGAGGACGATAGAGCCAGGTATACCTCTATCGTAAGAGATGGCGACTCCATCATCGGAGAAACATCGTTCCTGCACCCTTCCGGGCGTACAACCGCCCTCTGGATAAAGGCGACACCGTTCTACAACGAGCAGGGCGAGGTCGTCGGTGCAATCGAGTCCATCCGGGATATTACGGAGATGCGGGACGCTCAGCATGCGCTTATGGAGAGAAATGAAGATCTCATGTCGGCGAACGAGCACCTCACAGCGGCCGAAGAGGAGCTTCGCCAGCAACTCGATGAGATTGCAGCGGCGCAACAGGAACTTTCGGTGAGCGAGCAGCGGTTTCGGTCGGTCTACTGGTGGACGTCCGATATGGTGGCCTTCCACCGGCTGGTGCGCGATGAGAGCGGAAACGCCGTCGACTACGAGATCGTCGACTGCAATCCGACGTTCACCGAGATCACCGGCATTTCTCCTCAGCAGGCGATCGGATCGCCGGCCTCCCGATTGTACGGCTCCGTTCCCCCGCCGTTCCTGAAGACCTACGAAAGAGTCGTCGCATCGGGGGATGCCGTACGTTTCGAGACGTACTATCCGCCTCTGAAGAGACACTTCAGCATCTCCGCCGTCCCGATGGGTGACGACAGATTCGCAACGGTCACCCACGATATCAGCGACCTGAAATGCCGTGAAGAAGCGCTTCAGGAGAAGAACAACGCACTGCTCGATGCGAACGAGCGCCTGAGCGCTGCCGAAGAGGAACTGCGCCAGCAGGTCGATGAGATCGCGGCGGCGCAACAGGAACTTGCAGAGAGCGAACAGCGGTACCGGGGAGTCGTCGAAGACCAGACCGAGCTCATCTGCAGGTTTGACCCCGACTTCGGGCATACGTTCGTGAACGAAGCATACTGCCGCTACTTCGGAAAAAAGCGCGATGAGCTCCTCGGATGCCGCTTCGTCCCTCCTATTCCCGCGGACGAGGTCAGACGGGTCCGTGAACATTTCGCGGCACTCACCCCGGAGCGCCCGGTTGCTGCCCTCGATCACCGGCACTGCATGCCCGATGGCTCCGAACGCTGGGTCAGATGGGTCGATAGAGCGTTTTTCAACGATCTCGGGCAGGTAATCGATAACCAGTCGGTCGGACGGGATATCACCGAAGCGAACCGATACCGGGAGGCGATCAGGGAACGGTACGAGTTTGAGCGGACGATCTCGACGCTGTCTTCGCGGTTCGTCGGAGTCACCGACTTCGATGCGGCGGTCGACGCCTCGCTTCGGGATATCGGACAGTTCAGCGGAGCCAGCAGGGCATACATCTTCCTCATCCGCGAGAGAGAAGGGGCGATCGCCAACACCCACGAGTGGTGCACCGCCGGTGTGACGCCGGGGAAAGAGCACCTCCAAAATCTCCTGCTGGAGACCTTTCCCGGGTGGATGGAGCGGCTCAGGGGAGGAGAGGCCATCGGGATCGCGGATGTCTCCGCACTCCCGGAGGAGGCGAGGGGCGAGCGGGAGATACTGGAGAGCCAGGGTATCAAGTCGCTCATCGTGCTGCCGATCACCGTCCGAAACCGACTTGCAGGATTTATCGGGTTTGATAACGTCTACGAGACCGGCGACTTCGGAGAAGACGACCACCTGCTCCTTCGCGTCTCTGCCGATATTATCGGGAGCGCTCTCGACCGAAACCGGATGGACAAAACCGTCCGGGAGAGTGAAGCACGGTTCCAGTTCATGGTCGATAATGCATCCGATATCTATCTTATCATCAACCCGGACGGCACCTTCCGGTACGTCAGCCCGAGCGTCGAGGAGACGACCGGCTTTCTCCCGGCTGATATGAAGGGATCCATCTTCGACGCCGTCCACCCGGAAGATGCCGAATCCGTCAGGGATGCCTGGCAAAGGATGCTCGCCACCCCCGACAGGCAGGTGCAGGTGGAATATCGCTTCATCAGGAGAGACGGCAGGGAAATTTTCCTTGAGGCACGGGCGAGGAACTATCTCGACGAACCGCTCATCCGCGGGGTCATCGCCACCGTTCGCGATGTAACGGATAGGAAACGGGCGGAGGAAGGGCTCCTTGAGGCGAACAAAAAGATGAACCTCCTCTCCACGGTCACCCGGCACGACATCATCAACCAAATCATGGTGGTTCTCGGTACCTGGATTACGCAAAATCGAAGGATCCGAATCCACTGATGCTGGAGTGCATCGGACGCGTGGAACGGTCGGTGACGACGATACAGCAGCAGATCGAGTTTACCCGGGATTACCAGAACCTCGGCGTCTTCAAACCGGAGTGGCAGGATCTCAGTCACCTCGCCGGCCAGCTCAGGACGAAGAACCTCGTGTGCAGACATAATCTCGACGGCCTTACCGTCTACGCCGATCCAATGCTCCGAAAGGTCTTTGAAAATCTGGTCGAGAACACGCTCCGGCACGGCGAGCATGCAACCACCCTGCAGACCTCGTACCGTATCGGCGACGGCGGAGCGACGATCTTCTGGGAGGACGACGGCGAAGGGGTGCCCGACCACCTGAAAGAGCGGATATTCGCCCCGGGGTTCGGCCGCAACACCGGATACGGCCTATTTCTGATACGGGAGATTCTGGCGATAACCGGGATCGGGATTCGGGAGACCGGGGAGCCGGGCCGGGGAGCACGGTTTGAGATACTCGTCCCACCCGGGATGTTCAGACTCCTGCAGGAGTAAGGCTGCCGGACTACTCTGTCCTCTTTTCGGAAATACCCGGATGCACGGCATACACGCCGGGTTGGCGTCGCATTTTTATCAGATGATTAGTATAAAGTCACGGAGTTTCGCTACGGAAGGACGATACTGCCATGTACCAAAATCGCTATGCTATCGACGACGTCTCCAGCCGCTATGCAGTTCCCGGTACACATAACCATGACATCCGGCCGGTTGGATCCTTCAGCAGGCTTTGTGAAACCTCTCCGGGGTCGCCGTGTTTCGCGATGCCGCAGGAGTCGGCCTTACGAACCGCAACGTCGGGAAGGGCATACCCGGCAAAAACCCCGACCAAAGCCACTCTCTTGCCGATACGGATCCTGCGCTCGCCTGCCCGAAGAAAGGGAAGACCCGATCGGCCGGTGGGGGCAGCGATAGGGAGACTCCCGGATCGGGGGCGGACTGGATGAAAAATCCAACCTCCGACCGGCTGATTGAAGAGATACAGCATGCTGTCGGGGACCTTCTCCGGAGCGCGCTGGATACCAGCCAGCGTGAAATTCTCTCGCGGCTCTCCGCAGGGCTCGACACCGTCTCCCGGAATAGCCGCGAACTGACAGCCAGAAACGAAGAGCTTCTGATACAGGCAGAACGGGCGGTAGAGGAGCGGGATGCCGTTCTCGAGGCGATAGGACAGTGGGTGCTCATCTACGACGCCGAAGGGCGGGTGATCAGGGCAAACCGGGCGGCGAAAGAGCGCATGAACCGGGATATCATCGGTCTTTCGAGGGAGATGCTCATCCGGCGTGTTTCATTTCGCTATCCAGACGGGAGGGCGGTATCCGTTGAGGATCTGCCGAGCACCCGGGCAGCACGCGGGGAGATCGTCAGGAACGAGAAGATGGAGATCGTAGACTCGAAGGGGGAGACATACCACGTGCGCGTATCCTCCTCACCTCTCATCTTCGACAACCGGCTCTTTGTGACCATCTCAGTCCTGCAGGATTGTACCGAGGATGTCCTGACGATAAGGAAGCTCGATGAAGAGCGGGCACGGCTCAGCGCGATCATCGAGAGTGTCCCTGAGGCGATCGTCGTCGTCGACGAAGATAGCCGGGTCAGGATGGCAAATCCTGTAGCGGACAGTATCTACGGCTGGCATATCCGGATCGGGGAGGAGCATGCGAGTCACGCCGACCTGCACATCTGCTACCCCGACGAAAACCCCTGCGCCCCCGCCGATCTCCCGCTCATCCGCTCGGTACGGCACGGAGAGGTGATCCGGGGCATGGAGCTTCCGGTACTCCGGCCGGACGGCGGGAAGCGCGAGGTCCTTGCCAACAGCGCTCCGATCACGGACTCTGCCGGCCGGAGGATCGGGGCAGTGGCGGTGGTCCAGGATATCACCGAGCGAAAGGAGGCGGAACGCGCCCTGCGAAGCAGTGAAGAGCGGTTCCGGGGCATCTTCGAGCGGGCAGGATTCAGCATAGTGCTCGCCGATACCGGAGGGCGGATCGTCAGGGCGAACCCGGCATTCCAGAAGATTCTCGGGTATGGTGCCGATGAACTCGAGGGCGTGAACATCGGCGACCTGACCCACCCGGATGACCTCACGGAGGCTCTGACCCACTTCCGCGAGACCCTTGCCGGAGAGCATGAGATCGACCATCTGGAGAAACGCTACCTCGCAAAGGACGGACGGACGGTATGGGGACGCCTGGCAACCTCTCTGCTCCGTGACCCGGGCGGTGAGATCCGCTACGTCATCGGTATGATCGAGGATATCACCGACCGGAAAGCATACGAAACCCTGCGAAGCAGGGCATTCGAACAGATCGAGCAGAACATGGAGCAGTTCGCAATCCTCGGCGACCACGTCCGCCATCCCCTGCAGGTTATCCTGGCACGGGCAGATCTTATGGAGGATACAGAGACAGCGGAGAAGATACGCGGGCAGGTGCTCCGGATCAACGGAATCGTCAAACAACTCGACCGGGGCTGGGTGGAGTCACGGCTGATCCGGGAGTTCCTCCGCCGAAATGAGATGGCGTGAACCCCGATGTAAGGTTTTTTTACCTTTGCGCTCATTTCTGCATGCAGGTGTTGAGATGGCGATTGACTGGTACAACGAATTCGTGGATCTCGAGTATACCCCCGCTGCAAACGAACTTGTGGCGTTATTCTCCTTCGAACCTGCAGAAGGCATCGGCAGGGAGGAAGCGATCGGAAGGATAGCCTCGGAGAGCTCGACGGGCACCTGGACGACGCTTTTTACCCTCCCACCGCGGATGAAAGCGCTTCAGGCCACGGCCTTTTCGATAGAGGACAACTACGTGAAGATAGCCTATCCTCTCGACCTCTGGGAGGAGGGGAATGTCGTGCAGCTCCTGAGCGGTATCGCGGGGAACATCTTCGGCATGAAGGCACTCGCGAACCTGCGGCTGATCGATGCCGCACTCCCGCCCGACTACCTCCGGCACTTCGAAGGGCCGCACTTCGGGATGGACGGCATACGGGATATGATGGGGGTCTACGATTGGCCGCTCACGGGCGCCGTGCCGAAGCCGAAGGTTGGGTTTACCGCAGCGGAGCATGCCGAGATCGGGTTTGAGACCTGGATGGGCGGATTCGACTTCGTGAAAGACGACGAGAACTTAACGTCGATGCCGTTCAATCGGTTCGACGACCGGGTGCGGCTCCTTGCAGAGAAGCGCGACAAGGCCGAACAGGAGACCGGTGAGGCGAAGTCCGCGTTCATCAATATCACCGCGGAGACCGAGATCATGAAGAAGCGGGCGGATATGCTCGCGGAGCACGGCTGGACCTACGCCATGATCGACGTCGTGGTGGCGGGAACGGCTGCCGTGGCGACCATGCGCGACTACTGCTCCGACCTCGGGCTTGCCATCCACGCACACCGGGCGATGCACGCGGCCTTCGACCGGAACCCGAAGCATGGGATCATCGATGCAGTTCCTGGCGAAGATCATGCGGCTCATCGGGGTGAGCCAGATCCATACCGGTACCGCCGTCGGCAAGCTCGTCGGGACGAAGGCGGAGGCGACTCTGCTCGCGGATATGCTCCGGGAGAAGCGGACGAGTCCGGTGCACCATGCGGCGCTCGAACAGGACTGGGGAGCGATCAAAAGCGCATTCCCGGTCTCGTCGGGAGGGCTCCATCCGGGGCTCGTGCCGGACGTCCTCGACATCTACGGTGCCGATCTCGGACCTGCTCGTGAGCGGGGGCATTCACGGCCACCCGCAAGGCACGCGGGCAGGTGCAGAGGCAACCATGCAGGCTATCGAGGCCTGGCAAGAGGGGGAGAGCCTCGAAGAGAAGGCGAAGAGCGCTCCGGAACTCGGCAAAGCGCTTGAGAAGTGGGGGCGCTACAAACCGAAGTGAGGTAGCCGAAGAGGAGATTCTCCCCTCGGCCTCACCGACCGGGCGGCAGAGGCAATTCTATCTGCTGCTCCAGGAACAGCCGGATAGTCCCCGCCCGCATCGCATCGTCCTGGACGAGCACCCGGCCCCCCGCCTTGATAACCGGAACCGCGACGAGGTTCATCTGCACGAGCTCATCGACTGCCAACGAGCCTTCCCGGACATGCTTTTCTTCTACCAGTATCGTCATACGAAAGCCCCATATCCGCGAGGGCGCTTTTGAGCGCGCCCGCAGCCTGAAAACACCGGGCACACCCTTTAACGTGGAATAGTTCTACCTTCACGGGAATCACCACCCCCGGTTACCCGGAGAGAAGGGAAAAATGTTCCCCCACCCACGCTCTTCACGGCAGGACTCCCTACATCCGCAGGAGTCGGGCATTGATCGCGACGATGACGGTGCTGGCGCTCATGAGTATCGCACCGGCCGCCGGCGTCAGCACGACCCCGTAGCCGAAGAGGACTCCCGCTGCGAGGGGGATGGCAAACGCGTTGTACCCGGTCGCCCAGAGCAGGTTCTGGAGCATCTTCGCGTAGGTCTTCTTCGAAAGATCGACAATAGCAGCCACGTCACGCGGGTCGCTACGCACCAGCACGATATCGGCACTCTCCACGGCAACATCGGTCCCTGCCCCGATGGCGACTCCGACGTCCGCGGCCACCAGCGCCGGTGCGTCGTTGATCCCATCGCCCACCATCGCCACCCGGTAACGCTCCTGCACCGTGCGGATCTTCTCCGCCTTCTCGTGCGGGAGAACACCGGCGAAATAGTCATCGAGGCCAATCTCCGCTGCCACCCACGCCGCCACATGCCGGTTGTCGCCGGTCAGCATCATGCACCGGATATCCATCGCTTTGAGCCGCTCGATCGCCTCCCGTGACTCCGGCCTGATGATATCGGCGAGTGCGAGCGCCCCTGCGGCCTTATTGTCCTCCAGGAGAAAGACGACGGTCTTACCCTGGCTCTCGACGGCGGCCACCCGCTCATCCTCGATGGCGATGCCCAGCTCCTGCAGATACCCGGGGCTGACCACGCTAATCTTCCGGCCGGAGATCTCCGCCTCGACCCCTTTGCCCGGAATCGCACGGAAATCTCGGGCCGCAGAGAGGTCAAGCCCGCGCTCGTTCGCAGTCCGCACCAGTCCCAGCGCGATCGGATGCTCGGAGGCGGATTCAACCGAGGCGGCGAGCCGAACGATCTCGTTCTCAGCAGAGGTGCCGAGCGGGATGATATCCGTCACCCCGAACCGTCCTTCCGTCAGGGTGCCGGTCTTATCGAAGACGACCGCCTGTATGTTCCGGGCACGCTCGAATGCGCTCCGGTCGCGGATCAGGAGACCTGCCGAGGCTGCAAGCGCCGTCGAGACCGCAACCACCAGCGGAACGGCGAGCCCGAGGGCGTGAGGGCAGGTGATCACCATCACCGTGGCTGCACGCTCGACCGCAAACCCGAGCACCTCCCCTGCCGCGAGCCAGGCGGCGAAGGTGACGGCGCCGACCGAGAGTGCAATCACCACCAGGAAGAACGCCGCCCGGTCGGCAAGGTCCTGTGCCCGCGATTTACTCTCCTGCGCCTGCCTGACGAGTTCGACCACCTGGGCGAGGTACGTCTCCTTCCCGGTCTTCTCCACCTTGACGGTGACCGAACCCTCGCCGTTTATCGCCCCGCCGATAACCCGGTCTCCCTGCCGCTTTGCAACCGGCTTTGACTCACCTGTCAGCATCGCCTCGTTCATGCTGGTCGCACCCTCGGCGACCACCCCATCGACCGGGACCTTCTCGCCGGGTTTTGTCAGCACCAAATCCCCGGGAGCGAGTGCATCGACCGGGACATCCTCAATACCGCCGTCGGTGACGCGATGCGCCTCCGAGGGCATGATCCGCACGAGTTCCTCGAGCGCCCGCGACGCTCCGAGCACCGAGCGCATCTCGATCCAGTGCCCGAGGAGCATGATATCGATCAGCGTCGCGAGCTCCCAGAAGAACCCCTCGCCGCCGACCAGCCCGAAGACGACCGCGGCGCTGTAGAGATAGGCAACCGTGATGGCGACGGCGATCAGCGTCATCATCCCGGGCGACCGTGCCCGGAGCTCGGCGATTATGCCGGTCAGGAACGGCCAGCCGCCGTAGACGTAGACCGCGGTCGCGAGCAGGAAGAGCACGATGGTCGAGCCCGGGAAGACGAGTGAGAAACCGAAGAAACTCTGGATGGTCGGCGAGAGAAGGAGGATCGGGACGGTCAGGATTACCGAGACGAGGAAGCGTTTCCGGAAGTCTGCGAGGGCGTGGGTGTGATCCCCGCCGTGCCGATGCATCTTCGGCGGCTCCTGCCTGCCCGCCTCATGGCGTTGCATCTCGTGCTTCGCTCCTGCCATGGCAGGAAGGATGCCCTTCCTGCATCCTAAATCTATCGGCGGCGGCGGAGGCGTCCGGCTCCGCTCACTTAACCTTCAGCACCATCAGCGTGATGTCGTCGAACTGGGGAGCAGTTCCGGCGAACTTTGCCACATCCTTCACGATCGCGTCGATAACAGCCTCCGCCGGGAGCTCCGGCAATGCCGAGACGAAGGCCTCCAGCCTCTCAAGGCCGTACTCCTCGTCCTTCTCGTTCGTCGCCTCCGTCACGCCATCGGTGTAGAGCACCAGCGTATCCCCGGGTCCAAGCCCGATCTGGACGACCTCGACCTCAATCTCGTCGAGGATGCCGAGCGCGATCCCTCGGCCCCGGAGGCGCTCCGCCTCGTCCGTCCCCGGCCTGAAGAGGAGCGGAGGATTATGGCCCGCATTCACGTAGGTGAGGCTTTTTGCCCGGGCGTCCAGGACAGCGTAGAAGAGCGTGACGAACATGCTGGTCTTTGAGTCCATGGTGATGAAGCGGTTCGCTTCGAGGATCGCCCCGGCCGGGTCAGGGTTTCGAAGCAGCGCTCGCCCGGACGAGGGTGCGGGAGAGCGCCATGAAGAGGGCGGCAGGGACACCCTTTCCGGAGACATCGGCGATCGCAAGGCCCCACCGGTCGTCGCCGAGGGGGATATAATCGTAGAAATCCCCACCGACCTCGAGAGCCGGAATGTTGAATCCCGCCAGATCGATTCCCGGAAGCACCGGCGCGGACTCAGGGAGGATGCTCTGCTGAATCTCCTTCGCGATCTCGAGTTCCTTTACGATCCGCTCGTTCTCCGCCGTAGTTCGCCGGAGTTCGTCGATATGGTCGCGAAGATCGGCCGTCATCCCGTTGAACGACCGGGCGAGCTCCTCAAACTCGTCTCCGGTCGTTATCTCCACCCGGTATCCGAGGTCGCCCCGCCCGATGGCTTCCGAACCCTTCTGCAGTTCCTCTAGAGGCCGGGTGAAATACCGGGCGACAAGGAGGGTGAGAACGCCGACCGCCGCCAGGAGGATGAGGAACAACCCGACAAAGATGGTCTGCATTGCCTGCTGCTGGTCGCTGATATGAGCGGCGGTATCTCCCGACGCCTGCAGGATACTCTCACGGGTCGCCGTGATCGGCGCGATGACCTCGTCGACCGGCATCACCACGCCCACGCTCCAGTTCACGCTCTCCACCGGGGCATAGGCGACAAAACGTTCGCCGTCCTCAAGCATGACCCGGGCAACGCCCATCTTCCCGGCAGTCATCCTCTCTGCGACCGAGACGAGATCGGGGTTACTGCTCGCAAGGAGGTTCTCGGTGACGAACGACTCGTCCCACCGCATATCTCCCGAGGTGAGCCCCGGCCTGCAGATGACGTTGCCGTGCTGGTCGATCAGCATGGCATACCCCCGGTCACCCACCTGTGTGCCGATGATGTTCCGGTTGATGGTCTCGATCGTGACGTCCGCGCCGACGACCCAGATCCAGCCTTTCCCGGTATCGAAGACCGGTTTCGAACAGGTCACCATCAGACCATGCCCGAGAAGATCGATATAGGGCTCCGACCAGCTCTTCGCTCCGGTCGTCTTCGCCTGGACAAACCAGCTCCGAAGGCGGGGATCGAACGAGGCGTTCAGACCGGTCGTCCAGGGATATATCATGGACATCCCGGAATCAGTCCCGACATAGATGCTCGATATGCGCCGATCGGCGGCAGCGATGGGTCTGAAGATATCGTCCATCATGCCCGCCGCATTCCGCTCGTCCTCATGGGCGGCGACCTCTATCCCGGGCGATAGGAAGAGGAGCGACGTCGAGTACCGGTCATCGGGCTCCGCGCTCTCGGGGTAGAACTGCCGTTCCCGTACACGAGACGGATCGTGCATGATCTCTTCGGCATACTGCGCCATGACATCGATCTCGCCGCTCACCTGCTCAAAGATGATGTTGCTGATAGAGGCTTGATTCTGAGCGAGCATGAGGAGCGACTCTTCAGCGTCGTCTTCGAGCGCTGCCGTGCTGTCGACCGCACGGTCTCCGAGGGCGGTGCTCTGCTGGAGTGCGAAGCGGCTTACGTCGTCCGTCTGCACGAATGCAAGGAGACCGGCAAGAAGGAGAGCGGCCGACGAGAGACCTAAAAAGACGAGAAAGATCTTTGTTCCGACCGAAAGTCGGATACGGAAACGCTCCTCATCGCCCGGGTTCATTAAGGTACTCTTTCGCACGGACAAAATGTATACGTTCCTGATCGAATCGCCGCCTCTCTTGCGGTAGGTGAGCGATAAAATCCGAATTCCCAGGGTTTTCAGGAGAATGGCGCGGCATCTCCGGTCTGCTCGACTCCTTGAGGTGTGTCCTGTACTCCTCTCCGCCAGACACGTAATGCATTCCGAAAATATGGGACAGGGGGTCGAACGCCAGTACCTGAGGGAAAACCGATAGAGGAGACCTACTACAGCCATCACGGAAAGCAGATATTTCCCGCAGCATCAGAATCACAGGGTTTCAGGCGTTTGAATCGCCTTCAGGCATACCAGCCGCAGGCGCTCGAATTCATTTGCTCCCTTGCAGAATGAATAACCATGTACAGGATTGTTCCTCTTCTCATCACCTGCATGCTCCTCTCCGCCGGATGTCTCTCGCCGAATCCGCCTGCGGTGGACGAGCGTATTCAGCTCGATCACTCCGGTGGAAGGAATCACCATTTTCGATGGCCAGGCTATGTATATGGGGCTTATCGGTGAGGAAACGCCGCAGATCATGACCAACTACAGCATGGGGCATGTCATCATTCCGCCGGGAAATGCGACGGCCCCGCATCGGCTGGTCGGAAGCGTGGAACTTGACTATTTCCTCAGCGGAGAGGCGGAGATCCACTGCGATAACGAGACGGTGACAGCCCGCGAAGGGGCGACCGTGCTCCTGCCGGAAGGCGTGCTGCAGTCGATAGCCGCAGCCGGGGATACCGAACTCCACTATATTACCGTGATCCAGCCCCCCTTCACCTCCGCAATCGAGGTCTCGGGGATAGCACCCCCCGCACTCGATACGGTGACCAACGGAGTACCGAGGATCGTCTCCGATCCCAGGGAGGGGATCGAGTGGGATTCCGGGTCAGGTGCGGTGGTCTACACGCTCATGAATCCGGTATTGATGCATGAGGTTCCGATCAACTACAGTGTCGCCTACGCCGAATTCCTCCCGGCGGGTACCTCGGGTACGACCGGCTGAGCGGCTCGTCCGATCTCATCTACGTGATCAGCGGCGAGCTCGAGATCACAACACCCGACGGGGAGGTAGTCTCGGTCCCGGCCGGGAGTGCTGCGTACATTCCGCCGGATCAGATGAAAGGGTTCCGGAATACCGGAGACTCAGTGGCGACGACCCTGGATTTCGTCGATCCGGCATGGACCGAGGAGAAGACCGCTCTCTGGGACTGAAGGATCCCCCCTCTTTTCGTATCGGCGGCTCGTGCCGGCATCGGGCAGACCCGTCCCCAGAACGTTGGCGACTGACCGCAAGCAACAGCCCCGTATCCCCCCCTACCCGGGAATGACCGTGCAGACGGCGGCGAGCCCCGCCATGACCTGTGAGAGGTTCATCGTGACGGTGGAAGATACCGGAGCCAGGGAAACAGCCGAAGACGGTTCGAATACGAGAAGAGCCGGGCAGGTGGGGGGTCTCCTCAAAGAAGGGTGCACCGTACTTCCACGGCCGGGGAGGCCGCCGGCGCCACAGGATCTCCCGGCAGGGCCGTGTGATAGTGATAATACCGCTCCTCCCAATGCCTGGTGCCGCAAACGGGTCGCCCTGAGCGCAATCGAGGGCGAGCGTAGACCGGGGTAAGACATACGCTCCTGCAGTTACGGTACGCCCCGCAGCCCTTGCCGGGATTGCTCCTATGCTGCCATGCCTTACCCGAAGGTGTGGAAACCGGGCAGAAAAGAGTCTTTTCCGTGACGGTGCAGGAAACCTCGAGAGCCAATAAATTCACAGCGCCCGGCCGGGTTACACGCACGAGAGGCAGAACAACCCTGAGATGAACCTATGTACAAAACCTATCACTCCTACAGACAGAAACTATAACCAGAATCGGGGGTATTGTGGGCAGAAAATATATTACCATTTAAAAATAATTCTCTCTGAATAAAATAGAGGACGGGTATGCTGGCACTCTATGGTTCGGGGGTCAGCCGGGACACCACCCCTGTTGACCGCGACACGATATCAGTCGCCCGGAGTCCGGAGTTCAGGAAAACAGTCCTGTGGCCGTCATCACTGCGCCCGCCTTCCGGAGATATCAGGGGTTCAGGACACGCAGCTCCCGAGCCGGACACAGGAGTAAATCAAGGGTTCAGGAAATATGAGATGTTTATTCGATCAGGACCTGCGATCCCGGAGCAGGCCCGTTACGGGCGAACCGGAGGCAGAAGTTGACCGCACCGGCGACGGGGCTCCAGCGACGAAGCAGATCGATACGTGGCCTCCAGACAAAGAAAGACAGTCTAAACGAGCGCTCGTGCCACAGGGCACAGAGGACGGTGCCATGAATCTATCCGATCTGATGGATATCGACGAGCTCGAAGCCCTCTGCAAGAGTTTCTCAGCTCTGACGGGTGTTTCCACCACCATTCTCGATCGAGAAGGCACGATTCTCGTTGCCGCCGGGTGGCAGGATATCTGCACTCATTTTCACCGTGTTCATCCCGTAACGGCGGCACGATGCCTGAAGAACGACACCATACTGAGCGGGCACGTTGCCACCGGAGAGCGTTACGCCATCTATCAGTGCAAGAACGGTCTTGTGACGATCTCCGTACCTATCACCATTCAGGGCGAACGCATCGGATACTTTGTAATCGGACAGTTCTTCTTTGAACCGCCTGATCGGGACTTCTTTATCAGGCAGGCTGAAGAGTTCGGGTTTGATACGGACACCTACCTCGAAGCGCTCGCAAAAGTCCCGATCATCTCCAAAGACCGTGTGCTGAAGATGATGGACTTCTTCTCTCACCTGGCTCGTCTCTTCAGCGAGATGGCACTCATCACGAAACGCGTCCGGGACGCCAATGCGGCATTGCAAACGGCTAACGAACAGTTGAAGGCAGAAGTGGAAGAGCGAGGATACGTGGAGGAGCAGATCCAGGAAACGGAGCACAGGAACGCCGTACTCCTCGGCGCTATCCCGGACCTGATGTTCGTCCTCTCCCGTGACGGAGAGTACCCGGGACTTCCAGGTACCTGATGTACGCCTGCTCGCGCTGCCTCCGGATGAGATTATCGGGAAAAACATTCGCGATGCCGGGTTTTCCCCGGAATCCGCAGATGCCATCCTGCAGGCGATAGGAAGAGCGATCGAGACCGCGGAACTCCAGTGCCTGGAGTACGAGCTTGCCGTCCCGTCAGGGATCAGGCAGTTTGAGGCACGTCTGCTGGCGCTGAACGAGCGGGAGGTCCTCTGTATTGTTCGCGACATCACCGAGAGAAAACAATCCGAAGCTATCAGAATGCGGGCGTTCGAGCAGATCGAGCGCAACATCGAGCAGATTGCCGTCCTCGCCGACCATGTCCGCCAGCCGCTCCAGGTGATCCAGGGCATGGCGGACCTCACCGACGATGCGAAGGCCACGGAGACGATCAGCAATCAGGTCGAGCGGATTAACGACTACATCAAAGAACTCGACCAGGGCTGGATCGAATCACGGAAGATCCGGACGTACCTCCAGCGGCATGAGCTGCTGTAAAGATCCGCCGGACAGGGTCATTCTGACTGCGCCGGCGCAGACCTGTCATGATTCCGATGGAGAGCCCTTCTGACGGGTGCACTCCTCTCCGGCTGCTGTGATCTCCGCGAAACCGGAACCCCGGTTGTCGAAAAAGTGCCGGTACCGTGACAGGGGCAGGGGAAGATGATTCCCCTCTCCGATGTGATATTTTGGAGAATCTGCCTGCCGGTTGTCCTTCCGGCTCTCTGTCACCCGTTCCTATCTCCAGAGCCTTGCATGAGAGCGAATAATCAGGGGTCTCTGTCCCGCTTCATATGGACGTCCATCTGCGGATAGGGGATATGAACCCCTGCTGTACTGCGATCCTCAAAAACCGATCGCATCAACTCGGACCTCACGGGATAATAATTCTCCGTGTTCACCCATGCCCGGAGGCTGAAGGGTGACGGCAGAGTCGGCCATCTCCTTGAAGCGAACAATCGGTTCGGGGTCTGAATGAATTTTTGGGTGCGTCTCTGCCGCTTTCAATGCCACACTCACCGCATCGCTGATAACGGTGTTGTAGGATACCGGAGATTCAAGGACGATCAGCTGTGTCGGCATCCTCGTAATGTTGATAATCGGATTATTCCAGACTTTACCGTTCGGGATCACCACTCTGGTATTATCGAGCTGTTTCAGTTCGGTCGACATCATATTCATGCCCTTGACAAAACCACGGAGTCCTGAGAGCCTCAGGGATAACACGCGCCATCCCATCGGGAAGGCTCGTGCACCGGCACCTAAACCTTCAGAAACTCCCCGGGAGCGAGGCTTGTCGCGAGCATCACCATGTTGATCTCCCGGTGGTCTATCCAGGTGGCGACCTTCCGATTATTCTCATCCAGCCAGAACGCCGTGATCGCCTCGCCAAGCGGCAGGTACTCCGCGAGAGCCTGCACCCGCCGCAACAGGGAGGGGTCGCGGCCGAAGACACCCGGATGCGCCTCGAACCCTTCCAGCATCTCCGGGACGCCCGCAAGTCCGATGGCAAGCCCAAGCTCGCGGAAGGCAAGGCGGTATCCGGCGGGATACCCGGTAGTTCCCCTCGCCGCGAAGGAGGCAAGGCCGACCCGTGCTGCATCCAGGACTGAGCCCAGCAATTCGGTGTCGGTGAACTCCCCCTCGATCGTCAGCCGGGCGATCCGTGAGGCATCGGAGAGGAGCCCGCCAAGACCGAGCGGGTCGTCGGTGATGAAACGTGTTCCCCGGCAGATTCCGGCCATATCGGTGATCTCGGGCGAGAGATCGATCCCGACCGATGCCCCGAACCGGTTCCTCGCTGCCGCCTGCAACTCGCTGTAGGTGACGAACCCGTCGAGCGGGTCGTGCTGCCCCATGGAGGGAACGAGAGGCCGGGAGAGATCGATGCTCATCTTCCAGTACATCCGCTTTCTGCCGCCTGATGGAGGGACATACGTGAACGCGGCGTGGGCACCCCCGGCAAGCTCCATCGCCCACCGAAGATACGTGAGGTCGCCGGTAACCGCAGCCACGCGGCTGAGGGCATGCATCCACTTTGTCAGGTAATGGTAGTACTGCCCGTCCCGGTCCCATTCCAGCTGTTCATCGAACGGCTCGTCGATCGCGCGTTCGTTCAGGTCTTTCCCGATCCGAAGGCCCCCGATCGTTGGATGCTGCTCGCCCTCCTCGGCGGCGAGGCCGCTGATCCAGCCGGTCCGCCGATCGTCGCCGCGGTGTCGGCCGAGGGTGAAATGCACCTCCCCGACAAGCCGCAGTGCGAGGTCACGGAAGGCCTCGTCACCCGTGCGGCGGTAGATCTCAAGGTAGTTGCAGACCGCGAACGCATCCGTCCAGAGGTAACGCCGCGGGCGGGCACCGGCGGGCTCCAGACCGGTCAGGGCTGCATACTCCTGCATAATCCCCCGGACAAAACCGGTGGGCGTATCCTGTGTCATTCTTCCTCCTCGGGTCTATCTCCGGATGTGAGGGCGCAGAAGCACCCGTCCATCCTGCCCGGATCGGACGTCTTTCGGAAGGGCGTCCGGACCCGGGATAGGGCGACGGTCATAAATAAGTACTCGGTTCACGGTCATTCGACCCCGGAGAAAACCGGGATGGGTCGATGTGCCGCCGTCTAGAATTCGTTCGGATCTTCCGGGCTTTCCATCACCGTTCCGCCGGGTGCCAGCTGATCCGGGGAAGGGTCACGCATCCTTCTGCTCCACCTTTGCGCTCGTTTCGAGAGGTTCTGCGTGGGCGATCATCCTCGAGACGAACTGTTTCTGGATACGGGTGATGAACGGCAGCGTGATCACCACCGCATTCCGGATACCGTTCTCTGCGTAGACGAGCATGCAGACCCGATCGTCGGCGATGAAGATGTACTCGAGGAGGAACGAAGATCCGTCCACCGAGACCGGCCCGCTGAAGACTGTCGCGAAGATATGCTCCTGGAAGAAGTCGCAGAACGCCCGCGGCGTATAGAGCGCTGCATTGCCGAGCGTTCGCGCAACCCCCCGTTTGCCGTTCGGGAAGAGGATACTGACAGGGCAGCGCTCCGCCGCATCGGCGATGGGACGAGCGTAATCACCGATCTGCTCGTAGTCCATGCAGACGACGGCAAGTTCGCAAAGAGCTCCCATCACCAGCGACTCTGCATGCCGGTGGATGCTCCAATCCCCCTGCACGTACCAGATCGGGGCGTTCTTCGACCGGGCATCGAGCGAGAGGGTATCGAGATCATGAACCGCATCGGCAGCTGCCTGTTCCATGCCGCTCTTCAGCTGGTTGACGAGGACTGCAGGTTCGACCGGGATGTAGAGATGCGGATTTCCCCGTTGCACTCTGATAAAACCCCGGTTCGCGAGGGCCTCGGCGATGTCGTAGACCCGGGGGCGGGGCACACCGCTGGCTTCGTGGATCTGCCGGGCGTTTCCCTCACCGAGGCCGACGAGGGCGGCGTAGACCCGTGCTTCGTACTCTTTCAGCCCGAGGGTGGTCAGGTTCCGGATCAGATCATCCATTACTGTTACTCTATAAGTTACACCACACTTATACCCTCGCGGAGCAGAAGATCTGAGGGATACACCCGTTCAGGTGGCACCATGGGTCTGCAGCACTTTTTTTCGCGCATCATCAGGCGTATCAGTGGCTGTCCGACAGAAACGGTCGAGACCGACCTGGGCGAAGTATACACGCTCCTCATCGATACCTTCGCGGAGGACGGATCCGGCGAGACTCGCTCCGGTGCAGCTTCTGCCGATCGGATAGGCCGGGCATGCTGCCGGATAGAGCGTGCCCGAACAAAGGGTGAACTTCTTGCCCTGCTCGCCCATGAAGTGGAGCGGTACGACCTCCGGGATCTCGAGCGGATGCATGCCCGGTTCAAAGAGAAGGTCAGGCACCTTCCGAAGGACTATCAAACCCGGCTCCTCGAAAAAGTCGGGGAGCAGATATCCGGAGGCCATCACCGCCTGCTGGTTCTCTCGCGGAGCGGCAGAGCAGGTTCGATGACGGAGCCGCCGCCCCCCGGCCTCTCCGGATACTGCCGGATGGTCGCCGACGCCTGCAGTGAAAAGGCAGAGGAGAAAGACCCAAAATACCTCTACCTGAAGTATCTCCTCGCCGCATTTGCCATCTTCGTGCTGGAGGAGCCCGCCCACCCGGTCGGCACTCCGTTTCCCGGCGGGCAGGTCGTCGATTTGTGGGAGGGAACCTACCTCTGTCCGGTCAGGGAGAGGGCAGACGAGGTTCCGTTCGCTCTCTGCCCCTTCTGCCCGGCGGTGCAGAGCACGGAGCCGACCTATCCGGAGATGCGGACACGCCGCGAGGAGCGGCGGCGGCGGGAGTGCCTGGCGAACTACTGGACGAACTACAAGGGATGAATCGTATGAAGATTGTCGCTGTCACGAAGGAACCTATCCGTAAAAACCCACACGGGATGGATGCCCGGCAGGTCTACGATACCGACCATGCGACGGCGGCGGTGATCACGCTGCAGCCCGGCGAGGCAAAACCGGGTGACAGCAAAGCGGAGTGCCATCCCGGCGGCCTTGACGGGGCGCTTTGTGACGGAAAAGAGCAAAAAGAGATATAGAACAGAAAACAGAGGAGAGAGTATGTCCGAGGAGAAACGCAGCGAACTCCGGGGAAAAGTCCTCCGGTTACAGGACCTCGTCGCCTACCAGGACGGAGCAGTGGCGAGCAGGATGATCGTCAACAAACCGTCAGGGAGCATCACGCTCTTCTCCTTCGACGAGGACGAGGGGCTCAGCGAACATACGGCACCGTATGACGCGGTGGTGACGATCCTGGACGGCGAGTGCGAGGTCTGGGTGGCAGGCGAGACGCACCCGATGAACAAAGGCGACACCATCATCTTCCCGGCAAACGTCCCCCACGCACTCTCCGCCGTCACCAGATTCAAAATGTCGCTTGTCATGATCCGGGAGTGAGCGTCAGCATGACCAACGAAAAAGAAGGCGAGTACTGCACTGTCTGCGGCGGGATCAAGCCCGACGCTATTAAAATCAGGGCAATCCTCGTCGACGGCAAGGAGACGGGCATCAATCAGCTCGACGAGATCGTCGACGGCGTGCGAAAATTAGACCTGAAGAGCGACGCCGCCGTCCGTGATGAGCTGCTCAAACGTGCCCGGGTCTTCAACTACATCCCGACGAAGAAGACAGACGCATATGCCGATGCGCTGCTGGAGGAGTATCAAAGCGGGTGAGAGAACAACCTGATCTCCCACACCCGACGCGATACCACTGCTTTCGATAGAAAAATCAGACGGACTGCTCCCAGCCCTGCCCCATATCGATGAGGGGCCGTATCTCCGTAACCTCAAACATCACCGCTGCATAGACCATCTCCGCCGCCTGTTCGCCCACAACTTCGGCCATCTGCTGCTTGAAGGTCTTTAACATCTCTCCTGATGTGTCGCACGCGGTCATCTTCAGGTACACCCTGATCCCTTTCCAGTCCATGAACGTCTCTCCCGGCTCCACGATCAGGTAGACGGCGTTCGGGTTCTCCTGCAGGTATGCAAGCGTGCGATCCTTCCCAAGCCCCATCATTACGGTCTTTTCATCGACCATCTGCGGCGAGCCGAAGACGGCCGCATCGACCTTCCCGTCGCGGCTTGCGGTGCTGAGCGTGCCGATCCTCGGCTGTTTGTTGAAGTATTCCATCAATTTGTCCGACATAAGGACTCATCCCCTCTTCAGGTGCTCCAGTGTCGCTTCTGCCTAAAATAGTATCGGCGGCTCAATCCTCCCGTGTGCGGAGGATAAAAAACGCGTACCCGTACTCGTCCGCATGCTCCCGGTAGACCGCGATCTCCCGCTCGAAGTTGGCGACCACAGCCTCGGCATCGGCGTTGCCGGCCGCAGACGCCCGGATCTCCACCAGCCGCTCGCAGAAGGGCGCGTAGTAGTCGTCCCACCAGGCCGACGCCGGGAGGCGGAACGAACCGAGGACGTCGTAACCGGCTGCCGCCGCAACGGCTGCGGTTTCCCGGACAGTCTTAATCTCGGGGTACACCTCTAGCCAGAAGGCTTCGGCCTCCTCCGAGGGCGTGTCGGTGAACCAGGCCGACTCGGTGAGGCAGAGATACCCTCCCGGCCGGAGCAGCCGTTTCCAGGCCGCGAGCCCCTCCGCAAGGCCGATGACGAAGATCGACCCCTCCGCCCAGACGACGTCGAAGGAGGCATCCGGGAGCGGGAGATCGTCCATCGATGCACGGACGGTCGTTATCCGGTCGTTCACGCCTGCATCCTCCGCATTCCGGCGGAGAGCGTCGAGGTACGGCTGGTAGATGTCCACTGCCGTGATCCGGCATTCCGGGCAGATCCGGGCGAGTTCTACCGTCTGCATACCCGCTCCACACCCGATATCGGCGATCTCCGGCTTCGCAGGGAGATCGGTCAGCAGGGAGAAGGCTTTTCTCGTGCAGGCGTTGCTGCCCGGCCCCTGGCGGGGAAGCCCCGCGAACATCTTAAAGAGGAACGAATAGTCCATGCTCTACCCTGCGTCATTCGATTCGATAAATCTGCCCGTTGACAGTGGGGATGCTCCCGCTCCATCTGCGGAAAGGCTATGCATGCCCAGAGCAAAGGTACCTCTCGGTTGCTGGCCGCCATGTATACGATACCGGACGCTCTCATCCTCGGTTTTCTCATCGGCCTGACCGGTGCGCTCGCTCCGGGTCCAACCCTCATCGCGACGATCAACGCCTCGCTCCGCACCGGGTGGAGCGCAGGGCCGCGCGTGACGCTCGGGCATATCGCGGTCGAGGTGCTGATAGTCCTGCTCATCGTCGCCGGTATCGGTGCGGTGATCGGCACGTACACCGGAGTCATTGCCGGGATCGGCGGGGCGGCCCTGGTCGTCTTCGGCCTCCTGACGGTGCGGGAGAGCAGGCAGGCAGCAGGTCTTCCCGCTGCCGGGACAGACACCATCACACGTCCCGTCGTTGCCGGAGCGGTGACCAGCCTCTCGAACCCGTATTTCTGGATCTGGTGGCTCACCGTCGGGAGTGCACTTCTGGTAGCTGCCTACGAAGGAGGCATCATAGTTGCGGCGGCGTTCGTCCTCGGCCACTGGGCAGCGGATCTCGGGTGGCTGACGCTCGTATCGGCGAGTATCCATCACGGTAGGTTTATCCTCGGCGAGCAGGCGTACCGGTGGATACTCGGGGCATGCGGAGTGGGGCTCATCGTATTCGGCCTCATCTACCTCGCCGGCGTCTTTGCGTAAGAGGTAGCGGGCCGACTATCCGGATGGTGCCGTCTGTCCGGTGCGCGATCCGGGGTGCAGGCAGACCTCCGGACATCGACCGATTGGGGGCTGAAAGCCCGGGGGTACCACCCGGACCACTCTTTTCTCAAAAGATATCGGCAGTTTCATACCTGCCTTTTTGCGTCCCGGTTCAGGGTTGGCAGATCCTCCCGGTAGTTCAGCGAATCTCCTTCTCCTATCAGTACCCCGTCGCATAGTAGTAGCCATCCTCTTCCTCCTTCACGCACACCGGCACTCTAAAGAGCCCGCCGATATTCTCATCGGTCAGCATCTCCGCTTTTGGGCCGTCTTTCCAGAATCGGCCGTCCTTCATCAGAATGATCCGGGAGACCTCCGGGATGATATCATGGAGGTTATGAGTCACGAGGATGATCCCGGTCCCCGACCGTGCAATCTTCCGTATGGTCTTTCGGAAGGTGTGGAGCGCGTGCAGGTCGAGGCTGTTCGTCGGTTCGTCGAGGATGAGGGCGGCCGGGTCGTGGACGAGCGCCCGCCCGATCAGGAGCCTGCGTGCTTCGCCCGAGGATAACTCCGTCATCGGGCGGCCCGCGAGATGCTCGATCTCAAGAAACGCGAGGATCTCATCCGCCTTTCGTTCCATCTCGCAGGTCACCGTATGCGAGAAGAGGCCGACGCTCGAGAAGAAACCGGAGAGGACGACCTCCCTCCCGGATAACTCCCGGGTGAAGATATGCTGGAGGTCGTTTGAGACGATGCCGAGATGGGATCGGAGATCGAAGACGTGCCACCGGTCACTCCCCCAGATCCTGGAGGTAACGCCCTCTCCCGAACACGAAGGATAGTATTCGCGGGTGATCAGCCGGATAAACGACGATTTTCCCGCACCGTTCGGCCCGAGCAGGGCGATATGCTCCCCGGCACCGACCGTGAGCGAGAGCGAGTCGAGGATCGTTCTCCCGTCCCGGATGACGGTGATGTTCTTGAACTCGATCAGGGGCGGGGCTTAGTCGCTCGGTCATTTTTTGTTGCTCCGTCGATCGGCATGTGATCGCCGTCACGTTTCCCGTCTGCTGCGGGTGCGTTCGTCGGGACTCTGTACATGAGCTGGTGAGCGGAGACTTGAAAGTTCTGCCGCACCGCCGAGCCCGGCGTTGCTCCGGCCTTCCAGGGCCTGCATAATCCCTGAAAAGCGGGCTTTCCGGCGGAATCGGGCTATCGGCTGTTTACCGGCCGGGCGACTTGCCGAAGTCTCGGGCTTGAAAAATCGAAAACGTGAGAGACGCCGAAAAGCGTTACTCCGTCGTCTTCCCGTCGAAATGCTCTTCCTGGCCATGGCATCCTGCCGGGTCTTCCGCACGACCTTATCCTGATGCTCGGGCGGCGAGTAGATCGTGTACAGTTTGAGGTCTGCCGCCTTTGACGTGTTCAGCACGTTGTGCTTCGCACCGCTCGGCACTATCACGGCGCTGCCGTCCTTTACGGCGTGCTCCACGCCGTCGATCACGACTTTCCCTTCCCCTTCCTCGAAACGGAAGAACTGGTCGACGTCGTCGTGTGTCTCCTCGCCGATCTCCTCGCCGGGCTTGAGGCACATCAGCACGAGCTGGCTGAACTTCCCCGTATAGAGGACTCTGCGGAAATCGGTGTTCTTTACAGTTTCTTTCTCGATATCTGCTACAAATCCTTTCTTCATCTCAGAACCCCCGAATGATCGTGGTCGATTAGCGTACTCTGCCACTGTGGAGCACGCCGATATTTCACCTTTTAGGTTGTTTCAAGGGGGTGGAGTAAAGAGTACCCGAAGAGCGTTTTGGGTGAACAAACCGGGCTCCCTCCATGCGGCAAAGTGCCCGTCCTGCAGCAGGGCCGACCGGTTGGCCGCCCGTCCCCGAGAAGATCCGAAGATTATTCATTATTGTGCCGGAATATGGCAGTATGGATACAGCACTGCGCGATACCTTCACCGAACTCTGGGAGCGATACTTTCCGGGAGCAGAACTCCCGATAACGTTCGAGATAGGAGGCAACACCGAAGGGCTGGAGAGAGCCCCTGCCCCGAAGGGCTGGAGATGCTTCGTCTGCGATCTCGTAAAGGTTCGAAAAGGAACGAGCCTCGTCTTCGGCGAGGACTCGATCGGGTGCCGCGGAGGAAGGTTCTACCTCGGTTACGATGCCGAACGGTTTCCCGATTTCCGCTACTTCCTCTCCTACGGCAAGCCCGGGGTTATCGAGGGAGAACGCTATAAGCAGACGCCGGAGATCGTGGACGAACTCGACTGGAGAACCGTCCGGATACCCACGATGGGAAAGAGCATCGTCTTCAAACGCTGGGACAGCCTGACGGATACGGACAACCCGGACGCCGTGGTCTTCTTCGCCCGGCCGGAAGTGCTCTCCGGCCTCTTCACGCTTGCAAACTTCAGCGAGACCGACCCGAACGGCGTCGTCTGCCCGTTCGGCGCCGGATGCAGTTCGATCTTCTACTACCCGTGGCTCGAGCAGCAGAACGAGAACCCAAAAGCCGTGCTCGGCATGTTCGACCCCTCGGCGCGGCCGTGTGTCCCGCTGGATACCCTGACGATGGCCTTCCCCATGAAGAAGTTTGAAAAGGTGATAGGGTTCATGGAGGAGAGTTTCCTCACGACGAAAGACTGGGAGAAGGTGATGAAGAAGATTGCCCGGAGCAGCGCGCCGTAAGGCAGCTGAACCTGAAAACCGGTTTTACAATAAACGCACGGCCCGAAATACCCTCATGTAGGGGATCCGAAAAATGGCCGGATGGGGAGATCATCCGAGCGTCCGGTTGAAGAACGTCACCATCTCCCCGTAGGCGTCCCGGGCGACGAAACTCTCCGAGAACTGCCCATCCTGGACCATGAACCCGTGCGGCTCGCCCTGGTAGACCTTGAGCTCGAAGTACTTGCCGGCCGCATCGAGATCGGTCGCATACCGGTAGATATCGGCCACCGGGCTTGCCTGATCAGCCGTGCCGTGGATGATCAGCATCGGATCCTCGATCGCATTGATGAGGTCCGCCGGAGAGGTGCCGTTCGCCTGTCCCCCGGAGTAGGGGAAGCCGTACCAGGCCACAGCCGATCTGAACTCCTCAATCCGGGGCAGGAAGAGCATGGTGTAGCGCCCGCCTGCGCAGAAACCCGTCAGACCGAGGCTGCTCTCGTTGACATCGGGACGGGTCTCGAGGTAGGCGATCGTATCCCGGATCAGCGCTTCCGTCACATTGTCCTCCGGCGATTGTGCATAGGTCTGCCACTCGGGGGCGATGACGACAAAACCTTCTCCGGCAAAGCGGTCGACTATCTCCCGGTAGCCGGGTTCAAGCCCGTTGAAAGAGTGGATCAGCACCACCGCCGGGTACGTCCCGTTTTCATCCGGCGCCGCGATGTAGGCCGGGTAGGTCCGGCCGCCACTCTCGATGTTCACCGTCGTCCCATTCTGCGACCCGCCGTTGCTTCCTTCGCTTGGGCTGACGCACCCGGCGAGCATGAGCAGGACGGCCACCGATGCTAATAATACGACACTTCTCATGCACCTCTCTCCATCAGGGGGTGCATCCCATCCGGATTCACTGCATATAGCGTTATGCCCGGGCAGAAGCATCCCCCCGGCAGTGCGATTTCCGTGAAATTCCGTGTACCTTACGTCGCCCGACGAAGTTCGCGTGGCATACCGCGTTTTCTCCCTTAGCAGGAAGGTACATATACACGTCCGGCTACCCTGCTCCGCCCGGTACCATCAGGTGCCCGGCACCCGGAGGTATGACGTATGTTAACCAATGCGATAGTGGTGCCCACACTGCCCGTGGTCGACATGGAGCGGGCACGAAGATTCTACGAGGAGAAACTCGGCCTGAAGCTCAGTGAAGTGCGGGACAGCGGAGTGCTCTACGAAGCCGGAGGAGGGACGATGCTCCTCCTCTACTCGCGTGCGCCGACGAAGGCCGATAATACGGCGGTCAGTTTCTCCGTCGACGATATCGAGGCGGAAGTGAAGGAACTGAAGAGGAAAGGAATCACGTTCGAAGAGTACGATATGCCGGGGCTGAAGACGGAAGGGAGCATTGCGACCCTCGGCGGGGAGAAGGGTGCGTGGTTCAAGGACACCGAGGGAAATATTCTCTCCGTGGTCCAGCTTGCCGTACGTCCGGAGCGGGAACGGCGTGAAGCAGAGGCACGGGCAGCCCCGCCGGCACGATGAGCGGCCTGGCGGCAACTGCCGATGCCCCTTTTACCGGGAACGGAATCAGGCCACTCTGCCATGGCAGCTGCCGCAGTCGTGTGCAGCCCAACCATAGAATCGTTCTTTTTTGTTCACTCCCGCTTTCTCCACAGCCTCGCTCTGTTTCACTTCCTGCCTGCAGTGAGGGCAGAGGTATACCTCGTCACCCGTCTTCCGGGCAAGCACCTTTGAAAAATCGGAGGCGAGAATGCCGGCGGGGAGGGCGAAGATGCCGATCCCGATCAGGGCGATGACGGAGCCGAGCAGCTTGCCCGCCGGCGTTATCGGGACCATATCGCCGTAGCCGGTGGTGGTGAGGGCGATAATCCCCCACCACATCGTTGCCGGAATATCGGAGAAGGTCTCCGGCTGGGCGGGATACTCAACCTGGTACATCAGGGTCGCGGCGGCGATCAGAACGATGAAGAGGACCACATAGGTCGTGATCAGGGTGTCTTTCTCGGCTCTGATCACCCGGATGATGAGGGAGATGGAGTCGGAGTAGCGCACGATCTTGAAAAGCCGGAAGACACGCAGGATGACAAGCCCGGTGAGATTGAATCCGAAGAAGAACAGCAGGAAATAGGGGAGGATGACGACGAGATCGATCAGGGCGTAGGGTGTCCGTGCCCACCGGAGCCTCCCGAGGACGGGCTTTTATGGTAGGCCGGGTCTTCGACGCACGACCAGAGCCGGAGGATATACTTGACGATGAAGATGAACAGCGTCAGACCCGCAAGCAGGATGAGCATGAGGGCAACCTCCGGATAGTCACGCACTCCCCGGACGGAGAGGAAGATCATGGTCGCGATGTTCAGCACGATCACGATCGTGATGAAGATGTCAAAGGCGTAGCTTGCCCGGTCACCTTCACGTGCGGGCTCAAGTATCTCATAGACCCGCCGCCTGACCGCCCGATCACCCTTCACGTGCAGTCAAGTATCTCGCAGACCCGCCGCCTGACCGCCTGGTAATCCATACAGATAGATGATTCAGAATGACATTTTAGCGTTTGCACCGGGCGCAGGAACCCTGGTACGGCAGGAGAGGGGGAGAACCGGCTAACCGGAGATCCACAAAAAAAGATATGTTCAGATGAGTTCCCGGATCTCGGCGAACGTTGCGTTCTTCGGGACCCAGACAGTGCTACCCGTATAGTTCAGCCCGCCGGTGGCGCGGAGTTCATCGAGTTCGTAGACCCGCGGCCCGTACTGGTAGTCAGCATCGGCAAGCCACCATGCCGGATATCCGGGCTCATCGACCGCTTCCGTCACCGGGTCGGTAATAAGGCCGTTCGAGTACATGACGATCAGCGTACCCGTGAGATCGTGCCACTCGTCGAGGATCTCATCGCTCCGCGTGACGGTGAAGTTCGTGAGGAGACGTGCCGCCCCTTCCTCGTCACCGGCGTTGATGAACTCGACCGCCTGTCTGTCGGTCTCCTGCACAAGTGCTATCGATCCAGCCTCAAGTTCGCCCTGTTTTGCGGTGATTGCGCCGATCATTGCATCGTAGCGAAGCATGGCCCAGTTCGTTACGAGATCGAACGTCCAGTATGCACTGTTATAATCATACTGCAGCCGGTCGCCGGTTGTGTATGCGGCGGATACGTCATCGGAGCCCGCGTACATCGGCGCGTAGACCGTCTCGTATGCGACCGCAGGACCGAACCAGAGCACTCCTCCTACCGGGTCGGGGAGGGACGAGCGTGCCTCGGCAACGTAACTGTAACTGCAGAAGACTGCCGAGATCGGCCGCGGGTTCGCCCCGGGACGGACCTGCTCGTACGATTCGTTCTGGAAATCCGTGTGGGCATCGGCAGGCCCTAAGTAGCGGTACGGGTTCCCGAACGGCCCCGCGGCAACGCCGGTGGAGAGGTCGAAGTCGGTTCCCTCGTAGTGATCCCGGAAGAGGGAGAATGCCTCCGTGAGATTGACCTTTTCGTCGGGCGTAACGGTGAACGGAAACGCCTTCGTATATGAACTCTCAATGTACGGGCTCAGGTTGAGCGACGGCGCGAGCGTATCCTGGATACGCCAAACACGCATCAGGGAGTAGTAGGGATGCGAATATTCACCGTAGCTGACCGCCTCGAGCCAGTCGAGGGTGCCGTCTGCAGGAGACCACATGCCCGCCTTCTCGAGCTTGCTGAAGAGAGCCTTCGAGTAGAGCTGGTCAGGGTTTCCGGGAACGATCTCGCGGATCCGGAACTCGTTTGCCGCAACAAAGACCTCGCTGTCGGGGATCTTCTGCGCGACCCAGAGACCGCCGCCGTCCTCCTCATCGAGGCTCGAGCACATCTCGATGACCCATGCCTCCTCCGGGTCGGCGAAGATGAGCGTCTCGCCGGTTCCGTAATAGCCGTAGGTGTCGATCAGACTACCGACCAGTTCGACCGCTTCCCGTGCTTTCGTGCACCGCGCAAGCGCCACATCCGAGAGCTCCGAGGAGTAGAAGATCCGTTTCCCCGATTCCGGGCCAAGCTCGACCTTCGCATAATCGGTGCACTCGCCGGAGAGCAGCTGGTGTTCGTTCATCATGCCGTATGATCCGGTATAGTACGCGTAGGTGTGCGGCACCTGGTCGATATACCCGAGAATCAGACTTGAATTCCCGCCTCTCTTCCCTCCTGCCGCATCCGAACCGCTGTTTGGGTCGTACAGCACCGGCCTTTTCTCTCCGGGCGCATGGTCGGCCGCAGGGACGTAGAGAAGGCTTATGTCGTCGATCTGCTCTCCAGTCTTTTCCGACGCCGTCATTCGTATGCCCGACGTACATCGATCCGTCTTCGGATGCACCAGGCGTTATCGCAAAGGTCGTGCATGCCAGTGCATTCGTTGACACAAACAGGAGTGCGACGAACAGGGCGAGGCTGCTTCGTAAAAATCTCAGTTCTGTCGATGCGTTTTCGCATACAGAAAGAAAAACAGCCGTTATTTAAAAATATAACGAATTGTCTGTTGCTGATACCAGGTAATTCCGGGAAAATTATTGAATACCATTCAAGGCCTTGCGCTTACACAGGGACTTGAACCGATTTTGATCGGACGGCTCCCGATCGATCAGCCGCAGGATCCATCGCCTTTCTCCGCGCAATCGGCACCGGATGCCTGTTTTCGGGATAGGGGAGCTGGCCTCACCCAATCTGCCGTCCCGGTGCAGAACCCGATGCGGACGCCTCTCCGAGCATTACACCTCATACCTACACCAGAAAGCGAATCACAAGCATGTATCGCAGGAACTGCACGCCGCTCCCGTACTCCCACGGGATGACCCGGGTGCAGCAGCAGGCATATGAGGGATTTACAGCAGAAATGGAGCACCTGAAGAGACCATTTTTCCAGAAAGTCCTTCTCCGGCACATTTCGCGGCATTAATATAGTTGCCGTTAAAACACGTCACTCAGGATGGCAGACGCTCCAGTTCTTCCCCGGTCTCTCAGTACCGTACTCCTGCTTGCGGCGGTGGTCTTTCTTATCATCGGACTCCAGTTGATCTCGTATCTCATCACTATCGTCGTCGTCGCGCTGATCCTCGCCATGCTCGTGTACCCCGCGACGAAAGCGCTCCGGTCGAGGGGTCTGCCGGAGATCGCCGCTGTCGGTGTGGTCACCGTCATCGCCTGTCTCGCGATCCTGCTGATCTGCTATCTCGTCTTCTTCTCATTCGAGCGCCTGGTCTCCGATCTCCCTCTCTACCAGCAGGAGCTGACCGCCAGGCTCTCCGAGATCCTCGCCATCCTGGACAGGTTCGGGATCAACACGGGGTCTATCTCCCCGTCCTCGGTCGACCTGCAACGGTTTGCCGGAGTCCTCTCTTCGTCCGCCATGAGCCTTGCGGATCTTCTCCTCTACCTCTTCTTCATAGCGGTGACGACGATCTTCATGCTCCTCGAGGTGCCGCATGTTCCGGGACGCATACAGAGGGTGGCGGGACACAGAGCCGAGAGCGTCGAGGCGTTCTCCCGTATGGGTAGGTTTCTGATTGAATTCGTCATCGTCAGAACCGAGGCGAACCTCGTCCACGGCTTCCTCTTCGGTGCGTTCCTCTGGGTTACGGGGGTGCATGCAGCAGTTCTCTGGGGAGTTCTGACGTTCCTGCTCGCATACATCCCATACATCGGCCTGATCGTCGCGGCACTTCCGGCGATCTTCTTCGCCTGGCTGCAGTTCGGACTCTGGGGTGCGGTCGCAGTCGTTGCGGCTGTCGTTGTCCTGAATGCACTGGTGGAGAACCCAATCTTTGCGCACTTCGCATCGAGGCGTTTTGAGATTCCCGCCCTCGTGGTCATCCTCTCGGTCATCTTCTGGGGATGGGCTCTCGGGGTTGCCGGGATGATCTTTGCCGTTCCGCTCACGCTCATCGTCCTGATGATCGCCGGGTTCAGCGACGACTGGGCATGGGTGAACACGATCCTGGGCGTCGACCACCTCTTTGCAGACGAGCAAAAGCCCCCGGCAGAGAGCAGGGGGGCCGACGCGCCGCCGGTCAGGTGATCAGGGCGGGGCGACACCCTCACTCCGACCTGACAATTGGCCGAATTATCGCTCTTTTTCAGTTTTAACAATAGATGTTTGAAAATGAAAATTGATATTATTCAAAGATTCCACGAAATTTCAAACCGAAAATCCTCACGTATCAGAGAATAAACTACGCCGTAGAACCGCATCAAGCAACGGCGGCGTCACTCGCAGCGTGAAAAGAGGGGATCCCACGCTGAAATGGTGAGGGAAGGAAATAATTGTGTAAAGGATATCCCCGGCCGGATGCCTTCCAGGAATGGATGCCGGTTCCTCCGGAGCGCACCCTGTCGCGATGCCCCAGGTATCGCAGATGAAAGCCCTTCGGTCTTTCGATGCCGCCCTGAAGAGGAATTTATTTCCACTCCCACATCTTGTCATGGACCTTTCCGTCAGGATCGATCTCGATCTCGAAGACCAGTGCCACACCATTGAGCCGGCTCAGGGCGGGGGAGGATGTCTGCAGATACCGGATTCCTCGCATACTCCACCCGGGACCTTTTCCCTGAACACTGATTCCTGACCCGTGCAGCACGGCCTTTTCACCGGTTTTGGTCATCATGAGCCCGTTGCCCTTCGAGAACATGCCGCCCTGAGGCCTCTCCTTCGACCAGAATGTGGCCATAAGGGTCACGTCAGTGTCGAGGATCTTTCCTTTCGACTCCATGGTCCTCTCGATCTTCAGGTCTCCTCCGTAATGGCGGCTAAGACGCTTCCCGACCACGTTACCTGTCAATTCTCCAACCATTTCTCCGATCATACCGATCACCGGGTGCCCTAATCATCTCAGTGCAGATAATGTTATCCTCCCGGATATCCACCCTGCCGCGGAGGTCGAGTACCATCCCAATGAATCAATACAACCCACGCCGGTTGATCGGCGGCATCAGCATTCTCCCGTCCGTTCACATCCGTTCCTTGACGCCTCTCTTCACCAGCCACCAGTTCACCGGATAGCGGGTTAAAAACCGATCATCATGCCTATCCCCATCATAAACCAGTAGGTGATGAGATCCGTCTCCAATGGTGGCTGGAAAGGTAATACCGTGTCAGCGCCATCCATCCAAAGGGATCCACCTCAAAAGCAGTCCGGGAGCGGGTGTCCCGTGATTGCTCCCTTTTGCAGTTGCATCACCTATATCACCAGATCCCGTCGACCTGTCCTCACGAGTTCGGTGTTTGCCATGATTCTTTCACATACCTCAGAGACCCATGCCGCACTTCCCGGGGAGACATCGCTCCCCCTCGCGTTCCGGTCACGTGGTGACGAGGGTTTTGCGACATCCCGGATATGGACCGAGGCAGGGTTCCTCCCCCCGCGGATCCACCGGTGCATCGTCGATCTGCTGCACTACAGCATGATGGAGGACGAGATCGATGCGGGGACCGTCGCCCTGCTCGTATCGTGGTACCTGGAGACGTCCGGATACGGAGGGGACTACACCATCCAGGATCCTGCCCGTCTCCGGCGGATCGCTGCCGATTACGGCCTTCCCACCGCCCGGCGGAGCGATGAGGCGATCGCCCGGGACGTGACAATGGTCGTCATCGGCGAGTACGGGGCGGGTGCCTAAAGTGTTCCTATCTCCCGGATCGACCACACGTCCACGGAAGAGGAGACAATGAGATCCCCATTCGAAGTTCTCGCGGATGCCATCGCCGCGCGCCCATTTGCCGTCGCGGGCGTCTTCGCCTTTGTCTTCATCGTCGCGCTCTTCGGCATGACGATGGTCTCGATGGAGACCGGCGACGGTACCTACGTCGACGAGACCACCTCTCGAGGTGCCCTGCTCAACCACTACAAGGAGACCTACGGCTCCGATGCCATCATGATCATCTTCGAGGCCGATGACGTCATCAGTCCCGACGTCCTTGCCTATATCGACTTCCTCGAGGAGGATATCCGAAGCGAGCGCTACGTGGCGGGCGTCTCGGGCATCGTGACCCTGATGAAGGCTGCTAACGGCGGAGCGGTGCCGTCGTCCCAGGCGGAGATCACGGAGATCGAAGCAAATGTCCCCGATGACCTGCGCATGCGCTACATGCCGTCCCAGCTGATGACCATCACCGCGATCACGCTCGAACCGGGGGTCTCGAGCGACACCCAGAGTCAGGTGCTCGCCGGGCTCAAGACGCTCATCAGCCTCTCCGAGCCGCCGCCGGGAGTCAGCGTGACGGTCTCCGGCAGTCCTGCGTTCCAGGCGGAGATGAAGGAGGAGATGGGTTCGTCGATGGGAATGCTGATCGCGGTCGCCATGCTCCTCATGGTGCTCGCCGTGATGCTGCTCTTCTCCCACGTCCGCTACCGCCTGCTGCCGGTGGCCGTCGTCGCGGTCGGGCTGATCCTGACCTTCGGGATCATGGGTATCATCGGGATTCACATCAGCATGACCGTGATCGCCGCCTTTCCGGTGCTCATCGGAATCGGGATCGACTATGCCATCCAGTTCCACTCACGGCTCGACGAGGGAGCCCAGCAGATGCCGCTTGCCGGGGCGGTCCGGGCGGCGATCACGAACGCCGGCCCTTCCATCCTCATCGCCATGGGGGCGACCTCGATGGGCTTCATCGCCATGCTCTTCGCGCCGGTGCCGATGGTGACCGATTTCGGCGTCACCTGCACCATCGGGGTGGTCTGCTGCTACCTCGCGGCCCTCATCATCGTGCCGACCTTCGCACTAATCATGCACTACCGGCCAAAAGCCCATAGCGGCATGCTCGATGACGTCGCCTCCTGCGAGCTCGACTGGAAGGGCTGCGATCAGGAGCCGCCACATGCGGAGGGGAGCCGCGGGTCCCTCATCGAGCGCTACGACGCGATGCTCGGCAGAGTTGCTTTCGCGGTCGCGAAGCATCCTGTCCCGGTGATCCTGCTCTTCTGCGTGGTGGCGGCGGTCGGCCTCCAGCTCGACACCCGGGTCCCCATCAACGCCGACGAGGAGACCTTCGTCCCCTCGGAGATGCCGGCGCTGCTCGACATGAAGAAGATCACCCGCACGATGGGCGCCGCCTCGACCATCCCCGTCGTCATCGCGGCGGACGACATCCTCGACCCCGAGGTGCTCGGCTGGATACATGCCTTCGGGGCATACGAACTCGAGGACGAGAAGATCACCGGCGTGACCAGTATCGCCACCCTCATTGCAGAGTACAACGGCGGGTCCCTCCCAACGACGGAGCAAGAGATCGCAAGCGTCGTCGACCGGATCCCGGAGGAGTCGAAGAACCGCTACCTGAACGGGAATATGGAGGCAGTGCTGCAGTTTACAACGGTGGCCATGGAGATGGACGCTTCCCGCTCGCTCGTGCAGGATATCGAGAAAGACATCGTCTGGCTCGAGCCTCCCGCGGGAGTCCACGGACAGGTCACGGGCACCATGGAGATGTTTTCAGGGCTGATGGACGATATCAAGGATTCCAAGACCGGGATGACGGTGCTCGGCTTCGTCTTCATCCTCGCCTTTCTGCTGCTCGTCTACCGGAAGATCAACGCAGTCTCACCCCTTATCCCGATCGTCCTGATCGTGGGGTGGAACGGGGCGATCATGTACCTGCTCGGGATCGATTACACGCCCCTGACCGCCGTGCTCGGCTCGATGACGATCGGTGTCGCCTCGGAGTACACCATCCTGATCATGGAGCGGTGCGAGGAGGAACTTGCGCGGGGGGTGGACATCTCCACGGCGATCCAGATGGCCGTCCAGAAGATCGGCACCGCGATCACGGTCTCGGGCATGACCACGGTCTTCGGCTTCTCGGCGCTGGTGCTCTCGTCCTTCAACATCATCGCGAACTTCGGGATCGTGACGGTGATCACCGTCGGCTTCTCGCTCGTGGGCGCGATCCTCGTCATGCCGGCCGTGCTCTCGCTCATGTACCGCTTCGCCGGGAAGCGGGATGCGGCGCTCGAGCAGGTATCGGCGGCCTGAATCCCATTTTTCACTCTTCTATCCGCTCGGCGATGCTCTTTGCGAGGTAGCGGGTCAGTGCCCGTTCCGTGCCGATGACGGCGAGCCGTTCGGCACCGTTTCTGCCGATGAAGAACGATTCCTTCGCGTCGATGAAGAAGGCGGCGATCATCTCGACGTGCTCCTGCCCCGGGACATCCCCCTCGAAGAAGTCACGGAGGATCCCGGTGGCCTCGTAGATCGGGAGGGTGATCCCGGAGAACAGTTCCTTATCGCTGACGACGATGGAGACCTGGATCCGCCGGCGGAGCTGCTTGAAGAGCCGCTCGTGCTCCTGCAGGAACCCAGGGTCGCGGCAGAGGACGAGAAGCTCCTCCTGCACCTTCCGGAAGACCGACTGGAAGTGGTTCTCGATCGCCCAGTCGCTCCGGAGGACGAACCACGGGGCGCTCGTCACCGGCAGTTCGACCTCGAGGCTTTTCAGGGCGGTGCGGGCCTCTTCGAGCGAGCGGATGGCGTCCTCTTTGAGCCGGTCGATCACCTCGTCGGTGTCGAGCACGTAGTAGGAGTTCGGGGAACCCTCCTCGACGCCGATGAACCCCCGGCGGGCAAGGTCGTGGAGGATCTCGTAGATGCGTCCGCGGGGGACGCCGCTCAGCCGGTGGATGTCGCGTGCGGTGGCCTTCCGGAGCCCGACGAGGGTGGAGTAGACCTTCGCCTCGTACTCGTTGAGGCCGAGGCTCCGAAGCCTGCGGGATGATCGTGACAGTCATTGCAACTCCATTTGGTTGCATCAGTCATAGGATTACCCCTGCGAACCCGATCCCCGAAGACGGCGCCTTTCCCGGTACACTCTCGATCACCCCCTGCTCATCAACCCGTACAATCCCCATTGCCGTTTATGTCCGGCGGTCTGCGGCTCGTGGAATCGCTCCGGTGAGCAGGAGGGACATCATGGCCACGGCACCATCTACGAGATCACTGACCGGAAGCCCCACGAAGCGATCCGGCGGCAGGCATATACTCAGATCGAGCAGAACATGGAGCAGTTCGCCATCCTCAGCGACCACGTCCGCCACCCGCTCCAGGTGATTCTGACCCAGGCAGATCTCATGGATGGCGAGAAGACCGTCACAAGCATCCAGGCAAAGTACGGCGAATCAACGAGATCATCCCCTAATTGTATGCACACTTGAATAAAACTCAGGCCGTATGGCATTCCGGGAAATCGACGATGATCTCTGGGCGATCCTCGAGCCGCACCTCCCTCCCCAGAAACCCCATATCGGGCGGCCTCGAACCGACCATCGCGCCATGTTCAACGGGATTCACTTTGTCCTGACCACCGGTTGTACCTGGAGCGACGTACCCCGAAAATATGGCACGAAATCAACGGTACATCGCTTTCATCTCTATCTCGCCGAGCATGGCATCTATCAGGACATCTTCCTCGACCTTCTCGGTGCCGGCTACACCTTTCAGAAACTCGATCTCACACATTGTTCTGTTGATACCAGGGATATTCAAGCAAAAAAGGAAGATCGACCAGTTATGATGGCTATAAGAAGGTGAATGGGAATGAAATGAGTGTTCTGGTCGATCAGAACGGCCTTCCCCTTGCCTGCACCCTTTTCCCGGCAAATATCCACGATTCTCGACTCTACGAACCAACTCTCGAAGCATTCATGATTCCGGATGTCCAGGATCATCCCTCAATCATCTCAGCAGATGCAGTCTACGATTCACATGAGATCCGGCAGTACAATCGGAAAGGAGGGATCAAGAGCAACATCCCGGTCAACCGGAGACCCCGGATACACCCGAAGCGAGGAAGGCCACGCTGGTTCGATCCAGAACTGTATAAGAAAAGGGGTGCCATCGAACGGTTCTTCAGCTGGATTGAGGCGTTCAAGAAGATCGTTCCTCGATACGAGCGGTATGAGTGTTCATTCCTGGGACTCGTTCACCTGGCGTGTGCAATGATACTCTGGAGAGTTATGGGATGACCTCTATCATATCGAAAATGTTCGGAGTAATATTTTTTAAAATTTAAAAATTGAGCCTTCCGCTACCCTCCATATACGAGCATTTTGCGACTTGCATAGTGATATTCGTTTTATTAGCCCTTAAAAGAAAAATGAAAATAGTTGGAAATTCCAGGCGGCTCACTTGAGCTTTTTCTCGAGCTTCTTAGCTTTTTCTTGGCGGCTTGGCTACCTGCAGCCGCCTGCTGCGAGAGTTCTTCTGCCTTGGCCTTCTTCACTTTGTTCAGTTTCTCCAATTGTTTCTTACTCGTTGGCATACAGTTACCTCGCTACGCCTTTGGCTGGTTCTATTTATCTTGTTTCCTTCATATAAATATCCCTGTATCGTTGTACCAACCTCGAAAAGCTTCGAATAAACGAAAAGCGGACCTATTCAACTGCTATTTTACAATTTTAACAGTCAACAATGTGTTATTTAAAAATAGTATGCCATAGCTCTAATATCAGACCAAACTGAAAAAGAGGTCGTCCCATAACTCTCCAGACCATCATGGCACATGCCGGGTAGATGAGTCCCAGGAATGAGTATTCATATCGCTCGTATCGGGGAACGACCTTCTTGAATGCCTCGATCCAGCTGAAAAATCGTTCAACGGCGCTTCGCTTTTTATACAATTCCGGATCAAACCAGAATGGCCTTCCTCGCTTCGGGTGTATCCGGGATCTCCGGTTGACCGGGATGTTGCTTTTTATTCGTCTCTTCCGGTTGTACTGGCGAATCTCCCGGGAATCGTAGGCTGTATCAGCCGAGATTATCGATGGTTTCTCTGTGACCTCAGGAATTGTGAATGCTTCGAGAGTTGGTTCGTAGAGTTGAGTATCGTGGATGTTTGCCGGGAAAACGGTGCAGGCAAGGGGAAGGCCGTTTTGATCGACCAGAGCACTCAGTTTGTTCCCTCTTACTTTTTTTTAGCCATCATAACCGGTCGATCCCCCTTTTTTGCTTGAATATCCTTTGTATCGAGGATAAAATACTCAAGATCGACCTTCTGGATGGTGTAGCCGGAGCGAAGAAGGTCAGGGAAGATCGCCTGATACACTCCTCTCTCGTCACTCTTGCGGTCGGGTGACCAGAATTATTCAACACGGCATCACCGAAGAAAATGATATATACGGGCTGGGTTGAGGTGACCAATCAGTTGGGGAGGATATCGATGAGCCGTGACGTTGAGGTGCAGAGAGAGAGATGGTCAGGATTTACAATGCCAGAACAGGCACCGTGGAAGAAGTGGAGAAGGTTGTCAAATCCGATGACGAGTGGCGGCGCCAGTTGACGCCTCAATCGTTCGCCGTCGCCCGGAAGGGTGGTACCGAACGGGCATTTACCGGTAAATACTGGGACTGCAAGGAGGAGGGATTGTACGAATGTGTCTGTTGCGACACCGAGCTCTTCAGTTCGAAGGCCAAGTTCGAGTCGGGTACGGGCTGGCCGAGTTTCTCCGAACCGATCTCGGAACTGAACGTCCGGACGGCCGCCGATAGGAGTCTCTTCATGACCCGGACGGAGGTGCTCTGCAGTCGCTGCGACGCACACCTCGGCCATGTCTTCGACGACGGGCCGCCGCCGACGTACAAGCGCTATCTGTATGAATTCGGCGTCCCTCCACTTTGTCAGGCAGGATGAACTGCCGTGACCGGATGCGGGAAGGATACGGCAGTGATTACCGGTGCTGCGTGAACCTCAAAGAGAGCCCGACGCCGGAGGATACGGATACGAATGGCACGCACACAGTCGAGATGGCTCTGGATCTCCCTTCTTATCAGCCTGGCTATCATCGCTGTCGTGCTGCTGCTCACGATCAACCAGGATACGCTCTACTATCTCCAGCATCTCGATCCGTACTTTCTGGTAATCGCCGTCGCATTCCGCATCCTCTCGCTGGCGTTCTGGGGCGGTAAGATAAAGTATCTCTCCCGGGGGCTCTTGTACTCCATCGGGCTGCTTCGTTCGTTCGAGATCGGTACTGGTCAACCTCATTCCGGGTGCGGTCACTCCCGGTCAGGTGGGCGGGGAGCCCGTGCGGATTCATGAGCTGACCCGCTCCGATGTGAAGGTCGGCGACGCGACGGCAATCGTCATCATGGAGCGGGTCCTCGACGGCGTGGTGCTGATTCTCTTCTTTCTTCTCGCAATCGTCTTTCTCGGCTACAGGATCCGGGCAATCTCCCCGGATCTCGTCGAGGTCTCCGTCGTCTCCCTCGTGCTCATCGGCGGAATGGTACTCGGCTTTCTGTATCTGGTCCGGCATCCGGTATTCCTGAAGCGCGTCACGAACCGGTTGCTGGCCTTGTGGCGGCATCTTCGATCGCGAATATCACACATGAGCCCTGACAATTCGGAGGAGAAGAGAGAGAGCGACGACCTGGCAGTACGTATCAATCGTGAGGTCGATAACTTCTCCGGGAGCATCTCCCGGTTCAGCAGTGCCGGCAGGAGAGGACTGCTCACAGGGTTCCTGTTCGCAACACTGTTCTGGTTTTCGGAGTTTCTGGTCGCTTCCTTTATCCTGCTCGGTCTTGGGCTGCAGCCGTATGTCCTTGAATCGTTCCTGTTCCAGCTCATCATCGCACTCGTGGAGGTTATTCCCCTCACGCCGGGTTCCGCCGGTATCGCAGAGATCAGCGCCGCAACGCTCTACGGGCTCATCATCCCCTCGGCGTTGGTCGGTGTTTTCGTGGCGCTCTGGCGGTTCATGCTCTACTACCTCAATATCATCATCGGGCTTATTGCGACGGTGGTGATCTTCAGGAAAAGAGTCCGGTGACGAACCCGGTCATCGGCTGAAGCGGATCTCGTAATGCTCCAGAAGCGCGTATTCCAGGAGTTTTGTCCTGTCTGCCACAGGGAACGTGAACTAACCCGCCCTGAAGGACGGGTTATTCACAAGAAGGTCTATGAATATGGAATAGGATGTATCGGGGTGCTTATAGGCTCAACTATGTTATCCCTTATGATGGGTGATAATAGTATCCCAACAATAATTGGGGGGCTTTTCTTCTTATTAGTTAGTCTTTTCTTTGATTGGGTCAGGAAAAGGAATTCAAAAGGTTAACATCTCATACCTAGGAGGCCACTAAACAGTATACCCCCCACTCCATACATCAAGAAGGCCTATGAACAGTTCACTGACTAGCCTCAGAGGCTCTTCACCCAATAACCACTTCAGAACAGGACAGAACCCCCCTGGAGGCACCTCCCCACCTCAAGAGCAACACCCCACTGTTGGATCATGTCCAGAGGTGAGTGTTACACTACCTCAAAATGGGACACCCCCCCACTGCTGGATCATACCCAAAGGTGAGCGTCAAATTTTTTTCACTTGTCTATAACCCAAATACGCGATGCGAGGGGTGGGATTCGAACCCACGGACTCCTTCGAGAACGGATCTTAAGTCCGCCGGCTTTGGCCGGGCTAAGCCTACCCTCGCTCAAAAAGATCCTATATCTATTATCAATTGGATGTATTAAGTCCGACGCCCGAACAGGGCTTCGGATATTGGTACGGCCGACCGCGCTTGCCGACGTTCATCCCAGAAAGGAGATCGTCCTACTGCTCGATGAACGCAAGCGAGAGAGAACTCGCCACACCGAACCAGACGTTCATAAGACACACTCCAGTCGCGACTGTCGGGGTACGGCCGTCCCCAGCGTTCTGTCTGTGGCATGGAAGACCGGCAGGGACGGCCGTCACCTTCTTTCTTCTGGCCGAATGACCGGACTCATTCAACACAGCATCCAGACCACAAGCGTTAAGTATAACAGAGAAGTGGGATGGTATTCAAACGGTCTGCACACTGCACCAATCCGTCTCCAGTACCGTGATCGCCCAACTGCGATCAGGATCTCCGGAGACTGCATTCAGACCGCAGCCTCCAGGGGATGGGGTACTCGTGAAGCGGACATCGTGGATTTCTCTATTAACCAGTTTCTTTCTGCTGCTGCTTTTGTTCGTTTTCCTCCATGACCTCTTCCTCATCGGCACCGAAGGGTGGATCCCGTCCAGGATAGTCTCCGGCATCCTGATAGCAGCCCTCTTCTTCGCTGCGATCCATGGCGTGAGCTGATGCCGACCATCTCATGCGGTCGCTCTTTGTCTATAGAGGACCGGTTATCAACCCGGCACCGGTGAGCAGACGCGAGTTTCGCACCGCCGTCCTTATACCGGTGTATAACGAGGAGCCTGATACCGTTGAGTCCTGCATCCGGGCATGCACGAAGATCGAGTACCCGAACGTCGGCATCTACGTTCTGGACGACTCGACCGACGGGGAACTTCAGGCAGCAAACCGCGAGATCTGTGCTGCGCATTCTGTTCGCTATATTCACCGCGATCACCGGCAGGGGTTTAAAGCAGGGGCGATCAATCATGCACTCACCGTTCTCGACGAGGGTACCGAGTATATCCTGGTCATCGATTCGGATCAGCAGGTGAGATCGAATATCTTCCGGGACCTGATCCCGATCCTCGAGGCAGACGATTCCGTATCATTCATTCAGACGCCGCAATTCTTCAGGTCGGAACCGGAAGATCCGGTGAGCGTTACCTTCTCGTACCAGCAGCATATCTATAACAAACATGTTTGCCGGGGACTGAGCGTCAACGGTGTCGGAATGCTGACCGGTTCGAACAGTCTCTTCCGGGTGAGCCATCTTTCGGCGATCGGCGGCATGGACGAGGAGTGCATCGCCGAAGATATCGCCACGGCCTTTTTATTCCATCTCAAGGGCTATCGGGGAATCTTTCTCGATACGGTGTATGCGGAAGGGCTTGCACCGCCGACTCTCGCGGCGTATTTCACGCAACAACTCCGCTGGGCATACGGGAACACGCAGTCTGCTCGTGACGATACTCAAGACGTTCCTGAAACAACCCCGTTCCATGAAGCCCCTGCAGTGGCTTGAGTTTATAGTAACAGTATCGTCCTACCTTCTGGGGGGGATGAACCTGGCACTCATTCTCCTCCCCGGGATCACGCTGCTCTTCGGCATCCGGATCCTGTCGGTGCAGATGCCCAAAATCTTCATCGTGATACTGGTTGTCGTACTTGCACTTCAGTTCGGCATCAGCTCCCGTGAACGCCAGTACACGCTCCGCGATTTTATGCGGACGCAGACGATCTTCAACAGCCTCGCCTTCGTGTACGCCCGCGCCGCCTGGTATGTTGTCTCCGGAAAAAAACTCCCGTTCATGGTCACACCCAAAAAGGCCAGGCGGTCCGCTTCCGGCACGTCGTCGTATGTCGGGATCACGCCATACCTGTTCGTTATCATAGTGATGCTGCTCTCGGTGTACGCAGGCTCCCGAAAGTTCTTCTCCGGGGGAACCGACAGCGGGACGACGATACCGGTATTCTGGGCATGCTACACGATGATTTTTCTGGCATCGTTTCTGCTGCTATGGGCTAAAGACAGAAGAAAACTGCGTGAAATCCTGTCCGATGCACCAGGTGAACCCGAGGAGGAGATCGGCGACCGTATTGAGGGCAGGCTGTCGTCACCCGATGAGACGGGAATAGAACGTTTTGAGTGATCGTTCCCGATATGCAGGGTGGAAAAAGGGCGTCCTGCAGGCACGTATCGGTTCGGAAGAACCACGCCGCCGCTGGTGCATAATGATTTTTAGGGGTGGGTAGCAATGCTTCACCATGCCCACAGAATCGACGCCGATGACAGCAGGGCTGGTCATCCTCTCTGCGTTAATGCTGATACTCGGTTACCTCTTCTATGAGCAGGGCCAGCTGGCCATCACGTTGGTCCTGCTGTTTGTCGGTATCGTGCTGGCATTGACGCTTGCATCGCGGTTCATTCGTTCAGAACAACGAAGAAGAACACGGCCAGCGGAATTCCCGGGCGGACCAGCCAGTCTTTGATGAAGGGGGGGCAGGAGGGAGTAGGAATTTGAGGAGAGGGACGGGTTAATCGCAATTCTCATCGATATGGACAAAAATGATAAGCACACCGGTTAAGTCATGGTGAGCTATGGATTTCTTTGACCGGGCATACAGGGGCACTCCACCGTGGGACATCGGACGGCCGCAGAAAGAGTTCGTGGAACTGGTTCGGAGGGGCGAGATCGTCGGATCTGTCCTGGACATTGGGTGCGGGACAGGAGAGCACGCCCTCTTCTTTGCGGAGGAGGGGCATGAGGTGTGGGGGATCGATTCCGCACCCCTGGCGATCGGGAAGGCAAAGGAGAAGGCTGCCGAAAGGGGACTCCTGGTGCATTTTCTTGTCCTGAACGCACTCGAACTTGCCACCCTCGACAGGCAGTTCGATACGGCCACGGATTCGGGGCTCTTCCATACCCTGTCCGACGAGGACCGGTCGATCTTCGTGGAAAACCTTGCAGCCGTCCTGGCCCCGGGCGGGAAGTACTTCATGCTCTGCTTCAGTGACCTGGAGCCCGGCGGATACGGCCCGAGGAGAATATCGCAAAGAGAGATACAGGAGAGCTTCCGTGACGGCTGGACCATCAAGTACATCCGGCCGGCGTCCTTCGAGAGCCGCACCCGGGCCGAAGGTCCGTGGGCCTGGCTCTCCTCGATAGAGAAAAAATGAGGGATGTGGCGAGCGGAGATGCTCGGCCGGTACCATGACCGGAGAACACCAGAGAGTGTCATCAATAGCAGCCAGTCCCGCCCGGCATCTCCGGATATCAGAGGACCCTGTCCGCGTATGGGATCTTCAGGATCAGGTAGGCCACGACGAAGCAGAACGGGACCGTGATGAACGACACCAGGACGAATTTTACGAATGGCGGGAGCACAAGATCCTTCAGCGAGACCGCGACCAGCACGATGAGCGGGGCCTGGATGAAGTAGACCGTGTAGGAGTGCCGTTGCAGGAACCGGAAGAACCGGCCTGAGTGGTTGAACCGGTCGTCCCGGAAGAGCGTGATCGGGCCGAGTGCCATCCCCACCGCCACCGTCGAGTCCCAGAGGGCATAGACCACGGACGACCAGCTCCCGTTCCCAATGAAGGCTGCCCCTCCGATCAGTGCCAGGGGAAGAGGGTGACCATTGCGATCCCGGCGATCAAAAATCCCATCCTGCCCATCGACTTCGGGATGGTCACAAACCAGTTGCGCCGGACCGCGACGATGCCGATGATGAAGAAGCTCGAGGTACTGCGGGAGATAGGACAACGTCGGGAATTCTACGACAAACGTGCCGAGCGGGATGATGATCCGGATCAGGTAACTGGCCAGCGCCAGGAGGATGATGGAGGCGGCGATGGTCCGGTCGCGGGGCGGAGCGCCGTTCCGTTCATCGGCGCGGCCCTCTTGGGGGGACTGCGTCTCTGCCGGAGCACCCACCAGATCGCAAAGCCGACATCAAAGATGAACAGCATCTCCACAAACCACATGGGGCCAATGCCGAAGGAATCTGTGATGTCGTCGAAAGTAGGGAGGGGTATGCCCGCGGTAGCGAACAAAGATCTCAGGGTTGGCGGCATCGCGTATAACCCGAGCCACGCGAGCGGGCTGAGGAAGAAGAACACCAGTGGGATCCCCAGCCGGACCAGGCGGTCACGGACGAACATTTTCTCACCCTTCCGTTCGAGCGAGCCGGGGGTGAAGTGCCCGGAGACCAGGAAGAGGAGACCCATGAAGTAGGCCCGGTCGGAGAGCACGAACACGAGCACGAAAATATAAAAGAGGACATCGCTAGCCGGTGCCGGCTCCGCGTAGTAGAATGGGGCGATTGGCCCGTAGACGAGGGCGATGTGGTGCAGCACCACAGGACGATCGGCCAGGTCCGCAGGTTGTCGGCGAAGAACAGCCGGTCGGCCGGCTGGCCAGGTGCAGGAGGATCATTGAGCCCTCTGAAGATTTTCATTTCCCGCTCCTTACCGTCCGGTCGGGAACTGCCCGCTGTCTTCGTCTGAGACCCGGATCATCGTTTCCGGCCGGCGTCTCACCATATACTACCTCCACTTCGTGAGGATCTCTTCCCTCCGGAACGTTGACACACTCAGAGAGAACAGCCCGATATCGACGACCAGGATAATGGCCGCGAGGATGAGGAGGTACGGCACCGTGAGCGGGAACGCACCTATCTCGCCCAGCACATAGATGACGGCAAAGGGGATCACGATCAAGGATCCGAGTTGCTGTGCGCTCCGGACATCATTTACCCTGGCCGAAAGGATCACGCTCAGCTCAACTGCGGTGATGGCCGCTAGGGGCACCAGCAGCAGCATGATGACTGCTATGCTCCCGTTGGGATAGTAGAGATAGCCCAGCAAGCCGACGGTATAGATGTCGATCAGGGCCATGAAGATGACCGCACCTATCCAGATGGCGACCAGGGGAGGAAGAAGTGCGCCGATGCTCTTACCCAGAAGGATCTCGCCGTCGGTGGTTGGTGTGGCAAGAAGCGGCTCCAGGCTTTGTGCCTCCTTTTCGCCGACGATGCTGTAGGATGCGATCGCGGTGGGAAGGATGCCCGCACCGACGATGAAGAAAAAGGCGAATGCGTTTATGACATCAAGCAATGCCGACAATGCATCAGCGGAGATGCTCCCGGAGCTCACCAGAAGATAGCGGATCAGCAGAGGCAGTCCGATGCCCACGAAGAGGGGAAACACGATTACGCTGAAGAGGACACTCCTCTTTTTCCGGAAGGTGCTCAGCTCCTTCGATGCGATGATCCACGCGATGGATAGCCTCATTCGTTCTCCCTCACGATCTTTAAGTATACGTCTTCCAGGGTCGGGCTGAGGCCCTGCACGAACTGGATGCGGCCGCCCGCGGAGACGATGGCCTCCACCAGACCGGGATTTTCCTGCTCCGCGTTCATCACGTCGATCACCAGCCGGTGATCCTCGACCGCCACCTTGTTCGCGGTCTGTTTTTGTACTGCTTCCACGATGGAGTCGTTGACTTCCTGCAGCTGGATGACGGTTTTGCTGCCCCAGAGCGATTCCTTCAGCTCCCCGGGTGTGCCGATGCGGAGCAGGTGGGTTCTCAGAATCCCGATGCGGTCGCAGAGTTTCTGGGCTTCGTCCAGATTGTGCGTATTGAGGAAGATGGTCTTCTCCTCTTTCTTCAGTTCAAGGATGAAGTCCCGCACCGTCTTTGCCGCCTCCGGATCCAGGTTTGCGGTGGGCTCGTCCAGAAACAGAATCTGGGGGTCATGCACCAGTGCCCGGGCGATGGCAACCCGCTGTTTCATTCCCTTGGAGAACGTGCCTACGGGCTGGTCTCGCTCCTCCCAGATCCCTAACATCTTGAGAAGGCGCTCGATGCTCTCGCTCCGTTGCCGGTCGGTCCGTTCATACAACCTGGCGTAAAAATCGAGGTTGCGGTAGGCGCTCAGTTCGCCATAAAGACCGACGTTCTCCGGGATCAGCCCGATGATCTTCCGGATCTGCAAGGGATCTTTCCCGATATCATAATCGGCTATTCGTGCATCCCCGCTGGTCTTAGCGATGAGGCCGCAGAGCATCCGCACCGTGGTGGTCTTCCCCGCTCCATTGGGTCCCAGAAGGCCGAAGACCTCCCCCTCATCGATATGAAAAGTTACGTTATCCACCGCCGTCAGATCGCCGAATTTCCGGGTGAGGTTTTCAGCATCGATCACAACATATCACGAGTCCTGTTTCTCGTAATTAAAGATTCCCGAAACGGGATGATCTCGGAATCCTTCCGCAGATTTTGGTTCGATATTTGAGGGGTCAGGGTGCTCGAGCGGCAAGGCCGAACCCCTTCTCTCCCGCACGGCCGGTCGTTCCGCCCTGCCGGCATCATATTCCAGTCAGGGCACGCAACCGGGCGCGGTAGAGCGCTCCCAGTGTCAGGGCGAAAAGTCCCCAGGAGATCAGGCCAAGGACCAGTGGGACGATGAGCACCAGGACGGCACGGCCGAGCGGCATCTCCTGGTTCTCTCGTATTCCGATGATGATGAGGATCAACGTCCAGACGGCCCCGACGATTGAGATGATGGGGATCCATCCCAGGATAAAGTGCGGCGTTGAGGCGTACATGACGGTTTTTATAGTCTGGACCACTCCCTGTCTCCCGCCGAACAGGATCACGAATACATGATACGTAAGTCCGCTCAGGAATATCCCGTAAAGCTGGATCACGAAGAGGGAGAAGACCAAAAACAGGCTTAGTCCGGCCCCGAACCGCACGGGTAAAAGCCCGCTTGTTATGGCGGGGATCGCTGTGGATGCAACGGCAACAACAATGAACAGCAGCACGCTAAAAATGATAAGCAGTATCACGTAATACTGGAATGCGCTGCTCAGGCTTTCCGTTCTCGTGGCCTGAAACATCGCTGAAGGTTTCAAGAAGAAGCCTTTCACTTTCTCGGCAACACCTATGGGCATAGGCGTGCCCATCAGCCCCTCGGCATATAATTTTATCGCAGAGGCGGCGAAAACGTTCGGGGTTCGGCTTTCCTCTCCCCGGAAGAGGAAGTGTGCAGGAATGAGGTCTGTTCCGTCTCTTCCGACGCGATCACCACCGCAATCATTGCTGCTCACCAGAGTAATGTCACGCCACCGACCTGTTGCTGCACCCCTCCGCACGACTCAAGAGAGCATACGAATTACGGCGCAAGCTTGTTTTCAGATCTCTCAGCTGTTTTGCGGGGCTTTTTGGAGCGTGAACTTAAAGGCCACTCCTTCCTCCGGATGGCCGGGCATCCGGTCGTCGATCCAGACCTTCCCGCCGTAGCGCTCGATGAGGGTCCTGACGATGAAGAGCCCAAGTCCCTCGCCCCTTCCTTTGCCCATGCCCCGCTCGAACCGGTGGAAGAGTTTCTCTTTGATCTCGTCCGGAACGCCAGGGCCGGTGTCCTCGACCGTCACCAGCACCCCGGCGTCCTGATCCTCGATCCGGATGGCAATCGCAACATCCGGACCGCCGAACTTGACGGCGTTGCCGAGAGGTTCGTGAAGATGCCCGGCAGAAGACCGTCCGCCAGCACCTCGATCCGCCGACCGTCATACTGTATCGATGCCCCGGGGGAGGTGCCGAGCTCCTCCCGGATGACCGCATCGAGGTCTACCGGCACGCGGCGAGCCGACTCACTCTGAACTCTGCGTATTGTGGCGACGTTCCTGAGGATCTCGCTGCTTCGATCGATGCTGTCGTGCAGTTTCTCCGCATAGGTCTTCGGGTCTCCTTCCGCGAGATCGGCCAGGAGGTCGGCGTACATGCTGGAGACGTTGTTCGCGTTCCGGATGTCGTGGGTCATGATATCCAGGTAGAGATTCGCCTCGCGATGCGCCTCCTCAAGCTCCCGGCTCTGCCGGACGAGTTCGTCGGTGATCGCCTGCAATTCCTCGTTGGCGATCTCCATCTCTTCGTTCGTGATCTCGAGTTCCTCATTGGCTGCCTGGAGGTTCGCGGCGGTCGCCTCCAGTTGATGCGTCCGGTCCTCCAGCTGGACGAGCAGCTGCTGCAGTTCCTCCTCGGCCTGTTTCCGGCCGGCGATCTCCCGCTCGAGGTCGGCTTTTGAGGCGATGACGTGTTTTAAGTCGGAGGTCATCAGGTTGAAGGATCGGGAGAGTTCGCTGATCTCGTCGTCTCCCTTCTCATCGATGGTATAATCGAGGTTTCCGGAACCGATGATCCGTGCTCCTTCCTGCAGGTCCGCAATCGACTTCAGCGTCCGCCGGGAGAAGAGGAGATAACTGGTGAGGAGAAACGCGACGAACGCCCCCATCAGCGCGAAGATGAGCAGCTTCCGTGCCTGCCTCAGCTCGTCCGCCTGGTCGCGAAGGAGATGGGAGAGCCTTCCCGCGTCAAAGACCATCCCCTGGTTCTGGACCGCCATCCTGCTCCAGGAGAGCTGGACGAAGCCGGTATCTATCCCTCCGGACTGTGCGGGGCTCGATACGATGTCGTCGAAGACCGATCTGGTGTTTTTGAGGTTTGCTTTAAGGTTGCCGACGATCACCTGCTGCTCCGGCCGGTCGACGGAGAGACCCGCGATATGGTCGGATACGGAGGAAAACTTCGCGTTCCACCGCTCTGCCTGCTGGGGCTCCCGGTACAGGATATAGTCGCTCGAGAGGTAGCCGAGCTCGCCGACCTCGAGGGCGATGCTGTTTGCCAGTTCCTCCCTGATCGACGAGCTTCTCAGTCTCCTGGTTTGTCGTGATCACGAGGCCCGATATGATGACGAGGAGAAGCCCGAAGATGGCCATCCCGGCAAATAACTGCGTCCTGATCTTCATGGCTCTCTCCTTCCCGTTATGATGTATACCGACCCGGGTTTTACCTGTTCGAGGCTCTCCGTGGAGATGTAACGGGTAAAATCAGGAGTCAGCTCCGCGCTTGCCACAGTATCTGCGATCATCCACCGTGCCTCGTCCTCCATGGCAGTGACGAATGACTGGTCGAGCGAAAGGGAGAACTGGCTTTCCCCCCATACCTGTTCGAGATACGCATCATCGCAGCCAATCTCCCTGATCACAGCCGATTTTGCTCCCTGCGGATCGGTTGCGAGATCATCTTCGGCCAGGGCAAGTGCCTCAAGGAAACGGGTGACCGCATCTGCGTGGTTCTCCGCCCACTCTTCCCGGCTGGTCAGCGTCCAGAAGTACGACTGTCCTCCCTGGACAGGCCACATAGTTGCGTTGCTCCCGAGCCGGCTCCTGACAGCACCCGCAACCGGCTGGACGATAACAACCCCGTCCACCGTCCCGTTCGCAAGGGCATCGGAGATAGAGGCGGTCGGGACATCGATCACCGTTACTTCCTCCGACGGTATACCGTTCAGTTTCAGGTATTGCTCAGGTAATACTCCGTGGCTGTTCGCACGGGAAGCCCGATCCTCTTGCCTGCAAGATCCGCCGGGTTCCGGATGCCGCGGTCCTCCGCCCAATCAGGTAGATGTCCTGGGTTTTTGCGACACTGCCAAGCGCGGTAATGTTCTGACCGTTCACGATGTTGCGGGCAAAGACGTACTCCGAAGCGAGCCCGATATCGGCTTCCTTCGCAAGCACTGCATCAACAGAGAGAGCTCCGCTATCATCGTACCGGATCGTGACGTTGAGGCCGTTTGCAGAAAAATAGCCCTGATCTTGTGCAACATAAATGAGCGCGGGGAGCTGGTTTTGGTATGTTGCGATCGTGATATCCTCGGTCGGAAGACGGGGTTCCGGGGATTGTACGAGAACCAGTGCCCCAAGACCTACAAAAACGACCGGAATGACAGCCGCGATCCCGACAAGCGAACTCCACTTCATAACGCGGCCTCACTCAATGATGTTCACCGAACCGGGCCTCACGGTTTCCAGACCGTCAGTGGAGATATACTGCCGGAAATCCGGCACCGCCGTGCGTTCGTCAGATTGTTCGCGATCATCCACCGCGCCTCGTCCTCCATCGCCAGGATAAGCGACTGGTCGAGCGAAAGGCAGAACTGGTTCTGCCGCCAGACCGTATCCATATACCCGGCATCGAGGTTCAGCCGTTCCTGCACGATTGTCCGGGCTTCGGCCGGGTGTATGGTAGCATACTCCTCTGCCTCTGCAGAGGGACGTGAGGAATCTGCTCGGCCTGTCCGGGATGCTCGCGTTATCCACTCATCCGTGGATACTGACCAACCCAAACAGAGGCTGGCTACTCTGCGCCGACCAGACAATAGCGTTATCGCCAAGCGATCTCCGGCTGCGTTGACATACGGTTGTGCGGTCGAAATAGCATCGAGGTCTCCGTCTGCAACCGCATTTACCCATCCATCAGGGGTTTTTACGTCGACGAGCGTGATATCCCGCATCGTCATGCCGTGCAGCGCCAGGAACCTCCCGAGATGGAATTCCGCGACCGTGCCGATAGTCGTCCCGACCCTCTTCCCTTTAAGGTCGGAGGCATTCTCGATTCCACGGTCCTTCCGCGCGACAATGGAGATGAAATCACCCTTATCGATGTTTCCTATCACCCGTACTTTTACGTTCTGGAACGCCTTTCGTGACGAGGGGGAACTCGGTTACCCCCACGGTAATGTCCGCTTCACCGTTTGCCACCCCATCCAGTGAAGCAGCCCCGGAATCGTACTTCCGCAGGGTCAGGTTGAGGCCGTTTTTCTCGAAAAAGTGCTGGTCATCGGCAATCCAAAAAAGTGCGGTATACTCAAAAGGTGAATACGCAACCGTGATCGCTTCCACAGGTTCCGTAGCGGCCTTCTGGGAGTCGAGAAAATACCATACGCCAAATCCGGCCAGCGCTATCACGGCAATGGCTGCAAGTCCGGCTGTCACAATCTTTTTTCGCATCACGTTATCCCTGATTCCATCTTGAGGCAGCCCCTGACTCATCCTGCGCCGGTGCCGCAACGAAAATTAACCGCATATGTGCTGCGCACTCGCGATGGAGAGCCTCGAATTCCACTCCCGGCATAACTATGGCTGTTTCCTTTTCGCCGCGGCGAGGGAGACATCTCATGGGGGGAACCGAAGCTGCCGACATAGCCCTGCCCGTACGCTGCTGTGCTATAATGAAAACGGATGACAAAGAATCGATGCGGTATCACATAATGGTTCCCCCGCCCCCGCCGACGGATCGCTGCCCGGCTCATCGAGCAGGGATTCCGGAGCCGGTGAGGACCGACCCCGGCAGCGGCGTAAGGTAGGCGGGTGCTTGCTTGCAGGTCATGATCATCCTTTTCAGGACACTATAGGCATCAAAACCTCGTTGAGAAAGTCGACACGTGCCATGGCAGCCGGCGGCTCGCCCACCTCCCGCCATGGACGCTCGATCCCCTCCTGCACGAGACCTCAGGTAGGCGTCGGCGCCGCTTTGACCTTCTTTCCGAGAAAATCCAGCAGCTCGCGGTTGACCATCCCGGCGTGAGTCCAGATAATGCCATGCGGCCCGCCCTCAACCACCACCAGCCGGCTTCCCTTGACCTGTTCATGGGTGCGCTTTCCCGATATGGCGAAGGGTACAATTCGGTCTGCATCGCCGTGAACGATCAGGGTGGGCACGTCGATGCGTTGAAGATCGCTTCGGAAGTCGGTCGATGAGAACGCCGTGACGCAATCCAGAGTGCCCCTGGGGGAGGCGCCGGCCGCGACGTTCCAGCTGAGCCGAACGACCTCGTCGCTGACGCGGTCGCCCCCAAAGACATCGAAATTGTAGAAATTCAAGAGAAATGCGGAGAGGAACGCCGGGCGGTCTCCGACGATACTGTGCTTGATCCCGTCGGCGACACTGACGTCCATGCCGTCAGGGTTGTCGGGCGTCTTCAGCAGGAACGGCGGGACGGAAGATATAAACACCGCTCTCTCTACGCGCTCGCTACCGTAAGTGCCGAGGTAGCGGGCCACCTCACCGCCGCCCATCGAGAAGCCTACCAGCGTGGCGTCACGTAGATCGAGCTCCGTCATGAGTGTGTGCAGGTCCCCGGTCATGGTATCGTAGTCGTAGCCGAAGGTCGGCTTGCTGGAGTGACCGAACCCCCTGCGGTCGTACGCGATGACACGGTACCCCGCTTCCAGCAGGGTTGGCACCTGTTTCTCCCAGGAGAGACTGCTGAGCGGCCAACCGTGAACCAGTACGACCGGTTTCCCCGCGCCGTGGTCCTCGTAATAGAGATCGATGGTGCCTGAGTTCTCTTTACCGACATTCATATAGGGCATGTAGAAACCTCCTTTTCTGCGAACCCTCGACACCCACGATACTATATAAAATTAGGTCACGGTGTACCGTGCTGCACAAATTGCATGAGGTAGTCGTGTAAGCGGCAGAATAGCAACCAAAAGCCCAAAATAAGCATAATACCTGCTTCTTTTCCTGATATCCCAATACCGATTCACAGATCTTGGATAGGCAATCAGAGAAAGCAGCAATTGCTTTCGATATTTATGCAACGCGAAAGGTCCCAGAGCGCTCATCCGGACAAAGGGGGTATCACGCAGCCGAAATGGATGCAAATACATAGGTATCGGACTCGCCATTGTGACTCCTCCACTCATCGGGGCACCCGGGTGCACGGGGGAGTCGCCCGGTATCAATCCTGAAAAAGGCTACATGAGCGTCTTTTCCCGATTTTAACGAAACCTTCGGTAGTGCTCTAAGAAACAACTGATAATGGAAACACTCCCCCCGTTTGAGTTTTTTGCATGAATGCAGGTCATTGCTCAATGTAATGCGGTCAGATCCCCTGAAATTTACTTCCAGTTGTAAGCGGGAGCACTACCGATTCATTTTATACCGGTGCGATACAATTGAGGCTTGCGTGATGCATCGTCGCGACGCACGGATTTACACCACAGAGATGAGCGGCATGAAATCCGAATTACCGCTCCCGGGCAGGTCTTTTGAGAGTCTGCAGGCGCTGTTCGATTATGACCCCGAAGTACCTCTTGATATCGAAGAGACCGTCATAGAACAGAGAGATGGAATCTCCATCCATGACGTGCACTACAACGCCGCTCCCGGGATACGGTTCAATGCATATCTGGTGGTGCCACCAAAGGCAGGCCGCTTCGCAGGCATCATCTATGTTCATCCCGGACCCGGAAGCCGGGCTACTTTTCGGGATGAGTCTTTGATGCTCGCTCGATGGGGGGCGGTCTCCCTGTTAATCGATGCGCCCTGGACGGAGAAGGGCGGAGAGGCATGGGGGAGAACGCTCGCGGATCCGGAGAATGCCGTGCAGGAACATATCCGGACCGTGGTCGGGCTCCGCCGGGGTCTCGATCTCCTTGAAGCACGACCGGATGTGGATCCGAACCGAATCGGGTACGTGGGCCACAGCTTCGGAGCACTCGTCGGCGGGGTACTGTCCGGGGTAGAGAAGCGGGTGAAAGCCTATGTCCTGATGGCGGGCACGGGGAGCTTCACGGACGTTGCCGTGCTCAATATGCCGTCTCTCGCAGGAGAGGCGCTTGAGAGATATCGCCGGACACTGGCGCCCATCGACCCGGGCAACTACATCGGTCACGCTGCGCCGTCAGCCGTTCTGTTTCAGTTCGGCCTTCGAGACGACCTTTTCACGCGGGAGAAATCCCTGGAATTCTTTGAAAAAGCAAGCGAGCCGAGATCGATGGAGTGGTACGACGCCGGCCATTACCTGAACGACGAGGCCCGGGAAGATCGCATAGCGTGGTTGCGTGCACGGTTATCCTTGCATGCGGAACGGTGATTGCCCCGACCCTCCGACATCGTGAGCGGCAAAAGGGGTGTGGCGGTCCCAAAGGGAATCTCCTGCAGAGCATCGATACGGAGGAGATTTTGAGGTGTCATCGTCGATCACCCAAGCCACATGAGGCGCCGAAAGATATTTGAGACGAGGCCTGGATCTCCGCACGTTCGGCTTCATGATCGTGCCCATCGAGATATCGTGAACCGCTGCTCAGGCTCGAGCCGAGGCCTCGTTGCGAGTTCGCAGAGGAGCACGGAGAGAACGCGTACCCGAGAGAGTGGAGGCTGCCATGGAGAGTAATCGTAAACTGCAGAGCAGCGATCCCGACGGGCCCGACGTACCATACTGGCACGTCTGGACCGACGAAAACGGCGTGAGCCATCAAGACCGCTGCCGGCTGAGCGACTTTGCGTTCGAGAGTGTCTCGAGTGGTGCGGCGCCGTCGTGGATCGAGAGGCTGAGCAGCCCGGCTGCCAACGTGATCGTCCTTGTCCTCCCCGCAGGCTGGGTGGGCGAGTGGCACGAGAACCCGAAGCCGCAATGGATCGTGCCGCTCTCGGGCAGCTGGTTCGTGGAGACCATGGACGGCATGCGCGTGGAGATGGGGCCGGGCGAGCTGTCGTTCGGCAACGACCAGAACACCAGGCCAGACGCTCAGGGGCGCAGGGGGCACCGGTCGGGAACCGTGGGCGACCAGCCTTCGGTGCTGATCCTGGTGCAGGTAGAGCAGGTCCCGGCCCATAGCCGGCCCTGCCAGTTCACATAGGAAGGCGGCGGTACGGGCCTCCGAGATCATCGACCCTTGATTCCATGAGATCGTGCTGCCGAATGCTCCGCTCGAGAAACCGGCAGAGGGAGGATCTTTCGCCAATCGTCGAACCGCGAGGACGGACACACCTTCTTCACCCCCGGAGTATGAATGCTCCCTGCGACGCTCTCTGGATGTAAGGCTGAAAAAGTGTATTGAGGACAAAGCAAGGCTTATTTTTTCACAGTGTCAGCAGATCGAATGCAAGATGCGAGGTGATCTTTGTGAAGATCATTTCCCGAAAGCGGGGGGCGACTTGAAATATTCAGCGACAGTGCATTTGCTTTTGCAATCATGTTGCTCGTTTTGGGCATCTACGACCCCGACTACACGCGGCAGCAGTTCCTTTCAGGGTCTTCTGGATGAGTGGGCTGCATTCTTCGCGTCCGCCACCAGCGTCCTGACTATTCTCATAATGTGGATGAACCACCACAATATGTTCGGAGGACATCCCAATACTCTTTGACAGGAGGGGACTGGCCCCCTCCCGCACCCTCCCCCCGCGATGTGATAGCCGGGGATAGGCCGTGCTCGCGATCCGGTCTAGGGCGAGTTCTTCTCCGCGGATTGATTACGTGAGAGTGCTTCGATCCGATTAATCTTCAGGTACCGGACACTTTTGGGACATGCTCTCAATTGCAGTATGCAGGTCAGCAGATAGTTCATGCTCCTGAACGGTCTGCTCCTTCTCTTCGTGGTCGTGACCCCCTTCACCACATTGTCAGTATCCGAACACCTTCTCTCCGGCGACGCTACGGTTGCCGCCGCGGCGTATGGTCATTCTGATTGCAGTGTACTCTGGTGTCACTGCGACGGGCAGCGAGTAGCCGGGTAAGCCGGGACGTCCTCCCTGTTCACCGCAGGAACGCAGGGACCCAAGACCGAGGGAGACTCACGATCGGCAAGTGGCGACGGACGATGCCTACCCGATATCCGGAAAAGAGACGAACACCCAAACATATTTCATTCGAATCGGATCAAGCAGGGCAGGTAGGGAGATGCCCGGCGTATGGATTCTCTTCCGCAACCGGCGGGTGCCAAAGAGTATGATTTAAGGTATGCCTACAGGACGATGTACATCCTCGTAGGGCTCGTCGTCGTGACCCTCTACGTTGAAGGGATGCTGACCCCGTCGCTCCCCGCGATTGCAGCCGAGTTCGGCGTCACAAGCGCGGAAGTCAGCCTTGTTCTTGCTCTCTACTCCGTCTCCGGCACCGCCATGGCCCCGATCATCGGGAAGATGGGGGACATCTACGGGAAAAAGCGGATCCTCGTCTACGTTCTCATTGTCTATTCGATTGCGGTCACCGTGACCGGGTTCTCCCCCACCTTCACGTTCATGCTCGTCTCAAGGGCCGTCCAGGGGATCGGTCTCACCATGATGCCTCTCGCGATGAGCATCGTGAGGGAGGAGTTCCCACGAGAACTCGTCCCGCGGGCGCAGGGCATCATCAGCGGGATGTTCGGCGTTGGATTCGCGATAAGCCTGCCCATCGGCGCTCTGATCTCGAACGACTTCGGCTGGCAGACTACCTACCATACTGCAGTTCCTTTTGTGCTGCTGCTCACGTACCTGGTATACACCCGGGTGAGAGAATCCCCGTACACCCGTCCCGAAGTGAAGGTCGATTATATCGGGGCCGGGCTTCTCGGCGGTTCGCTGATCCTGGTTGTGCTGGCCATCTCCCTGGCACCTACCATGACCGCATCTGCGGTGAATCCCCTCTGGCTGCTTGTCGCCGGACTGCTCCTCCTTCCGCCCCTGGCCGTATACGAGAGGCGCTATCAGCGGAGGTTCGGCGAACCTATCCTCAATATAAGGCTGCTCTCGCTACGAAACGTTATGAATACGAATGTCACCTTTGCTGTGGCAAGCCTGGGGATGTTCCTGGCGTTCCAGACGTATGCCTATAAGCTCGAACTGCCGCCTCCCGCCGGGTTCGGGTTTGATATATTCATGGCCGGGCTCTCCCTCCTCCCCCTGGCCGTCGCGATATCGATATTTGCACCGCTCATCGGGATGATAGTTCCCCGCTTCGGCGTGAAGCCCATCGCCGTCACCGGTGCAGTTGTAGGTGCGCTGGGATTCCTGTTGAGTTCGGTCGGGGGGAGTCCGGCATATCTCCTCTTCTCTACGTTCGTTACGGGGGCAGGAATCTCCATTCTGAACGCCTCGGCAATCAACCTGCTCGTCCTGACCGTTGATCCCACGGATATGGGTCTTGCGACCTCCATGAACACGGTCTTCCGAAATCTCGGGGGGAGCCTCGGGGCTCCGATTGCGGGCGCCCTTCTGGCAACGTTCACTGCAACCGTCATTACAGGCAGCGGGATCCTTCAAACCCTGCCCACCGCCCAGGCTTTCCAGTACTCGTTCTATATCGCCGCGGCCCTCTTTACTCTGATAGCATTCATACTCCTCTTTGCAGAGGAGGTCTTAGGCCCCGGAGCGAAAGATGCCCGGCCTCCTTCAAAGGAGCGGTAGGCACACTCTTCCTGCATCTGTGTAGAGATAAAAAACCCATTTTCCGGGGCTCCCGACCTCTTTCGCCTCATCCGCTTATCAGCTCTCCTCGCCGGTTCTTCACGCATTCAGATCCGGGTAGAATGTACCGCTCGCGGGGGCGGACAGTTATATATGGAGGCAATTCCGATAGGCGCCTGGCCATGGCGATGATTGCAATGCGTTCCGGTGCAGCTGATCGCATGAATCCGGAGGTGCACCGATGACATCCGCGAGTACGCTCCGGACGCGCCCGGCAGCGCTTTCGCTCGTAGTTGCAGGCGTCTGCTTTCTTCTCTATCCCGCTATCCGGCCATTCTCCGACGAAGCGTCCCTCCAGGGCGCCGAGGCATTCGCCTCCTCCTCCTGGCTTCTCGCGCACTCGCTGGCTATGATCGGGTTCATCCTGCTCATACTGGGGCTGCTCGGACTGCACGGTCAGATACGCGAAACGACGGCCGGGGGTCTCGGCATCACGGCACTCGTGGTGACCTGGATCGGCGTAGGCTTTACGCTGCCCTATTACGGAGCCGAGACCTTCGCATTGCACGCCGTGGGTCAGGAAGCAGTGAGGCTGAACAGTGTTGATCTACTTGTGACGCTCACGAATTCAATCCGATTTGGGGAGGGCATCTGGTTCTTCTTGTTCGGCCTTCTCGCTCTTGCGGTCGGCACCATCCTGTTTGCGATTGCGATCTGGCGATCGGGCATCCTGACCCGGTGGAGCGGCATTCCTCTGGCGGTCGGCTTCGCACTCTTCATCCCGCAGTTCTTCACGTCTCAGCCGGTCCGGATCGGTCATGGGCTGCTGGTCATGGTCGGGTGCTGGCTGATGGCGTGGAGTCTGGTGAACCACCGGAGGGGCGAAGACGACGCCCGCCGGGGAGACCTGTCTGAGTCGGACGGCAGATCAATCGAATACAGAAGGTAAAGCCGGAGCGAGAACACCTGCAGTCACGCATATGATAGTTCGTGCCTGATTCACGCCGACCCAAGCCACTCGGGATGCATCGACGTAGAGTCGTGGCCTTCCGTCGTTTTGTAGCGCTCGAACTCGCCGCTGCGTGCCATCGGGGCTGTGCGCCCCAGGAGGGAGGCCACTTCGTCGTTGCTTAACGGCCGGAACGAAGCAGCTGCTTCGATCGCCTGTTCAAGGCAGGTCAATGACTCCATTCCCGTAACCACGACATCGGTCGGCAGGTTCATCGCGTAATGGAGCGCTTCGATAGCCGTTACCGTGTTTGTCTTGAACAGCATGCCTGCGCTGAACGGCTTCATCCCGATGACGCCGATATCTCGCTCGACCAGTAGCGGCAAAACTTTCTCCCCAGAAGCTGCGGAAGTGCGCATCCAGGACGTTCAGGGGCATCTGCACAGTGTCCCACTCGAAGTCCTGCGCGAGCATCGCACGATGAATATCCGGATCTTTATGGCCGGTAAATCCGATAAAGCGTACCTTACCTTCATCGCGCGCCTCAACCATCGCCTCGATAGCGCCCCCCGGGGCAAAAACGCGGTCGACATCCTCATACCTGATAATTTCATGCAACTGCCACAGGTCGAGGTAATCGACCTGCAGGCGCTGCAGGCTTTGATCGAGCCTGTCTTCTCGCAGCATCTCTCGTGCGGCCGTCGGCCTTCGTCATGAGGAAGGCACGCTCCCGGTAGCCGCCTTTCAGCGCCTCCCCGAGGCGGCGCTCGCTCTCGCCGTTATGGTAATCCCAGCTGGCATCCAGGAAGGTGATGCCGCGGTCGATGGCCTCGCGCACGATGCCGACGGCATCGGCGGGGTTATCCGGGAATCCGAGATGGTAGCCGCCGACACCTATACCAGATACCTTTTCACCGGTCTTGCCGAGTTCCCGATACGGCATTTCATGGTTCATAGCAGTCCGGCCTCACATTCTCGTCGATCGAGGTACCCCTGGCAGACATCAATGTACTTAAACGCCGCGGTGAGTTGGGTGACCGGCAGAATGGCGGCTTTGTACGTCTCCCCATATCTTTCCCGGGGCAACCAGGCCAATGCGTTAGCCGGGGTGCGTCAGGAGACAGCGGCGCCGTATTCGAGGCGAGGCCGGCAGGGCGTCTCGCACCGGAGAGTGCGCTGTTAAAAGGTCGGAGAAGCCGCCTACGCGAGCCCCCGGATCACCTTCGCCAGTCGGTGCATCCCTTCCGTGATCGCTTCCTCATCCGCAGTCGAGAAGTTCAGCCGGATGGCATCCTCACCGCCGCCGCCCACACAGAACGGGACGGCGGGGAGCACTGCAACGCCCTGCCGGACGCCTTCGCGGAAGACCTCCAGCGACGAAACGCCCTCCGGCAGGAAGGCCATCAGGAACATTCCGCCTTCGGGGGTCGTATGGCTCATCGAGGCCGGGAAGAGGTCGTCGAGGAGGTCGCACATAAGACGGCAGTTCCTGCCGTACCGCTCCGCGACCAGGCGGATGTGGGCATCGAGGTCGTGGGTCGAGAGATAGCGGTGAAGGATCTTCTGGCAGAGGAAGTTCGAGTGGAGGTCTGCCGCCTGCTTGGCGATATTGAACTCCCTGAGGATCGGCTTCGGAGCATGCAGCCAGCCGATCCGCATCCCGGGCGCGACGATCTTCGAGAACGATCCCGAGATGATCGTCTGCTCGGGGAGGTAATGTTTCACCGGCAGGCGGGGTTTTCCGTCGAAGAAGAGATCCCCGAAGGCATCGTCCTCATAGAAGACGGTATCCGTACCCTCGAGGAGCCCGGCGACGGCACGCCGCTTCTCCTGCGAGTACGTCCTTCCCGAGGGGTTCTGGGAGTTTGGAATGCCGTAAAAAAACTTCGGACGGTGCTGCTGTACCAATGCTTCAAACAGAGCAAGGTCAGGCCCGTCGTCCTCGAGGGGGACGGCATGGACAACCGGTTCGTAGAAGGAGAAGGCTTCTATTGCGCCGAGATACCCGGGACGCTCCATCCCGACATGGTCGCCGGAGTCAAGGAAGATCTTGGCTACAAGATCGAGGCACTGCTGGGAGCCGTTGACTATCTGGATCTCCGAAGGATCCGCCGGAATACCGAGCCTCCGGCGGTAGCGGTCGGCGATATACTCCCGAAGCGGGAGGTAGCCGTCGGTTGTCGTATACTGGAGGGCAATCCGCCCTTCCTCCTCCAGCACGACGCGGGCGGCATCCGCAATCCCCGCAACATCGATCGTGGCGGACGACGGCAGACCACCCGCAAACGATATGACGCCGGGAACTGCCGAGACCGAAAAGAGTTCTTCAAGGAACGATTCCGGCACGCGAGCCATCCGATCTGCAAACCGATACTGCACCACAGTTTTTCCCATACCACTGTTAGCGGTGACCGCCCATAAAGGGCGCGTCCCTCTCCGGCGGCACGTCCATGGAAGGGCGGTGCATACCCGGAGGAAAACCGCCCGCCTACTGGAGCACGAGATACGCGACGATCGAGAGGACGAACGCCAGAAGCAGGATAATCAGGCTGACCGGCCCGACGACCGCAAGCATCGTGTTGACGGTGCTCGCAAGTTGCGAGACGCTCTGTGATCCGAAGACGACAACCCGCTCGCAGCAGGCCGTGCTCGCACCGGCACGCGCCGGAGAGAGATCGTCTATCGCCTCGGTGACCGCCCGGGTTACGAACGGCAGGAACTCGGAAACCGGCACGGCGTACCCCACCGGATTCTTCCCGGTGATCGTGTTCACCGTGTGGGTGTCGGTGGTCATCACCTCGGCATCGTCCACCAGTGCGAGGATGGGGCCGAGGAGTTCTTCCCGCACACCTGTAGCGATATTGTTCCCGTCGAGCAGAACATACGCCGTCGTCTGCCCGGCGACCTCGGTGACGAGCGCCTGGACACCGAGCGACCCGAACCCCTGCTCGCGGGTGAACGGAACGCGGACGTGGGCAACACCGATCCGGAGCGTCTCGAGGGGTTCGAGCCGGCATGCTTCGATGCCTTTCCTGGCCGCAAAGAGGTATTCGGTCGCCGTTCTGGTTGCCGGAAGGACAGGTGCACCCATCTGTGCCATGCAGTTGTGGGCGTCTACAAAGGCGGTATGGGAGAAGTAGCGCCGTCCCTCCGCCATGATAATCATCCCAATGGAGAAGTCGACATCCTCGGTCTTCTCCGGAGAACGTGTGCCGACCATCAGGAGGGAGTCCCCGAACCGCTGGCAGAGGAGGTGAACCGACCCTGCAGAGATCCGGATAGAGCGGCCTGCCATCCCGGTATATCGGATACCCTCTCGTGACTCCTTCACCGCCCGGGAGATCTTCTCGATCTCGGTGTCCGAAACCAGGTTGAAGTCGTGGGTGGCGCAGCCATGAGCAACCAGCACCTCTTCGTCGAAGGCATCATGCAGCATCCGGGGAAGGTTTCCGCCGCCGATCTCCCCCATAGGGCCGGGATGGACATTCGGGACGGTGAGGATAACATCCCTGGCAGCGGATCGCTTGAAGAAGAACGAGACCTGCGGTACGTAGACTTCGTCCCCGATCTCACGGAAGAAGTCCTCCATGCTCTTTGATCCGTCTGTCAGGTGGGCAATGAACGTATTGAGGAAGTTGAGGCCGCTGATCTGGAACGCACGCTTGAGCGGCCGCTCGATCAGCCAGATCAGAAAGATGAATCCGAGGCCGAAGAGCGCCTGGAGTACGAGCGCATAGGGAACGAAGGTAAGGCCGAAGAAGTGCACGCCCATGACGACACCCATGAAACTCTGGGGCGCGGCGGGGAGGAGCATTCTGGTGATCCGATAATCCGCGACAGCCACCAGCACCAGCAGCCGGAGGCCGAAGATGAGTCCGAGCGCAAGAGCATAGAGAATGGGAAGAAGATCCCTATCGATGAAGAGGATCGGCGAGAAACTGATGATAACGCCGAAGACCGTGCACGAGAGCGCAAGAAGCGCCGAACGGTTCCGGTACATGAACTTCCCGGAGAGCTCGACGAGCGGCCCGGTGACAAGAAGCGCGACGAGTGCAGGGACGGTAAAACCCAGAGTGCCGAGGAAGAGAAGTTCCGAACCCGTCCGAAGCCCCGCCCCATCGATGAGGAGGCCTAAGACGATGATGATACCGACCGACTTCGACCACGACGGAGCACTGAAGAGATACCGGCTCAGCCGCTCCATCCTGACGTCGGGGCTTGACTCCATCAGACGCTCCCCGGATCTCCGGAACTACGCCCGGAACGAATACGCGTGCAGGCACGTCGTGCAGACGGGATGAACCCGACCACCGCTGCCCGGTGTGCGTCATGCGTATCTGTGACGCAGGAGGAGAGGAACGCCCGTATCATAACCTTACGTATCCGTTCGCTCGAGATCGCCAAATGCGTTCCGGTATCGTGCCAGCATACGCTCCCAGTCGGGAAGGTTCGTCTGCGTGCCCATTCGTTCAACGACAAATGACGAGACTACCGCCCCGACCCGGCAACAGTCGACAGGATCATGCCCCCGCCGATACGCGGTCAGGAATCCGGCACGGTACCCGTCTCCGGCACCGGTCGGATCGACGGCATCGACGGTGACGACCGGGATTGAATGCTCTTCGCCCTCGCGGTAGAGGACGCTGCCCTCCGATCCCCGCGTCATAATGACCAGCGGAACGGCGGCGACGAGTTCGTCCTGATCCGTCTCAAGCATCCGGCACATGCCTTCCACCTCGTGGTTGTTGGCAAAGAGGATATCGACATTCCCCATGATGGACCGGAGCTGTTCGCTGCTGTATCGCAGGAGATCCTGCCCGGGGTCGAACGAGGCGAATCCAGCCTTCGCCGCCACCCGTACGTTGAAATCGGGATCGGCGGTCGCCATATGGACAAAGTCAAGGGCAGGCGCCTCGGTCGTGTTCCGGACGCCGGAGGCTCCCCACTCAAAGTAGGTCGTCTGATCCCGCGCCTCGTCGGTGAAGACGTACGCGGTCGGCGTGAATGCATCCTCGACGACCAGGAAGTCCTCGACTACGTTGAGGCTCCGCAGCCATCGATCGTAGTCGCTTCCCGGAAAGTCGCCGCCGACGGCGCTGATGAGGTGGCACTGTTCACCGAGCGTGGCGATACCTGCCGCTATATTGGCCGCACCGCCGCCGTAGTAGATCTTGTGATCGGTGATATAGGTCGAGTTGTGCCTTCCCGGGAGGGAAGGGACGCGGAAGAGGTGATCGATCGCGGTATGTCCTACGACCGAAATCACAGCTCCGCCACCTCCTGCACCTTCAGCGGAACCTCGCGAAGGGCCTTTCCGACGACCGACTTTGCTATCCGGACAGCGTGCTCCTTCGACTCGGCGCGGAAGACCTTGATCTGCAGCACAAGCCCGACGAGCGCCGTGTTGGCGACAACAAGGGCACTGTTGAGTTCTCCCTCACAGAAGGGGCAGGCGATCATTCCCGCCTCGATCTCGACGAACTTTGCTGCCGGATTGAGTCTTTTACCGGCCTCACTGATGGCAATGCTCACTGCATCGTCCAGGGATTTGACATCCTTAATAATCCACGCTGATTCAAGTGTTACTGCATAGTCGGGCATTGTTGTCCCCCTGGCCTAATTCCTACCAGATCTCTCTATGTACATGTTCTTCGAGTGCCATCCGTCCCGTCCGCTCCTGCGGGGGCTGTCCCTTCCCGACGGCGAGGAGCGCTATCGGACGGATGTGCTGCGGAAGTCCTAGGATCTCGCGCACCTCATCCTCCCGGAACGCCCCGGTCCAGCAGGAGCGAAGGCCAGCCGCATGTGCCGCGAGCATCATGTAGGTGCCGGCGATGGTTGCGTCCTGCACTGCATACAGGATACCCCGCTCGCCGTACTGGGACATCGATCGAACGTAGTTTGCACACACGACAAGCACGGCAGGTGCATCGCGAATGTGAGACTGTTCAAGCGCGGCAAGCGAGAGATCGAGGCGCATATCCTCGTCCGTGACGACGACGACATCCCAGGCTTCGCGGTTTCCGGCGCTCGGTGCGGTCTGAGCGCAGGAGAGGATATACTCGATCTCCTCCTCATCAAGGGGCTCATTCCGATACTCGCGGACGGAAGAGCGGCCTTTCAGAAAGCGGAGGAATTCAGATGAGTTCATGCTCTTTGAGCACCTGCCAGGCTTCCTGGGCAGATGTCGCCACCGCACTGACCGCCATACTGAGCGTGTTCGAAGCTGCACCGAGATCCATACTCTCGACCATACTGATCGCCTGGCTGATATGGTCTACCGCCCGCTTGAAATCCATCTGACCGGTCGAACCGTAGGCAAACTCAAGCTCCGCGCGGATCGACTCGAGCACCATGATGAGCATCCTTTTGCCGCCGGGCTTTTCACTCCCCTTAAAGTCCATGAGGGCGAGCGTCAGCTGCGAACCGACAATCAACTCGGATTTTGCCCGTTCGGCAAACTGGTAGCTCGTAACGGCTGTTTTTGGATCCATATCAGATACTGGTATTTATTCTATAAAAGATGTTGAGAGGGGAGAGCCCCTTATCTCGACTTCTGCTTGGTGCCCAGCACCGAAACCTTCGACCGCTGCACGTTCCGGCGGACACGCACGTCCACCGTCGGAGCACCGCCGCGGCCACGGCCGCCGCGACCGCCACGGGAGCCGCCACGGGCACCGCCACGACCGCCGCGAGCGTCCTGGCTCTGCTGGCGGCTGAGCTTCGTGATGCACGCCTGCGTTCTGTAACGCTGGTTCGGGCCTGGTTTTTTCACTTCGCCTTCACTTGCGGGGACGAGCCGGATCTGTCCCTTGACGCCTTTTACCTGCGCCCAGATTGTGGTTCCTGTCTTTCCCATGAATACAAACTCCTTACCATATATGAGCAAATGGTGAGATAAAGGTAGCGGGAGGGGTGTGCGGTCAGGAAAGCCGCCGTTCGATCTCCCGTTTCAGCGCCCGGCTCACGAGCTGCCCGTCGACGCTGCCGCGAACCTCCTTCATCACCACACCCATGAGGGGGCCGAGAGCCCCCATACCCCGCTGCCTGACAAACTCCTCGCGCTCTTCGACCACCCGGCCGACGATCTCTTCCAGGTCCCCGTCCGTGAGCGTGGGGGCGACCGACCCGATGGCGCCGGTGACCCGCTCCTCCGCAGTCTTTCGCGGCTGCTCTCCCGCCGTACGGGCAAGCTCGGAAAGCAGGTCGGGGATCGCCTCTTTTGCCGTGCGGCCGGACTCTACCGCCTGCAGGAGGAGAATTACCTCGTCGTCCGGAATACGCTCGACCGGAACGCCGTCGCGGGCGAGCTCGCGGAGTGTCCCGAGCAGCGTCCGGGCGGCCAGGGTCGGCCGGATCCCTTCGGCAACGGTACGCTCGAAGAGCGGCAGCCTCTCCGAGAAAGCCATCTGCCGTGCCAGTGCCTCATCGAGGCCAAGGTCGCGGGAGAAGCGTTCCGTCCGGGCGGTGAGCAGTTCCGGGATCTCTATTCCCTCCCAGAGGTCGCTGCCGATAGCGACCGGGAAGACATCGGTCTCGGGGTACATCCTGGCCGCGCCCGGAAGCGGCCGCATATAGGCGGTGCTCCCGCCCTCGAGCATCTTCCGGGTCTCCTCGGGGATTCCGTCGAGCGCAATCCGGGCGCGGATCATCACCTGCTCCGCAGCACAGCCTGCCTGTTTCCTGCTCGCCGCAACGAGGACGACGGCATCGAGTTCAGCCTGCATGGAGGTGTTCGCGGAGACGGGCGACCTCCCCCTCTGTCACCCCGTAGGCGGGGAGCTCGTCGGTGTGGAAGATCCCGCCGACGCCGCACTTCTTTGCGTAGTCGGCCATCTCGCTCCCGAGCCTGCGGCCGGGCTGGATCTCCCGCCCCACGAGGCCGGCAAAGCCGGGGAGGCGGACGGCGAGGATCGTCTTTGCCTTTTTGAGGATGGCGGACTTCGTCTCCGCGAAGAGCCCGGTCACGTCGGTGACCGTCGTATCGACCGATGCTCCGCGAGAGCGGAGTTCGTCCCTGACGGAGAGGAGCGCCGCCTGCCGTCCGACCTCGCGCCTGACCACCTCGGCGATGAGGTCGAGCTCCTGCACGCCTTTGATCTCCACCCGGGCACCGTCCCGGATGGAGACGTTGACATCCTGCCGAATGGTGCCAAGACCCCGTTTCACCTTCCCGGTCGAACGGAGCACCATACCGATATACCCGGCGACCGTTCGGACGTCCTCGGGGGTGTGCATGCAGGGTGCCGTGGTGATCTCGACGAGCGGGATACCGAGCCGATCGAGCGAGAAGGCATCCCCCTCCACCCGCTGGCAGGCCTCCTCCTCGAGGCATATCGTCTCGACCCGGCAGCCGCCCGGGAGCATCCCGTTCAGAGCCACGAGCGCCGTCCGCTGAAACCCGCTCGTGTTGGAGCCGTCGATGACGAGCTTTCGCATCGTGTGCACCTGATCGATCGGCGTCATCCCGAGCATCTTTGCTATGGTGAGCGCTACTCCGAGCGCTTCGTGGTTCAGCGGCGCCGGCGGCTCCTCGTCGTGCTCGACGAGGCAGACCGTATCGTAGGTATAGTAGCAGAACTTCCGGACGAGCTTCATCTCCTCCTTTGCAGCCCGGTCGATCTCCCCGAGCTCGCTCTCCGTCGCCCGCAGGTACCGGAAGAACTCCCCCGTATGTTCGGCGGTCTCGCGGAGGAGGGTCGGGCACCGGCAGAAGAGTTTCTCGGCCGTGTTGAGCTGCTGGTGGATCTCGATCCCGGCTTTCAGGCCGAGACCGGCGTAGTCGTACTCCATCATCGCGACCCCCTGCAGATCTCGCCGCGAAGACTCGTCTGCATCATACTCCGTATCTTTCCGGGGTCGTCCTCGCGGGCGAGCACCCACATCAGCTTCACGAGCGCCGCTTCGGGGAGCATATCCTCGCCCTCGATGACGCCGATCGCGAGAAGATCGCGGCCGGTATCGTAGACCCGGTCGCAGACCCTGCCATGGAGGCACTGGGAGGTCATCACGACGGTCGTCCCGCCGGCGATGAGCTCGGCGAGCCGCGGGATCCATTCCGTCCTGACGTGCCCGAGGCCGGTGCCGGAGAGGATGAGGCCTGCATACCCCTCGTAGGCATCCAGGATCGCAGGCGGCATGCCGGGAGCGAAGTGCAGAAGGCCGCAGCGCTCCTCGAGCTCGTCGGCAAGTTCGAGTTCGTACGTCCCCCGCCGGACGGCTCCGGGCGAGAGCGTCACCTCGAGCGACGGGTAGTCGACGTAGCCGATGGGAGCCGTCCCGAGGCTTGCAAAGGCATCGCGCCGGGAGGTGTGCATCTTCCTAACCTTCGTCGCCCGGTGCACGGCACAGCGGTCGTCGCTCGTGGATGCATGCATCACCACGGCCACCTCGCCGAGGTCGCCGGTCGCGGCCGCGGCGCTGCAGAGAGCGTTCATCGCATTGTCGCTGCTCGGCCGGTCGGCAGACCGCTGCGAACCGACGAAGACGATCGGCACCGGACTCCTGACCATGAAACTCACCGCCGCCGCCGAGTAGGCCATCGTATCGGTGCCGTGGGTGACGATGACGCCGGCGACACCGCTCTCGACCTCGGCGTGGATGCTCCGGGCGAGCTCCTGCCAGATCGAAGGGCGCATATTCTCGGAGAGGATGCTCGCGAGCTGCCGCGAGCGGTAGCGGGCGAGGTCTCCGAGCTCCGGGATCGCCCGGAGGATGTCGCTTGCCGAGAACTGGCTCGTCACCGCACCTGTCCGGTAGTCCACCCTGCTCGCGATCGTCCCGCCGGTCGAGATGATGGAGAGCTCCGGGAGATCCGGGTTCTGGATGACGACCGGCGTCGCTGCCGTCCGGGGTGCCGGCCGCTCGACGAACTGCACCTCCGACGGGGAGACACCGATGTTGTAGCCGGTATCGAGTTTGACGACGGCCATACCGTCGCGATCCGTGATGAACGTCCCGGTCATGGATACGCCTCCGTGGGTGCACCTGACCCGGTCTCCGCTCGTGATATCTTCGGTTATGCTATCAGCCTCCGTGCTTCGTGTACCAGGTGATCTTTTGCGGTCGATAGGGCAGCCTCCGCGGCCAGAGCCCAGGCGGCATCGTCGCTGTAGGCTCTTCTTCGCTCCACGACGGCCGCCGTGGTCGCTTCGGGAGAAGGACCTCCCGAAACGTTTCGGACGGCGACGCCGTGCCGTGCGTCAAGGATCTCAGAGACCCGCTCTTCGGTCAGCCCCCGCTCGATGAGCGAGAGCCCGGCAGTCTCCCCCGCCGCAGCCTCCAGGGTCGCAAGGTCGAGCGCCCCATGCCTGACCGCCCGCCCGACTACGCGGTGCGCCGTCCGGAAGGGCAGCCCGAATTCGCGAACGAGGGCGTCCGCAAGCTCGGTCGCGGTGGAAAAACCCCGCCCGGCCTCGCTGTACATCCGTTCGGTATTGAAAGCCGCCGATTCGATCATCCCTGCAAGGAGCGGCAGGCTCTGCCGGGTCGCCTCCACGGCCCTCCAGAGGTGAGGGGTCAGCTCCTGCAGGTCGCGGTTGTAACTCATCGGAAGCCCCTTGACGATCGTCAGGGCGGCGACGAGTTCTCCAGCGACCGAACCGGCTTTCGCCCGCATGATCTCGGCGGTGTCCGGGTTCTTCTTCTGCGGCATGATAGAGCTTGAGGAGCAGTAGGGATCGTCGAGCTGGATGAACTGTGCAAATGCCGTGCTCCAGACGACCAGCTCCTCGCAGAGCCTGCTCGCCGTCGTCATGCAGATGGACGAAGCGCTGATCGCCTCGAGCGCAAAGTCCCGGGCAGAGACCGCATCCATGGTGTTCGTCGCAAGCCCCGAGAAACCGAGCAGGCGTGCTGTGTACTCACGGTCGATCGGAAACCCCGTCGATGCGAATGCGGCCGAGCCGAGCGGCGAGACATTCACCCGCTCAAAGGCGCCCCGGAGCCGGTCGAAATCCCGGGAGAACGCCTGTTCGTAGGCGAGGAGATGGTGTGCCAGCGTCGTGGGCTGGGCATACTGGAGGTGCGTGAACCCGGGCATGATCGTCTCCGTATGCCGCCCGGCCACCTCGAGAAGCACCTGCCGCAGGTGCAGGAGATCCTGCATCTCGCCGAGCAGTTCGTCCCGCAAGCGAATCCTGATGCAGGTCGCCACCTCGTCGTTCCGCGAACGCCCCATGTGGAGGCGGCCTCCGTACTCCTCTCCCACACGCTCGATGAGATAGGCCTCCTTCCCGGCGTGGACGTCCTCGAACCGCTCGTCAAAGGCGGCTTCCGGCAGGCCCTGCTCATAGAGGTCGAGGAGCGCCGCCATCAGCGCCCGTGCAGGCGCATCGTCGATGATCTCCCGGCGGCGGAGCATCAGGAGGTGCGCCATATCCACGAGGAGATCCGCCCCGGCGATCCAGCGGTCAGCCTCCATGGAAGCAAGAAAGTGCAGTATCGCACCCGAGCGGTCACCGGCGAGTCTGCCCTGCCGAATCTGATCCTTCTGCATGCTATCAACAATCCTTCGTTCATTACGGTTCGCTCCGAAGACTGATTAAGGCCACGCCCCTCCCCGGTAGAGGAGCGGCAGGCCCTTCCGGGCGGGCGGCAGGATCGCTGTCGTGAAGCATAATACTAGCCTTAAAGGATACAATTTTGTCTATAAATCATACTATAATATAACATTCTCCCGGATTTTCGGCATTCTTTTATAGTGACAGGGCACACGTTTATCAGATACAAAGGTATCGGAGAGAGGTATTACATATGAGAAAGATAGTTTCCGTCCTTATGGCCGCCGTGGTTCTCGTAGCCCTGATCCTTGTCAGCGGATGCACCGGCACCGGCGGAGAGCAGCAGGTTACCGCCCTTCGCATCGGCTATCAGCCAAGCACCCACCAGATCGCCGAGATGACGGCGATGGAGAAGGGATGGTGGCAGGAAGACCTCGCACCCTACGGCGTCACCACCGTGACCGACACCGAGTTCCCCACCGGTGCGCCCGAGATGCAGGCGATGATTGCCGATCAGATTGATATCGCCTATGTCGGCGCCGCACCGGCGATCGTCGCGATGGCAAACAGCGACCTTGATGCAAAGATCGTCGCGGCAGTGCAGACGCAGGGGTCAAACCTCGTCCTGCGTCCGGAAGTCGCATACGCGAGCCCCGCAGACCTCAAAGGCCTGAAGATAGCGACCTTCCCCCCCGGCACCATCCAGGACACCCTCCTGCGGAACTGGCTGCTTTCAAACAACCTCACTCCGGATGAGGACGTCACCATCGTGGCCATGGCACCCGGTGACGCGATGACCGCGATCGCTGCAGACCAGGTCGACGGCGTCTTCCTCCCGCACCCATCGCCTGCGATCATCGAGAGCAACGGGAACGGCCGTTCGGTCGTCGCCTCCGGCGAGATGCAGCCCGATCACGCCTGCTGCGTTCTGGTCGTCAGCGGCAAGCTGATCCGCGAGCAGCCCGAGCTCGTCGAGCAGATCGTGAAGACCCACATCAAGGCGACCGACTACAACCTTGCGAACGAGGACGATGCTGCCGCAATTTTCGCGAACAAGACCGCACAGGATATCAACGTCGTGAAGCAGTCCTTCGCGGAATGGGACGGCACCTGGGTATCGGACCCGAACCTCATCACCGACTCCGTGGTGAGCTACACAGAGATCCAGCACGACCTCGGCTACGTCAACAAGCCGCTCACCCAGGACGAGATCTTCGACCTCTCGTTCTACGAAAAAGCCACGGCCTAAAGCCGGATCTCATCCCTTTTTCAAAACATTCTTTTACGTACGTAGCGACGAAATAGTGGAAAATCTACTGCAGTAGAACAAGAATTAAAAAACTCATTCATCGATCAACCGGAATATGTCATGAATATCAGATTGCATTCACGAGCCCGGCGAGGAATCCTGACGGCCGCATCCATTGCCGGCGCCATCATACTCTGGCAGGTCGTGGCGGCGTTCGTCGACAACCGGGTCATTCTCCCGAGTTTTACCGATGTCGTCTCTGCATTTCTCTCACCGGCCGTGCTCACACCGCTTCCGATCGACCTTGGGACGAGCCTGCTGCACTTCGGCGTCGGTCTCGGGGCGGCGCTCCTGATCGGCATCCCGCTCGGCGTCGGCATGGGCTGGTTCCGGACGCTGGATACCCTGATGGATCCGATCATCGAAGTCTTACGCCCCATACCGCCGCTCGCCTGGATCCCGTTCGCCATCATCTGGTTCGGCCTCACGACCCAGGCAGCGGGCTTCGTCATCTTCGCCGGCGCGTTCTTTCCTATCCTGATCGGCACCTATACCGGGCTTCGCGGTGTCCCGAAGACCTTCGTTGAGGCGGGAAAGGTGCTCGGATGCGATACGAATAGCAAGCTGATTCGCTATATCGCCCTCCCGGCAGCCCTTCCCGCGATTGCCTCCGGCATCCGCGTTGCCATGGGGGTCGGATGGATGTGTCTCGTCGCCGCCGAGATCTTCGGAGTCAGCCGGTTCGGCATCGGCCACAAACTCTGGGTCTCCTATTCGCTCCAGAATATGCCGAACGTCGTCGTGTATATGCTCATTCTCGGCTTCCTCGGCCTTGTCATCGACCGACTCTTCCGGGTATACACGGACAACCAGTTCCTCAAGTGGCGGGCAGGAGAGGTGGTGTGATATGGGCCGTGTCGTCATCAGGGATCTCTCGAAGGCATTTGCAAAAGAAGACGAGACGATCACCGCACTCCACGATATCAACCTCGAGATCCGCGACGACGAGTTCGTCTGTCTCGTCGGGCCTTCGGGGTGCGGCAAGACGACCCTGCTTCGGATCGTCGCCGGCCTCGAGACGGCAACCTCGGGGAGCGTCACCGTCGACGGCCGGGAGATCAGGAGCCCCGACCCGAAACGGGGAATGGTCTTTCAGGAGTACTCGCTCTTCCCCTGGCGGACGGTGACGGACAACATCGCCTTCGGCCTTGAGATGAAAGGTATTTCGAAGGCCGAGCGCCGCCGGATCGCCGGAGAGTATCTCACCCTCGTCGGCCTCGACGAGTTTCGCGATCACTATCCTTTCGAACTCTCGGGCGGCATGCGGCAGCGGGTGGCTATCGCCCGGGCGCTCGCGAACGACCCGGACGTCCTCCTCATGGACGAACCGTTCGGTGCGCTCGACGCCCAGACCCGGAACCGAATGCAGAAAGAGCTCCTCTCCATCTGGGAGCAGACGAAAAAGACGATCATCTTCGTCACTCACAGCGTCGATGAGGCCGTTTACCTCTCCGACAGGATCGTCATCCTCTCCGGCCGCCCCGGGACGGTCAGAGAGATCCTCGATCTCCCCTGGCCGCGGCCGAGGGATCGGACGAGTACCGAATTCGCGGAGATCAGGCGCCACGTGCTCGAGCTGATAAACGAAGGTGAACAATTCCAGTAAGATTTATTAGAAAACATCTCCATTTTATAAAGCACTCAACCATAGGCAGGAGTTCTTATCGATGGTACGTAAACCGGCAAAGATGTACAGGAATCTCGCAAAGAAGGCATATACGCGAAGAGAATATATGGGCGGGGTCCCGGGCAGCAAGATCGTGCAGTTTGACATGGGTAATCTTCAGGTGGATTTCCCCATCGAGCTCTCCATCGAGGTCATGGAAGCCTGCCAGATCCGCCACACCGCCCTCGAGGCAGCCCGTATCAGCATTAACCGTAAGCTCACCAAGGATGTCGGCAGGATGAACTTCCACCTGAAGCTTCGGACTTACCCCCACCACGTGCTCCGCGAGAACAAGCAGGCGACCGGCGCAGGTGCGGACCGTGTCTCGGAAGGTATGCGGCTCGCGTTCGGCAAGGCCGTCGGTACCGCAGCACGCGTGGAGAGGGACCAGAAGATCTTCTCGGTCTGGACGACCCAACAGTACGTGGATAAGGCAAAAGCCGCCATCAGAAACGGCACGTACAAGCTCCCCTCACCTGCACGCATCGTTATCGAAGAGCACCCCGTGTCACAATAAATCCCCTTCTCCCATTTTTCCGCCGCACCCGGAAGCAGGAGGCGAGTCGCAGCGCTTCCCACGGGAGCGGTGCGCACCGCATATCCGGGAAGTCGAGCTCCCGGGCAAACGGGCGGGAATATAGATTTTTATAGTGTCTTCTCTCCATTATAAATAATGGACAATCCGGCGGATTCCCCACTTCTGGACGCACTCACCCGTGCAACGTGCCGGGCTCTACAGCAGGCGGAGATCGAGCTTCCCCCCGACGTCCTCGAGACGCTGGAACGGGCGGCGGCGGCCGAAGAGAACGCCGTCGCCGCACGGGAACTCTCGACCATCCTCGAGAATATCGCCATCGCCGGCGAGAGGAGAGTTCCGATCTGTCAGGATACGGGAGTGCCGGTCATCTATCTTACGATCCCTCCCGAGGTGCCGTTTACGCCGGCTCTCTACGAGGCGGTCCGGGAGGGTGTTCGCCGTGCCACGAGAGTGGTCCCGCTCCGCCCGAACGTCGTCGATCCGCTGACTCGGGCAAATACAGGAGACAACACCGGGACCGGGATGCCCGCGATCCACGTTCGTCCGGGAGAACGCTTCGAGGTCACCGTCCTTCCGAAGGGTGCGGGCTCCGAGAACGCTTCCCGGATCGGTATGCTCCTCCCTTCGCAGGCGGGCGATATCCCGCGGTTCGTGGTGGAGACTGTCCTCATCGCCGGCGGAAAACCCTGCCCGCCGATCGTCGTCGGTGTCGGCATAGGCGGGACGTTCGATATGGCGGCGGCACTCGCGAAAGAAGCGCTGCTCGACCCTATCAACGTGATGGATCCCTATGAAACCGAGATCTGCGATGCCATCAACCGGCTCGGGATCGGCCCGATGGGGCTCGGCGGCACTACCACGGCGCTTGCGGTCAAGGTGAAGCGTGCCGACTGCCACACCGCCTCGCTGCCGGTCGCCGTGAATATCCAGTGCTGGGCATGCCGGAGAGCGACCGTCCCGGTGGAGGCAGACCGATGAACCTGACGACACCGCTCGGCGACGAGGTTCTCTCGCTCCGGGCGGGCGACCGGGTAACACTCTCGGGGACTATCTACACTGCCCGCGACGAGGCGCACCTCCGGATGCTGGAGGAAGGGATCCCCTTCGATCCGAAAGGGGCCGTGATCTACCACTGCGGACCCATCGTCCAGGACAACCGGATCGTCGTCGCCGGCCCCACCACCTCCGCCCGGATGAATACGCTCACCGGATTCGTGCTCGACGCGGGTGTCCGCGCCCTCATCGGAAAGGGAGGCATGAGCGGGGAGGTTGTCCGCCAGCTCCGCGGCCGCGCCGTTTACCTCGCGTTCACCGGGGGGTGTGCAGCGCTTGCCGCCGCCCGCATGCGCCTTGTCGGCGTCTACTTCGAAGATCTCGGCATGGCGGAGGCGGTCTGGGTCATCGAGGTCGACGAGCTGCCCCTGACCGTCGGGATAGACGCTCACGGCGGCGATCTCTTTGAAGCGGTGAGAAGTAAAGCGAAAACACAATTTAACCGCGAATTCAATAACGAATCAGGATACGTCCCATGAAGCTCGTCATCGATGAAAGCCGCTGCAAAGGCTGCAATCTCTGTGTTCTGGTCTGTCCTGTACCTCCATATTTCAGGAGGGAAAAACGCCGAACCGCCGGGGGATCGTCGTCCCCGTCCTCGATCGCCCGGAGCGGTGCACGAACTGCCGCCTCCGGCACCTCTACGGCCGGATGCTCTGCGGAGTCTGCAGCATGATCTGCCCGGATCAGGCGATACACTGGGAAGAGGAGAAACCGTTCGAGCCGCACAGAGTGGAGGTCGAGTTTTGAGCAAAGTTGAGTTCATGCAGGGCAATACTGCTTGCGCCGAAGGGGCGCTCGCCGCAGGCTGCCGGTACTTCGGGGGCTACCCCATCACGCCGTCGACGGAGGTCGCGGAGCTTATGGCGCGGAGACTTCCGAAAGTCGGCGGGACGTTCATCTCCATGGAAGACGAGATAGGGAGCATCGCCTCGGTGATCGGAGCCGCCTGGACGGGGGCGAGAGCAATGACCGCCACGAGCGGGCCCGGCTTTTCGCTGATGATGGAGAATATCGGCTACGCTGTCATGACCGAGACGCCCCTTGTCATCGTCAATATCCAGCGCGGCGGCCCGAGCACCGGCCAGCCGACCAGGGCGGCGCAGGGAGATATGATGCAGTGCCGGTTCGGGTCGCACGGTGATTACAGCGCGATCGCGATCACCCCGAATAGCGTCCAGGAGATGTTCGACCTGACGGCGAAGGCCTTCAACCTCGCCGACCGCTACCGGGTGCCGGTCTTCCTGATGTCGGACGAGATCATCGGCCACATGCGGGAGAAGGTCGTCATCCCGGACTCGGTCGAGACCGTCCCCCGGCGCCCCCTCGCAGAGGGTAAACTGCCGTTTGAGGCGGATCCTGACGGCATACCCGGGTTCGCCCCGTTCGGGACGGGACGGCACGTCCACGTGACGGGCCTCACGCACAACGAGCGCGGCTACCCGGATACGACGGATCCCGAGGCGCACGACGCCCTGGTGCGGCGCCTGATGCGAAAGGTCGAGTCGGCACGCCGCGAGATGGCGGACTACGAAGTGACGAACCCGGACGCAGAGTTCGTCTTCGTCACCTACGGCCCGCCGTCGCGGACGGTGCAGCAGCTCATGCACGACCTGCCGGACGAGAATATCGGGCACCTCCGCCTGAAGGTGGTCTGGCCGTTCCCCGAGTTCGCCCTCAAAGAGTTTGCAGATGCGAAGGTCTTCCTGATGCCGGAACTGAATCTGGGGCAGATTGCACGGGAGGTCGAGCGGCACGTCGACCAGAAGGTCGTCATGCTCCCGAAGATCGGCGGGGAGCTCCATACCCCTGCCGAACTCGCGGCAGCGCTGGAGGCGGTGCGATGAACGTCGAAGACTGGTTCAGAACCGATCGGCTGCCCCACATCTACTGCGCCGGGTGCGGGAACGGCACGGTCATCAACTGCACCCTCGCCGCCGTCACCGGGATGGGATGGGAGCGCGACAATACCGTCTTCGTCTCCGGAATCGGGTGCTCCTCCCGGGCACCGGGTTACATCGAGACCGATTCACTCCACACCACGCACGGCCGGGCACTGGCCTTCGCCACCGGCGTGAAGATGGCAAAACCCGACCTGAACGTGGTCGTCTTCACCGGCGACGGCGACCTTGCCGCCATCGGAGGCAACCACTTCATCCACGCCTGCCGGCGGAACGTCGATATGACGGTCGTCTGCATGAACAACCAGATCTACGGGATGACCGGGGGGCAGGGAAGCCCCACCACCCCGATGGGAGCGCAGTCGACGACGACACCCTACGGATCCGCCGAACCGACCTTCGATCTTGCGGAGCTCGCCGTCGCCGCCGGCGCAAACTACGTCGCCCGGTGGACGGCATACCACGTCAAGGAGCTCACGCGGGCGATCACCGCCGGCATGCAGACACCGGGGCTCTCGTTCATCGAGGTGGTGACGCAGTGCCCGACGAACTACGGCCGCCGGAACAAACTCCGGAAAGTCTCGGATATGATCGAACATATGCGGACGCACGCACTCCTCGTCGAGAAGAAGCGAAGGCTCGAGAGCGAGGGGAGACCGGTCCCCGAGGATATGTTCACGGTCGGCGAGCTCGTCAGGCGCAGCAGGCCGGCGATGGGGGTGCGGCGATGAGGCGCGAGATCCGGTTCTCCGGCTTCGGCGGGCAGGGGATCATCCTCTCGGTCGTCATCCTCGGGCGGGCGGCGGCGCTCTACGACGAGAAGTACGCCGTCCAGACGCAGGTCTACGGCCCTGAAGCCCGCGGAGGCGCGTCGATGGGGCAGGTCGTCATCGACGACGACCCGATCCTCTTCCCCGAGGTGACGGAGCCCGACATCTTCGTCATCATGTCGCAGCAGGGATTCGAGAAGTACGGCGTTCACGCTGGCGGGGATGCCGTGATGCTCGTCGATTCCGGCCTCGTCCACTCGCGGCCGGGATGCCGGAGCTGCGAGATCCCGGCAACCGCAGAGGCAAAATCAACATTCAAGCGCGAGATTGTCGCGAACATCATCATGATCGGCGCTCTCGTGGCAGGCACCGGTATCGTGAGCAGGGCGGCAATCGAGAAGGCGGTGCTCGACAGTGTCCCGAAGGGCACGGAAGAACTCAACCTAAAAGCTCTCAAACGCGGGTTCGAACTCGGCGAGGAGGCATGTAAACTATGAAACTGCTGGAGTACGAGGCAAAGGCGGTATTTTCCGAATACGGGATACCGGTTCCGAAGAGTGTACTGATCAGGGCGCCCGATGAAGTTCTCCCCCACCTTGCGGCAATCGGAGATACCGTGGTGCTGAAAGCGCAGGTGGACGTCGGGGGACGCGGAAAAGCCGGCGGCATCCTGAAGGCGAGCGATGCGGATGCGGCCGATACCGCCCGCGACCTCTTTTCACGGACGATTAAGGGACTCTCCGTCCGCGAGATCCTGGTCGAAGAGCGGCTCCCGATCACCCACGAGTACTACCTCTCGATCGCCATCGACCGGTCCACGAAGGGGCCGGTGATCCTCTTCGCCGATGCCGGCGGCGTCGAGATCGAGAACGCCGCACGAGAGGACGAGAACGCCGTCAGGAGGGTCACCCTGCCGCCGCTCCTCCGGGAAGTGCCCCCCTTCCTGATGCGGGAGCTCCTCGGCGGTGCGCCGAAGGAGCTCGCACCGGTGATCAACCGGCTCTACCGTGTATTTATGGAGAAGGATGCAATGCTCGCCGAGATCAATCCGCTCGTTACCACCGAAAAGGGCGTCTATGCTGCGGACGCAAAGCTGATCATCGACGACAATGCGCTCGCACGCCAGGGTATCACCGTCAACCGCGATCTCTCCGCGCGGGAGCAGGAGGCTGAGCGGCACGGATTCTCCTACGTGGAGCATCGAGGGGAGCATCGGGGTCATCGGCAACGGGGCGGGCCTGACGATGTCCACGCTCGACCTCATCGAGTACTACCGGGGCAACGCCGCGAACTTCCTCGATGTCGGCGGCGGGGCAGACCAGGAACGGGTGCGTCGCGCGGTGCAGCTCGTCGCCGGCATGCCGTCCGTAAAGGTGATCGTGGTCAATCTCCTCGGCGGCATCACCCGGTGCGACGAGGTTGCGAAGGGGATCATCGCCGCCGGGGTCGCCCCGACGGTGATCGTCCGGATGGCCGGGACGAACGAGGAGGAAGGCAAGCGCCTCCTCGCGGAGCACGGCTACCGGATGCTCGAGAGCATGGACACCGCCGTCAAGGCAGCAGTGGAGGCATCGTCATGATCTACGGCGACAGAGACCTCGGTGTCATCGTCCAGAACGCCACCGGCAAACAGGGCGCGTTTCATACCGATCTGATGAACGCCTACGCACGCTCGGTCGGCGGACGCGGGGTCGTTGCCGGGGTCGCCCCGGGCAAGGGAGGCCGGGAGGTTCACGGCGTTCCGGTCTACAATACGGTTCGGGAGGCTCTCCGGGAGCACGACGCAACCGCAAGCGTCGTCTTCGTCCCGGGCGGTGCCGCCGGCGACTCCATCATGGAGGCTGCCCATGCAGGCCTCGAACTCGTCGTCGCCATCACCGAGCATATCCCGGTGCACGATGCGATGAAAGCCATCTCCTACGCAAAACTCCATGACTGCGCGGTGATCGGCCCGAACTGCCCCGGCCTCCTCTCTCCCGGCGAGTGCAAACTCGGCATCATGCCCGCCCACCTCGCCATCCGCGGCCCGGTGGGAGTCATCTCCCGGAGCGGAACGCTCACCTACGAGGTCGTCGACGAGCTGACCCGTGCAGGGATCGGGCAGAGCACGATCGTCGGGATCGGCGGCGATCCGGTCATCGGGCAGACGTTCGTGGACGTGCTCGAACGCTTCGCAGACGACCCGGAGACAGAGGCAGTCGTCGTCATCGGCGAGGTCGGCGGCAACCTCGAGGAGGAGGGCGTCCGGTCGGCCGAGCTCCCCGTCGTCACCTACATCGCCGGGGTGAGCGCTCCGCCGGAGAAGCGGATGGGTCATGCCGGCGCCATCATCGAGGGAGGCGAGGGCGACGCCCGGTCAAAGGTTCAGCGGCTCAAAGCCCTTGGCGTGCCGGTAGCATCCCGCCCGTCGGAGATCCCCGGTCTGATCCGTGACCTGCTATGAACGACGAGACGATGCTCGAGGCTGCCCGGCAGGTGGCAGCATCGGTGAGCGCCAAGGCGATCGTCTCGTTCACCGAGCCGCGGGAGTTTGAGTCGGAGGTCCCGGTCATCTGGGTGCAGGAACTCCAGCTCGACGTCCTCAAGGACCTCACCATGCATGATATCCTCGAGGTGAGCGAGCGGCACATGCTCGACGCCACCGTCCAGATCTACCTCTCGCGACGGTTCGAGAGCGGCCTTGTCGTGGGAGTCTTCCCGTACGCCATCGTCCTCTACGATATCGAGGAAGGGAAGAACTTCATCAACCTCAAGGACTTCTCCGATATCGTTCCCCGCGACATTCTCCATGCCGTCCTGACACTTGCGATGGAGATCGCCATCGAGGGGCGTGAGGGGCGTGCCATCGGCACGGCGTTCATCATCGGCGACCCCGAGGAGATCTTCAAGCACTCGCACCAGGCCATTTTAAATCCATACCAGGGCCAGCCGCCCTCTCTCCGGGACGTCAAAGACCGGGATAACTGGGAGAGCGTCAAAGAGTTCGCCCAGCTCGACGGCGTCTTCGTCATCGACACGACCGGAGATATCCGGGCGGCGGGCCGGTACCTCGACGTCACGGGGAAGACGGTGACGCTCCCGAGCGGGCTCGGCGGGAGGCATCGTGCGACCGCGTTCGTTACCAGCGAGATACCCGTCGTCGGCATAACGATCTCGGAGAGCGGCGGTATGGTGAGGGTATTCCGGGACGGCATCTGCAAGATCAGCTATCCGCTCCGATCTGCGGATTAAAAGTTAGAAACGGTTATATGAATTGTAGTCATCTGGTATAGTATAGTTTAGAACTACGGTGGATTCGATGAAGAGGAATATCAGTGTAGAGGGGCTCGCGCAGACCCCGATCGAACAGCAGCGGATTGAACTTGTGGAGCGAAAATGTCTCGGCCACCCGGACAGCCTTGCCGACGGTATTGCCGAGTCGATCAGCCGTGCTCTCAGCGCAGCCTACTTCGAGGAGTGCGGCACCGTCCTGCACCACAATACCGATCAGGGCGAGATCGTTGCCGGAGAATCGATGCCCGGGTTCGGCGGAGGCGTGATCACAAAACCGATCTACGTGCTGCTGAACGGCAGGGCGACAAAGACCTTCGACGGCGCGAATATCCCCGCGGACACCATCGCCATCAACGCTGCCAGGAAGTACATCCGGACGATCCTGCCGACCCTCGACATGGAACGCGACATCACCGTCGACTCCCGCATGGGCATGGGCTCGACCGACCTCCGGGATGTCTTCAAGACCTGCGTCACCATCCCGCGGGCAAACGACACCTCCTTCGGTGTCGGACATGCACCCTTCTCCGAAGCGGAGAGCGTCGTCCTGGGCGTCGCCGCCTTCCTCGACGAGCAGCTCCGGCCCCGGTATCCCATCATCGGTCAGGACTGCAAGATCATGTGCCTCCGCGACGGAGAAGCGATCACCATCACCCTCGCCATTGCGTTCGTCGACCGCTACTGTTCGAGCCTGAACGACTATGTCGAGATGAAGCACCTCATCAAGGAGCAGGTCGAGTCCGTCGCACAGGGGTTCACGAAGAGAACCGTCCGCGTCGACGTGAACACCGCAGACGACATAGAGCAGGAGAGTATCTTCCTCACCGTCTCCGGATCGTCCGCCGAGATGGGTGACGACGGATCGGTCGGCCGCGGCAACCGATGCAACGGCCTGATCACCCCGAACCGCCCGATGAGCATGGAAGCGACGAGCGGAAAGAACCCCATCAACCACATCGGCAAGATCTACAACCTCCTCGCAACGCAGATCGCGCAGGACTGCGTGGCAAAGGTCGACGGCATCGAGGAGATGTACGTCCGCCTGCTCTCGCAGATCGGCCACCCCATCGACCAGCCGCATGTCGCAAGCGCCCAGGTGATCACGAAACCGGGAACGAGCATGAACGCCGTCACCCCCGAGGTCGATGCAATCATGAACGAGTGGCTGGCAAACGTCACCTCCATCACCGAGAAGGTCATCAGGGGAGAACTCAAGACCTTCTAACGGCTACCATTCATCCGGAAGATCCATGACCCCGACGACGTACACCAGAGGAGAGCGGGACGAATATACCGTCCGCCTCGCCATGCCGAATAAAGGCAGGATTGCCCAGCCGATCAACGAGCTGATCGAGAAGAGCGGCCTGCATATGCTGGACGGGGGCGAACGACGGCTCATCACCAGAACGCATGATCCTCATGTGGAGATCCTCTTCGCCCGCCCGATCGATATCCCCGAGTACGTCGCGAACGGCGTCGCCGATCTCGGGATCACCGGGAAGGATATGGTGATGGAGCGGAACGCCGATGTCGAAGACCTGCTCGACCTCCAGATGGGGCGGGCGACGCTCGTCGTCGCGGTGCCGGAGGAGTCGGCGATCACGAGCGTCGGCGATCTCGCCGATGCCAGGGTCGCGACGGAATTTCCCGGGATTGCCCGCGCATACTTCGAGCAGCACGGCATTCGGGTCTCCATCGTCACCGTCGGCGGGGCATGCGAGGCGACGCCGCATCTCGGCATCGCCGACGCCATCGTCGACCTTTCAGACTCCGGCACGACGCTCAAGACAAACCGTCTCCGCGTCATCGACGAGATCCTGAAAAGCAGCACGATTCTCATTGCAAATAAGAACTCGATGCAGGAGAAGCGCGAGAAGATCGACGAGATCGTCCTCGCCCTCGAGAGTGTGATCCGGGCGAAGGGGCAGTGCTACCTGATGATGAACGTCCACCGGAGCGCCGTCGAGGATGTGAAGAACGTCCTTCCCGGCCTCGGCGGCCCGACCGTGATGGACGTTGCATCGGGCGACAATATCGTCGCCGTTCACGCCGTCGTCCGTGAGGAGCGGGTCTATCAACTCATCAACCAGTTAAAACGGGCAGGCGCAAAAGACATATTAGTTATGCCGATAGACCGGATGATACGCTGATACCTATGGAGATCTATCCGGCAGTCGATATTCTGGATGGGCGGTGCGTGCAGCTCGTGCAGGGAAAGCGGGACCAGGCAACGGTCTACGGCGATCCTGCCGCCTGGGCGCAGAGGTGGCTCGACGAAGGAGCCGATGCCCTCCACGTCATCAATCTCGACGGGGCATTCGGAAAGGCCACCAGAAATGCCGATCTGATCCAGGAGCTCATCCATGAGACGGACGTCACCGTCGAGCTCGGCGGGGGTATCCGGAGCGTTGAGGATGCCGCCGGATGGCTCGCGATCGGCGTTGCACGGGTAATCCTCGGAACGCTTGCCGTCAGGAGCCCGGAAGCAGTCCGCACTATCGCCGACGAGTTCGGCAGCGACTGCGTGATGGCCGGGGTCGACGCCCGGGGAGGGCAGGTCGTGATCGAAGGCTGGGAAGAGGCTGCCGGAGACTATCTCACCTGGGCGGAGACCTTCGAGACACTCGGTGCCGGCTCGCTCCTCTTCACCAACGTCGATGTCGAGGGGCTGCAGCAGGGGATTGCTCTCGAACCCGTCAAAAGGCTCCTTGCGGTGACGGGTCTCCCGGTCGTCGCTTCCGGAGGCGTCTCGTCCGCTACCGACGTCCGGGCGCTCAAGGACGCCGGAGTCTTTGGTGCCGTGCTCGGTTCCGCCCTGTATGCCGGTATAATCCGGCTCACGGATGCACTGGAGGCTGCAGATGCGACGAAGTGAGATCCACCGCAGGACACGCGAGACGGACGTCACCGTCTCGATCGATCTCGATGGCAGGGGAGCCTGCACCGTCGAGACCGGGATCGCCTTCCTCGACCATATGCTCGGAGCCCTCGGGAAGCACGGCAGAGTCGACCTCTCCGTCAGGGCAGCCGGCGACCTCGCCGTCGACGTTCACCACACGATGGAGGATATCGGCATCGTCCTTGGGAGCGCACTCGCAGAAGCGGTCGGCGACGGACGGGGGATCACCAGGTTCGCGGATGCCGCCGTCCCCATGGACGAAGCGCTCGCCCGGGTGGCCATGGATATCGGAGGGCGGGGCTACCTCGTCTTTACCGGCACGTTCTCCCCCACAGGGCCGGGGAACATTCCGGGAGACCTCGTCGAACATTTCTTCTCCAGTCTCTGCACCAATGCCGGTATCACCGCTCACATCTCGTTTTACGGGCGAAACGACCATCACATGTGCGAAGTCTGTCTTCAAGGCGTTCGGAAGGGCTCTTAGAGCCGCTGTGGCCATCGACCCGGCGAGCACCGATATTCCAAGCACGAAAGGAACGCTCTAAGGGAGCCGTGAACCGGGGTCTCCCATTTACCGTGCTTCCTCATCCCGATCCGGGGTGCGGCAGGCGGGTTCCGGTCCCGGGGCGGGAGCCACCCTCTCTCCGTTCTGAAAGCAGGACGGATTGCCGTTTTTTTATCGATTTTACGGGCGATTCCGGATCTCAAAATCAGGCATCCGGAAAAACCGACAAAATAGCGACGAATCGGAGAGATTCGGCAGGAACGCGAGGTTATAACGGCGATATGAGCGGCAGTAATTTCAAGAGGATGCATACCATACCCCGCCCGGAGATCGTCCGTCTGCGGGCTTCTGTGAGGGTCGGAATTTCGCGGATGTGTACAGGATTCCCGGCATTTAAACATTGCTTAATCGGAACTACAGCCTTCACGCCCGGCGTGATGCTGCTTGCCCTGTCCCGGAGAAGAATTCGATAAAACCGATATACCAGAATAATCCCCCGACTCCGAAGGCCGCCGGCGGTTTCTCCATACCATCCGGTACGTGTAAAACGATACTAAAATCGGGTAAATAAGGAGAGAATGCCGGATTTACGCAGACTTAACTGCGAGGTCGACATCTTCTGCCTTGATCGTCTTGCGTCCCGCGTGCTGAGCAAGCCTGTTGGCTTCCTTGGTCAGCTCGGCGATGTATGCCTCTGCCTTCGTAACAAGTGCAGCAGCGGCATCGCTGCCGACTCTCTCAGCGCCATTCTTCTTTGCAATACGTACAACCGCAGCAATTGGTAGATCTGCCATAATCAATTCCACCTCTAAAAGAAGTATATCAGTTAATATATAAACATTTCGGGATTATCTCGATTTTTTGCGCCGTTCTTCGGCATTCGCGTGACATTTGAAGACCGCACCCAAAGCCCGGGCAGGGAATTATTGCGATTTGGAATGCCGAGAATATTGCAGGGTTTCGCGTTATAGCGGCAAAATAAGTCGGGATTTTATTTTGCAAGCGATTCTGCCAGTGAAATTGCTTTCGTATAATTTGGTGAGGCGCGCGAGGTATCGACGAAGATTCTGTCGATATTTACCACCGGTGCTCCATGACCGATACCGGCTCCGAGAAATGTCAGGGTACGGAAGATAAGATTCCCGGAGATGCCGTCGGGTGCCACGATAACGCCGAAGCGGCGGACGGCATCCTCGATCAGGATCTCGGCATGCTCGCCGCCGCTGAGACGGGCAACGAGCTCGGCGTCGGCGAGGCTCCGGTCGACGGCAGGGTGACGACCGATATCGCCGTACCTCCCGCCGGAGAGCACCGCCACGGTATCCGGAAGTCCAAACCTCCGGGCAAGGCTTTGCCCGCGCCGGGCGAGGTCGATCTTCTGGGCGACCGTCCACCCCTCGTCGACCCCGACCGGGGCAAGGAAGAAGAGACGGCCGTCGGCGGTCTCGAGGAGGGCGATCCTGACGAGACAGTCCACCCCGCACGCTTTTTTGAGGGCTCCGAGGGTGGACGAGGCAGGAAGCGTACCGCGGACGGCCGCATCGATCTCCCCCGCAGCCAGCGCCGATACGAGAGCAGTGCCCGGATCGCTGCTTTCAACGACGGTGCAGGCATCCCCGAGCACCGCCTGCAGCCCCGGCGGGCCGAAGCAGACCATCCGCACCCCGGCAGGAGCGCCGCGTATGCTCTCCCTGACCTTCGCGGGATCCGCGAGAGCCCCGATACCGACCGTTACCGGCATACATCCTCATCCGCAAAGATACGCATGATGCCGTCGCGGTCGAGATCGAAGACCTCCGTCTCCTCCCCCTGGTACGTGACGGTGAGATTCCGGCTGCCGTCGACCCGGCCGATCGATGCGGCCGCCATGCCTACGGCTTCGAACCGCCGGCATACTTCGCCGACGTGCTCGTCCCGGACGGTCAGGATGAAACCCATGCCCGGATACATCCTGACCCACTGCTCAAAGGCGATCCCGACAGCCGCAAGATCGGGCCGGGGGATCGCCTCGAGATCGATGACCGCACCCTTGCCGCTCACCTCGAGCAGCATGCCGAGCGTGCCGATGATGCCGGGATTGCTGATGTCCTTGCCGGCGGTCACCAGCCGTTCGGCGCCGAGGCGTTGCATCAGGTCGATCTGGGCACGAACCTCCTCGGAAGACTTCATCGTCACCGAGTCCCAGTTCAGGGCGCAGGACGGGTGGATCCGTCCGTCGAGATCGATGGCGGCGATGACAGCATCCCCCTCCTCCGCCGTATGAGAGAAGATGAGCTGGTCCATCCGGGCAGTGCCGAGGATGGCCACATCGACGACGCTGTACGGGGTATCGGGGTGCAGGTGCCCGCCGACGATCGGTACGCCGAACTGGGCGGATGCGGTCACCATGCCCCGCGTCACCTCGGTGCGGATCCGCTCGCTCGTAACGGAGAGGATATCCACCATGGCAACGGGTTTCGCACCCATTGCCGCGATATCGTGGATATTCACCAGCACCGCACAATACCCGGCCCAGAACGGGTCGGCCTCCATGAGCCGGCTCCAGATTCCATCGGCTGCAAGCAGCAGCGCATCATCGGTGTTGTGCCTGATAACGGCTGCATCCTCGCCGAAGGAGGCGATAACGTCGGGAGCTTCAATCCGGAGTGCCTTGATCATTCCCCCGATATCGTGCTTTCTTGTTACACCTTCATATTCCCTGACGGCTTTTGCTACCGTATCAGTGGAGCAATCCCTTACCACGAGAACACCAACACTCCAATCTTCTTTATGGTATTCTGCCTCATCAGAGATAATGTATTTGATTATCGTGTGAACGATGCCGACAGATACGCAAATACGTTCCGAAACGAAGGATTGTCCTCGGGCATCCGCCTTCCGCCCGGGGCGGATCCGGCATCTTCGCCCGTACCCCGGCCCGGCGGATCGATCACCTCCGAGACTCCCGGCAATTGCTTTTTCGTCTGGGCGGTGGATATAGGTACATGGATTGGGCGGAGAAGTACAGGCCCCGACACCTGCAGGATATCGTGGGAAACACCTCCGCAGTTCGGCAGATATACGAGTGGGCAAAAACCTGGACACCGCAGAGCAAACCCCTCGTCCTGTACGGCAGACCCGGGATCGGGAAGACGTCGACTGCATACGCTCTGGCAAACGACATGAACTGGGAGGTCGTCGAACTGAACGCCTCCGACCAGCGGACAAAACCCATTATCGAGAGGATCGCGGGCAGCAGCAGCACGACGATGAGCCTCCTCGGGGCTGCCCGGAAGGTCATCATCCTCGACGAGGCGGACAATCTCCACGCCCACGCCGACCGCGGCGGCGCACGGGCGATCGTCGATATCATCGCACGGTCCCGCCAGCCTATCATTTTGATCGCAAACGACTACTACGGCCTTGCAAAAGAGCTCAAGGCGGTCACCGAGCCGGTGCAGTTCCGGGCGCTCCAGGCACGATCAATCGTCCCGCGGCTCCGCCAGATCTGCGCCGAAGAGGGACTCTCCTGCCGGGATGAGGCTCTCGCGGAGATCGCCGAGCGTGCCGGAGGGGATATGCGGGCGGCAGTGAACATGCTCTTTGCAGCAGGCATCGGCCGGAGCGAAGTCTCCGCTGCCGACATCAACACGGCGCGGAAGGACGAACGGTCTACCATCTTCGATCTCGTCGCCGCCGTCTTCAAGGGTAAAAGCGACGAGGCGCTGCTGAAGGTATCCTACGAGGTGGAGGATACCCCCGACGCCACCCTTCAGTGGATTGAAGGGAACCTCCAGCAGATGCCTGACTTCGCGTCCCGGGCACGCGGATACGACGTTATCGCACGCGCCGACGAGTACGTCGGGCTGACCTACCGACGCCAGTACTACACGCTCTGGCGGTATGCGACCGCTCTGATGCTGCTCGGGGTGGCCGATGCAGCCGGAGGAGCCGGGATTCACGGGAGGATCACCCCGCCGGAGCGCTGGGGCAAGATGAGCAGATCCCGGCGGCAGAAGGCGATCCGGGCAGGCCTGATGCGGAAGCTCGCAACCGAAGCGCATATACCGGCGAGTACGCTTGCCGAAGAGTTCTTTACGCCGATCACCCTGCTCGTCGAGCAGAACCCTGCCCGCTTCGTCCGGGAGCTCGATCTCGACGCCGACGAGCTCTCCCTCTTCCTCCAGGACAAGACCGCCGCCGCACGGATCGTGCGGGAGGTCGCAAAAGAGGCAAAAGCAGCCGAGAAGGCGGCTGAAAAGGCACCGAAACGGAAAACGGCAGAGAAGAAGGAAGAGACCGACCCCCCGGAGAAGTCCGACACCGAGAGACGGCCGGAAAAATCGGCCGGTCAGGCGACACTCTTCTGATCGCGCCGGCGATGGTAGCGCCGAAGGATAATGCGAGGGTCGACGATCTCTCCCCCGTCTTCGTATATTTCAAAACCGAGATGGTACACCAGGAGATCGGCATCGACACGACGGGCGAGCTCTATCAGGGGCGGAATCATCTCAATACCGGGCCTGACGGCATAGAGCACATCCGCCCCTGCATAGAGGGCAGGATCCGGTTCGAAGATATCGTCAACGGTCACAGAGAGGCCCTCGTGCGAGAGCCCGGGACGGATGTCGGTGCAGCGCCGAAGAGCTCCGGCGGCGGCGACTATCCGTGCGGCATCCGGATTGTTGCCGATCCCGATCTCTACAGCTTCCCGGTACCGGGCAGCAATAAACTCCCCGATATTCCGCTCAATACGTTTATGCCCACTCATTACCCAGAGATTAGGTAATGGGCATCAAAATTCTTTGGGATCAGCAGGCACCTCAGGGTCTCGAGGTCCCCGTCTCCCGCCTCATCTCGATGCTTCTTTGCCGGGAGGTCGAGATCATCGAGCACCCGCTCCTGGCGGACGGATATGACCGGGACCGCGATCAGTACGATGCACGGAAGATCCTGGATCGGCTCCAGAATACGTTCATTCGACGATACGGAATAACAGACCCTCTGCTTCTCGTTACGAGCCGTGACCTCTTCGTGCAGAACTGCGACTTTGTCTTCGGCCTTGCGCGAAAGGCAGCGGGTGCCGCCGTCGTCTCCACCGCACGCCTCGACAATACCTACTACAACCGCGCGGCAAATGACGACGATCTCATCGATCGGACGGCAAAAGAGGGGGCTCACGAGATCGGGCATCTCCTCGGCCTCGATCACTGCGCCGACCGGGAGTGCATTATGTTCCGGCCGGCGACCCTCGACGAGCTTGATCGGAAGAGAAAGCAGTTCTGCGCTGCCTGCCGGGAAGCGCTCGGGGGGCGGCAGGGTTGACGGCTCTGTTGAAGAGCCTTTCCAAAGGGTTGAAATCCGGAAAACCGGAAGATCTGCTGATCACGAGGAGACCAAAATATTAACTCCCACCAATCAGATACTCTAGGAGAGCATTACAATGGGATATTACTCGTCCTTAATTCAACGAAAGTTCAAGGATATTGTCGGGAAGCGCTACGAGGCCGTCCTGAAGGAGTACGGCGAGTTCCTGCTGACCGAAGAGGAGATGATCGTTCCCGAGGTGCATGCTATCCTGCTGCCCCTGGACGTCTTCACCGGAGAACTCCCGGACGATCTCGTTGAGGTTCTCTCCGCCTACGATGCCAGGGTCTCGCTCGCATACATAACGGACGCCCGGGTCTACTCGATCCTGGAGCAGACGCTCGATCAGGAGACGATCGAAGACTTCCGGAAGAAGAAAGAGGCGCATGGAGAAGAGATCCTCGCAATGGTATCACGCCAGCTCGAGAAGCGCGGGATCACGACGCAGGCCCGGCTTTTCATCGGCCAGAAAGGCGACGACGTGATACAGATGGCGACGGACTTTGATATGCTCGCGATATCGAAGCACTACGGGGACGGAGAGTCTGAGGCCGCATCCTTGAGCCCGCTTGCCCTCCGGATCTGCCAGCGGGTGAAGAGCCCCGCGATCATCTACTAGGTGGAGTCATGGACGGCGTCGCGCTGCTGGCAATAGTCGTATTTCTGCTCACCTACATTCTGATCATAGACGAGCGGATCCACCGGGCGGTAGCAGCCATGGCCGGAGCGGCCGTTGTTATCTTCCTCGGGATCATCCCGTGGGACTCGCTCCTCGAATACCTCGATCTCGGCACCATCTTCCTTCTGATGGGGATGATGATCATCGTCAATACCGCACGGAACAGCGGTCTCTTCGAGTATATCGCCATCAGGACGACGAAACTCGCGCGGGGAAGCCCGATCCTGATCCTCATCCTCTTCATGGCGGTGACGGCGATAGTGAGTGCGTTCCTCGACAACGTCACGACCGTGCTGCTCCTCACCCCGATGCTCCTCTACGTCGCAAATCTGATGAAACTCAACCCGATCCCGTTTCTGGTCTCCGAGATCTTCGCCTCGAACATCGGCGGGGCGGCGACGCTCATCGGGGATCCCCCGAATATTATGATCGCGTCCTCGGCAGGTCTCTCCTTCAACGAGTTCATCTTCAACATGGGCCCTATCGCCCTCGTGGACATGGTCATACTCATCGGGATGATGTACCTCCTCTACGGCAGGGGCATGAAAGTCACGGCGGAAGAGCGGAATGTCCTCGTCAAGACATTGAACGGCCTCGATGAGCGGGCGGCCATCCGGGATAAGGCGCTCTTTAACAAATCGGTGATCGTCATCCTCTTTGTGGTCTTCCTCTTCTTCGTCCACAACGACATCGGCAGTATCCTGCATACCTTCCTGCCGTTCGTCGACCCGACGATGACATTCGAACCTGCCGAAGTCGCCCTCATCGGGGCTGCGATCATCCTCTTCTGGAGTCGCGAGGCTCCGGAGATGATCTTCGAGAAGGTCGAGTGGCCGGCGCTCTTCTTCTTCGGCGGCCTCTTTATCATTGTCGGGGCACTGGTTCAGACCGGTGTCATCGCCGAGATCGCAGCGTTTGTGATCAGCAACGTCCACTCGACCGGCGAAGCGATGATCATCGTCACCTGGTTCGCCGCGATTGCATCGGCCGTGGTGGACAACATACCCCTGACGGCGGCGATGATACCGCTCATTCACGATCTGAGCGCGACGATGGATGTCTACCCACTCTGGTGGGCACTCTCCCTTGGAGCCTGTCTCGGCGGCAACGGCTCGGCGATAGCAGCGTCTGCAAACGTGGTCGTGCTCGGTATCGCCGAGCGTGAGGGAATCGCCATTACCTTTATCGACTTCCTGAAACTCGGGATGCTGGTGCTGGCCGTGACGGTGGCGGTGGGTTTAGGAATACTCTGGATGATGTATGTGGTGTAAAATATGAAGTATCTCGTTCTCCTCGACGGCTCCAAATGGAGCCAGAAAGCAGCGTTGCACGCAATCTCCATTGCCAAGAAGAAAGGAGCGGAAGTGGTCTTCTTCTCGGTCCTCGATATCAGGGAGGCCAGAGCAATGGCCTTCAACTTCTGTGCGCAGAGCGGCATCTGCGACCGGGTGAAGGATTACGAAGTCCAGATCTGGCGAGACATGAAGAAGAATATTCAGGATGAACTCGCGGCGATCCTGTATCACTATAACAAAGAGCACCTCACCTGCTCGTCGAAGATCGTCGAGGGCATTACCCGCGACGAGGTGATCCGGGAGGCAAACGCCGGAGAGTACTCGCTGGTCGTCATGGGTGCGTACGGCCGGAGCGGAAAGAGCAGGATCAGCACGCTCTTCGAAGAGATTGCCGGGGAGGTCACACCCCCTATCCTCATCGTCCGCTGATCCTATCGCTCTACTTTTTTAAGTGCTTCCTGCTGATCGAGGGTCAGATCCGCCCCGGCAAAATCCTCGCCGGGAGGAAGCTGCATGAAGAACGCCGGGGTATTATCGACCGCGGCCGTTCCTTCTTCGAGGACGAGATCGAGGATGTGGCCGCCGGCCGCACGGTCGTCGGTGATGAAGTGGAGGTGGTAGCCCGGAACGTTCACCCCTGCCACAAACGCAGGCGAGCGGAATCCGACGGCAGTGCCGGTGACGTTCTCGAGCGTGAAGATAGCCGGCTCCCCCGCGATCACCTCGGTGAGAGGCGGGTAGGGCTTCTCCTGCCGGGGAACGCTTCTCACTTTCACGAAGGCGAAGGTGCCGTCGATCCGGACTGCGGAGAAGTAGTTCTTCGAGGGGAGGAACGCATCGATCTCTGCCTCAAGACAGGTCAGGTTCTCCACATTCTCCAGAGGGAGGGTTATCTCGGGATCGAAGAAGGTCACGGCGGCGAACGGAACCGTCGCATTCGGCAGAGCCACGCGGACGCGGCCGTCGACGGGCAGTTGATAGTAGACGCCGTCGAGGGCGAGCATCTCGCCGTCGAGAGCATCGAAGCAGCCAAGCCCGAAGTCGCCATGCCCGGCAAGGTCGTCGATCGACGCCGTTCCGTCATACACCCCGAGCAGGAGAGCGTCTATCGTCGAGACCTGGTAGAGGACGTCGCGCCCGTCCTCGGAAGCGGTTCCAGGCGGCAGGCTCCCGAGCAGGTAACCCATCGAAAAGACCGTAAGCGTCAGAGCGATCGCGAGAAGGCCGGAGCGAAAGAGCGTGGGAGAGGTCAAGAGCAGTATCCCCTAGGATAGTTCGTACTTTATCCGTGGTCTTCCGGCAGGGATAAGGGCATCAGATCCGTCCTCTGCAGCAGGAGATCCACCCGTCCGCCTCGCCGGGGAAGTAGCGGGTCTCACCGGTGCGTCGCCGCTCCATACGGTTCATGCGGTAGTGGACGTCGACCGCACCGCCGGAGGCTGCGACAATCCGGTCGACTTCGTCCGGGGCATATGCCCGGATAGCGGCAAGACCGGCACTCTCTCCGATAATCCGGAAGATCTCCCGCGGAATCGCCCGGCGCTCCGGCCTGACGGCATCGCACGGCAGCAGATACTCAAGGACAAACCTGTTGCTTCGATCTTCAGACCGGAATGCCAGGAGAATCCTCGCGAGTTCCCGCTCCGAGAGGTAGTAGCTGATGCCTTCGAGCAGGACGATCGACGGAGCACCGGAGACCTCCGGCCCGAGCACCTCGCGAAGATCTCGTGCGGTGATATCGGCGGTCAGGCACCGGATCCGCCGGCAGGAAATCGGGTCGATCTCTGCATAGAGCGCCGCTTTCTCCTCCATCCCGACAATATCGACCTCGACGATCGAGGAGATACTGAGACTGCCGTCGGCTGCAAGTTCGAGCCCGAGCGGGGATCTGCCTGCCGCGAGGATGACGACGCGGACATCATCCTCCGTTCCCGCGATCTGCAGGCGGATCAGCGAGCCGATACAGTGTTTCCGGTTCAGGATCACCTCACCGTACCAGTCGCAGACAGCGCTGCAACGCTCGTGGAGTTCCCGCCCGCCCGCAAGATCGAGCGACGCGACGAAACGGCCGGCGATGCCGGCCCGGTAGAGCGGCAGAGCCCACCGCATCACGAGAGCGGCAGTCGGCTCAAGAAGGATCGGTTCCATACCCGGATCAGGCGGTTACTCTTCGCCGATATCCTCGTACCAGATCTCCGGGTGCTCGGTGATGAACTCCCGCATCATCTCTTTGCAGACCGCAAGGTCGAGGTCGATAACCTCGACGCCGTGCAGTTCCAGGAACTCACGGGCACCCTCGAAGTTCTCCGACTCCCCGGCAACGACTTTTTCGATGCCGAACTGGACAACCGCACCGGCGCAGAGGTAGCACGGCATCAGGGTCGAGTAGATCGTCGTGCCCCGGTAACTCCCGATTCTGCCGGCATTCCTGATGCAGTCGATCTCGGCGTGAAGAACCGGATCATTCTGCTGCACCCTTCTGTTGCGCCCTTTTCCAATTATTTTGCCCTCTTTGACGAGAACCGAACCGATAGGGATGCCTCCCTCGCTGCGGCCGCATTCCGCCTCTTCAATGGCGCATTTCATGAAGAGATCCATACTTACTTCTGTGATTGTCACCTAATCCGATATAAATGGCACGATAACCGATTCCGATCGTGCGAGGTCTTTTCAGAAAAAAAGAGCATGGAAAAAGGCTTAAATCTCAAAAGCCTCTGGCCGGATGTACTCACGCTACGGGGATCTCCCGTTCGGTCGGGATCTCTCCAAGCGCCCGGACGACGGCAACGCGTACCCCGGCATCGGGATCGTTCTCAAGCCGGAGGAGCGGTTCACGGGCACGGGAGTTCCCGATCTTTCCAAGCGCCCACGCAGCGGCTATCCGCACTCTCGGCTTACTGTCCCGGAGCAGGGTGATGAGCGGTTCGACCGCACGCGGATCGCCGATCCTCCCAAGCGCCTGCGCCGCCCCCGTCCGAACCCACGGATCCTCATCCCCCAGCGTGCGGATCAACGGTTCCACGGCAACCCGGCCATCGATAACCCCGAGTGACCGGGCGGCTTTCCAGCGGACTTCGGCGTACTCGTCTTGAAGCGCCCGGATGAGCGGCTGAACGGCACGGGCATCCCCAAGCTCCCCGAGAGCCTCCGCAGCCCGCCACCGGTCGGTGAGGTTATGCGACTCGAGCATTGAGAGATACATTCGGATTACCGATGCCTGGCCATTCTCATCGGCTTCCCTGATCGGATCCGGGTGACCGGTTTCATCCATCTGCTAACCCTCTCTCCCCTCTTCTGTGGCGGCCGAACTATAAGCGTTTGCACCCATCCCCCGATATGATACTCTCCGCGGCCGGAACAAGACAGATCATTTTTGTAGTACGTCTGCTATTGTGATCTAGTATGGCTGACCCAACCGGTACACAGGAGAGCGCATCATTCCCTCCGGAACTTGAGAAGAGGGGGATCGCTCCCGGAGCGAAGATCGACATCAGGGATCTCGATACGATCCGAGAGGAGCAGCAGATCGACATCTTCCTCTACTTTGAAGAGGAACTGGCGCGCGAATCCACACTTGAGAGCGATATTGACGAGTACCTGCGATGTCCCGGATTTCGAGCGCCCGTTCATCAAACTGGATGCCTTCCTGCAGTTTGCAAACGAATCCGACCCTCAGTTTGCCCAGCGCTTAAGCGACATACCGCTGGTCATCGAGATCCTTGCCTACGGGGAGCTTGTGCAGGAAGGGCAGGCAGGCACCGCACCGTACGTCAAAGGGCTCATGCCGTTCCTGGACGAACTCGAGATGGAAGACATCCCCGTCACCCCCTGATGCCGGACCGGTGATCGGATGGAGTCGTCCACGCTCCCCTGAACTATTCGGAATCGTACCCACCTCTTTTCAGCAGAACAGGAATGCACCACTTTTCCCGGATATCCCGGGAACCGGTGAAGGCAGGTATCTTACCGACTCCTGGCACCCTGCGGCAGAGCACGATTGCAAGCCCATAGGGAGTCTTTTCACCGGATTGGCCACGCAGGGATTTATATACGGACATGGGAAATCTTTTTATTAAATAAAACGTGAGGTATAATACAGTTGGTATTCCCCAAACACCCATGAGCCTCTCTGTTCGGGAAAAAAAACAATGTGACCGGCCATGCGGCCCTCCCGAATCCGGAGAAGAGAGAAACTAGAGAAGGGCACAGCAGGATGGGAATTATGACGAAAGACAGAAACAGTATCCCGGAGAACGATGCCTTCGTAACCGTTCCCTGGGGAACGCAGATCGGCATGCTGTACCAGAACCGGCAAGAACTTGCCGAGCTCGCCGTCCCGTTCATCAGGGCGGCCGTCGAGAGGGACGCCGCTTGCATCTGTGTGATGTCGCCACCCTTCAGCACCGGCGATGCACGAAGGGCTCTTCGCAGAGTTCTCCCCGGGTTCGATGAGTACGTCTCGTCCGGCCGGATCACCTTCATGAGCTGCGACGAGGTCTTTTCTGCGAACGGCAGCCCCGATCCCGAGACGATCGTGAACAGGTGGATCGCCGCAGAGGAGCATGCACTGGAACAGGGATATACGGGGATATTCCTGCTCGGGAATATGCCCTCGTTTGAGACGGAGAACTCCGAAGCATTCGGCCGCGCCGGAGCCGCTCTCCACGGGATCATCGATAGCCGCAGGATGATCGCCCTCTGCACCTATTCCCTTCGCCGGTGCAGCGTCTCCGGAATCGTCGACGCTGCAGCCGGTCACGACTTTATGCTGATTAAACAGAACGGCCGCTGGAGGGGAGTCGAACAGATCCCGCGACGGCGATCCGGCAGCAGACCCTGCACCAGTGAAGAGCGGCTCCGGCATATCGCCCACACCAGTGCCGATGTCATCTTCATCTGCGATGCAAAGGGCACGATCACCTTCATCTCGCACGCTGTAGAGAAGGTCTTCGGATACGCTGCCGAGGGTGTGATCGGAAAGGGTCTTGGCGAGTTCCTCCTTCCACCCTTCGACCAGGAACTCGCGCAGTTCTGGACGGCACTCGGGGGACAGACGGAAGGCGGATGGCTGCAGGCGGAGCTCGTGCGCGCCGACGGCAGCAGATCCGTCGTTGAGATCCATGCGTCGCCGATCACCGGGTGCGATGTCGTGATCGGGTATGAAGGGGTCTGCCGCGACGTTACGGATAAGGTCGTCGTCAAGCAGCATGCATACGACCAGATCGAGAAGAATATCGAGCAGTTTGCCATCCTCGGCGACCATCTCCGCCATCCCCTGCAGGTGATTCTCGGGTGGGCGGATCTGATGGAAGGCGAGCAGTCCGAACGGATCCGCCAGCAGGTGCGGAAGATTAACGAGACGGTCAGACAGCTCGACGAAGGCTGGCTCGAGTCAAGAAAGGTCCGGGAGTTCCTCTTAAAAAATGAGCCTGCCACCCCGGAGGGCGAGAAGAAGGCTGCGCGCAGCAGGAAGCGAGCCAGGTCCTGCCGGGGGAAGCCCCGGCTGCCGGAGACCGGAGCGCGGCAGCAGACATTGAGCAGGTATATAGGTCCTGAGCGGGCAGGGGCTGTCCGGTAACGCCGCTATTCGAGACGGAACGACTGCACGCCCTTCAGGATCGTAAGACTCACGTCGAAGTTCTCGACCGAGTGGGTGAGGGCGCCCATACTGACGGAATCGGCACCCGTGCGGGCATACGCCGCCAGAGTCGCTCCGGTGACCCCCCCCGAGACCTCGACCGTGAGATGCTGCCGAAGTCCCGCTTCCTCGAGGGCAAGGATCGCACCGCGCACATCCTCCGGCGGCATGTTATCGAGCAGCACGATATCCGCACCGGCCTTTGCAGCAAGAACGGCGTCTCCGGGGGATTCGACCTCCACCTCGACGGTGCGGTAGAGGCTTGCCGCACGGGCTTTCCGGACGGCGTCGGTGAGCGGGACGACGGCGAGGTGGTTGTCTTTTATCAGGATCATATCGCTGAGCGTGAAGCGGTGGGGATCGCCGCCCCCGAGCTCGACCGCTTTTTTATCGAGGATCCGAATCCCGGGGCAGGTCTTTCTCGTTGCGGTGATGCGGACGTGCGGGGAGATCGCCCGCACCGTCTCGACAGAGGATCGGGTCTTCGTCGCTATCCCGCTCATCCGCCCGATGATATTGAGCGCCGTCCGCTCCACAAGCAGGATTGCCTTTGCCGGCCCCTCGAGCTCAAGAAGCGTCTGGCCGGAAGAGACCGCCCGTCCGTCGGCGATTCGCTGCCGCACGACCACGCCGTAGTGCTCAAAGAGCGCCCGTGCCTCAGCAAGGCCGGCGATCGTTCCCGATGCCTTTGCATGCACCTCCGCCCTGCAGACGACGTCGGGGATGACGGCGTCGCTCGTCACGTCCCCCCAGGGAGCATCCTCCTCGATGAACCGGAGGAGGCGATCGATCGGGATCACCTAGTTCACTTCCGGAACGGCCAGCATCCGCTCAACCGCACGACGGGCCGGAGTCATGATCTCTTCAGGAAGCGCCACCTCGTGCTCTTCCCGCTTCAGGGAGCGGAGCAGTCCGGCCAACGTGATCTTCTTCATATCCTCACAGACGGCATCCGCCTTCTCATAAAACGTCCTCTCCGGATACAGGAAGCGGAGGCGCGAGACCATATCCCTCTCCGTAAAGACCGACCAGCGGTCCGCCGTGGCGCCTCCGCGGACCATGCCTCCCGTCGAGGCGATGATATCGGCCTGCTCCTGGATCTCCGGCCGGCATTCGGGGTGGCAGACGATGGTGCAGCCCCGGGCTCTGGCCGTCTCGACGTCGGCGAGGGAAAATCCGGTGTGGACGTAGCAGTGCCCGCCGGGAGGGGTGGGGATTATCTTTTTCTCCGGAACCTGCCGCTGCACGTAAGCGGCAAGATTTGCGTCGGGGCCGAAGATCACCTCTTCCTCCGCAAGCGACCGGACAACCCGGACGGCATTCGCGGAGGTGCAGGTGATATCGGCGAGCGCTTTGCACCCGGCGGTGCTGTTGATGTAGACGGCGACGGCGGCATCCGGGTGTTCTTCCCGTGCCTTCGCGATCAGCCCGGGGGTGAGGAAGTCTGCAAGCGGGCAGCCCACATCCCTCGCAGGGATGATCACCTTCCGGTCGGGGTTCACGATCTTTGCCGTCTCGGCCATGAAGAGGACACCGCAGACGACGATGAGATCGGCCGTGGTGTCACGCGCGAGGAGCGCGAGCTCGAGGCTGTCGCCCACCGCGTCGGCGACTGCCCGGACCGCCGCCGGTTGATAGTTATGTGCCAGAATAACTGCATTTTTCTCAGATGTAAGTGCCGAAATCTCCATTTCCATTGCTATGTCCCCACCACCAGAGGATTGTCAAGGTTCTTGAGCAGCGTCAGGATCGAGAGGGCGGCCATATAACTTGTCGAGGGGTTCTCGGGGCTCGGGACGTTCCGCACCCGGATATAGATGTCCCCGAACTCCCCTTCCGCAAAGATCTCATGGACGTTCCGCTCTACATCGGGATCGACGAAGAGCTCGACGTCGGCCTCCCTCCCGGCTGCAAGGCCCAGCGCTACTGCGACGTTGATATTCTTCGGGTATTGCTTTATACACTCGTGTGCCATCCCCTTAAAGATCTCCATTCGTTCGGGAGTCGATATCCCAAGCGATCCGGGAGACTTTGTCGTCCGGAGAAGAAGATGCTGCAGGGGGGATATCTGCCCGATCTTCAGGTTGTCGAGGCCCGTGACGGCACCGCTCGGCACGCGAATCTTCCGACCGGCGCTGCGTGCGGCCTCGATAAGCCGGGTGCGAAACTCATCGTCCGCAAGGGCGCCTCCGCTCAAGACGACGAGGTCTTTTCCTGCCCCGAGGATCGCCTCGCCGTACCGCCTGACGGCGACGATCGACGCCGCTTCGACGATGATATCGGTATCCTGGCGCAGGAACTCATCAAAATCTGCATAGGGCTCCGCGTGACTGAGCGCCGCAAGCTCCTGCGCCCGGTCGGGGATTATGTCAAAGACAGCAACGATCCGGAAGTTCTCCGCGTGTCGTGCAAGAATGTGTCCGACGTTGCCGCATCCGAGCAACCCCACGTTAATCATCGAATAAAGAGATAGTAATATCAGCGGTTAAGCATTGTGCTCCACGAACTCCCCGCGCGTTCTATCCGCCCCGAACGGGCGGGGTGAGGCGGAATGTGTCGCAGATACCCTTCCGGCAGATAAGGGACTCTATTTCGACTGACCACAGGCATAATCAAAGATTTTGGAATGAACCATGGAGCGTCTGATAGGAAAGAAGGTCTATATCGAGTCGTACGGCTGCACCTACAACCACGCGGATACGCAGAAACTGATCGCGATCCTGGAGGCGCAGGGGTGCACCCGTGTCGGCGCGGAGGAGGCGCGAGGCCGTCGTCATCAACACCTGCATCGTCATCGGCGCAACCGAGCGGCACATGATCCGCCGGATGCGCATCTTCGCCGATAAGGAACTCTACCTTACCGGGTGCATGCCGCTCGCCCGGATGGATGCGATTCTCCCGGTCTGCACGCCCCGGATCATCCACCCGGATAGCATACGGGAGCGATACGGCAGTGCCGGCACTCTGGCAGAAGGAGCGGTCGGCGTCGTCCAGATCGCCTCGGGCTGCGTCGGGAGCTGCAGTTACTGCATCACGCGCCGCGCACGCGGAGCCATCGCAAGCGAGCCCATCGACGCAGTCCTCGATGCCGTCGGAAGGCTCGTGGCAGACGGAGCGAAGGAGATCCAGCTCACCGGCCAGGACGTCTCCGCATGGGGGATCGACCGTGGAGAGCGGCTCCCTGACCTGCTCAGAGAGATCGTGACGGTGCCGGGGCGCTACCGCCTCCGCCTCGGCATGATGAACCCGGCAACCGTCTTTCCGATCCTCGACGATCTTGCCGAGGCCTACGCCGGTGAGAAGATCTTCCGGTTTCTCCACCTGCCCGTCCAGTCAGGCTCGGATACCGTCCTCGGACGGATGCAGCGCGGATACCGTGCCGCCGACGTCCTCGCCATCGTCCGGAGATTCCGGGAGCGGTATCCGGATATGATCATCTCATCCGATTTCATCGCCGGGTTCCCCGGCGAGACCGACGCCGACTTCCAGCAATCACTCGACCTCCTCCGGGAGGCGGCGTTCGCCAAGGTGAATATCACCCGCTACTCGCGGCGGCCCGGGACTCCTGCAGCCCGAGAGAAGGATCTCACCGATTACGTCAGGAAAGCAGCGGTCACGCCGGCTCCTCGCCGAGGCCGACCGCATCTACGACGACTACCACTCCCGCCGGCTCGGGACGGAGACGCCGATCGTGGTGACCGAGAGGAAGGCCGCCGGATCGGTCGTCTGCAGGAGCCCGGAGTACATGAACATCGTCGTTTTAGAGGACCTCCCCCTCGGATTCGAGGGACGGGCGGTCATCACCGAGAAGAGACGGCACTACGTCATCGGGCGGCGTATCCGCGATCGGGCACATTTTAGACAGACCGCAAACTTTACCTGCATGACCGCAAGACTACACCGCATGCAGGGGATCAGCGGGCACGAACTCTCCGCAAAAAAGGCAGAGTACCTCAAATACATCCATATCCGCGGCGAAACGGCCAGGACCACGGACGTCGCCGCACACTTCGCGGTCGCCCCGTCGACCGCCACGAAGACGCTCGAAGAGATCGCACGGGCGGGATACCTCGAGCATTCCCCCTACCATGGTTTTGCGCTGACGTGCGAAGGCGAGCGATACGCACGATTTCTCGTCCGCCGCCACCGGATCGTCGCTCTCATGCTCAGCCGGTTCGGCCTTTCGGCAGAGGAGGCCTGCACGGAGGCACGGAAACTCGAAGGCTGCATCTCCAAAGATCTGGTCGACAGGATCTGCTCATCGCTCGGCCACCCGATGATGAGCGTCTGCGGCCAGATCGAGCACGATATCTGCTGCTGTTGTCCCGGAAAGACGGCCTGAGGACAGCGCACCGAATTTAGCTCGATACCAAATCAGGAGAGGACGCAGAATGATACCTTCAATCGGGAATATACGAGAGCTGCTGCGAAGCGCCTATCCCCTCTGTGCCGCACTTGCCGCCCTTCTTCTGCTCTCTGCAGCGGCGGGATGCACCGGTGCGGAGCAGGCGGATGCTGCGGATGACGCGATCACCGTCGCCGTGACAATCCCCCCGCAGGCGGAGTTCGTCGAAACGGGTCGGGGGGGATCGCGTCCACGTTGCGATCATGGTGCCCCCGGGAGCAAGCCCGCACACCTACGAACCGACCCCGGGAGACCTGGCGGCCGTCAGTCAGGCGGCGATGTACGCGAAGGTGGGATCGGGCATCGAGTTCGAACGTGCATGGATGGATAAGATCACCGCCCTCTCCCCGGAGATGCTCGTCGTGGACTGCTCGAAGGGGGTCGACCTGATCGAACCCCGGAGACCGACCCGCACATCTGGACGTCGCCCCGGAACGCAGAAGTCATGGTTGAGAACATCTACACGGGGCTTGCGGCCGTTGATCCGGAGCATCAGGAGTACTACCGGCAGAACAAAGATGCGTACCTGCAGGAGCTCGAGAGCCTCGATCAGGAGATCCGCCGGGCTATCGAAGAGAGCGGGACGCGGGAGATCATGGTATACCACCCGGCCTGGACGTACTTTGCGAACGAGTACGGCCTGACCCAGGTACCGATCGAGGAGGACGGGAAAGAGCCGACGCCCCAGGGCCTCGAGCGCCTTATCGAAGAGGCGAAGGCAGAGAATATCACCGTCATCTTCGCGGAGCCCGAGTTCTCGACCCGGAGTGCCGAGGTCATCGCGGCCGAGGTCGGCGGCAGGGTCGTGCTGGTTTCCCCGCTCGCACGGAACTACACCGCGAATATGCGGACGGTGGCGGAGGCGTTTACCACGCCCGAAGAGGCATGATGGACCCTCTTATCGCTCTTGAGGACGTTTCGGTCTGGCTCGGGAAAAGACCCGTACTCGAGGGCGTGAACCTCACCATCCGTCCGCAGGACTTTTACGCCGTCATCGGTCCGAACGGGAGCGGCAAGACCACGCTTCTCAAGGTGATCCTCGGGCTGATCCACCCCTCGGAGGGTAGAGTGCGTATCTTCGGCGGCTCGCCCCGCGAGAAGCGGCAGCTGCTCGGGTATGTCCCCCAGTTCCGAACCTTCGACTTCTCCTACCCCATCACCGTGATGGAGATGGTGCTCTCCGGCAGGCTCGGCCACATCCCCGGTCCTATCCGGCGTTACCGCGAGGAGGACTACGACCATGCGGCAAGAGCGCTCGATATGATGGAGATCGGCGATCTCGCCGACCGGGAACTCCGGGCGCTCTCCGGCGGTCAGCAGCAGCGCGCGATCATCGCCCGGGCGCTTGCAGGAGAGCCGGAGGTGCTCCTGCTGGACGAGCCGACCATCTACGTGGACGCCCCGACCGAGATGCGGTTTTACGAGACTCTGGAGCGGCTTTTGGCAGCGATGACGATCGTCCTCGTGACGCATGATATCGGGGTCATCTCGTCGCACGTAACGAAGGTTGCCTGCCTCAACCGGCGGCTCTACACGCACGACTCGACCTGAGATCACCGCGGATATGCTCTCCGCCACGTACCACTGCCCGGTCGATCTCATCGCTCACGGCCTGCCCCACCGGATCTTCCGCGAACACGAGGAGGAGGAGTAGTCCGTGCTCGAGGTGCTCGGGTATGCGTTCTTCCAGAACGCCCTTCTCGCAGGACTGCTCGCCAGCGTCGCCTGCGGTGTCATCGGAACCTACGTCGTCGTAAAAAGGATGGTCTTCATAGCGGGCGGGATCTCGCACGCATCGTTCGGGGGGATTGGCCTAGGCTACTATCTCGGGATCGATCCGATCCTCGGGGCTTTCGGGTTCACCCTGGCCGCCGCACTCGGCATGGGCGCCGTGCGTCTCTCTGCAAAGCAGCGGATGGATACGCTCATCGGGGCGGTCTGGGCCGCCGGAATGGCAGTCGGCATCCTCTTCGTCTATCTCACGCCGGGTTTTGCTCCCGACCTCTTCAGTTACCTCTTCGGCAACATCCTCCTCGTCCCTGCGGGAGACCTCTGGCTGATGGGCGGCCTCGTCGCCGTTACGGTCGGGTTGGTTCTCCTCTTCTACAATGAGTTTCTCGCGGTGACCTTCGACGAAGAGTACGCAACGATCATGAACCTGCCGGTACGGACGTTCTACCTGCTCCTCCTCGCCCTCGTTGCATGCACGGTAGTGATGCTCATCCGGGTTGTCGGGATCATCCTCGTGATCGCGCTCCTCACCCTCCCTCCGGCAACCAGCGCGGAGTTCACCTCCCGGATACGGCCTATGATGCTCCTCTCCGTCGCACTCGGCATTCTCTACACGACAGGCGGGATCTGGCTCTCGTATCTCCTCGACGTCCCCTCGGGAGCGACGATCATCCTGATAGGCACCGCCGGGTATGCTGCCGCAGTTGCGGCACGGGTATGGAACGGACGCTGATCCGGCACGTTTATCCGCGGCGCGGCAAGAGAATAATCAGAGCGACCAAAAAGAGTGGAGACGACCTATGGACGAGATTATTGAAGAGGGGTATACCCGACTGATCGAGAGCCTCAAGGAACTCGCCGGTGTCGAAGAAGAGCGTGCAGCGGAGGTCAGAAAGCAGGAGAGCGCCCTCCTTGCCCGCATGGCCGGAGAGACCGCACCGCTTGTCTCCCGGATCGGCCTTGCCATGCTCTTCCGGGCACGGAAGGATGCGAACGGGGAACTCTACGATCCCGAATTCTACTCCGAGAAGATGATCCTCCTTGGGAAGACCGAGCCGCTCGCGTACCGGCCGGACGATATGAGCAAGGCGGTCGACACCCAGCTCTGTGTCCTCTCCGAAGACGGCTCCTTTTACGAACTGATGTACAGTTCCACCGAGATCCGCATCGATTCGTACAAAAGTCCTCTCGATGCGGCTACCGCGCTCGAGCTCTACGGCTATGAGATCGTGTTCATGCTCTACCGGGCGATGCGGGAGTATCTGCAGAAAGAGAGGGAACTCGTGGATGCCCTCGGCAAGACACTCGAGTACCTATCCACATAACCCTATTTCCACCCGAAGAGTGGGAATACCGGTTTTAACAGATCCTCATCGCCTCCGAGCGCCGAGAGCATGTAGGTTTTTGCATATTTCTGGCCGCGGTCGTTCTCGTAGGTGACAACCGCTTTTGCCTGCTCGATCATCGCCGGCAGCGCGTACTCCGACACTTCATCCACTTTCAGGGACGGCACGTCAAACTCGATATTGAGCGGAACGACGGCGACGTGAATCCTGAACGCCTCGGCATTCCCCTGGTTCTTCACGGTCACTCCTTTCGCATCCTCGTCCAGCACGGCGACGATATCGGGGTTATCGACGGTATCGCTCATGATCCGCAGGCTCATCAGGAGAACAACCACGATGACGAGGGCGATGAGTGCGAGGTAGATGTTGATGAAGAGCAGTCCCAGAACCGCAAGAAGTCCGACGACCAGGACGACCTTCTGGTTTTTATCCATACAGAGAATAGGCATGCCGGGGATATTAATCCTTCAAGAAGGAGCGTCGCGGCGCTGCACCGTAGCGTCTCCGGGTCGCGGGCCCGACCGAGAACAATTCTTCCCTTCCCGCTACTTCCAATATCTGCCCGCCCGTCCTCAGCCGCCGCCAAGGCGCCCCGGGCAAAACCCGGAGACGAGATCGGCATAGCCCCCCACCAGTCTTCACGACGTACCGGAGCGGGGCGCAGCGCCTCGGCGGAGAAAACCGTCCCGGACTGCCGAAGCCGCCCGAGTTGGGTCTTCGGAAACGTGCCCCACGACACATACCCCGGCGCGCATCACGGAGTCGACAAGCGCCCCGGCCATGAAGGGGAAAGCGCATTTCCAAGGTGCAGAGGCAAGATCAGAGATCGCCGAAAACAGATGCCCAAGAGCGGATGCAGAAAGCCGGTTTTAGCCGAATAGAGATTTAAAGGAGGGAAAATGGGCCCGATGCGATTCGAACGCATGACCTCCCGGTTATCAGCCGGGTGCACCACCAGCTATGCTACGGGCCCCCTCGGGGACTACCTACAACTTCTCTCGTCGTAGGTATTAAGGGTTTTGAATCGGATTTCAGATCAGTATCTTAAAAACCGATGATTGAGGTACATTTAGAGTGGATATGGCAATACGATACCTACTCGGGAACGAGGCCATCGCACACGGATGCCTTGAGGCAAATATCGATTTTGCAAGCGGCTATCCGGGAACGCCTTCTTCTGAAGTGATAGATCTCCTGCGAACGCAGGAGGAACGATCGTTCTACGTGGAGTGGTCGACGAACGAGAAGGTCGCCTATGAGAACGCACTCGCAGCGGCGTGGTGCACTGCCCGCGCACTCTTCACGACCAAGCACGTCGGCCTGAATGTTGCAGCGGACCCCCTGATGACCAGTGCATACACCGGCGTTACGGGAGGGCTCGTCGTCCTCTCCGCCGACGATCCCTTCGCACACAGTTCTCAGAATGAACAGGACACCCGTTGTTACGCCCATTTCGCCCGGATACCCTGCCTCGACCCCGCGACCGTCCAGGAGGCGCACGATATGATCCGGGATGCATTCACCCTCTCCGAGGAGTTCGCTCTCCCCGTCATCTTCCGGCCGACGACGCGTATCTGCCACTCAAAGAGCGATGTCACGCTCGGCGAGATCGGGCAGGAACACCGCAAAGGAACGTTCCGCCGCGACCCGAAGCAGTACGTGGTGATCCCGGCGCACACCCGCGTGCTTCACGTGAAGCTGAACGAGAAGCAGCCGGCGATCAAGAGGCGGCTCGTCGAACTCGGCTACAACCGTGCCGAGATCCGGGGGAAGACCGGGATCATCGCGAGCGGCGTTGCCGCATCCTACGTCCAGGAAGTCATCCCGGACGACGTCTCCTTTGCGAAGGTGGGGGCATACCCGATCGACGAAGACTGGCTCAGGGAGTTCGTCGACCGGCATACGCGCCTGCTCGTCATCGAGGAGCTCGCACCGATCGTCGAGGAGGCGGTACGGATGGTCGCAACGACGACCGAGGTCTTCGGGAAACTCTCCGGCACCGTTCCCTTCGAGGGGGAACTCTCCCCCGCTAAAGTCGCCCTTGCTATGGAGAAGGCCGGCTTTGCACCGACGAGATCCTTCCGGGCCGCCTCCCCAATCGAAGGAATACCGCCGCGGCCGCCGATCCTCTGCGCCGGCTGCATGCACCGTTCCACCTTCTACGCGATGCGGAAGGTCTTCAGAGACGGCGTATTCCCGAGCGACATCGGGTGCTACACCCTCGGCCTCCAGCTCGGCGGCGTCGATACGACGATCTGCATGGGCGCCTCGATCACGGTCGGCAGCGGGATGAAGCAGTCCGGCGAGGAGCGGGATGTCGTCTGCACCATAGGGGATTCGACCTTCCTCCATACGGGGATACCCGGCCTCTTGAACGCCGTCTACAACGGCGCAAATATGACGGTGGTGATCCTCGACAACCGGATCACCGCCATGACCGGCCACCAGCCGAATCCGAACACCGGTGTGACGGCCATGGGAGAAGCGAGCACCCCGATCTCGCTCGATGCCATCTGCCGCGCCTGCGGCGTCTCGTTCGTGGAGACGGTCGACCCGTACGATCTGCCCATGCTGCTCGCCACCTTCCGGCAGGCGAAGGAGAAGAGCGGCGTGAAGGTGATCATCGCAAAGCAGCCCTGCGTTATCTCGGCACGCCGCGCCGGGATGAAGCGAAAGCCCTACGCCGTTGATACGGAGCGCTGCACCGGGTGCGGCGTCTGCCTCTCGTTCGGCTGCCCGGCCATTGCATTCACGGAGGAGAGAGCGACGGTGACCGATCTCTGTGCCGGGTGCGGTGTCTGCGCCGACATCTGTCCTGCAGGCGCCATTCGAAAGGAGGGGAGATGATGAAGGAGTCATTCGATATTCTGATAGTCGGGATCGGCGGGCAGGGCACGGTGCTCGCCTCAAACGTCCTCGGGGAGGCGTGCATCGCCGAGGGAAAGCCGGTACGCAGTGCGGAGACGCATGGGATGGCCCAGCGGGGGGGATCGGTTGAGAACCACGTCCGTATCGGCGCCGAGCACGGGTCGCTGATCGCACCGGGGACTGCCGATCTCCTGATCGCGTTCGATCTCCTCGAAGCGCTCCGCTACCGCCACTACCTGCCGGAGGGCGGCAGGGTCGTGACGAACAGCCGGTTTGTCGCCCCGACCTCGGTATACATGCAGAACCTCCGCGTCCCGAGCGAGGACGAGATTCTCGCCGATCTTGCGGGGCTTTCCGTCACCTCCATCGATGCAGCGGCGCTCGCCGCAGAGGCGGGAAGCCTGCTCGCACAGAACATCGTCCTGCTCGGTGCCGCCTCGAACGATATTCCGCTCTCGCCGGAGGCGCTTCTCGAGGCGGTCAGGAAGTGCGTCCCGAAAAAGACGGTCGAGATCAACGAAAAAGCGTTCCGGCTCGGCCGGGATGCCGGCCGCGAATGCTGAGCGTATGGCGCTCCCGGTCACTGCACCCGCCCGGGTTTGCGATTCTCCACGGAGGATCTGCAGTTGTCCGTGAGCCTCGAAGAGACGGGCACGAGTTCCCCGCTCCACAACCGCTATTAACCCAGCGGGAGAGGAGATAAGACCATGAGCGAGCAGGAGGTCATTGCAACCCTGAAATATCTGGCGGCGAGATCGCCGGAGTTCCGCCTCTCCGAAGTCAGGCAGTGCCTGGCAGACGAGCGGTCGCTGCCGGATCTCGCGGCAGCGATAGAGCCCGCCCTCCAGGGCCTCGACCTTACGATCCGCCCCCGGGGCGAGGATTACGAGCTCGCGCGGATGCCGCCGCCAGAGCCGCTTTCCCCAACCGAAGGCGGTCGACGGCGCCAGGAGGCGTTCTTCCGGTCTCCCGCCGTTCCCGAGAGCATCCAGCACCTCATCGAGGCGTACGTCGAGAAGAAGACAGGAAAACCGTGGGACGACCCAACAGTGCTCGAACGGATGAGGAGCACCATCCTGGCCCAGAAGAGCCGTTATTGGAGAGAGCAGGCTGGCAGATACCAGAAAGGCTACCAGGTGCTCGGCTATCTCGGCTACCATGCCCCGGTCTACCTGGTGCAGTTCGAGCATATCCTCTGGCAGCTCATCGAGGACGGGCTCGTCAAGGAGCGAATGCGGATCCTCGACGTCGGATCCGGCCCCGGCGTCGTGCCGCTCGCGATCATCGATCTCCTCGACCGGCTCGGGCAGGGGAGTGCCCGCATCTTTGCCATCGACCGCTCAGAAGAGAACCTCGAGGCCTACAACGCCCTCGTTCCTCCGGCGGCCGAACCCGGCGGGAGGGTGACCGCTGAGAAGCCGCTCCTCGCCGATCTGCAGGCACTGCCGAAGGGTGCCGTCCCGGGTAAGATAGACCTGATGGTCTTCTCGAACGTGCTGAACGAACTCCGGCAGATCTCCGTCAAAGAACGAGCCGAGCTCGTCCTCTCCCTTGCGGATCGTCTCGCGGACGACGGGACGATCGTCATCGTCGAGCCCGCGGATCTCGCCAACGCGACCACGATGCGGCAGACCGTGCGGGCGCTTGCAGACAGCGGCCTCTCCATCTACCGGCCGTGCTCGTTCCTCTGGGGCACGCACTGCAACCCTGCCCGGTGCTGGACGTTCGAACAGAAGATCGATATCCGCCCGACACGGCTGATGAAGGGGCTTGCCGAAGGTTCCGAGGGTTACCGGTTCGTCAATACCGACATCAAGTACTCCTCGGCTACAATCCGGAAGGACAGCCTCGCGCGCTGCGCCTACCGGGTACCCCCCGGGGCGAAGGTTGCCCGTTTCTCGCAACTCCAGCGGCACCAGAACAGGCAGATCAACGTCGTCGCCGCGGTTATGTCCGGCAACCTCGGGGACGCCGAATCGAAGGTCTACAAACTCTGCGACGGGACGCCCGCAAACCCCGTCTATGCAATCGTCCCCCGCTACCTGAAGGGCGAGAACCGATATATTCTGCAGAACACTCCCTATGGCGATATCGTCCGGATCTCCGGCGTCGTCGTCCGCTACAACAGGGAACACAACGCCTACAACCTCGTCATCCAGCCGGAGACCCGGATCGAGCGGGTCACCCCGGGCACGGACGCCGCCGATCGTTAGACGCCGTCGCCATCGAAACGGTGGATGAAGAAACTCCATCCGGTGCCGGAGCAGTCGTGGCAGGGGACGCTGCCGAAAGCCGGGTCGGGGGCGTTGTGCACGCCTGTACCACCGCATCCCGGGCATGCCACCGCCGGCAGGTAGACGAGGACGCTGCCGGCTCCGGCGCAGGCACGGCAGGGGCCCGGCGGATGCCGGTGGTGAAGCGCGTTGCTCCTGCCGGTGCCGCCGCACCAGCGGCAGGGTTCTGCGGCCATGTTCAGGTTGTGCGGTTCCATACGCCTTTTCTCTCTTGCGGCATGCCGGAAATAAGTATCCGGTGTTATATCTGGCCCGAGTACACTCGCCACGCGTCCCGCAGGGCATAGAGGAACGCGCCGTACCCGAGGCTGACCGCTCCTACCTGGACAAGCCAGCCGAACACCGGGATGAGATAGAGGATCTGCAGCAGTACAAATCCAAGCACGAAGGTTACGGTGACCCCTGTCTTCCACCGGAGACGCGAGACGACGGCGTCCCCGAGGGCGAACGCAACAAAGAGGCTCGAGAGCAGGACCGCGATGAGAAAGAACATCCCGAGGACGGCGGCGATGGGGAGGCCGATAACGGTGATCGCGATCACGAAGAGGATGAGTGCGGAGATGATGACGCCGAAGAACCCGACGATCGTCTTGATGACCGGATTCGTCACGACCTCGCGTACGACGTGGGCAAACTCCTCCGGGAAGATCTGGATCAGAATAACCCCGAGAAAGAGGAAACCGACGGTGACGAGGAGAGAGAGCAGACCGAACCCGCCGGGGATATTCGATCCTGCCTGCCGCTGCTCATAGGTGATGGCTCCGGCGGTGCCGGGGTTCTCAAAGGTGTTGGCAGAGACGCTCAGATTCCGCATCACGGTTCCTGCATTGGTAACGCTCCCTGCGCTGATCACCGCGTCCCGGAGCACCGTTGCCGACGAACCGAGGACCACCGTCCCCCCGGTGAGGAGGGCGTTCTCCACGGTTCTGTTGATCCCGATGCTTCCCCCCGCCGCGAGCACTTTGCCGTCGACGTCGGCACCGATGGTGATCGTCCCGCCGGCGGCGATCACATCCCCGGCAACCGGGGCATTGACGATGATCGACCCCCCGGTGGCGGTCAGACTCTGCACCGGAGCGTTCACCAGGATCGTCCCGCCGGAGGCGATCACATCATCGTCGATCGGCGCAGTGATCACCACCTGGTCATCCGAGAGAAAGACGAACGCATCCGATACTGCAGGCAGAAGACAGAGTGCGATCAGTACGAGCACGAGCAGTTGTTTCATGTGATGCAGGATAACGGCTGAGTTCAAAAAGGTTCGGCGGGTGACTCTCCCGTCACCTGCGGAGGGCGGTGAGCAGGACAGGAATGATGATATAGCCAAACCCGTTCAGCCCGGGAGCAATGAAAAACGAAATCGTAAGCGCCGCAAGGGCAGCCGCAGGGAGGACGAGAAGCCTCCTCTTCGCCCGCACAATGCGATGCCCGTCGACACTCTCGTGCAGAAACCGCTCCCGTTCGCGGGAGACATATAGCCACTGCCCCAGGTAGATGATGCCGAGGATCAGGAAGTTCACGTCGAAGATGACGGCAGATAAGAGGACGCGGTCGTAATCCCCGGAGAGCGACGTCGTAAACGGGACGAGGGCAACAAAGAGCAGCGAGAGGACATTCAGCCAGAGCAGAGGCTCGTTTACATGCCGGATCGAGTGGAACTGTTTATGATGGGCTGTCCAGAACCCGGCAAGCACGAAGAACGCAACCGCATAATTGGTGAACTGCGGCCAGTTCGAGAAGAGAAAGGCCGGGACGGCGCTTGCAGCCGTCTCCAGAGGAACATCGGGAACGTCGATGTTCAGCACGAGGAGCGTCATCGCGATGGCGAAGATCCCGTCGGTCAGTGCTTCGAGCCGATGGGTGCTCATCCCACCGGAATCGGTGGAGAGCGACGCCCCTTCTGCAGATATACTCATACAGTATTCGTCGCCCGGGAGCGTGATGAACGCTTCCGTTCTGCATCGCCGATTGCCCGGGTGGAGAGAAAAGAGAGTGAAGCCGGACTAGTGCACAAGATCCGCAAGGCGGCTTTTGAGTTCGCTCATCACCGCTTCCGTATCCTCCATACCGGAGTCCTGCACGCTCCTGATAGTCTCCTCAACGGCGGTCGTAATCCAGTCCTCCGGCACACCTGCCTTCGGGAAGAGGTCGTTCCACTCGTCGGAGCGGAAGGGAACGACTCTTGCGAGCTTGCCGAGGAGGTTCCAGGGGACGACCGTGTACGCGTCTCCGCTTTTGATATCCGCCACCTCCACCGAACCGTCCTCACGCAGGGACAGAACCTTTCCATGAACGACATACACCCGCATCTCGTCCTGATCGGTGAAGATCACCTGGACGATATCGCCTTCCTGCAGGTTCTCCGGAAGCATGTAGAAGACCAAGTCCCCCGGATACAGCATTCCGGGGACGTACCGGTCGGCAATGCCGATGTATCCCGTATCGGCGACGTAGAGTTTGAGATACTCCTGGAAGAACTTTCGCGTGATCCAGTACACCGTACCGGGGTGCGTCTCCGCCAGTTTGAGCAGCGTATTATGGATCGCGTTCGGAGCGCTCTCCGGCCGTCCCAGAATCTCCCGTGCAATCCTGTCGTACGCCTCGACGACATCACTGTGAGTTACCTTCGCCTGTTCCATACGGATTACCTCAAGCGAACGTAATGACCAAGATACGCTAAATATATTTCCCTGTCCCACCGATCCCCCCGAAGAGCGATCCTTCCGGAACCGGAGGGGCATGCCGCATCAGGAACTATAACTTTTAAATTATTCGGCACATATACAGTAAACGAGAGGTATACTTAATGGGCTTTACACGAGATGCTACGTACCTTGATGTGATGAGGGCGCTGAGCAAACAGTATGCTCCCCGAGAGGGCTGGGAGTTTGAGTGGAAACCTGACTACGGCGCAATTCAGCCCGAGTGTGTAATCACCCGCCGCGAGAAGGGGCAGACCAAGCGTGTCCTCGTCGGCGTGAAGATGGAGAAGGCGATCCCGGCAAGCGCGCTGGAGCAGCTCGCGAGCCAGACGCGCAGTCTCGCAAGCCAGAAGAAGCCCGTCGACCGGGCGGTTCTTGTCGTCCCGACCGGCGCCGATGTCCCTCTGGCCGCAGAGGGTGTCGATATCGTCCGTCTCGACTCCTACAAGGTTCTTGGAAACCGGATCGCCTGGACCAAGAACCTCAAGCGGAGCGAGGCCGTCGAGGCAGAGCGGCAGCAGAAGGGAATCGCGTAACCTAACGTTCCCATCCACACATTTTTCTTATTGTTACGAAAGCGGGAATCCCGGACATGACGGGACGAGGCCGCGGGGATGTACCTCCCGGGGAGCGGAGAGGAGGATGCGTACCCGGAAGTGCAAGCGGCGAAGGCTGAAGATCGTCGCCTGCAAAAGTTCTCGGCCGGGAGGGGGCTCGCCCCCTCCCCATCCCTCCCCCACGATGCGATAGTCAGGAGAAGGGCGAATTCCGGGACTAAGTCTTAAAATACGTTTCAGGTGAAGACGGCAGGCAGAGTGTCCGCTCACCCGTCACGAGCCGAAATCAAAGAGCGTCGTCCTCGACGGGTCGACGTCGTGCCATCCCCACCCGAGCGGCTCGATGATCCGGGAGATGGGCCCTTTTAACGTCTTATCGAGCATCGTCTCCCAGTCCACGACGAACTCCGGGGGCACCTGGTCGGGATACTCGAAGCAGACAACGTCCGTCCGCGGGTACTTCGCCGTCACGGTCCGGATGTACACGCGTTTTGGCTTGCTGCCGCGCTTGAAGTCGGTGCCGAGATACTCGTTCGAGTATTTGGCACCCCGGATCTGTGCATCGTCGTTCTCGTAGCTCTCGAGGCTCTTGCCGATCCCGCCCGGGATGCCGACCACATCGAGGGGATACTCGCCTCTGCGATACTTCCGGATGACGTCCCGCAGGTACGCGCGCACGTCCTCGTAGCCGTCGCCCTTGAGGATCATCTCGATCACGGTCCGCTGGACCTCCCGCGTGATCTGCGGCGAGTCGCTCCGGCGGATCTCGAACCCCACGACGTCGATCTCGTCGACATCGTTTCCCTCTTTCCAGACGAGATGGCCGGCGTAGCGTTTCTTCTTCCCGGCCTGGAAGAACCGTCGGTAGACCTTCTCGAATTTGATAGAGAAGTAGTGGGTGTCGGCACCGAGGACGCCCTGGGCAAACTCGGCGTAGCTCGCGTTCAGCGTCTCCTCCATCGTGCGGGATGCCCGGATGATCGCATCGAGGTCGCCCGGCGGCACCTGGATCATGCACGAGTCGGTATCGCCGTAGAGGACGGTATACCCCATACCGGTGATCACGTCGCGCGTATGCTGGATGATCGCCCGGCCCACCGAGGTGACCGCAGAGCCGATCTCCCGGTCGTAGAGGCGGAACCGGGCGTACCCCGAGACGCCGTAGTAGGTGTTCATGATGACCTTCAGGACATTCTGCTGGAGGTCGAGGAGGACATACTCGGGCGACCCGAACGGGTAGGTGTTCCGGAGGCTGCTTCCTCCGGTCACGCTCCTCGAGGAGCTCGGCGATGATGCTCCGGGTCAGGCCGTCGGGCTTCTTTCTGAACCGGATCCCGTTCGGCGCCCGGAGATCTCCGGCCGGGTCTTTCGTCTCGGGCGAGGCATTGATCGTCATCATCGCCATCGGGTAGAGGCTCTTTAAGTCGAGCACCACCACATTCTCGCGGAGGCCCGACGCCGGTTCGAAGACGATGGCACCCTCGAACTCGTCCCCGGCGGCGAAACCCTTCGAAGGCAGAATAAACTGCCCGGAGGACTTCCGGAGGATGTAGATGTCGATGACGTTCGAACTGTTGAGCGTCCGGTCGAGCGGACAGCCGACGTACCGGGCGATCTCGCGGTAGAACTCGATGATATTATTCTTTTTATTGATCCCGACGCAGAGCTCGACGTCCCGGCAGTTGTACTCGACAAGTTTTGCCGGGTCGTCCCGCCAGAGATCGGAGAGCGTTCCGGCGTACCGGACCTTCCTGATGCCGAGTTCCTCCTCGCCGACGGCATCGAGCCGGTACGACTCCTTCTGCGACTGGTGCATCTTCTTGTAGGCGGCGAGGAGATCGAATATCGCCCTCCCGCGGATGGCGTTTCGCTCCGTCTGCCCGGGGAGGCGGGAGAGAGACTCGGTCGAAAGCCCGAGGACTTCCATCCGCCGCATGAGGTAGGGAACATCGAACTCGATAAAGTTCCAGCCGCTCAGAATATCCGGGTCTCGAAGGCGGACGTAGGCGGCGAGCGCCTTGAGCATCGAGACCTCGTCCGGAAACCGGACGACGGCGTGCGCATCGCTCGTGGAGAGATCGGGCTCGAACGTGCCTTGAGCATCCGCCGCCATGCCCGGAAGCCAGACGAGCGTCACATACTCGTCGTCGAACGAGTCCCAGCAGGTGACGCTGATGACGGCATCGCGCTCGGGTTCGGGGAACCCCCGCTCATCCTCGCACTCGATATCCATGATGCAGTGGCGGGCGGGAGCAGGGACGTCGGCGGGGGTGAGAGAATGGTAGTCGGCGACGGGGCCTGCCGGCGCTTCCACACCGCCGGTCAGCCCGCAGTCGATCATGAAGCGGGTCGCAAACGGAATATCGGCCTCGTAGTGCTCATATCCCTCGCGAACCACCCGGACATCGCTCGGGCGCCGGGTATAGAGGCGGCGGAGCGGTTTTCCCCGTATCGAGCGGTACACCGTGTCGGGCTCGAGATCAACCTGCGCGGGGTGGCCGCGGCTCTCCACCTGTTCGACGGGAGCGTAGAAGTAGGGGCGGAAACCCGTCACATCGAGCCGAACGGCGGTGCCCGCGGAGTCACGGCCGAAGAGGTGAATGATCGGACATTCGCCTCCGACACTGTACTCCACCTGGTGGATCCCAAATCGCATTCTGCCGCGATCTTCAGAAGTGCCCCCGGCCTGAATTGCACAGCCGTCGTCCCGGAGCAGCCCCTCAGTCATCAAACCTCCGTGCAAGATCCCGGACATACTCTCCAGCGGCATGCATCCGCTCCGCCTCCCAGGAGTCAAGGTTCCACTCCTCGATCCCGAGAACACCCTCCCGGCCGATACGGGCGGGAACGCCGATGGAACAGCCGGAGAGCCCATACTCGCCGTCGACGATGCAGGAACAGGGCAGCACCTCCCGCCGGTCATGGACGATCGCGCCGATGAGCCGGGCGATGTGGCAGGCAGGCCCGAAGACGGTGCCGCCTTTGCCCGCTATCACCTCCATGCTCGCACCCCTGAGCCGGGTGACGATCGACTCCCGAAGATCGGGGGCGACCTCCTGGCCCGTCCGGGAGAAGATCGGGACCTGATGTTCGCCGTGTTCGCCGAGGACGACGGCAGGGCCGCGGAGGTTCTCGCTATTGAGGATGCAGTCGAACCGGGCGCTGTCGAGCTGGCCGCCAAACCCGATGCAGCGGTGTCTTTCTATCTCCATGAGCTTGCAGAGGCCGTAGTTGTTCACGTCCATGGGGTTCGTGATCGTGATGACGATCCCCTCAAAGCCTTTCAGGTGCCTGCTGCAGCATCTGGCGACGGGGAGGTTCGCCTCAAGCAGATCCGCCCGGGTCTTGATGGCCGGGTTCCGCGGCGTGCCCGCAGCAAAGACAAAGATATCCGCATCCCTCATCGCTCCCGTATCGGGTACTGACGGCAACGTCAAGCCCCGTGTGGCAAAGGTCGAGAACCTGAGCACGAAGAAGGGGTTCGTAGACATCGTGCAGGATGATCTCGTCGACAAGGCCGAGCACCGCGGCGAGGTACGCAGTCTCTCCGCCCACTCGCCCGACTCCCATTACTGCAAGGCTGGTCATGCTATCAACAACTCTATTGGGGTATGAAGAATTAAAAAACCAGAATGTCGCTCATCTCGGTTACCCCGTATCCGCCGGGTAATCTCCACGCAAGATTGCCCGCCGTTCGAAGAGACGCCATCACGGAAAAAACCCGCCGAGGGGACATTTTTCCGGTCTTTCTACTCTAGTATTGGCTCGACACTATAATAATACGTAACGCCAAAGCTGTTCTCAGAATGGTTACGCTCAAACCTGGCCCTGTCGACGTCGGAGGTGTGCGCCTCGAAAATCACCTCCTGCTGGCGGCAGGTATCCTCGGAACAACCGGAGCCTCACTCGCCCGCATCCTTGCTAGCGGCGCGGGAGGGGTGGTCACCAAGTCCATCGGCCCCGAGCCGAAAGCCGGGCATCACGGCCCCTGCGTCGTGACGGTCGACGGAGGTGTCCTCAACGCCATGGGGCTCCCGAACCCCTCGTCCGGGTTCGTGCACGAACTCGAACAGATCCGCGGCCGGCCCGTGGTCGTCAGCATCTTCGGGGGGAACCCGGAGGAGTTCGCCACCGTCGCCGGATGGTTTGCCGACCAGGCCGCAGGCTTTGAACTGAACGTGAGCTGTCCCCACGCCGAGGGCTACGGCGCGGCACTCGGAAGCGACCCGGCTCTCGTGGAGGCATGCACCCGTGCCGTCAGCCGCCTCGGCCTCCCCACCTGGGTGAAGCTCACCCCGAACGTGACCGATATCGCCGAATGCGGCCGGGCGGCGCAGCGTGCCGGGGCAACGGCGATCGTCGCGATAAACACGCTAAAAGCGATGCGGATATCAACGGCGCTCCGGCGGCCGGTTCTCGGCAACCGGTTCGGCGGCCTTTCGGGGCCTGCCGTCTTCCCGGTAGCCGTCCGGTGCGTCTTTGACCTCTACGAAGCCTGCTCGATACCCATCATCGGGTGCGGCGGCGTTGCGACCGCCGATAACGTGGTAGAGATGATGATGGCCGGGGCAAGCGCCGTCGAGATAGGGAGCGCTGTTCTGGACGATATCGGGATCTTCGCGAGAATTGCAGGCGACCTCTACGCGCCGGACGGGGAAGAACCCGCCGGGCTTGTGGGGTGCGCCCATGCGTGAGCAGATGCCGCTCGGGGTTACCATCACCCGGATCACGGAGGAGAGTCCCTCGATACGGACGTTCACCTTCGACGCGGGGATACCGTTCAACCCCGGCCAGTTCGTGATGGTCTGGGTGCCGGGCGTCGACGAGATCCCGATGGCGCTCTCCGCGCCCGACGCCATCACCGTCCAGAAGGTCGGAGACGCCACCGCGGCGCTCTTTGCCCTCGGTGTCGGGGATCGGATAGGGATCCGGGGGCCCTTCGGGAACGGCTTTGCCGTCACGGGCAGAACCCTTGCCATCGGCGGGGGGATCGGCGTATCCCCGCTCTACCCCCTCGCCGCCGCGGGTATGGTCGACGTCTTTTTGCTCGGTGCACGCTCGGCGGACGATCTGATCTTCGCGGACCGGCTCGCGGAGACGACGACCCTCTTTACGGCCACCGACGACGGCTCTGCCGGGCATCACGGATTCGTCACCGATCTCCTCGGCCGAGTCGATCCGATCGACTTCGACCATATCTGCGTCTGCGGCCCTGAGGTGATGATGCGCGCCGTTCTCACAATCCTCGAGCGGCACGGGTGCGCCGACCGCGGCCAGTTCTCCCTCCACCGTTACATGAAGTGCGGCATCGGCATCTGCGGCTCCTGCTGCACCGATCCGGGCGGACTCCGGGTCTGCCGCGACGGACCGGTCTTCACCGGCGATCGGCTGCTCGTAAGCGAGTTCGGGCACTATACACGGGATGCGAGCGGGCAGAAAAAAACCCTCTGACCTCTCCTCCCCGTAAACGCCGCCGAGGAACCCTTTCACGGAAGGTCGCCGTTTCGGGCATGCATAGGGATGCCGGGAGGGGGAAGGCCTGCCGTCCCCCTATCGCGATCCTAAAACTCCCCGGGTGCACGGTTGAAGAGGATGCTTAGAAGACTGTCAAGCCAGGCGAGCAGCCCGGCGGCGGGTCCCGTGGTGCCGGAGGCGTTTGCAGATACCGATACATTCTCCTCTCCGGCATCAAAGGTCCGGTTTTCAGAGATATTTACCGCCATCTCATCTCCGAACTCCTGATCATCGTCCGTTTCGGTTGTATTCCCCCCGAGAAGGGCCTGATCGTTCGTGAAGAGGTAGAGGCTGTTGCCACCTATCCCGGTTCCGACGGCCACGACCGAGCCATCTGCCGAGATCTCGAGGTCCTCGATCGGACTTCCCACCCGGTACTTCCAGGTAATCTTGCCGTCGTTTGTAAAGAGGTAGACGGTATCACCCGACCCGGCGGCGACGCCGCCCTGGTTCGAGGCGACGGCAACCCCATGGATCGGCAGGGAGGTAGGATACTTCCAGAGGTGGTCGCCTCCCCGGGTTGAGAAATAGACACACCGGTCGAGAGAACCAGCCACAATATAGCCGCCGGTCGGCGACATCCCGATGCTTGCCACCGCCCTGCCGGTGCCGTAACTCCAGAGTGTCCCCTCACCGTTCAGGAGGAGGTAGACACCCTGATCGCCGCACCCCGCGGCAATGAACTTTCCGTCGTTCGAGATGGCGATCCCGTAGCAGTCGGCGCCGAGGCTTGCGTTCCAGAGCACCTCCTGCTCGGGATCAAAGACGTAAATCATACCGTCGTCGCATGCGCCGGCAATATTCGATGCATTCGAAGAGAGGGCGACGTCATGGTAGGGGAAGTTATTGCTCTTCTCCGTCCAGAGCAGGTTGCCTTCGCGGTCGAAAAGGTAGAGTTTGTCGGCGGCGACACCGATGTGCGAGCCTTCGGGGGAGAGCCCGACGCCCTGAATCCGACCGCCGATCGGTTTCGACCAGAGCTCTTGCCCGTTTTTGTCGAAGAGAGAGAGCGTGCTCCCCGCACCGACCGCTATCGTCGAGCCGTCGAACGAGATGCCCATCCCGGATACGGGAGCGGTCAGGTTGACCTTCCAGAGGAGCCCGTAAGGAGCCTCTTCTGCCGAGGCAGTCCCGCAGAACAGCATGGCAAGGAGAAGCAGCCCGCAAAAGAATAGTACGGGACGGAGTCGCCCTGTCATCGGCCTCTTCCGATCGGGAGGGCGAGTCTGCGTACTGCCGCCGGCAGGTCTGGCTGCCTCTGGAGAGGCAGGATTACGGTATACTGGCGCGCTTTCCCCCATAGTCATGGAACCGTCACTGATCAGGAATATATTTATAGGTTCCCGTTAACGACAAGTCCTGAACAATTGTGCGAAGATAACCAAGTTTTTTAAATAAAGAAGGATGAAGAACAGGCCTTTTCACCTAAAGGTTTCTATCCTGCAAAAGTGCCGGAGGCGGGAGTTTCCAAACCATGCTACACCGGAGAACCCCTGATTTGTAAACGAAGCCCCTAGATACTCTGAATGAAGAGCGGAGAGCATTTATGTCGCGCACCGGGTTTGCCAGGCCCGCTCCGGTCGCGATCCGCGGCACCCCGCAGATGCGGGGCTACGAACGCTCTTCCTGATCGGCGGCCAGCCGGTTGATCTCCCCGAGTTCTTCGAGCTTATTGATGTTGACGAAGGTGCGGAGCTCCGGGTCGAGCTGCCGGATACGGTCCATGGCCACATAGCGGGCGTTGAGGTTCCTGACCATCGTCCGGAGTGAGAGCGACTCGTGTTCGTTCAGGTAGTCGAGGAGTGCCGACCTCCGGTAGACGGCATGAAGCGGTTCGAGCATATCCCGGTTCCAGCAGGGAATAGCCGCGTCGAAATCGTCGATGCAGTCAAAGAGCAGTTCTATGACATTGCGGTTGACACAGGGCATGTCGCAGGCTGCGACGAAGAGCAGCTCCCCGTGCACCGCCCGCGAACCCGCGTGCAGGCCGCCGATCGGCCCGATGCCCTGCCGGAGATCGTGGATGCACCTGATGCTCTCGATCTCGGCGAACCGCTCGCACTGATCGGGGTCGCGAGCCACCACCACGACCTCATCCACGACCTCATGCAACGTATCGAGGAGACGGTCGATGAAGGTCTTTCCATGGTAGGTGAAGAAGTACTTCTCCCGGCCGCCGGCACGGCGTGCCTCACCACCGACAAGGACGACAGCCGAACGCACGGAACCTACCTTCCTTCCCGCCCGAGTTCCTCGCGGAACCGGATCTGTTCGGTGATGCAGGCGTTGTAGGGCACGGGAATGCCGTGCAGGCGGCCCCGGGAGACCACCGCTCCGTTCAAAAAGTCGATCTCGGTCTTCCTCCCGCTTTTGAGATCCTGGAGCATCGAGGAGTGGTGCGCCGCAGTCGCCGGCAGCTGGACGTCTCTGAGGAAGGCAAGGTATTCGCCCGGGGTCTTCCAGGGAAGCCGGACGCCCTCCGCCTCCGCCACCAGGCAGACCTCCCGGACGAGCTCGGTGACGATCCGCCAGGCGTGCGGGTCGGCAAGTTTCCCGTAAGCGACGTCGGCGAGAGCGCCGAGCGGGTTTAAGGCACAGTTGTAGAGCGTCTTCGACCAGATATCGCTCCGGATCTCCCCACCGGGGAGGGCATTCATCCCCGCACTCTCGATAAGACGTACGAGCCGCATGACCGAATCATCGATCCCTTCCGGGAACCGTCCGAGTTTCATCGGAGCGGCCTCCACGGAGACGTGCACCGCCGCATCGCCGCGCCACTCAAAGCCGGTGATGATCATGCCGCCGATGACGCGGCCCGTGAACCGGGCGATGATCTCCTCGTTGCCGATGCCATTCTGGAGGCTGACCACCTCGCGGCCGCGGATCTCATCGGCATACTCCCTGCAGATCGCTTCCGTGCCGGTGGATTTGGAGGTGATGATATAGTAGTCCGCATCATACCCTTCCGGAAGGTCTTCGGAGCAGCTGAAGCGGTAGGTGCCCTCACCCCAGATGCCGGTCAGGAGGAGCCCCCGCTCTCTGATGCGGTCGGCATGGCGTTTCCGGCAGACCGCGTGGACCTCACAGACAGCCGAGAGCTTCGCGGCGACGGTGAGACCGACCGCCCCCGCACCAAGAACTACAACCTTCATAGATTACTCGTATGACTTTGTCAAAGATGGCGGTTAAACTCTCCGTTTTTTCGGGCAGTTCTCTGTTCCAGGGAGAGGAGATGCTCCTTAATCCCGACCTCGGGGGAAAATCCTCCGATCCCGCCTTTTGCGACGATACGGTGGCAGGGGATGACGAGCGGCGTCGGATTCCTCGCCATGGCCATCCCGACGACACGCGGAGCCGTCCCGACCTTCGCAGCAATATCCCCGTAGGTCGCGGTCTCGCCGTAGGGAACACGCCGCACCTCGCGGTAAATCCGCGCCGTCACAAAATCCCCCCCGGTTGCCGTGCTCTCGAGGGAGAGGAGGTCTTCCTGCCGCCCGGCACAGTAGCGGCGGAGCGGTTCGGGCACGCTGCTCTCCACACCCTGCCGGGAGAACCGGACGCGGTGGACGAGATCGCCCTGCCAGGAGACGTGCACGAACCAGAGGCCGAGCCTGCAGGCACCGGACGTTATCTCCATGCAGGAACCGCCTTTTTGAACCCTTCGACACCGCATTCCACCATCTCCGCCTGCATCCAGGGGGGGAGGCCGCCCTTCACCCGGGGCTCGAGGAACCGCTTCTCCCCGAGCACCAGCACGCCCCGGTCTTCCGGTGTCCGGAGCACGCGCCCGAGCGCCTGGAGGGCACGGTTGATCGCCGGCAGGGTATAACTGATAAATTCCCCCTCCTCGCCGAACTTCATCCGGAAGTACTCGATCACCATCTGCCTGACCCGGTTGTAAGGCGCGAGGGGGAGGCCGATGACAAGCGCCCCGGCGAGGAGATCCCCCCGGTAATCGAGCCCTTCGCTCCACTTCCCGCCGCTGACCGCAAAGAGGATACCCGACTTATGCTGCGCGGGGAGTGCCATGAACTCTTTTAGCGCCGCACTCGCGTCCGACGCCCCTTTCGGCTCGATGAAGACCTGCTTTCCCCGGATGCTCCGTGCGCACCGTTCCGCGAAGGTGTTGAGGAGATTGTACGAGGGGAAGTAAATGGCGAGGTTCCCCCGAAGGGTCGCAAACGTTCGGATATACTCATCGAGCCGTGCGAGGTTCTGCGGGTCGCGGCGCATCGAGTATGCGGTGGTGATATCGGTCGCCGCGAGGATGAGCCGGTTCTCCTTCGGGAAGGCGTTCGGGAGCGAGAGCGTCCGGACGGGAAGGTCGCCGAAGTAGTAGCGGCGGTAGCTCTCGACCGGTGAGAGCGTTCCCGAGATGAGGATACAGCAGGCGTGCGCCTGGGCGATATCCTGCAGCTTCGTGCTCGGGTCGATATTGCGCACCTCGAGCGCCACGCTCCCGTCCTCGCCCTTCCGGTAGACGGTGAGGAACGCAGGGTCGGCCGCCGAGCGGAAGATCCGGTAGAAGAACTCGCAGAGCCGCTCGATGGCGCTCTCGCGAAACTCTCCGGCCTTGAGATTCCGCTCGCGGAGACCTTCGCTGATCTTGAGGAGGTCGTCGACGATCGCCTCCATACTCGGGTAGAGTGAGCCTTTCATGATCATCTTCTGGAAGATCTCGGGCGCGAACCAGTCCTCCATCTCCCGCGACGGCTTCAGCGCCTCCATGAACTGGCGGACCGGCGGGAGGAGGTTCTGGATTGCATCCGCTTCCTTGCTCGTCTTGCGCTGGTGGGAGAGTTCGCTGCCCGCCTGTTCGAGATCGCGCTCCTCCAGCACCACGCTCTCGATGCTCTGGACGACCTCCCCGCAGTTGTGCGCCTCGTCGATCAGGAGAAGGGCACCGCCGCCGTCGATATCGAGCGACTGGTAGAGCTGCTCCCGGATGGCATCGTTGAAGAGGTGGTGAAAGTTCACGACGATGACGTCCGCTTCCCGTGCGGCGTGCAGCATCGTCTCGTACGGGCAGATATCGCCGCAGAACTTGACGAGCTGGTCGGGGAGGATCAGTTCGTTTCGCACGCGTTCGGCACGGACGCGGAGCGCCGCCGAGGGGATCATCTTCAGCCCCGCATCCTCGGGCTCGACGTAGGACTTCGCGTGGACGTAGTAGGGGCAGATGAGCGGGTGATCGATGTCCATCTTCCGGATCTGCTGGCGGATCTGCCGGTCGTTCGCCGGTATGAGCGAGCCTTTCTGCGCCCGCTCCCGCATCAGGGCGGTCGAGAACGCCTTCACCCCCTCGCACCGCCGGTAGATGTCTCCCTCCCCGCGAAGAGGGCACATGCTCCCCTTCCCGATGAGATACGCGAATTTGAGAGCCCCCCGCTTCTTGCGGATCATCGCAGAGCTCCCGCATGAACGTGTTGAGCTGACTGATGGTGCGCACGCCGATGATCACCTTCCTCCCCCGGCTCTCGGCAAGCAGCGCCGAGACGACACTCGATTTACCGCTGCCGGTGGGGGCGTCGATCATCGCGATCCCCCCCTCCCTCGCAGAGGATGCTGCAAGCTCGAGCATCTCCCGCTGGTGGGGGCGGTAACTGCTGTACGGGAACCAGTCGTCGAGGGTATCCATCATTTATACTTCGACGTTGGAGGGCTTGTTAGTTATGGGTATACCGGACGTCCCGAAAGTGTAGCAAACATTTAAGGAGGGGAGCACCGTATCGCTCACCCGGAGGTGTCCTCTTTGGCACTACAGGCAGAAATTATCGATAAGGTAGCCGAACTCATCACGGTGGCCTTCGGGCTGGTCGCCGCACTTGCATGGAACGGGGCGATTCAGGCGATATTTACGGCGATATTCGGGACGCAGAGCGCCATTCCGGCATTGCTCGGGTACGCGATTCTCGTCACGATCATCGCCGTCATTGCGACTATCTGGATCGGGCGGGTAGCCGCCCGGGCACAGGGAGAGCAGCGGATGGCCGAGAAGGGAAAGGCCTAAAGCACCGGGGGCTGCCCCGAAACACTCTTCCAGGAGGGGGCGAGCCCCCTCCCGCACTCTCTTACCGATGCGGTTATCCTCTACAGGCCGTGCCCGCGATCGTTCTGCCGACACGATGAGTGAGAATACCTTCGATCAGAGAGCCTTTTCCGGATCTGCTCTCAATCCCGGGACGGGTCTCCAGGCATCCTCGCCATCCCCGCGATCACCATCTCTTTTCACCGGCCGCTCCCGGCAGCCCGGTGCACCGATCGGTGCACGCAGAGGGCTATAAGTATATGATGCCGGAGTTCCTATCCGAATATCAGAGAGTCTCCGATGCCGCCCACCACGGATGTTATCGACAAAATGGCCGCACTCATCACCGCTGCCTTCGGGCTGGTCGCGGCACTCGCATGGAACTCGGCTATCCAGGCACTATTCAAGGAGTACTTCGGGCCGCAGACCACCATCCCGGCAATGCTCGTCTACGCGGTCGTCGTGACGGTCATCGCCGTCCTCGCGACACTCTGGATAGGGCGCATCGCTGCCCGGGCGAAAGAGATTATGTGACGGAGAGGTCGAGATTATGGACGGCGAAGACCAGAAGCAGCAAAACGAGGGTATGCGGGATACCGCACGGGTGCTGGTCAGCTTCGCGCTCCTTGCGGGCCTGACGGTATCGTTCTGGCTGGCGGATCGGATCTTCCCCGATATCTCCCTTGAAAAACTCTACCTCACCTTCCTTGCCGTAACGATCATCTACCTCGTCTTTCTCGTCATCCGCTGGATCGCGCTCCGGCAGATACGGGAGCCGAAGACACGCTACTCGTTCAAACGCACTTTTTCAGTGCTCTACTATATCGTCATCGCCGTCATCGCCGTCCGGATCTGGATCGACACGAACTACATCTTCGTCGCCTATGGCATCATCGGTGCCGGCATCGCCATCGCGCTCCAGGACCTCTTCAAGAACTTCGTCGGCGGCATCCAGATCTTCGTCTCCCGGATCTACACCGTCGGCGACCGGATCGAGCTTGAGGAGACGCTTGGAGACGTCATCGATATCGGGATTTTGAACACCACCCTCCTCGAGATCCACGAGCGGGGCGTACAGGGCGACCAGCCGACAGGACGTATCACGACGGTGCCGAACGGTGCCATCCTCGGTTCCAAGACCTTCAACTTCACCAAAGACCACTCCTTTATCTGGGACGAGATCTCGATCCCCATCACCTACGACTCGGACTGGAGACGGGCAGCCGAACTCTTCCTCGAGATCGTCAGGGAGGAGACACGGGAGCTCACCGACCGTGCGGAGTATGAGATCGCCCGGATCGGCGAGAAGTACTACTTCCCGAAGAAGGTCGTCGAACCCTCGATCTACCTGACGCTCACCGACAACTGGATCACCTTCGATATCAGGTACGTGACCGAGGTGCGGACACGCAGGATTCTGAAGGATGAACTCTCGCGAAGACTGCTGGAAGCGGTCGAAGAGGCCGGTTCCATCGCCATCGCCACCGAGAATGTCATCGTCTACGAGGGAGGACCCTTCGAGGGAGCGTCATGACGTCCGATCCGCCCCGAGGGGCATCGAAACAGGGGCTCCCGCCGGGAACGCTGGTCCATATCGGCGAGCGGCAGGACGAACCCGTCACGATATCGGTGATCACCTACGACGAGCAGCACTACGACGAGCAGTGCGCCGTCGCCCCGGAGAGCCTCCCCGACCTTCGGGGCAGGTCTATAACCTGGGTGAACGTGAACGGCCTCTACGAGACCGGGCTTATCAAGGCGATCGGGGATCGTGCTGGCCTCCACCCGCTGACGGAGGAGGATATCGTCAACACGCGGCAGCGGCCGAAGACGGAGGAGTACGAAGACTACATCTACGTCGTCACGAAGATGCTGTCCTATGAGGAGGGCGCCGTCCGGAGCGAGCAGGTCAGCCTGGTCCTCGGGCCTTCATTCGTCGTTTCGTTTCAGGAGCGGGCAGGAGACGTCTTCGATCCGATACGGGAGCGGCTCCGGTCCGGCCGGGGCCGTATCAGGAAAGAGGGAGCGGATTACCTCACCTACGCCCTGCTCGACGCCGTGGTCGACGGCTACTTCCAGGTGCTCGAGGAGTACGGAGACGCATTCGAGGGGATCGAAGAGGAGGTGCTCGCGTCTGCGGACGGAGGAACCCTCCAGGCGATCTATGCTGCAAAACGGGAACTGATCGAACTCCGGCGCTCGGTCTGGCCGCTCCGGGAGGTGGTGAGCGCCCTCGAACGCGGGGAGTCGCCCCTTATCCGGAAGACGACGCGGGTATACCTCCGGGACGTCTACGACCATACCGTCCAGGTGGCGGAGACGGTGGAGACCTACCGTGACACGGCCGCCGGCATCCTCGACCTCTACCTCTCCGAGCAGAGCCGGCGGATGAGCGAAGTGATGAAAGTCCTGACCGTCATCGCGACGATCTTCATCCCGCTCACCTTCGTCGCCGGGGTCTACGGGATGAACTTCCGGTATATGCCCGAGCTCGGCTACCACTGGGCATACCCGGCGGCGCTCGCCGGGATGGCGACCATCGCAGTCGCGATGCTGATCTGGTTCTGGCGGAGACGGTGGCTCTGAGAAAGACCCGGAGGAGTGAAATTTTTTACCCCTCCCGGCGTACCCGGAAGATCAAACACCATGCACCACGATAGACCGGCTGCAGACCCCGAACGGCTGCATATCGAGGAGGTCTGCAGCTCCCTCGCAGCCGCACGGACGAAAGGGGAGCTCGGCACGCTGCTTGCACGAGAGGCGGAGCGGTATACGCTCGCCGACCTCCAGGTGATCGGCGGACGGCTCTACCGTGAGGTGCGCGATCTCCCCTCGCCTTACCGCGAGGCGGTGCGCCCGTATTTCACCGAGCAGATCCTCGGCGCATACCACCGTCTCCTCTCGATGCACCGGAGCGGGCGCTTCACTGCCCTGACCGGGCCGATCGCCGATCGGGAGCAGGCTTTTGCATACTTCGCCATGGTGCCGGAAGGGTGCTTTCGCTGGGACGATACCCGGGCGGACAACTATGAGCCCCGTCACCGCTTCTTCTACTATCTCGTCGCGGCGTTCGAGATGTTCGTCCTCGACCGGCCCGGCCACCCGGTCGGGATGCCGTTTCCCGGCGGGTTTGCCGTGGAGGAGAGGAGCGGCAGGTTCCTCTGCCCCATCCGCGACCGGGAGAAGGACGTGCCCCACTCGCTCTGCAACTTCTGCCCCGCGGAGCAGAGCGAGATGCCGTAGGGATCCTCGCCCGGCCGGATCTTCCTCATCGTCAACCGCTCCGGAAGCGGTGACGTGCGAGCGACCATTTATACCCTTGCACTCCGATCTCACCATACAGGAGGTACCGATATGAACAGTATCGATGCGGCGGTGCAGCACGGAAATACCAGCCTCGATAGTGCCATGCAGCGGCTGGAGGGGCAGTTCTCATACGAAGGGACTGCGTACGCCCTCCCCGTTACGTACGCCGTCACCGGCATGGCCGTGCGGACCGCAGACGAGGCCCGGGATGCATACGAGCGGTCGGGAATGAATCCGCTCGTCGCGTCCGAGTGCCTGATGGCGGCACGAAGCGCCGCGGAAGGCGGTAAAGGGGAGCCGTACACGGGGTTTATCGGCGATGCCGTACTGCGGAAGCTCGGCTACTCGCTGGTCGACGGGAGTGTCGTCGGCATCGGTCTCCTCGTAGGGAGGCCCGAGAGCGGTGAAGCGGCGGCCGCCATCTGCAGGGAGATGCAGGAGAAGTACCTGCTCACGTTCCTCGCAGGCGGGGTCGTATCGACCCTGGGCGAGGCCGGCGTCCACGTGGGGCTCGATTACCGCCTGGTGCCGCTGGGTCCCGACGGGGCGGATGGAATCCACTTTGCCGATATCATCGCCCGTGTCGCGATGATGTTCGGCGGGGTTCAGCCCGGCGATCTCGACCGCCTGCTGGTCTACGCCGCACAACGGGCAAAAGCATTCGTCGTTGCCTTCCCCGGTCTCACGGATGAGGAGATCGCGTTCGTCGAGGCACTGCAGGTTCTCGGCATTCCGATCCTCACGACGGGCGGCTACGAAGGAGGGACCTGGATCCGCACCACTCCCGCCGACATCGTCAGGACGGGAATGGAGATGCGAGGGATCAAGGTCGCCGTCACTGCGATACCTATCCCCATGGCCTGTTCTCCCGCTTTTGAGGGGAAGAGCATCCGCAAGGAAGAGATGTACGTGGAGTTCGGCGGGGGACGGACACCGGCATTCGAGCTCCTCCGGATGCGTCCGGCGGATGAGGTCCGTGACGGTGCGGTCAGCGTCGTCGGCCCGGACGTGGACTCGGTCGCCCCGGGCGCCGCCCTCCCCCTTGCCATTCTCGTGGACGTTGCAGGGCAGAGGATGAAGAAGGACTACGAACCGGTGCTGGAGCGGAGAATCCATACGTTCATCAACTACGGCGAGGGGTCGTGGCATGTCGCGCAGCGCGACCTGATCTGGGTGCGTATCTCGAAGGATGCGGTCGCCAAAGGGGTGACGATCGGCGATCTCGGAACACTGCTCGCCCACAAGTTCAGGATGGAGTTTCCCGACCATATCGATGCCGTGCAGGTGACGCTGGTCACCGACGGCCAAAAGGTCAGGGAGATGCTCCCGGAGGCCCGTGCACTGTACGCCGAACGGGACGAGCGGATCGCCGGCATGAAGGACGAGGACGTGGAGACCTTCTACTCCTGCACCCTCTGCCAGACGTTCGCCCCAAACCACGTCTGCATCATCACCCCCGAACGCCCTGCGCTCTGCGGCGCCATCACCTGGCTCGATGCCCGCATCGCATACGAGATCACCCCGGCCGGGGCAAACCAGCCCGTCCGGAAAGGCGAGGCGATCGATTCGGTGCTCGGAGAGTTCTCGGGCGTGAACCGGTTCGTGAAGAAGGCGTCTCACGGCGAGACGGACAGGGTCTCCCTGTACAGCATGCTGGAGAACCCGATGACCGCCTGCGGATGCTTTGAGTGCATCGCGGCCATCGTCCCGGAGACGAGCGGTATCCTGATCGTCACCCGGGACTTCGGCGGCGAGACCCCGCTCGGGATGACCTTCTCCACCCTTGCCGGCACTATCGGGGGCGGAGCGCAGACCCCGGGGTTCGTCGGAGTATCCAAGAACTATATCGTCAGCGACCGGTTCCTCCAGGCGGAGAACGGCATCGAACGGGTCGTCTGGATGCCGGCGACCCTCAAGGAGGAGCTGCGGGATCGGCTGCGTGCGAGACTGGAGGGGCTCGGCATGCCGGATCTTCTGGAGAAGATCGCGGACGAGACGACCGCACCGACGCTTGAAGACCTGATTGCGTTCCTTGAGCGGGTCGACCATCCGGTACCTGAAGATGAAACCCCTTATTTGAGGACGGAGATGCAATTGACAGAGAAAGAGGATACAATACTCGACGTGCAGCTCGGCGCCACCCGGAGCGAAGGGGGAACGCGGGAGGTCTCCTACCGGATCGGCGGAGAGAGCGCTCTCCCCTTCACGGAGGCCGGGCCCGACCGGCTGCTCGTCGCGCTTGAAATCTGCGACGAGCCCCAGTTCTGGCCGCCGGTTATCCGCGACTACGTGGGGGATCTCGCGGATCAGCCGGACGAATGGGCGAAGACGGCGGAGCGCACCTGGGGTGCGGATCTGGTGCGGCTGAACTTCACCAGCACGAAGCGACGCGGTTTCGACGATTTTTCAGCCATCACCGGGACGATGGAACGGGTGCTTGAGGCAACATCCCGTCCCCTCATCGTAGAGGGGAGCAGCGAACCGGAGCTCGACAGCGAGGTCTTCAGGCGGTGCGGCGAGGCCGGAGAGGGCGAACGGCTTCTGCTCGGGACCGCGGAAGCCGACCGCTACCGGAGCGTCGCCGCCGCGGCGCTCGCCTACGGCCATGCGGTGATCGCCCAGTCCCCCATCGACATCAACCTGGCAAAGCAGCTGAACATCCTTCTGCAGGAGACCGGTGTTGCGCGGGACCGGATCGTGATCGATCCCTATACGGGAGCGCTCGGGTACGGGTTCGAGTACCTGGTACTCGGTGATGGAGCGGGTCAGGACGGCCGGGCTCGCCGGAGATGCCGATCTCGCCATGCCGATGATCAGCGCCGCCACCGATGCGCTTGCGGTCAGGGAGGTGAGAGAGGCGGCGGCCGGCGAGAGGGACGCGATGGCGGTTGCCTGGGAGTTCTACACCGCCTTTTCTGCGCTGGCGGCAGGCGCCTCGATCGTCTGCGTCCGGCACCCGATGACCGTGGCACGTCTCAAGAGCGCACTTGAGGCGATGAAGCCGGCCTCCGGCCGGGAGGGGGTGTAACCATGGCGATGAAGGCGCTGGAGATCTACAAACTCCTCCCGAAGACGAACTGCAAGAAGTGCGGCTATCCCACCTGCCTTGCCTTTGCCATGAAGCTTGCAGCCGGCAAGGTGGACGTTGAGCTGTGTCCGGACCTCGATCCCGAGACCAAAGCGCTCCTCGGCGGTGCGACCCGTCCCCCAATCCGGCTCGTGAAGGTCGGCGTCGGGGAACGATCGGTCGCTGTCGGGGAGGAGTTCGTCCTTTTCCGGCATGAAAAGACCTTCTACCACCCGCCGGGGATCATGGTGCATATCTCCGATACCTGGCCCGAAGAGCAGGTGCGGACCGTCGCGGAGGATGTCCGTGACGGGATTGTCCACCGGGTAGGGACGGACCTGATGCTCAACGGTATTGCCATCCGCAACGAGAGCGGATCTCCGACGCGGTTTGCAGAGACCGTGGCGCTGGTCGAGGCCTGCGGCGATCTGCCCGAGGTTCTGATCGCCGCCGACCCGGCAGCCCACGAGGCGGCACTGGCGGAGTGCGGGAACTTCCTGCCGCTCATCCATGCCGCAACCGACGGGAACTGGCGCGAATGTGCGGCGCTTGCGAAGCGCCACGGCTGCCCGCTGGCGGTACGGGCCGGCGACGCAAAGTCGCTCGCCAGCCTTGTCAGGAACTGTGTCGATGCCGGCGTCCCGGACCTCATGCTGGATATCGCACCGGGATCGCTCCGCGACTTCATCGCCACCGCGACCCGGATCAGAAAGGCCGCGATCGAGCGGACCGACCCCGATCTCGGCTACCCGATCGTCTTCGACACCGTACCGCTCGGCCTCACCGACGCCGCCCTTGCAGCAGGCATCCTGAAGTACGCCGGGATCATCGTCACCGAGCCGCTTTCGCCCGCCTCCATGGAGGCGGCACTCACCCTGCGGCAGAACATCTACACCGACCCGCAGAAACCCATCCAGATGACGCCGGGCATCTACCCGGTCAACGAACCCGGGCGCGATGCTCCCGTGCTCCTCTCGGTGAACTTCTCGCTCACCTACTTCACCCTGCTCGGCTACCTGGAGGCGTCCCGCATCCCCTGCCACCTCTTCGTGGTGGACACCGAAGGGCTCTCGGTGCTCACCGCAGTCGCCGGCGGGAAACTGACCGAATCCCTGGTGGCGGCGTCCATCAAGCGGTTCGGCCTCGAAGAAAAGGTAGACCACCGGCGGCTGATCATCCCGGGCTATGCCGCCCCCCTCTCCGGGAAGATCGAGGACGAAACCGGCTGGAAGGTGCTGGTAGGCCCACGGGACGCGGCCGAACTCGCCGGGTACCTGGAGAAGGAGTGGAAGACCTAGATGCCCACCGTCACGTTCCTGCCCAGTTACCGGAAGGCGACCGTGCGCCAGGGAGACTCGCTCCTCGAAGCGGCTATTGAGGCCGGCCTTCACATGAACGTCGTATGCGGCGGCCAGGGGAAATGCGGGAAATGCATTGTCTTCCTAAAAAGCGGGACCGCTTCCTTCGACCTGGAGAAGTACCGCCGGTTCTTTACGGACGAGGAGACCGCACGGGGTGCCTGCCTTGCATGCCAGACGTTCGTCGTCAACGACCTGCGGGTGGAGGTTCCCGAACAGTCGCTCGTGCAGCAGCAGAAGATCCTGGTGGAGGTTCCCGGGATGGAAATTCCGCCCGATCCCGCAGTCCGGAAGTACGTCCTCCACCTCTCCCCGCCATCCCTGGACGATACCACCCCGGACGTCAACCGGGTGCTCGAAGGGATCGAACGGCAGGGAGGTCCGCGCCCGAACCGGATCTACGTGCCGCTGGACGTCCTCCAGTACCTCCCCAGAACGCTCCGCCAGGGAAACTGGAATATGACCGCGACCGTCGCGCTGGTTCCCGGCGGATACCGGCTGCTTCACGTGGACGAAGGAGACAGCAGCAACCGGCTCTACGGGGCTGCCGTGGATCTCGGAACCACCACGATCGTGGTCTACATCTGGAGTCTGGCAGACGGCCGGATTGCGGCCACGGCATCGAACTACAACAAGCAGATCAGCTGCGGTGAGGACATCCTCTCCCGGGTGACCTTTGCACGGAAAGGCGGCCTTGCCCGGCTGCAACAGCTGGCAGCCGAGAGCATTAACGATGCATTGTGCGCCGCCGCCGACGCCGCCGGTATCGATCTGGACGACATCTTCGAGGTGATGATCGCGGGCAACACCGTGATGACCCATCTCCTGCTCGGGATCGACCCCGCCTACATGATCGCAGAACCCTACACGCCCGCAGTGCGCCGGATGCTCTCGACCGCCGCCGGCCGGATCGGGATCTCGACCCACCGGAATGCCGGTGTCTATACCTTCCCGGCGGTCTCCAACTTCATCGGCGGCGACATCATCGCCGACATTCTGGCCAGCGGCATGGCAGAGCGTGAGGAGGTTTCGCTCCTGGTGGACATCGGCACGAACTTCGAGGCGGTCCTCGGCAACAGCGACTGGATGCTCTCCTGCGCAGGCGCGGCCGGCCCGGCCCTCGAGGGCGGGGAGGTGCTCTTCGGGATGCGTGCGAACCCGGGCGCGATCGAGCGTGTCCGGATCGACGGCGATACGCTCACCCCGACCTTCACGACGATCAACGGTGCCGGACCGCAGGGCATCTGCGGATCGGGGCTCATCGATCTGCTCGCCGAGCTGATCCGCGCATGCGTCATCGACCGGAACGGCAATATCAACATGGAGATCGAAAATCCCCGGGTCAGGAGGGGACGCTACTGTCCGGAGTTCGTGGTGGCGTGGAAGGAGGAGACGGCGGCCGCCAAGGATATCGTCATCACCGAGAACGACATCAAGAACCTGATCATGAGCAAAGCTGCGATCCTCGGCGCATGCATGACGCTCCTCGATGCGGCAGGCCTCGATCACGGGGAGATCGCCACGGTCTACTTCTCCGGGGCGTTCGGGAACTACATCAATAAGGAGAACGCCATCACCATCGGGCTGATCCCCGAAGTGGGGCTGGATCAGGTGAAGAACATCGGGAACGGCGCGATCACCGGCGCGAACATCGCCCTGATCAACCGGCGGTCCCGCAAGCTGCTGGATGCCCTCGCACAGCGGATCACCTACATCGAGCTGAACGCAGAGCCGTCGTTCATGGACCAGTATACCTCAAGCTGCTTCCTGCCGCATACTGATCTTACCCTCTTCCCGAGGGTGCAGCAGACGCTCGAGGCGTGCAGGATGAGGCGGGGGTGATCGGATGGCGACGATGCTCCCGCAGATGGACCTGCACGCGACCGGTATCGGGGCGCTTCCCCACCTCGACCCGGACGCGGCGTGCCGGGCGGTTCTGGCAGCCTTTCCCCGGGTGCCGTACGCACCGACACTCCCGAAGCAGAGGGCTCCTCGAACGGATCGTCTTCTGCGACTCGGAACACCTCCCGGGCAGGGTGATCGCGAATGACCGGCTGACGGTCGACACCTCGGGCAGCCATGCGGCGGCGATGGAGCAGATCCTGCTCGACTACCTGGAAGGGAACGCCGCCCCGTACGCAGTCGGGGAGGCGTACGGTTCGGCGTTCCACCGGATGCTCTCGTTCGATCTCTCCGACGCGCTCGTCTTCAAATTCCAGCTGACAGGGCCGGTCACCTTCGGGATGCAGGTGGTGGACGAGCGCAAAAGGCCGATCCACTACGACCCCGAATACGCCGACGTGCTGAACAAGATGATCGCGCTCCGGGCCAGGTGGTGCGAGACGGTCATGCGTGAGCGGACGGGTGCCGAACGGACGCTGATCGTCCTGGACGAGCCGTACCTGGCGGCACTGGGGTCTTCGGTCGTTCCGGTCGACGAGGAGGTCGTGCGCTCGAGCGTCTCCGATGCCGCCGGTCTCCTCGAGGGGAGTCTCGGGGTTCACTGCTGCTCCAATACCGACTGGGGCTTCCTTATGTCGCTTGGGCCAGCCGTGATCTCGTTCGACGCGTACCAGCACGCCCGGGAGTTCCTCCTCTACGCCGACGACCTGGCCGCCTACCTGGAGGCGGGCGGGGTGATCGCCTGGGGCATCGTCCCCTCCGAACCGCACCTCTATGCTGCCGAGAGCCTCGATACGCTCTTCGACCGGTTCGTGCAGATCCGCAGCAAAGTCACCGATCTCGTGGGAGATCGCCTCTTTCATGAGCGCTCGCTGATCACCCCCACCTGCGGCATCAGGCTCGCCGACGTGCCGGATGCGGAGGCGATCATGCGGACCGCCGCCGAACTCTCCCGCCGTGCCCGGGGGGAAGCGGCATGAGCCGGCCCTGCACCATCGTCGTATCCGGGAAAGGAGGGACCGGTAAGACGACGATCACCGCGCTGCTGATCGATGCCCTGATTGCGGCGGGTGAGCGGCCGGTCCTGGCCGTCGACGCCGATCCCAACACGAACCTCAACGAAGCGCTCGGGATTCCACTCGAGGAGACGCTGGGGAACGTGCGCGAGAAGGCCTTCACGGAGAGCATCCCGCCGGGAATGAACCGCACCGGCTATATCAAATACCGGTTCCACCGGGTGCTGGCAGAAGCGGAAGGCTTTGACCTTCTCGCCATGGGGCGCCCGGAAGGGTCGGGGTGCTACTGCTTCCCGAACGCCCTCCTCTCGGAGTGCATCGGCACGCTGGAGCGCGACTACCGGTTCGTCGTCGTCGACTCCGAGGCGGGCATGGAGCATGTCGCGCGGGGGACCGTGAAGAACCCCGACATTCTGCTCATCGTGAGCGATCCCGGTGCACGGGGGATCCGGACCGCCCGGAGGATACGGGAGATCGCCGGAACGCTCGGTCTGGCGCAGGACCGGATGTTCCTCTGCGTCAACCGCGTTCGGGACGGCATCAACAGAGAAGAGACGGAGCTCGGCACCGTACTCCCCCTGATAGCCACCGTTCCCGAAGACCCGGCCGTGGAGCAGGCGGATCTCGCCGGCGAGCCGATCGTCGGTATTCCGGACGGCAGCCCTGCCAGGACGGCGGTGCGGGGGCTTGCGGAGCGGCTGCTCGATGCATGCGAACAGCAGAGGCGATAACCGGCTCGCCGTACCTCCGGCGACCACCTATATACCCCGAGGCACACATCTGTACACACAGGAGAGATGCACCGATGGCAGACAGGGAGAGAGCGTACGTCCACGGCGATTCCGAGCGTGAATCGGATCGCCTGCACGATCAGGCGGAGACACTGACGGAGCTGCTGCATGGCGATACCCGCTATCCTGCGGGGAGCCTGGTGCTCGAGGCAGGGTGCGGGGTCGGCGCACAGACGGTGATCCTGGCAGAGAACAGCCCGGGGGCGACGATCGTCTCCGTGGACATCGCCGCATCCTCCGTCCTGCAGGCACGCCGAAGGGTTTCCGGCGTCCGGTTCGGGCAGGCCGATATCATGCACCTCCCCTTCAGGGACGACGTCGTTCGACCACGTCTTCGTCTGTTTCGTCCTCGAGCACCTGAGTGACCCTGCCGCTGCGCTCGCAGGCCTCCGCCGGGTGCTCAAGCCCGGCGGCACCGTCACCGTCATCGAGGGCGATCACGGCTCGACGTACTTCTCTCCCGAGAACGCCGCTGCAACGGCTGCGATCCGCTGCCTGGTGGATCTCCAGGCCGCCGCGGGCGGGAACGCCCTGATCGGCCGGACGCTCTACCCGCTGCTCTCCGAGGCGGGATTCCGCGATCTCCGCGTCTCGCCTCGCATGGTCTACGTCGATGCGAGCAGGCCTCGTCTCATCGACGGGTTCACCAGGCGGACGTTCACCGCAATGGTGGAGGGCGTGCGGGAGCGGGCGCTCCAGAGCGGGCTCATCGACGAGGAGACCTGGAATGCCGGCATCCGGGGGCTCGAGCGGACGTGCGAGCCCGACGGGACGTTCTGCTACACGTTCTTCAAGGGAACGGGCGTGAAGTAGGGGAAGGGTGCCCTGCACTGCGCCTCGTTAGCAGGAGGGGGCGAGCCCCCTCCCGCACCCTCCCCCCATTGCGATAGCCGGATACAGGCCGTACCCGCGATCCGAATCGTCTCTTCACACCCGGACACCATTCCGGACGTGCTCACGGAAAAGCGGGAGACTTCCCCGCATCCCGCCCCCGGATGATCCTGCGACGCCATCCTTTTTTCATCCGGGAAGGCCAACTTTTCTCCACTATGGCTATTCACCCCATCGACTACCGGTACGGCACGCCGGAGATGCGCAGCGTCTGGAGCGAGGAGAACCGGTTCCGGGCGATCGTCGCCGCGGAGGTCGCTCTCGCCCGGGCGGAGGCGGCCTACGGCATGATCCCGGACGAGGACGCCCGGACGATAGCAGTATGCGCCGAGAACGCGAGCCTTGCACGGGCAAAGGAGATCGAGGAGGAGATCAACCACGATATGATGGCGATCGTCCGGTCCGTCACCGAGGTCTGCGGGGATGCGGGCAGGTGGATCCACTACGGGGCGACCTCGAACGATATCCTCGACACCGCGACCGGGCTGCAGCTCCGCGACGCGCTCGCCCTGATCGAGCAGAAACTGGCGAATCTCCTCCGGGTGCTCCTCTGGCGGGCGGGCGAGACCAAAACCCTCGTCTGCGCCGGGCGGACGCACGGCCAGATCGGTGTCCCGACGACCTACGGGCTCCGGTTTTCCATCTGGGCGAGCGAGGTGGCACGCCATATCGAGCGGCTGCGCGAGATGCGGCCGCGCCTCCTCGTCGGGCAGCTGACCGGTGCCGTCGGAACCCAGGCCGCGCTCGGCGAGAAGGCGCCGGATGTCCAGCAGGCGATGATGGAGTTCCTCGGCCTTTCGGCAGTGGATGTCTCGAACCAGATCATCTCCCGCGACCGCTACGCGGAGTACTTCATGTTCCTCGCGAACGTGGCGACGACGCTCGACAAGATCGGGCTTGAGATCCGGCTCATGCAGCGCTCCGAGATCGGCGAACTCGAAGAGGCCTTCGGCAGCAAGCAGGTCGGCTCGAGCACCATGCCGCACAAGAGGAACCCGATCAAGAGCGAGCAGGTCTGCGGGCTTGCCCGGATCGTCCGTTCAGCCGTGGAGCCGGCTCTGCAGAACAACGTCCTCTGGGACGAGCGGGATCTCACGAACTCCTCGACCGAGCGGGTGCTCTTCCCCGAGGCCTCGATTCTCCTCGATCATATCCTCGGAGTGATGACCCGGGTGCTCGACGGCCTCCGGATCAATCCCGAGAATATCCGCCGGAACCTGATGCTGCTCCGCGGGATCAACCTCGCCGAGTCGGTGATGATCGGCCTGACGAAACGGGGCATGGAGCGGCAGGAGGCGCACGAGCTGATGCGGGAAGCGAGCATGCAGGCGCTCGCCGATGGCCGGAACCTCGCCGACGTCCTCGCCGAGCAGCCGGCCGTCTCCGCCTACTGCTCGCACCGGGAGCTTCTGGACCTCCTCAATCCCGACGCATACATCGGCACGGCCGTCCGGCAGGTGGAGATGCTCCGCGAGAAGCTTGCCCCGCTCGCCGGCGACGAGACGGTGCGGTGAGGTATCCCACCCCACTCTTTCTGCAAAAAGCTGCCCGGCAGCGCTTTTTCCGCATGCTCATCCCATAAAAAACAGAAAACGCCGTTCTCGCGAACCGTTCGATATTCAATCATATTTATAATTCATCGGTTCAAAACCAGAGATAGTTCAACCTCCGGGATCTGCACCGCCCGAGAGCGGTGATGCCGGAGAGGGATGGGAGCAATGAACATCGACGTGCAGTACACAGGCTGGATGGAACGGGACGGAGAGCGGCTCACCCGGACGGAGATCGAGCGGATGCTCGCTGACGAACCGGCGCTCCTCGCCCGGTGCGGGGGGGAGTTCACCCTCGCGTGGGATGCCTGCAGGGCACGCGACCACTTCGGCATCATCCCCGCACCCGTTCCGGCGGGTGCAATCGTCTGCGGCGGCCGGACGGTCGGCACGGTCGATCCGGCGCCCCCGGCGTGCGATCTCGAAGAGGCCATCCTCACCGCTATCCGCCTCCGGAGCGACGACGGGGTGGTCGCCCTCTCGGGCGGGGTGGACTCGTCGCTCGTCGCCGGCATCGCCGGGCTCGAATGCGTCGTCGTCGGTCTCGAGGAGTCGCACGACGCCGTGCAGGCTGCGCGGGCCGCGCGGGAGCTCGACCTCGTCCTCCACACCGTCACCCCGACGGAGGCACGGATCGAGGAGGTGCTCGCCCGTGTCGTCTCGGTGATCCCGGACCCGACAAACCCGGTCGACGCCTCGATCGCGACCACCCTGTACTTCGTCGCCGAGTGGGCGGGCGAGCAGGGCTACTCCCGGATCCTCGCCGGCCAGGGTGCCGACGAGCTCTTCGGGGGGTACGCCCGCTACCTCGATTCCGAGGATCTCGCGGCCGAGCTCGAACGGGACTTTCACGGGCTTGCCGATCAGGCGCTCCGCGATCAAAGGGTCGCCGCGCTCCACGGTGCGTACTTCTCGCTCCCCTATATGGATGTCCGTGTGGTGCGCGCTATCCGGGCCGTCCCGGCGCACGAGCGGGTGCGCGACGGGGTGCGCAAGCACCTCCTCCGAACGATCGCAGAACGCCACATTCCGGCGGAGATTGCCTGGCACGAGAAGAAAGCGATGCAGTACGGCAGCGGAATCTGGCGGGCCATCCAGCGGCTCGCACGTAAAAACGGTTATAAAAAGTCGGTACAAGGGTACTTAACTCAGATCAGTAGGGCAGAATATGGTATCGGAGATTGAGATTGAGAATATTGCACGACTTGCGGATATCGGCCTCTCCCGTGAGGAGGTTGCCGGGTTCACCCGTGAGTTCAACGCTATCCTGGAGTACTTCGACACCCTCGACCAGGTTCCCGGCAACGAGACGGTGGCGGCGGAGCTCGTCAACGTCTGGCGGGACGACGAGGTCGGCTGCTGCCTCTCCCAGGAGGATGTCCTCGCGAACGCCGGGTCGACGGAAGACGGATTTGTCAAAGCGCCGCGGGTGATGTGAATGGCGGGAACCCTCACCTTCGAGCCCGCGGACCGCTATAACGCCTTCATCACCACCTGCACAAGCGCTTCCTATACCGACGGGCGGCTCGCCGGCACCCCCGTCGCCGTCAAGGACAATATCTCCACCTGCGGTATCCGGACGACCTGCGGCTCCCGGATCCTCGCCGGATACGTGCCGCCCTTCGATGCGCACGTCGTCTCGCTCCTCCGGGGCGAGGGCGCCGCGATCGTCGGCAAGACCAATATGGACGAGTTCGGGATGGGCACCACGACCGAGACGAGCGGGTATGGGCCCACGTTAAACCCCGTCGACCTGACCCGCGTCCCCGGCGGCTCGTCCGGAGGAAGCGCCGCGGCGGTCGCCGCCGGGCTCGTCCCGATGGCGCTCGGCACCGATACCGGCGGATCGATCCGCTGCCCTGCCGCCTTCTGCGGGATCGTCGGCCTCAAACCCACCTACGGCCGGGTTTCGCGGTACGGTCTCGTCGCCTACGCAAACTCCCTCGAGCAGATCGGCCCGATGGCACGGAGCGTCGAAGAGGTCTCCCTCCTCATGGAGGTGATCTCCGGGTACGACCGGCGTGACTCGACGATGGTCGACCGCCCCTACGCCCACACACCCTCCGCCGATATCGCCGGCCTGAAGATCGGCCTGCCGGCCGAGTACTTCGGCGAAGGCGTCGACCCCCGGGTCGCAGAGACCGTCCGGAGCGCAATCGGCCGTCTCGAAGACCTCGGTGCCGAGACGGTGCCCTGCACCATCCCGAGCATGTCCTACGCGCTTGCCGCCTACTACGTCATCTGCACGAGCGAGGCGAGCTCGAACCTCGCCCGCTTCGACGGCGTCCGCTACGGCCCGCCGGCGCCGACGCAGAAGCAGTGGCACGAGGCCTACCAGGAGGTGCGCGGGAAGCATTTCGGCAGCGAGGTCCGCCGCCGGATCATGCTCGGCACCTTCGCCCTCTCCGCCGGCTACTACGGCAAGTACTACGGCAAAGCCCAGATAGCCCGCCGGAACGTCCGGAAGGACTTCGAGCGGGTGCTCGCCGAGGTGGATATCATCGCCGGCCCGACGATGCCGACCGTGGCGTTCCGGCTCGGCGAGAAGAGCGACCCGCTCTCGATGTACCTCTCCGATATCCTGACCGTCCCGGCAAACCTCGCCGGCGTCCCGGCAATCTCCGTTCCCTGCGGAACGGTGGACGGCCTTCCCGTCGGGCTGCAGCTGATCGGACGGCAGTTCGAGGACGAGCGCGTCGTCGATGTCGCCTATGCCTACGAGCAGGGGGGACGGTCATGAAGGTTATCATCGGCCTTGAGATCCACGTCCAGCTCAATACCGCGACGAAGCTCTTCTGCAGCTGCTCCACCGACTACCGGGACGACCCGCCGAACACCCACTGCTGCCCGATCTGCCTCGGCCTGCCGGGCTCGCTGCCCCGCGTGAACCGTAAAGCGGTGGAGTACGGCCTCCGGGTGGCAAAGGCGCTCGATATGGAGGTTCCCGAAGAGTCCGAGTTCGCCCGGAAGAACTACTTCTACCCGGATCTCCCGAAGGCCTTCCAGATAACCCAGTACGACAAGCCCCTCGCCGTCTGGGGAACCCTCGAGATCGAGGACGACGAAGGCCACGAAAAGACCGTGCGGATCACGCGGGCGCACCTCGAGGAGGACCCGGGCCGTCTCGTCCACAAGGGCGGCGGCGACCGCGTCCGCTACTCGCTCGTCGACTACAACCGAAGCGGCATCCCGCTCCTCGAGATCGTGACCGAGCCGGACCTCCGCTCGCCGCAGGAGGCACGCCGGTTCTTAAACCGTCTCCGCTCGACGCTCGAGTACCTCGGCGTCTTCGACGGCGATAAGGAAGGCTCGCTCCGTGTCGATGCGAACATCTCGATCGAGGGCTACGAGCGGGTCGAGGTCAAGAACATCTCCTCCTACAAGGGCGTCGAGAAAGCGCTCACCTTCGAGGTCACGAGGCAGCGGAACCTCGTCCGCCGCGGCCAGCCGGTCACCGTCCGGGAGACCCGGCACTTCCAGGAAGGGCGGGGCGTCACGACCGCAGCCCGGAGCAAAGAGGAGGAGCACGACTACCGCTACTTCCCGGAGCCCGATCTTCGGCCGCTCGCCGTTTCGGAATGGGTGGATGAGATCGTCCTCCCCGAGCTCCCCGTCGCCCGGAAGAACCGGTTCGTGAAGCAGTACGGGATCTCCTTGAATCACGCCCGGACGCTCACCGGCGACCTCCGGATCGCCGAGTTCTACGAGCGGATCGCCTTCGTCGATCCGGTGCTCGCCGCCACCTGGGTCGCGGACACGCTCCTCGGCGAGCTCAACTACCGGAGTATGAGCGTCGCGGCGGTGCCGCCCGGCCACTTCGCCGAGCTCCTCACGCTCCTGAAAGAGGATACCATCACCGACAAGGCAGGCGTCGAGGTGCTCCGCCGGATGCTCGATACCTGCGCCGCCGGAGAGGCGTGCGAGCAGCCCGCCGTCATCGTCGCGCGCGAAGGGCTCGCGAAGGCGACCGGCGGGGAGTTCGACGCGATCGTGCGCTCGGTTATCGAGGCACACCCGCAGGCGGTCGACGACTACCGCACCGGGAAGAAGGGCGCGCTCAACTTCCTCGTCGGCCAGGTGATGAAAGAGACGCGGGGGCGCGCCGACCCGCGGGAGCTCGGCCGGATCGTGGCCGGGTGCATCGATACGACCGGGGTGTGAGCAGTGCATCTGATCATCGCAGAGAAGAATATATCGGCAAACCGTATCGCCGGCATCCTTGCGGGCGACGAGAAGGTGCGGACGAACAAGGACGGGAGCGTCTCCACCTACAGTTTCGATACCAAGACCGTCGTCGGGCTGAAAGGCCACGTGGTCGAGGTGGACTTCGAACCCGGCTATACGAACTGGCGGAGCACCGTCCACACGCCCCGGAGCCTGATCGACGCCGGGACGGTGAAGAAACCGACCGAGAAGAAGATCGTCGGCCTCATCCAGAAACTCGCCAAGAAAGCGGATCTCGTGACGATCGCGACCGATTACGATACCGAGGGAGAGCTCATCGGGAAAGAGGCCTACGAGCTCGTCCGTGCCGTGAACAAGGACGTCCCGGTCAACCGCGCCCGCTTCTCGGCGATCACCCCGCAGGAGATACGGCAGGCTTTTGCGAACCTCACCGAGATCGACTTCGCGCTCGCCGCGGCCGGCGAGGCACGCCAGGCGATCGACCTGATGTGGGGAGCCTCGCTCACCCGGTTCATCAGTATCGCCGCGAGAAGGGGCGGCGCCAATATCCTCTCCGTCGGCCGGGTGCAGAGCCCGACGCTCGCGATGATCGTCGAGCGGGAGAAAGAGATCGAGTCCTTCGTTCCCGAGACCTACTGGATGCTCTCCCTCGCGACCGAGAAAGACGCTACAGCCGTCGAGGCACGCCACACCCACGGGAAGTTCGACGACCACGCCGAGGCGCTCGCCGCCGAGGCACGGACCCGCGAGCCCCTGACGGTCACCGCCATCAAGGAGGGGCAGAAGACCGACCGGGCGCCGACCCCGCTCGATACCACCTCGTTCATCGTCGCCGCGAGCCGGCTCGGGTTCTCGGCGGCGAACGCGATGCGGATCGCCGAAGACCTCTACATGAACGGGTACATCTCCTACCCGAGAACCGACAATACGGTCTACCCGAAGTCGCTGAACTTGAACGGCATCCTCCAGACGCTCCGCGGAACGGACTTCGATGCCGACGCCGCCTGGGTCGAGAAGAACCGCCGGCCGGTACCGACCCGCGGCAAGAAGGAGACGACCGACCACCCGCCGATCCACCCCGCCGGAGCGGCGAGCAGGCAGGCGCTGGCGGGCGACCGCTGGAAGATCTACCGAGCTCGTCGTCCGCCGGTTCCTCGCGACGCTCTCGCCCGACGCGACGTGGGCGACGATCAAGTGCACCTTCGACGCCGGCGGCGAGCCCTACGCCGCGACGGGCGGGCGGCTGATCGACCCCGGGTGGCGCCGGGTCTACCCCTACAGCGAGGCCAAGGAGAATATCCTGCCGACCTTCACAATCGGGGAGCGGCTCCCGATCCGGGACGTCCTGCTCGAGGAGAAGCAGACCCAGCCGCCGCCCCGCTACTCGCAGAGCAAGCTGATCCAGGTGATGGAGGAACTCGGTCTCGGGACGAAGAGCACCCGGCACGAGGTTATCGGAAAACTCGTCTCCCGCCGCTACGTGCAGGGCAACCCCCTCCGCCCGACGCTCGTCGGCCGTGCGGTCACCGACGCCCTCGACAACCATGCCGACACCATCACCGAACCCGAGATGACGAGGACGCTCGAGGAGCATATGCAGCTCATCAAGGAGCAGCAGCGGACACGGGAGGACGTGGTCACCGAGTCCCGCGAGATGCTCCACCGGGTCTTCGACGAACTCGAGGCGCACGAGCAGGAGATCGGCGGCGAGATCATGGAGCAGACGGCCGAAGAGCATACCCTCGGCCCCTGCCCGGTCTGCGGCGAGGACCTGCGGATCCGCCATACCGGCGCGTCCCAGTTCATCGGCTGCACGGGATACCCGGACTGCCGGTTCAACATCAGCCTTCCGGGTTCGATGTGGGGGCGGGCGATCCGGGTCGACGAGGTCTGCGCCGAGCACAACCTCGCCCACGTCCGCCTCATCCGGAAGGGAGCGCCGCCCTGGAACATCGGCTGCCCGCTCTGCAGCCACATCAAGTCGAACGTCGAGGCGCTCGCCATGATGCCGGGGATGACCGACACGATCAGAGAGCGCCTCCGCGCCCGGCACGTCTACGCGGTCTACGATATCGCGGGGATGAAACCGGAGAATCTCGCCGGGATCGCCGGCGTCACCGAGGATGCGGCGGCGACGCTGATCGCCGAGGCCGGGGAGGTCTTAAACGTCCTTCGCCGGCGCTCCGAGCTCCGGAAGTTCCTCCGGAAGATCGTGCCGCCCCGCCGCGGCCGGAGCCACGCCAAGATCTTCGCAAAGCTCCTCGACGAGGGGATAGGGGATATCCGCTCGCTCGCCGGGGCACGCGCGTCGACGCTCAAGAAGGCGGGGATCAGCGAGGCGGAGGCCGAGGAGCTCCTCGGCAGCGCCCGCGAGATCTGCCACGAGCGGACGCTCAAAGAGGCCGGCGTTCCCGCGGTCTCCCTGAAGAAGTACCGGGAGGCGGGGATCACGAGCCCCGACGCATTCTGCCTCCTCCCGATCCCCTACCTCGCGAACAGAACCGGCCTGAATCCGGAGACCGTATATAAACATGTGGAGAAGGTCTGCGAGCACCTCGACCGCCCGGTCCCGGCGAAGATCACGAAGGGGAACTACGAACGCGGCCGGGAGGAACTGCTCGCCGCCCCCGGTATCGGCGCCACAACGCTCGAGAAGCTCCTGCTCGCCGGTATCTACGATAAAGCGACGCTTCGCGCGACCGACCCCGACCAGACCGCGGCCATCACCGGTATCCCGGCGGCCACGATACGCACCCTTATCGCCAACGTGACGTGACCTCCATGCAGCAGAACTGGAAAGAATGGGTCCATGTAACCAAGCTCGACCCCGACAAGACGATCTCCCCGAAAGCGGTGGAGGATGTGGTAACGAGCGGGACGGACGCTCTGATGCTCTCCGGCACCCTGAACGTAACGCCCGAGAACCTGCGGGGTCTCCTCGATATGGTCGCCGCACACGGTCTGCCCCTGGTAGTGGAGCCGGCAGGCCCCGAGTGCGTGATCTTCGACGGGATCGACCTCCTCTTCGTCCCGAGCGTGATGAACACCGACGATGCCCGCTGGATCGTCGGGAAGCACCAGGCGTGGCTGCGGAGAAGCACCGATATTCTCTGGGAGAAGGTCGTGCCCGAGGCCTACATCGTCCTGAACCCCGCGTCGGCCGTCGGCCGGGTGACGGGGGCGCACTGCGGGATCGGTCCGGCCGACGTCGCCGCCTACGCGAGCGTCGCCGACCGCTACTTCCGCTTCCCGGTCGTCTACATCGAGTACTCCGGCACCTACGGCGACCCTGCAATCGTGCGTGCCGCGGCCGAAGCGGTCGAGAACGCCGTCCTCTACTACGGCGGCGGGATCAACTCCGCCGAGCGCGCCGCGGAGATGGGCAGGTACGCGGATACGATCGTCGTCGGGAACGCGGTCTACGATAACGGCACCGACGTGCTGCGGGCGACCGTCAGGGCAGTGCAGTAAGATCCCCATGCCGGAGATTGCATTCGTCCTCGTCGAACCCCTCTACGAGGGGAACGTCGGGTTTACCGCCCGCGTGATGAAGAACTTCGGGTTTACCCGGCTGGTGCTCGTCGACCCCTGCCCGCTCGGCGGCGAGGCCCTCGCCCACTCATCCCATGCCCGCGACGTCCTCGAGAACGCCCGGCGCTGCAGCCTCGAGGACGTCTACCGGGAGCACGACTTCGTGGTGGCCACCACCGGCGAGGTGAGCAAGTCGATCTGCACCCCGACCCGGATGCCCTACTACGAGCCCGCCGAGGTGCGCGATATCGTCGCCGATATCGACGGGACCGTCGCCATCCTCTTCGGCCGGGAGAACTGGGGCCTGAACAACCGAGAGCTCCGGCGGAGCAATCTCATCTGCACCATCCCGACGAGCCCGACTTACCCGATCCTGAACCTCTCCCACGCCGTCGGGATCCTCTGCTACGAGCTCGCAAACCTCCCCCGGGGGACCTACCGCCTGGCATCCCCTACGGAGATGGAGGCGCTCTATGCCCACATCGACACTTTCCTCGGCCGGATCGACCACCCCGACTGCAAGCGGGATACGACGATGACCCTGATGCAGCGCGTTCTCGGGCGGGCGAAGCTCACCGCCCGGGAGGCGAGCACGTTCCACGGCCTGATGCGGCGGGCTGAGTGGCACATGGAGAACAAAGACGAAACCATAAACGGAGTTCCGGGAGATACTACTATCAATGATTCTTGTTGACTGGCAGATTGAGGACCACATCAAACGAGGGTTCATCCGGGTCGATCCCTTCGACCCGTCCCTGATACAGCCGAACTCCCTCGATATCCGGCTCGGGAACCACTTTGTCTGGTACGTCCCGGGCGACGAGGTGATCGACCCCTACCAGAAAGAGAGTGTCTGTGCGGGGATCGAGGAGACGACGACGGACGCGATCGTCCTCGAACCCGGCCGGTTCGTCCTCGCCGAGACCTACGAAGCGGATCGAGCTCCCCGACAAGGTCGTCGCGAGTATCGAGGGCAAGAGCAGCATCGCCCGCCTCGGGATCGAGCTCCACCAGACGGGAGGGTGGATCGACGCGGGGTTCCGCGGGACGATCACGCTCGAGATGTGCAACGTCAACTCCCGGCCGGTCAAGATATACGCCGGGATGCCGATCGGCCAGCTGGTCTTCTACGCAACCGAGCGCGCCGAGCGCCCGTATAATCTCAAAGGGGATGCAAAATACATGGACCAGCGGCAGGCGACGCTCTCCCGCTACCACGAGAACCGGCGCGGCGCCTGATTCCGGTCGCGCCCGTTTTTTCCGGATACGCACCACGCCGCACTCTATATAGAGATGAAAAACAGATAGCTAACGAATGTTCCCGGGGTTATGACATGCGACTTCTCCTGATACACTCAGACCATATCGAATACGAAGCACGAAAGAAGACGAAGCTCGCCGAAGAAGCAGCCGTCGTAAAGGATATGCTCGACGAGGCGCTCACCGTCTTCTGCGCGGTTGAGGCGGTCGACGAAGAGAACGCGGACGACGCCGTCCGGCAGGCGGTCGCCGAGATCCGGTCGACCGCGGGCCAGCTCGGCGTTACGAACATCATGATCTACCCCTACGCCCACCTCTCGAGCGACCTCGCGTCTCCGGAAGCGGCGGTCGCCGCCCTGAAGGGGATCGAGGAGGCACTCGCCGCGGACGAGGGGATGACGGTGAAGCGGGCGCCCTTCGGCTGGTACAAGGCGTTCACCCTCTCCTGCAAGGGCCACCCGCTCTCCGAGCTCTCCCGGACGATCGTCCCCGGCGCTGCCGAAGCGGCGGCGAAGAAGGCGATCGAGCACGAGTTCTTCGTGCTGACCCCCACCGGCGAGCGGAAGGATGCGACCGAGTACGCCGACGACTCGGCCTTCGGCGCTCTCGTCAAGAAGGAGATCGGCCTTCCCGGCGCTGAGGGCGGCGAGCCGCTCCACGTCGGCCTGATGCGCTCGAAGGAACTCGTCGACTACGAGGCGCTCTCCGACGTCGGCCACCACCGCTGGATGCCCCGCGGCAAGCTCGTCCGCGACCTCCTCGCCGACTACGTCCTCGGCCTCGTCCTCGACTACGGCGGGATGCCGGTCGAGACGCCGGTGATGTACGACCTCGGCAATACGGCGATCAACGAGCACGCCGGGAAGTTCGGCGAGCGGCAGTACCGGTTCAAGAGCGGCAACCGCGATATGATGCTCCGGTTCGCGGCGTGCTTCGGGATGTTCTCGATCATGCACGACATGCACATCTCACCGAATACGCTCCCGATGAAGATGTACGAGCTCTCCACCTACTCGTTCCGCCACGAGCAGAAGGGCGAGGTCATCGGCCTCAAGCGTCTTCGCGCCTTCACGATGCCCGATATGCACACCCTCTGCCGCGACGAGGCCGGCACCCTGCAGGCCTTCGAGGAGCAGCTCCGGATGGGCTGGCAGACCGGGCGAGACCTCGAGACGCCGCTCGTCGGCGTCTTCCGCTGCACCCGCGACTTCTACGCAGACCACGAGGCCTGGATCAAGTCGATCGTCGCCGACTCCGGCGTTCCGATGCTGATCGAGGTCATCTCCGAGCGGTTCCACTACTGGATCGCAAAGGTCGACCTCGCCGCGATCGACGCCCAGGGCAGACCCATCGAGAACCCGACGGTGCAGATCGACGTCGAGAGCTCCCGCCGGTTCGGGATCAAGGACTACACCCCCGAAGGCGAGGAGGTCTACCCGCCGATCCTCCACTGCTCGCCGACGGGCAGCATCGAGCGGGTCATCTGCGCACTCCTCGAAAATACCGGAGCTCAGGCAGTGCCCTCACTTCCGACCTGGCTCTCGCCGACAGAGGTGCGGATCGTGCCGGTCGCCGAGCGGCACCACCCCTTCGCCGAGGAGATCGCCGGACGCCTGAACGCCGCCGGGGTCCGTGCCGACTTCGACGACCGCGAGGAGAGCGTGAACAAGAAGATCCGCGAGGCCGGTGTGGACTGGGTCCCCTTCGTCGCGGTCATCGGCGACCAGGAGGCCGAGACCGGGCAGCTCACCGTGACGGTGCGGAAACTCTCCGAACCGAAGAAGCCCTGCAAGGTGCAGATGACGGAGGACGAACTCATCGCCGCCGTCCGGGCGGATACCGCCGGCAAGCCCTATCGCCCGCTCTATACGCCGCGGAAGCTCTCGAAGAAACCGCGGTTCATCTAATTCCCCTTTTTTCGCTCCGTCGCAATGCGGCAGAGATCCGCACCCGCTCTATGCAGTGGTTCCGCATTCCCTACCGAAGATATCGGTGAGCAGGATCACCCCGACGACGCCGCCGTTCTCGTCGAGGACGATCAGGTCGTGCCGCCCGTGCTCCGAGAACTTCCCAAGGACGACGGAGACGGGCGTACCCGGGTGACGTGCGGAAGCTCCCGGTGCACGAGCTACCGGATGGGGGTCTCGCCGGGCTCCGTAGCAGGATCCAGGCGGTAGAGATATGAAAAGACGATTGCCCGACCGGCTAGGCAGCCTCGTGAAAGAAAAGTGTCAGTACTTCCGATAGATACTACTCCGATGCCCCACATCGACCACATGGATGATCACCAGATCATCGATGACGGAGAGGATAGCCCGGTAGTCACCGACCCGGAGGGAATAGAATGGCGGATTCTGTGATCCCTGCAGTCTTTTCACGAATCTTTTCGGATCGGGTTCTCCGGCAAGTGATGCGAGTTCGGCTCCTATTGCAAGCGCTGCCGGCTTAGGTATACGTTTCATGGCATGCCGTGCGGTCGCCGTGAATACGACACGCCAGGTCATTCTTCGGAGATCTCCGCCATAACCTCGTCCAGCGTAAAGATGCGACCTGCCTTGAGATCCTCAAGCGATGCTTCGATAGCCTTGATTGTCTCATTACTCAGTGGTTCGTCATCGACGCTGTTCTCCACCAGGCGGCCGATCACCTCGCTATAGGTCTCACGAGGGTGGATCTTCAGGGCGTTGAGCCGGTCCCGGAGATCGCTCGCGATCTTGATCGTCGTCGTAGAAGACATACTGAGGTATACTGCGGTTTACCACATAAGGATTTGCGTCGGATCTAATATGTGGAATCGTGCGGACGGCCGAACATCTAACAGGGGACAATTGTTGCACTGGCGATCTCAATTAACTCCAATTCTTGCACGTATTATCGCGTACTTACAGGAGGATGCTCGAGAGGGGAAGGGTGCTTTTTCAGAGCTCATCCCATAATTCTCCAGATCATCATGGCACATGCCAGGTGAATGAGGCCCAGGAATGAATACTCATACCGCTCGTATCGCGGAACGATCTTCTTGAATGCCTCGATCCAGCTGAAAAACCGTTCGATGGCATTCCTCCTCTTATACAGTTCCGGATCGAACCAGAGTGGCCTTCCTCGCTTCGGATGTATCCGGGATCGTGGGTTTATCGGGATGTTGCTTTTTATTCGCCTCTTCCGGTTGTATTGGCGAATCTCTCGAGAATCGTAAGCTGCATCTGCCGATATAATCGTGGGATGAACCTGGGCATCCGGAATCGTAAACGCTTCGACGGTTGACTCGTAGAGTTGGGAATCGTGGATGTTTGCCGGGAAGACGGTGCAGGCAAGCGGAAGACCGTTCTGATCGACCAGAGCACTCAGTTTATTCCCATTCACCTTCTTATAGCCATCATAACCGGTCGATCCCCCTTTTTTGCTTGAATATCCTTGGTATCGGTGGAACAATGCGTGAGATCGATTTTCTGGAGAGTATACCCGGCGCGGAGAATGTCAAGGAAAATGTCCTGATAGATGCCGTGCTCGGCGAGGTGGAGGTGAAAGCGGTGTACCGTCGATTTTATGCCGTAGTTACGAGGTACATCGCTCCAGGTACAGCCGGTGGTCAGAACAAAGAGAATCCCGTTGAACATGGCACGATGGTCGGTTCGCGGACGTCCGATATGGGGTTTCTGAGCGGGGAGATGCGGCTTGATGATTGCCCAGAGGTCATCGTCAATTTCCCGGAATGCCATACACCCTGAGTTTTATTCAAGACGCCTTATAATTATGGGATGTCCTCTCACTCACCCCGCCCTTCAAGGAGCCGGAGTGCCTCCCGGCGAAGGCGCGTGATCTCCCCCTGGTGCAACCGCTCCATATAATCCAGCAGATCCGCACAGAACACCTCCGCTTCTTCGATCGATTCCGTTACGTCCCCGGCAGTGATCTCGAAATCGACATAGTACTGCTTATCGACACGATCCCGTTTGGCGGCGGCGATCCGGGAGTTGTCGATTCCATACAGCCTCTCAAGGAGGATCATCGCTCCGGAGTGATTCTCGCACTGGATGCCGGTTCGGAAGAGGAGTGCGAGCAGCATGTAGTACATACTGTCAGTACGCCATCGATACGGTCTCTTCGAGCCGCCCGTTTTCGAGCAGAATCTTTGCGGAGATGAGATAACTCTCCGATTTGCTCCGGTACGCCCCCTGCACCTGAATACTCGGATCGACAATCCGGATCTTTTTCTCTCGATAGAGCTTAGTCAAAAAATCCTGTCTTTTCGTAATACCGTTCAACCCCTTTCAGGATAACATGGTTTTTCACGATCTCCTGTACAAGCAGATTTTCAGGATCCCAGACGCCAATTTTTATGCTGAGCCTGCTATGCCTTCTTTCAAGGTCGCGCTTCAGATCCCGGTCGCTCGTCTCGAGATAGACGTCGATATCGCTCGAGGGGCCTCGCGTCCCCTTTGCATAACTGCCAAAGAGTATCGCAAGCGGAACGTCTTTTTCTTCCTGAATTGCTCTGATAATGGAACGCAGGTGCGGGGCAGACTCGATCGTCGTCCCGAGCGAATACCACTCTGCCATGTAGACGTACACCCGCGCTTCGATGCTCTTTTTCAGAAAGTACACCGTATTCTTTCCCTCGACCCTGAAGTCGACGACATTTTCTTCGAGGAGGCTCTTGAGCTTCCGCAGAACAGTAGGGTGCGAAACATCCAGATCTTTTGCAAGACTGCGCGGGTATGAATCACCTTTGAGGAGCAGGCCGACGATTTGGATGGTCAAATTTTGTTCCACATGGTAAAAATATATACCAATCGGGGAAAAAGATATCGCACTCTCCTGCCGGCCGGCAGGCGCCACGAGACGCCACTACTCGGCAAGCGTGATCTCGCCGGCGGCGAGCGGATGCAGGCAGATAGTGCCCCGGTGTGCTTCATCCATAATCGCGTCGATCTTCCGTGAGATCTCTGCCGTGAAGTATGCCTCGCCGCACCGATCGCAGATGTACGCCGGGACATCACGGATGACAATGACCTCGTCATGTACCCGTACGAGGAACTCAGTCTTTCCTTCAGCAAGGGTTCCTTTGCAGAGGCTGCACGTTTTGGGAATCATTTTTGCTCTCTCCGGATCCGGTCACCCGTCCATCTTTCTTCCGATGGTACATACGCGGTGATTATCCGCAGGTGATCATTGCAGATGGCCACTACAATATGATATGCCTGCTCCCCGATAAAACCAAGGATCAGTACGGAAGGACACGGTTCATCATCGTGATACTCCTCAATGACCGTTCCGGCCGCAATGACGGCAATGATCTCGTCCGTCCGGATGTTCCGCTCAAACATCCGTACTCGGGCGTGACGGGAGATGAGAACGGCGTCCTCCTTTACCAATTCCACAATCCGGCTTTTATCCGCTGGCATGTCTGTAGATAAGCGATTGTCTTCACGGCAGAAGTATTCTCCGATGGGTGTGCCAGATAAGGCGGACAGTCGGTCATTTTCGCGAGAAGGGACTCCAGGTGGTCGGCGTTCGCCGGGCACGCATTCGAGGAGACGGTCAGAATTCTTCTCGGCGAAGAAGTACCGAGCGGATCGGAACGTGGTGGAACCGCTGGGGCGATGAGATCGATCTGCTCGCCATCGGCACCGAAGGTACCCTCGCTGTCGAGATCAAGAATCGGGATCTCTCGGAGAGAGAAGCACGGAGCATCCTCACAGCCCTCCGGGAGAAGGTGCCGCTGGTCAGGGGGTTATCGGGCGCGGTTACCGTCGGGATTGCGGCACGGAGTATCGACGGAAGAGAGTCACTCCGGCAGGAGGGGTATCGGATCTGGGACTGCGTCGACCCCGGCCTCTTTCCGTAACAGACTCCCGCCCGGGTTCACCGCTCGCGCCGCCGGCGCTCGATCTCGCCCCGGAGTTCGCGGCGGACCTCGTCCAGGCGCTCGTTGACGAGCCGAAGCAATGGATCGCTCTCCGGTTCGTCGCGGACTTCGTAGGCCACCGGCTCGCGCCGCCGCTCCTCGAGCGCCTTCGCCTTCGTCAGCTCCCCGATGACGGACTGGGCCATATTGGAGTATTCGCCGCCGTCCACCTTCGCCTTCAGCCACCGGTAGAGATGGCCGGGGAGCCGCACCCCTACCTGCCTGCTTGTTACGTTCTCGGCGGGTTCCATCACTCTTCTTCAGGTACTCCGCACGAACCGATATAGTATCTCGTTTTTTACGGCAGACGCGCGATAACATTCGCTACCCATTGGTATCATTTATACCTTCAGAGTTCCATGGACCAGTACATGGAAGAACGCCAGCGGATCGACCTCCTGCTGCCGGGCACGCTGTATCGGTGGCTGATGAACAAGGTGCGAACGGACGACCACGAAGGCCTCTACCCCGATGCGAACCAGGCGGTAGTCGCCCTCCTCACGAAACAGAAGAGACGGGAGGAGGCAACGCCGCTCTGCCCGCGCTGCGGGAGTCCGGGCGAGTTGCTCGGGTTCGTCGATGTCGGAAGCCTTGAAGTCGCATACTCCCAGTACCGGTGCATCAGGTGCGGTAACGGGTTCATGCAAAAACCCCGCTGCCTCTCCGACCTCTCCCGCGAGCGGGCAGGCGGTGCCTGCGGTGCTCCAAAAGAGCCGGGTGTACTCCCCCGGTAGAGGCGGGATAGTGCGCCGGGTTCGCGATCAGGCCTCGTTCGAGGGCTCGCCGGGCGCCTGCAGGATATCGAGCCTCCTCGAGGATCGCCCCGAGCCGGGGCACCCGCCCGAACCGGATATCCCGCAGCCCCTTCCGAATCGCCCGGAGGGCATCGCGCCCGAGCGGCACCTCGGCATACCCGGCCCTCAGCATGCCGGGGCCGCGTGCCGGACGGTACCCCCGGTGCCGCCAGAGTCGCATCCTCCTTTGCATCCATTCCGGTGTGCCGACCATGACCGAGAATAGCACGGCTACGAGAAATACCTTTGGTTCGCCTGCGAAGGGCGTTCAGGAACGGCCTGGATCTGCCCCGCTCACGGGGTCTTCTGTCGAAAGAGAGATGGTAATTGCAGCGACCGGAGATCGGTCACTCTGCCTCTTCCCGGTGCCGGTCCTTCCAGAGCACCTCGAGTTTGTAGACCGGGCTCGACTTCCAGGTCTTTATGGGGTCGTCGTACTCGTCGTCGACCGTCTCGGCGGCAAGGCGCCTGACGACGTCGGCGGGAGACTCCTGTGAATGCTGTTTCAGCCGGGAAGGCTGATCGCTGATGCCGCGGGGTCCGCGAATCGAATGCTCGTCTTCCATGAATGGGTATCTCTCCCGCCCGGGGAAAAACGTTTCCATTTTGCATCCCCTATGCGCCACTCCTTTCTCAAAAACAAGTGTTTTAGAAAATATATTTCCCAAACCGGGCTCTGCAGGGCACCGATAGCGCCGGACATATAGGGCACGGGGAACGAAACCGTCCCGGCAGCACCCGGGGAGGATTCGCGACTCCGGACAGTCATCTCCTTGAGGATCGAGATGGTGCCGCTCCGACCTTCGTGCAGAGACCACCTGCAAGATGAGCGTGCTGTAAGTAAACAATAATTAACCTACAGGGGTAAAGCACCCTCTACGTTACGTCTGCTTACGTTAGAGAGTTATCCGGTTCTCAATTACCTTTCGTGAACGTACAGGAGTGAAGAAGCGGAGCCAGCCTCGACGGTTCACGCCCGCCCAGATCCCGGCAGACAATACAGACCATATCCCCTCCGCCAGGTGGCCAAGCCCCACATGAAGATAGCCCAATCGAAAGCCGCACTCACGATCGGTCCTGCGGATCGGATTGCCGGTACCATGCATACAGGCGCTTTGATCCGCAGGAGTATTCACTGTACGGAAGATCTTTCCACCTGCTACCGTATGCCCTTCGAAACGAAAAAGGGGGCAGGAAAAACCGAATTCCCCGCCCTCGTACCCCCGGGCGGATTCGAACCGCCGTCGCCGGATCCAAAGTCCTGCATGATTGACCACTACACTACGGGGGTGCTTGTGCTGCGATACCGGCCGATCTCTTGCAGCCAAGTTATTTGGTCGTGCGATACCATTAAGGATTCTCTCCCCGGGAGGCACCGGGACTCTTCAGCAGGTGCGGGCGATCCCGGCAGCACCGGTTCCGCAGCGACGGCCTCTGCCGGACCGACCCGACGAGCCCTTACTACGGATCGTCGGTGACAGGGCGGTGCTTCTCCCTTCATATACCGGGCGTCGGTGCACCCGTCCCGGCGATTTCGTCGAACGTAGTCGACAATTATGCCATGAATCGTCGACTATAGTCGACACATTCCCCTGATGCCGGAGCGACAGATGAGGGGCTCCTCTCAAGCCATAGAAGACCTGTACGTCCAACATCTCCCGTCGCTACAACACCCGGATATTTCGTCGAACATAATCGACAATTATATGGTAAATTGTCGACTACACTCTACAGATGGATCAGAAGGTGCAGGTCGCTCTCGAAAGTCAAAATCCCTGGTGGTTCTCGAGAGGGTTTGAGACCGGCGTCGAACGCCTGTCACAATTCCCCGAAATTGTACGCTACCTGGATGCGAAGGAGATTCTGCTCCTCGCCGGTGCACGAAGGACCGGTAAATCCACGCTCGTGTACCAGATCATCCGTTCTCTTCTGGAGAGAAGCGTCCCGAAGGAGGCCATCCTCTACATTAATCTGGATGAACCCCTCTTCCTCTCCATGGCGGACGATCCTGCGCTGCTCGGCGGCATCGTCGAAGACTACCTCGCTCGCCATGCCGACCTTGAGCGGCTCTATCTCTGCATCGATGAAGTCCAGAATTATACGCACTGGGCGTCTGCCGTCAAGACATTCCACGACACAAAGAGCAACGTCAAATGCATTCTGACCGGTTCTGTCTCCTCGCTGCTCCGGCACGAGCTCAGCACCCGCCTCTCCGGCCGGTATTTCTCCTGCACCATCTATCCCCTCTCGTTCCCCGAGTATCTCCGGTTCCAGGGCATGACGAATCCGACTCTCGTCGAGAAGAGGCAGCAGTTCGCCGCGTACCTGCACTATGGCGGGTTTCCCCGTGTGGCCCTCGAACCGGATGCCGATCTGAAGAGGCAGATCCTTAAAAGCTACTATGAGACGATCTATCTGAAGGATATCATCTTCCCGAACCGGCTGCGGAACAACAGCGATCTCGTAGACCTCCTCTATTACCTGATCTCGAACGCAGGGAACACGCTCTCGTATCATCGGATTGCCGACGCCCTTCATATCGCAACCGAGACCGTGCGGGAGTACATCGAGTATGCCGAGAATGCGTATCTCCTGTACACCCTGATGAAATACGACTATTCGGTGAAGAAGCAGCTCGCAAATCCGAAGAAGATCTACGCCATCGATACGGGTCTTATAAACGCCGTTGCCTTTACATTTTCAGAGAACCGGGGAAAACTGCTGGAGAATCTCGTCTTCATCACGCTGAAAAAGCAATACGACGCCATCTACTACCACAAGGACAGATACGAGTGTGATTTCCTCGTCAAATCAGGACGGACGATCGTCCGGGCAATTCAGGTAACACAGTCCCTCGGGGATCCCGACACCAGAAAGAGGGAGATCCGCGGGCTCTGTGAGGCGATGGATGCGTACGGCCTCGAACGAGGGCACTATCATCACGGAAGCCGAATCCGAAGACGTGGTTATCGACGGCAGGGTAATTCATGTCGTGCCGGTCTACACCTGGCTCGACGGCAGATCGAACGTGCAGGAATAATTCGCTCGTATCGGCTCCTTTACCCGGCCGCTCGCCCTCCCAACTATCCGGAATTTCCGGACAGTGCCCGGTGGTCGGGCTCGCCCCCCTCAGATGCACAGATGTCTCCAAAAGCGCTCACGTCACCGGCACCCTCATCGGTGTCCTCGTTCTCATCCGGAAGAGGATCATCTCCCATCCGGCTCCGTGCCCCGGCAGCCTCGCCGCCCTTCCCGATAGCGTTCGACCGCCAGAACCCGGCGGATGAAGCGATCGAGATCCGGCTTTCTCACTCTGATGGCACGATGGGCAGGGACTCCAGGGAGCGTGATCGTGGCTTCCAGGGGTGCATCACGAGGAGGTACCATCGGCGGGGTAATCGATTCCTGGGACGGTTCCGGCGGATCGCAGGATGCCGGCATAGTTCCAGCACGCCTCTTTCACGTTCGCACTACAATCGGCCGCCGTGCAATGCCCCGCCCGGACGGTTCCACCATCGCAGGGGCGGAGCCGCTCTTCCTGTCCGCCTTCGTCCCACGAACGAAACCATGATGATGGATACCACGCAATTGAAGATCAACCGTGGTGCGGGAACCGGGCACCCGAACTCCAGGGAAACTCCATGTCAGCCGAAAGAGACTCTCCAGACACCGGACATTCGCTCTATCGCGGATACGCTTCGCCGGGCAAAGCCGTACCTGCAGGAGCGTTACAACGTCCGGGAGATCGGCATCTTCGGGTCGTACGCGAGGAACGAACAGACTGCAGACAGCGATGTGGATATCCTCGTCGACCTGGCGGAGCCCATCGGGTGGGACGTCGCCCGCCTGAAAGACGAACTCGAACGGCTGCTCGGTCTTCCGGTCGACCTGGTGCTGAAGGGCGGTATCGCCCGAAGACCGAAACTGCTCCGGTCGATCCGCGAGGATGCTCTGTATGTCTAAACGCGATCCGATCCCTCTTTCTGGACGATATGCTCGAGGCACTCGGACGCATCGAAGAGTATACGGAAGGATTTTCGCAAGAGGAATTTTTCCGCGACCAGAAGACCATAGACGCCGTGATTCGAAATCACGCTGGGCGAAGCGTGCGGGCAGATACCGGAAGAGATCCGATCCCGCTACCCGCTCGTTCCCTGGAAGAGGATCGTCGGTCTCCGGACATCGTTCTCCGCTGACTACTTCGGTAAGTTCCGAATAGTTGCCCGGGGATTGAGTTCGCCCTGCACGGGGGATATCCTCCCGCCGGGGATGCCCGGGAGAATTCTTTTCTACCGTCCGATGGCCGAAAGACGAAGCTTCCGGAGAAGTCACAATGCATCATTACGGCAGAAGTTTACCCGGGGTGTTCTGGCCATTGATCGCTATACCGTCACATCGACGGTTGTGAGGCTGATCTGGTCGACGTGGGGAATCTGCTGCCCGGTTGCGGTGAGATCCTCCAGAATCAGCAGAAGTACTTCCCGAACAGCGGCAAGAGCCTCCTCGTAGGTATCGCCCTGTGCGTAACACCCCAGAATAGCAGGAACGTACGCATAATAGCCATCTTCATCTTTTTCTACGACAACACCAAAGACGGTCATGGGTAGTGTAATCTCCCATCTCAGAAGTATTAACCTTTCGTGCCAGAGGTCGTGCGCAACAGGTGTCCCGGGAGGGCATGCTCAGAGATCGCTCGACGCCGCTTTCTCCCCGGGCCTGAGCCACTCTTTCCGAAGCACGGTTTCCCTTGAGATCCACGGGAGATTCCCGCTCGGCCCGTCGATGGAGATCGTTTTGCGGAGGGGGATCTCCACCGATCCGGATATATACCACCCCGGTAGTATAGAGTGGTATGTCCGATACGTCGTCGATCAAAATACCGACCGAGGTGAAAGACCAGTCTGAGCCGCCTGAAGGTTCACCCCCGCGAGACCTACAGCGACGTGATCGGGCGGCTGGTCTCCCATGCCCACGAAAAGCAGCCTCCCACCGCGATCCCTCTGATCTATGTGAGAATGCACGGTGAGATCCGGGAGCTCGCCCACCCCATTGAACTATCTCTCGATGTCGAGGATGGAGATAGATCCTGTACAACCACGACTACCGCCTGCTCGCCGTCGCCCCCGACCTGCGTGAAGGTCTCGCCGAGATCACCGCGGAGTTCGAAGAGAACTGGAAGGATTTCGTGGAGCGTGACGAGAGCGAACTGACGGCGGGCGCCCTGCAGCTGCGGGGGAAATTCCTGTCGCTCTTTGATGAGGAGATCTGATGGGTTCGCGAAAAAATTTCGTCATCCTCAAACGTCTCATGAAGAAGGGCTTTCATCCGGAGATGTCCGGGCATGTCAAGTTGACGTTCCGGTATAACGGCCGCGATACCGCCATCCGCACCTGGGTCAGCCACGGAAAGAAGGAGATCGGCGATCGGTTGCTTGGCATCATGGCCGAGCAGCTCCACCTCTCCCGGCAGCAGCTCGACGACCTGGTGGACTGCCGGCTTGACGAGCAGGGACTCCTCGCACACTACGAGGAGGCAGGCATACTCTGACAGATCCTACTCGGCAAGCGTGATCTCGCCGGCGGCGAGCGGGCGGCAGCAGATGGTGCGCAGATAGCACCCCGTCCCTGATCGCGTCGATCTTCCGGTGCGTCGCTGCCGCAGCCGTATGCCTCGCCGCACCGGTCGCAGATGTGACATCGGGACGAACACGGACGACAATGACCTCGTTCTGCACGGCCGCGAGAAACTCAGGTCCTTTCCTTCATGCAGGGGCACACCTTTGCAGAGGCTACATTTTTCAGGAATCATTTCTGCTCTCTTTGGGATCCGGTTGTCGGTCCACAGATCCTCCGGGCGCTCCGTACGCGGGTTGTAAGCCGCGGATATACTGCAGTATGCCCAACACGGATCTGCATCGGATCTCCGGCGGTATCCTCGAGGGACGGAGAGCGTCATGCATGGGGAACCTTCGCTCGCCCGGGAAGATCTCCTCGTTTTACCGTCCGATGCCCGAAAGACGAAGCCGCCGGAGATTGCCCGACATATCAGCAATATTTTTCCGCAGCAGTACGTATACCATAGATGTCATGAATGCCACAAAGCGCATTATTGTCAGGGAAGAGGCCTCCGCAGCCCTCTCCCCTATGCGAGAGCCGGGGATGACGTTTTCGGAACTGATAGAGGAGATGATCGAGCACGAAAAGAAGCGGCGGCTTGTAGAAGATATCAAGCGGATCCAGGAGACGGAAGAACTCGTGGAGATCTCGTTGTGACGTATGCCGTTCTGTTCAGGCGGTCGGCAGCGGATTTCCTGAACACTCTGCCGGAGAAGTCTCAACGCATCATCACGGCACAACGTGCCGTCCTGCAAACGGACCCTATCCCGGCAGCGGTGGGGATAAAGAGCGCCTGAATACGGAAGGCATGGAGGTATTTCGTCTCCACATAGGGCGATCGTTTACCGCACTCTACATCATCCATATCGATACTGACAGGAACATGGCTCCCGATCACCCACCTGATGACCATCGAGCAGGCGCATAAACGCTACGGCAGGCTCTGATCTTCCGCATACTCCGCCCGGGAAGATCTCCCGGGGGGAGCCCCCTCCCCGCAAAAAATAAGGCCGAATTGAGGCCATTTTTCGATTTTAACGCCGCTCCCGGATCCTGAAATCGGCCGCCCGGAGAAACCGGACAAATGGAGCCCGATCGCCGAAAAACGGCAGGATCGCGAGGCCATATCGGCGATATGAGCGGCAGTAATTTCCGGAGGATGTCGACTATGCCTCGCCCCGAGATCGGCCGTCTGCGGGCTTCTGTGAGGGTCGCAATTCGGCAGGATTCCGCCCGGATTCTACCCTCGCAGCACGGCGGCGGAATCGGAAAATCCGCGAGATACTGCCGCCCTTATGCCAGGGAGGGAACTCGCCCGTGCACGGTGCTCCGGCCGGCATCGCGGCCGACCCTTCCGGGCCACGGGTGCGGCAGGGTTACCCCGCCACCTGCTCCGGCAACAGGCCACGCCGCCTCCCGGTGCCCGTCGCCGACAAGAATTCCACCATCCTACAGCCCGAAACCGCCAGGCACCCCACTCTATCCAGCGCACGAGCATTTAACCACCTAATACCGACCTGATAGCAAAAATACCCGTTTCCCAGCATTTTCGTCCGGCACGGCCGCCCGGCTCCGAACCATCACCAGGAGCTCCCCGGCTCCCTCATGCACGCTCCCGGCAGCAACGCACCCGTTACCCCTATACCGCTGCCCAGGAGCCGCCGTTCTCCCCGGACGGCACCGATCGCTGCGACGGGACCACTACCGGACGCACCGGGAGCAGGAAACAAGTCACAGAACAACTTATTTCCCTAAAGCACGAATTTCATCAGATACAATTCCTATCAGGCGCCAGTATCACCAAATAAAAAAGAGAACGTTTTATATGCAGCATACAAAATTTAGATCTCGCTTTCTGACAGATCGTGACAGATTTCGGCAAAACAGAACAATACTATTGGAATTATCCAGTACAGCTGTACAGAAAGGCTCCACTCATATTCAGTAATTTTATATTGTCACATCAAAAATAATAACGTAGCAAAACGGCATCGATCTGCCGGGCTCGCCGGGCAGGACGACCGTCCATCCAGTGACATGCAGCACCCCGCCCACGACAGACCGCCAAGGAGAACAGGATGAGCCAGGTTACAACGATCTCCCAAAACGCAGCCGATCTCCCACTCGGCGTCGATTCTCTCTCCGCCCGGACACCTCCACCAGCAGGCAAGCTGAGCACCCTCGTCGCCATCATCCCCGCCTACAACGAGCACCTCGTCATCGGCAGCGTCGTCCTCCAGGCGCCACGTCGTCCCTTCAGCGATGCAAACACCACCTTCA
>CAWGXH010000002.1:0-4065 GCA_963826525.1 uncultured Methanomicrobiaceae archaeon | reverse complement strand
TTGCTGACCGCCGGGCTCCTCCGGGGCAGATGGCAGTCCGGTGCTCTGTAGCCCTGGATGCAATCGGCAGAAGCTCACTATCCTGCCGAACTTGAGCGTCTTCCTGCAAACGGCTCTCTAAAACTCCGGCATCTTTTACTAGATGATGCACAATCTTTAATTATGCGAAAATATGCAATTGTTGCCCTTTTCATCGCCGTTGGTGCTCGGAGCGGGCTGCACGGAAGATGGCCGTCCGTCTCCAGAGATAACTCAGGAGTCGGTCTTAAGCGACGCCGTCTCCGGGATAAACGATGAACTCGAGTCGCTCAGGATATCTGTCGGAGAGAATGCCCGGGTGCTCAAGGAGACCGGGCTTACCGGTGCTGCGGGGAGGGAGGCACGAAGCAGACGCTGCTGAAATACCCTGGGCCGAGTCGTCCCTTGCGATATCAAAAGACGGATCGTGGTTATGGCCGTGCCCGAGAACTACGGGGGTGTCGTGAACATGAACCTTTCCTACCAGTCCCCGGTGCAGCGGGCGAACCGGGAACAGGTGCCGATCGTCAGCGAGGTCTTCTACCTGGAGGAAGGATTCTACGGGATCGCCCAGAGCGTCCGGTTTCGGTACCGAGGACCCGGGGATACACGGACATCACGGACAGGTCAGATATCCTCATCGGGCGGGAGTGGCGCCCCTCATCAACGGGACGCCGTATGACGCCTGGGCGACGCAGACCGACGGGCTGGTGATCGACGACACGACTCCGGAAGAGATTGGAAAGAACCTCTTTTCAGACCCGGTATACCAGTCCCCGGGACTCCAGGAGGCGTTTACCCGTATCGTCTCCGAGCCCTCCGGGTCCCTCGAGGACCTGTTCTATGACCTGAACTGGGAACGGAACGTGACGAAGGAGGCGAGGTGGGATACCGCCGGCATCGACGGGGCGGAGTGGCGCATCGTCATCACGCGGAGCCTGGATGCAGGAGAGCGGCAGCAGGCCGCCAGCAGCGGCAGACCGCCTGCGGCAAATGCGACCGACGAGATGAAGCATTTCGTTGCCGAAGCGGCTGCTTATGCACGGGAGCACGGCCGCACGGAGGCTTTCTCCACATTCAACGACCCTCACGGGGAATTTGTCCGCGGTGACCTCGACATCTTTGCCTATGACCATGAACGGCACCGTCCTTGCCCTCCCCTTCCAGCAGGGTCTCATCGGCACGGACAGGAGGGGGGTGCACGACACCAACGGTGTGGCCTATATCGACGGCATGACCCGGGTTGCGGCGGAAGGGGCGGCAGCCTCCACCATGTCTACCCGAATCCGGCGAACGGGTATGCCGAAGAGCTCAAACTTGGGTATGCCATGCCGGTGGATGAGGGGTGGTTCGTCGGTTCGGGCGTTTACATCCCGGGGGCCGGTACCGGGTTTAACGCGAGCGAACGGGATGCACTCGCGCAGCGGGTGAAGGCTGCACGGGATTATGCCCAGGAGCACGGGAAAGAGGCGGCCTCTGCCGCGTTCAATTATCTCGCCGGGCCTTTTGCCGATGGCGGGGCATACATCTTTGCATACGGCATGGACGGGAAGACGCTGGCGCTTCCTTACCAGCCCGAATTAATCGGCAGCAACCGCATCGGCTTCGAGGACCGGTATGGCGTAAAAATAATCGACTGGGAGATTGCCGCTGCACAAGCCGGGGGCGGGTTTGTGGACGTCACGTACTATAACCCGGATACCGGCAGTGACGGGTTGAAGTTCTGCTATGTGGTTCCGGTGGATGATGGGTGGTTCGTCGGCTCCGGCGTCGACGCTGAGAGTACCTGATCGCGGAGAAGCGATCTCCATGGTGAGGTCGGCGAGGGGGAACCCCCCTTCGTCCTGAAATACGGTCTATTCGGGGGTATTTTTCTGTTTTACCGCTTTTTCCAGAGGGTGAATTTTACCAAATGTGTTCCTCCAAGCATACCACCCTGATCTTAAATCCGGTATTATCGCTGAGATATACTGGGCATATGAGCGGTGGTAATTTTTGGAGGGTGCATACCATGCCTCGCCTTGAGATCGGCCGGCTGCGGGCTTCTGTGAGGGTCGAAATTCCGGAGGATTCGGCCGGGATTGTGGATATTTAAGGGTTGCTTGACCGGAGTGGTAGGCCGGAGCCTCCGACTGGATCGATCCGTGATCTCCGGTTACAGGTTGCTGAAGAACGACCTCCCCCCGACGCCGGAATTTTCGTCTTTGTTCTTCACCCTGCATGACCTCACGTCTCTGTTCGGGCAGCCTCAGCCACGGCAACCGGCCGGCAACACCCGGTATTCCATGAGAACTCGCCAGATGATCGCGGCGAGGATAGCGCCGAGGATCGGTGCGACCCAGAATAACCAGAGTTGTGAGAGGGCTTCACCACCCGCGAAGATAGCCGGCCCAAGGCTCCGTGCCGGGATGACGGAGGTGCTATCCACCGGGATTGTCGCTATATGGACCATTGCGAGCGCCATTCCTATTGCAAGACCTGCGAACCCTTTTAGTTTCTCGATACTTGTTGCGGCCAGGATCACAAAGACGAACAGGGCGGTCATCACCACTTCCGAAATGAAGGCCGCCTCGAGCGAGTAGCCGCCCGGGGACGCTTCCCCGTATCCGTTCTGGCCAAGGCCGTCAGCGGCAAGCGAATACGCAGGGGTTCCCGTCGCTATGGCAAGCACCACCCCGGCGGCGATGATTGCTCCGATACACTGGACGATGATGTAGACGATTGCCTCCCCTACCGATATCCTGCCAAGAGCAAGCACTCCTATCGTCACTGCGGGGTTCACGTGGCACCCGGAAACCTCCCCGATGGCATATACCATCGAAAGAATGACCAGTCCGAAGGCGAATGCTATACCCAGATAACCAATCTCGTCGCCTGCGATCACCACGCTTCCGACCCCGATAAGGACCAGCGCAAAGGTTCCGAAAACTCGGCACCATATTTTCTCATCGCGTTTGCAGTCATTGTACTGTCACTCCCGGGGGGTTCGGAGAAGATTCGGGTTCCTCGCCCTGAAGGAGAATTTGCTCCTGAACAGGGGAGTGTGATTGGTGCAGTATGAGAACGGCGGCCTGAACTGATAACTGAAGTTGCGGCTGGTGCGGGAGAACCATGGCCTCTCCTGAGTGGGGGAATGCTTGTTCTCATATAAATGTGTCGGTGTCCGGGTCAGGGTGAAGATACGGAGAGAGTAGCCTGGCAGGGAAGATGGTTGCACAGAGTCCGTTTTGGTCTCTCGGATTGCCAGGTCTTCGGTCGCAGCGATGGCTGTCACTGCACATGATCCCGGGCGTGTGGAGCAGTGCCGGTCGTGGCGCAGAGGAACGACGCGCCCATCTCCGCCACGTACCGTGTCTCGTCGAACGACCGGAATACTCACGCTCCCGGGCGCCCTCCCGCCGTTTCCGAAGAACCGCTCCTAGGCGGGAACCTCTGCGCTGATGCCGAAGGCCTCGGAGATCTCGTTAAGAACCACCTTTTCCGGATCGCTGACGGCAACACCGTGCTCCTTTGCTGCTTCGGCCACCTTCCTGCCTATCGCCAGTACCCACTTTTTATAGGCCATCGCCTCGTCGGGAGGTACCTTGGACAGCGCTTCCGAAGCAGACTTTGCTGCCTCGATGATCGTATTCCGGTAACCCGTCGGGTCGTGCCTCGCCAGAGTCTGTTGCTCTTTAATGAGCGCCTTTTCCTCTGACTGCATCTCGGCGGACACCAGGCCGACCAGAGCACTCCCGCTTTCGGCTGCCAGCTTCACGGGTTCCTGCATCATGGCTTTCGTCTCGCCCCATGCCCCCAGGAACGATGGTGCTGCTTCAATTACCGCCATCGAAATCGCGTACGGCAGGCTGACAAGGTTCTTCCATTCGTCATCCGTAAAGTTCTCCTTCAGTTCCATGTTCCGTCACCGGGAGTCCGATATGCGATACGTGTTATAAGAGAGTTTCTATAAAATGCCTGCAATCCCGAGAAGATGGCGAGTGCCACAAGATGTGCCCATATAGATGCCCGTCTGTCCGGACATTTTGATTACGACATGGAAAGAGA
>CAWGXH010000001.1:0-13791 GCA_963826525.1 uncultured Methanomicrobiaceae archaeon | reverse complement strand
CCAGAGACAACTCTTCGTCGCCCGGGCATTCACGGTTCCCCGATAACCCGACTTTAAAGCCCATTCCGTCTCCCGGAGCACCCCGCACGTCCATCCGACAGGAGATGGCAATATGCTTATATCCGGAGAGATTGAGTCCGATAGAGAAGTATTCCGGAAGGTGACATAGTGGCCTGGAAATTCGGCGAGATCAAGTTACGGGGTGAAAAATACAGGCACGACGTCTACGTCCACGTCGACGGCAGCGTTACGAAGAGGAATAAGGGCGTTTCAAAGCACCTGAAAGCAGAGTACGGCCATACACCGCTGACCGATCGGGAACTTACGTTTCTCCGGGACGAAGTACCGGAGGTCGTCTACATCGGCACCGGCTTTAGCGGGCAACTCCCGATCACCTATGCAGCAAAGCGGATCCTCGACGGCTTCGACGTGATCATGATGCCGACGACGGACGAACTCAAAAAGGCGCTGAAGAAAGAAGAACGAAAGTACGCGGCCGTCATCCACGTGACGCGCTGAGCGCGCATCCCGAGCGCGGGAGAGTCCCGACGGGGCACGAATCCGCCTGGAGCACGGAGGCGGTCCGAGGAGAGGTAAATCTGTTTTTTGCTCCCATGCTCCCGGTCACCGCGATGCATGCGGGCATCCTCCTGACAGGAGGGTTTTTTCTCCCCTATCCCTAACCTGCAGAGCGATGCTCCTCCTTCCGGAAAAAGGGCATCCGGGGCCTTTAGTGGAGCACTTCAAACCCGGGGATGCCGAGGATATGTTTTGCGAGGTACATCGCATCGGCCATCGTGGCCGAACCGTCGTCGCTCACGTCGCCGACATTCTCGTGCATCGTCTCAAACCCGGTCATCCCGAGGCTGTGGCGGGCGATGTAGATGGCGTCGTAGAGGGTGACCCGGTTATCTTCGTTCGCATCGCCGTTTTTGATGACCGTCAGGGAGATGGTACCGGTGGCGTTGGAATGGTCGTTTCCGTCCTTTCCGTTCACCCCGAGTGCGAACGGCTGGTATGCGCCGTCCACAAACGGCGAGGCGACGGTACTCGTGACGTTCTTCATCCACGTTCCGTTCCCGGCAGAGAGCATCGGTGCGGCATCGGCACCCCCGATGGCGGAGAGGTCGATCGTGACCGTTGCAACCCCGGCCGCATCGGATACGGCGGCGTGCAGGAGCGAGGTCTCAGAGAGGCCGGGAAGACCGTCGGTGTCGGTGGGGATGTATGCGGGCGAAGCAGCCTCATCCCTGAATCCCCCGGCAGGCAATGCAGCTTCCCCGGTGACCGAGTACCCGCTCATCGCCTTGTCGGAAGTGAGGGCGTTCGTCCAGGCAACCATGTCGTCGCCGTTATTGGAGTTCCTGCAGTATCCGTAGACGCTAAAGGCCGCAAATGTCTCCAGGTTCTCAAAGGTGTAGTTGATCCGCACCGCTCCCCGGTTCTCGAGGTCTCCGTTCGGTCGGAGGACGCCGGCGTTGAGATCGATGAACATCAGATGGAAGGTGTTCCCGGCATCACTCAGGTCCTGGCCTGCGTAGATGGGGTAATCCACCTCGTTTCCGGTCGGTTTCCAGATCTGCGGGCCGTAGATGAAGTCTTTCTTCGTGAAGGTTTCGCTGAGGGAGACGGGCTGGTACGTCACGTTGTCAAGAGACGGGGGCTGGTTGCTCAGCGGGTTCGGCGTCCAGGTGTAGCCGTCGGATGTGACGTGGAGTGCAAAATCATCAGGGATTGTCCCGTTGACGGCGACCATCAGGATGATCTCGTCCTCGTAGCCCTTGCCGCCCGAGTCGGTCGCATAGAAGGTGCCGCTCTGGTTTTCAGAAACCGTCACCTGGCCGAAGTTCACGGCCGGGTCGGTGGAGATATGGAGAGCGTTGAGACCGCGGTTGATGCCTTCGAACCGGATGTTGTAGGTGTTGTTGCCAAAGGCATTGTATGTCGCGCCGGCATCGTTTGCGATCATAACAAAGATGTTGTTGTATCCGGGGAGGACGGAAGGCTCGAACGGCTCGGTTACGGTGATGGAGTCGGTCTTGACCTCACTGTCCGATTCCGCCGGCATTGGTGACCGTCAGGTTCACCGAATAGGTACCTGCTGCCGCGTAGGTGAATGAGGCATTCTGCTCGGTGCTGTCGACGACGCCGTCGTTCTCGAAGTCCCAGGCCCAAGAAGTAGGGCTGCCGGTCGAAGTATCGTTGAACTGCACCGCGAGCGGGGCATCACCGGCGGTCACGTTTGCCGTGAAGTCGGCGGTCGGTGCTGGCGGTGTATAGGGCACCCCGGTCACCGAGTAGCCGCTGGAACCGATGCCCGAAACCCGGTTCGTCCAGGAGATCCCCTGTCCCTGGTTCGCCGCGAGGCACCAGCCGTAGCCGTTGAAAGCCGCGGCGGTGGTCAGGTTGGTGAACGTGAACTCGACCTTCGCCCCGCCGCTATCGGTCAGGGTCGCGCCCGAGAACTTGCTTGGATACATATTCCCGACGTTCAGGTCGACGAACATCAGGTATGACGCTGCCGATTGGTCGGTGATATCCTGGCCGTAGGAGAGCGGCAGAGAAGGGACCACGAGATCGCCGGGACCCGGTTTCCAGGTCTGCGGACCGTAGATGAAATCCTCCTTCGTGAAGGTCTCGTCGACCGCCCCTTCGGTGTAGGTGTACTCCGTCGGTGCCGCGTTTACCGTCGACGACGGCGTCCAGGTATAGCCGCTCGAGGTGATCCGGAGAGCGAAGTCGTCCAGTATCGTCCCGTTCACCGAGACCAGGAGGATAATATCGTCGTCGAATCCCCGTCCTCCGGTATTGGTGAGCCAGAACACGCCTGACTGCTCGTCGTCGGCGGTTACCTGCCCGGCCGGGACGTTCACGTCGTTTGTGAGGTGGAGATCGTTCAGGCCGCCGCCGTCTGCCTTGATATAGTAGGTGTTGTTCGGGCCGCTGTAGGTTGCACCGTCGAGGTTGAACTTTACCCCGGCATCGTTGGCGACGTCAAAGAAAATGTGTCTGGGTGCGGGGAGCGGCTCGGGGCTGGTGGCGGTGGCATAGGTGTATGCACCGATGTTGTCCTCCGGAACCTGTTCGGTCGCTGCCGGTGTCACATCCTCCTCGGTCGGAGTTGGTTCAGGTAGGACGGCATTCTCCAGACCGGGGTCCTGGAGGGTCTCCTGCGGAAGCCCGGCAGCCGGTTCGGTTGTGTTTACCGGCAGGTCGGTACCCAGCGCCACCGCCGGCACGGCGATGATCGCGAGGACCAGCAGCAGGACAGTCAGCCGCCCCTGCAGTATTTTGCTTTGAATACGCTCATCTTCTCTCATACAACAACTCCTTTCGCCGTACGGATGCCCGAAGAACCCTTCTCCGGAACCGGCATTCCGGGTGCCTGCATTCGCAGAGACGCCATCAGAGGAATGCATTAACTCTGAACGGGAGAGTATAAGGCCGTTGCGAATTTAGGAAAACTTAAATATATCAATTTAATGAAGATGACCTATCTGAAAAGTTAATGATAAAATTAAATACTCCAGATCTTACCGCTCCACGACGCTCCGGTATCCGACCGATCCTCCGCCTAGAGGTGACAGGTTTTTCCCTCTCCGACCTTCGTCACCAGTGATGCACGCGGACATCCTGAATATCGAGGTGACAATTGCCACGCAGGGAGGGGAGAAAAACCTTCCAGGAGACACTTCCCACAGCCCATTTCCGGAAATGCCGCAGAGAACGTGGGCAAAATGCCGGGAGCATGTTCGCCGAAAGAAAACGGGAAAAGAAGAGAGAGTTATCTGTTCTTCCGCACGAAGTAGAGCGCTCCGATCACGGCACAGATGAGGACGACGATACCCGCCCAGAGGAAGATCAGCTGCGGGGGTTCGCCGGAAGGCTGCGCCGATCCTGGTTCCTGCACGCCCGAGTCCGGCGACTCCGGAGCGGTGGTCGTCTGCTCCGGTGTCGTCGTCGCCGTGGGAGCGCAGGTGAGCACATAGGTGCTGAAATGCGAGACCTGTGCAGTCACCGTCCGGCCGGCGGCATCGACGCTTGTCGGGCAGTCTTCCCACACGCCGGTCGTCGGGTTGTAGCCCTGCACGACCAGACGGGTCACATCACCATCTACCGTGCCGAGCAGGCCAGCCCACTCCCCTGCGGTGAAGGTGAAGACCAGGTCGATCGCCGGGGAGAAGGTGGCGCCGTCGGGGGAGCAGTTGACCGCATAGCCCGAGAAGGCATACGGCGGAGCGGACGGGAGGGTCGATACGGCGGTGATCCCGACCTCGGGGAGCGGTTCGCCGTTTCCGTTCAGGGCCGTGACACCGGTATCGAGGCACAGGTGTGCGTATCCTTCGTCGGCATTGACGAGGTACGGCCGGAGCACGCCGCCCCAGGAGGCAGTGAGGAGTTTCGCGCTGCCGGTCGAGACGGTCGGCTTCACCGACGAACCGCCGCTGCTGCCGCTGGACGAGGTGGACTGGGGGGGCGTGGAAACGGCCTTCGTTGCGACGAATGCAAACGCGGAGAAGCCGTTCGGCGAGACCGCTTCGAAGACCATCATGCCGTCGCCGTCGAGCCCGAGATAGGTGGTTGCAAGGGCGCTGGTAACGCCGTCGTCGCTCTGCCGGAAGATCCGGATTGCCCCGGGGCCGCCGTTCGCGTTCACCCAGGCGGGTGAGACGGTCATCCGCAGCATTGCGTTGCTGATGGTGTCGTTCGCCCCGAGGTTGGTCTTGGTGAAGTAGACCGCATACGCCGTCGAGGTGATCGTAAGCCCGTCGTTCGCCGCAGCAAGGGCAAAAGCGGTCGAAGCCGTATCACTGGGCTGGTCGTAGATCGACGTCGTGATCCCGAGGTTCGGGTTGTAGGCGTTCACCGAGGCGTTGAAGCCGACCGAGACGTTGCCGACGTTCCCGCCGAGGGCGGCGGCTGCAGGCTGGCTGCTTTCGAGCCGGACACCGGTGACGTTCCCGGTCGAGACGTTGCCCGCCGTGGTGAGGCCGTCGGTCAGGATGGTGACGTTGAGGCTGCCGGTCGAGAGGATAATGTCGTTCCCGCTGACCGTTCCGTTGCCGGCGGTAGCGTTGAAACTGACCTGCTGCCGGCCGCCGACGTCGCTGACGGTGGTTCCGTTGTCACGGAGGGTGAAGTTCTCTTCCCGCTCCGGCGGTGCGGACGGGGCGTCGCGGACGCTGATGTAGTGGGGCCGGGTCAGGGTATCGCTGCCGGCATCGTTCGTGACCGTCAGGGTGACGTTGTATCGCCCGATGGCGGTGTAGGTATGGGTCGGGTTCTGGACAGTCGCGGTCGCACCGTCGCCGAAGTCCCATGCCCAGGAGGTCGGGCTGACGCCGCCGGAGGTGTCGGTGAAGGCGACTGTGAGCGGCACGGTACCCGACGTGACGTCGGCAGTGAAGTCTGCAATCGGGGTTGTGGAGAGCGGGATATCGGTCACCGAGTACCCGGACGCACCGATCCCCGTGATATCGTTTGTCCAGGAGATTCCCTGGTCCTGGTTCGAGATCAGGCACCAGCCGTACCCATTGAAAGCAGCGTGGGTCGGCATGTTCTCAAACCAGTACTCCACCTTTACCGCACCTTTATCCTGGAGTGGTTCGGCGAATGCAGACTGTTTCAGGTTCCCTACGTTCATGTCCACAAACATGAGATACGCCGCAGTCGACTGGTTCTGGATATCCTGTCCGTAATAGAGCGGATGAGACGGGACGACAGCACTGCCGGGACCCGGTTTCCACGTCTGGGGGCCGTATATGAAGTCGTCCTTCGTAAAGGTCTCATCTACCGCACCATCCGCGTACGTGTATGCGGTCGGTTTGTGCCCCGCAGCCTCGACCGGGTCCCACTGGTATCCGCTGGCACGGATCCTGACCGCGAAATCGTCGGGAATCGGGTCTCTCACCGAGACGAGGAGGACAATTTCGTCGTCATACCCCCGCCCTCCGGAATTGGTAATATACAGCACCCCGGAAGAAGCATTTGTCGTGGTCACCTGACCGGATATGACATTCGGGTCGTTCGTGATGTGAATCGCACCGAGGCCCCCTCCGTTCGCCTTGATATAGTACGTATTGTCAGGGCCGCCGAACTCCGGGCCGTCCAGGTTGAATTTCGCACCGGCGTCGTTTGCGACATCGATGAAAATATACCGGGGAGCGGGGAGCGGGTCTGCGTTCGTCTCACGAACACTGATGAAATCGGACTTCGTCGTGCTATTGCTGCCGTCACTGTTCGATGCCTGGAGAGAGACAGTGTAGTTGCCCACAGTTTCATACATATGGGTCGGGTGCTGGTCCGTCGAGGTCGCGCCGTCACCGAAGTCCCAAGACCATGCGGCCGGGGAGTTCGACGATGTGTCCGTAAAACAAACCGTGAGCGGGAATTTGCCCCGGGTTTTATTCGCGGTGAAATCGGCGACCGGCTGCCGGTTTACCGAGATATAGTCGGTAACCTGCATGCTGTTGCTTCCTGCCGTGTTGGATACGGTGAGGCTGACCGTGAAATTGCCTGTGCCGTTGTAGACGTGCGTACTGTTCCTGGAAGTCGAATTCGTGCCGTCGCCGAACTCCCAGAACCATCCGGTCGGAGAATTCACGGATGTATCGGTAAACCTGACCGTCAGCGGAACCGGACCTGCCGTCACGTCCGCTGTGAAGTCGGCAATTGGAGGCTGATCATCTACCAGAACCTGGCTGCTCCCCCGGATCCCGTTGTTCGTTGCATTGATCAGAGTTGTGCCCGCAGCCTTCGCGGCAAAGAGACCGGTTTCATCGATCGTTCCGACCGTCGTGTTGCTGCTCGACCAGTTGAAGGAAACCCCGGTCATCTCTGCGCCGGTATCATCGTACGCAGTAGCACTGAACGTCAGGGTCTGCGATACGTTCACCGTTGCGGTTTCAGGGTGAACGGTGACGGCAGCCAGCGGATGCACGGCCCCGAAGAAGTATTGCCAGCGGTCCATCAGCGGTGCGGTATCGGTCTGCGAGGTGCCAAGGGTAAGCGAGGCATCCCCGATTCCGTTATCGTCGGTGTCGGTTCCCGAGTAGGCGCTCCAGAAGTTCCCGAGGTTCCCCGTGAACGTGCTCCCGCGATAGGTGTACAGGATAGACTCGGGCGAGACCCAGGTAATCGGCTGCGAGGTTCCGGTGTCGATGACGACATCCACCGAGTTCCCGACGAAGTTGTTGAGATAGATGCTGTTCCCCGTGCTCACGGTCTTGAGGCTGATCACTCCGCCCGGCGCCGTGTTATCGAGGAACTCGTTCCTCGTGACCGTCAGGTTCTTCGTGGACTGCATCCGGATGATGCCCTTTACGGAACTTCCCTGGACATTGTCCCGGAAGATGTTGTTCTCGATGAGGCAGTCGCTCCCCGATACCTGGATATTGCGGTTTGTATTCGCCTGGAACGTGCAGTTCCGCACGACATCCCCATCCCCTGCGAGCACCAGGATGTTCTGGACCGCACAGTTCTGGAACGTGCAGTTCTCTACTCCGGTGTTTGCCGACTGGATGTAGATATTTGCAGATGTGGGAATCGCATCGAATACACAGTTTCTGACAAGCGAGTTGCCCCCCGAAACGTAGAGGATCTTCGTATTGGCGGTGAACGTGATCCCCTCGACAACGGTTCCGGCTCCGGAGAAGTAGAGGTTGGAACCGGCGTTCATGGTCGCGGTCACCAGATCCGCCCCCGCACCGTGCACGGTCACCGATTTCGTAAGGCCTGTAGCGAAGGTGTAGGAACCGGGCGCGATCGAGATGGTGTCGCCGTCGTTCATGAGGGCATTGCCGAAGGCCGAGTCGAGGTCGGTGAAGTCGCACCCCGTCGCCCCCACCGTCCACGTCTTCGGCAGCGGGGCGTTTGCGGTGATGAAGGCGGTCTTGTTCTCGAAGTCGACTCCGAAGGTATTGCCGACGGTGAGGTTCACAGAATAGGTGCCCATCTCTTCATAGGTGTGCACCGGATTTTTCAGGGTGGACGTCGCACCGTCGCCAAACTCCCAGTTCCATTCGGTCGGGACACCGCTCGTGGTATCAGTGAAGGCAACCGTGAGGGGTACAGGACCTTCGGTCACGTTCGCTGTAAAGTCTGCGACCGGCTGGGACGGCCCCTCGCTGACGGTGATGTACCCGGAAACCTGACGGCTGTTGCTCCCCAGGGCATTCGTCGCGGTCAGCTTCACAGTATACGTCCCGGGGGAGGTGTACGTGTGTTCCGGGTTCCGGTCGCCGGACGTCGCATCATCCCCGAAGTTCCACAGCCACCCGGTCGGCAGGTAGAGCGAGGTATCGGTGAACCGGACCGTGAGGGGAACAGGGCCTTCGGTCACGTTCGCTGTGAAGTCTGCGACCGGTGCCCGGGGAATCCCGACCGAGAAGCCGTTTGCCCCTGTCGAGGAGAGCCGGTTGGTCCAGGCGACCATGGTGTCCCCGTTCTTCGTCTGGTAGCAGTACGCGTAGGCGTTGAAGGCTGCATGTGCGCCGAGATTCGTGAACGTAAACTCGATCTTCGCTGCTCCCCTGTCGGTGAGGCTCTCGAATCCTGTACCGAGGGTGCCGACCCGGGTATCGATGAACAGGATCCTGTGCATGTTCGCCGGATCGTCGATATTCTCGCCGTCGAAGAGCGGATAGTTCGGGTCACCGGCGGGTTTCCACGCCTGCGGGCCGTAGATGAAGTCTTCCCTGGTGAAGGTCTCGTCGACAGCGCCCGAAACGTATCCGACTGCCCCGATATCGGGTGCCGCGTCCGGGAGCGGCGTCCAGGTATACCCGCTCGAGCGGACCTGAACCGAGAAGTCATCCGGTATCGTGCCGTTTACCGCGAGCATCAGGATAATGTCGTCCTTGTAGGTGCGGGTCCCGGTATTCGTAACATAGAAGGTGCCTGACGGTGCCGTGGTGAACGTCACCTGGCCGGCAGGGGCCTCCGGATCGGTGGAGATATGGAGATCGTTTAAGCCGGTGCCTGATCCGACGAAGTTGACGTGATAGGTGTTGTTTCCGAAGATGTTATACTTCGCACCGAGATCGTTTCCGACCCTCACGTAGATCTGGTTGTTCCCGGAGAGAGGCCCGCCGCCATCGGTCGCGATGATATACCCGGCTTTCGATGCCGAGTCGCTGCCGAGTGCATTGGTTGCGGTCAGACTGACCGAATAGGTGCCGGGTGCGGTGTATTGGTGTTCCGGGTTCTGGTCGGCGGACGTCGAATCGTCCCCGAAGTCCCAGACCCAGGACGTGGGAGATCCGGTCGATTCGTCGGTGAACCGGACGGTCAATGGCGCCGGACCTGTCGTCTGGTTTGCGGTGAAATCCGCAGTCGGGGCTCTGTCGTCCTCAAGTATCGCAACGAAGGCTTCCCAGGTACCTCCGGATGTTGCCTGGAGGGGCGAAACCGTCGGGAAGTTCGAGGACTGTGTCATACCGGTGACGTATGCATTCCCGTTGCCGTCGATGGCGAGACTGTAGATGTCGTCGTTATTGTCGCCGCCGATATACGTGGAATAGACTATCTCGTCACCCGCAGAATTTAGTTTGGTGATAAATGAATCGCGCAGGGCGACATAACCCTGTATCGGGTTGACGGTTGGGAATCCGGCTCCGTTCGTGACTCCTGCGATGTACGCGCTGCCGGACGAATCGACGGCGATTGCCCGGGCACTCTCGGAGTTCCCGGCTCCGCCCAGGTACGTCGCATAATCGAGGGCCGATCCGGCAGGATCTATCTTCACGACGAATGCATCGCTCCCGGTGCCGCCATTCGTGTCCTGAACGGGGTTCACCACCGGGAAATTGGCGGACGAAGTCGAGCCGGCGATGTACATGCTGTGGTCGGTCCCGACCGCTGCTGCATACACATTGTCGCTTCCCGCGCCGCCGAGGTAACTCGCATACTCAAGGGCGGATCCCGAGGGGTTCACCTTGAGGAAGAGAGCGTCGTACGAGCCTCCCAATGTGCTCTGCAGGGCATCGACCAACGGGAAATCTGCCGAGTTGGTCTGGCCGGCAATATATGCGGCACCGGTCTCGTCCACTGCGACATCATTCCCACCGTCGTTCCCGCTCCCTCCAAGGTAGGTCGAATACACGACGGCAGGGGTAGAGGGGTCGATCTTGGTGAGGAAGATATCCCTGGTACCATTCAATGACGCCTGTATCGGGTTCACGACAGGAAAATCGGGTGATCCGGTCTGCCCGGTCACGTACATGTTCCCGGAGGCGTCGATGGCAAGGCAGTTCCCGTACTGGCCGGGCATATCGTCGGCATTCCCGCCGAGATACGTCGAGAAGAGGAGCGCAGAGCCGCTGGGGTTCAATTTCGCGAGGATTGTATCGCCATTGTTCCCGCCGTTGTTCGTAGATTGCGTCGGGTTCGAGACGGGGAAGTCGTCGGATCTCGTCCTTCCCGCAATGTAGATATTTTCGTCCCCGTCGACCACGATGCTCCAGGCATAATCGTCCCCCTCTCCACCGAGGTAGGTGGAATACAGGACTTCTGTGCCTGCAGGGTTCAGTTTCGTGATGAAGATGTCGGCGGCCCCGGATTTGGTCGCCTGGAGGGGGTCGGCAAGCGGGAAATCAGTCGATGTCGTATACCCCGTGATGTACATGTTCCCGGAGCTATCGGTCGCGATCCCGTACCCGAAGTCTCCGCCCGTGCCCCCGAGGTATGTCGAATATTTCAGCGACGGGTCGATGGTGAGCGATTTTGTCGGATCATACGTTCCGGTGGTGAAGCCGACCAGAGTATCTCCTATGATATCATACGAAACCGTAACCGGAACCATCTGCTCCCCGGCCAACTGATAGGCGACCGGGGCTTCGTCGGTAATGACACCGAGCGGCGTAGCGATCTTCAGCGACCCGTCCTCTGCGAGCCTGAGAGAATCGATCCCGGAATATGAGAGAACAATCTGATCCGGGTTCACTCCGGGAGCTACGACGAACTCCCGTTTCAGAACTCCCTCGGTACCCCGGTACACCAGATCGATGCCGGGATATACCTGCTCATACCGGATTGCCGAAAACATCGGCACGTCCGTCTCCCACTGTGAAGCATCGTTACCGATGAAGAAGTTCGCCTTTCCGGGGAGCGGATCGATCCCGGTAATTGCCGGTGATTCTGCTGCGCCTACGAAACTCATCCGGACTTCGGAGGATTCGGTCCGATCGTCCATTTCCTGGGTAGTACGGAGAATCACGCCACCGGGTGTGAATGCGATCGTGTGGCCTGCGGCCCGGATGTGAAACGCTATACCATCTGGTGCCTGTCCCTGGTTCTCTGTGAACGAGAGCGGGAGTTGCAGTACTTTTGCGTGAACTGTCTCCTGCTGGCCGTCGGCCGGTAGCACGAGTCCGGCCGTCGCCGGTGTCATTGCGATCATGATAAGCAGGATAAATGCCCCAACGATGAGTAAGAGGCTTTTCCTGCCTGATTTACAGGGTTTGATCTCCATGTTCCAGTCCTCTTCGACCCCCGGCAGAACGGCCGCATTGCGTCGGTTCATAACGCCAGGGCTGCCTCTCAGCGGTGTTGTCTTATTGAACAGCTTTATAAACGATGACTTATTATATGCCTTTCCAATAGGGGTTGAGTAAATAACGTTTACTTGATTAACTCATTTTTTACATACAGTAAATCAATACCCACATGGAGATCTCTCTCCCGGAAGGAGGAACACCTGAAAACGGAGCCTCACAGATCGGCGTCCGCACCGGTTCGGGAAAGAATCTCAGCACAGCGCGACGGTACCTATTGTCCGGGGCCGATGGAAAAGCCCGATAAACCTGCCGGGCTCCCACAGGCAACTGTGTTCTGCAGATCGAAGATCTGTCTCTCCTCCCTGTGCAGAGGAGGGGACTCGGTCGCCCTAACCCGGCTTGAAAGATCGCAGAACTCTCGCATTCGTACGCCCAGAGGGCATTTCCCGAAAAAATGCACAAATTCTGGTTTAGGTCGGTATCGGCTGAAAACGCAAAGGTCAACCGGCATCCCAAACTGCCGTAGTGAATCCGCAGCCGGAGTCAGTTATTCCGAAGGGATTGCAGCAGGAGCAATCCTGAAAAAAAGGTATCCACCGGGGTTCAGTGGAGCACTTCAAACCCGGGGATGCCGAGGATGTGTTTTGCAAGGTACATCGCATCGACCATTGTGGCTGAACCGTCGTCGCTCACGTCGCCGACGTTCTCGTGCATGCTCTCAAACCCGGTCATCCCGAGGCTGTGGCGGGCGATGTAGATGGCGTCGTAGAGGGTGACCCGGTTGTCCTCGTTCGCATCGCCGTTTTTGATGACCGTCAGCGAGATGGCGACGGTTGTGTTGGAATGGCCGTTCATACCCGTTGCATTCACCTGGAGTGCGAACGGCTGGTATGCGCCGTCCACGAACGGCGAGGCGACGGCGCTCGTGATGCCCTTCATCCACGTTCCGTTCCCGGCAGAGAGCATCGGTGCGGCATTGCCGCCCCCGATGGCGGAGAGATCGATAGCGACCCCTGCAACTCCGGCTCCATTGGATACGGCGGCGTGCAGGACCGAGGTCTCGGCCAGGCCGGGAAGGCCGTCAGTATCGGTGGGGATGTATGCAGGCGAAGCGGCCTCGTTCCGGACGACTGTTGTGCTCGGCTGCTCGGGGGATACAGTGACATAATCGGTCTTGACCGCGGAGTCGCTGCCGTCGTCGTTCGTGGCGGTGAGGTTCACGGTGTAGGTACCTGAAGCGGCATAGGTGTGAACCGGGTTCTGCTCGGTGCTGTCGACGACGCCGTCGTTCTCGAAGTCCCATAACCAGGAGGTCGGGCTGCCGGTCGAAGCGTCGGTGAAGGCAATCGCGAGCGGTGCTTCACCGGCGGTCACGTTTGCCATAAAGTTGGCGACGGGTGCAACCGGCGAGTGCTCTTCACCGAAGAAGTATTGCCAGCGGTCCATCAGCGGTGCGGTATCCGTCTGCGAGGTGCCAAGGGGAAGCGAGGCGTCCCCGATTCCGTTATCGTCGGTGTCGGTTCCCGAGTAGGCGCTCCAGAAGTTCCCGAGGTTCCCCGTGAACGTGCTCCCGCGATAGGTATACGGGATAGACTCGGGCGAGACCCAGGTTATCGGCTGCGAGGTTCCGGTGTCGATGACGACATCCACCGAGTTCCCGACGAAGTTGTTGAGATAGATGCTGTTCCCCGTGCTCACGGTCTTGAGGCTGATCACCCCGCCCGGCGCCGTGTTATCGAGGAACTCGTTCCTCGTGACCGTCAGGTTCTTCGTGGACTGCATCCGGATGATGCCTTTCACGGAACTTCCCTGGACGTTGTTTCGGAAGGTGTTGTTCTCGATGAGGCAGTCGCTCCCCGATACCTGGATATTGCGGTTTGTATTCGCCTGGAACGTGCAGTTCCGCACGACATCCCCATCCCCTGCGAGCACCAGGATGTTCTGGACCGCACAGTTCTGGAACGTGCAGTTCTCCACCCGGGTGTTCGCCGACTGGAGGTAGATATTCGCAAACGTGGGAATCGCATCGAATACGCAGTTTCTGACAAGCGAGTTCTCCCCCGAAATGTAGAGGATCTTCGTATTGGCGCTGAACGTGATCCCCTCGACAACGGTTCCGGCTCCGGAGAAGTAGAGGTTGGAACCGGCGTTCATGGTCGCGGTCACCAGATCCGCCCCCGCGCCGTGCACGGTCACCGATTTCGTGAGGCCTGTAGAGAAGGTGTAGGAACCGGGCGCGATCGAGATGGTGTCGCCGTTGTTCATGAGGGCATTGCCGAAGGCCGAGTCGAGGTCG